>CAWJWG010000003.1:0-822157 GCA_963846545.1 uncultured Gemmatimonadales bacterium | reverse complement strand
CACACCCCGGCTGAGCCACGCCGGCCACCGGGGCCACGAATGCCGTAGGATCCTGACCATATAGGTATGAACCGCTGACCTGCTGGAACGGTTCGGAAGGGGGCCCCGGGAACCTACCTTGGTACGAAGCGACAGGCATCGGCCCTGATCATGACCGCCCGCTGGCCCTTCCGCGCCCCGCCCCCTAGCATTCCCCCATGCCCCCCGCCACCCAAACCCGCGCCCTCCCGGACGCCCCTCGCCCGCCTCCAGGCCGCGATCACCGACCGCTACCGGCTCGGCCGCGAGCTGGGCCGCGGCGGCATGGCGACCGTGTACCTCGCCCAGGACCTGAAGCACGACCGCCCCGTCGCCATCAAGGTGCTGCGCGCCGGGCTCGGCTCCCTCTTCGGCCCCGAGCGCTTCCAGCGCGAGATCCGGCTCGCGGCTCAGCTCCAGCACCCCAACATCCTCCCCGTCTACGACTCCGGGGCGACCGACGGGATTCTGTGGTACACCATGCCCTACGTCGAGGGCGACACGCTCCGCGGGCGGCTCCGCCGCCGGGGACGGTTCTCCGTCGCCGAGGCCGTGCCCGTGCTCCAGGACCTCGCGCGCGCGCTGGCCTACGCCCACCGGCGCGGGGTGGTCCACCGCGACGTGAAGCCGGAGAACGTCATGCTCGGCGGGGACTACGTCCTGCTGGCCGACTTCGGCGTGGCGAAGGCGATCGAGCCCGCCGGCGATCCGGGGCTCACGATCGCCGGCGGCCTGGTGGGAACGCCGGCCTACATGGCGCCGGAGCAGGTCGGTGCCGAGCCCACGCTGGACCACCGGGCCGACCTCTACGCGCTCGGCGTGGTGGCCTACGAGCTGCTCGTGGGCGAGCCGCCGTTCACCGGCCTGGAGCTGGGACCGCTGCTGGTCGCCCACGCGACCCGCGAGCCGGTGCCGCTGGCCGCCCGGCGGCCGGACGTGCCGGCGGCGCTCGCCGAGATCGTCGCGCGCTGTCTCCGGAAGGAGCCGGCGGAGCGCTGGAGCTCGGCCGATGCGCTGTTCCACGCCCTGCGGAGCAGCGCATCCGGTGCCGGCGTGGTGGCGGCACCGGACCGGACGGACGGCGACGGCGGAGCGCTGGAGGACCTCGAGGCCGCGCGCGCGGCGATCGGCCGGGGCCGCTGGCGCGAGGCCTACATGCGGTTCACCGCCGCGGGCGCCGCGGGGCAGCTGGAGGCGGAGGACCTCGAGCGACTGGCCGAAGCCGCGTGGTGGGTCGGCGAGGGCGCGGCCTGCATCCGTGCGCGGGAGGCGGCGTACCGCCGGTACGTCGAGCGCGTCGAGCTCGACGCCGCGGCCCGGGTCGCGCTCGCCCTCGCGGAGGACCACTGGCACCGGCTCTCCCGCTCGGTGGGCCAGGGCTGGCTCCGCCGCGCCGAGCAGCACCTGGAGGGCCTCGCGGAGACGCGGACGCACGGCTGGCTGGCCCGTCTCCACACCACGCTCACCCTCGACGTGCAGGGCGATCCGCAGGAGGCGATGCGGCACGCCGACCGGTCGCTCGAGATCGCCCGTCGCACCGGCGACACCGATCTCGAGGCGCTCGCGATCCAGGACCGCGGCCGGATCCTGGTCGCCATCGGCAAGGTCGCCGACGGGATGGCCCTGATCGACGACGCCATGACCTTCGCGACCGCCGGCCAGCTCACCCCGATGACGGCGGGCCGGACCTACTGCAACATGATGACCACCTGCGACCGCCTGGGCGACTACGGCCGCGCGGCCGAGTGGCACGACGCCGCCCACCGCTGGGTCGAGCCGCACGCCGATTCCGTGTTTCCCGGACTCTGCCGGGTGCACCAGGCCGGCATCCTCCGCCTTCGGGGCGCGCTGGGCGAGGCCGAGCAGGAGGCCCGCCGCGCGGCCGAGGAGCTGGGACACTTCCTCAAGGACGTGGCGGGCGAGGCGTTCTACGAGCTGGGCGAGATCCGGATGCGCATGGGCGACCAGACGGGCGCCGAGGCCATGTACGGTGAGGCGCATGGCCGCGGCCGCAACCCGCAGCCCGGGCTCGCGTGGCTGCGCCTGGCGCAGGGGAACGCCGAGGCCGCGCGCTCGATGATCGAGCGGTCGCTCGCCGACCCCGCGCTCGCGGTGCTCGGCCGCGCCAAGCTGCTGCCCGCCCTGGTGGAGATCGCCATCGCCGGGGACGCCGTCGACCGGGCGGCCTCCGCGGCGCAGGAGCTGGAGACGATCACGGAGACCTACAGCTCGCCGGCGCTCGTGGCCTCGGCCGCGCTCGCGCGGGGGGCGGTCGAGCTGGCGCGGGGGAACGCCGAGGAGGCGCTCGGGCACCTCGGCCGCGCGCGGCGGATCTGGACCGAGATCGACCTGCCGTTCGAGCTGGCCCGGACCCGGACGCTGATGGCCCGGGCGCACGCGGCGCTGGGAGACCGGGACGGGGCCGAGATGGAGGAGCGGGCGGCGCTGGCGATCACCAGCCGGATCAGTGCGCTTTCCAGCGGCTCGCCCTGATCGACGACAATCACCGCGGCTGATCCGCGGTGTCCGCGGCCAGCCCCGGCGGAATGATCAGCACCGGACACCGCGCCTTCCGCAACACGACCTTGCTTACGCCCCCCACGATCAGCTCGGCAATCGTGCCATACCCGTGCGATCCCATCACGATCAGCCCGGCCTCGAGCTTCGCCGCCTCATCCAGGATGGTCTCGGCGATGGCCCCCTGCACCACCAGCGCCGACACGTCGCGCCCCCCCGCCCGCACCCGCTCGGCACACGCCTGGAGCTGCTGCCGCTCCCGCCGGTACTCGGCGGCGACCTGGTCCCGCACCGCGTCCGGACCGGCCTCGTAGCCGACGAAGCTCGGGTCGGGCTCCGCCACGTGGAGCAGCCAGATCCTGGTCTCGGGCACCGCGGCCGCGACCCGGTCCACGGCGGACAGGATCGGCTCGGTGAAGCCGGAAAAATCTATGGCGGCCAGAACGTTCATCGCGCCCTCAGCGAGTCCATGAGGATCGGTACCAGCGCCCGGGTGAAGCGCTCGGCGTCCTCCCGCGAGAGGTGCGACCACTCGGGAGTGTCGTAGTCGCGCAGCGTCGGGTGGTCCGCGTAGTGGATGGCCACGGCGTCGAGCTCCTTCGCCAGCCGGTCCCAATAGCGCTCGCGGGGAACCTCGCGCCGCTCCGATTCCAGGAACCGTCCCGACGAGGGGAAGCGCACGAACGCCACGTCGCCGCCCCGTGCGCGGATCCTGGCGATATCGCGGGCCAGCTCCGCGATCGTGGCCGTGACCGAGTCGGGCGGCGGCGAGGGCCGGACTCTGCCGTCCATCCAGATGTCGCGCGCCAGTTGCCGGTACGCCGAGTCGGTTTCGATGCGAGGGTCCAGCCACGTCTGGCGGTCCGCCCGGGTGCGGCTGATCTTGCGGACCGCTCGCTCGAGGACCATTCCCGGGCGGAGCGGCAGCGGCTGCCGGTCGAGGATGGCACCGAGCTGCGTGTCCCAATCAATGAACGCGAACACCCGCTCCATCCGCATGAACAGCCGCTGGCCCAGCCACTCGGCGGGCGTCTCTTTCGCCGCGCGCTTCGGGAAGTCGCCCAGGTACCCGCGGCGGGTGCGGAAGAAGATGCCCGGCGTGACGTCGACGACCACCAGCCCCGAGACGGTGCTGTCGTTCGCCAGCTCGGTCAGGATCCCGCGCGGGCTGGTGCCGACCAGGGCGAGCTGGATCGGCCGGCGCCCGTCCGTCTCCTCCGCCCAGGTGGCCAGGTTGATGTCGAAGTAAATGCGGGACGACCCGATCAGCACCGTGCGGTCGCCGGTCGCCCGTCTGCGCTGGATCGCCCAGAGCCCCGGGGTGTCGGTGTGGTCTCGCGCGACGAATCCGACGGAGCGCCAGTAGAGCTCCCAGCCAGCCGTCAGCGCCGCCGTCGCCAGCACCACCGCGACGAGGATCGCGGCCCAGGGGCGGTCGGGGACCGGCCGCTCAGAACTGGAAATAGATGAAGGCATTGCCAGACCCTTGGGTGATGATCACGCCGAACAGCATCGCCGCCCACACCGCCGCGACGATCCAGGCGGGGGTTCGCTCCACGGCGGCCTCGAGCGTGGTGTCGCGCATGCGCCAGTGGCTGGCGAGCATCACCACCGTCACGGCCGCCACGGCGAGGATGCCGTTCCAATAGAGCACCGACTCGCCTGCTCCCGCGGCGCCGAACATGGAGCGAAGCAGGCGCCAGGCGGACGGAAAGTCCTGGGCCCGGAAGAAGACCCAGGTGATGAGCACCAGCACGTAAGTGAGGAGACCCAGGGCGAGCCGCGAGGCCGGCGACCCGAACAGCCGGCGGCCGGAGAATCGCTCCGTCAGGAACCGCTCCGCCGCGAGAAAGCTCCCGTGCAGCCCGCCCCACGCCACGAAGGTCCAGCTCGCGCCGTGCCACAGCCCGCCCAGCAGCATGGTCAGCATCAGGTTGACGTAGGTGCGGCCCGGGCCTTTCCGGTTGCCGCCGAGCGGGATGTAGAGGTAGTCCCGCAGCCAGGTGGACAGGGAGATGTGCCAGCGGCGCCAGAAGTCGGAGAAGCCGATCGCGGCGTAGGGAAAGTGGAAGTTGCTCATCAGCGAGAAGCCGAGACAGAGGCTCACGCCGATCGCGGTGGTCGAATAGCCCGCGAAGTCGGAGAAGATCTGGCCGGAGAAAGCGAGCACGCCGATCCAGGCGTCGAGCGCGTGGACCGCGCCTTTCGCATCGAACACGGTGTCGGCGGACGGCGCCAGCAAGGTGTCGGCGACGACCACTTTCTCGAAGAGGCCGAGGCTGACGAGCCCGAGCCCCCACACGAACTGCCGGAGGGTGACCCGGGGCGGCGTGGCAAACTGGGGAATCAGATCCGCGGGACGCACGATCGGCCCGGCGACGAGCTGAGGAAAGAAGGTGACGAACAGTGCGAAATCCAGCAACGAGTCGGCCGGCCGCTCCCGCCGCAGGTAGACGTCGAGCGAATAGGCCATGGTCTGGAAGGTGTAGAACGAGATGCCGACGGGCAGGACGATGGACCACTCGGGCGGCGCGTAGGCGATGCCGAGCAGGTTCATCGCGGCCTGCCAGTTCTCCAGCAGGAACTCGCCGTACTTGAAGTAGCCGAGGATGCCGAGGTTGCCGAGGATGGAGAGCAGCAGCAGGCCGCGGCGGCGGGACGGGCGCTCCTCGCGATCCAGCCACTTGGCGACGTACCAGTCGAGGACGGTCGAGATCCAGAGCAGCACCACGAAGGGCGGGTTCCACGCGCCGTAGAAGACGTAGCTGGCGACCAGCAGATTGGTCTTCTTGACCTTCCACGGCAGCGGGAGGGCGTGCAGCGCCAACACGCCCGCGAAGAAGACCAGGAACGTGAGCGAATTGAAGAGCACGCCGGTCTCCCGCTGGGATCGGTCCTGCCTGCAACCGTGGAATTTCGGGGCTCGACGATCCTAGAGCCGGAAAAGCGGGGGCGCAATGGGTGACCAGTGACGGCCTTGCGGCGAGCCGCGGCCGGCCGGCATTCGCCTTGCCCTTCTCCCCCCGGCGAGGCAGGCTTCACGCTCTCCGCCAGACGACGTCGACCGAGCCAAAGGAGTCGATGTGCGTCGTTGCCATCCCGACCTCGCGCCCAACAACTCCGACGAGACCGTCCGCACCGGCGCCTCTGCCGGGACGGATCGCAGTGCCCACCCGGCCCGCATCGACTCCTACCGCATCGTCCGCGTGCTCGGCCAGGGCGGCATGGGCCTGGTCTACGAGGCCGAGCAGCTTCAGCCGTTCCGCCGCACCGTCGCCCTCAAGGTCATCCGCCGCGGCATGGACACCAGCGAGGTGCTCGCCCGCTTCGAGAGCGAGCGGCAGTCGCTCGCCGTCATGGACCACCCCAACATCGCGAAGGCGCTGGACGCAGGCACCACCGAAGACGGGCTTCCCTACTTCGTCATGGAGCTGGTGGCCGGCGTCCCCATCACCGAATACTGCGACGCCGAGCGGCTCGATCTGCGGCGGCGGCTCGAGCTGTTCGCGGCCGTCTGCAAGGGCGTCCAGCACGCGCACCAGAAGGGCGTCATCCACCGCGACCTGAAGCCGAGCAACATCCTGGTCCGGGTGACCGACGGGAAACCGGTCCCCACGATCATCGACTTCGGGATCGCCAAGGCGGTCGAGGGCCGCGGCGCCGAGGGCGGCTTCGCCACCCAGGTCGGCATGATGGTGGGGACGCCGGCCTACATGAGCCCGGAGCAGGCCGAGGCGAGCGAGCTCGACATCGACACCCGGTCCGACATCTACAGCCTCGGCATGGTGCTGTACGAGATGGTCACCGGCGTGCTGCCGTTCGAGATGGGCGCGATGATGCCGGCGGCCTACATCTACAAGTACGTGCTCGGCAACGCCGAGGTGCCGACGCCGAGCCGCCGGGTCTCCGGGCTCGCCGCCGACACCGCCACCTCGGCGGCGCAGCAGCGGCACACGACGCCGGTGGGCCTGGGGCGCGACCTCCGGGGCGACCTCGACTGGATCGTGCTCAAGGCGATCCAGCGCGACCGGAACCGCCGCTACGACACGGCCAACGCCCTGGCGCTCGACATCGAGCGGCACCTGGAGCACAAGCCGGTCGTCGCGCGGCCGCCGACGCTGGCCTACACCGCGTCGAGATTCGTGCGCCGGCACCGGCTCGGGGTCGCGGTGGCGGTCACGGCGGCGGTCGGCCTGGCGGTGATGATCGCGGGCATCGCGCGGGAGCGGACCCGGGCCGAGCTGGCGAGCGCGAAGGCGCAGGCGATCAGCGCCTTCCTCGGCGACATGCTGCGCTCGGCCGATCCGTGGGAGGGCGGTGCCAGGGAGATCACGGTGGTCGAGGCGCTCCGCGCCGGGGTGGCCCGGGTGAACGCGGGCAACGTGCCCGACCCCGCCGTCGCGGCCTCGGTCAAGCGCACCATCGGCAGCGTCTACCTGCGGCTCGGCCGGATCCCGGAGGCCGACACGCTGCTGCGCGCGGCGCTGGCGGAGCGGCTCCGGCTCACCGGCGCCGAGAGCGAGGAGTCGGCGGAGAGCTTCTCCGATCTCGGCATGCTCTACCTGGCCCAGGGGAAGCTCGATTCGGCGGAGACGACGACCGAGCTCGCGCTGGCGATCCGCCGCCGGCTGTTCGGCGCTCGCGACACGATGGTGGCGTCGAGCCTGATCGACCTGTCCGACGTGACGAGCGACCTGGGCCAGCGGGGCCGCTCGGACTCGCTGACGCGGGAAGCGCTCGAGATCTACCGCGCCGTCTACGGCGAGCGCAGCCAATCGGCGGCCGCGTCCATGGGACGGCTCGCCAGTATCGCGTTCTCCGGCGGAGACCTGGCCCGAACCGATTCCATCGCCCGCTCGGCGCTCACGATGCTGGGCGACATCGGCCAGGAGCGGACCGCCACCGGGCTCGGCATCCGCAACGACCTCGCGCTCAGCCGTTCCTACCAGGGCGACCACGCCGAGGCGCTGGCTCTCATGCACCAGGTGGTGGCCCTCGATTCGGCGCTCTTCGGCCCGTCCCACCCGATGCTCGCGACGCACCTGGAGAACCTCGGCCTGGTGTACGACGCCGCCGGATTCCGCGACAGCAACTCCGCGGTGCTGCAGCAGGTGCTGAGGATGCGCCGCGCGGTGCTCGCCGACGACAACCCCGCCATCGGGCGCACGCTGTTCAATCTGGCCGTGGCGCAGTTCGTGAGAGGCGAGCACGCGGCGGCCGAGCCGCTGTACCGGGAAGCGCTGGACCGCATGCGGCGCGCGTACGGTCCGGAACACATAGACGTGGTATGGGCGACGGCGAGTCTCGGTCGGAACGAGTACCGGCTGGGGCGGCTGGCGGAGGCGGAGCGCAACCTGCGCTGGGCGCTCGAGGTCGACACGCCCGACGGCAAGCTGTTGCCGCCGGATTTCGCGCGGATGGCGGCGGCGATGGTGTCGCTGCTGATGGATCAGCGGCGGTGGGCCGAGGCGGAGCCATTGGCGCTCAGGGTGCTCGCGATTCGGGACAGCATGAGGGATACGCTGGCACGGAGCGCGGCGGCGCAGGTCGCGGAGCTGTATCGGGGGTGGGGGAAGCCGGAGCGGGCGGCGGAGTACTCTCGGGCTCGGTGAACGGCCGGTGGTGGGGCGGCATCTCAGCATGCTCGGTCGAGAGCGGGACGGCTCGCGGTTTTCGGCTCTTGACCGTGGCCTCGCGCCGAGCGTAAGCTCGGC
The DNA here is from genome assembly GCA_963846545.1 of uncultured Gemmatimonadales bacterium. Taxonomy (GTDB): domain Bacteria; phylum Gemmatimonadota; class Gemmatimonadetes; order Gemmatimonadales; family GWC2-71-9; genus CAVVWJ01. Next base: position 813,908 of record CAWJWG010000003.1, on the reverse strand, counting down.
TCATGTCTCAGCCGACGCGGGTCGTCACCGCCGATGAGCTTTTCCGGTACCCCGACTCCACGCATTACGAGCTGGTCCGGGGGGTGCCCCTCGTCTCCGAGCCTCCCGGTGGCGTTCACGGGCGGATCGCCGGCAGACTCGTGGCGCGCCTTGGCAATTACGTCCAGCTTCACGGGCTCGGCACCGTCCTGGTCGAGGCCGGCTACGTGCTGCAGCTAGCGCCCGATACGGTCCGCGGGCCGGATGTCTCCTTCGTCAGCCTCGCCCGGCTGCCACCCGAACGGATTCCCGAGCAGTTCATCCCTGGTCCGCCCGATCTCGCGGTCGAGATCCTGTCCCCGAGCAGTCGGTGGTCCGACGTCGAGGAGAAGATCGCGGACTATTTCGCCGGCGGCGCACGCCTGGTCTGGATCGTCGATCCGGAGAAACAGCGAGTGATCGTGCGCTACCCCGATCGTGCAGCCAGCGTCATCGCGGTCGGCGAGAGTCTCGATGGCGAGGACGTGGTGCCGGGGTTCACGCTGGGGTTGGCGGAGCTGTTCGGATCTCGTTGATGCCGGTGACTCTCCCGGGTCGCCAGCGTGCGGACGTCGCGTCTCCGGGCGAGCGGCCGAGGGGCACGGAGCCTACCCCTCGGCCGCTCGCCTGCGGACATCACTTAGCCGGACAGCACGTCCGCCCGGCCTCTGCTTGATATTATCCGGTATTACTGTATGTTACCGGCCATGCCCCGCAAGTCCTCGTACGCCCGCATCTCGATCACCCTGCCCCGCGAGATTCTCGCCGCCGCCGACCGCCGCGCCAGAGAGTTGGACCGGCCCCGCAGCTGGGTCATCGCCGAGGCAATCCGGAGCTACCGGAGCGGTCCGCCGAGCCACGCCGCGCCACCGCTCGAAGTCGCGGAGGTCGCGGCCGCACGGCGGCAGCATCTGCTGGCGGATTTGCGGCTCGCGCCGGAAGAGCGGCTGCGTCGGGCGGCGGCGCTGCTCCGCCTGGCCCCCACCTCCGGGACCGGGCGGCGGGCGCAGGTCATCGGGTTCGATTCATACGAGGACTTCGACACATGGAAGAAGGCGCGCCGCCTCGAGGGCCTGGGCCGAAGCTGATGGCCGCGCGGATCTGCCAGGCGCTCAATGCGGCCGGCGCCCGGTACCTGGTCATCGGAGGCATCGCCTGCATCCTGCACGGCTACGTGCGGGCGACCACCGATCTCGACGTGTTGATCGAGCCGAGCCCGGACAACGCCCAGCGGGTCCTCGACGGCCTGGCCAAGACCGGGTACGGCTTCGCGCGCGAGTGGACCGCCCGGGAGCTGCTTGCCCGTCCGATCACGGTGATCGGCGACGACCCGGCGGTAGACATCTTCACGGTAGCCTGGACGGTCTCGTACGAAGACGCGGTCGAACGTGGCGCCTCGGCCCAGGTCGAGGGCGTGGTCATTCCCTATATCGGCCTGGATGACCTGATCGCCACCAAGCGGACCGGCCGGCTCCAGGATGCGGCGGATATCGAGGTGCTGGAGGAGATCAAGCGGGTGAGAAGTCTCAGTAACGACTGGCCGCGTTGACTTGCGCAGCAACCGACCCGCCGTGCTCGGCGCTAGCGCGACCTGATCCTGCGTGAAGCCGTGGGCTCGCCCCGCGGAGATCTCGATTTTCTCAGGTCAAGAGAGGCGCGACATCATGGGCCATGCCGGGGCATCCATGCCCCGGCCCGGCGTGCTCAGGACCGCCCGCCCCCTACGATCAGCAGGATGGCGGCGAGCGCGCAGGCCACGCCGGCGATCTGGCGCGAGTTGAGCCGCTCGTGCAGGATGACCCGTGCCAGGAGCACCGTGCTCGCCGGATAGAGCGACGCGAGCGTCACCACGACGCTGAGCGGTCCGACCCGCGAGGCGAGCAGGTAGAGCGCGTTGGCCAGCATGTCCAGCGCCCCGCAGAACAAGGTGAGCCCGAGCACCCCGGGCAACCGGACCGACAGCCGGCGTACAGCCACGGCGCTGCCGAAGATCAGCACCGACGTGGCTCGCGCCGCCAGGATCGGCCACATCCCCGCCTCGGGGCTGCTCCGGGTCAGCGCCAGGAAGAAGAAGCCGATCGCGACCCCGGAGATCAGGGCGATGCCGACGCCGGGCGGGAACCGTCCGCGACTCGCCGGCGCATCGGCTTCGGCGGGAGCGGTCTCCTGGCTCACCAGCACGATCGCCGCGAGACCCACGACGATACCCACCGCCGCCAGGATGCCGGGCCGCTCGCCCAGGGCGACGGAAGCCACCACCGGCAGCGCGACGGCGCAGACGGCCGTGGTCGGGGCGACCACCGCCATGCGTCCGATCGCGAGCGCGCGGTAGAGCAGGGCCACGCCGATGCCTCCGGTCACGCCGGCGACGGCGCCCCAGAGGAAGTCGGTGCGCGATGGGGAGGAGGGTGGCAGCACGGGCAGCAGCGCCGCCAGGAGCACCAGCCCGCTGAGCTGGGAGAGCAGGACGACCGGCAGGGTGCCGGCACGCCGGGCGGCGAGCCCGCCGGTGAAGTCACCCGCGCCGTAGAACAGCGCCGCCGCGAGCGCGAGGAGGTAGGGCACGGCTGGGATTATGCCCGTATTAGTGGATCGGAGCCAGCCGGCGAGCGGCCGAGGGGCACGCTCTCCGGGCGCCACCGTGCCCGCCACGCATGCGCGGGGAGACCACCAGCGGCGGAGTGGGATGGCGGGCACTAACGCGCCCTCCGATCGTGCCCCTCGCCGCTCGCCTGCCAGCATCTCCAATTGCCACCGAGTCAGCTAGATGGGGCGGAACAGCGTTTCTAGCTCCAGCTCGAACTGTCCGGTTGCTCCCGCCGGCTGCCACACGAGACGCTCGCGCTCGAGCTGGGGCGCGGTGTCCTTCGGGGTCCATACCTCCACCAGATGCTGCTCCGGATCGATCACCCAATACAGCGGGATTCCCTGCCGTTGATACTCGATCCGCTTGGTGAAGCGGTCGGCGCGAGCCGAGGAGGGGCTGAGTACTTCGGCCACCAGCAGCAGCGTCTTCATCCTGGTCCAGTCCAGTGTCCGGGCCTGCTCCAGCGGCACCACGAAGACGTCGGGCTGTACCATGGTGTCCGGCCCCCACGAGATGTCGGCCGGAGCGGGGAGGACGTGGGCGACGGGCTCCGTCTCGAGGTAGAGACTCAGTCGCACCACGAGCCGCCGCACGACTTCCTGATGGAGGGCCCTGGGCGCGGGCGTCACCAGGAGCTCCCCGTGCACCGCCTCGTAGCGGTTGCCGTCGTCGGGGAGTGCCCGGACCTGGTCGGCGGTGTAGTAGACAGGAGCGGCCATACCCATACGATGGCCTCGGCGGCGAGCGGGTGGCAAGTCGGGGGCACCACGAAAACGTCGGTGCGACTCGCGGCGGCCGCGTTATCCTGGGCCTGCGGTCGGTGCCCTCATCAGCCCGGGCTCGATCCCTGGCTCACGGTGAACGGGGCGGCGATATTTACGGTGATCCCCGACCGCTGACCCCGGCGCCAGCCCGCCGCAATCCGCGCCCTCAACATCAGACGACGAGCGTAGACAGGTGGACGGTCCCGTCCTTCATCGCCTCGCGACCGCCCTGGCCGACCGCTACCGCATCGAGCGGGAGCTGGGCGCGGGGGGCATGGCGACGGTCTACCTCGCGCACGACGCGAAGCACGATCGTCGAGTCGCGGTGAAGGTGCTGCGGCCGGAGCTGGCCGCGGCCATCGGCGCCGAGCGGTTCTTGAGCGAGATCAGGACCACCGCGGGCCTGCAGCATCCCCACATCCTGCCGCTGTTCGACTCCGGGGCCGCCGAGGGGCTGCTCTACTACGTCATGCCCTTCGTCGAGGGGGAGACGCTGCGCGACCGGCTGATCGCGGGAGACGCAGCTGCCGGTGGCCGACGCGGTGCGGATCGCGGGCGAGGTGGCCGGCGCGCTCGACTACGCCCACCGCCACGGCGTGATCCACCGCGACATCAAGCCCGAGAACATCCTGCTGCACGACGGCGCCGCGCTGGTGGCGGACTTCGGGATCGCCCTCGCGGCCAGTGCGGCGGGCGGCAGCCGGATGACCGAGACCGGGATGAGCCTCGGCACGCCGGCCTACATGAGTCCCGAGCAGGCGATGGGCGAGCGGGCGGTGGACGCGCGGAGCGACATCTTCTCGCTCGGCTGCGTGCTCTACGAGATGCTGGTGGGGCAGCCGCCGTTCACCGGGGCCACGGCTCAGGCGATCGTCGCCAAGGTGATGACCGCCGACGTGCCGTCGCTCTCGGGACAGCGGCGGACCGTTCCGCCGGCGGTGGACCGCGCGGTGCACCGGGCGCTCGAGCGGGTGCCGGCCGATCGCTACGCCAGCGCCGCGGACTTCGCGGCGGCGCTGCTCGAGCGATCCGATGACTCCGGGCGCACTCGCGAGCGCAGCGGAGCGCCGTCGCGGCGGCCTGTGGCCATCGGTCTGCTCGTCGCCGCCGCTGTCGCGGTCGTCGCGGGGCTCGCCTGGTTCCGTTCTCGCGGTGGCGCGCAGGCGGCGGGCGACGCGGCCAGCGAGGGCCCGCGGGTGGTGGCCGTCCTTCCCTTCCGCAACATCTCCCGCGACACCGCGCAGCAGTACTTCAGCGCCGGCATGACGGAGGAGATCACCACCCAGCTCGCGCGGGTCGGCGCGCTGCGGGTGCTGGGGCGGTCCGCGACCGCGCAGTACGACAGCGCCGGGGACCGGCTGGAGCGGATGGCGCGCGAGCTCGGCGTGGGGAGCGTGGTGGACGGCAGCGTGCGACTCGCCGGCGACCGGGTCCGCATCGTGGTGGGTCTGACCGACGTGCGCACCGGCCAGTCGCTCTGGTCGGAGCAGTACGACCGCCAGATGGCGGACCTGTTCGCGGTGCAGGACGACGTCGCCCACAAGGTCGCCGAGGCGCTGCGGGCCACGCTCAGTCCGGCCGAGGACCGGCGGGTGGGCCGGGCCCCGACCAGCAACATGGCGGCCTATCAACTGTACCTGCGGGCGCTCGACCTCAGGGCCACTCGGAAATCGGAGAGGACCACCCGCGCGGAGCTGCTGCACCAGGCGATCCAGCTCGACTCCAGCTTCGCCGCGGCCTGGGCGCACCTGGCCCGCACCTACATGTTCCGCAGCGTGGCCGGCGAGCCGGCCTATGCCGATTCGGGCTTCGCCGCAGCGCGGAAGGCGATCGCGCTCGACCCCGAGCTGGCCGATGGCCACTTCGCCCTGGGCGACCTGCAGAGCAACCAGCTCCGGCTGGCCGACGCGCGGCGATCGTATCTCCGAGCGCTGGAGCTGGAACCCAGCCACGACGGCGCCATGGCCGACCTGGCCAACGCCTACGTCGCCCTCGGCCGATACGACGAGGCGCTGGACTATGCGCTGCGCGCCACCCAGCTCGACCCCAATAAAATCCACGGACCCTATCACGTCGGGCTTCCGCTCCTCTCGCTGGGCGACGACTCGGCGAGCGCCCGCTACCTGCTGGGCGCGGAGCGGCGGTTCCCCGGCGAGCTCCGGGTGCAGGGGCTGCTGGCCGCGCTGGACCTGCGGCGCGGCGCCGGCCCCGCGGCACTCGAGCGTGCGCGGAAGCTGGTGGCGAACGACCCGGATGACACCGAGGGAGCGCCGATCCTGGCGGAGACCGCCGTGGTGCTGGCCGCGCCCGACGCGGAGGCACTCATCGCGCCGCTGGCGACGCGCGACCCCGACGCGCCGGCGCAGATGTTCCCCGAGTCGCTGCGGTCGCTCTACGCGATGACGCTGCATCGGCGGGGGGACGAGGGGCGCGCCCGGAAGCTGTGGCGGGAGTCGGCGGACGCAGCGCGCCGGAGCCACGAGGCCGGCGCCGAGGGGCCGGGTGCGCCGGTCGAGCTGGCGGCGATCGCGGCGGTCGAGGGGCGCGCTGGTGAGGCGATGGAGTGGCTCGAGCGTGCGTACCGGGCGGGGTGGAAGGACGCGCGGGTGCTGGAGATCGATCCGTTCTTCGCCTCGGTGCGGGGGGAGCCGCGCTATCGGGAGGTCCTGGGGCGCATGCGCGAGGACGCGGCCGAGATGCGGAAGCGGGCGGCGGCGGCGCATCCGGAGATCTTCGCCGCGGCGTCGCGCTGATCACCGGGGGGCAATGGGGGGAGGGGCCGCGCTCTCCGGGCGCCACCGTGCCCGCCACGCATGAGCGAGGAGACCACCGGCGGCGGAGTGGGGTGGCGGGCACTAACGCGCCCTCCGATCGCGGCCCCTCCCCCCATTGCCTGCGGGCATCTTCACGTTGCGGGCTCTGACCGCGTGCCGTGCGCGGGTTGCGCCGGCCGTGACCACCTGATCGGTCGGCGCATCATTCAGGTCGGGCGCTGACGCACGTGAGCCGCTGGGCCGGTCGGCTCGGGCGAGCGGTGGAGAGATCCCGATCGGAGGGCGCGTTAGTGCCCGCCACCCCACTCCGCCGCCGGTGGTCTCTCTGCTCATGCGTGGCGGGCACGGTGGCGCCCGGAGAGCGGGATCTCTCCACCGCTCGCCTGCGCCGGGAGAGGGAGATCCCGCTCGCCTGCGCCCGGCCGACTGGCTCTCAGGCTCCCGGGCGGCGATATTCAGCCGGCTCCCGACCGACATCCAGGCGCCAGCCTTCCACACCCCGCGCCCTCCACATCCGAACCGAGCATAGGTGGACGATCTGATCCCTGATCGCCTCGTCGCGTCGCTTGCCGACCGCTACCGCATCGAGCGGGAGCTGGGCCAGGGCGGCATGGCGACGGTGTATCTCGCCGAAGATCTCAAGCACCGGCGCAAGGTGGCCATCAAGGTGCTGCGGCCGGAACTGGCGGCGGTGATCGGCGCCGAGCGGTTCCTGCGGGAGATCCAGACCATCGCCACGCTGCAGCATCCCCACATCCTTGGCCTGATCGACAGCGGCGAGGTCAACGGCACCGCGTACTACGTGATGCCGTTCGTCGAAGGAGAGAGCCTGAGGGACCGGCTGCAGCGCGAGAAGCAGCTGCCGATCAACGACGCGGTCCGGCTCGCGTCCGAGGTGGCGGCCGCGCTGGACTACGCCCACCGCCACGGGGTGATCCACCGGGACATCAAGCCCGAGAACGTGATGCTGCACGACGGCTCGGCGCTGGTGGCGGACTTCGGGATCGCGCTGGCGGTCTCGAGCGCCGGTGGCGGCAGCCGGATGACCGAGACGGGCATGTCGCTCGGTACCCCGCATTACATGTCACCCGAACAGGCCATGGGCGAGCGCGAGATCACCGCGCGCTCCGACGTCTACGCGCTCGGCGCGATGACCTACGAGATGCTGGTGGGTGAGCCGCCCTTCACCGGCCCGACCGCGCAGGCGATCGTGGCCAAGGTGATGACGGCAGAGCCCGCGAGCCTCACAGCTCAGCGGAAGAGCGTGCCGGCGGCGGTGGAGGACGCCGTGCTCACGGCGCTGGCCAAGCTGCCGGCCGACCGCTTCGGCAGCGCGGCCGAGTATGCCACGGCCCTCAAGGGTGAGAGCGCTCGCACGACCACCACCCGCCGCGCCGCCGCGCCCGCGCCGCGCTCGCGAGCGATGCTGGCGCTGGGTGCCATCGCGGCGATCGCCACGGCCGCGGCGGTGCTGCTGGCCACCCGGGGAACGCGGCGGCCGGCGGAGCAACCGGTCACCCGCCTCACGCTCGACATCCCCGACCTGCGGGTGAACCACACCGGCTTCTACGGCACCGCCCTCGCGGTCGCCCGCGACGGGTCCCGCTTCGCCTTCGTTGCCCGGCCCGGCTCCAACGTCACCCAACTGCTGGTGCGCGAGCGCGGCGACCTCGAGGCGCGCACGCTGGCCGGGACCGCGGGCGCGGACGCGCCGTTCTTCTCGCCGGACGGCCAATGGATCGGCTACGTCGTGGCCAACAAGCTTTTCAAGATTCCGGCCGGCGGGGGAACTCCGGTGCAGCTGGCCGAAGACGTCGCCCTCGCCGTCGGCGGCGGAGCCTGGCTGGACGACGGGCGAATCATCTACCTGGCGAGCGGCTTTGCCTTCAAGGTGGTGTCGTCCCACGGTGGCCCCACGACGGTGATGGTCCCCGCTCCGTCGACTGGAGTCACCCACTATCCGGTGCCCTTGCCGCGCAAGGACGTGCTCCTGGCGACCCGCTGCGGGAACACCTGCGCGGGACCGGTCCTGGTCGCGATCGACCTGAAGTCCCAGACCATGGATACCATCCTCATCGGAGCCGCGCGCGGATTCTATCTCCCGAGCGGCATCCTGCTCGCTGTGCGGGGGGACGGCAGCGTGGTGGGCGGTCCGTTCGACGTCGAGACCCTGCGGTTCACCAGCGAGCCGACGCTGCTGCTGACCGGCGTGCAGCTGGAGCTGGGCATCATTCCCGAGTTCGCCATCTCCGACGAGGGGACCCTGGTCTACCTGCCTGCGAGCTCGGGAGGGACCGCGACCCTGGCCCAGGTGGACCGCAGCGGGAGGAGTCGCGTGCTCGATCCGTCCTGGCGCGGCCGGCTCGTCAGCATGAACCCGTCAGCGGACGGTCGCCGGGTCGCCATGAGCACGCTGGATGGCGCCGGCTCGACGCTCTGGGTCAAACAGCTCGATGCCGGACCCCTCACCCGGCTCACCTTCGAGACCGCGTCGGTGAGCTACCGAGGCGCCTGGATGGCCGACGGGCGGACGCTGAGCTTCAGCTCGGACGCCCACGGGAAGGGCACCTACCTGTACCGCGTCCGGGCCGACGGAAGCGACAAGCCGGAGCGGCTCTTCCCCGAGGACACGTCACAGGTGGACGAGGCGGACTGGTCGCGCGACGGGCAGTGGCTCGCCTACCGGACCGGGACCGTGCCCGGCGTTCGGGACGTCTATGCCCGCCGGCTCGATGGCGACGCGCCACCGATCACCGTGGCCGCCGGTCCGGCGGACGAGTACATGCCCGCGATCTCGCCCGACGCCCGGTGGATCGCCTACGTCTCGCTGGAGTCGGGGAAGGAGGAGGTCTACGTGCGGCCCTTCCCCCAGGTCGACCGGGCCCGCTGGCAGGTGTCGCCCTCGGGTGGGACGAGCCCGGTGTGGGCCCGCTCGGGGCGCGAGCTGTTCTACGTCGCCGAGGGGGACTCCATGGTGGCGGCGAGGGTGCAGGGCGCGGAGGACTTCCAGGTGACCGGCCGGGAGATGCTCTTCAGCACTCGGTCGTTCGCCTTCACGCCCTGGCATCAGGCCTTCGGCGTCGGGCCCGACGATCGGTCGTTCATCATGCTGCAGCGGACCGCCGAGGCGGGGAGCGGGGAGGCGCGGCGGCTGGTCGTGGTGCTCAACTGGCTCACCGACGTGCGGGCCAGGCTCGCGAAGGCGGAATGAGCGACGCCACCACTTCCGACCTCGCCCGCTCCGCGGTGGCCCGCGTCTCCCGCCGGCTGATCCCGTTCCTGTTCCTCCTCTACATCCTCAACTTCCTCGACCGCGTCAACGTCGGCTTCGCCGCCCTGGAGATGAACCGCGACCTGGGCTTCGGGCCCGCGGTGTACGGCTTTGGCGCCGGCGTGTTCTTCATCGGCTACGCCCTGTTCGAGGTCCCCAGCAACCTGGTGCTCTACCGGACCGGCGCGCGGATCTGGATCGCGCGGATCATGGTGACCTGGGGGATGGCGGCATCGGCGATGATGCTGGTGCACCAGCCCTGGAGCTTCTACGTCCTCCGCTTCCTCCTGGGTGTGGCGGAGGCGGGATTCTTCCCCGGCATCATCTACTACCTCACCTGCTGGTATCCCGCCCGGGAGCGGGCGCGAGCGTTCGCCTGGTTTCTCGCGGCGATCCCGGTGTGCGGCGTGATCGGCGGGCCGATCTCGGGCGCGCTGCTCGGGCTCGACGGCACGCTCGGACTGCAGGGATGGCAGTGGCTCTTCCTGCTGGAGGGCATTCCCTCGATCCTGGTCGGCGTCGCGGTCCTGTGGCTGCTGCCGGACCGCCCCGCAGACGCGCGCTGGCTTCGCCCGGAGGAGCGCGCGTCGCTCGAAGCACTACTGGAGGCGGAGCGGGCCAGTGAGGTCACACACCCGCATGGTGCCAGCCTGCGGCGGGCGCTGAGCAATCCGGTGGTGTGGTGGCTCGGGCTGAGCTACTTCCTGCTTGTCGTCGCGCTCTACGGATTCACCCTCTGGCTCCCCCAGCTGGTGAAGGCCAGCGGCGACTTCACCAACTTCGAGGTCGGGGTCATCACCGCGATTCCCTACGCAGTCGCCGCCGTCGGGATGGTCCTGGTCGGCCGCAGCTCCGACCGCACCGGCGAGCGCCATCTCCATCTCGCCTTGCCGGCGCTCGCCGGCGCGCTGGGGTTCGTCGCGATCACCCGGACCGACACCACGGGCCTCCTGGTCGCCGGACTGTCGCTCACCGCGTTCGGCGTGCTCGGATGGCTGGGCCCCTTCTGGGCCCTGCCGACGGCGTTCCTCCGGGAGCAGGCGGCCGCCGGCGGCATCGCGCTCATCAACTCGATGGGCGCGGTCGGCGGCTTCGTGGGACCCTTTCTGATCGGCACCGTGCGGGAGCGAACCGGGAGCTTCACCCCGGCGCTCCTGCTGCTCGCCGGCTGCCTGGTGGCGGCCGCGGTCATCGCGCTGGGTCTCCGCTCGACCGCGGTCCGCCAGGCCGGGGCTGCGACTAAGGAGCTCTTCCTGGTCGGGGGAAAAAACGGCCGGCCCGTCGCCAAGACGAGCCGGCCGTGCGGCCTTCACGCCGCCTGAGTCACCCCTCGCTGCGTCAGCAGATCACCGCCGCATGGAACGCCTGATCGGCCAGCGCCCCACCGAAGAACAGCAGCTCCCGCACCTGCACACCGAAGCTCTTCGCATTCGCCCCCGGAATGATCTCCACCGTCGCCGGCGAGAACGGCACCGCGGTGTTGACCGAGCCGCGGGTCGCCACGGCGGCGCAGGCGCCGATGTTCAGGTTGTTCGCGATCTGGTAGTTCCCGGTCGCGGTCTTGCTCGACGTCGTCCCGGTGGCCGCGCGCTGCTTGATCCCGCTCGCCTTCACCACCGCGAACCGCGACGTGGCCGTGCCCGAGCAGATGATGGCGAGGTGGAACGGCACGCCGTCCTGCAGCCCGCCGCCCGGGTTCTTGGTCTCGATGTAGACGGTCTTCGCGTCCGGACCCTTGCCCGTGTACACGCCGGAAGGGTTGTAGACGAGGCCGTTGGCCGGATCGGCCACGGTCGCCAGGAAGGCGCAGCCGCCGACGCCCGACGTGAACCGCACCTGGTACCGGCCCGCGCCCAGCGCGGTGAGGCTGGTTCCCGGGGTGGAGCGCACCAGGTTGGCCGAGTAGCCGACGACGGCGAACCGGGTGTTGAGCGGACCGCAGGAGACCAGCAGGTTGAACGGCCCATCCGTGAGCCCCCCGCCCTGGTTCTTGGTCTCGACGTAGACGCCGTTCGCGCTGATGTGGCCGCCGGCGGTGTAGACGCCGAGCGCCTGGCTGTACGCGTTCCTGGTGGTGGCGATGTAGGCGCAGCCGGAGACGTTGCGGTCGAAGGTGATCTCGTAGCGGCCGACGCCGAGGTAGCTCACGCCGGTCACCCGGCTGCCGCGCGCGAGCGTGCCGTTCTGGTTCACCACGGCCCACAGGTGCCGCACGGCCAGCGAGGCCTCTGCGTCGGCCGGTGCGAGGTCCGCATCGGAGGCGGCGGGGGCGACGTCGCCGAGCGGGCGGGGGATGCCACGGGGGCCGGTCGAATCCTGACACGCGGCCAGCAGGCCGAGGGCGGCGAGGGAAAGGATGTAGCGGTTCATGCGTTCCTCCGGTCGGGGAAAACGGTGTGGGTCGTCGCCGAGCTCGCCCGCCCGCCGGCTGCCTGCCGGAGGAGGATTTCGCGTTGCGCCCGCAGGATCCAGAGCCCGAGAGGGCTCAGTGGCTCATTCCTGGCGTCCATGGTGGTTCTCCCTGGTCCAGACATTGTTCGGGCGGCGATTCGGCCTTTGAAGCCGCGGAGTGCGGCCTCGTCTGGGTACACGGGAAACCGGTCCGAACTGGATCATCGGTCCTGCTTGACTGGCCGACGGGCCCCCGGTATCGTCGGCTCTGGTGCGCGCCACTCCCCCTCCCCGTCACTCTGGCGCGCCGGTCTCATGAGCCCTTCCTCCACTTCCGATGTCACCCGGCTGCTCCAGGCCTGGAGCGACGGAGACCCCGCGGCCCTCGACGAGCTGCTGCCCGTGGTCTACCGCGAGCTGCACCACCAGGCCGAGCGCTTCATGCGCAACCAGTCGCCCGGGCACACGCTCCAGGCGACGGCGCTGGTCAACGAGGCCTATCTCCGCCTGGCCGGGCGAGAGCCCATAGAGTGGAAGAGCCGGGCTCACTTCTTCGGCGTGGCGGCCAAGGCGATGCGCTCCATCCTGGTGGACCACGCGCGCGCGCGGCTGGCCTCGAAGCGCGGGGGCGGCGTGGCGCAGGTGACCCTGGCGGACGCGGACCGGTCCGGCGGCGAGCCGGTCGAGGTGCTGGAGCTGGACGAGACGCTCAAGCGCCTGGCCGAGCTGGATCCGCGCAAGGCGTCGCTGGTGGAGCTGCGCTGGTTCGGGGGATTGAGCATCGAGGAGGCGGCCGAGGTCCTGTCCGTATCCACCGCGACCGCGAAGCGCGAATGGAGAACCGCACGGGCCTGGCTCCGGCGAGAGCTGAGCCCGGACGGCTCCGCCTGAGAGGGGTGCCATGCGACAGGAGCGGTGGCGCGAGGTCGAAGAGCTGTTCGAATCGGCGCTGGAGCGCCGTCCCGAGGAGCGCGCCGCCTTCCTCGACCAGGCGTGCGGCACCGACGCCGAGCTGCGCCGCGAGATCGAGTCGCTGCTGAGCGCCGACGCGGGCGCCGCCGGCTTCCTCGAGCCGGACAGTCGCCTCGCCCCGCTGCTGCAACCCGACCTGCTGGCCCGGCTCCAGGCCGCGCTGGGCGACCGCTACGTGCTGGATCGCGAGCTGGGCGGCGGCGGCATGAGCCGCGTCTTCGTGGCGGAGGAGACGACGCTGGGCCGGCGCGTGGTCGTGAAGGTGCTCGCGCCCTCCCTGACCGCGGAGCTGGACACCGGGCGGTTCCAGCGCGAGATCCGGATCGCCGCGAGTCTCCAGCATCCCCACATCGCCCCGGTTCACTCGGCGGGCGAGGCCGCCGGCCTCCTCTATTACACCATGCCCTTCGTGGAGGGCGAGTCCCTCCGGCAGCACATCGACCGGGGCGGACCGGTTCCCCTCGCCGAGGCGGTGCGTCTGCTCGGGGAGATCGCGGACGCGCTGGTCTACGCCCACCGGCGGCGCATCGTCCACCGCGACCTCAAGCCCGCCAACATCCTCCTGGAAGCGGGCCACGCCCTCATCATCGACTTCGGCATCGCCAAGGCGCTCTCCGCGGCTGCCGAGGGACCGCACGCGAGCACGGGGCTGACGTCCACCGGCCTGGTGCTGGGCACGCCCACCTACATGGCGCCGGAGCAGGCGGCGGGAGATCCGATCGACCACCGCGTGGATCTCTACGCGCTGGGATGCATCGGGTACGAGCTTCTGACCGGTCGGCCCCCGTTCCGCGGCGACTCCGCCCGTGAGCTGATCGCGGCCCACATCGCCGACGTCCCCGAGCCGGTGACGGACCACCGCGCCGGCGTGCCGGCGGCGCTGGCGGAGCTGGTGATGCGCCTGCTGGCCAAGCAGCCGGGCTGACCGGCCGGAGTCGGCGGAAGCAGTGATGAAGGTGCTGCAGGGGATCGAGATCTCGGACCTTCAGGAGGCGGGCGCCCGCACGCCCGGCAGGCCACGCGCTGCGGGTGCCAGGCGCACCTGGTCTCGCCTGCGACTCGTCGGCGTCGCCGCGGCCGCGCTGCTGGGGGTGGCCGTGGCGGTGGTCGCCGCGCGGCAACTCCGCTCCCCGGCCGATCCGTCCGGCGACGGCCGGCTCATGCTCGCGGTCCTCCCGTTCGAGAACCTCGGCCGGCCGGAGGACGAGTACTTCGCCCGCGGCCTCGCCGAAGAGATCACCAGCCGGCTGGCGCGGGTGCAGGGGCTGGGCGTGATCTCGCGGACCAGCGTGGGCCAGTACGGCGAGACCGCCAAGTCGGTGAAGGAGATCGGCCGGGAACTCGGCGTGGACTACGTGCTCGAGGGCAGCGTGCGCTGGGAGGGCTCGGGCGGCGCGATCCGGGTCACGCCGCAGCTCATCCGCGCGAGCGACGACAGCCAGCTCTGGTCCGAGCGCTACGACGCCAAGCTGGCCAACGTGTTCGAGGTCCAGGCGACGATCGCCGAGCAGGTGGCCCGCGCGCTCGACCTCGCCATCACCGGTCCCGAGCGGAAGGCCCTGGCGGCCCGGCCGACCGACAACCTCGAGGCGTACGCCTACTACCTGCGCGGCAACGACTATCTCAGTGGAAGCTGGGGCGAGGACCGGCGGCTCAGCATCGCGATGGACATGTACGCCAAGGCGGTCCAGCTCGATCCCGGCTTCGCCCTGGCGCACGCCCGGCTCTCGATAGCGCACTCGAGCTTCTACGCCTCCACCACCGCCGGCCTGCCCGAGGACCTCGATACGGCCAGGACCGCGGCGGAGACCGCGCTCCGTCTGCAGCCCAACCTCCCGGAGGCGCACGTCGCGCAGGCGTACTACCTCTCGCGCGGGCCCAAGGCGTACGACGAGGCGCTGCGCGAGCTGTCCATCGCCGACAGTCTGCAGCCCAACAGCGGCGAGGTGGTCGAGGCGATCGGCCTGGTCGAGCGGCGGCGGGGGAGGCTGCGCGAGGCCGTCGCCCACCTCAAGCGCGCGGCCGTGCTCGACCCCCGCTCGGCCGACATCGCCTCCGACATCGGGCGCATCGACTGGTTGATGCGCGCGTACCCCGAGGCCGAACAGTACCTGGATCAGGCGATCGCGCTCGCACCGGACTGGGTGGCGCCGCACGCACAGAAGGCGTGGCTCTACGTATCCTGGCGGGGCGACGTGGAAGCGGCGAGGCAGGTCATCCAGGGCGCGATCCCCAGCGTCGGGTTGGGGAACATGGTCGGCTATCTGAATCCGGACGCGATGTTCTTCCTGCCCCGCGACACGTCTCTCGCCGCCGCGTTCCAGGAGCTTGCGCCGAGAGACTTCGAGGACGACACCGCGCTGTACGCACTGACCAAGGCCGAATGGTACCGGCTGCGAGGCGCGTCGAAGCAGGTCCGGGCGTACAGCGACACCGCCCGCGCGCAACTGGAGAGCGAGCTGCGCGAGACGAGCCTCCCCTGGCGGCGTGGCTTCCTCGGCTACGCATATGCCGGCCTGGGCCGCCGCGCGGACGCGGTGCGCGAGGGCCTGGAGGCGGAGAAGATGGTGCCGGCCTCGGCGGACCCGATGCAGCGCGGGTTCGTGAGCTTCGGGCTGGCGCGGATCTATGCCATGGTGGGCGACAAAGACGCCGCCATCGAGCGGCTGGAGTACCTGCTGTCGATTCCCTCGCTGGTGTCGGTCCCGTTGCTGCGGGCAGATCCCACCTGGGATGCGCTTCGAAACCATCCGCGGTTTCGCCGGCTGCTGGAGGAGGGCTCGTCCAGCGGGCCCGTGGCGACCCCAGACTCCACCTGAGCGTTCCCGGTCCCTCCGCCGCCAGCTCGGCGCAAATCGACGCCAAACGGGTTCTGCTACCGTTCTGTCACCAGCGACCCTAGCCGAACTACCTGCCTGGTGGCAAGTTACCCGCGTCCCGGCCGACCCCATCAGCCAGCGAGGTCTCTATGTCCCGCTCCAGGCTTCCGTGTGTCGTCCTCCTGCTTTCCATGCTCGCTCTCGGAGGTCTCCCCTCCGACGCAGCCGCGCAGTTCGGCAGGATCAAGAAGGCCCTCGGCGACAAGGCCAAGGCCTCCGCCTGCGTCCCCGACCGCGCTCCCACAATCATCATGACCGTCAGCCTGACCGCCGCCCAGATGGCCGCGATCAACGCCGGCCTGGACGCCGAGATCGCGGCGGCGCCCGGCTTGTTCGCCCAGGCCGACAAGGACCAGGAGGCCGCTGACAGTGCCATGAAGGAGTACCAAAAGGCCACTGAGGCCTACGACAAGGCCAACCAGAAATACCAGACGTGCACCGAGAAGGTCGAAGCCGACGAATCCGCCAAGAACGAGAAGCTCAGCCAGAAGTCGGAGGCGGCCTCGCAGAAGTTGCAGGGCGAGATCGATACGGCCGGGATGCAGGACCTGGCCACCCGCGCCGGCGCCGCGGCGGAGCGGGTCTCGCAGGGCAAGGGTACGGCCGAGGATCGCGCGACCATGGCGCAGTTCCAGCAGATGATGGCAGGCGTCTCAGCCAGCGGCGCCACGGCCACCGCGGCGTCGCAGGAGGCCGCGAGCCACCGCAGCGGGAGCGCCGCCCGGCTGGAGAAGGCCTGTGGTCCAAAACCCGAGGCGCCGGTGCAGCCGGCCAACGCGGAGCTGCCGGGGCAGAAGATCCGAAAGGCCGGCGCCAATGGCGCCAAGATGTCGGACCAGGACTACCACGTCGGGCGTGAGACCCTCCTCGCGCTCGCGATGAGCAACTCCGTGGTGAAGGGATCGGGTGGAGGTGGCGGTGGAGGTGGAGGTGGGGGTGGTGGAGCATCCGGCCCGCCATCGGATGACGAGGCGAAGAAGATGAACGAACAGATCAAGGCGGCCGCCCAGAGGATCTGCCAGATGAACAAGGCTCAAGTGCCGCTATTCTGATGCGCGGAGCCATCGTTCTCGGCCTGCTCGTCCTCGCACCGGCGATGGGCCGGGATTCGAGTCCATCGCTGGCAGTGCGGGTCGCCGGTGGGTGGGAGACCTGGTGGTGGAGCGACAGCGCGCCAGCGCGATGGACCGACCCATTGCCGGCGCTGGCCGACCGGGTCGAGTGGCGGCGGGCGGCGATCGGTCTCGAGTGGGGACAGCTCTCGCTTTCGGGCGACGGAGAGGCGTTCCGGGTACGGGTGATCGTCGCCCGGCTCGATCCCGCCGCCCTCGATCTGCGGCTGGTCCGGCCGCCGGATGAGCGGCGGAGCGGCGGGCGCTGGGATATCGGCGACGCGCCGGCCGACGCGATGCTTGCGCTCAACGCGGGTCAGTTCGTGGACCGGCCGTGGGGATGGATCGTGCAGGACGGAGTCGAACGGCAGCGTCCCGGGTCGGGACCGCTGGCGGCGGCGGTAGTTCTGGACACGGCGGGTCGGATGCGGCTGGTGCCGCCGGATTCGATCGACGCGGAGCGCCCCGCCGCCAGGCTGGGCTTTCAGTCATACCCGACGGTGCTGGAGAATGACGGCGACGTCCCGCGACCGATCCGTACGAATGGGCTCGGCGTGAACCTGGCGCACCGGGACGCACGGCTCGCGCTGGGGGAGTTGCGCGACGGGCGTATCTTGATCGCGATGACCCGGTTCGAGGGGCTGGGTGGCGTGCTGGCCAACGTGCCGCTCGGGCTCACGACGCCGGAGATGGCCGCTGTGATGGGGGCGCTGGGTGCGCGCCGCGCCGTGTTGCTCGATGGTGGGGTGTCCAGCCAGCTCCTGATCCGCGAGGGGACCCGCACTCATCGGTGGCCCGGGTGGCGGCGGGTGCCGCTGGGGCTCGTCGCCACACTTCGTCACTGAAATCGAGAAGGGGACCATGACGAACCATGGTCCCCTTCCCGCATGCCTTCACGCGGCTTGCGCCGCGCCTCGCTTACTGCGCGAGCTTGGCGACGTTCTCCGCCGCGGGGCCCTTCTGGCCCTGCACGACGTCGAACTCAACCCGGTCACCCTCGGCCAGGCTCTTGAAGCCCGAACCCTGGATCGCCGAATGATGGACGAAGCAGTCCTTCTGACCGTCCTCGGGCGTGATGAAGCCGAAGCCCTTCGCGTCGTTGAACCACTTGACCGTGCCGGTGGTGCGCATTGTTCCTGCTCCTTGACCATGATGTAATCGGAGTGAGGACATGCCGCACTGACCGACTACGGAAAGCGTGGATCCTGCCCCCACGCGGGCGCGGTTGCCGCGGCGCTGCATGCGCCAGGAACGACAACCTGACTGCAAAAAAAGAGGCCGGCGTCAACGCCAGCCAAATTCCTGATCACGTTGGAATGTGCAGCCTGACCCTCTGATGCGGCACCAAGTTAGCTACACCGACCGCCGACGGCAAGCGGGGAGCGGTCAGGGAGCGGCGCTGGAGGGCTGCCACCGATGCCGGCAGGCCGCGCAGATAGCGACCGGCGTGCCACCGGCGGTCGAGGTCCGGACAAGCGCGGCGCTCCCGCACGAGGGGCAGGGTCCCGGCGCCCGCGGATGCCACTGGTTGGTGCAGCCCCAACCCATGCCACCGGCGCCATCCCGAACCGGGACCATGGGATAGCCGTCGTCTCCGCAGACGGGCACCGCTACTCCCCGGCCTCTCGATGCAGCCGCCCCACCGCCTCGACCACCGCCACCGGCTGCTCCTCGTGGATGTACTGCCCCGAGCCCACCACGCTGTCTGCGGCGAAGTTCGTCAGCCGGTCGCGCAGCAGCTCGCGCTGCTCATGGGGGATCTCCGCCGGGTGGCGCACCGTGCCGACGAGGAGCCGCACGGGCCCGGTGAAGTGATGCAGCCGGTCGCCCAGCGACTCGCGCTCCTTCGACTTGGACATCTGCTTGAACGCGTCGATGGAGCCGGAGATGTCGCGGGTCTGGCCGGCGGTGTACTGGCGGATCACCGCGTCGGTGATCCACGTGGTATCGCCCGAGTTGAGCACGATCTCCTTGCGCACGTCGTGGCGCAGCTTGCCCTCGTCCACGGCGAGCTTGACCGCGAATCCGCCGAAGCGGAACGCCTTCTTCATGCCGGGCGTCGCCGCGCTCTCCGCCGGACCCCCGTCGATCGAGAGCAGTCCGCGCACCAGGCTCGGCCGGGCCACCGCGAGGCGAAACGCGATGGAGGCGCCGGTGGACTGGGCCACGAAGAGCGCCCGCGTCA
This sequence comes from uncultured Gemmatimonadales bacterium, assembly GCA_963846545.1. GTDB lineage: Bacteria > Gemmatimonadota > Gemmatimonadetes > Gemmatimonadales > GWC2-71-9 > CAVVWJ01. The sequence continues at coordinate 794,955 of CAWJWG010000003.1, read as the reverse complement.
CGCCGAGGCTGTCCAGCGCCTCGCCCACCCGGTCGGTCTGCGCGGAGAAGGAGTAGTCGGCCTTCTTCGGGTGCGAGGACCAGCCGTAGCCGAGCGGCTCGACCACGATGCACCGGTAGCCCTGCTCGGCGAGCGGGCCCACGATCGAGCGGTAGCCGAACGCCGCGCCGAATATGCCGGGGATGAGCACCAGCGGCTCGCCGGCGCCCACACTGGTCGTTCGGATGGTCTCGCCGGGGGCCACTTCGATGTCGCGCACGACGGCGCTGTCGGGCGGTCCGGCGAGCAGCGACAGCGTCAGGATCTGGAGGAGCATGCAGTCTTTCTGTCGGGGTCAACCCCGAGCCGGCGCACTACGGACGGATCATCGCGTGACAGGTCCTGGCTGAGCCGGCGGCAAGAAGCGCCACAGCGAGCAAGGCGAGAAGGGTCTGCGGAGTCATGGCGTCGCGACCTTCGGTGGAGGGAACCGCCTCTCGAGCCGAGGTGCGAGGAGGGTATCTCGAACGTACCCCCGAGTACCACGAATAGCGAGCACCTGCACTCGATTGCAGCGCGAAACGTCGGGGATAAGGTCTTACCTGCTCTCGGAATTGCACGCATGCTTCGATCGTCGCTCCATGCGCCCGCGCCGGCCCCATATCTCCCGTCCCTGACGACCGATTCGCCCACGAGGAGCCCAGCCACGTGCCCCTGCCAGCCGCCACGACGGACGCGCCGCCCCAGATCCCCGCGATCGGCCGCGGCAAGCTCCTCCGGGTCCTCGGCGTCTCCTTCGGCATCGCCGCCATCATCGGCAACACCATCCTCGTCGGCATCCTCCGCACCCCCGGCGACGTCGCCGCCCGCCTGCCGAGCCCGCTGCTCTTCATCGGCGTCTGGATGATCGGCGGACTGTACGCCCTGCTGGGCACACTGTCGCTGGCCGAGCCGGGTGCCATGGTCGCCCAGTCGGGTGGGCAGTACGTCATCGTGCGCCGCGGACTCGGCCACTACGCGGGATTCGTGGTCGGCTGGTCCGACTGGCTCTCGACCTGCGCCGCCATCGCCCTCGGCGCGATCGTCCTCACCGAATATGCGGAGCCGCTGGCCCCGTGGTTGGGAGGACGCCGCGTACCGGCCGGCGTGGGCCTGGTGCTGCTCTTCGGCCTGTTCCTCTGGCGCGGCATCCGCATCGGTGACGTGGCGCAGCAGACCCTGAGCGCGCTCAAGGCGCTCGCCTTCGGCGCCCTGATCGGCGTCTGCCTCCTCATGCCGGTGACGGCGCGCGAGGTGGTGGCACCGGCGGCGCTCCCGGCGGGCATGGCGCTGGTCACCGCGGTCGTCATCGCGCTCCAGGCCGTCATCTACACGTACGACGGCTGGACCGGACCGCTCTACTTCGGCGAGGAGCTGCGCGACGGAGGCCGCGGCATCCCGCGCGCCATGGTGATCGGCGTCCTCCTCGTCATTGCCATCTATGTGCTGGTCAACGTCGCCTTCGTTCGGGTGCTCGGGATGGAGCGGATGGCGGGCGACCCCTTCGTCGCGGCGAGCGCGGGGAAGGCGCTGTTCGGCGAGCGCGGCGACCTGGTCATCCGGGTGCTGGTGCTGGTGTCCATTCTGGGCGCCATGAACGCCACCGCGCTCATGGCGCCGCGCGTGGTCCTGGCGATGAGCCGCGACCGGTTGCTGCCCGCGGCGTTCACGACGGTGAACGCGGGTGGCACGCCGACGGTCGGGCACTGGGCCAGCATCGGGGTCGCCATCGGGTTCATCGTCTCCGGCACGTTCAACACGGTGCTCGCGCTGTGCGCGTTCTACTTCGTCGCGTCCTACACCCTGTCGTTCACGAGTGTGTTCACCCTCCGGCGGAAGGAGCCCGACACGCCGAGGCCGTTCCGGGTGCCCGGGTTTCCCTTCACCACCGGCGTCGCGCTGCTGGCCTCGCTCGCCTTTCTGATCGGGTCGGTGGTGAGTGACTGGAACAACAGCTGGAAATCACTGGTGCTGCTGGCGCTCAGCTATCCGATCTACCGGGTCATCGTGGCGCGCAATCGATCGGCCACGCGATAGCGATGCGGTTCTCGCGCGCGGTCGTCCGCCCACCCGCGGCCACCTTCGCCACCGGGCTCACCTCGGCCGGCCTCGGCCCGCCCGATCTGACACTCGCACTCGCGCAGCACGAGGCCTATTGCCGGACGCTCGAGACGCTCGGCCTCTCGCTCGTGCGGCTCGGCGCCGACCCGGACTTCCCCGACTCCACGTTCGTCGAGGACGCCGCGGTCGTCACCACCGGTGGTGCGATCCTCACCCGGCCTGGCGCCGCCAGCCGGGCCGGAGAGGTTACGGCTATCGCGTCTGCGCTCGGTCCGTGGTTTCCCGAGCCGGCCCGGATCACCCCGCCGGGGACGATGGACGGCGGGGACATCTGCGAGGCGGGCCGGCATTTCTTCATCGGTCGCTCGGAACGCACCAACAGTGAGGGTGCGATGGAGCTTGCCACATGGCTCACGAGCCTGGGGTTCAGCTCCAGCGTGATCGACATCCGGGGGATGCCAGGGCTGCTGCATCTGAAGACCGGATTGTCATGGCTGGGAGAGCGGCGGCTGCTCGCGACCGCCGAGATCGCGGGACACGAGGCGCTGAGCGGGTGGGAGGTCGTGCGGGTGCCGGAGGGGGAGGACTATGCGGCGAACTGCATCAGGGTCAACGATGCGGTGCTGATTGCCCGTGGGTTTGCGGAGACGGGAGCCTTGCTCGGAGGGCTTGGCTATCGAGTGATCGAGCTCGAGATGTCGGAGTATCGGAAGATGGATGGCGGACTGAGCTGCCTCTCGGTGCGGTGGTAGCCCGTTCCGGCCCCCGACGCATCGGTCGGGGACCGGGAGTTCGATAGCCGACGGTCACCTAGCCCGCGACGCCAAGCTGCTGCAGTAGCGTCGCCATGTCGAAGTAGTGCCGTTGCGACTGCGCCTTCTCGTTCTTCAAACGAACAACCGCGCAGGCCCGCACCTCGATCGTCTTTCCCGTCGGCGCGATGGGACCCTTTGGTGTCTCCAGCGTTCCCTTATGTGAGCCCTTCCAGGTCAGCTCCAACACCACGACTCCGTTCGCCGTCACGTGGACATCCCCGAATGTTCCCTTGGAGTCGGGAAACGCCTTGGCCCATCCCTTCCATGCCTCGAGCGTGGCGTCCGCGCCGGTCACCTTCCGACCGGTCGACACTTCGTCGTACACGAAATCCGCCGTGATCGAGTTCTTGGCTCGCTCCCAGTCCTTGTCGTTGTAGGCCTCGATCAGGGCCTTGGCGGCTGTGGTGAGGGTCTGGGGGGACAGCGTTGTCGCTTGCGCCATGACGTCCTCCTGAGCGGGGTGTCGAGAAGAGTCGGTTACGGAGCCAGGCAGCCCCGCGGGGGCGCAACATTCAATCCGGTACGGCATCGGTCAAGCAGTGGTTTGTCGGCTCGTCATTTCATGACGCTGACGCGAGACGGAACCGACTCGGGCGGGGCGGGCTTTGAACGGAGGGGTAGTCGCTGATGCAACAACAACCGGGGAGTCGCCTCAGCGGCTCCCCGGTCTGGGCCTAGTTCACCACGTCAGGACATGCAGCTCGTCGAGCGAGGCGGCGACTGCCGTCAGCGAAACGACGCTCGGCTGCCGGCGGAACCCCTGTGCCGCACCTCGCACGTCCGCCGACACCGGCGCGCCCGTGCGGCGCCGGTATTCACGGTACGAATCCCCCATGTCGAGAAACACGCGCCGAAGCGAGCGAGCCTCATCGTCGAGCCGGGGATGCGCGTCGGAATCGCGGCGCCGCGGCCGTGCGCCGCCGGCCTGGGGACGGCGCTTGGCGACCAGCGCCGCCGCGTGCACGCGCTCCATGACGCGATCGGTAAGAGGCTGTGTTGTAGAGGGTTGGGTTGCTGCCGAAGGCTTGCGCGGGACCGACATGGGGCCATCCGTGGTGGGAGCCGTCTCGGCGCCCATATGCGCAGAGGTGACTGAAACTTAGCCCCGGGTACACCCGATAGCGAATGACGCCGGGGTAGGTCGAAATTTCGCACCGGCAGGTGTTTCGAGCGCCGGCGGCGGGCAGCCAAGAGCCGTCGCGGCAGCTGTGGCAAGGCCCGGAACGCGCCCCTATATTCGACCCGCTCTTGCCGGTCAACCCGATGGCCCGCGCTCGACCCGAGCGCGAGCCGCTCAGTCGGCGGCAGCATGACGCCTCCGCACGCCCTGTCGGCCTGTATTTCCCACCGAGCGCGAAGTCCGCCCCCGCCGTCGCTGCTACGCCCATGATCGCTATCGTCTCCCAACGAAGTGAAAGGAGCGTCTCATGCGCACGTCACGCAGCGCCACCCTCCTCGCGGTCTGCGCCCTGCTCGGGGCGGGTTGCGGTGGAGACAGCACCACCGAGCCGACGACGAGTGCCCTCACGCTGGCCAACTTCCTGCCCAATCACAACACGCTCCGTGCCAGGCTTCGCGCGATCCTCGAGGAGGAGAACGGCGGACTCGGCTTCGAGATGTGGGCCACCCTGCTGGATCGGAACGGCAAGGTGGTGGACGTCGTGTTCAGTGGTGAGCACCGTGGCGATCAGTGGCCGGGCAGCCGGGTGATCTCGGCGCAAAAGGCCAACACCGCCAATGCATTCAGTCTCGAGGGCTTCGCGCTCAGCACCGCGAACCTGTTCGCCGCTACCCAGCCGGGCGGGAGTCTCTTCGGGCTTCAGGAGAGCAACCCGGTGGACACCGACGTGGCCTACGCCGGACCGGTGTCGGCCTACGGCAAGGCGAACGATCCGATGATCGGAAAATTGATCGGCGGCATCAATGTCTTCGGCGGGGGCCTGGCGCTCTACGCCAGCGACGGCAGGCTGCTCGGCGGGATCGGCGTCAGCGGCGACACCTCATGCACCGATCACATCATCGCGTGGAAGCTTCGCCATGCGCTGAACCTGGACAACGTACCCGCCGGGCCGGCGTCGGCGAGCAACAGCGACAACATCATCTTCACCGTCGACGCCCTCGACGGGTTCGAGCACCCGACCTGCTTCGATACCGACGGCCAGGGGAGCCATGTAGACATCGCGAATGCGCTTCCGACCACGCACCCGATCGGGCCCGAGGAGTAGACGACGACTGGCACCTGTGACGGCTCGGGGCGCTCGCCCCGGGCCACCCAGTGCCTCGGCCCTTGTCAATCGCGCCCCCGCGGCGCACACTAGCCGACGTCATCCACGCCTTTCCCACGACCGAACGACCACCCTTCGGGAGGTACCGGTGCTGCCATCGTACGCCAGAGGCCTGCTCGCGATCCTCACTGGTCTCATAGCGGTCAGCCCCGCCGCACCGGCCCACGCACAGGTTCCTTCCACGGAGTACACCGCCCGCCGCACGGCGCTGGCGGGCCGCATCGACTCGGGCGTCGTGGTCGCGTTCGGCGGTGTGGAGACCGTCAGTCACTGGCCGATCTTCTTCCAGCTTCCCGCTTTCTACTATCTGACCGGCTTCGCCGAGACCGACGCCGCCCTGGTGATGGTGAAGCGAAACGGCAGCGTCACCGCGACGATGTTCGTCCCCTCACGCACGCCCATCCAAGAGCGCTGGGTCGGCGCCCGGACCCGACCCGCCGAGATGGAATCGAAGTTCGGTATGGCCGGCCGGGACATCGCCCAGCTCCGCCCGGTCGTCGACTCGCTCGCCGAGAGTGGCCTGCCGCTGTATGTAGTGCCCGACGTCCAGACCGCCGACTACGCGGACGAGGATTCCCTCACCCGGGGCGCCCGCTTTCTCCAGGATGTCCGGAGGGCGAATCCTTGGCTGGTCATGCACTCCATCGACCGCGAGGTCCGCCACCTGCGCGCACGGAAGAGCCCGGCCGAGATCGCCTTGCTCCGCCGTGCGGTCGAGATCAGCACCAAGGCGCACCAGGAGGCGATGAAGGCCACCGCCCCCGGCTGCGGCGAGTACGAGATCCAGGCGCTGCTCGACGGCACGTTCCGCCGCTTCGGCGGCGACCGGCCGGGGTACGGAAGCATCGTGGGCTCGGGGATCAACGCGACGATCCTGCACTACATGGAGGACAGCCGGGTGATGCGCGACGGCGAGCTGCTGCTGATCGACGCCGCCACGTCCTTCGCGCACTACTCCGCCGACGTCACACGTACCTTCCCGGTGAACGGGCGCTTCACGACGGAGCAGCGCGACATCTACCAGATCGTGCGCGATGCGCAGGAGGCGTTCGTGCGGCAGATCAAGCCCGGCGTGAGTGTGGCCGTGTCGAACGACTCGGGCCGGGCCGTGGTGGCGAAAGGACTGGCCCGGCTCGGCCTGATTCAATCGGCGGATGCGACCATCGACCCGCCGGCGGGCGCCCGGTGCGCGGCCGACAATTGCCCGCAGACCACCGTCTTCGCGCTGCACGGCTTCGGGGGACACGGGATCGGGCTCGAGGTGCACGACCCCGCCCAGTATTACGAGGACAAGACAGCGTTCGGCGTGGGCGACGTGTTCACGGTCGAGCCGGGCATCTACGTGAGCCCCGACCTGCTTCGGAGCCTGCCGGACACGCCGAAGAATCGGGCGTTCCTGGCGAAGATCCAGCCGGCGGTCAAGAAATACGCCGGCATCGGCGTGCGGATCGAGGACGACTACGCGCTGACCGAGAGCGGGCTCGAGTGGATGTCGGATGGCGTCCCACGAGAGATCAACGAGATCGAGTCACTGATGCGGCAGCGCGAGCCCGAGCTGCCCGGCGGTGGGAGCTGCGGGCGGCCGCGCACGTAGAGTGAGTCGCCAATGGGAGGCCGACCCGCTTCACGGCCCTCGCCAGACCTCGGTGGCCCGGTGAACTTCGGGCTGTTGGGCTGCGGAAGCGCGGCCCGGTGGCTCCACCTCCGCGCGCTGCGCGGTGTGCCCGGCGCGAGGCTGGTGGCCGCGGCCGACCCCGACCACGCTGCCCGCGATTTCGTGGCGCGAGCCACCGGTGCCGCGGCTTACGAGCGCTCAGAGGAGCTGCTCGCTCGCGATGACATCGAGGCGGTCCTGATCTGCGCGCCGACGCACCTGCACGCCAAGCTGGCCATGGCGGCGGCCTCCGCGGGCAAGCACTTCTATCTCGAGAAGCCGCTGGCCTCGGATGGTGCCGCGGGCCGCGAGGTCGTCGCCGCCGCCGCTCGGGCGGGCGTGACGACCGCGGTAGGGTTCAACCGCCGGCTCCATCCTCTCTTCCAGCAGGCGCGCGAGCAGATATCACGCGGCACGATCGGGCGGGTGCGCGCCGCGCAGGCGACGATCTGCGAGCGCACCGATCCCGCCACGATGTCGGCCTGGAAGCGTCAGCGAGCCACTGGTGGGGGCGTGCTGCTCGAGCTCGCGTCCCATCACGTGGATCAGCTCCGCTGGATGCTGGGGGAGGAAGTCGTCTCGGTCTCGGCGGTGCTGACGTCCGAGGTCACCGAGCAGGATGGCGCGCGCCTCGAGCTGGAGACCGAAGGCGGTGTCGTGGCGCAGAGCGCGTTCTCGTTCCGCTCGGCGCTGGCCGATGTGATCGAGCTGGTAGGTGACCGCGGGACACTGCGACTCGACCGACACGCGGCAAGCCTGACGGTGCGGCTGGGGCGCCGGCGCGGGTACGGCACCCGCGCGCACCGGGTGCCGCCGAATGCCGCCATCGCGGCCTGGCGGATCGAGCGCCTATGGCGCCCCCCGGCAGATCCGTCGTACCGGAACGCGCTGCGGGCATTCGCCGCTCAGGTACGGGGAGATGTGCGGAGGACCGCGTCGCTGGCCGACGGACTGCGAAGTCTGGAGGTCGTGCTGGCTGCGGAGGCAGCGGCGGGCACCGGGCGGCCCACGCGGATCGGTGGCCGAGCGGCTTCCGAGGGTTAGTTCTCAGCCTGTCGCGGGGCTCGGCCTGTCCGCCACGGGGGAGAGGCTGTCCGCGTGCCGAGGATGCGTCGCGCCGACCGCGGCGGACCGCAGCCGGTCGGCCTCGTGGTACTCGAAGTCGGAGTTCACTCCCCACACATCGTGCGCTTCGCCGTGGAGGTTTGCCACGGTGAGCATCGCGGCGTACATCGAGTGGTCCTGATTGTTGTACTTGTGCATGCCGTTTCGACCGACGGTGTGCAGGTTGGCAATCGGATCGAGGAACCGGCGCACGACCTCCAGGTGACCCTGATACACCGAGTCGTACACCGGATAGGCATCCGGCACCCGCACCACGGCGGCGTCCAGCACCTTGGACCCGCGCGCCAGCCGCAGCGCCGCGAGATCACGCTTGGCGAGGGCCTTCAGAGCCTCGTCGTCCATCGCCCACAGGTCGTCGTCGCGCGAGCAGAAGTACTCCATCCCCAGACAGGTCCTGCCCGGCTCCGGCACCAGCGCGGCGCTCCAGTTATTGAAGTTCTGCACCCGCCCGACGCGGACGTCGGGCGAGTGGATGTACAGCCAGTTGTCGGGGAACAGGTCGGCGCGGTCGAGGACCAGCGCCACCACGATGAAGTCGCGGTAGCTCAACCCGCGCGCGGCCACCTGCGCCGGCGGCGGAGCGGATTCGCCCGCCGCCTCGACCAGGCACCGGAGCGGCGCGGTGGAGATGAAGTGCTCCGCCTCGTAGCGGCGGTCGCCGTCGGGGGTGCGGGCCACCATCGCCTGCACCCGGCCCTCCTCCATCTCCAGCTGTGTGACCTTGTGCTCCAGCAGCACCTCGCCGCCTTGCGCGACGACGCGGTCCCGACACGCCTCCCACATCTGGCCCGGCCCCAGCCTCGGATACGTGAACTGGTTGATCAGCGTCTTGATCGGGGTCGGACGCCGATTGAGCGGCGTGGCCGACATCAGCGCGCGCATGAGCGAGAGCCCCTGGATCCGCTGCGCGGCCCACTCGGCTCGGATCTCCGTGCACGGAATGCCCCACACCTTCTCGGTGTAGGTCTTGAAGAACATCCGGTAGAGCCGGCGGCCGAAGCGGTTGGAGACCCACTGCTCGAAGTTCTCGACGGTCTTCGACGGGAAGAGGCGCGCGCGTGCGTAGCTCAGCATGATCAGCGCGCACTCGACCGGGCCGAGACCCCTGAAGGCGTCGGCGAGCTGAAGCGGATACTGGAAGTAGCGTCCCTTGTAGTAGATCCGGGAGAGCCGGGGGACCTCGATCAACTCGTCGCCGAGCAGGTCCTCCCAGAGCGCCTGCACCACCGGAAGCTGGGTGAAGAACCGGTGCCCGCCGATGTCGAACCGGTACCCCCGGTGCTCTACCGTCCGGGCCAGACCGCCGACCAGCCGGTCGGCCTCCAGCACGGTGACCGGATGGCCCGCCTTGCCGAGCAGATAGGCGGCCGTGAGGCCCGCGGGCCCGGCCCCGCAGATCACGACCCGGTCGCCGGGGCGCAGCCGGTCTGTGTTGCGAGCCGGCATCACTCGGTGCTCATCCGCTGCAACGTTGGCCGACCTCGAAGGGCATGGGGAACAGCATGGAGACGCGACGGCCGCCGCGGGCGGCAGGTGGGCCGTCCGGGCGATGGCTCGCCGATGGCTGTCTCGAAGTTGTGCTACGCCAACGACTTTACCGTGAGGCCGGCGGTCCGACTGCACCCGCCCGGGCTGGAGAGACGCATCGCGACCGTCCGTCGGGGCCGGAGGCCGGCCACGGCACCAAACCCGCACGGTCGCAGAATCCGAGCCGTGGGAGATACTCTCTAGCGTCGGCTACCGTCCGGAGATACTCTCGCCCAGCGGGCCGATCAGGAGCGGCGGACCCCGGGTGCCCGAGGCGCCAGGGTGTGGTGGAGCCATCCGAGCGGGGCGGCGAATACGTTGAGCAGATAGTAGAGGAGTCGGAGGGGGACGATCGCCAGGGCGAATCGGACGCCGCGCACCTCCGCGTACCAGCGGAGGAGCGGCAGGTTTCCCAGCATCACCACCGCGAGGCCCGCGGCGGCGGCGGCGAGCCAGACCGGCTCGCGACGGATGGCGGCCGCCAGGAGCTCGATGACGGCGAGGCCGGTGAGAAAGGTGTAGAACTTCTCCGCCGGTCGCAGGTTGAGCGTGCCGGGCCGTCCGCCTCGGCGCTGCTCGAGGTGCAGACGCATCCAGGTCACGCCCCGCCCGAAGAGATCGGTCGTGATCATCGAAGGCAGCGTCCAGCGCTTCAGATGGGTGCCCTGGATCTCCGGCCGCAGCACGATCCGGTGGCCCAGGGCGCGCACCCGATAGCCGAGCTCGATGTCCTCGAGCTGGCGGAGCGTCTCGTCGAACCCTCCGACCGCCGCGAAGACCTGGCGGCGCATGGCACCGCAGCCGGCCCAGAACGTCTCGGCCTCGCCTTCGCTCAGCGCGTGGACGCGGTGGTGGAGCAGGTTGCGGTACTGCGACACCAGTCCCGGTGCGCGGGGCGCGGCGTCGTACGCCCCGAACACCGCGGCGACGTCGGGCTCGGCCACGAGGATCTCGTCGAAGCGGCGGAGTACGTCGGCATGGACGACGACGTCGGCGTCGACGAAGGCGAGGATGTCGCCGCGTGCGTGTCGGGCGCCGAGGTTGCGCGCCGCGGAGGGGCCGGAACACGCAGGCTGTCGGAGCACGAGGCTCGCGTGGGCTTCGGCGAGATGGCCCGTACCGTCGGTGCTGGCGTCGTCCACCACGATCAGCTCCCAGGCCTCGGCCGGGAGGTCGCTCGCGCGGAGCGCCGCGAGCGACTCAGACAGAAAGCCGGCGCCGTTCCGGACCGGCACGATGACCGAGAGCCGGGGCCCGGGCGGGTCCCTGGAGGTTCGAGCGTTGTTGCCCAGTGTGTCCATCGTGATCCCCACCTACGGGCGACCGCGCCAGCTCGCGGAGTGTCTGCGCTCTCTCGCGGAGCTCGACTACCCGCGCGAGCGCCTCGAGGTGCTGGTGGTGGACGACGGCGGACCCGCGCCGCTGGACCAGGCGGTGGCGCCGTTCCGCTCGGCGCTCGACCTGTCGCTCATCCGGCAGGACAACGCGGGACCATCCGTGGCTCGCAACACCGGTGCCGCTCAGGCCCGCAACGATTACCTGGCCTTCACCGACGACGACTGCCTGATCGATCCAGCATGGCTCAGGACGCTGGCCGGCGTCTGGTCCGCATTACCGGACGCCATGGTGGGCGGCGTGACACTGAACGCTTCGCCCAGCCTCTACTCGGCGACCAGCCAGCTGATCGTGGACGTGGTCTACCGCCACTACAACGCCGACCCGACCCATGCCCGGTTCCTGGCGTCGAACAACCTGGCCCTGCCCGCCCACGGCTATCGTGAGATCGGCGGGTTCGATCCGGCGTTCCGCGCGGCCGAGGACCGCGACTTCTGCGATCGTTGGCTGCACGCGGGGAAGCGCATCATCTATGCCCCGGATGCCCGGGTCCATCACGTGCGGCCGATGAACGCGGCGGCGTTCTGCCGGCAACACTTTCAGTACGGCCGCGGCGCGGAGCGGTTCAACCGCCGGCGCGCCGCGCGGGGATCGGGCAGCATGCTGGTAGAGTCCCGATTTCACTTCGACCTGAAGAATTGGCTCTGGTATCCGCTCACTCAGGTCCCGGGTCGCCGAGTCGCCCCGGTCGCGGCCCTGCTCGGGCTCTGGCAGATCACCAACCTCGCCGGCTTCGTATGGGCGGCGGTGCAACGCAAGGCGCATGGACTCCGTGACCGCACCCTCTCCTACTCCGGCTGACGTGCGGATCGGCATCGTCGGCTGCGGCCGCGCCGCCAGCGCGCTGCACCTCCCGGCGCTGTCACGCGTGGGAGGCGTGCGCGTCGTCGCGCTCTCCGACACCGATGAGGCTCGCCTCACCACGACCGCCGCACGTTGTCCAGGGGCGGCGGTCTATTCTCACTACCGTGAGCTGATCGAAGACCGCCAGGTGGACCTGGTGGCGATCTGCGTGCCGGTGACCTCGCACGCCCAGATCGCGGCCGCGGCCCTCGCCGCCGGGAAGCACGCGTTCGTCGAGAAGCCCCTCGCGCTCGATCTCGACGAGTGCGACCGGCTGGTGGAGCTTGCCCGCCGCGCGGGATCCTCGGGTGTCCGCTCGGTCGTCGGGTTCAATCTGCGGTCCCACCGGCTGGTGCGCCAAGCGAAGGCGATCGTGGCGTCCGGCGCGCTGGGGGAAATCGAGCTGCTCCGCACCCTGTGGACGGCGGACTGGAGCGGCGGGGCGCGGCCGCCATGGCACGCCCATCGCGACCACGGCGGCGGCGCGTTGCTCGAGATCGGCACCCATCAGTCGGATCTCTGGCGTTGGCTCCTGGCGAGCGAGGTCGAGAGCGTGGAAGCCGCGGCGCGGTCCACCGCGTTCGACGATCAGACGGCGACCTTCCAGGTACGGATGACGAATGGTGTGCTGGTTTCGGCCGCGGTGAGCCAGCGCTCGGTTCCGCACAACGTGATCGAAATCTTCGGCAGCCGCGGCAGCCTTCGCCTCTCCTGCTATCACGCCGACAGTCTCGAAGTCACCCGCGTGGGAGGCGCCACCAGCGGCGCGTGGCGACGGCTGGGGCCGGTCATCGCCAAGGCGGCACAGATCCCCGCGGTGCTGCGCGCGGCGCGCGGCGGCGGCGACTTCCAGATGTCCTACGTCCACGAGTGGGAGCGCGTTCGGGACGCGCTGGCCAGCGGTGATGCGATGCCCGCGACCGTGCACGACGGCCGCCAGGCGGCGGCGATCGTCCTCGCGGCGCTCAGATCGTCTGATGAGCGACGGCCCGTCGCTCCCGAGCCGCCGCCGGCCGTGCTGCTCGATGCGAGGACGGCATGAGCGTGAGAGCCGACGTTCCCGCCATGAGCGTCGTGCTGCCGACGACCTCCGATTTCGCTTCCCTCGCCGCCACGGTCCGGCATCTGAGCCGCCAGACCATCGCCGCCCGCCTCGAGCTGGTAGTGGTGGCGATGAGCCGGCCGGAGTTCGCCATGGACGAGACCGTCTGCCGGGCGTTCTGGGGTGCGAGGCTGGTCCACTCGGGCAACCGCTCACACGGCGAGGCGAGCGCCGCCGGAGTGCGGGCCGCCCGAGGAGCCGTAGTCGTGTTCGCGGAGGATCATTGCTTTCCCGACCCCTCGTGGGCCGAGGCGCTTCTCTCGGCCTACACCAGCCCCGAGATCGTGGCCGTGGGGCCGGTGTTCCGAAACGCCAATCCCGGCACGCTGGTGAGCTGGTGCGACTTCGCGATCGGCTATGGCCCATGGATCGATCCCGAGACATCGGGGGACCGGCCGTTTCTCGCGGGTCACAATTCCAGCTACCGCCGCGAGACACTCCTCGCGCTCGGTGACCGGATGGAGGAGCTGCTCGAGGCGGAGACCGTGTTGCACATGGAGCTGCGCGCCCAGGGGCGGCGGCTGGTGGTCGAGCCGCGCGCGCGCACGGCACATACCAACTTCGGCCGCCTGGACGTCTGGCTGCCGGTGCAGTACCACTGCGGGCGGGTCTTCGCCGCGGAGCGGGCGCGGCAGTGGTCGTGGGCCCGCCGCGCGTTCTACGCCGCCGCCTCGCCGCTGATCCCCTGCGTCAGGCTGGTGCGCGCGCTGGGCCATCTCCGCCGCGCGGGCGCGGGCAGCCCTTCGGTTCTCCGAATCACGCCGTTGCTCGCTCTCGGGCTTGTAGCGGACGGGATTGGCCAGTTGGTCGGCTACCTCGCGGGCGGCGGCGCGTCGGCACACTATCTCACCGGATTCGAGTTCCGCCGCATGGACTTCGTGCCGGCGAGTGACCGCCATCTCTGGACGGAGGCCGGCAGCCATGTCTGACGCACCCCTCCCCCGCCTCTCGGTCGTGCTCGCCACCGACAGCTACGAGACCATCCGACCCGTGGTGCGTCACCTCCAGCGGCAGACGATCCGCGACCAGATCGAGATCGTCATCGTCGCCGAGGGGGCGCTCTCGCCGGCGCCCGAGGAGTCCGAGATCGGCGGCTTCGCGAGAGTGCATGTCCTGACCGTCGGCTCCATCAGCCCCATCGGGCCCGCGCGCGCCGCGGGCGTGCGGGCCACGCGGGCGCCGCTGGTGTTCGTGGGCGAGACCCACACCTACGCCCACCCCGCGTGGGCCGAGACCCTGGTGCGCGCTCACGGCGCTCCGTGGGCGGGCGTGGTCCCGGGGTTCGGGAACGCGAATCCTCGCGGGCCGCTGAGCTGGGCGCTGTTCCTGCTGGACTACGGGCGCTGGCTGCACGTGCTCCCCGCGGGCGAGAGTGCGATCGCGCCGACCCACAACGGCGCCTTCAGCCGGCAAGTCCTCCTGGATCTGGGCGAGAACCTCGACCGCGCCTTGCACCAGGGCGACTATCTCACCGTGCTCCTTCGCGCGGCGGGCCACCGGATCTATTTCGAGCCCGCCGCGCGGATCGATCATCTCAACGTCAGCCGCTGGCGGCCCTGGGTGCAGGAGCGCTGGCACGGCGGCCGCATGCTCGCGGGCCGCCGGGCGAATCGCTGGTCGCTCCAGCGACGTCTGGTCTATTTCTGCGGGGCGCCGCTGATTCCGTTCCTGTTGACCCTTCGGCTCCGCAGAGTCCTCGCCACCGCGTGGCGCGGCGGGATGCTGCCGGCGGGGACTTTCGGCGCGCTGTTCGCCGCCGGCGTCGTGTCGGGGGCGGGCGAGATGGTGGGATATCTCCTCGGGCCCGGCGAGGGCGCGGAACCGTTGATGCTCGAGCTCGAGCTGCACAAGGCACGTTACGCCTCCCGCCGAGCACTCGCGGCGGGTTGAATAGCGGACGATGCGCGTCCTTCTCGTCACCGACTGGCTGGGCGGCATGGGGGGCGCCGAGCGGTACATCGCCGGCATCCGGGACGGGCTGAGGGCCGCCGGTGATGATGTCCGGCTGCTCACCAGCGACGTCGGCACCGCCGGCGATGGCTCGGCCGAGTACCGGGCGCATGGCAGCGAGCGCGTCGCGGCCAAGGTGATGCTCCAGATCGCGAATCCGTTTGCGGTCCTCGCGGTTCGGCGCGCGCTCCGTGAGTTCCGCCCCGACGTCGTCTTCCTCAACATGTTCGAGCATCAGCTCTCGCCGGCCATTCTCGCCCCGCTGGGCCGGGTGCCGACGGTCCTGACCGTCACCGACTACAAGGGCATCTGCCCGATCAGCTCGAAGCTGTTGCCGGATGGTACGCTGTGCCGGGTGAACGCCGGGCTGGTGTGCTGGCGCTCAGGCTGCGTCTCTTTGGCCCACTGGATCCGGGATCGGCCGCGGTACGCGTTGATCCACGCGGGGCGGAAGCGCATGCGTATCGTCCTATCCTGCAGCCGGTGGATGCAGGGCGAGCTCGCGCTCGCGGGCGTGGAGTCCGAGCACCTGACGCTACCCGTTCCCGCACCCGGCGCCGGGTTCCGTCGCGAGCCATCGGCGCACCCCACGTTCGTGTATTCCGGACGCCTGGACCGCACCAAGGGCCTGCCCCTGCTCCTCCGAGCCTTCGCGCACGCGCGCCGGACCGCGCCGACGGCGACGCTGCGGATCGTGGGCGCCGGGCCCGATCGTGCCGCGCTCGAAGCGCTGACCCGCACGCTCGGCCTGGAGAGCGCCGTCGATTTTCGCGGGTGGATCGCGCCGGATGCGGTCGAGCAGGAGCTGACCGACGCCTGGGCAGCGGTGGTCCCGTCGCAGTGGGCCGAGCCGTTGGGGCTGGTGGCGCTCGAAGCGATCGTTCGTGGTATTCCGGTGATCGCGAGCGCGGCAGGCGGGCTGGGTGAGACAGTGGAGCACGGAGTGAGCGGCCTGTTGTTCCAGAACGGCGATCAGGACGTACTCGCGGAGCACCTCGCGGCGGTCGCGGCCTGCCGGAGCTTCGGTACCCACATAGTGGCCGACGACGTGGTGCAGCGGATGAGGGAGATCCACAGCCCCGCACGGCACATCGCGCACCTGCGGCAGGTATTCACGACGATCGCCGGGGCCCGCGTCGCCACCACGCGCGCGCCGCGGCCACCTCTTCCGGTGTGAGCTCTCCGGTGGCCAGGAGCATGGCGAGCACCGCCACAGCGAGGATCGCCAGCTCCAAGACTACGGCGACACCGGACGCGGGCCAGAGCAGCGCGGCCAGGTAGGCGCCCGCGGCCAGCACGAGGCTGCGGACCGCCGTGCCAAGTGGGGGCAGGATGCCGCACACGCGCGCCACGGCCGCGACCAGCGCGGCGGCCGCGAGGACCGCTATCCCGACCGTGGCACGGGCCGCTCCGGCCGGTCCGAGGGCAGGAATTACCGCGAGGTAGGCGAGTCCAGCGACCACAGGCAGCGGCGCGGTGAACGCGGCGCTTAGACCGGGTCGCCCGGCGGCGATCAGTGTCGCGGAGGTGACGCCCACCATCACGAGGGCGAGCGCGGCACCGAGAAGCGGCGGGACCAGGGCGCCCGCGGGTGCGAAGGCCGGGCCGAACACGAGCGCCACGATCTCATCGCTCGCACCGGCGCAGATGGCCACGAATGGCAGCAGCAGCAGCACGCCGCGCATCGCGCCGCTTCCGAATCGGCGCGCGGTGGTCTCGTCGCCGTCGCGGTAGGCGCGTGTGAGCGTGGCCAGTAGCACCGGGGAAAACGACAGGCCGAACAGGCCGGGCAGGATCGCCAGGTTCTGCGCGGCGCCGTAGTGGCCGAGCTGTTCGGGGCTGCCGCCGAGCGCCGTCAGCGACACCAGGTCCAGCCGGTCGAACAGCCGAAGCGCGACCGCAGAGACCAGGAGGGGCGCGACCACTCCCCACACCCGCCCGATCCGACGCATGGCGCTCAGGGAGAAGGCCGGTCGCACGAAGTATCGGCAGACCGCGACCTCGACCAGCGATGCCCCGATGCTGCCGAGCACGGCACCAGAGAGCGAGAGCCCGAGCTCGACGAAGAGAACGACCAGCAACAGCCGGCTGACCCATCGGGCGGCCGCGGCGAGGGCACGCTCGCCGAAGTCACCGATGCCGACCAGGATGCCGCGATGCGCTTGAGCCAGGCAGAACAGCGGGATGTCGAGGGCGAAGAGTCGAAGCGGCGAAGCGAGGCTGGGCGTGCCGAGCCACGAGGCGATCGGTCCGGCCAACGCCGCCAGCAGCGCCGCGGCAACCGTGGCCAGCCCCAGGTGGACGCTCACGATCGTCGAGGCCATCGGCCGCCAGTCGTCTGCTTCCGCCACGAGCTTGACCGAAGCCCGGCTGAACACCGCCGTGAGGCCCCACTCGACCCACGCCACCAGCGCGGCGGCGAGGGTGAAGATCCCGTAGCCGTCGGGCCCGAGGCGACGAGCGAGGTATGCCGCCGTGAGCAGCCCGCTCGGGATGAGCAGGCACTCGGCCAGGAACACCCGGAGGCCTCCGACCACCATCCGCCGGGCCGGCGTCGGTGGCGCATTGGGCGCATCACTGCTCATGCGTCGGGTCGGCTCCGGTCACGGGGACCTCGGTGAGACGAGACGTCCGGCTGGTGCTTCTGCTCGTGCTGGTCGCAGTGGTGGCGCGGCTGGCGCTGGTGTTCGCGCTCGGCGGCGGCTTCCACTTCGCGGACGAGACGGCCTACCGCGACGCGGCCATCAGGTTGTACGGCGGCGGGGGATTCCCGTCAACCTACGACCGCGTCCCCGGCTACCCAGTCCTGCTGGCATTCCTCGGTGCGCCCGCCCCGGCGTCCCTCATGTGGCTGCGCCTGGCGCAAGCCGCGCTCACCGGCATCGGTGCCGCGACCGTGTACCTCGCCGGCCGCCGGCTCGCCGGACCAGCCGCAGGCGTGGCCGCCGCCGCGATCTACGCGATCGACCCTCTGCTGGTGACCGCGGCCGGCCTGCTCTACCCCGAGGCGGTGGCGGCAGTGCTGCTCGCCGCGACGGTGCTGCTCGCATGGGACGCCTCGCGCCGCGACTCCCTCGGCCGTTCATTCCTCAGCGGCGCGCTGCTCGCCGTGCTGGCGCAGTTTCGGCCGGTGGCGCTCCTGGTCGTCCCGGTGATCGCTCTCTGGGTCGCCGCGACCGTCACGGCGCGGGGGTCGCGTCGGTCCGCTCACGCGGCGATCATCGGGCTCGCCTGCCTCGCCGTGCTCGGGCCGTGGACCTACCGAAATTATCAGGTCTACGGACAACTCGTCCCCGTGTCGCTGGCGGGCACCTCGGGAGGGACGGGGGCTTCGAAGGTCGAGGTCAGGGAACGGGGGATGGTGGGCGCGCTGCTGGACCGCGCCGAACGCGATCCCTCGGCGGAGGGCCGGAGGTTGCTCCGCGAGTTCGGGCACTTCTGGGAGCCGGTGCCCTCCCGCCTGGTGACGGACGATCCGGCGCAGCGCGCCGAGATGCATGCGAGCGATCCCAGGCTGCCGACCACACCACTCTTCTCGAGAGGAGCACGCGATCTGGCCAGCGCGGTCTCGTTCGGGATCGAGTTGGCGCTGGCGCTCGGCGGATTGTGGTTGCTGTGGCGAACCCGGCGGCCGGAGGCGCTACTGCTCGTAACGGTGATTCTGGTGTATGCGATGGGTCACGCTGTCACCGTGGGGAAGCTGCGCTATCGGATCACCATCCTGCCCCTGGTGTTCGTACTGGCGGGGAATGCCGTTGCAGCCCTTCTCGCCGCATGGCGGACGCGGCGGCGGCGGGAGCCGCCGGATATCGTCATGGCGGAGTGAGGTCATCCGGTGCGCGGCGGATATCCGCCGCTCACCGGATCTGACATCAGTGGGAGCCGGCCGCGGTCGCCCCCTGTGGCGCGGCACCCAGCGCCTTCACGACGTCGACCAGCATCCGCACCTTCGCGACATCGGTTCCCGCCGCCCCCGATTCCAGGCGCGACGCCGTCTCGGACAGACTCGCCTGCCGCTCGGCACCCGATGCCTTCTCCGCCTTCCCCAGTGCATCCCGCGTCGCCGAGATCTCGTCTCCCGCGAGGCCCTTCGAGCGCTCGAGCTGGTCGAGGTACGCGCGCGCCAGCGCGAACGTCGCCGGCCAGACGAGCTTGCGGCTGCCCCTGCGCGTTCAAGTAGTCCAGGTGCACCGTCTTGGCCGCGTCGATCTCGTTCTGCGTGAGGAACGCGCTCGGCGTCAGCTCGAACACGTCGAGCCCGCGCGCGATCTCGGAGCCGTACGATGCGCGCCGTTGTACCAGTAGACCGACCAGGAGCCGCCGCTCACGATCCGGGTCGGGTCCACCGGCCCGCGGTCGAAGATAGGCGATCTCCATCGGCGTTGCGCCGGGTCGGTCCAGTCGAACACCGAGATGCCGCCCTGATACCACGCCTGCACCATGACGTCGCGGCCCGGGATCGGGATCAGCGAGCCGTTGTGCGCCACGCAGTTCTCCTGCCGCCGTCTGCGGCGCGGGGAGCTTGTAGTAGCTCTGGAACTGCATCTGCCGGTCCTCGATGCGTGAAGATCGCGTTGGCGCCCCACTCCGCGCTTGTCGGTCGCGCGGCACTTGGCCTGGCGCCCCGCCGCCCCACTCGTCGGAGAACAGGATCTTGGTGCCGTCGTTGTTGAACGTGGCCGAGTGCCAGTAGGAGAAGTTGGAGTCGGCCACCGCGGCGATGCGGATCGGGTTCGCCGGGTCGCGGATGTCGAGCAGCAGACCGTAGCCCTCGCACGCGCCGCCGGCCGAGGCCGATGGCCGGGTAGACGGTGATGTCGTGGCACTGGGTCGGGCCGCTGGTGCTGTCGGCGGTCGGTGCCGACCATGGAGGCGACCACCTGAGGGAGCGCCTGCCGCAGCGCCGCGCTGTCCGCGGCGGTCGGCGGGCCGCTGCGCCTGGCGGGCCGCACGATGCTGTCGAGGATCGAGTCCGCGTGCGCGTCCGGGAGGACCTGTTCCTCGCCCGTCGATCGTCATGATGAACTTCCCCGCCGCCTTGGCGTCCGCGATCTCCTTGGCAGCTGCGACGCTGTCCGCCGGCGTCTCGCCATGCGCTGGCGGCGCCACCAGGTCGTCGAAGATGCGCGGCGAGCTCACGATCGCCGCCTGCTCGGGGTGGGCCAGCGGCACCTTGATGACCTCGATGCGGAACAGCGCCGTGTTGGGGTCCTGGGTCGGCATCGCGGCCGTGCAGCCCGGCAGCTCGCCCGGCGAGCGCACGGCGGACGAGCCGGAGATGTAGACGTAGACGTTCTCCGTGTCCTTCGGATCCACGCAGCACCGTGTGCGTGTGCGAGCCGCGGCAGGTCTGCACGTTGCCGACGTTCCGGGGATTGCGGATGTCGGTGATGTCGAAGATGCGGAGGCCGCGCAGCCGCTCGCGTGCTCACCGTGTCCTGCACGCCCTGCGCGCCGCAGTCGAGCCGCGCCGCTGAGATCCTCGCCCGAGACGAACAGCAGGTTCCGGTAGACCGAGACGTCGCTCTGCGATGCCGGGCAGACGTAGGCCGTCGTCAGCTGTCGGCTTGCGCGGGTTCGAGATGTCCCAGACCTGGAAGCCGTTGTAGTTGCCCTGGATCAGCGTACTTGCCGCTGAACGCCAGGTCGGAGTTGGTGATCCCGACGAACTGCTCGGACGGCGGCGTCTTGCGAGACCACGCGTCAGGTTCCACACGGCCTCCGCCGCGTCGTGCAGCCCGGCGCGCAGCCCGACGCGCGGATCGGGGCTCGGCGGACGGGCGGACTCGTCACCCGCGGGGACCGGGCCACCCGGCTGCGGGGTCGAGCCGCCGCAGCCGGCGAGCACGAGGGCAAGCGTGAGAGGGAGCGGCAGGAATCTGTGGGATCTCATGCGAAGTCCTCGCAGGGGTCAGGAAGAGGTCGGCGGCCGGGAAGCGCGGCGAGCATGCGCTCCATGCGCGCGATCTCGGTGGTCTGATCGACGTTCACATCGTTGGCGAACTTGAACACGGTCTCGTCCTGCGCGGCGCCCGGCGTGCCGAACAGCTGCTTCACCATCGCCACGGCGCCGCGGTGGTGCTGGATCATGAAGGTGAGGAAGAGCCGGTCGAACTCCGGCCCCCGGGCGGCCTCGAGCTGGCTCATCTGCGCCGGCGTCAGCATGCCGGGCATCATGTGGCCATGCAGCCGCGTGGGCGCCTTCGGGCGCCCGATGGCCCCGATCGCCGAGCCACAGCTGCATGGTCCCGATCTCGTCCTGTTGGCCGTTGATGATCCGCTCCGCGAGGCGCCGCACGGATGGGCTGGCGCCGTGCGTCGGTGCCCACTCGGCCATGGTGATGGCCTGGGTGTGATGACCGATCATGCCCGTCATGAAGCGCACATCCGCCTCGGTGGACGCGTATCGGATGACCGGCCGAGGGGGCTGGGACGGCTCCTGTCGGCCGGCGCAGCCGGCAAGCGACAGGATGAGCACTGCGGCGGCCGCGTAGGAGCGGGGTGATACCATGGCTGAAGGATAGTCAATTCCGATCACCGCCCCTCACTTCACGCCCCCTTCCCCTCGCCGAATGTCCCACCCGACGCCGACAGTCGCTCCAGCAGCGGTGCCGGCGTCCAGAAGCCGGGGTCACCGTGCGGATTGCGGGCGAACTCCTGCACCCGCCGGAGCACGCGATCCAATCCCACCCGGTCGGCATGGTGCATCGGTCCCCCGCGCGCCCGCGGAAACCCATAGCCGGTGAGGTACACGACATCGATATCGCTCGCTCGGGCGGCGATGCCTTCTTCCAGAATCCGCGCGCCCTCGTTCACCAGCGCGTAGACCAGACGGTCGACAATTTCATCGTCATCCACTTCGCGGGGGGAGACGCCGATCCCCATCCGGTGCGAGGCGATCATTCCGTCCGCCGCCGCCGAAGGAACCGGGCGCCGCGGGCCCTCGGGATAATCGTACCAGCCGCCGCCCGTCTTCTGGCCCAGGCGCCCGAGCTCGCAGAGCCTGTCGGGCAGGGTGGAATTGAGATACCCTGGCCGCTCCGCGCGGCGGCGCTGACGGATGGCCAGGCTGATATCGTGGCCCACCAGGTCGCCCACCCTGTACGGACCCATCGCGAACCCGAACGACTCCGCGGCCCGGTCCACCTGCTGGGGGGACGCACCCTCCTCCACCAGGTACCACGCCTGCTTGGTGTACGCCTCCAGCATGCGATTGCCGATGAATCCGTCGCAGACGCCCGAGACCACGGCCACTTTCCCGAGCGACTTGGCGAGCTTGAGCGCCGTCGCCAGCACCTCGGGTGACGTCTCACTGCCGCGCACGACCTCCAGCAATCGCATCACGTTGGCGGGGCTGAAGAAATGGAGGCCGAGCACGTCGGAGGGACGCCGCGTGAAGCCGGCGATGGAGTCCACGTCGAGCGTGGAGGTGTTGGTCGCCAGGATCGCGCCCGGCTTCATCACCCGGTCGAGCGCCGCGAACACCTGGCGCTTGATCTCCATGGACTCGAACACTGCCTCGATCACCACGTCGGCCTGGCCGATGGAGTCGTAGGAGAGGGTGGGCCGGATCAGGGCCAGGCGCCGATCGCGCTCACTCGCCGAGACCCTGCCCTTCTTCACCTGCCCTTCATAGATGCCTGCGATCTTCGCCAACCCGCGATCCAGCGCGGCCTGGTCGTTCTCGACCAGCCAGAGCGGAATCCCCGCGTCGAGCATGGCGACGGCGATCCCGGCGCCCATGGTGCCCGCGCCGATCACCGCAGCCTGGTCGAGCGGGCGTACCGGCGTGGCCGGCCCGATGCCGTCCACCTTGCTCGCGGCTCGCTCCGCGAAGAACGCGTATCTGAGCGCCTTCGACTCTGGCGTCTCCATCAACTCCAGAAAAGCCTGCCGCTCGATGGCGAGTCCCCGGTCGAAGGGCCCGCTCGCGGCTTCGATCGCCTCGACCGCGCGCAGCGGAGCGGGTAGCCGTGGCTTCTGGCTCGCGAGCCTTGTCCGGGCAGCCAGGCAGATGGCGGCGATGTCCGGCTCGACGACCGAAAGGTCGCGGGCCTTGCGCGGCGGCTTGCCCGCGACCTCGGTCGAGGTCGCGAATGCGATGGCCGCGGAGAGGGGAGCGCCGTCCACCGTGAGATCGATCAGAGCCGTGTTCGCGAGATCGCGTGCCGCCACCGGCTCACCACCCACGATCATGTCGATCGCGCGCTCGACGCCGACGAGCCGCGGCAGGCGTTGCGTGCCGCCCGCTCCGGGGAGAAGCCCGAGCTTCACCTCCGGCAAGCCGAGCTTGGCGCTCGCGCTCGCGACCCGGTAATGCGCCGCCATCCCCAGCTCGAGACCGCCGCCGAGACAGATGCCGGCGATCGCGGCAACGACCGGTTTGGCGCTCGCCTCTACCCGCTCGATGAGTTGTCGGAGGGTCGGTTCCGCCGTGCTCGCGGGCGTGCCGAACTCGCGGATGTCGGCGCCGCCGGAGAAGAGATCGCCCGCGCCGGTGAGGACGACGGCGCGGACCTCGGGGTCGGCACCGGCCCGCTCGATCGCGGCCGCGATGCCGGTCCTCACGGCGTGGGCCAGGCCATTGACCGGCAGGTTGGCGAAAGCAATGACCGCGACGGCGCGGTCGATGTAGTAGTGGATCTCAGGCATTTGCCCTGAGCTTCCCCCGGTCCACCTTGCCGAGGTGAGTGGTGGGGAGGGAGTCGACGAAGATCACCTCGCGCGGATGCTTGTACGCATCCAGCCGCTCACGCACGAAGGCCTTGAGCTCTTCCGCCAGCCCCTCGCGCCGCTCGCGCGCGATGACGTAGGCGCAGGGCTTGACCAGTCCGTTCGCATCGGTGATGCCCACTACCGCCGCCTGCGACACCAACGGGTGGAGCAGCAGGCAGCTCTCCACCTCGGTCGCGGAGAGCCATTTCCCCGACACCTTGAGCAGCTCGTCGGCACGGCCGCCGTAGGTGTAGTACCCGTCGGCGTCGCGCTTGATCAGGTCACCCGTCACCACCCACTCACCCCGGAAACAGGTCTGGCTCTTGTCCAGCTGCTGCCAGTAGCCCAGCGCCCGCGAGCCGCCCCGAACCCAGAGGTGCCCGATGGTTCCGTCGGGCACCTCCTTCCCCTCTTCGTCCATCACCTTGATCTCGAAGCCGGGGACCACCTCGCCCAGCGTGCCGCGGCGAATCCGGCCCACCCGATTGGACAGGAAGATGTGCCACTGCTCGGCCGTGCCCAGACCGTCGAGCAGCGGCACGCCGAAGGTCTGGTCCCACTTGGCATGCAACTCTTCCGGCAGTCCCTCTCCCGCCGAAGTCGCCAGGCGGAGGCAGGTGAGATCCTGCCGCCTCGCCTCGGGATGGTTCACCATACCATTGATCATCGTGGGGACGGCGATCAGAATGGTCGGCCGGTGCCGGGCGATCCGGCTGAAGATGGCGTCCGCGGTGCAGCGCTCGTCGAACAGGACGCTGGTGGCGCCGGCGGCGAACGGGAAGAACAGGTTCGAGCCCATCGCGTAGCCGAAGTAGAGCTTGGGCACCGAGACCGTCACGTCGTCTTCCGTGTAACGGAGAACCTCGGCGGCGTAGCACTGCGCGGTGTTCACGTAGGAGCGGTGCGGCTGCACCGCCGCCTTGGGCCGGCCGGTCGTGCCGCCGGAAAAGAGCCAGATGGCGGCATCGTCGCGATGCGTGGGGTAGTTCCGCCAGGCATCGGACGCCGCCGCGACGCGGGATGCCCACGCGCCGGCGTCCACCACGAGCATCGCGGGCGCATGGGCGGCGCGACCGGCCGCGGCACGGAACGCGTCGGCACGCTCGGCGGCCACGAGTGCCACGGTGGCGCGGCTGTACTCGAAGAAATACTCGATGGCATCGGGCTTGAGCTCCGGGTTGACCATCACAACCACGGCGCCGATCTTCAGGATGCCAAACAGGGCCGCCACGTAGTCGGGCCCGTCCGGGAGGGCGATGATCACGCGCTGTTCCGGAGCCACTCCTGCCGAGCTCAGCACGTTGGCATAGCGGTTGGCCAGTGCCTGCACCTCACGGTAGCTCAACCGTCCGGCATCGGTTATCAGCGCGGTCCGGTCTCCCCGACCTTCGCGCACCCGGGCATCGAGAAAGAAGTCGGCGATGTTCAGGTGTGTCGAATGGTCGTCGGTCATGGCGGAGCTCCGCGGCTGGGAACGAGCGGTGAGGACACAATAACCGTGCAGCCGCTCGCCGCAATGACCTGGGAAGAAGCGCGGGACGCCGCCGGCGCGGGCACGGTCGCCATCCTCCCGGTCGGCGCCATCGAGGCCCACGGGCCCCACCTCCCGCTCGACACCGATGTGATCATCGCGCTGGCCATGGCTCGGGCGGGAGCGGCCCGGGTGGCCGCACGCGGCGAGAGAGTCGTCGTGCTTCCACCGCTCACCTACACGGCGGCCGCATTCGCGGCGGGCTTCGCCGGCACGCTCTCGCTCCGGCCGGAGACGGTGACCGCGACCGTGGTGGACATCGCTGCCGGGCTCACCCGCCACGGCTTCGGCCTTCTAGCCATCGCCAACGCGCATCTCGACCCGACGCACCTCGCGTCGCTCGACGCTGCAGTCCACGCCATTCGCCGTGCGGGCGGCGTCGTGGTGGCGTTCCCCAACATCGCCACGAAGCCGTGGGCGCTGCGATTGAGCGACGAGTTCAAGAGCGGGGCGTGTCACGCGGGCCAGTTCGAGACGTCCATCGTGCTCGCCGAGCGGCCTGCGCTGGTGCGCGAGTCCACACGCACCGCGCTGCCACCAAATCCCACATCGCTCTCGCGTGCGATTCGGGACGGCAAGCGCACCTTCGAGGAGGCCGGCGGGACGCGGGCCTACTTCGGGTACCCCGCGGAGGCAACCGCGGAGGAAGGCCATGCAACCATCGAGATGCTCGGCGCGATCCTCGATGAGGCCATCCAGGCCGAGCGCGACGCGCCTAGCCTTCCCGGCTGAACACGACTCCAGAGGTCTCCATTCCAGACCATCGGTCCGACCGCCACTATCGACTGCTCCTCGCCACCGCGGCCTTCGTCATCGTCGCCGCCGGGATCCGGGAAGCGGCAGAGCTGCTCAACAGCATCCTGCTCGCCATGCTGCTCACCGTCACGGTGGTGCCGGCATTCGATGCCCTGCGCCGCAGAGGTGTGCCCAAGGGTCTGGCGGTCGCCCTCACCAGCCTGCTCCTGGCAGGTGGTCTCGTCGTGCTGCTCGGGACCCTTGGGCTCTCGGGCACGCGTCTCATCCAGGTCCTTCCCCATTACGAAGCGCGCGCGCTGTCCCTCAGGAAAGAGCTGGAAGGATTGCTGCTCGCGCTCGGCATCCAGCCCGAGCGGATCTTGTCGCTGGACCTCGTCGACCCGAACCGGCTGTTGGGGCTGGCGGCGGGATTCCTGTCCGGTCTGGGCCAGGTGCTGAGCCAGGCCCTGCTCCTCATCCTGATCGTGGCCTTCTTCCTGGCCGAACGCGGGATCCGGGACCAGACCTTTGATCCCGGCGGAACGGCCGCGCGGGTGGCGCGGGACGTTCGCCAGTACCTCGCCATCACCACGCTCACCGGTCTCGGCTTCGCGGTGCTGGTTTACCTCCTGATGCTGGTGGTGGGGACCGACCTCGCCCTGGTCTGGGCGGTGCTCGCGTTCATCATGAATTTCGTGCCCAATGTCGGCATCATCCTGTCGGTCGTCCCGCCGGTCATACTCACCCTGCTCGAGCTGGGCTGGCAGCGGGCCGTGGTGGTGCTCGCCGGATTCCTCGTGCTGAACTTCATCGTGGACAACCTGGTCAAGCCGCGCTTCATGCAGAGCGGGCTGGACGTCCCGCCGCTCGTGGGGCTGCTCTCGCTCGTGATCTGGGCCTATCTGCTCGGTCCGATCGGGACGATCCTGGCGCTCCCGCTGACCATCGCGCTTCGTCGGGTGCTCCAGGACGCCGACCTGACGGTGCCGGGATTCGGACGGGCCAACCAGACGTGAGCGCGACGGCCCACAGCGGCGCTCGTCCTTTTCGGTTGAGTTCACCCGGCCCGGGCATTAACGTAGCGGCTCCATACCCGAACTACATGACTCGAGGTCCTCATGTCCCGGCTCTCCGTGCGGTGCGGCACCGCCCTCGCCATTTCTCTCGCGTTTCCCCGACTCCTTGCCGCCCAGGAGCACGGCCAGGCGCACCATGTCGGCAAGCTCGGCCGGGTGGTCTTTCCGGTTTCCTGCGCTCCCGAAGCCCAGCGCCGCTTCGAGCACGCAATGGGATTGCTCCACTCGTTCTGGTGGGGCGCGGCCGGCGATGAGTTCCAGGCGGCCCTCGCGGCCGACCCCAGCTGCGCCATGGCTCACTGGGGCATTGCCCTCAATGCCTGGGGCAACCCGTTCGCAGGCGGCCCGCTCGGGCCCGAGCTGACCAAGGCCGCCCAGGCGGCCGCGAAGGGAGCGGCACTTCCAGCCAAGACCGCGCGAGAGCGCGGATTCATTGCCGCCGCGGGCGCGCTGTACCGCAACGCGGAGTCGACCTCGAACGCGGTCCGGCTCCAGGCCTATGCCGATACCATGACACGGCTGCGTCGCGATTTCCCCGGGGATGCCGAGGTCGCGATCTTCTACGCGCTCTCACTGGTGGCCACCGCACCGCGAACCGATACCACCTTCGCGCAGCAACGGAAGGCGATCGCCATCCTGGATCCGCTGTTCGCCAAGCAGCCCGATCACCCGGGGCTGGCGCACTACATCATCCACGCCACCGACACACCGCCGCTGGCGTCGCTGGGATTGTCCGCGGCCCGGCGCTACGCGACCATCGCCCCGGCCGCTCCGCACGCCCAGCACATGCCTTCGCACATCTTCGTGCGGCTCGGGCTCTGGGACGAGACCGTCGCGTCGAATTGGGAGTCGTACCGGTCCGGGATGAAATACGTCGAGAGCGCCGGTCTGCCTGCCGCTACGCCGGGCGAGCTGCACGCATTGGACTACGCCGTCTACGGCTATCTCCAGCGCGGACAGGACTCCGCCGCGCTCGCAGCGGTGACCACGGGGGAACGGACGAGGGTCGGAGACTCACGGGCGCTGGTCGCGGCATACAACGGAACGGCCATGCGGGCCCGGATCCCGCTCGAGCAGGGCGACTGGGCCGCTGCGGCTGCATTTCCCTCGCCGGACGACGCGGCCCAACCGATGGCCGCGGCACTGAGCCGGTTCACCCGTGCCATCGGCAGCGCCCGTCACGGCAGGCCGAAGGAAGCGCGGGTCGAAGTCGCGGCGCTCGATGCGATCGCGGCGGCGCTGGAAGCCGGACAGGAGACCTACTGGAGCCGGGTGGTCGGCATCAAGCGCGACGCGGCTGGTGCCTGGGCGATGTTTGCCGGGGGCGATACGGCAGGGGCGCTGGCCAGTGCGCACGCCGCGGCCGAGGCCGAGGAGGTGACGGATAAGCACCAGGTCACCCCCGGCGAATTGCTTCCCGCCCGCGAGCTGGAAGCCGACATGCTCCTGGCGGCGGGGCGCTATACCCAGGCTCGCGAGGCGTATCGCGCCACGCTGGTGCGCGAGCCGGGGCGGGCCCGGAGCCTCTTTGGGGCCGCGCGGGCCGCGGAGCTGGCGGGTGACAAGGCCGCCGCCACAACGGGGTATCATGCATACCTCGAGCTGATGGCGAAGGGGGACGGGCGGCGAGCCGAGGTCGCGATCGCGCGGAGGTTCACACACTGAGCGCTCCCACGAACGGGAGAGTGGCTGTCGTGACAGGTGCCGGCCGCGGCATCGGAGCCGCCACCGCGCGAGCGCTCGCTGGCGCGGGATTCGACGTCGTGCTCGCGGCTCGCAGCAGAGACCAGATCGAGCGGCAGGCCGCCGAGCTGGCCTCCACCGGCCGCCGGGCTCGGGCGGTGGTGTGCGACGTGACCAGCGAAGCGAGCGTGAGCGACCTGGCCCGCGAGGCCGCCGCACTCGGCACGGTCGCCGTAGTGGTCAACAACGCCGGCGCCGCCGGGTCCATGCCGATGGCGCGCACGTCGCTCGACGATTGGAACCGGCTCATCGCCGTCAACGCGACGGGCGCCTTCCTCTGCACCCGCGCCTTCCTCCCCGGCATGCTCGAGCGCGGGTGGGGCCGGGTCGTGAACGTCGCCTCGACCGCGGGACTGAGCGGTGGCAAGTATCTGGCAGCCTACTCCGCGGCCAAGCACGCACTGGTGGGTCTCACACGGTCGGTGGCGGCCGAGGTCGAGGGGACCGGCGTCACCGTGAACGCGGTGTGCCCGGGGTTCGTAGACACGGAGATGACCGAACAGACAGTTGCCCGCATCGTGGCCAAGACGGGGCGCACACGCGAGGAAGCCCTCTCGGCGGCACTCGCATCGGCGGGGCAGAGCAGGCTCATCCCGGCTGAGGAAGTCGCGGCCGCGGTGGTCGCGCTCTCGGTCGCCTCCGACACGCATCCGCCCAACGGAGAGGCGCTGGTCCTTGATGGGAGGGACTCGATGACCGGTCGCTTCGCGATCGTGAACCCGGCGGTGCTCGGCGCGCCCCGCGGATGGAACAATGGCATGCTCGCCACCGCCGGGGGACGCACGCTGTTCATCGCGGGACAGACCGCGCGAGACGGGTCGGGAAAGGTGCCACCGGCCGATTTCGTCTCCCAGTTCGACAGCGCGCTGGGGAACGTGCTCGCGGTGCTCCGCGAGGCGGGCGGCGAGCCGGCGGACATCGGACGCTTCAGCATCTATGTGACCGACATGGGGCAGTACCGAGGCAGCCTCAAGCCGCTGGGCGAGGTCTATCGGCGGCGGATGGGGACGCACTACCCCGCGATGGCACTGGTCCAGGTGGCGTCGCTGGTGGATCCGCAGGCCGCGGTGGAGATCGAAGCGACGGCGGTCCTGCGCTGAAGATCCTGATCTTCGGCGCTACGGGAATGGTCGGTCAGGGCGTACTTCGTGAGTGCCTCATCGCGCCGGACGTAGGCCAGGTGACGGTCGTGGGCCGGACCAGACTGGAGCAGGAACATCCCCGGCTCCGGCAGGTGGTGCAGACCGACCTCACGGACCTCCACGCGATCGAGCCGCAGGTTCCCACCCTCGACGCCTGCTTCTTCTGTCTCGGCGTCTCCTCCGCGGGCATGACGGAAGCAGCGTACCAGCACGTGACCTACGACCTCACGATGGCGGTCGCTACCACGCTTTCTCGGTTGAATCCGGCCATGGTGTTCACCTACGTGACGGGGGCCGGCACCGACGGCACCGGGCGAGGCCGCAGCATGTGGGCGCGGGTCAAGGGCCGAACGGAGAATGATCTCCAGGCGCTTTCGTTCGCTGGCGTGTACCTGTTCCGACCGGGACTGATCCAGCCGCTGCACGGGATCAAGTCGAAGACACCGGGCTATCGAATCGCCTACACCTTGCTGACGCCGCTCATGCCCCTGGCGCGGGCGCTCTTTCCCAACCAGGTGCTCACCACGGAGGAGATGGGCAGAGCGATGCTCAACGCCGCTCGTCAGGGCGCCGGTCGAGCCGTACTCGAGACCGGCGACATCGCGCGGCTGGCTCGCGGGCGATGACGAAGCGGTTTCGAAATCCCTGGCCCGACAGTGAGCCGCACGGTTTGCTGGACGTCCTCCGGTGGGCCGCCTCTCGCCCGCGAGGCACTCTCGCCGCCACGCCGAGTCGCGGCTGCTTCCCGGTCGCGACACCGGCGATCTCGTACCCCCGAGCGGGCGACGCCCATCTCAGGTCCACCTGGATCGGACATTCCAGCGTGCTCCTGCAGCTCGGCGCCATCAACGCGATCGCGGATCCCGTGTTCAGCGGGCGGGCGTCGCCGGTGCAGTGGGCCGGGCCGCGGCGAGTCATGGAACCCGGCCTGCCGATAGACGCCCTCCCGCCGATCGACCTGATTCTCCTCTCCCACAATCACTACGATCACCTCGATCGGCCGGCCGTGAAACGAATCGCGAAGGTGCATCCGGATGCGAGATGGGTCGTGCCGCTCGGCCTTGGCGCCTACATTCGGCCCTGGGGCGCGCGCGACATCGTCGAGCTGGACTGGTGGCAGGAGACCGTGGTTCACGGCATTCGGATCACCGCCACTCCGGCGAGGCATTTCAGCGGCCGAGGACTGAACGATCGGAACCGCTCGCTCTGGTGCGGGTTCGCGCTGGACACGGGAAGGCATCGGGTGCTCTTCGCCGGCGACACGGCGTACCACCCGGAGTTCGGCGCGGTCGGGGCCAGGTGCGGACCGTTCGATTTCGTGATGATTCCCATCGGGGCGTACGATCCTCGCTGGTTCATGCGAATCGTGCACGTGGATCCGGACGAGGCCGTCCGGATCTACCAGGATCTGGTCGCGGCGCATCCCGACAGTCCGCACCCGGTCATGCTCGGCATCCACTGGGGAACGTTCAGACTGACCGATGAGCCGATGGACGAGCCGCCGCGGCGCACGGCCGAACGCTGGCGCACCGTCGGGCTGGCGGACGACCGACTCTGGATCGCCCGGTTCGGTGAGACCAGGCGGCTCGCCTGAGGGGAGGGCCTGAGCGCATCGGCCGGCGCAGGATATGTTTGTGGGAGAATTGACCCGACCATCTACGCGGAGCCGGACGATCCCGTTGAATCCCCAGTCCTTCCTCTACCACCTCGATGCGGCGACCGCGGTCGCCACCATCACGCTCAACCGGCCCGAGCGTCTCAACGCGCTCACCTTCGAGGTCTACACCGAGCTGAGGGACTGCTTCCGCGCCCTCGACACGGAACCCGGTGTGCGCGCCGTCGTCATCACGGGAACCGGACGCGCGTTCTGCACCGGCGGTGACGTCGAGGACATCATCGGCGCTCTCTTCTCGAGAGACGCCGCCGGCCTGCTCGAGTTCACCCGCCTCACCGGTGATCTCATCCTCTCGATTCGACAGTGCCGCCGCCCCGTGGTCGCGGCGCTCAACGGACCGGTCGCCGGTGCCGGAGCTGTCATTGCCGCGGCGAGCGACATCCGCATCGCCGCGGAGAGCGCCAAGATCGCGTTCCTCTTCTCGCGCGTCGGTTTGACCGGCGCCGACATGGGGGCCGCGTGGCTGCTGCCGCGCATCGTCGGGATGGCGCACGCGAGCGAGATGCTCCTGCTGGGCGACTTCGTCACCGCCGAGCGCGCCGCCGCGATCGGTCTCTACAACCGTGTGGTGCCGGCCGAACGGGTCCTGGCCGAGGCGACCGAGGTGGCCGTGCGGCTGGCGAGGGGACCGTCCGAGGCGCTCGGCGTCACCAAGCAGGCCCTCAACGAGGAGGCCGGCCTGGATCTCGTCGCCGCCATCGAATGGGAGGCGAGGGCGCAGGCGGAGTGCATGCAGCATCCGAACTTCCGCGAGGCGTACGAGGCGTTCCGCACCAAGCGCGAGGCGAAGTTCGAGTAGCATGCCGGATACGCGGCTGATCCGCACTTTCCTCGAAGCCCGCCACGCCGCGCTCGCCGGGCGCGCCGCCGAGCTCGCGGGCGCGATCGCACGGCGCCCTGATTCGGCCGACGATGCCGCGGCCCGCAAGGAGGCGCGCGCCCTGGTGGCTCTGCTCGGCGCGGGCGGGTGGCTGCAGCCGATCTTCGATCTCGATCTCCGCGGATGCTGCCTGATGCGCGAGGCGCTGGGCGAGGTGTCCCCGCTCGCCGACGCGGTGTTCGCCCTCCAGGGGCTCGGCACCACGCCGATCATCATCGGCGGATCGCCCGCGCAGAAGGACCGGTGGCTCGGCCCGATCGCCCGCGGAGAGGTGGTGACGGCGTTCGCGATGACGGAGCCAGGCGCCGGGTCGGACGTGGGCGGGATCGCCACCACGGCACGGCGCGACGGCGACGCCTACGTGCTCGACGGGGCCAAGACACTCATCTCCAACGCCGGCATCGCCGACCTGTACGCCGTCTTCGCCTCCACCGATCGCGCGAAGGGCTCCAAGGGGATCAGCTGTTTCCTCATCCCCGCCGACGCGCCCGGGCTTCGATTCGCCGGGGCGCAGGTGATGAGTGCCCCGCACCCGCTGGGGGAGCTCGCATTCGAAGCGTGCCGGGTCCCGGCGGACGCGATGCTCGGCGCCGAAGGGCGCGGCTATGGCATCGGACTCGCGGCGCTCGACCGGCTCCGGCCGACCGTGGCGGCGGCGGCGTGCGGCATGGCCGCGCGCGCGCTCGCCGAATCGCTCGCCCACGTGAAGGAGCGCCGGCAGTTCGGCAAGCCGCTGGCCGAGTTCCAGCTGGTGCAGCAGAAGCTCGCCCGTATGGCCACCGACCTCGCGGCGGCGCGCCTGCTCACGTACCGCGCGGCGTACGAGAAAGACCAGGGCCAGGAGCGCATCACCAGCGAAGCCGCCATGGCCAAGTCGTTCGCCACGGAGATGGCGCAGCGGGCGGTGGACGACGCGGTACAGCTGATCGGCGGCCGTGGCGTGGTGGCCGATCACCCGGTGGATCGGCTCTACCGCGCGGTGCGCGCGCTCCGGATCTACGAGGGTACGACGGAGATCCAGCAGCTGATCATCGCCGGAGAGCTGCTCAAGTAGCCGCCCATGTGGCATCCCGAGCCCTTCGTCAAACACCCCATTCCGCCGACCCACCCGCCCACCGCGGACGAGGCGGCCCGGTCGCTCTGGTTCAGTCCGCTTCACGCGGGCCGGCTCGACCTGGCGGAGCGCACCTGGGTGCCGGCGATGGTGCCGTGGCGCGCCACCGAGGAGGGACTCGTCACGCCGGAGGTGCTGGCGTGGTACGAGCGCTTCGCGCGGGGACAGCCGGGAGCGCTGGTAGTCGAGGCGACCGGCATCCGGGACGTGCCGAGCGGGCCCCTGCTCCGGATCGGGCACGATCGCTTTCTGCCGGGCCTGGCCGAGCTGGTGCGCACCGTGCGCCGGGCGAGCGGCGGTCGCACGCGACTGTTCATCCAGCTCATAGACTTCCTGCGCATCCGCCGCCGGCCCGAGCCCGAGCGGTTCTTTCGAGAGTTCCTGGTCATCACCGACCGGCATCGCGCGCTGGTTCGTGCCGCCGACCCCAGCGCGCCGGCGTCGAGCAATGGCGGCGACTCGAATGTCCGGGAGGCACTGGCGCGACTGCCCGAGACCGAGTGGCCCGGGTTCCTGACCGAGCGAGAGCTGGAAAGCCTGCGATTCGGCGAGCGCGAGCGGGTCACCGACACCGACCTGCCGCACATTCGCGACCTGCCGCGGGTCTTGCCGCGACTCTTCGCCGACGCGGCGGCCCGAGCGGAGAAGGCGGGGTTCGACGGCGTGGAGCTGCACTACGCCCACGCCTACACGATGGCGTCGTTCCTCTCCGCGCTGAACCAGCGGACTGACGGTTACGGCGGCTCCCGCGCCGGTCGGATGCGGCTTCCGCTCGAGGTTTACCGAGAGGTCCGCGCGGTGGCCGGTCGAACGTTCGTGGTGGGCTGCCGCTTTCTCGCCGAGGAATGCATCGAGGGCGGGAGCGGCGCCGAGGACGCGGCCTGGTTCGGCGCCGAGCTCGCGCGGGCGGGGATGGACTACCTCTCCCTCTCCCGTGGCGGCAAGTTCGAGGACGCCAAGCCACCGCGCATCGGGTGGGCGCGGTATCCCTACACCGGGCCCAGCGGCTACGAGTGCATGCCGACGGTGCGCTCCGACAGACGAGGCCCGTTCGGCCGGAACCGCGAGGCCACCCGCGCCGTGCGCGATGCGGTGCGCGCGGCCGGGTGCGAGACGCCGGTCGTCCTGTCCGGCGGCGTCTCCACCTTCGAGCAGGCGGAAGAGCTGCTTCGAACCGGTGCGGCCGACATCGTGGCATCCGCCCGGCAGAGCCTCGCCGACCCCGACTGGTTCCGGAAGCTCCGGCTCGGCTTGGGCGACGAGGTGAGGCGCTGCGTCTTCACCAACTACTGCGAGGGCCTCGACCAGGTGCACAAGCCGGTGACCTGCAAGCTCTGGGACCATGTCGGGCTCGACCAGCTCGACGCGCCGCTCACCGCCGATGGGCGGCGGCGGCTGGTGGCCCCGGCGTGGGAGCCGGCGGGCCGGTGAAGGTCGCGATCGTAGGCGCGGGGCCCGCCGGTCTCTACCTCGCCATCCTGCTCAAGCGCCACGATCCGGCACACCAGGTGTCGGTGTACGAGCGGAACCGGATCGAGGACACCTTCGGCTTCGGGGTCGTATTCTCCGACGAGACGCTGGAGAACGTGGGCGAGGCCGACCCCGAGACCAACGCGGCGATGGCCGCGGCGGCCGCGCGCTGGGAAGACATCGAGATCCACTACCGCGGCACGGTCGAGCGATCCACGGGCCATCGCTTCTCGGGCGTCGAGCGAAGGACCCTGCTCGAGCTGCTCGCGCGCCGGGCCCACGCACTCGGTGTCGCGGTGCACTGGCAGCGCGAGATCCGCGACCTCTCCGAGCTCGGCTCGGTTGACCTGATCGTCGCGGCCGACGGGGCCGCGAGCCTCGTCCGCGAGCGGATGGCCGACCGATTCCAACCGCGGCTCGACTGGCGCCGCAACCGTTTCGTCTGGCTCGGCACCGCCCGCCCCTTCCCCGCCTTCACGTTCTACTTCAAGCCATCGCCGGCGGGCCTCTGGCGCACCCACGCGTACCAGTACGCGACGGGCCGCTCGACCTTCATCGTCGAGGCGAAGGAGGAGACGTGGCAGGCGAGCGGCCTGGACGAAAGCGACGAGGCGGCGACCGTGGCCTACCTCGAGCGCCTCTTCGCGGATGAGCTCCAGGGCCACGCGCTCGTCGCCAACCGCTCCATCTGGCGGCGATTCCCCACCGTACGGAACGAGCGTTGGCACGCCGGCAACGTCGTCCTCATCGGCGACGCCGCGCACACCGCCCATTTCTCGGTCGGCTCCGGCACCAAGCTGGCGATGGAGGACGCCATCGCCCTCGCCGCCGCGCTCGAGGGCGGCGGGCCGCTTGCCGATGCACTCGCGGCGTATGAAGCCGCCCGGCGGCCACAGGTGGAGAGTCTCCAGCGCGCGGCGCAGGCGAGCCTCGAGTGGTTCGAGTCGGTGGAGCGCTACCACGACACCGAACCGCTGCAGTTCGCCTTCAACCTGCTCACTCGCAGCCTCCGCATCACCCATGACAATTTGAAGGTTCGCGATCCGGCCCTGGTGGAGAGGGTCGACCGTTGGTTCGCCCAGCAGTCGGCGGGCCAGAGCGGGCAGCCCGCTGCCGCCGATCCCCCGCCGCCGCCGTTGTTCACGCCCTATCGGCTGCGGGAGATGCTGTTGCCGAACCGGATCGTGGTGTCGTCGATGTGTCAGTACCGGGCGGACGACGGCCTCCCCAGCGACTGGCACCTGGTGCACCTCGCCAGCCGCGCGATCGGCGGGGCCGGCCTGGTGATGACGGAGATGACCGATGTGAGCCGCGAGGGACGGATCTCGCCCGGCTGCGCCGGCATGTATCTCCCGGCACACGTCGCGGGATGGCGCCGGATCGTGGACTTCGTGCACGGGGAAAGCCAGGCCAGGATCGGGATTCAGCTCGCGCACGCCGGGCGGAAAGGCTCGACCTGCCTGCTGTGGGAGGGGGACACCGAGCCGCTTCCAGAAGGAAACTGGCCGCTGATCGCGCCGTCGCCGATCCCGTATCACCCCCACAGCCAGACGCCCCGCGAGATGAACCGGGCGGACATGGACCAGGTGGCCGATGATTTCGTTCGAGCCACCCGCATGGCCGACGAGGCGGGCTTCGATCTCGTCGAAGTGCATCTGGCCCATGGGTACCTGCTGGCCTCCTTCATCTCACCGCTTACCAACCGGCGCTCCGACCAATACGGCGGCTCGCTTGCCAACCGCATGCGCTACCCGCTCGAGATCGTGACGCGCGTTCGCGCGCAGTGGCCCGCGGGGAAGCCGCTCTCGGTCAGAATCTCGGCGGTGGACTGGGCGCCCGGCGGCATCGAGGCCACCGATGCCGTCGAGGTGGCACGCATGGTGGTTGCGGCGGGTGCCGACATCGTGGACGTCTCCGCCGGCCAGACCGTCCCGGAAGGAAAGCCGGTCTACGGCCGACAGTTCCAGACGCCGTTCAGCGACCGGATCCGCCACGAGGCGAGAGTGCCGACGATGACGGTGGGCAACATCTCCTCGGCGGCCGACGTGAACACGATCCTGGCGGCGGGGCGCGCGGACCTGGTGGTGCTCGCGCGGGCGCACCTGTGGGACCCGTACTGGACCCGGCACGCCGCGGCCGACCTGGGTCACAAGCTGCCGTGGCCGCCGGAGTACGAGACGCTCAACCGCTACACGCCCCGGATGCGGTAGCCGCGATCACCTGATGGCCACCGCCTCGATCCATGCCCAAATCGCGTAAGCCGGCGTCCAAGAGCGCCACCGAGGAATCCGAGCTGCTCGTCGTCGACGGCCGCGAGATCTCGGTCTCGAATCCGCACAAGGTCCTCTTTCCTGACGCGGGGCACACCAAGCTCGATCTGGTCCGATACTACCTCGCGGTGGCCGATGGTGCGCTGCGCGGCGCCGGCGGCCGTCCCAACATGCTGGTGCGATTCCCCAACGGAATCACCGAAGACTTCTTCTACCAGAAGCGCGCGCCGACCTCGCGTCCGCCGTGGATCGAGATCGTGTCGCTCCGGTTTCCCTCCGGACGAAGCGCCGACGAGGTCGTGCCGCGTGAGGCGGCGACGCTGGCCTGGCTCGCCAACCTCGCCTGCCTCGAGCTGCATCCCCACCCGGTTCGCGCCGAAGACCTGGATCATCCCGATGAGCTGCGGGTGGATCTCGATCCTGTGCCGGGCGTCGAGTGGGCTCAGGTGCTCCAGGTGGCCGCGGTAGTCCGGCAGACGCTGGGCGACTTGGGCCTCACCGGCTGGCCCAAGACATCGGGGTCGCGCGGCATGCACGTCAACGTTCGGATCGAGCCGCGCTGGGGCTTCGATGAAGTCCGCCGCGCCGCGCTCGCCCTCGCGCGCGAGGTGGAGCGCCGGACACCGAGCATTGCCACGAGCAAGTGGTGGAAGGAGGAGCGCCATGGCGTGTTCGTGGACTACAACCAGAACGCCAAGGACCGCACCGTGGCCGCCGCCTATTCGGTGCGGCCGAAGCCGGATGCGCGGGTGTCGGCGCCGCTCGCGTGGGACGAGCTCTCCGAGTGCCGGCCGGAGGACTTCACGTTGGCGACCATGCCGGCGCGTTTCGCGGAGGTCGGGGATCGCCACGCGGGCATCGACGAGAGCGCGGGCTCCCTCGAGTCCCTGCTCGATCTATCGGCCAGGCACGAGCGCGACGGTTTGGGCGACGCACCCTGGCCGCCGCACTACCGGAAGCAGCGCGGCGAGCCGAAGCGAGTGCAGCCGTCCAAGGCGCGTGCGGCCAAGCATCCGCTGATCGAGATCGGCCGCGCGCGCCGCAAGGAGGACGCGCTGGCCGGGCTCGAGCGCTGGAAGGCGCGTCACGCCGAGGCGGCGGCGCATCTGGAGCCCGCGGACGTGTTGGTGGATTCCATGCGGGGCCGCTTCGCGACCTGGACCCGGGTACGGGTCAACCTGCAGCACGTGCCGGCGGAGCTTCGGCCGGATCAGGAGCCGCTGGATCCCGACGAGAAGACCTCCGCGAGCTCGTAAGCCGGAGTGACTTCGAGCTGATCGTAGCGGCACTCCTTCGGGGGCTTGTCCGGCCGCCATCGGAGAAACACCGCGGCGTGACGGAAGCGATCCCCCTGCAGGTGGTCGTACTTGACCTCGCACACCCGCTCGACCCGCAGCGGCTCCCAGGACAGGTCCTTCCCGGCGCTCCACCGGCTCTGCCCCCCGGGCATTCGCCCACCTCCGCTCGCTTCCGCGTCGGCCCAGGCCCTCCAGGGGTGGCCCTCGAGCGCGTTCGTTCGGAGCGGCTCCAGCTCCTTCACCAGCTCCTTTCGCCTCGCCA
The DNA here is from genome assembly GCA_963846545.1 of uncultured Gemmatimonadales bacterium. Taxonomy (GTDB): domain Bacteria; phylum Gemmatimonadota; class Gemmatimonadetes; order Gemmatimonadales; family GWC2-71-9; genus CAVVWJ01. The sequence goes on along the minus strand of CAWJWG010000003.1, from coordinate 756,269 downwards.
GCGTGAACGACGACGTCACGCCCACGTGCTGAAGCTGGCCGGCGTCGTCGTACAGTCCCAGGAGCAGCGATCCCACCGCCTCGCGCCCCGTCTTGTACCAGCGAAACCCGGCGACCACGCAGTCGGCACTGCGCACGTGCTTTACCTTGACCATGACGCGCTTGCCGGGTTGATACGGACTCCCCCGTGGCTTCGCCACCACGCCGTCCAGGCCCGCGCCCTCGAACTGCTCGAGCCACCGGGCCGCGGTCGTGCGATCCCGCGTCATCGGTGTGAGATGCACCGGCGGTCCGACTCCGGCCAACAGTTTCTCGAGCAGCCTGCGGCGCTCGTGCTGCGGCTCGGCCATGAGGTCCCGTCCGTCCGCCGCCAGCAGATCGAAGGCGACGAAGGAGGCCGGGATCGCGACGGAGAGCTTGGCAACCCGGGAGGCGGCGGGGTGCAGTCGCTGCTGCAAGGCGTCGAAGTCCAGGCCGTGCGGGGTCGCGATGACGATCTCACCATCGACGACACACCCCGCGGGCAACCGGTCCAGCAGGGCGGCGCGCAGCTCCGGGAAGTAGCGGTCGAGCGGCTTGGAGTCACGGCTCTGGATGAAGAGGTCTGACGCACCGCGGTAGACGATCGCGCGGAACCCATCCCACTTGGGCTCGAAGAGAAAGTCCTCACCGCGGGGCAGCTCCTCCGCCAGGGTGGCGAGCATCGGAGGAATCGGGGGAGTCAGGGGGAACGCATCGGCGGGGGGATTCATGTGGCGGCACCAACGACCGTGTGGAGGGACGGCGGGGCGCCCGGCGCCCCGACCCGCTACTTTGTGGGATACCCGCGAACGCCGGGCCGACACCTCGGCCTGCCGCGTGTCCGGTCTCTCGCCGGGAGTCGACCTTGGCCAAACACAAATACGGATTCGAGAAGCGGCAGCGGGAGTTGAACAAGGAGAAGAAGAAGGCCGAGAAGGCTCAACGCAAGCTCGAACGGGTCAACGACCCCGAGCCGGGCAGCCCCACCGACGAGGGCGCAGAGCCCAACCCCACGACCCCACCCCAGGGCTGATCGCGGTCGATCGGTCCGTCCCCGCGGCGGCCTGACCTACGGCTGGGCGCCGGCCTGGCCCGCCTGCCGCCGCGCATCAGCCACCAGCTCCTCAGCGCGCTGATCTCCCTCGCGCACGATCCCGGCAGCCTTGACGTCGGCCTCCTTCCGCAGCTTGTCGGCGGCCGGCTTGGCAGCGGCCTTCAGCAGCGGATTCGTGGCGCGCTGCTCCAGCGCCTCGGCCTGCTTGTACCCCTCACGCTTCGCCGTCTCAGCCAGCGCAGCGGACTCCTTCCGGATACCCGCGGCGCGCTGCTCCGCCTCCTGGATCAGCTTCTCCGCCTCGGCGGACAGCTTCTTCGAGACGCCTTCGCGCACCGCCTGCTCCACGTTCTCCTTCACCGAGGAGACCGCGCTCGCGGCATCCACCTTGATCGAGGGATTGGTCACCGTGCCGCCGAGCTGGATGCCGAGCTCGACCTCCTGTGCCGTGTTCAGGTCGATGCCCGCCGCGCCCGCCCGCGAGATCAGACCCGCGACGGCGTTATTCGCCGCCTGGCCCAGCTCGGCCCGCGGCACCTTGAGACGCAGCGCGTACTCGAGCGACTGGTCGAGACCGTTCGAGCCGCTCACGTTCATCGTCGTCGGGCCCAGGTTCACCGCGAACGGACTCACGTGAAGCCGCCCGTCCCGGATCTGGAACGCCGTACTGAGGTTCCGCATCGTGGGATTGTCGAGGAACTGGAGCTTGGTCACGTCCGCCAGCTTCTCGAGGGCCGGAAAGTCCTGGACCACGAGCTGGGAGGTCTGAAGGTTGCCGCGACCGGTGAGGGCATCGAACAACGGCATCATGTTCTTCCCCAGGGCGCCGTTCATCCGGAGATCGGTGGAGAACGTACCCTTCGCGTATTTCGCCACGGGCGCCAGCATCTGCACGGTGGTCAACGCCTCGAACGCCGCGGGGATCTGGATGGTCGCCAGCTTCATGCCGACGTCGAACGTCGGCCGGGTGCTGTCAACGGTTTCGTAGTAACCGGTAAGCGCGATCTCCCCGCCCAAGGCCTTCATCTTGAAGTCCTCGATCGTGATCCGCTGATCCTTGATGCGGAGGCGGCCTCGCGCGTTCGTCATCTTCATCTTGTCGTACAACAGCTCGGCGATCGTCGCATCCAGCCCGAAATCGATTCTCGCCGGCACCGGGATGATCTCCAGCTCGCCCTCGCCCGAGCGCCACTCGTCCAGGTTGAAGCGGTTGCTCCGGAGTGTCGCGTTGCCTCGGAGGACGTCGTCCCTGAGCACGAAGCCGAGCAGATTCTCGAGTGAGCCCGACGCCTGCAGATCGCTGCTCCCCACCGACCCCTTGAAGGACTTGAGCTCCGCGCGCTCGGGCGCGAGGCTCAGTGACGCCTGCTGGATCGCCAGCGGCTGCGGGAGACCCGCGCCCTTCACGCTGAGATTGCCGATGTCGAGCGTACCGCGCGCCGCCACCTTGCCGTACTGCTTGGTGTCGATGTACGACATGCGGGTGCGCACCGTGGCGTCGGCCGCGACGGTCCCGGCCAGCTCGTCGATGCCCTCGAGCTTCATCGTGCGGCGGACGTCGGCGAGATCGAGCTTGCCGGTGACATGCAGGTCCACGTCGGGGTCGGATACCGGCGTCCGCAGCACCATCGTCGCATCGATCGGGTCCCGCCCCATGCGCACGTGGAATCGCTGCAGCCTGACCACGGTGCTGTCGGCATCGCCGCCGGGGTTCGTGATCGACAGGTCCATGAAGATGTCACGGGCGGGGAGCGGCAGGTCGCGATACTTGAAGGCCCCGTTGTCCACCTTGGCGTTGAGGGCGAACGACGGGAAGGCGCTGTCGCCGTACTCGCCCTTCACCTTTCCCGATACCGCGATGGCGCCCGACGTCTGCACCGACTGGAAGTCGTGGGCGTAGATCGCCGGGACCAGCGAGAGAATGTGCCGGAAGTCGGTGCTGGGAGCTCCGAAGGTCAGATCGAGCACGATGCGGTCGTTGGCGGTGGTCGCCGAGCCGGAGACGCCGAGCTGCAGGTCGTTGAGCTTGAGCTCGGTGTCCTTGAGCGTGTAGGACTTCTTCGCCAGGTCGGCCACGGCGTCGGCCTTGAAGTCGAGTCTCACCCGGTTGAGGTAGGGGATGCCGGCGAAGGTGACGCTCACCGAGTCGGCTTGCGCCCGGGTCTGGACCGCCACCACGTCGCGCTGGAAATCGCCGGAGAGCGACTGCTGGTACCCGGCAAGGGACGCCTTGAGCCCGGCTTGCCTGTTGTCGAACGCCACCGCGGCATCGCGGATCTCGAAGCGCCGGAGACTCACCGCCACCGGCTTGCTCTCTGCGGGAGCGGCCTCTGCTGTGGCGGTGTCTTTGGCGATGTCCCAGTTCGCGGTGCCGTCCTCCAGCTTGATCAGGGAGAGCCTGGGCCCGTCGAGCTCGATCGAGCGCACCACAATCGGCTTTCCGCCACCCAACACGTTCCCCAGCACACTCCCCAGATCCAGCACCACCCCGAAGTGGCGGATCGCGGCCAGCGTGTCCGCCTCGAACCGACCGACCCCCACAGCCGTGAGGTCATTCAGCGTCAGTGTGAGATTGGGGAAGTTGCTGAAGAAGCCGAGGCCGACGTCCCGCCAGTCCACGCGGGCATTCACGCTCCGGTTCACTTCCGTCTTCACCCGCTGTGCGATCCGGTCGCGGAAGAGGAGAGGAAGGACGAGCAGCAGCGCGAGCAGGAAGACGATCAGCCCACCGGCGATGGCCAGGAGGCGTTTGGGTCGTGTCATGGATGGAGTCGCCATGAGGTCATCTTAATACCCTCCAGGGTCGGAGGGCCCGCCGGCATCGAGCGGGGCGATGTCCTGCATGACTTGAGAACGACGATCGACGAGGGGAGCTAGCTGGCCTTGTCGGCCATCCCGGGGAGCGGCATGATGCGGAAGCGGAACTGCTGCTGGACCTGCTGCCGAACGGTTCGCCCCGCACGCTTGGCTGGACTGAAGAGCATACCCCCGAGCGCGGTGCGCACCGAGGCGGTGAAGCGCGGATCGTCGCTCAGGATCACCTGGATGGTCGTGGTGTCCACGCGGCCGGTGGTGTCGACCACGTAGAGCGCCTGCACCACACCTTCAGCCCCGACAGCCAGGAGGTCGCGGGGATAGACCGGTGCCGCGCTCGCGTTGGTGCGCGCCACGGTCTTGTCCACCTCGAGGACGCTGAACACCGTATCGGGAACGACTGCCGGCATGGGTCCAAACGGGCGCTGGCCGCGGTCGCCGCCTCGCTCGCTCCGGCCGCCCCTCCCGCGCGACCAGGGCCGGAGCTCGATCCCTTCGCTCGCCCGCAGCAGGTCCTTCGCGTGGTCCAGATCCGCCCCCAGCAGGCCCCACTGGATCGCCTCGGTCTGGCGTGCCCGGACGTCCACCCGATCTGGTGGCAGCAGGAAGAACACCCTCGCCTCCCGCTCATCGGTCGGGATCTGGCTCCCACCTGCGGTAATCCCCAGCGTGGCGCCGATGCACAGCGCATGCGCCAGGAAACTCGCGAAGGCGCACTCCGCGGACTGAAGGAAATTGCGGTCGGATTCCAGCAGGGATGGAGTCATAGGTCGAGGCCGCGGGCGGCACGAATCGACATCTCACATATATGACGCCGGCGGGGCCCCGGCAAGACACGCTCGCGCCGGGCGGCGCCTTACCGCCGGATCCGGTAGGCCAGCTTCAGGAAGAACCCGTCGTTCACCCGCTCGAGCCGCGACCAGTTGAAGTCGCGGTCGGTCTCCAGCGAGCTGCCGTAGCCCAGGAAGGCGACCGTGCCGGGCGTGGGCTCGAACGACGCCAGCAGGTCCATCCGGAGGCCGTTGTTGCGGACGGCCGGCTGTGCCTGGCCGTCGATGAAGAGCGCGTCGTCACCATCCGCCGAGCGGAGCGCCGCCCGCCGCTCGGAGCGGTACTCGCCGATCGCGCGGAAGAACAGGGCTCGGTTCGGCTGGAACTCGACCCGGAGACGGGGAATGATGGAGCGGGCGAACTCGCTTCCGTCGAGGCGCCTCAGGTGGAAGACGGTGCCGGTCGCGGCGATCCGGACGGTGCCGGCCGGGCGCAGGTCGAGGCTTCCGGTGAGAATACGCGACGTGCCGTCGGCGCCTTCCTGAAAGATCGGCGTGCGGCCTCGCTGGTATGTGACCACGGCCTCGAACTGCCGCCAGGTGGGCGTGGTGACCCCCACCTTCCAGTAGACCCCTGAGAAGTCGTCCGGCGGGAGGTAGGACGGCCCGCCGGGAGCGCCCGCCGTGTAGCCGGCGAAGCTGGTGTCCTGGAAGTTGACGAAGTCGTGCTGCACATGGCCGTTCAGCTCCCAGCCACCGCGCAACTGAAAGGTCGCGTCGATGTTCTCGAAGCCTTCCAGGCCTTCCTTGAACCCGAAATCGTCGTAGAGCCAGGTCCGGTCCGGTCCGCCGAAGATCGTCAGATTTTCCAACAGCGCCCCGCGCGCACCATAGATGGTGAAGCGGTTGAACGCGTGCCCATTCACGACGCCGCTGCGGAGCCGGTTCACGAAGCCGGACTGCGCGTCGAACCCTTCGCCCAACCCCTTCAACAGGTAGTTGAAGCCCCACGAACGGCCAGTGCGATCGTATTCCGCCTGCCAGATGGGCGCGCGTCGGGTGCCGGCGTCGGTCGTGGTCCACGACCCGCCGTACTGGAACTGGGTGTAGTAAAGGCCCCAGACGTAGCGGAAGTCGGCGGCGAGCACCCGGTTGTGCGAGCTCCCCTGGTCCCGGTTGGTGAATGTCGCCCCGGCGATCGAGCTGCGGCCGAAGTCACGGCGGAGGCGCGTGATGTTGAACCAGGCATCATCGCCGGCGCCCTCCCCCGTCTCATCCAGCGCGGTGAGATGCGCGACGCCAAGCTGTCCGAACTTGCCGGTGAACTTGGCGCCGGCCTTGGGGTCCGCGATCCGGCGGGTGTACACCAGCGTCTGCGGGGTGCCGAAGAGCTCGATGCCTTCGAGGAAGAACGGACGCTTCTCTGGAAAGAAGAGGGCGAAGCGCTCGTTGACCGTCACCTGCCCCTCGTCGCTCTCTACCTGGCTGAAGTCGGGGTTGAGTGTGGCATCCAGCGCGTAGCTGGTGAACCCCAGCCGCAGGTTGAGCCCCGCGTCGGGATTCACCTCCTCCCGGTCGAACCGGCCCGTCGCGGGCACGCGGCTGCCATTGGCGGTGGCCGTGACGAACGGCTGCGCCTCGACCGTGACCCCGTGCCGCAGATCGTGCAGGCCGGCGATGGCGCCCTCCTGCCCGATGAAGCTCGCGTTCGCGCGGCGGACGTCGGTCCATGTGTCGGTGTAGCCGGTGCGCTGCACGATACGGGTGACGTTGAAGCCCCACGTCTGGCTCTCGCCGCCGGGGTAGCGCAGGCTCTTGAAGGGAATGCGGACCTCGACCTCATAGCCCCGGTCGGTCACCCGGCCCTTCGACTCCCACACGAAATCGGGGTTCTTGTCCACGCTCCCCGGCACCAGGCTGCTCACCTGGCCCGCACCCTCGCTGCGTACCCCGTCGGTCTGCACGCCGAGCGGATTGACGCCGAAGAAGAACGCGCGGCGCCGGTCATGGAACGTGTCGAGGTCGAGGACGACCTGGTCCTCGCTGTCGATGTTGTCCCGGTCGGCGACGGTGGCGCGAATGGCGGACGGCGTCCGGTCGTGTGCGATGATGCCGAAGTGGATCGCATCGGGTGTGTACCACACCAGCACCTCGGTCCGCTCCTCGGCCGGGCGTCCGTCCACCGGCTGATACTGCCAGAAGCCCGTGAGACGGGTGGCGCTCGACCACACCGGCTCATCCAGCACGCCGTCGATCCGAACGGCGGCCTCGATGCGCGGGACGTCAGCGGCCGGAGAGCCCTTGCCCTCGACGACACCGGCGCCGGTGGACTGGAGCAGCAGCAGGATCGCTAGCACGGTCCGATGGGATGAGTTTGTGGGGACTATGAGCCGTCACGCGGCCTTCCGAAATCTACGCTGACCGGCGACCGGTAGTTTCCACACTATCATTCGCGCACATCCACGAATCAAGGACCATCCCTCATGCCCACCCGCAGTGCCGAGCGCGCCGAAGTGGCCCCGGAGCGTGTGACCGAGCAGGTGCGCGCGTTGGGAGTCTGCGAGGGAGACGTTCTCCTCGTCCATACTTCGTATCGCGCCATCGGGCCCGTGCGAGGCGGGCCGCTGGGGCTGATCGCGGCGCTGCGGGCGGCGGTGGGTACGGAAGGGACTCTGGTGATGCCGTCCTGGTCGGGCGACGAGGACGTGCCCTTCGATCCGCTGCACTCGCCGGCCGCGGCCGACCTGGGGGCGGTCGCCGACATCTTCTGGCATCAGCCCGGTGTGCTGCGGAGCGGTCACGCGCAGGCGTTCGCGGCGGCCGGCCCGGCCGCCCAGCAGATCATCGCCGACCCACTGCCGTTGCCCCCTCACATCCCCAATAGTCCGGTGGGACGGGTGCACGATCTCGACGGTCGCGTACTCCTCCTCGGCGTTGGGCACGACGCCGACACGACACTCCACCTCGCGGAGCTGCTCGCGGATGTGCCCTATCGCGTAGCGCGATCGTTGACCGTCTGGGAGGATGGACGGCCGGTCCACGTGGAGTACGAGGAGAACGACCACTGCTGCGAGCGGTTCGCGTTGGCCGACGAGTGGCTCCGCGCAGTGGGCGCGCAGGCGGAGGGCACCGTCGGTCACGGGCACGCGCGGCTGGCGCGCTCGCGGGACATCGTGGTCACGGCGCTGGAACACCTGGCACGGGATCCGCTCGTCTTTCTCCATCCCGCGGGCGCCGGCTGCGCGGATTGCGACGAGGCGAGACGGTCGCTCTGATGGACCGCGGCCCCGACGCACCGTGCGCCGGGGCCGCTCACCCCTGAGGTCTTCTGAGACTAGTTGTTGCGGACCTGCGCGTTGTTCGCCTGTCCATTCGTGGCCTGGTTGTTCATCGTACCATCCCCCTGGAAGAAGGTTGGACCACGCGTCCGCCGCCATGAGCCGGCCTCACCGGGCCGGCGATACTCGACGGGGTACGGACGCGCTGTTCATCAATGCCCAAAGCATGCCACCGGCATCGAAACTCACCGGCAAACCGCGAGCAACCCTATCACGTTGTCCCGGCTGTTGTTCGCGTTGCTCATGGTCTCCCACGCGACGACCCTGACCGGAAGATGGGCGACGCGACTGTGCCTTCCCGAGCTGTTTCCGACAAGCGCGTCGGATTTCTTGGTGCGCGGGTTCGCCAGGCGAACTCGCCTGGGCCGAGGCCGTCACCCTGATCACCACGGATCACGTACCCGACACCGTACTCAAGGAGGTCGCGCGCAACCGAACGAGAAGGAGCTGACGCGCCCGGTCGCCCTCGGACTGCAATTCTCTGCACTCCCACTCTTCGGAAGCGCGCGACTCTTGCTCTCGGAGAATTCGCCGCGTACGATAGCCCACAGCAATCACCAACCCGTCGAAAAGACACGCGCGAATGTCGTCGTCTTCAAGGAGCTGTGAACGTGGAGCGCTCCCCCAGCGATGACAGCGGGTCCCACTCGAACTCCGGTCGCGCCGAACAGTCGGCCTGGATCGGTCGCACCCTCCCAAACGGTCTCAGGATCCTGGACGAGATCGCTGCCAACAGCGACGGGATGCTCTATCGAGCCGAGCGTGCGACGGGCCACGCCGTCGCGATCCTGATTCCGCTTCACCGGCATTCGCTGTTTCTACAGGCGACCCGGATCCAACACCTGAACGTGGCCGCGGTTCATGAGGTCGGCCAGATCCATGATGGCCCCGGCTACGTAGTGCTGGAGCTCCTGGCCGGCGAGCCTCTGTCTGACTTGCTGGCGGAACGTCATGCGCTTCCTGCGCGCGAAGCCGTGGAGCTGTTCAGCCAGGCAGCCGCGGGCGTGGAGGCGGCACATGTGGTCGGACTGGTGCACGCGAATCTCTCGCCCGAGAACTTTCTGGTGACGGAGACGGCTGGCGGTCCGCTGGTCAAGCTCATCGGATTCGCACCGCTTGCGTGGTCATCGCCGAGCATCGGGGCACCCGAGCACAAGGCTGGCGGCGCGTATGCCAGTCCCGAGCGATTGGCCGGACATCATCCCGACGCGCGGAGCGATGTCTACAGTCTCGGAGCCATCCTTCACCACATGCTGGCTGGATCACCGCCAAGCCCAGGCTCGGACATTCCAGGTTCCATCGGTCGCGCGGTGACCCGGGCGATGCACCCGATTCCCGAGCAGCGCTTTCAGACGGTGTCGGAGCTCACCCAGGCAGTCAAGCGGGCCGTCGCGCTCGAGGCCGATCCTGGACGCGCACGGTCTCGCCGACCCCTGCTGCTCACGGCCGCCGGTGTCGTCGCGGTCCTTGCGGCTGGCGGGTTGTGGCAGAGCGCAAGCACATCGCGGCATGCCCCCGGCTTCGCCCCGGCGCAGGAGGCTGGAATCGGGGAAGCTCAGGTAGCCAACCTGAGCATGGGGACAGGAGAAGTGGTCGTCACACCGCCACCGGGAGTAGTCGAGGCCGCGGATTCCGCGCTAGCGGAAGCCCCGCGGGAGACCACGCCGACGCCCGCACCGGTCGATGCTCCCGCCGCCAGGTTGTCGGAGGAGCTCGGCGTGGCGTACGACCGTCGCGTCCGATAGTCCCGCCGCGTCCGATAGTCTCGCCGAAGGCTACCGACAGATGGAATCGCCGGACACCAGCGCGATCTCCCTGCCGCCACCGCCGGCGGCGTTTCTCAGCATCGAGGAACGAGCTGAGATCGATCACCGCATCGGACTCGATGAAGCGAGACGAGTGCTGGGTGGACCAGCCCACGCCATCGAAGGGATGTCGCTGGTCTTCGTGGGACTCGCTCGAGGCCGCTTTCCCGAGGGGGCAGACGCGACCCGGCCGCTGGTGCGGGCCGTGTATCTCGACCCGAACGGTGCGCTGATCCTGTTGGATCAGCAGCGGGTCGGGACCGAGCCCCCCACGGCCGATGTGCCTGGAATCCGGTTCGCCATCGGCGAGGTCATGCTCTACCTGCAAGGTGAGAACGGCACGGCGACGCTCGCCAACCTCGTGAAACGTGTGCGGTAGCAGGGCTCTCGATCGCGGCGCACCTCGAGCCCGGACCTACCAGCCAGCCTGACCACCTCTGTAGCTTCCCTCCCGCACCTCAACCCCGAACCCTCTCGTCGGGGCCATCCCGCCGGCACAGAGCGAGGCCCATGCGCCAGACCTCGACCGGGCTCCGCGCCCGGTTGCACGAGATCATTTTCGAGGCCGACACCCCCGAGGGCCGGCTGTTCGATCTGTTCCTGCTGGTCGCGATCGTGAGCAGCGTGCTGGTGGTGGGACTGGAGAGCGTGGCCGCGATGCGTGCCCAGGCTGGACCCACGCTCCGTGCACTCGAATGGGCTTTTACCGCGCTCTTCACCGTCGAGTACGTCCTCCGGCTGATGGCCGTGCGCGAGCCGCTACGCTACGCGCGAAGCCTCTTCGGCGTCATCGATCTCCTCGCCATCCTGCCGACCTACCTCAGCGTGCTCATACCCGGTGCCCAGAGTCTGCTGGTGGTTCGGCTTCTGCGGCTGCTCCGGGTCTTTCGGGTGCTCAAGCTGGCGGAGTATCTGCGTGAGTCGAAGGTGCTCGCCCAGGCGCTGCGCGCCAGCGGCCGGAAGATCGCGGTCTTCCTCCTCGTTGTGGTGACGATCGTGGTGATCGTGGGCTCGCTGATGTACGTGATCGAAGGAGAGGAGCACGGTTTCACCAGCATCCCGATCGGCATCTACTGGGCGATCGTCACCCTGACCACGGTGGGCTACGGCGACCTGGCGCCGGCGACCACCCTGGGTCGCATGCTCGCCGTGGTGCTGATGCTTACCGGCTACGGGATAATCGCCGTGCCGACCGGGATCGTCACGGTCGAGCTCACCCGAGCAAACGCCCAGCCGGTGTCGAGCCAGGCGTGCCCGGGGTGCGGGCTCGGGGCACACGAGTTCGATGCGGTGTATTGCCGACGCTGTGGCGCGAAGCTGTAGCAACTAGAACCTCAGCTTCACGCCCTTTCCCGTCGCCTCGCCCCCACCCTCGGCGGGCTGACCCGCCGTGTCGAACTGATCGTACTTGATCGTGGAGGTGAACGAGTTGCCGTCCGCGGAGAGCTTGATCCGCTCCACGAACACCCCTCGGCCCGCCGGCCCCCACCCACCGCCCTTGCTGATCTCGCCGAATGCCGCGGGAGGCTTGGTCACGTAGAACTCGTACTTGGCCTCGAACTCCCCGTTCCCGACCTTCCGCCAGATCCCGTAGGCGGGTGGCACGGGCGGGGAGGCATCGTAGTTCGACGACTCGGTCATGGTGCCGCCCTGATTGAACACGTACATGAACTCCAGGTCCTTGACCGGGGCAAACGCGCCGGTGGTGAACTGCAGCTGCGCGCGCCACTCGCCGACCAGGTCGGCCCCCGCCGTCTCGGTCGCGGTCGTGTCGGTCGCACCCATCGGCCTCTGGCTCGGGCGGCAGCCCACACCCAACAGGACACTCAGCGCCAGCCCCACAGTCGACATCGTGCGCATTGGAAGCCCTCCAGGGGGAATACGGAGACGCGTGTCCATGATGGCCCAGAACGCTACTTCAGCGCGAGGATCCATTTGACCAGGGTGTGCAGGTCCTCGTCCGGTACCTGCGGATTCGGAGGCATCGGAACCTGGCCCCAGACCCCTGACCCACCGTCCTTCACCTTCTCCGCCAGCGCGCCCTCTGCGTCCTTGCCGCGGTACTTGGCGGCGACCTCCTTGAACGCGGGCCCGACCACCTTGCGGTCGGCGGCGTGGCACGCGGTGCAGCCGTACTTCGCCGGCATCTGCTCCGGCGATACCGACGCTTCGGCCGCCGGCTCGCTTGCAGCGGCGGCGGGAGCCTCGGGCGGCGCCTCACCCCCGGGCCGAGGCACGGTCGGTGTCGCCGTCGCGTTCCCACCGGCCAGCCACGATGTGGTCGGAACCACGGAGGGAACCGCCTGCGCCTTGATGTAGGCCACAAGCATCCACACTCCATCGGTGCCGATGACCCCGCCATACGCCGGCATTCCCTTGGGCCGTCCGTAGAAGATCGAGGTGAACAGCTCCTCGTCCGCGCCGCCGTAGCGCCAGCGCCCATCCACGAGACTGGGCCCGACCCATCCCACCCCGCCTCCGCCATGACAGCCGTCGCAGTTCATGGCGCTGAACAAGTTGGCGCCGGCCTCCGGATTGACGTCGGCTGGACGTGGGGCACTGAGCGCGTTGGCAGCCGGCTGAACGCCGCCGGCGGGGATCCGGTCCTGGGCGACGGCCATCGATCCCGAGCCATCGACCTTGGCCTTTTCCCCGGGTTTGCAGCCTGTCGCGGCAACGGCCGTGGCGGCGAGCAGCGCGATCATGCGTCTGGTGGTTGCCATGGTTTCTTCCTCTCCTTTAGAGACCGAAGATCCAGACCATGCCACCCTGGCTGGTATGCCGTCCGAGGTCCTTGTAGGGATCGGACGGTGGTCGCACGTCGGCGGGATCGTCGGAGCGAACGTCCCCGGCGAGCAGGAACCAGTCCCCACCGATGCCGGCGTAGACGGCTACGTACTGCTTGCCGTCCGGACCGCGATACGTGATCGGATTCCCCACGATTCCGGACCCGACCTTGAACTTGGAGAGGAGCTTGCCGGTCTTCGCGTCCACCGCCTTGAACCACCCGTCGAGCGTGCCGTAGAACGCCACGTCACCGCCGGTGACCAGGGCCCCGCTCCAGTTGGGGAAGCGCTCCTTGTTCTCCCAGACCTTCTTGCCGGTGCTCGGATCCCAGGCCATGAATGCGCCGAGATTCCCCCCGGGACCGGCGGAGTAGGGCGTGCCCGCGCCGATGTAGGGCGTGCCGCGAACATGCTGGGCCCGGACCGCGGCGAATTCCATACACATGTTGTTGGTGGAGGTGTAGAACCACCCCGTCTTCGGCGAGTACGCGGCCGGAGAGGCCGGGCTCACCCCGCCCTCGAGACTGGGGCAGACTCCCTTCACGTTTCCCTTGGACGCGCCGGTTTGCTTGGCCGAATCCAGCACCGGCCGGCCGGTCTTGAGATCGATGCTCTTGGCCCAGGTCACCTGCACGTAGGGCACCGCCGCGAGCACTTCACCGGTCGCGCGGTCCAGGGTGTACTGGAACCCGTTCTTGTTGAAGGTGACCAGTGCCTTCCGCACGTTGCCGCCGATCCTGACGTCGGCGAGGATCATGGTGGAGTTGGCGTCGTAGTCCCAGTTGTCGTGAGGCGTGAACTGGTACGCCCAGACCAGCGACCCGTCCCCGGGCCTCCGGGCGAGGACGCTCCCGCTCCACTTGTTGTCTCCCACCCGCTGCTCCGGGTTGTACGGCGATGGGTTTCCCACGCCGTAGTACACCAGATCCAGCTCGGGATCGTAGGAGGTCCAGCCCCACACCGGAGCGCCACCGGTCTTGTACGCCTCCTCCGGCCAGCTCGTCCTGCCCAGGTCGGTGCCCTTGTCGTAGAACGGCTTGAAGGTGCCCGGCTTGGCCAGCATCTCGGCGTCGGGGCCGATGTTGCGTCCGGTCCAGAGGATCTTCCCGGTCTTGAGGTCGAGCCCTTTCACCCAGCCATAGATGCCGAACTCGCCGCCGGACGCACCGACGATGACTCGGTCCTTGGCCACGAACGGCGCCATCGGCGTCGTCTCACCCTGCGCCAGATCGGCGATCTGGGTTTTCCAGATCTCCTTGCCCGACGCGGCGTCAACCGCGACGGTGTGTCCGTCGAGCAGGTTGTAGATGATCTTTCCGTCGGCATAGAAGGCGCCCCGGTTGATCACGTCGCAACACGACATCCCGATCGCGTTGGGGCTCACGTCCGGCCGGTACTTCCACTTCAGCGGATAGCCTTCCTCCGTCAGGTCGAAGGCGTAGAGTACGTTCGGCCACGGGGTCACGACGTACATCGTATTCTTGACCACGAGCGGCTGTCCCTGGTGACCCGCCAGAACCCCGGTGGAGAAGGTCCAGACCGGTCGCAGCCGCGTTGCGTTGGCCGGCGTGATCTCGGCGAGCTTGCTGTAGCGAGTGGAGGCGTTGTCCTTGGCGGGCATGATCCACTCGCCGTCGGCGGCGCCCTGCGCCGCCAGGGCCGGCGCAGCGGACAGACACCCCAGCGTGGCGAGCACGCCCGTCACGGAGCGCCAGCGAAACCGGGTACGCATTCGTCCTCCTTCCGGCCGGATGTTCTGCGTCGAGACGGGAGCACGGGTAGGTTGACCGTCACCGCCGTTCCTCGCTGCATACAGGTTGGCAATGCCCCTGTCAAGAGCCCGAGGGCGCCGGGTGCTCGGGGCTGGAGCCCTTCCACCTGGTGCATGAATCCCGCTTACCCTTCAATCACTTACACGGCCTGTCGATTCAGGCGCATCCCGATCGTCGTGTAGGTAGAGCCGGATGAAGCGCCGGTCAAATTGACCGCCCCGGCCTCTATACGAGAAATGGAGATTCCCATGCGGTTCATGGTGCTGGTGAAGGCCGACGCCGATTCCGAATCGGGTAAGCTGCCGGAGGAGCGTCTTCTGGTCGAGATGGGCAAGTTCAACGACGGACTGATCAAGGCCGGTGTGATGCTGGCTGGTGAAGGGCTGCAGCCAAGCTCGAAGGGTGCGCGCATCAAGTTCACCAAGAGCGGCCGGCCGACCGTCGTCGACGGGCCCTTCGCGGAAACCAAGGAGTTGATCGCCGGATTCTGGATCGTGCAGGCCAGGTCGAAGGACGAAGTGATCGAGCTGTTCAGGAGCTGCCCGGCAGAGGTGGGCGAGCTGGAAGTCCGCCAGGTCTTCGAATCCCCGGACTTCGAGCCGGTCATCAAGACCGATGCCGGCCGGGAAGTCCTGCGGAAGGAAGACGAGTTCCGCAAGAAGGCGGAGGCGAAGTAGCTCTGGAGGTGCCGTGTCCGGATACGATGCGATCGTGCTTGGTCTCGGAGGGATGGGCAGCGCGACATTGTTCCACCTGGCGCGCCGGGGGCTCAGGGTGCTCGGGCTGGAGCGCTTCGACCTGGTCCATGAATACGGCTCGTCGCACGGGCTCACCCGGATCATCCGGCTCGCCTACTGGGAGCATCCGACCTACGTCGCGCTCCTGCGTCGCGCCTACGAGTTGTGGCGTGAGCTCGAGAGTCTCGCGGGGGAGCGGCTCCTCCACATCACGGGAAGCATCGACGCGGGCCCCGAGGCCGGCGCCATCTTCCAGGGCGCGCTCAGGTCGAGCCAGACCCATGGCCTCGAACATGAGGTGATGAGCGGCGCGGAGCTGAAGCGCCGGTTCCCCGGCTATCATCTTCCGCCCGCGACCAGTTGCCTGTACCAGCCCGAGGGCGGGTTCCTGCTTCCCGAGCGGTGCGACATCGCTCACGTCGAGCAGGCGCTGGCCCTCGGCGCCGAAGTTCGATGCCGGGAACCGGTGCTCGATTGGGGCGCGGGCGGCGGGCGGGCGTGGGTCAGGACCAGCCGCGGCCGCTACGAGGCCGGCCGACTGCTGATCTGCGCCGGGCCCTGGGCTTACCAGCTGGTCCCCGAGCTTGCCGGCCTCGCCGTCCCGGAGCGGCAGGTGCTGGCGTGGCTTCAGCCGACCCGACCCGACTACTTCCGGCCCGCCGCCTTCCCCGTCTTCAACCTGGAGGTGGAGGAAGGCCGCTACTACGGGTTCCCCAGTTTTCTCGTACCCGGCTTCAAGTTCGGCAAGTATCACCACCGGGGGGAACAGGTGGACCCCGACTCGGTGAACCGCAGCCCGGAGCCGGAGGATGAAGAGCTGCTGCGGTCGTTCGCGCGGCGGTACTTCCCGGACGGCGCCGGGCCCACCCTCATGCTCAAGACCTGTCTCTTCACCAACAGCCCGGACCGCCACTTCATCCTCGACCGACACCCGTCGTTTCCGGAGGTTGCCATCGCGGCTGGATTCTCGGGTCACGGCTACAAGTTCTGCAGCGTCATCGGTGAGGTGATGGCCGATCTGGTCGGCAACGGCGCTGCTCGGCATGACATCGAATTCTTCCGACTCGGGCGATTCGCGGCCAACCCCTAGAGCGGTCTGCGGATCTTCTCCCGTGTTCAGCCTTCTGGTAGCCTCCGCGCCCACGACCCACGGTTACCCTCGCGCGATCGTCAGCACGCCCACTACCACGATAGCCACGCCCCCCACCCAGGCGGCTCGAAGAGGGGCAGGCGCCAACCGCTCGGCTGAGATGGCGAGCGTCACCGCGGCCATGGCGACCGGGTCCATCATCCCGATCGCGAGCAGCGCCAGCATCAGGCTGCCACAGCTGAGACTGCACCGCATGCCCAACCTGAGGCCATGCCGCCACGCGCCGAGCACGTTGGGCGCGGACCGGGAGCCGCGCCCCGACTCTTCGCGGCAGAGTGACAGCTGCCGCGCCTTCCACGGGGTGAGCTGCACCCCGCCCGCCAGGAGAAGCACCACCCCGGCCACAGCCGGCAGCCCTCGCGCCACACTCTCCCAGCGCGTCTCCATCGCCATGACACCGGCGCTGACAGCGTAGGCGGCCGTCCCCAGGACGGCCCAGATGACGAAGTAGCCCACGCCGACCAGCGCCGCCAGTCCGTGCAGTTGGATCCCATCGACGCCGGGCACGGACCGCCGATACCGCGACAACATCGGGACCAGGGATGGCAGCATCATCGGCACCATCATCACCATCCACATTCCCAGGTACCCGGCCGCGGCCCCGTACCAGGTGTGCTGAGGCATGCTCATCCCGGTCATCGGTCAGTCCTCGTACCGGTCGTGGAGCCGCAGCCACCCCATGATCCCGCCCTCCTCTTGCCGGCCGAGCGGCGTGAGATCCAGCAGGTTGTACGTGTTGAGCAGCGGGTCGAGACCGCGCTGGTAAGTGGAGTAGGTGTGGAACAGGCGATCGCCCTCGCGCAGGAACACGCTCAGTCCTTCCCGCTCGCCTTCATGGGGACGGCCACCGGGCTGGGCGGAGACGGGTGCGTAGTTGTACTCGGTCTGGCTCTGGTCCGTCGTCACCCGAAAGTCGTGGTTGAAGTCGGTGCCGAACGAGGACAGCCACGGGAAGCTCCACCCCATGCGCTCTTTGAAGCGCTCGAGCTTCTCGAGCGGCGCTCGTGAGATGACCGCGAACGAGGTGTCGCCCCCGGTGAGGTGCAGGATCGCCCCCGAGAGGTTGTCCATGACGAAGGAGCAGCTGGTGCACCCCACGTCCCAGGCGGGATCGAACATGAAGTGGTAGACGATGAGCTGCCGGCGACCCTCGAACAGCTCGGCCAGCGTCTTCTTACCTCCCGCTCCGTCGAAGACGTAGGACTTGGTGACCTGCTCCCACGGCAGGTCGCGGCGCTGCCGCGTCAGCTCATCCCGGAGCCGGGTGAACTCCTTTTCCTTGGCGAGGAACGCGGCCCGCTCGGTGACCCACTGCTCGTGCGAGACTACGTGAGCGCTCTGGATGGGGCTGCTCTGGGTTGCCATATCATTCTCCTTGGGATTGGTGGGGGTGGCGCACCCGCGCCCGCACCCCTAACATTCTACCGCTTGGTTGACTAATATTATTCAACCATACGGTTGATCACAACCCCTCGGACACACGGGCGAGCCCATGTTGGACCAAGTCTATGATGCCATTGCGGATCCGACGCGTCGCGCCATCCTGGGGATCCTGGCGGATGGAGAGATCAACGTCGGAAGTCTGGCGCAGCGGTTCCCCATTTCCCTCAACGGAGTCTCCAAGCACGTGAAGGTCCTGGAGCGCGCCGGACTCGTTGCCCGCACCATCCAGGGCCGCGAGCATCGGCTCCGCCTCAACGCCGAGCCGTTGCGGGAAGCCTCGTTGTGGTTGGAGCACTACCGTACGTTCTGGGACGACCGGCTGGCCGGGTTGGAGGCGCTCCTCCTGAAGAAGCAACGAGGCGCCAAGTCGCAGAATCCTCGGGAGGGTGGGCGATGAAGGCGATCGACGAAGCGGCGCCGGTCCTGGTGGTACGGCGGCAACTGGCGGTGCCCCGGGAGCGCGTGTTCGAGGCGTGGCTCGATTCGGAGAGCCTGGCGCAGTGGATGCGGCCGACGGGCATCACCCACGCCACGGTCACCGTCGATCCTCGGGTCGGTGGCGGGTTTCGGATCCTGATGGAAGGGCGGGGAGACGGCCGCAGCTACGACCACCACGGCGAGTACCTGGCGATCGAGCCGCCGTCGCTACTGTCGTTCACCTGGATCTCCGAAGGCACGGACCACAAGCCGACGGTCGTCACCATCGAGTTTCACGAGCGGGACACAGGGACCGAGCTGGTCCTCACCCACAGGCGCCTGGCGCCGAAGGCGATCGGGGGGCATCGGGAGGGGTGGACCGACATCGTGCGCCTGCTCGACGAAGCGTTGACGCGGGTGTAGGCGAAAACACAACTGTCTAATCGGTTCCGCCCGTGCTGGCCAACAACGCCAGCCAGCACGGAGGGGCAATGGCAGAGAATGCCGGCGGAGTCGGCTGGCTCTGGCTTGGAGCGGTGCCTCGCTGTAACCTCCGGGAAATCCAGTCCGGCGTCTAACTGACTGACACCCGCGATAGCCTCAATTCCGTACTGACCGGCCGCTACGTGCTCGAGCAGGAACTCGGGCGCGGAGGCATGGCCACGGTCTACCTCACCAAGGACCTCAAGCACGACCGCCTGGTCGCCCTTAAGGTGCTTCGGCCAGACCTCGGGGCCTCATTGGGCTCGGAGCGGTTTCTCCGCGAGATCCGGCTTACCGCCCGGCTCGAGCACCCCCATATCCTCCCCATCCTGGACTCTGGTGAAGCCGCTGAACTCCTGTGGTACACCATGCCCTATGTGCGGGGCGAG
Organism: uncultured Gemmatimonadales bacterium; assembly: GCA_963846545.1. Classification (GTDB taxonomy): domain Bacteria; phylum Gemmatimonadota; class Gemmatimonadetes; order Gemmatimonadales; family GWC2-71-9; genus CAVVWJ01. The sequence continues at coordinate 737,291 of CAWJWG010000003.1, read as the reverse complement.
ACCCTCCGTGACCGCCTCAAGCGAGAGGTCCAGCTGCCGATAGACATAGCGGTGGATCTCACCTGCCAGGTCGCCTCCGCGCTCGACTACGCCCATCGTGCGGGGGTGGTCCACCGGGACCTCAAACCCGAGAACATCCTCTTGGCGGATGGTCAGGTCCGGGTGGCTGACTTCGGAGTAGCCAAGGCGCTCGCGAGCGCGGAGGACGGCAAGCTGACCGAGACGGGGCTGGCGCTGGGCACGCCGGCCTATATGAGCCCCGAGCAGGTGAGCGGCGACGTAGTGGACGCCAGGAGCGATGTCTACGCGCTGGGCTGCGTGCTCTATGAGATGTTGGCGGGCGAGCCGCCGTACACCGGACGCACCGCCCAGGTGATCATGGCACGGCGACTCACGGAGCCGGTCCGGTCTCTGCGCGCTGTCCGGGAAAGCGTCCCCGCTCAGCTTGAAGCAGCGGTGATGCGAGCGCTGGCACGAGTACCGGCAGACCGCTTCGGCACGACAGGCGAGTTCGCCTCGGCGGCGGCGGAAAGCCTCCGGTCCGGCGGATCGGCCGAACGCTCCCAGGGACAACCCCGTCGCACAGGCGAGCGGGCTGACGTAGGACGGCGCATCGCGTGGCCCGTCCTCCTGCTGGTGGCCGTACTCGCGGTGGCCGTGGCCGGGACCGTCTGGTTACGGGGGCTCGGCGATTCGGGGAAGCCGACTGGACAGGCCGCGGGCGCGGCGGCCGTCGATGCTCATCGGCCGATAGTCATCGCGGTGCTCCCGTTCGAGAATCTTGGTTCCACCGAAGACGAGTATTTCGCGGCAGGCATGACCGACGAAATTACGAGCCGCCTGGGCAAGGTGAGTGGCCTTGGCTTGGTACCGAGCCGGGCTGTACAGCGATATGCCCGGACCAACATGACGCTGCGAGAGATCGGGAAGGAGCTGGGGATCGACAATCTCCTGGTCGGCAGCGTGCGATGGGCCAACGAGGACAGCGGCTCGAGAAACGTGCGCATCACTCTCGAGCTCCTCCGAGCCCAGGACGAACGACAAATCTGGGCCACGACGTACGATCGGGAGATCACCGACATCTTCGAGGTGCAGTCGGACATCGCCACGCAAGTGATTGAGCGGCTTGGGGTGACGCTGCTCGAAGGCGAGCGCAATCGGCTCAGCGCCCAGCAGACTACGAATCACGAGGCATACACGCTCTACTTGAAGGGGCGGTACTTCTGGAACAAGCGCACGGAGGCGAACATCCAAACCGCGCTGGACTATTTCCAACGCGCAGTCGACCGGGACCCCGGATATGCCCGGGCTTGGGTCGGGATATCAGACGTGTGGATCTTTCGCGGGTGGTACAGCCGCCTGGCTCCACGGGAGACGTTTCCCAAGGCCAAGAGTGCCGCAATGCGGGCGTTGGAGTTCGACAGCACGCTAGCGGAGGCGCATGCTTCGATGGCGCATACCCTCTTCTACTTCGATCACGACTGGGAGGCTGCCGAGCGCGAGTATCGCCGGGCGATCGAGCTCGACTCCAGCTACGCGACCGCACACCACTGGTATGGGGGGTTCCTGTCGGCGATGGGCCGGCATGAAGAGGGGCTGCAACAGGGAGTGACCGCCCTTGCCCTCGACCCCCTCTCGCCCATCATCCAGACCTGGATTGGTTTGCGATACTACTTCGCACGCAGGCCGGAGGAAGCGATCGCGGAGTATGGGAAGGCCTTGGACCTGGATCGCGATTTCGCTCCTGCGCACTGGCACCTCGGGTGGGCGTACGAGCAAACCGGCCGATTCGAGGAAGGGGTCTCGGAGGCCAAGCAGGCGTTGGCCCTGGACGAGGGAAATCTCGTCTATTTGGCCTCTCTAGGTCACGCCTATGCCGGGGCAGGAATGAAGCGTGAAGCGCGCGCAACGCTCGCACGCCTCGCGGAGGCGTCCACCAGCCGGCATGTATCCGCGTATCACGTTGCCGTCATCCATATCGCCCTGGGGGACACCAAGTCCGGATTGGATTGGCTGGAGCGTGCATATGACGAGCAATCCCCCTGGATCGGGTATCTCAGGATTGACCCGCGAGTCGACCCCGTGCGTTCGAACCCGCGATTCAGCAGCCTTCTCCGAAAGACGCGATTGGATTTCTGAGCTGTTCGCCCAGGCCGGCACTGGGAAGGCACCCTTGCGCCCGGGACGTTACATGTGTATGATGATCGTCATATGAGAGCCGCCGCCAAGAGACGCACCGACCCCAGCCGCAAGGAAGCCACCCACGAGCGCATCGTCGAGGCCGCCGCGCGCGCCATCCGGCGCAGCGGCTACGGCGGCACCGGCGTCGCCGACATCATGAAGGACGCCGGCCTGACGCACGGCGGCTTCTACGCTCATTTCGACTCACGGGAGGCGATGCTCGCCGAGGCCGCCGACCGCGCCGGCGCCGACACCGTCGCCACGATGACGCGGGTGGCCGACGCGGCTCCGCCCGACCAGGCGCTCCAGGCGATAATCCGGGCCTACCTCTCCAAGGCGCACGTGGAGGCCGTGGAGACCGGCTGCGCGGTCGCCGCCCTGGGCTCGGAGATGCCGCGCCAGGCGCCCCAAGTGCGGCGCGCTGCGACGCGCCGCATCAAGGAGATGATCGATTTGGTCGGCCGCCAGTCTCCCGAGTGGGGGCAGCCCGGCGCGCACGAGCGGGCGCTGGTCACCGTCGCCACCGCGGTCGGTGCGCTGGTCCTGGCCCGCGCCGTAGACGACCCGAAGCTCTCCGACGCGCTGCGCGAGGCGGCGCTGCACCAGCTCACCCCAGCAGGCTGATAGGCCGATGTACCGATATCGGGTCTGGGTTGGTTCGAAAATATGATGAACATCATGCGCGAGAGATGGTAGTTCACCTCAATCGAAAGCGAGCACGGCATGAACGACCATCAGGAACAGCAGACTCCGCCCGTGGCAATCGTGACGGGCGCCTCGGGAGGCATCGGTGAGGCGACCGCGCAAGCGCTTCAGGCCGCCGGGTACCGGGTGTTCGGCACCTATCGGCGTCCCCCGGCGACGAGGTTGGCTGGCGTCGAGTACCTGGCGTGCGATGTGACCAGCGATGAGGCCGTCCAGACCGCGGTCGGTCAGGTCCTGGCGAAGGCCGGCCGGGTCGATCTTCTGATCAACAACGCGGGCGTGGGCTTGATCGCGGGGGCGGAGGAGTCGTCAGTGGAACAGGCGAAGTCCCTATTCGACGTCAACCTGTTCGGCGTCTTTCGCCTGACCAATGCGGTGCTTCCCACCATGCGCCGCCAGGGGTCGGGACGGATCGTGAACATCAGCTCGGTCATGGGGCTGATCCCGGCGCCGTTCATGGCCCTGTACGCAGCCAGCAAGCACGCCTTGGAAGGCTACTCCGAGTCCCTGGACCATGAGACCAGGAGCTCGGGGATCAGAGTGGTTCTGGTCGAGCCCGCCTACACGCGGACTTCTTTCGAGGGCAATGTCTACCAGGCAGACCAGCAGCTCGACGTCTATCAATCGGCACGAACGAACGCCGAGGGAGTTCTGCGGGACGAGATGAAGACTGCCGACACGCCGGAGCTGGTCGCGAGCGCGGTGCTGAAGGCTGCTACCGAGGCCAACCCGAACAGACGCTACGCCGCAGGCCGGATGGCTCGCCAGATCAGTCTGCTTAGGCGCTTCGTGCCCGCGTCGGCGTTCGACAAGAGCCTGCGGAAACAGATGCGGTTGCCGGCGTGAGTCGGATCGACTGAGGAGAACGGGTCAGTATTCACGATTGTTCCTGAGGAGGTCACCAATGTTCACCAGAGTCCAGAGTCGTGCGTTTGTGGTGCTGAGCCTGGGGCTTGTATCCATCGGAAACTCGCTGCACGGTCAAAGCGGGACTCCGGCCGATACGGCAAGTCAGGATGATAAGATCCAACTGTCCTATCACGTGAAGGGGATCAAGCGTGACAGCTCGGGACAGTACACCTTGTCGGGTACGGTGAGTGGCGAGCGGCAGGGTAAGGCGACCCTCATATTCGGCTTCCGCGAGGGGTCGTCCGGGCAAGCCGGCAAGATACCGGTTCATTCGTACTGGGTAGTCACAACGGTGCCGGCTTCAGAATCGTTCAAAGCGAAGTTGAGTGGAACCGCCGAGACGGTCTCGGGTCAGACCCACCTGGTCGGCACGATCACCGAAGGCGCCAACAAGGGGCGTCGGGTTCAGACCAGCAGCAGGCTGCTCAACTTCGGGCCCAACCATTCGCTAAGTGACATCGACGGCAACATGACTATTGACGGGAAGTAAGGGGTCGCACGGTGACACGCGCCGTGCTAGTCGAGCTCGGAGAATGTACGACGTTGCTGACTGCTAGCAGCACGCTGACGAGGCCACGATGTTGAAGGGGATGGAGTCGCCGGTCCGCCTAGTCAGCTCTTGCGCGGCCGGCGTACCGGATTAACGATAGCAGAAACAGTAGCCTCGGACGACAACAGAAGAAGGCTCCACACCACCAAAGTGATGCAGAGCCTCCGAGTTGCCCCTCCTGGGCTCGAACCAGGACTCTCCTGATCCAGAGTCAGGCGTGTTGCCAGTTACACCAAGGGGCAGAACAGCGACGGCTCTGGATTGTCCCGTCGCATGGAGCTGAGGGGGATCGAACCCCTGACCTCTGCAGTGCGATTGCAGCGCTCTCCCAGCTGAGCTACAGCCCCGAAGGACCGGTAAGCTAGCACCCCAACCCGCGCCCATCAACCGACCTACAGCGCCCCCGGTCCCCTTTCCTTAGATTGTGCCCCACGGGGATTCCGCCGGGGCCGAGGTCTCCTGTATCGGATGTCCGGTCCTCTCGCCTCCCCGCGCAGTACCGGGTGCGTCCCAGAGCCCTCCCATCCGGAACGGGGCTCCCCGCCATTCGGGAAGTCGTTGTGGACGCGCAACTTTCCCAAGGAGAGAGTATGCGGGAAACGATGCTTCGCCGATGTCTCGGCCTGATGCTGGCAGCCACGGTGGCGGGCACTCCGGCGACAGCCGGCGCCCAGGAGACTCACCACCACGCCCAGGGCATGCCCACCGCCACCGACGTGTCGGGCACCGTGCCCCTCTACGACAACCTCGGGGACCTCAGCCACAAGGTCTCGACCCCTTCGGCCGCGGCCCAGCGGTACTTCAACCAGGGCCTCCGCCTTACCTACGCCTTCAACCACGACGAGGCGATCGCCTCCTTCACCCAGGCCACCCGTGAGGACTCGACCTGCGCGATGTGCTGGTGGGGGATCGCCTACGCCATGGGCCCCAATATCAACGCGCCCATGGACACCGCCGCCTACCGGCCGGCCTACGCCGCGATCCAGCGCGCCGTGGCGCTGTCGGCCAAAGCGCCCGCGAGCGAACGGGACATGATCGAGGCGATGGCGAAGCGGTACGGGCCCGAGCCGGTGGCCAGCCGCGCCCCTCTCGACTCGGCCTACGCGCGCGCGATGAAGGTCGTCGCGAAGAAGTATCCCACCGACCCCGAGGCGCAGACGCTCTACGCCGAGGCGTTGATGGACCTGACGCCGTGGAACTACTGGGATGGTCGCGGCACCAGGCCCCGTCCCGGCACGCTGGAGACGGTGGCGACGCTGGAGCGCACCATCGCCCGCACCCCCAATCACGCCGGCGCCTGCCACTTCTACATCCACATCGTGGAGGCGTCCACCACGCCCGCACGCGCGGTGCCCTGCGCCGACCGGCTCGCGAAGCTGATGCCGGGAGCAGGCCACCTGGTGCACATGCCATCGCACATCTACATGCGCACCGGCCGCTACGACCTCGTCGCCGACCACAACCACGAGGCCGTCGCCGAAGACCAGAGCTACCTCCAGGACCGGAAGCCGACCGGGTTCTACAAGTACACCTACTACCCGCACAACTGGCACATGCTCTGGATGGGACTCCTCCAGCTCGGCCGCGGCAGCGAGGCGATCAACGCATCGCGTGAGCTGGTGAAGGTGATCCCCGTGGATGTCGTCGGCACAGTGCCGCCGCTGGAGCTCTACTTCCCCCCGCCCTACTGGACGCTGGTGCGCTTCGGGAAGTACGACGAGATGCTGGCCGAGCCGGCCCCCGCCGCGACGCTCAAGTACACCGGCGCGATGTGGCGCTACAGTCGGGGCATCGCCCTGGCGGCGAAGGGGAAGACGAAGGAAGCGCGGGCCGAGCTGGACAGCGTGACGGCGATCGCCGCCGCGACGCCGGCCGAGGCGCCCGCCGGCATCAACTCGCAGAAGAACCTGCTCGCGCTCGCCGGGCAGCACCTCGCAGGACGCCTCGCACTGGCCGAGGGTGACACGGCGGCCGCGATCAAGGCGCTCGAGAAGGCGATCCCGATGGAGGACGCGCTGCTCTACGACGAGCCGCCCGCCTGGTATCACCCGATCCGCCAGGAGATCGCCGGTGTGCATCTGGCGATGGGGCATGCGGCGGTCGCGGAGAAGTACTACCGGGAAGACCTGGTGCACTATCCGAACAACGGGTGGTCGCTCTACGGATTGGCCCGGAGCCTCGAGGCCCAGAAGAAGACCGCGGAAGCGGCCAAGGTGGACGCCCAGTACCGGAAGATCTGGGACAAAGCGGACGTGAAGCCGTTGGCGGTGGGATCGTAGGTCGGCGAGCGAAGCGATTACTTGTCAGTCTGAACGAAGGACGGTTCTGTCACCCTGAACGCAGTGAAGGGGATCATGCGCGCGCATGGTCCCCTTCGCTGTCGCTCAGCGATCCCACTCCCCAGCACCTTCCGCCCTTCCGCCGGTCCGGCCGTCCTCGTTCCGCTCCTACTGATACTGCACGTACAACGGCACCGGATACAGCCGCGTGATCACCTGCTCCGGCGTCATCAGCCCGTCATCGCCGCATCCCACCAGCTCATAGATGACCCGGCCGCAGCTCGGCTCGAACCCCGCCGTCTTCGTGCGCGGATCCCGGTCGTTCTTGTAGAAGAGCTTGAAGCCGGCGTACTGCACCGGGAACGGTGAGATCCAGAACCGGTAGGCGTCCTGTTTGTGGTGGGGCGACCCGAACCCGTCCATCTGGATGATCACCTGCACCCGGGGATCGAGCCGGATCTGGTCGGTGTTGGTGAGCATCTTCCGGGTGAACCGGTGCACGATCAGCAGCTTGGGCGGCAGCTTGTGCTCGGTGACGAGCTTGCCCAGCACGTCGATCGCGTAATTCACGTCCGAGGCGTCCAGGGTACCGACTCGCCTGCCGGGCACGCCGCCCCGCTTCATCGCGAACTCGGGATCGAGCGCGAGGTGCACGTATGGCCGCCGGAGAAACGGCAGCAGCGGCTCGATCTCCGCTTCCACCGTGCTGTGCCCGGTCTGGATGTCGAGAAACACGATCCACCCCCGCTCCTCCGCCCACGACGCCACCGTGTCGATGATCCCCTGCCCCATCCGCAGACGGTACTTGCTCCCCGACCCCGGCTTACCCTGCGCCACCGTCGCGATCAGATGCAGTGCCGGCATCACGCCCCGCGATCGGTCCGCCAGCGCCCACTGCATCGCCACCTTCTCCAGCCGTGGGAGCATCGAGTCGGGCGGCACCTGGCCGAGGATACCCATGCGAGTACTGCGCGGATTCCCGTAGTAGGCGACGATACGATTCGCCGGCAGGATCGAGCCGGGAAGGGTCGCGGCCGCCTGCACCGGCCACTTGGCGGAGTCGGCGGGACTGAGAATGAAGGGACGGGGGCCTCGCGCGCGGCTCCGCGGAGGGACGCTGTCGGCTTTGCTGGTCGCGCTGTCGCGTGAGCCACCCAGGCTGTCCGCCGCACCGGAGTCGGGACCGGCGCGAGCGCTCGTGTCGGGCGGCGCGACGACCGGTTTCGGTTCCCACACTTTGGGCTTGGGAGGCGGTGGCGCCACGGCGGCGGAGGAGTCGCGGGCATCGGCCACGGTGCGCGGCGCGTCGCCGCACCCTGTGGTCGCGCAGATGGTGAGGAGGAGAACCCCTGGGGAGGAGCGGAACAGCATGCGGCCTGCATGGTAGTCACAGGCCGCCTTGCTGCCAAGTCTGTCCCGGGCCCGCTAGTTCAAGTCCTCCAGCAGGAGCAGGTCGAACGGCGCCCCGCCACCCGTCGCGTCCACCGCGATCGCGGTGCGGATCTGCCCGCTCACCAGGGTGAGCGTACCACTGTCGATGACGACGGTCTTGCTGCCCGCCGGCGTCACCCGTACCTGGTAATCGCCCGCCGGCGCTTCGATGTATTCCGCGATGTCCCCGAACTCCACGGCGCTGAGTGCCGCAGTCTCCGCCTCGAGGTCCGCACCCGGAGCGGTGACGTAGATGTCCACCGCCGGCGCGCTCGGCGCGCCGTGGATCGCGCGCACTTTGACGTTGCCCGCTGCTGGGGCAGTGTTGTCGTCCTCCAGCACGATCGGCTCGATCGCGGCGAGGAGGCCACTCGCGATCACGGTGTAGTCGGCGCCGTCCGCCAGGGTCACGTCGGCGTCGATCACCGTGGTCGTGGTGCCGGCGGCGTTCACCTTCACGTTGCGGTCTCCGGCGGGCACGTCGAGGTAGTCCGACGCAGCCAGATACGGCACGTCGCCCAGCACCTCGGCGTCGTCCACCAGGACGTCTACGTCGGGGGCGTCGGGCGAGGCGTGGACCACGCGGAGCCGCGCATCCCCATCAGGACCGGTGTTGTCGTCGTCGCTACAGGCGGCGGTCAGCGCGCTCGCGGCGAACAGCAGAGAAAGCAGCTTCAGCTTCATGGTGGAACCCTCGTATTCAAGTGGTCGTGGTCGAGTCGATCGAATCGTCAGCGCCCTGGTCGCCCTGAGCTGAGCGAAGGCCCGCATGCGGCGCATGGGCGCCTTCGCTTCGCTCAAACACGATGGTCGGGCCAATGGCCGCTACGGCAGCAGGACGGTGTCGATCACGTGGATGACGCCGTTGGACGTCGGGATGTCGGCCTGGGTCACGGTCGCGCTCCCGACCATCACCTTCCCGTCGGCCGCCGTGATCTTGAGATCCTTGCCGTTCAGGGTCTTGGCCATCGGGAGCTGGGCGACGTCTTCGGAGGAGACCTTCCCCGCCACCACGTGGTACGTCAGGATCGCGGTGAGCTTCTCCTTGTCTTTCAGCAGCGAGTCGAGGGTGCCCGCGGGCAGCTTCGCGAACGCCTCATCGGTCGGCGCGAATACCGTGAACGGGCCCTCGCCCTTCAGCGTCTCGACCAGACCGGCGGCCTCGATGGCCTTGGCCAGCGTGGTGAACGAGCCGGCCTCGGTGGCCACCTCGATGATGTCACCCTTCGGCTCGGCGCCGGGGGCGTAGCCCTGCGACTCCTGGGCAACCGCGGTGGCAGGGATCGCGAGAATAGCGGCGAGTGCAATCGAGTGGAACGCATTCATGGTTCTGATCCTCTTATGGAGATGAGTGCTTGCGGTTTCGTTAGCGGGCGAGGGCAGGCTGCCAGCGGTGCTGGATTGCCTTCCATTGAAAGACCTGGTAGAGCGCGGCAAGGCCCACGAGAACGTAGACCGCCCGGCTCGCCGGGCTGAGGCTGCCGAACAGGGTGCCCACCAAGTCCACGCCCGTCGTTCCCACCAGGCCCCAGTTGATACCGCCCACCACCAGTAGCACGGCGGCAACTACGTCAAGCTTCTTCATATCGACCTCACGATGAGTGGTTTCCGTCTAATTGCTGTCTAGCAACCTAACCAAAGGAGCTTTGTTGTCAAGCTCTGGTCTAGTTTTTTCCTTGACATTAGCTAGACGAACATCTAGTTTCCCCTCGTGAACGACGACACCGAGTCTCAGAGTCCCCGGTACCCTGTCCGCCTGGTCGCCCTCCGGACCGGACTCTCCCCTCACGTCCTGAGGGCCTGGGAGCGCCGCTACGGCGTGGTGGTGCCCACCCGCAGCAAAGGGGGCCAGCGGCTCTACTCCGACCTGGACATCGAGCGTCTGCGCCGGCTCCGGCGGCTGACCGACGGGGGGCATGCCATCGGCAGGATCTTTTCGCTCTCGCCCGATGCGCTGAGCAGGCTGGACGACGAGTTGGCCGGGCGGGAGGAGGGAGCCGCATGGCCGGCCGGAGGAAGCTCCGAAGCGCCCCCGGCAGAGCAGTCGCACGCCGAGAGCGTGCGCGAATTCACCACGGCGGCGCTGCGGGCGACCCGCCGCCTGGATGCGCCCGAGTTGCAGGGGGGCTTGGAGCGCGCCGCGGTCACACTCGGCGTCCCGGCTTTTCTCGACGAGGTGGTGGGGCCCACGCTGCAGGGCATCGGGCACGGCTGGATAGAAGGGTCGGTCTCAGTCGGGCAGGAGCACATGGCGACTGCCGTCTTCCGCAGGGTACTCGGCTGGCTGCTGAGGGTGTACGAGGTCAACGGCCCCGCGCCGCGAATTGTGGTCGCGACGCCGCCCCGCCAGGTGCACGAGCTGGGAGCGATGATGGTGGCGGCCAGTGCTGCGGCCGAGGGCTGGGGGGTCACCTACCTCGGCCCCGACCTCCCCGTGGCCGAGCTGTTGAGCGCGGCGAAGCAGACTGGGGCCCGTGCCGTCGCCGTGAGCGTGGTGTATCCGTCCGACGATCCCGATCTCTACGCGGCGCTGCGGGAGACCCGCGCCGGCCTGCCCGAGCGGGTCCCGCTTCTCGTGGGAGGCGCCGCCGGGCGCGGGATCCGGGCCCAGGCGGAAGCCGAGGGCGCGGTGGTGATCGAGTCATTGCCGGAGTTCCGGACCCTCCTTCGCCGATTGGACGCCGAGGAAGTGCAGTGAGCCACGGCGACGAGATCATCCTTCTCACCGGCGCGAGTGGCTATGTCGGCGGCCGACTCCGGCGCGCGCTCGAGGCCGGCGGTCGCCCGCTCCGTTGCATGGCTCGTCGGCCGGAGTACCTCCGCACCAGAGTGGCTGCCGGCACCGAGGTGATCGCCGGCGACGTACTGGATCCGGACTCTCTAGCCGGTGCGCTCCGCGGCGTGCATACCGCCTACTACCTGATCCACTCGATGGCCTCCTCCCGCGACTACGCGGAGAACGATCGGAAGGGTGCCGAGTCCTTCGCCAGCGCCGCCCGCGACGCGGGCCTGCGCCGGATCGTCTACCTCGGCGGGCTCGGCGAGGGCACCAATCTCTCGCATCATCTGGCCAGCCGGCAGGAAGTCGGCCGCATCCTTCGCGAGTCCGGCATATCCACGATCGAGTTCCGCGCCTCGATCGTGATCGGGTCCGGCAGTCTCTCGTTCGAGCTGATTCGCGCGCTGGTGGAGAAGCTTCCGGCGATGGTGACGCCGAGCTGGGTGGACACGCCCACCCAGCCGATCGGCATCGAGGATCTCGTGGCCTATCTGGTCGCGGCGCTCGACCGGCCGGTTGGAGAGAGTGTCATCTACGAGATCGGAGGCCCCGATCGGGTCTCCTACGGCGACCTCATGCGGGAGTACGCCAGGCTCCGGGGGCTGAGACGGGTGATGGTCCCCGTACCGTTCCTGACGCCGCGGCTCTCCAGTCTGTGGCTGGCGCTGGTCTCGCCGGTATACGCTCAGGTGGGCCGTGAGCTGATCGAAGGGATGCGGAACGCGACGGTCGTTCAGGACGACGCCGCACTCCGCGATTTCAGTGTGCGGCCTCGCGGGATTCGCGAGGTGCTCGTCCGGGCCCTGGTGAACGAGGACCTGGGTTTCGCTGCCACCCGCTGGTCCGACGCGCTCTCATCACAGCGGGCACCCCGTGGCTGGGGCGGGGTCAGGTTCGGATCGCGCCGGGTGGACTCACGGACGGCGTGGGTGGACTGCACTCCGGCAGAGGCATTCCGACCGATCTCGCAGATCGGCGGCAATACCGGCTGGTACTACGGAAACCACCTCTGGCGCTTGCGTGGGCTGCTTGACCTCGCGGTGGGAGGCCCGGGCATGCGCCGCGGCCGCCGGGACCCCGAATCGCTGATGCTCGGCGATGCGCTGGACTTCTGGCGCGTCGAAGAGTTCGAGCCGGGCCATCTGCTTCGCCTCGCCGCCGAGATGCGGGTTCCGGGCCGAGCCTGGCTTCAATTCGAGGTCACGGCCGAACGCGGCGGAAGCCTGATCCGCCAGACTGCGCTCTTCGATCCCGTCGGAGTCGGAGGACTCCTCTACTGGTATGGGTTGTGGGGGATTCACCAGATGGTATTCGCGGGGATGCTCCGCAACATCGCCCGCGCTGCCCGAAAGCGGCCAAACTCCTCCGAGTCGCCCGAGCGGGCCGTCTAGCGCTCCCCCATCGCCCGAAGCTGACGGTCGTGGAGGCCGGTCAGCGTCACCAGCGCCGTCACCGCACCGATGAGCGCCATCTGCATGTCCCACTGGGTGTCCCACACGTCGCCCTGGGTGCCGAGGAACGCCTCCGCCCCTTCTCCCGCCGCGAGCGCGGTCCAGAACTCGATCAGCTCGTAGAGCGCGCTGAAGGCCAGGCAGAAGCAGACCACCATGAACGGCAGCCACCGGCTGGCGCGGAGCGGCGAGGTGCGGATGAATATCTCGCGCGCGAGCATCGCGGGGATGAACCCCTGGGCGAAGTGGCCGATGCGGTCGTAGTGGTTCCGGGCGAAGCCGAACGACTCCTGCAGCCAGAATCCAAACGGCACCTGGGCGTAGGTGTATTTCCCGCCCACCATCAGGATGACCGCATGGACGCAGAGCAACGTGTAGACCAGCCGAGTGAAGCGGAATCGAGGCCAGACATAGAGGATGATCGGCAATCCGATCAGCACCGGCGCGACTTCGAGAAACCAGGTGAAGCGGTCGTACGGGCGGACGCCGGACCAGACGAGGACCGCGGCGATCACCACCAGCAAGGTCTTCTCGTAGCCCGAGGAAGACCTAGTCGTCGGCATACGGCACCTCCACCGTCAGTCCGTCCCGCGCGATCACCGTATCCGGAAAGATGGCCCGCGCCTCCGCCAGCAGCTCGGGCGCGTCCCGGGTGTAGCGCGGGCTGATGTGGGTGAGGACGAGCCGGCGCGCGCCCGCTTCGACCGCGACACGCGCCGCCTCGGCCGCGGTCGAATGCCCGGTCTCCTTGGCCCGCTCCAGCTCGTCACTGCCGAAGGTGGCCTCGTGAATCAGGAGATCGGCGCCGCGCGACGCCTCGACCAGCGTGAGACTCGGCCGGGTGTCGCCCGAATAGACCACCGTCCGTCCGCGCCGCGGCGAGCCGACCAGGTCCGCCGGAGACACCTGCCGTCCGTCCGCCAGCTCGACCGTCTCACCCTTGTGCAGCCGGCCCCAGAGCGGCCCCTCGGGCACGCCGATCTCCCGGGCGCGGTCGGGGTTGAACCGGCCGAGCCGCGTGTGCTCGGCCAGCACGTAGCCCACGGTGTCGGGGCGGTGGTCGGTCGCGAACACGACGATGTCGTACTCCTCACGGCGGAGGCGGTCGCCGGGTTTGATCTCTCTGATCTCGACCGGAAACTTGTTGCGCTCGATGCCCAGCGTCATGGCGGCGCGCAGCACCTGATGGGCGCCGCGCGGGCCGTAGAGCGTGACCGGCGCGGAGCGGTCCTGCAGGCCCATGGTGCGCAGCAGGCCGGTGAGGCCGAGGATGTGATCCGCGTGGTAGTGGCTGAAGAAGATCTCGGTGAAGGAGAACCCGACACCGTACCGCATCATCTGTCGCTGGCTGCCCTCGCCGCAGTCGAACAGGATGGTCTCGCCCTCGCGTTGCAGCGCGAGGCCCGCGACGTTGCGATCGATCGTCGGTGTCGCGGCGCCGGTCCCCAGAAAGGTGACGGAGAGCATCGGGGCATTGGGCCTAGAACAGCTTGACCGTCACCGGCACCTTGCCCGGGTGCTTCTTGAGCTCGTCCAGCAGTTGCTGCATCGACTGCGTGAGCCGCCGGATGTCGCCGTAGAACCCGGTGTCCGTGGCGAGCTTTCCGAGAGTGCCGCGCCCCTGGTTCATGTTGAGCAGCAGGGTGTCGAGCCGGGAGCCGGTGGACGTGAGCTGCGCGGTCATCGTGGCGAGGTTGCCGGTGAGCGTGTCGGCTCGGTTGAGCGTGCGCGAGAGCGCGGGGTTGGCCAGCGTGCTGTCGAGCCTGGTCGTCAGCTTTTCGAGCGAGGCCATCGTCCTGGTGATCTGCGCCGTCGGGCCCTTGTTCGGGTCGCCATAGACTCCCATCGTCCGCTCCGCCGCCTTGAGGGTGCCCTGAAGCGCGGTGAGCGTGGCGTACAGCTCGTCGGCCGTGCGCTTGTTGACGATCTGCTGCGCGCCCAGCAACACGCTGTCGGCCCGGTCGCCCAGCGTCTGCGCCATGTCGGTCAGGCCTCCGGCCTGGGTTCCGATGATCACCCGCTCGCGGGGGAGGCGCTGGGGGGCCTCGCCGGGGTCGAACTCGATGGCCGCGTCACCCACGAAGCCGACCGCCACGATCTGCGCGCTCGCGTCCACCTTCGGCACGATCCTGTCGGGCAGTGTCACCGACACGATCACCTTCCCGACGTCGGCCAGCTTGATCTTCTCCACCTTGCCGACCGGAACGCCCGAGATCCGCACCGGCGAGCTCGACTTGAGGTTGCCGGCGCCCTTGAACTGGATGTGCCAGAAGTCGTCCTCGTTCGACGTGATCGAGCGGCCGCTCAGCCAGCTCGTCCCCACCACGAACAGCACGATCGCGAGGATCACGAGGCTGCCGACGGTGACTTCCTGCTTGTAGCTCAGATCCATGTCCGTCTCATGCGGCGAAGGTGGCGTCCGGGAAATCGCGCTCCAGGAACTCCTGGACCTTGGGATTGCGGGACTTGAGGAATTCTTCCTGGGTCCCCTGTTGCACGATCTTCCCGCCGGTGAGGAGGGCGAGCTTGTCCGCGGTGCGGAAAGCGCCCCGCACGTCGTGCGTCACCATCACGCTGGTGACACCCAGCTCGTTGTCGAGCCGCTTGACCAGGCTGTCGATCACGTCGGCGTTCACCGGATCGAGCCCAGAAGTGGGCTCGTCGTAGAGCAGGTACTTGGGGCTCCCCGCGATCGCCCGGGCGATGCCCACGCGCTTCCGCATGCCGCCCGACAGCTCCGCGGGGAACTTCTCCATGACCAGGTCGGGCTGGAGGTTCACCAGCTTCAGGCACTCGGTCACCCGCTTCGTGGCGTACTCGTCGTCCCGGTACTTCTCACCGTCCGTGATGCCGAGCCGGACATTCTCCTTCACGTTCATGGAGTCGAAGAGCGCCCCGTTCTGGAAAACGTAGCCGATGCGGGAGCGGAGGGCGGAAAGCTCCTTGCGCCGCAGCTTGCCGACCTCCTCGTCGTCCACCACCACCGAACCCGAGTCCGGCCGGATCAGCCCGATGATGTGCTTCAGCAGCACGCTCTTGCCCGTCCCCGAGGGGCCGAGCAGAGCCAGCGTCTCGCCCTCCTGCACGTCCAGGTCCACGCCATCGAGCACCACCTGGCTGCCGAACCGCTTGTGCACGTTGCGAAGGGCGATCATCTAGCTGAGCAACAGGTTGGCGAGGAGCACGTCGAGCAGCAGGATGAGCACGGAGCTGGCCACCACGGCTCCGGTGGTGGCGCGGCCCACGCCCTCGGCGCCCTGCTTGGTGTTGAATCCCATGTAGCAGGCGACGATGGTGATGGAGGCCGCGAAGAAGAACGCCTTGATGACCGAGTAGGTCGCGTCGAAACTGCGCCAGAACGAGCGCGCGCCGTAGGTGAAGTCCTCGTTGGTGATCGGCAGCACCATCGTCATCGAGAACCAGCCGGCGAAGATGCCCATCACGTCGGCCAGGATGACCAACACCGGAATCATGATGACCCCCGCCAGCACCCGCGGCAGGATCAGGTGCGAGGCCGGCGAGCGCCCCAGGCTCTCCAGCGCGTCGATCTGCTCGGTGACGCGCATGGTCCCCAACTCGGCGGCATAGCGGGCCCCGATCCGGCCGGCGAGCACCAGCCCGGTGAGCACCGGCCCCAGCTCGAGGACGATGGACTCCACGATCACGCCGGCGAGATAGTAGATCGGGATGGTGCCGGTGAACTGATAGCGGGCCTGCAGCGCGGTCACGGCGCCGGCGAAGCCGGAGATGAGCAGCACGATGAAGAGGCTGCCGACCCCGATGTTCCAGGCCTCGGTCATGGTGCGCGGCAGCCAGACGCGCCACTCGGCGAGGCTCTTGAACGCATCCCACATGAGCAGCGAGATACGACCGACGTGGGACATCGCGTCGAGGGTCCAGCGGCCGACGAATCGGCGAAGATCCAATGTCTGGGTGTTCATGATGTCCGTGGTCCGTGGCGCCGGGAATCGACCGGACGTATCTTCGCCCCCCATGCCGCGTAAGTCTAGGGCCGACCGCACACTCCACGACTCGGCATTTCGTCGTCGCCTGCTGGGATGGTTTCGCCGCCACGGACGCGACCTGCCGTGGCGCCGGACCCGTGATCCCTATCACATAGTCGTGTCGGAATTCATGCTCCAGCAGACCCAGGTCTCCCGGGTCGAGGGGTACTACATCCGCTTCCTGGAGAGCTACCCGTCCATCGGGGCGCTGGCCTCGGCGCCGGCCGCCACGGTGCGCGAGAGCTGGGAAGGGCTGGGTTACTATCGCCGCGCCGCCAACCTTCATCGGTTGGCGCAGGCCGTGGTGGAGGAGCACGATGGCGTGGTCCCCGCGGATCCGGCTGTCCTCCTCACCCTTCCAGGCGTAGGCCGCTACACGGCGGGGGCTGTCGCGTGCTTCGCGTACGAGCGAGCGACACCGGCGGTGGATACCAATGTCGCGAGAGTGATCCGGCGGGCTTTTCACCCGAGAGCGCGCGGTCCAGCCGGGGTCCGGAAGATCTGGGAGACGGCCGCGCGGATCGTGCCCCGGCAGGGTAAGCAGGCCTGGGCCTTCAATCAGGCGATCATGGAGCTGGGGGCGCTGGTGTGTACGGCCAGGGTGGCGCGGTGTGGGGAGTGTCCGGTGCGCTCGGCCTGCGAAACTGGAAAGAAGCTATGAGCTAGGAGCTAGCTACCCAACCATTGCGCCACCCAGCAACGCGGCCAGTGCAAAGACCCCCGCGACGGACCCCGTGACCCTTTGCCGCTGGCGCAGCTCGTCGAAGTAGGCCGCATTGGGGCCCAGGGGATCTATCCGGGCCAGCTTGGACGAAGTCGGCAGTACGATCAGCAGAACCACCAGCGCGCCCACCACGCCCGCTCCCTGCATCAGCACCAGCCACGTGTCGGCCCCGGGCAGCCCACCGGTCATGCTGGTCACCGAGAACGTCAGCAGCAGTCCGGAGAACACGGTCAGCAGCGCCCCGGGAGCGACCACGATCCGATTCACGGCAGCCTGGGCCCGCACCACCGCGCCGAGCTGGCTGCGGTCTTCACCCTTGGCCGCGATGCCCGCGACCATCGCGGCGAGGCTGCCGCCGATCCAGAGAGTGAAGCCGAGTATGTGAAGGAGTACCCAGAGGCGAATCACGAGGTCATCGCGGACAGGATCGCCCCGTCGATCGGCTGCCGCCCCGAGAAGCCGGCGTCGATATCGTGCCAGTGGGTGATGCGCTCTTCGCCGAGCTTCCAGCAGAGGAAGATCGGGCGATCCTCGCGCAGGGAATAGAAATCCACCAGGCCGGCGTCGAACCCCTTGAACACGCAGCCAACCGCCTCGAGCTCCTGGAGGTACCGGTTGATCCGGTCGGCGTGGAGGGTCACCTGTTCTCGCGCCGCTAGCAGCTCGCCGGTTTCGCCCCAGTCGGCACGAGCCCCGCCGGTCAGCAGCTCGAACCGGGCGACCGCCGCCCGCCACACCGGATACTCCACGGTGAGGTCCTGTACAACGCGGCGGACCAGCGGGAGCGTCCGCTCCGCTTCCGGCAGGCTGAAGAGCTTGAAGTCGGGCATCGCTAGCGCCTCATCCCCATACGATCTCGATCCCCGCGACCTGCTCGGGGTGGCTGATGAAGCCCACGACCCGCCGGTCCGCGTCCACTACCGTGATGGTGGGCCGCAGGTGCGACTCGCTGGGATCCATGTCCATCCGGATGCGATAGCCCTCGAGCTCCTGGTCGGGCTGGACCACCGGCGAGTTGGTGCGCATCAGCGTGTCCGCCCGCGTGTGCCAGGGATGTTTTCCCTCCGCGAGACAGCGGGTGACGAGATCGCGGTCGCTCAGCGTGCCGAGGAACTGGCGCGTGCGATGGTCGTCGACCACCGGCACCACGGAGATGTTGCGGGTCTTGAGCATGATGGCGACCTCGCTTGCCATCGCACCCGCGACCGCGACGTGCGGATCGGCGACCATCGCTTCCGAAGCTTTCATGTGGCTCAATTTGGGCCTTGAGGGAGGCGGGTCAAGGCCGCGCGCGTCGCGGCGTAGCCGTCTTCGGCATACTGGCGCACGCGATCCACGCGAAAAGTGGCCCCGCGCTCGACCCTCGGACGGACGTAGATGAGCGGCAGCCGGTCCCGATCCTCACGCCAGCGCCCGAGCTGCTCGGCGGTGGCGGTTGCCATCAGCGCGCCGACCGCATCGTCGTGCGCCCGTACCACAGCAGGACCCGCGGCCGACGGTCCTGCATCCACGGCGTCGAAGCCCGGTCCCACGTCCACCGCCACGACCGGCTCGCGCGCGAGATGCGCCGCCACGCCGAGCGGGAGCGGCCCGCGCAGGCCGCCATCGCCGCAGCGGCGTCCTCCCAGACGGACCGCCGGGTAATACACCGGGAGGGCGCAGGTGGCACACAGCACGTCGATGAGCGGAGCGTCCTCCCCGCCCTCGCCGAAGAGGATGAGATTGCCGGTATCGAGATCCACCACGCTCACGGTGAGCGGCACGTCCAGCTCGGCGAACCGTCGGGCCGGCACCAGCCGTTCCACCGCGTGCCGGAACGGCGCGGGCCGCAGCAGCCCGGGAGAGAACAGTCCGCGCACCACCGCGAAGGGGTCACGCACGACCCCTGCCCTGCCGGCCGCGGCCAGCAGGTCCAGCAGGGTGTCGTGCTCCGGGCCGCCTGCGAGGGCCGCCGCCACCACCGCGCCCATCGAGGTGGCGACGTACCGCCGGGTCGTCAGGCCCGCCTCGGCGATCGCCCGGGCGGCGCCGACGTGCGCGGCGGTCTTCGCTCCGCCGCCGCTCAGCACGACGGTCACCCCCGCCACACTCACCCCTGAGACTGCCGTGCCCGGTACGCCTCGGCCTGCGCGTAGCGCTCCCGCTCCTCGTCCGTCTCCGGCACCAGACGGGGCACCCGGCGGGGCTTGCCCTGCTCGTCGAGCGCGACGAACACCACGTGGGCGGTGTTGGTGTGGCGCCGGTCGCCGGTGCTGACCTTCTCGGCGTAGACGTTGACGGTGATATCCATCGAGGAGTTCCCCACGAAGTCCACGGTGGCAACGCAGGTGACGAGCGCACCCACGGGGATGCGTTCCTTGAAATCGACCCGGTCGATCCGTGCCGTGACGGCCGGTCCTCCCGCGTGCCGGATCGCCGCCACTGCGGCGGCCTGGTCCACCAGCGCCATAAGCTCCCCGCCGAAAAGGTCGCCCCGCACGTTCTGCATGTGGGGCATGACGAAGGTGGTGATGGTCCCGGTCGAATGAGACATGAGGCGGGTGTCGACGGTCATTGGGCCTCGCGGCGGGAGGAGACGGACAGGCGGCCGCTAGTAGTCCACCGGCCTCAGGTAATACTCGCCGATGGCCGTCGCGCTGAGCATCGCCACGGTGGGTAGTCTGCGCTTCCAGTGGGTCGAGTCCAGCCGGCGGCGCACCAGGGCGATCTCATCGTCGGTGAAGCCCAGCGGCACGATCTCGGCGTTGCGATAGCCCATCAGGATCCAGTGCAGGATCGCATCGGCCCTCGGGTACGAGATGCCGAAGTCGCCCTCGTCGGTCTGCCCCGCGATCAGGTCGGCGCTCGCCGGCTTCGACACGATTACCTCGGGTACCCCCACATGGCGCGCGAGAGCCCAGACCTGGGACTTGAAGAGATCGCCGATCGGATTGACCGGGGGCGAATCGTCCGCGTGCCAGGTGAAGTAGCCGAGCAGGCGCTCGGTCTTGTTGCCGGTGCCGAGCGGCAGCGCCCGAGTGGCGGCGGACAGGTCGAACAGGGTGACCATACGCGCCCGGGCCATGATGTTCCCCAGACGGCTCGGGTCGGCCGCCCCGCCGATGGCCGCGGCGAGGCCATCCACCGCCGTGCTGATGTCCACCGTCCGCTCCGCGATGCCGAGGGCCGCGATGACGAGCTGGGCGTGATCCAGGCTCTCCGGACTCGAGGTGCGGTACGGCATGCGCACGCCGAGCACGTTCTCGGTGCCGAGCGCCTCGACCGCGAGGAGCGCGACCAGGGAGCTGTCCACGCCCCCCGACAGCCCGATCACGACCTTCTGGAATCCGCGGCGGCGCTGGATCTCGTCGCGAAGGAACTCGACCAGCCAGCGGCGGGTGAGCTCGGGGTCGATGGTGAGGGGATCGTGCGTCGAGCGGGCCGGCGCCACAGCCGGCCGGCCGCGGCGCTTCTTTGCTCGGGACTGCTCCCGCTCGGCGTCGGGCTTCGGCACCTGTCCCGCGTCCCGTTCGGAGGAGTCGCCCGACCTGCCCTTCTCGCGCCGCGCCGAGTGCAGCGATCCCAGCAGGTGCGGGAGACGCATCTCGAGGTCCGCCAGCAGCGGGAGGTCCGCTCTCGCGCGGGTGATCTCCTCGAAATCGAGCGTGGCCGGGACCAGCGCCTCTTCGAAGATGGGCCCCTGCGCGATCAGCTCGCCCCGCGGTGACGCGACGATGGATCCGCCGGGAAACGCCTTGCCGCCCTCGAACCCGACCAGTTGCGACAGCGCGACGTAGACCCCGTGCTCGCCCGCGATGTCCTGGATGATCCGATTCCACCGCCCCAGACTCGCCGGCCGCCCCGCGCTGAACTCGTCGCCCGGCACCGGGCCGCGCGCGGGACTGGCGCTCGGCACCAGGATGAGCTGGGCCCCGTCGAGCGCGGCGAGCATCGGGGTGAACGAGTGCCACGCGTCTTCGCAGATCAGGATCGCCGCGCGCCCCCACGCCGTGTCGAAGGCCTGCACGCTCCGCCCCGCCTCGACGAACCGCTCCTCGTCGAACACGCCGTAGGTCGGCAGAAACACCTTGCGGTGCACGTGCCTGATCCCGGCGTCAGAGCCGCCGAGCCGGGCGTAGAGGGCCGAGTTGTAGAGCCGGTTCTGGTGCACCTCGTAGAAGCCGAGGGCGACGTCGAATGGCGGCGCCTTGGCGTCGCGGTGCTGGGCGGCGAGATCGTCGAAGAGGTGCTCGGCGGAGAGGGCGAGGTCACGCACCCCGCCTTCGAGGAAGTACCCGGTCAGCGCCGCTTCAGGCGCGACGACCAGATCGGGCGGCTCAGACCAGGCCCCGGCCTCACGGAAGAGAGCTCCGAGCCGGCGGAGATTTTCCTCGTACGCGCCCTTGCGCGGGCGAAGCTGAGCGATGGCCAGGCGGAGCACAGGCGAAATGTATACTTTCGGGCATGCTCTGGTACATCGCCGTTGGCAGCGCGCTCGGAGGAGTCAGCCGTTATCTCGTCGGCGGTCTGGTGCACAGGCTGATGGAGACCCAGTTCCCTTCGGGCACGCTGCTCGTGAATGTGACGGGGTCGTTCCTGCTGGGCCTCTTCCTCCGCTTCGCTCTCGATTCACCGACCCTGACGCCAGAGTTTCGGGCGTTTCTCACCGTCGGATTCTGCGGAGGGTACACCACCTTCTCGACCTTCAGCCACGAGACGGTCGCGCTCCTGGAGCGTGGCGACTGGGGCCGCGCTGGCCTCTACACGATCCTGAGCGTGGGATTGGCCCTGATCGCCACCGTGCTCGGCTTTCTCACCGCGCGCGGCTTGATGGAGCTTCGCGCGGGTTCCTGATTCGACCGATTGGGATAGGTTACCGCGATGCCGACTCAGACCCCCTTCGAAGCCCTGGCGCGGGTGCCCAACGCCTGCCGCCTCCTCCCCAACGTGATCACCGGCGGTCAGCCGTCTGCGTCCGACCTGGAGGCCTTCCGGGGGTCCGGCGGCGAGATCGTGCTCGATCTCCGGGAGCCGATGGAGCCGCGACCGCTGGACGAGGCTGCGACCACCAGCCGGCTGGGCCTCGAGTACGTCGTCGTCCCGGTGGGGTCGGGCAGCATGACCGACGCGACACTGGAGCGGATTCACGGCCTTCTGCGCGACTCGGCCGACAAACAGGTGTTCGTCCATTGCGGGAGTGGAAGCCGGGTGGGCGGAGCGTTGCTGCCGTATCTCATGCTCGACCACGGCCTGGAAGAGGAAGACGCGACCGGTCAGGCCATGCGAGTCGGGCTCCGGAGCGCCGAGCTGCTCGAGTGGGGTCTGGACTACGCGCGCCGCAAGGCAACCTGAGACGGCATGAAGCCGAGCGGGCCCCCGGGCACGTCGCCCGGGGGCCCGCTCTCATTTCTCACCCAGCCGCGCCGCTTGTCAATCAGCGCCGGCGCCCGCCGCCGGACGACGGGCTTCCTCCGCCACCACCACTCCCACCACCCCCGCGACGGTCGCCGCCGCCGCTGCCGCTGTAGCCGGACCCCGATGAAGAAGAGGAAGGCGCGCGCTCGACTCGCGGTGCCGGCCGCGACTCACGCGGAGCCGCCTCCTCCGCACGGCGAGCGGGACGCGCCTCGGGAGCCGGTCGCTCCTCGCGAGCCGGGCGAGCCTCGGTGGCAGGGCGCTCCTCTCGGGGAGCAGCCTGGTCCCGCGACCGATCGGTCGTGGCCCGTCGGGGCGTGACGTCGACCGGCAAGGGCTGCCGGCTGTCGCGAGTGTCGGGAACCGCCCGCGGCGCCTCGCGGGGCCGCGCCCGGCGGGCCTCGATGGTAGTCGCCTGGTCCTGGCGATCCGCCACCCGGCGCGGGGCATCGACGCCGGTCGATCCACCGCTCCGGTTCGGCTCGGCCCGGCGCGCACCGTCGTTGAACTTGGTCCGGTCCGCGGTGCGCCGGCCCGCGTCGGCCGCCGGCCGACTCACCTCGTTGCGATCCACCGCGCGGCGGATCGGCGAAGAGTTCTCAGGCTCGGAGAAGCGGGACACCGGCGGCGTATGCACCGTGTTCACCGCGCGGCCGAAGGTGTAGCGGCGGTCGCGATAGTCGGCATTGGCCAGGGTGCGGTCCCGGAAGCGATAGGGCGTAATCGCCCGATCCCACCGGTTGTAGTAGCCCGCGTTCCGGTATGGATAGCCCCAGTAGTGTGGATAGTAGTGCACCGGGCTGTAGTAGTACGGCCGGTAGTACCAGGGATCGTAGAAGAATGGATCGTAGTACGGGGTGTAGGCATAGTGGTACGGCCCGTAGTAGCTGCGCCGGTAGAACGGCCGTCCGAACGAGAGATTGATGGACAGCCCGCTGCCGCAGCTCGCGTAGTACCCGCAGCCGAAGTCGTCGTAGTAGAAGCCGCCGTAGGACGGGCGCGAGTGGTAGTTGTCGGCGTAGACCACGCGATCCACCACATGATAGCTCATCACGTCGTAGTCGAAGCTTCCCTGCGCCATGCGGCGCGTGAGCTCGGTCAGTTCGGGCTCGGGATCCTCGGCCAGGCGCTGCGGCTCGAGCGCGCGGTAGTCCCAGTGGTCGCTGAGAACGAACTGCTCGAAGCGGAACGGCGTGCTGGACACCGCGGCGAACACCGCGCCGCGTCCCGAACGGTCGCCCACGTCGAACGCATCGCGCCCCGCGCGGCCTTCGACTTCGTACTTCTTGCCGCCGCGAACGAAGTTGTCATCGGTCGGATCGAGCGGAAACAGGACCCGGAGGTGCCCCTCGGCATCCGCGTGGAAGACGACCAGGTAGCCGTCGTCCTCGGTGCGCACATGCACTTTGGCGCGGTCGCCTCGAAGGAAGCGGCCATCGTTGTTGATCCAGATCTGGATCGGGGGGTCGTCCGCGGTCGCGGCGGCCGGTTGACCCGGCCCACTCGCGAGAACGAGTGGAAGGAGCAGAGACAGGTACATGGCGCCTCCCGGAACTGCCGTTGCCTTGCTGGAAATTGGGACGGGGCACTGCCTTAGGTCTGCCTCGACACTCTGCGAACCGCGTGCCACCGCCGACATCTATGTACCTGAACCACTTAGCCCGGGGGTTCGTTCCCGAATCGTCCTCCCGTGGAGGCTGACCCATCTTCTGACGAGGACAGGTGGAAGGCGTTAAGGCTTGGAGGTTTCCCGCCCGCCGTTCCACCGGTGCCAGTACATCCGCATCTCGGTGATCTTGGCGCCATCGGTCTCGCAGAACATGGCGCCGCGAGCGTCCACCCACTCACCCGTCCGTTTCCGGCGGAAGACGCACTTGAACTCGGTACCGAACCAGGGGCCGGCCGCGTAGATCTCGCCCGAGGAAAAGGTGGTCTCGGATTGGTTGAGTGGCACCTCGAGCCAGTAGCGGCGGACCGCCGCGCTGCCGCGTAGTGGTTCGGAAAAGGGGGTTTCGAGGAAGACCGGGTCAGCGGCGAAGCATGACATGAGGAGATCCACGTTCCCCTGCGCCCAGCCCCGGCCGAACAGGTCGATCAGCTCGCGACCCAGCTCGCGGGTGTCCATCGGCGGCTCAGCGGGGCTCGGCCGTGAGTCGCTGGAGCGCCTCGCGCGCCTCGGCGACCCGGCCCTGCAGCTCGGGGTCGGCCTTGTCCCACAGGCTCACAAACCGGCTGTACGCCAGCGCGGCCGAGTCCCGCTTGCCGGCCGACTCGTAGCTGCGCCCGAGGGCCAGCTCAGCCAGAGGCACGAGATACAGGGCCTTGTGGTCGAAGCCGTTTTGGAGACTGCTGATCCCTTCGTCCCTGGTGGCGGGAGCGGCCGCGAGGGCGAGCGCGAGCTGGAAGCGAAGGAAGGCCGTCGCTTCCGCCGTGGTGGGTCCACTCGCCTTGGTGAGGCCGGACCGGAGATCGCGGATTCCACCGGCGGTGTCGCCCTTGGTCATCCGCACCCAGCCATTCGCGGCCTCCAGCAGCCCGAGATTCAGAGTGGAATCCGGCGTGTCGTCCTGCTGGGCGATCCCCTCCGCGACACGGCGGCTCGCCTCCTCCAGGCGTCCCTGGACCATCGCCCGTATCGCGCTCATGTAGGCGGCCCGCCGCGGGTTGTCGACGACCTCGTCATTCTTGGCGAGCAGGGAGTCGAGCTTGGCGCCACCGAAGGATCGCGGCGCGATGCCCAGGACCATGGGCCAGCCCAGCAGACCCATCGCCGCACCAGGCGAGACCGCGGCGACCGTGTCCACGATCTGCTTCACCTCCCGCAGCCGGCCGAAGCCGACCAGCGCGAACCCCCGGACGATTGGGGCGAAGCGCCGCGCCGGCGAATTGGCCGGCGTGGCCTCCCGCAGGCGGTCGAACCGCGAGAGCACGGTGTCGGAAGTCGCCTCGGGGTCGCGATAGACGGCCGCGATCGCGTGGAATCCGATGGAGGGGACGCTGGCCAGGGCGCTTCGGAGCGCGCTGTCGGTAGGCGCCGGCCCCCACGCGAGCTGCGCCGAGACGCGATGCGCGGCGATGTGTGCCGGCGGAGCGGTTCGGGCGAACAGGTCGAGGTAGCGGTTGAACCGGGCGCTGTCCCGGTACATCAGCGTCATCTCCATCGGATGCACGAGCGCCGCGGTGAGCGTCGAGTCCCCCGCGATCACCCTGTCGAATGCCGCAATGATGCCGTCGGGGCTGGTCGGCCTCAGTCCGCGAAGGTGATACAGCGCCTCGCCGTACAGGTACCACCCTTCGGGATCGGTGGGGAACTCGCCCACATACGCGTGCATCGAGTCGATGGCGCTGGGCGAGCCCGCCTCGAAGGCGCGATACGCCTCGAGCAACCGCCGGCTCCGGGGAGGCAGGCGGTCGGCGAACCGGAAGCCGGCCTCGGCCGCCTGGTGTGATGCCGGGCTCCCGTAGCCGCCGGTCCACCCGTAGACCAGCGCCCGCCTCAGGTGGGCCAGCGCGAAGGTGGAGTCCACCTCGATGGCCCGGGTGTACGCCGCCAATGCGGAGTCGAGCGTGAAGCTCCGGTAGTAGCGCTCGCCCTGGAGGTAGGCGCGGAGGGCAGCGATCGAGTCGGTGGTGAGCGAGGCGATGCTGAGACTGGGCAGCGGCTCGCGCGACCGCCACACGTCTCGGAGCAGCGCGACGCTCAGCCGATCCACCAGGGGCAGGATGCTGTCTGCCGGGCCGTCCACCTGTGCGCGACCCAGCCGCTCGCCGGTGGCGACGGCGTGCAGATCGGCGGCCAGACGCACCCGGCCGCCGGTCGAGACGGCGCTGCCCATCACGATGGAGCCGGCGTCCAGCGCCCGTCCCAGCGCCAATCCCTGATCGAGCCCGCCACGCTCGCCTTCCTTGAGGCGGGCCCACCGCTTGAGCACGGCCCGGGGATCCACCGCGGTGATGCCACCGACGCCCTGCAGATTGGTCGTCAAGAGATCCACCATGCCCTCGCCCAGGACATCCACCCCGGGCCCGGAGGCATTGAAGGGCAGCACCGCGATCGTCTCCGCCTCCTTGGTCACGGCGATCGCGCTCGGCCTGGTGGCGAGCCATGCCACAGCGCCCGCCGCGCCCGCCGCGATGGCCGCGGCGGCCACCACCCCCATCGTACGCCGGCGGGGCCGCAGGGTCACGCGGGCCTGGCGGAGAGAGGAAGCGAGGCTCACCATGTCCGAATAGCGGTCGCCGGGCTCGATGGCCATCGCGCGGATGACCACGTCCTCCAGCTCACTGGGGACGTCGGGGCGGACCTTTCCGACGTGCGGCCTCGGCGCCGTCATGGTGCGCGCGACCACCGATTGCGGCGTTCCGCCGGCGAACGGCGGACTACCCGCGAGCATCTCGTAGAGCACGCAGCCGAGGCTGTATTGGTCGGCGCGGGCATCCACGAGATCGCGACCGGTCGCCTGCTCGGGGGCCATATAGTTCGGGGTTCCGATGGCGAAACCCACCTGGGTCAGTCCCGCAGCGGTCTCGGCGGACGGTCCGGCGCCGCTCGCGATCGCCTTGGCTACACCGAAGTCGGCGACCACAGCGTGGCCGCCGCTCATCAGGATGTTCTCGGGCTTGATGTCGCGATGGACGATGCCCTGCGCGTGGGCATACGCGAGCGCGTCCGCGACCTCGGCGGTGAGCGAGATCGCCTCATCGACGGTGAGCCGAT
This sequence comes from uncultured Gemmatimonadales bacterium, assembly GCA_963846545.1. Taxonomy (GTDB): domain Bacteria; phylum Gemmatimonadota; class Gemmatimonadetes; order Gemmatimonadales; family GWC2-71-9; genus CAVVWJ01. The sequence goes on along the minus strand of CAWJWG010000003.1, from coordinate 710,167 downwards.
TGTCACGCCCGAGCCGGGCGCGCAGGGTCTCACCCTCGACGAAGGGCATCACGAAGTACGGCGCCTGGCCCCCGGCGCCATCGTCCATCGTGCCGGAATCGAAGACTGGAAGGATGTGCGGGTGCTGCAGGCCCGCGGCGAGCTCGATCTCCCGAAGAAACCTGGCCACCCCGCCGGAACCGCTCAGCTCGGGGCGGACGACCTTGATCGCAACGCGCCGGCCGTGACGCAGGTCCTTCGCGAGAAAAACCGTCGCCATGCCGCCCGCGCCGATCTCACGCTCGAGCGCGTAGCGCTCGCCTAGCGCGGCTGTCAGGCGTCCGAAAGGGTCGGTCATGGATAGGCAAGTTACTGGGTCACATAGGTCTCGAAGAACCCCTCACCGGTGTCCCGAAGCTTCTCGCCGTCCACCCATCCGTCCAGCTCGAACCGGCCTCGCATCTGCAGGAAGAGCCGGCGGAACGAGGCGGCGGACATCTCGGTGGCCAGCGCGTGCTCGACGTCCACCCGAAGCGTCACCGTGTCGGCCTCCCACGTGCCGGTCAATGAGAAGCGCTCGGGGGCGCGAGCACCCCGGACACCGTCGGCCGCGCGGCTCCCCTCATAGTCGATGCGCCCGAAGCGCAGCACCCGTCGGACCCCGAGCGGATCCACCAGGGTGAGGAAGAACGGCGAGGTGTTGGACCGCTCGGGGCCGTAGACGCCACCGTACAGCAGACTCAGCTCCGCGCCCCGAGCGGCTCCCCATTCCCAGGTCACGTCCCGCCACACGCCCCAGTTGTGATCGTGGTAGGCCGGGACATCGCGCACCTCGGAGCAGCGGCCCCCGATGCAGATCCGGCCGCTGGCCGACGCGGAGAGCGCGGGAACTACGTAGCCGGACAGGAAGTCGTCGTCCCGGAGCTCCACCGGCGGGAAGTACCGGTTGGAGTCAGGCCGCACGACGAGGTCGAGTGCGACCGTGCCGCTGGTACCCCGCGCTTCTACCGCGAGACGGTATTGCCCGTCCACCTGTCGGACGGTGCTCTCCCCGATCGCGAGATCGGCGCGCGCCGTGTCGAAGGTGACGCGAGTCGACGGGACCTCCGCGGTGTATCGGTCGTGGCGCCCGTCGGGCCGGCGGTGGGTCACCAGCATCCGGCCACCCCAGCGATCCGTCTTCGCGGCGCTCACCTCGCCGCCGACCAGGAACGTGACGTACCACCATTCGCCGGGGCCGGTCACGAGATTGAAGTAGTGCCACTCTCCCCAGGTGCTGTCGGCGCGCGGCGGCAGGTGGAAGCGATCGAGCTCGTCGTAGAGCTGCTGCCTGGTCGGCGCGACGTAGGCGGAGTCGCCCGGCGTGTCGGCCCAGCGCCCCTGCCGCAGGTCGAGCCCCGCGCCGACCGAAGCGGCCCGGCTCGGGATCTCTCCGCCCGCCCGCACAGCCGTGGGGCGGCAAGGCCCGCCCACGGGGCAGAGGTAGAGGAGCTTTCCCTCGATGGTCGGTGCGACGTCGCGCACCTGGCTCCTGGCCCGGGGCCCTCCCAGCACGAGCCGGGTGAGGAACCGCGCCCGCTCGATGGTGAAGAACATCCCGCCGAGTCCGCCGGTCCGCATCGCCTCGACGTCGATTCCCTGCGGCAGCACCGTGACTTCACCGCCGCCGACCAGGGACACGTCGCGCGACTGATCCAGCATCGCCTCACCGACCGACAGCAGCACGATCATGACGCCGACGCCGATGGAGAAGCCGAAGAGAAGGAAGAGCGAACGGACCTTCTTCACCAGCAGATGGCGGAAGGCGAGCGTGCCGATCACGGCCGGGCCGAGGTGCGGGGGACCGGCCGGGCGGTCAGTGGCGTCGCCGCGGCGGTATCGGCGACGATGCGGCCGTCGAGCATGTGGATCACGCGGCCGGCCTCCGCCGCCAGCCGCTCGTCATGGGTGACGACCAGCAGGGTGGTCCCGTCCTGATTGAGCTGCTGGAAGAGATCGAGGATCCCGCGGCCGGTTGCCGCATCGAGCTCGCCGGTGGGCTCGTCGGCCAGCAGAAGCACAGGGCGGTTGGCGAGCGCGCGGGCGATGGCGACGCGCTGCATCTCGCCTCCCGAGAGCTGCGTGGCGCGATGGCTCTCGCGGTGCTCGAGACCGACGTACGCCAGGAGCTCCCGGGCGCGCTCGCGTCGCTCGGCGCCGCGCACCCCCGCCTCGGCCATCGGCAGCTCCACGTTCTCGCGCGCCGTCAACACCGGCAGCAGATGGAAACGCTGGAACACGAAGCCCAGTCGGGTGAGGCGAAGCCGCGTGAGGTCGCGATCGGAGAGTGTGCCCAGCCGCGTGCCCAGGATCTCGACGCTGCCCGCGCTGGGCGTGTCGATCCCCCCCGCCAATTGGAGCAGCGTGGACTTGCCGCTGCCGGACGGCCCGACGATGGCGGAGTACTCGCCCTGGGCGACCGCGAGTGACACGCCTCGGAGCGCGTGCACCGTCTCGCCGTTCATCGGGTAGTCCTTGGCCAGATCGCGGGCCACCAGCACCGGGTCGCGCGCGGTCACGTGGCCTCCGACCGGAGCGTCGCGGCGATAGGAGCGCGCGAAGCCAGCCACGCAGGATAGAGCCCCGCCAGCGATCCCGTCACCAGCAGGACCAGCGCGGCCAGGCTCAGCGTCTCGCGGCGGGGCACGAAGAACGAGAAGGCCTCGGGCAGGCCGGGGAACCCGGTGAGGATGGCATCCAGATACTCGGCGGTGCCCAGGCCCAGCAGGATGCCGAGCCCCGCCCCGAGCACCGTGAGCGTGGTTCCCTCTGCGAGCACCTGGCGCACGATGGTTGCCGCGCCCGATGCCGAGCGCCCGAAGCGTGGCGATCTCGCCCAACCGCTCGTTCACGGTGATGGTGAGCAGCGTGCCGACCAGGAGCACGGCGACCACCAGACTCATGCCGCCGAGAACGTAGGAGAGTTGCGTGAAGTAGACCAGCCGGCGCTTGGCCTGCACCACGAGATCGGCGACGCTGTTGACCTCCAGCGCCGGGAAACGCGCCCGCAGGCGGTCGGCCAGTGCCTCGACGTCGCCATCCCTCGCGGCCTTCACCAGCAGAAGCGATGCGTGGTCGGCCGCGGCATCGCGCCCGAGCCGCTGCATGAGCGGCAGGACGGCGCCGACCGACGGCTGGCCGCGTGGGTCGTAGATCCATCGGACGACGCCGCGCACCGCGAGCCTCCGGTCCACCGCGGCATTGGCGATCTGGGGATCGAGCCGGCCGGCCAGCGCCACGGTGTCGCCGACGCCGGCGCCGAGGATGCGGGCGGCGGTCTCGCCGACCAGGAGTCCGAGCGTGTCTCCGGGCAGGAGGTCGCGGCCCTCGAGGACCTGGTAGATGCCCTGCGCCTCGGGCTGGATGCCATAGCCGACGAGGGTCACGAGCGAGTCGGACATGCGTCCGTAAATGGAGGTCCCGAGCACGGCCCCAGCGGCCTCGACGCCCGGTTCCGAACGGATCGCGCCGACCACCCGGGATGCGCCGGTGATGGTCGCTTCGGTGTCGAAGGGCAGCGTCCCTTTGGGTGTCAGCCGGATCTGGTAGCCCCGGGCGAGCAGCAGGTCGTTGAACGATTTCTCGATCCCTCCGCTCAGCATCACCATGTCGAGCAACATCGCGGAGGCGACGGCGATGCCGGCGAGGGAGAGCACCGTGCGGAGCGGGTGCCGGCGCAGGTTCTTGAGGCCCCAGCCCACGCCGGTCACGCCCGGCCCCACAGCACCATCGGCCGGGTGCGAACCAGCCTCCATGCGGCGATCGCTCCGGCACCAAGGCCGAGAGCGAGCGACAGGCACACGCTGAAGAGCACGATCCGGCCGGTGATCAGCGAGAAGATCAGCTCCGTGTCGAAGAACCGGCGGTAGTAGGCGTTGGTGGCGGCCCCCGCGACCAGGGCGAGAGCGGCGCCGAGCGCCGAGCCCAGCACGGCGATCAGCGCGGCCTCCAACACCAGGGCGCCGAAGATGGTTCGCCGGCGCACCCCCACGAACCGCATCACGGCGGCGTCCATCCGCCGCTCCTCGACCTTGAGCAGCATGATGCAGAGGAGGAAGACCGCGCTCGCCACGATGGTGATGACGGCGATCGCCCGATGGAACCGGCTGACGACCTTGAAGGTCTGGGAGGATTCGGAGGCGATCGCGGCGGAGGGGTGCGCCTGGAAGCCGAACGCCGACCGGTTGAGCACCGCCGCGGCCGAATCGGGATTCACGCCGGGACGGAGACCGATCCCGAACCGGTCCACCCGGTCGGGCGCACCGAGCATGGCGGCCAAGTCGGGCAGGTGCAGCCGGATGCGAAGCGCCCCGCGTGAGATCTCCGCGGGGTCGGGGCGAGGCTCGTAGACCGCCGTGATCACGGCCAGGCGGCCGACCGAGTCCGGCGCCGAGCCCAGCCGCACGGTGTCGCCGACGGCGAGCCCTAGCCTGTCGGCCAGCGCGCGCTCCACGGCGATCTGGGTGGCCTGGGCCACGAGTGAGCTGCGTGGGCCGGCGAGCAGCGCCAGGAGCAGGATGAGAAGTCGACGCAAGCAAGCCACCGACGGAAGCGAGGAAGGCACGGCAAGGACAGCAGAATCAATAAGGGAGGTACTGCTGGAAGCGCACTACCGGCGTCCGAACGAGTGCTCGAAGCTCAGATAGAGGAAGAGGGCATCCTCGGCGTCGCCGCGGACCGCGAAGGTGTAGGCCACTCCCGGTACGATCTGCAGGCCGCTGGCGAACTCGTGAGCCCAGCGGATACCGGGATTGAGGAGCAGCACATCGTTGTCGCCCACGTCCCACACGCTCTCGAGCATCAGGTTGACGCTCCGACGCATCCGCCAGATGACGCTCCCTGCGAGGGAAATGTCGGACTCCTCGAAGTCCGTGTCCGTGACGAGGCTCGCGTTCCAGTGGGTGACGAACGCGTCGCTCACAACGTAGCTGACCGGGAGGCCGACGTCGAAGCCGAGCGTGCCGGTGCCTCGGCCGGCCGACTCGCTTCCCGTGGGCAGGAGAACGGAGAATCGAGGTGCCACGTGAAGCGCCGACTCACCGTCGCCCACGAGCTGGTAGCGGTAGTTGACCTGCAGGTCGCCGAGTCCGGCGCCCACTTCCTCCAAGTCGAGAAACGGCACCGTGTAGCTCAACTGATGGCGCATGCCACCCAGCGGCCATTCCTGGGTGAAGCCCAGCTCCCACGGGGAGCCGCCAGGCACCCGGGAGAACGTGCCGATGTGCTGGACCACGCCGGCCTCCTGGTTGTAGGCCTCTTCCACCAGGAAGCTGTTGTCGGCGATGGGGGCCTCGGACTGGGCCGCAACCGGAAGCGCCAGCCCGAGGCCGCACAGGATCACGCCCAGCGATGCGACCCTCATGCGGTCACCAGCAGGCCCGTCAGGTACATCACCAGCATCCCCACCAGCACCCCGGCCGCGTTGAGCGGCGCGAGCAGTCCCGCGGGCGAGCGGTGCGCGAAGAGACGCCAGAGCTCGTAGACCACCATCACGATCGCGCCCGCGCCGACCGCGAAGAACAGGGTCGTCCAGATCGGGGAGTAGGTGAAGCCCCCGATCCAGGCCCCGATGACGGTCGGCACGCCCGCGAGCGCCCCGAGCAGGAGCAGCGTGCGCGCGCGAGGCCGCTCCCCCGCGAGCGGGGTGACGATGCCGAGTCCTTCGGTGGTGTTGTGCAGGAGGAAGCCGATCACGAGGAAGGTCCCGAGCGCAATCTCGCCGGTGGCGTAGGAGGTGCCGATGGCAAGCCCTTCGCCCAGGTTGTGGAGCCCGATCCCGAAGGCGATCAGCCCGGCCACCCAGAGGGGCGAGCGGCTGCCCCGCGCACGCGCGCGCCATTCGCCGATCGCGCCGATGAGGAGCGGGGTCCCAAGCAGTCCGAGCACCACGAGGGAGACCCCCTGGAAGGCGCCCGGCACCAGCGCGGCCGTGGTGAGCGCCTCCTCGAACGCTTCCACGCCGAGGAACACCAGCAGGCCGATGGTGAGACTCAGGAAGAAGTCGATCCAGCGCCGCTCGATCCGGCGCACGAACGGCAGCCACAGCAGGCCGATAAAAACGGGAATCACGCCGGCGTATACACCCAGCAGGGCGAAGGTCCCGAGATACCGCGCGTCCACCGGTGGCGAGAGCGTCGCCACCGCCACCTCGGTCGAGAACGTGAGGCCGGTATTGGTCACGATCGTGACGGTGTGCGGCTCGCCCTCGACCCAGGGGTACGGGATGCGCACCATCCGCCGCTCGAGCCGCTCGACCCGGCGGCTCCCGTTCACCGCGTGGACCCAGTTGGCGTCGTCCACCATCACCTGTGCGATGGTGACGGCCTCGGGCCCGCCGTTCACCACGCTGACCTCCATCACGCCAGGCTGGGGGAGGCGGATCCGCTCCAGGGTGAGCTCCTCGACCGGCGGGAAGGTCGCGCGAAACACGCCCACGGGGCCGACGCGCAGGAAGACGAAGACCAGCGCCGCGAGAAGCACGAGCGGGCCGAGCCCGGTGAACCAGAGCGGCAATCCGCTTCGGCCCTTCGGGTCGGGCACGAGTGGCGGCACCGGCGAGTGGCTCGGCGGCGTGCCGGTTTCGAGCTCAGGCACTGGGCACCCCCCTCACCAGGAAGATCCCGCTCCAGCCGAGCTCGGTGAACTCGCTCTGGTGAGCGTGGAACATGAACGGCCCTGGATGCTTGTAGCTGAACTCGAGAATGGCGCGCTCACCCTGCGCCAGCGACACCATGTCGGTGTACTCGAAGCGGTCCAGGTCGGTGCCGGTTCGGTAGAGGCGGTAGAGATTGCCGTGAATGTGAAACGAGTTCAGCGGGTCGAATTCGGTCACGTTGACGACGTAGATCCGGTTGAGCTCGTGCTGCCGGATGGGGATCGGGTGCTTCTGGTAGTGAAAGGCGACTGTGTTGACCGCGTAGACCTCGTTCTCGTTGTCGAAGTTGGTGTCGAACGCATTCATCACCATGACCATCTCGTTCGCGGGCGGCCGGCCCTCCCTGGGGTCGATGATGAACGCGCCGTACAGTCCCTTATGCATGTGCCGCTTGATCGGGACCGTGTGGCAGTGGTACAGGTGCAGTCCGAACGGCTCGGCGTCGAACTCATAGACGAAACTTCGGCCGGGATGCACCGGCTCGAAGGCACCGTCCATGCCGGCTGGATGGATGCCGTGGAAGTGGATGCTGTGGGCGTGGCGACCCTTGTTGGAGAACCGGATGCGGAGCCGGTCTCCCTCGGTGCAGCGGATCGTCGGCCCCGGCACCTGGCCGTTGTAGGTCCACGCTGCGTAGAACACTCCCGGCGCCACCTCGATCTCGCGATCCTCGGCCACGAGCTCGTACTCGCGGAGCGTCTGTCCGGACGGCAGGCGGGACACCGAGCCGCCGTCGAACCGGGTGAGGAAGGCCGTTGGATCGAACGAGCCGGGAGCGAGCTCCCCGACCGTGATCATGTCGTGGTGGGAACCCTGGGTCGGCGCCTGGGCCGCGGTAGCCTGCCCCAGTCCCTGGAGCGCGAGCCCGCCCGCACCGGCGGCCAGGCCCACGGTACCGAGGGCACCGGCCCTCAGGGCATCGCGACGGGAGACTTTGCGGTCGGGCATAGTACGCATCCTCTTTGGTTCGAGATCCGGGGCCGCGGCTACCGCGCGAGCGACCCGGTACCGCCTTACCCCGCCCACTCCGCGAAGGTGCCGATCAGCAGCCAGCCGTTGAGTCCGACGATCACCGCCGCGACGGACCACGCAGTGGCCGCGAGCAGACGCCCGTTGGCGAACTGTCCCATCTTCCGCCGCTCGCTGGTGAAGCGAACCAGCGGCACCACCGCGAACGAGAGCTGCAGGCTCAAGATGACTTGGCTCAGGATCAGGAGGCTGGCGGCTCCCCGCTCGCCATACATCGCGGTCACGATGACCGCCGGCACGATCGCGATGAGTCGCGTGATGAGGCGACGCAGCCACGCCGGCAGCCGGATGTCGAGGAAGCCCTCCATCACGATCTGGCCCGCGAGCGTGCCGGTGATCGTCGAGTTCTGCCCGGCCGCCAGCAGCGCCAGGGCGAAGAGGGTGCTCGCGGCGGCGGTTCCGAGGAGCGGCGTGAGCAGGTGATACGCGTCGCCGATGTCGGCGACGTCCTGGTGCCCCGACTGGTGGAACGTCGCGGCCGCGAGGATCAGAATCGCGGCGTTGATGAAGAACGCGAACAGCAGCGCGACGGTGGAGTCGACGGTGGCGAAGTGGATCGCCTCGCGCTTGGACTCCGGGTCGGTCCCCACCCGCCGCGTCTGCACGATCGAGGAATGCAGATACAGGTTGTGCGGCATGACGGTGGCGCCGAGGATGCCGATGGCGATGTAGAGCATCACGGGGTTGGTGATGATCTCGGTGGTCGGCACCAGCCCGCGCGCCACCGCGCCGATCGCGGGGTGCGCCATGGCGAGCTCCACCGCGAAGCACACCCCGACGGATGCAATCATCGCGATGACGAAAGCCTCCAGCCACCGGAACCCCTTGTTCTGGAGCATGAGGATCAGCAGCACGTCGAACGCGGTGAGCACCACGCCCCAGATCAGCGGAATCCCGAACAACAGGTTGAGGGCGATCGCGGCACCGATCACCTCGGCGAGGTCGCAGGCGGCGATCGCGATCTCGCAGAGAATCCAGAGCATGAAGCTCACGGGCCGGGAGTAATGGTCACGACACGCCTGGGCCAAGTCGCGTCCCGTGACGATGCCCAACTTGAGCGCCAGCGACTGCAACAGGATCGCCATCAGATTGGAGATCAGCACCACGCTCAGCAGGGCATACCCGAAGCGGGCACCGCCGGCGATGTCTGTGGCCCAATTGCCCGGATCCATATAGCCGACCGCCACCATGTAGCCGGGGCCGGCGAACGCGAGCGCCTTCCGCCAGTACGGCCCACCCCGGGGCACGCGCACCGAGCCATGCGATTCGGGGAGGCTCGGCTGGGTGCGCGGGTAGCGCCAGCCGGTGAGGCCTTCGATCGGGGGCGTGGTGGCGCTCACGCGTCCTCGCCACTGGCGCAGCGAACCACCTGACCCAGCTCGGTGCCGATCACGTGCGTCTGGCCCGCCACCTCGATGGTGATCGGACCGTGGAACGGCTGCCGATCCACCACCCTCACGTGGACACCCGGCCGGAGTCCGACCGACGCGATGTACCGCAGTCGCTCGGGCTGGCTCTCCTCCACCTGGCGCACTTCGACACTGGTGCCTGCCGGCACGTCCGATAGCGGCACGCTGGCGACCTCCTCGATGTCGCCGTCCCGGGTCGGGATCGGATCGCCATGCGGATCCACGGTGGGGTTGCCCAGCACCGCGGCCATCCGCTCCACCAGCGTGTCCGAGACCGCATGCTCGAGGCGCTCGGCCTCGTCGTGCACGGTATCCCAGGTGTATCCGAGGAACGCAACCAGATAGGCCTCGATCAGACGATGCCGGCGTAGCATCCGTAGCGCGGCACGGCGACCGTCGGGGGTGAGCTGAACGCCTTTGTAGGGCACGTGCTCCAGCAGACCTTGCTCGGAGAGCCGCTTGACCATGCCGCTGACCGACGCGGGCGCGAGCTCCAGCCGTTGGGCGATCTCGCTGGTCGAGGCGGTCCGCCCCGGTGGGGAAAGCCTGTATATGGCTTTGAGATAGTCTTCTACGGAGCGGGTGAGCGCTTCGTGCTGCAGGGCTGCGTTCATACTAAACCATGATTTAGGTTAGCCTAACTTTAGACTAAGCCAGGTCTAATGTCAAATGACCTCTCACGGTTGGCTATTTGAACTGGGCGAGGAAGCTGGACACGATCCGCTCGGTCATTCCCCAGACGTCCGCGTCGTCGAGCCGGTAAGCGGGAAACTCCCGCTGCTCGCCACGAAGATCGATCTGGATGGAGCGGTAGGTCGCAGGGTCGAGCAGGAGATCGATGGGAACCCAGCGGACGGCGGCTACTTCGGGGTTGAGCTCGAGATCGGGCCAGTGGCCGAGGACGAAGACGAACGGGCGGACGGCGATCGGCGGCAGCAGCGGCGTGCGAGGCACCACGTCGTCGAGACTGCCGATCAGATCGTCCGAGTGAAGCTCGAGCCCGACCTCCTCGAGCGTCTCGCGCATGGCCGTGGCGACGAGGTCGGCTTCGGCGGGGTCCTGCCGACCACCGGGCAGGGCCATGTGCCCCGACCACGGATCCCCCGCCCGCTCCGCCCGGCGGATGAACAGCACGGAGTCGGGGTCGGGCGCCACGACCACCGCCACGGCCGCCCAGACGAGCGGATCGCCTCTATCGTCCACCAGTGGGTGGTGGACGGCAAGGCGATCACGTAGCCGCGTAAGTCTGGAGTTCAGTGGTTGTGCGTGTGGCAGCCGCCCCCGCAGCAGCCTCCGGGCGGGGGCCCCAGGCGGCTCAGATCGGCCGGCTTGCCGCCGGAAGCTGGGCGAGCCGGGAGCGACATCAGGCGCTCCAGTTTCCCGCCCTGACAGCCTGGGCAGGCGACCTTGGTCTCCGACCGGACGAGCTGGTCGAACTCGGCGTGACAGTCGTTGCAGCGATACGTGTAGATCGGCATGGGGAGAGATTCGCGGATCGGGCTTCGGCGGTCAAGACTCGGGTCAGCCGAGGTGGGCCGCGAACCAGGCGAGCGTCATGTCGAAGGCCTGGCGGAGGGCCGGCGTGTCGTGCTTGGCGGCGTCCCAGGGATGACCGGCGCCGAAGGTGTGTCCGGTGCCTTCGATGGCCAGGAGACGCGTGGTGGGGATGGTGCTCGCGGCGCGGAGCGCCTCGGACTCCACCGGTGCAACGGATTCGTCGTCGCTCCCGTGCACCAGGAGCCAGGGGATCGAGATTCGCGCGGCGGCCCCGAGGATGTCCAGCGAGCCCGCGGCGTGCCGCTCGACATCGTCCACCATATCGGTCGAGACGTCGATCCGCTGTCCCGTCCGGGAGTTGACCACCTCGATGGAACCCCTCGCGCGCCACGCCTTTCTCTCCGCGGGCGACCAGCGCTCGACGTGGGAGATCGAGGCCCAGGTCACCAATGCCCTCACCCGTGGGTCCCGGACCGCCTGAAGCACGGCGACTCCTCCGCCCCGCGAATGGCCCACGAGGCCGACCGTGGTCGGCGGAGCCACGCCGAGCGCGCCGCGGCTCAAAGCGTCCAGCACTCGACCCGTATCGTCGAGCTGCGCGGAGAAGGTGTCGCGCCCGAAGCGGTCGGGATGGACCAGCTCTCCGCTGTCGTCCACGCCGCTGCCGCTCAGGTTGAACGTGACCGTGGCGAATCCCGCACGCGCGAGTCGCTCGGCCAGGCGCGGAAACATCCCCCAATCCTTGAACCCCTTGAAGCCATGAATGACGACGATCGCGGGCCGGGGCGAATCGCGCCCGGCGGCTCGCACGTCAACCAGGATCTCGCCGAGAGAGCCTTCGAGGGTGTGCTTGGACAGCGTAGGAGTGGCCATCAGTGAAAGTTTGTCCCAACCGCGGCGATTGTCACGCCGAGACGGCGGCCTCCAGAAGGTCGAGCTCCCCGGCGTCGGCATCGAGCCGGGCGCGCACTCCCAGGGGCAGGGTCCACTGGTCGTCTATGTGGCCGATGGGAAAGCCGTAGGCCACGGGAATGCCGAGAGGACCGAAGAACGTCGCCAGGACCTCGTCGAAGCCGAGCGCCCCGTCGGTCGTCGCGCGGTTGAGCTCGGTGAAGCGGCCTACGGCGATGCCGGCCAGCCGATCCAGCGCGCCGGCCATGCGGAGATGCGCCAGCATGCGATCCACCCGATAGAGATCCTCCCCGATGTCCTCGAGGAAGAGGATCGCCCCGTCGAGGTCGGGAAAATGTGGGGTACCCAGCAGACACTGGAGCAGGGAAAGGTTGCCCCCCATGAGCGGTCCCTCGGCAACACCGCCCCGGAGGGTCGCGACCCGGTGCTCCTGGGGGATCAGCACGTCGGCGGGCTGGGGGAGATGCTCGAGGCGTCCTCCCGGCTCGGCCGACGCGAGCACCCGCTCGAAATGCCGCCGGCTGAAGGCGGGCATCGCCGCACGCGCCATGGGCGCATGGAAGGTGATGACTCCGGTGTGCCGGGCTGCCGCGTTGAGCACGGCTGTGATATCGGAGTAGCCGATGAATGGCTTGGGGCGGTGGGCCAGTGCGCCGAAATCCACCCGATCCAGGATGCGCGTGGTGCCGTAGCCACCCCGGATGCACCAGATGGCAGACACTTCGGGATCCCTGAGCGCGTCGTTCAGATCCGCGAGCCGCTGCTCATCGGTCCCCGCGAAGTAGCCCTGGCGCTCGGCGGTGTTGCGGCCCAGGGCCGGCTGGTAACCCAGCGCACGGCAGAGAGCCTCCGCGCGTGTTAGATCATCCCGTTCGAGCAGCGGACCCCCGGGTGCGACGAGCGCGACGCGGCTGCCGCGCTCGAGCCTGGGCGGTCGCACCCACGTTTTTGACCCCATAGTCGCTCCGCCTTAGATTGCCGACACCTTTTTCAGGGGGACTGGTAGTGCGCGCTTCGCAGCCCGCGTTGCTCGCCGCCGGCCGTGTCATCGTCGAGATGCGCGATGCGATGGTTGCCCAGTGGGCCGATTGGCTGGGCGATCGCATCACGGCAGCCCCCACGATACCGCGCCTCACGGTCGAGCGGGAGTTCCGCCTCTTGCTCGAGGTCATCTCCGAGATGGTCGGCCCGCTCCGGCGCGAGGTCAACACCGTCTGGTTCCGCGTGTGCGAGCACTACGGCCGCGTCGCCTCGGCCCGCGGGCTCGCCGCCGGCGAAGTCGTCGAAGAGCTGCAGTTCCTCCGCGAGCTTCTCATCCGCAATCTCGCTCCAGTGCTGGCGGCGATGCGCGCCCGGCAGGGCATGGCCATCATGCTGCGCCTCAACCGGGTGATCGACAAGGGCATCGCGGTGGCCGTCGTGGGCTACACCGACGCGCTGGTCGCGACGCTCTTTGCCCAGAACGGGGTCCCCACCTCGGGCCCTGAGTACGATCGGGCCGAAGTCGAGCGCCAGCTCGACGTGCTGGAAGCCGAGCTCAACGCGCTCGTCAAGCTGCCGCAGCGCTGAACGGCCCCCCGGCCATCGTGTCCGCGCTCGACCTGCTGCCTGCCCTGCCCTGGCTCGCGCCCTTCGCGAGCCTGATTCGTCTGAGCCGCCTCCATCCCAACCTGTCCGATACCGCACCGATCGGCGGCGAGCTGGTATCGGTGATCGTCCCCGCCCGCAACGAATCCGCCAACATCGAGACGGTGGTGCGCTCCGTCCTCGCGACGAGCTACCGCCCGATGGAACTGGTGGTGGTGGACGACCGCAGCACAGACGACACCGCCGAAATCGTCGAGCGACTCGCCGTCAACGACACGCGGCTCAGACTGGTGCGCGGCGCGCCATTGCCCGACGGCTGGTACGGGAAGCCGTGGGCCTGTCTCCAGGGATACCGGGAGGCGAAGGGCACCCTGCTCCTCTTCACCGATGCGGACACCACCCACGCGCCCGCGCTGCTGGCCCACGCCGTCGGAGCGCTGCGCGCCGAGTCCGCAGGCATGGTGACGGTCGCGCCACGGCAGCTCTGCGAAACGTTCTGGGAGCGCGTCGTGATGCCGCAGATCTGGCTGCTGCTCGGCGTGCGGTATCATCCGTCTACGGTGAATCGCGCCCGCCGCGAGCGCGACGTGATCGCCAACGGGCAGTTCATCCTCGTCACCCGCGGAGCGTATGAAGCGGTCGGCACGCACGAGACGGTCCGGCACGAGGTGGCCGAAGATCTCGCCCTGGCGCAGGCGTTCTATCGCGCGGGGCGGAAGATGCATTTCACCTTCGCCGATCGGCTGATGACCACGCGCATGTACCGCGGGCTGCGCGAGCTGGTCGAGGGCTGGTCGAAGAACGTGTACCTCGGCGGTCTCCGGTCGTTTCCGGACGAGCCGCTGTTCCGCGCCCTGGTGCCGCTGATGCTCGCCGCGGCCTTCCTCTTCTGGCTGGTGCCGCCCGCGGTGCTGGCGCTGACCGGCGGGCAGGGCACCCTGGGGTCCGCCGCCGCCGCCGCGGTGCTGCTCTCCGCGATGTTCTGGATGCTGATCAGCTTCGGGATGAAGATCCCGGTCTGGTATGGCCTGCTCTATCCCCTCGGCGCGCTGGTGGCGCTGTACATCGCCGCGCGGTCCACCTGGCGCGGCACGCGCCGGGTGGAGTGGCGCGGGCGCGTGTACGGCCAGGCGAGTCGCTAGCGCCGGTCGACCAGCACGTTCTGCTTCGGGATGGCGCCGCCGAGGACACGGCCCTGCGCATCCACCTTCAGACGGAACTCGGTATCCCCGATGGCCAGCGCGAGCGAGTCCGTCCCGACCGGCTGCAGCGTGGCGCTCAGCGTCTGCCCGCCTCCGAGATTGAAGAAGGGAACATGATCGCGGCTCGCTCCGGCGGTGCGGGACCGGCGGATCGCCTGCTCGAGCAGGGCGAAGGACATGTTGAGATAGGGAATCGCCCCCGCCTGGGTGCCGAACACCCGGGTCTCGATCGACTGCCCGATGATCGCGTCCACCGCGGCGCTGTCTTCCTTGAAGATCACGCGAGCCCGCTGCACCAGCTTCGCCTTCACCCGCCCGCTATCCGCATCCTCCCGGACCGCCACGTCGATCATCGGCACCGACGCGTCAGGCGCGAGCACCGCCGTGTAGCGCTGTAAGGTGTTCTTCGAGTTGTTGAGGGCGAGGGTGCCCTGGATGGTGGTCTCGTGGCGGGAGAAGGTCTCGGTGGCCACGGTGTCACCGGAGTGACGCACCACGAAGGTGCCGCTGTCCGCGACCGTCTGGCCGGAGACCGAGCCGGCGGAGAGGAGGACGAGGACCAGGGCGAGGGATGTCGGTTGCACGTATCTCATTGACCCATCGTGGATTGAGGTTCCGAGGCCATTTCGGCGACGGGGGGATGGTAGCTGCCCGGCGACGCCGGACGCAAATCCGCCCCGTCTCGCGCGCGTTCGGTTCAGCAAGGGCCGAGCCCGGGGGCTAGGGTGGCGCACACCACCCGGAGTCTGTCGTGCGCCTGGCGGAGCTGCTCCCGTCTCTCCGTTCGCTGGAAGACTTGCCCTCGCTGGCGGCCGCGCTCGGATGCGAGCCGCTGTGGGATCCGGTTCCGGGAGGGCCGGAGCCCACCGTGGTCGTTGGCCGCGCCTCCGATTTTGCGTGGTATGCGTTGGCCGGGGCTCGAGCCGAGCGCCGGGCGTGCGCCATGGCCCGCCGCGTGGGGGCACGCGGACGGTTGATCGGAGTGATGGGTCTGGATCTCGATGCGAGGCGCCTCACGCTGGTCGTGTCCCTCGACGGCGCGGGGCGCCTGTCTCTGGATCTGGATTCCCCGGAGCGCTCGGCCGTCGCGTCGCTCGACCGTCTGGCCGCGGGGGGATACGGCGGACCGGCCGGCTACGCGGCGCATATCGCCGCCGCGCTCGGCGGCGAGGCGGCAGGTCAGCGGTTCTTCCGTGAGTTCCGCGCCTCCTTGGACCGGCTGGCGGCCGGGCTCCCCGGACCCATGCCTACGGCCGACCGGCATGCGCTCGCGCTTCTGCAACTCACTCGCGTGCTGTTTCTCTACTTCGTGCAGGCCAAGGGTTGGCTGGCGGGCAACCGGAGGTTCCTCGCTGAGGCAGTCGATCGCTGCCTTGCCAGGAAACGACGGGTGCATCGCGACCTGCTCGGCCTCCTCTTCTTCGGAACCCTCAACCGGCCGGTAGCCGAGCGGAGTCGCGCGGCGCTCTCGTTCGGCCCGATGCCGTTCCTGAACGGCGGATTGTTCGAGCCGCATCCGCTGGAGCGTCGAGCGCGGGGTGCCATTCCCGACCACCTGTGGCGCGACACGTTCGATGGCCTGTTCGAGCGCTTCCACTTCACCGTCGGCGAAGGCGAGCCGGGGAGTATCGCGCCCGACATGCTGGGCCGGGTGTTCGAAGGGGTCATGGCGCCGGAGCAGCGCCACGCGTCCGGCACGTACTACACCCCCGCGGCGCTGGTGCATCGGGTGCTGCGGGAGGGGCTGGCGGCCATGGTGGCAGGTCGCGTCGGCTGCAGCCAGGCGGAAGCCGAGCGGCGGATGGACGACGGTGACGAGTCGGCTCGCCGCGTCCTCGGACGGCTCAGGATCCTCGATCCGGCCGTGGGATCGGGCGCCTTTCTGCTGGGAGCGCTGGAGCTGCTCTCCTCGGCCGATCGAACCCACGGGCATCGCGCCGGCGTCCGGCGGCGAATCCTTCGGCGCGTGCTCTTCGGGGTGGACCGGAACGGAGCGGCCGTGAGGCTCACCGAGCTCCGCCTGTGGCTGTCCGTCATCGCGGACGACCCCGCGGATCAACCCTCGCTCGTCCGTCCACTACCGAATCTCGATTGCCTGATCCGTCAGGGAGACACGCTGTTCGATCCGCTCGGGATCGGCTATCGGCCCACCTCCAATGGGCGCCACGCCCCGACACTGGCGTCCGCGCGGCGGCGGGTGGTGACGGCCAGCGGCGGCGCCAAGCGTCTCGCGCTGGCTGCACTGCTCCGCCTGGAGGCGATCATCGCGGCCGAATCGCTCGCGTCGGCCGAGGACGGATTGCGCATCTCGATCGCCCGGTGCCTGGAGGAAGCGCGTGGCGCCGATCTCTTCGGCGGCAAGCGAGGACTCGATGCCAGGGGCGCAGCGCACCTGGTCGAGCTGCGAAGGGAACTGCGCGCCGTGAGAGGTCTTCGTCGCCGCTTGGCCCGCGAGCGCGACGTGCCGTGGTTCGACTATCGGGTGCACTTCGCCGACGTGTTCGCGGCCGGCGGGTTCGACCTCGTCGTGGGCAATCCGCCCTGGGTGCGTTCGGAGCATCTGCCGGTTGAGCTGCGGCGGCGGCTGGCGGGTCGATATCGCTGGTGGCGGACGTCCGCGAGCGGCTACGCCAATCGCCCGGACCTGGCGGTCGCGTTTCTGGAGCGATCGCTCGAGCTGACTACGCCCGGAGGTGTTGTTGCGATGCTGGTGCCGGCAAAGATCGCCCTGGCCGGCTACGGAACCGCCGCGCGCCATGCCGTCGCCGGGAGTACGACCGTCGTCACAGCCGCCGACCTCACCCGCTCGTCGCACGCGTCCTTCGATGCGACCGTGTACCCGCTGGCGCTGGTGCTTCGGAAGGCGGAGCCACCGGCCGCGCACCGCGTGAGGCTGTCGCTCGGCGGCGGCGCCACGATGGCGCAGACCGCGATCCGGGGCGGAGGCCCGTGGCTCCTCCGACGGCACTCGCTTCGGCGCGCGCTCGAGGAGATGCGTTACGGACACCCACGCCTGGACGAGGTCGTCGAGTGCCATCTCGGCCTCAAGACCGGGGCCAACGATGTGTTTCTCGACCCACCCGAAGTCGAGCCCGACCTGCTGCGCTGGGCTCTCCGGGGCCGGGATCTCAAGCCATTCAGCGCGACGCCACGCACCCGACTGCTGTGGACGCACGGCCGCGACGGCCAACCGCTTCCACGGCTTCCGCCGCGTGCCGCCGAGTATCTGTCGCCGCTGTTGGGTCGCCTGCGCTCGCGGGCCGACTTCGCAGGCGGGCCGCCCTGGACCGTATTCCGCGCGCGGGCGGCCGCCGCGGCGCATCGGGTCGTCTGGGCCGACCTCGCGAGTGATCTGCGGGCGGCTTCGCTGACCGGACAGCCCGACACCATCCCGCTCAACAGCTGCTACGTGGCGGTGCTTCGGAGGGACGTGGAGTCCGATCGCCTGGCCGCCTGGCTCAACGGCAGCCTGCTGCGTGCCGCGGCGCGGGCGGGCGCGATGCCCGCGGCGGGCGGCTGCTTCCGCTTCAGCGCGGCGACGGTCGGAGCATTGCCGCTGCCGGACGGCGTGCTGCAGGACGCGGACCTCTCATCACTGACCCGCCTCGCCGTGGCGGGGAAACCGGTGCAGGCCGATCTCGATGACGCCACGTCCCGACATCTCAACCTCTCGCCGGCGCACCGGACGGCATTGCTGGATTCACTCGACGGTGCCGCTGATCGTCGCTGAAGCGCTCGAGCCGGTCCCCGACCCCGTGATCACCTCTCTTCGCACCGGAGAATGGGCTCCCGCGCCGCAGGTGGCGCGGGGGATGGCGCGGCGGCTCGCTCCGGACGAGGCCACCGAGGCTCCGCCAAAGTGGCTTCGGCCCGAGCAGGCTCGGAGCTTCCAACGGACGCTCCACGCCGTCCGGCGATACGGTGGAGCGCTCCTCGCCGACCCGGTGGGCAGCGGGAAGACCTACGTCGCGCTCGCGGTGGCCGCCGCGCTCGATCCGAATCGGCCGATCGCCTGCCTGGTCCCCGCAACGTTGGCCGGACAATGGCGATCGGTGGCCACGGCCTGCGGCATCCACGCGGTCGTCAGCTCTCACCAGGCCGCGAGCCGCGGGCGCCTGCCCGCACCGACTCGTGGTCCGGTGCTGATCGACGAGGCACACCATTTCAGGAATCCCTCCACGAGACGCTACCGGCATGTCGCCCCGTGGCTGATCGGCCGACCCGTCCTGCTGGTCACCGCCACCCCGGTCGTCAATCGCGTCGAGGATCTGCTCCACCAGCTTCTGCTCGGCATCCGCGACGATGCACTTTCACTCGAGGGTATCAGCTCTCTGCGCGGCCTGCTCGGAAAGGGCCACGGATCGCCAGGTCTCGGGAGCGTTGTCATAGAGGGGGCCGGCGCCGACGGCTCCCGGCCCAGCAGGCGCGGCACGGTCAGTGAGTCGAGTCGTATAGAGTGCGCGGCGGCTGATCGTGCGCTGGAAGCCATCGACCGACTCGGGCTCTCGAGCCACTCCGCGACGGCGCGCCTGGTCCGGTCCGTCCTCCGTCGCGCGGCCGCGTCGAGTCCGGCCGCACTGACGGCGGCGCTCAGACGGTATCGCGGCCTGTTGCTCCACGCGCGAGATGCCGCGGCGGCCGGCAGGCCGCTCGACCGCGCCGCCATCCGTCGCTTCGCCGGGCCGGTGGAGGACCAACTGGTCTGGTGGGAGCTCATGCCGAGCGACGAGGACCACGGCGATCTCCGGCTCGATGATCTTCACGACATCGGGGAGGTCCTGCAGACAATCACCGCGCTTCAGGCGGAGCCCGATGGCAAACTGGAGCGCGTTCGCCGTCTGCTGGACGACGGTCGTACGACACTGGTCTTCAGCTCGCACCGCGAGACGGTGCGCTACCTGCGCGATCGACTGGGGCCGCCGCCAGTGGCCTGGTGTACCGGAACACGGGCCGGACTCGGCGCCTGCCCGATGCCTCGATCCACCGTGCTGGGGTGGTTTCGCGAAGGCCCGGGATTCGGAGCGCGCCCCAGCGTCCGCCATCTGCTCGTCACGGACGTCGCCGCGGAGGGTCTCGATCTCCAGCGCGCGGGGCGAGTCGTGCACTACGATCTACCGTGGACGCCGATGAGAATCGAGCAGCGCGAGGGGCGCGCGGTGCGGCTCGGCTCGCGCCATCGCGAGGTCGAGGTCGTCACTTTCAAGCCCCCGTCGGCCGTGGAGCGGGCACTTCGCATGGGCCAGGCGCTGGAGCTGAAAGCGCGGCTGCCGGCGATGGCGGGACTGGGAAGCCGAGGCCGGGGACTCTGGCGCTGGCGATCGGAACTGGCCGCCGCCTACGGCCATGGACCGGCTTCGACCGGCCTCGCCATCGTCCCGCGAGGTCCCCCGGGCTTCCTGGCCGGGTTCGAGCTCTACGCGGTGGAGCCGGGCCGGGAGTGCCGGCTGGCGTCGGTTCTGGTGTGGCTGGATCCGGATGGTCAGTGGACCGAAGCGGAGGAGATCGTGGCCGCGAGGCTGGCCCAGGCCATGGAGTCCGCTCCGCGCCCGCCGGAGCCGGCCCGGCTGATCGATGGGCTGGCCCGAGTCGCCGCGCCCATTAGAGCCCGACTGGCGATGGCGCGAGGCAGCCGCTGGATCGTCCCATCACCCGACGCGACGGCGTACGCGGTCTCGGTTCGGCTGCAGGCGTGCATCCGCGACGCGGCGCGGCGACGGGATCTTGGGGCACTCGCCGGGCTCGAGCGCGCACTGGCATTCGTGGGCGGAGGTCATACGGCGGGAGAGGCGATGGCGCTGGCGCGGCTCGACGACATGCCGGACACGGAGTTCCTGCGGTCGGTACCGCACCTCCCCAGCGGTGCGCGCCGCTGGGAAGCGATCGAGCCGCGACTCGGCGGAGTGCTGCTGTTCGTGCCGGAGTGATCAGTCCCCTGGCCGGCGGCCGAGCACCTCGCGCCGGCCCACAGGCCGCTCGCCACCGCGGAACTCGAAGTGCTCACCCGAGAGTGGGCGAGGCCCCGGCGCCGCGTCACCCGCACGATTCCGCCGCAGATCGAGATGCTCGGCGAGCGTGGCCGCGGTGAACCACACGCCCGGCTCGATGCCGGGATACCGCTCCGCATAGTCGGCACGGAGGCATGCCTCGCGAACGTTCGGTCCGTTCATACGCTCAGATCTCCGGGTTGGTCATGGAGCACAGAATATCGGTCGCCTTTGGCGGACGCAACCGGGCCCCCGCTCCCCTACATTTCTCCCATGCCCGCCATCCGCACCGTGCTGTTCGATCTCGACGGCACCCTGATCGATTCGGTCCGCCTGATTCTCGACAGCTACCACCACGCCCTCTCCACCCACGGGCTCCCTCCCCGAACCGACGAGGAGTGGCTCGCCGGCGTCGGCACTCCGCTCACCGCGCAGTTCGCGACCTGGGGCGACACCGCCGGTATCCTCGATGCCCTCATCGCGACCTATCGCGAGTACAACCTCAAGCACCACGACCGCATGGTCACGGTGTACCCCGGGGTTGCCGACGTCGTGCGCGTCCTGAGGGACGAGGGGTGCTCGACCGGACTGGTCACCAGCAAGAACCGCACGGGAGCGGTACGGGGCCTGGCGATCGCGCAGCTCGAGCCGCTCATGGACGTGCTCGTCTGCGCTGACGAAGTGGACAATCCGAAACCGCATCCCGAGCCGGTGGAGAAGGCGGTCCGCCTGCTCGGCGCGGATGTGGCCTCGACCATTTACGTGGGCGACAGCATCCACGACATGCGCTCGGGCCGAGCGGCGGGGGTGCGCACCGCGGCGGTGCTGTGGGGCCCGTTCGGCCGAGGCCACCTGGAGGAAGCGGCGCCCGATTTCTGGCTGGACAAGCCGGATGATCTGCTGGGAGTGGTGCGGGTCTCGCGGGCGGCGTCCTAGTCGTCCGGACTATTCGTCCAGGATCTCGCGGAGGCGCCGCATCAGCTGCTCCACCGTGAACGGCTTCTCAACGAACCCGGTGTGGGGGGGCATCACGCCGCCGCTGGAGATCGCCTTCTCCGTATAGCCCGACATGAAGAGCACCTTGAGGCCGGGGCGGTGTGTCCTCAGCCGCTCGGCCAGCTCCTTCCCACCCATCTCCGGCATCACCAAGTCGGTCACCACCAAATCGATGGGCCGCCCGCTCTCCTCCACGATCCGGAGCGCGTCGGCGCCATGCCTGGCCTCCAGCACGTGGTAGCCCTGCCGCTCCAGCAGCCGCCGCGCCGAGCTGCGCACGGCGGCTTCGTCCTCGACCAGCAGCAGGGTTTCGGTTCCACCGGGCAGCCGGCGGCGGTCCACCTTCGACGCCGCGGGCGGCTCACTGCCGATATGCCTCGGCAGGAAGACGGTGAAGGTGGCCCCACGTCCCGGCGCACTGTCGAGCGTGATGTGTCCGCCGCTCTGCTGCACGATGCCGTAGACGGTGGAGAGTCCGAGCCCGGTACCCTTCCCCGGCTCCTTGGTGGTGAAGAACGGCTCGAAGATGCGGGCGTGATTCGCCATCTCGATCCCGACGCCGCCGTCCGTCACCTCGAGGGCCACGTAGGAGCCGGGCCGCACGCCGTTCGGGCGGGTGCTCGACTCGGTGGGGATCTCGCGGTTCGAGGTGGTGACCGACACCTTACCGCCCTGCGGCATCGCATCGCGCGCGTTCACCACCAGATTCACCAGGACCTGCTCGATCTGACCCGGATCGGCCAGGACGTACCAGAGCCCCGGATCGCAGCTGACGTCGAGCACGATGTCGGCGCCGAGCAGGCGGCGCAGCATGCCGTCGATCTCGGTCACGATGGTGTTGAGCGACATCACTTTCGGCTGCAGCACCTGGCGCCGGCTGAAGGCGAGGAGCTGGCGGGTGAGCCCGGCCGCCCGCTGGCCCGCCTGACGGATCTGCTCGATGTCGCCGCGCAGCGGATCGCCCTGGCGGACTTCCTCGAGGAGCAGGTCGCAATAGCCGAGGATGGCGGTGAGCAGGTTGTTGAAGTCGTGGGCGATCCCGCCGGCCAGCTGCCCCACGGCCTCCATCTTCTGCGCCTGGCGGAGCTGCTCCTCGCTCCGGCGGAGCGCCTGCTCGGCGGCGCGCTGCTCGCTCACGTCCTGGTTCAGCACGATGGCGCCGTCGATCGCACCGCCGGCGCCCATGATCGGCACGGCGGAGTTGAGGATCACCCGCTCGGAGCCGTCGAAGCCCTGGATCCGGATGAGCTCGTTGATCGTGATCTCGCCGTGCTTGAGGGCGCGCACCGCGGCCCACTCCTCGGGTGCGATCTGCCGCCCGCTCTCCACCCACCACCCCTTGAACTGATCGAACCCGTCGATCCCGACGTACCGGGCGCCGCCCCACAGCTGCTGCCCCGCCGCGTTGCCGTAGACGATGCGCCCGCTGGGCGCGACGACCCACACGCCGACCGGCAGCGTCTCCAGGACCTGTTGGAGCAGGCGGGTGGACTGGGCCAGCGCGTCGCCGGTCCGCGACCGCTCGATCGCGATGCCGGCCAGGTGGGTCGCGATCTCGACGATGCGGAAGTCGTCGGGCGAGGGCTCGCGACGCTCCCGGTAGTAGTTGGCGAAGGTGCCGAGTAGCGCGCCCGCCGTGCCGATGATCGGGGTGGACCAGCAGGCGCGGAGGCCCGCGCGGAGCGCCGCCTCGCGCGGCGGGCCGTCCCACTTGGGATCGGTCGCGATGTCCCGGGTGACGACGGACTCGCGCCGATGGGCCGCGGTGCCGCAGCTGCCGGACGCCGGTCCGACCGGCACCTCCTGGATCTCGGCCAGGTAGTCCGCCGGCAGGGACGGGGCCGCGCTCGGACGAAGCACCTCGCCGCCCTGGTCGAGGAGCATGAGCGACGCCGCGAAGCCGGTGCCGTGCTCCTCGGCGAAGCGGATGATCGCCTCGAGCACCTGATTCACCTCATCACCCGCCGCGATCCGCTCGAGCAACCGGCTCTGTCCGGCGGCGAGCGACTCCGCCCGGCGGCGGTCAGCGATGTCGGCCCGGAGCTCGGTCTCGACTTCGCGGGCGGTGGTCACGTCGGCCATCGCGCCGACGACCCGGATCGCTTCGCCGCTCCGGTCGCTGACCACGTAGCTCCTGACCTCCACGCGGGCGTAGCTCCCGTCCGCCCGGCGGAAGCGATACTCCTGCTCCCACGACCGCTCCGCCCGGGACAGCGCGCCCTGGATTCCCGCGACCACGCGCTCACGATCCTCCGCGTGGATGTGCTCATACCACCACGCGGCGGTGGTGACGAGCCCGGGCGGCGCATGGCCCAGCAGCGTCTCCAGCCCTTCGCCCCACACCACGCGGTTCGACGTCAAGTCCCAATCCCAGGCCGCGGTCCGGGTCGCCTGGATCACGAGCCGGTTGCGCTCCTCGCTCTCCCGGAGCTCCGACTCCGCCCGCTTGCGGTCGCTGATGTCCTGGATCGCGTAGACGAAGTGCCGCGGGCGCCCCTCGGAGTCGGCGACGAGCGTCACCGTCACCAGCCCCCAGGTCGGCTCGCCGCTTGGGCGCAGGCACCGATGCTCCGAGGTGTAGCTGGGGCACTCGCCGGCGAGGAGGAGCCGCATGGCCTCGCGCTGGACCGGGCGGTCGTCGGGGTGCACGATGCCCTCCGCCAGGGTGCCGAGCAGGTCCTCCTCGCGGACGCCGAGGAGCTCGCAGAGGGGTTGGTTGACCCGAGTCCAGCGCCCCTCGGACGAGGCCATGCCCATGGGAATACCGGTGTCCTCGAACACGTCCGGCGGACGCGGGCCGCCGTTCTCGTGCGGCAGCTTCTGCGACGCGTCCTGGGCCCGGAGCACCCGCAGCTCGATCTCCGACGCGGCGCAGGCGGCGAGGTCGTGGAGCAGCGCCACGTCGCGCTCGGACCAGAGCCGCGCCATCCCGTCCACCACGCTGAACGCGCCGACGACGTAGCCCTGACTGGTGACGAGCGGCACGCCGGCGTAGGCGATCCACCCCAGCTCCCGGACGGCAGGGTTACTCCGGAGGAGCGGATGGCGCCGCGTGTCCTCCACCACCAGCGGCTCCCCCGACACCGCGACATGGCGGCAGAAGGAGTGGGTGAGCGGTGAGCCGCGCCGGCTCGCCCATGGCTCGGGCAACCCGGTGGCACTCTTGAAGAACTGGCGGTCCTCGGTGACCAGGGTGATGAGCGAGACGGGCGCGCCGAGCAGACGAGCCGCCATCCGCGTGAGCCGGTCGAAGGCTTCTTCGGGTGGGGTGTCCAGCAGGGCGGTCCGGGTGACGGCGGCGAGCCGTTCGCGGGGATCCTGGGTGGCGAGCATACGCGGGAGGGAAAGCTACCTCGCGTATTCGCACTCGGCTATCAGTGCCAACGGGTGCAGCATCCCCGCGCGCCGGCCGGCCGGCTCCGTCGGCCGGCCGCCTGATGGCTGACCGACCCGCGCCGGTGCTATCTTCCCGACCGCTCAACCCGTTACCTGGACGTGACACATGCGGCTTCTCCCTCGCGACGAGAAGTTCTTCGACCTGTTCAGCGCCGTGGCCGCCTTCACGGTCGAGTCGGCCACGCTGCTGCAGGAGCTGCTGCGCGCGGACGCCGCACGCCGGACGGCTATCGTGGATCAGATCAAGCGGTTGGAGCACCAGGCCGACCAGGTCACTCACGAGGTGGTGACCCGACTCGACCGGGTTTTCATCACCCCGCTGGACCGGGAAGACATCCACCTCCTGGCCTCGCGCCTCGACGACGTCATCGATCTGATCGACGGGACCGCCCGTCGGCTGCAGATGTTCCGCGCGGGCAAGGCGCCGGAAGGCGCCGTCCTGATCGCCGACGTCATCGGCCGGGCAGTGGTCCAGCTCCAGGTCGCCGTGCGCGCCCTGGAGAAGAACAAGGGCGGAACGGTGCTGGAGGCGTGCGTCCAGGTGAAGCGGCTGGAGGAAGAGGGCGACTCCCTCTATCACGAGTGGCTCGGCCGGCTGTTCGAGGGCGAGCCGGACCCGCTCACCGTGATCAAGTGGAAAGAGATCTACGACAACCTCGAGACGACGCTCGACGAGATCGAGGACGCCTCGAACGTGTTGGAGTCCATCTCCATCAAGCACGGGTGAGCATGGACGGCGCAGTCGCCTATGTCGTGGTGATCGTGCTGATCGCGCTCATCTTCGACTTCATCAACGGATTTCACGACAGCGCGAACTCGATTGCCACGGTGGTCTCCACCCGGGTGCTGACTCCCGGCGTCGCCGTGTTCTGGGCCGCGTTCTTCAACTTCATCGCCGCGTTCGTCGTGGGGACGGCGGTGGCCAAGACGATCGGCAAGGGGCTGATCGACATCGCCGTGGTGGATCCCAGCGTGATCCTCGGCGGCCTGATCGGGGCGATCGTGTGGGACCTGATCACCTGGTACGCCGGGCTGCCCAGCTCCTCGTCGCATGCGCTGCTCGGGGGCTATGCCGGCGCCGCTATCGCCAAGGCCGGCTTCGGGGCACTGATCCCCGGTGGCTGGACCCTGCCGCTGCTCTTCATCATCCTCTCGCCGCTGCTCGGCATGGCCATCGCACTCCTGCTCACGGTCGGCCTCTCCTGGCCGCTCCGGAACGCGCGGCCCGGCCCGCTCGACCGGGTGTTCCGACGACTCCAGCTCCTCTCCGCCGGACTCTACTCCCTGTCGCACGGGGCAAACGACGCGCAGAAGACGATGGGGATCATCGTGAGCCTGCTGGTGGCCAGCCAGGCGGATTTCGCGAACGCCACCGGGTGGCTGGGCTACCTCTACCTGCCGACGGCTGATCACGTGCCGCTCTGGATCGTCCTGGCCGCGCACATCGCGATCGCCCTGGGCACCGCGATGGGCGGCTGGCGGATCGTGAAGACGATGGGCTCGCGCATCACCAAGCTTCGGCCGTTCGGTGGGTTCTGCGCGGAGACGGCGGGTGGGATCACGGTGTTGCTCGCGACCAGCCTGGGCGTGCCGGTGAGCACGACCCACACCATCACCGGGGCCATCGTCGGCGTCGGATCGGCGCAGCGGGTTTCGGCGGTGCGGTGGGGAGTGGCGGGGCGGATCGTGTGGGCGTGGGTCCTGACCATTCCGATGAGCGCCGCCATCGCGGCGATCACCTACCTGCTCCTTCGGCACGCGAAGATCTGACCATCCGGGCGGCTATGCCGCCTGCGTCATCCGCTTCCCCTCAATCGCCCCGGCATAGTCGGCGAGAAGTCGATCGTAGACCCGATCCCAGTCGCGCGCCGCCGCCGTCTCGAGTCCACCCTGCCCCAGCCGGCGCCGTAGCGCGGGGTCGGTGAGCAGGCGCCCGAGCCCATCCACGATCGCCTCGGCGCTGTCGGGTGCCACCAGCCACGCGTTCCCTCCGTGTTCCGCGAACTCGAGCACGCCGCCCGACGCCGCGACCAGCGACGGCAGGCCCGAGCCCATCGCCTCGAGCAGCGAATTTCCGAACGTCTCGGTGGGCGAAGGGAAGGTGAACACGTCCGCCGACGCGTAGGCCTCGGACAGCTCGCGGCCTTGCAGCAGACCGGTGACGTGCACCCCCGCGACCTCCCGGCGGCGGATCTCGTCCTCCAGCGGGCCGCCGCCGACCAGCACCAGCCGGGCGGTGCCCCGGACTGGCGCCAGCGTCTCCCAGGCATGGACCAGCAGCTCGAGGTTCTTCTCGCGCGCGATGCGGCCGATGTAGGTGACCAGCAGGTCACTCGGCCCGACCCCGAACCGCGCGCGGTACGCGTCGCTCCGGAACCGCGGATGGAAGCACGCCGGATCGACCCCACGGCTCCACACGCCGGTATGCATCACGCCGCGGCTGTGCAGATGCTCCTCGTAGATGTGCGAGGGGCAGAGCACCTTGTGCGCCTGGCCGTAGAACCAGCGGAGGTAGTGCCAACCGGCCCGGAGCGCCCAGGTAACGCCATACCGGGCCGCGTACTGGTCGTAGTCGGTGTGGGCCGAGGCGATCAAGGGGAAGCCGAGCTGGCGGGCGGCCTTCACCCCGGCGATGCCGAGCGAGAACTCGGTCGCCACATGGACCACGTCGGGGCGGAAGCGGGCGAGGTCGTCCACCACGTCCCGCATGCGGGGGAAGGCCCACTGCACATCGGGGTACAGGAAGAGGGGCACGCTGGGCGACCGGTGCACTTCGGGCCGGTCCGGCTGGCCGGCGGGGAGGGCGTACGCGGCGGAATAGACCCGCAGCTCGTGCCCGCGCGCCTCCAGCGCCTCGGTGAGACGCAGCAGGGTGACGCCGACACCGCTCACCATCGGCCAGTAGACTTCGGAGAAGATCGCTATACGCACAGTCTTAGGGCGCCTCATCGGGTCACGATCGGGGCGTGCCAGGGGATCCCCGGCCGCCCTGTACCCTATTGTCGGCCCCCACGGGCGACAAGGTGGAGCGGTATCCCGACCAGGCCTGCCTGCAGTCCTGCCGGGGAAGACTTCGCCGGCAGCCCGCGGGTGACATCCCCGCGATAGATTCGAGGGATGCGCCCGCGCGAGCCGTTCAACACCTGGTCCCACCTCGTCGGCCTGGTCCTGGCGGTCACCGGTACCTGGTTCCTGCTCCAAGTCGCCCAGAGCACCACCCAGAGGGTGGCCTTCGGCATCTACGGCGCGACCCTCGTCCTCCTCTACGCGGCCAGCGCCGTGTACCACGGGCTACCGCTCGGCGAACTGGGACTCCGGCGGCTCCGGACGCTCGACCACATCGCCATCTACTTTCTGATCGCGGGGACCTATACCCCGGTGGCGATGGTGACGATGCGGGATGCGGGGGGCCTGGCTCTTCTCGCGGCGGCGTGGACATTCGCGGCCGTGGGAATCCCCTTCAAGCTCCTCTGGCTCGACGCACCGGTCTGGGTGTCGAACGCCACCTATCTGGCGATGGGCTATCTGGCTCTGGTGGCGGTGGTGCCGATCGAGCGCGCGGTGGGAGCTGCGGGGCTGGCGTGGCTGGTTGCGGGAGGCATGGCATACACCGTGGGCGCCGTGATCTTCGCGCGGCGGCGGCCGGATCCATTGCCTGAGCGGTTCGGGTACCACGGCCTCTGGCACCTGCTGGTGCTGGCGGGGAGTGCGTGCCACTTCGCCTTCATCGCGCTGCACGTCGGGTAGACGCACGGCTGGGAGCGCCGAGCACCTGTGTTGTCCGGCGCAGCGCGGTCCCGCTAGGTTGTTGAACGACCGCGGCATCACCAACGCTCCCGCTGGAGGACCCGTGCGGGTTCGCACGCAGATCTCACCTCCCACTCCGCAACCTCCACCCGCCACATGACCGACCGATTGCAGGCCGCCGGTGGGGTGAGGGGCCTCGAGATTCGCGGCCCCCACGTCGAGGGCCAGGAGCGGATCCTCACCCCGGAAGCGCTCTCGTTCGTCGCCGAGCTCGCTCGGCGGTTCGGACCCCGACGGGATGCTCTGCTCGAGGCCAGGCGCACCACCCAACAGCGCCTCCGCTCCGGCGCGCTGCCCGATTTCCGGGCGGATACCGCCGACGTCCGGGCGGCAGAGTGGTCCGTCGCTCCCGCCGCTCCCGACCTCACCGACCGTCGGGTCGAGATCACCGGACCGGTCGAGCGGAAGATGATGATCAACGCCCTCAACTCCGGGGCGCGGGTCTTCATGGCCGACTTCGAGGATGCCCTCTCCCCACCCTGGGTCAACGTCGTCAGCGGTCAGGCGAACTGCATGGACGCGGTTCGCCGCGCGCTCGAGTTCACCAGCCCTGAAGGGAAGCGGTACGCCCTGGCCGAATCGCTGGCCACGCTGGTGGTGCGGCCGCGCGGCTGGCACCTCGACGAGAAGCACCTGATCCTCGACGGCCGGCCGGTGTCGGCGAGCCTGGTGGACTTCGGTCTCTACTTCTTCCACAACGCCCGGGAGCTCCTCGCGCGCGGAAGCGGACCGTACTTCTACCTGCCGAAGCTCGAGAGCCACCTCGAGGCGCGGCTCTGGAACGAGATCTTCGTCGCCGCGCAGCAGATGCTGGCGATCCCCCGCGGAACCATCCGGGCGACCGTCCTGGTGGAAACGATTCTCGCCGCCTTCGAGATGGAAGAGATCCTGTACGAGCTGCGCGAGCACGCGGCGGGGCTGAATGCCGGACGATGGGACTACCTGTTCAGCATGATCAAGAACTTCCGCGACCGTCCGGACATGGTGCTGCCCGACCGGGCCCAGCTCACGATGGGCGTGCCCTTCATGCGCGCCTACACCGAGCTGCTGGTGCGCACCTGCCACCGCCGCGGGGCGCATGCGATCGGCGGGATGGCGGCGTTCATCCCCAGCCGCCGGGATCCGGTGGTGAACGCCGCCGCGCTCGCCAAGGTCCGCGAAGACAAGGAGCGTGAGGCTCGCGCCGGATTCGACGGCGCCTGGGTGGCGCACCCGGACCTGGTGCCGGTAGTGCAGGAGGTGTTCGACGGCGTGCTGGCAGGCCGGCCGCATCAGAAGGAGCGGCAGCGGGACGACGTTCGGGTAACCCAGCGGGACCTGCTCGACGTGGCTGTGGCGGACGGCAGGGTCACCGAAGCGGGGATGCGCGGCGACGTGTCGGTCGCCTTGCAGTACCTCGAGGCCTGGCTCCGCGGCTCCGGCGCCGTCGCGATCAACAACATGATGGAAGACACCGCGACCGCCGAGATCGCCCGGGCGCAGCTGTGGCAGTGGATTCGTCACGGGGCCACGACGGAGGACGGCCGCGCGATCACGCTGGACCGGGTGCGGGAGGCATTGCGAGAGGAGCTCGCGCGGCTGGAGCGCGAGGCCGCTACGGAACACCGGCTGAAGGAGGCCGCCGAGCTGCTGGACCGTCTGGTGGCGAGTACCGAGTTCCCGGAGTTCCTGACGTTGGCGGCCTACGGACAGCTTGCTTGATAGGCGGGAACGCTACGAGGCCCGTCGGGAGCCATGGCGGCGCCGGTCGGGCCTCGTTGTGGACTGGGGCGGCTGGGGTCGAACCAGCAACCTCCCGGTTAACAGCCGGGCGCTCTGCCGATTGAGCTACACCCCACAGTATGTAGACGCGGGACAGGCACTTTACACGCTCGTCACGGGAGCGGTCAAGCCCGTGTCCCCAACCATGTTTCGCCCCTTCGTCCCGGTGGGCAGCCGCCTCGAGCGTCGCGTCCGGGCATCGCTGGAGCCGGTACATGAGACTCGAGTTCTCCGGTGCGCCCGAGATCAGCGCGCCCCGGGCCACGGTCTGGTCGCGGCTGATGGACCCGAACTTCGTCGCCGCATCGGCGCCAGGGGTCGAGTCGGTCGAGGCGATCGACCCGGTGCACTTCAAGGTCATCAGCGGGCTTGGCTTCGGCGGGATCAAGATCAAGTTCGACTTGGATATAGAGCTGTCCGACGTAGTCGAGCCGGAGCGCCTCAGGATGACCGCCCGCGGCACTGGCCCCGGCTCCGCGGTCGACGTGGTGTCCAACCTCAGGCTCGAGGACGCCGGGGCTGATCAGACCCGCCTCAACTGGTCGGCGACCAGCGCCATCAGCGGGACCGCCGCCAGTCTCGGTGCCCGGTTGCTCGAGGGCATCGCGCGCCGCCTGACCGAGGATTTCTGGAGTGATTTCGCCCGCCGGGTGAGCGAGGGCTGACGCTTCACCCCCGCACGGGCAGGTCCAGGTCCTCTCCCACAATCTCGCGGGTGACGGGAGCCCGTCCGGCACCTCCTGCCGGCACTTCGCTCCAGCCCGCTGTCTCCAGCAGCGACGCGGTCCGGCGATCCACTTCGCCGGCCTCGCTGCGGTCGTCCGCCACCGCCGAGGCGAGATCGAGCCAGGAGAGCGCTTCGGAGAAGGCGAAGCGCTCCAGCGCCCCCTCGCTGGCAAGCAGTGCCGAACGGTAGGCCAAGCGCCGGTCGCCTCCCTGCTCCGCATGGCGCGCCATTTCGCCCGCGACGCTCCGCGTGTGGGCCTCCGGCGTGACCGCTTCCAGGGACGCGGCCAGCGCACGGTGGACCTCGCGCCGCCGAGTCCGCGTGAGCCCGTCGCGCACCACATGGGCGACGACCGGATGGAGGCAGCGATAGACGCCGGCGCCCTCCACCAGCAGGCGGCGCTCCGCCAGCGCGTCGCACACAGCCGCCGCATGGAGCCGGGAGATGCCATGCACGTGTGAGAGCGCCTCCGGTCGGCAACCGGGACCGCCGGCCACCGCGACGGTGATGAGGACCTCCCCCAGCTCCTCAGGGAGCCGGTCGACCCGTTCGGCGATGACGTCGTGCACCGTACGGGAGACCGGGAACTCCTTGCCCGCCTCGAGCGCCGACGGCGACGCCGTCCATTCGCCGGTCCGCTCGTCCGCCGCCAGCAGCCCCTGGGCGAACATCGTCTTGATGAGCTCGAAGATGTAGAACGGGTTCCCACTGGTGATGCGGGAGATCCGGCTGGCGAAGCGACGGGCACCGGTCGGCGTGCTCACGTGGCCCAGCTCCCGCACCAGCCGCCAGACGTCTTCTTCGCAGAGCCCGGACAGCGCGATCGTCTCCGCTCCGGCCCGGGCACGGAGAGTCCGGCAGAGGCGGGCGGCCGGTGCGTCGCGCTCCAGCTCGCCCAGGGTGGTCGTGCCCAGCCAGAGAATCGGCGCGCGGTCGAGCCGCCGCGCGAGGAACTGGATCAGCTTGCAGCTGTCCTCGTCGCACCACTGGAGATCGTCCACCGAGATCACCAGCGGCCGCTCGGCGGCGAGCGAGCCGATCACCTGGGCTACAGCCTCGAAGAGCCGCCAGGCGTCGGTCGGATCGGCCGTGGGCTCGGGCTCGGCCAGACCAGGGAAGCGCTGCCGCAGCTCGGGCAGCAGCCTCGCCACTTCGGTCAGCCACTCCGGATCGGTGCCGGCGAGGCCCGGCGCGTCTAATGCAGCGCGGAGCGCCTCCACCACCGGAGCGAACGGCACCGCCGCGGTAGCATCGTAGCCGCGCCCCCGTAACACCGTGGCCCCGCCGGCCACGACCGTGCGCAGGAACTCCTCCACCAGCCGCGACTTCCCGACCCCGGCCTCCCCTTCGATCAGCAGGATCCGGCGCGCGCCCTTGGCCGCCGACTTCCACACCGCCGTCAGCGTGTTCCACTCGTCGCTCCGTCCGATCAGGCTGGCGTCGAACGAGGGAGCCCGGGCGTACCATTCGTCGCTGTCGGGCGCGGCGCGCGCCTGGCCCGCCTCGGCTTCGATCCGGCGTCCGAGCGCGATCAGATCGTGGGATGGCTCGCAGCCGGTCGCTTGAAGCAGGGCGCTCCGATACTCCGCCAGCCGGGCGAGCGCTGCACCCCGGTCGCCGGCGAGGTACCTGGCCTCGATGGCGACCCGTGCCGCTTCATCCGAGAGGCGGTCGCTGGCCAGCCAGCGGTCGGCCCGCTCTGCCGCGTCCCGCCAGCGCCGCCGGTCCATCGCGTCTCGCGCCAGGGTGCCGAGCACGGCCGCGTAACGCTGCAGCAGCGACGTCCTGGTCTCGGCCACCCAGTCGTCGAACTGGGGCGCGTGACGAATGGAAAAGCCGGCGAGAAACCGGGGGATGTCCACGCTCGCGGCAGCTTCGGGATCGGTCTCCGCCTGGCGGAGGAATTCCGTCACGTCGCACCTCACCGGCTCGTCGAGCCGCACCAGCTTCCGGTCGCAGTGGACCATGGTGGCGAGCGAGTCGCGGAGCTGCTTGAGGGCCTGGCGGAGAGAGGCCCGCGCCTCGACCTCGGGCGACTCTCCCCAGAGCAGATCGGCCAGCGCTTCGCGGGTGTGGGGGCGGGGCTCTAGCGTGAGGTAGGCGAGGAGGGCGAGCGCCTTGGCGCCGGGCGGCGGCGAGACAGGCTCTCCGTCGGCGCGTGCGACGGCGGGAGATCCGATCAAGGTCAGCACGGTACCGGGCACGCAATTGTCCTGGGGGGTAACACGCCCAAACTACCGTCGATTCACGGAAGGGCAATAGGGATTCACGGAAGATTCACGGCACCTCCCGACATTGCTTCCTAGTTCTTTCGCCAATACTGGTGGGCTCGCAAAAACACTTTCGGAGGGTACCATGGACAGCTCCAAGGGCCAGTTCCGCATCGAGTTGACTCCCGAGCAGAAGGCGCAAGTTCGGAACGAGACCGGGAAGGATGCCGAGGCGGTCGAGCTTACCGTCGAAGAGCTGGAGGAGAGGATCGCCCCGCGGGCCAAGGGCTTCAAGAAGTAGTCCCTCCCGAGCGACCCGAGGCGCCGGCCCCGATGACAACGGGGCCGGCGCTTCGGCTTTTCAGCACAGCCGGCCCCACCTCGACCACATCGGGCATGCCTCTTTCGTAACAGCCGCCCGGGGCGCATACTCTGCGCATGCCCGACGTCCTTAGCGTGCCGCCAGCCTCGCTGGAGGAACTGCGCCTCGAGGTCGAGCGGCTCCGACTCCTGCACTCGATCACCCTCGAGTTCAACGCCACCCTCGATTTCGACCAGCTGCTGCCCCGGGTGTTCGACCGGGTGCTGACGGCCGTGGGCGCGGCCGGAGGCTCGCTGTGGATCGCCGAGGGCGACATGCTGCACTGCCGGCTCGCGGTCGGCGGAGCCGGCGCCCGGCTGGTGGGCGCCGAGATGCCGATCGGCACCGGATTCGTCGGCGACGTGGCGCAGAAGCAGCGGACCACCATGGTCATGGAGGCCGCGAGCGACCCTCGGTACCGCGAGGCCACCGACGCCAACGAGGATACGATCGCCACCACCGTCATGGCGACGGCGATGGTGGCCGGCGGGGTGACGGTCGGCGCCATCCAGGTGGTGGACAAGCGCACCGGCAGCGGCGCCTTCGACGCACGCGACCGCGAGCTGCTGGAGGGTCTGGCGGCGGCCGCGGCCAGCTCGCTGCGAAATGCCCAGCTGCACGGGGCCGAAAGCCGGGCCCGCGACCTGGCGGTTCTACTGGAGATCAGCCGCGAGATCGGCGCCACCCTCGACATCGACCGGGTCCTCCAGTCGGTGGTCAACCTGGCGTCGAGAGCGCTGAACTTCGATCGCGGTGCCGTCGGTCTCTACGACAAGGGCAAGTGCGAGATCCGCGCCGTCGCCGGGCAGGAGAAGGTGAACCCGGATGACCCGCGTTTGCGCGACCTGATCGCTCGGGCGGAGTGGGCCGCGGGACGAGGCGAGCCGCTCTACCTGTCCGAGCGCGAGGATCCCTCATCGGACGCCGAGCGCCTGTTCGTCACCATCTTCGGCCAGGACCTGGCCAACGATCAGGTACGGAGCGCGCTCTACCTGCCGCTGAAGGATGAGGAGGGCATCCTCGGTGTGCTGCTCTTCGAGTCCGCGACCCCGGAATTCGCGAACGAGACTCAGCGCGAGGTGGCGGCGATCCTGGCCAACCAGACCGGCGTGGCGCTGCGCAACGCGCAGCTCTATCACCAGGTGCCGTTGGTCGACGCGCTTGGCGCCCTGGCCGCGCGCCGGCAGGCGTTGTTCGCCCTGCCCCGCCGCCGGATCCAGACCATCGCCGGGGTGGCGCTGCTCCTCCTGGCGGCGATCACACTGATCCGCTGGCCGCTTCGGGTCTCGGGAGATCAGCCTGTGCTGCGTCCCAACGCTCTCACACCGGTACGGGTGCTGGTGGACGGCACCATCGAACGCGTCGCGGTCCGGGAGGGAGGCCGGGTCCAGCGAGGCGATCTGCTCGCCGTGCTGCGAGCCACGTCGCTCGCCGCCGAGCGGGAGGCCACCGCGGGAGACGCGGCGACAGCCGACCGGCTCGCCTCCCTCGCGGCCAGCCGGGGCGACGCCGCCGAGGAGAGGCTGCACCGGATCCGGGGCGAGGCGTTGCGACGCGCGCTGGCCCTGCTGGACGAGGAGCTGGGGCTGACCACCGTTCGTGCGCCGGCGGCCGGCATGGTGCTGACTCCCCGAATGGAGGAGCGAACCGGCACCTCCCTCGCCGAGGGCGACCAGCTGCTGGTGCTGGGCCGGACCGATACCCTCGAGCTCGAGTTCGGCGTGGCGCAGGAGGACATCCTGCGGGTCCGATCGGGCCAGGAAGTGCGCCTGCGGGTGGATGCCCTTCCTTCCCGGACGTTCGACGGGCGGGTGATCTCGATCGGGGAGCTCCCGTCGGTACAGGACGGCCAGGTTCGCTATCCGGTCCGGGCCGCCATCGCCAACCCCGACGGCCTCCTCAAGCCGGACATGGCCGCCCACGCGCGGGTCCTCACCGATGCCGCGTCTACCGTAACCCGGGCGCTGCGGGGACCGACCCGCTGGGCCCGGCTGATGTGGTGGAGGATCTGGTCATGAGATTGTGCGCCGTCACCTTCCTCGGGATGGCCGTAGCGGCGTGCGACAAGCCGTCGGTTCGCGAGAGCGAGGGATCGGTGGAGACTGCGGCGGTCACAACGGGCACGCCGGCCACCGCCCTGGTCACGGCGGACACCGTTACCGTCGACGTTCCGCTGTCGCTGCCAGCCCAGCTCTACGTCGAGCACGATGCGGCGATCTACGCTCGGTCGCCGGGGATCGTGGAGTCCATCGGGGCGGATCTCGGGAGCAGGGTCTCGGCCGGGCAGCTGCTCGCCCGGCTGGAGAGCGCGGATCAGTCCATCGCCCTGGCCCAGGCGCGTGACCGGCATGCGGACGCCGAAGTCCAGGCCGAGCGGCAGCGGGCACTCAAGTCCGCGGGGGTGGTGACCCAGGCCGACTCGGAGCGGGTGGAGCTCGATCTGCGCTCGGCGACGCTGGCACTGCAGAAGGCGCAGCGCGACTACGACCTCACCCGTATCGTGGCCCCCTTCGGCGGCATCGTGACCGGACGCAGCGCCCGGATCGGCCGACTCGTTTCGGATGGCGACTCGCTCTTCCACCTCACGGCCTTGAGTCCGGTGCTCGCCTCGGTCCGGCTGCCGGAGACTTCCGCGTTCGGGGTAAAGCTGGGTGCCGAAGCGGTGGTGCTGGGACCGCGGGGCGAGCGCGCCCGGGCCCGGGTGGTTCGCGCCAGTCCGGTGATCGATCCTGCCAGCGGTACTCGGGAAGTCGTCCTTCAGCTGGTCGACGGGGACCGACTGCCGCCGGGAAGCAGCGTCACCCTGAAGATGGGCTCGGAGATGCGTCGAGTGGTCGCGGTGCCACGGGAGGCCATCGAGGAGGGGTACGCACTGGTCTGGGACGCCGACCGCACGTCGCTTCGGCAGGTGACGGTCGGCGGGGAGCTGCCGGGCGAACGAATCGAGGTGGTGAGTGGCCTGGCCCGTGGCGAGAAGGTGGTCCGGAACGGTCCATGACGGAACAGCCCCGTCTGCGCACCGACCTGGTCCTGGTGGAGCAGACGTACCGGGGCGAGCAGAGCTTCATCGTCAAGGATCCGTCCACCCGAAAGTATTTTCGCTTCCGTCCGCTCGAGGTCGCGGTAATGCAATCGCTGGATGGCCTGCGTAGCCCCGGCGAGGCGGCCGCATCGCTCGCCGAGCAGGGGATCAAGGTCACCGCCGCGACGGTCGCGCGGTTCGCCGAGAAGCTCAAGACGATGGGCCTTTGCGAGCGGACGCTGCGGGAGAGCACCGTGGTGCTGATGGAGCGGCTGCGGGCACAGCGACGAAAGCGGCTGCGCACCGGCCCGTTTCAGGGCGATCTCCTCCGCTTGCGCTGGTCGGTCGGCGACCCCGACCGATTCATGGACCGGACCCTTCCCTACCTGAAGGTCTTCTTCAGCCGCGGCTTCCTGATGACCTCCGTCGCCCTGTTCGCGGTGTATTTCGCGATCCTGGCGCTCAAGTGGTCGGAGTTCGTGAAGGAGATGGGCGACGTCTACCTGCTGCGCGCCTCGCTGCGGGACTACGTGCTCCTCTGGGCGGTGACGATGGTGATCGTCGCGGTGCACGAGATGGCGCACGGGTACACCTGCAAGTACTTCGGCGGGAAGGTGCACGAGATCGGAGCGATGATCTTCTACTTCGAGCTTGCCTTCTTCTGCAACGTGAACGACGCCTGGACCTTCCCCGAGCGAAAGGCGCGCCTGTGGGTCACCGCGGCGGGGTCGTGGATCGAGATGGTCGTGGCGAGTATCGCGGCGATCGTCTGGTGGATCGCCGCGCCCGGCACGTTTCTCTCCGATGTCGGTCTGGCGTTCTTCCTGGTCGGGGGGCTCGCCGCCGTCCTGGTGAACCTGAACCCACTGATCCCATTGGACGGGTACTACGCGTTGAGCGACTGGCTGGAGGTGCCGAACCTGCGCCAGCGAGCGTTCGCCCATCTCGCCTGGACCATTCGAAGTCGCTGGCTCGGCCAGGACCTGCCGATGCCGCCGGCCGACGAGCGGGAGCAGCGGATCTTCCTGCTGTACGGCATCCTCGCCACCGCATACACCGGGATGGTGTTCTTCGTCGCCGGGGCGATCGCGTACGGCTGGCTGTCGCGTGTCTTCGGGGCGGTCGGCGTCGCCGCACTCGTGGTGCTCGTCTGGCTCACGACCCGCTCGATCCGTCGAAGTCTCCGTCAGACCCTGGCGGATGCGTGGCGGGAGACCCGGGCAAGATGGTCGGCCAGCGGGCGGATGCGGCGGGTCCAATCCGGGCTCGGCGCCGGCGCACTGGGCCTCGCCGTGGCGGGGTTGCTCCCCTGGCCCATCACGGTGGTGGGACCTTTCGTGGTCTCCCCGACCGTCAGCGGGATCCTGGTGGCCCCCGACAGCGGCGTGGTGGTCGAGGTGCTGGTCAGGGAGGGGAGCCGGGTCGGTGCGGGCGCCCCGTTGGCATTGATCCGAAACCTCGAGCTCGAGCGCGCCGCGGCGGCGACGTCGCTCGCCGTGGACTCGCTCGACCTGCGCGCCGCACAGGCCCGTGCGATGGGCCAGGAAGGAGACGTCGCTCGCATCACGGCTCAGGGGGGCGCCGAGGCCGCCCGTCTAGCCGGGATGGAGAACCGGATACGGTCGCTGGTGATCCGAGCCCCGGAATCGGGGATCGTCACATCTCCCCGCCCCGACACCCTGGTCGGAAAGACGGTCTCGATCGGGGATACGCTGCTCCGGGTGAGGGGGAACGGGATCGAGGCTCGCGTCGCCTTGGACCGGGCCGGTGCCTCCCTGGTCCGCCAGGGCCAACCCGCTCGTCTGATCGCGCGCGCAGACCCGCGGGTCCGTGCCGAGGCGGCCGTGGGCAGTGTGGCCGCATCGGCCTCACCCGATGGCGTCGTGGAGTCTCGCATCCGGCTTCCGGCCGAAACCCTGCGTCCCGGAATGACCGGCGAGGCCCGTATCACGCTGCGGCAGAGCAACATCTGGGGCTCCCTCTGGTGGGCCCTCCGGAGCCGAATCCGAACCGACGTGCTGTTCTGAACTCCGCGTGACGCCGCGCCTTGCGCCCCGGGGGCTCAGGCGCGACCATTGAATGATCCATCACGGGGACCGGGCCATTCCGCGGGACATGCTGGCGCTGGTGCAGCGCGCATTCGAGGGCCAGTACCGAGTCGAGCGCGAGATCGGGAAGGGCGGGAACGCCCGCATCTATCTCGCCCGCGATGCCGACGGCCGCCAAGTCGCCCTGAAGGTCCTGCATCCGGAGCTGCTGGTCAGCGTCGCCGCCGACCGCTTCCTCCGGGAAATCCGGCTCTGCTCCCAGCTCGAACATCCCCTCATCGCCCATCTGCTCGACTCCGGCGAGCGCGACTGGATCGTCTACTACGTCATGACGTACGTGGAGGGTCCCACCCTTCGCGAGCACCTGGGCCGGGTGAGCCGGATGCCGATCGGCGAGGCGCTCCGCCTGGCCGACAACCTGCTCGACGCGCTGGACCACGCCCACGGGCACGGCATCGTCCACCGCGACGTGAAGCCGGAGAACGTGGTAGTCGCCCCCGAGGGTGCGGTCCTGCTGGACTTCGGGATCGCCCGCGCGGTCGCGGCCTCGGGCAGCGATCGGCTCACCCGGTCAGGCATCGCCGTCGGCACGTCCACCTACATGAGCCCCGAGCAGATCACCGCACTCAAGGAGATCGACCACAGAAGCGACATCTACTCGCTCGGCTGCGTCCTCTTCGAGTGCCTGGCGGGGCAGCCGCCGTTCACCCACCGGAACGAGGCGGTCGTCCTCCAGCTCCACCTCACCCAGCCCGCGCCCGATCTCCGCACCCTGCGGCCCGACACCCCACGGGAGCTGGCCGAGGGCATCGCCCGGGCCCTGGCCAAGCCGCCCGAGGAGCGCTGGCAAACCGCCGCGGCGATGCGTGAATCCCTCACCGGGGCACGGGTCTAGCGCAGGCTTCCTTCCGCTTATCTTCAAGGTTCTGGACCCTCCTCCCCCGCCGAGGCAGTGATTGGCAGACGTACTGGAGCAGCTTCGCGCCGCGCTCGGCGATAAGTACGAAGTCGAGCGTCTGGCCGGCGAAGGCGGCATGGCCACGGTCTATCTCGCGAAAGACCTGCGCCATGGCCGCAAGGTGGCCATCAAGACCCTGAGGGCCGAGCTCGCCGTGTCCATCGGCGCCGATCGGTTCCTCCGGGAGATCAGGCTGGCCGCCACGCTCCAGCACCCCAACATCCTCGGCCTGTACGACTCGGGGGAGATCAACGGCATCCTCTATTACGTGATGCCGTTCATCGAAGGCGAATCCCTCAGGCACCGGCTCGACCGCGAGCAGCAGCTTCCCATTCCCGACGCCATCCGGATCATTCGCGAGGCCGCCGAGGGGCTCGCCTACGCCCACGGGCAGGGCGTGGTCCACCGCGACATCAAGCCCGAGAACATCCTGCTGCAGAACGGCCACGCGCTGGTGGCCGACTTCGGCATCGCCCGGGCGGTGGATGCGGCGGGCGAGAAGCTGACGCAGACCGGCATGGCGGTGGGGACGCCGCACTACATGAGTCCGGAACAGGCCATGGGGGCCGACGGGGCTGACGGCCGGAGCGACATCTACAGCCTCGGGTGCGTGCTCTACGAGCTGCTCGTGGGCCAGCCGCCCTTCGACGGGCCCAACGCCCGGGCGATCCTGGCTCGGCACACGATGGAGCAGGTGCCGAGCGTGATGGTGGTGCGGCCGTCGATCCCCGACGAGGTCGAGGATGCGGTTCTGCAGTCGCTGGAGAAGACGCCAGCCGACCGCTTTCAGAAGATGTCGGACTTCGCCGACGTCCTGGCGGACCTCGAGTCGGTGGTCGCGGTGCGGCGGACCACGTCGCGCGGGGTGCCGGCGGCCCGGCGGACCACACCGCGCGGCACGCGGAATTTGCGCGTGTCGGGCGCGGGGGAGCGGACGGTGCTCGGGCTCTCCGGCGCCAAGCTCTGGTCCGCGGCGGGCGCCGTCGTTCTCCTGAGCGCGGCGGCGGCCGGCTGGCTCCTGTGGGGCCGCGGCGGCACGGCGGCCGGACGCCCGGGTGGTGGGCTCAATGACCACCGGATCGCCGTGCTGTACTTCGAGGACGCAGGGGGCAGTGACTCACTGGGTTACCTGGCGAACGGCCTGACCGAGGGATTGATCAGCGAGCTTTCCCAG
Organism: uncultured Gemmatimonadales bacterium; assembly: GCA_963846545.1. GTDB lineage: Bacteria > Gemmatimonadota > Gemmatimonadetes > Gemmatimonadales > GWC2-71-9 > CAVVWJ01. The sequence continues at coordinate 669,414 of CAWJWG010000003.1, read as the reverse complement.
GTGCAGACGCTGGACGTCGTCTCCACCGGCGGCGTGGCGCCCTACCGAGGCACGAGCGTCAGCCGCGACAGCATCGCGCGCGCGCTCCAGGCGGGGGCGCTGGTGACGGGCAGCGTGGAGCGGGTCGGCGGCCAGCTTCGCATCACGGTGCGGCTGGTGGACGGGCAGAGCGGCGTGGACCTGACGCGCACTACCAGGGAGCTGCCGGCGGGCGACCTCCTCGCCGTCCAGGACACCCTGATCCAGGAAGTGGCGCGCCAGATCCGAAGCCAGCTGGGGCAGGAGATCCAGCTGCGGCAGCAGCGCCGTCGGACCAGCGACGTGCGGGCCTGGACCGCTGTACAGCAGGCTCAGCGGCGGAGTGAAGCGGCGGAGGGGGCCGCGGCGCGAGGGGACACGGCGGGCGTGGAGCGCGAGTTCGCCGCGGCCGATTCGCTGCTCGCGGCGGCGGAGACGATGGATCCCGCCTGGCCGGAGCCGTTGATCGCGAGGGCGGCAGCGGCGTACCGGCACTCCCGCCTGGATCCGAACGACCAGGTGGCGGCCGGCAAGTGGATCGGCATCGGTATGGGTCACGTCAACCGCGCGCTCGCCCTGACGCCCTCGGACCCGGACGCCCTCGAGCTGCGGGGCAACCTCAAGTACTGGCGGTGGCTGCTGAGCCTCACGCCCGACCCGTCGGATGCCAAGGCACTTCTGGCGTCGGCGCAGGCGGACCTGGAAACGGCCGTGCGGATCTCGCCGTCCCAGGCCGGCGCCTGGGCGACGCTCTCCCACCTCAAGTACCAGACGGGCAATCTGGTGGACGTGAAGCTGGCGGCGCAGCGAGCATACGAGGAAGACGCCTACCTCAGCAATGCCGATGTTGTGCTCGCCCGACTCTTCTTCGCATCCTACGACTTGGGACAGTTCACCGATGCCGACCACTGGTGCGAAGTCGGGCAGCGTCGGTTCCCGGCCGACGTGAAGTTCATCGAGTGCCAGTTGTACCTTCTGACCACGCGAGCGCGTACGCCTGACGTCGCGCTGGCCTGGCGGCTTGCGGACTCCATAGCCAGGATCGCGCCGGATCAGGATCGGGTGTTCCAGACGCTCAACGGCCGGATGATGGTCGCCGCGACGCTGGCGCGGGCCAACCTTCCGGACAGCGCGCGACGGCTCGTGCTTCGCTCCAAGGGCAATAACGAGATCGACCCCACGCGGGACCTGGTGTACGCCGGCGCGTTCGTGCATACGCTGCTGGGCGACACCGCCGAGGCGGTCGCGTCGCTCAAGGAGTACCTCGTCGCGAACACGGAGAAACGCGCCTCCCTGGCCGCGGACCCCACCTGGTGGTTCCGACCCCTGGAGGGGAACGCCCAGTTCCGGGACCTGGTCGGGAGCGGTTCATAAGCGTCTCGCGGCCCCGTCCGTAGTCGCCCGACTGGCGCGCCGCCGGGCACAGGGCATATTGATAACCTCTTAGAAACAGCCATGGCCTTCGTCGCGGCGAAGGCGAGTGCAATATTCTGCACCTGCAGGTCCCCCCCTGGAGGACGTGATGCGTCGGTCAGCCCTGCTCCCCCTGCTCCTGATTGCGGCGCTCTTCACGGCCGGCTGCTCGGACCAGTCGTCCGAATCCCCGTCCGAGCCTTCCCTGGGACCGTCGGACGCGACCTCCGAGATCTCGGCCTGCTCGCCGCTCGGCGTGCTGGCGCAGATCGTCCTGCTGGTGCCGAAGAAGGTCCTGCTCGACGCCATCAAGACCCGGCTGTCGCAGGTGCCGACCTCGATCACCTCGCGCAACCGGCTGACCGCGCAGGAGAAGGCCTTGTTGCTCGTGGACTTCATCCTGAAGGCGTACTACCGGGGCGACCTGGTGGGCGGCAAGTCCGCAGCGACCCAGGCCAAGGTGCTGAAGCTGATCGAATCGATCTACTGTCTGGTGAATCTGCCACCCCCGAATTTCCCGGCGGGAACGCTGGGCGATGATGCAGCCATCGCCGTGGTGACGCCGAACTCGCCGGCGACGCTCGTGATCACCGGGAATCTCCAGGCGGCGGTCAACATCCCGGCGGGCGCGGCTCCCCAGGCGACCACCATCACGATCATCCGGCTCCCGAACACGCCGGAGCCGCTGCTGACGAGCCTGAGTCAGTTCCCTCCGTTCTATCAGTACACCTCGACGCCCGAGGTGACCTTCGACGAGGAGGTCATCACCGGCATCTGCGTGCAGGACTTCGAGACGCTGCCGGCGAACCTCCGGATCGGGCACAACCTCGGGATCGTGTTCGGGCAATTCGAGGTGCTGCCTCCGGCGAGCGTGGGCTTCCTCGGCTGCGATACCAACCTAGGCCTGCTGGACGGCGGCCGCGGGAGCTTCGGGTGGGCCACGCGCCTGCTGCTGCCCACTCCGCTGCACGCCGCATCGGCCGCGCTCATCAGCGCCGGCGTGGGCGGCACCACCCGGAAGTTCAGCCCGTTCGGCGTGGTGGATCCCGCCAGCAACCCGGCGGACAACGCGTACAGCCCGAACGAGGCGGCGTTCGGGAGCCTCGCGGCGGCACCGGGCGGGACGGTGACTCCGCCCTCCGTCCGGCTCAGCGGCAGCGTCGACGGCGATCCTGTCATCGGTGCACCGGTGGTCTTCACTGTCACCGGCGGAGGCGGTCTCATCAACGGCGGCAGCGGGCCGGTCACCGTGCTGACCAACGTCAACGGCGTCGCGAGCCTCGCTAGCTGGCAGTTGGGCAACACCCCGGGCCCCAACTCCGTGACTGCCACGCCGCAGACCATCGCCGGGCAAACGATCAGCAACACCACGCCCTATAAGCCGAACGCGGAGTTTGCCCCGGCCTCGCTGACTTTCACTGCGACGGCGGCAGGCGGCATTGACTATGAGAGCACCGGCTGGCGCTACCTCATCTCGAATACCGACCGCGTATTCCCGGTGTCGGGTACCGCCGACTTCGACGAGCCCGGCTACAAGGACACCGGCTGGTCCACGGGCGATGCCGGCTTCGGCGTGGACGCCGGCGACGAGTGCCCGCTGAACCAGACCGCCCAGGCGACCACCTGGCCGTCGAACACCGACATCCTGCTCCGGAAGCCGTTCGCGGTACCGGTCGGCGCCACCAACGCCACGATCCGGGTGGCGATCGACAACGACATCCGGGTCTTCGTGAACGGAGTCGAGGTCACGAGCACGGCGGACGCCCTGATGAGTGGTGGCTTCGCGACCCACGAGGGATGCTCGGAGCGGAACAGCCTCACCTTCACCGCGTCGGTCACCAGCGGCGTCAACTGGCTGGCCATCCAGGCCCGCGACCGGGGAGCCTCGACCTACGTGGATGCCGACGTGGACACGTTCTCGCCCTGAGAACCCCAAGGAGCGAAAGAAAACAGGGGTACCGCTGTCACCCTGAGTGAAACGAAGGGGGCCATCACGACGATGGTCCCCTTCGCTTTGCTGAGGGCGACACTATGGCGACGTCAATCACCTGTCGGTCAGCCTCCGAACTTCCCGCAGCACCCGCCGCTGCGCCACCCTGTCCTTCACCGCCAGAAAGATCGTGTCGTCTCCCGCGAGGGTCCCGACCACGTCAGGCCATGCGAGCCGGTCCACCGCCACCGCGACGCGGTTCGCCTCTCCCGGCGGCGTGTGGAGCACGACCAGCGCGTCGCCGGCCGGCTCCGAGGTCAGCACGCCGTCCGCGATCCGCCGCTCGTCGGGATCTTGAGCATGGCTGCCTCTCGGTGGCCGCCGGTACGCGCCGTCCGCCTTCACCAGCCTGAGCGCAGCGATGTCGCGGCTGACCGACGACTGGGTCACCTCCCAGCCCTCCGCCGAGAGTGCCTCGGCGAGCTCTTCCTGGGTGTGGACCGCTCTGGTGCTGATCAGCTCGAGAATCTTGAGATGCCGCTTGCGACGGTCGGCCGTCATCGGGACGATCTCCGGCCCGCGAGCCGCGCCATCGCTCGATCGAATCGCCTGCGCTCGCGCTCGCCCCAGCGGCGCGCCTGACGCACTCTCGAGCCCGCGCGGTCGAGTCCCAGGTCGCCGAGTCCACCCGTGGAGCGCCGCCGCGCGACGATGCGCGAGGTCGAGGGCGCCGCGAACGACTCACCGCGTTGAATCGCCGCGGCCACATCCCGGTAGGCGACCCTGAACGCCGTGCCCTCCTCGACCCGCCGCATGACCTCGTCGGTCGCGAGCGCGCCGCCCGCGAGCGCGGCGGCGCACCGTGCGCGGTCCACCCCTAGCCGCGGAACGGCGAGGTGCAGCGCGGCGAGCATCGCCTCGCCACGGTCGAGGCCTCGGAGCAGCGGCTCCTTCAAGAGCTGAAAGTCGCGGTGATAGCCGCCGCTGAGGCGGGACTTGATCTGCAGTACGGCTGCGAGATCGCCCTCGAGCGCCGCGGCTCGGCCCCTGGTCAGCTCGAAGAGATCCGGATTTCGCTTGTGCGGCATGATGCTCGACCCGGTGGCCAGGGCGGCAGGGAGCACCAGGTAACCGAACTCCTCGGCGCTGTAGAGAATGACGTCCTGGGCCAGGCGCGCGGACTCGTGTCCCAGCTGGGTGCACCAGAAGATCGCCGCCGCCTCGAGCTTGCCCCTGCCGCCCTGCACCGTCGCCACGTTGCGATCGAGTCCGGCAAAACCGAGCGCCCGTGCGGCTACCTCGCGGCGAAGGGGGAGCGGCACGCCGTACCCCGCGGCGCTGCCGAGGGGCGAGCGGTCCACCCGGACCCAGAGGGCGGGCAGCGACTCGATCGTGTCGAGCAGTCCTTCGGCATACGCGCCGGCCCAGAGGCCGACCGACGACGGCATCGCGCGGCGCTGATGCGTGTAGCCCGGCCAGAGGACGCCCTGGTGCTTCCGCGCAAAGGCGACGAGGACATCGGCCAGGTCCAGAGCGCCGGCGTGGAGCTCGAGGAGACGATCCTTCAGGATGAGTCGCAGGTCGCAGGCGACCTGGTCGTTGCGCGAGCGGCCGGTATGCAGCCGTTCACCCAAGCCGGGAAGCCGGCGGGTGAGCCACTCCTCGACTGCCGAATGCACGTCCTCCTGGTTTGGGCCCAGGCGGAGGCGGCCGCGATCTGCCGCCGCCAGCGCGGCGCGAAGTCCTTGACGGAGCCGGGCGTGATCCCGGACGCCGAGGAGACCCGAGGCTCGGAGTCCTTCGATGTGCCCCAGGCTCCCCAGCACGTCCCAGCGCAGCAGGCGCGCGTCCCATTCGCGGTCGTCCGCGGCGGTCAGGGCGAGAAGACGTCGGTCGACGCCTTCGCCGGAGGACCAGAGGAGGCGGGTGGTCATCGGTTCGAGGCGCTCCCTGGCTGCGCCGTCAGGTACTCCCGCGCGATCCCCGCGTAGAAGCCGCGCGCCGCGGTGACCTCCGGCAGATCCACGTATTCGTCCGGCGTGTGCGACCGCCGGCTCGTGCCCGGTCCGGCCTTGATCGCGTCCACGTGGCGGAGGAAGACCCAGTCGGAGCAGGTCGGACTGCCGAAGCGGGCGGACTCGGGCCGCGCGCGGCTGGCCGCGGCGAGCAGGCGGGAATCGGCGGGGGTCTCGCACGGGACCAGCCGTTTCGAGGTAACGACGACCTCGGACTCGAGGCTCGAGCGCAGGAGATCGGCGATCTCCTCGTGCGACCAGTCGGGCGTGCTGCGAACATCGAGAATCGCCGTTGCGACCGGCGGCGTCACGTTGCGACTCACGCCCGCGTCGAGCATGGTGGGCGTCGCGACTGTTCGACCCAGCACCGGATGAGTCCGGTCGTCGAACAGGCTCTCCAGCCGAAGCAGATCGCGGGCGAGCACGAGCACGGCATTCTGAAACTCCCCCTCGGCGGCATAGCCGGCGTGGCGCTGGTCGCCGCGGGCGACGAGGTCCACCATCATGAGTCCGCGCTGCGCGGTGGCGATGTCGAGATTGGTGGGCTCGCCCACCACGGCCGCGTCGATCGGCCCCGCCCGCTCCACCGCGCGCTCCATGGTGGTGTTCTTCGTCTCCTCGCCGTAGCCGAGGATGACGAGCAACCTGCCGCTCGCGAGAGTCGCGCCCTCCGCGAGGTCGCGGGCGGCGGAGATCATCGCCGCGACAGAGGCCTTGGCATCGCCCGATCCGCGGCCGTAGAGCCGGTCGTCCTCGACCGAAGGCGTGAATGGATCGCGGGTCCATCCCACCCCCGGCGGGACGACGTCGAGGTGGGAGACGAGAGCCAGCGTCGGGCCGGGTGTCCGGCCCCGAACCTCGATGCGAACCGAGGTGTCGTCCCGGACCGCGTCGAGTCCCCACCCGCGTGCCGTGTCCTCCACGAACGCCGCCACCGCGGCCTCCTCGCCGCTGACCGACGGAATGGCTACCAGCTGGGCGAGCAGCTCGAGCTCACCCGGCAAGATCCACCCCGAGATACGTCGCCTTCTCCTTGCGGCCGACGATCATCGTGCCGCAGCCGGCGCCGGTGAACACCTCGAGCAGCAGGGCGTCCGGGGTGCGGCCGTCGATGATGTGGGTGCGCTCGACGCCGCCCGTGGCCGCGCGGATGCAGGCCTCGACCTTGGGCCGCATGCCGCCCGCGAGGACGCCGCTCGCCATGAGGCTGGCGAGGTCATCGGGGTCGGCGAATGTGACGAGTGTGGATGGGTCGGTCCGGTCGCGGAGGACGCCCGGCGCGCCGGTGAGGAAGATCAGCTTCTGCGCCCGCATGGCCACCGCGAGCGATTCCGCGACCGTGTCGGCGTTCACGTTGAAGACCTCGCCGTCCTCGCCGCCGGCGAGACTGGCGACGACCGGCACGAATCGCGCCTCCACCAGCGTCGTGAGCACCCGAGGATCCACCCGGTCCACGTCGCCCACGTGACCGTAGTCCACCTTCACCGCCCTGCCGTCGTCGTCCACCACCTGCACCGGCGGGCGCCGGTGAGCGGTGATGAGATCGGCGTCCACGCCGCTGAGTCCCACGGCCTGCACCCGGTGCGCGCGCAGCGCCGCCAGCAGGTCCACGTTGAGCTGGCCGGCATACACCATCTTTGGCCACCTCGAGCGCGGCGTCGTCCGTGACCCGGCGGCCTGCCACCATTTGCGGCTCCGCGCCGAGGCGGCGGCTCAGGGCAGTGGCCTGGGGTCCGCCCCCGTGCACGACCACGAGCCGGATGCTGAGCGACGACAGCAGCGCGAGCTGGCCGGTGACCTGCTCGAGGACCTCCGGCGCGCCGAGCACCTCACCACCGAGCTTGACGACGAAGACCTGGTCGCGGTACGCGCGCACGTATCGGAGAGCGCCCTTGAGGCCGGCGATGCCCTTGGTGGTGTCGATGCTCATGTGCCTTCGCCCAGGAGAGTGAGCAGGAGCGCCCGCTGTGCATGCAGCCGGTTCTCGGCCTGATCCACCACCACCGAGTTCGGTCCGTCGAGCACGGCGTCGTCGATCTCGACGTTTCGGCGGACCGGGAGACAGTGCATCACGATGCCCTTGCCGCCGCGGGTGGTCCGCACGCGCCCGGGCGTGAGACGCCAGTCGCGGAGAGCAGGCCCGCTGCGCGGCCTCCGCCTGCGGAATCGCCGTACAGCTTGACCGATCCCCACGACTTCACGTAGACCGCGTCGGCGCCGACCGTGGCCTCGTCGGGGTCCTCGATGATGTGGACGAACTCGCCGCCGGTCTCCTGCGCGATGCGCCGGATCTGCGCGGTGTCCTCCGGGTCGAGCTCGTACCCCGGCGGCCGCGCGATCACGATCTCCATACCGAGCCGCGCGGCGGCGAGCGCGGCACTCGCGGGCACGGCGGTGGGCAATGCCTTGGGATGCCAGGCCCACGTCAGCACGAAGCGCTTGCCGGCGGTCTCACCCAGCTTCTCCCGCAGGGTCATGGCGTCGGCCAGCGCCTGGCAGGGATGGCGGCGGGCCGACTCCAGGTTGATCACCGGCTTCTCGCAGTGGCGGGCGAAGCTCCGCACGATCGCGTCCTGTCGTGCGGTGACCCAGTCGCGGCCCCGCGGGAAGGAGCGCACGCCGAGCGCGTCGGCGTAGCGGCCGAGCACGCGGGCCGCGTCCACGATGTGCTCAACCGTGTCGCCATCCATCACCGCGCCAGGCTCGGTCTCCAGGGACCAGCTCCCCTTCCCCGGCTCCAGCACGACCGCGTGGCCGCCGTGGAGGAACATCGCGGTCTCGAAGCTGGTGCGGGTGCGCAGGCTCGGGTCCATGAACACCATCGCGAGCACCTTCCGCTCGAGTCCGCCGCCGATCTCGCCCCGTTTCACCCGCGCGGCCAGGGCGAGCAGCGCGTCGACTTCGTCGATGGACCAGTCCTCGAGCGCCAGGAAATCGCGCTTGGTCACGCGAGTACCTCCTTCAGACCCGCGAGGAGGAGATCGGCCTCCTCCGCGGAAAATGACAGTGGCGGCAGCAGCCTGAGGACCGCGGGATCGGACGCGGTGCCGGTGATGATCCGCCGGGCGAAGAGGGCGCGCTGGACCTCGGCGGCCGGGCGGTCGAGATGCAGTCCCAGCAGGAGCCCGCGGCCGCTCACGTGCCGGACTCCGAGCGCCAGCGCCCCCCGCGCGAGCCGGGCGCCGACCCGCAAGGCATTTCCCACCAGGCCATCCCGCTCGATCACATCGATCGTGGCGAGCGCCGCCGCGCAGGGCACCGGCCCGCCGCCGAACGTGCTTCCGAGATCGCCGATGCCGATGGCCGCGGTCACCGACGAGGTGGCGACGACCGCTCCGATGGGGAGCCCTGAGGCGAGGCCCTTGGCGAACGTCAGCACGTCCGGGATCACCCCGACCGCCTCCGCCGCGCTGAACGCGCCGCAGCGGCCCACGCCGCACTGGACCTCGTCGAACACGAGGGCCGCGCCGTGCGCGTCGCAGGCGCGGCGAGCCGCGCGGAGGAAGTCGGGCGACAGGTCGCGCGCGCCGGAGAGACCCTGGACCGGTTCCATGATGACGGCGGCCACCTCGCCGTCCACCGCGGCCTCGAGCGCCGCCACGTCGTCCACCGGCACCTTACGCGAGAGCGGGATGCCGCTGCGCGACGCGGCCTCCTCGTAGCGTGCGCCGTCGGTGCACGCGAGTGTCCCGACCGTGCGGCCGTGCCAGCCGCCCCGCACCGAAACGATCTGCCGTCTGCCCGTCCACTTGCGCGCCAGGTGCAGGGCGTTCTCGTTCGCCTCCGCGCCGGAGTTGCAGAAGAACACCCGCTCCAGCGGCGCCGGACAGAGGTCGGCCAGCCGCTGGGCCAGCCGCTCACGGAGCGGGTGGGGCACCGCCGTCGAATAGAACAGCAGCGCCTCGGCCTGCGTGGCGATCGCGCGCACGACGTCGGGGTGGGAGTGTCCGGTGGCGGCCACGGCGTGCCCGCCGTACGCGTCGAGCCACTCGTCGCCCGCCTCGTCCACCAGCCACGAGCCGTGCCCGCGGACGGGACGAATGGGGAATTGCGCGTAGACGGGGAGGAGGGCGGGAGGCGCCTCGACCGCGGCGCCTGAGCGGCCAGTCAGCATGGGTAGATGCTCCCGGCGGTGAGTCCCGCCGTCTCCTCAATTCCCAGCGCCAGGTTCATCGCCTGGATCGCCTGGCCGCCGGCACCCTTCACCAGATTGTCCATCGCGACCGTCACCTGGACCTCCGATCCGTCATCGCTCTCCGCCGCGTGGACCAGGGCGTAGTTGGTCCCCACGGCATGGGTGAGCTGGGGCGGCGCGTCCAGCACCCGGACGAACGGCCGGCCGGCGTAGGCGTCGCGGAACCAGGTGCTCGCGGCGGTCCCGGGGTCGCCGGCGCTGACGGCGGCGCCCCGCGGGAGATACGCGTGCAGGGTCAGGTAGATCCCGCGCACGAACGGCCCGGAGTGCGTCATCAGACGCGCGTGCGCGTCGGGCCGGCCGATCCATTCCCGCCACGACTGCAACACCTCCGCCTCGTGCCGGTGGCCGAGGACGGAGTAGGCGAAGACGTTGTGGGCCCGCATCGGGTGGTGAGTGGTCGCCTTCGGCTGGATACCCGCGCCGCTGGATCCCGTGATGGCGAACAGGGAGGGGGAAACGTCGAGCCCCGCCCGCGCGAGAGGATAGAGCGCGAGCTGGGCCGCGGTGGCGAAGCAGCCGGGCGCGGCGAGCGCGCCCGCGCCCCGGAGACCCGGCCCGATCACATCGGCGAGAGCGTAGCAGAACCGGGACAGGAGCTCGGGCGCCGGATGGGGACCGTAGTAGCGCTCGTAGAGGGCGGAGTCTCGGACCCGGAAGTCCGCCGCGAGGTCCACCACCAGCCTGGGCTTCGCCGCGAACACCTCGGCGGCCACGCGCGACGACTCGCCGTGCTCGAGGCAGAGAAAGACGACGTCGCGGCCGCGCGCGATCTCACCGGGTGCCTCGCCGGAAAAGCGGGCATCGGTGACGGTCGCGAGCGCAGGGTGCGCGTCGGCGACCGGGGCGCCGCCCTTGCTCCGGCTGGTCGCGACGCACTCGCGCACCTCGGGATGCTGGTAGAGGAGACGGAGCAGCTCGCCGCCGGCATAGCCGGCGGCCCCCACCACGGCGACGTTCACGAGAGGGCGACGTTCACGAGACCGCGACGGCGAGGCTCTCGGAACGCTCCGCCCATTCGGCCATCGCCGTGCGCACGGTGGCCACCAGACCGGCCGCGTCGCGCCGGGCGTTGTGCGCCTGGAGCCCCAGACTGCCGGAGATGTACACCTGGCCCACCTCGTTGTCGGTGGCGGGTCCGGTGATCGCGGTGATCGGCAGGTTGAACTCCCGCTGCATCAGCTCGGCCGCGCCCCAGCAGGCCACGGGGTCGGGCGCCGCCATCACGTACGCGGCGCCGACCGACATCAGCTCGGGGTCGTGCAGGATATCCTGCACGCCGTACTCGCCGAGGATGCCGTCGCCCAGCTCGGCCACCACGACGTCGGGCTTGGACGCGGCGAGGCGGTTGAAGATGCCTTTGGCGGTGGTGACGGTGACGCCTGCGTGCGTGCTGGCGATGCCCACGTCGTTGAAGGTGAGCGCGGCGATGGCGCCGGCGTCGAGCATGGAGAGCGCGTCACGCATGAGCGACACGCCGGTGAGCTTGGCCGCCGCGACCCGGAGCCCGCTCCGCGCGAGGCCGCGCACCAGCTCCGACGCGGCGACGGTCTTGCCGGCGTTCATGCAGGTGCCCGCGACGTACACCACGGGCACGCGGCTCTCCAGCACGTCCGAGGGAGGCACCGCGCGGTCGCGGATGTGGGCCGGACGGCCCACGCGGTCGCCCAGCTCGGGGAAGGCGAGAACCGCGCCCACCACCTCGGCCCGGAACGGCGGCCCGATGTCCGGGTTCACCGAGGTGCATCGGCCCAGGATGCCGCCGAGGTTGAGCACCTCGATGGTGTCGCCCACGGCCAGGTGCTGCGGCACCACGCCCGCGTATCCCCTGAGGGCGCGCCGGGTGCCGAGCACGCCGGCGAGGACATCGCCCCCGCGGAGCGAGAGCATCCGACCGGTCACGTCCTCGACCGTATTGTAGGTCGACTTGTCCTCCAGGATCCGCACGGCGAGCACGTAGCCCTCCGCCGACACGATCTGATCGCCCACGATCACCTCGGGCGAGAGTGCGGCGTTGCGGGTGGCGGACGCGATGCGGTCGAGGCGGACGCGGGTGGTCACGACCATGGGGCTTCTCCTTTGGCCCGCGCCGCCAGCAGCGAGGGTACGGCTGACACGCGCGCGAAGGCGCGCGCCTCCTCGCCGGTCCAGAGCCGATTCTCCTCGCCGTATGTGGCGACGGAGGTATCCATCATGGAATGGGGACTGCGGGTGCCGACGACCTGAAAGCGGCCGGGCGCGAGCCGGACGCGGGTCTCACCGGTGACGCGTGCCTGGGAGCTGGTGATCAGTGCCTCGATGTCGCGCAGCGCCGGGTCGAAGTAGTGACCCTCGTGCAGCCGGTCGCCGTAGAACCGGCCGAGCTGGTCCTTCCAGAAGACCTGCCACTTGGTGAGCACCAGCTTCTCGAGCTCCCGGTGGGCACCGATCAGCATGAGGGCCGCGCCGGCCTCGAAGCCGATGCGCCCCTTGATGCCGAGCGCCGTCTCGCCGACGTGGATGCCGCGTCCGATGCCGTAGGTCGCGGCGATCTCGCCCAGGCGGGCGACGAGCGCCGGCCCGGCGAGAGGCACGCCGTCGAGCGTGACGGGGAGACCATGGTCCCAGCCGAGCACCAGCTCGCCGGACGCGGGCGCGTCCGCCGGCGGATCGATCAGCTCGGGCGGAGGACCGGCCCAGGTGTCGTGGGTCCATCCTCCGCCCCAGGTGGTGCCCCAGAGCCCGCGGTTCACGCTGTAGCTCCCCGCACGCGAAGGCACCGGGAGTCCGCGCTCCTGGAGATAGGCGATGGCCCGCTCGCGGGTGATGCCGGCGTCCCGGATGGGTGTCACGATGGCGAGTTCCGGGGCCAGCACCCTCAGGGCGACGTCGAACCGCACCTGGTCGTTCCCCGCTCCCGTGGATCCGTGCGCGACGGCCTCGGCGTTGATCCCTCGCGCCACCTCGACGACCGCCAGCGCCTGCTGGGTCCGCTCGGCCGCAACGCTGAGCGGGTATACCTCGCCCCGCAGGACGTTGGCCTGGATCAGGTAGCGAACGAAGCGGTCGTAGACTCGCTCACGCGCATCCACCTCGTGGTGCGCCACGGCGCCGACGGCCTCGGCCTGGCGGCGGATGCCCGCGCGGTCGCCCGCGGTGGTGCCGCCGGTGTCCACGTAGACCGTGTGGACGGTCCAACCGTCCTCGGCCAGCCGGGGGACGCAGTACGAGGTGTCGAGGCCCCCGGAAAAAGCGAGGGCGAGAGGGCCAGAGTGCATAATGCATGAATATGCGCACGACGGGCTGTGGCACAAGGGGCGGTACGCGAGACATCCTGGCCGGAAGCGCTACCAGCGCTCGGCGATCGCCTGCACCAGGTCGGCGAGGTGGGCCACGTCGCGGAGGTCGGCGACCTCCACCGGGGAATGGGAGTAGCGGAGCGGCCAGCCAACCGGCACATCGGGCACGCCGAATTCGGCGAAGGCGGAGCCGTCGTTCCCGCCGTTGGTGCTTCCCACCTGCAGCGGAATGCTCCGCTCCGCAGCGAGCACCACGAGCGAATCGAGCAGCGCCGGCGGAGTGACCGAGCTGTTGTCGAGCGCACGGGCCACCGGACCCCGGCCCAGCGGCGCCACACCGAACTGCCGCGGCTCGAGCGGCGAGTCCGCGGAGACGAAGGTGTCGATCGCGTGGACTCGCGCAGTCCCGAGCCCGAGAGCCCTCGCGGCCGCGTATGCACCCTCGAGTCCGATCTCCTCCCGGACACTCCACAGAAAAATCACCATGTGACGCAGCTTCGCGGGGTCGAGCCGCTGCACGGCGAGCACCAGCGCGGTCGAGCCGACCCGGTCGTCGAACGAGCGCGCGGTCGCCCGGCTTCCGGCGAGGCGGACGTACTGCTTCGGACTGGTGACGGTATGTCCCACGCGTACCCCGAGCGCCTCGACCGCCGCGCGGGTCGTGGCACCCAGATCCACGCGCAGCGTGGTGGGCTCGCCGGCGGCCAGCGCGGTGTCGAGCGGCTGAAACACAGCCGGAACTGGAGCGCGCCCGCCATGAACCAGCGCGGGCCGGCCGGCCCAGAGGCGCGGGAAGATTCCGCCGACCGGCTCGACCGTCAGTATCCCGTCTTCCCCGATCGCCGTCACCGAGAAGCCGATCTCGTCGAGGTGCGCCACCATGACCACGGTCGGCTCGCCCTTCCCGGCGCGGACCCAGATGTTGCCGGCGGAGTCCACCTCGGACCTGGCCCAGCCGGGGAGCAGGCGGCGCACCGCGTCCCGCACCGGCGACTCCATGCCGGAGACGCCGTAGCTCTCGACCAGTGTCTCCAGGACCGACTCCGCTTGGCCGATCCGCTCGACGTCCTGCGCGGCGACCGCCCCCGCGGGCCACAGCACCAGGAGCGCCAGGGCGACTCTCACCGCGCGCCCCTGATGACCGTGGCCAGGTCGGCGGCCAGCCGCTCCACATCGGAAAGCAACACGGTCTCCACCGCGGTCCCCCCGTAGCGCACCGGTACGCTTCGCGTCCGGACCCGGCCGAGCCGGGGAAGCTCTCCGGCGGATCCACCGCTCGCCCCTTCGGCATCCACGATCACCGACTCGACGAAGGGGCCCATCGCGTTGGCGATGGTCGCGAGCCCGCGCCCGGCGAGCCCCTGCTCCACCACGAACGCGATGACCACCGACTCGCGCCGGGGGATCATGCCCTGCTCCGCCGAGGCGCGGCGCGCGGCGGCGATCAGCGCGGCGCAGCCGGCGCGCCGTCCGGCCATCGGCGCCGCGAGCGCCCCCTGCCCATACCGATGGACGGTCTTGTGCAGCGTCACCGGCGACAGCACCCGCACACCGAGCGCCTCGACTTCCGACTCGGCCCCGGCCCCCAGGTCCACCACGGCGCTGTCGACAGTGAAGCGACCCGGCCGCGGATCGCGGCCGCGGGTCAGATGAATCGACCGGACCGCGACCACCCCGGGCACCGGGCCCCGCGCGGTCTCCACATCCACCCGTTGACCCTCGAGCTGAGCCTCACGCACCGTCGAGATGCCGCCGGGCGCCCGCCGAAGCGTCAGATATCCGTCCGGCCGAATCTGCCCCACCACATACCCCGGCTCGTCGACAGGGCAGGCCAGTAGCCGGCGTGATGTTCCGGACCCGAGAGTCAGGACCGCGTTGCCCGCGCGGTCGCGCCTGGCTCCGGGAAGGAGCGCAAGAAGCGTGTCCACCATCCGTTGCTCGAGGCCGGTAACCGCCGGAATCGTGGCCAGCCGCTGCACGAGACTCTCCGCCGTCGCCGCGCTCTGAGCACGCGCGGCGACCGGAAGAGCGAGCGCGGCAAGGGCGAGCGCCACAGGGACCAGCACGGATGCGACGCGGGTGCCGACGGAGAGACCGCGGGGGGGGATGGAGATGGAGTGGAGGAAAGATTCCGGCGGCGAGAAGCGAGAGCCACGCATCGGTGGCCTCACTCCTCGTCCCGGTTTGACATCACGCTAGTGCAGCTCGTGGATGTCGGCGGTGACCCCGGTGTCCAGGTCGTGGATGTACAGCGCGGCGCCTCGGCCGTCGGCTGTCTCGCTGACTACCTCCTGTAACAGCTTGAGGGAGTCCGTGAGGCTGGGGGCGAATGCGTACTCGAGACTGAGCGGAGCCAGTTCGCCCTCCCGAGCCTCGGGGAGGTATGCGGCGAGAAAGCGGTCGATGATGACGGGATGAATGTCGCGATTGATGGGGTGTGGCAGGCCGTGGCGGCGTTCGATTTCGGTGAGGAGGCGCTCCGCAATCAGCAGGCGCTCCTGCTCCAGGGCGGCAGGAAGCATCACATATCCCCTCTGTGGTTGTCATGGGCGGCGTCGGCGCCCGCGGACCGCGCGAAAAGACGGCGGCATTCCTACCATCGCTGTCGGCCGCCATCCGGCGAAAGAGAAGAAAAACCGAACCACTGCCGCCCCGTCTCCAGATCCTCCCGCGTGAGTGCGTGACCTCCGGGTATCCACTGAAGTTTGACCACCGCGCCCGCCTGATCGAGCATTGCGGCGAGCGCCTCGCTCTGTGCCGGCGGTATGAGCGAGTCGGCCTGCCCGGCGTTGATCTGCACCGGAATCCCTGCCAGATCGGGCGGTGATTCCGGAACCAGCGGCACCATCGCGCGAATCAGCAGCGCCCCGCCCAGCGTGCCCGGACGCAGCAGCAGCATCGCGGCCGCGATGTTCGCCCCGTTGGAGAACCCAACCGCGATCGGCTTGCGACCGCCAAGCTCGTAGGCCTTGTCCGCCGCCTCCACGAAATCGGCCAGCTCGTGAGTTCTCGCCCGGAGATCCTCCAGGTCGAACACACCCTCGGCGAGTCGTCGGAAGAAGCGCGGCATCCCGTTCTCCAGCACCTTGCCTCGCGGGCTCAGGAGCGCGGCCCCCGGCCGGAGCGACTCGCCCAGCGGTAGCAGGTCATCCTCGTTGCCCCCAGTCCCGTGCAGGAGCAGAAGCACGGGAGCCTCGGGTGCCCCCGGGGCGAATCGGTGAACGAATCCAAGCTCGGCCGTCACTCAGCCCTCGATCGACGTGGGACGTGCGGCAAGTGAATCGGCGGCAAGGCGACCTCGAGGCGAGGTCGCATCCGCTCCAGGTGCGCCGGGAGCTTGAGCGAGCTGCCCAGCTCCGCGGCCGGCTCGTCCAGGGTGAACCCCGGACCGTCGGTGGCGATCTCATAGAGCACTCCGCCGGGCTCGCGAAAGTAGATCGAGCGGAAGTACTGCCGATCCCTCACCTCCGTCACGGCGACGCCCGCTCCCACGAGCGACTCGCGCCGCGCCAGCTGCTCGGCATCATCGGCCGCGCGGAAGGCCACGTGATGAACGGTGCCCACTCCATCCGTTCCGCCCCAGAACCCCGGCGCGCGGCGAAGGTCCACCACCGTACCCAGGCCGGTGTCGCCGGATTCGAAGCGATAGCGGTTGTCGTCTGACGCCGTCGCGCGAAAGCCCATCCTGTCCGTCAGGAAGGCGGCGGAGCCCGCCTCGCCATCCTCCCAGATGGTCACGGCGTGCACTCCCCGCACCGCATGTTCCACCGGCACCGGCCCGCTCCATCCCGAAATATCGCCGACACGCGGCGTGGCGATGATCTCCAGCATCAATCCGTCGGGGTCCGCGAACGCGAGCACCTGTTCGTCGAATCGCCGAGTCGGTCCCTCGAACTTCACCCCGCGCGACAGCAGTCGCTCGATCCAGAATCCCAGCGATGCCCTGGGCACAGCGAGCCCGACGCCGTTGATCTGGCCCGTGCCCTGTCGGCCAGGGCGGCCCGTGGTCCAGGGGAAGAACGTGAGCAGTGACCCGGGGCGGCCGAGCTCGTCCCCGTAGTAGAAGTGGTACCTGCCGGGGTCATCGTAGTTGACGGTGACCTTCACCAGCCGCATGCCGAGAATGCCGGCGTAGAAATCGAGATTGCGCTGCGGCTCCCGAACGATCGCGGTGACGTGGTGGATGCCCATGGTCACTCCGGGGCGCGCGCGCCGACGATCGCGGCGGTTACGCCGTTCCAGGCCAGCGTCCACCCGATCGCCACCTGCGCGACCATCCTGTGATGGCGCTCCGCGATCGGGCGAAGTCCGTCGCGCAACGACCGCACCCGCTCCTCGCTGGAGCGGTCGGTGAGCAGCCCCGATCGCATCGGGCTGTAGACGATGGCGCCCGTGAGGTACCGACCGTGCTCGGACGCTCCCAGCGGCGACCCCGCCGGCACACGGAGCTCCGGCGCCGGGTCCGCGACCAGGGCCAGACCCGCGAGGGCGAACAACTTGAGCGAGAGCGATGGTAAGGGCAGCATGACAGAACATAGTGTAGCTATTTGCAGCGGGTCCTTCATATATTGTGGTCTCGAAGACCCGGTTCGTTCCAATATGCAAAACTGTAGCGCTGGTGTCCTATCTGTGAGGAGGAACATGATGCGCAAGTCCGCCCTGGCCCTCGCCGTGGCGTTGGTCGCAGCGTCTGAAGCTCAAGCCCAGCGAGCAGGCACGTTCGAGGTTGGAGTCTTTCCGACGGTTGCCTATTTCGACCGTGCCCTCCGACTGAATCAGGCCAAGGGCGGTCCGGGTGCGCGAATCGGGTACTTCCTGTCTGATCGCCTGGCTCTCGAGGCCGAGGGGTCGTGGGTCCCGACGAACGGGCCGAACGACGTCGACGTGAAGTACATGCCGCTGCACGCGCGCGTCGTGCTCAACTTCCCGGCGAGCGAGCATGTGGGGGTCCTTCTGGGTGGCGGCTATACCCACACGCGGTTCCGGGATGGCGGCTACCGGCTCTCCGATCACGGCGTGACCGGAAACGCCGGCGTCCGGCTCGGCCTGGGCGACGTGACCTCGATCCGGATCGACACCTACGTCGACTACATCCCATCGCCCGACAACGGATCCACCGACAACTGGCATTGGGGCCTGCAGCCGGGGCTGAGCTTCCTGCTCGGCGGCCGCTCCGCCGGGCCGCGGGACCGTGACGCCGACGGCGTGCCCGACGATGTGGACGAGTGCAAGAAGACGCCGGCGGGCGACCGGGTGGACGCCAAGGGCTGTACGGTCAAGGACGCCGACGGCGACGGGGTCTTCGATGACGCCGACGCCTGCGCCGACACGCCGGCCGGCGACAAGGTGGACGCCAAGGGCTGCTCGCTGCCGAAGGATGCCGACGGCGACGGCGTGAACGATGACGTGGACGGCTGCGCCGACACGCCGAAGGGCGACAAGGTGGACGAGAAGGGCTGCTCGCTGCCCAAGGATGCCGACGGCGATGGCGTGACTGACGACGTAGATACCTGCGCCGATACGCCGAAGGGCGACCAGGTCGATGCGAAGGGCTGCGGACCCTCGCAGCGGGACGGCGATGGCGACGGCGTCAACGATGCCGCCGACCGGTGCCCCAGCACGCCCGCGGGTGTCGAAGTGGATGGCGACGGGTGCCAGGTCCTCTTCCAGCCCACCAAGAAGACGCTCATCCTCGAGGGCGTGAACTTCGAGACCGGCAAGGCAACGCTCACGCCGGAATCGGAGACGATCCTCAACGGCGTCGCCGAGTCCCTCGTGGCCAACGACTCGATCAAGGTCCAGGTCACCGGCCACACCGACAACACCGGCGGCCTCGCCCTCAACCGGCGGCTCTCGCGGTCCCGGGCTGACGCGGTGCGCACTTACCTGATCTCCAAGGGCGTGGCCGAGGACCGGCTCACCGCCCGTGGGTTCGGCCCGGACCAGCCGGTCGCCTCGAACAAGACGGTGGACGGCCGCGCGCAGAACCGACGCGTGGAGCTGACCAAGCTGAACTAAGCCGGACCGGTGGGTGGCAAGTGGATGTCACCCTGAACGCAGTGAAGGGGACCATGCTCGCATGGTCCCCTTCGCTGCGCTCAGAGTAACATCCACGCCCTAGAGCATCGGCCCCGGCATTCCCACCGGGGGGGTCAGCCGACGCTGGACCTCCGCCAGCTGCTCCGCGCTCAACTCGGTCTCCACGTCCTCCAGGTACTCCACCCGGTACATCCGGATCAGCTCGAAGAAGTAGGAGATCGCGAGCGGGCCGATCAGCAGCCCGAGCAACCCGAAGTAGCGCAGACCCATAAACGCGCCGATCACGGTGACGAAGGGATGGATCTGGGCCCAGCGCCGGAAGACGATCGGCCGGATGACGTTGTCCACGTTGCCCACGACGACGATCCCCCAGATCGCCAGGCCGATAGCGGCGCCGTAGCGCCCGTCCATGGCGAGCGCGGCGGCTCCCGGCCCCCACACGAGCCCGCTGCCCACCACCGGCAGGATGGCGAAGACGACGGTCACCACACCCCAGAAGAGTGGGTTGGACAGGCCCACCACCCAGAACGCCATGCCGACCGCGATTCCCTGGAATCCGGCCGTCACGCCGGTCCCTACCAGCGTGGAGATCGTGACGTCACCAAACCGGCGGCGCAGGACCTCAGCGCTGGCGGCGGAGAATGGGATGAAGGGCCGGACGGCGCGCCAGGTCATCTCGGGCGCGAGGAGGAGGTAGTAGAGGCCGAACATGGCGATGGTGAGCTGGATGCCCGCCCGGGTCGCGGTCCCGATCAGGCCCAGCGCGCTGGCACCGATGAACGAGACCACCTGGGACCCGATCTGCTCCAGCTGGGCCCCGACCTGGTAGGGGCCAACCCGGATCCGGCTGATCCGGGCCAGGAGGGGGCTCCGGATGACCCCGGTGGCCATGTCCTGCGCCTCGGTGGCGACCAGGCCGAGGATCGAGAGCCCGGGGCCGAGGGTCAGGATGATGGCCAGGACGATCACCACCCCGGCGGCCAACCACTGCGGCATCCACCGGGACAGCCACCGATGCAGCGGCGCCATCACGACATAGAGCACCGGGGCGCCGATCAGCCCGGTGCTGAACGGCCAGAGGGCGACGACCAGCGCGATGCCCAGGACCAGCACCATCACCGCGGCCCGCTGTCGTTCGGTATCGAGGAAAGGCATCCGAAAAGTGTATGCCGCAAAGGCTTCCGCCGCCACCGCAGGCCCCACGCGCTCTTGCCCCCGCCGCAATCGGCCGCGAAATTGGCACTCCCCCTCCTCGCCCTGCACAAGGGACGATTGGCATGACCTTGCTGGATCCTCGTCTCGCGTACGACCGCCTGCCGGTCCTCCTCTGGACCGCGGGCCCGGACGGCGCGTGTGACTACCTGAACGAGCGGTGGAGCGACCTGACTGGGCGTCCACTGAGCGAGATGCTCGGCTGGGGGTGGGTGGAGGACCTGCATCCGGACGATCGCGACCAGTTCGTGGCGGAGTATTCCACGGCCGTGTCCGCCCGTGCCCCGGTTTGTATGGAATTCCGGATGCTGGACGTGGACGGTGAATACCGCTGGTTACTCGGGGTCGGCGAGCCGATCTCTGCCGCGGACGGCAGCTTCCTCGGCTACTCGGGGTGTACTACCGACGTGACCGACCGGCGCGCGCTCACGCAGCGACTGGCGCAGCTCGGGCGGACCGGAGAGATGGCTCAGCTGGCCGGCGGCATCGCGCACGACTTCAACAACCTGATCACCGGCATCATGGGCCATGTGGCGCTCCTGCTGGACGAGGCCACCCTGTCACCCGAGGCTCAGGAAGACCTGGCCCGGATCCGTCAGGCGGCGGATCGCGCGGCAACGCTCACGCGCCAGCTCCTCTCGTTCAGCCGCCGTCCCCACCTCTCCCCCCGCTTCCTCGACCTCAACCAGCTCGTCTCCGGAACCACGAGCGCCATCCGCCAGGTCGTCGGTCCGGCGGTGGAGGTCCAATCCGAGCTGGAGAGCGATCTCGAGCCGGTGCTCGCCGACGCCGGCCAGCTGGAGCAGATCCTCCTTCAGCTCGGCACCCATGCACGGGCCTCCATGCCCGGTGGTGGGCGACTCACGCTTCGGACCGGCCGGGCTCAGCTGGACGAGGCGGCTGCGTCAGGGCCAGGCCTTCGCGCGGGCTCCTACGTGACGCTCGAAGTCAGTCACACGGGTGCGGGGCTCAACCCCGATGCCCTGGCGCGCGTGTTCAATCCCCCGGCAGGTGGCGCGGAAGAAGTGGTGGACCTCTCGTCGGTCGCCACGATCGCGCGCCAGAGCGGCGGCCATGTGACCGTGGTGAGCACGCCCGGCGTGGGCACCACCTTCACCCTCTTCATCCCGAGCCTGGTGGCGAGCCCCGACAGCCTCGGGTCGGCCGAGGGCGCCGCGCTCGAGGGCAGCGAGACCATCCTGCTGGTGGAAGACGACGCCCAGGTGCGCGACGTAAGCCGCCGCGCGCTGGAGCGAGCGGGGTACACCGTGCTCGCTCAAAGCGACGCCGAGACGGCCATCGCGGCCGCGGACCGGCACCCGGGGCACATCCACCTCCTGGTGACCGATGTGCTCCTGCCCCGGGCGAGCGGACGCGAGCTGGCCGCGCGGCTCGGGATCCACCGCCCCGCGATCAAGGTCCTGTATGTGTCGGGCACCAGCGACGGCGCTATCGCCCGACACCGGATGCTCGAGCCGGGCATCGAGTTCCTGGAGAAACCCTTCTCGCTCGACCGCTTACTGGGGAAGGTGCGCCAGATCCTGGGCGCCGACCTCTCCGCTGAGGAATCCGCTTCGTGGGCGACGCGCTCGCTGGTCTGATCGAAGGCATCCCGCCCGGCCAGCTGGCCATCGCCGCGGCGGTCGCCGGGCTGCTGGCCCTGGCACTGCTGGTGGCGCTCCTGGTGATGCACTGGCACCGCCGCGACGCCGAGGAAGCGGCCGCCGACGCGCGGGGCCAGCTGCGCACCGTCACGGAGTCCATGCGCGAAGGCGTGGTCGCCTACGACATGAAGCTCCAGCTCACGATGGCGAACCCGGCCTTCGAGCGGCTGACCGGCTACCCCGAGGAAGACCTGCGCGATCAGGAGTTCCTCCAGTATATCCATCCCGACGACCGGCCCGCGCTGACCGCCGAGTGGGAGCAACTGGCGCAAGGCGGCTCCCTGCGCGACCAGGAGTATCGGGTGGTCGCGCGCGGGGGACATGAGCGCTGGTCCTCCAGCTCGTGGGAGCCGCTCCGCGACGACAGGGGTCGCCAGATCGGCTACCTCGGCACCGAGTTCGACATCACCGAGCGGAAGCTGGCGGAAGAGGCGATGCGCCTCGACGCCGAGCTCTTCCAGGCGATGATCGAGATTCAGCAGGCCGTGGCCGCGGCCGGGCTCGACTCGCAGACGGTCATGCGGGTGATCGCCGACCGCGGCATGCGCCTCACCGGCGCGGACGGCGCGGTGATCGAAGCGATCGAAGGCGACGAGCTCGTTCCTCAGGTCCATATCGGTACCGACGCGCCGCGACTCCTGTTGGCCGACAGCCTCTCGGGGCTCGCCGTGCGCACCGGTGAGCTGCAGCGCTCCGACGACTTGGTGGCCGACTCACGAGTGGGACACGACGCGTATCGTCAGCTGGGTGTGCGGTCGCTGCTCGCGGCACCGCTCACCGACGAGCAGCGGATCCTCGGGGTGCTCAAGGTGGTCGCCACCCGGCCCAACGCGTTCAGCGACCGCGACGCCAAGGCGATGCGGCTCCTGAGCGGACTCATGGGCGCGGCCCTGGGCCACGCGGCCGCCTATGAGTCCCGCCAGCTCCGCCTGGAAGAGCGGACCCGCACGCTGCAGGAGAGCGAGCAGCGGTTCAAGCAGTTGGTGGACGTCGCGCAGGAAGGGATCTGGCTCGCCGACGATCGCGGGGTGATCACCTACGTGAACCAGCGGATGACCGAGCTGCTGGGCTACCAGAATGGCGCGATGCTCGGCCGCCGGGTCTACGATTTCATCGACGCCGGGTCGCGCGCCGGAGCCCAGCGCACCCTCGCCCGCCCCTCCGCGTCCGGCGGCGAGAGCCGAGATCTCCGCTTCCAGCGGCGCGACGGGGGCGAGCTGTGGGGCCTGGTGTCCTCCAGCCCGATCGTGAGTCGCGACGGCGGGCTCATCGGCACCGTGGGCATGGTCACCGACATCACCGAGCGCAAGCAGGCGGAGGAACGGTTGCGCCGCTCGGCGGAGCGTCTGGCGATCCTGCATGACATGGGGCAGGCCATTCTCTCGGCTCGCTCTCCGGCGGAGATCGGCCGGGCAGCGCTCGGGCGATTGCGGCGCCTCGTGCCCTGCCAGCGCTGCACCATCAGCCTGTTCGACTTCCCCAAGGGTCAGGCTCAGCTCATTGCCGGATACGCCGGCGGCCATCCCATCTCGGCCGCGCCGATTCCACTGGACACGCTCTCGCCCATTGAGGTGCTGCGCCGCGGCACCGTGCGCTACGCCGAGGACATCGCCGCCGCGGAGGCGCCGCCGCCGATCTACCGGCAGCTGCTCGAGGAGGGACTCCACAGCATTCTCACCGTGCCGCTGCTGGCGGACGGCGAGGCCATCGGCGAGGTCAATCTCGCCTCCACGGACGTGGACGCCTTCGACTCGGAGCACCGCGACATCGCGCTGGAGGTGGCCGCGCCCATCGCCATCGCGATCCAACACGCCAGTCTGCGCGACGAGCTGGCCCAGAAGACGGCCGATCTCGAGCGCCGGATCGCCGAGCGGGGTGCCGCCCTCCGTTCGACCACCGCCGAGCTGGAGACGCTGCTCTACTCCGTGTCGCACGACCTGAGCGCGCCGGTGCGCCACATCGGCGGCTTCGCCGAGCTGATGCAGCAGGACGGCGGCCCCGGACTCGACCCGGCGCTCCGGCACTACGCCACGCGGATCGGCGAGAGCGCCACACGCATGGCCGGCATGCTGGACGACCTGGTGCAGCTCAACCGGCTCGGCCGCCAGGACATGCTGCGGCGCCCGGTGGACTTCACCACCCTGGTGGAGGACGCGGTGAGCCAGCTCCAGTCCGAAACCGGCGATCGGACCATCGACTGGGTGGTCGAGCCGCTGCCGATGCTCGAGTGCGACCCCGCCCTCGCCAAGGTCGCGGTCGCCGAGCTGCTCGCCAACGCGGTGAAGTTCACCCGCACGCGCGCCCGCGGGAGCATCCGCATC
Source organism: uncultured Gemmatimonadales bacterium (assembly GCA_963846545.1). Taxonomy (GTDB): domain Bacteria; phylum Gemmatimonadota; class Gemmatimonadetes; order Gemmatimonadales; family GWC2-71-9; genus CAVVWJ01. Next base: position 645,329 of record CAWJWG010000003.1, on the reverse strand, counting down.
CGTCCGATCCACGCCGACGAGCACGACGGCATCGCGATCCAGGACAACGGCGTGGGGTTCAAGATGGCATACGCCGGAAAGTTGTTCGGACTCTTCCAACGCCTGCACCGGGCCGACGAGTTCGAGGGCGAAGGCGCCGGACTGTCCTTCGTGCAGCGCATCGCGCAGCGACACGGCGGCCGCGTCTGGGCCGAGTCGGAAGTGGACGAGGGCGCGACATTCTCCATCACTTTCGGCGGTCCCGACGTGCGACATGCGTCCTGACGACGCCGACGTGCTGCTGGTCCAGGACAACCCGCTCGAGGTCGAGCTCACCTCCCGACCGCTCCGCGATCTCGACCCACGCTGCCGCATCACCGTCGCGCGCGACGGCGAAGAGGCGCTGGACTATCTGCTGGGCCGGGGCGCCTTCCGCCACCGGCTCGGGGCGACGCTGCCCCGCCTCACCCTGCTCGACCTTCGGTTGCCCCGCGTGGACGGGATCGAGGTGCTCCGGGCGCTGCGCGCCAGCCCGCGCGCCAGCGCCGCGCCGGTCGTGATGCTGGTGCCGGCGAACGAGCCGCGCGAGCTGGCGCAGTGCTATCAGGTCGGCGCGAACAGCTGCGTCAGAAAGCCGGTGCATTTCGCCGATTTCTACGAGACCATTCAGATGGTCGGACGCTACTGGCTGGGCCAGAACCTGGCGCCACCCCGCGCGGCAAGCCACCGGGCAGGCCCACGCGCCGCGCGGGGGGCGTGACACTTTCGCGGGCGGCCGACCGTCTACCTTTCCACATCGCTCCGTTCGTCAGGTCCGTCCATCACAGGATGCCAGCCGTGCCGACTCGTCTGCCTCGCATCGTCACTCCCATGCTTCTGCTCGCCACCGCCGCACCCATGCCGGGCGCCCCGGTTTCGTCGCTCGAGGCCCAGGCCACGCCGATCGACATCCCGTTCGAGCGCCACGTCCTCCCCAACGGCCTCACGCTCATCATCCACGAGGATCACAAGGCGCCGATCGTGGCGGTGAACATGTGGTATCACGTGGGGTCCAAGAACGAGCGGCCGGGACGCACCGGCTTCGCGCACCTGTTCGAGCACCTGATGTTCAACGGCAGCGAGAACTACGACAAGGATTTCTTCGGCGCCCTGCAGGAAGTCGGCGCGACCGACATCAACGGGACCACGAATTCGGACCGGACCAACTACTTCCAGAACGTCCCGGTGAGCGCGCTCGACCTGGTGCTCTGGCTCGAGTCGGATCGGATGGGCCACCTCCTCGGCGCGGTGACTCAGGCCAGGCTCGACGAGCAGCGCGGGGTAGTGCAGAACGAGAAGCGTCAGGGCGAAGACGGGCCGTACGGCCGGGTCTGGGATTTCCTGACGCCTCGGGTCTTTCCCGCCAATCACCCGTACAGCTGGCGCCCGATCGGGTCGATGGAGGACCTGCGCGCCGCAACGCTGGACGACGTCAAGGACTGGTTTCGCACCTACTACGGCGCGGCGAACGCCGTGCTCGTCGTGGCTGGGGACATCACGCCGGCGGACGTGAAGGCGCGGGTCGGGAAATATTTCGGCGACATTCCCGCGGGCCCGCCCACCGCCCGGCAGGAGGCGTGGGTAGCCAAACGGACCGGCAGCCAGCGCGGCGTCATGTACGACCGGGTCCCTCAATCCCGGCTCTACAAGGTGTGGAACGTGCCGGGCTGGGGGACGGTGGACGGCGAGCAGCTCAACCTGGCCTCCGAGCTGCTGGCGACCGGGAAGTCCTCGCGTCTCTACAAGCGATTGGTGTACGACGAGCAGATCGCCACCAGCGTGGAGGCGTACGCCGACCTGCGCGAGATCGGCGGCCTCTTCGTGATCGAGGCGACGGCCAAGCCCGGCAGCGACCTGGCCAGGATCGAGCGCGCCGTGGATGAGGAGCTCGCGCGGTTCCTCGCCGGGGGCCCGACGCCGGCCGAGCTCCAGCGGGTGAAGACCGGCTATCGCGCGGGCTTCGTCCGGGGCGTCGAGCGCATCGGCGGGTTCGGCGGGAAGTCCGATGTGCTCGCGCAGGGTGAGGTCTGGGCGGGGCGCCCTGATTTCTACAAGACGCGGCTGCAGCGTGTCGCGAGCGCCACCGCCGCGCAGCTCCGGACGGTGTCGGCCCGCTGGCTCTCCGACGGCGACTACACCCTCGAGGTGCTTCCCTTCGGAGAGTACCAGGTGGCCGCAGCGGGCGCGGACCGCTCGAAGCTGCCCGCCACCGGCGCGGCGCCCGACACCAAGTTCCCGGCGTTCGAGCGGGCGACGCTGTCGAACGGCCTCCGGATCGTGTTCGCCCGCGCCACGGCCATTCCGCAGATCCGCTTCAGCCTGCTGCTGGATGCCGGGTACGCGGCGGACCAGTTCGGCACGCCCGGCACCGCCAGCCTCGCCATGGCCATGCTCGACGAAGGGACGAAGACCCGGAGCTCGATCGCCATCAGTGACGAGCTCGCGTCACTCGGCGCGAACCTGTTCACCGGATCGGGCCTCGACATGTCGAGCGTCACGCTCGAGACGCTGAGTGACAAGCTCGATGCGTCGCTGGCGGTCTACGCCGACGTCGTGCTGAACCCGGTCTTCCCTCGCACCGATTTCGAGCGGCTCAAGCGACTGCGGCTGGCCCAGATCCAGCAGGAGAAGGCCGACCCCGTCGGCATGGCGCTGCGCGTCTTCCCCGGCCTGCTCTACGGGGCGGGCCACGCCTACGCCAATCCCTGGACCGGCTCGGGCACCGAGGCATCCACCGCGCGGATCACGCGTGAGGACCTGATCAAGTTCCACCGCACCTGGTTCAGGCCCAACAATGCCACCCTCATCGTCGTGGGTGCCACGACCATGGCGGAGATCCGGCCGAGGATCGAGCGCGCTTTCGCCGGGTGGAGCAGAGGCGAGGTGCCGACCAAGAATATCGGCACCGTCGAGCAGCAGCCGCACTCGACCGTCTATCTCCTGGACCGGCCCGATGCCACGCAGTCCCTCATCCTGGTCGGCAATGTCGCGCCGCCCACGGCGAATCCCGACGAGCCCGCGATCGAGACGATGAATCTCGTGCTCGGCGGCTCCTTCCTCGCCCGGATCAACATGAATCTGCGAGAGGACAAGCACTGGTCGTACGGCGCGTTCACCTTCCTTCGGAACGCGAAGGGCCAGCGGCCGTTCGTGACCTACGCACCGGTGCAGACCGACAAGACTCGAGAGGCACTCGTGGAGCTGCAGAAGGAGCTGCGCGGCATCCTGACCGATCGGCCGGCCACTGCCGAAGAGCTCGGGCGCGCCAAGTCGGAGCTGACCCTGACGCTGCCGGGGAATTGGGAGACGATGGCCGCCATTTCGGGCACGCTGGCCGAAATCGTGACCTTCGGCCTCGACGACCGGTACTACGACAGCTACGGCGAGAAGGTCGCCGCGCAGACGGTCGCGTCGGTGAGTGCGGCGGGCAAGGCCGTCATCCATCCCGACCAGCTCGTCTGGGTGGTCGTCGGGGACCGCTCGAAGATCGAAGCGGGAGTGCGCGGGCTCAATCTCGGGGAGATCAAGTTCATCGACGCGGACGGGAAGCCGCTCGGCGCCTCGTGAGGGGCGCACCCTGGCTGGCCCTCGTCGCCGCGATGGTCCTGTTCCCCGGCACCGCGGCCGCGCAGCGAGGGAGAGGCGGCGGCGGCATCCTCTCGGGGCCGATCGAGGTCGGCCCCCGCATCGGCCGGGACTTCGGCAACAAGGCGTGGACCGTGGGCGGACAGGTCGCCGCGCCACTGGGACGCCATTTCGAGTTGCGGCCGAGTGGCGACCTCGTCTTTCCGCGCGGCGAAGGCATGGGGTGGCAGCTCAACGGCGATGCCGCCGTCCGGCTGGGCGAAGGCGGCGGGCTGTATGCGGGCGGAGGGATCGCGCTGGTGCACCCGCATGACGCCGACACCCGAACCGGCTACAATGCGTTCTTCGGTCTCAGCACCGCGCCGCCGGACCAGCGGATCAAGGGATTCCTCGAGTTCCGCTGGACCTTCGTGGACGACACCAGCCCGTTCCGCCTGGCGCTTGGATTTCTCTACCGGCTGTGACAAGGAGCGCGAGATGACGACGAGCAGCGCCACGGCAGTTTGGGAAGGCGGTCTTCGCGGCGGCAAGGGCCAGTTCAACGCCAAGTCCGGCGCGTTCTCGGGACCGTATTCCTTTACCACCCGATTCGAGGGGGCCAAGGGTACCAATCCCGAGGAGTTGATCGCGGCCGCGCACGCGTCCTGCCTGAGCATGGCCCTGAGCGGAATCCTGGAGAAGGCCGGCACGCCGCCCACCAGGATCACCACCACCGCCTCCGCCACGGTCGACAAGGTGGGCGACGGGTTCAAGATCACCCGGATGCAGCTGGAGGTGCGCGGGGTCGTGCCAGGCGTAGACCAGGCCGCATTCCAGAAGGCGGCCGACGCCGCGAAGGAAGGCTGTCCGGTGTCTCAGGCGCTCAAGGGCAACGTGGCGTTCGAGCTCGACGCGAGGCTGGCATAGATCCCATCTGCCACACCCTGGTCGGCGCCGGGCTCGCCCGGAGCGGCCTGGGGAGGCGGACTGCACTCGGCACCACCACACTGATCATCGGGGCCAACATTCCCGATGTCGATGTCGTGGCCTACCTCTGGGGACCTGCGGCGGACGTCGCGTTCCGCCGCGGCTGGACCCACGGCATTCTGGCGCTGGCGCTGTGGCCCTTCGTTCTTACCGGCGCGATCGTGCTCCTGGATCGCGCCATCCGGCGCCTGCGACCCGGCGAGCGGCCCTCTCCACTGGTCGCCGGCCAGGTTCTCCTGCTGGCCGCGGTGGCCGTCTGGTCCCACCCGGTACTCGATACCCTCAACACCTACGGCGTACGCTGGCTGATGCCGTTCAACGGCCAGTGGTTCTACGGCGATACGCTCTTCATCGTGGATCCCTGGCTCTGGCTCACCCTCGCCATCGGCGTGTTCCTCAGCCGATCCGCGCGCCGGACCACCCGGCCCGCACGGCTCGCCCTCGGCGTCTCCACGGCGTACGCCGTCGTCATGGCGGTGTCGTCTCTCGCCGCCCGGCGGATCGCGGCGCGCGAGCTGGTCGAGACGACCGGCGCGCCCGTGCGCCGGCTGATGGTCTCACCCCTGCCGGTGAATCCCTTCGTGCGCCGAGTGGTGGTGGATCAGGGCGAGGTGTACCGGAGCGCGAGCTTCCGGTGGCTCATCGCTCCGCACACGGACGCGGCGTCGGTCGAAGTGTATCCGAAGGGTGAGGCGAGCCATCCGGCCGCCCGAGCCGCGGCCGCCACGACAATCGGACGACGCTTTCTCGGCTGGGCGCGGTTCCCGGCCTATGAAATCGAGGACCTGGGAGCGGGTCGGTTCGTGGTGCACATCGTAGACCTGCGGTACGCCGACCGGCCCGGCGTTCGTTTCGGCGCGGTCTCCATCCCAGTGACCATCGGGCGGCTCTAGTCGCGCAACTCCCCTCCTTCGTTTCGCCTGCTTCCCCTGATCAGTTGGACGTGATCGAGAATCGAATCAGCACGTCCTCGACGAAGTCGGCGCTGATCTCCCCGGCATCCGACCGATAGGTGCGGGTGACGACGCGCAGCGTTCCCTCCGCGCGCTCGGCGGTCTGAAGCGGCGCGCCGAGCTGCGCCTCGGCCTCGGTGGCACTCATGCCCTTGCGAGGAATTCCGCCTCGCTGCGGGGCGGAAGCCGAGCTCAGGGGGTCGGTAGTGGCCGGCGGAGTGACGCCGCTCGGCGCCGACAGGTTGACCGGCATGGGGGTGAAGGTGACGTACTCGGCGAGCGCGGCCTCCAGGCCGGGAGGCGTCAGTACCGCCGCGGGCATCTGGTCGCGATAGCGCACGTTGAACCGCGAGCCGCCATCGAGCCGCCGCTGGCGGAGATTCTGCTTCTTCTGCTCCTCCGCATCGGCCACCTCGGCGCGATTGCGCGAGTCCTCGCGCTCGCGGGCGTTCTCGAGGTCGTCGAGCTCCTCCTTGATCTCCCGGCGCTTGACCGGATCCTTCTCCCGCTTGAGCTCGGCCTCCAGGTTCTTTTCCCGCTTCGTCTTCTCGGCATTTCCGACCGGCACCGAGGTCGACGTCTCGTCACTCATCGTACCGTAGCCGCCGCCGTCCAGGTGGAATTCGATGTGCCTGGACTTGACCCTGATCTTCGTGATCATCGCGTCGTCCCCCGACTCGATCGCGGTCCCGTTGTTCTTGAGGCGCTCGGCGTACCGCGGATAGTCGAGGGGGCGGTCAGTGCCGGGATAGACGTCCACGCCTTCCTCCGACCCCGGCATGCCGATCCTGAGCGTGACGCGCTTTCCCTCGAAATACTGCTTGAGCTCGGCCTCGGATTGCGCGTGCAGCGGCGCGGCCGCGAGAAGACAGAGGAACGCCAGACGCGAGCTATCCATGTATTCCTCCGCCGGTGGCCGGCGGCTTGGGTATGTGTGGAGTGTGGCAAAGGTGCCGCCGCCGAAGGAGAAAATCGACCCCTTCGATTGGACTGCGACGCGGTCCCCCCTCGGGCGTCGATACGATGGACGAGGCGATTGATCATCTCTTCTCAGGAAGGGGACTTTCGTATCAGGAAGGGGACTTGCGGAAATGACCATTAGAATACTGTATTCAGAATATCTTATAGCGAGTATAGTATGCCTAGCACCATAGCAAGAGCACCGCTTGGAGACCAAGTCTATCTCGATATCCTGCAACGCATTCAACGCGGAAGCATCACTGCGGGAACCAAGGTCCGAGATAGCTCGATCGCAGCCGAGCTGGGTGTCAGCCGCACTCCGGTGCGGGAAGCCCTGCAGCGCCTCGCCCGCGAGGGGCTCCTCATCGCCGACGTGGGCCGCGGATTTCACCTCCCCCCGCTCGACTCGGGCGAGCTCCGGGACGTCGGAGCCATTCTCATCGCGCTGGAGCCGCTCGCGCTCGACCAGGTTCCTGAGCCCGGACCCACCACCCTCACGCGTCTCGGCGACATCGTCCGCCGGCTGGAGCAGACCCGCGGAGACATCGCGGGGTGCATCGAGCTGGACGACGAGTTCCACCGCGTGCTGCTCCAGGACGGCCCGAACCGGCGGCTGCTCTCCCTGGTCGGTGGACTTCGCCGCACCATCCGCCGCTACCTCCACCACTACCTCGAGCGCGGGGGTCGCGTGAGTCTCTCCAGTCTTCCCCACGCCCGCATCGTCGACGCCCTTGGGGAGGGCGACCGGTCCAGAGCCCGGCAGCTCCTCGAGCGCAAGTGGCGGCGCGGCATCGACGAGATCGCGAGCGCCCTTCCATGACCCGTCCGCCGAATCCCAGTGGCCTCTCACGGTGGCGGGCCGATACGCCCGGCTGCGAGCGTCTCGTGCACCTCAACAACGCCGGCGCGGCACTGGTCACTACGGCGGTGCGCGACGCTGTGGCCGCGCACCTCGCGCTGGAGAGCGAGATGGGCGGGTACGAAGCAGCCGACGCCCGCGCGAAGGAGCTGCACGACGCGTACGACTCAATCGCCCGCCTACTCGGCGCCAAGGCCCGCAACATCGCCATGCAGCAGAATTCGACCGTGGCGTTCGCCCAGGCGTTCGCCGCGTTCGACTTCGCCCCAGGCGACCTGATCCTGACCAGCCGGGCCGACTACGCCTCCAACCAGATCATGTACCTGGCCCTCGCGCGGCGGCAGGGCGTGGCGTTCGTCCGGGCGCCCGACGCACCGGAGGGCGGCATCGATCCCCAGGCCGTACGCGAGTTGATCGCTGGCCGTCGCCCGACGCTGGTCGCCTTGAGCTGGATCCCCACCAATTCGGGCCTGGTGCAGCCCGCCGAGCAGGTGGGGGAGGTCTGCCGCGAGGCTGATGTGCCGTACATCGTGGACGCCTGTCAGGCGGTCGGGCAGATGCCGGTGGACGTGGGCCGCCTGCACTGCGACTACCTGGCCGGAACGTCGCGCAAGTTCCTCCGAGGGCCGCGCGGCGTCGGCTTTCTTTACGTGTCGGATCGTGCCATCGCGGCCGGGGCCTACCCGCTGACGGTGGACATGCACGGCGCGACCTGGAGCGATCCCGACGAGTTCGAGCTTCGCCCGGACGCGCGGAGATTCGAGAGCTGGGAGTTGGGATTCGCGCTGGTGCTGGGGACCGGGGCCGCCGCCGACTACGCGCTCGAGGTGGGCATCGAGACGGCGCAGCAGCGGGCCTGGGACCTTGCGAAGTACGCGCGGGAGCGGCTGGCGGCGGTGGACGGCGTGCGGGTGCTCGATCGAGGCCCCGCGCTGTGCGCCATCGCGACGGCGGAGGTGGAAGGGCGCTCCGGCGACGAGCTCAAGCTCGCGCTGCGGGCCCGCCGGATCAACACCAGCGCGCCGCTTCGCGAGGACGCCGTGATCGACATGGACGACAAGGGCACCGCCTCAGCGCTCCGGGTCTCCCCGCACTACTACAACTCCGCCGACGAGATCGACACCGCGGTGGCGGCGCTGGAGGAGTTGATGCGGTCGCCGCCTAATCGCCCCTCGTGACCAGTGGCTCCAGCACCTTCCACACCGTCTCGGCCATACGGCGCTGTCCCTCCGCGGTCGGGTGGATCATGTCCGCCTGGTTGAGCGCCGCATCTCCGGCGACACCCTCGAGCAAGAACGGCACGAACGGCAGGTCGTTCGCCTTCGCAAGCTCGGGGTAGACCCGGGCGAACCGCCCTGCGTACATCGGGCCGAGGTTCGGCGGAGCGCGCATGCCCAGGAGGACGACAGCGGGCTTCGGCGTCTGCTTGCCCGCCTCGTCCACGATGGCCTGGACGTTGGACCGGAGCGAATCGGGGTCGAGTCCCCGAAGGCCGTCGTTGGCCCCGGTCTCGATCACCAGAACGGAGATCGGCTGCCGCAACAGCCACTCGGTCCGTCGCCTTGCCCCGGCCGACGTCTCGCCGCTCACCCCTGCGTTCACCGCTTCGTACCGCAGTCCGCCCGCATCCAGTTTCTGCTGAATCAGCGCGGGATAGGCCTGGTCCGGATCCAGACCGAGGCCGGCGGTCAAGCTGGTGCCGAGAAACACGATCCGCGCCCGCTCTCCAGCGGGCGGGGGCGGTGGGGCTGTCTCGCGCGCGGGCCGATCCTCGGCCTCGCAGGCGACCAGCGCCAGCGCAACCAACAGCCCTCGCCATCCGTACCTGGATATCATTCAGACCATGCTCCAATGCGCATCGCTGACCAAGACCTATCGCTCCGGTGGCCGTGAGCTCACCGTGTTGAACGATATCACGTTCACCATCGAGCCGGGCGGCTTCGCGGCCGTGGTGGGGCCGTCGGGCAGCGGCAAGACCACGCTGCTGGGACTGCTCGCCGGGCTGGACCGGCCGACATCGGGGACGGTCCATCTCGACGGCGAGGAGCTCGGTGCGCTCGACGAGGACGCGCGAGCCCGCATGCGGGGGCAGAAGCTCGGGTTCGTGTTCCAGTCGTTCCATCTGATCCCCACGCTGACCGCGCGGGAGAATGTCCAGGTGCCGCTCGAGCTTCGCGGCGAGCCCGCGGCTGACCGGGCGGCCGAGCTGCTGACGCGTGTGGGACTGGGCGACCGCGGCGACCACTATCCCGCGCAGCTCTCCGGCGGTGAGCAGCAGCGCGTGGCGCTTGCGCGCGCCTTCAGCACCCGGCCGCGAATCCTCTTCGCCGACGAGCCTACGGGGAATCTCGACGCCCGCACCGGCGCGGGCATCATCGATCTCATGGTCGAACTCAACCGCGACTTCGGCACGACGCTGGTGCTCGTCACCCACGACCTCGATCTGGCGGCGCGCGCCCGGCGCACCATTCGCCTGGCCGACGGCCGCATCGTCACCGACACCGCCGCGTGACCTCGCTCGGGTTCGTGCTCCGGATGGCGGGGCGCGAAGTCCGCGCCTCGCCTCGGCGCCTGCTGCTGCTGACCGCCTCGGTGGCGGTCGGTGTCGCCGCCCTGGTGGCGATCAACTCCTTCACCGCGAACCTGCGAGACTCGGTGCGTCGCCAGGCGCAGGCCCTGCTCGGCGCCGACCTCTCGCTCGAAAGCCGGCAGCCGTTGCCCACCCGGGCCGAGCGGCTGCTGGATTCGCTGGAGCGGCAGGGCGCGGCCGAAGCGCGGGTGACCAACTTCTCCGCGATGGCATACGTGCCGCGCACCGAGGGCACGCGCCTGGTACAGGTCGCCGCGATCCGCGGACCCTATCCGTTCTATGGCGAGATCCGCACCGACCCGGTGCCGGCCTGGGGCGAGCTGCAGTCTGCGCGCCACGCAGTGGTGGACCCGTCGCTCCTCACCGCGCTCCGCGCGCGGGTCGGCGACACGCTCGCGCTGGGCGAGGGGCGCTTCGTCGTGAGCGGCACCGTTACCAGCGCGCCTGGCAACGTCGGACTCCGCGCCGCCTTCGGACCACGGGTCTTCATACCCGCCGCGTACCTCGAGGAGACCCGCCTGCTCGGCTTCGGCGCGCGCGCCGAGTACGAGGCCTATCTCCGGCTTCCGTCGAGCATCTCGGCGCAGGTCTTCGCCGATCGGCACGGATCGCAGCTTCGCAGCGAGCGGGTGCGCGTCCGCACCGTGGCCGACGATCGCGAGCGGCTCAACGAGACGCTGTCCCGCCTGACCGGCTACCTGGGGCTCGTGGCGCTGGTCGCGCTGCTGCTGGGCGGCATCGGGGTCGCCAGCGCCGTCGTGGTCTTCATCCGCCAGCGCATGGACACGATCGCCGTGCTCCGATGTCTCGGCGCGAGCGGACGACGCGTGCTCGCGGTCTACGCCGTCGAAGCCGCCGGGATGGCGCTCGCCGGCGGCCTTGTGGGTGCGGCGGCCGGCGTCGGCTTCCAGCAGGCGCTACCCGGCCTGCTGGCCGATCTGCTCCCCGTGGACGTAGACACCGCCGTGTCGTGGTCGGCGATTGCGGTGGGTGTCGGGATGGGGCTCTGGGTCGCGCTCATCTTCGCGCTGTTCCCGTTGCTCGAGGTGCGGCGAGTGCCTCCGCTCGCCGCGCTCAGGCGTGACGTCGAGCCCGACGCCCGTGCGCGCGATCCCTGGTGGTGGGTGGTGCTGATCGCGCTCGCAGCCACCACCGTCGGACTGGCGGCCATCCAGGTCGGGAGCCTCCGGCAAGGCGCCGTCTTCTCCGCCGGCGCCGCGGTGGCGGTCCTGGTGCTCTGGGCCGCCGCGTGGGCACTCGTGCGCGGCACCCGCCGCTGGCTCCCCCGCGGCTGGCCCTATACCTGGCGCCAGGGGCTATCCAACCTCCACCGCCCCGCGAACCAGACGGTCACGGTCGTACTGGCCATCGGCTTCGGCGCGTTCCTGCTGGGGACTCTCATCCTGGTCCAGCTCAATCTCCTCCAGCAGCTCCGGGTGCGTGGCGGTCCTTTGCGTCCCAACCTCGTGCTCTTCGACATCCAGCCCGATCAGCTCTCCGCGGTCCGCCGCGAGCTGCGCGACGCCGGTCTCCCGGCCGCCGTGGCGGCACCGATCGTGCCGATGCGGATCGCGTCCGTCAAAGGCCGCCCGGTGCGCGCAATGCTCGGCGACACCGCCACGACCGGCGCATGGGCGTTGCGCCGGGAGTTCCGCTCCACCTATCGCGACACGGTGGTGGCCTCCGAGCGGCTCGTCAGCGGACGCTGGTGGGAGCCGGGCGCGCGAGCAGGCGACCGCCCCGGCATCTCGATGGAAACCGAGCTCGCCCAGGAGCTCAACGTCGGGGTAGGCGACGAGATCGTGTGGGATGTGCAGGGGATCCAGGTGCCGACGCTGGTCACCAGCCTCCGCGAGGTGGATTGGGCCCGCTTCGAGCCGAATTTCTTCGTCGTCTTTCAGCCCGGGTCACTGGAGGACGCGCCCCAGACGCTGGTGACGTTGACTCGGGTGGAGAGCCCGGCCGCGCGGGGGACGCTCCAGCGCCGCCTGGCCGAGGAGCTCCCCAACGTCACCACGCTCGACCTGTCGGTGGTGCAGGAGGCGCTCGAGCGGCTGGTGGATCGCGTGGTGCTGGCGATCCGCTTCATGGCCGCGTTTACCCTGGCCACCGGCACACTGGTGCTGATCGGCGCGCTGGCCACGAGCCGGTTCCAGCGGATCCGCGAGGGCGCCCTGCTGCGGACCCTGGGCGCCACCCGCGCGCAGCTCTTCCGCATCGTGGTGGCCGAGTACGTGGCACTCGGCACGATGGCCGCGACGGTCGCGGCGCTGCTCTCGGCAGCGGCGGCGTGGGCGCTCGCCCGGTGGGTCTTCGAGGGCGGCTTCTCGCCGCAGCCGCTTCCGCTCGCCGCGCTGGTGCTCGGCGTGGTGGGGCTGACCGTGCTGGTGGGACTGCTCAACAGCCGCGAGGTGATCCGCCGAACGCCGCTCGAGGTGCTGCGGGGCGACTAGCGCTGCCGAGCGCCGACCGTCTCCAGCTATACTTCCTCCCCATGCTTCCCATCGACCTGACCGGCAAGCGCGCCCTCGTCGCCGGCGTGTCCGACGACGCCGGTTTCGGCTTCGCGATCGCCAAATCGCTTGCCGAGGCCGGCGCATCCATTTGTCTCGGCAGCTGGCCTCCCGCGCTCGGCATCTTCACCAAGCTGCTGGAGCGCGGGAAGATCGAGGAGTCGCTTGCGCTCCCCGACGGCCGCAAGCTGGAGTTCGAGCGGATCTATCCCCTCGACGCGGCATGGGACACGATGGCGGATGTGCCGCAGGACGTGCGCGAGAACAAGCGCTACAAGGAGCAGGGCGACTTCACCATCGAGGGACTGGCCACTCGCCTGCGGGAGGACTTCGGCGAGGGCGGGCTCGACATCGTGGTGCACAGCCTGGCCAACGGGCCGGAGGTCAAGTCGCCGCTGGTGGACACGTCGCGCGCGGGATACCTGGCGGCGGTCAGCGTCAGCGCCTACAGCAACATCTCGCTGGTGCGAAACCTCGCGCCGCTCATGGCTCCGAACGGCTCGTTCGTGTCGCTCACCTATCTCGCGGGCGAGCGGGTGATTCCCGGTTACGGCGGCGGGATGTCGTCGGCCAAGGCGGCGCTCGAGGCCGATACACGGACGCTCGCGTTCGAGGCGGGCCGGCGGTGGGGCGTGCGGATCAACGCGATCTCCGCGGGACCCTGGGCCTCGCGCGCGGCGACCGCGATCGGATTCATCCACACCATGATCGACTACACCAGCGCGAACGCTCCGCTTCCGCGCCCGATCCAGGCCACCGACGTGGGACACACGGCGGCGTTTCTCTGCAGCCCGCTGGCATCCGCCATCACCGGGAGCGTCGTCTACGTGGACAACGGATACCACGTCATGGGCATGACGGTCCCGCAGACTTCGTCGTAGCTCCTCGTCAGCCTCCGCGCACCCGCGCGACCAGCTCCGCCAGCGCGCTCAGCTCGAATGGCTTCTCCAGCACCGGTCTCGACGTCCGGTTGAGGAACTCCCTCACCGGTTGGGAGGCCACGTCACCCGTCGCGATCACCAGACGGGCGAAGAGGTCGGGCCGGTTCGCCGCCAGCCAGTCGTGCACCTCGAATCCCGAGAGCACCGGCATGCGCAGGTCGGTGATCACCAGGTCGTAGCCGTCGGGCGGCGCCGCGTTCAACAGGCCAAGGGCCGCTTCGCCGTCTTCGGCCTCGTCCACCTCCCAGCCATTCCGCCGCATGTACCGTCCGAGCGCCAACCGGATCGAGCGCTCGTCATCCACCACCAGGACGCGGGGGCGCACCTCGACCCCGGGCTCAGCGGGGGCGCTCGCGGGCGGGGCGCTGCGCTCGACCTCGGCCCGTGAAGCGGGAGGGATCTCCACCACGAATCTCGCGCCGCGGCCATTGCCGCCCGCTTCCACCTTGAGCGTCCCTCCCTGGCGCTGCACGATGCCGAGCGAGACCGCGAGGCCGAGCCCGGTCCCCTGCCCCTCCGGCTTGGTGGTGAAGAAAGGCTCGAAGATCCGCGGGAGCACCTCGGGCGGAATCCCCGGTCCGCTGTCCTCCACCGTCACCCGCCAACCCTCGCCCGCCCGCGCACCAACGATGTTCACCTGGCCATCGTTGCCCGCGGCGTAGATCGCGTTGACGATCAGGTTCGCCAGCACCTGCTCCATCCCCGCCGCGTCGGTCAGGATGTCCGGCATGTCGGGCGCGAGCGTGATGTCGAGCCGGGTGCGCCGCTCACGCCGCACCGCCTCGGCCGCCGCGCGCGCCCGAGCGATGATCGCCGGCGCCTCGGCCCGCTCCGGCCGGCGCTCCTGCCCGCGCGCGAACGACAGGAGATCGCGGACGATGGTGCGGCATCGCCTGGCCTGGTCGGCGATGGTTTCCAGTGCCTCGTGCTCCTGCGCCGGCCTGGTACCCTCCGCCCTGAGGTCCTCGGCCAGGTGGAGCACGGCGGACAAGGGGTTGTTGAGCTCGTGGGCCACACCCGACGCCACGCGGCCGATGGCGGAGAGACGCTCGTGTTGCAGGGCCTGGGCCTGCGCGCGCTGGAGCTGCTCGTAGGCGGTGCGGAGGTTCGCTTCGTCCGCGCGCACACGCACGGCCATGCGGTCGAAGGCCTGCGCCAGCGCCGCGACTTCATCTCCGCGCGAGAAGCCGACCCGCGCGACGTCCAAGTCTCCGGTGGCCATCTGGGAAGCGGCCGCGCGCAGCCGATCGATTGGACGCACGATGCTGTAGGCCAGCCCCGCCGCGAGCACCAGCCCGATGACCAGAGCCGCAAGCGCCACCGACGCGGACGTTCGACCCTCGGCGGTGAGCTCCGCGGCGTAGTCCGGCAGCGGCGAGACCGCCACGAACACGGCGCCGTCGCCGTCGGGCAGGATCCCCGGCCGGTGGAGGAAGGCGACGACCTTGTGCTCGTCGTCGCGACTGGCGAACCAGCCGTCCTCGTTCTGCTGGATCATCCCGAAGTCGTTCCGGCCCTGCCCGTAGAGGACGGTGCCCCGGCCCTCACCCGCGATGATGAAGTCGTTGGAGCGGCGGACGACGAACCCGTAGGTGTGAGCCCCTAGGGGCGCGAGTGCCGCCTGGAGCGCCGGCTCGCTCGAGGTGTCGTGCAGCGCGGCCGACAGGGCCTGCGCCCGTAGCTCCTCGCGGTGCCGCTGCGTCTGGGTGAGCCCGTGAAGCACGATCGGCACCGCCACGCCCACCGTCAGCGCCACGGCGATCGAGAAGACCTTGCCGTACAGCGATTCGACGACGCGGTCGTCGCCCGGCCCGCCGGAGGGTGGGCGAGGCACCGAGAGATCCTGGATGGCGTGCTCTGCCATCAGGTAGGCCGCGACGGCGAAGAGCCCCCCGAGCGCCGGGCCCTGGATCATGATCTTGGCGACTTCGAGGCTGGGGAGCGCGGCGAAGTAGTCCACCTGCAGCGCGCCGATCACGTAGCCGAAGGTGGACGTGCCGAGCACCATCCAGAACACGAACAGCGGATAGAGGGCGATCTGCCGGCTGGTGCGGATGTCGCCGGTCGGCAGTCGCTGAATGAGCCGGCGCAGGCGGAGCCAGGGCACGAGCACCGCACCGGTCCAGCCCACCGCCGGCACCTCCCAGGCGTAGCAGAAGAGGATCCAGCTCAGCTGTTTGTCGTTGACCAGCCACCAGAGGCGGGAGAACTGAATCCCGACGACCCACCAGCACAGCATCGAGGTGAGCCACAGATACAGCGCGAGTCGCCCGGCGACCGCGGTTGCGGTGGGCAACGCATGATCGGACTGCCGCGAAGAGGCGGAGGGCAAGGTCGTCTGTGGGCTCGGAGCTTGGGCTGGGGGACCGTATAATACTTCCTTCCCCGTCAGTCCCGATAGCCGACGGATCGGCCACCAGAGAGCCCCATGCCCGAAGAGCTGTTATCGCGAGAGGAGGGGCTGGTTCATCGTCTGACGTTGAACCGACCCGCCCGTCGCAATGCCCTGACCCCCGATCTGGCCGGCGCGATCGCCTCGGAGCTCGAGCTGATCGAGGAGCGTGGAGCCGCGCAGGTGGTCGTCCTCGGCGGAGCGGGGGGCCATTTCTGCGCCGGCCTCGATCTGCACTGGCTCCGCTCCCTCGGCACCGCCCCGGCGGTCGGCGATCTCCAGCGCGGTCTCGGGCATTTCCAGTCGGCCGTGCTCGCGATCGTCCGCTGCCCACTTCCCGTGGTGGCCGAGCTCCAGGGAACGTCGGCGGGGTTCGGGCTCGACCTCGCGCTCGCCTGCGACATCCGTATCGCCGAAGCCGGCGCGACCTTCACTTCGGCGTTTGCGCGCATGGGCCTGGTGCCCGATGGCGGCTCGACTTTCACCCTGCCCCGACTCATCGGACTCGGCCGCGCGCTCCGTTTTCTGATCGCCGGAGAGACCGTGACCGCGCTGCGGGCCCTCGACCTGGGCCTGGTGGACGAAGTGCGGGACGGCCCGGAGTTCGAGACCGCCGCGGCCGCGCTGGCCAAGGGGATCGCCGCGGCGGCGCCGTCCAGTGCCCGCACGATCAAGCGGCTGGTTCGCGGCGATGAGCTGGGTGCGCTGGAGCAGGCCCTCGCGAGCGAGGGGGCGGCGCAGATTCAGGCGCTTCAGAGTCCCGAGTTCCACCGACGGCTCGAGGCGTTCGCCGCCCGGTGAGCACGGCGCGTATCTTCCCGCCGGATCTTCTCGCCGGCAAAGTGGCACTGGTGACCGGCGGCGGCACGGGCATCGGGCTCGGCATCGCCACCTGCCTCGCCCAAGCCGGCGCGACGGTGGCCATCGCGAGCCGGAAGCCCGAGCATCTCTCCGCCGCGGCGGAAGAGCTGCGCTCGGGCGGGGCCACCGTCACGACGGTCGAAGCCAACGTGCGGGAGCCGGAGTCGGTCGCCGCGATGGTGGCGAGCGTGCAGTCGGCGCACGGCCGGATCGATCTGCTGGTCAACAACGCGGCGGGCAACTTCTACGCGCCGTCCGCGACGCTGTCGCCCAACGCCTGGCGCGCCGTGGTGGAGACCGATCTCTACGGCACCTTCTACAGCGCGCAGGCGGTCCATCCGGTGATGCAGGCGCAAGGCGGCGGGCGGATCGTATCCATCTCCATGACGCTGCACTATCGGGGCTGGCCGCTCATGGCGCACGCCACGGCAGCCAAGGCCGGTGTGGACGCGCTCACCAGGACGCTCGCCCTCGAGTGGGCGGGTGACGGCATCCGGGTGAACGCCATCGCCCCGGGCCCGATCCCGACCGAGGGAGTGAAGAAGGCGTTCACGCCGCCCGGCGGCGCGCCGAACGTGCCGGCGATGGACGAGTACGCGGCCCGGGCGATTCCGCTGGGCCGCTGGGGCACCCCCGAGGACGTCGGCCATCTCGTGACCTTCCTCGCGAGCCCGGCCGGCGACTGGATCACCGGCGCCATCTTCGTGGTGGACGGCGGTTCCTGGCTGGCCGGCGACCGCCGGTGAGGAGACTTCCATGTTTCTCGGACACTACGGCGTCGCCTTCGCGCTGAAGCGCGCGGAACCGAAGCTGTCGCTGGGCACGCTCTTCCTGGCGGTCACCCTGGCCGACCTGCTCTGGGGCGCCTTCCTGCTGGCGGGATGGGAGCAGGTCCGCATCGACCCGGGATACACCGCGGTCACGCCACTGCAATTCCCCGACTATCCCATCTCCCACAGCCTGATCGGCATGCTGGCCTGGAGCGTGGTCGGAGCCGGTCTCTACTACTCCTGGCCCACCCGCGACACCAGCCGCCACTGGCAGGCGGCCGCTCTGGTTGGACTCGCGATCCTCTCCCATTTCCCGCTCGATGTGGTGGTCCATGTCCCCGACCTGCCGCTCTGGGGACAGGACTCGCGCAAGCTCGGCCTCGGCCTGTGGAACCACCCGACCGCGTCGCTGGTGGTGGAGCTGCTGACGCTCGCGGCGGGCGTCGCGGTGTACGTCGCGTTCCGGTCGCACCGTCACCCGGTTCGGCCGGGGCGGCTCGGCAGCCTGGTGGCCGTGCTGGTCGCGATCTATCTGCTGAGCGTGTTCGGGCCGATCCCGCCAAGCGTTCATGCCATCGCTGTGGCGGATGTCGTCGGCATTCTCCTGATCGCGGCCTTTGGTGCCTGGGCCGACCAGCGCGCGACCTCCGCGGAGCTCGCGGCCGCCGGGCTTCCATCCAGGTAGCTGTGGATCGCCTCTTCTTCACGCTGGGCACCGCGTCGGCGCTGATCGCTGTCGGGGCCGGCGCGTTCGGCGCGCACGCGCTGCGGGCGCGCCTCTCGCCCGACCTGCTCGCGGTGTTCGAGACCGCGGCTCGCTACCAGATGTACCACGCGCTGGCGCTGCTCGCGGTGGGCTGGGCGGTCGTGCGCTGGCCCGGTCCCTGGCCGGTCCGCGCCGGGTGGCTGTTCGCGGTGGGCACGCTGGTGTTCTCCGGTAGCCTGTACGCCCTGGCGCTCACGGGTGTCCGCTGGCTCGGAGCCATCACGCCGCTCGGGGGCATCGCTTTCCTGGCGGGCTGGGCCTGCCTGCTCCTCGCCTCCCGGCGGTAGCCGAGCGGATACCTCCAACCGGTTGCTTCCGGCTGTCATCAGCCGTTCCTGGCGGTGTTCTCCCCGCGACTTCCCCACCCAAGAGCAAAAGCAACAAATAAGTAACTTTTCGTTCAATACGGCAGCAGGCTTGCGGCCCAGTGGGTATCCGCTACATTCCGCCGCTTATTGAAGAGCTATGCAATTACTCAACTGGAAGGATCTCGTGGCCAAGTCCCCTGCCCGCGTGGGCGACACCTCGGACGACCGGCGGCGTTGGAGTCGGCGACCGGAGTCTCGTCCGGCCGAGATTCTCCACGCCGCCTTCGAGGTGTTCGCCGAGGCGGGCTACGACCGCACCACCATCGCCGACGTGGGCGAGCGGGCGCGGGTGAGCCCCGCCCTCGTCGCCCATTACTTCGGCAGCAAGGCGGACCTGTTCGGGGCCGTCATCGAGGATCGCTTCGCGAGCTTCGTGGCCGGTGAAGAGGCGCTGCTCGCCTCCCATCGGGGCAGCTACCGGGACCTGCTGCACCAGCTGGTGCGTCGCTTCTGGGAGCATCTGTGGAAGCCCGGCGTGATCGAGCTGGCGCTGGTGGTCAAGGCCGAGCGGAGTGAGTTCCCCGAATGCGCCCGGACGCTTTCCCAGCTCGGCGGACGCTGGCGCCGGCTGATCGAAGGCGTGCTGGAAGCCGGACAACAGCAGGGAGAGTTCCGGATTTCCGGGCCGCACGTGGCCCGGGTCATTGGCGCCATGGTCTGGGGCGTCGCCGAGGCGAACCGCTGTCTCGGCACCGTCGAGCCGCACCCTCCCACTCCGGAGGAGTTGTGGTCCGCGCTCGTCGCCCTGCTCGACCATGGTGTGCTCGCCGCCCAAGGAGACTCGACGTGATCTCGCGCAGACTGGCCGTTCCGCTGCTGGCCATCGCGGCCGTAGCGGCGTGCAACAAGAGCAACGCTACCCCACCGGCTCCGCCCCCCGCGGAAGTGGGCGTGTTCGAGGTCCAACCCCGGACGCTGCCGCTCAAGTACGAATTCGTGGGTGAGGTGCAGCCGATCAAGCGGGTCGAGGTGCGCCCCCGGATCGACGGCGTGATCGAGTCGCGGCCCTTCACCGAAGGCTCGCTGGTGAAGGCCGGCCAGGTGCTCTACCGCCTCGAGCGTGTGCGCTACGACGCCGCGTACCGAAGCGCGTCGGCCAGGCTGGCAAACGCCAAGCGGACGGTCGGCCGCCTCGAGCCGCTCCTCGAGCGCAACGCGGTCGCCCAGCAGGACGTGGACGACGCGCGCACCGAGGTCCAGTCGGCCGAGGGAGCGTACGACGAGGCCCGCAAGGATCGCGAGGATGCGGTCGTGCGAGCCGAGATCTCCGGTCGTGTCGGACGCACCCAGCTGGAGGTGGGGGCGCGCGTGACCGGGCCGTCCGACCTGCTCACCACGATCGAACAGGTGGATCCGGTCTACGTGAGCTTCCAGCCCTCGAGCCAGGACCAGCTCTTCTGGCGAAAGAGCCCAGCCACCAGGGCGCTGATCCAGCCTGGCAGCAAGCTGGGGATACGGGTCGTGATGCCCGACGGCCGGGAACTGGAGCAGGCCGGCACGCTCGACTACATCAGTCCGTCGGTGGACCCCGCAACGGGGACCCAGGAGTACCGCGCCAAGTTCGCCAACAAGGATCGCGCGCTGGTCGCCGGCCAATACGTTCGCGTCAGGCTGAATGGCTTCGAGCGGGACAGCGCGCTCGCGGTGCCTCGGCGCGCGGTGCAGCAGTCGCTGGACCGGCAGTTCCTCCTGGTCGTCGGCAAGGGCGATACCGTCGTCGCGCGGGACATCGACACCGGGACCTGGAGCGGCGACTGGTGGATCATCGAGCGCGGACTCGAAGCGGGCGACCGCGTCGTGGTCGAGGGCGTGCAGAAGGCGCAGCCCGGCCAGCGGGTGAAGCCGGTGGTCCTGGCGGACAGCGCGGTGGCCGATAGCCCCGAAGGAGACGCGAAGTGAGCGAGTCCAACACAGCGAGCGACAAGCAGCTCTACTTCTTCGTCAGGCGGCCGGTCCTGGCTGCCGTGATTTCCATCGTCATCGTCCTGCTCGGAACCTTCGCGCTGATCGGGCTACCGGTGGCGCGCTATCCCCAGATTACGCCGCCGTCGGTGCAGGTGACCGCGACCTACCCCGGCGCGACCGCCGAGGACGTGGCCCAGGCCGTCGCCGCCCCCATCGAGCAGCAGCTCTCGGGACTCGACGGGTTGATGTACTACCGCTCGTCGAACTCCAGTAACGGGGTCATGAACCTGCAGGTGTTCTTCGACATCGGCCGCGATCAGGACATCGCGGCGGTGGACGTCCAGAACGCGATCAAGGTCGCCGAGCCGCAGCTGCCTGAAGAGGTGCGGCGCCAGGGCGTGGTGATCCGGAAGGCGCAGACCGACATCCTGCTCGTGGCCTCCATCACCAGCCCCGACCCGCGCTACGATGCGACGTACCTCGCGAACTACTCGAAGCTGTACGTGGTGGACGAGCTCAAGCGGCTGAACGGCGTGGGCGACGCCACCCTCTTCGGCGGCCTCGACTTCGCCATGACCATCCGGCTCGATCCGGACAAGATGGCGCAGCTCGGCATCACGGTGGGCGACGTGCGCGACGCGGTCCAGGAGCAGAATGCCACGAACCCGGCGGGCACGCTTGGCCGCGAGCCCGCTCCGGTGGGCACGCAGCTGACGCTTCCCGTCACCACGCTCGGCCGGCTCACCACCGCCGAGCAGTTCGGGGATGTCATCGTGCGCGCGCGGGAGGACGGCTCGTTCGTGCGGGTGCGGGACATCGGCAATGTCGAGCTCACGTCGCAGAACCTCGACCTGATCGGCCGGATGAATGGCCAGCCCACCGCGAACATCCTGATCTACCTCCGTCCCGGCGCCAACCAGCTCCAGGTGAAGGACGCGGTGACGGCCCGGATGGACGAGCTGGCCAAGTCCTTCCCGGCCGGCGTGTCGTGGACCATTCCGTTCGACACCACCCCGTTCGTCACCGCCTCGATCGAGGAGGTCATCATCACCCTGCTCGAGGCGATGGCGCTGGTGACGCTGGTGGTCTTCCTCTTCCTTCAGAGCTGGCGCGCCACGCTGATTCCGCTCCTGGCGGTGCCGGTGAGCGTCATCGGCACGTTCCTCGGCCTGGCGGCGATGGGCTATTCGGTCAACCTGCTCACCCTGTTCGCACTGGTGCTCGCGATCGGCATCGTGGTGGACGACGCGATCGTGGTGATCGAGAACGTCGAGCGGATCATGGACGAGGAGAAGGTCTCGGCCAAGGTCGCCGCCGACAAAGCGATGGGTCAGGTGGGCGGCGCGCTGGTCGCCATCGTGCTGGTGCTCTGCTCGGTGTTCATCCCGGTGGCGTTCCTGGGCGGCATCACGGGTACCATGCTCCGCCAGTTCGCGGTGACCCTGGTGATCGCCGTGGTGCTCTCCGGCATCGTAGCCTTGACGCTCACGCCGGCGCTCTGCGCGCTCCTGCTGAAGGGAACGCCGCACGACACCTCGAACCGCTTCTTCCGGACCTTCAACCGGTGGTTCGACCGTACCACTGGCGGATACGTCGGCCGAGTGGGCTCGATGCTGGGCCGGCCGCGCACCTGGGTCGCGGCGTTCGGGGTCATCCTCGTCCTCGCCTTCGTGCTCTACCGCAGGGTGCCGAGCGCGTTCATCCCGACGGAGGACAAGGGCTTCTTCGTCATCGCCATCCAGCTCCCCGACGGCGCGTCGCGGCAACGCACCGACGCCGTGGTCGAGCGGGTCGAAGGGATGCTCCGGAAAGAGCCCGGCGTGCGGACCTTCGCGGCGCTGGTGGGGTTCAACCTCCTGGCCCAGGCGAATCAGTCCAACGGCGCCACGATGTTCGTCCTGCTGAAAGACTGGGACGAGCGCGACAAGGACAACACGGTCGACGCGATTCTCGGCCGGATGAACGGCCAGCTGTTCGGGATGAAGGACGCGCTGGCCTTCGGCTTCAACTTCCCCGAGATCCCGGGCCTCGGCACCACGGCGGGCCTCGAGCTCAACCTGCAGGCGAGACGGGGACAGGACGTCCCGGCCTTCGCCCGGCAAGTCCAGGCGGTGCTCGCCGACATGAACAAGCTGCCCGAGACGCCGGGGGCGGCTACCACATTCCGCGCCAACGTGCCGCAGGTGTTCGTGCACGTGGACCGGGAGACGGCGAAGGCGCGCGGCGTGGAGCTGGACGACCTGTTCGCCACCCTCCAGGCCATGCTGTCGTCGCTGTACATCAACGACTTCAACATCTTCGGCCGAACCTACCGGGTGCAGGCGGAGGCGCAGTCACGCTTCCGGCAGACCCCCGAGGACATCGGGCGGCTGTACGTGCGTGCGGAGAACGACGAGATGATCCCGCTCTCCGCGCTCACCCGCGCGGAGTTTCGCGGCGCGCCGAGCGTGCTGAGCCGGTTCAACGGCTTCCCTTCGGCACTGGTGACGTCGACCTCGCCGCCTGGCGTGTCCTCGGGCCAGCAGCTCGACGCGGTCGAGCAGTTGCTCAACGGCCGCTACGCCGATGAAGGCGTAGGATTCGCCTACAGCGGCCAGTCGTTCCAGGAACGGGCGTCCAGCGGCCAGGCGGGCGTGGTGTTCGCGCTCGGGCTGGTGCTGGTGTTCCTCGTCCTCGCGGCACAGTACGAGAGCTGGTCCATCCCCTTCGCGGTCATCCTCGGCATTCCGTTCGGCGTCATGGGCGCCTTCCTCGGCGTGTGGCTGCGCGGTATTCCGAGCGACATCTACTTCCAGGTCGGCCTGATCACGGTCGTCGGCCTGGCGGCCAAGAACGCGATCCTGATCGTGGAGTTCGCCAACGAGCTTCGATCGCGAGGCCACAGCGTGCTGGAAGCCGCGACCGAGGCCGCCCGCGAGAGGTTCCGTCCGATCCTGATGACCTCGTTCGCCTTCATCTTCGGCGTGGCGCCGCTGATGTTCGCCAGCGGGGCGGGCGCGGCCAGCCGGCACTCGCTCGGCACCGGCGTGTTCGCCGGCATGCTCACGGCGACCACGGTCGGCGTCTTCTTCATCCCGCTCTTCTTTGCCGTGATTCGCGGGCTGAGTGAGCGGTGGACGCGGCGTGCGCCCGCGCGCGTCGGCGCGCCGGCGGAGGAGGGGGCATGAGCCGCCTCGCCTCGGTTTCGGTCGCTCTGGCGCTCCTCGCCGGCTGCGCCGTCGGTCCTTCCTACAAGGAGCCGGCGGTGGCCCCGGCGGGCACGTCCGTGGGTCTCGCGTCGACCCCCGATTCGATGGGTGCGTTCTACGATTCGCTGGCGGCGGCCGATTCCCTGGCCTCGCGGACTCCGCGGACGCTGCAGGCGGATTCAGCCGACCTCGCCTGGTTGTCCATTCTGAAGGATTCGACCCTGGTGGGCCTGGTACAGGCTGCGGTCCACGAGAACCGTGACGTGCAGACCGCGGTCGCGCGGATCCGCGAATTCAGGGCTCAGGTGGGCGTAGCCAAGTCGGGGCTCTTCCCTGAGCTGTCGGCCAACGGATCGGCCGGCACCAACCAGGTCGCGCTCGGCGCGTTCGAGCCCGTCGCATTCGACGCCCTTCGGGTGACCGCCGACGTGCAGTGGGAGCTCGACTTCTGGGGCCGCATCCGTCGCGGTGTCCAGGCGTCGCGCGCCGACCTCGAGGCGGAGGAGGCGAGCTATCGCGCCACGCTGCTGACTCTGGTGAGCGACGTCTCCACCGCCTATCTGGGCCTGCTCGAGCTGGCACAGGAGGAGGCCATCGCGGAGCGCACGCTCGCCTCGCGACGGGCCACGCTGGCGCTCGCTCGCGAGCGCTTCGGCGCCGGCGTCATCTCCGAGCTCGACGTGCACCAGTTCGAGAGCGAAGTGGCGGTCCCCGCCGCGGCACTGGCGCAGGCGCGGCGGCTCCGGGCCCAGCGGGAGCACGAGCTGGCCACGCTGGTCGGCCGGATGCCGTTCGGCATCCCGGCGACGGCGAGCCTGGCCGACGCGGTGGAGGCGGTGCAGGTCCCCGACTCACTCCCCGCGACGTTGCTGGGGCGCCGGCCCGACGTGCGCGAGTCCGAGCGGGCCTTCGCGGCTTCGGTGGCGCGGGAGGGGGTGGCCCAGGCATCCAGGCTGCCGACCATCAGCATCACGGGCTACTACGGCACGCAGTCAGGGAACACCGACAACCTGTTCACCGGCAATACCGAGGTGTACCAGCTGCAGGCCGGGATCTCGATTCCGCTCTTCACCGGCGGCCGCCTGGCGAACGAGGCGCGCGCGGCCGGCGCCCGGTCCGAGCAAGCCAGGCTGCAGTACGAGCAGACCGTGCTCGAGGCCTTTCGCGAGGCCAGCGACGCGCTCATCGCCGTCCGCACCACCCGCGATCAGCGTGTGGCCCAGCAGAGCCAGGTCGTGGCGCTTCGGAAGGCGGCGGAGCTGGCCGACATCCGCTATCGCGGCGGCGTGGCGAGCTACCTCGAGGTACTCGACGCGCAGCGACAGCTCTTCTCGGCCGAGCTGGGGTTGAGCCAGACCCAGCTGCTGGAGCTGAGCTCGGCGATCCTGCTGTATCGGGCGTTGGGGGGGAGCTGGAAGACGGAGTAGGCTTTAGGTCGTGCGGGCCCGGCGCGGTCGTCGCACCAGCTCGCCTCCACAGTTCGGGCAGATCTGACCCATGCCGACGGAGCAGCTCGCGCAGAAGGTGCATTCGTAGCTGCAGATGAAGACCAGGTCGTCGGCACGGAGCGGCTGCTGACACTTCTCACACTTGGGACGCATCTCGAGTGCCATCGGAGCTCCGTAGGGTGGCGTGACTTGCCGGTATGCTACTCAACCGGTCTTACGACTATCGCTTCCTCGCTGAGAGTCCGATCCCCCGTCTCCCCTGACCATATGACCTGCAGCTCGTACCGCCCTTGCGGAAGTGGACCGATGCGCGCCGCAAAGACTCGAACGCCATCGTCATCCCCCGGGGAGAGCCAGTTGTACCTTGCCGGCATCAGATACAATGAGATTCGAAACCCGTCTGACTGGGTCCATCCGGCCACATAGTCGCTGACCTTGGCAACCGCCGCACGACCGTATACGACGATTGATCCGTTCTGGATACGGGGAGTGATAGTCGTTATGCCTCGTTCTTGTCCCTTTGCCCCACCAGCCGCGACGACGGCATTCCACCGATCGTCCTTTGTATAGTCGATCCATGTGAGTGCGTGGCTCTCGATCGAGTCAGGTACTTGGGCCCACAGTGTCACGGGCAACACCACGAGACAGGTCAGCAGGGAAGCTGTCAACATTCGATTCTCCCGATCCACCGTGCGATGAACTACCTCGCCAGCCGCTCCACGATCCGATAGAAGAACTCGACGCCGAAGCGCAGATTCTCCACCGTGACGCGCTCGTCGTCCCCGTGCACCGTCCGGGAATCCTCCTCGCTCAGCCTGAACGGACTGATCCCGTACGCCCCGATTCCGATCGATCGGTAGTAATAGCTGTCGGTGTAGCCGGAGAGCATAGGTGTGGTGATGAGGGCACCCGGCTCCATCGCCTGCACCGCTTCGCGGATGGACTCGATCACCGGCCCGTCGAGCGGTGAGGTCGTCGCCTCGCGCTCGGGGCGGAGCGGCGTGATCTCGACCGCCGAGTCGGCGATCACCCGGCTCAGCTCCCGCACGAAATCGGCCGGCCGCTCGCCTGGCAGCAGCCGCACGTCGAGCTCGGCGCTCGCTTCCATGGGAATGACGTTGGTCTTGTCCGACCCGCGCATCACCGTGATGCTGATGGTGTTCCGGAGGATGGCGTTGTAGTAGAGGTTCGAGGTGAGCCAGGCCACCGCCGCCGGCATGCGCAGAGCGGCCGCGGGATCCGCCAGCCACCGGCGGTGGATCGGATCTCGCTCACGGGTCGCGAGATCCTTGAAGTAGCGCTCCGCCGGCGGCGTCAGCTTGATCGGCGTCTCGTGCGCCGCGATCCGGCCGAGCGCCCTGGCGATCCGGGCGGCGGCGTTGTCCGGCCGAGGAATCGAGCCGTGTCCGGCGGACCCCCGGGCGCTGATCCGCACCCAATAGGATACCTTCTCCGTCACGCCGATCCCGTAGTACTCGGTCTGTCCCTCCGCGCTCAACCGGTTGTGTCCACCCTCGTTCAGCAGAAACTCCACCCCTTCGAGGAGGCTTCGCTTCTCGCGGGTGAACCACTGCGCTCCGGAGGAATTCGTCTCCTCGTCGGCGTTGGCGAGCAGAATCACGTCGCGGGAGAGCGGCACGCCCCGGCGCTTGAGCGCGATCATGGTCATCAGCTCGACGATCGCCGTGCCCTTCATGTCGAGCGCGCCGCGGCCCCAGACCGCGCCGTCCCGCGTCACGCCCGACCACGGGCTGACGCGCCAGGCCGAGTCGCTGGCGGGCACCACGTCGATGTGGCTGAGCAGGACGATCGGCCGCTTCGAGCCATTGCCCCGGAGTCGGGCGTACAGGTTCCCCCGCCCGGGGGAGGACTCGAAGATCTGGGCCGGGATCCCTTCCTTCGCCAGCACCTGCTGCAGCCACTTCGCGCCCGCGGTCTCGTTGCCCGGCGGATTCACCGTGCGGATGCGTATGTACTCCCCCAGCCGCTGGGCCGCTTCGTGGCCGAGCGCATCGAAGTCGGGTGCCGGGCCCTGCTGCGCGCGGACGGCTCCCGGCAGCAGGGCCAGTGCGGCGGCCACCCCAAGGAGCCGGCAGATCCGTGCCGCGGGTCCGGATCCGCCTCTCACTTCGTCTCCTGCGCCCAGAAGTAGAACAGCACGCCGATGGCGAGGAACATCCAGAGGTTGCCCGGCACCCACATGAGAAGCCCGCCGAGCTGCTGGTCGTCGAGCGGAGTGAGCGACCAGGTGCGCGGGGCGTCGGCGTACCAGGGATAGAGCACATCGTCGGAGAGGGTGATGAGCGCCGCCACGATCTGCATCGGGATCCCCACCAGGAAC
Source organism: uncultured Gemmatimonadales bacterium (assembly GCA_963846545.1). Lineage (GTDB taxonomy): Bacteria > Gemmatimonadota > Gemmatimonadetes > Gemmatimonadales > GWC2-71-9 > CAVVWJ01. Next base: position 617,905 of record CAWJWG010000003.1, on the reverse strand, counting down.
AGGTAGAGCATCGCCATGCCGTAGTTCAGCCGCGGCAGCTCCGGCACCGGGCTCATCACCGGCCACCACAGGATGGTGGCCGTGACGATGAACATCAGATGGGTGGCGATGTGCACATCGTGATTGCGCATCATCGTCTCGTAGAACGGCGTCAGGTGCCACACGGCGATGGTCACCGTGTACACGATCGCCGCCACCACCGGCTTGGTGAGTATCCGGGCGGCCGAGAGCACCGCGGGGCGGCGCAGGATCGGCTGGAGCAGCCACCCCGGCGTTCCCGCGATCAGCAGCGGGGGGAGCAGGAGGGTGAGCAGCAGGTGCTGCACCATGTGGGCGGAGAAGAGGTAGTAGTCGCTGAGATCGTGCATCGGGCCGTTCAGCGCCAGCAGCAGCACCAGCAGCCCGCCGGAGAACGAGGCGACTCGCCAGGCCTCCGGCGGTGGTCCGAGCGACAGCCGGCGCCGCAGCGGTCCGATCCCCCAAAAGTACAAGGCACCGAGAAGTCCGGTGCCTATGAGGACGCTGGGGTGCAGCGACCACGCCAGCTCGTATGGCCCTGTGGGGCGCGCGCGCTCGTCCAGGAGCAGCGCGAGCGGAAGCGGCATCAACCCGATCGGGAGAAGGCCCAGTGGTAGGCCATGAGGACGATCATGGCGACGATGACGACCGCCGCGATGATCAGCGGAAACACGAAGACGCCGCTGAAGAGCTTGCTGTCGTTCTTGAGATGCATGTAGTACATCGCCACCAGGGCGAACTTGACCGCCGAGAGCAGCAGCAGGATCGGGATGAAGAACGGCTGGATCGCGTGGCCGAGCGGACCCGCGTGCTCCCCGTAGGTCAGCTCGTAGAGGCCGACCTCGAGCGCCGTCAGGACGAACAGGACCAGGCCGATCTTGGCGTAGGTTCCGGGCGTCGGATGATCGTGGGCGTGCTCCTGCGCGGGCGCGTGTGCGGTCATCGGACGCTCACCTGATCAGGTAGACGACGGGGAAGATCACGATCCACACCACGTCCACGAAGTGCCAGTACAGCGCCGCCATCTCGAGATTGACCGACCGCTTGGGCGGCAGCTGACCGCGGAGGGCGAGGATGAACATGGTCAGCAGCCAGATGACCCCGATCGTCACGTGGGTGCCGTGGAAGCCGGTGAGCACGAAGAAGCTGGCGCCGAACATGTTCCGCTGGAGCGTGAGACCCTTGTGATAGAAGTGAGTGAACTCGTACACCTGCATCCCGACGAAGAAGATCCCGCACAGGAGCGTGGCGCCGAGCCAGCCGATCAGCATCTTCCGGTTGCCCTTCTGCGCGCCGTACAGCGCGAGCACGATGAAGAGCGAGCTGAACAGCAGGAGGGCGGTGCCGACCGTCACCAGCGGGATCTCGATGATGGGCTCGAACACCTTGCCGGTGGCCGGATCGGTCCACGCCTCGTGGGCGAACGGGCCGACCAGGCTCCTGCCCTTGTTCACCAGGTAGTTCGAGATCAGCGTCGCGAAGAACATGCATTCGGACCCGATGAAGGTCCAAATGGCGAGCTTGCGGCTGTCCAGCCCGGTGGTCGTCTCCAGGGCGTGCGCTTGGTCCGACACTCAGTGGCCTCCGTGCGACGGCGTTGAGAACTCGGAGTACCCCTTCTCGAACAGCCAGTTGTAGAGCCCGAAGAAGAGCAGCGAGATCGCGACGAAGATCCCCCAGGCTCCCCACTTGGGCGACATCATGATCGCGGCGAAGATGGCCGCCACCCCGAACGCGGTGACCAGGGGCCAGTAGGAGGGGTTCGGGAGATGGATCCCCGCGCCCGAGCCCGCGTGCGGCTCCGGCAGCTGGCCGCCATGGCGCCGCTTCTCCTCCCACAGGGGGTCGCGGCCGTCCACGGCCGGCAGGCTGTCGAAGTTCCACTCCGGCGGCGGGGACGGGATCGCCCACTCCAGCGTGGCACCGTTCCAGGGATCGGCCGGCGCGTTCCGCGGCTGGCGGGTCGTCTTGAAGACGTTGACGAGGAAGACCAGGAACGCCAGCCCGAGGACGAACGCACCCGCGGTCTCGATCTGGTTCAGCAGCTCGAAGCCGAGCTCCTTGGGATAGGTGTACGTCCGGCGCGGCATGCCGTTCAGTCCCACGATGTGCATCGGAAAGAAGGTCAGGTTGAACCCGATGAGCATGAGCCAGAAGTGCAGCTTGCCCAGGCCCTCGTCGAGCATCCGCCCGAACATCTTGGGCCACCAGTAATACGCGCCCGCGGTCAGGGCGAAGATGCTGCCCCCGAAGAGCACGTAGTGGAAGTGCGCCACGATGAAGTAGGTGTCATTCTGCTGCAGGTCGGCCGGCGGCGAGGAGTGCATCACGCCGGAGAGCCCGCCGATGATGAACATCGCGATGAATCCCACCGCGAAATACATCGGCGTCCTGAACTGCAGGCTGCCGAACCACATCGTGCCCATCCAGTTGAAGATCTTCACCCCGGTCGGGATGGCGATCAGCATGGTGGACAGGGCGAAGAAGGTGTCGGCGATCGGACCCATCCCGGTGGTGAACATGTGGTGGCTCCACACCCCGAACCCGAGAAAGGCGATGAACACGCCGGAGAAGACCATGGCGGCGTAGCCGAACAGCGGCTTCCGGGAGAAGACCGGGAGCACCTCGGACACGATGCCGAACGCCGGCAGGATCAGGATGTAGACCTCGGGATGCCCGAAGATCCAGAAGAAATGCTGCCAGAGCAGTGGATCGCCCCCGCCGACGGGAACGAAGAAGTGGGTGCCGAAGAAGCGGTCGAACATCAGCAGGATCAGCGCCACCGCGATCACCGGGAACGCCAGCAACAGCAGGATCTGGGTGATGAAGCTCATCCAGACGAACATCGGCATCCGCATCATCGTCATTCCGGGAGCCCGCAGGTTGACGATGGTCACGAAGAAATTGACCGCCGCCGCCAGCGAGGCCACACCGAGGATCTGCAGACCCATGTTCCAGAAGTCCACGTTCGGGCCGGGCGAGAACTGCCGGGAGGTCAGGTTGGCGTACCCGTACCACCCGGTGTCCGGCGCCGCCCCGAAGAGGAAGCTCGCGTTGAGGAACAGGCCGCCCAGCAGGAACACCCAGTAGCTGAAGGCGTTGAGCCGGGGAAACGCCACGTCCCGCGCGCCGATCAGGAGCGGGATCATGTAGTTGAAGAACATGGCACTGAGCGGCATGATCGCGAGGAAGATCATGGTCGTGCCGTGCATGGTGAACAGCTGGTTGTACGTATCCGGATCGATGAAGGTGTTGTCGGCCCGGGAGAGCTGGATCCGGATGAGCAGGGCCTCGAGCCCGCCTAGCAGGAAGAAGAAGAACGCGGTGGCGCCGTAGAGAATCCCGATGCGCTTGTGGTCCACCGTGGTGAGCCAGCTCCAGAGGCCGGTCTTCTCGGCGTGGCCTGCCGCGTGTGCGTGATGCTGGTCGAGAGCAGTCGTCGCCATGTCCTGATCCGGTTATTTGTGTGCGCGGAGGTAGGTCCGGAGCGCCCGGGCCTCGTCCACCGTGACGCCGAGGTTCGGCATCAGGACGCCCTTCTTGACCGTCTGGGGCTCACGAATCCAGCGCTCGAGGTTCTCGTCGGTATTCGGGAGCCACCCCGCTGCGAGGTGCGACCGCGCCCCGACATTTGCCAGGTTGGGCCCGATCAGGCCCTTGGGCGCTCCGACCGCCTGGAGCGAATGGCAGCCCACGCACCCCTTGGCCATGAAGAGCTTCTCCCCCTGCGCGTAGTCGGCGCCCTGTGCCGGAGAGGCCGCCGAGTCCCGCTGGGCTCCGCTCTCCTGCGCCACGCGAGCGTTGCCGCCGGCGCTCGCCGTCTTGAGCGAGTCGCCCGGCTTGGCCGGCGCCGGGGCCGCGGCCTGCTTCGGACCCAGCGTCTTCATGTGCGATATCCAGCCGTCGAAGTCGCCCTGCGTCACCGAGCGGATGTGGAAGGCCATCCGCGCGTGCTGGATGCCGCAGTACTCCGCGCACTGGCCGGGGAAGAGACCGGTGCTGTCCGCCTTCCACCAGAGCCTGGTCTCACGGCCCGGGAACACGTCGCGCTTGCCGGAGAACCGGGGCGGCCAGAAGCTGTGGACCACATCGCCCGAGTTGATCAGGACTTCGACGGTACGCCCCGCCGGGATGTACATCTCGTTGGCGGTCGTGACCCCCGCATCGGGGTAGCGGAACTCCCACCACCACTGGTGCCCGATGACTTCGATCTTGAGCGCGCCGGGCGGAGTGTGGTTGGTGTCGAAGATGCCCTTGACCGTGGGCACGGCGATCGCGGCCAGAATGAGGGCCGGGATCAGGGTCCAGACGATCTCGATCGTGGTGTTGCCGTGGATCTGGGAGGGCTCGGGATCATCGGGGCGGCCGCGGAACTTGAAGATCGAGTAGACCAGCGCGCCCTCGACCAGAATGAATACCCCGAGGGCCCAGTAGAACGTCTGGTCCTGGACGTGGTCGCCGATGCGGGCAAAATCGGAGAGGGGCAGCAGGGCCGTCTGCGGATACCGCTCGGGGCTGCAACCCACGAGAGCGAGCGCCAGCATGGCAAGAGCCGGCACGCAGAAAGAGGGCAGCGCCCCGGCGAATCGCCTGGCGGCAGCGGTCCTAAGGTGCATTCCTCACGCGTCCTTTGTGCAAGGATCCACGCCAACGACGGAGTGAAGGCAGCAGGTTATCAGTTTCCTGCGAATAGGTCAAGGAAATTCTTGTCGAGCTATCCCTTATCTCACCGGGCCGCCATCGCCCGCTCGATCTCGGCCACCGTCCGGGGGGCTCCGGAGGACAGAATTTCGCCCCCGGTCTCGGTGACCAGAATGTCGTCCTCGATGCGGATGCCCAGGCTCTCGGCCGGGATGTAGATGCCGGGCTCGATGGTGAACACCATGCCGGGCTCCAGCCGCCGGGTGTACGAGCCCACGTCGTGCACGTTCATGCCGAGCCAGTGGGAAAGCCCGTGGACGAAGTACCGGTCGCAGGGGGCGCCGCCACAGATCGTGCCGGAATGGAGCCGGAGATACTCGCGGGCGATGCGGTCGAGGGTCGCGAGGTCGCTGCCGGGCCGGACCGCGTCCATCGCCGCCTGCTGCGCCCCCAGCACCAGCTCGTACAGCTGCCGCTGCCGGCGGTCGAAACGCCCGGAGATCGGGATCGTCCGGGTGACGTCCGCCGAGTAGTACCCGAACTCGGCGCCCACGTCCATGACAACCAGCTCTCCGGCCCGGGTCTGCCGGCGGTTCTCGTCATAATGGAGGGTCGTGCCGTTCGGTCCCGAGCCCACGATGGACGGGAATCCAACGCGCTCGGCTCCCCGGCGGCGGAACCCGTATTCGATCACGCCTTCGAGCTCGTACTCGAACATGCCGGGTCGCGCCGCCCGCATCGCCTCGACCAGGGATTCGGAGGTGATCCCGATGGCGCGGCGAAGGCGGGCGAGCTCGTCCTCGTCCTTGACCTGCCGGAGCGGATCGAGCTCCGCGCCGAGATCCTTGATCCGCGCGGGTGAGCCCGCGCCGAGGAGACGGCGGAGCACCTCGCTCTCCGCCCGGCGCACGGCCGGAGTGACATAGAGTCCCCCTGCCCTCGCCGGCGAGTTGTTGGCCTCGACCAGACGTCTCAGGTCCGAGTCGAGCTCGTCCGCCGGCCGCACCTCCGTCACACCGGTGATCCGGCGCGCCTCGGGGCCCGGGGCGAGCATCGCCCCGTTCCACCGCTCGGCGCCGGGCTGTGTGGCGGGCAGATAGAGAATGGCCGAGTCCGCCGCACCCTCCCGGGCCACGAGCACCAGCCACCCGCCCGGCGCCTCGAGACCGGTGAGGTAGAAGAAGTCGTTGTCCTCCCGGTAGTCGCTGTCCTGCGGGAAGTCGCGCTCGAGGCTACGGGGTGTGGCCGATCGCAGGACCGCGACGCCGTCCCCGATCCGAGCCATGAGCGTCGTCCGACGAGCCTCGAGCCGCTCCACCGGCACCGGCGCGGCGACCGGGCCGGGCTCTGCCGCAACCCGTGTGGCCGACGTGAGTTGGAGCACCCCGGCCAGGGCGACGAGGGTGAGCGGGGACAGCCGGAAGATCCCGGGATGGTGAGGCATCGCGCTCAAGATACCAGGTTCCGGGCGTGTAGGCCTAAGCAGCGGCAGGTCTTGCACTTCGACCGCAGGGCTCTTCCGCAACGCAGTCCCCAGGGTATCTTTCTTCAGCCGAAACTTCCTTCAGCCTGGCGATGCCCATCGCCAGGCTCTCTTTCCTTAGTCTGGTTGCACCATGATCACTGAGATGCGGGAGAAGCTGAGCCGCGAAGTCGACCAGCTCAGCCACGAGTTGAACGTCCTGCTGCCGCAGGCGATCGCGCAGGCGGTCGAGTTGGGCGATCTCCGCGAGAACTCCGAGTACAAGGCCGCGCTCGAGCGGCAGCAGTTCGTGCAGGCTCGGTTGGGGCAGCTCCACCAGCGGCTCAACCAGCTGGGGCAGCTCGCGAACCATGAGGCGCCCACCGATCGCGTCGGGCTCGGGTCCACGGTCACCGTGCTGGATCTGGAGACCAAGGACACCGATGTCTACGTGGTCGTGCTGGCCGAGATGATGGACATCGACGCCGGCCACATCAGCCTCGGCTCCCCGCTAGGGCGCGCGCTGGCGGACGGCCGCGTCGGCGACGAGATCAGTCTTCGCCTCCCCACCACCGCCCGCAAGCTCCGGATCACGAAGCTGGTCACGGTCCACGAGGCCCAGGGGAACGGGCGAAAGGCCTGAGCGCGCATCGCATGGATTTCCCCAAGAAGCAGATGCTGGTGGTGGGAGACCGGGTCCTGATCGCCGCCGAGGATGGCGACGATAGGACTCGCGTGGGCCTTTACCTCCCGGCGACCGCAATCGACTCGCAGCAGGTCCAGACCGGGCTCATCGTCGCCACCGGCCCCGGCGATCCGGTGGCCGACCTCAGCACCCTCGACGACGAGCCGTGGAAGGTGGGCCAGCGCGAGAGCAAGAGCCGCGGCATGCAGTCCCGCGTCGGCGACCACGCGATCTTCTTCCGCAAGGCCGCCGTGGAGATCACGTTCGAGGAGAAGAAGTATCTCGTCGTCCCGCAGGCCGCGATCCTGGTGCTGATCCGGGACGACCTGCCCATCTGAGGCCCGCCCCGGGCCGCTTCCCGTGTGCTACGTCCTCCACCTGGCGACCCCGCTCACCCTGAGCGAGGTGCGCTCGATGCTGCCGGCCGGACTGGCGGCCGATTCGTTGGCGGCGTCCGCGCTGGCTGCCAACCGGGCGTTCCTTCCTGGGGCGCAGACCGCGGTCGCGCTAAGAGTCGGACGCTGCGCCTGCGACCTGGTCCGCCCTCGACTCCCCGATGCGCGAGAGGACGAGCGCCACCTGCGGCAGCGCTACGCACAACTCGGACTTCCTCGGGAGCGAATCATTCGGGAGCTGGAGCGCCATCGGCGGCGGGCACAGGTCGCCGAGCCGGCGGCGGGGTGGCCCAGGGCGCTGGCGGATTTCGTCGCCGAGCACGCGAGGAACGCCGGTACGACCCTCTACCATCTGACGTTCGAGCCCCGTGGACGCTCGCCCTCGGCGGATCGCGCCCAGCGCCGCACGGTCGAAGAAGTCCGTTCCGCTCCCGGCGGGTGGCTCCAGGAGGACGTGCCCATTCTGGTGATCCGCTGATGCTGGACGGCGCCCTGCGCCTTCCCTATACTCCAGCCCTTCCCACCAGCCGACCGCTCCCAACTCCAGCGAGGGACCCCCATGCGACATGCGCTCCCGTTCGGTACGCCCCTGTGTCTGCTGGCCGGACTGCTGCTGGCGTGCGGAGGCGCGCGGGACGACGAGCCGGCGGCTGATGCCGCGGCGGACACGGCCGCGACGGCGCCCGCGCCCGCCGAGGGCGCACCCTCCGCCGGCGCGGCCGATGCGCCGGTCACCGCCGACGACATCGGCCGGTGGGAAAAGGGCATGGCCGCCGAGCTCGCCGCGGTGAAGCAGGCGGGGGCCAAGCTGAAGGAAGCGCGGACCAGCGAGGACACCCTGTCCGGGATGATGGGCGTGCAGGAGATGACCACCATGGAGGCGGGAGCGACGGCGGCCGGGGTGGACCTGGAGCGCTACAAGGTGATCCGGAGCGACCTCTCGGCCGTGTCCGCCGCGCTCACTCCGCACCTCGGCGGGATCGACACGACGCTGCTTTCGCCGGCGCAGCGCGAGGAGATGCGGCAGATGAACGCCGCGCAGCTCAAGCAGCTGGAAGGACGGGTGCCGGCAGATGTGGTGGAGGTGCTGAAGCCGAAAGCGGAGGCACTGCGAAAGCAGGAGATCGAGCTCGCCGGCGCCCGAATGAAGGGCGCCGGCATGTGAGCCTCGAGAGCTATTTCTTGACCAGCTCCACCCGCCGGTTCTGTTGGCGGCCTTCCGCCGAGTCGTTGGGACCCGACGGCTTGGTCTGACCGAGGCCCTTGGCCTCCAGGCGCCCCCCGTCGATCTGGAAGTTGTCGATCAGGTATTGGCGCACTGCCGCCGCCCGCTTCTCGCTCAGCGCCTGGTTGGACTCGGCCTTGCCCACGTTGTCGGTATGGCCCTCGATGGTGAGCTTGAGATCCGCGTGATCCTTGAGCATGGTGCCGATCTCCTTCAAGGTCGGCGCCGATTCCTGGCGGATCGCGTCACTTCCCGTATCGAAGTAGATCCCCTGCGTCGCCACCCGCCCCTTCTCCGCGAGCGCGTCGTAGAGCTTCTTTCCGCCCGCCGCGATCCGGACTGGCCCGAGCAGCGTGACACTGGCGCCGCTCTGATCGTAGACCGGGATCCAGAACTGGACCGTGTTGGTGCGGCCCATGTCGGCGTTGGGGCCGTTCGCCACCCGCACGCCATTGATGTAGAGCTTGGTGTACTTCCCGTCCGCCATGATCCGGGCCCGGTTCACCTTGTTCTGGAAGTCGCCGCCCGCAGGGCCCGACGCCTCGATCTTGCCCGAGTACACGCCGCCTTCTTGCGTCCCGAACCGCGCCGTCGGATTGAAGTTGCCCTGGCTCTGCCAGTTGTCTTTCGCGCCGCTGGTGTTGACCAGGATCGGCCACCCGCTGCTCGCCTTGTTGTTGCTCACGTAGTCGAACTCAACCGTGAACCGATCCGGCAGCACCTCCGGCAACACGATCGAGAACTTCGTCGACTTGCTCACCCTGAGCCACTTGGCCGACTCCCAATCGGCGATCTCGGCATTCCCCTCGGCGAACTCGAACCGCCGCGGGAAGTCACCCACGTTGTCGCCGGCGTAGTCGTCGTAGAACACCACCCGCTCGCCGGGCACGAAGTCGAAGTTGACGAACGCGCCCTCCCCCGCCGTCTTCGGCGGCGCGGAGGCGGCCGTTGTGGCGGCCGTTGTGGCGGCCGCAGCGGCAGCCGGAGCAGCGGCCGTGTCGGGTTTGGCTTCACCGCCGCCCTCCATGGTCCCGTCGATCGCCTTGCTCTCCTCCGTGGTCGCCTTCTGGATCGCCTTGTCCTCGGCGGTCCGCTTCACGGCGTCCTTGAGCCGCTTGCCGAACTGGGCTTCGCTGGTGGACGGCAGCGCGCCGAGCGCGAGCGCGGCGAGCATCAGCCCGGAGAACAGTGTCAGACGGGCGCGAATGGACATAGTATCCTCATACGATGGGACCGCTGGTGAGCGGAGGATCGTGGCGATGGTCATGAGTGATGGTGGGATGCCGTCGGGCGCAGGTGAAAATGGGAGCCCGTCCACGGTCGCGCAAGCACGCCGGGAGGGCTGGTTTTCGGGCGCGGGTGGGCTCTCGCTTTACCGGCAGTCCTGGCGACCGTCCGGGCGGCCTCGCGCCGTGCTGCTCAACGTCCACGGACTGGGTGACCACTCGGGCTTGTACCCGAATCTGGTGGACTTCTGCGTCGCCCGGGGTATCGCCGTGCAGGCGCTCGACATGCGCGGCAACGGCCGGTCTCCGGGACAGCGCGCGTACGTCCAGCACTGGGACGAATACCGGGAGGATCTCCGCCGGTTCGTCGAGCTGGTTCGGGCCGAGGACCCCGACCTCCCGGTCTTCCTCCTCGGCAACAGCCTGGGCGGCCTGGTCGTGCTGGAGTACGCACTCCGGCATCCCGACGGGATCCGCGGCGTGATCGCGGCCGCTCCGCCGCTCGGCCGGCTCGGCGTGCCCGCCCCGCTGCTCGCCCTTGGCCGCCTGCTCTCCCGCGTCTGGCCCCGGTTCTCGCTCCGTACCGGCATGGACCTCTCGGGCCTGGCCCGCGATCCGCTCGTCGCCGCCGCCCTGCTCGACGACCCGCTGTTCCATCGCGTGGGGACCGCGCGCCTCTCGACCGAAGTCGTGGCGGCCATCGTTCGGGTCCAGGCCGAGGCCGAGCGATTCCCGCTCCCTCTGCTGGTGCTCCACGGCTCGGCCGACCGCATGGTCCCCCCGGACGGCAGCCGTGCCTTCGTGGCCCGGGTCCGTCATCCCGACCACGAGCTGCGCGAGTATCCCGGTGGGTACCACGTGCTGTTCGCCGATCTCGATCGCGACCGCGTGCTGACCGATCTGGAGCAATGGATCGCGGCCCGGCTCTGAGGCTCATCGGCCGCGCGCTCCGTCTGCGCTGCCCGCAGTGCGGGGGCGGGCCGATCTTCGTCACCTGGTCGCGCCTGGTGCCCAACTGCCCGGCGTGCGGACTGGGTCTCGAGCGCGGTGAGCAGGGCTACTGGCTCGGCGCGTACTTCTTCAACCTGATGGGGGTGGAGACGCTGTTCACCGTGTGGGTCGTGGGCATGCTCTGGTGGTTCTGGCCCAATCCGCCGTGGCGGTTTTTCCATTTCGGCACCATCGTATTGATGGCGATTTCACCTTTCGCGTTCTTTCCCTTCTCCAAGACCCTGTTCCTGGCGTTCGATCTGTGGGTCCGTCCGCCGACCGAGGCCGACTTCACGCTGCCGCACGAGGCGGCGCGGCGGCATCGGGCGACCTGATTCTCCCGCAGATCTCGCACCTTCCGTAGAGGCGCCGATGTGGATCGTGCTGTCCCTGGTCGCGGGCGCCCTCGTGGTTCTCGTCGTCGCCAACCTGTCGTCCAGCGCGAAGAAGATCGAGCACCGGGTCGAGCATCTCTATCGGGCGGGCGACCCCGAGTTCGTCCGCTCGATGGGGGCGCTGCTCGGTCCCGGCATCCTGACGGGCAACCGGGTCCGCGCGCTATGCAACGGTGACGAGATCTTCCCCGCCATGCTCGACGCCATCGCGGGCGCACGGCGGACGATCTGCTTCGAGACCTTCATCTACTGGTCGGGGTCGATCGGGCGGGAGTTCGCGGAGGCATTGAGCGCGCGGGCCCGAGCCGGGGTCAAGGTTCACGTGGTGCTCGACTGGGTGGGCTCGGGCAAGATCGACGAGTCCATGCTCCAGGCGATGAAGGATGCCGGTGTGGAAGTGGTGCGGTATCACCCGCTTCGCTGGTACAGCCTCGGTCGGCTCAACAACCGAACCCACCGGAAGCTGCTGATCGTGGACGGCCGCATCGGGTTCACCGGTGGCGTCGGCATCGCGGATGACTGGCTGGGCCACGCCCAGGACCCCGAGCACTGGCGCGACTCGCACTTCCGTATCGAGGGTCCGGCGGTGGCCCCGATGCAGGCCGCGTTCATGGACAACTGGATGGAGACATGCGCCGAGGTGCTGCACGGCGACGCCTACTTCCCCCGGCTGGAGGAGGCGGGTCAGCATGCCGCGCAGTTCTTCAAGAGCTCCGCCGACGATGCCAGCGAGAGCGTCCGGCTCATGTATCTGCTCTCGATCACCTCCGCGGTGCGGAGTGTGCGGATCGCCAACGCCTACTTCGTTCCCGATTCGCTGGCGGTCGCCACCCTGGTCGCCGCGCGGCGGCGGGGCGCCTCCGTCCAGATCATCGTGCCAAGCCACCACATCGATTCGAAGGTCGTACGCCGCGCTTCGCGTTCGCTGTGGGGGCCGTTGCTCGAGGCGGGAGTCGAGATCTACGAGTACCAGCCGACCATGTACCACGTCAAAGTCGTGATCGTGGACGAAGTCTGGACCTCGGTGGGCTCCACCAACTTCGACAATCGATCCTTCCGACTGAACGACGAGGCGAACCTCAACATCCTCGACGCCGAGTTCGCGTCGGGACAGGTCGAAGTCTTCGAGGAGGACAAGCGGGTGTCCCGCCGGATCACGTTGGAGGAGTGGCGCCGGCGGCCGTGGACGCAGCGCGTCGGCGACCGGGTGGCTGGGCTCCTCCGTCTTCAGCTGTAGCTCCCGACTGTAGACTCGATCGCATCCTTCAACACACCGCGTTGACCTGGCCCCGGCTTCGGCATATATTCGGCTCAGTAACCGAACATAAGCCGAAAGCGCGGACCCCATGCTGTTCCTTCATTCCCTGCGTGATCTTCCGCGGTACCGCCCCCCCTCGGCCCTGAAGCCGACGGTCTACTACGTCCCGGTCGCCCACGGCGCCGCCCGGATCTGCCCGGAATGCGCCGGCCCGTTGAGTCGAAGTTCCGCCTGTGTGAGCTGCGTCTATTGCGGCTGGGGCAAGTGCGGTTGAGCGAAGCGGACCCCAGCCGCACGGCGCAGCTCGCCCTGGACGTTCCGGCCGCACCGGTGCGCTCGCGAGAGCTCGCGGTCCTCGATCAGCGGGAGCGCGGCACCCAGTTTCTCTCGCTCAACGTGCGCTCGGTGCTCAACTCGCCCGCCACAACGGGGATGGGCTTCTGGTCCATCAACCCGTACGTCGGGTGTGAGTTCGGCTGCACCTACTGCTATGCCAGGGACACGCACCGCTGGACCGTCGAGCGGGCAGCCGGACGAGCCAGCGGATCCGGAGAGGATCTGCCGCCATGGCTCGCGTTCGAGAAGCGAATCCTGATCAAGAACGATATCGCGGAGCGGCTCGCGCGGACGCTGGATCCGTCCAAGCTGGGCCACGATTCCCTGGTCATCGGCACCGCCACCGATCCGTATCAGCCGGCGGAGCGCCGGTACCGTCTCACCCGGAGCGTACTCGAGGTCCTCACCCGGTACCGCGGCCTCCGGATCGAGATCATCTCCAAGTCGCCGCTGGTCACGCGCGACATCGACGTGCTGCAGCGCCTCTCCGAGCGGCACGAGGTCACGGTGAACGTGTCGCTGTCGACACTGGACCCACGCCTCGCCCGCCGCCTCGAGCTCCGATCTCCGGTCCCCTCGGCCCGGCTCCGCGGGCTCAGCCGCCTCAATGCGGCGGGGATCTACGCCGGCCTCCTCATCGCGCCGATCGTCCCTGGGGTCACCGACGATGCCGAGGGGCTCGACCGGCTGATGGCGGCCGCGAAGGAGGCGGGTGCCCGCTACGTGATCGGATCGGCGCTCCGACTCGGTCCCGCGGCGCGGCACCGCTTCCTCCCCCACATCGCCCAGGAGTTTCCCGGCCTCGCCGAGCGCTACCGTCGCCACTACGGCGATCGGGAGGGCGTGAGTCGCGAGTACCAGGACGCGCTCAGCCGGCGCCTCGACCGGCTCCAGCGTCAACATGGCTTCCGCGCGGAGGACACTCGGCGCCGGCGAGACCGGCTGGAGGGCCCGAGAACACTTCAGACGACGGCTCCAGAACAGCCGGCGCTGCTCTAGTGCCCCCGATCTTCCGCCAACCTCGGCCTGGACCGCCGCACGGGCGCCGTGACAGTGGAGTCGGAGCGGGGCATCCTCCGAGTCAGGAAGAAGCCGAAGCGATGAGGCAGGGTGACGATCCGCCCGGAGAGCGCCTGAGCTAGGCCCCCGCGCCGCTGCTCCCTCAATGCTGGAATGGCCCGCTCCAGCGTGGAGCCTTCGAACATTTCCGGATCGTCCGCCTCGCGCCTTGGCGCGGGCGGCCGGGTGAAGATCACCGCGGCCACCACTAGCACCGCCGCGACACCGGTGCGCGGCGACAGCTCGCCGTCTCCCACCAACCAGGCCAGTCCCAGCGCGATCACCGGGTTCACGAACGCGTAGGTGCTCACCGCGGCGGGCGAGGTGACCCGCAGCAGCCAGGTGTACGCCCCGAAGCCCAGCACCGTCCCGCCCAGGATCAGAAATACCAGTGCCAACGAGCCACGCATCGAGATCTCGGCCGGGCTCCATCCGGCCGGCTCGCCCACCGCCACGCTCGCGGCCAGCAGCACGAGGGAGCCCGCAGCCAGCTGCATGGCGGTGGATTGCGCCGCCGGGGGCGGCGTGCCGGCGCGGCGCACGATCACGGTGCCCACGGCCCAGAAGAGGGCGCTCACGATGAGGACCACACGGTCCGTCGCTCCGCCGGACCAGCCCTCGCCCCAGGTGAGCACGGCGACACCGCCGATGCCGAACAGCAGGCTGATCACGATCCGCCGGGAGGGCGGACGCCGCGACAGCACCGATTCCAGCGCGATGAGCCAGAGCGGAATCGCTGTCATGAAAAGCGCCGCCTCACCCGAGGACACCCGCTGCTCCGCCCAGGCCAGGAGACCGTGGCAGCCGAGAAAGAGAAAGGCTCCCGCAACGCCGGCCGCGAGCCACTGTCGACGAGAGGCGGGGACCAGCGTGCGGCGCCAGGCGAGCCAGGCGAACAGCACGGCCGCGCCGCCGGCGCAGCGGAGGACCATGGTCATCAGAGGCGGCACATCCATCACGGCATAGCGGATGGCGAGAAAGGTCGCGCCCCACATCAGGTAGATGGATGCGAAGGCGCCGATGATCCGGGTCTGGAGCGGGGGATTCATGAGGTGGCCTCCGCGTGGTACACGACCTCGTAGTGATTGACGCGCTCATCCCGCGCCACGAGGAATCGGTCATCCTCGGGGTAGAAGACCGCCCGGTCGATGTCGTTTCCGGCGAACTGCTGAATGGCCTCGACCGAATCCCATAGCGTGAGCAGGAGAAACTCCGCCCGGTCACCCGCGATGCGGCGGAGTGCCAGCACGCCTCGATTGCCCGGCGTGGCCTGGTACGCGGCGAGGCCGGTGGCATGCAGATACCCGAGATAGGCGTCGGCGTCGGCGGCGCGGGTGGCTCCGGCCCAGGTACGTGCGATCATGCGATCCTCCTTGCACCAGTAAAGTGCTGATTACAGGTGCAGAGTACCACGTCAGGACTGCACCTGTCAAGAGCCGAATACTGGTGCTATATTGCTTCATGCCTTCCACCCTTCAGCTCGCCGAACCGGATTTTCTCTACGTCGGGGGCGACCCGGCCCTCGACCTCGTCAACACCGTGGACTGGACCTCGCGCGGGCCGGAGGAGGACCGTCTGTTCTCCTACGACCAGGTCGCGCGTTGGGCCGAGGGTGCGGGGGTTCTCGATGCCGCCGCGGCGCGCCGGCTCCGGCATCTGGCCTCCACTCGCCCGAAGCCGGCCGGCGCCGCACTGGCGTTCGCCCACCGGGTCCGGGAAGTCCTCCGCGATCTCTTCGGCGCGATCGCCCGCGGCGAGCCGTCGGCCGCGGCACTCGCGTCCTTCAACGCGATGCTCGCCCAGGCCCTCGAGCGGCTGGAGCTCGCACCGGAGTCGAAAGCGGGATACCGCTGGCGCTGGCGCGATCGGGACTCGGACCTTCGGTCTCCGCTGTGGCCCGTGCTCTGGTCGGCGGCCCAGCTGCTGGAATCGGACGAGGTGGGCGGTCTCAGGATCTGCGACGGCGACGACTGCGGCTGGATGTACGTGGATCGGAGCCGCAACGGCCTCCGACGCTGGTGCCAGATGCGGACCTGCGGTACCCGGGAGAAATCCCGCCGCCGCCGCGTCGAGTGAGGGAACGCGGCGCGACTTGACCGACCTCCAGGCGGGGGACATTATAGAGGAGAAGCCGAATAAAACCCGAAGATGGGAGCCTCCCCTCACGTGCCCCGCTCGATCCTCTTCGTCGATCCCCCCGCCTTCTGCACCACCGTCGAAGCCCTGGTGGCGCCCGCGCTCCGGACCCGTCCGGTGGCGGTCGCGCCGCCGGGCGCCGAGCGCGCAGTGGTGCTCGCGCTGTCCACCGAAGCGCGGCGCGCGGGGCTCGAGCGCGGCATGGCGGTCCAGCAGGCGCGCAAGCTCTGCCCCGACCTGGTGCTCATCCCACCCAATCCCCGGCTCTACGCCCGCGCCTCGAGTGCGCTGCTCGAGATCCTGCGCGCGTACGCCCCGGTGATCGAGCCGCGGGGCTACGGTCATGCGTTCCTCGATCTCACCGGCACGGGGCGGCTCTTCGGTCCGCCGGTCGACGTCGCGGCGCGGGTGCGGCGCGAGGTGCGCGAGCGGCTCCGGTTTCCCCTCTCGGTCGGCGTGGCGGCGAACAAGCTGGTGAGTCAGGCCGTGGTGCGGGCCGACCGGCGGTCGGACGCCGGCGACAGCGACGCGCTGATCGTGCCGTACGGCGTCGAAGCGGGATTTCTCGCGCCGCATCCGCTCATCGTCCTACCCGACCTGCATCCGCGCGTGCGAACCCGGCTCGACGACTACCAGCTCGACTGCATCGGCGAGGTGGCGGCGATCTCCGAGAGTGCGCTGTGCGCGGTCTTCGGCGGCACCGGCCGCACGCTGCGCGCGCGGGCGCTCGGCATCGACCCGCGCCCCGTGCTCCCGCCCGAGCGGCTCGCCGAGCTCCGCCTCGCGCACATTCTCAGCACCGACACCAACGATCTCGGCGTGCTGCACGCGCTGCTCAGAACGCTGACCGAGCGGCTCGGCCGCCGGCTCCGGCGCGGCGGCCTCGTCGCCCGCCGCCTGCGGCTCGAGGTCGGCTATGCCGATCACACCGACGCCGCCCGGGCGGTTCCGCTGCCGCTCTCCGCGCTGGACGCCGACCTGTGGGACGCGGCCCGCCAGGCACTGGCCATGGCCAACCGTAAGCGCATCGCCGTGCGCGGCCTGACGCTCACCATGGAAAGGGTGGAGGACCAGAGCGCGCAGCTGGAGCTGTGGGAGAGCAGTGCCGGCGTCATCCATCGGGATGGGGAGATCGGGGACGCCGCCGGCCGACCCGCCACACCGCCGCTCCGCCGGTTCGCCCTGCAGGGCGCCGTGGATCGCATTCACTCCCGCTACGGCACGCGCGGCGTCCTGCGCGGTAACCAGCTCGTCACCCTTTCCACCTCGAGCGTCCCTGCGTGAACCCCGCATCGGAGTCGGGATACCCGGCAAGTTTGTCGGGCACTGCGCCCACGTAGCCCACGCCACGCTTGCCAAGCCCGACAATCCCAGTTGACAAACTTCCATTTCTAGCGAATACTGTGTCGCGCATTCTAATTGAAATGATTTTCATTCTCATCAGTGCACTCGAGGCCGTGTGACTAAGCAATGGATGGCCGCCTTGGCGTTCGCGCTGGGAGCGCCCATGTCGGCCCAGGCTCAGGATCGGGAGCAGGTACGGGACACCTCGGTCCAGATGCTCAAGCCGATCGTCGTCGAAGGAAAAGTCTCCCGCTACTCCTCCTCCGTGATCACCTCGGCCACCAAGACTCCCAGCCTGCTTCGGGACGTGCCGCAGGCGGTCACGGTGATCAGCAAGAGTCAGATCGCCGATCAGGGCATGCAGGGGATGGCCGACGCCGTTCGCTTCATTCCTGGCGTGACGATGGGCCAGGGCGAGGGCAACCGGGATCAACCGACGATCCGCGGCAACGGCACCACCGCCGCCTTCTTCGTCGATGGCATCCGGGATGACGTCCAGTACTTCCGCGATCTCTACAACGTCGAGCGGGTCGAAGGGCTCAAGGGCGCCAATGCGTTGATCTTCGGGCGCGGCACCGGCGGCGGCGTGCTCAATCGGGTGACCAAGTCCGCCCACTGGACGCCGGTGCGCGAGCTGACCTTGCAAGGTGGCTCCTACGGCAACCGGCGGGGCGCGATGGACGTGGGTCAGAGCCTGTCGGAGAAAGCCGCGTTCCGGTTGAACGCGATGTACGAGAATTCCGACCTCTACCGCCGTGACGTCAGCATCGAGCGGTACGGATTCAATCCGACGGTGACGATCCTGCCGGGCACGCGGACCAGGCTCACGGCGAGCTACGAGCATTTCAAGGACGATCGCACGGCGGACCGGGGTATCCCGTCGTTCGCCGGGGCCCCGTTGAGCACGACCGGCGCGCGTACCTTCTTCGGCGATCCGGCGGCGAGCTACTCGGACGCACTGGTGAACACGGGCACCGCGACCATCGAGCACACCATCAACGACGATCTCACCCTGCGGAACACCAGCCTGTTTGCCGACTACGACAAGATCTACCAGAACGTGTTCCCGGGGTCGGTCAATGAGGCCGGCACCGAGGTCAGCCTGTCGGCGTACAACAACCTGACCAGGCGCCGGAACATGATGAACCAGACCGAGGCCACTTACCGTGTGGTCACCGGTGGGATCATGCAGACCTGGCTCGGAGGTCTGGCCATCGGCCGCCAGATTACCGACAACTTCCGCCAGACCGGCTTCTTCAACGACGCGGCCACCTCGGTGTCGGCGCCGCTGGCCAGCCCCACGATCTCGGTGCCCCTCACCTTCCGCCAGGCCGAGGGTGACGCGGACAACCACTCGGCCACGACCACGGTGTCGCTCTACGCACAGAACCAGATCGTGCTCTCGCGGCAGTGGCAGGCCATCGTCGGACTGCGGTACGAGAGCTTCGACATCCGGTTCTTCAACGCCCGCACCAATGAGTCGCTGGAACGGAATGACGATCTCCTGTCGCCCCGCGCCGGCCTGCTGTTCAAGCCGATCGAGCCGGTGACGCTCTACACCAGCTACGGCGTGTCGGCGCTGCCGAGTGCCGGCGATCAGTTCTCGTCACTGAACGCCACGACCGCGACGCTCGAGCCCGAGAAGTTCACCAACTACGAGATCGGCGCGAAGTGGGATGTCATCGACAATCTCTCGGTGACCGGGGCCGTCTATCGCCTCGATCGCACCAACACGACCGCCCCCGATCCGAACGATCCGGCGCGGACCGTTCAGACCGGCAGCCAGCGGACCACGGGCTTCGAGTTCGGCGTCACCGGCGCCGTGACGCCGGCGTGGCAGATCGTGGGGGCCTACGCCAACCAGGATGCGGAGATCACCAGCCAGACCGCCGCGGCCCCGGCAGGCGCCAAGGTGGCGGTCGTGCCCCGGAACACGGTGTCGCTCTGGAACCGGTACAGCATGAGCTCGATGTTCGGGCTGGGCCTGGGCGTGATCTACCAGGACCGGATGTTCGCGGCGATCGACAACACGGTCACCCTGCCGAGCTTTACGCGCTTGGACGCCGCGGCGTTCTTCACGCTGAATGAGCACCTGCGGGCGCAGGTGAACCTGGAGAACCTGTTCGACAAGGCGTACTTCATCACCTCGCACAGCAACAACAACATCACACCCGGCTCTCCGCGCGCCGTTCGCGTCGCGCTGACCACCGGGTTCTAGGCCGGCTAACGGTCCAGCCGGCAGCGGCGCCCCTCGGTGACCAGCCGAGGGGCGTCGAGAACCCGGCACTCCACTCGCCGCGCTCACCACCCGCGTCGGGCCCTGACTATATTCGGGCGCTTCACTGTCAGTGCGGGCTCATGCTCTCCAAGAAGGCCAAATACGCCATCAAAGCGCTCATCGCGCTCGCCGGCCGCGAGCGAGAGGAGCCGATGCGTATCGCCGACCTGGCCCGGGAAGAGCAGATCCCGCCGAAGTTCCTCGAGCTCATCCTCCTCGGCTTGAAAAACCACGGTGTGCTGCAGAGCCGGAAGGGCAAGGGCGGCGGCTATCTGCTCGCCCGCGACCCGGCCGACATCTACCTGGGCCAGATCGTCCGCATGTTCGACGGCCCGCTCGCACCCGTGCCCTGCGCCAGCCAGACCGCATACGTCCCCTGCGCGGATTGCCGCAATGAGGCGGTGTGCGGCGTGCACCTGGCCATGAAGGAAGTCCGCGATGCCACCGCCAAGGTACTCGACGGCACCAGCCTGGCCTCCCTGCAGCAGCAGGTCGAGCGGGCCCGGCCAGGGCCGCGGGCAGGCCTGTAGCCTCTCCAAACCGTTCGGTGGCGCGGACTCACCTCAAGCGTTGCGCATCACCAAGCTTCTTGCTCTGTTCGATGCCAATTTCTGCATCACCACGGCCGATCATCAAAAATTCTTAGATCATTTTCTGACAAGAGCTTAGACTACCCAGTTTTCGCCCGACGTCGCTCAGGGCCCTCGTGGCATTTGTCTTGCCTATTTACTCGATCTGATAGCTAGACTATATAAGCTCTTCGCAACGTCACGGCCGAGCTTGTGACTCCAGTAGGGCGAGTAGTCCGAGGGGCCGGATCCCGACCAGCCGAGCGGCTTTCGGAGCGACGGAAGTAGTGCTGACGATGCCCTCGACCTCGATTTCGAACCAAGGAGCAACGCATGCGTGCGGCCCGGAGCTGGGTAGGCGGCATCGTGATGGTCACGGGGAGCATGGCTCTACCACTACAAGGGTGGGCGCAGCAGGAGGCTTCCGACACCACGAAGTCCCTCGAGGCCCGTGTGGACGAGCTCGATCAACAGGTCCGGACCCTCCAGCGCCTGCGCGAGCTGGCGGCGGAGAGCACCACGACGGCGGCCAAGAATCGCCAGTCGGCGACCGCCAACGGCAAGGACGGCTTCAGCCTGAAGTCGGCGGACGGCAAGTACACGCTCAGGATCCGCGGCTACATCCACGCCGACGGGCGCTTCTTCCTGAGCGACGACGTCAAGGCGATTCCCAACACCTTCTTCCTCCGCCGCGCCCGGCCGATCATCGAGGCCAGCGTGGGCAAGTACTTCGACTTCCGCATCATGCCCGACTTCGGTCAGGGCGCCGCCACGCTGTTCGACGCCTACTGGGAAGGCAAGTTCAGCCCGGCGTTCATCGTGCGCGCGGGCAAGTACAAGCCGCCGGTCGGTTTCGAGCGGCTCCAGTCGGCCACCGACATCACCTTCGCCGAGCGCGGCCTGCCGACCAACCTGGCGCCGAACCGCGACGTCGGTCTCCAGATCGCGGGTGATCTGTCCGAAGGACTGTTCGCCTACCAGGTCGGGATCTTCAACGGCGTGCCCGACCTCGGCAACGGCGACGGCGACGGCAACGACTCGAAGGACTTGGCGGCGCGGGTGTACTTCCAGCCGGTCAAGACCGGCTCCCTCAAGGGCCTCGGCTTCGGCATCTCGGGGAGCACCGGCGAGGAGCAGGGCACCGGCACCGCGACCGGCCTGGCCGGTTATCGGAGCCCGTCGCAGCAGACCGTGTTCCGCTATCGCACCGATGCGGTCGCGCCGGAGAACTCCGTGATCGCCGAGGGGCGGCGGACTCGCGTGTCGCCGCACGCCTACCTCGGCCTCGGGTCCCTCGGCGTGCTGGGTGAGTACATCGTCTCGAGCCAGGAAGTCCGCCGCGGTACCACGGCCGCCAAGCTCGACCACAAGGCCTGGCAGGCGAGCGCCGGCTACTTCCTCACCGGAGAGCATGCCGGGTTCCGCAGCCCCACCCCCAAGAAGCCGTTCGACCTCAAGGAAGGGCACTTCGGCGCGCTCGAGATCGCGGCGCGCTACGGGGAGCTCGACCTCGACGACGAGGCGTTCCCGACCTTCGCCAACCCGGCCAGCGCGGTCACCAAGGTCAAGGCCGTCGGCGTGGGCGTGAACTGGCACCTGAACAAGCAGATCAAGGTGGTCGTGCATTACGAGCACACCACGTTCGATGGCGGCGACGCGGACGGCGACCGGGCGTCCGAGGATTTCGTGGTCACTCGTTTTCAACACGCGTTCTGATTCCCGACCCCATGACAGGAACCGTGACGACTAAGCGCACTCGATTGATCCTCCGCGGCTCGCTGGCCTCCTGAATCTTTTCCGAGGACGTCTGGGTAGAGGATAGAGGTCCCTCTTCCCAGGAGAAGCTCCATGTCCCATCCCACCGCCCGGGCGCGGCGTCTGTCGTCGCTCGCGCTCGCCGCGCTGATCGCGTCCGTCCCGTCCGCGGCCGCGCAAACGGCGCATTCGGCGGGCAAGGTTCCAATCAGCACCGCCTCTGCCGAAGCGAAGGCCGACTACCTCAAGGGACGGACCCTCGCGGAGAACCTGCGGGCCCACGAGTCGCGCGAGTTCATGTTCCGCGCGATCGCGAAGGATCCCAACTTCGCGATGGCCCACATGAACCTCGCCAATAGCGCCCCCACCGGCACCGAGTTCTTCGAGCACCTGGGGCAGGCGGTGAAGCTCGCCCCCAAGGCTTCCCCCGGCGAACGGCTGATCATCGAGGCCGCGCAGGCCGGGGCCAACGCCGACGCCGCCAAGGCGCTGGAGATCCTGCAGAAGCTGGTGGCCGACTATCCCCAGGACGAGCGGGCCCGCTTCCAGCTCGGCAACGCCTGGTTCGGTCGCCAGGACTACGGCAAGGCCATCGAGCAATACCGCCGCGCCATCGCGATCGCTCCGGACTACACGCCAGCCTACAACATCATGGGTTACGCCTACCGAACCGAGGGGCGCTACGGCGAGGCGGAGCAGGCCTTCCAGAAGTACATCGAGCTGATTCCCGACGATCCCAATCCGTACGATTCGTATGCCGAGCTGCTGATGAAGATGGGGCGGTTCGACGAGTCCATCTCCCAGTACAGCAAAGCGCTGGACCAGAACCCGCAGTTCGCCCCGTCGTACATCGGGATCTCCAGCAACCTGATGTTCCAGGGCAAGTACGACGCCTCCCGCGCCGAAGCGGGGAAGCTGTACACCGGCGCCCGGAACGACGGCGAAAAGCGCGCCGCGATGTTCCAGAACACGGTCACCTACGTCGCGGAAGGAAAGTTCGATCTTGCGCTGGCCGAGCTGGACAAGCAGTACGCGCTGGGAGAGGCGACGGGTGACGCCGCGGCGATGGCGGGTGACGCCACGTTCATGGGCAACGTCCTGCTGGAGACGGGCAAGCCCGCTGAGGCGCTGAAGCGATTCGAGCAGGCGGTGCAGGTCACCCAGGCGTCCAAGCTCGACGCCCAGATCAAGGAGAACGCCAAGGTTCTCCACCGCTACAACGTGGCTCGAGTCGCGGTCGCGACCAAGGATCTCGCGACGGCGAAGCGGGAAGGTGATGCCTTCCTGAAGGCGAGCGTGGCGGCCGAGAATCCGTTCCAGATCCGGCTCGGCCACGAGGTGGCTGGGATGATCGCGCTGGATGAGAAGAACTACGATGGCGCGCTCAAGCACCTCGGCCAGGCCAACAAGCAGGACCCCTACAACCTGTATCGGATCGGCCTGGCGTACGAGGGCAAGGGAGACGCGGTGAAGGCCAGGGAGATGTTTCGGAATGCGGCGGACTTCAATCAGCTGCCGACCCTCAACTCCGCCTTCGCGCGATGGAAGAGCACGAAGCTCAAGGCCTGACTACCACTCCAGCACCAGCTTTCCGAACGTCTCGTTCGCCTCCATGACCCGGTGGGCTTCGGCCACCCGGGTCATCGGGTAACTGGCGTGCAGCACCGGTCGGAGCGGCGGCGACTGGGCGCCCCGCCGCTCGAAGAGCGGCAGCATGCGCTCGCTGAAGTCCGCGATAAGGGCAGCTCGCTCCTCCAGCGAGCGCACCCGCATCGCCGTGCCGATCACCTCCAGACGATTCCGGACCATGGGGCCGAGGTCGGCCGTCACCTTGCTTCCCGCAAGGAAGCCGAGCAGCACCAGTCGGCCGCGCGGCGCCAGCGACGCCAGGTTGTCGCCGAACGCCGGCCCGCCGATCGAGTCCAGGATCACGTCCACCGGCTCGGTCAGAGCCTCACGAAACGGCGTGGTCGTGGTGTCGATGCCGGCGTCGAGCCCGTACACAGCCGCCCGGGCGAGCTTGTCGGCGCTGCGCGACGTCCCGATCACCGTCGCCCCGAGATGCTTGGCGATCTGGACGGCCGCGGTTCCAACGCCGCTGCCCACGGCGTGGATCAGCACCCGTTCACCCGGGCGGACCCGGCCCCGCGTCACCAGGGCGTCGTACGCGGTGAGGAAGACTTCGGGAATCGCCGCGGCGTCGGCGAATCCCAGCCCGGCCGGGATCGCGATCGCCTCGTCGGCATGCACTGTGACCATCTCGGCCTGGGCTCCTCCGCCGACCAGACCCATCACTCGGTCGCCGACCTTCCACCGCGAGGTGTCCCGCACCGCCTCGACCTCGCCCGCGTACTCCATCCCGGCGATGTCGGCCGGCCACCCCGGCGGCGCCGGGTACTGGCCGCGACGCTGGAGCAGGTCGGCACGGTTGAGCCCGGCGGCGCGAACCGCGACGCGGATGTAGCCGGGCTTCACCTCCGGCTTGGGCACCTCGCCGATGGCGAGGACGTCCGGTCCACCGGGCTTGGTGAGAATCACGGCCTTCATCGAACGGCTGGAGGATGGAGCATCGGAAGAAGCTATGGGCTATGGGCTATGGGCTATGAGCTATGAGCTATGGGCTATGAGCTACAAGCTATGAGCTACAAGCTATGAGCTACAAGCTATGAGCTACGAGCTTGGAGCAGCCAGCCAAGAGTCGAGCTCATGCACAGCAGCTCATGGCTCACAGCTCATAGCTCATAGCTCACAGCTCATAGCTCACAGCTCCCAGCTTGACACCCGCCCTACAGTTCGATAATTATAGAACTGTGAAACCGAGCGACGCATCCTCCGGCATCAGCAGCGGCCAGTTCGACCGCATCGCCAAGGCGCTGGCCGACCCCCGACGGGTCGCGGTGCTCCAGGCGATCGCACAGGAGGCGAGTTGCCCCTGCCAGGAGCTCCGCGAGCAGTTCCCCATCTCCAAGGCCACTATGTCGCATCACATCAAGGAGTTGGTACGGGCCGGGCTGATCGAGGCGCAGCGCGAGGGTCAGTTCCTTCACTGTCAGGTGCGGCCCCAGGTCATGGAGGCTTACACCGCGGAGCTGCTGCGGCGCGTCGGCGCCACGTCTTCATCGGTGGTCGAGCAGAGTTCGTGAGCAACCCTTTTTATTGCCGTAAGTTCGATAGTTGTACAACCATCTCAACGGTAGCTTAATCATGCGACTGGCCCCGATCTGGATCACCGCCATCATAGGCGCCTGTGCCCCGGCCGCGTACCGGACTCCCGAGGTGCGAATTCCGCCCGCGTTCCGGGAGCGCCTCGACAGCCTCGCGCCCGCGGCAGCCGATACCAATGCCGCTACACAGAACCCGACCGCGCCGCAGAGTTCCACCACGCGGCAGGATCTCACCCGAGTGCCGGTCGTCTCGAGCGACTCCGCCGCCCCGCTCGACCAGCATTGGCGCGACCTCAACGACACCACCCTCGACCGGCTGCTCGACCAGGCGCTCCGAGGCAACCTCGACGTCGAGGTGGCGCGGGCACGGATCCGTGGCGCGCGCGCGGCGCGAGCCGGCGCTTCGCTCGACTTCGCGCCGACGGTGACCGCCATCGGAGGCTACACCCGCCAGCGCATCGCGGGCGCGAGCTTCCCCATCGGCGCCGGCTCCTTCCCCGATCAGGACGTCTGGGACGCGGGCTTCGACGCCTCGTGGGAGATCGATCTCTTCGGGCGGGTGCGATCCGACGTTCGAGGGCGGGGCGCGCTGGTGAATGCGGCGGAGCAGGAGCTGCGCAACGCGCGGGTGTCGCTGGCGGCCGAGCTGGCGCGGGTGTACTTCGAGCTCCGCGGGGCCCAGGAGCAGCTCGCCGTGGCCGAGCGCAACGCCGAGAACCAGCGGCACACGCTCGATCTCACGCGGGAGCGGCTCGACGCCGGACGCGGCACCGCATTCGATACCGAGCGGGCACAGGCGCAGCTCAGCATCACGCTCGCCTCGGTACCCGCGCTCGAGGCACGCGTCGCGGCCGCGCAGTATCGCCTCGGCGTGCTCGCCGGCAGGCCGCCGGCTGAGGTGGCACCCGAGCTCCGCACCGTCGCGGCGATCCCGGAGCTACCGACCACGGTCGCAGTGGAGACGCCGGACTCGATCATCCGACGGCGCCCGGACGTCGCGGCGGCCGAGCGGCGCGTTGCGGCCGAGCACGCGTTCGTCGGCTCGGCCAAGGCGGAGTACTTCCCTCGGGTGGACGTGGGTGGAAGCGCAGGCTACACCTCTGCCGATGCAGATCGGCTGGGTGGCCGGGGAACGTTCCGCTATGCGGTCGGTCCCATCATCTCCTGGCCCGCGCTCAACCTCGGCCGAGTGAAGGCGCGCGTAGACGGCGCCCGCGCGCGTGAGGCGGAGGCTAGAGCCCAGTACGATCAGACCGTTCTTCTCGCACTCGAGGACGTCGAGACCGCGCTGGTGAGCTATCGCACGTCGTTGGCTCGTGCGAGCAGGGTGGGCGATGCGGCAGCGGCGAGCGGCCGCGCGGCTGAGCTCGCGCGGATGCGGTTTACCGGCGGTGTTACCGACTTTCTCCAGGTGCTCGACGCGGAGCGCACCCAGCTCGAGTCGGAAGACCAGCTCGCGCGGGCGCGCACCGACGCCGCGGTGTCATATGCCGCCCTCTACAAGGCAATGGGCGGCGAGCGCTAGGCTCGCCGGCTGCGGTTCCAGGCCCAGTCCTGCCAGAGGTGCATGGCGGCGTAACTGCGCCAGGGCCGCCACGCCTGGGCAAGCTCCTCGGCGCGCGCGGTGGTGACGCCGCCCAGGCTGTTGCGAAGGGCCACATCGCCATGGGGAAACGCGTCGGCCCAGCCGAGCGCACGCATGGCGATGTACTCCGCGGTCCATCGCCCGATTCCCGGCAGGGCCAGGAGTCGGTCGATCGTGTCGCCAGGATCGTTCCCCACTTCCAACCTCACATCTCCAGTCGCGACTTCTCTGGCCAGCGCGATGATGCCCTCCGCGCGTTCGCGCGGCATCCCGACCGCGGTCAGCGTTTCGACTCGAGCGTCCGCGACTCGTTCCGCCGACGGCGACAGCCGCGCCAGACCGGGATGGATCGTCTCCACCGGCTCGCCGAGCGCCTCCGAGAAGCGGCCCGCCATCACGGTGGCCGCCTTCAGCGTGACCTGCGGACCGAGAATGGCGTGCACCGCGAGCTCGAAGCCGTCGAACGCGCCGGGCAGCCGGAGACCGGGATTTCTGGCGACGGCCTCGGCGAGCGTGCCGCGCATCAGGTGGCCCGCGATCAGGTTCGGCCTGGCCCGCAGGTCGAACAGATGGGTGAGGCGGCTCAGGATAGCCGGAAGCGCCGGACCGAGCGACCGGCTCAGCTCGACGACCAGGGCCCGCTGGTCGGGCGCGTGGCGCACCCGGATCCACCCGGTGTGCGCGTCGATGCGGACGGTGCGGAGGTATTCGGCATCGCGCACCCACTCGACACCTTTGAGCATTCTCGCGCCGAGGAACCGCAGCACGCCCGGCCAGTCGAATGGCAGGCGATAGGGAAGCTGCCAGCGAAATGGCTTCGGGAACGACGGCTGGATCGTGCGCGCGGGTACCGTCATGATGTCGGAGACGTCTCCATCGAAAGCATCCGCCGATCGCGAGCGCTTGACGCGGCCGGGGTTTCGATCGACATTGATACCGAACAAATGCCGAAGACTGATCGGCCTCGGGAAGGGATGCCGATTGGCTCTTCCTATACTCGCCAAGACGGATCGCGTCGCCATCGCCAATCGGCGCGGTCGCGCCATGACCACTGACCGCGAGCCGCTGCCGGGAGCATCATCATGGGACTGAGCTACTGCGACGTGGCGGCCGGGCATGAGTGGCACGCCCCCTATCACGACACCGAATACGGCTTCCCGCTGGACGACGACTCGGCGCTGTTCGAGCGGCTGATCCTGGAGATCAACCAGGCCGGCCTCTCCTGGCTCACCATTCTCAAGAAGCGCGACGCGCTCCGCCGCGCGTATGGCGGATTCGACCCGGAAGTCGTGGCCGCCTACGGCGCGCGCGAACGGCGGCGGCTGCTCGCCGACACCGGCATCATCCGCAACCGGCTCAAGGTGGATGCGGCCATTGCCAACGCGGCGCGAGTCCTCGAGCTGCGCGAAAGCCACGGCTCGTTCGCGGCATGGCTCGCCGCGCACCATCCCCGCTCGAAGGAGGAGTGGGTCGCCCTGTTCAAGCGCACGTTCCGGTTCACTGGTGGCGAGATCGTGGGGGAGTTCCTGATGAGCATCGGCTATCTGCCCGGGGCGCACGTCGAGAGCTGTCCGGTGCACCGGCGGATCCTACGGCGGCGGCCACCCTGGTCGCGCAAGCAGCGCGCTCGGCGCGCGGGAGCGGCCACTTGACCCGGCGGATCGCGGGTCCCGCGGGCACCTTGGTCGTAGACGACGGCGGCACCGGCGATCCGGTGGTGTTCGTCCACTCGCTGGCGGGCAACGCCTCGCAGTGGTCGGACCAGCTCGAGGCGGTGCGGGCTACCGGCCGTGGCATCGCGGTGGATCTCCGGGGCCACGGCCGGTCCGATGCGCCGACGGCGGACGGCTACGCGCTCGAGATCCAGGCCGGCGATGTCGAAGCGGTGGCCGATGCGCTGGATCTCGAGCGCTTTGCGCTGGTCGGGCACAGCTTCGGCGCCGGCGTGGCGCTCGCGTTCGCCGGCGCGCACCCCGAGCGTGTCACCCACCTGCTGCTCGCCGACCCGATCGGTGACGGCACCCAGACGCCGGTGGCCGACGTGCAGCCGTTTCTCGACGCGCTCGCGTCACCCGCGTACGTGGATACCATCGAGAGCTATTGGAGCAGCATCGCGGGCACCGACCCCGCGGTGCTCGAGCGGCTGATGCGCGATCTCCGGGAGACGCCGAGGGAGACGGTGGTGCGCGGGCTCAACGCCGTGATGGCCTTCGACCCAAAGCCCGCGCTGCTGCGGTTCCGCGGGCCGATCCTCGCCGTCATCACGCCCGCGAACGACTTTGCCTACAGCATGCATCGCGTCGGCGCCGGTCTGCCGCACCGGGTGATCGAGGGCACCGGGCACTGGCTCCAGATCGAGCGGCCCGCGGAGTTCAATCGGATCCTCCAGCGGTTCCTGACCGAGGCCGCCTAGCCGACGGCGGTATACTTTCCCGCCATGGCCGACCTGCCTTCCCTTCCCCGCGTCACCGCGACGCGGTATGTGCAGCCGCTTCGGGAGGGCGGCTCGCTGCCGGCGGTGGTCGAGACCGATGGTGGCCTCTACGTCGTCAAGTTCCAGGGTGCCGGGCAGGGTCCGAGGGCGCTGGTCGCCGAGCTGATCGTCGGTCTCCTCGCCACGCGGCTCGACCTGCCGGTGCCCACGCTCGCGCTGGTGGATCTGCCCGCGCCCTTCGGGCGCAGTGAGCCCGACCCGGAGATCCAGGACGTGCTGCGGCGGAGCCACGGGCTCAACGTCGGCCTCCGCTACCTCGACGGCGCGTTCAATTTCGACTGCACGGCAGCGGCTGAGGTCATCACGCCGGCGTTCGCCTCGCGCCTCGTGTGGCTCGATGGGCTGACCACCAATCCGGATCGCACCCACCGGAACCCCAATCTCCTCGTCTGGCAGCGGAAGCCCTGGCTCATCGACCATGGCGCCGCGCTCTACGCGCACCACGACTGGGCCAGCGTGACGCCGGAGAAGGCTCGTACCTCCTTCCCCCTCATCGAGCAGCACGTGCTGCTGGCGCATGCCGATGGCCTCGAGGCTGTCGACGAGTCGCTCGCCGCCGCGCTCGACGAGCAATTGCTCGGCGCGGTCGTCGCGCAAGTGCCGGACGAGCTCCTCAGTGGCCCTGCCTACGCCGGCGACGTCGGTCCCGCCGAGCTGCGGGCGCGATACCTCGAGTATCTCGGCGCACGGCTGCAGTCGCCCCGGCTGTTTCTCGCGGAGGCGGTGGAGGCGCGCGCGCGCGTGCGGCGGACGCCACCCCGACCACAGTCGGCCCGACGATGACCCACCCGGATCGCTGGCCTACGATTTCGCGATTCTCCGCGTGGTGCCGCACGTGCACCTCGCCGCGTTCACCCCGATCGGCGTGATCGTGCACGCGCGGACGGCGGAGTTCCTGGCGATGCGCGCGGTGCGCGATCCGGCCGAGCTGTGCGCGCGGTTTCCCGGGCTCGACCACGACCTGCTCGTGCGCTACCTGCACACGTTCGAGCGCATCTGCGCCGGTGATCCCACAGCCGGACCGGTAGCCCTGGAGCCGCCGTCGGAGCGGTTCCACTGGCTCACCTCGCCGCGGTCGGACGTGCTCCAGACGTCGCCGATCCACGAGGGGGTTGCGAGCGACCCGAGCCGTGCACTCGAGTTGCTGTTCCAGAGTTACGTACTGGACGCCGGCCCCGGAACGCCCGCCCATCCTTGAGGGGAACCGCTCCAGCAGGCCATCAGCTACTTGATGCGCCAGAGCACCGCGTGGCTCCAACCAGCCGAGGTCGCACTCGACCCGACAACGGTCCCGAAATCGTTGATATCATTTGCCTGGCTCGAGACTTTGTCCGCAAGGTGGGGCAGAGTCTGCGCCGTCCCGCCTGCAGGCCGGATCCAGGCTTCGCCTCTCCATATCTCATCGCTGCCCACGAAAATCGCGAGTCCCGCAATGTCACCCTCCCGGTTGATCGCCGAGGCGCTGCTGTAGGTCCGGGGGTAGACGAGTCGACTCCAGGCGCCTCTGACGAAGCGGAAGGGAGCGCCAAATTCCCGGTCCTGGCCTTCGGCGTCGCGGGACGGGCCCATGACGCCAACGATCTCTCCTGGGGTGTTGATGTCCACTGCCACCGCACTCTTGAACCCATTGGTGCCGAGATCCTTGCCCACCCCGTCCTTCCAGGTCACGGCGTGATGGTCGGGATCGTCGCCGCCGGATGCCATCGTTATCCAGCCCACGATCTTGCCGGCCCGGTTGATGCCGGTGGCTTGTGAGGCGATCCCGCCCAGGGTGCCCAGGTCCCGCATCACCCCTTTCTGCCACACGAAGGCGTGACGCCGGCCGGTGGCCGTCTCACTCCAGCCGACGATAACCCCGAGGGCGTTGACGGCGGTGGCCATGCTGTTGCGCCCGCCAAGCGTGCCCAGATTCAACTTCTTCCCGGCCTGCCAGCGCACTGCACGCATGTCACCGTTGGCGATGGTGCTGTAACCCACGATCACGTCGTCGTCGTTGATCGCAAAGGCTTCGCTGGTGCCGCCGGCCAGGGCGCCAAGATCGCGCATGGTGCCGGCGCGCCAGAGGAAAGCGTGCTCGCCGCCACCGGCCAGAGCGCTGGAGCCGACCACTCCACCGCGGTTGTTGATCCCTCGCGCCACCGAGCTGATCCCCCCCAGGGTGCCGAGGTCGCGTATCGTGTACGCCGCCGCGGCCGTCGCCTGGGCGAGAGGCGCGGTCGTGCCGGGCGTGGGGGCCAGCGGATCCTGGCCGCAGCCCAGAGCCGCGGCGGCGAGGGCGGCGGTGAGCACCTGCATTGGGCCGAACGCGCGAATGGACATTGGTGCACCCCAAAGGAGGTGGAAGTGCGATTCGTTTTCACCGGTAGGCCGAGACGGGGATCTCGTGCCGGAGAATGCGCTCTCGGTGTCAAGAGGATCTCAAGTGGGCTTGATATCCCTGTCGGAAGGCACATTCGAATCGAAAACCCGAACACAACCCGACATTCGGACTACCGTGGTCCACCTCCATCTCCACACGTCGGAGCGGTTCCACTGGCCGTAGGGTACGGCACCGGCTTGCCACTCAGCCCTTCCCGGGCGCGCCTGAAGAGCGCCTTCAACTGTTCGAGGTCCTCCGGCTCCAGGAAGGAGATGAGTGCCACCATCATGATCCAGTGGAACAGGAACAGGCTCATGGAGTAGTCGGTCATCGCGTGGAACAGGATGGCGACGACCAGCGACAGCTTCCGCAGGCCCTTGAACCAGAGCGTCACCGGCAGCGCGAACTCGATGACCATCACCGACCAGCTCTCCAGGCGGACCAGCGGCATCCATTCGAAAAAGAAGCGGGGCAAGGGCAGGGTGCCGAAGAGATCGTCGAGCCGCGCCACGTAATAGAGCGCGACCCCGCTGGGCCAGTCGATGCCGTTGGACTTCTCCAAGGCGCTCGCGAAATAGATGAGGCACAGCTGGATCTGCACCAGCCGCAGGGCCCACGCCGGCTGCGCGATCGGCTCGGGGTTCGGCCGGCCCAGCACGTAGTGGCGGCCCGTCGGCAGAAACACGAGGAACACGCACATCAGCCGGAAGACGGTGTCCTCGCCGTCGAACAGGAGGATGTCGCGATGATGGAAGCTCACCAGCCACACGAAGGCGCACGCGGCCTGCAGTCGGGGCTTGATGCCCGCCAGCAACAGCACCACGTGACCGACGAGCAGGAGGTACGCGGCCCACAGGACGAAGTGCGTGTGCGGCAGCCAGGCGAAGAGCGTGCCCGTGTCGGGATCGATGATGCGCTGGGATGCGGCGAACGGCAGCACCCCGTTCTCGCCGAACCAGCGATCGAGATCCAGGCCGAGGACGAGCAGGTTCACCAGCAGCAGCCCGGCGACGCCGACGCGGATGAGGTCGGGCAGGCGTGAGTCGCGGGGCGCGAAGAAGAATCGGTCGAACGCCGCCAGGAGGCGGTCGGCGGAGAGGGGCGACGCGCTCACGGCGCCACCCAGCGGTGGAACTGGAACTTGCCGTGGAAGTTCACGAATGGCGCCGCGGGTACGAAGGTCGCGGGGTCGGGCGGCGGCACGTCGGCCCACTCGCGCGTGAGCGTTACCTCGCGCACCGAGCGGCCGGGCGGGAGCTGCGTGGTCCGCGCCAGGAACGAGGCCAGTCCGTCCCAGCCGTCCTTGTTGGCGTCCGAGCGGATGTTGTCGAAATACTCCATGTGCCGGAACTTCAGGAATCGCTCCCAGGCCGGCATCAGGTGCCAGTCCGGCGAGCGCCAGCGCACGGTTGACCCGTCGTCGAGCACCAGCTCCGCCGAGACGCGAACGTTGACCTTGTCGACGTCCGGCGCGAAGAGCCGCCAGTTGTCCTGCCAGAGCCCGGAGCGGTCGAGGAAGGGATCGATGACGGTCTTGGCGCGCTGGTGAAGCCCGCCCGTGACCGGCAGCGCGTCGATGAACGCGAGTGCCAGGAAGCCTACGATGAAGAGTCGGGTCAGATGCAGTCGTTTGCCTTGGTTGTCGAATCGGTGACCTGTCTCGCCGATTTCCTCACGCAAGGATCGTGGCAAGCAGGCGGGTTCGCCATCGCTTGACGCCGACCGTCCCAGGGCTACATTCGGGTTGAGATACCGAACAAAACCCGAAACACGGCTCGGCCGTTGGTTCACCTGCACCTCCACACTCACTTCTCCTTCGGCACCGGGGTATCCAGCCCCGAGGCACTGGCCCAGGGAGCGGCGGCGCGGGGGCACCGTACGCTCGCGTGCACCGACACCAACGGCGTCTACGGCGCCGTCGAGTTCCAGCGCGCCTGTGACGCCGAGGGCGTGCGCTCCATACTCGGCGCCCATCTGGTGGCCGGCGAGGAAGAAACCGTCGCGCTCGCGATGGACGAGCGCGGGTGGGGCGCGCTCTGCCGGGCGATCACGGCGATTCACTGGAGTGGCGGCGCGGCAGCGGCATTCCGGCTCTCCGATGTCGTGGCGGCCGACCGCGATGGCGTGGTCCTGCTCTCCCGCGACGTCGCGTTCCTCGAGCGCGTCGCCTCCGCGAGCGGGACGCGCGACCTCTACGCCGAGCTGATCCCGGGCAAGGAGCGCCACGCCGTGCTCGCCGGCGCGCGGCGGATCGGCATCCCGGCCGCGGCCACCAACGCCGCGGTCATGGCGCACCCCGAGGACTGGGCCCGGCATCGCCTGGTCCGCGCCATCCACCTGAACACCACACTCTCCGAGCTGAAGGGCGGACAGACCCGCGACGCCTGGCTCCGTCCCGCCGCCGACCTCGAGCGGCTCTTCCCCGACTGTCCCGAGGCGGTGCGCGAAACCGACGTGATCGCGGATCGCTGCCGCTATCGGATTCCCGACGGCCGGATCGTGGCGCCCCGCATCGCCGCGCCCGACGAGTCGCTGCGGCGGCTCCGGGCGTTGGCGTACGAGGGCGCGGCACGGCGCTACGGCACCGTGGCACCGGTGACGCGCGACCGCCTGGAGACCGAGCTCGGCATCATCGCCGGGAAGGGATTCGCCGACTACTTCCTCGTGGTGCACGACATCGTGGCGCACGGCCCCACGCACTGCGGCCGCGGGTCGGTGGCCAACTCGATCGTGAGCTATTGCCTCGGCATCACCCATGTCGAGCCGCTCGGCGCGGGGCTGCTGTTCGAGCGCTTCCTCAACCCCGAGCGCACGGACCCGCCCGACATCGATCTCGATTTCCCCTGGGACGAGCGCGACCGGGTCCTGGCCTACGTCTTCGAGACCTACCCCCGGCCCCAGGCCGCGATGGTGGCGAACCACAACTGCTTCCGGCTGCGCGGCGCGCTGCGCGAGGTGGCGAAGGTGTACGGCCGCCCCGCGGGCGAGATCCGCGAGGTCACCCGCCGCATCCCCTGGTACGAGGAGGAGCCGCTGGAGGCGCTGCTCGCCACCCATCCCAACTTCCGCGCCCTGGACCTGCCGCCGAGCTGGCGGGAGCTCGCCCGCGCGGCGGCGCCGCTGGTGGGGCTGCCGCGCCACCTCTCGGTGCACCCGGGCGGCGTGGTCATCGTCCCCACCGCGCTCACCGACTACGTGCCGATCCAGCCGGCGGCCAAGGCGCTCGCGCTCACCGACGCCGAGGGCCGGCCCCGCGCGGCGCCGGTCGTCCCCGTCATCCAGTTCGAGAAGGACGGCGCCGAGGACGCGGGCCTGGTGAAGATCGACCTGCTCGGCAACCGCTCGCTCGCGGTGATCCGCGACGCGATCGCGGCGGTGCACGGCAATACCGGCCGCCTGATCGACTACACCTCGTCCGACGCGGGCGACGACGAAGCGACCCGCGCGCTCTTCCGCACCGGGCGGACGATGGGCGTGTTCTACACCGAGTCGCCCGCCTCGCGCGCGCTCTGCGCCAAGAGCCGGGCGGAGACGTTCGAGCTGCTGGTGCTCAACACCAGCATCATCCGCCCCGCGTCCAACCGATACATCCGCACCTACCTCGAGCGGCTGCACGGCGCCCCGTACGAGCCACTCCATCCGGCGCTGCGCGACACGCTGGCCGAGACGTTCGGGGTGATGGTGTATCAGGAAGACGTGGTCAACGTATGCGCCGTGTTCGCGGGCATGCCGCTCGCCACCGCCGACGGGCTCCGGAAGTCGCTCTCCAAGAAGCGGCCCGCCAAGCAGCTCGCCGGGTACGCCGATGAGTTCTTCGCCGGCGCCGTCGCCCGTGGGCGCGAGCCCGAGACGATCGCGCGGGTGTGGGAGATGATCATGTCGTTCGCCGGCTACAGCTTCTGCAAGGGGCACTCGGCGTCGTACATCCAGGTGGCCCAGCACGCCTGCTACCTGCGGGCGCACTACCCGGCGGAGTTCATGGCGGCGGTGCTGGGCAACGGTGGCGGGTTCTACCATCCGTTCGCCTACGTCGCCGAGGCGATGCGGATGGGACTCACGGTGCATCCGCCCGACGTGAACGCGAGCGACATCCGCTGCGGCGGACGCGGCGGTGAGATCCGGATCGGGCTCCAGTTCGTGAAAGGGCTCACCGCGGATGGCGCCGAGCGGGTGGTGGCGGGCCGCGCCGCCGGCCCCTATCGCTCGCTCTTCGACCTCCGCGCCCGGAGCGGGGTCGGGCCCGACGACCTGCGGTCGCTCATCAAGGTCGGCGCGCTCGACACCATCGCCGACTGGTGGACGCGACCGATGATGCTCTGGTTGATCGACACGGGGTCACCGCGCACAGACACCCGGGAGCAGATCGTCGGCGACGACATTCCCTCGTCGGTGGCAGAGCCGGTTGTCGTCGGGAACACACCGAAGAGCGGCAGCCTTGCGCCCGGCCGTCGTCAGGTGCCGGCCGACTGGTTCGACGCGATGCCGCCCGCGGTGCCGGTGCTCAAGCAGTACTCCGCCGAGCGGCGGCGGCGCGAGGAGTACGCGGCCCTCGGCTTCGTCACCGATACCCATCCCATGCGGCTCCACGCGGACCAGCTCGCGCGCCTCTCACTCTGCCGCAGCACCGATCTGCCCCGGCACGTCGGCCGGCACGTGACGATGGCGGGGATGCTCACCACCGCCAAGCCGGTGCACACCCTGCGCGACGAACCCATGGAGTTCGCCACCTTCGACGACGGCGAAGGGCTGGTCGAGACCGTGCTCTTCCCGCGGGTCTACCGCGAGCGCGGGCATGTGCTCTTCGACCAGGGGCCGTTCGTCTTTCGGGGGAAAGTGGAGGAGGAGTTCGGGGCGATCACGGTCACGGTGACCCATCTCGACCGGCTCGAGCGGATGGCTGGCGCCCGCCCCGGCCGATGAGGACTAGATTTCAGCGCGGTTCGCGGCCTCCACGGTCCGGCGGCGGACCTTCATCGGTCATGGGGCGCACGGATGGCAGGCGAGGCGCGTGGGGCCCGCGCCGCATGCGGATGGAGTCGGCGCTGTACCCGGTGCCGATCTCCACCTCGCTGCCGCCGCCGAAGGCGAGATCGCCCGCGTGGGCGAAGCGGACGTTGCGGCGACCGAACGGCGTCGAGAAGGTGGCCCGGCCCTCGACCGCGAAGCGGTGCTTGCCCGAGGCCAGCGCTCGGATCCGCTCCCGTACGGGCCCCTTGGGAACGGTCAGGGGCAACGCGAGGTCGGCCGTGCCGACCTGGGGCACGGGGATGATGCTGTCGCGAGAGAAGTGCCCGATGGTGACGTCGTCCAGACGGAGCTGCAGCTCGACCCGGGCCGTGGACACGTCGTAGTCGTTCGGGTTCCACACGGCCAGGCCGACGACCACCGGATCGGCGCCCCCGGCGTCTTGACCCAGGCGAACCCGGGAGACCTGGAGCCCGGGATCGTCGTACACCCAGAGCCCGAGCGGCGTGCATGCCGCCGCCGCCGCGATGAGGCTCGCACCCAGGAGTCTCCTCGGTGTCATCTCCGCTCGATGGTGAAAGGACAGATCATGGTCGGAGGAAGGCGTTCGCCGTGGACGACAGCACTTTCGCTCATTTGCGCGGCTGCCGCCAGTGGTTGTGGCTCGCAGTTCGAGAATGAAACGCCCGACCCGCCCGACGGTCCCGAGCCGGTCGCCCTTCAGACGGTCGCCACGGGGCTCGCCTTCCCGCTCCACCTCACGTCCCCCGAAGGAGACCCGCGGCTGTTCATCGTCGAGAAGGGTGGCACCATCCGGATCGTCAAGGCGGGTGCGCTGCTGCCGACTGCATTCCTCGACATCTCGGCCAGGATCTCGACCGGAAGCGAGCAGGGGCTCCTCGGCCTCGCCTTCGATCCCGCCTACGCGACTAACGGGCGGTTCGTGGTCAACTACACCGATCTCGCCGGCGACACCCGCGTGTCGGAGTTCCGCGTCTCCGCCGATCCCGACCTGGCGGACGCGGCGAGCGAGACGCTCA
Organism: uncultured Gemmatimonadales bacterium; assembly: GCA_963846545.1. Taxonomy (GTDB): domain Bacteria; phylum Gemmatimonadota; class Gemmatimonadetes; order Gemmatimonadales; family GWC2-71-9; genus CAVVWJ01. The sequence goes on along the minus strand of CAWJWG010000003.1, from coordinate 580,526 downwards.
TCCTGGGCGTGGACCAGCCGTTCCCCAATCACAACGGCGGCCAGGTGCTCTACGGCCCCGACGACCACCTGTACGTCATGCTGGGTGACGGCGGCTCGGCGGGGGATCCCGGGGGCCGAGGGCAATCACTCACGGATCTGCTCGGGTCGATTCTCCGGATCGATCCGCAGGACGGCGGCGGCTATACCGTGCCCGCAGACAATCCCTTCGTCGGCACCGCGGGCGCCCTGCCGGAGATCTGGAGCTACGGCCTTCGGAACCCGTGGCGCGTCGCGTTCGACCCGTCCAACGGCGACCTCTACATCGCCGATGTCGGGCAGGGCGAATGGGAAGAGGTGAACATCGCCATCGCCGCCGCCGGCGCGGGTCGCGGCCTCAACTTCGGCTGGAAGGTCATGGAGGGTCCCGAGTGCTTCGAGGCGTCCTCCTGCGATCAGGATGATCTCGAGTTTCCGGTGCTCGCGTACGGCCACGATGCCGGGTGCTCCATCTCGGGTGGCTTCGTCTATCGCGGGGCGGCCATTCCTGCCCTGCAGGGGCACTATTTCTACTCGGACTTCTGCAGTGGGTGGGTGCGCTCCTTCCGATACGAGAACGGCGAGGCGGTAGACCAGTTCCAGTGGCCGACTCTCGCCCCCGGCGGGAACGTGCCCGGCTTCGGCCGGGACGCCGCCGGCGAGCTGTACGTGCTGAGCGCGGGCGGCTCGGTGTTCAAGATCGTGGGCGGATGAGCGTGGCGGCGGCGCCGCCGACGGTGGAGGAGTTGTCCGTCCTGGCGTCGCGGATTCCTCCGCTGGTGCGCTTCGGCGGATCGTCCTGGAACTACCCCGGATGGCGCGGCCTGGTCTACCACCGGAACTATGAGGGCCGGGGCGCCCCGGCTCGCATGCTCCAGGAGTATGCCGCCTTTCCGCTCTTCCGCACCGTCGGCATCGATTCCAGCTTCTATGGGCCGCCGTCGGACGAAGTCCTCCGGGCATACGCCGAGCACCTGCCGCCCGGCTTCCCTTGCGTGAGCAAGGTCTGGAATCAGATCACCGTCCACACCTTTACCAAGGCGCAGGATCCGGCGCGTGCTGGGAAGGTCAACGGCGACTTCCTCAACGCCGAGATGTTCATCGAGGCGGTCTACCAGCCGTATCGATCGTTCTTTGCCGATCACACGGGCCCGTTCGTCTTCGAGTTCCAGACCATCGCTCCGAGAGGCGGCCTCGGTCCGCGCGAGTTCGCGAACCGGCTCGACCAGTTCTTCGCCGAGCTGCCGCGCGAGGCAGAATACGCCGTCGAGGTGCGGAACGAGGAATTCCTGACACCGATGTACTTCGCCGTGCTCCGGGAGCATGGCGTGGCGCACGTGTTCAGCTCGTGGACCCGCATGCCCGCCCTCGGCGACCAGCTCGACCTTCCGGGCAGCGTGTCCGGACCGTTCATCGTCGCCCGCGCGCTGCTGCGGCCGGGGCGGACTTACGACGAGGCGGTCGACGCGTTCGCCCCCTACGACCGCATCCAGGAACCAAACCCCGACCTGCGCCGCGACCTCCTTCGTCTGATCGACGCGGCGGTGACGCGACGGATACCGGCCTACCTTCTCGTGAACAATCGCGCGGAGGGCAGCTCCCCACTCACGGTGGCGGAAGTCGCACGGATGCTGCCGGAGCGGGCGGCGTGATCGAGCGTCGCGGGCTGCGGTGGTACGCGGTCCTGTCGGTCATCGCGGCACTGCTCACGATCGGCCTCAAGGGCGGCGCCTACCTGCTCACCGGGTCGGTCGGCCTCTTGTCCGACGCGCTCGAGTCCTTCGTCAATCTCATCGCCGCCCTGGTGGCGCTGCTGGCGCTCTCGGTCGCCGCCAGGCCGGCGGACGAGGAGCACGCCTACGGCCACACCAAGGCCGAGTACTTCTCCAGCGGCTTCGAGGGCGCGCTGATCGTGGGCGCGGCGGCGAGCATCGCGGTGCTCGGGGTGAACCGGTTCATCCATCCCCGGGCGATCGACGAGCCGAGTCTCGGCCTCCTCATCACCGGTGTGGCGGCGTCGGTCAATCTGGTGGTCGCGAGGATCCTGTCGAAGGCGGGTAAGCGCTACGAGTCCATCACGCTGGAGGCGGACGCCCAGCATCTGATGGCCGACGTCTGGACGTCGCTCGGCGTCATCGTCGGGGTGGCCGCCGCCGCAATCACCGGCTGGCATCGCCTCGACGCGATCGTGGCGGTCGCCGTGGCGCTGAACGTGCTCTTCGCCGGCTACCGCCTGCTCCGCCGCTCGATGTACGGTCTGCTCGACACCTCGCTTCCCGAGGAGACGCTGGGGACGATCAAGCAGATTCTCGAGTCGCACGCCAGTGCCGGCGTCCGCTACCACGCGCTCCGGACCCGCCAGGCGGGAGCTCGGCGGTTCATCTCGTTCCACATCCTGGTGCCGGGACACTGGACGGTACAGCGGGGCCATGACCTGCTGGAAGCGATCGAGGAGCAGGTGCGCGCGGCGGTCCCGCGGAGCGTGGTGGATACCCATCTCGAGCCGATCGAGGATCCGGTGTCCTGGGAGGACACCAGGCTCGAGCGGCCCGCGGCCGGCGGCGACTCAGCCGCTCTCTGAGGTCTCGCCGGTGTCCGGCAGCCGGACCTCCACGCTCCAGCGCCGCTCCGCGCCAGCGGCGAGTGTCTGCGCGGTGCCCCAGTCTCGCACCGCATGTTCGAGACTGTCGGGCGCGCCGATCGCGGGCTCGAGGCCGAGGTTGTAGTACGGCTTCTTCCCCGGCGCGGACCAGCCGCGCTGATTGATCCAGAGACCGACCTGCGGCACTTCACCCGGTTGCACCACCATCTCCAGCCGCTCCCCTCGATGCGGATCCGTGACCGTCATCCGTCCCGACGCGCCGACGTCGCCGAAGACCTTGACCGCCCAGCCGTCGCCATCCGCGAACGTGAAGGTCCCCGAAGCTCCGCCCAGCGCATCGGGCCAGCTCACGATGTCCCCCGAGGCGAGCGACGGGACGCCGAGCGCCGCATCCACCCGGACCTGGCGCATCGTCGGCAGGTCCAGCGTCGTGCCCGGCTGCACGTTGAGCAGGGGATGTGCCGACCAGATCCACGGGAACGGCGAGTCGCCGGTGTTGGCCAGCCGGTAGCGGAGACGCATGACCGGCTCGCGCGAGTCGAGCGTGAGCTCGCGGTCGAACGTATAAGGGAGGAGCCGGCCCGACGCAGAGGACGTGAGTGTGACGTGGCCGGCGTGCTCGAACGCGGCGCTGCTCCAGCGCGCGCTCCAGAGCTCGCCGTGATCGGGGAGCGGTGGCGTACCGGCGGGGGCGCCGGGAATGGGGGACGGCGCCACCGTCGGGAAGCACTCATCCCACCCGCCGCTGTCACCCGTCTCCACGAACGACCCTCCTTCGCGCGGGACCGTGAGCGGCACCTGGTCATTTCGCCAGAGCCATTCGCGTCCGCGGGGCCGGCGCAGATTGGTGATCTTCATGCCCGCCGACGGCACCACGATCGCTTCCAGTTCGTCGGTGCGGAGGGCGATCGCGGGGAGGCCGGAAACGGTCGTCTGGCGGAAGGGCACGTCAGCGGGTTACGGCGTACGCCCGGACCGGCCACGTCCCGAACCCGGCGACCTTGGGAGGAACGGCGGAGAAGCGGAAGCCGCCGAGCGGCAGCTGCCCCAGCCCACGCAGGTGCTCCACGATGGGGATGCCCTCGCCCAGCAGCGTGGAGTGCACCGGCCGCGCGCGATCGCCGAGGTCGTCGATGTTGAGCGAGTCGATTCCCACCAGCGTCGCGCCGGCGGCGGCGAGCCGGCCGGCCGACTCCGCGGTCAGGTACGGATTGCCGGTGAGATAGTGCTCGGTTCCCCAGTGCTGGTCCCATCCCGTGTTGACCAGCACGGCCCGGCCGCGCATGTCGAGCCCCTCGAATGCGCGGGGCGAGATCGCCCGCCCCAGACCCATCGGCGCGCGGACCACCACGGCGTCGAGGTCAGCGAGCGACTCCAGTGCAAGGCCGGCCAGGTCGGTGCCGTCGGCGTAGCGGTGGAAAGGCGAGTCCACGTAGGTGCCCGTGTTGGCCACCATGTCGATCCGGCCGATCTGGAACTCGACGCCGGGAGCGTACATCTCGCGCGACCGCTCGCGACTCAGATAGTCGCAGATGACCGGCCCCGGGAGTCCGGGGTACGTGATCATGCCGTGCGTGATGGTATGAGAGAGGTCGATGAAGCGCGTGCCGGGGGATGCCGTGCCCCGCGCCGGTGCCCTAGGCAACGGCCGACCCCAGGTCGACGCCTGCGGTCCGGCAGATGCGCGCGACGGTTTCACCGATCTTGTTGTTGGGGGTGGACGCCCCCGCGGTGATGCCGATGATCCGGGCGTCGCCCAGCCAGTCGTGGGCCAGCTCCTCGTGCTTGCCGCCGATGGGCTGGTGCCGCACCGTGCCGGCGGCGGCATCCACCGCGTCGGCATCCTCGATGTGGAAGACCCGCACGCCACGCGAGTGGACCAGCGCGGCGAGATGGCAGGTGTTGCTGCTGTTGTACCCGCCGACGACCACCATGAGATCGAGCGGCTCGTCCAGCAGCGCGACGACGGCGTCCTGACGCTCCTGGGTGGCCGAACAGATCGTATCGAATGAGCGGAAGTGGTCGGCGACCACGTCTCCGTACCGCCGCTCCATGCTCCGACGGACTTCCGCCGCGATGGCGAGGGACTCGCCGGACAGCATCGTGGTCTGATTCGCGATCCCGACCCGCTGCAGGTCGGATGTGAAGTCGAAGCCGGGAGAGACCGCCTTGGCGAATCGCTGCTCCAGCGCGCCGGTGTCCCCGCCCCGCTCGATGAAGTCGCAGACCTGGCGTGCCTCCTCCATGTCGAAGACCACCAGGTACCGGCCGCCGGGGTACTTGGTCACCTGGCTCGCCGTCGCCTTCGTCTCCTCGTGGTAGTGCTTGCCGTGGATGATGGCGGTGAAGCCGTCCCGGGCGTAGCTCTCGACCCGCTTCCACACGTTCAGCACCGAGCCGCAGGTGGTGTCCACCAGCACGCAGCCGAGCTCGCGGAGCACCCGGAAGTCGTCCACCGTCACCCCGAACGCCGGCAGGATCACCACATCGTCGGGACCGATGCGGGAGAAATCGAACTGGCCCGACTCGGCGCGGAGCAGGAACTCCACGCCCATGTCGCGCAGCTTCTGATTGACGTGCGGGTTGTGGATGATCTCCCCGACCAGGTAGAGCCGCCGGTCGGGGAACTTGACGCGGGTCTCGTAGGCGTAGTCCACCGCCCGGTCCACGCCGTAACAGAAGCCGAATTCCTTGGCGAGCCGGAAGTGGAGCGGGCCCACGGTGAGGCGATACTGATTGGCGCGCAGCGCATCCACCACGTGGCTGTGGTAGTCGGCCGTGAGCTGGCCTTCGATCTCGGTCTTGAGACCGAACCCGCGCCGGAAGTAGGTGCTCTCCATGGCCTGAATCTAACGCCTGGCCTACTCGGCGCCGGTTTCGTCGTCGGGGTCGTCCTCGTCGCCTGTCCCAAGGGTGTCGTCGGGCGGACGGCCGCCGCAGCTCGCGGGCGACCGACTGATGGTGAGGCGCTCAAAGGTGCCCTTGATGGCGAGCCGACTGCCGTCCGTGGCCGACTTGAGCTTGGCCGAGAATCGGCCGCTGCCGGCCCCCGGGACGAGGGCCGCCAGCACCACCTCACCCCCATCGCCTCGAAAGCCTCGGATGGAGACTTCGGCGAACCAGCGAAGGGCGATTGCCGCCGCGGGACGGGACGTGTCTGCCTTGGCCGGGAGCATCACGCCGTATCGTGCGGGTATCACCGAGTCCTTCGGGTAGATCACGAAGGCGAACCCGGTGTCCCCATGGATGGTGCTCACCTGGAGGAACCGGAGACTGTCGCACCACTCGGCGACGGCCGGCCCGGCCATCTGCCCCGTATCCGCGCCGGTCCACTCGACCCGGAGCGTGCCCGTGCCCGGCTCGGTGGCTTCCTCCTTCTCGCAGCCCCCCAGCGTCGCGACCGCTGCCAGGATCAGCCCGGCACCACGAGTCCGAGTGACGTGGGACAGCCGATGCGGCCGCGGCATTGTTATCGCGCCCCCTGGACCACGATATCGAACCGTACGCGCCCTCGATCCGGCGTGATCGATCTGCTGAGATCGAATCGCAAGAGTCCGCCGAATACCGAGAGACCGACCCCGGCGCCGGCGAGCATGCGTCCCGCGAAAAGTGACGAGGCTCCACCTGCCTGTCCCGCGTCCACGAAGAGCACCGGCCTGAGCCGACCGGGCAGCGGGGTCACATCAAGCTGCGCGGCCCAGAATGCCTGTCCCCGGCGCACGCCGTAATCCTGGCCCCGCACCGTGCCGATCCCGCCGAGCCGGAACGCCATCTGCCGCAGGGTCGGCGAGGTGGCGATTCCGCCCTTCACCCGCGCGGTCAGCCCCTGGCGCCGGCCGATGCTCCTTCTGAGCTCGCCATAGAGCCGACCCGTCGTCGTCCCGTCGCCGCCCAGCACGTGGGCCGCGAGATGCCACCGGAACGCACCGGTCCCGCTGACCCTCGCGTGACCGCCAACGAAGTGTCCCCCGTCCACCGCGCCGTTGGCCGGGAAGATGCCCGACCCGCCTAGGAAGTCGTTCACGTGGGACGTGGCGGCGGTTTCGGCGCTGGTCTGCCGCTCGTAGCGCACGCCGACCGTGAGCTCGAGGCCCGTCCGGAGCGAAGTCTCGTAGCTCGCGGCTGCACCGTGCGCCAGCGCGTAGTCCCCGTCGTCGTGCGCCACGAAGATGGCGTTGAGGGTGTTGCCGACGCCGTGGGCCGGGGCGAACGGGTCCACGTTCGTCACGTCGCGGTATCCGCTCAGCACCAACCGGCCGTCCGGCGCGTCGCGAATCGCCGAGAGACGTCCAGTCACGCGATCGTCGCTGAATCCGTAGCGCGCCGTGCCGTACAATCCGGTGAACGACACCCCCGGGACACGGACCCGGTACCCGAGGCCGATCGAGAACCCTTGGACCCGGTCGTAGCGGAAGGCGTCGGTCAGCCGCTCGTACGCGATGCCGTGCGCTCGAGTCCCGGTGAGAGAATCGGGGAGGGATTCGGCCAGGCGAGCCAGACCCGACTCGGCGGCGCGTGCGCGGCGGGCGTCCGCCGGGTCGGCCTCGAGCGAGAGCGAATCCACCCACCCTCGAAAGCGGCCGAGCGAGTCGTTGGAGGGCCGGTGCAGCTCGTACCGACCTCCGCCCCAGCGGTCGGCGTAGTTCCACGACCGGAGGCTGTCGGCGGCCTGCCGATCCCCACGGCGTCGCTCGGCACGCAGAGAGTCTCGCCGGGCCTCGCGCGTCTCCCGGCGGCCGATGGAGTCTTCCTCTGCCGGGAGCGGAAGCTCGAAGGCGACCGGGCGGCCGGTGTTGATCTCGAAATCCTCGAAGGTGGTGACCGCGCTGAAGGGAATGATCAGGTCGCTCACCACGGGGATGCGCACCCTGCCCAGGATCACCTGGCGATAGGGCATCCAGTACCTGGCATCCTGGAGTCCATACTCGAGATCGGCGTCGATGCTCACGATCTGGTTGGCGAACGCGTTGCGCCGCCGCGCGGCGGAAGAGTCGGACCGGGTGGTGCCGTCGGGCTTCACCCAGAGACCGGTGCCGACGTACCGGAAGGTCAGGCGCACGACCTCCGCGGTGGCGGAGTCGATCCACATCTGGCCCGCGATGAGCGCGGGCCCCGTCCGCCGGGGTGTCACATCGACCCGCAGCAGGCGGAGGGCCTTTCCCCTGCCCGGTGCCACGGAGAGCTGGCTGCTGAGCGAGTAGTGATACCACTCGGGCCCGGTCGCGGCGAGCGGGTGAAGCGCGCCGGTCGCGGGGAACTCGTCGCTGAAGATACGGACCGAATCGTCCACCGCGCGCGGCACGAACCACGGCCGATCCCACACGCTCGAGAGCTGCAGATCCTGCGATCGGGAGCGCGAGCGCCGGCCCACGACGTCCACCCGCAGATCGTTCGGACGCTGCCACTGCACGTCGGCCACCTGCTCCTCCACCGCCGCGGCCGGGGCCTGAGCCCACCGCCGTCGCCCAAGCGCGATTGTCAGACGGTAGTGGATGCGCGCGCGGTAGTCGGCCACGGCCGAATCCCCGGCGTGGCGGCGGGCCATCGCGCGTTCGACCAGTCGCTGGACGGCGGGGCTGTTGTAGGGAGAGGTGGTGGAGTCGGGGGTGGGAGTCTGGGCGACAGCGGCGAAGAGGAAAACGACTACGAGATTTGCGCCCATTTGCTCCGGCCGTCTCGGTGTAACCCGTACGCCCTGAGACGACGCCAGAGTGTGGTGCGGCTGATGCCCAGGTGCCTGGCCGTCTCGGCGAGCTTCCAGTTGTGCGCGTCGAGTGTCTTGACGATAGCCTCTTTTTCCCGGGCAGCCAACGTGGTGGGACCCTCGACACCGGGGATGAACATCGCTTCGCCCAGCTCGAGCGCGCCTACCCGGAGCGGCCGGAGCCGCCCGCCCATGGCCGCCAGGCGAGGCAGCAGGTCGGACCCCGCGTCGGCCATGTCCATGCTCGCCAGGGCTTCGCGGGCCTGGTGGTTGGCGTAGAGCATCTTGCCGTCGCCATCGAAGACCACCACGCCTTCGCTGAACCCGTCCAGGAGCGCCTTGGCGAGCGGAGAGAACACGGACGGCATCGAGCCCACGGGCATGGTTTCTGGCATGGCCTAATTACGAAGGTAACACGGGGTGGTTTCAGACCGCGACGTCCCGATGGCTGGGGATCCGGTCGCGTCCCCTGCTCATTTTAGACGCCGGCCAGGCCCCAAGGTGCACAATGGAGCGTTCCCCCCTCAGCGCCTCCCCCCGGGGCGGCGCCCTCCCCGGCGCGGATGTCTGTGGCGGCCCCGAGGATCGCCCGGCCCCCGATCGTCAGTTCGGGCCGGTTTGGGGGTCCGCCGGAGCAGGTCATGGAGCTCCTGAACGGTCTCGGCCAGGAGCGGCGGGTGCCGGCCCCGCTGCACCGCGAATCGAAGTGGACGGTCCAGGACCGGAAGCTCGTCGGCCCTGATCCGCTTGGCCTGCCCCTCCCTGAGCCTGACCCGCGCCACGCCCACCCCGTTCTCCACCTCGTAGTCAATCGGCGCCGCATCGCCGCGGACTCGCATCGTTGTCGGAAGCGCGTCGAGTGCCGCACGGGTCGCATCATCCACCAGCTCCGCCGGATCGAGCACGAGCCGTGCATGCTGGAACTCGTCCCAGCTCCCCACGGCGTCGAGCTGCGCCCGGATGCGGGTCCGCAGCGCGGCGGGCGCCACCGCCGCGAGGATGCCTCCGGACCGTCGCCAGAGCTCGTCGAGGATCGTCACTGCCCTGCGCAAGCGGCTCGCGTCGGGATGGACGATCTCCCCTGACGCCAGGCCTTCGGCCAGGACGTCGCGGGCGCTTGCGAGGAGCGAGTCCGGAATCCGGCCCGGGATGGGCTCGACCTCGGTATCGAGCTCGAAGCCGAAGTAGCTGCGACGGCGCTCCGCAGCCAGGCGCTGGTGCTTGCGGGGGCCCGTGAGCACGACTTTCGCTTGGCCGCTCACCGAGTAGGATCGCACGAGGTCGTAGGACAGCGTGGTGCCTTCGATGCCCGCGCGAGCGATGCCGAACCGGTCCGCGAAGAAGCGGAGCGACCCCGCCACCGCGCCCCAGTTGCCCGCGACGGAGGTCTTGGAGACGCGCGCCTCCTGCCCGTCGGCGGTGTGCTCGTCGATGACGAGGTCGAAGGGCTGCACCCGGGCCACGAGGTCCATCCACGCGGCCCTCAGATCCTTCGAGGCGTAGGGGAGCTGCTTCGGCAGCGGCAGCTCCAGCGAGCGATAGACCGACGCGAGTCCCAACGCGGTGTCCTCGACGGCCTTCATCAGCACACCCCGGCGCTCGGCCCAATCCTCCAACCCGTCCTCGAACAGGTGCCGCGGGAGGCCGTAGACCTCGCCCAGGTATCCGTGCTGGTTCACCGCCTCCGCATAGACGTTGTAGGCCGTGAGATGGTCGCTCCCGTTGGCCACCAGCCCGTGCAGGTCGCGCTCCTCGCGGGTCATCCGATGCAGGGACTCGATGTTGGCGGATACCGCCACGATCGGCAGCAGCTCGGCCGACGCGTGCACCAGCAGCTCGCCCCACGGACGCTCGACCGGCAGTGCTTCCACCTCACGCCCGTAGGAGGTGAGGCGGCCGTTCTCGATCAGGCCGCGGTCGGTCAACAACTGGATCGAGCGGCGGTACGCCGTGCGATCGAGGGGAACCGGGAGATCGAGGTCGCGCGCATCGACGCCGAGCGCCGCGCAGGTGATGGCCACCCGCTCGGCATCCCCGGCGAGCTGGAACTCGGGTGCGGTGGGCCGGAGCTGGGTGAAATCCAGGTCGCGGTCGCTCAGGATCACGACCTCGCCGTTCGGGACCCGGCCGTGCACCCGGCCGGCCATCTGCAGGATCTCGTTGGCGCCGAGGTAGAGCCGGTGGAGCACGTTGCGCCCACGCTCCACGACGTTGCCGTAGCGGGCGTCGTAGATGATCACGGTGTCGAGGCCGGGCACGTTGAGCGCCGACTGCCCCGCCGCGGTCATGGCCAGCAGAAACGGCCGCTCGACGTCACCCTCGAGGAAGGGCCGGATGACGCGGATGGGCTCGCCGCCGTGGTAGAAGGCGGTGTTGAGGCGCTTCCATTGCTCCCCGAGCTCCTCGCCCAGCCGCTCGACTTCCGCCCGGGTCGGCAGGAACGCCGCCACCCCTCGCCGTTCCTTGATGATGTGGCGGACGTAGCGGTCGTCGAGAAACTCGTCCGGCTTCTGCGGAAGCACCTGGACGCTGGCCTTGAGCTTGGGGTCGAACGCGTAGGTGAGCAGCACCTCGGCGCTGTCGAGGTAGCGGGAGTAGAACGTCGGATCCACCGTCGCGCTGAGCCAGATGTAGCGGCAGCCCGCGCGCTTCCCCAACGCCAGGCAGAGCTCGAGCTCCGCCGAAGTCTGGTGAATCTCGTCCACGATGATGGTATCGCGGCCGGTGATGAGGTCGTCCTGGAACCAGCGCCGGGCGATTCCGGTCGTCACGATCACCACGTTCCAGCTCGGCGTCTCCGGCGTGGCCTCGCGCTCTCGATTGACGACGCCTACCCGCAGCTCCTCACCCAGAATCGACTCGGCGATGGGGCGAATGCCCAGCGTCTTGCCCGTACCCGTGCCCGCGACGATGCCGAAGCCCTTCCCCGAGGCGGCCAACGCCCGGATCTCCGCGCCGTGCTCGCGCTCGAGCAGCGTGTCGAGCCGAAGACCCAGGGCGAGCTCGATGGTCTCGCATGCCGCCCGCGTCGGGGCGATGACGATGATGCGGCCCTGGGGATGCGGTGCGTGACGGTAGGCGTCGGGATCGGGAGGAAGGTGGTGGTCGCGCGAGGGATGCATGGGGCGAAAGGTAGTCGAGGTATGGAAATGAAAATCCCGGCGGGAGCCGGGATTTTCATCACTGGAACAGACCTGGATCGGGAGATCAGGCGCCGGGAAGGCGCACGGACAGGTCAGTCGTGCCAGTGTCCATCGCCATGGCCGTCGCGACGAGGATGCCTGTCGTCACAGTCCACCACGAAGTAGCGGCCATTCCGTTCCCACACCGTCACCTCGCGCGCATCGTGACGGCGCCCCACCCAGCGGTCGTAATAGCGACCGTTCGAGTACACCAGCGTGACCGGGCGATAGCCCTGCCGTGCCCACACCTTGGCCGGGCGATGGCTGTGCACGTGCTCGACCAGGACGATTCGCGCGCGATCCACGACGACGCGGCGCGGCGCGGGCCTGCGATAGGTGGAATATCCGTCTCGCACGATGACGTGACCCGCGATCGGTCCGCCGTGCACCACCACGCGAACCTGTTGCGCATCCAACGGAGCAGCGGCGGTAGCGAGACCGGCGATCAACGACCAGACGACGGCGTGTCTCATACAGACTCCTAGGGAATGGAAACGGATGCCAGCGCCCACTCCAAATGCGAGCGGCGTGCCATGGGCTAACCCATTGCGTGGCTACGCTTCCGCGACCCGGGCCGGATTGCCGGCGTCCCCCCAGGCAGACGGCGGGAGTCCTCTGGCGGCGCCGCGCCATATTCGGCACCCAGCCAGGTCGGCAGCAGAGCTCGGCGTGGCGACCGGGTCGGGCGAGGGAACGTGGGAGAGCAACGGATCAGAGACGAAAGGATCGTTAAGTGCTTTTATGAGGTCGGTTTAGGTCATTCTCGCCGGAGGAGATAAAGTGCCGAGGCGAGGATGGTCGGAAAGCAGGCTCGAAAGAGCAGGAGGGACGCGTCGACCTCCTTGACACCGATTCGGACGCGGCTCATACTAGGGGCCGCTCGCAACTTACGCGCTGCCCTCTACGAGCTACCCGCCTACCTGCGGGACTGCGTGGCTCGCTCTCCACGTCGCTCCGGTCGACAACCTTCGTCCCGCCGAGCTGCGCTATGTTTCGCCAGATTCTCTCATTCTTCACAGGCAACGCTACAACGGAGGCAGGTATGGCAGCGGAATTCTTCATCGGTGAATCGCTCGTCGGCGACGGCAACGAGATCGCCCACATCGACCTGATCATCGGGTCGAAGTCTGGGCCCGCTGGCGCAGCGTTCACGCAGGCTCTCTCCCGCAACACCGACGGCTTCACCACCCTGCTCGCCGTCGTCACGCCGAACCTCGCCGCCAAGCCTGACACCGTCCTCTTCAACAAGGTCACCATCAAGGGCGCCAAGCAGGCCGTGCAGATGTTCGGCCCGGCCCAGGCGGCCGTCGCGCGTGCGGTGGTCGATTCGGTCAGCGAGGGCGTGATCTCCAAGGCGCAGGCGAACGACCTCTGCATTCTCGTCGGTGTGTTCATCCACTGGCAGGCCGAGGACGACAAGAAGATCTACCAGTTCAACTATCAGGCGACCAAGGAGTCGATCGCGCGGGCGCTGCAGGGCAAGCCTTCGATGGACGAGGTGCTGTCGAAGTACAAGGCCGCGCGGCATCCGTTCGCCAGCGGCGCCGAAGGCTGATCGCTACAGTCCCGCTGTTCCGTGTTCCGGCGAGGGGCGGCCCGTGGTCCGGGCGCGCCCCTCGTTGTTTCCATAGACCGTTGAGACTCAGAAAGAGCGTGACGTTCCATGCGTAAGCTCCTGCTCCAGCTCGACAGCTCCCGGCTGCCGAGTGTGTTCGATCAGGTCGTGGCGTACGATGCGGGTGCCGAAGAGATCATGAGCTACGGCGGCGTCACCGAGACCGATGTCCGCGATCTGGTTCACGGCTGCATCTTCACCCGGGGGCCCAAGGACCTGCACAACACCGCCGTCTGGATCGGCGGCAGCAACATGTCGGCCGGCGAGCAGCTCCTCGCCATGGCCCAGGACGCGCTCTTCCAGCCGTACACCATCTCCATCATGCTCGACTCCAACGGCTCCAACACCACCGCGGTCGCCGCCGTGGTGAAGATCGAGGAGACCGTGGGCGACCTGAAGGGCAAGAAGGTGCTGATCCTCGCGGGCACCGGCCCCGTCGGGCAGCGCGCCGCGGGCCTGCTCGCCAAGGACGGTGCCCACGTCACCATCACCTCGCGGAAGCCGGAGCAGGGCGAGAAGGCGCGCCAGTTCATCAGCGCCCGGTTCAACGTGCAGGTCGAGTCGACGACCATGAACGATCCCGCGGCGCTGCCCGGCCTCTGCAAGGACATCGACGTGCTGCTCAATTCGGGGCCCGCCGGTGTGCAGATGATACCCAAGTCGGTCTGGACCGCCGTGAAGTCGCTGCGGGTGGCGGTGGACTTGAATGCCGTCCCGCCGCTGGGCATCGAGGGCATCGAGGTGAACGACGCCGGCGAAAAGCGCGGTGGGGTCGTGGTGTACGGCGCATTCGGCGTGGGCAACTTCAAGACCAAGCTGCACAAGGCCTGCGTCGCTCGCCTGTTCACGCGGAACGACCTGGTCCTCGACGCCGAGACGATCGCGGAAATCGCGCGGGAGCTGGTCGCGAAGAAGGCGTAGGGCGATGTCGCGCGTGGTCGGCATCGATGCGGGCACGGTGAGTCTCGACGTCTGCGGTCTCACCGACAGCCGGCTGACCCTCGACCTCACCTGGCCCACCTCGGAAGCCATCGCGGATCCCGACGGGTTCATCGCCGGCCTCTCGGCACCAGGCGAGCCCGATCTGGTCATCGCTCCGTCCGGGTACGGTCTGCCACTGCGTGACGCGCGAGGCATCACCGACGAGCAGCTCCGGCTCGCGTATCTGGCGGGCCGGGGTGAGCAGGGCGGTATCGGCGGCCTCCGTGGATTGGTGGCGCGCCTGGCAGCCTCGTCGCTGCCGGTGAAGTTCACGCCCGGCGTGATCCACCTCGACACGGTGCCGGCCTATCGCAAGATCAATCGCGTGGACCTCGGCACCGCCGACAAGGTCTGCGCCGCCGCCCTCGCGATCGAGGACCGCCGCGAGCGCACCCGAGGGCCAGTGGACGAGATCTCGCTCATCCTGCTCGAGCTGGGGGGCGCGTTCACGGCGGCAGTCGCGGTCGAGCGCGGGCGAATCGTGGATGGGCTAGGCGGATCGAGCGGGCCCATCGGGTGGCGCGCCCCGGGCGCGTGGGACGGCGAAGTCGCCTTCCTGGCTGGCACGGTGGACAAGGCGCACCTGTTCGCCGGAGGCGCCCAGGCGGTCGCGGAGTCGTCGCTCGAGGGCCGGGCCATCGCCATCGACGCCTACGTCGAGGGTGCCGTCAAGGCGGTGCTGCAGCTCCGCGCGTCGGCTCCGCACGCCGAGGAGGTGGTGGTGTCCGGACGCGGGGCGGCCGATGCCGATCTGCTGGGTCGGCTCCGCGCCGCACTTCCAGGCCTCACGGTGCACCACCTCGAGGGCTTCGCGCTCGTCGCGAAACAGGGCGCCCAGGGCGCGGCGATCCTGGCCGACGGACTCGTCGGCGGGCGACACGAGGCGCTGGTGCGATCTCTACGGATCCGGGAGGCGGCGGGCACGGTGCTGGACCATCTTCACGTCATCACACCGGCTGCGGCGCGCCGCCGATTGGGCCTCGACGCCGATGGCTGAACGCGCCCGGCGGCTGCTCGTGGCCGGGGTGACCACGCGGGCGCTCGCCACGTCGGCGGCGAAGGCGGGGTGGGCGGTGACGGCGATAGACGCATTCGGCGACCTCGACCTTCGGGCGCACGCGGCCGTGCTGGTGCCGAGCCGCGAGGACAGCGGGTTCGATCCATCGACCGTGGCCGGACTGGCTCGCGGGATCACAGTGGACGCCGTCGCCTACACCTCCAACTTCGAGAACCGGCCGGCAGCGGTCTCGGCACTCGCGGCCGGCCGCAGCCTGTTGGGCAATCCCGCCCCAGTGGTTCAGCGCGTGAGAAACCCATTCGAGCTGACCCGCGCACTTCGAAGGGAGAGTCTGCACGCCCCCGCGACCCGTGCGACCGCGCCCCAATCCGGGGCAGGACCAGCGCGATGGATGTTGAAGCCACGGCGCTCGGGGGGCGGGCATGGCACCTCGGCGTGGCGCAGGGGACAACCGGTCTCGCGTCGTCACTATCTCCAAGAGCGGATCGACGGCCGCGCCGGCTCGGCGGTGCTGCTGGCCGATGGCCGCCGGTGCATTCTCCTCGCGGTGAGCCGGCAGCTGGTGGGCCTCACCGCCTTCGGCTCTCGCGGCTACCGCTACTGCGGCAGCCTGATGGGCCATGGGCTGTTCCCCCGCGAATCCGAGCTGCTGGACCGCGCGCGCACGGTGGCGGAGTCGGTGGTCCGTCAGTTCGGGCTCGTGGGACTCAACGGCATCGACTTCATCGCGCGCGGGGGAGTGCTCTGGCCAATCGAGGTCAACCCGCGCTACTCCGCGTCCATGGAGCTGCTCGAGCGCGCAGCGGGAGTGCCCCTGTTCCACTGGCACGCGGAGGCATGCGCGGGTCGTCTGCCCGCGCTTCGACCCCGCGCTCCGCGGGGCATCGTCGGCAAGGCGGTGGTGTTCGCGCGGCGGGACAGCACGCTCGGCGGCACCGGCCAGTGGCTCCGCGACCGGGCGCTGGCCGACATTCCGCGCTCGGGCGAGCACATCCGCCGAGGCCGGCCGATCTGCACCGTCTTTGCGTCGGGCCGCGATGCCGAGAGCTGTCTTCGCGCGCTCACCGCCAAGGCCGCGACGATCTACCGCGCGGTCGAGACGTCGACCCGGGGCGCGGCATGAGTGGCGATCGCGAGTTCCGCGCGGTCACATGCCTCGGCTGCGGCTGCGCGTGTGACGATCTCACCGTGAGTGTACGCGACGGCCGTATCGCCTCGCTCGCCCCACCCTGTCCGCTGGCGACGCGCTGGTTCGGTGACGGAAGTGTGCCGAGCCGGGTACTGGTGAACGGCAGCTCCGCGACCATCGATGCCGCGATCGATGCCGCGGCCGACCTGTTGCGGCACGGCGCACGTCCGCTGGTGCTGATCGCACCGGATCTCACCACGCAGGCCCAATGCGCCGCCATCGCGGTGGCGGACGCACTTCGCGCCGGCGTGGACGGCGCGACCTCGGAGCCTGCGGCGGCGGGAATCCAGGCGGCCCAGCGGCGTGGACGTGCGGCCGCGACGCTCGGCGAGCTGCGGAATCGGGCGGACGTCGTGCTTCTCTGGGGCGTGGATCCCACGTCCCGTTACCCCCGATACCTCGAGCGATATGCGGCCGCCGCGACGTCCACCCACGTGCGGTCGCGAACACTGCTGGGCGTGAGCATCGGCAGTGACCGCGCGCCTCCCAGGAGCGACCTGTCCGCGGAGTTCTCTGCCGCCGAGGAAGTCGACGCGCTCGCCGTGATGACGGCTCGGGTGCGCGGCCAGCAGTTGCGCGACATGCCGCCGCGGTTGCAGGCGGCGGTGGTGCTGGCCGAGCGACTGCTGACCGGGCGGTACGTGGCAATCGTGCACGACGGCGAGCCCGGCGACGCGACGCGCGATGGTCGGCGCGCGGAAGGATTGCTGGCACTCGCGGAGGCGTTGAACGGACCGACGCGCGCCGCGCTCAGCACGCTCCGCGCCGGAGGGAATCGCTCGGGCGCGGAGGCGGCGCTGACGTGGCAGACGGGGTATCCCTTGCGCGTGAGCTTTCGGGCTGGTCACCCGCAATCGTGGCCTGAGCGCTCGGGCGTCGAGCGCCTCCGGTCCGGCGAGGCGGACGCAGTGCTGATCGCGGGGTCGGCGGTGGCGCTCGAGGGAGGAGCGCCGGCGGCGGAGCGCACGCCTGCAGTCGTGATCGGCCCGCGCGCGAGCGAGGTCGCTGGGGCGCGGGTGGCGATCGACACCAGTGTCGCCGGCATCCACGAGGCCGGAACCGCCTACCGGATGGACGACGTACCGCTTCCGTTGTCTCCCGTGCTGCGGGGGCCGCCACTGGCCGCGGAAGTCCTCGGCCGGCTGCTGGAAGCCGTACGAGACCGGGCCAGGGAGCGCGCCTCATGACCGTGCCGCGTCTGCGGATCGTGGGAGGCGCCGTCCACGATCCGGCCAACGGGATCGACGGCGATGAGCGGGACGTCTGCATCGAGGACGGGCGCATCGTCGCCTCGCTCCCGGCGGGGGCCCCCACACTCGACGCGCGCGGCATGGTGGTGATGCCCGGCGGCGTGGACATCCATGCCCACTTCGCGAGCTCGAGCTGCAACCACGCGCGCCGGCTCATTCCCGACGAGCACTCAGCGGATCCGGCACCCGCGCCCCCGCTGCTCGAGGGCGAGTCCCGCTCGGGCACCGGCGGCACCGTTCCGAGCACCTTCACGACGGGTTATCGCTACGCGGGGCTCGGCTACACCACGGCGTTCGACGCCGCGGTGGCACCGCTGCTGGCGCGGCACAGTCACGCCGAGCTCGACGACACGCCCTGCGTGGACGGAGGAATCTTCGTCCTGCTCGGGAACGACGAGTACCTGCTGCGCCAGATCGAGCAGGGCGAGATCGCCCGTGCGCGCGACTACGCCGCCTGGATGCTCGAAGCGGCGGGCGGCTACGCCGTGAAGATCGTGAACCCCGGCGGGGTCGAGGCGTGGAAAGCGGGCGCTCGCAATGTCACCGGGCTGGACGATCAGATCGCGGGCCGGAAGGTGACGCCGCGCGCCATCCTCGAGACGCTCACGGACGCGGCGAACCAGCTCGGTCTTCCGCATCCCGTCCACATCCACGCCAACAACCTGGGCATCGCGGGCAACTCGGCCACCACCCTCGCGAGCATGGAGACGCTGGCCGGGCGGCGCTGCCACTTCACCCATCTCCAGTTTCACTGCTACGGAGGAGCGCCGGGAAAGGACTGGTCGTCCGCCGCCGCCAAGGTGATGGAATACGTGAACGCACATCCGGAGATCAGCGTTGACGTGGGCCAGGTCATGTTCGGCCCGGCGATGACGATCACGGCGGACGCGCCGGTGGAGTATCTGCTGCACAAGAGCAGCGGACGGCGGTGGACCAACATCGATATCGAGCTGGAGAGCGGCTGCGGCATCGTGCCGCTGGCCTACAAGGACAAGGCCGCCGTGTCGGCCCTCCAGTGGGCCGTGGGCCTGGAGCTGTTCCTGCTGAGTCAGGACCCCTGGCGCGTCGTCCTCTCCACCGATCACCCCAACGGCGGCTCGTTCCTCTCGTACCCGGCGCTCATCCAGCTGCTCATGGATCGCACGGTGCGTGATGACCGGCTCAAGGCGGTGAATCCGAAGTTCCTCGCCGGGAGCGCGCTGGCCGACGGCCTGGCCCGCGAGTACACCCTCAACGAGATCGCGATCGTCACCCGGGCGGCCCCGGCGCGGCTCCTGGGCCTTCGGGCCAAGGGCCACCTCGGGGTGGGGGCCGACGCCGACGTCACGGTGTATACCCGCGACCCCGACATCGCCGCGATGTTCTCGACGCCGCGGTACGTGGTCAAGGGCGGCGCGCTCATCGTGGAGGAGGGCCAGCTGCGCCGGGCACCGGCCGGGAAGCGACTGCGATTGGCCCCGGGATACGACGCCGCCGTGCTGCGTGACCTGCGGACCCACTTCGAGGCCTACTCGTCGGTGTCCCTGGAGAACTATCCGGTGCGCGATCTGCCCGACGCCCCGCTGCCGATCGGAGCGCCGGCGTGAAGATCCGTGGCGTGTTCATCGAGGACACCTTCGCCGAAGCATTCACCATGCGGGTTGCTCGGCTGATCATCACCGGCCGGAACCTGCGGTGGGCGCGCGAGGCGACGCTCAAGCTGACCGGATTCGCCACGTCGGTGATCGGGTGCAAGTGTGAGGCGGCGATCGAGCGCGAGCTGTCCGCCGACGACACACCCGACGGACGCCCCGGATACAGCGTGCTGCTCATGACCATGAGCAAGGACGACCTGCCCAAGCGGCTCATCGAGCGCGTGGGTCAGACCGTGCTCACCTGCCCCACGACCGCCTGCTTCGACGGACTGCCCGATGCGCCGGACCGCGTCGGAGTCGGCTCGGCGTTGCGCTTCTTCGGCGACGGGTTCCAGGCGAGCAAGATTATCGGCGGCCAGCGGTTCTGGCGAATCCCGGTCATGGAGGGCGAGTTCCTGGTCGAGGAGAAGTTCGGGATGGTAAAGGGCGTGGGCGGCGGGAACTTCCTGATGCTGGCCCGGAGCGCCGACGCGGCGCTCGAGGCGGCCGAGGCCGCGGTCGACGCGATGAGCGGCCGCACCGGGGTGATCATGCCCTTCCCCGGAGGCGTCGTCCGCAGCGGGAGCAAGGTCGGGTCGCGCCGGATCAAGAGCATGATCGCTTCGACCAACGACGCGTTCTGCCCGACGCTGCGCGCGATCACCGACACCCAGCTGCCGGAGGGCGTCAACTCGGTGCTGGAGATCGTCATCAACGGCACGGACACGAACGTCATCTCGGCAGCGATGCGGGCCGGGATCGACGCGGCCTGCCGCGAAGGCGTGGTCGCCATCACCGCCGGCAACTACGGCGGCAAGCTGGGTCCCCATCATTTCCATCTCCGGCGCATCATGGGCGACGAGGCCGGCTCGTGAGCGAGGGCATTCGCGCCCGACTCCGGCGCCCTCTCGATACGAGAGTTGACCTCGGACCGGCCCTGGCTGGGGCCTGGTCCGCGCTCGGCGCGGACGACCTGGCCCGCCGTGCGGTCAGAATCGGGGGCAAGGACGCCGTCCTGGGCGACCTCTTCGATCTCAGCGGGAGTCCCGCCGCCACCATCCGGTTCGAGGGTGATCTCGCGATGGCCGACCGGCTCGGCGCCGGATTGGTCGAAGGCGCCGTCGTGGTCAAAGGTTCCGTGGGCGACGACGCCGGCAGCGGGATGGCGGGCGGCAGCATGGATGTCCACGGAAACGCCGGCGCTCGCGCGGGGGGCGCCGCCGCCGACGCCCGGCGCGGCATGACAGGCGGGGAGCTGCTGATTCGCGGATCGGCCGGCGAGGAGCCGGGGATGCGCATGCGTCGCGGTCTGGTCGTCATCACGGGCGACGTCGCGCGCCGGGCCGGGCCCGGCATGATCGCGGGGACGGTGATCGTGTTCGGCACGCCGGGGCCCGGCCCGGGGCTCTGGTCCAAGCGGGGGTCGATCGTGGCCATGGGCAAGCTGGAGATCCCGCCGACCTATCGCGCGGCGTGCACCTACCACCCGCCCCACCTGCGCGTCACGCTGCTCGGCTTGCGCCGGCGGTACGGGCTGGACGTGGACGAGCGGTACCTCACGGGCTTCTATCGCCGCTACAGCGGCGATCTCGCGGAACTGGGAAGAGGAGAGATTCTGGCATGGACAGCGGCATGACCGTCCTTCGCATGAACGAGCGGGCGGAGGAGCTGGCGGATGCGATGGTGTCCGAGGCGGATTTCCTGCGGGTGAAGAGCCACACGCTGGCCAACGGCGCCCGCATCATCGACGCCGGCGTCGAGACCGACGGCGGCTACGGCGCGGGGCTGGTGCTCTCGGAGATCTGCATGGGCGGGTTGGGCGACGTCTCGTACACGACCGTGACCATCGGCGCCCAGGGCTGGCCGGCCGTGCTGGTCTCGACCGATCACCCGGCAGTCTCCTGCATGGCCTCCCAGTACGCAGGGTGGGCCATCTCGGTGGACAAGTTCTTCGCGATGGGCTCGGGACCGCTGCGGTCGCACGCGCGAGTGGAGAAGGAGCTGTTCGAGAAGCTGGGGTACGCGGAATCCGCCACCCACGGCGTGCTGGTCCTCGAGGGCCGCGCGCTGCCGACCGACGCAGTGGCCGCCTGGGTGGCGGAGAAGGCGCGGCTCTCGACCGCTCAGCTCACGTTCGTGGTCGCACCGACGGCGAGCCTGGCCGGAGGCGTCCAGATCTCCGCCCGCATCCTGGAGACCGGCCTCCACAAGATGGAGACCCTCGGGTTCGACGTACGCCGCGTGGTCAGCGCCTACGGAACCGCGCCGATTCCGCCGGTCGCCAAGAACGATCTCCGGGCCATCGGGCGAACCAACGACTGTATCTTGTACGGCGGCCAGGCGCACTACACCGTGCGCGCGGGCGACGACGAGCTGGCTCAGCTCGCGTCGAACGTTCCGGCGACCGCCTCACGCGACTACGGCACACCGTTCTACGAGATTTTCCAGCGCTACGAAGGCGACTTCTACAAGATCGACCCGCTGCTCTTCAGCCCGGCCGAGGTCTGGCTCACGAGCACGGAGACCGGACGCACCTTTCACGCGGGGCACCTCAACCCGGACATCCTCGAGGCCAGCCTCCATCCCCGGCCGTAGGACCCACCCATCAAGGAGTACACTCATGCGGCGACTCTCGAGTTGGCGGTTGATCACTTCCGTCGCGATAGTGACGGCGTGCGGCACGTCGGACAAGCCCGCCGACGCGCCTCCCGCCGACGCGGCGCCGGCGGAGCCGGCGGCGGCCACCGGCCCCGGCGCCATCGTCACCGTCATCTACAACACGCCCAAGGACACGGCCGCGTTCGAGAAGTACTATCGGGACGTCCATCTGCCGCTGGTGTCGGCGAACCAGCAGGAGATCGGGTTCACCCGCGCCGACCTGACGCGCTTCTCCAGCAACCTCGATGGATCGAAGCCCACCTACTACCGCCAGGCAGAGCTCTACTTCCCGTCACTGGATGCGGCCAAGAAGGGGATGGCAACCGCCGGATTCAAGAAGGTGGGGGATGACCTCGCCAACTTCGCCAGCGGCGGCCTGACAGGACTCCTGGCGGTGGAGACCAGCGATCCGACCGAAGCGTCCACCGGCGAGCCGATGGCGATCGTCACGGTGATCTACAAGCAGCCGAAGGACACCGCCGCGTTCGAGAAGTACTATGCGGAGACCCACGTCCCGCTGGTCGGCGCGAACCAGCAGGAGATCGGCTTCACCAAGGCGGAGCTGACCAAGTTCGAGTCGAACCTCGACGGGTCCGCGCCGGCTCGGTACCGTCAGGCCGAGCTGTACTTCCCGTCGATGGACGCGCTCAAGAAGGGCACCGCCACCGCGGGCTTCAAGAAAGTGGCCGGTGACCTTCCCAACTTCGCCACGGGCGGCCTCGACGGGCTGATCGCGGTCGAGACGAAGTAGCGCGTGCACGTCGTCGTCCTCGCCTCCCGCCTGGGTTGGCACACGCGGGAGCTGACCCGTGCGCTGGATGCGCGCGGGTTTACGGGGGCGATCGTTCCATACGAGGGACTCACGGCATCGATCGGGCGCCGGCGCGGACTTCGGAGCCGGGACTCGGAGCTGGACCGGGCCGACGCGGTGCTCGCCCGGATCATCCCCTCCGGCTCGCTGGAGCAGATCATCTTCCGCGTGGACGCCCTGCACCGGCTCGAGGAGCGGGGCGTCCGGGTGACGAACTCGGCGCGGGCCATCGAGCGGACGGTGGACAAGTTCTGGACCTCCTCCCTGCTGGAGCAGTGCGGCATCCCCACTCCTGATACGATCGTCTGCGAGGACCCCGAGGAAGCGATGGCCGCTTTTCGCGATCTCGGCGACGTGATCGTCAAGCCGCTGTTCGGCTCCATGGGACTCGGCATGGTGCGGGTGGCGGACGAGGAGATGGCCTACCGCGTCTTTCGTACGGTCGAGACGATACGCGGCGTCTACTACCTGCAGCGCACCGTCGACCACGACGGGCGGGACTTCCGCGTGTTCGTGCTGGGTGGGCGGGTGCTCGGCGCGATCGAGCGGCGGGCGGAGGGGTGGCGCACCAACATTTCGCGCGGCGGCCAGGCGTTAGCGGCCACGCTGCCGGAGGAGTGGGCCGCGCTCGCGGTGCGGGCGGCCGCCGCGGTCGGCGCCGAGTACGGTGGGGTGGACCTGTTGCCGGCGCGGGACGGCACCGTCTACGTCCTCGAGGTCAACGGAATCCCGGGATGGCGCGGTCTGCAGGAGGCCACGGGCATCGACGTCGCGGGCGCGCTGGTGGACCACCTGGCCGGGCGGAGCTCGTGACCGGTGAAGAGATCGCGGCCGCGGCGCAGCTCGCCTGCCTGCTCGAGGTCAGCGCCCCGAAGCCGGGCAACGTCACCCCCGAGCACCACTTTCACGACACGCGCTACGAGGATTTTCTGGCGAGCGCCGTCGCGATCGGCCCCGCGCTCGCCACCGCCGGCACACGCCCGCTCGGTGCCACCATCCGCGCCGCCATCGAGGCGACCGCGCGCTGGACCGCCTCCAACACCAACCTCGGCATCGTGCTGCTGCTGGCGCCCCTGGCGCGCGCCGCCGCGCGAGTGGGCGGCACCCTGCGCGAACGGGTGAGCGCGGTGCTGGACGAGACCACCGTCGAGGACGCGGCCGATACCTACGCCGCGATCCGCAGGGCGCGGCCGGGAGGCCTCGGCGCTGCCAGCGCGGAAGACGTCGCCGCGGCGCCGACGGTCGCACTCCGCGAGGCGATGGGTCTCGCGGCGGACCGCGACACGGTGGCGCGGGAGTACACCAGCCGGTTCGCGGTCACGTTCGAAATCGGTGCCCCGGCACTGGCCGACGCGAGGCGGCGCGGGCTCAGCTGGACCGACGCCACGGTCGAATGCTTCATCGCCCTGCTCGCCGCAGTTCCCGACACGCACATCGCCCGGAAGATCGGCCGCGCCGAGGCGGAGCGGATCTCGGGGCGCGCGAGGCAGGTGGTGCTCGCCGGTGGTACGGGGACGGCGGAGGGACAGGCGGCGCTGGCGGCACTCGACGGCGAGCTGCGCGACGCCCGGAACACACGCAATCCCGGTACGACGGCGGATCTGACCTGCGCCGCATTGTTCGTCGTTATTATTGAGGGTGGCTGGACCCGCTGACGAGAGGAACGCCCGTGTCGAGCAGCTTTCGCGTGCAGGTGAGCAAGGACTACCTGGTCTTCGCCTCCGCCCATTTCATCACCTTCCGCGGCCATCAGTGCGAGACGCTCCACGGCCACAACTATCGGGTCGGTGTGGCAGTCGAGGGCTCGCTGGACTCGGAGACGCTGTTCGTCCTCGATTTCAGCGTGCTCAAGCAGATCACCCGCCGGCTGGTCGACGAGATCGACCACAAGATCCTCCTCCCCAAGCTCAACTCGAAGCTCGCCTACCGGGAGGAGGGCGACCGGCTCGCGGTGGATTACTTCGGTGAGCCTACCTACGTCTTCCCCAAGCGGGACTGCGTGCTGCTGCCGATCCAGAACACCACGGCGGAGATGCTGGCACAGTACCTGGGCAGCGGAGTGCGCAACGAGCTGGTCAAGAACGGCTATCGACATCTCACACTGATGGAGATGGAAGTCGAGGAGAACTACGGCCAGTCGGCAACCTATCGCGAGGTGCTGGCGCTCGATTGATCGCGGTGCGGGGCGGCGCCCGCGGCCACGTCCGCGGCACCCAGGCTGCCGGCGTGAAAGGCCGTCGCCACCAAGGCCGCATCGCACCCCGCATCCCGGATCCGCTCCAGGTCGTCCCTGCTGCCAACTCCCCCTCCCACGAGCAGGCGTATAGCGGGACAACGGCTCCGGAGCGCCGCGAGCAGGACTAGATCCACGCCGGCACCGCCGCCGACTCTCCCCACATCGAGCAGGACCACCGCGCCCACCCCGGCCGCCACCGCCCGCTCGGCCAGATCCACGGCGGACGTCTCGCCCGCAACTTTCGGCTGCATCGCGGGGTGCAGAAGGGGCCGGCCGTGCTTGAGGTCGAGACTGAACACCACGGGGCGGCCACCCGCCGCGTCGACGAGACGGACCAGGTCGTCGAACGACCGAAGTGTCTCCAGTCCCACGACGAGCTGTCCGACACCCGAGGCCGCCAGCGCCACCGCGCCTTCCGCATCGGCGATTCCCGCATCCACCATCAGCACCATCGGCGCGCCCGCGAGAACCAGCCGCTCGAGCATCGGCCGCTGCATGCGGCCGCCCTGGATCCCGTCCAGATCGGCCACATAGCACTCGCGGGCGCCGAGGTTGTCGCGGTAGGCTAGAATGAGCGCGAGGGGATCGCCCTGCGAGCCCGGAGCCAGCACCGTCCGGACCGGCTCGTACCGCTCGCGCTCTCCGCCGCGCGCCTGTACCGCCGCGCCGCGCCTCAGATCGAGCACCGGGATGAGCTGCATGACGCATTCTATCGAAGTACTACCGCCAGACGCCACGCGCGCAGGCCGAATCGTCTTCGGATGGGACGTCGGAGGGGCCAATACCAAGGCCGCCCGGGTCGACATCACCGAGGCCGGGCCTTCGGCACCGCGGGCGATTTCGGCGCCGCGGGCGCTTTCCGCACCGCTGGCGATGGAGCGCGACGCCGACCTCCTCGTCCCCACGCTCCGGCGGCTCGCGACGGCGCTCGGCGGCCGTCCCGTGGCCCACGCGGTGACGATGACGGCCGAGCTGTCCCGGGCGTTCCGGACGAAGCGCGAGGGTGTCGGCTTCGTCCTCGATGCGGTGGCTGCCGCATTCCCGGACGTGGACGCGATGATATACGGAGTCGACGGACGGTTCCGCTCGCCGGCGGAAGCGCGCGCGGAGCCGCTCGCGGTCGCGGCCGCGAACTGGGCTGCAACGGCGCGATTCGTCGGCCGAGAAGCGCGCGACTGCATCCTGGTGGACATCGGCACGACCTCAACCGACCTCATCCCGATCGAGTCAGGGGCACCCGCGACACAGGGCCGCACCGACCCCGAGCGCCTGCTGAGCGGCGAGCTGGTCTACACCGGAGTGCTCCGCACACCTGTCGAGTCGGTGGCGCGGACGGTGCCGCTCTGGGGCGGCGATTGTCCGCTCGCGCCTGAAGCCTTTGCCCTGATCGGCGATGCCTATCTGTGGCTGGGCAGGCTGCAGACGGCCGACTACGGCGCCAGCACTCCCGATGGCCGGCCGGCGACGCGCGAGTACGCCGGCGAACGGCTCGCGCGAGCGGTCTGTGCCGACTCTGACATGCTGGACGAGGGCGCTGTCTCCGTGGTCGCCCGGGCGCTCGCCGAGGCGCAGATGCTCACCGTCACCGAGGCAATTCGGCGCGTCGCCGCACGGCACCCCGCCGTCCGGACGGCGGTCGTCACCGGCCTCGGCGAGTTCATCGCGAGCGAAGCGGCGCGCCGAGCCGGCCTCGAGGTCGTGCCGCTCGGCGCCCGGCTCGGCGACGCCGCCCGGATGGCGCCCGCGGCCGCGGTGGCCTGGCTGCTCGCCGAAGCGCGAGCAACGGCGTGACGCCCACGGTCATCAAGATCGGCGGCGGCCTGCTCGGCGTCCCGGGGGCGCTCGAGGCTGTGACCTCGGCCGTGGCGAGGATGCGCGGGAGGGAGCCGCTCGTCGTGGTTCCGGGCGGCGGCCCGTTCGCCGACGCGGTGCGGGAGGTGGACCGTGCTCGGCGGGTATCGCCCCAGACGGCGCACTGGATGGCGATCCTGGCCATGGACCAGTACGCCCATCTGCTGGCGGAGCACATCGCGGGGAGCGTGGTGGTGGAGGAGCCGGGTGCGGTCGCGGCGCGGCTCGCCGCCGGGGAGATCGCGATCCTGGCGCCTTCGCGCTGGATGCGAGCCGCCGACCCGCTGCCGCACTCGTGGGATGTCACCAGCGACAGCGTCGCGGTCTATGTCGCGGTGGCGCTCGATGCCAGGCGTCTGGTACTGGTGAAGCCGGCGGAGGTGGGAGCCGACGGGGTGGATCCGGCCTTCGCGCTGATCGTGCCGGAGAGTCTCGACGTCAGCGTCGTGGGGTGGGAACGGTTCGTGGCAACGGCGTCAGACGGCGCTCACCGACCGGGGCCGGCGTGACGGGGCCTTCGCCTTGCCTCGCGACGCCGCCAGCAGCTCGGCCATCCGGTCGGCCGTGACCGGCCGGCTGAAGAAGTATCCCTGCATCTCGTCGCACCCCTGCTCCCGCAACAACTTCACGTGCGCATCGGTCTCGACGCCCTCGGCGGTGACCGTGAGGCCGAGCGCGTGACCCAGCGCGATGATCGCGGTGGAGATCGCCGCGTCGTCCGGATCGCTGGTGATGTCGCGGATGAACGTGCGATCGATCTTGAGGGTGTCCAGCGGGAAGTGCTTCAGGTAGCTGAATGACGAGTAGCCGGTGCCGAAGTCGTCCACCGACAGGTGCAAGCCCATCGCCCTGAGCGCGTGGAGCGTGTCGGTGCCCTCCTTCTGGTGGTTCACGAGCGCGGTCTCGGTCAGCTCGAGACCGAGATAGCGGGACTCGAGTCCGCTCTCCCGGAGGATTCGGCTGACGCTTTCGGGTACGGTGCGGGTGAGCTGACGGCTGGACAGGTTCACCACCACGCGGATGGGCGGAAGCCCCTGCCGCTGCCAGGCGAGATTCTGGGCGCATGCCGTGCGCATCACCCACTCTCCCAGCGGCACGATCAGCCCATTCTCCTCGGCCAGGGCGATGAACTCCGAGGGGAGCAGCAGTCCCAGCTCGGGATGGCGCCAGCGGACCAGGGCCTCGGCGGCCACGGGTACGGCCGAGCGTGCGTCCACGATCGGCTGGAAATGCACCTCGAACTCCTCCCGCTCGATGGCTCGGCGCAGCGAATTCTCCAGGGTGAGTCGCTGGAGCGCCGTGGCGTTCATCGAGCGCGAGTAGACCTGATAGCTGTTCCCACCCTGCTCCTTCGCCTTGTACATCGCCGTGTCGGCGTGCATCAGCAGCGTCTCGAGGTCCTTGCCGTCGAAGGGATAGACGGCGATCCCGATGCTGGCATTCACGAAGATCTCGCGGCCCTCGAGCCGGAACGGATGGGCGAGGGTCGAGAGGATCCGGCGCGCCAGCTTCCCGGCGTCCTCCGGCTCCGCGATGCCGGGCATGATCACAGTGAACTCGTCGCCGCCCAGCCGGGCGACCTCGGGATCGATCGCGTCCCTCGCCGGACCGACTTCGTCTTCGCGGTCGCGACAGGACGAGCGCAACCGGCCGGCCACCTGCTGGAGCAGCTGGTCGCCGGCCTCGTGGCCCAGGGTGTCGTTGATCCGGCTGAAATGATCCAGATCGATGAAGAACGCCGCGACGAGGGTGTTCGCCCGGTTGGCGTCGTCCAGCGCATTCGCCAGCCGTTCCTTGTACGACAGCCGGTTGGGGAGGCCGGTGAGGCTGTCGTAGTAGGCCAGGGTTCGCACCTGCTCCAGCATTCGGGCGTTGGCCAGGGCCACCGCCGCCTGGTCGGCCAGCCGGCGAACCTGGACCCGCGCATCGGACTCCGCCACTTCACCGGGCCGGTCAGCCAGCACGATGACGCCAACCAGCTGCTGCTGGAAACGAAGCGGAAGGACACAGAAGTCGCTCCCGCCGACATCGGCGAGCGGTGCCACGTACGGCGGGAGCCGCTCCCCTTCCACGGCAATGACGGCGGCCGCGTCGGGTCCGTCGAGCAGCTCCTGGACGTGATCGGCGCGAAGCTCGACCCGCACGTGCACCCGGGTGTCGGTGCTGTAGTCGTGCACCAGGCTCGGCAGCGATTTGGCCCCATCCGGCGTCATCAGCGTGACGCAGGTGGCTCGGCACGGGTAGACGTCCGCCAGCCGGGCCAGGAGGGTCGTCACGATCTCGCCGGCGCTGGTTGCGGAAAGCACGGCCCGGTCGATCTCCGCTGCCGTCGCCAGAGCCTGGAACTGCCGGTCGAGCTCCGCGGCCATGGCATTGAACGACGAGCCCAGCTCCTCGAACTCGTCCCGGCTCCGGATGGAGACCCGGCTTCCGAAGTCCCGGCCGGCGATTCGACGGGTGCCCTCCTGCAGCTCCCGCAGCGGAATCAGGCTGCGTCGGATCCGGTCCACGCTCAGCACCAGCACCACCGCCATGGAGACCAGCACCACGATCAGGAACGTGTCGGTGAACCGGGCCACCGGCCCCATCACTTCCTTCCTGGAATGACTGAGCTCCAGCGTCCAGGTCGGGGCCGAGAACACTTCGTCCAACAGGATCGGCCAGGTCGAGGTGGCGTAGGGCTGAGTATCGAACGATGCGAGCGAATCCGCGGCGGGAGCGTCTTCGAGACCCAGCATCTGGAACGCCGAGCGGACCCCGGCCACCGAGCTGACCAGTAAGCGGCCGCCGTCGTCCTTGATCGTGAGTATCGTGCCCGGAGCGATCAGACTCTGGTCGAAGGTGGCCCAGAGGTAATCGGCGTCGATCTCCCCGACGAGCAGCCCGTCCTTGGGGCTGGACCGGGTCGCCTGTCCCGTTACCCGCCTGACCATGTAGGTCCGGGTCGGGCGCCCGTCGCCCACCTGCATGGACAACAGAGGAAGGCGCTCGGCGAGATCCTTCTTGTCGGCCTCGGTGAGCTGCGGCAGCTCGGTCAAGCTCCCGAACATCGGCACCCGGCTGCCGTCATCGCGGACGAATTCCAGCGCGCTGAACCCGCGGCCGGCCGAGGGATCGACGGCTCCGGCTGGGTGGGTCGCCACGTCCTTCAAAGTCGCGTCGAGCAGCAGAAGCCGTTCGAAAATGGCCGCGCCGAAGGTCTTGCTGGCCTGGTGGAGCCTCGTCTCACTCTGGGCGATGAGGTATCGGGTGACGTGCCGATAGGAGACCGTCGCGACCACGGCGGTCGGGATGACGGCGCAGCCAATGAAGAGCAGGAGAAGCCGGCGACCGAATTTGCTCCGGAGCGGTCCAGGGTGACGCGACAGATTCATGTCGGTAGGTGGTCGCTGTTCCGGTCGTGAGCAGTTGATCGTGCGTCGGCCTTGTAGCCGATTGTGCAGGCAATACTTATGCCCTCGCACGCCGCGGGCTGCACCCTGCTATTCGGTGTGGTTTGGCCCTTCTGTCGGGCGGTCGCGGGGCTCGGCCCTCGCGTTCTGCCAATCCGGGGGTGCCGCGGCCTGTAGATGCTCAGGTAGGAGCGGGGACCGATCGTGCGAGCAAGCGCTCATCCGCGGGGGGAAAGTACCGGCTCAGGGAGGGCCAGGCGGTCGCGGAGACCGCGCACGAGGGCGGGTTCTACCACGCCTTCCCGCCCTCCCCGGCACGCGGCGCCGCGGACGCCGACCACGTCCGCGATCTCGGCCGCGGCTTCGAGCTCAGCGCCCTCCAGGCCCCCGGCCAGCGCGAACAGCATCCCCGCTGCGCGCGCACGATTTCCCAGCTCGGCCAAGCCGATCATATCCATCCAGTGGAGTAGAGACCTCCCATCTTTTGAGTACGTGTCGATCAGTAGGCCTCGGGCGCCCACGGCGACCGCGGCGTCGAGCACCTCGTCGGGCCGAGGTGAGCCGGCGCTCGCGTGGTCGGCGTAGGCGACCGGCACGAGGACCAATCCCCTGTCTGTCGCGGCACTGAGTCCCGCGCGCATTATCGGGATGAGCGCGCCTGCCGGGCGATGGCGGAATCCCACCTTCACGAACGTTTCGGTGCGTCGGCGCGGGAGGCCGGTGCAAGCGACCAGGCTCGTGAGGTGCTCGGCATCGGTGGCATCGCCCAGCGCAATGCTCAGCGGCACCAACGTAGGAACCCGTCCGGCGATACGCGCCAACACCTCCGGCGTGACGGCGCCGAGCGACCCGCGGGAGGGCTCCTTTGCGTCGATGATATCGGCACCGCCCACCAACGCCGCATCCACCTCCTCCGGTACCCGCACGCTCACCAACAGCCGCATCACCGCTCCCTTGTGAGATGCTAACGCGCTGATATGTTAGGATTTATGAAGTTAGTCGCAGCCCGCGGCGGAGGGGAGGAGGCGTGATTCTCGACGGGAAGGCAGTCGTCGTCACCGGTGGCTCCAGCGGGATCGGGCAGGCCATCGCCAGGCGATGCGCGGAGGCCGGGGCCGACGTCCTCATCACGTACCGCAAGAACCGCGAAGGCGCCGAAGCGGCCGCGCGATCGATCGGGCAATCGGGCCACCGAGTGGAGGTGGTGCAGGCGAACATCGGGCGGGAGCAGGACGTCCAAACGCTCGCCCGGGAAGCGGCGACCCGGTTGGGCAAAGTGGATGTCTGGGTCAACAACGCCGGAGCGGACATCCTCACCGGCGCGGGTGGCAAGCTGAGTCCGCTGGAGAAGCTCGACCTGCTGCTCGCGGTGGACGTGCGCGGCACCGTGCTGGCCTCGTGGGCCGCGGCCAGACTGATGCGAGAGCGGGGAGCGGGCGGCGTCATCATCAACATGTCCTGGGATCATGTCACCATCGGCATGGCCGGTGAGAACCCGGTGCTCTACTCCGCGGCCAAGGGTGCGGTCATGAGCTTCAGCAAGTCGTTCGCCCGCGATGTGGCGCCTCACATCCGGGTCAACATTCTCGCACCGGGGTTCATCGAGACCGCCTTCGGGCAGGATGCCGACTCCCGTTTCCGGCAAGAGGTGGTGGAGCGGACGCCGCTCGCGCGATGGGGCACGCCCGAGGATGTCGCCGGCGCGGCCCTGTTCCTGGCTTCGGACGATGCGAAATTCATGACGGGCCAGATGCTCCTGGTCAACGGGGGCGTGGTCTGATCGACGAAGGCTCAATACAGCAACTCGAGGAGACGGATATGCCTGCAACAAAAGAGCGGACCTACAACGAGGCGGAGATCGCCGAGAAGCTGAAGGATTTGTCCGGCTGGTACTACGAGGATGGATGGATCCGCCGGGTCTACAAGACCGATGGGTGGCCGACCAC
Organism: uncultured Gemmatimonadales bacterium; assembly: GCA_963846545.1. Classification (GTDB taxonomy): domain Bacteria; phylum Gemmatimonadota; class Gemmatimonadetes; order Gemmatimonadales; family GWC2-71-9; genus CAVVWJ01. The sequence goes on along the minus strand of CAWJWG010000003.1, from coordinate 548,461 downwards.
CCTGATGCTGGTGAACGGCGTCGGCTTTCTCGCGGAGGCGGCGTATCACCACCCCGATCTCACGGTGACGTGGGGCCGAATCACGGTGAAGCTCCAGAACCACGCCGCCGGGGGCATCACCGACAAGGACTTCGAGCTCGCCCGGAAGATCGAAGATCTGGCGCTCTGGCGTCCGCAGGGCGGCGCGCTCGAGGGCACGCCCAACAAGTGGGTCCGGCCGGGGGATCCACGGTAAACGGGACCGGCGGAACGGCGGAACGGCCGCTCCGCCGCGTCCTGTTCGTCACCGGCAAGCTCGCGGAACCCGCCCTACGGCGGGTTCTCGACGAGATGGCGCCGCCATTCGAGGCCCAGGTGGCGGTCATGAAGATCACCGTGGCGGCGCTGATGACGACGCCGTGGATCGCGCGTTTTCTCGAGGTCCCGCCCGATACCGATCTCGTGCTTCTCCCCGGACTCTGCGAGGGCGACGTGGAGGAGGTGCGCGCGCGGGTCGGCGTGCCGGTGGAGAAGGGTCCCAAGGACCTGCGCGAGATCCCCCGCTACTTCGGCCGGGCCGCGGCCGCGGCGGACTACGGCGCCTACCGCATCGAGATCCTCGCCGAGATCAACAACGCGCCCCGGCTCACCCGGCCGGCCATCACCGCCGCCGCCGAGTACTTCCGCGCGAGTGGCGCCGACGTCATCGACGTCGGCTGCACGCCCGGCCTGGCTTTCCCCGAGCTCGGGCCCGTGGTGCGCGAGCTTCGCGAAGCCGGCATGCGCGTGAGCATCGACAGCTTCGACCGCTCGGAGATCCTCACCGCGGTCGAGGCCGGGGCCGAGATGGTGCTCAGCGTCAACCGGTCGAACCTCGAGGTCGCCCGCGAGCTCGCGGGCACCGGCGCCACCGCGGTCGTCATCCCCGATCTGGGTGAGGGAATCGAGACGCTGGGCCCGAGCATCGAGGCGCTCGAGGGGTGGGACGTGCCCTACCTGGTGGACCCGATCATCGAGCCGATCGGTTTTGGATTCATGGCGTCGCTCGAGCGCTACGCGGAGGTGCACCGGCGCTACCCCGATGCCGGGCAGCTCATGGGCATCGGCAACATCACCGAGCTCACCAGCGCCGACACGACCGGGGTCCACGCCGTGCTGATCGCCATCTGCGAGGAGCTCGGCGTGCGGGCGGTGCTCACGACCGAGGTGATTCCCTGGGCCCGCGGGGCCGTGCGGGAGATCGACATCGCCCGGCGGCTGATGCACCACGCGGTCAGCCATCGCACCCTGCCCAAGGGAGTGGACGACCGCCTGGTGACGGTCAAGGATCCCGCGATCCTCGCGTACGACGAGGCCGAGCTGCGCCGGCTGCACGCGGCGGTGACCGACCCGAACTTCCGGATCTTCACCGACGCCGCCACGATCACCGTCTTCAACGACACGATCTTCGTCCGGGGAGACGACATCCAGGAGATCTTCGCCCAGCTCGGCGTAGACGAGGCGACGCACGCCTTCTACCTCGGCCGGGAGCTCATGAAGGCCAAGCTCGCGATCACGCTGGGAAAGACGTACCGGCAGGAGGGCGCCCTGGCGTGGGGATACCTGACACCCCCGGACGACGTGAAGTCGGAGCACGTGAAGCTGACGGCGCGGAAGCGCGGCCGCGGGGCGGCTCGGCGACCGGGCGGCACGGCGTGAGCGGCTCGTGGCCGCTGATAGAATCCCTCGGGAGTATCGGTGAGCCGGCGGAAGTCGCGTCCCGCTTTCTCGATCTCCCGTATCTGCTGCTGCTCGACAGTCCCACCGTCCCTCCCGGGAGCGAGGGTCGCGGGCTCGCCAGGTACTCATTTCTCGCGGCGGACCCCGCGATCGTCGTCCGCAGCAAGAGTCGCGCGACCGAGATCCTGCAGAACGGCACCTGGCGCCCGACCCCGGGCGACGCGCTCGGCGTGGTCCGCGAGCTCCTGGGCGATGCGGTGGCGGATCCGATTGCGGGAGCGCCGCCCTTTGTCGGAGGTGTCGCGGGCTACATCGGCTACGACTACGGCGCGGTGCTCGAGCGGGTTCCGGCGCCGCGATACGACGACCTCGCCCTCTTCGACGTCATTCTCGGCCTCTACGACTGGGTGATCGCCTGGGACCACCAGCAGGGAAACGCGTCGCTCGTCTCCCTCGGCCTGCCGGCGTGCGGGGCGGAGCGGACCCAGCGGGCGCGCGAGCGGCAGGCCATGGTGATGCGGCGGCTCGAGGGCAGGACACAGCCGCCGCCCACCACGACGCGACACCGGGCCGCGGACGCCGGGGAGTCGGCGCCCTCGTACCCGGTGACCTCGACCGATGCCGCGATCGCCGTCGGCCTCCGCTCCACCTTCACCCACCGGGGCTATCTCGACGCGGTGGCGCGAGTGCGCGAGTACATCGTCGCGGGCGACATCTTTCAGGCCAACCTCTCCCAGCGATTTCAGGCGCCGTTGCGCGAGCCCCCGTTCGAGCTGTATCGCCGGCTGCGCCAGCGAAACCCAGCGCCGTTCGCCGCCTATCTCGCTTTCGATGACGTCTCGGTGCTCAGCGTGTCGCCCGAGCGCTTTCTCCGCCTCGACCGCGACCGGCAGGTGGAGACCCGTCCGATCAAGGGGACGCGTCCGCGCGGACTGATCCCCATGCACGATGCCGCGCTGGGCCGCGCGCTGGCCGAGAGCGAAAAGGACCGCGCCGAGAACGTGATGATCGTGGACCTGCTGCGAAACGACCTGAGCCGCGTCTGCATGCCGGGGACGGTCCGAGTGCCCGAGCTGTTCGCGCTCGAGCACCACCCGACCGTACACCACCTGGTCTCGACGGTGGTGGGAACGCTGGAGCCGGGGGCCGATGCGGTTGACCTGGTGCGAGCGGCGTTCCCGGGCGGGTCCATCACCGGCGCACCCAAGGTCCGCGCGATGGAGATCATCGCGGAGCTGGAGCCGACCCGCCGCGGCGTCTACTGCGGGTCCATCGGGTATTTCAGCGCCGACGGAAGCATGGATACCAGCATCGTCATCCGCACCATGGTCGCCGCGCGGGGCGAACTATACTTCCAGGCCGGTGGCGGGATCGTGGCCGATTCCGATCCGGAGCTGGAGTATCGGGAAACGCTCGACAAGGCCCGGGGATTGATCGACGCCCTCGTGCCGGCCGCGGTGTCATGATCCTGCTCATCGACAATTACGACTCCTTCGTCTACAACCTGGCACGCTATGTCCGCGAGCTGGGCGAAGAGCCCGCGGTCCACCGGAACGACGCGATCACGGTGGACGACATCCTCAGCCTCGCGCCGTCGCACGTGATCATCTCGCCCGGGCCCTGCTCGCCGGCGGAGGCCGGGATCTCCAACGACGTCGTGCGCCGGGTCGGTGGCGCGGGCATCCCGGTTCTCGGCGTCTGTCTCGGCCACCAGTGCATCGGCTCGGCGTACGGCGGGGAGATCGTCCGGGCCGGGCGCCCGATGCACGGCAAGACCTCGCGCATCCACCACCAGGGCACCGGCCTCTTCACCGGCCTCCCGACCCCGTTTCTCGCCTCGCGCTACCACTCGCTGGTGATCTCCCCGGCATCGGTGCCGCCCGTGCTGGAGGTGACCGCGACCTCGGAGGACGGGGAGATCATGGCGGTCAAGCACGCAACGTTGCCGGTGTACGGCGTCCAGTTCCATCCGGAGTCGGTGCTCACCGAGCACGGGTACCGGATGCTGGACCACTTCATTCACGGCGTGTCGGACACTCCGCGCGCGCTGCCGCCCGCCGCCGATCACGCGCTCGCCGTGCGGGCGGCAGAGCCGCGGTCACTCGCCGCCGACCCTCCGCCGGTGGATCTCGTCAGGTGATCATCGAGACCATCGTGACCACCGTGGCCCCCGACGGGGTGATCAACTTCGCGCCCATGGGCGTGGAGTGGGACGACGACACCCCGATCCTCAAGCCGTTCCTCGAGACATCCACGTTCCGCAACCTGAGCGCCGGGCGTGCGGCGGTGATCAACCTGACCGATGACGTGCTGCTCTTCGCCCAGGCGGCGATCTCCAGCCCTCAGTTTCCCTCGTTTCCGGCCGAGGTCGTCCGCGGTGTGGTGCTGGAGGCGGCCTGCTCCTGGCGCGAGGTGGAGGTGGTCCGGCTGGACGACACGCCGCCGAGGTCCCGGATCGAGACCCGCGTGTCGCACCGCGGCCGGCGCCGCGAGTTCCTGGGCTTCAACCGCGCCCGGCACGCCGTCCTCGAGGCGGCAATCCTGGCGACCCGGACGCACCTGCTTCCCGCAGCGCAGATTCAGGAGGACTTCGCCAAGCTCCAGATCATCGTGGACAAGACCGCCGGGCCGCGCGAGCAGGAGGCGATGGCCCTGTTGACCGACCATGTCCGCGGCCGATAGCGTCTTCGTCGAGGCGGGCGCCCGCCTCCACTTCGGGGTGCTGGACCTGCGCGGGTCTCTGGGGCGCCGGTTCGGCGGACTCGGCGCGGCGATTCCCTCGCCCTCGCTTCTGCTCGAGGTGAGCAGACAGGACGGGATCTCCGCCGAGGGCCCCGACGCCGAGCGGGCCGCCGCGTTCGCCCGGCGCTTCCTCGGGGCCCACGGCCTGCCGGGAGGTGCCCGTCTGGTGGTCCATCGCCAGATTCCGGCCCACAGCGGGCTGGGCTCGGGAACCCAGCTCGGGCTCTCGGTGGCCCGGGGGCTGGCGGAGCTCCACCGCTTGCCCACCGGGCCGACCGATCTCGCCCGTGCGGTGGCGCGGGCCCAGCGGTCGGCCATCGGCACGTGGGCGTTCGCGCTCGGCGGCTTCATCGTGGAGGGGGGGCGCCGGCCGGGGGAAGACGGGGTCGCGCCGCTGATCGGACGCTACGAGATTCCGGGCGGCTGGCGTTGCGTGGTGGCGGTGCCGCCGGGGAATCCCGGGCTCAGCGGCGAGGCGGAAGCGGCGGCCTTCGAGCGGCTCCCGCCGCCGGCGGAATCTGACGTCCAGAAGGTGTCGCATCTCGTGCTGATGCAACTCCTTCCCGCGCTGGTGGAGGACGACCTCCCGAGCTTCGGCCAGGCCCTATCCGCCATCCAGCGGATCACGGGCGCATGGTTCGCTTCGCAGCAGGGGGGAGTGTTCGCTCCGGGTGTCGGCGAGACGCTGATCGGCCGGATGGCGGCGTGGGGTGCGGCGGGGGTGGGGCAGAGCTCCTGGGGGCCCGCGGTCTACGGGTTGGTGGAGGGTCCGGAGGCGGGCCGAATGCTGGCGCAGCGCTGCCGGGAGTTCCTCGGGGAAAACGGCTGCGTGTTCGAGGGCGGATTCGCCCGTAGCGGGGCGAAAGTTAGACGAGGCGGACCCCCGGGCGGTAATGATTGACAGTTCATTTTTCAGGCTGTATACTGCCCCACCTAAGCCTCCCGTAGTCGGCGACTTGGCCGGTTCCGAACGCGGGTTTGGTGCGAGCGGATTCAGCAGCGGCACTCGGCACCAGCGGGGAACCGGAAGCAGTTCCAGCAAGAGAGAGCCGCCTCCCCAGTAAAGTCCATTACTGACACATCGTAGTTCAGCGGCGTCGCTGAGGAAGATGATGGGCGTATTGTCGTTGGCGGACACCATCGGTTTCGTTTCGAATCTTCCGCACTCGTGCGGTGGCTCGATGCGCGCGCGAGACAACGGACGAACCGACGAGGTCTGGTGGCAGCCCCACACGACGACGATTTCTCGCCGCACCGCCGCATCGCCAGCTCCGAATCGCTCACACAGTCACTCCGACGCCATCACACGGTGCCCCGACACCGGCCGGTCGTCTCTCCTAGCGAGCCACGCCCCGTACATCCGGCGAGGCCTGTCCGTTCGTACTTCACGACGGACCGTGGGGTCGACCGCCGAGCGCGGGCCACCGTCCGCCACCTCACGCGTGCCGGGCGCCTAGTCATCCGGCATGCCAAGCGGCACTCGAGCCCGGTTGCCGCTCCCGCAGTCCCCATGTTCGCAGCAGGTGGCACCCGATTGCAGTAGAGAAGTAGAATCACCCTTCATCCTGAGGTCAGTTATGAACCGTTTCACGCAGAAGGTGCTGTCTGGCGGTATCGCGGCGGGGCTGACGGTAGCCCTGGCAGCGTCCGCCAACGCCCAGGCGGCGCGGTCAGGGGCTTGGACCCTGGGCGCTCCCGAGGGCGAATGGCACATGACGGGCCGTGATTATGGCTTGCAGCGCTACAGCCCGCTCAAGCAGATCACGACGTCGAACGTTGCCGAGCTGCGCCCGGTCTGGTCGTTCTCGACCGGTACCCTGCGCGGTCATGAGGGCAACGCCCTCGTCGTCGGCAACGTGCTCTACATCCACACGAGCTTCCCGAACATCGTGTACGCGCTCGACATCGCGAAGGCCGGCGCGCCGCAGATCTGGAAGTACGTGCCGAACCAGTCGCCCGACGCGATTCCTATCGCCTGCTGCGACCTGGTGAACCGCGGTCTCGCGTACCATCCGAGCGGCAAGCTCTTCATCCAGCTCCTCCAGGGTGAGCTGCTCGCGCTCGACGCGAAGAGCGGCAAGGAACTGTGGAAGTCGAAGCACCCCGATAAGTCGAACGCGGGCGTCGAGGCGAACGGCTACAAGCAGGGCGCCACCATGACCAACGCCCCGATCGTGATCAAGGACATCGTCATCGCCGGCATCTCGGGCGGTGAGTTCGGCGTCCGCGGCCGCGTCTCGGCGTTCAACACGAACGACGGCAAGCACATGTGGACGGCCTATTCGACCGGGCCGGACAGCGAAGTCATGATCCAGGGCGACGCCAATGCCAACTATCCCTCCCACAAGGGCAAGGATCTGGGCGTGTCGACCTGGCAGGGCGACGAGTGGAAGCGGGGCGGCGGCACCACCTGGGGCTGGTACTCCTACGACCCCGAGCTGAACCTCTTCTACTACAGCACCGGCAACCCGGGCAGCTGGAACCCCGATCAGCGCCCAGGCGACAACAAGTGGTCGATGACCATCTTCGCCCGCAACCCGGAGACGGGGATGGCGAAGTGGGCCTACCAGATGACGCCGCACGACGAGTGGGACTATGACGGCGTCAACGAGAACATTCTCTTCGAGAGCGGCGGCAAGAAGCTGCTGGCGCACTTCGACCGGAACGGTTTCGGCTACACTGTCGACCGCACCAACGGCAAGCTGGTCGTGGCCGAGCCCTTTGGCCCCGTCAACTGGGCCAAGCGGGTGGATCTGACCACCGGCGTGCCGGAAAAGGATCCGAAGTTCGGCACCACCTCGAAGAAGAACACCGAGGGCATCTGCCCCGCGGCGATCGGCTTCAAGGACCAGCAGCCCGCGGCGTACTCGCCGATCACCGGCTACATGTACGTGCCGGCGAACCACATCTGCATGGACTACGAGGGTGTGGAAGTGAAGTACACCGCCGGTCAGCCGTACGTCGGCGCGATCGTGCGGATGTTCCCGGGCCCGGGCGGCCATCGTGGCCGGTTCATCGCCTGGGATCCGATGAAGGGCAAGGTCGTCTGGGAGCAGAAGGAGAACCTGGCCGCGTACGGTGGCGTGCTTACCACCGCGGGCGGCGTGGTCTTCTACGGCACCATGGAGGGCTGGCTCAAGGCTCTCGACCAGAAGACCGGCAAGACCCTGTGGCAGTTCAAGACCCCGTCGGGCATCATCGGTAACCCGATGACCTACAACGGGCCGGACGGCCAGCAGTACGTGTCCGTCCTCTCCGGCATTGGCGGCTGGGCCGGCATCGGCGTGGCTGCTGGTATCGGTGCTGAGGATCCGACCGCCGGTCTCGGCGCGCTCGGCGCCTTCGGCGACGCGGGCAACTTCAGCACGCAGGGCGGCGTTCTCACCGTCTTCGCGCTCAAGAACATGGCCATGAAGTAAGCACGACACTACAGGGGCCGGAGGGATTTCCTCCGGCTCCAGTAGGGGTACATTACGAGTAGTGCACGGCGCCGATCGTGGGGGCGCGCAGTTGCGCCCCCGCCGTCGGCGCCGGTCGTTTCACCGAGCCAGCCGCACCGGGGACAATGTCCCGGCCGGCGTCTCACCAAGCTGGAATGGAGGCCCCATGCTCCGCTCACGTACCGGCCGATCGGCGACGCTGGTCCTCGCCGCCCTGGCCCTGACCGCCGCCAGGGGCGCCGCGCAGCAACTGCACACCAACCTGCTGACGCCGGGCCTGCTCAGAGTGTGCGCCGATCCCGACAACATGCCCCTCTCCAATCAGAAGGGCGAAGGGTTCGAGCAGAAGATCGCGGAGCTGATCGGCAGGGAGTGGAAAACCAAGATCGAATATGCGTGGTGGCCCGTCCGTCGCGGCTTCTTCAGCCGCGCGCTCAACGGCCGCTATTGCGATGTGGCGATCGAGGCGCCCGCAGGACTCGACATGGCCGGTGTGACCAAAGCCTACTTCCGCTCCGGCTACGTCTTCCTCACCCGCAAGGACAGCGGCCTCGACATCACCTCGCTCGCCGACCCCCGTCTCAAGAAGCTGAAGATCGGCGTCAACCTGTTGCACTCCGATGCGGAGAACACCCCACCCGCCATGGCTCTGAGCCGGTACGGGGTGGTCGGCAACCTCACCGGCTACAGCACCTTCTACACCGAGGAGGACCGCCCCGAAGACATCGTGGAGGCGGTGGCCAACAAGGAAGTGGATGTCGCGATCGTGTGGGGGCCGGTGGCGGGCTATTTTGCCAAGCAGTCCAAGGTCCCGCTCATCCTCACGCCGCTCGCGGAGCGGGACTCGCTGAGCGACTTCCCGTTCCGGTTCAACATCGCCATGGGCGTGCGCCGGCGTGACAACGAGCTGCGGGACAGCCTCGACGCGCTGCTGAAGCGGAAGGGGCCGGAGATCCAGGCCATTCTCAAGGCATACCACGTCCCGGTGTTTCCGATCGTCGAGGAGAGCGATGACGACGACGGGCCGCCCCCCAAACCCACCGGCTGACACTTTCGACCCAGTGTACTCCGCCGCCGGACCCTTCGTCCGGCGGATGTCGATCCTAACGTGAAAGGACCGTCACAACGCATGCGCACAACCCTCTCCGCTACGCTCCGCCGGCTGGTCGCGGGTGCGGGAGTCCTCGCGATCGCCGTCATCTTCGCCTCGGGCGCCGAGGCGCAGGAGCTTCGCGACGACTATCACCAGGCGCCTCGGGACACGGTAACCCAGACAGTGTACGACGGCTGGAAGCAGTTCAACCTGAATTGCGCCCGATGCCATGGCGAGGACGTGCTCGGCACGACCATCGCACCCCACCTGCTCCTCTCGCTGAAGCCGGAGGGCCCCATCAATACCAAGGAGGCCTTCCTCCAGGTGGTCTGTGCCGGCCGCCCGGCTCTGGGCATGCCGGCGTGGTGCTCCCTGGGCATGGATCCGGGGACGATCGAGAAGATCTACTCGTACGTGAAGGCACGCAGCGACGGCAAGATGGCGCCCGGCCGGCCCGCTCGAAAAGAGGGCTGAAGCGGGGCGAGGCGCCGGGCCGTCCGATCGGTGACGGCTGAGATGCGGACGGGTACTGGGTGAAGGGGAAGAGGGAGGCCTGGTGCCTCCCTCTTCGTACTTCACCCTTCACGCTGTCCGCCCTCTGATCGCATGGCCATCCAGCCGAGGCACGGATATGTTCCCGAATCGAGCCCACTTGCACGGGTGGGCGCCCCCAGTTGGACCCTGGACGACGGTGAGGACCACATGGGCACTGAAATCATCGCGGCGCTGTGGATGGTCGGAGCGCTGCGAGCGCTCGCCCCCGTCCAGGCCGACACCCCCTCGGTTCGGCTCGACGCCGCCGGGCTCGCCAAGCGGCTCGCGACGTCCTCGGCGTCCGCACCGGCCGACCTCGCCGGCGTGGATCTCAGCGGCCTCGACCTGACCGGCGTGGACTTCAAGCAGGCCAACCTGACGGGCGCGCGGCTCGCGGGCACCAGGATGGCGGGCGCCAACCTCTTCAGCTGCGACCTGACCGACGCGGTCGCCACCGACGCGATCCTCACCAAGGCCAACATGGACGGCACCGTGCTCCGCCGGGCCGACTTCAGGCGGGCCAACATGGCGGGGGCGAGCCTCTTCGCCACCATCCTCGAGAAGACCGATCTGAGCGGCGCCAACCTCTCGGGCATCCGGCTCATCGGCTATCTCCGGAGCGCGAACCTCTCGGGGGCGAGCCTCAAGGACGCGAACGCGGGCGCGGACCCGGGCAACCAGTCCATGGGCGTCATGCGCGCCACATTCGTCGGGGCGGATGTCCGAGGTGCCGACCTGCGAAATGCGAACCTCTTCAAGGCCGATTTCTCACACGCCGACCTGACCGGTGCCAAGCTACAGGGCGCCAACCTCGAGAACTCGGACCTGGTGCAGACCGACTTCAGCCGGGCCGACCTGACGGGCGCGCGGCTGGCCAAGTCGAACATCGAGGGCGCCAACTTTACCGGCGCCATCGGCATCGCACAGACAAAGGGCCTGGATCAGGCCCGCAACCGTGACAAGGCGATCTTCGATGCGAAATGAGCAGATGCGGCTCCGCCTGCGGACGTCCATCCTCACCCTGCTGGCCGGTTCTACGTTGGCCGCCTGCGGTGGTGAGACCCCGCGGACGGACGGGGCCCCCGCCGATTCCGCCGCCGGCGCCTCGGGCGACACTCCGGCACGCGAGCTAGCGTATGTAAGCAATGAGGGGTCGGGCGAGGTCACCATCCTCGACACCTCGACCGACAGTGTCGTGGGGACCATCCCGGTGGGCACCCGGCCCCGCGGGATCAGGCTCAGCAAGGATGGCCGGACCCTCTTCGTCGCGCTCAGCGGCTCCCCCCGTTGCCCGCCGACGATGCCCGACGAGGAGTGCGAGAAGCTCAAGGCCGATAAGACCAAGGACGGCATCGGGGTGATCGATGTGGCGAGCCGGAAGGTCACCCGAGTGGTCCCCGGCGGCTCCGACCCCGAGGCCTTCGACATCAGCAAGGACGGAGAGCGACTCTTCGTCTCCAACGAGGACGCGGACTCGGCCACCATCGTGGACATCGCGAGCGGCAAGATCCTCCAGACCGTCCCGGTGGGCCGGGAGCCCGAAGGCGTGGAGCTGCATCCCAGCGGAGAGAGCGTGTGGGTCACCGGCGAAACCGATCATGACGTCACCGTCCTCGACACCAAGACGGGCAAGGTGATCACCAAGATCAGCGTCGGCGACCGCCCGCGCGATCTGGCGTTCACGGCCGACGGCAGCCGGGCCTTCATCAGCTCGGAGACCGGTGGCACGATATCCGTCGTCGACGCGAAGGCGCACAAGGTGCTCAAGACCCTGACCATGCCGAAGGGCTCGAAGCCGATGGGAGTCGAGCTGTCCCCCGACGAGACGCGACTCTACGTGGCCAACGGCCGGGGCGGCACCGTCTCCGTCGTCGACGTCGCCACCGACTCGGTCCTGGCGAGCGTCGAGGTGGGCGTCCGCCCCTGGGGCATCGGCCTCACGGCGGACGGCCGCAAGCTGTACAGCGCCAACGGGCCCTCCAACGACGTCACCGTCGTGGACACGGAGACGCTGCAGGTGCTGAAGAAGATTCCCGCCGGCGAGCTGCCCTGGGGAGTCGCGGTCGGCCGGGCGCCGTGATCCGACCCGCGGTCGTCGTACTCGCGCTGCTGGCGCTGGGGGCGAGCGCGGTGCGACCGCGGATCTTCCGGTTCGAGCCTGACGCACAGACCGAGCTCCGGCGGCTCTGGGGCGCCAGCAGCGATGCCAAGGCCGAGCGCCTCGCGTGCCTGGCGGGCGAGATGCGGGGCGACACCGTGCGGGTCACGCGCATCATGCCGCTCACGGGCTGGTCGGATTCGCTCAACGTATCGGCACAGCAATCGCTCGACACCTGCGCACCCCCCGAGTGGCGCGGGATGGTGCACACGCACGTGGCACTCTCCGACGGGCGCCGGCCCTACTCCCGCTTCTCCGGGGCCGACCGGGGCGTCAACGGACTCTGGTGGCGGCGCTGGAACGAGCAAGGCATGTTCTGCGTGCTGTACTCGTCCACCCAGGCCTACTGCGAGATCGACGGTCCCGAGGGACTGACCATCTTCCCCGGGTCCGCATACTGAGGACCGCCTTGCGAGCCGTGTGGCTGGGGTGGATCGGGTGCGTCGCGCTCCCCGCGGCCGCCTTCGCGCAGAGCGGAAATTCGAGCGCCACGTTCCGCTTTACTGCCGAGGCGGGCAAGGCGCTCGAGGAGATGTGGCGAGAGAGCCTGGCGGCGCGGCAGGAGCGGGTGGCGTGCCTGGCGGCCGACGTCCGGGGCGACACCGTGCAGGTGCGCCGCATCCTCCGGCTGGAGCCCGAAGCCGCCGATTCGATGGGTGTCTCGGCGACGGCGGCAATCGAGCAGTGCGGACCCCCGGAGTGGATTGGGACGGCGCACACGCACGTGGCGCTCCATACCGACGGAAGACCGTCGCGCCGCTTCTCGGGACAGGATCGCATCGCCATGCGGCTCTGGTACGATCGGTGGCACGCGGATGCCGTCTTCTGCGTCGTCCACAGCGAGCGCAACGCCCACTGCGAGGCCGACGGTGTCGTGGGCGGGCTGCGCTCGCGTCCTAGCATCGTACGCTGACCTCGCATGGTACGCTGACCGTTTCCTCGGACATGCCAATGGCCCTGCGCTATCTCGCGCTCGCCGCGACGCTCGCGGCACCGATCGATCCCCCGGACACCGACAATCAGCCGTTCTGGGCCGGCCACCCTGACGGCGCGACGTTCGAGCGGTCGATCGAGGCCCGGCTCGAGCGCGCGCGCGGTCTGCTCGACCGTCTCGCGGCGGTTACCGGGCGGCGGACGATCGCGAACACCCTGGTCCCGTACGACAACCTGTTGCGGGAGCTGGACCGCGCGGGGAGCGAGGCGGGGCTCATTCAGTCGGTGCATCCGGACTCCACGCTGCGCGAGACGGCGGATCGAAGCGAACAGCGGGTCTCGGCCTTCGCGACCGACCTCTCGCTCGATCGCCGTGTCTTCGACGCGATCACCGCGCTGGACGTCACCCAGGCCGATCCCGCCACCCGGCACTATGTGCGGCGCATCCTCCGGGACTTCCGGCTGGCCGGCGTGGACCAGGACTCGGCGACCCGCGCCCGGATCAAGGAGCTGCGGGACGAGCTGGTCCTCATCGGCCAGGAGTTCGACCGGAACGTGCGCGAGGACGTGCGGGAGATCGTAGTGGCCGGCACCGCCGAGCTCGAGGGACTACCCGCCGACTACATCGCGGCGCATCCGGCCGGACCGGACGGCCGCATCCACCTCACCACGGAATACCCCGATGTCTTTCCGGTCCTGACCTACGCCCGGAACGGCAATCTGCGCCGCCGGGTCCGCGCCGAGTTCGACAACCGGGCGTATCCCACGAACATGGCCGTGCTCGATCGGATGATCGCCCGGCGCGACGAGCTGGCGCGTCTCCTCGGCTTCCCGACGTGGGCCGACTATGCGGTGGCCGACAAGATGGTGGGCTCCGCCGCCAACGCATCCGCGTTCATCGAGCGGGTCGCCACGGCGTCGGAAGCGGCCTCGAATCGGGATTACCAGACTCTGCTGCGGCGGAAGCAGCAGGACGAGCCGGGCGCGACGGTGGTGAATCGTTGGGAGACCTCGTACTACCGCGAGCTGGTGCGGCGCTCGGAGTACGACTTCGACTCGCAGCAGGTGCGGCCCTACTTCTCGTACGAACGGGTGAAGCAGGGCGTGCTCGACATCTCCTCACGGCTTTTCGGCGTGACCTTCCGCCGGATGAAGGACGCCCCGGTCTGGCACGAGTCGGTCGAGGGGTGGGAGATGCTGGAGAACGGCAAACTGGCCGGACGCTTCTATCTCGACATGCACCCGCGGCCTGGGAAGTTCAGCCATGCCGCGCATTTCCGGGTGCGGACCGGCACCACTGACGGCGCCCTGCCCGAGTCGGCCCTGGTCTGCAACTTCCCGGGCGGCACGCCGGGCGATCCCGGCCTCATGGATCACGGCGACGTCGAGGTCTTCCTCCACGAGTTCGGCCACCTGATGCACTCGCTGCTGGCGCGGCAGCGGTGGAACGGCATCAGTGGGGTCAGAACCGAGTGGGATTTCGTGGAGGCGCCGTCGCAGATGCTGGAGGAATGGAGCTGGGATCCGGCGCTGCTCGCGGGGTTCGCGCGGCACTATCAGACCGACGAGCCGATTCCAGCGGATCTCGTGCGCCAGCTCGAGCGGGCGACGGGCTTCGGTCGAGCGCTCGACATGCGGACCCAGATGGCCTACGCCCGCATCTCGCTCTCGCTCTACGACCGCCCACCCGCGCAGGTGGACACCGACTCGATCGTGTCGGCGGTGCTGCGGGAGTACACGCCGGTGCCGCCGATGGCCGACACCCACATGCAGACGTCGTTCACCCATCTCAACGGGTACTCGGCGTACTACTACACCTACATGTGGTCGCTGGTCATCGCGAAGGACCTCTTCAGCAAGTTCGACCCATCGAACCTGTTCGCGCGGGCGCCGGCCCGGCGGTATCGGTCGAAGATTCTCGAGCGGGGCGGGTCCGCGCCGGCGGCGGTGCTGGTGGAGGATTTCCTGGGGCGGCCGTTCAGCTTCGACGCCTGGCGGCAGTGGCTCGAGCGCGGGAGCTGAGGACGCCGGGCGACAACTGAGCGCCGGGAGCGTCAGCTCAGCGGCCGGCGGGCCAGGAACGAGTTCGGCCGCTGCGCGGCGATCCGCCCATCGAGGCCCCAGACGCGGCCGGCGCGGGCGAAGTGGAACGCGATCATGAGCGCGAACAGCACGAGGTGAAACCCCTGCTGGCCGGGCGACATCCACTGGGTGGCGAGACCGTAGTTGGTCACCAGCAGCAGGCCGATGAGCGAGGACGCACCAGTCAACAGCCCCAGCGTCAGGCCCAGCCCCACCGCCGTCTCCCCCCATGCCGTCAGCTGCGCGAACAGCTCGGGGTGCGTCAACACCGTGCCCTCGAGAAACTGCTTGTAGGCCAGGATCGGGTTCTGCGCCGCCTGCTTCGTGACGATCGTGGGCATGACGCTGATCCAGCGCTCCGACACGGCCGGCACCGGCAACACCCCGCCGAGAAACACGATGGTCATCTTCGTGATCAGCGATTTCACGAAGTAGAGGCCGACCACGATCCGCAGGAACGCGAGCCAGCGGTCGGGGTGCGCCATCGTGAGGGGCGAGCGGTCGGGGGCCATATCTGATGCTCCGAAAAGACGTGGGCGCAGCGGCGGTCCATTCTCAGCTACTCAAACTCCACCCCCAACTCCGAAAACACAAACGCCCACGTATCGGTCAGCTCCTCCAGCACCTTGTTGAGCGGCTTGCCCGCGCCGTGCCCGGCACGCGCCTCCAGCCGGAGGAGGATGGGCCGGGCTGAGGAGGTGGCCGCCTGAAGGCGAGCGGCCATCTTCCGCGCGTGCAGTGGATCCACCCGGCTGTCGCTCTCTGCCGTGGCGAGGAGGACCGCGGGATAGGCGACCCCGTCGCGCACGTGATGGTAGGGACTGTATGCCCTGAGCCAGGGGAACTGGTCGGGATCCTCCGCCGACCCGTATTCCGGGATCCACAGCCGCGCGATCAGGAATCGGTGATACCGCAGCATGTCGAGCAGGGGCACCTGCACCACCACCGCGCGAAAGAGCTCCGGGCGCTGGGTGAGCACCGCGCCCATGAGCAGGCCGCCGTTCGACCCGCCGGCGACCGCGAGCCGGGCAGCCGAGGTGTAGCCCTGCGCGATCAGCCACTCCGCGGCCGCGGTGAAGTCGTCGAAGCTGTTCTGCTTGCGGCCGAGCATCCCCTCCTGGTGCCATCGCTCCCCATACTCGCCACCGCCCCGGAGGTTGGGGATCGCGACCACACCCCCTCGCTCGATCCAGAGCAGGAGCGAGCGTGAGAACGCCGGGGTCATGCTGATGTTGAATCCACCGTATCCGGTGAGATAGACCGGATTGTTGCCGTCGCGCCGAAGGCCGGTGTGGTGCACCACGAACATCGAGACTTCGGTGCCGTCCTTGGAGCGGACCGCCACCTGGCTCACCTCGAACGTCGCCGGATCCACATCGGCCTCGACCCGGCGCCAAAGCGACTCGGCACCAGTCTCCAGATCGATCCGGTACACGCCGGGCGGCACCGTGTACGACGAGAATCCGTAGAACAATTCCCGGCCGTCCCATTCGCCGCCGGCGCCGAAGAGGCTGCCGAGGGTCGGCAGCTCCACTTCGCGCGCCTGCTTGCCGTTGAGATCAGTGAGCCGGAGCCGGGAGGACGCGCCCTCGAGGTAGCTGAGCGCGAGATGAGTGGCGGTAATCCGCACGCCCTCGAGCACGGCGTCGGGGCGCGGCGCGATCAGCTCTCGCCACGCCGTGCGTGCCGGCTGTTCGGGGTTCACGGCATACAGGCGGTAGGTCGGCGCGTCGAGATTAGTGCGCAGGTAGAGCGTGCCGCGCACGACTTCGCCGTCGAACGTGGCGGGGAGATCCTTGGCCACCGGCACGGGCCCACGTCCGGCCGCGAGGTCCTGCAGGTAGAGGTCGGTCTGGTCGAAGGTGCGCGCCACCCCGATGACGAGCCACCGGCCGTCGGGCGAGATGCCGACACCGGGCCAGTGCTCCTTCTCCGCCGGCTGGAAGACCCGCTCGTCCGCGGCCGGGTCGGAGCCGAGGCGGTGGAAGTAGATCGCCCGGTGGTAGTGCTCCTCGCCCTCGGGAACCGCGCCGGGCCCGGGATAGCGGGTGTAGTAGAAGCCCGACCCGTCCGGGAGCCAGGCGAGATCCGCCGCCCGGGTGTGCGGGATCCGCTCGCCCAGGTCGGCACCGGTGGCTACGTCGAGAACGCGGAGCACGCTCTGCTCGCTCCCGTTCTCCGAGAGGCCGTATGCCAGCAATCGTCCGTCGTCGCTGGGATAGAACCAGTCGAGCGCGACCCCGCCGGCCGCATCGAGCGCGTTCGGATCCACCACCGCCTGGTCCTCACCGCCCACTCCTTCGCGCACGTACAGCACCGGCTGGTTCTGCCGGCCGTCCCGGCGCTGGTAGAAATAGCGGCCATGAACCGGTGTCGGCACGCTGATCGCGCCGATAGCGAGCAGCTCGTCGAGCCGCCGGTGGAGCGTCTCCCGACCGGGGACGGCATCGAGGTAGTCGCGGGTCAACGCGTTCTGCGCGTCGGTCCAGACCCGGGTGGCTTCGCTCTCTCCGTCCTCCAGCCAACGGTAGGGATCGGGGATGCGCTCGCCGTGCAGGATCTCGGTGGCGTCGGAGATCGGCGTCGGAGGGTAGGTACGCATGGCGGAGTTATCCGGGGAGAGCGCCGTCGGCGCGCTAGTCGCCGAGGCTGATCCCCAGCTCGCGGGCCGTCGCGATGATGTCGCCGTCGAGCGGAATGTTCTTGGCCCGGCCGACGACGTCGGCGAGCGACACGCGGGTGATGTCGGGCCCGTTGAGCCCCACCATCGTCCCGAACGCGCCGTCGGCGATGGCGCGCACGGCCGCGCCGCCGAACCGGAGCGCCAGCAGGCGGTCGTATGTCGTGGGTGAGCCCCCGCGCTGGAGGTGGCCCAGCACCAGCGTGCGCGTCTCCTTACCGGTGCGGAGCTCGATGGCGCGCGCCACCTTGCTGGCGATCCCGCCCAGCCGGTCGACGGTGCCCACCCCGCGGCGCTCCACCAGCTCGATCGCGCCGTCGCTGGGCCGCGCGCCCTCCGCGACGACGACGACGCTGAAGCGCCGGCCCGCCTGCTCGCGGGCGCGGATCTTGTCGCACACCTTCTCGATGTCGAATGGGATCTCGGGGATCAGGATCACATCGGCGCTGCCGGACAATCCGCTGTAGAGCGCGATCCATCCGGCGTAGCGTCCCATCAGCTCGACCACCATGACGCGGTCGTGGCTCTCGGCGGTGGAGTGCACCTTGTCGAGCGCCTCGGTCGCGGTGCTGACGGCGCTGTCGAACCCGAACGTGCGTTGCGTGCCGGCCACGTCGTTGTCGATCGTCTTGGGGACGCAGACGACCGGTAGTCCCTTGCACCAGAGCTGGTGCGAGATCTGGAGACTGCCGTCGCCGCCGATCGAGACCAGAGCGTCGAAGCCGCTGGCCTGGAACGCGGCCACCAGGTCGTCCGAGCGATCGATCTCCGACTCGTTGCCGTGCGCGTCCCGCATCACGTAGCGAAAGGGATTGCCCCGGTTGGTCGTCCCCAGGATCGTCCCGCCGAGGTGGGTGATCCCGCGCACCTCCGTCGGACCGAGGGGCACCACGCCGTTGAACGAGAGCAGTCCCTCGTAGCCTCGCTGGATGCCATACGATTGCCAGCCGCGATAGTGGGCCGACAACACCACCGCGCGGATGACGGCATTCAACCCGGGGGCGTCGCCGCCGCCGGTCGAAATCGCGATTCTCACCGACCCGACTCCTGAATCAGCCGCAGCACCTCTCCCGGCTCGGCGTGCCTCCGCATCGCCTTCTTGGAGAAGATCATGACGTCATCCACGACCACCTCGAAGACGCCGCCCGAGGACGGGATGAGACGGATGTCGGCATCGGGGAAGGCCTGTCCCAACTCGGCGGCCAGACCGGCTGCCCGGGGCTCGTAGTTTCAGACGACGCAATACTGGACCGTGACGCGCATCGCGAGCGACTCCTGCGAGGGTGATCTCGCCGCGAATCGTAGCCCTCCCACGGAGCGAAGCCAAGAGGGAAACGACCGGTGTGACGGGCCTCCTTGTCAGTCCCGCCGTCGCGGCGTATCTATTTGAGCCATGCGAACCTACCCACGTCGCTTCCAGCCCATCGCCCGGGGGCTCTTGCTCCTGTGTGCCGGCGCGTCGCTCCTCGCCCTCGGTTCCCCCGTCGAGGCGCAGCAGCGCCGATATCTGGTCGAGATCGGGGCCGGTGCGGTCTACCAGTCGTTCAACTCGATCTCGAACCTGGGCTCGGCGGTCGGAGGCGTGGGCCGGATCGGGCTGTGGCTGCCGGCACACTTCTCCGTGGAGCTGGACGGCGCGTTCGTTCCCGCCAAGACGGACCCGGGTGAGATCAAGGTCAGCGTGCGGACCTTCACGGGATCGGTGCTGTACAACATCCCGGTTGGGGACGGCAGCTGGCTGCATCTCAGGGCGGGAGGCGGCTCCAGCAAGTTCGGCGATCCTTGTCCGCCTGCTGGTCAGCCCACATCCCCAGTCATCTGCGGGAGTAGTCCCGCGCTCCTGGCCGGTGCCGGAGTGCGAGTCGGGCTGACGCCGGTCCTGCTCGCCCGGGGAGACGCCATGCTGATCCGAAACAGCGGCGGGCGCAACGACCGGAAGTTCACCAACTTCGGCATCAGCCTGGGCCTCAGCTACATGCTGGGGAGCAAGCCAATCCCCGATAGCGACGGGGACGGTGTCCTGGAGAACCGCGATAACTGTCCCGACACGCCCACCGGAGCCCAGGTCGACGGCACCGGCTGCCCCAGCGACAGCGACGCCGACGGCGTGCCCGACGGCGTGGACCGCTGCGCCAACACCGCGCCGGGCGCGGCGGTGAACGCGACGGGCTGCACCCAGGACTCCGACGGGGACAACATCGCCGACGGCCTCGACCGCTGCCCCGACACCGAGGCGGGCGTGCTGGTGGATCCCAACGGCTGCCCCAAGGACAGCGACGGCGACTCGATACCCGACGGCCTCGACCGCTGCTCCGAGACTCTGCGCGGGGCCACGGTGGACGCCCTGGGCTGCCCGGGCGACGAGGATGGCGATGGCGTGCTCGACGGCCTGGACCGCTGCCCCCGCACGCCCACCGGAGCCACGATCAACCCCAGCGGCTGCCCGACCACGACGGCGCCGGCCCCCCGGGCCGCGCCGACACCGCCGCCCGACGCGGGTCCCCCAGCCGCCGCCGCGCAGCCGACGCCAAGAACCCAGCGCGACCCGGCCCGTGCGCCCCCGGCGCGGACCACGGCCCCACCAGCTGCGCCACGCAAGGGGCGGATCGTGGACGGGGTCCTGCCCGGGGTCGGGTTCGCGCCGGGCACCGCGCGGCTCCGGCCGGAGTCGTACGGCGCGCTCGACTCGATCGCCATCATCCTCCAGGCGGACACGTCGCTTCGGGCCGAGGTCGGCGCCCATACCGACAACTCGGGCACGCCGGCCGCGAATGAGCACCTCAGCAACCTTCAGGCGGAGGCGGTCCGCACGTACCTGGTGACCAAGGGCGTGAACTTCCAGCAGGTGCAGGCTCGCGGGTACGGCGGCACCGTCCGGCTCACACCGGACAACACGCCCCGCGGCCGCGCGGCCAACCGGCGGGTCGAGATCAAGGCGGTCGTCGCAGGCCCCTGATTTGCGAAAGGAGAACGCCGGGGCGCCAGTCGGCGTCCCGGCGTTCTCTTTCCCCGGACCAGGGCTCATGCACCGCTTTCTTGCACTCGGCATTCTGTCGGTATCCCTGCACGTTGCCACCCTTGCCGCCCAACAGACCGCACGCTGGGGCGACGAGCTTCCCCCCGCACCGGCCGTCCCCGACTCCCTGTTTGCCATTCCCGGCATCGACGCCGCCGTGCGGTGGCCCGCGCCGCCGCTCAACCAGCCACCCACGAGCATGCGGGCACTCTACGTCAACGCCTGGGCCTTCGGCGGCAAGCGGTTCCACGAGCTGGTGCGGCTGGCCGACCGGACCGAGGTGAACGCCTTCGTCGTCGACGTGAAGGACGACACGGGCTACCTGACCTACAAGTCCGAGGTGCCGACCGCGATCGAGATCGGCGCGAACCAGCAGCTCCGCGCCCGAGACGTGCGCGAGCGGCTCAGGATCATGCGCGAGCACGGGATCTTTCCCATCGCCCGCATCGTGGTGGCCAAGGATCCGCTGCTGGCTTCGAAGAAGCCGCAGTGGTCCGTGCAGCACGTGAACGGCGGGCTCTGGCGCGACCGGCTCGACTTTGCCTGGGTGGACGCGTTCAACGACTCGATCTGGGTGTACGCCGCGCAGCTCGCCGCCGAGGCGGTGAAGATGGGCTTCGCCGAAGTACAGTACGACTACGTCCGGTTCCCCGACGAGCCGGAGAGCAAGCTGGCCAGCGCCGTCTTTCCCGGCCGGCGCGCCGGTGAGACCAAGCGGCAGGGCGTCACTCGCAACCTTCGTCTCCTCCGCGAGCGCACCAAGCCGCTCGGCGTGCCGTTCACCATCGACGTCTTCGGACTGACCACCAGCGCGCGCGGCGACATGGGGATCGGGCAGTACTGGGAGGACCTGGTCACGACGGCAGATGTGGTCCTGCCGATGGTCTATCCCAGCCACTACATGCGTGGCGTGTACAACCTGAAGCACCCCAACAGCGAGCCGTACCAGGTCATCCGGCGTGCGATGCAGGACGCGATTCGCCGCTCCGCGCCGCTGGGACAGACCGCGGAGATCAGACCCTACCTCCAGGCCTTCACTCTCGGCGCTCCCCGCTACACGCCCTCGCACGTGCGGGAGCAGATCAGGGCCGCCGAGGAGCTGGGCATCGATTCGTGGGTGCTGTGGAACCCCCGGAGCGCATACGACCCCGGCATCTTCCGGCCCAAGACGTCCAGCATGAGCGCCGCGCCGATGCCGTCGCCCAGTGGAGCGCCGGGGACGAACTGACCCCGAGGGCGACACCACCGCGAGACACCCGTGCCCGGCTTGTCACCTAGGTGACAGCCGGGCAATGCCTTACACCACTGCTTGACCGCGATTCCGCCAGGCTTATTCTCAAGGTTCGACCCTGAACCCCCATCAGGGGTGGCCTTCCCGCCGATCGGCCGAGGCTGGCGCACTCCTTTCGAGCAGAGGAGCACACGATGGATTTCCGTACTCGCCTCGGCCTGCTGGTTGCGATCGTTGCCCTTGCCGGCGCTCGGAACGCGGCCGCGCAGAACGCCGCGCCCGCGGGAGTGACTCCGGCCGCCATCGCCAAGGGGGATTCGATCTTCCACCAGACGGGGCTCTGCTACGCCTGCCACGGCAGCAATGCCGAGGGCGCCGTCGGGCCGAGTCTGACCGACAAGGAATGGCTGCACAGCGACGGCTCGTACGAAAAGATCGTCGCGACGGTCACCAGCGGCGTGCCGGCCGAGAAGGCGAAGAAGGGCGTGCCGATGCCCCCCAAGGGTGGCAGCTCCATCTCCGATGAAGACGTGAAGGCGGTGGCGGCGTACGTCTACTCGCTGAGCCACAAGTAGCCGCGGCTCGATCCTGAGCCGGCCGATCGCCCGGAGGGCGCACCGCGGTGCGCCCTCCGGCATTTCGGGCCGCAGATCACCACCGCGTGCGCTCGGAGCGATAACTTCTTCCATGACCTCGAACCGCCTTTCCGCGGCTGCATCCGCGTACCTCCGCTCCGCCTCCCACCAGCCGATCCACTGGTTTCCCTGGAGCACCGAGGCGTTCGCCGCGGCGCGGGAGCAGGACCGGCCGGTGTTGCTCGACATCGGCGCCGTGTGGTGCCACTGGTGCCACGTCATGGACGGCGAGTCCTACGAAGACCCGGGCCTCGCCGCCTACCTGAACGAGCACTTCGTCTGCATCAAGGTGGATCGCGACGAGCGGCCGGACGTGGATGCCCGCTACCAGCGCGCGGTCCAGGCGTTCACCCGGCAAGGCGGATGGCCGCTCACCGCGTTCCTCACGCCGGACGGCGAGGTGTTCTTCGGCGGCACCTACTTTCCACCCGAAGGCAAGTACGGGCAGCCGGGATTCCGCAGCGTGCTCAGCAGCGTGCTCGAGGCCTACCACGCGCGGCGGGGACAGGTCGAGGCGCAGGCGCAGGCGATTCGGAAGGTGCTCGACGCTCACCTCGACGAGACCACGCCGGGCGAGCCCTCGGCGAGGCACCTCGCCGAGGCGCAGGAGCGGATCGCGAGCGTGTTCGATCCCGTGAACGGCGGGTTCGGCAGCCAGCCCAAGTTTCCCCATCCCGGCGCCATCACCTTCCTGCTCCACCGCTGGCAGGACCAGGCGGAGGATACGACCCGCCGCATCATCGACCGCACGCTCGAGGGCATGGCGCGGGGCGGCGTGCACGACCAGCTCGGCGGCGGCTTCCATCGCTACAGCGTGGACGCCAGGTGGATCGTGCCCCACTTCGAGAAGATGTCCTACGACAACTCCGAGCTGCTCAAGGCCTACCTCGATGCCTACGCCGCGTTCGGGACCGAGGAGTACGCCGAGGTGGCGCGGGGCATCGTTCGCTGGGTGCGGGAGGTCATGGCGGACACGGAGCCGGGATACGCGGCCAGCCAGGATGCGGATGTGGGGCTCGAGGACGACGGGGACTACTTCACCTGGACGCGGGATGAGACCGCGGGGGTGCTGACGGGCGACGAGCTCGACGTCGCCGCGGCCTACTACGACATCGGAACCGCCGGGGAGATGCACCACAATCCCGGCAAGAACGTGCTCTTCGTCTCCGCCGGGCTCGCTGCGGTCGCCCGGCTCACCGGCCTCAGCGAGGAGGCGGCCCGGCTGCTGCTGATCGGCGCCCGCGAGAAGCTTCTCGCGGCCCGCCGCCTCCGTCCGACTCCATTCGTGGATCGGACCCGATACACCAACTGGAACGCGATGATGGCCTCGGCGATGCTCCGCGCCTCCGTCGTGCTCGACGATGTGGCGGCGCGGGACCACGCCCTGGCAACGCTCGACGGGCTTCGTCGGGAGAGCGCCGAGGACGATGCCCTGGCCCACACGCCGGGTGGCGTGACCGGCCTGCTCGACGATCAGGTGCATGCGGCCGCCGCCGCGCTCGACGCCTACGAGATCATGGGCGATCGGACGTGGCTCGAGTGGGCCGAGCGGATCATGGAGCGCGTCTGGCGGGACTACTGGGACGGCGCGGCCGGTGGGCTGTTCGATACCGCTCGCGGCCGGGACGGCGAATCGGGATTGTTGCCCGCCCGGGTGAAGCCGGTCCAGGATACCCCGACGCCGTCGCCGAACGGGGTCGCCGGCATCACCCTCATGCGCCTGCACGAGCTGACCGGCGTCACGCATTGGCGCGAGCGGGCGGGCGCGCTGATCTCGGCTTTCGCCGGAGGCGCAGCCGACCTCGGACTGTACGGCGCAGCGTTCCTGCTGGCGCTCGACTGGTATGTGAATCCGGCCACGCATCTCGTGGTGATCGGGGCGGCGGGCGATGCGACCGCCGACGCCATGCACCGGGCGGCGCTGGCCGGCTTCGCGCCGCGACGGGTCGTGCAGCGGCTGACCCCGGAGCAGGCCGAAGCGGGCGGCCTTCCGCCGGCGATCGCGGGGATGCGCGCCGCCGGCACCGGCCCGCGCGGCTACGCCTGCGTGGGGACCAGCTGTGGCCTGCCGGCCACCACCGTGGCGGAGTGGAGCCGACAGCTCGCGCCGTCCAGGGTCGGTTAGATTGCGGGACACTCTCTGAGGAGCATTGCGCGTGGCCAAGACCGCGACCATCGAGACCAGCAAGGGCACTATCGTGGCGGACCTCTTCGACACCGAAGTCCCCACCACGGTGGCGAACTTCGAGAAGCTCGCCAACAGCGAGTTCTATGACGGCACCCGGTTTCACCGGGTCATCAACAACTTCATGATCCAGGGTGGCGATCCGCTGTCGAAGGAGCCCAACAACCCGCGCGTCGGCACCGGAGGCCCGGGCTACAAGATCAAGTGCGAGACCCACCTCAACACCCACAGGCACGTCGCCGGGACGCTGTCCATGGCGCATGCCGGGAAGGACACGGGCGGCAGCCAGTTCTTCATCTGCCACGGCCCCCAATCCCATCTCGACAAGGTCCACACCGTGTTCGGACAGGTCCGACAGGGGATGGACGTGGTCAACAGCATCAAGCAGAACGACGTGGTCAGCTCCATCCGGGTGGCCTGACCTGCATCTCGACTTCGCGCTGACCGCCGACTACGCCCTGATCGACCAGCAGGGCAAGCTGAGCGTCCTGGGCATCTTCCAGCACGTCTGGCTCACGAAGTTCCCGGCGGTCTGCCCCCGCACCCATCTGGTGCTTCGGGTGCGGGGCCGGCGCACCGAGATCGGCATCCACACCATCCGCATTCGCTTCGTTGACGACGCCGGCACCGAGCTGCTCGGCGGTGAGGGGACGGTGCAGTTCGGCGAGCCGCCAGCCGGCGTGGTGGACGTCGAGGCCGGCGCCGTGCTCGTGTTCGACATCCCACTGCCCCGCCCCGGCCAGTATGCCTTCGAGATCACCCTCGACGGCGAGCCGGGGGCGCGGGTGCCGCTGACCGCGGCGGTGGTCGGCGCGTAGTCCCACCCCGACAGGCCCTGCCATGTCCCTGACCCGATCCGACGCGCTGGCGCTGGTCCACGAGTACACCCCATCGGATGCGCTCCGAAAGCACATGTACGCCGTCGAGATCGCGATGCGCGCGATGGCCGAGCGCGCGGGTGAGGACCCGGAGGCCTGGGGCCTCGTCGGTCTGCTGCACGACTTCGACTATGAGCGCTTCCCCAACGCCGAGCACGCCGCCCACGAGGGGCATCCGGCCGAAGGCGTGCGGATCTTGTCGGCACGCGGGCTCCCGGAAGCTTCGCAACGGGCCATCCTCGGCCACGCGAGCTACACCGGCGTGCCCCGCGAGACGCCGATGGCGCGGGCCCTGTTCGCGGTGGACGAGCTGTGTGGCTTCCTTGTCGCCTGCGCGCTGGTGCGTCCGTCCAGGAGCCTGCACGACCTGGAGGTCCCCAGCGTCAAGAAGAAGCTCAAGGACAAGGCGTTCGCCCGCGGCGTGAGCCGGGACGACGTGGTCCAGGGGGCCGCCGAGATCGGCGTGCCGCTGGACGAGCACATCGCCTTCGTCCTCGCGGCGCTTCGCCCTCACGAGCGAGACCTCGGGCTCGGACACCCGTGACCGATCCCGCGGCCGACAGCAGCAGTCAGTCGGTCGCCTGCGCGATCAATCGTGCGGCCGGTGGGCGTCCCGTGCCGGGCAACCGGGTGGAGCTCCTGATCGACGGGCCGGACGCCTACACCGCCATGCTCGAGCTGATCGCGGGTGCCTCCCGCTGGATTCATTTCGAGAACTATATCATCCGGAGCGACTCCGAAGGCTGGCGCTTCGCCGAGGCACTGGCGGCCCGGGCGCGCGAGGGCGTCAGCGTCCGCGTCCTGTACGACGGCGTCGGATCCGTGTTCACCTCGCGCAAGCTGTGGCGCATGCTCCGCCGGGCCGGAATCGAGGTCCGCGCCTTCCATCCGCTTCGTCCGCTCCAGATCGTCACGAATTTCGCGCGCGACCACCGCAAGCTCGTGGTGGCCGACGGCAACGCCGCCGTGATCGGCGGACTCTGCATCGGGTGCGAATGGATCGGCGACGGCGACCGGATCCGTCCGTGGCGGGACACGGCGCTTCGCATCACGGGGCCCGCATCCGCCGTGCTCGACCAGGCATTCATGCGCACCTGGTCCATCGCGGGGAGGGCGGTGCCCGATGACGAGGTGGCGGGACGGGTGACGCCGGCGGGTCAGGGCGAGGTGCGCGTCATCATGGGCGAGCCGGGCCGGGAGCGCGCCTTCCGGGTGATCGAGCTGTTGGCGGCGGGCTGCATCGAGCGGCTGTGGATCACCGACGCCTACATGGTGGCGCCGCCGCGGCTCTTCCAGGCGCTTCGCGACGCGGCGCGGGACGGCGTGGACGTGCGGATGCTGGTGCCGGGCTCGAGCGATCTGCCGCTGATCCGGAACCTGTCCCGCATCGGCTATCGCGAGTTGCTGCGGAGCGGAGTGCGGATCTACGAGTGGGACGGGCCGATGCTGCACGCGAAGACGATCGTGGCCGACGGGCGATGGGTCCGGATCGGGTCCAGCAACCTCAACCCGTCGAGCCTGTTCGGAAACTACGAGCTCGACGTGCTGGTCGAGGACCCCGTGCTGGCCGACGCGATGGAACGCCAGTTCCGGCTGGACATCGGTCGGAGCCGGGAGGTCCGGCGCCGGCCGGTCCGGGGTCCGCGGCGCATCAGCCAGGCCCTGCCCACCGCGCTGACTCGGAGCGCGCCCGAGGTGACCTCGGACCGCTACCGCCGGCCTGGGCGCGAGGCGCGGCGCCGGGCCGCCCTGGCCCTCCGTACCATCGCCAGCAACGCCAGGCGGTCGGTGTTCCTGCCCCTCAGCGGCATCTTCGTGGTCCTGGGCGTCCTCTTCTTCGTCCTCCCGCGTGAGACCGCCTACGTGTTCGGCGCCATCTGCGCCTGGCTCGCGGTGAGCGCCGGCCGCGAGGCCTTCCGCCGCCGGGCCGACAAGTAGCGTCCCGGCGCGACCCTGCACCCCTTCCGGGCATCCCCTCCGGGGCTGCCTTCCCGTGGCGCCGGAAGTAGCATTCGGCAGGGAACGACGTCTACCCATTCCCTCTTCCCGGACCGGAGCGCATGACCCCTCATCGAGTCGCCGTCCTGCTGCTGGTGGGGCTGGCCGGCCTCTCCCCGAACCTCAGGGGCCAGGAGCGATCCGTCACCCTCGCCGACGCCGTCCGGCTGTCGGAGCGGGTCCAGCCGTCCGTCGTGCGCGCGGCCGGCGACCTCGAGACGGCGGCGGCCCAGCGGCGGAACGCATGGGGAGCCTACCTCCCCACCCTCTCCGCCAGCTCGTCGGCCAGCACCTTCTTCTCCGAGGGGACATCCCGGATCGATCCGGTCACCGGCCAGCTCCTCAGCGGCAACAGCTCCAACCGGAGCCTCAGCACCTCGCTCTCCGCGAGCGTGGACCTGTTCACCGGCTTCCGCCGGGGCGCGGAGATGGGCGCGGCGCGAGCCAACCGGACGGCGGCGGAGGCCTCCTTCGTGGACGCGCGATTCCAGCAGGCGCTGGCCACGACGAACCAGTTTCTCGACGCGCTGGCCGCGCAGCAGCTCGTGCGGGTGCGCGAGTCGAGCGTGCGCCGAGCCGAGGAGCAGCTCAAGACGTCCGTGGCCAAGCTCCGCGCCGGCTCGGCCACGCGGTCGGACTCGCTCCGCTCGCTGGTGACGCTCGGCAACGCGAAACTGGAGCTGCTCCGGACGGGCACCGACCTCGCCACCGCGGAGGCCGGGTTGGCACGGCTGATCGGCGAGATGGGGCGGGTCAAGGCGAGCGACGACTCGGCCTACTACAGGGTCGTGGACCAACCGGACACGGCGGCGATCCGGGCCGAGGCGGAGGCGAGGAGCCCGCGCATCCGGAGCGCCAGCGCATCCGCCGATGCCGCGCGTGCGAGCCTCAAGGCCTCGCGCGCATCCTACTGGCCCAGCCTCTCGCTCTCCGCCAACACCGCGTGGAATGCCAGCCGGTCGGACGACTACGACCTGTTCAACCAGCGGCAGCTCAGCCTCGGGCTCCGGTGGAATCTGTTCGACGGATTCGACCGGGAGCTCACCATCGCGCTCCGGTCCGCGACGGCCGAGGTGGCGGATGCGACCGCGGCGGACGAGCGGCGGGCGGTCGCCGCGGAGCTGACGGCGCGCCTCGCCGAGCTGGAGGCGGCCCGTGCCCAGATCGACATCACCCTCACCAGCGTCGTCGCCGCGACGGAAGACATCCGGGTGCAGCAGGAGCGCTACCGGCTCGGCGCCTCGACCATCGTGGACGTGCTCACGTCGCAGGAAGCCCTCAATCAAGCGGAGGTGGACGTGGTGGTGGCTCGCTTCGACTATCTCCGCGCCAAGGCCTCCCTCGAGGCACTGATCGGACGGACCCTGTGAGCTCGATGGCCGATACCGCCGAACGCATGGCGATGCTCCCGCCCGACGTGCCGCGCGACGCGGTCATCGTCACCCGGAATCTCCAGCGAGACTACGACATGGGTGGCGAGGTGGTGCACGCGCTCCGCGGGGTGGATGTGACCATCCGGAAGAACGAGTTCGTCGCCATCATGGGCCCGTCGGGCTCGGGCAAGTCCACGCTCATGAATCTCATCGGCTGCCTCGACAGCCCCACGCAGGGCGAGTACTGGCTCAACGGCCACCGGGTCTCGGAGCTGGACGACGATGCCCTGGCCCGGATCCGGAACAAGGAGATCGGCTTCGTCTTCCAGACCTTCAACCTGCTCCCGCGCGCCACGGCGCTGCACAACGTGGAGCTGCCGCTGGTCTACGCCGGCATCGGCTCCCGCGAGCGGCGCGCGCTGGCATCCGAGGCCCTCGACCGGGTGGGGCTCAAGGACCGCATGCAGCACCGGCCCAACGAGCTCTCTGGCGGCCAGCGGCAGCGGGTGGCGATCGCCCGCGCGCTGGTGAACACGCCGAGCATCCTGCTCGCCGACGAGCCGACCGGGAACCTCGACAGCACCACGAGTCAGGAGATCCTGGGGCTGTTCGAGGCGCTGCATGACGAGGGACAGACGATCGTCCTGGTGACCCACGAGCTCGACATCGCCGCGCACGCGCGACGGCAGGTCCACCTGAAGGACGGACGCATGGAGCGGGACTTCGCGACCGACGGGAGCGCACGATGATCACGTCCTTCCGCCGGGGCATCCTGCGCGAAGCCCGGGTCATCCTGCGCGAAGCGAAGGAGGCCATATCGGCCTTCTCTCCCGTCGCCACGCTCAGGGTGACAATGACCATTGCGGCCACCGCTCTCCTCTCGGCCGGATGCAAGAAGGAGGCGCCGCCGCCGGTCTACCAGGCCGTGCCCGTCGAACAGCGGGACATCGTGGTATCCGCTCGTGCGTCGGGGACCATCCAGCCTGATACCGTGGTCGAGGTGAAGTCGAAGGCCTCGGGTGAGATTCTCGAGCTCAAGGTGGAGACCGGCCAGCTGGTCAAGCGCGGTGCGCTGATGGTGCGGGTGGATCCGCGCAACCCGCGCAATCTGATGGCGCAGGCACAGGCCGATCTCGAGGTGGCCCAGGCGCGGCTCACCAACGCCACCTCGCAGAAGCGCCGGGCCGACGAGCTGTTCACCTCCCAATCCATTACCCAGCAGGAGCACGAGAGCGCGCTGCTGGACTTCGCCAACGCCCGCGCCGAGGTCGTGAGAGCGCAAGTGGCGGTAGACGACGCCCGCGACCAGCTCGACGACACCAACGTGCTCGCGCCCATCACCGGAACCATCATCGAGAAGCAGGTCGAGCGAGGCCAGGTCATTTCCTCCCCCACCCGCGACGTCGGAGGCGGCACGGTCCTGATGAAGATGGCCGACCTCGGCCTGGTCCAGGTGCGGACGCTGGTGGACGAGACGGATATCGGGAAGATTCAAGTCGGCCAGCGAGCGAGCGTCACGGTGGACGCCTACCCCAACCGGCCGTTCGAGGGCTCGGTGCTCAAGATCGAGCCGCAGGCCCAGACCGAGCAGAACGTCACCATGTTCCCCGTGCTGGTGCGGATCGACAACCGCGGCGGCCTGTTGCGGCCCGGGATGAACAGTGAGGTCGAGGTCCACGTGGGCCAGCGCGAGGGCGTCCTCGCGGTGCCGAACTCGGCGCTCCGCACCCAGCGCGACGTGGGATCGGCCGCCCAAGTGCTCGGTCTCTCGGCCGAGACGGTGCAGAAGGACCTCGCGGCCCAGCGTCCTGCCACCCGCCAGGTGGCCACGGGCGACAGCGGTGCCGCAGGACGGGTGTCGCTCGGCGGTACCGACGGGGCGGGCCCCAAGGACAGCGGGAAGGTGATGACCCTGCGCGACGGCCGGACGGTCGCGCTGCCCGCCGGTGTGACCGAGGAGCAGGTGCGGTCCGCCATGGCCAAGCGCCGCGAGGGCGGGACGCTGACCGCGAGCGAGACCGCGATCCTCGATCGAGTCCGGGAGAGCATGGGGGGCACGGGCGGGGGCGGGAGGAGCGCCGGCGCGCGAAGCGGCGTGGACGCATCGTTCGGCGGGCGGTATATCGTATTCGTCAAGCGGCCCGGCGGCCCGACCCCGGTCTGGATCCGAACCGGGCTCACCGACCTGGACTACAGCGAGGTGGTCGAGGGCCTGCAGGCGAGCGACTCGGTGCTGATTCTGCCGAGCGCGAGCCTGGTGCAGTCGCAGCAGGAGGCGCAGGAGCGAATCACGCGCATGACCGGCGGTGGTGGCGTACCGGGCATGCAGCAGCAGGGCAACGCGCCGGCTGGAGCCCGGACTACTACACCCGGAGGACGCTGAACCATGCTGGTGGGCGAGACGGTCGCGGTCGCGTTCCAGTCCATCCGGGCGAACAAGCTGCGCTCGGTCCTCACCATGCTGGGCATCATCATCGGCGTCGGCGCGGTCATCACCATGGTGGCCCTCGGCACCGGGGCGCAGAAGGCGGTGGAGGACCGGATCGCGGCCCTGGGGGCCAACGTATTCACCGTGTTCGCCGGCCAGGGCACTCGTGGCGGCATCCGGATCACCGACCGCACCATTCTCAGCACCGACGACTACGACGCGCTGCTCCGCGACGGCCGGCTACTCAAGGCGGTCGTCCCCGAGATGCAGCAGTCGCTGCAGGTGAAGTACGGAAACCAGAACAGCAACATCAACGTGGTCGGCACCACCCCCAACTACATCGAGGTGCGGAACTACACCGTGCCCCACGGACGGATGTTCACCCCGGGCGACGACGAGGCGCGGCAGCGCTACGCCGTCCTCGGAGCCTCGGTGCCCCGCATGCTGGGGGCGAACCCGGCCGCCATGATCAACCAGACGCTCCAGATCCGGGGCATCAACTTCGAGATCATCGGCGTGCTGAGCGAGAAGGGCTCGGCGGGCGGCTGGTCCAATCCCGACGAGCAGATCCTCGTACCGCTCCAGACGGCGAAGTACCGCATCTTCGGCTCCGACCGGCTGCGCTCGATGTCGGTTCAGGTGGCCGACGGTGTGCCGATGCAGCAGGGCATGGTGGACCTCGAGCGGATCCTGCGACGCGAGCACCGCATCCGCCCCGGCGCCGACAACGACTTCACCATCCGGAACCAGCAGGACATCCTGGCGACGCAGCAGGAGACCACCCAGGTGTTCACCACGCTGCTCGCCAGCATCGCCGCGGTGAGCCTGCTCGTGGGCGGCATCGGGATCATGAACATCATGCTGGTCTCCGTCACCGAGCGCACCCGGGAGATCGGGGTGCGGAAAGCGCTCGGCGCGACCCGAGGCAACATCATGCTCCAGTTCCTGGTCGAGGCGCTCGCGCTCTGCCTCGTCGGCGGGCTGCTCGGCATCCTGGCCGGCGTCGGGGCCGCGACGGCGCTCTCCCGCTTCATGCAGTGGAACACGCTCATCTCCCCGATGGCGGTGGCGGTGGCGTTCGGGTTCAGCGCGCTGGTGGGTCTCTTCTTCGGGATGTGGCCCGCGCGCCGCGCCGCGCGCCTCGACCCCATCGTCGCCCTGAGGTACGAGTAGGGTGGCCGACCGCACTCCGGTCAAGCGGCACCACGGGCTGGTCAGGCTCGCGCACTGGCTCAACGCGATCCTGCTGGTCGGCATGATCGGCAGTGGCCTCCAGATCTACGCGGCGTTCCCCCATTTCGGCCCGCGCGGCGCGCCGTATCCCGTGCCAAACCCCTGGGCCGGCGAGCGCCTTCCCGAATGGTCCCGCCTCGGCGGGTGGCTGGCCGGCGCGCTCAACTGGCACTTCGCGCTGGCGTGGCCGTTCGTCATCACCGGCCTCGTCTACCTGGGATTCCTCGCCTTCACCGGCGAGTGGCGCTCGCTCCTCTTCCGTCCCCGCGACGTGCGACCCGCTGTCGACATGCAGCTCTATTATCTGCGGCTCCGCCGCCAGCATCCGCCCCAGGGCAAGCACAACGCGCTGCAGAAGGCCGCCTACACCGGCATCGTGTTCCTCGGCGCCGTCGCGACACTGAGCGGCTTCGCCATCTACAAGCCGGTGCAGCTCTCCTGGCTCACGGCGCTTTTCGGCGGCTACGAGCTGGCCCGCTACTGGCACTTCGTCACGGTGTGGGTCTTCGTCGCCTTCACGCTGGTCCACGTGGTGCTCGTGCTGGCCGTGGATCCGGCATCGCTCCGGGCCATGATCACCGGCTGGTACCGCGGCCGGTTCCCGAGCCATGACTGACCGGGCGGGCATCGGCCGGCGGGACTTCCTCCGCCTCGGCGTCGTGGCGGGGCCGGCGTCGCTCGTCGCCGCCTGCGGATGGGACGGGGGGAGCGTGCTCGAGCCCCGTCTCCGAGCCTTCGGACGGATCAACGACTGGGTGGGGGAGAAGATCCTGCTCTCGCCGACCCGTCTCGCCTCGACTTATCCGGTCGCCGCTCGGACGGTGGAACGGCACTTCCCTACGTACTCCATCACCTACAATCGCACGCGGGCGTTCCCCACGGCGGCGCCCGGATGGCAGCTCGAAGTCGGGGGGCTGGTCCGCACCCCGACGCGATTCACGCTGGAGATGCTGGGAGGATTGCCGCGAGTCTCGTACACGGTGAAGCACCACTGTGTCGAGGGCTGGACCGCGATCGGCACCTGGACCGGCGTGCCGGTGTCGGTCGTCGCCGAGATGGTGCGGCCGCTGCCCGAGGCACGGTATCTTCGGTTCGACTCCTTCGACAGCGGCTACTCCAACGGGTGGGACCTCACCAGCGCGATGCACCCGCAGACGATCCTGGCCTACGCCTACAACGACCGGCCGCTCTCCACGGAACGAGGCGCGCCGCTGCGTCTGTACTCACCGGTGAAGCTCGGCTACAAGCTCACCAAGTATCTCACCACCATGAGCTTCACCCGCGAGCGGCATGGCGGGTACTGGGAGGATCAGGGCTATCCCTGGCTCGCGGGGGTCTAGCTTCCTGGTTCCGGGCGGGCTGACCCTCGGGCTCCTGGCGGCGCGCATCTTCGCGGCGCCGGCGATCTCCGACCCCGTCGGGCGTCCCTTGCCCGCCGACCTGCATCTCGCGTTTCCGTCCTCGTACGTGGTCCTCGCGCCGATCTACTCGCTGTGGGACGGAGTCGCGATGCTCAGCATGAGCCGGCTCCACGGATTTCTGATCGGGATGGCCCTGCTGTACGTGGGGACTCGCGTCACGCTGGCCATCCTGCGCCGGCGGTTCAGCTCCCGGGACGAGGTGCGGGCGCTGATCGTGTCGCTGGTGGCGCTGGGCCTCTTCATCGCCGGCGGCCTCATCTCCCACCGGCCGATGGTGAAGCTGATCGGCGCCGAGCCCGGCGTCGCGATCGTCGACTTCCACAGCCACACCAACGCGTCCCACGACGTCCACGGCACCGCGATGGGGGCGTACGACACCAAGAAAAATCTCGCGTGGCACGACCACGCCGGCTTCGACGCGGTGTTCCTCACCGATCACAACACGACTGCCGGTCTGGTGCCGACCCAGCAGACCGCCTCCCTCTGCCGGGGTCGCGAGGTGAGCGCCTGGCGGGCTCACATCGTGCTGCTCGGTGGTGAGGTCGAAGCCGTACGGGGGCCCTACCGCCGCGATTGGACCGGGCTGCTGCAGCTCCTCGCCGACGCCGACACCACCTACGGCTCGACGACGATCGCGTCCTTGCCGGAATACGAGCGCAGTCACTGGAACCGGCTCGATTCGCTGATCGAGGCGGGGCTCGACGGCTTCGAGATCGTCAACGCCTCGCCCAAGGCGAACGAGCTCACGCGCGCGCGGCGCGATACGGTGATCGCGCTGGCCCGGCGGACCGGCTCACTGGCGGTGGGCGTCAGCGACCATCACGGCTGGGGTGCCACCAGCATGGTCTGGAACCTGGTGCGCGTGCCGGACCTGGAGGCCGGCCCTGAGCGGCTCTGCGCCGGCATCATGGACGCGCTCAAAGGGGGCTTCCCGGCCGTGACCGTCGTGGAGCGACACCGTCTGCGGCCCGACGACTGGTGGCCCATGTGGCTGACACCCCTCGGTGCGCTTTGGGAGACCTGGCGCGGCATGGGGTGGGAGATCACCATCGCCTGGCTCGTCTGGATCTGGGCCCTGACCATGGTGGAGCGGACCCGGCACCTCCCGTCATACTGACAACCCTCCGCCCGGCAGTACATTGTCTACCATGCTTCGCTCCCGCTTTCTCGGCACCGGCATGGCCGTCCCCGACCGTGTCGTCACCAACGACGATCTCTCCCAGTTGATGGATACCAGCGACGAGTGGATCCGGACCCGAACCGGAATCCAGGAGCGGCGCTGGGTCCGCGAGGGCGAGACCGGGGTAGAGCTGGCGCTCGCTGCCACCAAACAGGCGCTCCAGATGGCGGACCTGCCCGCTTCGGCGGTGGACGCGATCGTCTACGCGACCTCGACACCCGATCACTTCGCCCCGGGCAACGGCGTCTTCCTCCAGCGGGCGATGGGCGTCGGCACGATTCCCGCCATCGACATCCGGACGCAGTGCAGCGGCTTCGTGTACGCCCTGTCGGTGGCGGATGCCTGGGTGCGCACCGGCCAGTACCGGCGCGTGCTCGTAGTGGGCGCCGAGGTGCAATCCACCGGCATGCTGATGACCACGGAAGGAAGGAACGTCTCGGTCATCTTCGCCGACGGCGCCGGCGCCGCGGTGGTGGGCCCGACCGACCGGGAGGATCGGGGCATCCTCGCCTTCGATCTCCACTCCGAGGGCGCTCACGCGGAAAAGCTCTGGGTGGACAGTCCGGGCTCGATGTATCACCCGCGCGTCTCCGCCGAGCACATCGAAGCCGGCCGGCAGTACCTCGACATGGATGGCAAGGAGGTGTTCCGACACGCCGTGGTGCGGATGCCGGAATCGGTCCGCGCGGTGCTCGAGGCGAGCGGCCGCACGATCGGCGATCTGAAGCTCCTCGTGGCGCACCAGGCCAACCTCCGGATCGCCGAGATGATGCAGCGCACGCTGTGTCTGCGGGATGACCAGGTCTACAACAACATCATGCACTACGGCAACACGACCGCGGCGACCATCCCCATCGCGCTGGACGAATGCGTGCGGGCGGGCCGGATCGTGGATGGGGACCTGCTCGCGCTGACGGCGTTCGGGTCGGGCTTTCTCTGGGGCAGCGCTGCGGTGGTGTGGTAGGATGGGCGGAAAGGCGGACGGGCGGAAAGGCCGGACAGGCGGAAGGGACGCTCTCAGCGTGAGGGACGTGCTGCCGAGATCCTTCCGACCGTCCGGCCGTCCGGCCTACGCCAGCGGATACTTTCGCAGGTAGTAGTCCCGGTTCCTGGTCGCCCGGGCGCGATAAAGGTGTTCCTCGTCGTCCTCCGGGTCATGCACGAAGAGGTGCAGCGACCCGGGCCACATGGTGGCCTGGAGCGACCAGTTGGTGGACGGCGCGTGAAGCACCCATTGGAGCGCGCCGCCGCCGGCGTCGGTCAGATGTACTTCACTCGCTCGCTCGAGCGGCACGCTGGACGGAATCCCCGCGATGGCCGCCTCGATCGGATCGAGCGACAACTCCGCGTGGCCCCAGGAGCGGAAAGTCACCTTGCCATGCACCGGTGACTCCGACTCAGGCAGCTCGAACTCCGCCTGCCACTCGCCCAGCAGATCCCACGCATGGTCCATCGGACCGATGTCCGGGACCTGTATCGTCGGATGACGTTTCAGCATCACTGGCCTCCTCCCCTGGTATTCGTGGGCCAAGGACAGGGTCGCCATGGTCGAGCTGAATCTTTCAACTCCGTGTTCCGTACTGGAACGCGATAAGCGTTTCCTCAATTTCGGAGCACCGCCATGATCCAGTTTCTCGTCACTCTCGCGGCCGGGGTCGTCGGCTACCTCGTTGCCAGGCGGTTCGTCAGCCGCCGCCTGCGGTTCGTCGACTCGGTTCAGTCCCGGTTCGCCCCGCTGGTGGCGGCCCTGACCGCCACCCTGCTGATGTGGCCGCTGACCATGCTACCGCTCATAACCTTAACTACTGCAATGATTTTCGGCATTGGAACCGGCCTTGGAACGGCCAGTGGCGCTCGCGCTGTCCGCCGGGCGGACGTGGAGCTGCGGCGAATCGCGCCCTGACCTAATAGTACGCATTCGGCCTTGGGCGGCCCGTACACTGGATCACATTTCGGATGCTGTCTATCTTGCCGCCATGGCAACCATACAGTGCTGGCGGTGCGGCCAGACGCGTGAAGGCATGGCGTTTCAGCCCTTTCCGACCGACCTCGGCCGCCGGGCCTTCGAGCAGATTTGCGGCGTCTGCTGGGCCGAGTGGACCAAGACCCAGCAGCAGCTCATCAATCACTACGGGTTGAACCTCCGGGAACCGAAGTCCAAGGAGTTCCTGCTGCAGCACATGGAGCAGTTCCTGTTCGGTCCCCGGTCTGAGGCTCAGACCTAGAACGCGGCCCCAAGGCGGAAGACCAAATCGATCGCCGGGCCGCCCGGCTCCAGGTCCTCCGTCATTCCGATACGCAGCTCCCGCCCGTCAGTTCCAGCAAGTATCCAGCCGAAGTCGAACGAGAGCTCCCGTCGGTCCAGAGCCGGCACGGTCGTGTCGTGGTAATACGGACTGTGCGCGAACAGGTTCCCGTACAGCGACTGCCTCCCCCAGAACCGCCAGCGAAGGCCGGTGCTGCCGGCCAGAAAGGCCTGTCGCTGGTAGTCCTCGAGCAGACCGTTGGTCGGCGTGTAGCCAGCCGAGAGACTCCCGTCGAAACACAGTCTCCCGGTGATCGGAAGGTGTGCGGTATTGAGCAGGCTCGCCGAGATCTGACCCTTGCCATACCCGTCCGGTCCGGTCGCGGTCGGAAGGGTGATCGCGACGACGCTCTGGATCATCGGGTGAACCCGCACGCCGACGCCGAGCCGCAAGTCGCCGAGAAAGAGACCGCTGGGGTCCCGCACCACTGGCGGCCGGCCCGGCAGCTCGGCCGTGTACAGGAAATCGTTCCTCGGCCGCCGGTCCCGCTCCGGTATGTCGATGCCGAGCAGATCGTGATACCACTCGAGCGTGCCGTCGAGGACGCCGGCGTAGGCGCCGAGCAGCTCCGCTTCGGCGAGGATGAACGACGTCGTGCTCAGATCGCGCGATATCGCGGCGCGAATACGGAGCAGCTCTGAATCCAGAAAGAAGGAGGCGTCGAAGTTCGAATTGTACTCGATCGTGCTGGCATACTCGACGCCGAGATCGGTGCGCCAGCCGGAGCCGGTGGATCGGAAGGGCTCGAAGCCCAGTCCGCTCCGCGAGGCCGCGACAGGATTGATGGGCCGATAGGCGGGCAGGCCCTGTGCCGTCACGGCCGCCGGCAGGCAAAGCAAGACCAGCAGCGCGATAAGCGGCACGCAGGAAGATAAACGCGGTTCGGCTTGACAAAACCGCGCGCCGTTCCGTAGCTTCCGCCCATGGTCCACCAGCACAACGCGTGGTTCTTCTACTTTACCACCGCCGGCGCGGCGCTCCCGCCGTCC
This sequence comes from uncultured Gemmatimonadales bacterium, assembly GCA_963846545.1. Classification (GTDB taxonomy): domain Bacteria; phylum Gemmatimonadota; class Gemmatimonadetes; order Gemmatimonadales; family GWC2-71-9; genus CAVVWJ01. The sequence continues at coordinate 510,228 of CAWJWG010000003.1, read as the reverse complement.
GGTGTCGGCCGCGTGTTGTAGCGCCCCGACCGGACCGCTCGACGCCCCGCCGGATTTCCCGGCGGGGCTTTTTTGTTTTCCACCTCGGAGTATGCGATGCGCGTTGCGATTCAGGGCACCCACGGGTCGTTCAGCGAAGCCGCGGCTCGGCGCCGTTGGCCGGGTCTCGAGACCCTGCCGTGCCGCGAGGCGAAGGACGTCGTAGCCGCCGTTCGGGAAGGGCGAGCCGACGCCGGATGCCTTCCGATCGAGAACTCGCTCATCGGGTCGGTCACCACGACGTACGACCTGCTGGAGGAGGCCTTCGGCGACGGGGCGCTCAGGCTGACGCACGAGATCCTGTATCCGGTGCATCACACACTGATGTCGGTCACTGGCGCCAGCCTCGACGGCATCAAGCGCGTGCTCTCCCATCCGGTGGCCCTGGGCCAGTGCCGTATCTGGCTGGCCGAGCATCTGCCCGACGTGGAGCTGGTGAGTGCATGGGACACCGCGGGTAGCGCGGAGATCGTCGCCCAGGAGGGGAACCCGGCGATCGCCGCGGTCGCGGCGCGGCATGCGGCCGATACGCATGGTCTAGTCCCCCTCGCCGAGCGCATCGAGGACGATCCCACCAACCAGACACGATTCCTCACCTTCACCCGATCGGACGGCACCGAGCTGCCGGCGGCGACGGGTGGGGCCACGCGCTACAAGACGTCGCTCATCGTCCTCATCGACCACAAGCCCGGCATGCTGGCCCTCACGCTGCAGGCCTTCGGCGTCCGCGGCGTCAACCTGATGGCGCTGCAATCCCGCCCGGAGCGATCGGCGCCGTGGACCTACCGGTTCTATGTGGATGTAGATGGATCCGCTACCGATCCCCGGCTGGCCGAGGCGCTCGAGGAGGTCGAGGCGCTCGCCGCGCGCGTGGTGGTGCTCGGCAGCTACGAGGCATGGATCGAAGGATCCCGGCTCTCGGCTCCTCCCCCCACTCCCGCGCACCACACGAAGAAGCCGGACATCCCGCTGATCGACCGGCGCCGCGTGCCGGAGGGGAGCCGGGTGGAGGTGCGGCACGTGGTGTTCGGCGGTGATCGGCCGGCGCTGATCGCCGGTCCCTGCTCGGTCGAGAGCGAGGCGATGATCCTGGAGTCCGCCGACGCCATCGCCCGGCTTGGCGGGGACATGCTGCGAGGCGGCGCGTACAAGCCGCGCACTTCGCCGTACGACTTCCAGGGACTCGGCGTGAAGGGACTCCGCTATCTCGCCGACGCGCGCGAGCGAACCGGCCTGCCGGTGGTCACGGAGGTCCTGAGCTGGGAGGAGGTGGCGGTGGTGGCGCACTTCGCCGACATGCTCCAGATCGGCGCGCGCAACATGCAGAACTTTACCCTGCTCCGCGCCGCCAGCCGGAGCGGCAAGCCGATCCTCCTCAAGCGGGGCGCGGGGGCCACGATCGAGGAATGGCTGATGGCGGCCGAGTACATCCTGGCGGAAGGGAATCCGCACGTGGTGCTCTGTGAGCGGGGCATCCGCACCTTCGAGCGGGCCACCCGCCACACCCTCGACCTCAACGCGGTGGTGATGGTCCGGCAGCGGACCCACCTGCCGGTCATCGTGGATCCCAGCCACGCCGCGGGGATCCGCTCGCTGGTGACCCCCCTGGCTCTCGGGTCACTCGCAGCGGGAGCGTCCGGCCTTCTGGTCGAGGTCCACCCCGATCCCGATCGCGCGATGAGCGATGGTGCCCAGAGCCTCGACCTCCCCATGTTCGCGGACCTTGCCGCCAGGGTGCATCCCGAGAAGGGGGCAACGAGCCTGCTCGTGAGCTGATCGAGGCCCACCAACGCGAAGGGGACCATGCACGCATGGTCCCCTTCGCCCATCACTTCGAGAACGCGCTTATGGAACCGTCGTTCCCCTGCGCCCGGTCACCATACGGTACACCAGCAAGAGCAGCATCGCGCCGATGATGGAGGCGATGATCCCCGGAGCCTCACCCGGGTTGTCGTACCAACCCATGGCGCGCCCGAGAAAGCCGGCCAGCAAAGCGCCCGCGACACCGATCACCATCGTGATGATGAACCCGCCCGGGTCTTTCCCCGGCATCAACAGCTTCGCAATCGCGCCAACGACCAACCCGATGATCAAGGTCCACAGGATTCCCATAGTTCCCTCCAAGGGTGGGCCGAAGATATAGCAGCGTCCCGGGAGGACATCTGTGAGCGGGCGCACAGGGCGCCACGAGCGTCATTCCTCTCGCTTGCCGAGGCGGGCGGTGAGCGTCTCCCGCTTGCGGTTCCGCAGGATGTCCAGCTTGAAGGTTTCTCCGGACTCGTAGCTCCGCAAGATCCGGAGGAGGTGCGACGGGCTGGAGGGAGCCCGCCCGTCCACGGTCAGCACCACGTCACCCCCCCGGAGACCCAGGGTCGAGTCCTTGGGCGCGCTGATGACCAGGACCCCCTCCTGGGCACCGAAGTAGCGGCCCAGATCGGGGTTGAGGGGCGCCAGCTCCAGCCGTCCCAGCGGGGATCCGCTGAAGAACTGCCAGTGGGGGCCGGCCATCTCGGACCGCTCCATGAAGTCGCCGGCCGGGAGCGGGCCTGGGCCCATCCGGTCGGGGCCGAGGAACCGGACGCCCGGTCGCACCCCGCCGTACCCGTAGGCCATCTCGGGCTCCGCCGAGGTCACTACCGAGGCGGTACGGCGGTCCTTCCCGCGCCGGTACTCGACCGCCACCGTGTCGTTGGGCTCCAGCCGCGCGGCCAGCTCGATGAGCCGGAGACCCGGCAGACTCTCGCGCGCGCCGCGCCGGTCGTCCTCCGCCGCCCCGCCGCTCAATACCGATTTCCCATCCAGCTTGGTGATGATGTCGCCGGACCGGATCCCCGCCTGGGCGGCGGGTCCGCTGGGCGTGACCGCATCCACGTAGGCGCCGATGGAATCGGTCTCGCGAGGCTGCAGATTCACCTTGATGCCGAGGCGGGCGCGACGGTCCATCATGATCCGGATGAGCCGGTCGGGTCCCCGCTCCAGCTGCACCACCTCCGGCTCCTGGGCCGGGGCGGTGGCCGGGGCGCCGAGCCCTCCGGCGGCGAGGAAGGCACCGATGATCGCTTGACGTCGCATGCTGACCTCCAGGGCTCTAGAGCCCGACGTGACTGGCGCGGGTGACGTGGACGTCGACCAAGGCGTCGAGCAGCCCGATCCGCTCGCGCCAGAGCCGGAGCAGCTGCGAGTCGCGCGACTGCTGCTCCATCAGATCGACCATCTCCAGCTCGCGATCCACCCGGGCGATCCGGTCTTCCAGCTCCTGTGCGATGCCCGCCGTGCGCCCGTCGAGCACCCGGCTCTCGGGGTCGATCCGGTCGAGAGCCGACTCGAGCGCGCGCGACCGCACCATGGCCTGCTGGATGTCGCCGGGATCGCGGACCGGGGACTGCCTGATGCTGGTGACCCCGAGGGCCAGGGCGACCGAAGCCGCGGCGGCCAGACCGGTGAGCCCGGCAAACCGGGCCCGGTGGCGCCTCCGCTCCGCGCGGACCCGATCGCGGACTCCGGCCCAACGGTCGCGAGACGGCCGGAGGGCCGGGAGCGCCCTGAGCCGGGCAACGCGCTGGTGCAGGCGCTCGAGCTCGCCCTGACAGTGGTCGCAGGCGCCGAGGTGCTCGCGAGCCGCCGCATCGCCCGGCTCAACGCCGGCATCGCGCAGGCCGACCAGGGTCTCGATCGGGAGGTGGCTCATATAGCCACCTCCTCACCGAGCCAGCGCCGGAGCCGCGCGTGCGCACGGGCGAGCTGGGACTTCGAGAAGCTGGGGGTCTTGTCCATCATGCCGGCGATCTCGTCGTGGGTGTACCCCTCGACGTCGTGCAGCCAGACCACGGCGCGGGAGACCTCGGGCAGGCGCTCGAGGGCCGCCTCCAGATCCATCCGGAGGTGGGTCTCCTCCTTCCGCTGGCCGATCAGCTCGTCGTGGAGCTCGTCGGTCTCGCGGTACTTGTTCCGGCGCAGGCGCATGAGCGCCTTGCTCGCGGCGATGGTCCGGATCCAGCCCCACAGGCTCCCCTCTTCCCGGTACCGCCCGATGCTTCGGCAGACCTCGAAGAAGGTCTCCTGGACCACGTCCTCCGCGTCCTCGGTGGTCCGGCAGATCCGGCGGGCGAGGTTGTAGACCGGCACCTCGAACGCCCGGTAAAGGGCCTCGAGGGCGGTCTCGTCCCCCTGCCGGGCTCGGGCGACAACCGAGTCGGCATCGGCGAGGAGATACGATTCCATGGTCAGGGTCCTAGTCATGGCTCCCTAAAGATGCAGGGGATAGGGGGATGGTTGCAGTCGGGAGGCCTCGTTCGTCTTCGCGCCGCCCGGGGAAGGCTCCTGCTACCTTTCGGGATGCCTTCCCCTCCCCCTGCCTGGCTCCACCACCTCGAAGACGAAGCCGACGCGGCATTCCTGTATCGCGAGCTGGCCCACGTCGAGCGCGACGCCGGCCGGGCCGAGATCTACCGGAAGCTGGCCGGGGTAGAGGACCGGCACGTCGACCTCTGGCGCAAGCTCCTGGCAGAAAACGGTCATCCGGTCGGAAAGCCTGCCCCCAGCCGGTCGGCACGCTTCCGCGCGTGGCTCGCCCGGCGGCTCGGCAGCTCGGTTCTGTTGCCCGTGCTGCTGGCCGAGGAGGGTCGGGAGGTGAAGGGCTACCTCCGGCTCTACGAGGACACGCCGGACGGTCCGGTCGCCCCGACCGCGCTCCGGCTCGCGATCGAGTCGAAGGAGCACGCCCAGACGCTCGCGAGCATCAGCGGCGGGGCGGCCGAGCCCTGGCACAAGACCGGTGCGGGCGGGTTCCTCCGGAACGTGGTGTACGGCTTCAACGACGGTCTCACCGCCAACTTCGGCCTCGTGGCCGGCATGATCGGCGCGCAGGGCGGCGCCCAGATGGCGAGTCATGCGGTGGTGGTCGCCGGGCTCGCCGGCATGGTGGCCGACGCGCTCTCGATGGGGTCGTCCGGGTACCTCGCAGCGAAGAGCGAGCGGGAGGTGTTCGAGCACGAGATCGCGATGGAGAAGGAGGAGATCCGGCTCATGCCCGATCTCGAGCGGGAGGAACTGAGCCTGCTCTACCAGGCCAAGGGGATCCCGGAAGGCCAGGCCACCTCGCTGGCGACGGAGGTGATGCGGGACCCGGCGCGCGCGCTCGACGAGAAGGTGCGCGAGGAGCTCAAGATCGGCGAGGCGAGCAGCACGCCGATGCGCGAGGCCTGGGTCACCGGCACCGCCACCGCACTCGGCGCGTTCATCCCGGTGGCGCCGCTGCTCTTCAGTACTGGGCCGTGGGCGATCTGGACGTCGTTCGCGCTGGCGATGGTGTCCCACTTCGCCGTCGGCGCTGCCCGGAGCGTCTTCACCGGCCGGAGCATCTTCCGCAGCGGCCTCGACATGTTCCTCGTCGGGCTCGGTGTGGCCGGAGTGGGCTACCTCGTCGGCGACTGGCTGGTCGGCATCCTGTGAGGACGTCATAGCTCCCGGCCTCACCATTCGCTTCGGTCTCTGCTGTCAGTTCCTCGACTCGCCGATCCGCTTTCGCACCGCCACGCACCGGTATGTGTCGACCCTTACGCGCGCGGGGCGGCGCACCTACCTGACGGAAATCGCGGCGGACAACGCCGCCGCTCTCGCTGCCGCGGTTGAGCGCTGCTCCGAGCTCGGCATCGGCGCGTTCCGGATCAACAGCCAGATTCTGCCGCTCGGCACCCATCCCGTCAGCGGCTACCAGCTCGAGTCACTCGACCCGAAGGGCGAGATCCGGGCGGCTTTCGAGCGCGCGGGCGCACGCGCACGGGAGCTCGACGTGCGGCTCAGTTTCCACCCCGACCAGTTCGTGGTCCTCAACTCCGAGCGGGCCGACGTCGTGCGCGGGTCGGCCGAGGAGCTGGAGTTCCAGGCCACGACCGCCGAGCTGATCGGGGCGGACACCATCGTACTCCACGGCGGGAGCACCGCGGGCGGAACCGGAGCGGCGCTGGAGCGGCTGGAGCGCGGCATCGATCTGCTGAGCGCGCGCGCCCGGGGCAGGATCGCGCTGGAGAACGACGACCACCGGTTCACGCCGACGGACCTGCTGCCGCTGTGCCGTCGCATGGGGGTACCGCTGGTCTACGATGCGCACCACCATCGCTGCCACGGGGACGAGCTGTCGGTCGAGGAGGCGACGGAGCTGGCGGCGGCGACGTGGGGCGGGCGGGAGCCCTGGACCCACATCTCCTCCCCGCGCGAGGGATGGGGCGCCGCCAATCCCCGGCCACACGCCGGTTACATCGACCCGCGGGATTTTCCCGCGTCGTGGCGGGGACGGCGCATGACGATGGACGTGGAAGCGAAGGAGAAGGAGCGGGCCGTGCTGAAATTGATGCGGGAGTTGCTTGCGGTACCGCCGTCGCGCAGTCGGAAGGCGCTGCCCGCCGCCCGGCGGCGCTGAGCGCTGGACCGGACCTGGGCGCGATCTCAGTCCTGAGGGCCGGGTGAAAGCACGGTAACCGAGCCCGACATCCCCACACCGCCAGCGCCCCCATGCACCGCGCAGTGATAGTGGTAGACCCCCGGGCTCGCGAACTGGAAGCTGAGATACTTGGGATACGCGGCGGGCGCCCCGGAGGTGGCCGGTGCATTGCCGTCGTCCGGCACCACGTTGTGTCCCGCACTGCCGACCGGCCAGAACCAGTTGATCGTGTCACCCACGGCGATGGTGATGCTCGCGGGCTCGAACCGGTTGTCTCCGGCGTTGAGCACGTGAACCGTGTTGGGCGCATCAGGGTCGGGATAGGCCAGGGCGGTATACAGGATCATGCCCGGTAGTACCGAGCCCGGCACCCTGGGGCCGGTCACCGGGTCCAGGCTGGCGAAGGCCTCTTCCTCGAGGTAGGAGAACTGGGTCGTCCACCTCGACGCGGTGATCCCGTCGGCGTCGGTGAGGTCGCTCGGGGGATCCATCGTCCCCTGCATGGTGGTCCAGTACACGGTCACGCCCTCGACCGGGTTTCCGTCCCGCGTGACCCTCGCCCGGAGATCCTGCGGCAGCGGCTCCCCCGCGACCCCCACCTGCGCGTCCCCGCTCTGCTCGGGCGCCTTCTCGATCACCAGGCCGGCGGTGGTGGGTGCCTGGCGGTCTTCCGAGCCGCAGGCTGATAGGCCGGCCATCGCGGCGAGCGACAGGCGTTGGACAATCGGTCGCATGATTGGATCCCCGCTTCGAAGGGTTCCTTCAGGGGACGCTCGAAAGCCGCCCGAGTGGACGGGAGAAGGGAATGCTTCGCGGCGGCGTGCTGAAGAAGATCAGACCGAGTTGGGAACGCCGCCAGTGACCGATGCGGCCGGCGCATCGGCCAGCAGCCGGCGCACGCGGGGGACTACCTCGCGCCCGTAGAGCTCGATGCTCTTCAGCATCAGCTCGTGCCGCAGAGTGCCGGCGCTGTACTTGAGATCGAACCGGGACGCGCCGAGGTCGCGGACGGTTGCCGCGATCTTCCGTGCGACGGTCTCGGGCGAGCCGACGTAGAGCGAGCCCGCGGCAACCTCCCGATCGAACTCGGCCCGGCCGGTCGGAGCCCAACCCCGCTCGGCGCCGATCCGGTTGCGCATGACTTCGTACGCCGGCCAGAGCTGCTCGCGCGCTTCCGCGTCCGTCTCCGCCACGTGCCCCGGCGAGTGCACGCCGACCGGCAAGGGCGCCGAGCCGAGCTGACCCAGCGCCCGGTGATAGAGCTCGACGTACGGCGCGAAGCGGCCCGGCTCGCCGCCGATGATGGCGAGCGTCAGTGGAAACCGGTAGCGCGCCGCCCTCAGCACCGACTCCGGGGTGCCGCCGACGCCCACCCAGATGCTGAGCGGCGGCCGCTCGACCGGCGGAAACACACGAAGGCCGTCGAGCGGCGGACGCACGGTGCCCTTCCACCGGACCGGCTCGCCTTTGCTGTCGGCATCCCTGATCCCCGCGAGGATCGCGAGCTTCTCCTCGAAGAGAATCTCGTAGTCGTCGAGCGAGTGTCCGAAGAGCGGGAATGACTCCGTGAACGACCCTCGCCCGACGATCACCTCGGCGCGGCCGTTCGAGAGCGCATTGAGTGTGGAGAAGCGCTGGTAGACGCGGACCGGGTCGTCAGTGCTCAGCACCGTGACGGCGGTCCCGAGCCGGATCCGCTCGGTACGGGCGGCGATCGCCGCGAGCACGACTTCCGGCGCGCTGATTGCGAAGTCCGGCCGGTGGTGCTCGCCGACGCCGAAGAAGTCCACGCCGGCGCGGTCGGCCAGCTCCCCCTCGGCCACGACGTCGCGGAGGACTCGGGCGTGGGACAGGATGCGGCCGTCGGGGCCCACGGTGACGTCGCCGAACGTATCGAGACCTAGGTCGATGGGTGCCATGGTCCCGTAACCGCCCGCGGGGAGGAAGGGTTCCGGAAGACGTCGAGGCCGTACCCGGACTGCCCGGTCTAGGCTACGACCAGGTTCAGCAGCCGGTTCGGCACATGAATCCGCTTCCGCACCGACTTCCCTTCCGCGAACCGCTGCACCGCCGCATCCCGCATCGCCGCCGCGACCACGGTGTCCTCGTCCGAGTCCCGCGGGACCGTGACCCGGGACCGCGTCTTGCCGTTCACCTGCACCACGACCTCCACCTGGTCCTCCACCACCAGATCTTCGTTCCACACCGGCCAGCGAGCATCGAACACCGACCCCGTGTTCCCGAACCGCTCCCAGCACTCCTCCGAGAAATGGGGCGCGAACGGCGCCAGCATGATGACCAGAGGCTCCACCATCGACCGATGGGTGCAGGTGTCTGTCCGCAACGCGTTCACCAGCTCCATCAGCGCCGCGATCGAGGTATTGAAGCGCAGCTCTTCCATTCCCTCGCTCACCCGCTTCACCGTCTGGTGGTACTTGACGAGAACCTCGTGCCGGATCTCGTCCTCCGCCGTCGTGTGGCAGGAGTCGCCCACCAGCGCCCACACCTTCTCCAGGAACCGCCGCGGGCCGCTGATGCCCTCTTCGCGGAAGTCGCCCCCCTCCTGGAACGGGCCGAGGAACATCAGGTACAGCCGAAAGGTGTCGGCGCCCCAGCGCGCGATATACTCGTCGGGCACTACCACGTTGCCGCGCGACTTCGACATCTTCGCGCCGTCCTTCACGATCAGACCGTGCGCCCGGAACCGGCGAAACGGCTCCTCGAAATCCAGGTGCCCCAGATCGTGCAGCACCATGGTGATGAACCGGGAGTAGAGCAGGTGCAGCACCGCGTGCTCGTTCCCACCGATGTAGGTGCTCACCGGCAGCCACGTCTTGGTGCGCATCTGGTCGAACGGCCGGTCGTCGAACTCGGTGCTGGGGTAGCGCAGGAAGTACCAGGCGGAGTCGAGGAACGTGTCGCTCACGTCGGTCTCGCGCCGGCCGCGCTTGCCGCAGGTCGGGCACGGGGCGTAGTACCACGCCTCGTTGCGTGCGAGCGGGGAGACGCCGCTGTCGTCGGGCTGGAAGTTCGCCAGCTCGGGCAGGACGACGGGCAGGTCCTTCTCCGGCACCGGCACGGCGCCGTGCTCGTCGCAGTAGATGACCGGGATCGGCGGGCCCCAATAGCGCTGGCGGGAGATGCACCAGTCGTGCAGGCGGAACTGCACCACGCCACGGCCCGCGCCGATCTCCTCGAGCCACGCCGTCACCGCGACCTTGGCTTGGGCGGGCGAGGTGCCGTCGAACCGGCCGGAGTTGACCAGCCGCCCGCGCTCGTTGTCGGTGAATGCCTCCGCCAGTGGTGCGTCGGCCGACGCGTCGGGCTCGGCCACCACCCGGACGATCGGGAGCCGATACTTCGTGGCGAACTCGAAGTCGCGCTCGTCGTGGCCCGGCACCGCCATGATGGCCCCGGTGCCGTACTCCATCAGTACGTAGTCGGCGATCCACACCGGGATCGGCTTCCCCGTCGCCGGGTTCTTGGCGAACCCGCCGGTGAAGACACCGCTCTTCCCCTTGTCTCCCACCTTGCGGGACACCAGGTCCTTCGATGCGGCCGCGCGCTGGTACTCCTCGACCGACGACTGCTGCGCGGGGGTGGTGAGCGCACCTACCAGCGGGTGCTCCGGTGCAAGCACCATGAAGGTGGCGCCGAACACGGTGTCGGGGCGCGTGGTGTACACCGTGATCACGGTGCCCGCCACCGCGAACTCGATCTCGGCGCCCTCCGAGCGTCCGATCCAGTTCCGCTGCGCCGTGCTGGTCGTGTCCGACCAGTCCATCTTGGTCGGGTCGTCCAGGTTGGCCAGCAGCCGCTCGGCGTACTCGCTGATCCGGAAGAACCACTGCTCCAGCGTCCGCTGCTCCACCAGGGAATCGCAGCGTTCGCAGCGGCCGTTGATGACCTGCTCGTTGGCGAGCACGGTCTTGTCCTTGGGGCACCAGTTGACCGCGGCCGCCTTCTTGTACGCCTTCCCCGCCTTGAGCATCTGGAGGAAGATCCACTGGGTCCACTTGTAGTACTTGGGATCCGTGGTGGAGAGCTCGTGACGCCAGTCGAACATCCCGCCGATCCGGATGAGCTGGCGGCGGAAGTTCTCGATGTTGCGCGGAATCAGCTCGGCGGGATTGATCCCCACCTTGATCGCGTAGTTCTCGCTGTGGATCCCGAAGGCGTCGTAGCCGATCGGCTCGAAGACGTCGTGGCCCTGCAGGCGCTTGAAGCGGCCGTAGGTGTCGCTACCCGTGAACGCGAACATGTTCCCCACGTGCAGGCCTTCGGCCGACGGGTAGGGGAACATCATGAGGTTGTAGAAGGGGCGCGCGGCCCGGTCGAGATCGGGCTCGTTGGTGTGGCGCTCGGCCCAGCGGGCCTCCCACTTGGCCTCCACGGCGTCGGGGTGGTAAGCCTCGCCGGTCGCGGGAACCGGTGCGGGATTGGAGGTATCAGTCATCGGGCACGGCCTGGGTTTCAGACGGGTAACACGGGTCGTAAATGTAGCCGGGCTGATGGGTTACCGCTATTCGCCCCGGCCTGCGCCGACGGCAACTCCCCCTGGGCCACCTCCCGCCCTATCTTTGGCCCGTCGCCTCTCGAGCGGGGCCGACGTCGATTCGCCGCGCCGCAGTCTCCCAACACACGTCCGAGCCCATGATCGATCTTCTCACTCGAGCCAACGCCTGGCTCAACGGCCTCGTCTGGGGTCCGCCCATGCTGGCGCTGCTGGTCGGCACCGGCCTTCTGCTCACCATCGTCACCGGCGCGGTGCAGTTCCGCCGCCTGGGCACGGCACTCGGCGAGGTGCTGGGAAAGCTGGGACGCCCCAGTATCGGTGAGGGCAGCGTCACGCCGTTCCAGGCGGTGGCGACCGCACTCGCCTCGACGGTGGGCGTGGGCAACATCGCCGGGGTGGCGACAGCGATTTCGCTGGGCGGGCCCGGCGCACTCTTCTGGCTCTGGGTCTCCGGCGTGCTCGGCATGGCCACGAAATTCTGCGAGATCGTAGTCGCGGTCGATTCCCGCGAGCGCGATGCCGACGGCACCATGCGGGGTGGGGCCATGTACACCCTCCGGCGTCTCGGGCTGCCCCGACTGGGCTGGATGTTCGCGCTGCTCACCGCGCTCGCAGCCTTCGGCATCGGCAACATGGTCCAGGCGAACTCCGTGGCTCAGAGCCTCCAGGCCAGCTTCGGTTTCTCCCCGGGGCTGGTGGGGTTGGCGCTGATGGTGCTCACGGGCACGGTCATCCTGGGCGGAATCCGGCGGATAGCGGCGTTCGCCGAAATCCTGGTTCCCTTCATGAGCCTGGTGTATCTCGGCGGTGGCTTGTTCGTGTTGCTGACCCACGCGAGCGCCATCCCCGGTGCCATCCGGCTGGTGCTGGAGGGCGCGTTCAACGGCACCGCCGCCGCGGGCGGCTTCGCCGGCAGCACGGTCATGCTGGCCCTGCGCTATGGCATCGCGCGCGGGCTCTTCTCCAACGAAGCCGGGCTGGGCAGCGCGCCGCTGGTGCACGCGACAGCCCACACCGACCACCCCGTCCGCCAGGGGATGTACGGCATCTTCGAGGTCTTCGTGGACACCCTGCTGATCTGCACCACCACCGGGCTGGTCATCCTGGTGACGGGGGCGTGGGAGACAGGTGTCACCGGGGCCGCCCTCTCGGGCAAGGCGTTCGAGATCGGACTCCCCGGCACCTGGGGCCACGTCATCGTCACGGTGGGACTGGTCCTGTTCGCGTTCTCCACCATCATCGGCTGGAGCTACTACGGCGAGACCGGCATCGTGTACCTCCTGGGGACCCGGGCGGCACTGCCGTACCGGCTGGCCTGGCTGGTCTTCATCTACCTCGGCGCGGTGGGCTCTCTGCACGTGGTCTGGGACATCGCGGACACACTCAACGGGCTGATGGCGATCCCCAACCTGATCGCGGTGCTACTCTCCATCCCACTGCTCCGGCGCCTGCAGCGGGAATTCTTCGCGCGGCGGCAGACCCCATGAAACGCGTGCCTCCCGCAATTCCGGAAGCGGTGGGCGATGCGGCTTGAGCAGGCGCATCGAGCTCCAGGCCCACAGTCGCCCCGTGGCAACCTCGCCCCGGGGGATTCGCCACCGTATCTTTGGCTCGCCCCCTGTCGGAAGACACCATCGATCCCGTCGAGCGGCTGCGCGAGGCCTTGCGAGACCGGTATGCGTTCGAGCGAGAGCTCGGCCGCGGCGGCATGGCCACGGTCTACCTGGCTCGCGACCTCCGCCACGATCGCCCGGTCGCGCTCAAGGTGCTCCACCCCACGCTCGCTGCCACCCTCGGCCCCGATCGCTTCCTCCGAGAGATCAAGCTCGCCGCGCGGCTGCAACACCCTCACGTTCTCACGGTCCACGACTCGGGTGAGATCGCCGGCGCTGCGAGCCAGCCGCCGGTGCTCTGGTTCACCATGCCGTTCATCGAGGGTGAGAGCCTGCGCGACCGGCTCGGTCGCGAGAAGCAGCTCCCGCTCGACGAAACACTCCGCATCGTCCGGGAGGCCGCCGACGCGCTGAGCTACGCCCACCGCCACGGCGTCATCCATCGGGACATCAAGCCGGAGAACATCCTCCTCTCCGACGGCCATGCGCTGGTCGCCGACTTCGGCATCAGCAAGGCCATCGGCGGCGAGGCCGAGCAACAGTTGACCGAAACCGGACTGGCGCTCGGCACGCCCGCCTACATGAGCCCGGAGCAGGCGGCGGGCGCGAAGGACCTCGACGCCCGGACCGACATCTACAGCCTCGCGACGGTGCTGTACGAGATGTTGGCCGGCGCGCCGCCGTTCGCCGCGCCGACCCCGCAGGCTATGATGGCCCGGCGGTTCCAAGAGACCGCGCGCCCGCTGCGCGAGGTGCGAGACTCGGTGCCCGAGCGAGTGGAGGAGGCGGTGCACCGGGCACTGGCTCGCACGCCGGCGGATCGGTTCGCCACCGTGGCGCAATTCGCCGAGGCGCTTCTGCCGACCTCCGCCACGGCCACCGTGCCGAGCCGCACGCCGACTCGGGGCGCATCGGCGCCCGGGGCGACCGCCCGCCGGCCGAAGGTGGCTGCGATGGCGCTCGCCCTCGGCTTCCTCATCGGACTGGGCGTGCTGTTCGCCTGGCGCCGCAGTCACTCGGGAGAGTCGCCCAAGGGATCGCGGCTCATCGCGGTGTTGCCGTTCGAGAACGTCGGCGACAGCACCGACGAGTATTTCGCCGACGGCGTCACCGACGCGGTCCGGGGCAAGCTCACCGCCATTCCCGGTCTCGAGGTCATCGCGGGTGCCAGCTCCCTGGAGTACAAGAAGAGCGCTAAGCCGCTGGCTCAGATCGCCCGCGAGCTGGGCGTCGGTCATCTGGTGGTGGCCAAGATCCGCTGGGCCAGGACCGCGGACGGGGCCAGCCGCGTGCAGGTGAGTCCGGAGCTGGTTCAGATCCCGGCTGACGGCTCACCGGTCACGCGATGGCAGCAGCCATTCGACGCGGCACTCACGGACGTGTTCCGGGTTCAGGCCGACATCGCCGGCCGCGTGGTCCAGGCCCTTGGCGTGGCCCTGGCCGACAGCACCCGGCGGCAGCTCGCCGAGCGGCCAACGGCGGACCTCGCCGCTTATGACCTCTACCTGAAGGCCGAGGCCGCGTCCCTGGGAACGGGGCGCACCTCCCCCGCGGCGCTGCGCCAGGGGATCGCGTTGTACACCGAGGCGGTGGAACGGGATCCTCGCTTCGCTCTCGCCTGGGCCAGGCTTTCGTCGGCGTACACGTCTTTATACGCCAACTCGGTGCCTTCCCGCGATCTCGCCGAGCGCGCGCGGGCGGCGGCCGACAGCGCGCTCGCGCTGGCACCCGCGCTCCCACATGCCATCCAGGCCAAGGCATCGTATTTCCGGGTGATCGCCCGAGACAACGGGCGCGCCCGCGAGAGTCTGGCTCGCCTCAAGCGTCTGGACCTTCAGGATCCACAGGTCCTCGCGGGAATTGCGGTCACCGAGGCGGAGCTCGGCCTCTACGAGTCGGCCGCGAACTATCTGCGACGGGCAGAGCGGCTCGACCCTCGCTCCCCCAGCGTGGCCGCGAATCTGGGCCGGCTATTGACCCGGCTCCGGCGGTACGAAGAGGCGGACTCGGTCCTCGCGCGGGGACTGGCGCTGTCGCCCGGCAACATGAGTGGTGTGTTGGCCAGGACGCTCGTCTGGGTCGGCATGGGGGACCTTGAAGGAGCGCGCCGCGTCATCCGCGAGGCGGAAGCGGAGATCCCGCCGAAGGACGTGGCGATCTACCTCGCCACATACAACGAGCTGTACTGGACACTGACGCCGGACCGACAGGCGTTGGTGCTCGAAGGCCGGCCTGACGACTTCGATGGAGATGTGGGCAGCTGGGGGCTCGCCCTGGCGCAGATCTACTTCGCCAGAGGAGACTCGGTGCGGGCCCGGGCCTATACTGATTCCGCCCGGGCCGGGTTCGCAGCGCAGCTCACGGAAGCGCCGGAGGACGGCCAGCTGCGCGCCCTGTACGCCCTGTCGTTGGCTTACCTGGGACGCGGGGCTGAAGCGATCCGTGAAGGCGAGCGAGCCGCGGCACTGGTCCCGATCGATCGCGCCACCGGATTCGGGACATACGTGCAGCAACTGCTGGCGCGGATCTTCATGATGGCCGGAGAGGACGACAAGGCCATGGATCGAATCGAGGCGCTCCTCGGGCAGCCAGGCTTCCTGTCGGTCGGGTGGCTTCGCGTCGACCCGGCCTTCGACCCGCTACGAGCCCACCCCAGGTTCAAGAAACTGGTCGGGGATGCCGGCTGAGGAACCTCCCCCCTGCAAAACCGGCCTCCCCTAACCGACGTTGCTCTCATGATTCGATGCCTGCCGTGACCGAGACGGATACCAGCGTTGCCTGACCGGGGCGGCGCCGGCCCTGAGAGCCGAGAGCCCGCCTCGAGCCCGGGCCCGCGCCTGCTGGACAGCGGACGCGAAGCGGCGCTGCGCGAGCGCATCGTCGCGCGCGACGAGCAGGCGCTGGTCGAGCTGATCGACGCCGCGTCGCCCTGGCTGCTCAACATCGCCCAGGGGATGCTTCAGGATCAGGACGAAGCCGAGGAGGTCGTCATGGAAGCCTTTCGGACGCTGTGGCAGAACGTGGCCCCGGCCGATGGGCAGACGGGGCTCATGCCCTATCTCATGCGGGTTACGCGGCATCGGGCCATCGACCGCCTGCGGGGCCGGCGCCGTCGCGAGCGGAAGCTGCAGGCCGCCGCGTGGGAGGAGCCGGCGCGCGCGGTGCCGGCGGGGGAGCCCGACGAGGCCGGCCGGCCCGGTTGGCACGTGCACACGCAGGTGCACGCGGCACTGCAGGACCTGCCGGCCGACCAGCGCGCCGTCGTGGACCTGGCCTATTTCCAGGGGCTCACCCAGTCGGAGATCGCCGCCGAGCTCGGCATCCCGCTCGGCACCGTGAAGACCCGCCTCCGGCTGGCGTTCGTCCGCCTCCGCGGCGCCCTGGCCGGGCTGAAGGATTGGGTGCTGTGAAGCCGCACGACTGGTTCCTCGAGCATCGGGTGGACTACGCGACCCGGACCCTCGATCCCGAGGACACCACGACCTTCGACGCCCACCTCGGCCAGTGCGTGGAGTGCCGCGAGGAGGTCGCTGCCATCGGGCGCGATCTGCGTTGGCTGCCGATGGGCCTCGCGCCGGTCGCGCCGAGGCCAGGCTTCCGCCGCCGCGTGGTGGAGGGTGTGCTGGAGAGAAGACCCTCCCGGCGCGTCAGGCGCCCGCGCTGGGCGCTGCCGGCAGCGCTCGCGGCTTCGGTCCTCCTGGCGATAGGTGGGTGGTACGCTGGGACGTCGCGCGCCGGTGCGCTGCGGCTCGAGATCGCGAACCAGCGGGCCGCGGTGGCGGCGCTCCGGGACACGCTGTCCATCATGCGCGCGGGCCGGATCCTGCAGGCCGACGTGCCGGTGGGCGAGACCCGCGGCGGGCTGGTCATCTTCGCCGACGAGGTGACCCACCGCTGGAACGTGGTGGTGCACGGCCTTCCGGCCCCCGCGCCGGGACATCGCTACCAGTTCTGGTTCATCTGCGAGGGCGGGATGGTGCGGGGTTCCGAAGTGGCGGGTGGCGCGCTGCGCACGACGATGTTCACCACAGGGATGCCGGAGCCGAGTTCGTGCCCGGTGGTGAAGGGTGCGGCACTCACCGAGGAGCCGGCTGCCGGCGGTGAGGGGCCGCCGCGGGGCCGGTCACTGGTGCACCTGATGCTCTAGGGGGTCACGGCCCTTGGCAGGCCGTCGGGGGCGTGTCCGAAGTCGGTCCTGCGGAGTCTGTAACCTGGGTGGGCCGGGTCACAGCCCGCATCACCTCCGGCCCTCTACCCTGAAGATCTGAGCCCTCGCCACCCCGGAGAAGGTGTGCAGGGTGTATCGCTCGACGCCTGCGACCACGGCATGGCGCCGACACATCAAAGGAGAACGCATGGCAAGCCAATTGATCTCCCAATGCTTGTGGTTCGACACTCGGGCCGAAGAGGCCGCGAAGTTCTATACCGGCATCTTCAAGAACTCGAAGATCACCAAGGTCACCCGGTATGGCGAAGCGGGGAAAGAGGTCCACCACAAGCCCGCAGGCTCGGTGATGACGGTGGAGTTCGAGCTAAACGGGCAGACCTTTACCGCCCTCAATGGCGGCCCTGAGTTCAAGTTCAACGAGGCCGTGTCCTTCGTCATCAACTGCAAGGACCAGAAGGAAGTGGACTTCTACTGGGACAAGCTCACCCCGGGCGGCGATCCCGAGTCCCATGTGTGCGGCTGGCTCAAGGACAAGTACGGCCTCTCATGGCAGGTCGTGCCTGAGCGCCTCAAGGAGCTGGTGGGTGATCCGACCTCGGAGAACTCGCAGCGGGCGATGGAGGCGATGCTCAAGATGAAGAAGATCGACCTCGCGGAGCTGGAACGGGCTTACGGGGCTTCACCGGTGCACGCCTAGGGAAAGGCCGACCCCGGCACGGTGAGAGCCACCGGGCCGGGGTCGGCTACCACGGTCAGTCCCCGCAAATCAGCTCTGTTCGTCGTCCCCTACACCCACGGCAAGCGCATCGGCATTGACCTGGCTCTCGCCGATGGTGCTCAGCTTCTCGTCGGCCGCCTCCTCTTCCTCCAGTGTCTGTGACAGGAGGCTCAGGGCGTTCTGGTGACCCAGGAGCTGGGCGTAGGTGCGAAGGCAGCCGTAGGCGGCGATCTCGTAGTGCTCGACCCGCTGGGCGGCGGCGATGAGGGCGGCATCGATGACGGCCGCCTCGCCCTCCTCCTCCAGCACCTCCTTGCCCTCCTCGATCAGACCCTCCATCCCCTTGCAGCGCTTCCCTCTGGCGGGCACGCCGAGGTCCTTGAAGATCCGCTCGAGTCGATCCACATGGCCCTTGGTCTCGGCCAGGTGGCTGGTGAACGCTTCCTCCAGCTCGGGGGAGGTGGCCGCCTTGGCCATCTTCGGCAAGGCCGCCACGAGCTGCTTCTCGGCGTGGTAGACGTCCTTCAGCTCTTCCAGAAATAGGTCCTGCAGCGAGTCGAGACTCATGGGGGCTCCTGTAGTGGGGTATCGGGTGTCACAGGGGAACGACGGTACCCCCATATACCATCCAGCGCTGTGACCCAGGTGACACCCAATCCCGCTCGACCCGCCTACCGATCGATGAATGCCATCATGCGATCGTTGTACCTCGGGCCGGCTACCACGTCGGGGGGGAGCGCGCGGTCGAGCGCGTCCAAGTCGTCGGCGCTCAAGCCGACCGCCGCGCCTCCCACGTTCTCCTCCAGATACTGCCGCCGCTTGGTGCCGGGGATGGGCACCACGTCCCCGCCCTTGCCGAGCAGCCAGGCGAGGGCCACCTGGGCCGGCGTCGCCCCGTGCCGCCGGGCGATGGTCCGGACGGCTGCGGCGGCGCGCATGTTGGCGTCGAAGTTCTCACCCTGGAACCGTGGGTCGCCCCGGCGGTAGTCGCCCTCGGGGTACTCCTCTGCCCGCTTCACGGTCCCGGTCAGGAACCCACGTCCCAGCGGGCTGAACGCCACCAGCCCGATTCCGAGCTCACGGAGCACCGGGAGGATGTCGCCCTCCAGGTTCCGCTCCCAGAGACTGTACTCACTCTGAAGCGCCGATATCGGGTGCACGGTGTGCGCCCTCCGGACGGTGGCTTCCCCCGCCTCGGAGAGCCCCAGGAAGCGGACCTTGCCCTCCTCGACCAGCCGGGCCATCGCTCCCACCACGTCCTCGATGGGTACCTCCGGATCCACCCGATGCTGGTAGAGCAGGTCGATCCGGTCGGTGCGGAGCCGGCGCAGTGACGCCTCGACCACCTCCCTGATATGCGCGGGGCGGCTGTCGGTGCCGGTGATCTGCCCGTCCTCGATCCTGAAGCCGAACTTGGTGGCGAGGACGACGTGATCACGCCGACCGGCGAGGGCCGCGCCGAGCAGCTCTTCGTTGGTGAAGGGGCCGTACACTTCCGCGGTGTCGAGGAAAGTCACGCCGAGCTCGAGAGCTCGGTGCAGGGTGGCGATGGACTCCTTGTCGTCCGGGACGCCGTAGGACTGGCTCATGCCCATGCAGCCGAGGCCGAGGGCGGAGACCTCCAGGCCCTGGCGGCCGAGTTTGCGGGTCGGAAGCATCGCGGGATTCCTTTCGGTCGCGGGCGTGGTCTCGGGGCTCATGCCTGCAAGCTACTCCCCTGGGAGCGATGCCCTCCAGCCGTGTTACACCCGTCACAGCTTCCCGCCGCCGGCGGCCCTACGATGCCAGCAGGCGGGCCGATCGGAGGCCCCACGGCGACAGATCAAACGGAGGACTGCATGCTCGACCGACACGAGGCCGTAGCCAATCTCGCGGTGAAGGACCTGAAGAGCGCCCGGAAGTTCTATGAGGGCACCCTCGGATTCGCCCCGGTGGGCTCGCAGGGCGAGGAGCTGATCGTGTATCGGAGCGGGACCGGCACCTTCAACGTCTATCGGTCGAAGGAGGCGGGGACCAACCGGGCCACGGCCGTCACCTGGGCCGTGGACGACATCAAGAGGACCGTCGCCGCGCTCAAGGCCAAAGGCATCGCGTTCGAGCATTACGACATGCCCGGTCTCGAACGCAAAGGCGATGTGCACGTAGGAATGGGCGCCGAAGTCGCCTGGTTCAAGGATCCCGACGGCAACATCCTGAATCTGGTCAACCGCTAGCGGCGAGCGGAATACCTCGACGCGCCCCGGCCTCTCGCAGGTCTTCGGGGATGTGCCGCCCGACCGGACACGACGAGAGCGCGTGATAGTAGGACTTCTGCATAGGGCGGATGCCCTCCAGCTCGGAGTGATACACCTCGAGGGCCCTCCTGGTGCACCAGCCCCTTGTAGCCAGCGCGACGGCGCCATAACCTCCACCTAGGAGGGTGCGACCGAAGGGATGTAACAGGATGGACTCAGCCTATCATGAACCTCCCCCAGACCAATTCCCATGAAGCGCGACAGCTCCGCGCATAGCCGCCTCCGCGAGGCGCGCCTGCTCGATGCCGCGTCGCATCTCTACCCGTTTGTCCGTCCAGGCGTGTGGATTCAGGCGGCGACGATGACCGACATCGTCGTGTCGCAACAGCTCCAGCGGGGAATACCTCGAGTGGCGGGGCGGGTGCTCGATCCGGCACACTTCGAGTTTCGGGAAGGTGGGGTCTCCGAGCCCGGTGCGACCACGCTCAGACGCCGCGCGACGGACAGCCTGCGGCTGAGCGGCGACTGAAGAGCTTTGGGGTGCTACGCGTCGGAATGGGTGGAGAGCATCCGGTGGACCACACTCACCAGCTCGGCGCTGGTGAAGGGCTTCGGCAGAAATTCCCATCGGAGAGCTTCCAGCTTCTCCGACAGCATGCCGTCGACCCAGCCGGAGACGAAGAGCACCGAGGCATTGGGATAGCACTGGTGGAGGTCGAGGGCGAGCTCCGGGCCGGAGAGATCGGGAAGCCGCACGTCCAGGAGCAGCAGATCGGGCTCGTTGCCCGTGCCGACCGCAGCCATGGCCTCGGCCGCGGAGCCGGCGGACACGCAGCCGAACCCGGCGGACACCAGGTAGTGGCAAGTCACCCGCCGGACTACCGGTTCATCGTCGACCACGAGGATGAGGGGTGGCACGGCCTCAAGAATGCAGCATGCCCTGAGGGAGCGGAAGACCCTGTCCCGGCCCACCGGCTTCGACTCGGGCGAGCCGCGCTGGCGCGGAGTGGCCACTCGCATCTGGCATAGACCGGTCCGCTTGCGCACTCTAGCCCGATCGCAGATTATTTGTCCCCCCTGCCGGCGTCGGCCGGTAGCGGCTCGCCCAGGAGGGTTATGCGCCCCCGCACCCGTCCAGCCACCATCCTCGTTGTCGACGACGAAGACGACGTCCGCGAGATCCTTCGTCGAGAGCTGGCTGCGCAAGGCCACATCGTCCTCGAGGCCCGCAACGGGCTCGAGGCGCTCCACTTGGTCCGCACCCGGCCGGGCATCCAGCTGGTGCTCGCCGACGTGATCATGCCATTCCTCAACGGCGCGGAGCTCGCGGCCACGATCGTGAGCGAGTTTCCCTCCACCCCTATCGTGCTCATGTCCGCCTACGCCTCCCCCGAGCTGACGCGTGTGGGATTCCGGCCGGACATGGTTCCGATGATCCAAAAGCCGTTTCGTGACGATCAGCTCCAAGCTGTGTTGAACAAGGCCTTGAAGGGCCCAGCTTCGGCACGGCGAGCCGGTAAGACCGTGGAGGCCGTCTAGGCACGGCCAATTCCCGTACGGGCAGACCATGGAGACACCGCCGCTGACAGTCGAGACTGTCGCGGCGGTGTTTTTTTGCGACCGGATGCTCACATCGTCCGCCTCACGTGGCACCGTCGTGACGCGGCACACCGCCTCCGGTGCGCTCCACAGACCATAGTGCCACTCCACAAACCCCCGCAGACCTCCCCGGCGCGTCGGAGAGGATGACGGGGACGTCGCGGTCGAGGAGGCCATCAGTGACTACACCAGATGTCGGGACCGAGGGCATGGAGTCGGCAGCCGTTGGGACCGAGCGGGATACTCGAGAGCAGATCCGGCAGGCCAAGGACAAGGTCGTGGACCAGGCGCGGGACACGTTCCGGAGCGCCCGGGATCGAGCTGCTGAAGGACTGGGCGACACCCGCCGGCAGGCAGCCGACCAGATCGGTGGGATCGCGGGGGCATTCCGGCGCACCGGCGAGCAGCTGCGCGGCGAGCAGCAGGACCGGTTCGCGAACCTCGCGGATTCCGTCGGGCAGCGCGCCGATTGGGCAGCGGACTACCTTCGCCGGTCCGACGGCCGGACCATCGCCCGGGATCTCGAGGGTTTGGCCCGGCGACAGCCGGCGCTCGTCTTCGCCGGGGCGTTCGCCCTGGGCGTGCTAGCCGCGCGGTTCCTCCGAAGCTCCGATCCCGAGAGCTCCGACCGGAGCTTCCATTCCGAGAGCTACGGCGATGCGGGCCTGCGCGGAAGCGGAGGCTACGATGCACCAGCTTAGAGAGGAACGATCGGTTAGAGAGGAACGGTCGGTTGGCGAGCTGTTCGGCCAGCTGACCCAGGACCTGTCGCTACTGGTGCGCCAGGAGGCGCAGCTCGCCAAGACCGAAGTGCAGGAGAAGATCTCGCGGGCGAGCCGGGACCTCGTGTCCCTCGCCGCGGGCGGGATCGTCGCGCTGATCGGCGGGTTCGCGCTGACGGCGGCGGTCATCCTGCTGCTGGTGGACCCGATGGGGCTCGAGCCCTGGCTCGCCGCCCTGCTGGTGGGCGCGCTCCTCGCCGTGGGGGGATTCGTCATGCTCCGCGGCGGCCTGCGCGACCTCAAGACACTCGATCCCGCTCCCCGCCGCACGGTGGAGAGCATCAAGGAAGACATTCAGGCGGTGAAGGAGCGGCGGCCATGAACGAATACGAGCGGCACCTCGAAGGTGCGCCAGGCAACGGCAACGCGGAGCCTCAGGGCCGAGCGCCGGAGATCGAGCGGGAGATCGAGGCAACCCGGGAGCGCATGTCCCAGAACATCGACGAGCTGGGGGAGCGTTTCAGCCCCGACAACCTGAAGCGGCAGGCCAAGGACGCGATCACCGGTAAGGCGCAGGATATCGCCAACAGCGTGGGCGACCAGGCCAAGGCGCAGGGGTCCCGAATGTTGTGGTTCATTCAGGAGAACACCTCGCTGGTCGCGGCGATGGGACTCGGCGCGGTCTGGCTGATCCAGCAGCGCAACCGGAGCGACGTGTCAGGCGACCGGATGGCGCGGTTCGCCTATACCGGCCCCGAGCGGCGGCGTGACGGGTTCGGCGGGAAGATCGCCGACGGCGCGTCGGTCATCCGCGAGCGGGTTGGGTCCACGGCATCCGGCGTTGCGGATCGCGCGCGCGACCTCGGCGATGAGGCTGGCGAGTTGGCCGAGCGCACCCGCGAGCGCGTCGGCCAGTTCGGCGATGAGCTGCGGACCGGCGCGCAGGACCTCGGCGTCCGTGCGTCGGACCAGGCGCGGCGGGCCCGCGGTGGGCTCGAGCAGCTGGTCGAGGAGAATCCCCTCGCGGTCGCCGCTGGCGTCGCAGTGCTCGGCCTCGCATTCGGGCTGCTGGTGCCCGAAACGGCACGCGAGCGGCAGCTCATGGGTCCCGTGCGCGACGATCTCCTCCACCGCGCGCAGGACACGGCGCGCCGGGTGAAGGATGTAGCGGTCGAGGCGGGCCAGGAGCTGCGGGAGACGGTGCGTGAGGAAGTCTCCCAGCGTGCGCCCGAGCTGAAGGCCACCGTCCAGGACGCGGTACAGGCGGTCGGCGAGCAGGTGAAGGAGCAGGTGGGCAAGGTGAAGGAGGAGGCCAAGCAGGCGGTCCGCGAGCCGCGGACGGGGCGGGGCCCGGCAGCCGCCGGCTGACAGCCGACCGGGAAGACACGACACGGCTCACCTTCTGTTCCACGGATTCCCGATCGCTCAGGAATCAAGTCAAGCGGCGGGGGGGCGTGTCGTGTCACCTGATCGGCGGGATAACCCCAGTTGCTTGCGTGTCATCTGCAATCCTGCTCGTGGTTATTGCCAGTGCGACACCGGTCACGGCGGCCGTGAGCCGGAACCCGCAGTCTTATACCCGTTATGACCATGCCCCAGGCGGCGCAGGCCGCGAAAGAGCTCGCTCCCTGGATCGTTCATCTCGCCCGGGTCGGGTACGCTGCGAAGGCGCTGCTCTACGCGACCATCGGCGTCCTTGCCGCCAAAGCTGCCCTGGACCAAGGTGGTAAGACCACGGACATGGGCGGCGCCCTCAAGGAGGTCGTCCGCGCGCCCATGGGGGAGATCCTGCTCCTCGCATGCGCGGCGGGTCTGGCCGGCTACGCGCTCTGGCGGGTGGTCGATGCGATCACCGACGCCGAAGGAAAAGGGGCTGATGCCAAAGGGATGGTCCGCCGGGCGGCGAGTGCCGTCCGGGGGCTGGGGCACGCCGCGCTCGCGGTCGCCGCCTATCACATCGCCACGGGTACGAAGGAAAGTGGCAGCAGAGAGTCCTCCGAGCAGCTCACCTCCCGCGCCTTCGGGATGCCCGGGGGCGAGTGGCTGGTGTGGCTGGCCGCGGCGATCGTGGTGGGCTACGGGATCTACCAGGTCTATCGGGCCTACGCCGCCAAGCTCGGCAGCCAGCTCGACCTAGGCGCGATCCCGGCTGGCGTGCAGGGATGGGTCATTGCCGTCTGTCGCGCGGGCATTGCGGCACGAGGCATCGTCTTCGGCTTGATCGGCGTTCTGCTCGCACGCGCCGCAGAGCACCACGATGCGGATCGGGCCGGCGGAATCCGCGAATCACTCGAAATGCTGGCGAGCATGGGCCGGTGGCCGCTCGGCCTCATCGCCCTCGGGCTCGTGGCCTACGCCCTCTATGAGCTGGTCAACGCGAGATATCGCCGGATACGCGTCACGTAACATCTGCAGTCGTACGGCGCCTGTGAGATGGAACTCCTCGAGCTTCACCCGAGCGGCTTGCGCTCACTCAGGCGCTCTACCTCCCTCGCCTGACTCAGCACCCGCTCGGCGAAATCCATCCGCTCCTGCAACTCGCTCACCTCTCGCCGCAGATCGCCGACGTCGTCGCGAAGGTTCGCCAGGTCGGTGTCGTTGCCGCTTCCCAGACCGCCGGACCGGCGAGCCTTGAGATGCTGCGCCCATACGGCGAGTCCCGCCCCGAGTGCGGCGTGGAGCGCGGCATGCCAGGGCTCGCCCGAGCCCGCCGCAAACGCGAAGCCCGCCACATTCACCAGCGCGCCGACGACGGTGATCGGGTACCAGATGCGAGGGTTCAAGGTCATGTGAGCTCCTCCGTGAGGGCCTCCGACCAGACGGTCGACCACTCCCCGCCGACCCCTCCGTTGCCGGGGTCCCCACCTGTACGCAATGGTCCCACGAATGTTGCGTCAAGCAGCGCCGGAGCTCATAGAGTCGATAGCGTCCCAAGTCGAGGGTAGGTGAGCCCTCTCACGGCGCCGAGGCGGGATTTAGCCCAGTATATGAGGAAGTGAGCGATAACCCTGACTCGGGGCGGCGGTGTCATGGAGCAGCGGGTCCTGGTGGAGTGCCGTGGGGGGCCCTGGGATGGCCGCTTGATCTCGGATCGAGGCCCGGTGTTCCATGTCTCGTCGGTCCTGACGCATGATGATCTCCTCAAGCCCAACAGATGGAGCGCCGGCCTCTACGAACGGCGACCGGTCGGCTACTTCTGGATCCCCATACACAGCAGAAACGAGTAGTGGAACCTGCGGAACGCCTGAACGCCTCGTCCGAGGCCATCGAGGGCGGGCCGTCTACCTGAGGAATCGGTCATGGAAATGGACACTTTGGAGGAGCTCTACGTCGATGAGCTCAAGGACCTGTGGAGCGCCGAGAAGCAGATTCTGAAGGCGCTTCCCAAGATGATCAAAGCCGCGTCGTCCCGCGAGCTGAAGCAGGGATTCCGAGCGCACGAGCGTCAGACGCGCGAACAGGTGCGGCGCCTGGAGCGCATACTCAAGTCGCTGGATGCGAGTCCGCGCGGAAAGAAGTGCGTCGGGATGGAAGGCTTGCTCAAGGAGGGCGCCGAGCTGATCAACGAGCGGCCGGAAGCCGACGTGCTGGATGCCGGCCTGATCTCAGCCGCCCAGCATGTCGAGCACTACGAGATGGCGGGATACGGCACCGTGCGGACATGGGCCAAGCTGTTGGGCCACCGCGATCACGCCGGTCTGCTGCAGCAGACGCTGGACGAGGAAAAGGACACGGACAAGAAGCTGTCCCGGCTCGCCGAGTCCATCAACCTCGCCGCGGAGAACGAGGACGACTAGACAGCCCGCGCGCGCACGGAACGGGGCGGCTCGCTCCGCCCTTTCCACCCACCCACGCCGTTTCCCCACCCCGGTGCTGTACATTCCAGGTGTGCTCGTGTGAGAGCCGGGCGCCCTATCCATTGGGAGGCGAGACTCGTGGACATCTACGACATCACCCAGATCACGCTGGTGCTGAGCGCCGGCCTGGTGATCGCCCGCGTGGGTATGGCGCTGGCGCGCCGGATCGAGCGCCGGCCCGAGCTCGATCCACGGCTGGACGCCGCCGCGGAGGAGCGACTGAGGGCGCTGGAGGAGGAATCCTCGATCCTGCGCCACGAGCTCCAGGAGCTGTACCAGCGCCAGGACTTCACCGAGCGCCTGTTGCAGTCGAAATCGGACCGGCGCCCCGCCCGGGCCGATCTGCCGGACGAGCGGCCCGTGACCCCCCACTGACCCGACGATCCCCATGATGACCTGCCCTCGTTGCGGCACATCCCAGCCCGACGGGTCCCGATGCGTCGTGTGCGGCCAGTCGCTGCTGGTCGCCGTGAATCTCCGGCGCTGGGCGCTGTGGGCGGCGGTGGTGGCGGTGTGGGTCCTGGTCGCGTCCCTCTTCATTCGCTGGCTGCTGGACTGATCTGCCGCCGACGCGTCTCGCGTCACGTCGTCCCGCTGCGGCGGCAGTCTCGTACATCCCGCTTCCCCGCTTCGGCCAGGTGAGGCGATGGCCTAGCGACAGCGGATCGCCGTATTCGCATCGGGCGTGCCAGGTCATGCGGTGTCGGCATGCCGAGGTCGCGGGGCATTCGCCACGTGGTGATCGTCCACTTTCGAGCACGCTCACTGTGTGCGGGGTGTCTCCACGGCAGGTCGGCAGAATTGTCCGGGCCCCGTCCTTTACACAATCCTGATCCTCCAACGGCCGATTCCTACAGCGCCCTGACGCGCGGGCCTGTAGGGTTCGAGCCATGCTGATCGATCTCCTCTATATCACCGGCACCCTGGCATTCTTTGCCGCCATGCTCGCCTACGTTGGCGGCTGCGAGCGCCTCGGTCGCGATTCCGACCGGGAACCGTCCTGATGGGCGCCGAATCGCTGGCAGGCGGGCTGATCGCGCTGGCGATTCTGGCCTACCTGCTCTACACGCTGCTCCACCCGGAGAAGTTCTGAGATGACCGCCAACGGGTGGCTCCAGATCGGAGTCTTCTGCCTCGCGGTTCTTCTGGTGACGAAGCCGCTCGGCCTGTACCTGGTCGCGGTGTACGAAGGCCGGGTGCGCTGGCTCGTGATCGTGGAGCGCGGTCTCTACCGCCTGGCCGGCGTCGACCCCGAAGAGGATCAGCACTGGACTCGCTATGCCGGGGCCATGCTCCTCTTCAGCGCCGCCTCCCTGCTCCTCACCTACGTCGTGCTCCGGCTGCAGCATCTGCTGCCATTGAATCCGCAGCACCTGCCGGCCGTCGCGGACCGCCAGGCGTTCGAGACCGCGGCCTCCTTCACCAGCAACACGAACTGGCAGTCGTATGCAGGGGAGTCGACCATGTCGTACTTCTCGCAGATGACCCAGCTCGCGTTCCACAACTTCGTGTCCGCGGCGACCGGGATGGCGCTGGCGGTGGCCCTGGTGCGAGGCATTGCCCGGCGTTCGGCGGGACGCCTGGGAAACTTCTGGGCCGATCTGGCGCGCGGCACGCTCTACGTGCTCCTGCCGCTCTCGCTCGCGATCGCCCTGCTGATGGTGCAGCAGGGGGTCATCCAGAACTTCCGGCCCTACCTCGAAGTGACCACGCTCGAGGGCGCCAGGCAGACGATCGCGATGGGCCCCGTGGCCAGCCAGGAAGTGATCAAGCAGCTCGGCACCAACGGCGGCGGATTCTTCAACGCCAACGCCGCCCACCCGTTCGAGAACCCGACGCCGTGGACCAATCTCTGGTCCATGTTCCTGATCTTCATGATCCCGGCGGCGTTGACCTGGCTGCTCGGCCGGATGACCGGCAGCCAGCGGCACGGTTGGGCGGTGTGGAGCGCGATGTTCGCGCTCTTTCTCGCCGGCACCACCGTCGCGTATCGGGCCGAGGCACGGGGAAACCCGATCCACGAGGCGAGAGGCCTCGACCTCGCCACCACGGCGAAGAATCCCGGTGGCAACATGGAGGGGAAGGAAGTGCGCTTCGGGATCGCGAACAGCGCGCTCTACGCCGCGGTGACCACCGCCGCGTCCTGTGGAGCGGTCAATGCCATGCACGACTCGTTCACGCCGATCGGCGGGCTGGTGCCCCTGGTCAACATTCAGCTCGGGGAGCTGATCTACGGAGGAGTCGGTGCCGGCCTGTACGGCATGCTCGTCATGGTGATCCTCACCGTGTTCATCGCCGGCCTCATGGTGGGGCGGACGCCCGAGTACCTGGGCAAGAGGATCCAGGCCCGGGAAGTCCAGATGGCGATGCTGTACGTCCTGGTCTTTCCGGCGATCATCCTCGGGCTCACGGCCGTCTCCACCGTGCTTCCGTCAGGCCTCGAGGGCCTCACCAACGCCGGGCCCCACGGCCTGTCGGAGGTTCTGTACGCGTTCAGCTCCACCACGGGCAACAACGGGAGCGCCTTCGCCGGGCTCACCGGCTCGACCTACTACTACAGCACGCTCTTCGGCGTCGCGATGCTGGTCGGCCGGTTCGCCATGATCGTCCCGATGCTCGCCCTCGGCGGATTTCTGGCCGAGCGGAAGATCGCTCCCGAGACAGCGGGCACGTTTCCCGTCACTACCCCGCTCTTCGTGGCGCTGCTCGTCGGCGTGATCCTCATCGTCGGCGCGCTCACCTTCTTTCCTGCCCTGGCATTGGGGCCGATCGCGGAGCATTTCCTCATGCAGGCGGGGAGCCTCTTCTAACCATGTCCGCCGAGAAGCATCCGCTCTTCCATCCGCCCATCGTGCGCCGCGCCTTGAATGAATCGGTGTACAAGCTCGATCCCCGGCACATGGTGCGGAACCCGGTGATGTTCGTGGTGCTCATCGGCGCCGTGTTGACGTCGGCGGTCCTGATCCTGGACCTGCTGGCCGGCCGCGGGGGGGGCGGCTTCACCCTGCAGCTGGCGCTCTGGCTCTGGTTCACCGTGCTCTTCGCGAACTTCGCCGAGGCGATGGCCGAGGGGCGGGGGAAGGCCCAGGCGGACGCGCTGCGCGGCACCCGCATGCAGACCCGTGCCAAACGGTTGCGGGAACCGGGCGATCACCTCGACTTCCTGTCGGTGTTCGCCCCCGAGCTGAGACGAGGCGACCTGGTCCTGGTGCAGGCCGGCGATCTCATCCCGGCAGACGGCGACGTAGTGGAAGGCGTCGCGTCGGTGGACGAGTCGGCGGTGACCGGCGAATCGGCGCCGGTGATCCGCGAATCCGGTGGGGACCGCTCGGCGGTCACTGGAGGGACGCGTGTGCTCTCCGACTGGCTCGTGCTCAGGGTGAGCGCGAACCCGGGCGAGACGTTCATCGACCGGATGATCGCGCTGGTGGAGGGCGCCAGCCGCCAGAAGACGCCGAACGAGGTCGCCCTCACCATCCTGCTCTCCGGCCTCACGATCGTCTTCCTGCTCGCCGTCGTGACGCTCCAGCCGTTCGCGGTCTACAGCGGCGGCGCGGTCGCGGTGCCGGTGCTCATCGCGCTTCTCGTCTGCCTCATCCCGACGACCATCGGAGGACTGCTCTCGGCGATCGGAATCGCCGGGATGGACCGGCTGATTCAACAGAACGTGATCGCCATGAGCGGGCGCGCGGTCGAAGCGGCCGGTGACGTCAACACCCTCCTCCTGGACAAGACCGGCACCATCACGCTGGGCAACCGCCAGGCAGTGGAGTTTCTCCCGGTCGGCGGCGTGCGAGTCGAGGACCTGGCCGACCGCGCCCAGCTCGCATCCCTTCCGGATGAGACGCCGGAAGGTCGGAGCATCGTGGTCCTGGCCAAGGAGAGATTCGCGCTGCGCGCGCAGGCCGCCGGCGGGGCCGATGGACAGCCCGCGATGACGTTCGTGCCGTTCTCCGCCGCCACCCGAATGAGCGGTGTGAACACGGCAGACCGTCAGGTGCGCAAAGGCGCGACCGACGCCGTCACCCGCTGGGTGGCCGAAGCGGGAGGCTCCATGCCGCAGGAGACCACGCAGGTGGTGGAGTCGATCGCCCGGCAGGGTGGGACGCCGCTAGTCGTGGCGGAGCGCCGCGACGGCGCGGTTCGGGCGCTCGGGGTGGTCCACCTGAAGGACGTGGTGAAAGGTGGAATGAAGGAGCGGTTCGGCCGGCTCCGGGCGATGGGTATCCGGACGGTGATGATCACCGGAGACAATCCGCTCACCGCGGCCGCCATCGCGGCGGAAGCCGGGGTGGATGACTTCCTGGCCGAGGCGACGCCGGAGCAGAAGCTGGTGCTGATCCGGAAGGAACAGGCCGGCGGCCGCCTGGTCGCGATGACGGGCGACGGCACCAACGACGCCCCGGCGCTGGCCCAGGCCGACGTCGGCGTCGCGATGAACACCGGCACGCAGGCCGCGCGGGAAGCGGGCAACATGGTGGACCTCGACTCCAATCCGACGAAGCTCATCGAGATCGTGGAGATCGGGAAGCAGCTCCTCATGACCCGGGGCTCGCTCACCACCTTCTCGATCGCCAACGACGTCGCCAAGTATTTCGCGATCATCCCGGCGATGTTCGTCACCACCTATCCCGGGCTCGGAGCGCTCAACATCATGCGGCTCGCCTCGCCCCAGTCGGCGATCCTGAGCAGCGTGATCTTCAACGCGCTCATCATCGTCGCGCTCATCCCGCTCGCGCTCCGCGGGGTCACCTACCGGCCCGCGCCGGCGAGCGTCATCCTGCGGCGCAATCTCCTCGTCTACGGCGTGGGCGGCCTCCTGGTGCCGTTCGCCGGGATCAAGCTGATAGACGTCATCCTCACCGCCATCGGATTGGTCTGACCATGCTGCGGAATCTCCTGCGTCCCGCGATCTCGCTCACGCTGCTCCTCTGCGCCCTGACCGGGCTGATCTATCCTGGGATCGTCACCGGCCTGGCGCAGCTGCTTTTCCCCTGGCAGGCCAACGGGTCGATCGTCGAAGTCGATGGAAGGCCAGTGGGCAGCGTGCTGATCGGTCAGGCGTTCACCCGCGCCGAGTACTTCCATTCCCGCCCCTCCGCCGCCGGCGCCGGATACGACGCCACGGCCTCGGCCGGCTCCAACAGGGGCCCGACCGACCGGAAGCTTGCCGACACCCTGATCGCGGGAGCCGTGGCACAGGCGGTGAAGGAAGAGGGGGCCGAGCGGGGGAAGATCCCGACCGACATGGTGACCGCCTCCGCGTCGGGCCTGGACCCTCATATCTCACCGGCGAACGCGGCGCTACAGGTGGCGCGGGTCGCTCGGGCGCGCGGCGTCTCCGAGGGTGACATCCGGGAGATCGTTCGCCGTCACACGGAGAGTCGCCAGCTGGGCTTTCTCGGTGAGCCTCGCGTGAACGTGCTGCTGCTCAACCTCGCCCTTGAGAGCCTGGTGCCCTCCGCCAACCCGGCCCCATGAGTCCCTGACTGCGGGTTGCCCGAGCCGTGCCTCGACCGCTCGAGCGGACCGGCCAGGCCGGACGCCGTCTCCTGACCAACCCGGCCGATGTCCTCTAGCTTCCGGGACATGACTTCCACGCGCCCGGATCCCGATGCTCTGCTCCGACGAGTGCACGAGCAGGAGGCCCGTGCCCGGCGGGGTCGTCTGAAGATCTTCCTGGGCGCCGCGCCCGGGGTGGGAAAGACCTTCACGATGCTCGAGGCGGCCCGCGCCAAGCGCGCCGAAGGTCTCGATGTGGTCGTGGGAGTGGTGGAGACGCATGGGCGGGCTGAAACCGCCCACCTGGTCGAGGGCCTCGAGGTCCTCCCTCGGCGGAGCGTGGAGTATCGCGGCACCCGGCTCGACGAGTTCGACCTCGACGGCGCGATCGGCCGCCAGCCGGCCCTCCTGCTGGTGGACGAGCTCGCCCACACCAACGCGCCGGGTGCCCGGCACGCCAAGCGCTGGCATGACGTGGAGGAGCTCCTCAAGCGCGGTGTGGACGTCTATACCACGCTCAACGTCCAGCACATCGAGAGTCTGAGCGACGTGGTCGCCCAGATCACCGGCGTTCAGGTGCGGGAGACCATCCCCGACTCGGCGCTGGAGCAGGCGGACGACATCGAGCTGGTGGACGTCACGGCGGATGTGCTGCAGCAACGGCTCCGCGAGGGCAAGGTCTACGTCCCCGACCAGGCGTCGCGCGCGATCGAGCAATTCTTCCGCAAGGGGAACCTCATCGCCCTCCGCGAGCTGGCGCTCCGCCGCACGGCGGAGCGGGTGGACGCCCAGATGCGCGGGTACATGACCGAGCGCGGCATCAGGGAGACCTGGGCGGCCGCGGAGCGGCTCCTGGTCTGCATCGGCCCGAGCCGGAGCGCGGTCCGACTGGTGCGCGCCACCCGTCTGATGGCGTCGCGGCTGCACGCGGAGTGGGTCGCGCTGCACGTGGAGACGCCTCGCGACCAGCGCCTCAAGCCCGCCGACCGGGAGGAGATCCTCCGGGCACTCGAGCTGGCCGAGCAGCTGGGCGGGCGGCCGGTGACGGTGAGCGGACAGAGCGTCGCGGACGAGATCCTGGCGTACGCCCAGGCGCACAACGTCAACCGGATCGTCGTCGGCAAGCCTGAGCGCGCGCGCTGGCTCGAGCGGTTCCAGGGCTCGCTGCTCGATGCACTGG
Organism: uncultured Gemmatimonadales bacterium; assembly: GCA_963846545.1. Lineage (GTDB taxonomy): Bacteria > Gemmatimonadota > Gemmatimonadetes > Gemmatimonadales > GWC2-71-9 > CAVVWJ01. The sequence goes on along the minus strand of CAWJWG010000003.1, from coordinate 477,641 downwards.
TCAGGAGGAGCGGAGCGATCGAGGTGCTCGCGATGGCCGGCGAAGAGGATGCCGACCAGCCGCGCACGCCGCTGGCGCGTCCCTCCACCTGGGGCGAGTACGCGGCGGCGGCCGCCGCCACCCTGGTGCCGACCGCGATCGGCCTCGCGGTGCGCACCGCCGGGATGGAGCTCGCCACCATCGACGCCGCCATGCTCTACCTGCTGGCAGTGGTGGTCGTCGGCAGCCGATATCGCCAGGGCCCCGCGTTTCTCGCCTCGCTGCTCAGCATCGCGCTCTTCGACTTCTGCTTCGTACCGCCCTACTACACGTTCTCCGTGGGGGACGCGAGCTACGGGCTCACCTTCGCCGTGATGCTCCTCGTCGCCATCGTCATGAGCGGGCTGACGGCGCGGATTCGGGCCCAGTCCGAGGCGTCCCGCGAGCGCGAGCGGCGCACCGCGACGCTGTACGCCATGAGCCGCGATCTGTCCGTCGCCCGGACCCGCGAGGAGATCACGGCCGCCACTCTCGCCAACGTGCGCGACACGTTCGGCGCCGACGTCGCCCTCCTGCTGCCCGACGGCTCGGGCCGTCTCCGGCCGCAAGGGCCGGCGCCCTATCCGCTCGACGATCGCGAGCTGGGAGTGGCGCAGTGGGCCCACGACCAGCGGCAGGCGGCAGGGCACGGGACCAGGACCCTGCCGGCGGCGGTCGCGCTCTATGTGCCGCTCGCCGTATCCGACCGGTCCGTCGGCGTGCTGGGCATCCGTCCGCCGGTGGGAGAGCAGTTCCGCGATCCGGCTCAGCGCCGGCTGTTGGAGGCGCTGGCCGGCCAGGCGGCGGTGGCCTTCGAGCGCGAGGAGCTGGCGGAGCGGACCCGCCGCACCGGCATCGAGGTCGAGGCCGAGCGTCTGCGGACCGCGCTGCTCAGCTCCCTCTCGCACGACATGCGGACGCCGCTCGCCGCGATCGAAGGCGCCGCGTCCACGCTGCTTCAGCCGAGGGGTCCCAGCGACGACGCGATCCGGCGGGACCTGGCGGGGACCATCGTCGAGGAATCCCGGCGGATGACCCGGTTGGTGGCGAACCTCCTCGACATGATCCGGGTCGAGAGCGGCGCGCTGGAGGTGCAGAAGGAGTGGCAGCTCCTGTCGGATGTCGCCGGCGTCGCCCTGCTCCGGATGGAGGAGCAATTGGCGGGTCGTACGGTCAGCACCGACTTTCCGCAGGCGCTGCCGCTGGTGCCGGTGGACGAGGTTCTCCTGGAGCAGGTGTTCGTGAATCTGCTGGAGAACGCGGCCAAGTACACGGCGCCCGGAACGCCGATCGAGCTCCGCGCCGAGGAGGGCAGTCAGGAGGTCGTGGTCACCGTGGCCGACCGGGGACCCGGAGTGCCGGCGGGCGAAGAGGAGCGCGTGTTCGAGAAGTTCCAGCGCGCCGGGAGCACCGCGGGCACGGGCGTGGGCCTGGGCCTCACGATCTGTCGGGGCATCGTCACCGCGCACGGCGGACGCATCTGGGTCGAGCGACGTCCCGGAGGCGGCGCGCTCTTCCGCTTCACGATTCCCATCGTCGGCGCGCCGCCGACCATCGAGCCCGAGGCCTTGGAAACCGCCCCATGGACCGATCCCCCGCCCTCCTCCTCCTGATCGAGGACGAGCCCCAGATGCGGCGCTTCCTTCGCGCGGCTCTGGGCGCCCAGGAGTACCGGCTGGTGGAGGCCACGACCGCCCGCGAGGGGCTGGCCCAGGCCGCGAGCCGGAAACCCGACGTGATTCTGCTCGACCTGGGGCTGCCGGACCGCGATGGCCTGGAGGTGGCGAGGGAGCTGCGCGAGTGGTCCACGGCACCGATCATCGTGATTTCGGCGCGCGGGCAGGAGCAGGACAAGGTGGCGGCACTCGACCTGGGGGCGGACGACTACCTCACCAAGCCGTTCGGCGTGGAGGAATTGCTGGCGCGGATCCGAGTGGCCCTGCGCCACGCGGCCCAGCCGCCGGGGTCTCCGCAGGAGACCGTGTTCGAAGCGGGCGGCGTGCGAGTGGACCTGGTCCGGCGCGCGGTGCGGCGCGGCGGCGAGGACGTGCACCTCACACCGACCGAGTACAAGCTGCTGGCCCTCCTCATCCGCCACGCGGGCAAGGTGCTCACCCACCGCCAGCTGCTCAAGGAGGTCTGGGGCGCCACCTACGCCGACCAGTCCCACTACGTGCGCGTCTACATGGCACAGCTGCGGCAGAAGCTGGAAGCCGACCCGGCGCGGCCACGGTTGCTCGTGACCGAGCCGGGAGTCGGCTACCGTCTCAAGTCCGAGTAGGACTCGAGTTACTGTCTCCATCGCGGCTCAGGCCAGGAACGCCCCCGCGATGTCGAGCACCTGCGCCCTGGTGAGCGGCTCGTCGAACGCCGCGGAGCCGGCCTTGTCCCCGCGGAATTGCCCGACGTTCACCCCGAGCTGATCGAGATTTTCCTCGCCCGCATACGTCGACTTGACGGCCGCGGGCGCCGTCGGCTCGTTGGTCGGGATCCAGCCGTCGAGCCCCCGGAGGCGGCGCACCTGGGCCGCGTGGCGCGCCTCCACCGAATGGATCGTGCGCCGGCAGAGGAGTGGTCCGACCTAACAGGGACCGCCGCCGGCTGATACGAGGGTGGTGTCCGGTGGTGACGGCGCTGTCGGGTCCGCTGACAGCCCGGCACTGGCCGCATGCGCGGCCGCGGTCATGGCGTCGAGCCGGGCCGAACTGAGCGGCAGGCCTGGGATGCCCGCGAGCGCTGAGGCCGGAATCTCCCGGACGTCCCGACCGATCAGTCGGTCATACACGGTCAGCGCCGCGAGCAGGGTGCCCGCCGGCCCGGGGTGATAACCGTCCACACCGTACAGCGGGATGTCGCCGTCCGCCTCCAGTGCTTCCCTCCACGCGATGCCCACGGGCACCACGGCCCCACCCACCGCCCGTGCCGCCGCCGTCGCCGATTCACCCGCGAATCCAAGCGATTGGGGGAAGGTCTTCCGTGCCCACGGAAGGAAAAGCACCGGCCGTCCTCCTCCTTCGCGGATATCCGGCGCCAGCCGCATGGCGGCGATGACCAGCGTGTCGCGGCAGATCCCGGGCGGTGTAGGCCCCTGCTGCAGGACCACGAACGCCCATTCACCCGCCCGGATCTCTGCCTCGGCGTCGGTGCCGCCGTCGGTGTGATCGATCACCGCCAGGTTCGGTCCGGCCACCATCCCGACGCGGACGGAATCGCCCGCGGCTTTGGCGACCTTCTCGACCATGGTGGGAAGATCGTTGGTGTACGTGAGGCTGTTCCCCACGAACAGGATCGAGCGGCCGGACCCACCCTGCGGCGAGGTGACCGAGGAGCATCCCGGCCCGGCGCTCATGAGGGTGAGGCCGAACCACCAGAGGTATCTCATGGCCCTAAGGACGCCGGCGGTGGGGATGGGGACCACATGGCGCTCGCCTGGCTGCATATTACCGGTCGTCGCCGCCGGGACGGTCGCAACCGCGGACGACTTTCCCGAAGCACTTCGGAGGCATCGCATGTGGGCATGTTCCGCAACGCGCCCGGCGCGGTGGCACCCGTGGCCGCCGTCAAACACGAGCACGCCGCTGCCCACGCGGGTGCCGGGATGAAGCCGATTCGTGTCGCCGCGCTCGCGGGGAGCCTCACGGTCCTGGTAGTCGCTTCCGCCGTCGCCCAGACGAACGGGTGCGAGCCGGTCGAAATGCGCGCCGGGCGGACACTCGGCTGCTTCATCACCAGCCGGCAGGAGCTGGGCGCGCTGCCCCGGGACACGGCGCTGTACTGGCACATCGACGCCTTCCCGACCGAGGCCGTGGCACGAGCCGCCGGTGTCTCGCGCAGCACCGTCGTGCGATCGGTCGGTCGGATCTGGCTCTTCACTATCGCGGAGTCGAGATGGAAGCCGGCGGGTGGAAAGCGGATCAGCAAGGTGGGGCCGCTGCCACTGGTGGAGGCGCCGGCCTACGCGGCGGTGTACATGGAAGGGGTCTTCACGCCCGGCATGAAGTCGCCAGTGCATCGCCACCCCGGGGTGGAGGCGTGGTACACGCTCGAGGGCGAGCAGTGCCTGGAGACACCGGACGGCAAGCTCGTGCAGCGGGCGGGGGGTCCGGGCGTGATGGTTCCTGGTGGTCTGCCGATGCTCCTGACCGGGACGGGAACAGGCGTCCGCCGTTCGCTCGTCCTCATCCTCCAGGATTCCGGCCAGCCCCGGTCTACCGTAGCGACCGACTGGCGGCCGACCGGCAAGTGCGAACCGTAGTATCTCCCCACCTTCGCGTGTGACTGCGCTCACCGTTCCCACGACGCCGCTCACGTATGATCGCGATCATGCCCACCCGAGTCCGCGGGAGACGGCGCACAGCCACCCCCGATCCCGCTGCATCGGCCCAGGCCGCCGGGCTCCGCTACGTCAGCGACACCCTGCCTGGCATCCGGCGCAGGCGCGCAGGCACCGGGTTCTCCTATGTGGACTCCGAGGGTAAGCCGATCAAGGACAAGAAGGCCATCGCCCGCATCCGCTCGCTCGCCATCCCGCCCGCCTACACCGACGTCTGGATCTGTCCCCACCCCAACGGCCACATCCAGGCGACCGGCCGGGACGCCCGCGGCAGGAAGCAGTACCGCTACCACGCGCGATGGCGGGAGGTCCGGGACGAGACCAAGTTCGGCCGCATGCTCGCCTTCAGTCAGGTGCTGCCGGCGATCCGGGAGCGGGTGAACCGCGACCTGTCGGGACCCACGCTCACCCGCGAGAAGGTGCTGGCCACGGTGGTGCAGCTCCTCGAGTGCACCGGCATCCGAGTGGGGAACGACGAGTACGCCCGGGCCAACAAGTCGTTCGGTCTCACGACCCTGAAGGACCACCACGTGGAGATCTCGGGCTCGAAGCTGACCTTCCAGTTTCGGGGGAAGAGCGGAAAGACCCACGAGGTCGCTCTCACCGACCGGCGGCTGGCCCGGATCGTGGCCAACTGCCGGGCGATTCCAGGCGAGACGCTTTTTCAGTACGAGGAAGACGGCGTCCGGCAGACGGTCGACTCGGGCGACGTGAACGACTACCTGCGGGAGATCACGGGCGAGGACTTCACGGCCAAGGATTTTCGTACCTGGGCGGGGACGATTCTCGCCGTCGCGGCGCTGCAGGAGCTCGGATCGGCCGATTCCGAGCGGGAGGTGAAGTCGCTCATGCTGCAGGCGATCGACAAGGTGGCCGCGCAACTGAACAACACCCGGGCGGTCTGCCGGAAGTACTACGTGCACCCTGCCGTGTTCGACACCTACCAGGCCGGGACGATGGCCGAGGCCCTGGCGGGAAACGGCACGGCCGCCGCGGCAGCGGCGGCCTCATTGTCGGCCGAAGAGCAGGCGGTGGTGCGGTTGCTCAAGCGCCACGGCTGATGCCGGGACGCGCGCCTCTCGTCACGCCAGCCGCATCGTCTCCAACAACCGACCGAAGCGCGGATCGCCTCGCAGCGAATCGAGCAGCGGCTCGACCTTGAGATAGGCCAGCCAACCTCGCCGGTCCTTCACCGCCTGATCGAGCCACTCGAAGGCCGCGTCGCGCTCGTCCAGTCCCGCGTGCATCATAGCGAACGCCACCGGGCTGATGTATCGCTCACGCGACTCGGCGTAGAGTCCCTCGAGAATGGCCTGCGCTTCCGTCAGGCGTCCGCGGGCGATGGCGACCCGGCCGAGGCCCGCCGTCGCCAGGGCGGGGCTCTCAGAGGTGGCCACGGCCTCGCGCAGGGCGGCGGCCGATTCGTCGTGCAGCCCGAGCTGCAGGTAGGCCAGCCCCAGCAGGCGGTGGTTCTCCTCCGCCGTTGGATTCATGGCCAGCGCGCGACGCAGGTGCTCCAGCGCTTCGCGCGGTTGCCGGGCGTAGTAGTGGAGCCAGCCCATGCTGCGGCGAATGGACACCGACGCCGGATCGAGCTCGGCTGCCATCCGACCCTCGGCGAGCGCGGCGTCCGTCCGGCCCATCGCGGTGAGGAACCACGAGTGCCACTGCCGCGCCACCGAGTAGCCCGGGTTGAGCTCGATGGCCCGACGGAACTGCGCGGCGGCGGTCGGCCAGTCCCAGTCGTGGATGAACGTCACCCACGCCAGTGAGGTGTGGGCTTCGGCCAGGGTCTCGTCCAGCTCCAGCGCGCGGCGCGCCAGCTCCCGGGCCTTCTCCATCCCCTCGCGCACCGGAGCGCCGCGGTAGTCCACCTGCAGGGCGTAGGAGTCCGCCAGGCCGGTGTACGCCAGCGCGTAGCTCGCGTCCTCCTCGATCGCCCGCTCGAAGTACGTGATCCCCTCGGCGATGGCGGCCTGCGTGCGCCGATTCCACCAGTAGCGGCCCTTCAGGTACAGGTGGTAGGCGGTGAGGTTCGCGGTGTAGCGGACCGGCGGCGCCTCACCCAGATCGCGCAGCAGGGTGGAGCGCAGCGTGGTGACCATGGTGCGCGCGATCTCGTCCTGGATGTCGAAGACGTCCTCCAGCTCGCGATCGTAGCGCTCGCTCCACAGGGTGCGCCCCTCCGCCATGCCGGAGAGCTGTGCCGTGATCCGGAGCCGGTTGCCCGAACGGCGCACGGTGCCCTCCAGCACCGCGGACACCCCGAGCCGCGCGCCGAGGTTGCGGACGTCCTCGCGCAGGCCCTTGAGGGCGAACACCGACGTGCGCGAGGCGACGTGCAGGCCTTCGACCTTGCCCAGCGCGTGGATCAGCTCGTCGGTAATGCCATCGCTGAGATACTCGTTGTCCAGGTCGCCGCTCGCGTTCACGAACGGGAGCACCGCGATGGTGCGCGCCTCGCGTGCGGTACCCGGCGCGGCGGCGGGGACGACCTCGGGCAGCGGCGACACCAGGGCGTCGGCGAACTCGGCCATGCCGGGGAACCGGTCGGCCGGCTCCTTGGCCAGCGCCCGCCCGAGTGCGCGCTCGATGGCGGGGGGCACGTTGGGGCGCCGGGTGCCGATGGGCGCTGGCGCCTCGATCGCGTGACGCGCCATCGTGGCCCGCGCCCCGGTACCCGCAAACGGTGGGTCGCCGGCCAGCATCTCGTAGAGCACGCAGGCGAGGCTGTACTGGTCGCTCCGTCCGTCGAGTCCCGGCTCCGCCGTCGCCTGTTCCGGGCTCATGTAGGCCGGGGTCCCCACGGCGAACCCGCGATCGGTCACGTAGATGCTGTCGCCGCCCGCGGCGGAAATGGCGGTGGCCACGCCGAAGTCGGATACCACCGGCTCGCCCTCCTGCAGCAGGATGTTCTCGGGCTTGATGTCGCGATGGATGACGCCGTGGCGGTGCGCGTAGGAGAGCGCGGCGGCCACCGCCCGGGTGATCCGGAGCGCGACGTCCACCGGGAGCGCACCCTCGCGGGCGAGCCGGTTGCGCAGGCTCTCGCAACCGGCGTAGGGCATGACGAAGTACAGCAGGCGCGGACCGTCGGCGCGCTCGGGCTCGATCTCTCCCGAATCGTGGAGCGGCAGGATCTGGGGATGGGCCAGGCGGGCGGCGATCCGGATCTCGCGCAGGAAGCGCTGCGGCTCGTACCCCGCGCCCGGGACCGGCCGGAGAACCTTGATCGCGACCTTGCGGCCGTGCTTCAGGTCCTCCGCCAGGTAGACCGTCGATGCGCCCCCGCGACCGATCTCCTCGTCCAGTCGGTAGCGATCGGCGAGGAGCCCGCCGGGGAGCGTCGGCTGCGGGACGTGAGGCATCACCCCGGAAAGGTACATGTACCGCACGGCGGGTGCCCCGCGCCCACGCCATGCAGGCCCCTCATGCCGATCGCTAGGCGCGCTTCCGGTAGCGGCCGTCGAACAGGACGTTCCACGTCGCCCCGCCGTCCCTCGATGCCTCCCAGAGCTGGCGCACCGCGCCCGGCGCGGTCTCCTGCCAGGTGATGCGGTTGATCACCTTCCGGCCGGCGGTGTCCTTGGTCTCCCCGCTCAGCACCATCTTGCCGTCGGCGAAGGCGCCGTCGAGCATGATCAGGGATCCGCTGTCGTCGACCCAGGTCTGATGCCACTTGCCGCGGACCCGGTCGAAGGCATTGGTGCTGGTGCCATTGCTGCCCCTGGCCCCGGTCCAGCTCTCCCGCAGCGCGCAACCGCCCAGAATCGGCTCGATCAGGTTGTGGCCCGCGCGATCGCCATTCGGCAGCGTGACGTCCCAGTCCCCGATCCAGAAATCGAACTGATGGTGCTTCGCATCGGTGCAGGTTGGAGCGGCCTGCGCGGCGAGGATGGTTGGTGCAACGAGGAACACGAGCGCGGTGCGGAGGGTGGCGGCAAGGCGACACGCCAGGGCGGATGAGATTGTCATGTGCTCACTACGGAGCCACCCCCCCACCGAGTTCCGAGACGAACCGGCCGATCGCGCCGAAGTACACCGCCGAGTCCGCCTCGAACGCATCGCCGTGGCCGCCGGCGAGCTCCACGAACGACTTCGGTGGCGCGGCCGCCTCGAACAGCCGGCGGCCGTGGGCGATGGGGATCACGTCGTCCGCCCGCGCGTGCAGGAACAACTTTGGGAGCGTGAGCTTGCCGATGCGCTCGATGGACGGAAACCGACTCGCCGCGATCCAGCGGACCGGCGCATAGGGCAGCACCTCCTGCGCGCGCTCGACCACCGAGGTGAGGGCACCGTCCAGGATCAGCCCCGCCACTGAAACCCGTCCCGCCAGCTCGACGGCCACGGCAGAACCGAGTGAGTGGCCGAAGATCACGATGCGCTCCGGCGGCACGTGCAGCGTGTCGCGGAGATAGCGGTATGCCGCCTCGGCGTCGCGGTAGAGTCCCTTCTCCGTCGGCTTGCCCTCGCTCTCACCGTAGCCCCGATAGTCGAAGGCGAAGAGGCTCAGGCCGAGCGCGCGAAGGCCGGCATAGTGGGTGGGGCGGCCGAACTCGGAGATGTTGCCCGCGTTGCCGTGGCAGATCAGGAGCCAGTCACCCGTCCCTTCGTCCACCGGCATCGCCCACGCCACCAGGCGCACGCCATCGGATGCGACCAGCCGGACTCGCCGCACGTCCAGGGCGAGCTGGACCGGCGGCTCCTCAAGCCCGCGGCTGTCGCCGGGAGCGTAGAGCATGCGGCTTTCGCTGAGGCGGAGATAGAGAAGGAAGACGAGGTAACCGAGCGCCACGAGCAGGAGGAGGCGAAGCACGGCGGTCATGTGGCGTAGTAGCGTCCGCCCTGGCGAGCCATCTCCGCCAGCGCCGGCGCCGGTCGGAAGCGCTCGCCGTACTGGTCCTCGAGCTCGTGCAGGGTGGAGACCACGCGGGAGGCGCCGAGGTCGTCGATGAGACGCAGGGGTCCGCCTCGGAACGCCGGGAACCCGATGCCGTAGATCGCGCCGATGTCGCCATCGCGGGCACTGCGGACGACTTGCTCCGAGCATGCGGCCGCGGCCTCGTTGAGCATGGCGTAGATCAGCCGCCGCTCGATCAGCTCGGCGCTCGCATCCTGGACCGGTCGGGTGCCGAGCAGCCCGTAAACCGAGCCGTCCGCGCCCGCCTTGTGCCCGTCGCGATAGCGATAGAAGCCTCGCCCGTTCTTCCGGCCGAGCCGTCCGGCGGCCAGCATCCGGTCGAGCGCGTTGCCCGACTTCATCCGATCGCCGAAGTACGCGTGCATGGACTCGGCGGCCTTGTGGGCCACGTCGAGACCGATCTCGTCCAGCAGCGCGATCGGCCCCACCGGAAAGCCCCAAGCGGTCACGGCGCGGTCGATCAGGTCGATGGGCACGCCCTCCCCGACCATGACCCCCGCTTCGTTGAGGTAGGGCGAGAGAATGCGATTGACCCAGAAGCCCGGCCGGTCGGCCACCACGATCACGGTCTTCTTCATGCGGCGGCCGAAGCGCACCGCGGTCACGATCGCTTCCGGGTCGGTGGCCTCGGTCGGGATCACCTCCAGCAGCGGCATCTTCTCGACCGGCGAGAAGAAGTGCATGCCGAGCACCCGCTCGGGCCGCTGGGCCCCCGCCGCGATCTGATGGATCGGGATGGTCGAGGTGTTGCTGGCGAAGATGGTGTCCGGCCGGGTGACGGCCTCGACTTCGGCGAGCACTTTCCGCTTGAGCGCCACTTCCTCGAACACCGCCTCGATCACGAGGTCGGCGCGGCTGAATCCACTGTAGGCGTCGCTGCCGGAGAGCAGCGCGGCCAGCCGCTCGTGCTGGGCGCGGGTGATCCGACGTTTCTTGAGCCGGTCGGCAAGCAGGGCGTTGGCCGCGCTCAGGCCCTTGCCCACGCGCGCCAGGTCCGCGTCCTTGAGCCGCGTATCCACCTCGACGTTCAGCACTGCCGTACCCGCGATCCCCGCGCCCATGAAGCCGGCGCCGACCACGCCGAGCCGGCGGATCTGCCGCGGATTGGCCGCGCCCGCCGCGATCCCGTCGTCCTTTTTGAGGGCGGTGGTGGCGAAGAAGATCTGCACCAGCTTGCGGGAGATGTCGCCCACGGCGAGCTGTCCGAAGGCGTGATGCTCCTCGGCGAGTCCGGCGGCGATGCCGTGCTCCAGCCCGACGCGCACCGTCTCCAGCGCGGCGAGCGGCGCGGGATAGTGGCCGCCGGTGCGCTTCAGCACCTGCGCCTTGGCGCCCCGATACACCAGGCGCCGGCCCGCAGGCGTGCGATCGAGGAAGAGAGCCGGTAGTCCGCTCTGCCCGCCGCGCCGCGGCAGACCCTTCGCCACCAGCCGCGCAGCCGCGTCCGTCGCGGTCCGGAGGAGGATGCTGCGGGGAACGACTTCGTCCACCAGGCCAAGCCGGAGCGCCTTCGACGCCCGCTCGCTCTTCCCGGCCAGAATCATGTCCAGCGCGGCGCGAAGGCCGATCAGCCGCGGGAGGCGCTCGCATCCGCCCGCGCCGGGAATCAGGCCGAGCTGCACCTCGGGCAGGCCGAGCTGGGTCCTCGGGTGATCGGAAGCGACGCGGTAGTGGCAGGCGAGCGCCAGCTCCAGCCCGCCGCCCAGACACGCGCCGTGGATCGCCGCGACCACCGGCTTCGACAGCGTCTCCACCCGGCTCACCATCTCCTGCCCCTCGAAGCTCAGGCGCTCGGCTTCGGCCTGGGTGGTGAGCGCGGTGAACTCCTCGATATCGGCGCCGGCGATGAAGCTGTCCGGCTTGCCGGAGATCAGCACCGCGCCGCGAATCTCACCGTCGTCCCGCAGCCGGATCAGCAGCGCCTCGAACTCCACCTTGACCGCGGCGTTGAGCTTGTTGACCGGCTCGCCCGGGAGGTCGAACGTGACGATCGCGATGGAGTCCTGGACCTCGGTGGTGAAGGCGGACATGCGCTCGCTATCGCTCCAGCACCATGGCGTATCCCATCCCGCCCTGGGCACAGATCGAGATCAGCCCGTACTGCACGTCGCGCCGCCGCATCTCGTTGGCGAGGGTGGTGACGAGTCGCGCGCCGGTGGCGGCGAACGGGTGACCGATGGCGATGGACCCGCCCATCACGTTGGTGCGCTCCCAGTCCACCTGGCCCACCGGCCCGGACAGGCCGAGCCGGTCGGCCCAGGCGCGAGAGCCCCACGCCTGCACGTTCGAGAGCACCTGCGCCGCGAAGGCCTCGTGGATCTCGAAGAGCCCGATGTCGCTCCACGCCAGGCGGGCGCGGTCGAGCGCCTTGGGCACCGCGTACACCGGGCCCATGAGGAGCTGCCATCCCGGATCCACGGCGGCGACGGCGTAGCTCCGCAGGTAGGCGAGCGGCTTGTAGCCGAGCGCGGCGGCCTTGTCCTCCGCCATGAGCAGCACCGCGGAAGCCCCGTCGGTGAGCGGCGAGGAATTCCCCGCGGTGACCGACCCGTAGCGCCGGTCGAAGACCGGCTTGAGCGCGGCCAGCGCCTCGAGCGAGCTGTCGCCGCGTATGCCGTTGTCGCTCGCGAGCGGCTGATCCATCCCGGCGCCGCCGAACCAGGGCGCGATCTCCGCGGGGAGACGTCCATCGGCGGTGGCGGCGGCGGCGCGCTGGTGACTCCGGAGCGCGAGCTCGTCCTGCGCCGCGCGGCTGATGCCATTCTCCTTCGCCATCTTCTCGGCCGACTGGCCCATCGTCTCGCCGGTGGAGGGCTCGGCAATCGCCGGCGTCACCGGAACCAGATCGCGCGGCCGCGCTCGGCGGAAGGCGGCGAGGCGGCCGCCCATGGTCCTGGCCCGGCTCGCATCCACGAGGACGCGGCTGAACCGGCGGGAATGGAGGATCGGGAGGTCGGAGAGCGACTCGACACCGCCCGCGAGCACCGTGTCCGCGTGGCCGAGTGCGATCTGGTCGGCGGCGTTACCGATGGCCTGAGCGGAGGAGGCGCAGGCGCGGTTGAGCGTGTAGGCGGGGATGCTGGGCAGCAGCTGTGGGAGAAGGCTGACCTCGCGGCCGACGTTGGGCGCGAGCACGCTGGGCACCACCTGACTGAAGATCACTTCGTCCACTTCCCGGCCGTCGACCTCGCTGCGGTACAGCAGCTCGCGGGCGGCGTGCCGGGCCAGTGAGACCGCGGAGACGTCTGCGAACGCGGTCCCGCTCTTCGCGAAGGGCGTCCGGACCCCGGCGACGATGGCGACCCGACGGCCGGGCCGGGATTCTTGCATGTTGCTCCGGGTCAGAGGGGGGACTTACTTCTTTACGGCCAGCACGCTCGCGATCGCCCGCCACCGCTCGGCGTCCACGGCCTCGACCACCTCCCGGCCGTGCACCACGGTGAGCGGTTCGACCAGCGGGGCCAGCTCGCCGGGACGCAGCAGGTGCTCGTCCGCGGTCGGCCCCCATCCGTACTCCCGCTGGGTGCTCATGAAGGTCTCCATCATCAGGAGACCGCCCGGCTCGATCCGCTCGATCATCTGGGGCACTCTGGCCCGGTCAAGATAATTGAACACGAGAACCGCATCAAAAGCGCCGAGCGGCGGCCAGGGACCCTCGAGGTCCGCGGCGAGCCATTCGATGGAGATGCCCTGCGACTCGGCCCGCTCGCGCCCGGCCGCCAGCCGGGCCTCGTCCCGGTCTATCGCCGTGACCCGCGCACCGCGCGCCGCGGCTGCGATACTGTGGCGCCCTTCGCCGCACGCCAGATCCAGAACGCGCGAGCCGGGACCGAGCCGATGACCGTGCCAGAGAAACCAGGTGCTAGGCCGGATGGCCCGCGAGACGGGGGGGAGAGTCACGGGAGACTGTCCTCACGGCGAGCGACGCTCGCGCAGCTCGGGGCGGAGCCGGCGGACATCCTGGTCATCGGCGGGGGCATCACCGGCGCCGGCGTGGCCCGCGACGCGGCCATGCGAGGCCTCCGGGTGGTCCTGGTGGAGCAGAACGACCTCGGCTCCGGCACCAGCTCACGCTCGAGCCGCCTGGTCCACGGCGGTCTCCGCTACCTGGAGACCGGGGACCTGCGCCTGGTGCTGGAAGCCAACCGTGAGCGCCGGATCCTGCTGCGCATCGCACCCCACCTCGTCCGCCCCCTGGCGTTCGTGTTCCCTGTGCATCGAGGCGACCGTCTCTCGCTCTGGCGGCTGAACGCCGGCATGTGGTTGTACGATCTCCTCGCCCTGTTCCGCAATGTGCGGATGCACCGCATGCTCGGCAAGCGCGCCGTGCTGGAGCTGGAGCCGATGCTCCGGGAACGCGGCCTCCGCGGTGGGGCCCGATTCTACGACGCCCAGTGCGACGACGCCCGCCTGGTGCTCGCCACCGCCCGCTCGGCGATCCAGTACGGCGCGCTGGTCGCGACCTACACCGCGGTGCGCTCGCTCGAGCGGACGGCGGGCCGTGTGGTCGGCGCCGAGGTGGAGGACCGGCTGACCGGGGAGCGCGCCGCGATCCGGGCGAGCGTCGTGGTGAACGCCACCGGGCCCTGGGCCGACCGCATTCGCGCGCTGGAGGACGCCGGCGTGTCTCCCCTGCTCCGGCCCACCAAGGGCGTGCATATCCTGGTCGACCGGAGCCGGCTCGACCACCGCGAAGGCATCATCTTCCTGAGCCCGATCGACGGCCGAGTGCTGTTCATCCTCCCCTGGGGCGACCTGTCGTACATCGGCACCACCGACACCGACACCACCGAATCGCCCGACGAGCTCCAGGTCACGCCGGAGGAGATGGTCTACCTGATCCGGTCGGCCAACGCCCGCTTTCCCAACGCCCGGCTCGGCCTGGAGGACGTGCGGGGAGCGTGGGCGGGCCTTCGCCCGCTGCTGGACGACCGGCAGGCGAGGACCGAGAGCGGCCGCTCCCGTGAGCACGCGGTCCTTCAGGGCGCCGGCGGCATGATCACCGTCGTGGGCGGGAAGCTCACGACCTACCGCTCCATGGCCAAGGAAGCGGTGGACCGCGCAATACGCGAGGTGCACTTCCGCGAGGGCCGACCGCGGCCGGCCGACAATGGGACCGACGAGGAGCCGCTGCCCGGCGGGGAGACCGACGATTTCACGGAGTTCCGCGCCCGTGGTCTCGAGCTCGGCGTGGTGCCCGAGAGTGTCGAGCATCTCATCCGCCACTACGGGACCGAGTCGGCGGGGATTTACAATCTCGGCTCGCTGGACCGACGGCTGCTGCGGCGGCTGATTCCCCCTCACCCGGCAATCGAGGCGGAAGTGCTGCACGCGGTGCGGCGGGAGCTGGCGCAGACGGTCGAGGACGTCATGGTGCGGCGCCTGCACCTGTACTTCGAGCACGCCGAGCGCGGGATTCCTGCGGCACCTCGGGTGGCGGAGCTGATGGGTCGCGAGCACGGGTGGGACGACGCCCGGATCGCGGAGGAAGCAGAGCGATACGTGGCGTTCGCGCGCGCGTGACCGTCCTCCGCCTTCGCGGCATCCCGGGATTCGCCATCGACGAGGTCGCGGCGCGCGCCGGCGCCGACCCGACGGTTCTCCGGATGGAGAATCTCGACACCGACCTTCCGCCACCGGCCGAGGCGATCGCCGCCACGCTCGCCGCGGTCGGCACCGACGATGCGAACAGCTACCTCCCTTTCCTCGGCACCGACGACCTGCGCGCGGCGGTCGCGGACCGGCTGAGCGCCGCGACAGGCGGGCGCTACGAGTCGCGTCAGGTCGTGATCACCGCCGGCGGGACCGAAGGCATGCTCGACGCGCTGCTCGCCACCACCGACCCGGGCGACGAGGTCATCCTCACCGATCCCACGTACGCCGGCATGACGAATCGTGTGCGCCTCGCCGGCGGTGCCCCCCGGCTCGTGCCGTTCGTGCAGGATGGCTCGGGATGGACGCTCGATCTCGACGCCTTGTGGAGCGCAGTGGGACCGCGCACCCGGGCGGTGTTCCTCATGAATCCGAGCATGCCGTCGGGGGCTGTACTCAGCCGGGAGGCGTGGGCCACCGTGGCAGCCGTCTGCGAGGAGCGCGACTGTTGGCTGCTCTACAACGCGGCGATGGAGCGAATCCTCTACGATGGGGGTCGGGTGATTCATCCGGCGTCGCTACCCGGGCTGGCGGAGCGGACGCTCGTGATCGGCAGCATGTCGAAGGAATACCGAATGATCGGGTGGCGGGTGGGCTGGGTGGCGGGGCCGGCCGCGGTCATGGCGGATGTCGGACGGGTGCATCTCTACAACGTGGTCACCCCGCCGGGGCTGGGACAGCGCGGCGCGCTCGCGGCGTTGCGTAGCCGGACCGACGACGTTCCGGCCGCGGTGGCCGAATGGCAGATCCGCCGCGATCTCGTCATGGCGGAGCTCGAAGGTCTCCCGCTGGCGAAAGCCGACGGCGGCTGGTCGATGCTGCTGGACGTCCGCGCCATGGGGCACGACTCGTTCATTGCATCGCGGCTGCTGCTGGAGCGGGGCGGGATCGCGGCTACGCCGATGCGGGACTGGGGGGAAACGAACGGCGACCGGTTCGTTCGGCTGGTCTTCAGCAACGAACCGGTCGCTCGGCTCCGCGGGCTGGGGGAGCGGGTGAGGCGGGCGCTCTAGGGCTGGGCGTCGGTCACAATCACGCGCCCCGACATGCCGACCCCGCCGACGCCGCCGTGGCTCAGGCAGAAGAAGCGGAACACGCCGACCTGATTGAATGTGAACGAGTATGTCTCGGGACCGTTGGTCACGGGGCCGCTCGGGAGAGGGTTGTCTCCGTCCTCGGGCACCACGTTGTGTGAGAGCGCCCCCTCGGGCCATGACCACGTCACAGATTGGCCGGCTCTGATCGTCACCTGGCTCGGCTCGAATCGATTGCCCCCGGCAGGGCCCAGGACCTGAATGGTGGGTCCCGGAGGCGGCTCTGTCCCGTCCGTGGCGGTAGCGGTATAGGTCAGCGGCGACCCGTCGGCATCATCGATCTCGGCCGTGGCGGCCTGATTGCCCACCTGCGAGCCGAGCGTCCACACGGCGGTCGCAAACCCGTCGGCGTCGCTCTCCGTCTCATCGCTAAATGAGCCACCCTGCCCAGCCACCCAGTCCACATCCACACCTTCGACCGGCTCGCCCTCGCGAGTGATCAAGACTCGCAACGGGTTTCCCAGCGCCAGCTCGATCGGTCCGGTCTGCTGATCGCCACTCTTGGTCGCCGGCTTCACGATGAGGAGTGGCGGCTCTCCCGGGCCCTGCTCGCCACCGCCGCACCCGCCCCCGAGTATTGCCAGGAATGTGCCAACGAGCAAACCGAATCCAGACCGACGCATGCGAGGCCTCCAACCACCGTGGTTTCAGAAGTAAAGTGGGCCACCGCTCCGGCTGCGGGCTGGCCCGAATTGGAGCCTACTACATATAAGACGTGCAGCAAGCCCGATGGTGGACGGCGCGCCTGCCGTCCCGTTGCCCGGCCATTATCTTAACCATGCCGTCGGAGGGCTCCGGGCCAAGCCAGGAGTCTCCTGTTTACGCGCACCTCAGTCACCGGACGGTGAGTTCCGTGGATCCCAACGTGTTCGAGACGGCCAACGCGGGTTTCGCGCAGGCCATGTACGAGGAGTTCCTCCGCGATCCTGCCGCGGTGGGACCGGAGTGGCGCCGCCTGTTCGAGAGCGGCGTGGTGGGCGAGCGCCCCAGCGCCAACGGGGCGGGCCAGGCGAGTGCCGGGATCGCGGTCGCAGCCGCGCCCTCGGCCGCTCCGAAGGCGGCATCCCTCGCTCCGACCGCAGGCCCGGCCCCGGCGGCCGATGGCTCGTCCGCGCCTGCCGCCAGTCCGGGTGCCAGCGGCCAGCTCCCCGCCGGCGCGACCCCCATCAAGGGACCCGCCGCCAAGCTCCTGGCGAACATGGAGCAAAGCCTCTCGGTGCCGACGGCTACGACCTTCCGGGTGGTGGCGGTCGCCGAGCTGGATGAGCGCCGCCGGCGCATCAACACCGCGCTCCAGGCCGCCGGCCGGCGAGAGAAGGTCTCATTCACCCACCTCATCGCCTACGCCATCGTCCAGGCGACCAAGCTCCACCCCGTCATGGGCCACACGCTCGGCCGTCAGGACGGCACGCCGTTCCGGGTCCAGCCCGAGGGGATCGCGCTCGGCCTGGCGGTGGACGTCCAGCGGAAGGACGGGAGCCGGGGCCTCGTGGTGCCGGTGATCAAGCGCGCCGAGACCCTGGACTTCGCCGCATTCCACGCCGCCTACGAGGCGCTCGTGGAAAAGGCCCGCACCAATCGGCTGATGCCGGACGACTTCACCGGGGCCACCATGACGCTCACCAATCCCGGTGGGCTCGGCACCGTCGCCAGTGTGCCTCGGCTCATGGTGGGCCAGGGAAGCATCATCGCGGTCGGCGCGATCGGCTATCCGGCGGAGTTCTCGGGCGTGGCCGAGGAGCGGCTCCGGGAGTTCGGGATCAGCAAGGTCATGACGGTCACCAGCACCTACGACCACCGGGTGATCCAGGGGGCCGAGTCGGGCGGGTTCCTGGCGACGCTCGAGCACCTGCTGCACGGCGACGAGGGCTTCTACGAGCTGGTGGACGAGAGCCTCCAGCTCTCCGCCGAGAGTTACCAGCTGGTGAAGTCGGCCCCCGCCGCCAAGCGCGAGGAGAGCGCCGGCCCCGTCGCGCCGGAGATGCTCTACCACGTGGCCGCGGCGATGGCGCTGGTCAAGGCCTTCCGCATGCACGGTCACCTTGCCGCCACCCTGGACCCGCTGGGCACCCCCCCGATCAGCGATCCCGCGCTCGATCCGGCCACGCTGGGGCTCACGCCCGAGATCATGGCGGCCATTCCGTCCAAGGTCCTCCGCATCGCGGTGCCGGGACGGACGCTCGCCGAGTCGCTGCCCTATCTCCAGGCCACGTACTGCGGCACCATGGCCTACGAGATCGAGCACATCGGGACCCACGAAGAGCGCGTGTGGCTGCGCGAGAAGATCGAGTCGGGCGCCTACCGCCAGCCGCTCTCCACCGACGAGCAGCGCGCGCTGCTCCGCCGCCTCACCGCGGTCGCCGCGCTGGAGCAATTCCTCCACAAGGCGTACCTGGGCCAGAAGCGCTTCTCGATCGAGGGCGTGGACATGCTCGTGCCCATGCTCGACCTCACCATCGAGCGGGCCGCGCAATCGGGCGCGCGGGACGTGGTGATCGGGATGGCCCATCGCGGCCGGCTCAACGTGCTGGCCCACACCGTGGGGCGTCCGTACGAGACGATCTTCGCCGAGTTCGAGGGCGGCAAGCAGGTGGAGCGGGGCCAGCTCACGCCCGAGGGCGGAACCGGCGACGTCAAGTATCACCACGGCGCCGAAGGCGCCTACATGACCGAGCAGGGCAAGGCGATCACCATCTCACTCTCCCCCAATCCGAGCCACCTGGAGTTCGTCTCGCCGGTGGTGGACGGTCGCGCGCGCGCCAAGCAGACCCAGCGCCGGGGCCGCGACGCCCACCACGACCCCACCGCGGCGCTGCCGGTGACGATTCACGGCGATGCGGCCTTCGCCGGGCAGGGCGTGGTCGCGGAGACGCTCAACCTCGGCGCGCTGAAGGGGTACCGCACCGGCGGCACACTCCACATCATCACCAACAACCAGGTCGGCTTCACCACCGACATGGAGGACGCGCGCAGCACGCGGTATGCGTCCGACCTCGCCAAGGGGTTCGACATCCCCATCATCCACGTCAACGCCGACGACCCGGAGGCGTCGCTCGCCGCCGCGCGTCTGGCCATGGCCTACCGCGACCGCTTCCACCAGGACGTGGTGATCGATCTCGTGGGCTACCGCCGCCACGGGCACAACGAGGGCGACGAACCGGCGTACACCCAGCCGGTCATGTACGAGCGGATCCGCGCGCTGCCCCCGGTGCGCGAGCGCTATGCCCGCGCGCTGATCGAGGCCGGGGTCATCACCGAGGAGGAGGGCGCGCGCGAGGCCGAGCAGGCCTACCAGCGTCTGGTGGACATCCAGCAGGCATTCAGGGCGAGCATGAGCCTGCCGGTCACCAAGGAGCGCGAGGTGCGGCTAGGCGGCGCCGGTCAGGAGGTCGAGACCGCCCTCGCGCCCGAGTTCATCACATCCCTGAACGAGCAGCTGCTGACGTGGCCCGAGGGGTTCACGGTCCATCCCAAGCTGCGAAAGCAGCTCGAGCGCCGGCGCGCCGCGCTGAGCGAGGGGGCGATCGACTGGGCGCACGCCGAGACGCTGGCGCTGGCCTCTCTCCTCACGGAGGGAGTGCCGCTCCGGCTCACCGGCCAGGACACCGAGCGCGGGACCTTCAGTCAGCGCCACCTCGTCCTGCACGACGCGAGCACGGGACAGAGCTGGGCCCCGATCCAGCGCCTGCCGGGCGCCCTCGCCCCGCTCGAACTGCACAACAGCCCGTTGTCCGAGCTGGCCACCATCGGCTTCGAGTACGGCTACAGCGCCGCTGCGCCCGAGGTGTTGGTGCTGTGGGAAGCCCAGTTCGGTGACTTCATCAACGGGGCGCAGGTCATCGTCGACCAGTTCCTCGCCGCCGGATTGTCGAAGTGGGGGCTCACGACCCGCCTCACGCTGCTCCTGCCGCACGGCTACGAAGGCCAGGGGCCCGAGCATTCCAGCGCGCGTCTGGAGCGGTTCCTCCAGCTCGCGGCGGAAGGCAATATCCGCGTGGCCAACCCCACGACTCCGGCGCAGTACTACCACCTGCTCCGCCGCCAGGCACGCCGGACCCGGCAGCGGCCGCTCATCGTCATGACGCCCAAGAGCCTGCTGCGCCTGCCGCAGGCGAACTCGAAGCTGGAGGAGCTCGCGGGTGGAGCGTGGAGCCCCGTGCTGGACGATCCCGCCATGGCCGATGGCACCGGCGCGGTCGCCCGTGTCGTCCTGTGCAGCGGGAAGATCTACTACGACCTGCTGGGGGAGGCGAACAAGATGCCGGACGGGCGGCCCGCGCTGGTCCGGCTGGAACAGCTCTACTCGTTCCCCTGGACCGAGATGCGCGCGATGCTGGCGCGCTATCCCGGGCTGGCGGAGCTGGTGTGGGTCCAGGAGGAGCCGCGCAACATGGGCGCCTGGTCCTACGTCGAGCCGAAGCTGCGCGAGCTGGCCCCTCAGGGAGTGGAGGTGTCCTACGTCGGCCGGCCGGAGCGGGCCAGTCCGGCCGAGGGCTATCCCGCGGCCCACTCGGCCGAGCAGAGCCGGATCATCCGGGAGGCGCTGGAGACCCGAGGCCGACCCGAGCAGGTGCCACTGCCCACGGTCGCGGCGGCGGGCGAGGCCAAGGGCTGAACGTGCAAGAGGGCGGCTCGATGGCCGCCCTCTCTCATCTGCTCCGTCGCCTGTGCGGTCTTCGCCGCGTTACTCCTTGGCGAGAATCGGCCGTTCCGAGGCCTGTCGTGCGAGCTCCCGAAGGGGCTCCGAGAGATGTTCTCCGTAGTGCAGGAGGAACACCCCGCGCGCCCGGCGCTGCATCAGAAACGCGACCAGAGGCGTATCGGCCTTGGCGGCGTTGCAGTCGCGGCACGCCAGAACCAGGTTGTCCGCCCGGTCGTACGCGGTCTGACCGCGACGGGGACGAACATGGTCCAGCGTGATGGTTTCGGGCGGCGTTTCGGTGCCGCAATAGGCGCAAACCGACCCGTGTTGGGCCAAGAGCCAATCGCGGTGCGACTGCATGGAGCGACCGGGGGAACGGCGAAAGCTGGGGACGGAGACTGCGGAATGCCTGCGTGATCTGCGTGCCACAAAGATCCAGGTTGAGGGTGGTGGCGCAGGTCCGGAGTCCGGACCTGAAAAGGACACTCGGAATTCTAGCAAGATTGGCGCCAAAATGACAGCCAGCATTGGGTTTCGGCCCCTTTGGGGCCTGGCGACGGCCCTCCTGGCCGGCTGCACCGACGGGAGCCAGGCGCTCGATTCGGCGTCCCGGGGAGCGGTCGAAGCCACGGTGGACCGGTACGTGGCCGCGAGCAATCAGGGCGACGCGGCAGCCCTCGCCGCCCTCTACGCGGACGACGCCGTCCTGCTCCCACCGGACCACGAGCCGGTGCACGGACGGGAGGCAATCACCGATTTCTGGCGCGAGGGGACCGACAGCGGGCTGCAGGTGAGCACGCTGCGGCTGGAGGTGGGAGCCGACGTGGCCTACCTCGTTGGGCGGTATCACCTTCCGCCGACGGAGCAGGAGGAGGCCGACTCGGGCCAATACGTGCTCTGCCTCAAGCGGCAAGTCGACGGGGCCTGGAAGCTCACGGCGGACATCTGGAACGGGAGCGGCGACGGGGACGAGCGGGGACCCCCGGACGACGCCCCGAACGCCGCAATCAGCTAGGGGGCGGCGGAGGTCTTCTCCACCGCGGGCGCCTTGATCCGGTACCGCGACGCCAGCATGAACCCCCAGGTCGGGTTGTACGGATGGACTTCCGCGGTGGGGGCATCCCGCCGGAAGACGGGCTGACCCTCGTTGGCCCACCGGAATACACCACCCTCCAGATTCAGCACCTGCGAGTACCCCTGCCGGGCGAGAAACGCCGCAACACGCGCGCCCCGGTAGCCCACCGAGGAATAGACGACGATCGCCGTGTCCATGGGGAAGCCGCGCAGCGGCCGCAGGCTCGGCTTGAACGGGTCGATCCGGACGCCGCCACGCAGGTGACTCACGGCGTACTCGTCCGTGGTGCGGGCATCGAGGACGACCGGTTGGGCCTTGCCGGGATCTGACCGCCACCGCACCAGCTCCGCGGCGCTCACCCACCGGCCGTCGGGGAACTTGCGGTCGGTCATCCGTCGGACCACGTCGAACGCGATCGGGCGACCCGCGAACAGCGCAACGCCGGCTCCGATCAGCAGGGGAACGATGAACAGCACCAGCAGCAGGCGAAGCCACCGGCGCCCGCCTTCGCCTCGGCCTCGGCTCCAGCGTCCCGCGGGCTCTTCTTCCTGGTGCTCGTAGTCGTCGGGCGCCTCGTGTCTTTGCAACCGCGCGCCTCCGGTAGTGGGGTATTCTCAAGCTAATGCGGGGCGCCTGGCTCTCAACCCTTGGTCACCATCACCCACAGGCCGTAGAACAGCACCGCCGTCGCGATCCATCCCACGGCGCTCCACCGAAGGAAGAGCCGGCGCAGCCCCACATCGTCCCCCGGTGCCAGCCGCTCGAGCCGGATCTGATCGGGCAGGAGAACCACCAGCCAGAGCAGCGTGGAGAGGCCGAGGGCGAGGATTCCCTTGAGGAGCCACGGCGTCTCGGCGACGCGCAGCCCCTGCCGCATCGCCAGGAGGATGCCGCTCACCGTGAGGGCGATACCGCCGGCCAGGGTGAACACGAGGTCGGACCACATGATGGCCCGCGCCACCGGCCGGAACGGGACCTGACCCCGCGAGCGATACAGATAGGTCGCCCAGAACCCCGTCACCGCCACGTTGCCCAGCAGGAGAACCGCCCCGCCGACGTGCAGCGCGCGGAGCGGGCCCAGCTCATCCATTCCTGGCCTCGAACCGGCCGCCCAGGAGTCCGAGGGCGTGGCGGAACCGGTCGAGCCTCTTGTTGACCGAGAGGTGCTCGGGCGTGAGAGGATGGAAGGCGTCCAGGCGCTCGTCGCGCACGAGGGCGTCGAGCGCATCTACGGTGGACGAGAGCCGCTGTCCTACTACCTCCATCAGGTCGTGCCGCGTCACCGAGGCAGCCGAGTCGGGGCGATGGACCCAGGCTTCGCCGACCAGGATGAACGCCTCGGGCAGCTGCTCCCCCACGAACGCATACCGGAAGGCGACCGGACAGAATCGCACCGGCCGGCCGAGCGTCATCGCCAGGTGCGCCGCACCACGCTCGCAGCGGCCGAGCCGCTCCGCGGGGGGGCGGCGGGAGCCCTGGGGGAAGATCCAGAGCCCGACGCCCGGCCGGAGATAGGCGGCCGCGGCGTTCAGATCCTCGTACGCCGCTCGCGGCCGATCGCGGCGCATCGGGAGCGCACCGACCCGGAGGAACGCCCGGTACCGATTCAGGTTCTGCGCCTCCATCAGCACCTGGAACCCGAGGCCCAGCGACCGGGTCACCAGGAACGCGAGGAACCCGTCCCACCAGTTGGTGTGGTTGGCCACGAAGATGGTCGGTGTGTCGCCCGGCCAGGTATCGGGCCGGCCATGCACCGCGCGGCGAACTCCGGCGAAGTACCGCCGGGCCTCGCGCCGCACGTAGCGCTCGAACAGCGTCGTGGCGAGGCGCGAGGGCGGGAGCGGGTAGCCCGGCGGCGGAAACGGTAGGGCGTTCATGCCGAGCGCGAGAGGAACGCGGGACGTGCCAGGTCGGACCAGACGGACTGGCCGAGAATCAGCAGCTTCCGGGGCGTCGACACGTAGGCGCGGTCGCGGAACACGTCGTAGCGCTGCCGCTCGATGCCGTCGAGTATGCCCGCGTACGTCCGCTGCATGAGGCGAACGGTGAGGCGCGAGCCGTCGCGCGGGAAGAGATCCACGACGGCATCCGCGGCGTCGAACAGCCCGCGGGTGCGAGCGATCTGGAAGCGCATCATCGCCTGGAACTCTTCCGTCGCCACCCGTCGCTCCAGCGCGCAGCGGTCCAGACCGAACCGCGACAGATCGTCGGCGGGGAGATACACCCGGCCGGCGTCGAGGTCCTCGGCGACGTCGCGGAGGACGTTGGTCAGCTGCATGGCGATGCCGAGACCCACACCGGTCTCCTCGAAACGATCCGACGAGGCGCCGAGCACCGGGCCGAGCATGAGACCGACGCCGCCGGCAACCAGTCGGCAGTAGCGGAGCAGCGAGGGGTAGTCGGGATAGTGCGCCGGCTCCAGGTCGAGTGCCACGCCCTCGAGCAGGTCCAGCAGCGGTGCGAGCGGCACCGGGTAGCGGCGGAGCGTGTGGGCCAGCGCGAGCCAACGGTCGCATGACGGCGCCCCGCCGGCGTGCATTGCTCTGACCTGCCCGCCGAGCAGGGCGAGCTCCTCCCGCACCTCGCGGGCCGGGCGCTCGCCGCGGGCGTCCACCAGGTTGTCGGCATGGCGGCAGTAGTCGTAGAGCGCGAAGATCGCGCGGCGTTTCGGCGGCGGGAGGAATCGGCTGGCGAAGTGAAAGCTGCGGGCCCACACTGCCGTCACCGACTCCGCCCGCGCATAGCAGCGGGCGAGGGCGATCTCGCCGTGCGTGGTCATCGCGGGGCCGCCTGCTCCTGCGCGATACGCTCGGTCACCAGCCGGGAGGAGATCAGGACCATCGGGACGCCGCAGCCCGGATGGGTGCTCTGGCCCACGAAATAGAGATTCTCGTACACCGGATGCCGGTTGTGCGGCCGGAAGTAGCCGACCTGGTCGATGCCGTGTGCCAGGCCGAACGCCTCGGACCGGGTGGCATGGAACGACGTGCCGAAGTCCTCGGGCGTGAATATGCGGCGGGTGACGAGATGCCGCCGGAGATCCGTGAGGCCGAAGCGCTCGAGGCGCTCGAGCATGGCGCCCTCGAGCCGCGGCCCTTCGACCGACCAGTCTATCTCCTGACCCGGCGTCTGGCTCGGTACCGGGACCAGCACGTAGACGTTCTCACTGCCCGGGGGCGCCAGCGAGGGATCCGTCTTGCTGGGGTTACAGATGTAGTACGCCGGATCGGCCGGGATGCGGTGGCGGCTGAAGATGTCGTCGCAGGCCCCACGGAGATCGGCCGGCACGACCAGGGTGTGATGGGGCAACCGGGGATAGCGCCGGCCCACGCCCAGATACATCAGGAACGCCGAGCAGCTGAAGGCGAACCGATCGATGTTGCGATAGGGCGAGTCGAGCAGCGTGCGGTACACGTACGGCAGATCGGCGTTCGCCAGGACGATGTCCGCCTCGATCCGGCTCCCGTCGGCGAGCCGCACGGCATGCACCGAGCGGGCGTCCCGCTCCAGGGCCACGACGTCCGCACCGTACCGGATCTCCACGCCCATCTCCCCGGCCACCCGCGCGAGTGCCCGCGGCAGGGCATGCATGCCGCCCATGGGAAAGTGCAGGCCGCCCGCCACTTCGGTGTAAGGCAAGAGGCTGTAGATCGCGGGGGACTCGAAGGGGGACAGGCCCAGGTAGAGCGACTGGAAGCTGAACGTGTGTCGCAGCTTCTCGCTCCGGAAGTAGCGAGCCACCATCCGCTGCAGACGCTCCATGGCCCGCGCCCGAAGCATGAGCGCGGCGTTCTTCACGTTGAAGAAGTCCGCCCGCCGGTGGACGTTCCGGTCCACGAACCCATCGAGCCCGATCCGGTACAGACGGCCGGCATCGGAGAGAAACCGCAGGAAGCGCGGTCCCGCGCCGGGCTCGATCCGCTCGATGCCCTCGAGCATGGCGTTGAGCCGGCTGGTGATGTCCAGCGTGCTGCCGTCGGCGTAGTGGATCCGGTAGTTGGGATCGAGCTGGACCAGCGACAGGTACGCTTCCATCGGGCGGCCGATCTCGTCGAACAATGCCCGCAGATACTCCACCATCAGGAGAAGCGTGGGCCCGGTGTCGAACCGGAATCCCTCCGACTCCCAGATGCCGCACCGCCCGCCGGGCGTGCCGTGGCGCTCCACGACGGTGACACGGTACCCGCGGTGACGGAGTCGGACGGCGGCCGCCAGCCCGCCGAGACCCGCGCCGATGACGACGACGTGCGCCCCTCCGGTGGTCGCACCGGCCTGCTGAATGGAGGTCACGGATTACCCTTCCCTGCGCTGGAGCACCACATCGTACCTACCTCGACATGGTAGCACGGTCCGGTCGGGGAGGGCAGTCGGGTGGCGCGGCGGATGCCATGCGGCGAACATACGGTCATCCTGTACGGTGTCTCGACCTCGCTCCTCAGGAGGAAACGCTCTGATGCGTCGCGTGCTCCCTCAAAATCTCGACTTGGCCCTGCTCCTGCTTCGCGTGGTGCTGGGTATCATCATGATCTACCATGGCTGGCCCAAGGTCACGAACCTCGGCGGCATCATCGACGGCTTCGCCGGAATGGGCGTTCCGTTGCCGGCCGTGAGCGCCGTTTTCTCGACGCTCGCCGAGTTCGGTGGCGGCATTCTGCTCCTGGCGGGTGCGTTCACCGACATCGCCGGCCTGATGGTGGCCGTGGACATGCTGGGCGCGATCGTCATCGTGCACGCCAAGCACGGCTTCTCCGTCGGCGACAACGGCGTCGAGTGGCCGCTCGCGCTGCTCACGATGGGCCTCGCCATCGCGCTGGCCGGACCGGGGCGGTTTTCGGTCGGCGGCAGGACCTGATTAAGTTTCCGCCTCCGTACGCCATCCGGGTCATGGTGCTCGAAAGGAGCCAGTTCTGACCGCAGAGAGCACCCATACCCGGTCCACGCACCCCGATGGCGGTCTCATCCTAGGCGATCCCGACACACCCGACGCCGAGCTGGCCTGGCGGAGCATCAACGCGATCCGCGCACTGGCCATGGATGCCGTGGAGGCCGCCCAGTCCGGGCACCCCGGCACGCCAATGGCGCTGGCTCCCGCCGCCTACGTCCTCTGGTCCCGCTTCCTCCGCCACAACCCTGCAAACCCCGCCTGGCCCGACCGGGACCGCTTTGTCCTGTCCTGCGGCCACGCCTCGATGCTGCTGTATGCTGCGCTCTACCTGAGCGGCTACGACTTGCCCCTCGAGGAGATCAAGGCGTTCCGGCAGTGGGGCTCCCGGACACCCGGACATCCCGAGAGGGGCCACACCCCGGGAGTCGAGACCACGACCGGGCCTCTGGGCCAGGGCTTTGCGAATGCGGTCGGCATGGCCATCGCCGAGCGGTTCCTCGCCGGGCATTTCAACCGTCCGGGGCATCCGGTGGTGGACCACCGTGTCTGGGCGTTCGCGAGCGACGGGGATCTGATGGAGGGGGTCGCGAGCGAGGCCGCGTCGCTCGCCGGGCACCTCCGGCTCGGCAAGCTCACGGTGCTGTACGACGACAATCACATCACCATCGACGGCGACACCGCGCTCACCTTCTCGGAGGACGTGCAGCGCCGGTTCGAGGCGTATGGCTGGCACGTGGTGCGGGTCGGTGACGGCAACGACCTGGACGGAATCGCCGGCGCGCTCGAGAAGGCCCGGGCCGAAACCGATCGCCCCACCCTGGTGATTCTCCGAACCTACATCGCCGATCCGGCGCCCACCAAGCGCAACTCCGCCGACGCGCACGGCGCGCCGCTCGGCGCGGAGGAGGTGCGGCGCACCAAGGAGATCATGGGCTGGCCCACCGAGCCGGCGTTCCATGTACCCGAGGACGCCCTGGCCCACTGGCGCACCGCCCTGGACCGCGGCGCGGCCGCGGAATCCGCCTGGGACACCCTGTGGCAGGCCTACGCCGCCGAGCACCCCGATCTGGCCGCCGAGCACGGCCGGTGGATGTCGGGTGAGCTGCCCGAGGGATGGGATCGCTCGCTACCGTCGCTCACGTCGGGCGGCGGGCCGCTCGCCACACGGCAGGCGTCGGGCCTGGCTCTCGCCGCGATCGCGGCCGCGGTGCCCAATCTGGTGGGCGGGTCGGCCGACCTCGGCGGGAGCACGGGCACCACCCTGAAGCAGGGCGGCAGCTTCGGCCCCACGAGCTCGGGACGGCAGTTCCATTGGGGCGTCCGGGAGCACGGCATGGCGGCGATCATGAACGGGATCGCCGCCCACGGTGGCCTCCGCCCCTTCGGCAGCACCTTCCTGGTCTTCTCCGACTACATGAAGCCCGCGGTCCGGCTGTCGGCCATCATGCGGCTACCGGTCATTTACATCGGCACCCACGATTCGATCGGCGTGGGCGAGGACGGGCCGACCCATCAGCCGATCGAGCACCTCGCGATGCTCCGCGCCATCCCCAACGTCGTCGTGCTGCGACCCGGCGACGCGGCGGAGACGGTGGAGGCGTGGCGCGCCGCGATGACGCGGACCGACGGGCCGACCGTGCTGGTCCTCTCGCGGCAGAAGCTGCCGGTGCTGGAGCGTCCGCCTCTGGGCTCGGCGGAGGGTGTGCGCCGCGGAGGGTACACGCTGCTCGACGCGCCAGGCGGTGTGCCCCAGGCGATCCTCATCGCCACCGGTTCGGAGCTCCACGTAGCGGTGGCGGCCGCGCGCCTGCTGCAGGCCGACCGGGTGCGGGTGCGGGTGGTCTCGCTGCCGTCGTGGGAGCTGTTCGCCGCGCAGCCCGAGGCGTACCGGCACGAGGTGCTGCCGCCGTCGGTGCGGGCGCGATTGGCGGTGGAGGCGGCATCGCCCTTCGGCTGGGTACGCTGGACCACCGAGGACGGGGCGGTCCTCGCCATGGACGGCTTCGGCGCTTCCGCACCGGGGGATCGGCTGTTCCAGGAGTTCAAGTTCACGCCCGAGCGCGCGGCCGAGCTGGTGCGCCAGCTGCTGGCGCGCCGGCACGCACCGGGCAGGAGTGAAGGCGCATGAATCCGTTGGCGCGTCTCGGCGAACTGGGGCAGAGCCCCTGGTACGACTACATCACCCGCGATCTCGTGGCCTCCGGAGAGCTCGACCGGCTGATCCGGGAAGACGGCCTGCGGGGGATGACCTCGAACCCGACGATCTTCGAGAAGGCGGTGGCGGGAAGCCCGGCCTACGACGACGACATCCGCCGCCTCGGGCGGGAGCACCGGACGGCCGCGGAGATCTTCGAGGCCCTGGCCGTGGCCGACGTCCGGGCGGCGTGCGACGTGTTCGCGGACCTGCACCGCCGCACCGGCGGGCTCGACGGCCAGGTGTCACTGGAGGTCGCTCCGACCCTGGCTCATGACGCCGCCGCGACGATCCACGAAGCCGAGCGGCTCTGGGCGGCGGTGGACCGCCCGAACGCGATGATCAAGATCCCCGGCACCGAGGCCGGCCTCGGCGCCATCACCCACTGCATCGCGCGTGGGATCAGTGTCAACGTCACCCTCCTCTTCGCGGTGGAGCGCTATGCCGCGGTGATCGAGGCGTGGCTGGCCGGCATGGAGCAGCGGCTGGACGCTGGGCTGCCGCTCGAGCCGGTCGCGTCGGTGGCGAGCTTCTTCGTGAGCCGGGTGGACGGCAAGGTGGACCCCCTGCTCGACCGGGCCGGAGCCAACGACCCGTCACCGCTGCGGGGTCAGATCGCCATCGCGAACGCGGGCGCCGCCTACCGGCTGTTCGAGTGGTCGCTCGGCACGCCGCGCTGGGACCGTCTGGCCAAGGCCGGTGCCCGTCCGCAGCGTCCGCTCTGGGCCTCCACCAGCACCAAGGACCCGCGCTACCCCGACACCTACTACGTCGAAGCGCTGGTCGCGCCGCGGACCGTGAATACGCTGCCGCCGGAGACGTTCACGGCGTACCGCGATCACGGCCGGCCCGCGGTCCGGATCCGCGAGGCGATCACGAAGGCACCGGCGCAGATGAAGGCGCTCGCGACGGCGGGCATCGACCTCGCCGCCATCACCCGAGAGCTGGAGGACGACGGCGTCTCGAAGTTCGCCGCCTCCTACCAGTCGCTGCTCGCGGGCATCGAGGCCAAGGCGGGCCAGCTCGTCGGCCGCTGAGTGATGACCATGTGGCGCGCCCTCCGTAAGCTGTCGCTCACCCACTGGATCTTCGTCGGCATGGCGGTCGGTATCCTCGTGGGCTGGGCCGACAACGTGCGCCCCGATCGGGACTTCGCGCCGGCCCTCAAGCCGCTCTCCACGATCTTCCTCCGGATGATCAAGTCCGTCGTCGCCCCACTCATCTTCGGAACGCTGGTGATTGGCATCGCGGGCCACGGCGACGACCTGAAGCGCATCGGCCGGCTCGCGCTCAAGTCGCTCACGTACTTCTGGATCATGACCACGATGGCGCTGGCGATCGGGCTGCTCGCGGGCAACCTGGTGCGTCCCGGCGTGGGCGTGATTCTGCCTCCCCCCGATCCCAACGCGCCCGCGGCCGCAGGCGCGATGACGTTCGGGAGCTTCCTCGAGCACGTCGTCCCCGCCAGCTTCTTCGACGCCGCGGCGAAGAACGAAGTGCTGCAGGTCGTCTTCTGGAGCGTGCTCTTCGCCATGGCCCTCACCCAGGTGAAGGGCCGGCCCAAGGAGGCGATCCTCGCGTTCGCCGAGGGCGTGGCGGAGGTCATGTTCAAGTTCGTCGCCATCATCATGCGCTACGCGCCGATCGGCATCGGGGCGGCCATGGCGGTCACGGTCGCGCACAGCGGGATCGACGTGGTGGTGAACCTGGGCAAGCTGGTGCTTACGCTCTACGGCGCACTCGTCGTCTTCGTGCTCGTGGCCATGGTTCCGGCGGCCCTCCTCGCCCGGATCCCCCTGCGCGCCTTCGCGCGCCAGGTCAAGGACCCGGCGGTCATCGCGTTCACCACGACCAGCTCCGACGCCGCGCTCCCGATCGCGATGCAGCGGATGATCGAGTTCGGCGTGCCGCGGCGGATCGTCGCCTTCGTGATCCCCACCGGCTACTCGTTCAACCTCGACGGATCCACCCTCTACCTGGGTGTGGCCTCGCTCTTCGTGGCCCAGGCGGCCGGAGTCCACCTGAGCATCGGAGCTCAGCTGCTGATGATGCTGACGCTGCTGGTGACCAGTAAGGGCGTCGCCGGCGTGCCCCGCGCCTCGCTGGTGGTGCTGGCGGGGACGCTCTCGAGCTTCGGCCTGCCGCTCGAGGGCGTGGCCGTGATTCTCGGCGTCGACGAGCTGATGGACATGGCGCGCACCACCGTGAACGTCGTCGGCAACTGTCTCGCGGCAGCCGTCGTTGCCCGGTGGGAAGGCGAGCTCGGTCCCGTCGGCGCCATGGCCGCCCCCGCCATGGCGGCACACCCCGCCATCCAACCCGTCCACCCTACCGGCACCTGATCATGATGTCTCTCGCCTCGGTCCGCGCGGCTACGATCCTCGCGGCACTCTCACTCGTCTCCGTCGCCTCGCACGCGCAGCAGCGCGCCTCGCCGCCTCCGGCACCCGCGCGATCGGCACCGGTCGCCAACGTGCGCTACGAGGTGGCGTTCGACTCGGCGGCCGCGGCGCGGCGGACGCTCAAGGTGACCGTCACGCTCGACGTGGGAGGCCCGGGGAACCTGCTCCTGTCCTTTCCCGCCTGGACGCCCGGCTCCTACGAGCTCTCCAACTTCGCGCGGTTCGTGTCCGGCTTCACCGCCACCGGTGGCAACAAGCCCCTGGACTGGGACAAGCTCGACTACGACACCTGGCGGATCGACCCGGCGGGCGCGCGCAGCGTGACCGTGCGCTTCGACTATCGCGCCGACACACTCGACAACGCCATCGCGTGGAGCCGCCGCGACTTCGCCTTCTTCAACGGGACCAACGTCTTCCCCTACCCCGAGGGCGCGGGCTTCACCTTCCCCGCCACGGTGACGGTGGTGACGCAGCCAGGCTGGCTGGTCGCGACCGGCATGCAGTCCGGCACGGCACCGGGCACGTACCGCGAGGCGACCTATCACGAGCTGGTGGACAAGCCGTTCTTCGTCGGGCGCTTCGATCTGGACAGCATGCAGGTCGGCGGCACCTGGAACCGGCTGGCGACCTATCCCGCCGGAGCCATGAGCGGGCCCGCGCGCGCCTTGATCTGGGATCAGATCGGGAAGACGGTTCCCAGAATGTCCGCGGTCTTCCAGGACACGCCCTGGCGGTCCTATACCACGTTCATGGTCTTCACCCAGGACGTCGGTGGCGGCAGCGCGCTGGAGCACGGGAACTCGCACCTGGGGATCTACAACCCGGGCTTCATCGGAACTCCGCTGCTGGCCTCGATCACGGACCACGAGATCTTCCACGCCTGGAACGTGAAGCGGCTGCGCCCCGCCGACCTCTGGCCGTACGACTACGCGCGGCCGCAGCCGACGCCGTGGCTCTGGGTCAGCGAAGGCATCACCGACTACTACGCCGACCTCGCGCTGGTGCGTGGCGGCGTGGTGGACTCGGCGGGATTCTTGGGGCTCACCGGCGGGAAAATCGCCCAGGTGGCCGCCGGCCCGGTCACCGCCTTGGAGGACGCGTCGCTCTCCACCTGGATCGGCCCCGTCGATGGGAGCCAGTACCAGTACTACCCCAAGGGCTCCCTCGCCGGCTTCATGCTGGATGTCCTCATCCGCGACGGCAGCGACAACCGGCGCTCGCTCGACGACGTGATGCGCGAGCTCTACCGCGCGGCCTACAAGAAGGGACGGGGGTTCACTCCGGCCGACTGGTGGGCGACCGTGAGCCGTGCCGCCGGCGGGCGATCGTTCACCGACTTCAGCGCGCGCTACATCGACGGCCGGGAGCCGTTCCCCTGGTCGGACATCCTCGCGCGAGCGGGCCTGCGCCAGGTGTCGGACACGATCCGCGAGCCGCGCGTCGGCCTCTCGTCCGCGCAGGACTCCAGCGGGGCCATCGTGGTGCTGGACGTCGCGCCCGGAAGCGTGGCCCACGATGCCGGCGTCAGAGCCGGCGACCGGCTCCTCGCCCTCGGCGATGTCGAGATCCTCGACCCCGACTTCGGCCAGGCGTTCCGGGATCGCTTCGGAAAGAGTGAGGGCGATAGCCTGCCGATCCGTGTCCGGCGCGGCACCGACACGCTCACACTGCATGGCACCGTCCGCCTGGTGGCCCGGGTCGAGAATCGCCTCGACGCGGATCCCGCCGCGAGCCCGAAGGCCGCGCGTGTGCGCCACGGCATTTTCACGGGCACGGTCGGACAGTAGCAGAGGGGGCGGGAACCTCAGGCGTCGAACAGCACCGCGAGGCCCCCGGCGTCGAGGGGACGAGGCTGGTCCTGCAGTCCGGTGAGCCACGCCGCCCGGCCGAGCACTGTCGCGGCGGAGGCACCCGCCCGGCGCAGCTCTCCGATGCCGGTGTCGCCGCTCGACTTGCTCAGCTTGGCGCCGTCCGGCTTGCGGATCAGCGGATGGTGGAGAAACACCGGCGGCTCACCCCGGCCCAGCATGCGCGCGAGCCGAATCTGGCGGCCGGTCGAAGAGAGCAGGTCCTCCCCGCGAACGACCAGATCCACCTGCTGCCGCTGATCGTCCACCACCACCGCGAACTGGTAGGTCCAGTTGCCCTTCCGATCCCGGAGCAGCAGGTCGCCGCACTGCGCCGAGGGGGACTGGGAGATCGCTCCCGCGAGCGCGTCGGTGAATCGTTCCTCGCCCGGGTCGAACACCACGCGCACGCCGCGCCCAGGCTCAAGCGACAATCCGCGCATCCGGCAGCGACCCGGATACGCGGTCTCTTCGTTGAACGGATCGCCGACTTCGGCCGCGATCTCCTTTCGGCTGCAGTCACAGGCGTAGACCTGGGCGGTGCGCCGCAGGCCCTCCAGCGCCGACGCGTAGACCTGGTGATTGTCGCTCTGGCGACGGAGTGAGGCCCCGGCCCGGAATTCGTCGGCTGTGCCGAGGTCGGGACGGAGCCCCAGCCACTCCAGGTCTTCCAGCGCCGCGCGCTCGAACTCCGGCCGGGAACGGCCTCGGTCGTGATCCTCGATCCGCAGAAGCACCCGGCCATCGAGCGCTCGCGCCACGCCCCACACGTAGATCGCGTTGGCTACGTGGCCGAGATGGAGCGCGCCCGTGGGGCTCGGGGCGAAGCGCGTGACGGGGTGGGGCGGCAGACGGGCGGCCAGCGCGGTGAGGTCGAGCGGCATGGGGGAAAGATCGCGGGCGCGGCTATCTTGCGCGACACCGATCACCGAGACGTCGCGGCCATGTCCATCACCACGATCACCATTGCGAGCCTCGCGGACCTGATCGCCAGGGTCACGCCGGCCGAGCCGGATCCGGCCACGGGTCGCCATCGGGACAGCGGGGTCTTTCGGGGCGCCGCGAACGCCGAGTGGCCGTTGCTCACCAGCCTCGATACCCTCGGCGGGGTCACCCCAGCCCACGCCAAGGCGGATCTCGAGGAGCACATCCTCCGCAATTTCATCCGCTATTCGCGCCCGTTCTTCGGCACCGGCCCGGTGAACGATTGGGAGGTGCTGATCGCGGCGCAGCATCACGGCCTGCCCACCAGACTGCTCGACTGGACCTACTCCCCGATGGTGGCCGCCCACTTCGCCACGCTCGAAGGTGCCCCCGACGTCGACCGCGCGATCTGGCGGCTCGACTGGAAGGCGGTCCACCGGTTCTTCCGGCTGCCGGAGCGGGCGCTGCTGATTCAGGACCTGGAGGGGGTACTCGGGCAGGACCGCCCGTTCACGCCCTGGGCGCTCTTCGAACCCAGGACGCGAGAGCGTGACTTCGTCTGCATGATCGAGCCGCCGTCACTCGACGCGCGCATCACCAGCCAAGCGGCGACCTTCACGCTGTGCTCGGACAACCGACGTCCGTTCGACGTGTTCCTCGAGGCGATCGGCCTTCGCTCGGCGCTGACCCGGTTCGTCATCCCCGCCCGCGATGCCCGGAGGCTCCGGGACCAGCTCGACATGGTGAGCGTCGACGAGCGACGGCTGTTTCCCGACCTCGACGGCCTCGCCGCCTACCTCCGGCGCTACTACTCCTGACCGCCGGGGCCCGGCCGCCGGCCGGCCAGCCGAGCTGCCGCCCGCTGCTCCAGGTCGCCCGGCCGGGTGAGCAGGTAAGCGAAATCACCCCGCGGTGCGCCGATCCAGCTCAAGGTCACGAAGTCGTCAGGGGCCCAGGAACCGGTCGTGGCGCGGTCGGAAATCTCGACCTCCCAAGAGGTTCCGTCTTCCAGCGTGAGGTACCGCCCGCCCGCCTCGACCGCCCGGACGTAGAGTCCGATGGGCCGGGGAACGGCGCCGCAGAGGGCGTCGGAGTCGCAGGCGGAGATCGGGGCTGCCGCCTGGGCGGCAAGGGGAGCGGCGCCCAGGGTGAGCGCGATAGCGATCGAAGCGAGTCGGGCGAGCATCGGAGGAACCTCCTCGGTCCAGGGTCTCCCGATACGATACACCCAAAATTTCGACTTCGCCTCTAGCTGGCGGCCCTGGCCTTCCGTCCCAGCCAGGCCTCCCGGAGCGCCTTCTGGCCGGTGGTCGCCGCGGAGTCGATCTCGAAGCGCTCGGGGGTGCCGTCCGGCGCCTCGATCAGCCGGATCCCCAGCTTCGCGTAGTACTCCGCGATCGGCAGGTGCTGCGAGTCCCACACGTACCGGTCGAAGAAGTCGCGCACCTGGGGATAGCTCATCGCCACCAGGGTGTCGACGAAGGTGGACTCCGGGAACGCCCGCCGCTTGCCGTACTTCCGCGTCAGGTCACCGATGAGATCCTGCAGGCCCCGCGTCCCCCCCGAGAGCTCGAGGAGCCGGATGTCCAAGAGGCCGGCGGTGAGCGCCCCCCGCTGGTAGATGTTGCCGTATTGGGCCTGCCCCGAGTCGCTGTAGGAAGTGAGAGCCAGCTCCCGCAGGCTGTAGGTGGAATCGAAGTTGGCCCGGTCGATCTTCATTTTCTGGACGACCTTCTTCAGGTAGTCGTCAGGACTCTTGAGGCCCGACCGGAGCTGCATCGCGTGAGCCGCCCACTCCGTCGTCCCCTCGTACAGCCACAGGTGCTGGGAGGGCACGGGGGTCACGAAGTTGAAGTGCTCGATGATCTCGCTGTGGATGTTGAGCGGCGTCACGATATGAAAGAACTCGTGCGCGGCGATGTCGGTCACGTAGGCGCCGAGCGAATCCGTGAACGGGCTCTCGTGCAGCACGTATTCCGAGCTCACCGAGTGCTCCCACGCACCGTTCGGCCGATCGGCGAAGTGGTAGAGAAAGGTGTAGCGGTCCACCGGCAACTTTCCGAGGAAGCGGCCGGCGGCCTGGAGCATGTCGTCCATCGCGCCGAGCAGCTGGGCGGACTTGATCTTGTCGGTCGCCGAGTAGGTGTAGATCTCCACGGGTACGCCGGTGACGCGGGTCCTCGCCTCGGTCAGCCGCCCGAGCAGGATGGGAGAGTCCACCAGCTGATCGAAATCGTCGGCGAGATAGGCACCGCCCCGATCCCGGGTGAGCGCGGTGCCGACCTTCCACGTCTTCGGATACGCGATGCGGAGCCGGATGGGCCTGGCCTGCATGCCGGTGGGATAGCCGATCACGGCGTGTGGATTGATCAGGACGTGATCCTGCTCGATCGACGTGCCGCACATGAGGTAGACGTTGTGCTCGTCCACCGGCGTGTCCCAAGTCTCGGCGATGGTATAGCGGAGGGTTCGGACCCGCGGGGCATCCGACAGCTTCCATTGGTTGACGGCCACGCGCTCCACGGGCACCGAGCGGCCCGCGGCGTCGAAGGCCTCGAAGCGGCGGACGTAGCGGCCGATGTCCATCACCTGGTAGGTCCCCGGCGCGGTGGCGGCGAACTGGTACACCGCGTTGGCCTCGGTCAGGCCGCTCACCCAGGCGGTGACCCGGAAGATGTCGTCGCTGCGGTCGGTGACGTCGATGGCGTAGCCGAGGGGCGCGCCCTGCGCCGCCACGGCACCCGGGAGACCAGCAAGAAACGCCAGCGCCGCTAGCCCGAATCGTGCCGCCATGGGACATCCTGTCGAAAGGTGAAGATGGACCGTAACCGCCAGCCGGCGGCCGTGTCTAGGGAGACGGCATCACCATGGTGCCGGTTTCATTTCGCGTACATTCGCCCGACGCTGGCCGCTGCCGCCATCGACTCCTAGATTGGGCACGAGCCGGACACCCGCGACGGCTCGAGGGCACGACCCCCCTCAGCCGAGGCCTCGATGATGGACACCGCTCCGG
The DNA here is from genome assembly GCA_963846545.1 of uncultured Gemmatimonadales bacterium. Classification (GTDB taxonomy): domain Bacteria; phylum Gemmatimonadota; class Gemmatimonadetes; order Gemmatimonadales; family GWC2-71-9; genus CAVVWJ01. The sequence continues at coordinate 440,641 of CAWJWG010000003.1, read as the reverse complement.
TCGCCCAGCTCTCGCCGATCGACTACGCCGTGATGGCGCTCTATTTCGTCGCGGTGCTGGGAGTCGGATGGGGACTGCGCAGGCTGACGCGCACCAGCACCGATTTCTTCCTCTCGGGCCGCTCCCTGCCGCCCTGGATCACCGGGCTGGCGTTCATCTCGGCCAACCTCGGCGCCCAGGAAGTCATCGGCATGGGCGCTTCGGGCGCGAAGTACGGCATCGCCACCAGCCACTTCTACTGGGTCGGCGCCATCCCGGCGATGGTGTTCGTCGGCCTGTTCATGATGCCGTTTTACTACGGCTCGCGGGCCCGCTCGGTGCCCGAGTATCTCCGCCTCCGATTCGACGAGAAGACGCGCACCCTGAACGCCGCCTCCTTCGCGATGATGACCATCTTCTCCTCCGGCGTCTCGATGTATGCCATGGGGAAGCTGCTCAATCTCCTCCTCGGATGGAGCTTCGACGTCAGCGTCCTGGTCGCCGCGATCATCGTGCTCGCCTACATCCTGCTCGGCGGGCTCACCAGCGCGATCTACAACGAAGTGCTGCAGTTCTTCCTCATCGTCTTCGGCTTCATTCCCCTCGTGGCGCTCGGGATGTATGCCGTGGGCGGGTGGGACGGTCTCTCCGATCGGCTGGCGGAGGTGGCGTCGGGCCGAGGACTCCCGGCGGGGGCGTACACCCATACGTGGTCGCACATGGGTGACGCGTCGCAGAATCCGATCGGCGTCGAGTGGTTCGGCCTCGTCATGGGTTTGGGATTCGTCCTCTCGTTCGGCTACTGGTGCACCGACTTCCTGGTCGTCCAGCGGGCCATGGCCGCCGACTCGATGACCGCCGCCCGGCGGACCCCGCTGATCGCCGCGGTGCCGAAGATGCTGTTTCCCTTCCTGGTGATCCTCCCCGGCATGATCGCGCTGGCACTGGGAGCGGGCGACGGCGGCGTGGGTCAGGGCCTGGTGCCCGCCAAGCTCGCCGCCGACGGCGCGCCGCTCCTCGATGGCGCAGGGCGCGTGGTGCTCGACTACGACCTCGCCACACCGATGATGCTGGTGAAACTCTTCCCCACCGGCATGCTCGGTCTCGGGCTGACGGCGCTGCTCGCGTCATTCATGTCCGGAATGGCGGGCAACGTGACCGCCTTCAACACGGTGTGGACCTACGACATCTACCAGAGCCACATCCGGCGCGGCGCGTCGGACGAGCACTACCTCTGGATGGGACGGGTGGCGACGGTCGGCGGAATCCTGCTCTCGATCGCGGCAGCCTACGTGGCGGGAGCGTTCAACAACATCATGGACCTGCTGCAGCTCGTGTTCGCCTTCGTCAACGCGCCCCTCTTCGCCACTTTCGCGCTCGGCATGTTCTGGAGCCGCAGCACGGGTCACGGCGCGTTTACCGGCCTTCTCTCCGGCACGTTCGCCGCGGCGCTGCACCACGGACTGACCCTGCCGGGCGGAGCGGCGCCGGGGATCAAGGGCGGCTTCTTCGGGCTGATCCACACCTACCCGAGCGAGCTGGCCCAGACCTTCTGGACCGCGATCGTGGCATGGGTCACCTGCTTCCTGGTGACGATCGTGGTCAGCCTCGCCACCCAGCCGCGTCCGGCGGAGGAGCTGCGCGGGCTGGTCTATTCACTGACGCCCAAGCCGAGTGACAGCGATCTGCCCCTCCGCTCCCGGCCCTGGGTCCTGGCAGTGGTGGTGCTTGCCCTGACCCTGGCCCTCAACCTCGTGTTCTTCTAGGAGGTGGTGATGAGCGCACCCGCGAGCTTCGACATCCGGCTCCCGATCGGCGGGCTGTTCACCGTCCTCGGCCTCATCCTGGGCGGCTACGGCCTGGCCACCCTGGGCGACACGGCACGCTACGCCGTGTCGCTCGGGGTCAACATCAACCTCTGGTGGGGATTGGTGATGCTGGTGTTCGGGGCACTGCTGCTGGCGGGCGCGTCCCGCACGCGGCGCGCCGCTTCGGCGCAGTCCACGTCGCCACCGGGGGGTCGCTCGAGCTCAGGGTGAGAGCCGCCAAGACGGTGACGAACTGGTGGTACTCGCCCTTGTGATTGACCGCGGAGACTCTCAGGACACCGGCACCCTCAGGACGCGGGCAGCCGGCCCTTGAGCTGCTCCGGACGAAACGGTCCCGGCTCGGCGATCAGCGCGCGAGCGGCATCCACCTGCTCCCACACGTTCCAGAGCAGCACCCCGCGCACCCGCCCGCCTTCGAGGTAGTAGATCACGCCCTCGCGGTACTCCTTCTTCCAGTCGACCACGGTCTGGTGTCGCGAGTCGAGGTCCCCGACTGCCTCGTAGCCCAGATCGAACAGATCGGAATAGAAGAACGGCAAGTGCTCGTAGGGCCGACCGGCGCCGGCCATGTTCGCGCCCGCCGCCTTTCCCATGGTGTTCGCGTTGTCCTCGTGCTCCACCCGGATTCGCTTCCCCAGCGCGGGATTGTGGAAGCTGGCCACGTCACCCGCGGCGAAGATGTCGGGTGCGCTGGTCCGAAGCATCTCGTCCACCTCGATGCCGTTGCCCACCTTCAGCCCCGCCGCGCGGGCGAGCTCGACGTTGGGCTCGATACCCAGGCCCGCGGCGACCGCGTCAGCCTCGACCGACTCGCCTCCCTCGAGCTGCACCCGCAGGCGGCTTCCGCTCCGCTCCACACGCGACGCGGTCTCTCCCAGCCGCACGGTGACACCCTTGTCGCGATAGTAGCCGGCGATCCACTTCGACAGCTCGGCCGGAAACACGCGAGCGCCGATGCCGTCCTCCTTCACGATCATGGTGACCTCACGGCCCTGCATGCGGAGGCCGGCGGCCAGCTCCGAGCCGATGAACCCTCCACCGATCACCGCAAAGCTCGCTCCCTGGTCGGCAAGTGCGCGGGTACGGCGATAGTCGTCGAGCGTGCGGTAGGGGATGACGTCGTCGGGTGTATTGGGCAGCCGCCGGGGGGTACCGCCGGTGGCCAGGAGCAGCTTGCCGTAGTCGTAGGAAGTGCCGCGATCGTCGGTGACGCGCTTCTGCTTGGGATCGACACGATCGATCCGGCAGCCGAGCATGATCGCCGCCCCGGTCTCTTCGGTCTTGCGCCAGATCCCCTCGGGATCGTCGCCCTTCCAGAGACCCTTGGTCAGCGGCGGCCGATTGTACGGCGCATGCGACTCGGCGGCCACGATGGCGATGCTTCCCTTGGCATCGGCCTTCCGGATGCCCTTCGCCGCGGCGTCGGCGGTCATGCCCCCGCCCACGATCACATAGTCGAAAGCGCTCACCGTGCCTCCCCGTCGTAGACGTCCGTCCACTCAAGGGCATGGTAAACGCGTCGAAGCGAGAGTTGCAGGTCGTGGCCGGGCGCGTGCGCGCCCTCGTGACGGAGAAGCCAGCGCTTCCGGTCGAGCCCGCCGCCGAAACCGGTGAGAGAGCCGTCGGCGCCGATCACGCGGTGACGGGGCACGATGATGGATCGAGGGTGATGCCGAGCGGCGTGGCCATCGTCTCCCAGAAAATCATCGGTCGGGATCTCCCAACCCCGCCCACAAGTGCTGCGCCGCGTACGACCGCCACGGGCGCCAGCGCTCGGCGAGGAGTCGCATCCGCGCGGGAGAAGCTCCACCCATCGCCGAGCGGAGGCCGAGGTCGCCCTCGGGGAACGCATCGCTCCAGCCGAGAGCGCGCATCGCCACGTAGGCCGCGGTCCAGGGACCGATTCCGGGCAGCTCGGTGAATCGCCGCAGGAAGTCGGTCGGCTCCGCGGTTGCTCGCTCCGGGAGCACCCCATTCGATGCCAGCTCGGGAAGCTCGCCAGCGGCGACAGCTCGACCCAATCGGATCAGGCACGCGGCTCGGCTCGCCGGCAGCCCGATGTCTCGCACCGAGGCGAGACTCGCCTGGGCCAGGCGTTCGGCAGCCACCGGCAGGTATCGAAGCTCGAGTCCTGGCACCTCCTCCAGCGGCTCGCAGAGCGCCGCGGCCAATCGGCCGGCCAGGGTGCTCGCTCCGCGCACGCTCACCTGCTGTCCCAGAACCACGCGAAGCGCGAGCTCGAACCCATCCACGGTGCGGGCGACACGAAGGCCCGGACGTCGAGCGACCAGCTTGCCGAGCACCGGGTCAGCGCCGAGGTGCGCGACGACGTCGCTCGGATGGATATCGAGGTCGAGAAAACGCCGGACGCGCGGGAGCAGGACCGCGAGGGCAGGAGACAGCTCTGCGGACGCCTCGACCTCGAGGGCGTCGCCGGCGGCCGCGGGCCCGATGGTGAGCCATCCGACGAACCGGCCCAGGCGAAGCGTCCGCTGGTAGCGGCCGTCGGCAGTGACATGCTCGACGCCCGGCGTCGCTCGAGCAGTCAGGAAGGTACGGAGCGCGGCCCAGTCGAGCGGTGGGCGGTACTCGAGCCGGTGGGTGCCGGCGCCGGTGACCGGGGGCGTCCAACGCTCGCGGAGAGAAGTCTTCATTTGCGCCAGGCTATCGGCCGATGCCTGCGATGGCCCGCCGAATCGGGACCCGTGGACTCTCGGCGCCGGCAGGACGGGCGCGGAGATCATCGACCCCCTGATGTTCGAGCGGTCGCCTCGCGAGGAGGCAGTGCCCCCAGCCAGGACACCAGCGCCTCGTTGAACGGTCCCGTGTCCTCGAGCTGCGGGAGGTGCCCGCTGCCCGGCAGGACGGTCAGGCGTGCATCGGGAAATGCCCCCTGCAGCCGGCGCCCCTGCGCCACCGGCGTGATCCGATCCTCGGCTCCCCAGATCAGCAGCACGGGGCGGTCGAGGCCGGCGTAGCGCTGGCGGTCACTGAGGCCGGTCCGCGGAACATCCACCAGCGCCTGCCGCAGCCACGCCGTGACGCTCGCCGTGGTTCCCCGCCGCACCATCGGCAGCTGCAGCATCGCGAGACGCGCCGGCGTCGCGGCGGCGGGATTCGCGACGACCTGCTCCACCAGCCAGCGCGACAGGATTGGATTGGTGACCGTGGCGGACACCACTGCCTCGCCGAGCAGCGGGGTGCCGAGCAGCATCGCGAGCCAGGACTCCGTCGGTGGCGGCGGCGGATGCCCGACCGGCGGCGGATCGAGCGGCGCATCCACGAGCACCAGTCCCCGCAGCCAATCGTGCATCCGCCACGCGGTCACCAGCGCCGGCTTGGCACCGACTGAGTGGCCGATCAGCACGATGTTGTTCAGCTCCATCGCCTGCACCAGCTCCGTCAGCCGCAGTGCCTGGTCGGACGTACTGTAGCCCGCGCCATCTTCTCGCGGAGAGAAGCCGAACGGCGGCAGGTCCACCGCGATGGCGCGGTACCCCGCGTCGGCGAGCGCGGCCATCGTCGGCCGCCACAGCTCGCTCCACGCCGCCGTGCCGTTGACCAGCAGAACCACCGGGCCAGCCGTAGGACCGGTCTCCTGCACGAACAAGTCGCCAGCGGCCGTGGCGACCACCCGTCCGCTCCGGGGCACGAGCGCGTTGTCGGCCACTCGCTCGCGCCAGACCGCACTCAGGCGGAAACCAACCAGTGCGGCGCCGAGACCGACGAGCGCCAGGAATCCCATGCTGAGCAGGATTCGGGGCAGGCTTCTTCGCGATCGGCCGAAGGTCCCCCGGTGCGCCATCGGTGCGGCCTCGAGTTGGTCGTGACGGGATTTCGAATGCGAACGGGCCCCCGGATGGGAGGCCCGTACGTGTTGCCCCACGAGAGGCGCCGGTCGGAATCGAACCGACGAATCGAGGTTTTGCAGACCTCTGCCTTACCACTTGGCTACGGCGCCGGGGACAGCAAACCTAAGGTGCCACAACAGGTTCCGCAATCCTGCAGACCCGCTTACCCAGGGACGGCTTAGGCCGCGGCGGCAGGTTCTGCCCCTTGCCCACAGAGCCGATCCCGCGCAACTTCGCGGCGGACATCCAACCGAACGCGGAGCGGCCATGGACAGCACCACCATTCGCGAAGCCCGACTTCGTCCCCAATACGCGGCGCTCTATCCCGCGCTCCAGCCGGATACCTGGCAGGCGGCGTCCGCGATCGGCCGGCAGCTGTTGCTCTGGCATCTGACCGCGCCGGCCCTCCCCGAGGGCGAGCGGCTGATGAGTGAGGAGCACTTCGAGTTCCGCGGTGGCGGGCAGCGTGAGAAGAGCGAGGCCGGTGCCCGGACTCGCTCGGTGGATCGTCCCCGAGCCTGACCCGCCCCTCCGACACGCTGCCCCGCAACGAACGAGGGGGCCATGATCGTCCGATCATGGCCCCCTCTGGACGTCCGAAGTGGCTCCCGGCTAGGCCTGTTGCGCCAGCGTCAGCGGCGCGAGCTCGGTCTGCGAGTTCAGGTAGGCGTTGGGATCGTGCTCCAGCGCCCCGCTCGGCAGGAACTCGTAGAGCGGCCCGAGGTCCTGCCGGATCTTGTCCCGGTAGAACGCCGGGATCTCGTCGGTCTCGCGATCGAAGAACGCGCGGAGCGGCCTGTCGTTGTCGAGGCGCGCGCGCATCTCGGTGTGATACTTGATACGCCCGAAGCCCTCGGTAGAGACGGCGCGCACGATGTTCATCCACTTCGGGATCATGTTCTGCGTCGCCCCGATCCGCCGGCCGATCGCCTTCCACGAGAACGAATACCGAGTCACGTCCACCAGGTGGTCGTAGAACTCCGGCCACTGGTAGTGCTTCGGCTTGACGTTCATCGCGTGGTTGTTGTTGAGGAAGTGGAACGGGAAGGGCAACACCCGGCCGGCGCGCTGATACTCCAGATTGAGCGGCGCCGCGCGGCCGAACGCGGACAGGAGCGAATAGGCCGGGAACGCGCCCGGCGAGAGGTCGATGAACTTCTTCGTGAGCTCGAACGGCTCGGGGCCCATGTCGCCGTCGAGGCCCATGACGAAGTTGGTCTGGATGTAGGGAATGTACCGGAGGATCATGTTGACGTGCTCGGAGACCTGCTTGACCTTGTCCATCCCGGTGCGCCGGGTCTTGGACTTGTTGCCCAGGTCGTACCACGACTCGATGCCCGGCAGAATCGCCTGGAAATTGTTCGCGCGGAGCCGCTTGAGATGCGGCTCCGAGAGCAGCGACAGGCTGCTTTCCGCGATGTGCCGCATGCTGCCGCGGGGAACGGCCTGCTCCACCGCCTCCATGTAATCGTCGAAGCGCACGCCGAAGTTCGGATCGTGCCACCCGACGATCGGATTCTTCATCTTGGTCAGGAGGAATCCCAAGTCAGCCCGCAGCTGCGGGAAGCTGAGCGGCTGGTAGTCCACCGTGGAGTCGATGCAGAAGCTGCAGGTGTAGGGGCAGCCGAGGCTGCCGATCATCGGCACGATCTTGATAGTGGGCGCCTTGGCCAGCGTGGGTGCCACGAACTTCCATCGCTCCTGCAGCGTGGGCAGCTCGGTCGGCTGGCGGGCCGACATGAGGTGGACGCCGTAGGGCCGTTGCGGAGCGGGATCGCGCAGCACGTCGGCGACGATGCTCCGGTCGGTGAATCCCAGGACGTAGTCGAAATACTTGCGGGCGTCCTCGGGGTAGCACCGGGCATGCGGGCCACCCAGGACCGTGATCGCCCCGTTGCGGCGGAACATGCTGCTCAACGCATAGGACAACTGTGCGGACTGGGTGAAGGCACCGATGAACAGGACGTCGAGGTCGGCGGGCAGCTCCTGGAGCAGATCCTCCAGCCCGGTGTAGCACACCAGCCGAACGTCGTGTCCTTCCTGTTCACACCAGACGCTGATGACCTGGGGCATGATGCTCGCCAGATTGGCGTGCATCAGCCGGGCATAGAGCGACCGGTTGGGGGCCTTGGTGACCAGATCCAGCACGCCTATGCGGAGTCGGCGCATGCGAGGGTCCTCTTGAGGGGACTGCCAACTCGGCGGGGGGCGCCGGGAACTGCTGTCGGCTGGGAATGGGCTCGGGGGGTCGCAAACGGCCGGTGGCCCGACCGATTTAAGCCCGTGGCCCGGCGAATCCGCCGGGGTGATCCTCTAAGAATGCCCGGGCCGACGCGCCTCCGCAAGCCGCGTGGGCGCTCACCTGCGCCGACGTCGCTCCGCGAGACGGTCCCCCAGCGCCAAGGCAGCCACCCAGACCACGCCAACGGCATACCCCCCCAGGACGTCGCTCGGGTAGTGCACCCCCAGGTAGATGCGGGACACCCCGATGAGCAGGGTCAGCAGGAGGGCGGCCACCCACAGCGCAGCCTGCCGCCAGCGGCTCTCCAGCCGATGGGCGACCAGGGCGGCCAGGCCTCCGAAGAAGCACGCCGAGAACATGGCGTGTCCTGACGGGAAGCTGTAGGTGGTCGGTAACGGATAGAAGTCGAAGAACGCCTCGGGTCGCGCCCGGGCGAATAGCTGCTTGAGCCCGGTGTCGAGCAGAACGGCGCCGGCCACCATCGCCAGGGTCAGCCAGCCCCCCCGGCGCCAGCCGCGATGAAAAAACACCGCGGCGGCGAGGAGGGCGAGTGGACCCAGGTACTTCGGAGCACCGAACATGCTGGCGCCCCACATCACCTTGGTCAGGGCCGGGCTGTCGAGCGCGCGGACGGCCGCGCGCACGCCGAGGTCGAAGCTGGTGGGATGGCCCTCCCGGACCTGGTAGCCCAGCCACATGAAGAGCGCGAGCGCCACCGCGGCGCCGATCAGGCCGGCGGCGAGCGCCGCCCCGATGGACGGCCCGGTCCCGGCGGCAGTGGCTTCCTGTTCTCCGTCGCGATACAATGGGGCCATGAGTCGATTCCTTCGATTGCCCGCGCGCCGGCCCAAGGGCATCACCGTGCTCGCGCTGGCCCTGCTCATCGTGGTGGTGATCGTGGCGCTGGTGCTGGTGAGCCGCTACATCGCCGTCTAGAGCGCCCGTCTCCCGACCGGCGAGAAGACGAAGCCCTTCCCGACGGTCACGACCCACCCCGCATCCTGCGCGTCGTTGGCGAACCGGCGCGCCAGGTCGAACCGCAGGGCCTCGGTATCGGACGCCCGGCTCGCGCCGAGGCGCAGTCCGATCCCCGCGTCCCAGCCGAACCGCCGCGGCGTGCCGGCGTACCAGGCCCCACCGTGGTCCGCGAAGCCGGCGATACCCAGCCCGACCAGTCCCAGGAAATCCTCCACCACGGTCACCCGGTACTCGGCGGTGGCGAACACGGTGCGATCTCCGGTGAAGGCGTGACTCCGGAACGCCCGGGGCCCGCTGCCGAGCCCCAGGTCGAACTCCGCGCCCGGGAGCGGATTGTCCAGCCAACCCGCCTCGACGTGCAGGATGGCCACGTGCCCGCGGGTCGGCTTGGTGACTCCCGTGGCGGCGAGTTGCACCACGCCGGAGTCGAGTCCCGCGGAGGTGTACAGGCCGCCGGCCAATCCCTCGAGGTAGGCGAAGCCGCCGGGGATCTTCGCACCGACGCGGGCCGAGACCAGCGGCGCGACGCCGTTGCGCTCGTAGCCGAACGCGCGTGGCGCGAGATTGAGGCCCGCGCGCAGCGTGGTGCCGAGATCCACGTCCTCCTCGCGGGAAAAGCCGGCGACGCCTTCGGTGACCAGGAAGCGCGCCCGATTCCAGACCAGGTATGGCCCGACGGCCGCCGTTACCGACCGGGGGAACCCGAGCCCGGACCCCTCGGGGAGGAAGTCGTCCCGCCGCACCTGCCCCAGCACACCCACGCGCACGTACCCCTGCGAAGACCGCCGCACGCCCCATGCCGTCGAGGCCCGGACCAGCGTGTATCGCCTCGTCAGGGTGTCCTGAGCGTCGGCGCTCCCGTCGAAGAATCGGAGCACCCGCTCGTCGCGATCCTCGGCCTCGAACCGAAACCCGAACGGCGCATCGAGTGAATAGAACGGCTGCTCCAGCACCATCGCGTTGAGCCGCCCGTCCGAGCGATTCTCATAAATCAGCCCGAGACCGACACGGCCCGCGAAGAGCCGGGGCCGCCGAAAGCCGAGCGCCACGGTCGAGCGGTCGGGCGTCTTCCGGTAGCGCACGGATGCCGACGATGCCGTGCCCAGCAGGTTGTCCTCCACCAAGCCGATGGTGAACTCGACCTCGCCGCCCGCGCTGCGGAAGCGCCAATCCGCCCGCGTGCTCCACCCGTCCTTGGTGAGCACCCGCATGACCACGCCCGAATCGGTCTGGATCGAGTCGATGCCCACCTTCCGGAACACCCCCAGAGAGCGGAGGTTGCGCTCCGACTCGGCCACCCGTGCCGAGTCGTACGGCTCCCCCACCCGAAACAGCAGCTCACGGCGGACGGTCGGCGCGCGGGTCTCGAAGTGGAGCGCATTCGCCACCCGCGCCAGCCAGCCCTGCTCGGTGGGGTCGAAGATGTCCCGCCGCTCGAGTTGAATGGCGCGGATGACCGTCGAGTCGGCGGGAACGACAGGAGTGGTGTCGGACGCGGCCTGCGCCGACAAGCCGCCGGGGAGCGCCACCGCCAGCCCCAGGGCGATCGACCACCGCAGCAACGTACCGGGTCTCGGGTGCAGCGGCTGGCGCACGGCCCGAGCGGGCTTCACGCGGGAGAGACCGCCGCCACGCTGGGCAGCACGCGATCGGGGGTCACATTCGATTGGCGCAGAACGTCGTCCCGGAATTTCCCGGTCCGCACCAGCCATCCCTCCAGCCCCGCGCGCTGAGCACCCTGGACATCGGACCAGAGATCGTCTCCCACCATGGCCACACGGGAGGGCTCGGTCACGCCGAGGCTGGCGAGCGCGCCGGCATAGAACGCCGGACTCGGTTTGCCGGCGACCGTGGCAGCCTGTCCCGAGGCGTGCTCCAGCGCCGCGACGAACGGTCCCGCGTCCAGCGCGAGGCGGCCCTCCTTCTGCCAGAAGCGGTCGCGCGAGAGCGCGATCAACGCGGCACCACCCATGAGGTACTCGAACGCCTCCTGCAGCAGGGCGTAGGTCCACGCCTCACCGAGATCGCCCACCAGGACGACCTCGGGTGCCGGCCCCTTCCGCCCGGAGGACCCGCCCACCAGCTCGAGGCCCTCCAGATCCGCGAGTCCCGCGGCCGGGAGGAACGGGGCCACGACCCGCCGATGGGCGGCGCGCACCGCGGCGGCTCCCGCCAGCGTGGCCGTGAAGATCTCTCCCGGTTCCACCAGGAATCCGTACCCGCGGAGGCGGTCCACCAGCATCGCGCGCGACCGGCTGGTCGTGTTGGTGACCAGGCGATAGGGCACGCCGCGGCCCCGCAGGCGGGCGACCGCCTCGGGGGCCCCGGGCACGGCCGCTCCCCCTGCGTAGAGCGTGCCGTCCAGATCGAACAGGAATGCGACCGGGCCGGTGGGCTCGGGCATCAGGCTTATATTGCTCCTCTCCCTCTCATCCTCGACCAACGTGCCGATGCCTGTCGCTACCTTGCTGGCCCATGCCGCCTTCCTCGCTCGCCTGGCGGCGCCCTACCCGTTTGCGGTCGGCGAGACGCTCCAATACGAAGCGTCCCTCGGCTACTTCCCGGTCGGCACGGCCACCGCTTCCGTGGTCCGTACGACCCGGGAGCGGGGGGCGGATGCATTCGTCTTCACCGCGACCGGTGAAGGCGGCCCCCCGGGCTTCCGGGCGCGCTACGAGATGACCTCGTGGGTGCAGTCGCAACGGTTGGCGTCGCTCCGGTTCCACCGGAAGCTCACCCAGGGCAGCAAGGTGGACGAGGAGCACTATCAGATCGTCCCCGACTCGGGCCGGTACCGCCAGGAGGGGATCGAGCGGGACTGGGTGGCCCCGCGCGACGCGCTCGACGAGCTGGCCTACTTGTACTACCTGCGCACCATTCCACTCGAGGTGGGGAAGAGCTTCGAGCTCTCGCGCTACTTCAAGACGGGCTACAACCCGGTGCAGGTTCAGGTGATCGGCCGGGAGAGCGTGGCGCTCTTCGACGGCCGGACCGTTCCCTGTCTCACGGTCCACCTGACCAGCCGGGGGTCCACCGTCGCGGTGCGGCTGACGGACGACGCGCGCCGGCTTCCCGTGCAGCTGGACCTGCCCCTGCCCTACGGCACCGTGAGCCTCGTCCTCACCGGGACGTCGAGCCCGCGCGCCGGCGCGGCGGGAAGCTAGTAGCGTCCCAGGTACTGCTCGATCTCCCACCGGCTCACCTGCCGGTTGTACTCCATCACCTCGTTCCGCTTTGCCTCCAGGAAGCGCTGGGTCAGATGCTCGCCCAGCGCCGCCTTCACCACCGCGTCCTTCTCGAACATCTCCAGCGCCTCGTGCAGGTCCCGGGGGAGCTCGTCGATCCGGTACTTCCGCCGGTCGCGGAAGCTCATGGCGAAGATGTTCCGGCTCACCGGCTCGCGCGCCTGGAGCCTCCGCTCGACGCCGTCGAGCCCGGCGGCGAGCTGGACCGCGAGCGCGAGGTAGGGGTTGCACGCGGGGTCCGGCATCCGGAGCTCGCACCGCGTCCCCAGCCCCCGGCGCTCGGGGATCCGCACCAGCGGCGACCGGTTCCGCATGGACCAGGCGACGTTCACCGGCGCCTCGTAGCCGGGGACGAGCCGCTTGTAGCTGTTGATCAGCGGGTTGGTCACCGCGCAGAACCCGCGCGCGTGCTGGAGCAGGCCCTCGATGTAGCTCAGCGCGATCTTCGAGAGACCGTTCGGTCCCTTGGGATCATGGAAGGCGTTTTCCTTGCCCCGGAACAGCGACTGGTGCGTGTGCATGCCGCTGCCGTTGACGCCTTCGATCGGCTTGGGCATGAACGACGCCACGAAGCCGTACCGGTTGGCCACGTTCCGGACCACGAACTTGAAGGTGGTCAGGTTGTCGGCGGTGGTGAGCGCGTCGGCGTACCGCAGATCGATCTCGTGCTGGCCGTCCGCCACCTCGTGGTGCGCCGCCTCCACCTCGAAGCCCATCTCCACCAGCAGCTCCACGATCACCCGGCGGATCTCCTCCCCCTTGTCCAGCGGACCGAGGTCGAAGTACGAGCCCGCGTCGTGGGTCGTGGTGCCGGGACTCCCGTCCGGCGATTTCTCGAAGAGGAAGAACTCCGCCTCGCACCCCGCCATCATCGAATAGCCCAGCTTCCGGGCCCGCTCGACCTGGCGCTTGAGCGTCATCCGCGGGCACCCCGCGAACGGCTCTTCGTCGGGCGTGTAGATGTCGCAGAGCAGGCGGGCCACCCGGCCCCCCTCGTCGTCGTACGGCAGGATGCGGAAGGTGTCGAGGTCGGGCTTGAGCAGCATGTCCGACTCCTCGATCCGGACGAACCCCTCGATGGACGAGCCGTCGAACATGATCTCGCCGTCGAGCGCCTTCTCGAACTGGCTGCGCGGGACCTCGACGTTCTTGTTGATGCCGAGGATGTCGGTGAACTGCAGCCGCAGGAAGTCCACCCCGAACCGGCGGGTCAGGGTCAGCACGTCGTCCTTCCCCGCGCCCTTGAGGTCGGTGGGGAATCCTTCCAGACTCGGCCGGTCGCCGTTGCCGGACGGCCGGGGCTTGGCAGGCGTCATGAAATCGTGCCTTGCGATGGAGTGGGTGAGCCGGCGGCCGGCCCGTCCGACAAGGGTAAACGGTAACCGTGCCGGCGGAAGGGAGGCCACCGCCCTCGGCCTACCCACCCGCAAGCCGTCGGTGTACGCTTCGGCCCACATGACCGCTCCACCCATCGCCGGATCGTGCCCGGCCTGTGGCGCCGCGGCCTCGGGAAAGTTCTGCAGCGCCTGCGGCGCGAGCCTCACGCCGCGAAGCTGTCTGCGCTGCCGGGCGGCGCTGGACGCCCAGGCGAGATTCTGCCACCGCTGCGGCCACGCCGTGGAGACCGGTGGCCGCGCCCCCGGCACCGAACGCGCCGCGTGGATCTTCGCGGGAACGATGTGCGTGCTGCTGGTCGGCGCCATCGTCTACAGCGTGCTGACCGAAGCGCCCACGCCGCAGATCCCCAACATGGCCAACGCCGGCGCCGCCCGCGGCGACACCACCCTCGCGGCGGGCCCCGCACCCGACATCAGCCAGATGACGCCCCGGGAGCGGTTCGACCGGCTCTACAACCGGGTGATGCAGGCGGCGGAGCAGGGCGATACGGCACAGGTACAGCGCTTCACGCCGATGGCCCTCGGGGCCTACGCCCAGCTCGATTCCGTGGATGCCGACGCCCGCTATCACGCGGCGGTGATCCGGCTCCAGTCGGGCGACTTGCCGGGCGCCCACGCGCTCGCCGACACCCTCCTCGAGCAGTCGCCCGACAATCTCCTCGGCTACCTGGTACGCGGGACCGCCGCCGGTCTCGCGAACGATCCCGGCGCCCGGTCGCAGGCCCAGCGGGAATTTCTCCGACGCTTCGACCGCGAGATGGCCGCGGGCCGGCCGGAGTACCGGGACCACGCGCCCGCGATTCAGGAGTTCAAGACCCACGCGGAACAACCCAAGCCATGACCCGTACCATTCACGTCGCCCACAGCCCCGACTCCGACGACGCGTTCATGTTCTACGCCCTCGCCGCCGACAAGCTCGACACCGGTGAGCACCGATACGTGCATGAGCTGTCGGACATCGAATCGCTCAACCAGCGGGCTCGCCGGGCCGAGCTGGAGGTGACGGCGGTCTCGATCCACGCCTACGCCTACATCTGGCGGGACTACGCCCTCCTCGGCTCCGGCTCCTCCATGGGCGACGGATACGGGCCTCGGCTGGTGAGCCGGCGACCCTGCCCCGAGGACCCGCGGACGGCGCTTCGGGGACTGCGCGTCGCGGTCCCCGGCCTGCTCACCACCGCCTTCCTCGCGCTCAAGCTGTTCCAGCCCGACCTCCAGCACGTCGTGGTGCCGTTCGACCGGATCGAGGACGCGGTGCACGCGGGCGAGGTGGACGTCGGCCTCCTGATCCACGAGGGGCAGCTCACCTACGGTGATGCCGGCCTCCACCTCTGGGCCGACCTCGGTGCGTGGTGGCTCCAGGACACCGGGCTCCCGCTGCCGCTGGGCGGCAACGCGGTGCGGCGCGACCTCGGCGAGACGGTCGTCCGCCAGATCGCGCGGGACCTCCGGGCCAGCATCGTGTACGCGCTTGAGCACCGCGCGCCCGCTCTTGCGCATGCCAAGCAGTTCAACCGCGGAATCGGCGACGAGCGGACCGACACTTTTGTCGGGATGTACGTGAATCAGTGGACCGTGGACTACGGCATGCGCGGCAGGCAGGCGGTGCAGAAATTGCTGGACCGAGGCCACGAAGCAGGCGTGATTCCGGAGCGTGTCGTGGTGGAGTTCGTCGACTCCGCCGATGATTGACCCCACCCTACCCCGGTCCTAAGCTTCGGAGGCTCGGAGTAACCTCTCACTCGCTCGCGTGGTCGCCGCCTGTCGGGTCGGAGCGGCCCGACGAAGGAGCGCCGCCCGTGAAGGATGCCCCCGTGACACTCCTCGTCGTGGACGACGAAGAGGCGATCCGGAGCTCGATGCGAAAGTATCTGGTGCTCCAGGGCTACGAGGTCGCCACGGCGGCCACGGGTGAGGAGGCGCTCGAGGTGCTGGGCCGGCAGAAGGTCACCGGCATGCTGCTGGACGTGAACCTCCCGGGCATCAACGGCGTCGAGCTGGTCCCCAAGATCCTCGAGCGCGAGCCGAACATGGCGATCCTGATGCTCACCGCCGTCAACGACGCGACCAGCGCCGCACTCTGCATGCAACGCGGCGCGCTCGACTACCTCATCAAGCCCATCGACCTCAGCCAACTCGGCCGCGCCATCCAGAACGCGCTGGCCAAGCGAAACACCGTGCTCGAGGGCCAGCAGATCAACCAGTGGCTGAAGGAAGAGGTGGCCCAGCGGGTCGCGGAAAAGCGGCTGGAGCAGGCCAACCAGGAGCGGATCTCCATCGCGACGCTGGAGGCCCTGGTGAACGCCCTGGAGGCCAAGGACCCGTACCTGCGCGGACACTCCGCCCGCGTCGCCGACCTCTCCGCCAGCGTGGCCGCGCAGATGGGCTGCAACGACGAGCTGATCGAGGCGGTGCGCACCGGCGGCCGGCTCCACGACATCGGCAAGATCGGCATTCGCGAGGAGATCCTCAACAAGCAGGGCCCGCTCACCGACGTCGAGTACGAGCACGTCAAGCAGCACGTGCTCGTCGGCTCGCAGATCCTGGCGCCGCTGGTCCATCTCAAGGACGTCATCACCTACGTGCGCGGCCACCACGAGCGCTGGGACGGCTTCGGCTATCCCGACCGACTCGCCGGCGAGGACATTCCGATCGGCGGGCGGGTCATCGGTGCGGTCGAGATCTACGACGCGCTCACCACCTCCCGGCCCTACCAGGAGAAGATGCTCCCCGACGTCGCCGTCGAGCGCATGCGCGACCTCGTCGGCACCGTGCTCGACCCCGTGGTGCACCAGGCCCTCGAAGCCGTCGTCACGCAGCGTCAGGCGCTCGTCTTCCTCGACGACTCCGCCGGCTAGGCAGACTCGACCATGGGCGAGCCGGGAATTTCACGGAAAGTGCTGGTGGTGGACGACGACCCGGTGATGGCTCGCCTGATCAGGAAGATCCTCTCGGACAACGGATTCCAGGACGTGGTGCACGCGCCCACCGGCCGTGAGGCGCTGGAGCAGGTCGAGGGAGTGGATGTCGTGCTCCTCGACCACCAGCTCCCCGATACCACGGGCATCGAAGTGCTCGAGGCCATCCGCGCCCGCCCCCAGCCTCCGGCCGTCATCCTCATCACCGCCCACGGCAACGAGTCGCTGGCCGCCACCGCGCTCCGCCGCGGGGCGGACGACTACCTCGCCAAGGATGTCTCCCTCGCCGACCTGCTCCCCCAGGTGCTCGAGCGGGTGCGACGGACCCGCGAGCTTCGGAAGGCGCTCGTCGCCGCGGAGCGGGACCTGGTGCGGGCGGAGCGGCTTGCCGCCATCGGCGAGATGACGGTGACGCTGCACCACGAGATCAACAACCCGCTCATGGCGGCTTTCGCCCACGTCGAGCTCCTGATCGCCGATCCAGCGATGACGCCCGACTCCCGCCTCGAGACGCTGACGGCCGTCCGCGAGGCGCTCCACCGCATTCGCGACATCATGCGTCGGATCGGCGACCTGCGGGAGATCCGCACCAAGAGCTACGCGACCGGGATTCAGATGGTGGATCTCGACGACGTCGGACCCGCTTCGGGGGTGCGTCGCGGCCAGGCACTCGTGTTCGTGACCGACGAGGACCTCGCGCGCGTCGTTTCCCTGCTCCTGCGGCACGCGGGGTTCGAGGTGGTGCGCGCGAGCGATGGACCGGATCTGGTGAAGCGGACGGCGGGCGGCCAGGTGCGCATCGTGGTGGCACAGGGCGGGACCGACACCGCCGGCGCGCATGCCCTGGGAGGATTCGTCCCTCCCCCGGGCCGCGCCTACCGGGTGGTGGCACTGGTCTCGGGAGATGGCACGGGCGCGAAGGCCGCCGGCGCCGACCACGTCGTGGTACTCCCCTTCGATCCCGGGGCTTTCACCGCGGAAGTCATCGAGCTCACCGGCGGGAACTGACGGCCCGTCACGTCGAGCCTGCCCCATCACTTCCCGCAGGCCGTCTTCCCCATCCTCCACTCGGACGACTGGGTCCCGTTGTCCCCCGGTCCCTCAATCCGCGCCACCAGGGAGTCCGCGCCCAGCTTCCGGTACTTGATTCGCTGCGGAAAGTCGTGCTTGGGGTTGCTCCATTCCACAGCGCCCCGCTTGAGCGAGCTCATGTGGAAATCGGCCGCGGCCTGTCCCTTGGGATGCGGCGTCAACACGAGGTCCGAGTCGCCCTCTGCCCGGATGATGGAGAACTCGTAGTCCACCACCGAGGCCCCCTTGGTGTAGCGCGATACGCCGAGCATCAGGTTGTCCGACGGCGGCGTGTAGTACTCCTCGATGGTCGTGCCCGGGCCTGATGCCCCGCGCCAACACCCCGTCATGAAGGCGAGGTCGGCGAGGGTCGCCCGGTGCGGGGCCGCGGGTGTCGGCGACGGCACGGCCGAGCCGGCCACGAGGGCGACGAGCAGGGTGGACAGGAGCACGCGCATCGGATCTCTCTCCGGTGAGGGGAGGACCAAAGTACCCGGTGACGGCAGCGGAGTCTTGGAAAAATTCGCCGCCGGCTACTCCTCGGCGATGAAATGCCGGGCCAGTTCCCGGGCTTCGCGGAGGTAGCGGACCGGGGGAATGCCGGCGAAGAGGCGGAAGTCCCGGGTCAAGTGGGCCTGATCGAAGTACCCGGCGCGCATCGCCACGCCGGCGACGGAGTGTCGGCCGGGGACATCGAGCGTCCTCAGGACACGCTGGAACCGTCCCAACCGGACCAGCGGCTTGGCGCCGAAGCCCAGGTGCTCCCGGAGGAGCCGGCTGAGCTGCCGGTGGCTCATCCCCACCGCATGCGCCACAGCATCAGGACGGGCCCGTCCATCCGCCATCGCCAGGTCCACCGCGGCGCCGAGCCGGCCGTCGGGCCGCAGCCGCGACACGGCCGAAGCGAGGTGTCGTTGCAGAACGGCCAGGCGCCGAGTCGGATCCCCCGCGTCGGCGAGCTGCTCGTGGAGCGCTCGGTCGAGTGGCGCCGAGACCTCGGTCAGGTCGTAGGTCCGGTCGAGCAGCTCACCGCCGCCCACCCGGAGCCAGCCGGACAGCGCCTCGGGGCGAAACCGGACGCCGATCAGATCCACCGCACCGGTCGGCCGTATCTCCATCGCGCGCCGGGTGGGACCCACCAGCAGCGCCAGCGGCTGACGGCGCGCGACCCCACCCGATCGGCCCTCGAACGGGTCGGCAAGATTGAAGATCAGCTCGCCCCGACCATCGGGCATCGCCCGCTGGAACGGGACCTGTCCCTCCGCCGCATCTCCCTGCAGCCACCAGATCCGATGGACCAGGCTCCGCAGCTCCGGCAGCGGCGGCGACTCCTCATAGCGCGTGGACATCAGCCGGCGGCCTGACGCTTGACCTGCTGATAGCCCATGCCTTCCAGCCGGATGATCCGCTGGCGGATCGGCGGGTGGGAGGCGAGGACGTCGGCCAGAAACCCCTCGCGCGAGGACAGTATCCCGGGTGCCGGATCGACGATGCAGAGGTGGGCAGCGCCCCGGGTGATGGACCGGGTGGCGGCCGTGGCGGCCGCGAGCTTCTCCAGCGCCGAGGCCAGCGCCATGGGATTGCGGGTGAGCTGGGCGCCGGTGGCGTCGGCCAGGAACTCTCGCTTCCGGCTCACCGACATCGCCAGGATGCGGGAGACCACGGGCGCCACGATCAGCGTGATGAGCCACAGGCCGAGCACCAGCAGCGCCAGTGGATTCCCGCCGCCTTTGCCGCTGCCGCCGCGCCGCCCACCGCCGATGCGACCGCCCGTCCGACCGCCGACGCGAAGCATGCGCCCCATCCCGTCCGACATCAGCGCGATGGCCCCGACCATCCCCGCGAGCAGCGTCATGAGTCGCACGTCGAGGTTGCGCACGTGGGCCATCTCGTGAGCCACCACGGCCTGGAGCTCCTCCCGGCTCAACGCGGCCAGCAGCCCTTCGGTGACCGCGATGCTGGCGCTCTGCGCGTCGCGGCCGGTGGCGAAGGCGTTGGGATCGTCGTCGGGCACGACCCAAAGCCGCGGCCTCGGCAGCCCGGACGCGATCGCCATCTCCTCGACCACGTTGACCAGCTGCTTCTGCGCCGGCGTGGCGGGCTCGATGATCTCCCACGCGCCGGTGGACCAGAGCACACGCTCGGGGCCATGCCGCCACGCGTACCAGCAGATGCCCGCGGCGATGACCGTGGTGAACAGACCGATGAACGGGACGGCGTGGTGATAGGAGTCCGGCGGCGCGTCGGCGGTGAGCAGGCCGAGGCCCACGTCGCCGCCGAAGCCGACCCACGCGAAGAAGACGATGAATCCGACGACCAGCCAGTTCGAGCGGCGGCGGTTGGCCTCCTGCTGCGCGAAGAGGTTGGCGTCCTCGCTCACTGCGGGGGTTTGTTCAGCGACAGGTCCACCTTGGGCACGGCGCGCTCGGCGGCGTCCTCGATCTCCCACAGCTCCGCCGGCGTCGCCTTGGCGAGCCCGGCCACGAGCAGCGTGGGGAAGGTGGCCTGCTTGGTGTTGTACTGCGTGGCGACGTCGTTGTAGAGCTGCCGTGCGAAGCCCACCTTGTTCTCCGTGCTGGTGAGCTCCTCCTGCAGCTGCAGCACGTTCTGGTTCGACTTGAGCTCCGGGTAGGCCTCCGTCAGCGCGAACAGCCGGCCGAGGGCCTGGGTGAGCTCACCCTCCGCCCGGGCCGTGTCCTTCACGCCGGTGGCGCTCACCGCCTTGTTGCGCGCCGCGATGACCGCCTCGAGCGTGCCCCGCTCGAAGTCCATCGCCCCCTTCACCGTGTTCACCAGGTTGGGAATCAGGTCATGCCGGCGCTTGAGCTGCACGTCGATCTGCTTCCACGCGTTGATCACCTGATTCTTCAGCGCGATGAGCCCGTTGTACGCTCCGATGACCCAGAGGACGAGGACCGCGAGAACGACCAGGAATACGATCGTGGACATGGCGTGACCTTTGTGCGAGGGGGATCAGGAGCCGATGAGCCCGGCGAGTGCCTGGCGGACCGTGGCGGTGACCGCTTCCACGTCGCCGTTGAGTCGCATGACGGGGTGCTGCTCGTCGATGAGCAGCTCGATGCCAGGGGCGACCGCGATGCGGCGACAGCGGGAGCCCTCGACGGCGGCGCCTTCCACCGGGACCAGCCAGCCGAGCAGCGCGCGCCCCACGCGGCCGCGGCCGGTGCCGGGGGCCTGGAGCAGGGCGAGCCGGTCGGGACGGGGAAGTCCCGGGCCGAAGGCGGCGGCGACCCGGCGCTCGATCACGTCGCCCGTGAGCCCGGCGAACTCCTGGCTCATGGCCTCGAGCGTCGCGCCCTCCATCTGCCGCAGCTTGATGGCGAGGACCTGAAGCAGGTGGCGGTACGAGTAGACGGCGGCAGTGCCGCGGCCGTCCGGAGGGCTCACCAGGCCGCGGGTCACGTAGAAACGGATGGTCCGCTCGCTCGGCCGAGCCCGGGCCGCGGCGTTGACCGGCACGATGCCCGAGGCATCGAGCAGGCCCGCGGCGAGAGCCGCGAGGTCGCGCAGGCCCCACGGGGCGAGGCCGCGGTATTCCCGCAGGATGGTCAGTGGGTCGGCGGACGGAGCGGCGCTGACGCCTGCCGTCATCCGCCGTTGCTCTTGCGCTGGGGCAGCGGCTGCGCCACCGTCGTGCTCAGCGCCGCCAGCACCACCGAGCCCAACGCATCGAGCGTGAACGGCTTCACCAGCAGAGGGCACTTCCGCAGCTCCTCGGGCCAGTTGGCCCGGAGCGCCCACGGATCCCCGGTCATCAGGACGATCCGCCCCGCGAGCTTGGGCCAGCGGCGGAGCAGCGCGATCGCGAGCGTGTCGCCCGACATCTGCGGGAGGTGGATGTCCAGCAGCACGAGGTCGTAGTCGGCCGCGTCGATCAGCTCGTAGGCCAGATGCGGATCGCCCACGGACACCACCTCGTAGCCGAGGGTCCGAAGGGCCCGCTCCAGGGTCCGCCGGAGGGCCGGCTCGTCATCCACCACCAGGATGCGGTCGGTCATGAGGCCGCGGCCGACGCCAGCTGCGAGAAGTACCGGTGGGTCACGATGTCGAGCGCTTCCTCGGTGCTGAGCGACACCCGGAGCTCGCCGGCGGTCAGGCCGAAGACCGCGCGCAGGTGCATCTGCAGGGTTTTCGTCTTGCTGTACCCCAGCTTGAGCGCGACGTCCTCGACCGTGTAGCCGGGATCGAGCAGGAGCCGGTGGGCGTAGAGCAGCCGGGTCAGCACCATGACGACCCGGGGCGACGGCAGCCCGACCTTGGTGAACCACCGCTCGCAGGTGCGCCGGGTGAGCTGGGCTCGGTCCGCCAGGGCGGTGACCGTGGGCCCGTCACCGGGGGCATGGAGCATGGCCTCGAGCGCGGCCCTGAGCTCGCCGGGGAGGTCCCGTAACGTGTTCGCCAGGGCCTGCATGACCTGCTGCGAGGCACTGTGTTCCAGCTCGCTCAGAAGGGCGTTCCGGAGCATGCCGGGGGCGTCCTCGAAACGGTAGACCACCACCCGCCGGATCCCCGCCCGCCCCAGTTGAAGCAGCACACCGGCGTTAGCCGGGGTGAGGTCGGTGTAGATCAGGAGGGGTAGCGAGGGGAAGAAGAGCCGGAGGCGCTCGATGCCGTGGGGGCGGGGTTCCCCCCCTCCCAGATGCGGATCGACTACCGCCATGTCTACGGGCTTGGCGCGGATGGTCTCTACGGCTTCGGGCCAACTGCTCGCGGAGACCCAGTGGAAGCGGTCGGCGTCGAGTGTCCGGAGTCGAAAGACGCGTTCTGGCGGGACGGCGGCGAGGAGCAAATGTCGCAAAACGGTCCCTAAATGTCGCAAAAGGGCCCTTAAACCGGGTATTCCCCAGGGTCAGATTGACGGTAACCCCTGATCGAGAACCGTCACCTGAGAGGAATCCCCATGTCCCGGCGCTCATCCAGCTGGATCGCGGTCGCCTGCCTGACCTTCGGTGCTCTGACGACTGCCTGCGGACGTTCCGACGCCACCGGCCCGTCCGACACTCCGGCCGCGATGCTCGAGAGTCAGGGGTCCAACAACGTGGAAAGTCAGGGCTCCAACAACTAGCTCGCCGAGAGCGCGAACTCGCGAAGCCCGACAGCCACTTCCTCAACGGCCGGCGACCAAGTTGTCGTTGCCGGCGTGGTGTCGGGCTCGTGAGCCTCGACGACCGTCTGCTCGACCTGGGCATCCAGCGCCTTCAGCTCGTTCTCGAACTTGAAGTACCAGACGTTCAGGCCACGCTCCTCCGACAGCTTCAGGCCGTCGGTGAGGAAGCGTTTCGCACGCTTGAGCCCGCCAAAGCGCGCCATTCCCACCCCAGCCTTGAAGTGGAAGTCCGCAGCCATGCTGGGGGACATCCGGTCTCGCAGCCCCTCGGCTTCGGTCCGGCGCCGCTCGAACGCCATACGGTTGCCCAAGGCCGACTCGAGGTCCATCAGTTCCAGTACGGCGTTGGAACGGACCAGGAGGCTGGTATTGGAATCTGCCACGATCTCGAAGGCAAGCCGAGCGCTATCGTAGGCGCGAATCTGCACCAGGCCCACTCCCAGATCGCCGAGAACGCGCATGCGGCTCAAGCTGTCCTCTGTGAGCCGGAACGCGCGGTACTTGGCTTGGACGGCTTCTTCCATCTTCCCCTGGAGCACGAGGACCGCGCCGACGTCGGTCCACGCCATCGCCTCGACCTCACGCAGCTTGGTGGCTTCGGCCTGGCGTGCGACCTCGAGGGCCATGCCATGCGACAGCGGCAGGTTGCCCTGGCCGCGCAGTACGGCGGAACGGCCCAGCCGAGACCGGAAGGTCGTCACCATGTCGCCCGAGGCCTGGGCCGCGTGCTCCGCGCGCTCGTAGCAGGTGTTCGCCGCGGACCAGCGCGCCAGCAGCCGGTTGAGCCGGCCGGCGAAGAGCGCGATCGCCGCGAACTCCGCGGCCGGCACCGACACGCCATGCGCCCGCCCGGCCAGGCCGAGAATGTCGAGCGCTTCATCGAGACGAGCCTCGTGCTCGAGGAAGTAGGCATAGGCGGTGAGGCACAGGCGAAGCGCCGGCGTCGGCATCGGATCGGTCGGCACCGCGTCGGTGATGCCGCGCAGGTGAGCCGCCTCAGGCGCCTCGCCCGGAAGATCACCCAGATGCCGGCGCACCGCCGCGACCTGCCAGGAGAACCCTTCCTGCGCTTCCACACCCTCGAGACCCGAGAGCAGCCGATCGACCAGACGGGCGACGACGTAGGCACCCAGCGCTAACCGCGCCGGGGGCTCACGATCGTTCTCGCGCTCGACCCGCGCGCGCTCCAGAAACGGAGCATGCGCCAGGACATCTGCGGACGACCCGAACTCGTCGAACAGCTGCTGGGGCGTGAACAGGGTGTGAATCCTTCCGCCGTTATTGGTTCGGAACAACGCTAGTATCGCCGCCGGATCGTCGAAGGGCAAGGGCGCCGGTTAACGCACCGGCTTGCAGCCCTACGGTCCCGGATTGGTCAGTCGTACTGCTAATCTGGGGCCATGAAACACGGGTTCACCCTGGTCGAAACCGCGCTAACACTAGCAGTAGCCTCACTGCTGCTCGCAATTGCACTCCCCGCCGTTACTGCCTTGAAACAAGGGGTCAGCGTCGAGCGCTCGGCTCAGGAGTTGGCCGCCGCGCATCGCCGCGCGCGAGCGACTGCAATTGCTGTCGGGCGCCCGGCAATTCTTTCCGTAGCGGCACGGACCCTCCGCATCACCATTGTTGGTGCGGAGCAACCACACTGGTCCGCTCCGGGCCCCGCCGAAGAGGGTGTCACCCTGGCGGAAGCCCCGCGCGAGCTGACCTTCTCACCCCTCGGCATCACTACGGGGTTGTCCAATGCCAGCTTCAACTTGAGCCTGGGAACGGCCCGGCGAACCCTGGTCGTCTCCCGACTCGGCCGCGTCCGGATCGTGCGCCCGCCCTGACTCCCCGCGCTAGGCAGGTCCCGGGCCAGGCTAGCGGGGCGCGAAGGTCAGATCGACGTGCACCTCGATCGCCTCCTCCATGCGAAGAACGCCCAGCATTTTGGTCAGACCGCCGATCTTGTAGTCCTTCAGGTTGGCCGGGAAGTCGGCCCGCAGGCGAAGCCCGCCGCCATCCTTCCACACCTTGCCCGGCATCGTCACCTCGTTGGTCACCCCATGGAGCGTGAGCTTGCCCGCCAGCTTCACGACGGCGGTGTCGCCCCGGGCAGTCTCGGGCGTCACGCGAGTAAGCTCGAACCGCATGGTGGGGTACTTGTCCGACTCCATCGACTTGTTGAGGTCCTTGTCCCGCCTCTTGTTCTCGGAATCGAGGGTCTTGACCGGCGATTCCACCCAGCCGCGCACCGCTCCGAGGCCATCCCCCCCCGTCAGCTCACCAGTCACCGTCTTCGTGCTGCCGGTGAAGTCACCGACGGTTGCGTGACCGTCGAAGCTCAGGGTGCCGGAGGCCAGGCCCATCGAGGGGAGCGGCCCCGAGAGCTGGGCCCACGCGAGCGCCGGCAGCATCCCGGTGAACGACAACATGACGGACAGCATGGCGCCTCCATGGCCGGAGCGGATCACTCAGTCTCCAGACCGTACTTGCGTACCTTGTGCAGCAACGTGGATCGGGAGATGCCAAGCAGCTGCGCGGCGCGGCGACGGTTGCCCCCGGTGTACCGCAGCGTGAGCGCGATGTGGCGCCGCTCGGCCTCGTCGAGGGACCCGGGCTCCGCGTCGCGAGCCGGCGCGAGCGCCTCCCGCAACCGCGCCAGAGCGAGTTCCGGCCACCCGAGATCGAGGAGCAGGACGTCGAATGCCGCGTCGGTGAGTGCGTCCGCGGCGGCCGCCCCGTCGGCTGCGGCTTCGGCGCGGTGCCCCGCCTCTCGCAGCGATGCGATGAGGTCGTCGCGTTCTTCCGCGCGCGCCAGGACCAGCAGGTGCAGGGGCGACATCCGAAGAAGGTAATTCGAGTAAGAGCGTGTCGTGAGGACGGTGTGCCCGGCAGCCCGGGGGCGGGAGAGACCTACCGACCTCGGATCGACTGGGGAGGGGGCTCTGGTGCCTGAGAGGGAACTCGGGTGCCTGAAATGAGAACGGCCGCCTAGTCGTGGCTAGACGGCCGTCCCACGATTGGATTAACCAAGGTCGAGGCATTACTGCCGCCGTTCTTCTCCCACCTGCCACCGGTTGGCTGATTCGCCGCTCGGGAGGGCGAGGTGAGGCCTTGGCATCGATCCCCAGGCCGGATGGCCATCCCACCTGGTTCATCCATTCGAGCGCTGCGAGTCGGATCGGGTCGCGGACCGACCTTTCGCACTGCACTCCGAGGCGCAAGATCGGAGTGGGTAAAGCACGCGACTGGCTCTACCTGTTCAAGCCGGGGTGATCACCAGGATCAGCGAATGCCTGAGCCCTTGGTTGCGTCGGCACTCTCCCCTGATATCCCGCCTGAACCCGCTTGCAGGCCGCCACCGTGACTCGGGGTCCCAGCACGTATCCAGACAAGCGCGTGGAGCCTAAGATAGGCGTCGCGTGAAGTAGCGCAAGTGCCTGATTTTATTCGGGTTACAACATCGGAGTGGACTGATTTTGTGGATTGCTAACCGCTGTACATCCTTCGCCCTACCGACTCCGTCCACAGGTTTGTGGAGATGTGTATCCACACATTCAGGTGGAAAGTCTAGGATTCGAGTCCGACCTCGATGTACCGGTAGGTCACCTCGTCATCCAGCGACGAGAACAGGCACCCGGCGGTGCTCGCCGCGAACCATCCGGCCACCAGTGGGCGGGGCCCATCCAGCTCCTGGATGATCGGTCCCAGCCACCGCCTGAGGTAGCGCAACTCGGGCGCCCGGCGGCCGAGCATGGCCAGAAGGGCACCGGCCCCTGCCGTCGCGCGGAGGAAGTGCGCCAGCGCGTGGGCCCGTTGGGTGAACTCCACCGCCTTCACCCCCGGCTCATCGAAGAGGATGGCCCCCTCGTGCACGTCCATGGGGGGGGCATCCAGCCGAGGTCCCAGGTACACGAAGCGCCGGCCCTCCTGGCCCTTCCGCTCCACCACCGCTGCCGCGGTCTCGCTCGTGAGACGGGCGGCGTGGAGGAGGTCGTCGTCGGGGAGGATCCCGACGGCTCGGGTCCATTCCAGCGCCGCCAGCGCCGTCTCGACCGGGCACCCCAGCGCGTCGTCGAACGCCAAGAGGCGTGGCGCCTCGCCGGCCCGAAGCACGAAATGGGAGAGGCCCTCCGCGCGGTCGGTGAAGGTGCGGACGACCAGACTCTGAGGGGAGGTCATGGAGTGAATATACGCGCGGCAGGTATATTCCCCTACGCTCGTACCGCGGGATACCTATGCAGGTGGAGTGGACTTCCTACAACTCGCCGATCGGTTCGCTCACGGTCGTGGAAGGCGACGCCGGCCCGCTGGCCGTCGAGTTCCCCCACCGCGCGATGACGATCAAATGGGCCGTTCGGCTCCGCGCCGCCGTTCCCGAGCTCCACATCGCACAAGGCTCCTGCCGCATCACCACAACGTGGCTGGATGAGTATTTCGCGGGCTCGAGCCGGCCCTTCCCGTATCCTGACTATCTCAAACGCTGGTTCGATCTCTCCCCCGCCCAGGTGTCGGTGTTCAAGACGCTGCGGAAGATTCCTCTGGGCGAGACCCGCTCCTACGACGACGTCGCCCGCGCCACCGGGCTCCACCCCAGGCAGATCGGCTGGTTGGTGTCGGCCAACCACCTGGCCATCCTGATTCCCTGCCACCGCGTGGTCGGGAAGGACGGCGGGCTCGTCGGATACGGGGGTGGCCTCGCCAAGAAGCGGTGGCTGCTGGACCACGAGCTCAGAGCGGCCGGCGTGGTCCTGCGCTAGCTGTATTGACAATTTCCAATCCGTGCATGACCTTAGGCCATGCATAGCGCGGTCTCACCTTTGCATTCTTGACTCATCCATGGCCGGTCGGACGAACCAGTCCGAGCGGCTTTTTTCATGGGGCTGCTTCACCCGGCCACGAGGGCCGGGGGTTTCCCCGGAGCCTGCGGGCTCCCCTGTCAAGAGGTTGCAACAATGGCGAAGGGCACGGTCAAGTGGTTTAACGATGCAAAGGGGTTCGGCTTCATCGCGCAGGACGGTGGCAAGGATGTCTTCGTACATCACACCGCCATCATTGCCGAAGGATTCCGCTCGCTCTCCGAGGGCGACAACGTGGAGTTCGAGGTCGTCGAGGGGCCCAAAGGGCTCCAAGCCTCCAACGTCCGCAAGGTCTGACACCCCGGCGCTCCGCGCCCTTCCCGATCCGACGCAGAGCCAAATGACCGAAGCCCCCGCCGCTCAGGCGGGGGCTCTCGGCCTCTGCCACCGTCACCACCCGACAACCCCGGCGCAGCTCACCCGCTGCCGCACGGACTGCGCGGCAGGGAGGATCGCGACGCCGATGACGCTCGCGCTTCGTGCGACCCCGCTGGCCCTCGCTTTGCTGCTCGCTGCGACGCCCGCCTCTGCTCGCGGCCTTTCCCTCGCCCAGGACACCACAGCGCTCCAGTTCCACGGTGTCCGCGCCGGCACCACCCTTCGCGAGCTCGACGGCGTCGTCCGCCGGCTCGGTGGCCGTCTCCGCTGCGATCGGGCTCGGCGCGACCCGCGGGTCTCCGAATGCCGAGGCACCGTGCGGGACTCCGCCCTGGGAGGAGCCGTGGAGGTCTGGGCCTCCGCGAGAGACAGCGTGGCCGGCGTGATCACGTTGTCGGCGGATCTGGCAGAGCGTGATCTGGATCGCTGGCGGAAAGGGCTCGAATCGCACTATGGCAGAGTCGGGGCCAAGGTGCAGGGGTCGCAGCGGATGATGCAGTGGGTGCGGCGGGGCCGGATGCTGCGCCTCACCTGGCGGACAGACCGCCGCGGCCGCACGGCATCGGTGAGCCTGGTGGATGGACGAGTCCTGGACGCATGGGGCGACTCCTCCGCTACTCGGCCGAGGCGCTCACCCTAGCCGGACCAGGAAGCTCCCCTCCGAATCCTCGAGCACGTAGTCCCGCACCACGCCACCTTCCTCGGACAGCCGGCGGAGAAGCGTGCGCACGCGGGTCCGGATCGGGGCTCCACCGCCGCCGCGTCCGCGCCCCGTCACGACGCGCACGATCCCTCCGGGGCGCGCCTTCCGCTGGGCTCGGAGAAATCGCTCCGCGTTCGCCACGGCCTCCAGGACCGTCTGGCCGTGGAGATCGAGGTCCGCGTCGGGACGCCGGTCGGTCCAATCCATCACCCCTCCTTCCTGGTAGTACGTATTTTGCACTTCCCCTCATAGGGCCACTCTACCGGCCTCGCTAAGTACACTCTCATCAATGCATTAGCTCTGGAGCCACCTTGGCCCTTCCCTCCGGCCTCCGGCCAATTGCGCCGCACTTCGCCGCGCCGCTCCTCGCCATTCTGCTCTCGGCGTGCGCGGCGGCGGACGGTACGCCGGTGCGAGTCGGCGTCGCCGGGTCGTTCAGCGACCCGATCGGCCTGCCGATGAAGCGCGCCGCCGAGCTGGCCGCCGAGGAGATCAACGCCACCGGTGGAATCAACGGCCGGCGGCTCGAGATCGTGGCGCGGGATGACTACGCCGATCCAGACTCCGCGGTATTCGTGGCCAACGACCTCTACGATTCCGACGTGGCCGCGGTGGTGGGGCACCTGTTCTCCGGCCCCACCCTGGCTGCGGCTCCCGTCTACAACGGCGGTGCCGATCCCGTCGCGGCGATCTCTCCCTCGTCCTCTTCTCCCGAGGTGTCCACCGCCGGCGACCACACGTTCCGCGTCTGCCCCAGCGACCTCGCGCACGGCGCCGCGCTGGCGAAGTGGGCGCGCGAGCGGCTCGGCATGGAGCGCGGCGCCGTGCTCTATCTCAATGATCAATACGGCCGCGGGATCCGCCAGACCTTCGTCGAGCAGTTCGTGCGCCTCGGCGGCCGGCTCGAATCCATCGATCCCTATCTCGGCGACAAGCCCGACGTCGGACCCTACCTCGATCGGCTCGCCCGCAACCGCTCCATTCAGTTCCTGGTCGTGGCGGGTAACCGCGGTGAGGCCGAAGAGGTGCTGCGGCAGGCCCGGCGCCGGGGCCTCACCATTCCGATTCTTGGCGGCGATGGACTGGAAGGCATCGAGACCGCCGGCGCCATCGCCGAGGGCGTGTACCTCACGTCTTCCTACTTCCCGACGATCTCCACCGATGCGAACCGGAAGTTCGTCGAGGCGTACCGGAACAAGTATCCCGACGCCGGGATGCCCAACCAGCCGGCGGCCGCCACGTACGACGCCATCTACCTCCTCCGCGGCGTCATCGCCCGGGCAGGCACCGACCGACAGGCGGTGCGCGAGGCACTCGCGGGCGTCGGCACTTCCTCCCCGGCCTACGGAGGAGTGACCGGTATCGTGGCCTTCGACAAGGCCGGCGACGTCCCGGAGCAGAACGTCTACATCGGGATGGTCCGCGGCGGGACGGTCGAGGTGGCCAACAGCGGCACCGTGATCGCGCAGGGTCGTTGACGATGATGCGCAGCCTTCGAAGCCGCGTCATCGGTGGGATGGCCCTGCTCATCGGACTGGTCTTCGCGATCGCCCTGCTGGGCGTCAGCTCGATCCGATCTCTCGATCATTCCGTCGAGCGCGAGCTGTCGCTGCTGATGGAGAGCACCGACCTCGGGAGCGGGCTCGTCTCCAGCGTCGCGTCCGAGATCCGCTCGGCGGAGCAGTATCTCGTCCGTCCGGGCGAGGGCCTGCGCCTGCAGGTGATCGAGGAGGGCGATTCGGCGTATGCCTTCCAGCGCCGCTACCGCGGGCTCAAGTCGCTCACCACTTCCGACCGCTACATCGTCAACCAGATCGCCAACAACCAGGCCAAGATCGAGGTCGCGTACGCGATGGCGCACGCCCTCACCGATCTCAACCGGGTGGACGAGGCGCGCCGGTATGCCGACCTCGCCCGATCCCCCTCGGACACGCTGCTCGGCGACGTCCGCGCGCTCTCGCTCGCGCAGACCTCGCGATCGATGGCACGGGCCGGGGATCTCCGCCGCCAGGCGGCGCACCGGCGTCAGATGGTGTGGCTCCTCTTCTTCGTGTCGCTCCTGACCGGAACCGCGATCGTCTATTGGACGGTGCGGACCGTCGACCGACCGCTCACACTGCTCGTGTCGGCCGCCGAGCGGTTCGGCGCCGGCGATCTCCGGCCGGTGCGCGTCGGCGGCATGCCGACCGAGCTCGAGCGGCTGTCCCGCGCGATGGACGACATGGGTGGCCGGCTCCGCACGGTGGTGGTCGCGGTGGTGGGCGAGGCGAGTCAGATCGGGAACAGCGCGAGCGACTTCTCCGCCATGAGCGAAGAGCTCGCGGCCAGCAGCGGGGAGATCTCCACCGCGATGGTGAAGATTGCCGGAAGCGCGGAGCAGCAGGTCAAAGGCATGGAAAAGGCGGACGCCCTGCTCCACAGCCTGCGCCAGATCGCCGAGGCGAATGCCCACGCCGCCACGCGAGTCGGCGAGCTCGGCGGACGGATCCAGGACCTCGCGGCACGCCACCAGGCGGACGTCGCCGCCGCCGGTCAGACCCTGCTGGACGTGAGGGAAGTCGTCAGGACCTCGGCGGGCCAGGTCAAGGAGCTGACCCGTCTCTCGGAGCCGATCACCGACTTCATCGACCTGATCAAGCAGATCTCCTCGCAGACCAACCTGCTGGCGCTCAATGCCGCGATCGAAGCCGCCCGTGCGGGCGAGCATGGTCGCGGCTTCGCGGTGGTGGCGGAAGAGGTCCGTCGCCTGGCCGACTCGAGCGCCACCGCCGCAGAGGACGTGGCCAAGACGGTCCAGTTCATCCGGAATCAAGTGCGCGAGGTCTCGCACACCATGGAGGCGGGCTCGGCCAAGGTGCAGGGCATCGAGACGGTCGCGTCGGCGGCGGCCAATGCCCTGCAGCAGATCTCGAGCGCGGTGAGCGAGGTTCACGGAGCGGCGGCGGAGGTGGAGCGGGAGGCGGTGGCGAACCGGCGGATCGTGGAGGAGCTGGGCGTCCGCACCCAGGAGGTGAGTCAGGCGGCCAGCGAGCACGCCTCCGCCAGCGAGCAGGTGACCGCGGCCGCCGAGGAGCAGAGCGCGAGCACCGAGGAGATGGCGGCCTCTGCCGGCGACCTCCTGCAAGGCGCCACCCGGCTGACGGCGCTGATGCAGGAGTTCAAGACCTGAGACTTACCGCCGCTTGGCCTTCGCGGCTTTCTTGACCTTCACCTTCTTCACGGCCTTCACCGACTTCACGCTCCGGACCGGCTTGGTCTTCGCGCGAGCCTTTGCCCGCTGCGCCTTCTCCTTCTCCGCGGCGCGGTCCAGCCTCTTCTGCTGCGCCGCATGGATCTCGGCCAACAGTCGATCACCCTCGTCCTGCCCCATCAGGCTCCGGCGCGTCGCATAGCGCACCAGCTCTTCGGCGTCGGCCACGTTGAACTCGGACAGCCGGGCGGCGGCGCGGATGACGTTGTTGAGCGCATCGGCCACCGGGCTTCGAAGCACGTTGGCGATGCCAGGCAGCGTCTCCAATAGGGTCAGGATCTGTGAACCGCCAAGCTCCGATGCCACAATGACCTCCTTACCAACGAGTCGCCCGCAGCCGCCTGTCGGCTACAAGACCGGGAATTCTCGCACGGGTGGGAGGCAGATGCTAGTAGTATGTGATGCTACGCCTAAAATTACCCTCAAACAAAGGGCCGGGTTCCGTCTCCCGGCCCTTGGTCCCCTTTAGAGGACAAACCCTACTCCACCCTCAGCACCCCGCGCATGTCGTAGGCACGGTGGGGCAGGCAGAAAAACTTGTAGTTGCCGGCGGCAAGAGCGGGCACCACGACCCGGTACTCGGACCCCTCCTTGAGGAGCGGACTGCTGAGATCGCCCGCGCGCCGAGGCATCGCTCCGTTCAGCGCCTGATGAGCGGCAGGCGGCAGATTCTTGCCCTCGAAGACGACGCTGTGGGGCGAGCCGCTGGCCGCCTTGAACAGGAGCACGTCACCGCGCTTGGCGCTCACAGCGGAGGGGATGAACCCGAAACCACCCTCGTCGTCGGTCGCCATCTGAATCTCGTGAACCTGCTGGGCAGTCGCGCGCGGAGCGGCGAGAGCCGAGCCCGCAACGAGGGCCGCCATCATTCGAGTATATGCCTTCATGTCGCTGCTCCCGTGTGTGCGGACGGGGCCGCCGTGGTGGCGCGCCCGGAGCGACTCCGATAAATTGCCAACGTGTGTGGGGTCAGCCAGTTTCGTGCCACCGGACCCCGGCGGAAGGCAGGCTGTGGGACGCAGGGGCATCAAGGAATACCGTGCGCCTGAAGCGCTGATACTGATCGCCGCTGATAGGGACCAGAAGCCGTTGGTATGCCCCTCGTGCGGGGCGGCATCGGTCGAACGCACCCCCGAACGCTCCTCGCAGGACGACGCTCAAGGCGGCCGAGTCACCCTCCACTGCACCGCCTGCAGCCGCACCGCCGCTTACATCCCCCGAATGCTCAATCGCTCGTCGCTCCCCGAAGCGCCCCGCCCATCCGGTCCCGCCTGAGCGGCGTCACTCCGGCGCGCTGAGGAGTCGCTTCCAGCGGACGGCCGTGAGAAACGGCAGGGCTCGCCAGCTGGTGGCGTCGTAGCTGAAATACACCACCAGCGGCCGGCCCCGCACGTTCGTCCTCGGCAGGAATCCCCAGTAGCGCCCGT
This sequence comes from uncultured Gemmatimonadales bacterium, assembly GCA_963846545.1. Lineage (GTDB taxonomy): Bacteria > Gemmatimonadota > Gemmatimonadetes > Gemmatimonadales > GWC2-71-9 > CAVVWJ01. Next base: position 407,401 of record CAWJWG010000003.1, on the reverse strand, counting down.
CGTACGAGCTGTCCCGGTTATCCCCCATCATGAAGAAGGAGTCCGCGGGCACCACGATCGGGCCCCAGTCCTGGAGATCGGGCTGATAGCTGGCGGTATCACCCTGGGCGAGATGGGGGATCTGCCAGTGCCGCATCTTGGCGCGCTGGATCGGATCCTCGGACCGGTCGGGATCGCCATGCACGGCATAAGGCTCCGCCACCCGCTCCCGGTTCCGGAAGAGCACCCCGCCCTCCATCGCGAGCGTGTCTCCCGGCATCCCGATCAGCCGTTTCACGACCTTGAGCCCCTCCTCCTCGACCGAGTCGAAGACCAGGATGTCGTTGCGCACCGGCTCGCGCACGGCGGGCAGCTTGGTCTTGATGAGGGGGACCTCCGCGCCGTACAGCGCCTTGTTCACGAACAGGAAGTCGCCGATCAGCAGGGTGTTCTCCATGCTGCCGGAGGGGATCCGGAACGCCTCGATCAGAAAGGTCCGCAGAAAGAACCACACCACCAGCGCGACGACGATCGACTTGGTCCACTCCCACAGCCAGGTGACGAAGGAGCGGGTCTGGGGGCTGCGTTCGGTCATGCCGGTATCCGAAGGTGTCGGGGAAGGGGAGAAATATAGTCCTCGGCCGAAGCGCTCACTGCGCCTCTTTGAGGGCGGCCAGCACCTTGTCGGGGTGCTCGGCGGCATCCGAGATCCTGGCCCAGTGGCGCCGCACCCGTCCGTCGGGCCCGATCCAGACGGTAGACCGGATCACGCCGGTCGTCTTGCGGCCGTACATCGTCTTCTCCCCGTAAGCCCCGTACGCCTGCATCATCGCGTGATCGGGGTCGGACAGGAGTTGGAACGGCAGCCGGTATTTCTCGGCGAACTTGAGGTGGGATGCCCCCGCGTCGGGTGAGACGCCGATGACTACTGCCCCGAGCGACTTCAGTTCGTCCCAGGCATCGCGGAACCCGCAGGCCTCCTTGGTGCACCCCGGTGTGTCGTCCTTGGGATAGAAGTACAGAATCACGTGCTTGCCGGCCAGATCGGTGAGCGAGACGCGCCCGCCGGACGGATCGGTCAGCGTAAACGGAGGAGCGGGGGTGCCGGGCTCGAGCATCGGGTTCTCCTACGGAGCGGCGGGTGGCGCCTTGGCCGCCGCCGTGTCGGCCTTCGGGGCCGCGGTGGTCTTTGCGGCCGCGGAGTCGGTGGCGGGCTGCGTTGCGGCCCCGCCGCCTGGCGTTGGGGTGGTGCCGCCCACGCTCTCCCGACCGCTCGGCGTCGGCCGGTCCAACACGGTGGCAGCCGCGGGCGCGCCTTCGGCGAGCCGCTCCTGGCCACCCACTACCACCTGCTCGCCCGCCTCGACTCCGTTCCGGACCTCGACGAACCCAGGTGTCCGGACGCCGAGCTCGACCTGACGGCGTACCGCTTTGCCGTCCACCACGACCCACACGAAGTTCGAGCCCTGGAGCGGCAGCACCCCGTCTTCGGCGATGACCACCGCCTCGGGCCTGACGTCGGTGGCGAGCCGCACCTCGATGAACATGCCGGACTGCAGGTCGCGCTTGGTGTTGGGCACCTGAGCCTTCAACGTGATGGTACGGCCGGGGAGCTGCACCACCGGGTCCACGAAGTCTACCCGGCCCGCGAACTCACGTCCGGGAAGCGAGGCGACGCGGAAGGTCACGTTCTGACCGACGTCGATCTGGTCTGCGTAGCGCTCCGGCACCTGGAACACGGCGCGCTGCGGCGACACGGTCTGCACCATCATCAGCGGGTCACTGGTGGTCACGTAGTCACCCAGGCTGACCATCCGGCGGCCCGCGACGCCCGAGAAGGGCGCGCGAACGGTGGTCCGGTCGAGCCGCACCTTGAGCAGCTCATACTGGGCCTGGGTGCTGCGCGACGTCGCCTCCGCCTGCTCCAGCTCGGACTGGCTGGAGGCTTTCTGTCCCAGCAGGTCGCGGGTCCGGGCGAGTGACTGGCGCGCCAGATCGCGCTCCGCCTCGGCCCGGGCGACTTCGGCTCTGAGCTCGGCGTCGTCCACCTTGATCAACGGCTGCCCGCGCGAGACCAGCGAGCCTTCCCGCACCAGGATCGCGTCGATGCGTCCTTCGATGTCGGGCCGCAGCTGCACCGACTGCATCGCCTCGATCTGGCCGGTCGCCAGAATGGCGTCAACCACGGTGTCGGCGCGGGCGACCACGACCTCGACCGGCATGGCGGGCGGACCGCCCTGGCCGCCGCCCGGGCCGCCGGCGCCTTCCTGCGCGTCGTCCGCGCTCTTGCAGCCGGCCACGCCCAGGACCATGACGGCCCCGAGAGCGAGCGTCGGGAGCAGCGTGCGAACCGTCGGGGCGACGGCGAATGTCGATATCACGGTGCGTCCTTGTTCGAGAAGAGTCTGCGACCCAGAATGGCCTCGAGGCGCGCGAGCGAGAGCCGCGTGACGTAGCGCGCCTGCACCAACCCCGCCTCCGCCTCCGCCAGGCTGACCTGGGCGTCCAGCAGATCGAGGATCGTGCTCGCCCCCGAGCGGTACCGCAGATCCTGCATCCGGTAGTTGTCGCGCCCTACCGTCACGCCGACACCGGCGAGGCGGGTCGCCTCCCGGCTCGACTGGTACGTGTCGAACGCCGAGATCACGTCCCGCCGCACCGCGCGCTCGAGGTCGTTGCGAATGGTGCGCGCGACGTCCCGGGCCACCCGCGCCCGGCTCACTTCGATCTCACGCAGTCCGTTGTTCCAGAGCGGAAACGACAGGCTGAAGGTCACCGAGGTGATCTTGGCCGCGCCGGGAAAGATCTCGGTGTCGTACCGCTGGTGCAGCGCACCCACGCCGAGGGTCGGGAAATAGTCGCTGCGCTGCGACTTGAGGGCCGCCTCGGCGGCCCGCTCGTTCGCCCGCGCGGCGCGATATTGCGGCCCCTGGTCCAGGGCCGTGGTCAGCGCGTCGGGGAGGTCGATGGGCAGATCCGGGGCCGGCATCGTGTCGAGCGGAGCCGCATCCACGGCGGTGGCTTCGCCCACCCGCCGGCCCAGCTCGAGCTGCGCGGTCCGGAGTGCGTTCCCCCGCACCAGGGCGTCCACCTCGGCGCGGGTGAGCTCAAGCACCAGCTGCAGCGAGTCGGTCTGTACCGCGGCGCCGGAGATGACCCGGGCGCGCGCGACCCCCAGACCCTCGCGGGCGCGAAGCATCCGCTCGCGCGCGACGCGCAGCAGCTCCTGATTCACCAGCACATCGTAGTAGCTGGATTCGGTCTCCAGGGCCGCCTGGAAGCGCTGCTCCAGCTCGCCCGCCTGGGCACTCGACAGCTCGGCGCGTGTGCGACCCAGCTCGGCGAACTTCCGGAGGCTGAAGACCTCGTAGTTCGCGCTCGCGGTGCCGACCACGAGCGTGCTGGTCGGATTGGCGGGGTCGGCCGGATTGAAGAAGGCCTGCGAGTATTTGGTCTCGTCGAGCCCGAGGGACACCGACGGCACGAAGAACGCCAGCACCGCCGCGCGGCGGCCCCACTCGGCGTTGTCCATGGCGCCGAGCGCACGCACGTAGTCGGGGTCGAGTCGCGCGGACCGGCGGATCGCCTCGCCCAGGGTCACGCGGGGCAGCGTGTCCGCGGCGACGGCGGCCGCAGCCGGGACGGGGGCCGCAGCCGGAACGGAGTCGGCCGCGGGGACGGTGGCCTGCAGCGCGAGCAGGAGTGCAGCGATCACTCGGCCTCCGCCGGCGTGAGCGTCCCGTGCCGCACCGGCTCCCGCCCCCGCATCCGTACCAGGAGGCCGTCGAAGATCACGTACACGGTGGGGACGACGTAGAGGGTAAGCAGCGTCGAGAAGAGCAGGCCGCCCACGATGGCATATCCGAGGGGCCGCCGGCTGAGCGAACCGGCGCCGAAACCCAGCGCGATCGGGAGCGCCCCCATCACGGTGGCGACCGAGGTCATGAGAATGGGACGCAGGCGGATGCGCCCCGCCTCGAGCGCCGCGTCTACCGTGGGCATTCCGCGCTCCTTCAACTGGTTGATGTACTCCACCAGCAGGATCGAGTTCTTGGTGACCAGTCCGATCAGGAGAATCATGCCGATCTGGCTGTACACGTTCAGGGTCGATCCGGCGAGCTTGAGCGTGAAGAGCGCGCCCGTGACCGCCAGCGGGACGGCGAGCAGCACGGTGAATGGGTGCACCAGCGACTCGAACTGGCTCGCCAGTACCATGAAGACCACGATCAGCGCGAGCACGAACGCGAAATAGAGGGACGAGCCGCTCTCCTCCAGCTCGCGCGACTCGCCCGCGAGCGCCGTGCTGCTCCCCTTGGGCAGGACTTCGGCCGCGATCCGGTTGAGCGAGTCGACGGCCGCGCCGAGGGTGAAGCCCGGCGCCAGGCTCGCCGTGAGGGTCGAGGAGCGCACCCGGTTGAAGTGGGCGAGATCGCGGGGGCCAACCGCCTCCTCCACGCTCGCGAGTGCTTCCAGCTTCACCAGTCCGCCGTCCCGGCCGCGGACGTAGAGTCCGGTCATGTCGCTCGGGGTGGCCCGGGCACGCGGGTCGAGCTGCACGATCACGTCGTACTGCTTGTTCGCCCGGGTGAAGGTGCTCACCTCCCGGCCGCCGAGCAGCACCTGCAGCGTGGTGGCGACATCGCCCACCGGCACGCCGAGATCCTCGGCCCGGTCGCGGTCGAAGTTCACGTTGAGCTGCGGCTTGTTGACCCTGAGGTCGCTGTCCACGTTGATCAGGCCCGGAACGGCGCGGGCGCGGGCGAGCAGCGTATCGTTGCCCTTCACCAGCATGGCGAAGTCGGGATGCTGAATCACGAAGTTGACCGGGTTGCCCCAGCCGAACGCCGGCGGCTGGGTGGCGAAGGCGAAGACGCCGGGAATGCCGAAGTACTGAGCCTGCACGCCGCCGATGATCTCCTCCGACGAACGCTCCCGGTCCCCCCAGTCCTTCAGGTTGCTGAAGATTATGCCCCGGCTCACACCGTCGCCGATGTTGACCACGCTGAAGTAACTGTCGATCTCAGGCGTCGCCGCCTGAATCGCCTCCGCACGCTTCTGATAGCCGTCGGTATAGGCGAGCGACGAGCCCTCGGGCGCGATGATGAACGAGAAGAACCAGCCCCGGTCCTCGGGCGGCACGAATTCGCGCTCGAGCGAGCGGAACACGAACACGGCTCCCACCGTCACGGCCAGCGCGCCGATCACGACGGCGGTCCGGATGCGGAGCGCGCCCCGGAGGGTGCGCACGTACCCGGTCGAAAGCTTGTTGAAGCCGGACTCGAGCAGTGCGTAGATGCGGCCGTGGCGCTGCGGGACGCGGAGGATCTTGGCGCAGAGCATCGGGGTCAGCGTGAGCGCAACGAAGCCCGAGATGATCACCGAGCCCGCCACCGCCACGCCGAACTCGTTAAACAGCCGGCCGGTGGATCCCTTGAGAAAGGCGAGCGGGGTGAAGACCGCGACCAGCGCGATCGTGGTGGCGAGCACGGCGAACGCGATCTCACGGGTGCCGTTGAGGGCGGCTGTCTCGGGGTCCTCCCCCAGCTCCTCCTGGTGCCGGTAGGCGTTCTCCAGGACGATGATCGCGTCGTCCACCACGATGCCGATGGCGAGGGTGAGCGCGAGCAGCGTGAAGTTGTTGATCGAGAACCCGAAGAAATACATGATCGCAAAGGTCGCCACGATCGATGTCGGGATCGCGAGACCGGGAATGATGGTGGCCCGCAGGTTCCGCAGGAACACGAAGATGATGACGACGACCAGGCCCGCGGCGATGAGGAGGGTTTCTTCCGCCTCGCGGATCGAGATCTTGACGAACGTGGATTGGTCGAACGCCGTCGTCAGCGCGACGCCCGGCGGGAGCGAGGCCTGGATCCGCGGCACTTCCTCGTGGATCGCGTCGGCCACCGAGATGATGTTCGACTTGGATTGGCGGACGACGCCGATCGCGACGGCGGGTGTCCCCTTGAATCGGAGGGTGCTGCGCTCGTCCTCCGGCCCCAGCTCCACCCGGGCCAGGTCCTTGAGCTTGATGAGCACCCCGCCGTCGCTCCGGACCACCAGGTTGCCGAATTCCTCGGGCGTCTTGAGCTCGCCCAGCGAGCGAACGGTGAACTCGCGGCGCTCGGACTCGATGCGGCCCGCGGGTACCTCGACGTTGCGGCTCCGGATGGCGGCCTCGACGTCCTGCACGGTGAGCCCGCGCGCCGCCAGCTCGGAGGCCGAGAGCCACACCCGCATGGAGAAGCGGCGCTCCCCGAAGATCTGGGCCTGTCCCACGCCCGGCAGCGTCTGCAGCCGGCTCTTCACCAGCCGGTCGCCGACGTCGGAGAGCTGAAGGAGATCGTAGTTCTCGCCCGAGAGCGCGAGCCAGAAGAACGGCTGCGCATCGGCATCCTGCTTGGCCACCACCGGCTCTTCGACGTCCTCGGGCAGGCGACCTCGGATCCGGGCCACCTTGTCCCGGGTGTCCTGGGCCGCGGCCTCGACGTCGCGATCGAGGTTGAACTCGAGCGTGATGTTGCTGAAGCCCTCGGCGCTGGAGCTGGTCAGGGTCCGGAGCCCCTCGACCGTGCTGAGTTCCTCTTCCAGGATGTCGGTCACCGCCGACTCGATGACCTGGGGGTTGGCGCCGACCAGGGCGGTGCTCACCGAAACGATCGGCGGATCCACGTCCGGAAACTCCCGGACGGCGAGTTGCGTGTAGCCTATGGCGCCGAACAACACGAGGGCGAGACTCACCATGCTGGCGAGCACCGGCCGGCGGATGGACATATCGGAGAGCTTCATGAGTCCGATACCTGTGAGTAGTAGTTGGTCATACGACGCTGGGCCTGAACTCTCCAGCCCCCGATGCACGTCGCCCTACGAAACGCCGGGGGTGGAGATTCACCCCGGCAATTACATTGACTCATCTCTGACCAAGCGGCCGCACATGGCGCTCAAGCTCTCGTCGCGACAGCAGGCTCAGGTCGCCTACCTCGAGACGCTACCCCGGAAACTCCAGCGCGTCCACTCCGTCATCGAGGAGATGAGTGCGCTCCGCGCCGATGACATAGTCGTGCGGGGTTTGGCTCGGCTGCTCGACGAGATCAAGGGCAAGGCGGCGGGTCTCAGCCTCACCGGGCTCGCCGACACGGCCGGCCTCATGGCTACGATGACGCGCCGGGGCGGAGGACTGCAGATGAAGGTGCGGGGATTGAGGGAGCTGCAGGGAAGTCTCAAGACCAACTACGAGGCCGCGATGCGCGCGGCGACCACCCCGGAATCCTCGACCCTGGACGATGCCTGACGCCGGTTAACGCGACGGGGCCCGTCCCCGCTTACTGGCGATGCCATCGATGATCGGCCCGCACATCAGCACGATCATCGCGTTGACGACCACGCCGATGAGCGCCGAGACGAACGTCAGCGCCCCAAGGATCAAACTCGCACCGATGGTGGCGAGGAGTACTCCGATCCAGTAGAACATCGAGGGTCTCCGAAGAAGTACCGAAATAGTGGCTGCTTAGGTTAGCGTGCCCGATCCCGTCTCGCAACTGCCCGATTCAACCCGTCACCCGAGGGATTTTCCGATGCGATCCTCGCTGTCCACCGCCGCGCTGCTCGCGGCTCTCGCCACCCCGCTCGCTGCTCAGGACCACGCCGACCACGCCGCCGCCGGTGGCGGCGCCGTTCCGGCCGGCTGGACCGTGCGCGCCGACCGGGGCGACGCCAAGAATGCGAAGGTCGTGTCCATGGGGCAGGGCCTGCACCTCACGCTGGGACCTGCCATCATCCTGTACCGCGCCGAGATGGATGGGAAGGGTCCCTTCCACACGCTCGCGCGGTTCACCCAGACGAAGCCGTCGGAGCATGCCGAGGGATACGGCCTCTTCGTCGGCGGGCAGGGGCTCGACGGCGCCGCGCAGAAGTACATCTACTTCCTGATCCGGCAGGACGGGAGCTACGTGATCAAGCGGCGGGACGGCGACAAGACCAGCGACATCACCAAGGGATGGGTCCAGCACGCCGCCATTCAGAAGCCCGACGCCAAGGGCAGCGCGGTCAACCTCCTCGAAGTCGACAACAAGCAGGATCCCAGCAAGCTGGTGTTCCAGGTGAACGGCCAGGAGGTCTACAGCACCGAGGCCAAGGGGATGGCACTGGACGGCATCGTGGGCATCCGCGCGAACCACAACCTGGACCTGCACGTCGAGGGCCTCGACGTGCACCGCTGAGCAGGGGGCTCAGCGCGAAGGCGGGGCGAGGAGCCGCATCAGCTCGACCTCGACATGGGGCATGGAAGGGATGGGTGTGAGATCGTGCGCCAGGGCGCGGGCCACGGCCTGCAACTCGTAGGGCTCCGCTCCGGCGCCGACACGAAGCCGATCGACCTGCCGCGCGATCATCCGGGCGCGAAGCCCCAGTCCCTCCGGGCTTCCCGCCTCCTCGTTGGCGGAGTCGACATCCGCCGCGGCCGTCGAGACGGCGCTGGCGGCCGCGCTGAGCGCCAGATCCTGGGCGGCATCGTTGCCCGGATCCACCCGGAGCAGCGCCACGAGATCACCGAAGCGCTTGACGAAAACGGAGTTGAGATCCAGGCGGGCTCCGGTGCTGAGCATCGCTGGCAAGGTGTCATGGGGCCCCCAACTCCGCAACTCCGCCGTCACGGGCCCGAAACGCGCACCACGCATCACGATAGCGCGGTTGGCCGGGGCCGCGGCCGGCCCTAGGTGGCCCGCGGTCCGGTGCGGGCACCCCTGCGCGCCCATCCCGGTTTCGCGCTCCTCGCGGGGACTGGGGCGCGGGAGGCGCTTGACGCTCCGCATGCGCGCGTCCTACATTGAGTTCATGCGCCCCGATTCCCGTCGAAACCGTAATCCGCTCTCCATCGACCACGCCTTCACGTAGAGGTCTCGGGCCGCCGCATCTGCGACGCGCTTGCCATAGCCGACCCGCCTCGACGTTCGAGGCGGGTTTTTTGTTTTCCTATCCTGAAGGGAGGAACCACATGCTCCGACCGAAGTTGCTGGGTGCCGCCGTGCTCACCCTCGCCGCGGCAGGGACACGAACCGCCCAGGCACAGGCCACTGTGGGCGCCGATCTCGGCTTGTTCAGCGGCTACGTCTGGCGCGGGGTCAGCCTCACCAATCGACCGGTCGGACAACCGAACGTCTATATGGCGTTCCCCGCGGGGAACGCGTCGGTGACCGTGGGTGGGTGGGCCAACGTGGATCTGGGCCGCTACAACGGCTCGGACGACTTCAGCCAGAGCGGCGGCGCCTCGGGCCTCAACCTGTCGGAGTTCGATCCCTGGGCGGAGGTGAGCTTGCCCGTTGGGAAAGCGACCGTCACCGGAGGTGTGGTCGGCTACGTGTTTCCCAACGAGTTCGGGGTGACCGACGACTTCAACACCTGGGAGGTCTACGGCAAGGTCGGGATGGGCGTGCCCCTCAGTCCCAAGCTTGCGCTGTATTACGACTTCGACAAAGTGAACGGGGCCTACCTCGAGGCCAGCGTGGCGCATGCCGTGCCGCTCGGATCCTCCCTCTCGCTCAACCTGGGCGCGCTCGGCGGATTGAGCGCCGGCCAGGCCGAGGCGGACGAGGCGGGTGAGATCAACAACTTCTTCGAGAACGGATTCACCCACCTGGATCTGTCGGCAGGCATCCCGCTCTCGGCAGGGATCTTTTCCATCACGCCGGTCCTGCACTTCCTGGTGAACGGCGACGAGGCGACCAAGCTCACCTCGCCCGACGACCAGAGCGACGTGAAGCTGTGGGGCGGCCTGACCATCAGCTGGTCGCGCGCGCTCGGCACGCCGGCGGCCTCCGAATAGTGGCATGGCGGCACGCGGTCGTGCTTGACCGTCGTGCCGCCACTCGTACATTGACGATCAGGCGTCGTCCACCGCCGTCCCACCCGTCAGGTCCCAAGGAGATCCCATGAAGGCCACGAACCTGCTCAGGGCGACCGCGCTCGGCGTCCTGCTGACGGCGTCCGCCCGCGTGGTACAGGCGCAGACCGAGGTCGGCGCCCAGCTGGACCTGTTCAGCTCCTATGTCTGGCGAGGGGTCACCCTGACGAACAAGCCGGTGGCACAGCCGGACCTCTGGGTCAGCTTCCCGGCCGGCAGCGCCTCAATCACGGCGGGTGGGTGGGCGAACATCGACATCGGCAAGTACGACGACCCCGACAACGACATCAGCGAAAGCGGCGGGCTTTCAGCATTCAACTTCGCGGAGTTCAATCCGTACGCCGAAGTCGGCCTTACCGCGGGCAAAGCCGCGATCACCGGTGGCATCATCGGCTACATCTATCCCAACGACACCGACAACGGGCTGAACAGCGACTTCAACACCTGGGAGATCTACGCGACAGTGGGGCTCGACGCACCGCTCGCCCCGGAGCTGTCCATCTACTACGACATCGACAAAGTGAACGGGGCATACCTGGAAGGCGCCGTGTCGCATTCGGTCCCCCTCGGCTCGGCCCACACGCTCGACCTCGGCGCTGCGGTCGGCTTCAGCGCGGGACAGGACTTCGACGAGGACGCCACCGGCGACGACGTTGACTTCGCGAACTTCGAAGACAACGGCTTCACCCACCTGGACCTCTCGGCCGGCGTCCCGCTGACCGCCGGGGTGTTCTCGATCACCCCCGTGGTGCATTTCCAGGTCAACGGCGACGATTTTACCAGGTTCCACTCACCCAGCAGCGACGGCAGCGATTTCAAGCTTTGGGGCGGTGTGTCCATCGGCTGGTCCAACGCCGTCGAGGAAGAGGAAGAGGAAGAGGCCGCCGCAGAGGAGTGACCGCGCTGGTTCGACTGGCGACGTGACGAGGGGCCTGGCCGAGCGCCGGGCCCCTCGCGGTGTGTGACATGACCAGAATGTCGCGTCGCCGCGGTCAGGCCTGCTTCGCCACCTCGCAGAACGTGTCCTCGAGCCGGCTCAGCATCTCGTGCAGCAGCTCCATCGGGATGCCGAGGGCGGGCTCGATCCGGATGGTGCGGGCCTTCGAGTAGGTGCCGGCCACCAGCACACCACGCTTGAACAGGCCCGCCGCGCAGCGGAAGCCGATCTCGTCGGTGGGGAACTCCATGCCGATGAGCAGTCCCTTGCCGTGGGCTCCGGTGAGCACCTGGGGGTACTTCGCCTGCAGCGTGGCGAGCTCCCCGAGCAGGAACTCGCCCTTGGCGGCCGCCTGGCCCGGCAGATCCTCCTCCAGCGTCACCTGAATCGCGGCGATGCCGGCGGCACAGGCCATCGGATTTCCGCCGAACGTCGTCGAGTGAATGATCGGGTTGGGGATCAGCACCTCCCAGATCTCCGGCGTCGAGATGAACGCGGAGAGCGGCATGATCCCGCCGCCGATCGACTTCCCGACACACATGATGTCGGGTACCGTGTTCGTGTGGTCCACGCCCCAGAGCGCTCCGGTGCGGCCCATCCCGGTCTGGATCTCGTCGGCGATGAGCAGCGCGCCGTACCGGGTGCACAGCTCCCGCGCGCGCGGGAGATAGTCGGCGGGCGGCACTACCCCGCCGGCCTCGCCCTGCACCGGCTCGACCACGAAGCCGGCTACCGGAGTGCCCACCTCGGCGCCTTTCGCCAGCTCGGCCTCGAGTGCGTCCGCGTCGCCGTAGGGCACGAAGCGCACGTCCTGCAGCCCGCCCGCGAACGGCTCGCGGAACGAGGCCTTGCCCATGAGCGAGAGAGAGCCCATGGACTTGCCATGGAAGCCGCCCAGCGCGGACACGAACAGGTTCCGGCCGGTGTAGAGCCGGGCGAGCTTGATGGCGCCCTCGATCGCGTCGGTGCCGTTGTTGATGAAGAAGGCGTTGCCCAGCTCGCCGGGCGTGACCATCGCAAGCAGGCGCGCGAGCCCGGCGCGCCATGGCTCGAGGAGCTCCTGGCTGTTGAGGGCCATGCGCTCCATCTGGCTGGCGACCGCGCGCAGGATCGTCGGGTGGTTGACGCCCGCGCTGAAGATCCCGTACCCGCCGAGACAGTCGATGTACTCCCGCCCCAGCAGGTCCTTGAGCATGGACCCCTGCCCGGACCACTCGAGGGCCGCGAACTGTCCGGCCTCGGTCACCGACTTCCGGTACCCGATGAAGCCACGGTTCACGTGCCGGTCGTACGCCTCCACCGTCTCCTGAATGAAGGCTTGCTTCTGTTCCAGCGACAGCTCGCGTCCCTCGATCAGTTCGAGGTACCGCCGCGAAAGCGCGAGGACTTCGTGGTCAGGGGCGCGGCTCAAGCCGACTTGATCTCCGTCCAGATCTGGTCCCACGTCGCGGTGTCGCGACCGAGATCGACCTGGTACTCCAGCCGCTTGAGCTCGTCCTCCGTGGGGTACGGAATCGGCACCTTGAGCAGCTTCAAGGCCGCCGCGTTCGGCGTCCCGTAGCCGGTCGCGTCCGAGAGCGCCGCACCCACCTCGGGACGCAGGATGTAGTTCATCCACTCGTGCGCCGCGCGCTTGTTGGGCGCGCTCTTCGGCACGGCCATCGAGTCGCCCCAGATGGTGCACCCTTCCTTGGGGATGACGTACCCGAGGTTCGGCTGCTCGGCCTTGGCCTGGGTGGTGTCGCCGTTCCAGAGCTGGGAGATCCAGACGTCGCCCGAGATGAGCTGGGCTTTCACCGGTGCGGACAGGTACGCCTTGAGCTGCTTCTTGGCTACGACCGCGTCGGCCTTGGCCTTGGCGAGCTGCTGCGCGTCCGTCGAGTTGAGCGAATGGCCGCGGTAGCGGAGAAAGGCGCCGATCACTTCGCGGCCGTCGTCCATCATGGTCATCTTCCCGCGCAGTTTCGCATCCATGAACAGCGCCCAGCTCTCCACCGGCACTTTCACCTTGTCGGTGCGATACGCGATGCCGCTGGTGCCCCACTGCCAGGGCACGGTGTGCGTGCTCCCGGGGTCGGAGGGCAGGTTCTGGAAGATCGGCGCGACATTGCCCCAGTTGGTGAGGTACTTCTTGTTGAGCGGGCTCACGAGCTCGGTCGCCACGAGCACGGGGATGATGTAGCCCGAGGGCACGATGATGTCGTAGCCCGTAGCACCGGCCTGGAGCTTGGCGACCATCTCCTCGTTGCTCTCGTAGGTGTCGTAGGTGACCTTCACCCCGAATTCCTTCTCGAAGTTCGGCACCGTGTCGTCGGCGATGTAGTCCGACCAGTTGTAGATATGCAGCTCTTTCTCGATGGGGCCGAGCTCGGCCTCGGCCTGACCGGCGGTGCCCTGCCCGGCCCGCCCGCCCTTGTCGCCGCCGCCGCAGGCGGAGAGCAGCGCGCCCACCGAGCCCATGCTGAGGCCGAGGGCCATCGCGCGCCACACGAAATCGCGGCGGGAGATGCCACCGCGCTCCAGATCTCCGACGAGACGTTCGAGTTCCTTGCGCTTGCTCATGTGGCGTCCCCTTTGAGTCGTGGTTCCGTGAGTGCTCGTGCCGAGTCAGCTCATCCGATCCTTCAGTCTATAGTATCCGCCCACCAGGGGCAGAAACCACGGCCACCCAGGGTACAGCGGGATCCCGGGCAACTCGCCGGTCAGCGCCGGCATCGAGGTCCCTCCCGCCAGCGCGTCGCCCATCCGCGCGCCCATCCAGGTGGCCAGCGCCACCCCGTGCCCGGCGTACGCCAGGGCGTAGTGCACGCCACCGAGACGTCCGGCGTGGGGCATCCGGTCGCGGGCGAAGGCGACCCGACCGGCCCAGGCGAACTCGAGCGGAACCGCGCCCAGCGACGGAAACACACGCGCGATCGCCGTTTGCAGAATCCGCGCGCTGGCCCGCACCGTCGTGGGCGAGAAGGACGCGCGCCCGCCGAAGACGAGCCGCCCACCGGCGGCGAGCCGGAAGTAGTGCAGCAGGTTCCAGGTGTCGCTCATCACCCGGCCGCGCGGGAGGATACTGCCCGCGACGTGGTCGTCGAGCGGCGCGGTGGCGACGATGTAGCTCCCGATCGGGACCACTCGGCGTCTGAGCGCGGGGAACGCGGCGTCGGTATAGCCGTTTGTCGCGACCAGCACTTCACCCGCGCTCACCGGTCCCGCCGACGTGCTCACGACGGTCCGTCCGCCCTCGCGCCGCACGCCGGTCACCTCCACACCCTCGACGATCGTCGCCCCGGCTCGCGCCGCGGCCCTGGCGAGGCCGGCGCAGTAGCGGCCGGGGTGGAGCCCACCTGCCGCCGGGTCGAGCAGTCCGCCGTGATAGGCCGGGCTGTCTATCTCCTCGCGCAGGGCCTCTTGCGTCAGCAGCACGGTCCGGTGCCCCAGCCGCTCGCGCAGAATCCGTTGGTCGTGGGCCAATGCCCGGAGGTGCGCCGGACGTCCCGCGAGCGTGATCCCGCCCCGCCGCGCGAAGTCGCAGTCGATGGCTTCGTCGGCAATCAACCGCTCGAGAAAGCTCACCGCCTCCCGCGACGAGTCGAACAGCATCCGGGCGCCATCGACCCCGTGTCGCCGGATCAGCGTGGCCACATCGGGCTGAAACCCCGGCAGCACGAACCCGCCGTTGCGCCCGCTGGCACCCCACCCCACACGATGCCGCTCCAGCACCGTTACCGCCACACCCTGGCTCGCGAGCGTCCTGGCGGCCGACAGCCCGGTGTAGCCGGCCCCGACGACCGCGACGTCGGTCCGGGCGGGCGGCTCGCCGGCCGACGCCATGGGCGGGGCAGCCTCGTCCCACAGGCATCCTTCGATCACGTCCGGTTCCCGGTCCGGCCGACTATTTCTCGCGCGCCAGTCGATCGGCGAGGTAGATCAGCGCCGTGGTCACCAGCAGGATGATGGTGCTGATCGCGTTGATGCTCGGCTCGACGTTCCGGCGCACCATGCCGTACACCACGATGGGCAGGGTGGACGATCCGGAGCCCGAGACGAACGAGGTGATCACGTAGTCGTCGAAGGACATGGTGAACGCCAGCAGCGCGCCTGACAGGATGCCGGGCCAGAGCTGCGGCACCGTCACCTTCCAGAAGGTCGTGATCTCGTCGGCGCCGAGGATCATCGCCGCCTCCTCCAGCGTGCCGTCCATCCCCTCCAGCCGGGCCAGCACCACGATCACCACGAACGAGATGCAGAACGCCACATGCGCGATCACGATGGTGGTGAGCCCGAGCGGGATCTTGACCAGGGCGAAGAGGATCAGCAGCGAGATACCGACCACGATCTCCGGCGTGACGATCGGCACGTAGAGAAAACCCTCGTACGCGGTGCGTCCGCGGAACCGGTGCCGGGCGAGCGCCAGGGAGATCATGGTGCCGAGGATGGCGGAGATCACGGTGGACGCGCCACCAACGATGAGACTGGCCTTGAGCCCCCGCAGGATGTCGGGACGCTCAAGCAGCCGGCGGTACCAGTCCATGGTGAAGCCGACCCAATCGACCCCGAACTTGGAATCGTTGAACGAGAATACCACCAGCACGAGGATGGGCACGTGGAGGAAGGCGTAGACCGCGACGCTGACGGCCACCAGCCAGCGCGGAAGGTGGGTGCTCATATCACACCGCCCCGCTCGGGGCCTTGTCCTTCACCCGCAGGTAGGCCATGACGGCCACCAGCACCAGCGCCATCACGATGAACGAGGCCGCCGAACCGAAGGGCCAGTTGCGGGCGGCGGAGAACTGGTTCTGGACCAGATTGCCGATCATGAGCTGCTTGGCTCCGCCGAGCAGGTCGGACGTGAGGAACGAGCCGAGGGCCGGAATGAAGACCAGCAGGCAGCCGGCGACGACGCCAGGCATCGAGAGCGGCAGCGTGATGCGCCGGAAGCGCTCGGCCGGCCGCGCGCCCAGGACCTCCGCCGCCTCGAGCAGGGAGAGGTCCAGCTTCTCGAGCGATGCGTAGATCGGCAGGATCATGAACGGCAGGAAACCGTACACCAGGCCCGACATCACCGCGAACGGCGTGTACAGCATGGTGATCGGCTCGTCGACCATCCCGAGCTTGAGCAGCCAGTTGTTGATCAGCCCGGTATCGCGCAGCAGGAAGATCATGGCGAACGTCCGCACCAGGAAGCTGGTCCAGAACGGCAGCACCACCAGGAAAAGGAGCAGGTTCTTCCAGCGGCCCCCGCGCGCGATCACGTACGCCACCGGATAGCCGAGCACGAGGCAGATGACCGTGCAGGCGATGGACCAGACGAAGGTGCGCTGGAGGATGTCGAGATAGAGCGGATCGAAGAACCGGCGGTAGTGCTCGAGGGTGAATCCCGCCTCCACGCCCCCGTAGATGCCCCGGGGCATGAAACTGTACGCGAACATGATGAGGATCGGCACGAGGAAGAACAGGATCAGCCAGATGGTGCCCGGCGCCAGCAGGGCCCACGCGCGCGCGTGCGGCCGGGTGTAGAGCCAGGCCAGCGCCCGCTCGCGCACCGCGGCCACTACGACTCCTCCAGGATCTGACAATCCTCCGGCAGCCACGCCACGGCGGCCTGATCACCGCGCTTCCAACGCAGCGGCTTGATCAGCTGGCCCTCGTTCCGGACGGCCACTGTCACATCCTCGCACCCGGGCACGGTCACGATGACGTGCATCGTCTCACCCAGATAGATGACGTCGCGGATCGTCCCGCCGACGGCGTTCTCGCCCGCGGGCACCTCCTCGGGACGCCACACATCCATCCATTCCGGGCGGACGGCGATGCGGAGCGATTTGCCCTCGGCGAGCGCGGGATGGTCGGGCACCAGGAACTCTCCGCCGCCGTTTCGCTGGACCTGCCATTGCCGGCCCGCGCGGTGCTCCGCGGTCCCGTCGAAGAAGTTGGACTCACCGATGAACTTGGCCACGAAGCCGGTGCGCGGGTTCTCGTAGATCTCCGCGGGAGTGCCCAGCTGGGCCACGCGCGCGTTGTCCATGACCGCGATGCGGTCGGACATCGTGAGCGCCTCCTCCTGGTCGTGGGTGACGTAGACGAAGGTGGTGCCGAGCTGTTTGTTGAGCGACTTGAGCTCGAGCTGCATCTCCTTCCGCAGCTTGAGGTCGATCGCGCCGAGGGGTTCGTCGAGCAGCAGGATGTCGGGCTCGAGCACTAGCGCGCGCGCCAGCGCCACCCGCTGGCGCTGTCCGCCCGAGAGCTGGCCCGGCATGCGCTTGGCGAACGTGTCGGGCTGGAGCCGCACCATCTCCATCGCCTTCCGGACCCGATCGCCGATGTCCGCCTTCGGCACCTTCCGCTGCTCCAGGCCGAACGCGACGTTCCGCTGCACCGACAGGTGCGGGAAGAGCGCGTAGCTCTGGAACACCATCGCGATCTTCCGCTCGTACGGGCGCTTCTTGTTGACCACCTCGCCCAGCAATCGAACCTCGCCGCCGTCCTCGTCGGGCTGCTCGAAGCCGGCCAGGAGCCTCAGCGTCGTGGTCTTCCCGCATCCCGACGGCCCGAGCATCGAGAAGAATTCGCCACGCTGGATCTCGAAGGAGACGTCGTTGACCGCCTTCACATCGCCAAAGGTCTTGGAGACGTGGGACAGCTGCACGACGGGACCACCTGGGGACGACGGTGAGGCGACCACGCGGAGGGAGCCCTTCCCGAAAGGTCGATCGTGGTGAGGCAGGATGTGTCGGGAGAACGTACTGCTCGCTAGGGAGACTGTCGAGAGCCGGACGCGACTTCGGCCAGCGCGTCGCCCATCGCGGCGAGTCCCTCGTCGAGCACCGCGTCGTCGGTCGTGAGCGGCGCGAGTACCCGGACGACATTCCCGTAGGTTCCGGCCGAGAGGAGAATGACGCCGCGCTGCAGCGCGGCCGCCAGCAGGCGTCCGGTCAGTGCCTTGTCCGGCGCGCGCGAGGTCCGGTCGGTCACCAGCTCCATGCCGATCATCGCGCCGAGCCCGCGGACGTCCCCGATGCAGGGGTGGTGCTCGGCCCAGCTCCGGAACCGCGCGCCGATCCGGGCGCCCGCGGCGCTCGCCCGCTCGGGAACCTGCTCGCGCTCCATCACGTCGAGCACCGCGAGCGCGGCGGCGCAGGCCAGCGGGTTGCCGCCATAGGTCCCGCCGAGCCCGCCGGGCTGCGCCGCCTCCATCACATCCGCCCGCCCGGTCACCGCCGCGAGCGGCAGGCCGCCGGCGAGCGACTTGGCGGTGGTGATGATGTCGGGGACGAGGTCGTAGTGCTCGCAGGCGAACATCGCCCCGGTCCGGCCGAACCCGGTCTGAATCTCGTCCGCCACGAGGAGGATGCCATGCTCCCTCGCGAAGGCCGCCAGCGCCTCGACGTAGTCGGCCGGCGCCGGCACGAATCCCCCTTCGCCCAGCTCCAGCTCGATCACGATGGCCGCGACCGACCCGGGATCCACGATGGCCGCGAAGAGCCGTTCGAAATACGAGCCATCCGCCATGCAGCACCCGTCCGTCCGCCCGTCCGCCCTCTCGCACCGATAGCAGTACGGATACGGAATCCGATACACCTCGGGCGCGAACGGCCCGAAGCCCTGCTTGTAGGGAACGACCTTGGAGGTGAGAGCCATCGCGAGATTGGTGCGGCCGTGGAACCCGTGCTCGAAGCAGACGACCGCCGGGCGGCCGGTGAACGCCCGGGCCACCTTGACCGCGTTCTCCACCGCTTCCGCGCCGCTGTTCACCATGAAGGTGCGCTTGTCGTGCGTGCCCGGGGTGATCCGGTTGAGCCGTTCGGCCAGGGCGACGTAGGGCTCGTAGGTGGAGACCGGGAAGCAGACGTGCGCGAAGCGGTCGAGCTGGGCCCGGACCGCGTCCACCACGGACGGATGCCGGTGGCCGGTGTTCACCACACCGATGCCGCCGCCGAAGTCGATCAGCCGGTTGCCGTCGACGTCGGTGACGACCGCACCTTCGGCGTGCGCGATGGCGATCGGCGTGACGGCCGGCACACCCCGCGGCACAGCCGCGGTGCGCCGCGCCATGAGGGCGCGGCTGTTCGGGCCGGGGATCTCGGTCTGGAGCTGAATGACGCCGGCCATGCTACTTCACGCCTTGCGTGCACTCCTTGGGGTCGACGACACCGAGACTCTTCGAGATCTCGAAGATGCCATTCCTTGCCTGAGCTATGTACATGTTCATCCGCAGGTGGTGCTGCCCCGGTACCATCTCCGCGGGGCCGCCGGGACCCTGCGCGATCTTGGCATGGTCCAGGGCCGCGATAACGTCATCCTGCTTGAGGGAGTTCGCCTCCTTGACCGCCGCTTCCCAGAGCCTCAGGCCCCGGTACATGCCTGTGGCCGCGCTGCCGGCAGTGAATTTAGGGCCATCCGGATACAGCCTGTCGTACCGCGCGAGCAGCTCCTTGCTGAATGGGTCGCTCACCGTCTGATAGTAATCGAGGCACCCGTACAGTCCTTCCACGTGCGGCGCCGGCAGGAGGCCCAGGATGTTCTCTTCGAAATAGGTGCAGACGAGGCGTCCGCCCCGCTGGCTGAAGCCGGCGTCGTACAACTGCTGGAGGAACGGTGCCACACCCGGCGGAACGGTGGTATTGAAGACGACGTCGGCGCCGCTCCTCATGATCCTGTCCACCGTCGCCCGATAGTCGGTGTGGTCGACGGGGAAATACTCCTCGCCGACGATCGAGCCGCCCTTCGCCGTGGCGACCTCGCGCAGCTTCTCGTTCATCGTATGCGGCCAGATGTAGTCGGCGGAGGGGCAGTAGAAGGTCTTCGCCCCGGTGGTCTCCATCAGCCAGGGAATGAGCGGCTCCACCTGCTGCGCCGGCCCCGGTCCGGTGCAGAAGATGAGTGGATGGCACTCCCGCCCTTCATACTGCTCCGGATAGATGTAGAGCTTCTTGCCCTTCACGACGGCGGGGCCTTTGATCGCCTGCCTGGTCGAGCTGTAGATCCCGCCGAAGAGCACGTCCACCTCATCCTGCTCAGCGAGCTTTCTGGCCTTGGCCTCCGCCACACTGTCGGACGTGCCGCTGTCCTCGAGGTACAGTTCGATCTGCGCGCCCAACAAGCCGCCCTGGGCATTGATATCGTCGACCACCATTCGGGCCACGTTCGCGTTGACCATACCGAGGAACGAGAGTGGCCCCGTCATGTCGGTGATGACGCCTGCCTTGATCGGTCGGCGAGTCATGCCCTGCTCCTCTTGAGGGTGGGTGGCCGCGGCGGATGGAAAGGTTCACCAACCTACGGCAAACCGCTCGCGGCTGCACGCGGCAACGCCTTGGCGCCGGGAGCCGCGATGATGGCCGCCAGTCGATGCTGGCCGCGTATCCGGTGACGCCAGCGGGCCCCGGTGAACCTGTATGACTATGCAGCCCGGGATCAGGGTCATAGCGCTACCCTTCGACGTGTCAATGGCTTAGAAGCGCATGTGAGGCCTGACCACGGCCCCCCGAATGCCCGCCGGGGCTGGACAACCCGTGGGGGGCAAGCGCTATGATGCCTATGCGTCGGCCCCACCGGGGCGGGCGTGTTTGCATCCTCCGACCTAGCGGAGGGTCCACTCCTCGTAGCTGACGATCTCCTTGAGCTGCGAGCCCCTATATGCGGGGGGGGCGCGGAGGCACCAGCCTCCAGACCGAGTCCCGCTTCACCCGAAAAGAGGAGTTTGTGAAAGTCCTGATGTTAGGAGCCGGCGCGGTGGGGACCGTGTCCGCCCTAAAATTCGTGCAGGAGGCGATGCTCGAGCAGCTCGTCATCGCCGACGCGGTGTCCGCCCGCGCCTCCCTCCTTGCGGACCGGCTGAACGATCCTCGTGTCTCGGCCATCGGCCTCGACGCCGCCGATCGCGCAGCGGTTGCCCGCACCATCCGTGAAACCGGCAGTACGATGCTCCTGAACGCGGCCCTGCCCGTCACCAACATCGAGGTGATGCGCGCCTGCCTGGAGGCAGGTTGCGACTACATCGACCTGGCGAGCGGCGGCACCGACGCGGACGGGGTCCCCAAGCTGGAGGACCAGTTCGCGCTCGACGCGGAATTCAGAGCGGCCGGCCGGCTCGCCCTGCTCGGCATGGGAGCCGATCCCGGCACCACCAACGTCTACACCGCCTACGCCGCGAAGCACCTGCTGGACGTGATCACCGAGATCCACGTCCGCGACGGCGACAATTCCGTCTGCCAGGGGCACGACGGGTTCGTGGCGGCGTTCAGTCCCTGGGTCTTCATCGACGAGTGCCTCTGCAAGGCCGTCTCCTGGCGCGACGGCCGGTTCCACCTGGAGGAGCCGCTCACCGGGTTCGAGCCGTTCGACTTCCCGGAGCTCGGCATCCTCAACTGCTACTACGTGGACCACGAGGAGTCGAAGACCCTGCCCCGCTTTTTCCCGTTCGCTCGCACCGTGGACTTCAAGCTGTGCATGGACGATGTCACGGTGGAGACCCTGCGGGTGATGAAGCGCCTGGGCCTGTCCAGCAAGAACCGCGTTCAGGTCGGCGATGCGAACATCGCCCCGCGCGACCTGGTGGTATCCCTGCTGCCGCAGCCGAAGGATCTGGCGGGCCGGATGCGGGGCAAGACCTGTGTGGGCACGCTGGTCAAAGGGCTCAAGAACGGCGAGCCCAGATCGTTCTACATCTACAACGTGTCGGATCACGAGTCGGCCTATACCGAGCTCGGCGTGCAGGCGACCGCCTATCAGACGGGGATTCCGCCTGTCATCGCGGCCCGTCTGATTCATCAGGGTGTCTGGCGCGGCGTGGGGGTGATGTCGCCGGAGCAGTTCGATCCCGACCCGTTCCTCACCCGGATGTCCCGCGAGGGGATGCCCTGGAATATCCGCGACGATAGCGCGCGGGCGGGGATTCCGCGTGTCCGCCCTTTGTCCAGCCGGGAGACGGCAGCGGCCTGATCCCGACGTGAAGCAACAGCACGATGCCCCCGAAGGCACGGAGGACACGCGGTGTCCGACGTGCCTTCGCGGTTACCTTCTTAGTTCCCATCCCCGACGCGATGTCGTGACCAAGGCAGCAGACGTGGAGGCGAGATGACCAGCACCGCAACGTCCAAGACCAAGACCAAGAAAACAGCAGCCACCAGGTACCGGATGTACATCGACGGCAAGTTCGTCGACGCGGCCGGCGGCAAGACGTTCGACGTCTACGACCCCGCCACCGAGGCCGTGATCGCCACCTGCCCGGCCGGCGGCGCGGCCGACGTGGACCGGGCGGCCAAGGCCGCGACCCGCGCCTTCTACGGCGGCTGGCGAACCGTCACCGCCCAGGAGCGCGGCCGTATCCTCTTCCGCCTGGCCGAGCGGGTGCGCGCCCGCCGGGACGAGCTCGCCGAGCTGGAGACGCTCAATTCCGGGAAGCCGATCGTCGAGTCCGAGTACGACATGGACGACACCGCGACCTGCTTCGAGTACTACGCCGGCCTCGCGACCAAGATCCACGGCGAGGTGCTGCCGGTGCCCGCGGACGCGGTCTCGCTGGCGATGCGGGAGCCGGTCGGCGTGGCGGGCCAGATCATCCCCTGGAACTATCCGCTGACGATGGCGGCGTGGAAGCTCGCGCCGGCGCTCGCGGCGGGCTGCACGGTCGTGCTCAAACCCGCGGAGCAGACGCCGCTCAGCATCCTCAAGCTGGCCGAAGACTTCGAGGCGGTGGGGCTGCCGGCCGGGGTGGTGAACATCGTCACCGGGGACGGCCCCGGCGCCGGCGCGCCGATCGTGGCGCATCGGGACATCCGGAAGATCGCCTTCACCGGCAGCGCCGAGGTGGGCAAGCTGATCATGCGGAACTCGGCCGACCAGCTCAAGCGGGTCTCCCTGGAGCTCGGCGGCAAGTCGCCCAACATCTTCTTCAGCGACGCCGACTTCGAGAACGCGGTGGACGGCGCGCTCTTCGGCACGTTCATCAACCAGGGCGAGGTCTGCTCGGCCGGGAGCCGCGTCCTGGTGCAGAAGGACATCTACAAGAAGTTCGTGGACGCCGCCGCGGCGAAGGCGAAGACGATTCGACTCGGCCCCGGTGTGGAGCGGGAGACCAAGATGGGGCCGCTGGTGAGCGCCGAGCAGCGCGACCGGGTCGTCAACTACCTGAAGGTGGGACGCGGCGAGGCGAAGGTGGCGGTCGGCGGCGGGACGCCGAAGGGATTCGACAAGGGGTGGTACGTCGAGCCCACGATCTTCTACGACGTGGACAACGACGCCCGGATCGCCCAGGAGGAGATCTTCGGGCCGGTCATGAGCGTGATCCCGTTCAAGGACGAGGCGGACGCGATCCGCATCGCCAACGCGTCGCCGTACGGTCTCGCGGCCGCCGTGTGGACCCGCGACATCTTCAAGGCGTTCCGGGTGGTAAAGGCGCTGGAGGCGGGGATCGTGTGGGTCAACCACATGCAGCCGACCTTCGTCGAGGCGCCGTGGGGCGGGTACAAGATGAGCGGGTTCGGGCGGGAGCTGGGGCGGTGGGGGGTGGAGGAGTATCTGGAGACGAAGCAGGTGTTCATCAATCTCGACGAGAAGCCGATTGGCTGGTATTGAGCTGATCTGCTCCACTCCTCTGCTCGCGTTGGGCCTGGGCTGGATCTCCCTTGCCCGCTGTGAGCGGCCGCCGGATGCAGCGGTGCGAGGCCCCGCTGCCGCACACGCGGATACGGGGATCCTCGTATCCACCGGGGTAATGGGCAGCGCTCGCGCCGCCCACACTACGACCGTGCTCCCGGACGGACGAGTTCTGCTCACGGGTGGAATGACCGGCGACGAAAACACGGCCGCCGGAGCGGAGCTCTACGATCCCGCGTCCGGCACGTTCACCCGAACCGGGCCGATGCGGACCCCGCGCCACAGCCACAGCTCGACCCTGCTCTCCGACGGCAGCGTCCTGATCGCGGGCGGCTACGATGCAGCCGGGGATTACCTGCAGAGTGCCGAGCTTTTCGATCCGGCCACGAACACCTTCCGCCGAACAGGCGTGATGACCGGCGCCCGGGCCGGCCATGTCGCCGTGCCGCTCGGAAACGGGCGCGTGCTGCTCGTCGGCGGGGTAGGAGAGGGCTGGACCTTTCTGTCGAGTGCGGAGCTCTACGACCCCGAGACCGCGAGCTTCACTCCGACGGGCTCCATGAGGGTTCCTCGGGAAAGTCACGCCGCGGTGCGGCTGACCGACGGCCGGGTGCTCGTGATCGGCGGCCACCGGGGCCGGCAAGCGACGATCCAGCTGTACACCAGCGCGGAGATGTACGACCCTGAAACGGGAGAGTTCTCCCCGGCCGGCGACATGACCATCCACCGGCACAAGCACGACGCCGTGCTGTTGCGTGACGGGCGGGCGCTGATCACGGGTGGAACCGACGAGCGGGACAGCAGGGGGGTGTACGCGAGCACGGAGATCTACGACCCGCGGACCGGCGACTTCCGCGCCGCCGGAACGATGCGGCTGCCGCGGTACAAGCACGGGGGGACGTCCGTGCTGCTGCCGGAGGGACGGGTGCTGCTCGCGGGCGGCGCCGACCGCGCGGAGGTCTACGATCCGCGAGCGGGTACGTTTGTCCTCGTCAGTGGCGAGGTTCACCTGCCGGGACTGTTCTCCGCCACGTCTCCCCTTGCGGACGGCCGGGTGCTGATCACCGGAGGGTACGGGGGGAACCGTGGCCCGCAGAGCGGTGCCTGGCTGTACCGACCCTGAGGTGAACCAATCGAGGCTCGCTGTGGACAACCATCCTGCGGCGCCCTCAACGGACGCGATGGCTCGGCGCAGACCCCCGCCTGATCACCGAGGCACGCAAGGAGTGTGCATGGACATGACCCGCCGTGAGTTCGCGACGGCGTTCACGGGCGCGGTGGGCGCCGTAACCCTGGGGCGCAACGCGATCCCTTCCCCGTGGGCCGATCCTTGCCATCTGCCCCCCTCCATACAGGCGCTCACCCCGAAAACAGGTGGCATCACGCCCATCACCGACGAGGAGCGTCGCGCCCGAATCGCCCGCGCGCAGCAGATCATGGAGGCGCACGGGATCGGCGCGGTGGTGATCGAGCCAGGGTCGAGCATGCGCTACTACACCGCGGTCGGCTGGTGGCCGTCCGAGCGGACATTCGCGATGGTGATCCCGGCCGCAGGGTCGCCCGCCTGGGTCTGCCCCGCGTTCGAGGAGGCGAGGGCCCGGGAGCTGATCCGTTTCGGCGACGACATCCGGGTGTGGCAGGAAGATGAGAGTCCGTTCGCTCTGATCGCCGCCATCCTGAAGGACCGCGGCGCCGAGCGCGGAAGAGTCGGGCTGGAGGAGCAGGTGCGGTTCTTCGTAGCGGACGGCCTACGCCAGGCCGCGCCGGCCGCCAGGCTGGTCTCCGCCACGCCGGTGACGGCCGGGTGCCGCATGCTCAAGTCGCCCGCCGAGGTCGCCCTGATGCAGCGCGCGACCGACATCACGATCCTCGCCATCAAGGCGGCGTTCGCCACCCTCAAGGCGGGCATGACTCAGTATGAGCTCGGGGGCCACGTGACGGCGGCCTTCACCCGGCTCGGCGGCAGCGACCCGTGGGCGCTGGTCGGCTTCGGCAAGTACTCGGCCTTTCCCCACGGCAGCGTGCAGCCGCAGCGGCTCCAGCGGGGCGACATCGTCCTGGTAGATGCGGGCTGCGCCGTGGAAGGCTACCAGTCGGACATGACCCGCACGACCGTCTTCGGCCGCCCGACCCGTCGCCAGACCGAAGTCTGGAACCTGGAGCGCAAGGCGCAGGACGCCGCGTTCGCCGCGGCGCAGGTGGGAGCTCCCTGCGAGGCGGCCGATGCCGCCGCGCGCAGGGTGATCACCGACGCCGGCTTCGGCCCCGACTACCGACTCCCGGGTCTGCCGCATCGCACCGGGCACGGGATCGGGCTCGACGGGCACGAGTGGACCAACTTCGTGCGCGGCAACACCACGCCCATCGCGCCGGGAATGTGCTTCAGCGACGAGCCGATGATCGCGATTTACGGAGAGTTCGGCATCCGGCTGGAGGACTGCCTCTACATCACCGAGCAGGGGCCACGCTTCTTTTCACCTCAGAGCCCGGCGATCGATCAGCCGTTCGAATGACTCATCGGCGATTCTCGCACGCTGGGGATCTGGTCCGCAGGATCGTGGAGTAGCGGGGTATGGGTAAAGGCGACGCATCCTGGTGACTCTGCCCACCGAGCGTTGCGCCCTCCCCCGCCCCTACGTTTGTTACTGCCATGCAGGCCCCCTTCCCCGCCGCCCAGATATCGGAATTGCACGCCGCCTTCCTTCAGGCGGTGATCACGCTCGGGCTGGCGGCACTCTGCTGGTTCATCCACCGGCGGTACCGCAAGCCCTACTTCGCGTGGTGGGCCGGCGCGTGGGGGCTCTACGCCGTGCGGATGGCGGCGATCGTGAGCTTCCTGCTCAGCGGGGACTGGCTCTGGCTCTACTGGCATCAGGTGGTCACCGGGTGGACCGCACTCGCCCTCCTCTACGCGGCGTTGGTGTTCTCGCGCGGACTTCGATGGCGGCGCTGGTATGCCGCCGTGGTCCTCTTCCCGCCGGTCTGGGCCTACATCGCCATCTACCGGCTCGATCACTTTCTCTGGGCCGCGGGACCAGCGGTGATCTTCCTGAGCCTGGCCACCTTCTGGACCGGCTGGGTGTTCCTGCAGTATCGCCGCCGGGTCGTCTCCAGCGGGGCCACGCTGCTGGCGGTCGCGTTCCTCCTCTGGGGTCTGCACCACCTGGACTACCCCTTTCTCCGCGAGCGCGGGGCATGGAACCCGTGGGGATACTACCTCGACATCCTGCTGACCCTGTCCGTAGGGACCGGCATCCTCCTCCTCGTGCTCGACGACCTGCGGCGGGGACTCGGAGCGCTGAGCGACATCTCTGGCGATCTCCAGCACGCCGGCCGGGAGCAGGACGTGCTCGATGTGCTGCTGGCCCGCCCGCTCACCCTTCCGAACGTCCGGGGTAGCGCGCTCTACCTGCTGGAGGAAGGCCGCGCGCGATTCGCGCGCGGGGCCGGGGTATCCCGCGACGGTCCCGCGCGGCCGCCGGATGGCGCCGCCGGACATCTTCTCGCCCGCGCGCTGTCCAGCGGTCTCCCGCAGGTCACCGGCGATTGGCCCGATCCCGCTTCGGCTCGCCGGACCTACCCCTACGCCGCCGTGCTGCCGCTCCTCCGTGACGACGCGGTGATCGGCGCGCTGGTGCTGGTGGGAGATGCCCGCGATCCCTTCACCGCACTCGACGACCGCTTCCTCGTGGCTCTGGGACAGCAGGTGGGCGCGGCACTGGAGAACGCCGATCTCTACCGGCGACTGGAGACCCGGACCGTGGAGCTGGCCCGACTCTCGTCGCGTATGGTCGAACAGCATGAGCAGGAGCGCCGCCGGCTGTCACGCGAGCTGCACGACGAGACCGGCCAGGTCTTCTCCGCCGTCAAGATCGAGCTGGGGGTCATCCGCGGCAGCGTGCCGGCCGGGCAGGCGGCGCGTCTCGATCAGGTCATGGACCTGATCGACACCGGGATCCGCAGCATCCGGAATGTCACCAACGATCTGCGCCCGTCGCTGCTGGACGACCTGGGCTTGCTCCCCGCCCTTCGTTCGCTGGTGGCGGAGTACAGCGAGCGGAGCGGCATGCGCATCGACCTCACCGCCCCCGCGGCACTGCCCGCGCTCTCGGACGAGGCGGAGCTGGCGCTCTTCCGGGCATTGCAGGAGGCGCTGTCGAACGTGTTGCGCCACGCCGAGGCTCGCTCGGTGGAGATCGGAATCTCCCTTCGGCGGGACGGGGTGCTGTTGGAGGTGCGGGACGACGGGCGCGGCCTGCGGTCGGACGCGACGCCCGAGCGGCTGGAGCGGGCCGGTCACATGGGACTCGCCGGCATGCGGGAGCGGATCGCGGCGCTGGGCGGCACGGTGCAGCTCACCGGCGAGCCGGGGGCCGGGGCGCTGCTCGAGGTACTGGTCCCCTCCGACGGCAGTCGACGCACGTGACCGATCCCATTCGGGTCCTCGTCGCCGACGACCACGCCATCGTCCGCACCGGCATCCGGCACGTGCTCGAGAGCGAGCCCGGGTTCGTCGTGGTGGCGGAGGCCGGCACGGCGGCGGCGGCATTGGAGCTCGCCGCGAGCCTTCGGCCCGACGTGGCCGTCCTCGACATCTCCATGCCGGACAGCTCGGGGCTCAATCTGGCGGCCGACGTCCGCCAGCGGTCGCCGGAGACCCACGTGCTCATCCTCAGCATGCACGACAACACCGAGTACGTGCTGGAGAGCCTGCGCGCCGGCGCCCACGGATATCTGCTGAAGGACACCGCGGCCACGGAGCTGCGGGACGCGATTCGCGCGGTGCAGCGCGGCGAATCGTTCTTCAGCCCACCGATCGCCGGACGGCTCAGCGCCGTGGTCCGCGGTGACGCCGCTGGCGCGCCGCCCGGAGCCCTCGGACAGCTGACGGGCCGCGAGAAGCAGGTCCTCATCGGTGTGGCCCAGGGACACACGAACCGGGAGATCGCGACCCAGCTGGGGATCAGTCACCGCACGGTGGAGACCCACCGCGAGAGCCTCATGCGCAAGCTCGGTGTCCGCACCGTCGCCGGGCTCACGCGGCTCGCGCTCGAGGCCGGGTTGGTCGGCCGGTAGCGCGCTATATTCCCCGGATGGGCAACGTGAAGACCGGTATCGTGATGATGAACCTCGGCGGCCCCGCGACCCAGGACGAGGTCGAGCCGTTCCTGCTCGAGCTCTTCGCCGACCGCGAGATCATCCAGCTCCCGCTGCAGAATTGGCTCGGCCCGTTGATCGCGCGGCGCCGCGCGCCCAGGGTCCGAAAGCTCTACGCCGACATCGGTGGGGGCTCGCCGATCCTGCGTCACACCCGCGCGCAGGGTCAGGGCATGATCGAGCGGCTCGACCGGCTCTCGCCCGAGACCGCGCCCCACCGGTTCTACGTGGCCTTCCGCTACGCCAAGCCGAAGAGTGAAGACGCTCTGCGCGCGATGCACGCCGACGGCGTGGAGCGCGCGGTGGCCTTCACCCAGTATCCCCAGTTCTCCTGCAGCACCACCGGGTCGAGTCTCAACGAGCTGTGGCGGGCGGCGGGCCGCACCGGCCTGCGCGACGCGTTCCGGTGGAGCATCGTGGATCGCTGGCCGGTCCATCCCGGCTTCATCGCGGCGATGACCGAGACCGTTCGCCAGGGACTCGACCAGTTCGAGCCCGAAGAGCGCGACCGGGTGGCCCTCCTGTTCAGCGCCCACTCGCTCCCGCTGGACGTGATCGACCGCGGAGACACCTACCCGCAGGAGGTGGGCGCCTCGGTCCAGCGGGTGGTCGAGCTCCTCGGGGTGCAGAACCGGTACGTGCTGGCGTATCAGTCCGACGTGGGGCCGGTGCGGTGGCTGGGACCCAGGACGGAAGAGGTGATTCGGAGACTGGGCGCGCGGGGGGAGAAGCGGGTGCTCGTCGTGCCGATCGCCTTCACCAGCGACCACATCGAGACGTTGTCCGAGCTGGATCGGGAGTACGGGGAGGTGGCCCACAAGGCCGGCATCGCGCAGTACAAGCGCGCGCCCGCCCTCAACGATCTACCGCTCTTCCTCGACGCGCTGGCCGAGATCGTCCGGGATCATCTCGTCTCGGGTGAGGTCTTCAGCAGCCAGTACCCGATGCGGTGCGCGGGGTGCGTGAACCCACAGTGCCGAAACGTGCTCAATCCCGCCGCCCGGGCCATGCGCCGGAACCGCGAGGAGCGGGTCAGGTCCGTGGCGGGCTGATTACGGACTCAGCGGGGGCGTCCTTGTCAGCCGGCTGGCCGGCCTCGCGCACGGTACGGCTCACCGGGTAGAGCACCCGCCTCACCAACCGCTCCGCCATCTCCCGCACCACCTGCTGTTCCCGCTCGTCCAGATCACCCAGCTTCGCGAGCGCCGTCTCGGTCTCTTCCACGACCAGCCTCGACGCCGCCCGGTGCAGCTCCGCGAGACTCGTCGCAGCGGTGCGCGCCCGAAGCGCGGTATCGAGCCGCCCGAGCTCCTGTTCCAGCACCTGGCGGGCGTGATCGATGGCGGGGGACGAGAACCCGTCGACCGGACAGCGGAGTCGCTGCAGGTCGTCGAGGTCGAACAGCCGCACACCCGCCACGCCGCGAGCCGCCGGCTCCACGTTCCGCGGCACCCCGAGATCGAACAGCGCCATCTCGCGCGTGCCGACTCCGGCCTCCTTCAGGCGGGTACCCGCGAGCACGGGCTGCGCCGCCGAGGTGGCGACAAAGACGAGGTCCGCGGCGGCGAGCAGCGCGTCGAGCTCGTCCCACGAGGCGGAGACGGCACCCCACGCCGACGCGAGCGCAGCGGCTCGATCTGGTCGCCGGGTGACGAGGGCCGTTCCTGCCGTCCGTCCGTGCAGTGCCTTCAGCACGCCCTCCGCCACTTCGCCCGCGCCGAGCACGAGGGCCCGCGTGTTGGCGAGTGGGCCACACACCGTCGCCGCGACATCCACCGCCGCCGAGCTGACCGAGGCCGGATGCCGGCCCAGCATCGTCTCCCGCCTCACCCTCCGGCCTGCCACGAGCGCTCCCGACATGATTGTGTCGATCACGCGATTGGTGGTGCCCGCGGCACGGGCCGCGTCGTAGGCGCGCCGCACCTGGCCCAGGACCTCGGACTCACCGAGAATCTGGGAATCGAGCCCGGCCGTCACATGGAAGAGATGGCGGACCGCCTCTTCACCGTCGAGACGGAGGAGCGCCTCTTCGATGGACGAGCCGCGGCTCATGGCGAGGTCCCGAAACCACGACTCGAGGTCGTGGTCACCGGTCCAGTAGATCTCGCAGCGATTGCAGGTGGAAAGGAGCATCGCGGTGCTGCCCGCGGCCGCCTGGCCCTGGAGCCAGGCTTCGACTTCGGTCGGCGAAAAGGCGAGGCGCTCGCGCAGCTCGATGCTGGCCGTATGATGGCTCAGGCCAACAACATGGAACGATACATCGGGGAGCATGGTAACAGGTTACCTCCTGGCCCCCGGCCCGGCAATCCGCCAAGGCACGGAGCGGGCTCCGTACGAATACGGAGTACGGAGCCCACGGCGCCTCTACGCCGCCCGAACCGGGATCTCCCGGGGGCGCGCCCGCTCGGCCTTTGGCACGGAGACCGTCAGCACGCCGTTCCGGTAATCGGCCGTGATCTTGTCTCCGTCCACCGTGCTGGGCAGCACGAACGCCCGCTCGAACGAGCCGTAGCTGCGCTCGTACCGGTGCACCCGCTCGTTGCCCTCCTCGGCCTCCTGCTTCTTCTCGCCGCGGATCGTGAGCAGGTTGTTCTCCAGGGACAGCTTCACGTCTTCGGGCTTCACGCCGGGCAGCTCGGCCACGATCTTGACGCCGTCCTTGGACTCGAACACATCGACCGCCGGATGCCAAGCCGAAGTGATGGAACCGTCTTGATCGCCGAACGCCTCGTCCAGGGCGCTGTTGAGCCGACGCAGGGTCTGGAATCCATCGAAGGGACGGCGGGTAGTCGTGAGAAACATCGTTCGCCTCCACGCGACATTTAGTGTGTTGGTTTGGGCGGGCCACCACCGGGTGGCGCCGCACGGGCCAGGCAAGCAGCTCGCGTGCCGGGTTTGGCCCCCCGAACCACGCCAAAATGACCGACCAGTCTGCCGTCCGGCTTGCTCCCGAGCCCGTCGACCGGGAGATTTCTGCCATGTCGAATCCTCTTCGCTACCGGATGACCATCGCGGTGCTGGCCCTGATCGCGGGTCTGGTCGCGCTCTACCTGCACCTCTGGAAGCTGGGGCTCACCGGCATGCTGACCTGCACCGCCAACCGGGGGTGCGAGGTGGCGATGACGAGCAGCTGGAGCTGGTTTCTGGGGATGGACGTCGCGCTGATCGGGGCGGTGGGCTACGGGGCGATTCTGGCGGTGGCCCTCTGGGGGGCCCATTCCGCCCGAGCGAGTTCGGTCGCGCCCACCGTGATGCTTCTCGGCCTGATCGTGCCGGCGGTGCTGTTCACCATCCGGCTCAAGTACGCCGAGTGGTTCGTGCTGAAGACCTTCTGTCCCTGGTGCTTCGTGAGCACGGTGACGATCCTGCTCTGCCTGGCGCTCGCCTGGTTCGATCTCCGTCGCGTCGGCGCGGGAGCCCCACCTACCGCTTGAAGATCCGGTCCAGCAGACCGGGCGAGTGCGCCGCCTCGAGTGCGAGCGCCATCTCGTCCATGGAGCCGAAGCGCGATGCCGCGTCCATCGCGAGCGCCTTCATGATGACCGCTTCCACCTTGGGCGGAAAATCGGCCCGCACGTCGCGCAGCTTCATCGGCTCTCCCCGGAGACGGGCAATCATCGTCTCCTGCGCCGACTTCCCTGGGAACGGCAGGCGCCCGGTGAAGAGCTCGAAGGCGAGTACGCCGAGCGCGTAGACGTCGCTTCGGCCGTCCAGCGGCTTGCCCCTGATCTGCTCCGGACTCATGAACTCCGGCGTGCCCAGCACGATGCCGGTGGCCGTGAGCTTGGCCACCTCCGACCCCGCCCGCCGCTCCTTCGCGAGCCCGAAGTCCATCACCACGGCCCGATACTCCTGCGGCGCGCCGGGCTTCGACGCGGGCAGCGGCACCAGCATGATGTTCTCGGGCTTCAGGTCTCGGTGGATGACCTGCAGCTCGTGCGCATGCTGGAGCCCATGGCACATCTGGATCAGCAGCGGCACGCCTTCCACCGCCGCGAACGGGCCACGCCGCGCCTCGTGCTCGCTCAGCGGCTCGCCCTCCAGGAACGGCATCACCAGATAGATGAGCCGCTCGGGAGACTCCCCCAGCCTGAGGATGGGACAGACGTTCGGGTGGTCGAGCCGCATCGCGATCGTCGCTTCGCGGCGGAGCCGCTCCACCGACGCCGGGTCCCGCGAGAGCCGTGGAAGCAGAATCTTGAGCGCCACGACCCGCCCGGTCTCGATCTCCTCGGCACGATACACGTACGACATCCCGCCCTCGCCGAGTCGCGAGACGATGCGATAGCGGCGATCGAGCACCTGGCCGGAGAGCGTGGTGAGCGGATCGAGTGCGGGAGGCGCGGCGGGGGCGCGGGGGATGGTATCGGCCTCGCTATCGGCCGGCTCCGGGTAGCGGGTCGGAGCGACGGGCTCACTCAGGACTACCGTCGGGGCACCGCCCTCTTCCACGAGCGGCGAGCCGTCCTTGACGCAATATCGTGCCGGCGATGGGTACGTCGAGCTGCAGCGGGGACAGCGTCGGACGTTCAATCCCTGAACCGGTTCCTGCCGTCGGACTTGGCGCGGTACAGATGGGTGTCCGCCAGCTTGAGCAGCGACTCGCCGTCGCTGACCCGCTCGTCGGGGTAGGAGGCGATGCCGATGCTGATGGTGACGCGGACCGGATGCCCGGTCTCGCCGAAGTCGTGGGTGGCCACCCGGCGCAGGATGCGCTCGGCGAAGTTGCGCGACTCGGTGTTGGTGGTCTCCGGGAGCAGCACGACGAACTCCTCGCCGCCGTAGCGCGCCACGATGTCCACCGACCGCTGCTCGCGCTTGAGCAGGCTGGAGAGCTGCTTGAGCACCCGATCGCCCACCAGGTGGCCATAGGTGTCGTTGATCTGCTTGAAGTTGTCGATGTCCACCATCATGCATGTGAGCATGGTCGCGTAGCGGGCGGCGCGGTCCATCTCCTGTTCCAGCTTTTCCATCAGGGCCCGGCGGTTGAAGCAGTTGGTCAGCGGATCGGTCTCCGCCAGATGCCGCATCTGCTCCTGTCCCATCACCGCGTTCTCGAGATCGTACGCCTTCTCCAGCGCCGCCACCGCCGCGTTGATCACCTGCTCGGCGAACTGCACGTCCTGCTCGTTGAGGGGCGAGTCGCCGGTGGTTGTGCGGAGGAAGAACACCCCCGCGGGCTGCTGGCGGAGGGAGAACCGGATGGCGATCGCCGAGCGCGCGGGCACGGCGCGACCTTCCGATTCCCAGATGGCGCGCATCCCCTGGAACAGGGGGTCGGTGAGCACGTCGCGGACCAGCACCACCTCTCCAGTGGAAAGCGAATGCTGGATCTCCGGGTAGCGCCGCAGGTCCACGGCCAGGTTGTGAAGCATCGGATTCTCATACGCCGCGATGACCGTGCCATGGTTGTCGTCGGGGCCGGCGATGATGATCGAGCAGCGGGAGATGTTGAGCCCCTGGGCCACCCGGCGCACGAGGATCTGGTAGATCTCCTCGGGCTTGAGTGAGGCGGTGACCTCCTGAAGAATCTCCATCATCTCCGACCGCGACCGCGCCTCGGCGCGCGCCTGGTTGAGCTCGCGGCCCACCCGCAGATGCGCCTTCACCCGCGCCAGCAGCTCGCGCACCCGGAACGGCTTGGGGATGAAGTCGGCGGCGCCGAGGCCGAGCGAGCGGACGGTCGCTTCCTCGGGCGGCATGGACGAGATCATGAGGACCGGGAGGTCCTTGAAGCGTGGGTCGGACTTGACCCGCTGCAGCAGTTGCAGCCCATCCACCTTCGGCATCATGATATCGAGCAGGAGGAGGTCGAACTGCTCGGCGCTCAGATGCTCGAAGAGATGCTCCCCGCCCGGAACGGTGAGCACCTCGTAGCCGTTCTCCTTGAGGATCCAGGACAGCGTGCGCGACAGGGCCTGGTCATCGTCGGCGACGAGGATCTTGGGAGCGAGGGTCATTCCGCCAGTCGGTGAAAGAGATCGGGATCCACGTTGCCCCCACTCACGATCGCCACGGTGGGGCCGGCAAGGCGGAGACGGCCTGCGAGTATCGCGGCGGTGGTCACTGCGCCGGAAGGCTCGACCCGGAGTGAGGCGACCCGGTGGAGGAAACGGACCGCGGCGGCGATCTCGTCCTCCGTCACCGTGACCACCTCGCCCACCACGCGCCGGATGATCGGAAAGGTAAAGCTTCCGATCGAACGGGTCAGCAGCCCGTCGGCCATGCTGGCCGTCCGCTCGAGCGTCTGCGGCGCCCCGGCCGCCAGCGCCGCCGAGAGCTTGGCAGCCCCGGCCGGCTCGACCGCGACAATCCGCACCGATGGCTTGAGCGCCTCCACCGCGAGACTGATTCCCGCCAGCAGGCCGCCGCCGCTCACCGGCACGAGGATGGTCTTCACCTCCGGGCACTGGTCCAGGATCTCGAGACCGCAGGTGCCCTGGCCGGCCACGACGTCAGGATGGTCGAACGGGGGAATCATCACCAGCCCCTCCTCCCGTGCGATCGCCTCCGCTCGGTACAGCTGCTCGGCGGAACGGGTCTCGCCGGCGAACACCACCCGGCCACCATGTCGTTCGACCCCCGCGACCTTGACCCGGGGCGTGGAGGCCGGCATCACCACGACGGCATCGAGGCCGAGCTGCCGCGCCGCGAAAGCCACGGCCTGCCCGTGGTTGCCGCTCGACTGGGTCACCACGCCGGTGCCGAGCCGTTCCCGCGCCACCCGGGCCACCGCGTTGTAGGCCCCGCGGACCTTGAACGCGCCGGTCGGTTGCAGGTTCTCGCACTTCAGGAAAGTGGAGGAGCCGGGAGCGGCGGCAAGCGATGGGACCTCTACCATCGGGGTCCGCTCCGCCACGCCCTGAATGGTCCGTGCCGCTTCCCGCAGCGCGGCGATGGATACGGTCACGGGGGGCGCCGCATCGATCTCCGAACGATTCGAGGTCATGGCGGACTCCATGGACCGGTCGGCACCGGCGCCATCGCCGGGCCTCGAACTGGCCGCCGTAGATGGGGCCGCGAGTTTCCGTCCTGAAGGTAGACGGGTCACCGAGCAGACAGGAGGCCCCGCCGGCTCCTGCATGACCACTTCCTTGAGCCCTTCGAGGTCATCGGAGCCGTTCGCTCAGAGCGTGAACTGAAGCCCCGAGGTGAGCAGCCGGTCGGTGGACCGGAACCCCGGCTCCGGCTGGTGATCGAATCGGACGACGTACGAAATCCTGAGCGCGAGCCGACTGGAAAGCGGTGCCACCAGGGCCGATTCACTCGTCAGGCGGTAGTCGGACGCCTCCTCGAGGTTGGCCGTCGCTTCCAGCATCTGACGAAAGTAGGTCTCCTGGGTGAACCGGTGCTCGTACGCGGCCGCTCCCCGGGTGGAGGCGAAGTCGTTCTGGACCCCCAGCGTGGAGCGCTGCTGGACCAGCGAGAATCCCACCTCCGCCTCCAGCCGGTCCCGCGTCCGCCGGAGCAGCCCCAGAGCGACCCCGGTGCCTTCCTCGAACCGGCGCGCGATGCCGGCAAACCGGTCCCGGTCGTATCCCACCAGCAGATAGCCCGCGACCGCGTCGGACAGGGCATAGTCGCCGCGCACACCTCCGCGCCAGAGGGCGGAGGTGGTCTCCCCGCTGCTCCGGCCGTAGACCAGCGCGAACGTCTGCCCCAACGTCAGCGGCCCGCGCCGCCACCGGACCTCCTCGCCGATATTGATCGTCGTGAGGTCGGTGTTGCCCGCGGTGCTGACGATTCCGAGATCCCCGGTGAGGCTGAGGGAGTCGGCCGACTGCGCCGGTGCCGGCGTGGCGGCGAGGCACAGCGCGGCCGCGGCGGCGAGCACGGGCGCGAACGGTCGGACCACGGCACCTCCTGGATAAGGGAAACCCCCTTTCGGGGGTTTTTGCTGCGAGAGAATGGACGGTGAAGCTTAGAACGGCAGCGAGGTCGCGGCCAGCTCGTAGGTGTCCACCTTCGGCGTCCCTTCGATGACCGGCGACAGCTTCTCCAGCACCATCGGATAGCCCGCGGTCTCGTACTTCTCGGCACTGGCCCGATCGTTCCAGATGCTGATGCCGAGTGCTCGCTCGCCGTTGACCATGGCGAACTCGTGGTTGAACCCGTCGTGCCGCTTGAGGGCGGGGATCACGTCGTTGTTGAGCGTCCGGGTGAACTCCTCGACCTTGCCGCGCTTGACCTGAAACTGCACGTTGCGGACGATTTTCATGAAGTCCTTCCCAACTCCTCACCGGGAACAGAGAGTGCTTCGGAGCGGGGGCGGGTGAGGCTGCGCCGCGTCCGATGTGCGAGAGTCGCGGCGACCTGCTGCCGCACTAACCCTCGGCGAAGAAGAATCTGGCTTCCATGCCGCCGGCCCCCATGGCGTCAACCAGCGCGTCGATGGAGAGGCGGATGGCGGTGACTTCAGCCGGCCGCATCCGCCGGAGCCGATGCAGCAGGCGGCCCTGGGCCGGCTCCGGGCTCTGCTCGGCCAGCGTACGGCCGGCCTCGGTGAGCGCGATCTCGACAAAGCGTCGGTCGGTCCGGCGGCGCACCCGGTGTATCAGGCGCCGGCGCTCGAGGCGGGTGAGCAGCACCGAGACGCTGCTCTGATGGACCACCAAGGCCTCGGCCAGCTCGCCGGCCGTCAGGGAGCCCCGGCGGTGCAGCGTCTTGAGCGCCCAGAGTTGGGGACCGGTCAGGCCATAGGCGCGATGCACCTCGCGCGAGTATTCCTCGATGGCCTG
Organism: uncultured Gemmatimonadales bacterium; assembly: GCA_963846545.1. Lineage (GTDB taxonomy): Bacteria > Gemmatimonadota > Gemmatimonadetes > Gemmatimonadales > GWC2-71-9 > CAVVWJ01. The sequence continues at coordinate 370,101 of CAWJWG010000003.1, read as the reverse complement.
GTTGATCCGCCGGAGCCCCTGGACGATGGCCGCCACGTCCGCGCTGGGCCCCGGTTCGATCGGTGTCATCGGCATCCTTGTCGGCCGGTCAAACATTGACATCCATTTTGATATCAAAATATAATCACAAATCACCCCGCCGTCAACTCTTCACCTCCGGGTTCAGCCATTCGATCACCGCGGCATGCCCGCCGCTGTCGGGGTCGTGCCGGAGGTAGTCGGACACCACCGCGAGCACCCGAAAGCCCTGGCCCAGCTGAAACGACAGCGTCGGGTCGCGGAGCTCGCCACGCACCACTTGCTCCACGTAAGCCTCGGGGGTCAGCGTGGCGGCGTAGCGGTGGTAGCCGCGGAGCCGGGCGCCGGCGCGAATCCGCAGCAGACCCAGCCGCCGCACCAGCGCGGCGCGGGCGGCATAGATCAGGGTCCCGATTCCCTCCCCTTGGCGGGCCGGGTGTACCATGACCTCCGCGCCGTAGAGGGTGCGTCCCCGCGCCGGATCGTGGTTGGTGAAGCGTCCGCCGTGGGTGAAGTCCCGCCAGCTGGTCGTGACCGAGTAATCGTCCCAGAGCACGATGAGACTCGCCGCCATTCCTACCACCGCGCCGCCCGGCTCCTCCGTCGCCACCAGCTGCCCCTCGGGGAAGAGCGCCAGGTGCGAGGCCAGCAGCTCGGGCGACCAGCAGGGTGCGTCCGGGTAGACCTCCCGGCATAAGGTGACGATCCCGGCGAAATCCTCCGGCCGGGTGCCGCGCACCCCGACGGAGGGTCGAGACACTGTCACAAACGCACCAGCTCCGGGGCAGCGACCAGTGCCTGGGTGCGGGCGCTGTCGAGCAGAGGCAGCACGGTGCCGGTCGAGCGTCCCTGGCAGATGATATCGAGGTTGAGCTCGCCGATGACCATCATCTCCTGGTTGGGATTCCCCTCCGCCAGGATGCCGTCGCGCGAGAAGGCGAAGTCGCTTGGCGTCAGGATCGACGCCTGCCCGTAGTTGAGCGAGACCGCCGGCACCATCGGCAGGGAGCCCACCGTGCCCGAGTGAATGACGTAGAGCTGGTTCTCGATGGCCCGCGCGTGGGCGCAGTAGCGCACCCGCCAGAAGCTCTGGCGGTCGTCGGTGCAGCTGGGGACGACGAGGATGTGCACGCCCTGGCGCGCCGCGGCGCGCGCGATCTCGGGGAATTCCACATCGTAGCAGATCGCGATGGCGAGGCGGCCGAACTCGGTCTCGAAGATGCGGAGCGTGCTGTCCGCCGTGACGTCCCAGTCCTCGGTCTCGAAGCGAGTCATGTGCAGCTTGCCCTGCACGCCGTGCTGGCCGCTCGGCTGGAAGAAGTAGGACCGGTTGAAGACTCGGTCCGACCCCTCCTCCGCCACCGGGATGGTGCCCGCCACGATGTGCAGGCGGTGCTCCCGGGCCAGCTCGCCCATCAACTCCACGAATTCGGGCACCCGCTGGGCCAGCTCCCGAATCTGGACCCGCATGGGGCGGCGGATGTCACCCAGGCAGAGGAGCTGGACGGTGAAGTACTCGGGAAACACCACCAGGTGGCAGCGGTAGTCCGCGGCGGTTTCGACCAGCGCCCGCACCTGGTCGCGGAACTGGTCGAAGGTGGTGACCGGCCGGATGAAATACTGCAGGCTGGCGACGCGGATGCGGTTCAGCACGCCGTCTCCGCTCAACCGTCTCCGCCCAGCGCCCGGCGAGCCTTGAGGATCTCCAGCCGCCGCTCGACGACCTTTTTCTCCCGGTCGGCGACGTCGCTCTGCTGGTCGGACCGCTTCTTCTGGGCCTCCAGCGTGGCCTTCTCCAGGTCGAGGGTCACCTGCCGCAGGCGCATGGACTGGGCGTTGGCCTGACCCGGTTGGCTGCTCTCGGCGCGCTTGAGGGCCAGCTGCAGCTCCAACTCCAGGGCCTGCCGGTCGAGCGTCGCCAGCTGCACCTGCTTCTTGGCCAGCTCGATCTCCGCCTCGCGGAGCGACTTGCGCCGCTCGAGCAAGTCCTTCTCCCGCTCCAGTGCCTTTTCTTCGGCCTCGAACGAGGCGGCTTCCGCTTCATTCTTGCCCTTCTTGGCGACGTCCTTCTTGTTCTTGGCGGTCTTGATCTCCAGCTTCTTCGCCTCGATCCTGGACTGCGAGCCCTGACGCAGGCCCAGGGCGGTCTGCTGGGTTTCGGCGGCGACCGCCCGATCGTTCTCGGCGGAGGCGATGGCCCGCTGGATATCCTCCGCATCGCGCGGCGGTACCAGCGCCAGGAAGCTGTCCGAGGCGATGGCCGTGAGCTCGGCCCCCTGCGCGGCGGCCGCCGCAGGAGCTGCCATCAGCAGACCCAGGCCCAATAGCCATCCTCTACCCCGTTGTCGTGTACTCATACATCCTCCAGAAGGGAAAATAAGAATACTTGAATATCAATATATCGCCGCCCAAAGTCAAGTGCAACAATGTTTTAGTTACATTAATCGTAGTCGCTGCCGCGGGTCTGGTGCGACGGAAACCCTTCGTCCGAGCAGGCTCCGAGCGACCGTGCTCCGGGTCAGCACTATCTCCGCCGGCCCTCCTCCAGCCACCCTTTGACGAAGCCGTCCGTCTAGCGGATAGCGTAGCGATAGAACCGCTGCATGTCGGCCAGGCGCTTGTTGCCGCCGATCCGCGAGGTGGCGAAGTCGGTCATGGATTCCGTCACGATCTGCTCCAACCTGCGCATCCGTTTCAATTGGCCTTCCATCAGCCGGCCGTACGGATCCTCGGCGATTCGATAATAGTCCTGCCGATCCCCGAATCTGGTGCTACGCTCGATGATGCCAAGCCACTCCAGAAGGCGCACATTGGTACTGATACTGCCGCGGCTCACCAGGAGCGTATCGGCAAGGTCTGCCGCGGTGTGGGCCTCCCCGTCGGCCAGCAGGAACGCCATGACGCGACCGGCGATCCTTGGCAAGCCTTCTGACTCAGCCGCCAGACCGAGCCGGTCCACGAATCGGGTGAGTGCCAATTCAAGAGTGCGAGCGATGGTTGGAAGCTACTGCGGGAGTCGGGGCCGTCAATTCTTCCTGAACGGTCAGTCGCGTCAGTCGAATTAGAAAGTTAGGGGCCTCTCAGCCCTGAGCGGCTCGTCATCGATGTGCGCGCAACCCGGGCGCACGGTTGAGACTGTAGCAAGTCAATGGACAGCACGCCGCAGTCGGCGGGCGTCCGTCACGCACCGGGAAGTATTGGGTTGCATACCCCGTGGAGGGAGACCTCATGAGCGAGATCGACCGGCTTCTCGAGCGAGCCTGGAACTGGCTGAACTACGGCATCGCCGGCTCGTCCTTCACGGTCGGCAAGCTGGTGATAGTGCTGGTGCTCCTCGTCGCCCTGGTCTGGGTGACGGGACGAGTCACCACCATGGTCGTCGACCGTATCCTCGCGCGGCGCGGGCTCGACGTGGGGATCGCCCAGGCGGTGGGGACCATCTTCCGCTACGCGATCGTGGGACTGGGAACGCTGGTGATCGTCCAGAGTGCCGGGATCGACCTGAGCACCCTCACGGTACTGGCCGGCGCGCTCGGGGTGGGTCTGGGATTCGGCCTGCAGAACGTGGTCGGCAACTTCATCAGCGGGCTCATCATCCTATTCGAGCGGCCGATCAAGGTGGGCGACCGGGTCGAAGTGGGGCAGGTGATGGGCGACGTGCGCCGGATCGCCGCCCGGGCGACGACCGTGGTGACCAACGACAACATCGCGATCATCGTCCCCAACTCGGACTTCATCACCGAGCGGGTGACCAACTGGAGCCACGGCAGCCGACTGGTCCGTCTCAGGGTCCCCGTGGGTGTGTCGTACGCCGCCGACCCGGATGTCGTCCGGCGGCTCCTGACGGACGTGGCGGAGCGCCACGCGGGGGTGCTGAAGGAGCCCAAGCCCGACGTCATCTTCCTGGAGTTCGGCGACAGCTCGCTCAACTTCGAGCTGCGGGTGTGGACCCGGGACTTTACCGACAAGCCCATCCTGCTCCGCAGCCAGCTCAACTTCGACATCTGGCAGCAGTTCAAGTCCGGCGGGATCGAGATCCCCTTCCCCCAGCGCGACCTCCACATTCGCAGTGGCACTCTCCACGTGGCGCGAGGACCCAAGCCCACGTCTTGAGCGCGGTGATCACTCCGCGCCCCCCTCGTCGCCGGCCCCGGCCGACGCGATCTCGCCGGCTGCGTCATCAGCGCCGTTTTCGTCTTCCTTCACCACCCGCGCCACGTCCACCACCGCGTCACCGGTGTCGAGGTTCATCACCTTCACCCCCTGGGTGTTGCGCCCGATGACCCGGATCCCGTCCACCGGCAGCCGGATGATCACCCCCTGCCGGGTGATCATCATCAGCTCGTCGTCGGGGATGACCTCCTTGAGCGCGACGATGGGGCCGGTCTTGTCGGTCTTCTTGAGGGTGATGATGCCCTTGCCTCCCCGCTTCTGGACCCGATAGTCCACCAGCTCGGAGCGCTTGCCGAAGCCCCGCTCGCTCACCACCAGCAACGTGGCGTCGCGCCGGACGACCACCATCCCGATGACCTCGTCGCCCTGCTCCAGCTCGATCCCCTTCACCCCGGTGGTGGCCCGGCCCATCTCGCGCACGTCACCCTGGTGGAACCGGATGCTCATGCCGTCGCGGGTGGCAAGCACGATGTCGCTGTTGGCGTCGCAGACCTGCGCGTCGATCAGCACGTCGTCCTTCTCGATGTTGATCGCGCAGATCCCGTTGGTCCGCACGTTGCCGTAGGCGGAGAGCAGCGTCTTCTTCACCGTGCCCTGCCGCGTGGCGAAGATCAGGCACTTGTCGTCGGCGAACTCCCGCACCGGGACCAGCGCCGCGACCTGCTCGGTAGGCTTGATGGCGATGCAGTTGACCACCGGCTTGCCCCGCGCGGCGCGCCCAGCCTGGGGAATCTCGTGCACCTTGAGCCAGTAGAGCTGGCCGGTGTCGGTGAAGAAGAGCAGGTAGTCGTGGGTGCTGGCGATGAACAGGTGCTCGACCCAGTCGTTTTCCTTGAGGTCGGCGTTGTTGAGACCCCGGCCGCCGCGCCGCTGCTTCTTGTAGGTGCTGACCGGGATGCGCTTGATGTAGCCGGTGTGGGAGATGGTGATGACCATGTCCTCTTCGGCGATCAGGTCCTCGACCGTGAACTCGCCCTGGTCGGCCACGATCTCGGTCCGCCGGTCGTCGCCGAACTGCTCGACCACCTCGGCCATATCCGCCTTGAGCATCCCCATCCGCTTGGGGCGGGAGGCGAGAATGGACTTGAGTTCCTTGATGGTCGCGCGCACCTCCTTGAGCTCGGCCTCCAGCTTGTCGATCTCGAGGCCGGTGAGCTTGGCGAGGCGCATGTTGAGGATGGCGTCGCTCTGCTTCTCGCTCAGGCCGAACCGCTTCCGGAGCTTGGCATCCGCCTCGGGCGTGTCGTCGGAGCCCCGGATGATCTTGATCACCTCGTCGATGTGGTCGACGGCGATCTTGAGGCCCTCGAGGATGTGCTCCCGCGCCTGCGCGGCGTCGAGGTCGAACTGGGTCCGGCGGACGATGATGTTGTGGCGGTGCTCGATGTAGCGCTCGAGTACCTCCTTCAGGTTCATGATCTTGGGCGCGCCCTTGTCGAGCGCCAGCATGATCACGCCGAAGGTGGACTGCATCGCGGTGTGCTTGTAGAGCTGGTTCAGCACCACGTTGGGGATGGCATCGCGCTTGAGGTCGATGACCATCCGCATGCCGTCCTTGTCGGACTCGTCGTTCACCCCGCTGATGCCCTCGATCTTCTTCTCCATCGCCAGCTCGGCGATGGCCTTAACCAGGTTCTCCTTGTTGACCTGGTAGGGGATCTCGGTCACCACGATCTGTGAGCGGCCCGACGACTCCTTCTCCTCGATCTGGGCCCGCGCCCGCATCACCACGCGGCCGCGGCCGGTCTCGTACGCCTCCTTGATGCCCTCCCGGCCGTAGATGAAGGCGCCGGTGGGGAAGTCGGGCCCCTTGATCGCCTTCCGCAGGTCGGCGATGGTGGCCTCGGGCTCGTCGATCAGCAGCTCGACCGCCTTGGCCACCTCGCGGAGGTTGTGGGGCGGGATGTTGGTCGCCATGCCCACCGCGATGCCGCTGGAGCCGTTGACGAGGAGATTGGGGATCTTGGAGGGGAGGACGGTCGGCTCCTGCAGCCGGTCGTCGAAGTTGGACTGGAAGTCGACCGTGTTCTTGTCGATGTCCTCCAGCATCGCGATCGCGATCCGGGTGAGCCGCGACTCGGTATAGCGATAGGCCGCGGCCGGATCGCCGTCCACCGAGCCGAAGTTGCCCTGCCCGTCGATCAGCGGATACCGGAGCGAGAACTCCTGGACCATCCGGACGAGCGCGTCGTACACCGACTGGTCGCCATGCGGGTGGTACTTGCCGAGCACGTCACCCACCACCGTCGCCGACTTCTTGTAGGGCCGCCCGGGCACCAGTCCGAGCTCGTTCATCGCGTAGAGGATCCGCCGGTGGACCGGCTTGAGCCCGTCCCGCACATCCGGCAGGGCTCGGGAGACGATGACGCTCATCGAGTAATTGATGAACGACTGCTGCATCTCCTCTTCGATCAGCCGGGGCAGGATGCGTTCGCGCGAATTGGGTGCGGTCATATCCGTCGGTTGCTAGGGAAACCAGGGGGTGAGGACCACTCCGACAAGCCGTCGGAATATAGCCAGGCCCGTGGATGCGACGCAACTGTCGCCACTCCGGTGAAATCGCGACCTGGCAATGACTTACGGCAGACCGACCGACCGCGGTGACCCGCCCATTCGCTCGGCTCAGCGCGAAATAACCATCCGCTGCACTGGGCTCCTGCACGCGGCACCCATGATCCCGTTTTCCCCCATCTCGCGCGTCTCTATCAGCCGCCTCACCGTCCCGATCCGATTGCCCCTGGTTGGAGGGAGCGCCATGTCACCGACTCAAAAGGCCCTGGCCGGACTGATCATGCTCGTCGCCGCCTGCAGCGGCGACCCCATGCTGGAGCCGAACTCCGGCCCGCCGGCCACGCCGGCCTCCCCCGAGCCGGAGGTCGCGACGGCACCTGCTCAGCCGACCCCCGCGGCGCTCACCTTGCCCGCCTGCACTCATCACTGGGCCACGGCGACCGGCGGGTCCTGGTTCGACGCAGCCCGTTGGACGCCGCAGTCGGTACCGGGTGGCTCGTCCATCGCCTGCATCGACGCCGCCGGCACCTACACCGTCACTCTCGATCCGGCCAGCGATGCCGTCCCGGTCGCCCTGAACGGTCTCGTCATCGGCGGCGCGGCAAGCGGCACTCAGACTCTCGCGCTGGGCGGGGTGGCTGCGGTCGTGAACGTCGCCGCGGGCATCGACGTAAAGCCCACTGGGACCTTGTCCCTGCCGGGAATGAGGGGCATCGTCGTCACCACCGCCGTCGTCGCCAACGCCGGCACGATCCAGACCCCGGCCACCTGCGGCGGGTGCGGTGAGGCCACGCTGCGGGCCGACATCGACAACGCCGGGACGCTCAAGACCATCAGCGGTCTGGTGCTCGACAAGATCGACGCCGTCTACCGCAACACCGGTACGATCGACATCGCCGGCCTCATCGGCATCACGATTCCCGCGAGCTCCGGCAGTCCGTCCTTCACCATGGAATCGGGCGCCATCATCAGCAGCGCCGCGAATCCGAACGTGACCGACTTTCGGATGGCGGCGGGCACCTTCACCTACAACGGTGGCAACGCGCTCAGCACCATGCGCGGCCTCGTCACGCTGGAAGGGGTCGACCTGGTATTCGGTCCGTCGCCCGTCGGGACCGCGACCTTCAGCATGCTGCCCTCCGCCGCGGGCAACAGCTTCACCGGCCACATCGGCGCGACGCAGACCGTGCGCATGCCGCTCGTGGGCGGCGCGCAGACCATGACGTCGCGGACGCTGAGGCTGGTCGGCAACGTCGTCAATGCCGGGACCCTCGAGGTCCAGCAGTCACCCAGCACCAGCTTCCCGATCATCGCCGGCACGGGGACACTCACCAATACCGGCACCTTCCAAGCAACCGGTACGGGGGGCGACAGCATTCGACTGGCCATCAATCTGCGCAACGAGGGTACGATGCAGGTGAACGGCAGGTTCATGCACTTCAATCCCACCTTCACCTATGTCAACGCGGGGACCCTGGCGGGGAACGGCACGCTGCGGGTGGACGGCGTTACGCTCACCAACGAGGCCGCCGGACGGCTCGACATCGCCACCGAGCTTCGCAACGGCGCCCGTCTCCGAGGAACAGGAACCAATGCGACCTCGCTCCGGGCGCTCTCGGGCAGCACGATCGCGCCCGGCTTCTCTCCCGGCATTCTGACCGTCGGCAGCCTGGCGAACATGACTGGAGGCGTTCTAGACATCGAGCTGGGTGGCGATTCCGCCGGCTCGGGATACGACCGGATCGCGGCCGCCGGAAATACCAACCTTCCGGGCTCGAAGCTCAAGATCACGACGATCAACGACTTCGTGGCTGGCAAGTGCGGCCAGGTTTTCGACATCATCACCCACAACTCGCCGGGCGGCATCGGCCAGTTTGCCACTACCGAGGGATTGGACCAGGGCGGCGGCAGGGCGCTCAAGGTTCTGTACACCTCGACGGCGGTCAAGCTGGTTGGGCTCGGCGCGGGTCAGCTGGTAGGCATCCAGGCTGATCCGGTGAGTCTCGCCGAGGGGGGACCGGCCACCCAGTATTACGTCTGCCTGGGTCAACGGCCCAACGCCAACGTGACGATCACGCCCTCTCCTAACGGCCAGGTAACCGTTTCGCCGGCGTCTGTCACGTTCACGCCGACCGACTGGGAGTTGCCGAAGGCGTTCACGATCGGAGCGGTGGACGATCAGGTCACCGAGGGCCCGCATACCGGCAACGTGAGTCATGCCGCCACCAGCACGGACGCCAGATTCAACAATTTCGCGACCGGCGCCCTCGTTGCGAACATCGCCGACAATGACGAAAACCAGACCCCTTCCGCCACGGACGATCAGGCGACCACCGCCGAAGACACACCGGTGACGATCAGTGTATTGGCCAACGACTCCGACCCCGATGGGGACGTGCTCCAGGTCAGCGGCGTGACTCAGCCTGCCGGCGGGGGATCAGTAGCGATCACGGGTGGCGGGCAGGGCGTCCGATTCACGCCGGCGGCCGACTTCAGTGGCCAGCGGGCATTCACCTACACCATCTCCGACGGCCACGGCGGGACCGCCACCGCGACGGTGACGGCGACGGTCACGCCGGTGAACGACGATCCGAGCACCACCAACGATGCCGCGAGCACCACCGCGCCCAACCCGGTTGTGGTCTCTGTGCTCGCCAACGATAGCGACGTGGATGGCGACGATCTCTCGGTCTCAGCGGTGACCCAACCCGCCAACGGCACCGCCGCGATCACCGGCGGTGGGCAGACGGTGACCTACACGCCGCCTGCCGGATTCTCGGGCTCCGCGACCTTCGGGTATACCGCGAGCGATGGTCACGGCGGGACGGCCAGCAGCACCGTGACCGTGACCGTCGAATCGGGCGAGGTCCCGGTACCGGATATCGAGTGGACGACGGCCGAGGACACGCCGCTCGAGCGGGCGCCCCTTGCCACGGCGGGAAACTGCGAGATCCCCCGCATTCTCGGCGTGACCCAGCCGGCGAATGGCAGTGTCACGATCCTGAATCAGACGCTCTGCGATGCTCCTGTACAATGGATGGTCCGCTTCGTTCCGGGGCCCAATTTCACCGGCGTCGCCAGCTTCACCTTTACCGGGACCTACAGCACCGGTCCGGTGTACACCGGCAGGATCAACGTGCTAGTGACCCCGGTGAACGATGCGCCGGTCGCGGCTGATAACACGGGCAACACCACCGCCCCGAACCCGGTAACCCTTCTGGTCCTCGCCAACGACAGCGACGTGGACGGCGACCCACTCACGGTCTCGGCCGTCACCCAGCCGGTCAGCGGCACCGCCGCGATCAGTGGCGGCGGCCAGAGCGTGACTTACACCCCGACACCCACGTCCAGTGGCGTACAGCAGTTCACCTACACCGTCAGCGACGGCCACAACGGCACGGCGACCGCGACGGTGAGAGTCACGGTCCGCGCGGCACCGGCCAACCGGCGCCCGGTAGCGGTCAACGATGGCGCGACCGTCTCCATCCCCCGATCGGTGATCATTCCAGTGCTGGCCAACGACTCGGATCCCGACGGGGACCCGCTCCAGGTCTCGTCGGTCACCCAACCCAATCGTGGCCAGGCGGCGGTGAGCGACGGCGGACAGACGGTCACCTACACGGCGCCGGCCACCTTCGGTGGGACCGTCCAGTTCACCTACCGTGTGACCGACGGCCGGGGAGGCACGGCGACCGCGACGGTGCGAGTCACCGTCACGGCGCCGTCCGCCGACCTGGGGATTCAGGTCGTGGATTCCCCGGACCCGGTCGAGCCGTTCAACGGCAAAGTGACGTACACTGTCACGGTTCGAAACCTCGGGCCGGCGGCAAGCACCGGCATCGTCGTAACGGTGAACGTGAGGCTGGCGAAGTTCGCGAGGATCCTGAGGGTTCCGGCCAACTGTCAGTCCGCAGGCAATTTCACCTGGGAATGCCGCGTGCCGCCGTTGGCGGCCGGTGAGCTACGCACCTTCACCATGACCAACTTTCTGGGCGCTGGGTACAACGGATCCGTCCTCAGGCTCAACTTCGCGGTTGCGGGGAGACAGAGCGACCCGAACGGAGCCAACAACTCGGTCGAAGTCACGACCACAGCCGGCTCGTGAGCAGGCCTTGGTAGCGATCGCCCAACTTCAAGCCCGCGCCGCTCTTAGAGGGCGGCGCGGTGCCGTCGTCCCAGGAATCGGACTAGCCGAGCGCGTGGCCCCGCGTCACATTGGAGAGTCACCCGGCACGCTCGTCTCACCGGGCATCTTCCAATCACGGGATCAGCCATGTCCGCGTCGCCGTCCAGCGACGTCACCCGACTGCTGCTCGACGTTTCCAGCGGTCGCCGCGAGGCGACCGACGAGCTGCTGCCGATGGTGTACGCCGAGCTTCGCGACCTGGCCACCCGGCTGCTCCGTAGCGAGCGTTCCGACCACACCTTGCAACCCACCGCCCTGGTCCACGAGGCCTACCTCCGGCTGGTGGATCAGCGGGTCGGCACCTGGGAGAACCGCGCCCACTTCCTCGGCATCGCCGCGGGGGCCATGCGGCGGATCCTGGTGGACCACGCCCGGCGGCGCGGCGCCGCCAAGCGACGTGGGGCCCGGGTGACCCTCGACGACGCGCTCGCGCCATCCACCGGTCCGTCGGTGGACCTGGTCGAGATCGACGCGGCACTCGCCCGACTCGCCGAGCTGGACCCGCGGCAGGCGAGGGTGGTGGAGCTGCGCTTCTTCGGCGGGCTCACGGTCGAGGAGACGGGGGCGGTTCTCGGCGTGGGCACGGCCACGGTCAAGCGCGACTGGACTGTCGCCCGCGCCTGGCTCCACCGTGAGCTGTCCGGGAGTCGCGAATGACCGGGATGACTTCCGAGCGTTGGCGGCAGGTGGCCAGGGTCTTCGACGCCACGGTCGACCGGCCCGCGGCGGAGCGCGACGCCTTCCTGGCGCAGACCTGCGGCGGCGATGAAGCGCTCCGGCACGAGGTACTGACCCTTCTGGAGGCATTGCCCGAGTCCGACGACCTCTTCGAGCGGCCGGCCGCGGCGATCTTCGAGTTCCCGGGCGCGGAAGATCTGCTCGACTGGGTCGGCCGCCGGGTCGGCCCGTACCGGCTCACCCGGGAGATCGGCGAAGGCGGCATGGGCCGGGTGTACGAGGCCGTGCGCGACGACGACCAGTTCCACAAGCGCGTCGCCCTGAAGATGATCAAGCCCGGCCGGGAGACCGGGCTGGTGCTCCGCCGCTTTCGCTACGAGCGGGAGATCCTGGCCGGCCTCGACCACCCGCACATCGCGGCGCTCTACGACGGCGGCGTCACCGAGGACGACCACCCCTACTTCGCCATGGAGTTCGTCGAGGGCGAGCCGATCGACCGGTTCTGTGCCGGCCGAACCCTCAGCATCGGCGAGCGGCTGGCTCTCTTCGGCAGCGTGTGCTCGGCGGTGCAGTACGCCCACCGCAACCTGGTCGTCCACCGGGATCTCAAGCCGAGCAACATTCTCGTGACGTCCGACGGGACCGTGAAGCTGCTCGACTTCGGCATCGCCAAGCTGCTGGGCGACGAGGCCGACAGGGATCGCGCCGGCCTCACCGAGGCCGGCTTTCGCGCCATGACGGCCGACTACGCGAGCCCGGAACAGGTGCGCGGCGAGTCGATTACCACCGCGAGCGACGTCTACTCGCTCGGCGTGGTGCTCTTCGAGCTCCTCGCCGGCCATCGGCCGTACCGGCTCGCCGGGCTGCCGGCGGCGGAGATGGTCAGGATCGTCGGTGAGGTCGAGCCCCCGCGGCCCAGCTCGGTGGCAGCCAACCCGCGCGACGCCTCCGCTCTCGCCGGCGAGCTGGACAACATCGTGTTGATGGCGCTGCGCAAGGAGCCGGCCCGGCGCTATTCCTCGGTCGAGCAGTTCTCGGAGGATCTGCGGCGCTTCCGCGCGGGGCTGCCGGTCATCGCGCAGCGCGCCACCGCGACCTATCGCTTCCGGAAGTTCGTCGCCCGACATCGCGCGGGCGCCGTCGCGCTCGCCCTCGTCGTACCGACGCTCATCGGCGGCGTCGTGGCCACGGCGTGGCAGGCGCGCGTGGCGCAGGGCGAGCGGGACAGGGCCGAAGAGGTCAATGCGTTCCTCCGCGACATGCTGCGCTCCGTCGCCCCGACCGAGCGGGGCCGTGAAGTGACCGTGGCGCAGGTGCTGGCCGACGCGGCCGGCCGCGTGGCGCGGCTCGCGGGCCGCCCCGAGCTGGAAGAGGAGCTCCGCACCACCATCGGCACGACCTACCTCTCGCTCGGACTGTCCGACGAAGCCAGGCCGCACTTGCTTCGGGCGTTGGACATCCAGCGCCGCCGGTTTGGACCCGATCATCCGAAGGTCGCGTGGGCGATCCAGAACGTGGCGGCACTCCGCGAGCGCGAGGGCGAGATGCAGCCGGCCGAGTCGCTCTATCGCGAGGCCCTGGCGATGGCGCGCCGGCGGCCCGGGGAAGACGATGCCAGGACGGCCAGCTTGCTCGACGATCTCGGCCGCGTGCGCCAGGAGCAGGGAGACCTCGACGGGGCCGAGCGCCTGGAGCGGGAGGCGCTCGCGATCCGCCGGCGGGTGCTCGGCGAGCGCCACGGCGACGTTGCCATCAGCCTCAACAACCTCGCGGTCGTGCTGGGCCAACGAGGCGAGTACGCCGCAGCGGAATCACTGCACCGTCACGCACTCCGCATCATCCAGGATGCTCGCGGGACCGACGACGCCGAGGTGGCGCAGGCCCAGAGCGCCGTGGCCGGCATCCTCTACTACCAGAATAAATTCGCGGCGGCCGACTCGTTCTTTCTTCCGGCACTCCGGACCAAGCGCCGCCTCTTCGGGCCGGAGCACCCCGACTACGCGTGGACCCAGCTCAGCTACGCCACCTCGCTCTACGACCGCGGGGAGTATGCCCAGGCCGCCGAGCGCGCGCGCGAGGTGCTGGCCCTGCGCGGTCGCACGTTGCTCGACGAGCACACGGTCGTCGCGGGCAGCCTCCTCTACCTCGGCCGCAGCCTCGATCATCTCGGGCGCTACGTCGAGGCTGAGCGCGCCCTGCGCGAGTGTCTCGAGCTGCGGCGAAGGTATCTGCCGGCCGGCCATTGGCTGATCTCAGCCGCTGAGAGCGTCCTGGGTGAGCACTACACGATGGCGGGGGACTACGACGAAGCGGAGCGCTACGTGACGCGAGGCTACGAGGGTCTGCTCGCGGCCCGCGGCGCCGACCATCCCCGAACCCGGGAGGCCAACGCCGCGGTGACGAATCTTCGAAAGCTCATGGCGGAGGAGCGCCGAGGCCGCTGACGCCTATTGCTGGCAGGGCGCCTCGGGATCGGGCTTCGGCTTGTCCACCACCGGCCGGTGGTCGAGGTTGGCCACCGAATCCACCACCGCGCCGACGAATCGAGTCACCCGGGCGTACTTGTCGAAATCGAGGAACTCGATCTCGTCGGTCACCTGGTGGTAGTCCCGGTGGCCGCCGGTGCTGAAGAAGGCGATCGGGATGCCGTAGCGGGCGTACATGTAGTGGTCGCTGCGGCAGTAGAAGTTGTCCGGGTGGCCGTCCGCGTCGTAGCTGTAATCGAAGGTGAAGCCGAACTTGCCGTTGCGGTTGACCGCCTCGGCCAGATCGCCCAGCTCGGTCGAGAGCCGGCGGCTGCCGATCACCTGCATGTACGCGGGGTCGCGCGTGGACTCGTCCTTGGGGCCGCCGCGTGCGATCATGTCGCTGTTGATCTGGGCCACGATCGAGTCCCTCGACACGGTCGGATTGTCGGTGAACCAGCGGGAGCCCTGCAGACCCGACTCCTCCCCCGTGTGCCACACGAAGAGCAGCGAGCGCTTCGGGCGCTTCGCGGCCTTCGCCGCCTCGGCGATCTCCAGCAACGCCATCGAGCCCGATCCGTCGTCGTCGGCACCGTTCACGATGGAGTCGATCTTCGCCGGCCGCAGCTTCCGGGTGCTGTCCAGGATCGCGCGGATGCGCGCCGCCTGTTCCGCGTTGGGCTCGGCCGGCGTGTCGTTCGCGCCCCGCGGCCGCATGACGGAGTTGTACGCCCGGATCGAGTCGTGCTCCACCGGCTCCACCACGCCGATCGCGTCGTTGTGCGCACCCAGGGCGACGTACTCCCCGCGCAGCGCGGGATCGGAGCCCTCGAGGACCGCCACCACGTTCGTGGCCCCCAGATCACTCTCGCCGAACACGACATCGCCCTGGACGGCGGGGCCGGTGGCGCCCGGGGTGAGCTGGTCGAGCGGCTTGCCGAAGAGCTTGGGCACGGTGGCGCTCGGCAGGATCAAGAGTCGCGGCTGGGTGACGCCGGGCGGCACCTGGACCGGCTGCTTCACCACGATGCGTGGGGACCGGAAGAGCTGCTCGAAGGTGGCGATCACGGTGTCCACCCCGGTCACCGCGATTCCCGCGATCAGCCCCAGCCGCCCGGCGGGATTCAGGTCGGGCGCGCCCAGGCTGTTGCCCGCGGAGCCACTGTTGTAGACGACGATCTTGTCCTTCAGCTCGTCGCGCGATGGCAGGCTGCTGGAGTCGGCGGGCCCGCCGATGTACACCAGGCTCGCGCCGTTGATCGGCCGCGCCGGCACCTGAAATTCGGCCTGGTAGGGGTGGTAGTCCTTCCAGAGCACGAGGTCGTTGGTTCCGACCTTGAGCGTGCCCTGCGCCGAATCCACGCTGTAGCTGGAGAGGGGGACTTTCTGGAGGTAGCTGCCCGCGTCGCCCGCGGGCTTGAGGCCCAGCCGCTGTACCTCGCTCACGATGTACGCGTTTCCCTTGGCGTTCCCCGGGGTCCCGGTGCGGCGGCCCATCATCGAGTCGGCGGCGAAGATCGAGATGCGCTGCCGCAGATCGGCCGGCGAGATCTCGGTGCTGGTGGCTCCCCGTGGGCCCGGGGCTTCCGTGACGGTGGTTGTCGAGCCGCCGCACGCGGCGGCGAGAGGGAGAATCAGAGTCGCGAGAAGCCTGGGTCCGCGCATGAACGTCCGCCCGGGTGTAAGGGGATGGGGAAAATAGCCCACCCACTACCCGGAAGGGCACGGAAACGTTTCAGGCCCCCATGGACCGGACCAGCAGTACGGTCTCCGCGCCGGGGCCGATGCGCGGGGCCCCCACGGGCTGGATCACGTGCCCGATCGGCCGCCCGCCGTCTCGGATCTCATATTCGGTCACCGGCTCGCGCCGAAGCAGTTGCACCATTCTGCACCTCCACTCAACATCTCGATGTGTAGCATCCAACCGGATCGCAACGTACCCTGAGATGCATCTCGGGCCGGAATGGTTGCTGGCCTGGAGCCAGCCAACCCTTTCCCGCACGCCGTTGTCCCACGTCCAAGTCGTCGACCCCTACACGCCGGAGCCCGTGAGCGACGCTGAGCTGATCGAACGAGTTCTGGCTGGTGATCCGAGGGCCGAGCGCGCGCTGTACGACGCGCACGTGGACCGGGTCTTCCGAGTCGTGTACCGGATGGCAGGGGACCTCGACCGGGCGCAGGACTGGGTGCAGGAGACCTTCATCCGGGCCTTCGAGCGACTGGGTGATTTCCGCAGGGAGTCGGCGCTGTCGACCTGGCTCTGCTCGATCGCGATCTCGGTGTCGCTCAACGGCCTGCGGAAGGTGAAACGGTTCCGCGAGCGCGAGGTCTCCCTGGACGATGCGCTGCCCGTCGGCTTCACGCCGCGGGAGGCGGACCCGGACCTCAAGACCCGGCTGGCGCAGGCGATCGACGACCTGCCGGATGGCTATCGGGCGGTGTTCGTGATGCACGACGTGGAAGGGTATACGCACGAGGAGATCGGCCGGATGCTGGGGGTCCAGCCGGGGACGTCGAAGGCGCAGTTGTTCCGCGCGCGGGCCAAGCTGCGCACCGCGCTCGCCGACTTCGCGAGGGACCGGAACCTATGAGCGACGACGATCGGCTGGACGAACGCCTCCGCGAGGCGGCACAGGCCTACAACGCGCCGCCGGAAACGCCGCGCGAAGCGATGTGGGCCCGCATTCAGGCGACTCGGGCAGCCGGCCCGGCGGCCCGGCCTTCGCCCGAAACCGCCCGCCAGAGAGTGCTGGAGTTCCGGCCCCGCTGGACGGTGTGGGCGGCTGCCGCCGCTGCGGTGCTGGCCGTGGGCATCGGCATCGGCCGCATCTCCGTTGGCCCGGAGACCGCGAGCTGGGTGGGGCCCTCGGCCAACACCACCACCTATCGCCTCGCCGCCGAGGAACACCTGAGTCAGTCGGAGGCCTTCCTCACACTGTTCCGGACCTCGGTGCAGGAGCGCAACGATAGCCGGCTCGCGTCGGCCTCGGCGCGCCAGCTCCTGGCCACCAATCGGCTCCTGCTCGACTCGCCGGCCGCGGTCGAGCCCGCGACCCGGCTTCTGCTGGAGGACCTCGAGCTGGTCCTCGCCGAGATCGCCCAGCTCTCGCCCCAGTCCCGGGCGGAGGATCTCCAGCTCATTCGTGACGGTATCGAGCGGGGCAACGTCATGCCTCGGCTTCGCACTGCCGTGCCCGCGGGCGCGGCCCTCAACCAAGGAGTGCTCTGATGTACCGGCTGCAACTCGGACTGGCGGTGGCGGCGGCGCTCGGGACCACCGGATGGTGGACGCCCGCTCAAGACGCCGTTGGATCTCAGTCCATCCAGGGCACCGCGGCGGAGCCGGCGGAAGCGCCGCCCGCCGCCTGGCTCCGGGACGACCCGGCCGACTCGGTGTACCGCGCGGCTAGGGAGGCGCTCAACCGGCGGGAGTACCGGAAGGCCGCCGGCCTGTTCGCCCAGATCCCGGCGCGCTACCCCAAGTCGGGATATGCCCCGGACGCCTACTACTGGCAGGCGTTCGCGCTCTATCGCGTGGGCCGCGAGCCGGAGCTGCGAGCGGCCCTCGAAGCGCTGCGCCAGCAGCGCGAGCGCTACGCCGGCGCGGCGACCAAGGGTGATGCGGCCGCACTCGAGCAGCGGATCCAGGGCGTGCTCGCCCGGGGCGGCGACGAGGCCGCGCAACGCGAAGTGCGGATGCAGGCGGAGCACGCCGCCGAAATGCCGGTGCCGCCAGCGGCCCCGACACCACCCCGCGGACCGACGCCGCCCCGCGGACCGACCCCGCCCACGCCGCCGGTGCCGCCCGATCACGACATGGATCACGATGTCGACCATGGGGACAGCCGCTGCTCCGACGACGGCGACGACATGAAGATCGCGGCGATCAACGCGCTGATTCACATGGACAGCGAGAAGGCGCGGCCGATCCTTCGCCGGGTGCTGGCGCGGCGCGACGAGGCGTCGGTGTGCCTCCGCCGGAAGGCCGTCTTCCTGATTTCGCAGGGCGAGGGAGAGGGAGCCGAGGACATCCTCCTGGCCTCGGCCCGGACCGATCCCGACCCGGAGGTGCGCGAACAGGCGATTTTCTGGCTCTCGCAGGTCGGGTCCGAGCGGGCAGTCGGCGCACTCGACTCCATCCTGCGGACTTCCACCGACCGGCGGCTCCAGGACAAGGCGATCTTCGCGCTGTCGCAACAGGACAGCCCCAAGGCCAGGCTGGCGCTTCGCACCTACGCCGAGCGGGCCGATGCGCCGGAGAGTCTCCGGGAGCAGGCGATCTTCTGGATCGGGCAGAGCGGGGGCAAGGAGAGCATCGGCTACCTCAAGGACCTGTTCGGCAAGATCAAGGGCGAGGAGCTGAGGAAGAAGATCCTGTTCTCCGTCTCGCAGGTGGATGAGGCGGAGGGCGGGAAGTGGCTCGTGGGCGTGGCCCGGGACCGGGCGCAGACGGTCGAGATCCGGAAGCAGGCGCTCTTCTGGGCCGGCCAGGGCGGGGCCCCGATCGCGGACCTGGCCTCGCTCTACAGCACGTTCGACGACCGGGAGATGAAGGATCAGCTGATCTTCGTCTACTCCCAGCGCGAGGAGCCCGCTGCGGTGGACAAGCTGCTGGAGATCGCCCGGCGCGACCCCGACGGAGAGCTTCGGAAGAAGGCGCTCTTCTGGCTGGGGCAAAGCGAAGACCCCCGCGCCGCCAAGGCGCTCCAGGACATCATCGAGCAGCCCTGAGCGAGGCGACCATGCGAGTCATCTGGTGGTT
Source organism: uncultured Gemmatimonadales bacterium (assembly GCA_963846545.1). Classification (GTDB taxonomy): domain Bacteria; phylum Gemmatimonadota; class Gemmatimonadetes; order Gemmatimonadales; family GWC2-71-9; genus CAVVWJ01. The sequence goes on along the minus strand of CAWJWG010000003.1, from coordinate 351,308 downwards.
AGGTCTGCTGGGAGCGATGGTCCCCCCGGCGCTCGGCGCCCAGTCGTTGGCGCAGCGGGTGCGCAGCGCCGGCGACGGCACGGTCAGAGTGAGCTTCGCGGCCCGCCCGGGGGTGTGCAGCCGGGGACCGGGGAGCATCACGATCATCGACAGCGACGATCACGACAGCGAGTGGGAGAACGACTGCAAGGGCGGCCCGGTCCGCGTCTCTCTGCGGATGCGGGATGGCCGGGTGGCGGAGTCGGAGACGTACGTGGGCGGCCGCTGGAAATCGGGGACCGGCCGGTTGACCGACCTGGGCCTGGTACCGGCGCGGGAGGCGGCCGACCTCATGCTCCAGCTGGCCCCCGAGGCGGGGGGTGATGACGGAGGGGAGCTGGTGACGGCGGCGACGCTCGCCGACAGCGCGGTGGTGTGGCCTCAGCTTCTCCGGATGGCTCGGGATTCCCGCATGCCGGAAGAGACGCGCCGGCAGGCGGTGTTCTGGCTGGGGCAGGCGGCCGGGAACGAAGCGACCAAGGGACTCGACTCCATCGTGACCGACACCCGCGGGGACATCGAGATCCGGAAGCAGGCAGTCTTCGCCCTGTCCCAGCGACCCGACGAGGAGGGCGTCCCGGCCCTGATCCATATCGCCCGCACCAACCAGCACCCCGAGCTTCGGAAGACGGCCCTGTTCTGGCTGGGCCAGAGCGAGGATCCGCGGGCGCTTACGCTGTTCGAGGAGATTCTCCGCTAGCTGCGCCTGCTTCGTCCCGGCGGGAGGGGCCTCCGCCGTCCATTACATTACGGCCCATGCAAATCCCCGGACGGGCGGCCCTCGCCCTCGTGCTCGTTGCCGCCTGCGGAGATCCGACCCCGCCGCCGCCCGTCGTCACGCTGACGGCCGGCGGCGACACGGTCGCCACCGGGTACGCCGAGATCGCGGACGCGGCCTGGCTGGGCGACGACCGGTGGGCGGTGGTCGCCCCGCTGGACGTGACGGTCGGGCTCCTGAGCCTCGGCGCCCGGACGACGACACCCCTGGGCGGCGCGGGCGGCAAGGAGATCCGGAATCCCTCCCTCATCTTCGTCGCCCGCGACACGATCTATGTCGGCGACTGGGGCCTCCGCCGCATCGGCCTCTGGACCCGGGACGGCCGGATGGCGCGGTCGATCCCTGCCCCGGATCGTGCGCGAGGCGCGCTCGCCGAGGGCCGGGACGACGCGGGCCGATGGTACCTCGAGCAGAAACCCACCCCGGGCCGCGACGGCAGCGGCAACCGAGACTCGGCGGCCATCGTTGTCGCCGGAGCGGACTTCCAGACCCTGGACACGATCGCCGGGCTCGCCCCACTCGACCTCGCCGAAGTGGCGGGCGACGCGGGGCGACGCTTCGAGCCGCGCGCGCTGAGCGGGATGGACCAGTGGGGCGTGCTGCCCGACGGGTCACTCTGGGTGGCGCGGGTGACCGACAACCGGGTGGACTGGCGGAGCCCGGACGGGAAGTGGAAGAAGGGGGATGCCCTGAGCGATCGCGTCCTCGAGGTGACCCAGTACGATCGGGAGGTGTTCGTTCGGAAGTTCCCGCCCGAGCTTCGCCGCACGGCGGAGCAGCTCCCGTTTGCCGCGGTGAAGCCCCCGTTCGAAACCGGGTTCAGCTCGCCCGCCGGCACGGTCTGGCTGGAGAAGAGCCGCGCTCCCGCCGATTCATCCCGCCGCTACCACGAAGTGGACCGGACCGGCCGTCTGGTCCGGGAGATCCGGGTGCCCGGCACGGGACGTATCGTCGCCGTGGGCAGCGACCAGGTGCTCGTCGCCGAGCGGGTCACCGACGGCACGCGCTTCATCGGATTTCCCATCCCGACGATGGACACACGCTCGACCACCGGAGGAACGCAATGAAGTCGGTTTTCTCGCTCTGCTTCACCCTGCTCGGGCTCTTCGGCTGCTCCAGGGCCGAGAGCCAGGGCGGGCTCACCCTCGAGGGCAAGCTGCCCGGCGGCTTCGGCCAGCTCAGCAACGTGGTCGAGCTGGACAGCGGGCGCGTGGCCTTCGCCGACACCAAGGCGAAGCTCTTCCATAGCGCCGCCTTCGGCTCGGGCAAGCTGGACACGCTCGGGACCCGGGTGGAGACGATGAAGCCCGACGCAGCGCCCGGCGAGTACAAGTTCCCCGGCTGGGTCGCCCGACTGGGCGGCGATACGGTGGCGCTCATCGACTTCAGCGCCCTCCGTACCACGCTGTGGACCCGCCAGGGCAAGCCGCTCCGCGTCCTGACGATCGCGCCGGTGGCGGGCACGGCCCCGGTGCTGGTGTACGACACGCTGGGCCACGGCTACAAGATCGACTACAAGAGCATGCTCGACACCGAGCCGGGCACGACCGCGCGGCCGGATAGCGTGCCGGTACTGCGGATCGCGCTCGCCGGTGGAAAGGTGGACACCGTCGCGCAGCTCGCCGCGCCCGAGTTCGGCGAGGCCAAGTTCGGGGAGCAGAAGCAACCGGCCGCGAAGGTCTTCGCGCCGAACGACTTCTTCGGCGTGCTGGCCAACGGCACCGCCTGGGTGGCCCGGGGCAGGCACAACCGGGTGGACTGGCGCGCGACGGACGGCCGGTGGAAGCTCGGCGCCAGCCACAAGTTCACCAAGCAGCCCGTGACCCAGGCCGACAAGGACCGGGTGCTCGCGCAGGTGAGGGAGCAGGGCAAGCAGTACGGCATGCCGCAGGAGCTCGCCATCGAGTACCCCTTCGCCGCGACCAAGCCGCCGTTCGACTTCGCCCTCGGCCGTCCCAACGGCGAGGTGTGGCTGCAGCGCCCGCGGGGCGACGAAAATGCGGCGATGGTGTACGACGTGTACGATCGTGATGGGGCCTGGCGACGCGAGGTGGCGTTCCCTTCGGGGGCGACGCTGGCAGGGTTCGGCGAGAGCGGCGCCATCTACGCCGCGATCAAGAACGCGGACGGCACTCGGACGGTGGGGCGGTTCCGGCTGCGGTAGGGTGGTGAGGTTGATGTCACCCTGAACGAAGGTCAGTCAGAGGAGTGACCGGGCCATTCAATCGAGAATCGGGGGCTCCCCGCCGGGCGGCGTGTTGGGCCCCTGCCGATCGGTTTGGCGCCGGTCGCGCCGCTGGCCTTCCTCGTACCACCGGCGCGTGATCTCGCCGGCCAGGTCGCGATTCCCCAGCCCGAACGCCAGACCGACCGCCAGCGCCACGGCACCGAGGATGAGGGTGAACGCCGCGGTGACGATCTCCTCGGCGACGCCCACCTGCTGCAGCGCCATGAACATCGAGATCACGATGACGGCGCTCTTGGCGATCTTGGCCACCGTCGGCACGCCGGCGACACCGCCGGCAGACGCCAGGATGAGTCCCCGGACGAACTCCCCGACGATCATCCCCAGGATCACGATCACGATGGCGGCGATCAGCGTCGGGATGAACGCGAGCATCATCCCGAACATCTGATTGATGCTCTCCAGCCCGAGTGCCGTGCTGGCGAGCAGGATCACCACCAGCATCACCAGCCAGAATACCAGCTTGGCCAGCGCCCGGACCGGGTCGAGCCGGGAGCCGGTGCGGCCGACGACCTCGTCGAGCCCGCCCGCGGCCGCCATCCGGTTGAAATCCACCTTCTTCAGTGTGTCGTCCGCCCAGCGCTGAACCTGACGGGCGAGGAAGTATCCGGTCAGCATGATCACGGCGGCGCCCACGAGGGCGGGGACCACGCTGCCAATCTGCTCCGCCCCGATGAGGAGGCGCTCCCAGAGTTCGCTCACGGCGACACCTCGATGACGAGTTTTCCGGTCTGTTCGCCCCGCTGCATGCGCTCGTAGGCGTTCACGCCGTCCGCGAGCGGCACCACGCTGTCCACCACGGGCCAGAGCTTGCCGTCCTGCGCCAACCGGACGATCTCGGCGAAATCCCGGCGAGTGCCCATGGTCGAGCCCAGAATACTCCACTGATGCCAGAACAGCCGGCGCAGATCGAACGAGGCGTTGGGACCGGTCGTCGCGCCGCAGACCACCAGGCGCCCGCCCCTCCGGAGCGCGCGTAGCGAGTTGGCCCAGGTCGCCTCACCCACGCAGTCCACCACGACGTGCGCGCCGCGCCCCGTGGTCTCCCGACGCACCTCCGCGACGATGTCAGCCGTTCGGTGGTTCACCGCCGCCACGGCGCCGAGCCGAACCGCCGCGGCCAGCTTGTCATCGGACCCGCTGGTGACGATGGCGCGAGCGCCGAGGTGGACGGCGATCTGGAGCGACGCGATGCCGATGCCGCCACCCACGCCCCAGATGAGCACCGTCTCCCCTGCCTGGAGCCTCGCGCGGGAGGTCAACATTCGCCAGGCCGTGAGGGTCGCGAGGGTGAACCCCGCCGCCTCCGACCAGGACATTCCGTCGGGAACCCGCCCCAGGTTCGCTGCCGGAACCACCACCCATTCGGCGGCCGTACCCGGCACGTGCTCCCCCAGAATAGCGAAGTGGGCGCAGAGCGGATCTTCCCCCTCGAGGCATGCCGGGCAGTGCCCGCAGGAGAGCCCCGGGTTGAGCATCACCCGATCGCCCGGCTTCCACCCGCCCGCCGCGGGCCCCACCGCTTCGATCTCGCCCGCCCCGTCCGATCCCACGACGTGGGGAAAGCTCGGGCGCGCATTCGGCAGGCCGCCCGTCATCCAGAGATCGAGCCGGTTGAGCGCCGCGCAGCGGATCCGCACCAGCACGTCGTCGGGCGCCGCGATCGCTGGCGCGCGCACATCCCGCACCTCGAGATGGTCGAGGCCTCCGGTGCCTGCGAGCGTCAGGGCCCTCATCGGCTCCGCCGGCGCCGGGTCGAGCTCAGAACGATGGACTCAGCACGTGCTCCCCGGGACGCAGGACCACCGCGGATGGCGTGCTCCCCGCGTCGAGCGATTGAACGAAGAGGCCGAATTTCCCCCGCCCCTTGGCCGCGTCGGTCAGGCGGCCGACGACATACGCGATCCGCCGGCCGTCGCGCGAGGTCGCGATGCCACCAATCGGTTCCTCCGTCTCGAGCACGGTCGCGATCTCGCCGGCCGTGCCAGTGAGACGGACCACGCGCGAGCCCTTCGATCGTCCGCCGCGCTCGGTGACGTAGACCAGATCGCCGTTGGGCAGAAACCGCGGGTTCGACTCGCGCTGCTCGGTGCGCGTGATCCGTCGCGCCTCACCGCCCTCGCTCGGCATCAGGTAAATCTCCGGGTTGCCGTCGCGGGTGGACACGAACGCGAGCGTGCGTCCGTCGGCCGAGACCGCGGGGGAGTGGTTCGCACCCGGGGCGGCCGTCAGCACCTGGGCGGGCTTGCCGTCAGGCCGCAGGGACCAGATCTGCGCCGGATCCTCGGCCGGCGTGGCCGTGAACACGATACGGGATCCGTCGGGTGTCCAGACCGGCTCCCCCTCGATCCCGGGATCGGTCGTGAGCCTCCGCGGACTCCCGCCGTCCGAGTCCATGAGATAGAGATCGTAGCTCCCGCTTCGATTGGAGCTGAACGCGATGCGCGTACGGTCGGGCGAGAGCGCGGGCTGGACGTTGCCTGCGCTGTCGGCCACGATGGGGCGGAGCGTGTCCGGAACGGCGCTCCGCATCTGGTAGATGCCGAACCGCCCGCCCCGGTTGGACGCCAGCAACAGATCCGCAACGACGAACACATCCGCGGTCACGCTCTTGCCCCAGGGGGCGGCGGCGGTGACGACGGCCCGTCCGGGACGGAGCGCGTCGAGGATGCCGCCCGGGGAAGCGCGAACGACGTCCGCGGGGGTGCTGCTCCACTGCAGCTCGGACGCGGGGGCGCGGCCCAAGGCGGCGCCCTGCGGGTCGAGCAATGTGGCCGTGAGGGAGTCTCGCTCGCCCATGACGAGCCCGAGGCGCCGGCGATCCAAGCCGAGGGTGCCAGGGATGACTTGCACCGTCCATACGGCCGGCTCGAAGCCGAACAGGCGTGCGGTGAGCGTCGTGGTCCCGAGCCCGCGGCCCGTGAGTTCGCTCTTCACCACATCGTAGCCGATGATCGTGGAGTCTCCCACCTCCCAGATCACCCGGGCCTCGGGGATGGGCGTCGAGTCCGCCGCCTCGGCGAAGGCGGTGACCCGACGGACGGTGCGCAACGGCAGCTGCAATGCGCTGGCGGCGGTGCGGGGGGACACGACCAGTGCGGCCGGGTCGCGGTGTACCAGGATCCCGATGCGGCCCTCCTGCCCGAAGCCGACCGCGACCACCTCGGCGCGGCCCGCCGCACGTGCGGTAACGACACCCGTTGGACTGACCGACGCGACACTGCCATCGGTGGTCTGCCACCGGATCCCCGTGCTGATCTGTCGGTTGCCTTGACTGGGCACCAGCACATGGAGTGTGTCGGATTCCTCGGGACCCAGGACGAGACGAACCTTGGACAGGGAGAGCTCAGCGACGGAGACCTCGACCGAGGCGGTGGCCATCAGGCCGGACCGTGTCGTCGCCTGAATGAGCGTCCGGCCGGCCGCGACGCCGGTCACCCGGCCGGTCGAGTCGACCGTGGCCACCTCGGGCTGAAGGGCCTTCCAGGTGAGAGTCCCGACCGGCGCGACCGAGCCGTCCGCCAGGGTCCCCCGGGCCTCCAGCGTTGCCACCTCGCCCGGCAACAGCATGGTCGAACCGGGCTGCAGGGTCAGCACGGTACCCTGAGCGGACGTGGCCGCAGCAGGGGAAGCCCCCGCCCCGGTCACCAGCATCGCCGTGGTAGCTCGCCCTCCCTGCACCCGTGCCTCGACCTTGGCGAGTCCCGGCCTCACGCCCGTCACTGCCCCCTCCTTGCCCACCTTTACGACCAGCGTGTCCGAGCTCCAGAAGGTGAAGCGGGCGTTGGCGATGAGGTTGCCCTGTTGGTCGTATGCGGTCGCGAAGAGGGTCTGCCGCTCTCCGACGGCGAGGGTCATCGTCTCAGGGGTGACCTGCACCTCGGCCACGGCCTGGGCGCGGAGCGGTCGCCCCAAGGCCAGCGATGCGGCCAGGAGGAGGCAGAGAGTAAGCGTCGGCCAGAATGGCCGGGGCGCGCCGACGGCCCGCACCGGGCGGTTCGTCTGGGGAATCACCGGGTGGTTGCGTCCAGGATGGGAGTGTGAGTTGGCTAAGTATAGTGCGAGATGGTCAGGCTTGCAGAAGACTTCAAGATGTGCAAGTTATTAGCTCGACTGTGAGCAGGCAGGTACCGCCTCGCGACCGGCGGCGGGTTACGCCGCATCCGCGTTCGGAAGGAGCCAAGATGGCCGACCTTCACTATATGGAAATGGGCTGGTCCGGGTCCGGGTGGATGGATCCCCTGCCCACAGAGCCGGCCCCCGCGCCTGCTCCGGCTCCAGCCGCGCCGGCGCCCCGCTCGCCGTCGTCGAACGCCTCGTCCGCGGCCGCTCCGAGCCGTTCGGAGGCCGCGCCCCGGCGTCCCACGCGGAAGAAGGCCGCGAAGAAATCCGCAAAGAAGGCGGCCAAGCGCTCGGCCAAGAAGAGCGCCAGGAAGAGGGCGGCCAAGCGGCCCGCCAAGAAGGCGGCCAAGCGCAGCGCGAAAAAGGCGGCCAAGCGCAGCGCGAAGAAAGCTGCCAAGCGTTCGGCGAAACGCCCGGCCCGGAAGGCGGCCAAACGCTCGGCCAAGAAGAGAGCCCGTCGGCCCGCCAAGAAGTCCGGCCGCCGCCGCTAGCCGGGCCCACGACCTCTGCCGCGAGCGCCCCGCCCACAAGCGGGGCGCTCGTGCGTTCGCGACCTGCCGAGCGGGCCGCGCCGCTTGCATGGACTGCGACAGCTACCCACCTTCCAGCACCTCGTCCCGCAGAGCCGATGCTCCACACCAAACATCATGCGGCCATGGCCCTTGGGCTGTGCCTGGTCCTCTCGTGCCGATCGCGGGAGCCGGACGGCGTAGCGTTGCTGGGCGCCACGCTGATCGACGGGAGCGGGGGGCCGCCGCTGGCGGCATCGGCGATCGTCATCCGGCGCGGTCACATCGAATCGGTGGGATCACGGGGCGATTTTCAGCTCCCCGAGCGCACCACGGCTGTGGACCTCACCGGCAAGTGGATCATCCCCGGGCTGGTCGATGGTCACGTGCACTTGGTAGAGCCGCAGGCCGGGGTCGCCCGCTGGTCGCTGGCCCGCTACCTCGCATGGGGGGTCACCACCGTTCGCGACGTGCACGGGCCGCTCAGGAGCGCGCTCGCCCTGCGGCGCCAGCTGAACCGGGGTTGGAGCCCCGGCCCGCGGGTGTATTCCGCCGGGGCGATGATCGACGGCGTCCCGTCGACATATCCCGACGCCATCGCCGCGCGAAGTCCCCAGGAGGCGCGGCGAGGGGTAGACCGCCTGGTGAACGCGGGCGCCGACCTGGTGAAGGTCTACACCCGGATAGACAAGGTGCGTCTCGCCGCCCTGCTCGACGAGGCACGCGTGTTCAACCTCCGGGTCGCGGGGCACCTGGGCCTGACCGACGCGGTCACGGCCGCGCGCCTCGGGCTCGGGTCGCTGGAGCACCTGAGCGGGATCCCGGAGGCGGCCTCGACCGACCCGGCGCCACTCTACGCCGCGCACCAGCGCTCGTTCTTCGAAGGGTGGACCGCGTTCGAGCGTTCGTGGGCCGGTCTCGACTCGGCATCCCTGGCGCACGTTGCCGGTGTGCTGGCGGCGCGCATGGTCGTCGCGGTGCCGACACTGGTCCTGCACGAGACGTTCAGCCGGCTGGACGATCCGGCGGTCCTCAGCGACACGATGCTGCGCGCCGTTCCCGAGGAGGTGCAGCAGCAATGGAACGTGCCCGACATGGTCGCCCGGGCGGGGTGGACCGCCGGAGACTTCGCGGCCTTTCGGCGGGCCCGCCCGGCGCAGGATCGCTTTCTCAGGCTCTTTCAGGCCAAGGGGGGACGCATTGCCGTCGGGACGGACGCGGCGAACCAGATGCTCATCCCGGGCTACAGCGTGCATCGCGAGATGGAGTTGCTGGTGGCCGCGGGCCTGACTCCCGACGAGGCGATCAGCGCCGCCACCCGCAACGGCGCATTGTTGCTCAGGGTGGACTCCCTGGGCCTCGTGGCGCCCGGCAAGGTGGCCGATCTCCTGGTGCTGACCCGGGACCCGCTGGCCGACATCCGGAACACCGTGTCCATCGAGCGAGTGATGATCCGCGGCCGGTCGTTCTCACCCGACAGCATGCGTGCGTCCTGGTGATCGCTCGATGGCGTTGAGCCGCCTTGTCGGGGCATGGTGTGCCGTGGTCCTCTGGCTCCTCGTGTGGGAACTGGTGGCGTCGCCACTCGGCCGCGCGCGCGGCGACGGCAAGGCCCGTCGCGGCAGACTGATCCTGGGCGAGTCGCTCCTGCTCACCATGTTCGGCGCGCTCTGGTTCGCCAGCCTGGGCGCAGGCGCCTGGTGGCTCGTCTTCGGCCTGGTCGGCGGGCTGCGGGAATGGCCGGCGCCCGGCGGCCGCAGACCCGAGCGCACGGGCTCGGCGGCGATGGGACCGGCCCTCCTGCGCGTGGCTCGCACGCTGGTGGCCGGCGGACTCCTGGCCTGGCGACTCGGACCCGCATGATCGCCGACCCCATTGCCGCATTGGCACTCTTCTTCGGGCCCGAGCGGACCCGGCAGGGACTGCTCGCGCGCCAGGCGCTCGAGCGCCCCGGCGAGGACGACGTGTCCCTCGCGGCCCAGCTCCGGGGCGAGCTGGCGGCGGGCGTCCGGGACGATGGAACCGTGGGCGGGACGGTCGTGCCCACGATCTGGAGGGTGCACGAGCTGCTCGACCTCGGCGCCGCGGCCCATTCGCCGGCCGTCACCCGGGCCATCGGCTGGATGCTCGCGCTCCAGGATCGCCCCGGCACCTTCCACGAGGGCTGCGACAAGATCCGCCATGCCCGGCAGCTCTGTCAGCACTACGTCGCCGGCTTTTTCGCTCCCGGCCCTCCCACCGAGCGCATCGCCCCGGTGACCCTCCCTACGGGCAAGGTGTTCCGGGTCGAGCCGGCCGCGCGCTTCGCCATCAGCTGTCTCGCCCTTCGGGCCGCGATTCGGGCCGGGCTGGGCGATCGGCCGTCCATACGGCGGCACGTCCAGAGCCTGGTCCGCATCTCGGCGCAATGGACCGCGTGGAACGATTACTTCTCGCCCGACACGATCATCGCCGGCCTCCACGCGCTGTCGGTCGCGGGGCCGGAGCACCGGAGCGTGGTGGACCGGCTGGTCGGCGTGGTCACCTCGCACCAGGGCGTGGAGGGCGAGTGGCCGGGAGCCGACATCTTCCAGGTGCTCGACGCGCTGCTCGCCGCCGGCACGCTCGAGGCGCAGATCGCCGTGAGGCGCGCTGCCACCATGCTCGGCTCTCGGCAGCGAGCCGACGGCACGTTCGGCACCATGGCGCAGCAGGAGCGCGCCCTCATCGGCTTGCGCGCCCTGCTCTGGGCCTCCCGCAGTCCCGCCTGAATCCGAGCTTCCCCTGCCACGACCCCGCCGTCCCACCCCACGCGCTCGGCGACGTCCCGGACGCGTCGAGCACCTCCTGATGAGCCCCGAGCTTCCCGGGCTCGATCGCGAGCTCGCGCTGTACCTTCCGCCGTCGTACGACACCAGCGACCGGCGATATCCCGTGCTGTACATGCAGGACGGGCAGAACCTGTTCGAGCCGGAGCTGAGCTTCGCCGGCAGCTGGCGGGTGGATCTCGCGATGGACTGGGCCGCCGCGCGCGGGCGCGAGGCGATCGTCGTGGGGGTGCCCCACGCGGGCGAGCGCCGCCTCGCCGAGTACGGGCCCTTCGACGATGACGAGGCGGGCGAGGGGCGCGGCGGGGACTACGTGGACTACCTGGCCGACGTGATCAAGCCGCTGGTGGACAGGACCTTCCGCACCATCCCCTCACGGGAGACGACGGCCGTGGCCGGCAGCTCGATGGGCGGCCTGATCAGCCTCTTCGCCTTCCTCCACCGGCCAGACACGTTCGGCATCATGGGCACTTTGAGTCCATCGCTGTGGTTCGGATCGCGGGCTATCTTAGGGCTGGCCGAGGCGGCCCCGTACCATCCCGCGAGACTGTACCTCGACGTCGGTCGCCAGGAGGGCGACCAGACGGTCGAGGATGCTCGCCGGCTGCGCGACGTGCTCGTGGCGAAGGGCTACGTCGAGGGCGCAGACCTGCTCTACGTCGAGGATCGCTCCGGCCGCCACGAAGAGGCCGCCTGGAGACGGCGCTTCCGCGCCGCGCTGCCGTTTCTCCTCCCTTCTCAAGAGTGAACCGTGCATCACGAGTATCATCGGTGGCATAGCCCCGCGCTTGGCCGCGAGATGGCGTTGGACGTCGTAGGCCACCAGGGGGCGCGGGTCTTGGTCTTTCCGACCTCGATGGGCACCCACCGGGAGTGGCTCGACCGGCGGATGCACGAGGTGCTGGCCGATCACATCGACCAGGGATGGATTCAGCTCTTCCTGCTCGACCACCTCCCGAACGAGACGTGGTACGCGGAGCACCTGCATCCCGGGGCGCGCGCGTGGCGCTTCCTGGAGTACGATCACTACCTGGTGAGCGAGGTTCTGCCCTTCACCGCCAGCCGGAACGGCAATCCCTACGTGATCGCCACCGGGGCCAGCCTCGGCGGGTTCTACGCGGCCTGCCTCGGGTTCCGGCACCCCCACCTGGTCAACCGGATCCTGGGCATGAGCGGTACCTACGACGTCAAGCGGCTGACCGGCGGCTACTCCGATCAGAACGTGTACGCCTGCAACCCGTCGGACTTTCTCCGTCACGAGCAGGACCCCGCCCGGCTCGACGCCCTGCGCCGGCAGGACATCATCCTGGCCGTGGGCCGCGACGATCCCGCCTACGGCGACAACGAGGACCTGTCCGCCACGCTCTGGAGCAAGGGGATCGGGAACGCCTTGCGCATCTGGGATGGTTGGGCGCACGATTGGCAGTACTGGGAGCAGATGGTCCGGCGCTACATCGGCGGACACGACTGAACCGCGGGTGACCGCGACCGCCGGTCGCTCCCACGAACGGTCGAACAGGCGGCGCACACCCCCCCCACACCGGTGACTCACAGCATGGCAAAGACGGTTGGTCTTCTCGTCGGACGGGAATGGTCGTTTCCGCCGGCCTTCATCGAGGAAGTGGCGCGGCGCAACGCAGGTGTGACGGTCGAGTACGCCCGGATCGGCGCGACCGCCATGGAGCGTCCCTGTCCGTACGATGTCCTCATCGACCGGATCTCCCACGAAGTGCCGTTCTATCGGGCGTACCTGAAGAAGGCGGTGCTCGACGGCGTCACCGTGGTGAACAATCCGTTCATGTGGAGCGCGGACGACAAGTTCTTCGGCGCCACCCTGGCCACCAAGCTGGGCGTGGCGTCACCCAAGACGGTCGCCCTCCCGAACAAGTCGTACGTGCCTGGCATCGTGCCCAGTGAGAGTCTCCGCAACCTCGAGTTCCCCCTCGACTGGGAAGGGCTCGTCCGTCACGTGGGCATGCCGTGCATCCTGAAGGACGCGCATGGCGGGGGCTGGAAAGAGGTCTACGTGTGCCGCTCGCTGGAGGAGCTGCTGCACCACTACGATCACTCCGGCCTGCTGACGATGATCGTCCAGGAGTTCATTCAGTGGGAGCAGTTCGTGCGCTGCCTCTGTCTCGGCCAGCAGGAGATTCTCCCGATGCCCTACGACCCGCGGGAGCGTCGGTATCTGGTTCAGGAAGGTTACCTGTCGCCCACGCTCGAGGCGCGGATCATCAAGGACGCCCGGACCCTGGTGCGGGCGCTCGGTTACGACATGAACTCGATCGAGTTCGCCGTGCGCGACGGGGTGCCCTATGCCATCGACTTCATGAACCCGGCGCCCGACATGGACATCAATTCGCTGACGCCCACCTACTTCGACTGGACGGTCAAGGGGATGGCCGACATGGTGATTCGCCTGGCGAACGAGCCGCGGCGCCAGGCGGCCGCCCTCAAGTGGGACGCCGCCTTCACCGCCACCCGCTGAGACTCGCGCCGCCGTGCAGGACGCGATCGCCCACTATCACGAGCTGCTGACCGACGAGCTGGCTCAGGCCTCCGAGGCGATGCTGTCGGACCAGCTTCGCCGCCGGGGCCTCGTCTTCGGCGACCGGCCGGTGGCCACGGTGCTGCGGCCGCGCTTCATGACCCTCGCCCACTACCGCCTGCTCCAGCGGCGGGTCCGGCTGCTCATGCGTGCCTTCCGAAAGGCCTACGATCGCGCGCTGGCCGATCAGGCATTCCGGACTCAGTTCGGCCTGGTGGACTGGGAGGAGCGGCTGATCCGGCACGATCCCGGATTCCGGGAGCCGAGCCCGACCTCGCGGGTGGACGCGTTCGTGATGGACGACGCGGGCACCATGGCGCTCACCGAATACAACGCCGAGACGCCGGCCGGTGCCGGCTACAACGACGCCCTCGTCGCATCGTTCGCGGACCTGCCCATCATGCGCGCGTTCGGCCGCCGCTACGAGGCGCTGCCGCTCCTCGCCCGCCACGGTGTGCTCCACGTCCTGTTCGATGCGTACGAGGAGTGGGCCGGGCGGCGCGGCACGCCCCGGATCGCGATCGTCGACTGGCCGGAAGTGCCTACCCGCAGCGAGTTCGTGCTGTTCCAGGAGTACTTCGCCGCGGTGGGAGTGGAGGCGGTGATCGCCGATCCGCGCGAGATGGAGTACCGGGGCGGCCGGCTCTACGCGTCGGGCGGGGTGGTGGACCTGGTCTACAAGCGGGTGCTGCTGGCCGAGCTGGTGGAGCGCTGCGGGCTCGACACCCCGCTGCTCCAGGCGGTCGCGGCGCGGGCGGTGTGCATGGTGAACCCGCCGCGCTGCAAAATCCTCCACAAGAAGGCCAGCCTGGCGGTGCTGTCGGACGAGCGGAATCGTCCACTCTTCGCGGCGGACGAGCTCGAATCGATCGCGGCCCACATTCCGTGGACTCGCGTAATGGCGGAGCGACGCACCGAGCACGGCGGCAAGCCGGTGGATCTGGTGCCCTTCGTGCTCGCCTCGCGCGAGCGGATGGTGCTCAAGCCCAACGACGACTACGGCGGCACCGGCATCGTGCTGGGCTGGGAGGCGGATGCCGCAACGTGGGAGCGTGCGGTGACCACCGCGCTCGCCACGCCGTACATCGTCCAGGAGCGCGTGCCGATTCCCTCGGAGCCGTATCCCAGCCTGGTGGACGGCCGGACGGTCTTCGCCGAGCGGATGATGGACACCGCGCCGTTCGTCTGTCACGGGGACTACGCCGAAGGATGCCTGACGCGACTCTCCACCGCTTCGCTGCTCAACGTCACCGCCGGCGGCGGCTCGACCATTCCGACCTTCGTGGTCGAGCGGCGCTGATACGATAGGAAAGGAGACCGGGATGCAGCCCCCTTCGCTCACGCTCGGGGTCGAGGAAGAGTACCAGATCATCGACCCCAAGACGCGCGAGCTGACGTCGTACATCACGCAGATCCTCGAGGCGGACCACCGCTTTCTGGAGCAGGTGAAGCCCGAGCTGCATCAGTCCATCGTCGAGGTCGGCACCAAGGTGTGCCGCACACCGGCGGAGGTGCGGACCGAGCTGGTGAATCTGCGCGGCGCGGTGATCGAGCTGGCCGCGCGCAACGGGCTCAAGATCGCCGCCGCGGGCACGCACCCCTTCTCCTCGTGGGTGAAGCAGGAGATCACCCCCCTGGAGCGCTACCTGGGGGTGAAGGAGGACATGCAGGACTTGGCACAGCGCCTCCTCATCTTCGGGACGCACGTCCATATCGGCATCGAGGACCGGGACTTCCTGATCGACGCGCTGAACGTGTCCCGGTATTTCCTGCCCCACATCCTCTGCCTCTCCACCAGCTCCCCGTTCTGGAACGGACGCAACACCGGGTTGAAGTCATACCGCAGTATCGTCTTTCGGGGATTCCCCCGAACGGGCGTCCCCCGGATCGTTCCCAACTGGGCGGAGTACGCCCACTACCTCGAGACGCTCACCAGCACGGGGTGTATCCCCAATGGCTCCAAGATCTGGTGGGACGTCCGGCCGAACTGGAACTATCCCACCCTGGAATTCCGCATCTGCGACGTCTGCACCCGGGTGGATGAGGCGGTCTGTGTGGCCGCGATCTTGCAGGCTATCGTGGCCAAGCTGTGGAAGATGCGCCGCGACAACATCACCTTCCGGAACTACTCCTCCGACCTCATCGAGGAGAACAAGTGGCGGGCGGTGCGGTTCGGGCTGGCCGGCAAGCTGATCGATTTCGGCAAGCAGCAGGAGTTCCCCGCGGCGGACCTGATCCGCGAGCTGCTGGAATGGTTCATCGACGACGTGGTGGACGAGCTGGGCAGCCGGGCCGAGGTCGAATACGCCTACCGTATCCTGGCGGAGGGATCGAGCGCCGACCGCCAGCTGGCCACGTTCCGTCGCACTGGTGAGCTGACCGACGTGGTCGACCAGCTCATTGCCGAGACCGAGGAAGGGGTGGTACCGGGAACCGCCAAGGGGGAATCGGCGTTGGCCCTGGGGTGAGGGCCTGATCGACCAGATCCGGTCATGGGTTACAGTCGGCCGCCTCCGGGGCGGTTACTTTGGATGGGTGTCCGGGGCGCGGTAGCGTCCCGGACGGTGGCAGACGGGCGACACGGTGCGGGACAGGCCGGTGTCGCCTCACACAATTCAAGGACAGGGCATGCGACGCAGACCGATCATCGGGATTCCGACCCAGACGCTGCATTCCATCGACGGCATTCCCGAGGCGTTGCCGGAGTCGTGGGTCATGAATCAACGGTACTCCCGCGCGGTCGCGGCGGCGGGTGGCCTGCCGGTGATGATTCCCCTGCTGGATGAAGAGGACACGCTCCGCGCGCTCTACGACCGCATGGACGCGATCCTCATCCCCGGCGGCGTGGATCTCGACCCCGCGACCTACGGTGAGTCGCCGCTGCCGACCTGCGGCCGGCTCGACCCCGCTCGCGATCGGGTGGAGCTTCGCTTCGCACGCTGGGCGGTCGCCGAAGGCAAGCCGCTGTTCGGGCTCTGCCGCGGGCTCCAGATCCTGAACGTGGCGCTGGGCGGCACGCTGTATCAGGACATTGCCGCGCAGCGGACCGACGCCATCAAGCACGACTACTTCCCCACCGCGGGCTACTCCCGCGATCACCTGGCGCATCCGGTGACCGTGACCTCGGGCTCCCGCCTCGACGCCCTCGTCGGCTCGGCGCCGCTCAAGGTGAACAGCATGCATCACCAAGCGGTCCGCGGGCTCGCTCCCGGCCTCGAGGCCACCGCCGTAGCGCCCGACGGTGTCATCGAGGCGATCGAGACGCCGGGCTCGTCCTTTGTGCTCGGCGTCCAGTGGCACCCGGAATCGCTCACCGAGCGCGACCCCCGCATGCTCCGCCTCGTCACCGGGTTCGTCGAGGCCGCCGCCAGATAGTGTAAGTTCCGGTCGCGGATGACACGGCAACCGGAGAGGCGGCATGGCGAACACCACAGCAGACCCACAGACCCGCATCAGACTGACGGCGTTCTCGCACGGCGCCGGGTGCGCCTGCAAGCTCGGCCCGGGCGAGCTGGCGCAGGTGCTCCATCACCTGCCCGGCGTCGTGGACCCTCGGGTGCTCGTGGATGCCGCCACCCGGGACGACGCCGCCGTCTTCCGCCTGTCCGACGAGCGCGCCCTGGTCGCCACCGTGGACTTCTTCACCCCGATTGTGGACGACGCGGCCCAATGGGGCGCCATCGCGGCGGCGAACGCGCTGAGTGACGTCTACGCCATGGGCGGGACCCCGCTCTTTGCCCTCAACCTGGTCGGCTGGCCCCGCGAGAAGCTGCCCTTCGAGCTGCTCGGCGAGGTGATCAAGGGCGCCTCCGCGGTGGCCGAGCGCGCGCACTGCGCCGTCGTCGGCGGGCACTCCATCGATGCGCTCGAGCCGCTCTTCGGCATGGTGGTGATGGGGGAGGTGCACCCCGACCGGATGTTCACCAACGCCGGCGCCGAGGTGGGCGACGTGCTGGTGCTCACCAAGCCGCTGGGGACGGGCATCCTCACCACGGCGCTCAAGCGCGACGCGATGATCGAGGCCGGCATGGGCGACGCGGTGCGGTCGATGACCGCGCTGAACGACGGAGCCGCGGAGGCCGCGCGCCGTGTGGGCGTTCACGCCGCCACCGACGTGACCGGGTTCGGCCTGCTCCGCCATCTCGGCAACATGCTCGCGGCCAGCGGCCTCGCGGCCGAGATCTCCTTCGAGGCGCTGCCGGTGCTGCCGCATGCCCTCAACCTGGCGGCGCGCGGGGTCGTCTCCGGCGGGTCGCAGCGGAACCTCGAGGCGGCGAAGGACACCGACTGGGCGGACGACCTGGCACCGCACGAGCGGATCCTATGCGTGGACGCGCAGACGTCCGGCGGCCTGCTGCTCGCCGTACCGGCGGCGAAGGAGTCGGCGCTGGTCACGGCCCTTCGTGAAGCCGGCACGCTCGCCTCCGCGGTCATCGGACGGCTCGTGGCCGGGCCCGCGGGGCACGTACGCGTGGCCCGCCGACTCTAACGCTCGATCTCCACGTCATGGCGCTTCGCTGGACGACTCAACGGATGGATCAGCTCGAGCACGCCGTTCGCCGAGGGCTGCGCGTGGCGCTCTCGCGGCGCGGCACCGAGTACATCATCATCGCGCAGCGCATCAGCACCGTGGGCCGCCAGGAGGCGTTGATCGGCCGCCTGCCCATGACCGGTGAAGACCTCCCATTCCTGCTGAACGACATCGACCACTTCCAGGTGATCGAGTGAGCGAGTCGATCGCGATCCTCCATCTCGACGAGAGCTGTCTCGGCAACGGCCGCGAGGGCGAGAATCCGGGCGGCGGCGGCGGCCTGATCGAGATCCGAGGCCGGAGCGGCCGGATCGAGCGGCGCGACGTCTTCCTGCACGAGCCCGCCACGACCAACAACCGGATGGCGCTCCGCGGCGCCAGGGTGGCGCTCGACGTCCTGGGCCGCAAGGGCGCCCGGCTGCCGGTGCTCGTGGTCTCGGACTCGCAGTATCTGGTCAAGGGAATGCGGGAGTGGGTGTCGGGCTGGAGGGCACGGGGCTGGACCCGCAAAGGCGGGGCGATCGAGAACCTCGAGCTCTGGAAGGAGCTTTGCCAGGCGAGCACCCGACACGACGTGCAGTGGGTCTGGCTACGGGGCCATGCGTCGCATCCGAAGAACGAATACGCCGACTGGCTCGCGGTCCGCGCGGCCCGGGAGCAGCGCAGCTCCGATGGTGCCGTGCCGTCTGAGCTCGACACCTGGCTGGCCGAGCGGAAGGCCAAAGGCCGCTATGAGGGCTACGATCCGGATGCCGCGTTCGAGACCCTGGAGGAGCGGGTGCGATCGGGGGAGCCCTTTCCCCTCAAGCTCGCCTGAGGCCTACCGGCAACCGTCCGCGGCTGGTCCGCCCCGGTTACCTGCCCATCCCGTAGCTCATCATCAGCCGGCCCGTCACCTCGTCCCCCGGCGCCGCGTACAGCACACCGGAGAGGTCCACCGTCGGCGTGGCCGCCCACGTCGCGCCGCCGAACATCGCGCCCTGCTTCAGGTCCACTTCCACCCGGCTGTCGTCGAGCTGATCGAACCGATTGGTGAAGTTCACCCGGAATCGCGGGTAGAGCAGGTTCAGCCCCGCCCCCGCGAAGGGGCGCAGACGCCCGCCACCCAGCGACCAGCCGATCAGGGCCTCGGCACCGACGATGTTCGGGTGGAACGCATCGTCGGAGCGGGTGCCCTCGAAGCACTCGCTGTTCTCGTCATCGAGTGCGTCGTCGTTACAGGTGATCGGCGCGCGGATGACCCCGAACGTCCCGTGCAGGCGCAGAGCGAGGTGGGTTCCCGCCTGTCCCAGCGGCATCGACCGGAGCAGCGCCAGGCCGACCAGGTTGGCCTTCACCCCGTGGAGCCGGACCGGCGGCACCCAACTGGCCTCCGCGGCGAATCCCGCCGGCAGGACGATGCCGACCCGCGGGCGTGGAAAGGCGAGCAGGAGGTCAGTGTTCTCCGGTCCCTTGCCCGGCCGACACACGGTCGGGGTCCGGGTCTCCTCGTCGATGTTCGGCAGGTAGGTGAGCTCGAGGCCCGCGCGGACCGCTCCGGCCTTGGACGCGTCGGGCGCCTCGACCGGACCGAATGCCAGCGGCACCGAGAAGGCGGCGAAGAGCTGGGCCTCGTTGGAATCGTCGGAGGGAAAGCAGTCCTGTTGCGCGACGCCGGTGGCGGCGCGATAGCACAACAGCGCACCGATCGCGGCGAACGCACGTCGCATCCGAGCTCCTTGCTTGACAGTGGTGGCCTACCTTCCGTAAGCTGCCAGACCGATGCGCCATGCGCGAGGGGGCCAGTGACCGATGTCGAGCGATTCTTCCGCCGTTTGGTCAGCAACCTGGCCGCCACCGATCCGGCCAGGCTGCACGAGCCCGTGCCGCTCGATGCGATCCTGACCGAGATCCTGCCGTATCGCACCAACCGCCGCGCCCTTCAGACCGAAACCAGCGAAGACTACGAGTACGTGCTCCTCCGGCTGTGTGCCGGGGAGGGGAGCCTCGTGCAGGCCGAGCCTGAAGAAGCCCGGGCGCGGTTCGTCCGGGAGGCAGCCAGCACCAACCCCGACCTGGAAGTGCTGCATTCCTTCGAGCGGGTCGAGCTCCTCCTCCGGCCGGACTCGGTGGCGCGCGCGCTGAAGCCGGCGTCCGAGCCGGCGTCCCCACCCCGTCGCACCGGACGGGAGGAGACACAGGAGCCGGAGCTGGTGCTGGGATCGGCGCAGTTCGACGACCTCCGGGTTCCGGAGGAGGTCGAGCGTTCCGCCATGGCGGCGCTGGAGGATCTCGTCGCGCCGAAACGTGCCGAAGAGACCGGGGGCAGGAAGGACGGGGAGACAGTCGACGCGATCGCCGCGGCCGATGAGGAGCTGGAGGGCGAAGCCGGCGATGAGGCCGAGGTGGACGTGCCGGACAGCCGGCCCTCGTGCATCTACTGCGGCGGGTCGCTGCCGGTGGACCGGGCGGTCAACTTCTGCCCCCAGTGTGGCCAGAGCCAGACCAAGATCCTCTGCCACGAATGCCGCAGCGAGGTCGAGCCCGGCTGGCGTCATTGCGTCAACTGCGGCGCCGCCGTGGGCGAGGCCTAACCGGTGACGACCTGGAGCACCACACTCCGCCCGAAGGACGTGCTCTCCGTCATCCTCGGCGGCGGCGCCGGCACCCGGCTCTTCCCCCTCACCAAGGACCGCGCCAAGCCCGCCGTTCCCCTCGGCGGGAAGTACCGCATCGTCGATATCCCGATCAGCAACTGCCTCAACGCGGACCTTCGGCGGATCTTCCTGCTCACCCAATTCAACAGCAGCTCGCTCCACCGGCACATCCAGGAGAGTTACCGCTTCGACAGCTTCGCCCACGGCTTCGTGGAGATCCTGGCCGCCCAGCAGCGCACCGAGAGCGAGAGCTGGTACCAGGGCACCGCCGACGCGGTGCGCCAGAACCTGGTGCACCTCGGCGACTACCCGCATCGGCTGGTGCTCATCCTGTCGGGAGACCAGCTCTACCGGATGAACTTTCGCCTGCTGCTCGAGCGACACGTCGCGAGCGGCGCCGAGGTCACCGTCGCGACCACGCCGGTCAAGCCCGGCGCGGCACACGCCTTCGGAATCATGGGGATGGCTCCCGACGGCCGCGTCGTGCGATTCGAGGAGAAGCCGTCCGATCCCGCGGTGCAGGCCTCGCTCCGGGTGGACTGGAGCCGGGTGGAAGGACTCGACGAGCCGGTGGACCCGGACGCGCTCCCCGCCTCCATGGGCATCTACGTCTTCGATCGCGCGATCCTGGCGGAGGCACTGGCCGGGAACGAGGCCGACTTCGGCAAGCACGTCATCCCCAAGATGATCGAGACCCATCGGGTGCACGCCTTCCAGTACCAGGGCTATTGGGAGGACATCGGCACCATCCGCTCGTTCTACGAGGCCAACCTCGACCTCTGCGCCCCGCTCCCGAAGTTCAATTTCTACGACGCCACCTCGCCCATCTTCACCCACGCCCGCTACCTGCCCGGCACCAAGATCATCAAGAGCTCGATCGAGCAGTCGGTCATCGCCGACGGATGCATCATCAACGACGCCGTCATCGAGCGCTCGCTGGTCGGCGTGCGCGCTCGCATCGAGGCCGGGGCCGTCATCCGCGACTCGCTGATCATGGGCGCCGACTACTACGAGACGCCCGACCGCGTCCGGCCCTTCGGCGCGCCGCCCATCGGCATCGGGCAGGGCACGACGATCGAGGGCGCCATCGTGGACAAGAACGCCCGGATCGGCGACTCCGTCCGCATCTCTCCCGCGGGCAAGCCGGCGCACTTCGACGGGCCCAACTTCCACGTGCGGGACGGCATCGTGGTCGTGCCGAAGAACGCGGTGATCATGAGCGGCACCGAGATCTGA
This sequence comes from uncultured Gemmatimonadales bacterium, assembly GCA_963846545.1. Classification (GTDB taxonomy): domain Bacteria; phylum Gemmatimonadota; class Gemmatimonadetes; order Gemmatimonadales; family GWC2-71-9; genus CAVVWJ01. Next base: position 329,857 of record CAWJWG010000003.1, on the reverse strand, counting down.
TCCTCGTTTCCTTGAAGTGGCTCCGGGGCAGGGTGATATTCCGACCAGGATGTCCTCTGCCCCGTTTGGCCTCGTTGTCCCCCTCCCATGAGCACGTCAGCTCGCGAGACCGACGTCCTCTTCCTGTCGGGCGTCCGCACCGGATTCGGCAGCTTCGGCGGCTCCCTCAAGGGTCACTCCGCCACGGACTTGGGTGCCATCGCCGGGACCGAGGCGGTGAGCCGAGCCGGGGTGGCTCCGGCGGAGGTCGACCACGTCGTCTTCGGCAACGTGATCCAGACCTCGGCCGACGCGCCCTATCTGGCCCGTCACGTCGGCCTCCGGGCCGGTCTCCCCATCGAGACGCCAGCGCTGACGGTGAACCGGCTCTGCGGCTCGGGTTTCGAGGCGGTGGTTCAAGCCGCCCAGCAGATCCTCCTCGGCCACTCCCGCGTGGTGCTCGCCGGGGGGACCGAGAGCATGAGCCAGGCGCCGCACGTGATCCGCGGCGCGCGCTGGGGACTGCGGCTGGGGACATCTCCGCCGCTGGAGGACACGCTTTGGGATGGGCTCCGCGACGCGCAGTGCGGGAAGTCCATGGGGGAGACTGCGGAGGAGCTGGCCCGGCGGTACGACGTGACGCGAGAGGCCGTGGACTGCCACGCGGCGCTGAGCCAGGCGCGCGCACGCGATGCCTGGGCCCGCGGCGACTACGCCGAGGAAGTCGTGCCGGTGACGCTCACCGACCGAAAGACTCGGGAGACATTCGCCTGGGCGGCCGACGAGCACATGCGGCCGGAGACGACACCCGAGGCGCTCGCCCGGCTCACGCCTACCTTCCGTAAGGACGGCGTGGTGACCGCCGGTAACGCGTCCGGCATCTGCGACGGCGCCGCGGCGCTGGTCCTGGCCGGTGCGCGGTACGCCGCGGAGCGCGGGCTCCATCCGATCGGGCGGCTGGTGGCGTGGGCGGCCGTCGGCGTGGATCCCGGCGTCATGGGGATCGGGCCCGCCCCCGCCGCGCGGCGCGTGCTCGAGCGCGCGCGACTCGGGCTCGAGGACATGGACCTGGTCGAGATCAACGAGGCGTTCGCGGCCCAGTACCTGGCGGTCGAGCAGGAACTCGGCCTCGACCGCGAGCGCACCAACGTGGACGGCGGTGCCGTCGCCCTGGGACATCCCCTCGGCGCGAGCGGCGCGCGGATCACGCTGCACCTGCTCCACGCCCTGCGCCGGCGCGGAGGCCGCTATGGCCTTGGAGCCGCCTGCATCGGGGGCGGCCAGGGCATCGCGGTGATCGTGGAGGCTGTCTGAGCATGGAAATCCTGGTCGGCGGGCTCGCGGTCGCGGTCGTCTACTCCTTCCTGAGCCTTCGGGTGCTCCGGGAGTACGAGCGCGGGGTCGCTTTTTTCCTGGGCCGCTACTGGGGGACCAAGGGTCCCGGCGTCGTCTTCCTCCCCGCCGGCTTCGCCAGCCAGCGGCGCGTGTCGCTCCGGATCGTGGCGCTGGACATCCCGCCGCAGGACGTGATCACCCGCGACAACGTCTCGGTCAAGGTGAACGCCGTTCTGTACATGCGGGTCGGCGATCCGGCCAAGGCGGTGATCGAGATCGAGGACTACCTCTACGCCACCAGCCAGCTGGCGCAGACCACGCTGCGCTCCGTGCTGGGCGAGGTGGAGCTGGACGAGCTCTTGTCGGACCGGGAGAAGATCAACGCCGTCCTGAAGAAGATCATCGACGAGCGCACCGATCCCTGGGGCATCGACGTCTCCGCGGTCGAGGTGAAGGACGTGGATCTGCCGGACCAGATGAAGCGCGCGATGGCGCGCCAGGCCGAGGCCGAGCGGGAGCGGCGGGCAAAGGTCATCGCCGCGCAGGGTGAGCTGCAGTCCTCGGAGACGCTGGCCCAGGCCGCCCGGACCCTGGCCACCGAGCCGATCTCGCTGCAGCTTCGCTACCTCCAGACGGTCACCGAGATCGCGGCCGAGAACAACTCGACTACCATCTTCCCGATCCCGATCGACATGTTCCGGCCGTTCATGCAGGCCGCCGAGTCCAAGCGCCCTCAGCTGACGGCCGGGGAACAGCCGGACGCGCCGGCGCTGAGCGCCGGCGATCTCGCCAATCTGATGTCCCAGCTCCGCCTCGGCGCGGCGCAGACCCCGAAGGACTAGATGGCGGACGGCACTCCCGCACCGATCGACCGCGCGGCGCTCGACCGCATCATTCAGCGAGCGGCCGAGCTGCAGACCGCCGAGCGGGAGATCGGGGAGGGGCTCACCGCGGATGAGGTGCTGGCGCTGGGGCGCGAGGTCGGCATCCCGGGCCGGTATCTCCAGCAGGCGCTGCTCGAGGAGCGCACGCGAACGCAGGACGAGGTGCCCACCGGATTCCTGGCGCGGGCGGTCGGGCCTGCCGCGATCACGGCCCACCGTGTGGTCCGGGGCGAGCGTGAAGCGATCGAGGCGAGCCTGATCCGGTGGCTCGACAAGAACGAGCTGCTCTCGGTGCAGCGCCACCAGCCGGGCAGGATCACCTGGGAGCCCACGGGCGGATTCCAGGCGGCCTATCGCCGGGCGGTCGGCGCCGTGGGCCAGACGAAGCGGCCGATCATGCTGGCCCGGGCGGACTCGCTCTCGTGTACCGTCGTCGAGGTCGAGCCGGGGTACTGCAACGTCGTCCTCACCGCGACCGCCAGGAAGGCGCGCAACGAATCGGTGGGGGGGACGGCCGCCGGTGCCACCGCCGGGGTCGTCGGGACCGGAGTGCTGGCGGCGATCGGTGTGATCCTGCCGCTGATACTCATCCCGCTGCCGCTCGGCATCGGCCTCGGATACGCGGCGCTCAGGCGCTACGGGCCGATCGTCGACCGCATCCAGCTCGGACTCGAACGCACGCTCGACGATCTCGAGCACGGCACCCGGCCCGAGCGCCAGCTGCCCCAGCCCACGCCGCGCCTGCTCAACCTGCTGGCCGACGAGCTGCGCAAGGCCCTGAAGTCCTAACCCTGCCGCGAGAGGAAACCCGATGTTCGGCTACGACTGGCCACGTCTCCACGCTGCGCTCAACGACCTGCCGGCGGCACTCCTGATCGTCGCGGTGCTGTTCGAGCTGCTCTTCCTGACGACCCGGAGGGACAGCTTCCGGGTGGTCTCCTATTGGACGCTGATCGTGGGTGCGGTGGGCGGCGCGGCGGCCGTCTTGTCGGGCCTGCAGGCGGAGGAGCACATCGCCCATGGCGACGCGGTGCACAAGGTCATGGAGACCCATGAGCTGCTGGCCTTCATCACTCTCGGCATCTTCGGCGTGCTCGCGGTCTGGCGGCTGTGGCGGGAGAGCCGGATGGGGACGATGGAGCGAAGGCTGGCGGTGGCGCTCGCCGTCGCGGGTGCGGGCGTACTGTTCGCTACCTCGAATTACGGAGGCAAGCTCGTGTTCGATCATGCGGCCGGCATCCCGACCGAGGTGCTCAACTCCGAGATCCGAAACCGGAGCGAAGGGCACACGCACGGGGAGGGCGAGGAGCCTGGGGAGGCCGAACACGACGACGACCACGCGCCCGCCGCCGGTACCACCAGCACGACCGACTCCGCGGGTGCCACCGCGGACTCGGGCGCGGCGGCCGGCCACGTGGATCCTCCCGGCACCCCGGCCCACGAGCACTAGTCAGTGACCGCTCGCCGCCTCCTCGCCGCCGCCACCCTCCTCGCGGCCTGCCGGCCAACCACGACCCGGCCGGCGATAACGCCCTATCCGGAGGCGGCGGGTGTCGAGATCAGGCTGCGCCCACCCGAGGCGACGCGCCGGCTGGCGGAGGCCCTGCAGGCCGATTCACTGCCGCCGTCGAGGGTACGTGTGCGGGATGGATACATTGAAACGGCGTGGCTCGATTCGGCCACCGGGGTGCCGACGGGGCGGCGCCCGATCGGTACCGGGGTCGTCCGGCTCCGGGCCTGGGCCGATCCGGGCCGGCCGGGAAACTCGGTGTTGACGGTGGAGACCCTTTACCGGCCGCTGGCCGATCCGTCACTGGCCGAGCGGGAGCTCGAGCGGCAGGTGCCGCGGACGCATCCGACGGCGGTGAAAGTCGAGCAGGTGCTGGAGGCGCTGCTCAAGCGGCATGGCGGCCCGCCACCACCGGCGGCCGAGCAAGCAGCACCGGGTCAGTCGCGGGAAGCGCCGGTCCCCGGGACCGCAGGGGAGGAGGAAGCACCGCCGGACTGAGCGGTCATACCACGTAGGCCTTCACCCAGTCCTCCAGCTGTCCCAGATCGAGCAGCGCATCCTTGCAGGGCCCCGACGGCAGCGTCATCGTGAGTCCGAGCACCGGGACCTTGCCGGCCACGTCGTGCAATCCGCTCACCATGTCTCGCTCGCACGCCACCGCGACCACCGCCCGCGGGCGCCGCTCCCGGATGACGCGGCGCGCGAGCTGGCCCCGCGTCGCCACGAACACCGGCACGCCGTAGCGGCCGGCGACTCCCAGCACGCCGTCTAGCGTTTCTTTGGAGAGGCAGCGGGGAATCAGCAGTAGCAGCTCGCCCTTGCCGACCTTCCGCCCCCGCAGGAGCGCGAGCGCGTTGTAGACCTTCACCGCTGCGTTCTCGACCCAGTCCCGCCGGCCGAACCGGTCGGCCACGCGCGAGGTGAGCCGCATCAGCCGGAGGAACGGCCCTCGCTCGGCGAGCCGTTCGGGTAGCAGGGCCCGCCCTGTCCCATAAGAGAGGAGGAGCACGGTCCACCAGATCCAGAGCAGCGCGGCTCCGGCGGCAAGCGTCGTCCAGAGTACCCTCGGAATGAGCGGATGGACCAGCGCGAGCCGGGGGCCCAGCAGATAGAGGACGAGCGAGGCGAGAGCGAGGGCCGTAGCGAGCGCGGCGGCGGACCAGGCGAAAAAGAGGGCGGGCGAAGCGCTGTAGTCGCCGCGATTCGGAAGCGGCCGGCCGTCCCATTGGTCCCATTCGTGGCCCAGTCGGCGATCCACGTCGATGTGGATCAGCTGCGCGCGCGGGGTGTCCGGCATAGAGAACCAAGATAGCGACGCGGTTAGGTTTGGGCGATGCTGCCCCCGCCCAATATCCGCGGCATGTTCCGCACGGACGAGCGCGCTCGCGCCGCCTACGCGGAGGGCGCCGGCATCTATCGGATCCTGCCGGCCGCCGTCTGCCTCCCCACCGACCGTGACGACGTAGCCGCGCTGGTGCGATGGGCCGCCTTGCACCGGGTTCCCCTGGTGCCGCGTGGCGCGGGCAGTGCGATGGGCGGCGGCAACGTGGGCGAGGGCGTGATCGTGGACCTCACCCGGCTGGAGCGCCATCTCGAAGTCCGCGCCGCCGACCGCATCGCCATCACCAGCGCCGGCGTCACCCTCGCCGAACTCAACACCGCCGCCGCCCTCCATCATCTCCGCCTGCCGCCCGATCCCTCGAGCGGCCGCTTCGCTACCCTCGGCGGCATGGTGTCCACCAACGCCTCGGGCGCGCGCACTGTCCGCTACGGCAGCGTGCGCCGGTGGGTGCGGGCGGTCGAGCTCGTCACCGCGGCTGGCGAGGTGGTCGAGCTCCGTCGGGGCGGCGGTCACGGCGATGAGTCCGTCGAGACCATCCGCCGTTTCGCGGCCGAGGTGGTGCCCGCGCTCCGTGCCGCGCACGGAATCATCGCGGGGCACTTTCCCCGCACCCGGAAGAACTCCTCGGGCTACGCACTGGACGAGTGGCTCGCCTCCGGTGACCTGCTCGACCTGATCGTGGGAGCGGAGGGCACCCTCGGCATCGTCACCCGCGTCGAGTGGCGGCTGGATCCGCAGCCCTCGCACCGCGCCGGGGTCCGAGTCGAACTCCGCTCCCTCGACGACCTGGTGAAGGTGGTCGCGGCACTCCACCCCTGCGAGCCGTCGGCGGTCGAGCTCCTCGACCGGACCTTTCTCGAGCTGGTGAGCCACACCGAGATCGGGGCCGGACTGGACGGGGTCGAGGCGATGCTGCTGGTGGAGATCGAGCGCGACGACGCGGTCGTTCTCCGGCGGGCCGTCGCGATGGCCGCGGACGTGGTGCAGCCCTGGGCCTCCGCGGTGGACACCGCCCTCACGCCGGAGAGCACCACCCGGCTGTGGGAGCTGCGCCACGCCGCCAGCCCGATCCTGGCGGGACTGCCCGAGGACCGGCGCTCGCTCCAGGTCATCGAGGATGCCTGTGTGCCGATCGAGCGGATGGGCGAGTACATCCGCACCGTGCGGCGAGTGACCTCCACTCGTGACATCGCCGCCGTGATCTTCGGACACGCGGGCGATGGGCACGTGCACGTGAACCTGCTGCCCACGGTGGGACGGGCCGGCTGGGAACAGGGCGTCGCCGGTGTCCTGGAGGAAGTGTCCGACGCGGTGCTCCGCCTCGGCGGCACCCCTTCGGGTGAGCACGGCGACGGCCGCCTGCGCGCCGGACTCCTGCAGCGGGTCTATGGCGACGAGATGCTCGGGCTCTTCCGCCGGCTCAAGCTGGCGATGGACCCACTCGGCATTCTGGCGCCCGGCGTTATCCTTCCGTCCGGCGAGCCGCCCATCACCCGCCTGAAAGTCGGCCGCCAGGCCATCCCGATCCCCGACGACATCGCCCACGCGCTCCGCGAGATCGAGCGCAAGGGCGGGTACGGTCGATGCAGGCTGGAGCTGGTGTGAGCTATGAGCTATGAGCTATGAGCTATGAGCTGTGAGCTATGAGCTATGGGCTACGAGCTACGAGCTATGAGTCTGGAGTGGAGGACTGGCGGCGGAACGACCTCCACCCCTTTTTTGAACCCGTTCCGAAGATGTGTCCGCGCGGTCGAGGAACACCCTCGACTCATAGCTCATAGCTCATAGCTCACCGCATACCCCCCATGGAAATCCTCCGATCCCCCCGGGTCTCCCTCATCGCTCGCCCCCAGTTCCTGGAGCCCGCGCACCTGCCGGTCCAGTGGCAGGGCCCTTCGACCGACGGCGAGCGGATCGCCGAGTTCGCGGGGCGGCTCTGCTACATGAGCCAGCACAACCCGGCGGGGCGCACCACGGCGGAATATTTGCAGAACATCCTGAAACAGGGCCACGGCTCGGTCTTCGAACACAGCACCTACGTCATGCTGATCGAGGGCATCTCGCGCTCGTGCAGCCATGAGCTGGTGCGGCACCGCGCGGGATGGGGCTACTCCCAGCTCTCCCAGCGCTATGTGGACGAGTCCCACGCCGCCTTCGTCATGCCGCCCGCGATCCTGGACGACGCGGCGCTGGAGTCGGCGTGGACCCGGCAGGTCGAGTCGGCGCAGACCGCCTATGTGGCCGCGGTCGAGCAGCTCATGGCGCGGTACGAGTGGGTGGAGAGCAAGGTCCACCGCCGGAAGATGGCCCGCGAGGCGGCGCGGAGCGTGCTGCCCAATGCCACCGAGGTGAAGATCGTCGCGAGCGCGAACGTCCGCGCGTGGCGGACGATGCTCGAGCTCCGTCTCGGCGAGGGAGCGGAGCTCGAGATCCGCCGCATGGCGGTGGCGTGCCTCCGCGTGCTGCAGCAGGAGGCGCCGGCGCTGTTCGCGGATTTCGAGATCTATCGCGCCGAGGATGGGAGCGAGGCGGGTCGCGTGGGGTTCCACAAAGTGTGAGCGATGGGGCAAAAACTATTGTGCACCTGTCCACTTTTTCTTACTTTAGTTTCATCGAAAGACCCAACTCGTGGCGGCTCGTCTCTCGCAGACGGCCTTTTTTGTAGAGGGCGCCTTTGGCAGTTCGGATCGGACTAGCCTTTAATCTCAAACCCGAGGCGCCGGCGAAATCAGCCGGGGCGGACCCCTCCTCCCCCTCGTCATCCGATTCTTCCCTCGCGCGAGCCCTGCGCGATGACTTGCTTCAGCCCGACCTCTACGCCGAGTGGGACGAGCCCAGCACCATCGACGCGGTCGAGCGCGCACTGAGCACGGTGGGTCAGGTCTACCGGCTCGAAGCCGACGAGCGGTTCCCCGCCCGGCTCGCCATGATCCGCCCCGATTTCGTGTTCAACATCGCCGAGGGCCTGTATGGTCCGAACCGCGAGGGCCACGTCCCCGCGATCTGTGAGTTCCTCGGCGTTCCCTATCACGCGTCCGACCCGCTGACCCTCGGCCTCACGCTGGACAAGCGCCGGGCCAAGGAAGTCCTCGCCTATCGCGGCGTCCCCACCGCGCCGTTCGTCCTGGCCAAGAGCACGGCCGACGTGCGGAAGGTGGACCTGCCCTACCCGCTGTTCGTGAAGCCCTGCTTCGAGGGCTCGGGTAAGGGCGTGAGCGTGAAGAGCGTCTGTAAGAACCGGTCGCAGCTCGTCCGCCAGGTGTCGGCGCTCATTGCCACGTACTCCGAGCCCGTCCTGATCGAGACCTATCTGCCGGGCCTCGAGTTCACCGTCGCGGTGCTCGGCAACGGCACGGAGGCGCGCTGTCTGCCCATCGTCGGCATGCGATTTGATACACTGCCGAAGGGTGCGCCACCGATCTACGGCTATGAAGCGAAGTGGCTGTGGGACTCGCCGAGCCATCCTCTGGAGATTTTCGACTGTCCGGCGCACATCCCCGAGGAGTTGGCCGGACAAGTCAGGGCCGTCGCGCTGGCGGCCTACCACGCCCTGGAATGTCGTGACTGGTGCCGCGTCGATATCCGTTGTGACGCCGCTGGTCGTCCGATGGTCGTCGAGTTGAACCCCCTGCCGGGCATTTTGCCTGACCCGCGGGACAACTCGTGCTTCCCTAAGGCCGCTCGGGCCGCCGGGATAAGCTACGACGACCTCATCCGCACCGTCGCCGACATCGCATGGCGGCGGATCAGCGGCCGTTCACTCCTGGCGGAGGTGGCTTGATGCGAGTTGCGATTCTCTACGATGCCGGCAGCGACGATTGGAGTCCACAGGATGTCGCGGCGGTGGTGGGGAACGTTCACGAGGTGCGGGACGTGCTACGGCGGCGGGGCCACGACGCCGAGCTCCTGCCCGTCCGGTTCGGCGACTTCCGCTGGCTCACCCGCATCCGGCGGGCCGACCTGGTCTTCAACCTCTGCGAAGGCGTCAACGGCCACGCCCGGTTCGAGGATTACGTTGTGGGGACGCTCGAGCTGGCCGGGATACCCTTCACCGGGTGCCGCCACTGGGCCACAACCGTGGCGCATCGGAAACACATCGTCAACACGCTGCTCTCGGCCGCCGGCCTGCCGGTGCCCGCCTTCGTGCTCGCCCAGGGCAACAAGGTCCCCACCGACTTCCCGCTCCCGGCCATCGTCAAGCCGTCGGCCGAAGACGCGAGCGTGGGGATCGACAACGGCGCGGTCTGCACCTCCAAGCGCGCCCTCAAGAAGCGCGTGGCCGTGATGCTCGAGCAGTTCGAGGAAGTCCTGGTGCAGGAGTACGTGGCCGGGCGTGAGTTCAACGTCGGGTTCGTCGGCAAGCGGATGCTGCCCATCGCCGAGATCCGGTTCGACAACATGCCCGACGGCACCTGGCCTATCGTGAGCTACGCGGCCAAGTGGATCCCCGGGAGCCCGGAGGACGAGGGCACGCTGCCGGTCTGCCCGGCCGAGGTACCCGAGGAGCTGGGCGCGAGCATTGCCAAGGTGGCGCGCGAGGCCTGGCTCTACGTCTCGGGTGGTGAGGGCTACGGCCGGGTGGACCTCCGGGTCAACGAGGACGGCGCGCCCTATGTGCTCGAGGTGAACCCGGACCCCGACCTCTCCAGCAACGCCGGGCTCGCCAACATGGGCCGGGCGTTTGGCTGGAGTTACGACGACCTGGTGATGCACGTGGTCGACGAGGCCCTCATGCGCTCGCAGAGCCAGAACGCCGCCGCCGCCCTCGTCAGCGGGGTGTCCGCCGCGTGAGCCACACGCTCACCGCGCCCACTCTGCGGCACCTCACCGCGGCCGATCGGGACCGCATCGAGGAGATCACCCGTGGGGTCCGGGTGTTCCGCGAGGACGAAGTCCCCGTGGCGTTGGAGGTCTTCGACGCCGCGGTCGCCGGGTCGCCCGACTACACCGCCGTCGGGGCCGACCTCGACGGGCGCCTCGCCGGGTGGATCTGCTGGGGTCCCACCCCCTGTACTCTCGGCACCTATGACCTCTATTGGATGGCGGTGGATCCCGCGGTGCACGCCGCGGGCATCGGCACCGCCCTCGTGCGGGAAATGGAAGGCCGGCTGGCCGGGTCTGCGCGGCTCATCGTCGTGGAGACGGCCGGGCGACCCGACTACCGGCCAACCTGCGCCTTCTACGAAGCCCGCGGCTACCGCCGCGCGGCCGTCATCCCCGATTTCTACGCCCCGGGCGAGGACCAAGTCGTGTACGTGAAGACGCTGACCCCCCGCTGAGGAGCCGATCCGCGAGCCGTCGGGCATTTCGCCGGGGCCGTCCATTGGGCGGCCCCACCGCATTTCAGCCCCTGCCAAGCAGTTACCTGTCAGGCGTCAGTGGTATCCAAGTTGCCGCGCGGCTCTCTACCGCACCCGTACTTGAGAGGCAAAAGATGCGCATCCGCGCAATGCATGGGCTTGCTCTCGGCGCTCTGATGACCCTCGGAGGCTGTAGCGATTCGGACATGGGCGAAGTCAACCTCCACCTGGCCACTCGGGGACCCGCCGCGCTGGTCGGTGGCGACCCCGGCCAGTTGACCGTGACGTTGGGGGCGGACGAGATCGTGGTAGACGAGGTCCAGCTCGTCCTCCGGAAAGTCCGCCTGGACGGTGCGCCTACCGCATCCTGCCCCGAGGATTCGGAAGGCGACTCGCAGTGCGCGGCGCTGCGCCTCGGCCCGACGTTGTTCGATCTCCCTTTGGGAGACGGCGCCGAGCCGGTCTTCACCGCGGCGGTGCCCGTCGGGACCTACAGCGGGATCAAGTTCCAGATCCATCGGCCGACCAACGCCAACGAGGATGCCGACTTCGTGGCGGACCACCCCGCGTTCGAGGGCATCAGCATCCGGGTGCTGGGTAGCCACAACGGCACCCCCTTTACGTTTGCGTCGGATCTGACCGAGGTGGAGGATGTCGTCCTCGCGGACCCGGTGGAGGTCGCTGTCGACCAGCAGATAGCGGTCACCCTTCACGTCGATGTTGCGAGCTGGTTCGCGAGCGAGGATGGAACTGGACTGGTGAATCCTTCCGAGGCCAACAACGGCGGACCGTTCGAGTCGCTGATCGAGCGCCAGATCCGGGAGAGCTTCCGGGCGTTTCACGATGGGGACCTCGACGGAGCAGCCGACTAGGGCCGCTGTTGCCGCCCTATCCTGCATATCTCCGGTAACGAAGTCGTGTAGGCCGACCCACCCTGGGCGCTTGCGGCCAACGGTTCCTTCGCTAGCTTCGCACACCAGTTACCCTGACCCCACGTCCCGGGACCACTCGCGAGGCCGGATGGAAGCCAGTCGCCAACGGACTGCCCCTACCATAGGACAGCCGCTCCCCTATCCACCCCGCCGGGAGTACGTCGAGCCCGATTGGAATCGCCTGCCCGGGTTCCAGGGGGTGAGCGCATCTGATTGGGAGAGCGCCACCTGGCAGCGCCGCCACACGATCAAGAACCTGCGTGAGTTCAAGGCCGCCCTGGGCGGTCTCCTCCCGGATGACCTGGCCGCCAACATCGCCCAGGACCAGGAGACGCGGGCGACCATGTCCATGCTGATCCCGCCGCAGATGGTCAACACCATGGACACGCTGGACCTCTGGCGGGACCCGGTCCGGCGGTACATGGCCCCGGCTCTGGCCGACCGGCGAACCGACTGGCCCAACCATCCCAAGTCGTCCCGCGACAGCCTCCACGAGGCCGAGATGTGGGCGGTCGAAGGGCTCACCCACCGGTACCCCACCAAGGTGCTGGCCGAGCTGCTGTCGACCTGTCCCCAGTACTGCGGGCACTGCACCCGGATGGACCTGGTCGGCAACGACGTGCCCCAGGTGGACAAGCTCAAGTTCAGCGTGCCGCAGAAAGACCGGCACGGGCAGATCCTCGACTACCTCCGCCGCTCGCCCGGGGTGCGGGACGTCGTTGTCTCCGGCGGCGACATCGCCAACCTCCATATCACCCAGCTCGAGCCGTTCATCGACGCACTGCTCGACATCCCGAACATTCGAGACATCCGGCTCGCGTCCAAGGGCCTGATCGGCCTGCCGCAGCACTTTCTACAGGACGAGGTGTTGAAGGGACTGGAGCGGCTGGCGAAGAAGGCGTTCGAGCGGGGGGTGGACCTGGCGCTGCACTGCCACGCGAACCATGCGGAGCAGATCACGCCGCTGGTCGGGCGCGCGGTGAAGCGGCTGCTCGAGCTCGGCTTCCGCGATGTCCGCAATCAGGGGGTCCTGCTGCGCGGCGTGAACGCCACGGCCGCCGACCTGGTCGAGCTCTGCTTCATGATGCTCGACCACGCCAAGATCATGCCCTACTACTTCTATATGTGCGACATGATCCCGAACGCCGAGCACTGGCGGCTCGGTGTGTTCGAGGCGCAGCAGCTCCAGCACGACATCATGGGGTATCTGCCCGGCTTCGCGACGCCCCGCATCGTTTGCGACGTGCCCTTCGTCGGCAAGCGGTGGGTGCACCAGGTCACGGACTACGACCGGGAGCGGGGCATTTCCTACTGGACCAAGAACTACCGCACGGGGATCGAGCAGGACGTGCCCGACGCGCTGTCGCGGCGGTACGAGTATTACGATCCCATCTACCTGCTGCCGGCCTCGGGACAGGCGTGGTGGCGCGCCAACAGTCCGGAGCCCGTGGCGATCGGCGCGCGCACCGGCACGTAGGGTTCAGGGCGCGGCGGCCCGCCAGGTGCGCAGGCCGCTCGCCCAGCTGTAGGGATCGATGTCCACATTCTCCATCCGCCTCGCCGCCACGGCGACGTTGGAGGGCGAGTAGAGAAAGATCGCCGGCGCATCGTCGTTCAGGACCCCCATGGCCTCGCGGTAGAGTCGCGAGGCCTTCGTCACATCCGGCTCCCGCCCCGCCCGGGCCAGCAGGTCGTCGAAGCCCGGGTTGGCGTACCTGCCGTAGTTGATGGCCTCCCATCCTGCCTTGCTCCACTGATCGCCCAGCCCGCGAGGCGTGGGCTCGTCCAGCCACGCGCCGATGTAGCTGTCGAAGCGACCCTGCCCCAGCCGCTCCTGGAACACGGCGAAGTCCACCGCCGTCACCGTGACGTCCGCGCCCAGCTTGCGCCACGCCTCCTGGAGCTGCACGGCGAGCTGCCGGCGGGATCCGCTGGTGCTCGGCACCAGGATGTCGAAGGCGAGCCGCTGTGCCCCTCGGCGTCGGATCCGGTCTCCCTCGCGCACTCGCCACCCGGCCGCGTCCAGCGTCCGGGCCGCCGCCGCGGTGTCATAGGGGAGCGTTCGGATGCTGTCGCTCCAGATCCAGAGCAGCCGCGACATCGGACCGGGAGGCGCTTTGGCCTCGGCGCCGAAGACCGACTGGGCGAGTACGAAGCGGTCCACCCCCATGGCGAGGCCACGGCGCAACTCGCGGTCGCCCAGCAGCGGATGCGGCCCCCGCCGGCGGCGGTCGGACAGGTTGAATCCCAGGAAGCCGTATGCGGCCGATGGATAGGCGATCAGCCGAAGTGTCGTGTCCGCGCCCGCGCGCTGCGCGCGCTCCGGGCCGATCGCCGTCTCCAGAAGATCCGCCTCGTGACTCAGCACGAGGTTGAGCGCTGCGTCGGGATCGGGCGTGAAGCGCCAGATGGCTCGGCGGATATCGGGCCGCTCGGAAGTCGTCGTGTCGGCCGCAAGAACCAGGAACTGGCCGCGCACCCATCGCTCCAGCCGGTATGGCCCGCTGCCGACCATGCGAGCCGTGGAGGTATCGGCCGCCCACGCGGACCGAGGCACCGGCTCCCAGATGTGTCGCGGGATCACGCGCACGTGGTAGGTCGCGTCGTAGAGCTGCTCCGGGTAATGATCGGCGAAGCGGACGAGGAAGGTCGCGGGATCCTCCGCCGTCACCGACACCCGGCCCGCCAGATACTGCTGCGACACCGACCCGAGCGTGGAGTCGCTGAACGCGCCGAAGGAGAAGGCCACGTCCTCCGCGGTGAGCTGCCGGCCGTCCTGCCACCGCGCGCTGTCTCGGAGATGGAAGCGCCAGGTCAGCGAGTCGACCCGCTCCCAGGCCTTGGCCAGCGCGGGGCGATAGGCCGTCGAATCGATCGGGGCCTTCCCCGGTGCGAGCACCGCGAGCCGCTCGTAGATCTGATCTCCGATGTCGCGCGCGACCGACTCGTCCACCAGGGGCGGAAGCACGGTGGCCGGCTCCCCGATCGCGGCGATCACCGCGGAGTCACAGGTGGGACACTGCTTCTCGCCGCCTCCACAGGCGGCGGCGAGAAGCAGGAGAGCGGTGAGCGGGCGGCGCCAATTCGTCACACGGGCCTCGACTTGGGATGCACTGAGCGGGAAGGGACGGCGGACCGGACCCTACAGAATGTATGGCGATCCCTGCAACGCGGCATATCAGGCTGGAACGAAACGATGCATCAATCCGCGCTGCTCGGTCGGATTGTCACGACGAGATGCATGTGGAGCAAGGAGTTACCCTGACGCGTCGGCGGGCACGTCGGTTGCTTCTGTGTTCCGCTGCGGGGCGCTGCCCGGGGCTACCTTCCACGGGACCCAGGAGGAGGAATCACCGATCTCGGATAGAGGGTATGGCGGAACCTGAGTGGCGGGTGGAGCTGGTCCTGTTCTCGGACAGCTTCCGCACCAGCTTGGCCAACATCGTAGAGGAGCTCGGAGGCGTCGTCTCCGTGTCCACCCCCGGTGCCGACGGGGCGCGCGCCAGCGTCGAGGTCGTGCTCGTGCTGGCCGGCGGCGCCGAGAGCGCAGCCCTCGACTACCTGGCGGAGGGCGGGTCCAGCGTGCCGCGGTACCTGGTCGGAGCGGCGCCGGACCACCGCATCGCCGCCGTCGCGATCCAGAGCGGGGCTCGCGACTATTTCGCCCTGCCCGACGATCTGGACCTGCTGCGGCGCTGCCTGGAGCGGCTGTCGCGCGAGGCGGCGAGCCGGATCGAGGCAGGACGATTCGCCGACGCCGAGCGGCGGGCCACCGGGTTCGAGGCGATTCTCGGCACCAGCCCCGCGCTCCGGCAGGCGCTCGACCAGGCCTCGCGCGTCGCGCCGCTCCGGGATCTCACGGTGCTCGTCGGGGGCGAGACCGGCACCGGCAAGGAGCTGCTCGCCCGGGCGCTCCACTACGGCAGCCCGCGCGCCGGCGATCCCTTCGTCGAGGTGAATTGCGCCGCGATCCCCGCCAACCTGCTCGAGAGCGAGCTGTTCGGCCACGAGCGAGGCGCATTCACGGGCGCGGTCGCCGCCAAGCCGGGGCTCTTCGAGATCGCGCACGGCGGCACGCTCTTTCTCGACGAGATCGGGACCCTGCCGATCGAGCTCCAGCCCAAGCTGCTCCGCGCGTTGGAAACCCGGAGCATCCGGCGGGTCGGCGGGCAGCAGGGCCGCCAGGTGGACGTGCGCGTGGTCGCCGCTACGCACGTGGACCTCGGCCAGGCGGTCCGGCACGGCGAGTTCCGCGAGGATCTCTACTACCGGCTCAACGTCGTGAACCTGGTCCTGCCGCCGCTCAGGGAGCGCGAAGGCGACGTGGAGTTGCTCGCCCAGACGTTCGTCGAGCGCATCGCGACCGGCTACGGGTTGCCGGTACCGGCGCTCGACGCGGAGGCACGGGGCGCGCTCCGGGGGCACCGCTGGCCGGGCAACGTGCGCGAGCTGCGCAACGTGCTCGAGCGCGCCGTGGTCCTGTCGCCGCCCGGGACGCTGCGACTCGGCCCGCTGGACGAGACTCGTGCGGCCCGGAGCGGGCCGCCGGGAGTGCTCCCCTTTCCGGCGCCGTTGGCGGACGTCGTGCGCACCGCCGCCCAGGCCATGCTGGAGCTGACAGGCGGAAACAAGAGCGAGGCGGCCCGGCGGTTGGGGATCTCCCGGCCGCGGCTGCAGCGCCTGCTGGACGGACATCTGGAGGAGTGAACTGATGCATCGCCGAATCCTGACCACGCTCTCGCTCGCCCTTCTGCTCGCCTGCTCGGACTCCGGAGGGCCGGGCGACGGCGGCGGCACAACCAAGCCGCCCTCGGATCTCACGATCCTGCGGCTGGGTGACGCGAGCCCGCCGCTCTTCAATCCGGTGGAGAGTTTCTATGCCGTGAAGGGCGACAATCGGGAGGTCCGGATCTTCTTCGAGGACGACGACGACCCCGGGGAGGCTGGCGACGAATACCTGCGGCTCAGGGTGGATGCCGATGCCCTGCAGTCGTATCCCGACGGCACGCCATTCGCCGAGGACGACTCAGTGCTGATCACGGTGCGGGTGGTGGACCCGGCCCGCCTGCTGTTCGAGTTCGAGCCCGCGGGGCTCACCTTCAACCCGGCGGAACCGGCCGAGCTCAAGATCCACTACGACAAGGCCGACGACGACCTAGATGAGGACGGCGATGTCGATGTCGAGGACCAGACCCTCGAGCTGACCCTCGGCATCTGGCGGCAGGAGAACGACGGCGATCCGTTCGTCCGCCTCGGGTCGCTGCTCATCGACGACCTGGAAGAGATCGATGCCGAGCTGGACGGCTTCAGCCGGTACGCGCTGGCCTACTGAGCCGAGCGAGCTCCCATGGTGTCCACCCCTTCCGACGACCTGACCGACCAGCTCCGCGAGCTGGTGCGGACCGGGCGTTTCCGCGAAGCGCTGGAGGCGTACCGCCGGACAGGCGACGCCGGCGCCCGCGCCGACGCGCGGCTGTTCGCGGCGACCGCGGCCACGCGGCTGGGTGAGCTCGACCTCGCGGAGGGGCTGGCCGCTGAGGCCGTGCAACGATTCGCCGATCGGGGTGACTTCGACGGGCGCATGCGGGGGCTCAACCTGCTCGGCGTGATCGGCTTCGAGCGCGGCCGCCTGGCCGAAGCAGAGCAGCGGTTGAGCGAGGCGCTCAGCATCGCCTACCGCCTCCACGACAGCCTGCTGGCCGCGCGGGCGAGCAACAACCTCGCGTCGGTGGCGCACCTGCGCGGCCGTCCGGAGGAGGCGGTGGGCCTCTACCGCGGTGCGTTGCTCGGCTACCAGCGCCTCGGCGATCGGCGGGGTACGGCGGAGACCTATCACAATCTCGGTCTCACCTACCGGCAGCTCGCCGACTTCGACGAAGCCGAGAAGGCGGTGACCCAGGCGGTCCGCCATGCCGAATCGGTGGGCGAGCCGACGCTGATGGCGTTGACCTCCGGGGGACGGGCCGAGCTGCGGATCGAGCAGGGCGACGTGGCGTTGGCCCATCCCGAGCTGGAGCGGGCGTCGCGCATGGCGCAGCTCGCGGGTGACGTGATCGGTGTGGCGGAGCTCCAGCGGATCCGGGCCGTCGCGGCGTGGCGCGAAGGACGAGCCGCCGAGGCGCTGGCGGAGGCGGAGGCCGGACGCCGCACCGCGGAGGAGCACGACGTGGCACTGCTGCGGGCCGAATGTGCCGCGCTCGCCGCCCTGGCGCACCGCGCGCTCCGTGCACCCGAGGCCGCCGAGAAGCGGCGCGCGGAAGCGGTCGCTCTCTTCCAGAAGCTCGGTGCGGTCACGCTCCTGGTCCGCTTCGAGGAGGCGTGGGCGGTCTAGGCCGGTCCGGTGGAAGTGGAGACAGACGGCCTGCGGCGCCAGAGTAGCGTGGCGTAGACTCCCAGATTCACCGCGATCACCAGGGCCCCGAGTACGAGCTGCACCCCGCGGGTAAGGCCCGCCGGGTACAGCACCGGCACCAGGTAGTGCTCGATGAACCCTCCCCGATACCCTACCTGACCCGCCGCCGCACGCAGCGACTTCTCCAGCGGCGTGAGCGGACAGATCCAGCCGCTGAACTCGATCAATGCGCCCCAGACGGCCGCCGGCAGGTGCAGCAGCGCCAGCCGCGGCCGGCGGAGCACGAGCAGGCCGCCGGCCACGACGAACGCCACGAACAGCGCGTGGAGGACCACGACCAGGTCGGCCAGCAGGCGGTAGAGCATGGATCAAATGTACGGCGGGTGGGTCAGGAGACGGTCGCGGCGGACCCGACGGAGCGGAGGAAGGCGGCGTAGACGTCGGGCCGCCACCAGTGGCGGTCCACGTCCATCCGGCCCAGGGCCTCCGCGTGCGTCATCGCGCCGCGGTAGCTCCGGGTCGTGGTCAGGGCGTCGTACACGTCCACGATGCAGATGATTTGCGCGGCGAGGGGAATCTCGTCGCCGCGCAGCCGGTCGGGATAGCCGTTCCCGTCGTAGCGCTCGTGATGCGAGCGGATGATCGGCTTGATGTCCCAAGGAAACTCGACCGACGCGAGCAGCTCCACGCCCCACACCGTGTGACGTTTGATGATCGCGAATTCTTCGTCGGTGAGCTTGCCCGGCTTGTTGAGGATCTGGTGCGGGACCTTCACCTTGCCGACGTCGTGGAGGTAGGCACCCATGCGGATGGTGGTGAGCTGACCCTGATCCGCGCCGAGCGCCTCGGCCACGGCGACCCCGTAGTTCGCCACCCGCTCGCAGTGCCCGAAGGTATAGCTGTCCGCCGACTCGATCGACTGGCCCCAGTCGCGCACCACCGTGAAGTAGGTGTCCTCCAGCCGGTGGGTCTTGGACGCGACGTCCACCAGGTCCACCCGGGCATCGAGCCGGGAGAACAGGCGGTGCGCGGCGTTGAGGAGCTGGAGGGCCTCCTGGTTGCGGCCTGTCGTCTGGTAGAGCCGCGCCAGCTCGCGCGAGGCTTCGGCCTCACTCAGGACCGACCCGGTGCCGACCGCCTGCTCGATGGCGGACTGCAGCCGCGACTCGGCAAGCGTGAAGCGGCCGGTCTCCCGGAAGACCACCCCGAGGACCTTATAGGCGTCGGCCTTGTCGAGCCGGGCGCCCAGGCGATCGAAGATCTCCAGCGCCAGCTCGGCGTTGGTGCGGGCCTCCTCGAAGCGCTGCCGGGCCACGTGCACTTCGGAGTGATTCAGGAGACAGAGGCCCTCGAGGTGCACGTCACCGACCTCGCGGGTGATCTCCAGGCTTCGGCGGAAGTGGAGATCGGCTTCCTCCCACCGCCGGCTGTCCGCGCTCACCATGCCGAGGTTGTGGTGCGCGATGGCCCGACCCTTCTGGTCGGCCGACGCCTCGAAGCCCTCGAGCGAGCGCTGGTAGTGGGCCATCGCTGTGGCATGATCGCCCTGGATGTTGGCCAGGATGCCGAGGTTCTGCTCGATCCGCCCGCGGAGGCTGGGATCGGCGCCACCGAGCCCCAGTGCCTCCTGATAGCGGTGCCGGGCCTCGTCCATGGAACCGCTCTCAAACGCGAAGCCGGCGAGCACGTTCAGCGCTTCACCGGCGAGGACCTGGTTCCCCATCTCGCGCGCGATCGTGTGGCTCCGGCCACAAAGCTTCCGCGCTTCGTCACGCTCGTTCCGGTGGTGGTGCAGCACGGCCAAGCGCCGAAGCGCCTCGGCTTCCACGCCCGTGTCGCCGGCGCCTACGGCGTCGGCGATGGCCTTGCGGTAGCAGTCGAAGGCCTCGGCGATGGAGCCGGCGCGCTCGAGTGCCCGGGCTTCACGTAAAGACTCCGCCGCGCGTTGGGGGGCAGTCGTCTCCTCCCACCGCGCGGCGGATTGCGAAGCAGCTTCCGAGCTCAATCGTCTACCAGGCCACCGCGTACCGGGAGAAGTGCCGGATGTCGCCGGTGACAGTCTTGTTCTTGAGGTTGTCGAGCGAGGGCAGCAGCTCGAGGATGCGCAGGCCCTCGTTGGTGTAGACGACCCGCTTGAGGAGCAGCAGGGGGCTGCAGTTCGAGTAGCTCAGGGTCAGCTTCGCCGGCTTGGCGAAGGTGAGCCCCTCGGGGCTGAAGCGGACCGAGTTCACCCGCTCCCGAACCTGCTCGGCCTTGATCGTGAACGACCTGCTCAGCGCGCCGGCCGGGATCGTCAGCCGGTGGGTGCCGACCACGATCGTGCCGCCGTTCTTCCCGATGACCTGGGTGGTGACGGCGTAGGGCTGCGGCGAGCAGGAGAGGAGGTGCAGGTTCTTGAGCCCGTCGAGCAGCCCACCCAGGATCGCGGCCGAATCGGCCTGCGCCTGCATCGAGGACTCGCCCGACGGGACCGAGGGGCCGAGGCTGTCGTCGGAAGTACAGCTCACCCCGGCAGCGAGCACCGCGGCCAGGAAGAGAACGGAACACTTGCGCGGCCATCTGGACATGCGGTACTCCCAGTTGAGGTTCTCGACGTGCGACGATACCGCGGCCCTCGGCTGCTGGGCCGCCGACCTGTCAGGGGGCGACGGGTCGGTACGCGGAGCCTGCGCCGACATCTAGGGCAATGTCCATGCCCCGAGACACTTCCGATGTCAAAGAGATTGACAGGCAAAAGTTCGTAGGAGTTTTATCTGAAACTAGAGTATCGCATTGCGGGCACTGGGCGAGGAAAGCGTCCTGTAATTGTCCTATACACCAGCTCGGAATTCGGACTGGAGATACTGCTGTAAGTACCCCGCAAATCGCTGTGCGCTCCCCGCAGGTCTGCCCCGTCACTGCAAGGAATGGCACACCCTCATGACCACAAGAAGGGCCCGACCGAGGTCGGGCCCCACTTCCCACGCCGGACCACGCCGCTAGGCGACCGCGTGTTCCTTCTGGTTCTCCGCCGCGACCTTGGCCGCCACCTCCGGCGGCGCTTCCGCATAGCCGTGGAATCGCTGGCGGTGGGTTCCGCGCCCGTGGGTGATGGAATGGAGGGTCGTCGAGTACTTGTAGAGCTCGGCCTCGGGAATGACCGCCCGGACCTTGGTCAGGCGCCCGTCGGGCTCGGTTCCGAGGATCTGCCCGCGCCGAGCGCTCAGGTCGCCCAGCACGTCACCCAGCAGGTGCTCCGGCGTCCACACCTCGAGATCCGACAGCGGCTCGAGCAGGATCGGCCGGCACTTGGGGGCGACATTTCGGAAGCCGAGAATGCCGGCCATCTTGAAGGACATTTCGTTGCTGTCCACGTCGTGGTACGAGCCGTCGAAGCACTCCGCCTGAAAGTCCACCAGCGGATAGCCTGCCACCACCCCTCGCTCCGCCGACTCCTGAATGCCCTTGTCCACCGCCGGGATGTACTTGTTGGGGATCACGCCACCCACGATGTTGTCGACGAATTCGTACCCGCTGCCGCGCGGCCGAGGTGCCAGCCGGATCCAGCAGTCGCCGTACTGCCCGCGTCCCCCCGTCTGCTTCTTGTGCTTGCCCTGGCCTTCGCCCTTCCCCTTGATGGTCTCCCGATACGCCACCCTGGGGCGGATGAGCTCGGCATGGACGCCGAACTTGCGCTCCAGGCGATGGAGAATGGTGTCGAAGTGCCGCTCGCCCATCCCGTGGATGAGCGTCTGGCCCAGCTCTGAGCTGTACTCGAAGTGGAACGTGGGGTCTTCCTCGTGGAGCTTGTGGAGACCGGCGGCGAGCTTGTCCTCCTCCCCCCGCTGCTTCACCAGGACGGCGGAGGTGGCCACCGCCTCGGGCAGGGGCAGGCTCGGGAGCCGCAGGGGCTGGTCGCGATGACAGAAGGTGTCGCCGGTATGGGTGTCGCGCAGCTTGGCCACTGACCCGATGTCGCCGCTGCTCAGCCGCTCGACTTCGATCCGCTCCTTGCCCTGCTGGATCGAGAGGTGGTTCAGCTTTTCCGCGGTGTCGTGCTCCGCGTTCCAGACTTCCTCGCCGTTCTTGAGCTCGCCGGCGTAGAGCCGGAACAACGTGATGTCGCCGACATGGGCCTCGGAGTGAGTCTTGAAGACCCGGCCCACCAGTGGCGCCTCGACAGGGGGCTTCACCTCAGCCGGCGACGGGAGCAGCTCGACCATCTTCTTGAGCAGGGTGCTGAGGCCGTAGGTGAGGGTGGCGCTGCCACAGAAGAGCGGCACGATCTGGCCGGCCAGCATCGCGCGCTTCACCGCCGCGATGAACTGCTCGCGCGGGATCTCCTCGCCCGCCAGGTAGCGCTCGATGAGGCTGTCGTCGGTGGACGCGACGGCCTCGGTGAGCTGCTCGCTGTAGTCCTGATAGCGCTGTCGGTACTCGGCGGGGATGTCCACCACGTCGTATTCGCTCTTGGTCGTCCCCTTCTTGTAGTTGTGGCAGTGGCCCGAGAAGAGATTGATGATGCCGTGGAAGGCGGGCCCGTCGCCGATCGGGACCTCCACCGGCACGACCTTGGACGTCAAATGGGTCTTCACGTCGTCGAACACCCGCTCGAAGTCGGCGTGCTCCTTGTCCATCATCGACACGAAGATCATGCGCGGAAGGTGGAGACTATCGCAGGCTTCCCAGGCCTTCTCGGTGCCCACTTCGACCCCGCCGGTCCCGCTCACCACGACCACCGCGGCATCGGCCGCGTGCAGACCGGTAACGACCTCGCCGAAGTAGTCCAGGTAACCCGGGGTGTCGATCAGATTGAGCTTGGTGTCGAGCCACTCCGCGTGGCCGAGGGCGAGGTTGATCGAGTGCTTGCGTTCGATTTCGTCCGGGGAGTAGTCGGTGAGTGTAGTGCCGTCCTTGATGCTGCCGTGCCGTCTGCCGGAACCGGATACCCAGGCGAGCGCGTCGACCAGCGACGTTTTTCCACTCGCGCCATGGCCGACGAACGCCACATTGCGAATGGCGCTGGAGCCATAGACCTTCATGGCCTCCACCTCCTTGGAAAGGTTGGATTTCCAAGGTGGGGAGCTTTTTCCCGGTTGTCAAACCGGGCCCGCGAGCCTTACCCGACCCGGCGCGGCATCACGTAGAAGTTCTGGTCGAGCCGGAAGTCTTCGGGGTGCGCCAGCGGCAGGTTCGTCGTCTGCCACGTCTCCGTGGGACGGACGCGCACCGTGCTGTCGCCCGAGACGACCACCCCCATGGGCATGTCGAATCCTTTCACCACATCCGCCCATCGGTAGGAGAGGCGCGAGCCCTCGAGCCGGTACTCGAAGACCGGGAGCTTGATGGTGGTGAGATACTGCGCGAAGATCTTCTCGAGCCGGACGCCCGACTGCGCGCTCATATAGTCCTGTACCTGCTTGCCGGTCACGATCTTGTGCCGGAACTCCATGTTGAGCCCCCGCAGGACCCGCACCCAGCGCTCGTCGTCGTTCACCACGTGGCGGATGGTGTGGAGCATGTTGCCGCCCTTGGTGTACATGTCGCCCGAGCCCTTGCCGTTCACGCCGTAGGAGCCGACCACCGGCTGGTCGTTCTGCACCAGCGGCCGCGTGCCGATGACGTACGCCGCCCCCGCCGCCGTGCCGTATCGGCACTCGGTGTAGAGCGACTCGGAGTAGTTGGCGAACCCCTCGTGCACCCACATGTCGGCGATGTCGGCGGTGGTGATGTTGTTGCCGAACCATTCGTGGGCGGTCTCGTGCACGATGATGAAGTCCCAGGTCAGACCCCACCCCGTGCCGGAGAAGTCCTTCCCCTTGTACCCGTTGGCGAATCCGTTGCCGTAGGCCACGGCGCTCTGGTGCTCCATGCCGAGATGCGGGGACTCGACCAGCTGGTAGCCGTCGCGATACCAGGGGTACGGGCCGAACCACCGCTCGAAGCAGCGGAGCACCGGCTGGACCTGGGTAAACTGGGCACGGGCCGGCTCCAGGTGTGCGGTCAGCGGCCAGAGCGTCACCGTGAGCGGCCCGTTCTCCCCCTCGAGCGTCTCGTTGATCTGGGTGTAGCGGCCGATGGAAGCGGACACCGCGTAGTTGTTGATCGGCGCCGACACGAACCATTCGTAGGTGGTCCGCCCGTCCGCGCCCCGCTCGATGCCCCGGAGCCGGCCGTTGCCGACGGCCTGGAGCGAGTCGGGCACCGTGAGCGCCACGCGCTGGCTGTCGGGCTCATCGGCCTGGGTGTCCTTGGTCGGCCACCAGACGCTGGCCCCGAGCCCCTGGCAGGCCGTGCTGATCCACGTCGCCCCGCCCGGGTCGCGGGCCCAGATGAGTCCGCCGTCCCACGGCGGATTCTCCGCCACGCGGGGTCGCCCCTGGTAGTACACGGTGAGGGTCCGGGTCGTGCCCACCTTCTGGTCCCCGACCCGGGCGAAGAAGGCGTTGCCGTCGCGACGGAATCGCACCCGGCGTCCATCCTGCACCATGCTGTCGACCTGGAGGGGGGCCTGCAGGTCGATCTGCATCTCGCGGGCGCGGCCGGTCACCCGATAGGTGATGCCGCTCCGGCCGCGGACCGTGCTGTCCGCGGGATCGAGGGCGACGTGGAGATCGTAGAACGCGACGTCCCACCATGCCCGCTCGGGCGTGATCGACCCGCGGAGCGTGTCCGCACGGCTGTAGGTGGTCTGCGCGTCCGCCCGCCGGGCCGGAGCTCCGAGCAGTACCAGCGTAAGAATGCAAAGCGCGGAGCGGGTCAGCGTCATCATGGGTCGGGTCAACCGATGCGAGAAGGTGGTGGTGAATGCGGGAAACCGGCGGCCGCGATCCTCGAGACTACCGGTAGCCGGCCGCCTGCAGCTGGAACAGCTCGGAATAGAGACCGCCCAGCGCGAGCAGCTCCTCGTGGGTGCCCTGCTCGGCCAGCTCGCCGCCCCGCAGCACCAGGATGCGATCGGCCATGCGCACGGTGGAGAACCGGTGGGAGATGAGCACCGCCATGCGCCCCTTGGTCAGCTCGGAGAACCGGAGGAAGACCTCATACTCGGCGCGCGCGTCGAGCGCGGCCGTGGGCTCGTCCAGGATGAGGAGCTGCGCGTCGCGCATGTAGGCTCGTGCCAGGGCCACCTTCTGCCACTCGCCGCCCGAGAGATCCACACCGCCCTCGAACCGCCGGCCCAGCATCTGGTCGTATCCCCCGGCGAGCCGGCCGGCCACGCTATCGGCGAGGCTCCGGCCGGCCGCACCCTCGATGCCGGCCTGGTCCTCCAGCCGGGCGATGTTGCCGACGGCGATGTTCTCCCTGAGCAGGAAGTCGTAGCGCACGAAGTCCTGGAAGATGACGCCCACGTTCCGCCGCAGGCTGTACAGATCGTACTCTCTCAGGTCCACGCCGTCGAGCAGGATCCGGCCTTCGGCCGGGTCATAGAGCCGGGCGAGGAGCTTGACCAGCGTCGTCTTGCCCGCGCCGTTCTCGCCCACCAGTGCGATCCGCTCCCCCGGCACCAGCGAGAAGTCGAGGCCCCGGACGGCCCACTGCTCGGCACCCGGATAGCGGAAGCCGACGCCCTCGAACCGGAATCCTTCCTGGATCGGCGACGGCACCGGACGCGCGCCCGCGATGGGGCGGATCCGGGGCTCGATCGCGAGAAAGGTGAAGAGGTCGTCGAGGTAGAGGCTCTGCTCGAAGATCTGCGAGAGCGACAGCAGCACCCGCTGGATCAGGTCCCGGCTCTGGCGGAAGGACCCGGCCAGAAAGGTGAGCACGCCGATGGTGAAGAGGCCCGCCGGCGATCGGTGCCCCACCACAGTGAGATAGATGATCACCGCGTAGGCCCCGTAGTAGCCGAGGGTGCCCACGCCGGCGAGCAGGCTCGACACCAGGCTCCGGCGGATGGCGAGCGCCTTGTTCGCCTCGTAGAACTCCCGCGACAGGCGGTCGTAGCGGCCCACCAGGAAGTCCGACAGGCCGAAGAGCTTGAGCTCCTTGGCGGAGACGTCGCTCGCGGCGATGTACCGGAGATAGTCGAGCTTGCGCCGCTCGGGCGTCCACGAGTAGAGGAGCGAGTAGCCCAGCGAGGCGAAGTGGGTCTCTCCAAGCAGCGAGGGGAGCACGGCCACGGCGAGCAGCGCGAGCAGCCAGGGCACGTAGACCGCGAGCGCCACCGCCAGCGTGACCAGCGTGATCAGGTCCTGCACGGTGGCCAGCAGGAGGGTGAAGAGTCCGATCCGGCCCACCGTCTGCCGGCGCGCCCGCTCCAGCTTGTCGTAGATCTCCGCGTTCTCGAACTGCTCGAGATCGAGGGTGGCGGCGTGGCGCATCAGCTCGACACTGGTGCGGTTGGCGAAGAGATCGCCCAGCAGGCTCTCGAGCAGCGCCGATACGCGGCTGAGGCCCTCGCCCACCAGCGCGATGCCGAGCTCGAGCGCGAGCAGCTCGCCGAGCCGAACCCACGGGATGGCCCCCCCCGCACCGACCACCGTGATCGCCTGGACCACCTCGTCCACGATCAGCTTGCCGATCCAGAGCACCGCGAGCGGCACCAGCGCCCGAGCCAGCCTGAGCAGCAGGATGCCGACGACATACCGGGGCTCGGCCTCCCACACCATCCCCAGCAATCGCGGGAGATGGCGCAGCGCCTGCAGGCGCTCCCGCCAGGTGACCTCGATGTCTTCCGGGCGGCGGCGGCCGGAGCTGTTGGGACGGACGACGGGGTGCTGGAGCGGGAGGGCCATCAAGGGAAGGTAATTATCTTCTTCCCATGACTTCCCCGACCACCGCGCTCGTGACCGGCGCGACGCACGGCATCGGTCGCGCCACGGCGTTCGCGCTGGGTCGCGCGGGCTACCGCGTCGGCGTCTGCTCCCGGAGTGCCGAGCGGGTCGACACATTGGTGCGCGAGCTCGGCGCGGCCGGGATCGAGGCCGCCGGATGCGCGGCCGACGTCGCCGACCCGGCGGCGGTGGATGCCATCGTGTCGCGCGTCGCGTCGGAGCTGGGCGACATCGGCCTCCTGGTCAACAACGCGGGCGTGCTGATCGCCAAGCCGATCGAAGAGCTGACGCTGGAGGAATGGGACGCCACCATGGCCACCAACCTTCGCTCGCTGTTTCTCACGACGCGCGCCGTGCTGCCGGCGATGCGCGCCGCGCGCCGGGGCGACATCGTGAACGTCGCGAGCCTCGCCGCCCGGAACGGCTTCGCCGGCGGCTCGGCCTACGTCGCCTCGAAGCACGCCGTGCTCGGCTTCGGCCGGGCGCTGATGCTCGAGCTGCGAAAAGAGGGCATCCGGATCATCACGGTGTGCCCCGGCTCGGTGGACACCGCGATGCTCCAGGACCAGCCGATGCTCAAGTCCGATTCCACACGCATACTCCGGCCCGAGGATGTGGCCGATACCATCCTGCACGCGCTGCGGCTGCCGGCGCGCGCGCTGGTCAGCGAAGTCGACATTCGTCCGTCCGATCCCTAGGCCGTCCGGATGCCGGAGATCGCGGTCTCGGTGTGCGTCTGCCGCGGCGTGCCCTTCGGCGAGCTGCTCCCGCGCGCGCGCGCGGCGGGATGGGATCTCGAGGCACTGATGGCCGCGACCGGCTGCGGCGCCCAGTGCGGCCTCTGTCGTCCATACCTCCGACGCATGCTCGCGACCGGAGAGACCAGCTTCCACGAGCTCCTGTGGGAAGACTCCCGGTGATGGCGCGGTTCGACTGGATGCGGATCGACCTGGCGCGCGTGCTGACCGGCATCGCGCTGTTGGTCGGCTGGGTGGGCATCTACTTCGCCTTCCACGAGAGCTGGCTCGGCGTCGTCCTGCCGCTGATCACCACCGCGCTCACCTTCGCCGCGCTCCGCGCGGGCGACACCCGGGCCCGCCGGCGGAGTGCGGCGCTGCGCGACGCGCTCGCCGCGTCCGCAGCACGCAACCGGGAGCTCGAGCGGCTGCGGCACGTGGCGGCCACGCTGCTCGCGAGCGAGGAGCTCTCGGTCCTGCTGCAGGAGGTATCCGACGCCGCGGTGGACCTGCTCCAGGCCGAGAGCGCCGCCATCGCGCTGGTGGTCGAGGAGGGCCGCTTCCTCAAGATTCACGCGGCGACCGGCACGCTGGCGGACGCGCGCGCGCGTCTGGTGCCGACGGACGGCTCGCTGGTCGGCTGGGTGGTGACCCACGGGTCCCCGGTCCTCTCCAATGACATGGACGCGGACCCGCGGAGCTACAAGATGCCGGGCCTCGACATCGTGCTCCGCACCGTCGCGGTCGTGCCGCTCCGGTCGGCCGGGCTGGTGATCGGCACCGTGAGCGTCTACAACCAGCGCGACGGCCGGGCGTTCTCCGACCATGACCTGCAGCTCCTCCAGACCCTGGGTGACCAGGTGGTGGTCGGCCTGGACCGAGCCTCGGTGCTGGAGGAGAGCCGCCGCAACGAGCGCGCGCTGGCGGCCAAGAACACCGAGCTGCAGCGCGCCACCCGGCTCAAGAGCGAGTTCCTGGCCAACATGAGCCACGAGCTCCGCACGCCGCTCAACGCCATCATCGGCTTCTCCGACCTGATGCTGACCGAAGGCGCCGGCGAGATCAACGTCCAGCAGCAGGAGTTCCTCGAGGCGGTGCTCCGCAACGGCCGGCACCTGCTCGAGCTGATCAACGGCGTGCTCGATCTCGCGAAGATCGAGGCCGGCCGCATGACGCTGTCGCTGGCTCCGACCGACCTGCGCGAGGCGATCACCGGCGCCGTCGCCGACACGGCGAGCCTCAGGAGCGCGAAGCGGCAGGACGTCTGGCTCCAGTTGGACGACACCCCGCTCAACGTGGTGGCCGATGGCGTTCGGGTCCGCCAGGTCCTGTTCAACCTGCTATCCAACGCCTCCAAGTTCACCGGCGAGGGCGGGACCATCATCCTCGCGGCGCTCAGCACGCGCGCTCCGCTCGCGCCCCCGTCCGACCGAGCGGGCGACGAGCGCAAGCTGGTCACCAAGGACGTGGTCTGGGTCTCGGTGGCGGATACCGGCATCGGCATCGCGCCCAAGGACATGCCCAAGCTGTTTCAGGAGTTCAGCCAGGTGGACAGCTCCGCCAGCCGTCAGGCGCAGGGGACCGGCCTCGGCCTCGCGCTGAGCAAGAAGCTGGTGGAGATGCACGGGGGGACGATCGGCGCGGAGTCGCTGCCCGGCCGGGGCTCGACCTTCTGGTTCATCCTGCCGGCCGATGGGCCGACGCGGCGCGCGGTGCCGGCCGTGGCCGGATCAGCGGCCTGAGCTAGAGCCTCGGCGCCCGCTTCCACCCTGGACGGAACGGCGGGGGGCGCATCGCGGCGCGGCGCAGCAGCTCGAGGTGCGGCGCGATCACGTCGGCCAGGCGCTGAGCCGGCTCGACATGGGCGCGATTGAGCACCGCCGGCGGTGCGGCGGTCAGGACGATCGCCCCGTGCACCCGCCCGCCCACGCGAAGCGGCACGATGAGCCGCGCCTCACCCTGCGCCTGGGTGAACACGTGGGGCACCTCGCCCCGCAGCACCTGGCCCAGCGCGGTTCCCGCCACCGGTACCGAGGCGAGGTCGGGCAGGGGGCGCCGCTCTCCAGGATCCAGCATCACCACCCGGTCGCCTTCACTCAGACGCAGCGCGAAGTGCAGCTCGTCGAACGGCAGCAGCCGCTCCGCGAGCTCGGCGACGCGACGCGTGGCCTCGTGGGGCTCGGTGCCGAGCGCGAGCGTCTCAATGATCTCCAGCAGCTTCGAGGGCGCGGCCGGCTCCGGGGGCGCCTCGCGCTCGCGCGCGCTCTGCCCGGCCAACAGGGCGAGATGGGGCGCTGTCAACGTCGCCACCTTGGCGAGCAGGTCCACGTCGGACTCGTCGTAGAGATCCGAGCCGATGCTTCCAACCAGCAGATACGTCGTGAGCTGGGTCGGACCGATCGACCGCGCGCCCGCGATCGCGCGGAGCTCGGCTCCCGCGGGATCGGCCACGGTGAAGTAGCCGCGCGGCCACCGCTCGTCGCGGCCGGCATCCGCGAGCAGCACGCGTCCCTGCGGTCCGGCCAGCCCGGCGAGGTCGAGCGAGCTCGACTCCAGCACGAGCGACGGGTCGGCCCAGAGCGGACCTCCGAGATGCTCGCCGACTCGGTAGTATGTCCCGCCGCCGGGGCCGGCGAGCAGCAGCTCGAGCCGGTCGTGCGGAATCAGCGGCTCGAGCGCCCGGCTCAGCGCCGCGGCGAATCGCTGCGGGGTCCGGCCTTCCACGGTTGCTTCGGCGAGGCCGTCGAGCAATCCGGCGATCCGCCCCGGGCCATGCCCGGTCGCTCCCTCCGCGCCGCCCCACACCCGCGCCAGTCGGCCGAGCGACGGCGCGAGCCGCTGCGCCGCGAGTCGCAGGACCATGAGGTCCATGCCCCGGTAGCGGCCTGCCTGCAGGCTGGCCACGAGCATCAGGCCGACATCCCGTCGGCCGAAGCGAACGGGCAGCGACACGGTCGAGGGATAGCCGGCATCGCGAATGATCTCGTCGAGCACCGCGAGCTGCTCCGGCTGAAGCTGGGGCTCGGGGATCGGAACGCTCAGCTCGTCCTGCGCCAGCGCCTCGGGACCAAGGAGCACGGTGCCGCCGGACATGGGGTAGAGCCAGAGCGCGAGCAGGTCGTGCGGGACGTCCGATGACAGCCCGTTCGAAAGCGCCTGATGCCAGGTCGAAAGCGCGTCCGCATCCCCGATCCCTCGATCGAATCGAAGAATCGGGACGAGCGGTTCGCTCGCCGTGGGCGGAAACGCGTCGCCGGGGGGATCGGCGTCGGGGAAGTCCATACCCCTGAAACGGGCAGGAGGCATGCCGCAGGGTGAGTCGTGCCAACCCAATGTCGACAAAGGACTTGACGGCCGAGATCCCGGTTCGTGCGTGTAGCGCCGCTCCTCCACATGGCGGACTGCCCGGCACACTTGCACCATGCTCTCCGGCGGAAGCGGTTCAATGACGCAAGTTTGACATACCCCCCACCCCTATATATGTTCTTGGGGTCCTCAACGAAGGATCCGACCCTATGGAGCACGCGACCCTCCACATCGAAGGCATGAGCTGCGGCCACTGCCTCAACGCCGTCAACCAGGCGCTCGCCGCCGTGCCCGGGGTCCAGATCGACGCGATCCGGATCGGCCGGGCAGACGTCAGCTACGACGAGGCCACGACCACACCCTCGCAGCTCGAAGCCGCCGTGGTGGACGCCGGATACCGGGCCACGGTCCAGGTGTGAGGCGGGCTCGATGACCACCGCATCGCCACCGACCGACTCCCGCACGATTCAGGTGCAGGGAATGACCTGCGCCGCGTGCAGCGGGCGGATTCAGCGCGCGCTGGAGCGGACGCCCGGGGTGAGCGCTGCCAGCGTCAACCTCATGACCGGCGCCGCCACAGTCACCTACGATCCCACCAGCCTCACGCCCGATCGGCTGGTGGCGACGATTCGCGACACCGGATACGGCGCCGAATTGCCCGACGTGGGCGCATCGGCTGGTGCGCTGGTGGAGGCGCAGGACGCGGCGCGGGACGACGAGGCCGTGGTTCTGCGACGCAAGCTGACCCTCAGCCTGGTGGCCGCGGTCCTGTCGATGGCCGTCAGCATGCCGCTCGCCGAGCGGGTAGGGACGGTCGATCCGTTGATGCGGCTCATGATGCCTCTCACCGCGCTGGTCCACCGCGTGGCGCCCTGGATCGACGGCGTGCCCACGGACGGCTTGCGCTACATGCTGCTCGGCCTGACGCTGCCCGTGGTCGGCTGGGCGGGACGTCACTATTACACCCGCGCCTGGTCGGCCTTGAAGCACCGCAGCGCCGACATGAACACGCTCATCGCGGTCGGCACCGGCGCCGCCTTCGTCTACAGCCTCGGTGTAACGCTGATGGCCGATTGGCTCGCCGCGCAGGGCGTGGAGCCGTACGTGTACTACGAGACGGTGGTCTGGATCATCGCCCTCATCCTGCTGGGCAACCTCCTGGAAGCGCGCGCCAAGGGCCGGACGTCGGGCGCGATTCGCCGGCTGATCGGTCTTCGGCCGCGCACCGCCCGCCTCCTGCGTGACGGCGCGGAGACGGAGATCCCGATCGACCAGCTGGCGCCGGGCGACGAGGTCCTCGTGCGGCCGGGGGAAACCATCCCCGCGGACGGCGTGGTGGTGGACGGGACCAGCCATGTGGACGAGTCGATGTTGACCGGGGAGCCCGCACCGGTCCGGAAGAGCGCGGGCGACGAAGTCGTCGGCGCGACGTTGAACCGGAACGGCGCCATGCGCGTCCAGGTGCGGCGCGTGGGCGCCGAAACCGTTCTCTCGCGTATCATCGGGCTGGTGCAGCAGGCGCAGGGCTCGAAGGCGCCGATTCAGCGGCTCGCCGATCGCGTCGCCGCGGTGTTCGTGCCGGTGGTAATCGGGATCGCCGTGGTGACGTTCGGCGTCTGGCTCGCTGTCGGCCCGTCGCCGCGCTACCTCCACGCGCTGGTTGCGGCGGTGACGGTTCTGGTCATCGCTTGCCCATGCGCCATGGGGCTGGCGGTGCCGACGGCCGTAATGGTCTCCACCGGCCGAGGCGCCGAGCTTGGCATCCTGATCAAGGGCGGAGAGCCACTGGAGCGGAGTGGCCGGGTGGACACCGTGGTGTTCGACAAGACCGGCACGCTGACCGAGGGCGCGCCCTCGGTCCGCTCCATTGCGGCCGAGGACGAAGACACGGTGCTCCGTCTGGCGGCCGCCGTGGAGCGGCTGAGCGAGCATCCGCTGGCAGAGGCCATCCTGCGGGTGGCCGAAGATCGCGGACTTGCCGCGGAGCGGGCGGAGAATTTCGCCGCTCATACCGGCCGGGGGGTCACCGGGCGGGTGGCGGGCCGCGAAGTCGCCGTCGGCAATGTCGCCCTCATGGCCGAGCTCGGTGTCTCCACCGGGCGGCACGGGGCCGAGGCGGAGCGGATCGCCAACGAGTCGGCGACGGCGGTCTACGTCGCGATCGATGGTGCGGTGTCGGGAGTGATCGGCGTGGCCGATGCGGTCAAGCCGACCGCGGCCGCCGCGGTGGCCGCCCTGCGCGACATGGGTATCGAGAGCATCATGCTCACCGGCGACACCGCTCGGGGCGCGGCCGGCGTGGCACGCGCGCTGGGTATCGACCGGGTCGTGGCCGACGTTCTCCCCGACCGGAAGCTCGAGGCGATCCGGGCGCTGCAGGCCGAGGGTCGCGTCGTGGCCATGGTGGGCGATGGTCTCAACGACGCGCCGGCCCTCGTCCAGGCGGACGTGGGTATCGCCATGGGCACCGGTACCGACGTCGCGATCGAGGCGGGCGACATCACCCTCATGCGGGGCGATCCCGCCGGCGTGCCCGGCGCCATCCGCCTCGCGCGGCGAACCCTGCGGGTGATCCGGCAGAACCTGTTCTGGGCGTTCGTCTACAACGTGATCGGCATCCCGGTGGCCGCCGGGGTGCTCTATCCCGCGCTCGGCATCCGTCTCACGCCTGCGATGGGGGCGGCGGCGATGGCCATCAGCTCGGTGAGCGTGATCGCCAACAGTCTGAGACTGCGAGGGCGGAAATGAGCGAAGGCGTGGTCGTTCCCTGCGCGTGCGGCACCCGGCCCGGCGA
Source organism: uncultured Gemmatimonadales bacterium (assembly GCA_963846545.1). Classification (GTDB taxonomy): domain Bacteria; phylum Gemmatimonadota; class Gemmatimonadetes; order Gemmatimonadales; family GWC2-71-9; genus CAVVWJ01. Next base: position 296,630 of record CAWJWG010000003.1, on the reverse strand, counting down.
CGGCGAGCACGCCGTGGCGGTGGACCCCGAGATCAAGCGATCGGTGCTCACCCGTCTCCGGCGCATCGAGGGCCAGATTCGCGGACTGCAGAAGATGGTGGAGGAGGAGCGCTACTGCGCCGACGTGCTGACACAGGTTTCCTCCGTGCAGGAGGCCCTGCGAGGAGTGGGCCGGGCGATGCTGCACAACCATCTCCGGCACTGCGCCACCGAGGCGATTCGCTCAGGAGACGCGGGGCGCGCCGACGCGATGTACGACGAGATCATGGAGCTGGTGTACAGGAGCGTACGCTAGGAGTATCTTCGCTCCGCCTTCACTCCAGGAGACGTTGTGCCCCGTTGGCTTCGGTGGATCGGCCGCATCGTGGCCGGCCTGGTCTTGCTCATCGTGCTCGCCCTCGCCGGGCTGTACACCGTCACCGGCATCGCCACCCGCAAGACCTACGACTTCCCCGACACGGGCGTCCGTGCGGCGACCGATTCCGCCTCGCTCATCCGCGGCCGCCATCTGGTCGAGGCCATCGGCAAGTGTCAGGAATGCCACGGCGCCGACATGGGCGGCGAGCAGTGGATCGACAATCCGGCCTTCGGACGCCTCGCCGGAGCGAACCTCACGCGCGGCCGGGGCGGAATCGGCGAGGCCAGCGACGCCGACCTCGAGCGCGCCATACGCCATGGCGTGGGGCGCGACCGGCATCCCCTCATCTTCATGCCCGCCGATGCCTTCACGGCCATGACCGACGCCGACCTGTCGGTGATGCTTGGCTATATCCGGACGCTGCGGCCGGTGGATCGCGAGCTCCCCGGGCCCCGGCTGGGTCCAGTGGCGCGGGCGCTGTATCTCGCCGGGAGCCTCCCGCTGCTGCCGGTGAAGCTGGTGGATCACAGCGCGACCCGCGCGACGCCGGCGCCCGGAGTGACGGTGGAATACGGGGGGTACCTGGCGACCATCGGCGGGTGTCGGAGCTGTCACGGGCTGGCGCTGGCCGGCGACGCCAACCCGGAGGCACCGGATATCACGGTCGGCCGGCTGGCGCGGTGGACCGAGGCGGATTTCTTCGACGCTATCCGGCACGGCCGCCGGCCCGACGGCACGGTGCTCGATCCGGAGAAGATGCCGTGGGTGCGAAGCGGCCTGATGACCGACGACGAGATCCGCGCCGTGTGGACCTACATGCGGTCGCTGCCGGCCGGCGTTCCCGAGTAGGGGATGGAAGGGCGGAAGGGCGGAACGAAATCACCCCGCCACCCTCGCCATGTCCCGCCCCGCCGTCCTGGTCGCCCCCAGGATCACGACGCCACCCAGGATGATCACGACCGGCAGCAGCAGGATGGCCCGGTCGAGACCGAACTGGTCCGACAGCATCCCCACCAGCGGCAGGGCGATGGCATCGCCGGCGAGGTGGATGAACAGGAGGTAGGCGCCGGCCACGGTCGCGCTGATGCGAGGCGGCACGACGTCGAAGATGACCGCGGTGATCGGCCCGTTGTACCAGGAGAGGCAGAAGAACGCGACGGTGAAGACCGCCTGAAACAGGACCGGGTCCCGAATGGTCAGCAGCCAGACCGCGAGCGGCCCGCCGAGAAGCAGGCCGAGGGCGACGGTGATCACCCGGCCCGTCTCCCACCGGCGGCGGAGCCAATCAGCCAGGAAGCCGCCGAAAAGCGTCCCCGACACCCCCGCGATCAGTCCCCATTTCCCCAGCAGCGCCGCCCCCTCGCCCGCGCTGAGCTGGAGCTCGCGCGAGACGAACGTGGGTCCCCACCCGACGATGCCGTTGGTGCCGAACGAGATCATCGCCCCGGCGATGAACACGTACACCAGCGTCGGGGTGTGCAGCACCGTCTTCCCCGCGTGCACGATGTCGTCGAAGGTGCTGCTGATGCCCGCCGCGAAGGCCACGTCCTCCGCGGGGTCGGACGGCGTCCGGCGGACCCACTGCACGATCGTCAGCGCGACCCCGATGCCGACCGCGGCGCTCAGCGCGGCGACGTCGAGCTTCGAGTCGGCGCCATACGAGCGGTCGAGCCAGTAGGCGGCCACGGCCCCGGCCGCGATGCTCGCCAGCAGGGGCCAGAGCTGGCGAGCGAGCGCCATCGCGCCGATGTGGAAGTCCCGCATGAACGAGCGGAAGGTGAGCCGCGCCGGTGGCCGGGTCGGATCGAGCAGCCGGGCCACCAGCACCGCGCAGAGAAAGCCCGGCACCCCAACCGTCATGAACGCGACACGCCAGCCGTAGGTCCCGCCCAGCCACCCGCCGAGCAGCAGGCCGGACACGCCGCCGAGCGAGACGCCGGACGCCAGGATCCCCATCGCCATCGCGCGCTGTGGACCGGGGAAGTAGTCGGCCACGAGCGACGCGGCGGCCGGGCCGTAGGCGGCCTCCCCGATGCCGACCGCCGCGCGGCAGGTGAACAGCTGCCAGTAGCTCCGGACCAGGCCGCTCAGGAAGGTGAATGCGCTCCAGACCGTGACACCCCACGCGATCACCGCGCGCCGGGAGCGCAGGTCGCTGATGACGCCGAATGGAAGAGCGGCGACCGAGAACACCAGGATGTAGGCGGAGCCGAGCCAGCCGAGCTGCGCGTCGGTCAGCGCGAGATCGCGCTTGATCGACTCGAACAGCGCGTAGATGACGTTCCGGTCGATGTAGTTGAGAAAATTGATGACCGCCAGCAGGCCGAGCGCATACCAGCGGTAGGCGGGGGTCACCGTCGTGCCACCGTCTCCGCTCCTCCCGCCCCGGGGTGCATGTGCGCGAGCGACTCCTCGGCGCGCTGGTCGCGGAACGCCAGCGCCGCGCGATACTCCTCCAGCAGCCGCGCCATCATCGCCTCGCGGCGTCCGAACAGACGCTTGAGCGGGCGGTCGGCGTGCCGCGCCTTGGCGTAGGCGGTGAGCACCGGCAGCGCGATGGAGTTGTCGCCGTAGACGACGACCGTGCCGGGGAGCTGGTCGGGGTCGATCTTGCCCCAGCTCACGGCCTCCGCCGGCGTCGCGCCCGAGAGTCCACCCGTGTCGGGCCGCGCGTCGGTCATCTGCAGGAAGAAGTCGTGGCCTCGCTCGTCGATGCCGAGCACTTCCTGGATCTGCGGCTCGGTCTGCAGCATGAAGTTCTTCGGGCTCCCCCCGCCCACGATCAGCACGCCGCTCTTGCCGCCGGTCCGCTTGGCCTCGAGCACGATCGACGCGGTCTCGTTCACGTCGGCGCTCACGTCGAACCGCAGCTTGCTGCCCGCCAGCGCCTGCTCGGCCACGTTCATGCCGATCGAGCTGTCTCCCGGTGAGCTGGTGTAGAGCGGCACCTCGAGCTCGTGAGCCGCGGCCAGCACCGAGCGCCGGCTCAGCCCGAGCGCCTTCTCCCGCTCGAGCACGTAGCCACCGAGGATGTAGTGATACTCGGCGCTGCTCATCGGGCGCTGGAACTCCGGACGCGCCGACACGTCGCGGATGAACCGGTCGGTGGACAGCAGCACGCTGTAGTCGAAGAAGACGTCGTAGATGCGGACGACGCCCTTGTCGCGCAGCTCGACGTCGTTCGCCAGCGGTGATCCGCGGTGCATCGCCAGGCCGAGGGCGAAGTGGGCGTCGTGATAGAGATTCGCGCCGGTCGAGATGACCCAGTCCACGAATCCCGCCTCCATCAGCGGGATGAGACAGCTCATGCCGAGTCCGGCCGGCGTCATGGCGCCGGTCAGCGTCAGCCCGACGGTGACGTCGGGCTCCAGCATCCGCTGGGCGAAGAGCTGGCAGCCCTCGCGGAGGCGGCCGGCGTTGTAGGCCAGGAACGCGTTCTCGACCAGCTCGGCCACGGTTTCCTGGCCGGTGATGCCGCGGGGGTCGATGCGCTGGCCGCGGAGATAGGGCGCGGAGGGGCGGGTCATGCGGTCATCCTAGGATGCGGGCGACGGGATCGTTGGGTTTCTCCGCGCGCGCCGCGACCACGATCGCGACCGCTTCGGCTGGATCGTCGGTCACCGAGAACAGGTGCAGGTCGGCCGGGTTGACCTTGCGCTCGGCCGCCACGGTGCGCGTGAGCCACTCCACCAGACCGGACCAGTACGCACGGCCGAAGAGGATCACCGGGAAATGCTTGACCTTCCCGGTCTGGATCAGGGTCAGCGCCTCGAAGAGCTCATCCAGCGTGCCGTACCCGCCGGGGAAGACGATGAAGGCGGTCGCGTACTTCACGAACATCGTCTTCCGGACGAAGAAGAACTTGAAGTTGAGGCTGCGGGTCAGGTAGGCGTTGGAGCCCTGCTCGAACGGGAGCTCGATGTTGCAGCCCACCGACATCCCGCCGGCTTCCATGGCCCCGCGGTTGGCGGCCTCCATGATGCCCGGCCCCCCTCCGGTGATCACCGGGATCTTCGCCTTGCACAGGAGCCGCGCCGTCTCCACTGCCTTCTCGTAGTAGACGTCGCTCGGCTGGGTGCGGGCGGACCCGAAGATGGTGACGCCGTCGCTCACGTCGGCGAGGTTGTCGAACCCCCAGACGAACTCCCCCATGATCCGGAGCACGCGCCAGGAGTCCGACTTGAGGAACATCTGCTCGGGCTGCTGGGGCGGCGGGCTCTCGAGCAGCTGTTCGTCTTCGGTGGGCAGCTTCTTGTCGTCCATGTTGCGATACGGAGAATCAGTCACGGGTCAGGCGCTCGATCGCGGCGCGGTGGTCGTCGGCCACGTTGTAGAAGTAGGGCGAGAGGCGGACGTGCCCCGGCCGTGCGTCGGCGATGATGGAGGCCTCCGCGAGACGGCGGACGGCCGCGGCGGGATCGTCGCTGGCGAGCATGACGATCGCGCTGCGCTCATCCTCGCGCCGCGCGACCCTGGTGGTGAGCCCCGCCGACTGCGCCTGATCGATCAGATCCTCCACCAGCGGCTGCGTCCGCCGGCGGATCTCGGCCACGCCCAGCTCTTCGATCACGTCGAGCCCGCCGTGCTGGGCATACACCGGCAGCATGGGCGGCGTGCCCGCCTCGAGTCGGCGGGCGTCGGCGTGCAGCGCGAGCGATCGGGCGTCGAAGCGGAACTGCTCCCGGTGCGCGAACCATCCCGTGGCCCGCGGAGCGAGCCCGCCCAGCAGGTCAGCCCTGGCGTAGAGAAAGGCGACCCCGCTCCCGCCGAGCAGCCACTTGAGTCCGCCGGCGCAGTAGAAGTCCACGTCGAGGTCCACGACGTCCACCGGCAGCTGACCCGCGGCCTGATACCCATCCACCAGCAGCAGGGCCCCGCGTCGATGCGCGATCTCCGCGACCGCTCGGACGTCCTGGATCGCGCCGCTGGTGAAGAAGACGTGACTGGTCGCGACCAGCGCCGTGCGGTCGTCCACGGCGCGCTCGATCGCCTCGAGCGGGACGCCGATCCCGTCCGGACTCTCCACCACGACCACCTCGACCTGGCCGGTCTTGGCGAGCCACTGATAGGGAACGGTCGGAAACTCCAGGCTGGTGACGACGATCCGCGGCCGCAGCCGGTAGTCGAGGGATTCCGCGACGGCGGTGAGCGCGCCGGAGATGCTGGGGTGCAGCGCGATCGTGCCCGGCGGCGCGCCGATCAGGCGGCCGTAGCGCTCGCGCAGCGAAGCCAGCGCCTCCCACCAGACGTCATACCACGCGGCCGAGCCACGCTCCTCCCACAGGTCGAGGTACTGGTTGACCCGGGCTCGCGACCGCGTGGACAGGGCCCCCAGGGAGCAGCTGTTCAGGTAGAGGGAGCGCCTGAAGATCGGAAACTCCGCCCGATAGTCGCGGGGGGGTGCGGGCGCCGTGGCGGCGGACATGGGGGAGAATATAGGCAGAGCCACGTATAATTCGATCATGGCAGATACTTGGTCCGCCCTCACCTTGCGCCTTGCCGCGCGAGCCGTGCTCCGTCCCCGGCTCGCCCTGGACCTGGTGCGGACGGCCTGGGCGTTCCGCCGGCGCGAGTGGTATCGTCGCGCCCCGTTTCTGCCGATCCCCGACCGCGCCTACCTCCGCTGGCGGATGTACACCGCCTACGCGGATGAAGCCGCCGTGCCGCCCGCGGAGGATGTGGTCCGTTTCGCCCGGTGGCGGCGGGAGACGATGGGCCTGTGACCGACGCGCGCCAGCCCCAGGTCGTGATCATCGGCGCGGGCTTCGCCGGACTCTATGCCGCCAAGGGCCTGGCGAACGCACCCGTGGCCGTCACCGTCGTGGATCGACGCAACCACCACCTGTTCCAGCCGATGCTGTACCAGGTGGCCACGGCCGCGCTCAATCCGAGCGACATCGCCTCGCCCATCCGCTCGGTCCTCCGGAAACAGAAGAACACCGAGGTGCTGCTCGCCGACGTGTCCGAGGTGGATGTGGCCGCCCGCAAGGTGCGCTTCACCGACGGGGTCGAGCTGGAGTACGACTACCTGGTCGTCGGCACCGGCGCGCACCACTCCTACTTCGGGCGCGACGAGTGGGAGAGCCTGGCGCCCGGGCTGAAGAGCCTGGAGGATGCGCTCGAGATCCGCCGCCGCGTCCTGGTGGCCTTCGAGCTGGCGGAGCGCGAGCCGGACATCGTGCGGCGCCACGCGCACCTCACCTTCGTGGTCGTGGGCGGCGGCCCCACCGGCGTGGAGACGGCCGGTGCGGTCGCCGAGCTCCGGCGATACGCCCTGCGCCGGGACTTCCGTCATATCGATCCGGGTGAGGCCACTGTGCTGCTGCTCGAGGGAGGGCCCCGCCTCCTCCCCTCCTATCCGCCGGAGCTGGGAGACAAGGCCAAGCTCGACCTGCGGCGCCTCGGCGTGGAGGTCCGCACCGAGACGATGGTGACCGACATCCAGCCCGGGTGGGTCCGCGCCGCCGGATGGACCATCCCCACCCAGACGGTGATCTGGGCCGCCGGCAACGTGGCGAGCCCGCTCCTCAAGTCGCTCGGCGCGCCGCTCGACCGCATGGGCCGAGCGATCGTCGAGCCCGACTGTACCATCCCGGGACACCCTGAGGTGTTCGTGCTGGGCGACGCGGCCGCCTTCGCCCTGCCGGACGGCACCACGCTGCCCGGGATCTGCCCGGTGGCAATCCAGATGGGGCAGTACACCGCGCGCACGATCGCCGGCGACCTGAACGGCAGGCCGCGCCGCTCGTTCTCCTACTGGGACAAGGGCCAGCTCGCGGTCGTCGGACGGGGCCGGGCGGTGGCGGACATCTGGAAGCTCCATTTCAGCGGCTTCCTCGCATGGCTGACGTGGATCTTCGTCCACATCTTCTTCCTCATCGGCTTCCGCAATCGGGTGCTGGTCCTGATCCAGTGGGCCTGGTCGTACTTTACCTACAGCCGGGGTGCGCGGATCATCACCGAAGAGATCGGGTCCCTCCGGCGATCGCGACCGGTCGAGGCACCGCCCGAAGAGGTTCCCGCGGCGGTCAGATGACGCTCGCGGAAGCGGTGAAGGCTCGTGCCGGTGAGCTCGGCTTCCTCGCGTGCGGCGTCACCGATCCCAGCCCCGTTCCCGACGGCGACCGGCTCGACCAGTGGCTGGCGAGCGGCTACGCAGGCGTCATGCGCTACATCCATCGGCAAGCCAAGAAACGCAAAGATCCCCGCTTGATAATCGCCGGCGCTAGATCAGTAGTAGTAGCACTTGACAACTACTACGATGGCGAGGCCGATCCCGGGCCGGTTCCCAAGGTCGCCCGGTACGCGCGAGGCGATGACTACCATAGAGTTACACGCGACCGGCTCGAGCCGCTCGCCGACTTCCTCCGCTCCCGTGGCGCGACTATCGCCCACACCTTTGCCGACTCGGGCCCGGTGCCCGAGCGCGCGCTCGCGCTCCGCGCAGGCCTGGGCTGGATCGGCAAGAACACGATGCTCATTCGACCCGGCGCCGGCTCGTTCTTCTTCATCGGCACCGTCTTCACCGACCTCGCGCTGGACCGCGACGAATCCGTCACCACCGACCACTGCGGCACCTGCACCCGCTGCCTCGATGCCTGCCCGACGGGAGCGCTGGTGGAGCCGCGGGTGCTCGACGCCACTCGGTGCATCTCCTACCTCACGATCGAGCAGAAGCGGCCGATTCCCGATCCGATCGCCGCTCGGTTGGAGGGCTGGGTGTTCGGCTGCGACATCTGCAACGAGGTGTGCCCCTGGAACCAGCGCTTCGCCGAGCGGAGCGCGGCGCCCGAATTCGGCTCGCGCGACCGACTGGCCGGCGCGGGACCCGAACATTTCGAGCGGATGGACGACGAGGAGTTCGCGCGGCGGTTCGGCGACTCACCGCTGGAGCGCGCGGGCCTCGAGGGCATGCGGCGGAATTTCCGCGCCGCCTTTGCCGGCGCGTCAAACCCGCCGGTCGTGGACACGCCGTGAGGGAGCGTCGAGGGGAGCCGGGCCATGCCGCCTGATCCCGCCTACTTCGCGCGGCTGCTCCGCTACGACACGTGGGCCAACGCGGAGACTCTCGACTCGCTTCGCGGCAACGCGCCGCCGCCTCCGAGCAGGACCCTGCGGTGGATGGCCCACATCGTCGGCGCGAGCGCGCTCTGGCTCGCCCGGGTCCGGGAGGAGCCGGCCGCCTTGCCGGTCTGGCCCGAGCTCGATGTCGCCGGCTGCGCACAGGGTCTCGAGCGATTGGCCCTGGAATGGCCGCGCTACCTGGACAGGCTCGAGGCCGACGACCTGGCGGATGCGGTCGGCTACCGGAACAGCCAGGGTGAGTACTGGACCAGCAGCGTGAGCGACATTCTGACCCACGTGGCGATGCACGGCGCGTATCACCGGGCGCAGATCGCCTCCGCGCTACGGGAGAGCGGCGCGACCCCGGCCTACACGGACTTCATTCACACCACGCGACAGAGATTGGTCGAATGAACGGCGCCTCTCCCGGCCCCATCCTGGTGGCGATCGGTGTCGGCCTGATTCTGATCGGCCTTCTTCTCTGGTCCGGCAGCCTGTCGTGGTTCGGCCACTTGCCCGGCGACATCCGGATCGAGCGCGAGACCGTGCACATCTACATCCCCATCGTCTCCATGCTGCTGATCTCGGCCGTGGTCAGCCTCGTGCTCTACTTGGTGCGCAAGACCTTCTGATCGGCGGTATCTTCGTCCTCCTCGCCCCCGCGATCAGGACGTTTCATGTCGCGACCACTCAGGACCGTCGCTCTCTCACTCGGTGTCTGGACCGCGCTCGGTCTGGCCTTCGCGACGTCCACCTACGGGATGTACGCCGCCAAGGGGAATCCGCTCCCCTGGAACGCTCCGCTGTTCTGGTCGCTCGCCGAGTGGTACCTCTGGGGGGCCCTCGCTCCGCTCATCTTCTGGCTCGCGCGCCGCTATCCGATCGATCGGGCCTCGCTCGCGCGGCACCTGCCGGTCCACGTGGCCGGGTTTCTGCTCGTGCACGCCCTGCACGAGGTCGCGTACGTGTTGCTCGAGCGCGCGGCAGGGATGGAAGCGCTCCCCCGGCCCGCGCTCGGACAGGCCATCCTGCTCTTCATGACCAAGCGCGCCGCGTTCAACACACTGGTGTACGCGGCGATGGTGACCCTGGTGCACATGCAGGAGCTCTACCGGCGCTACACCGAGCGGGAGCGGGAGACGCTGCAGCTGGAGACGAAGCTGGCGCGGGCACAGCTCGAGGCTCTCAAGATCCAGCTTCAGCCGCACTTCCTCTTCAATACCCTCAACACCATCTCCGCCCTTCTGCACCGCGATCCGGAGGCCGCCGACCGCGTGGTCACCCGGCTCGGCGACCTCCTCCGGCTCAGCCTGCAGCACTCCGGGCGACAGGAAGTGATGCTGCGCCAGGAGCTCGAGTTCCTGGAGCGCTACCTGGAGATCCAGCAGACCCGGTTCCGCGACCGGCTCACGGTGCACTTCGACGCCGACCCCGAGGCACTGGATGCGCTGGTGCCGACGCTCGTCCTGCAGCCGCTGGTCGAGAACGCCGTGCGCCACGCCATCGAGCCCCGCTCGGCGCCGGGCCGGCTCGACGTTCGCGCCCGCCGCGCGGACGGCCGTCTGACCCTGGAAGTGGCGGACGACGGTCCCGGAATCGTCACCGGGGCCGGCCCCGGTGCGATCGACGCCGCCGCCATCCCCCGAAGCGCATCCGGCATCGGATTGGCCAACACCCGCGCGCGGTTGCAGCAGCTCTATGGCGCGGGCCACCGATTCTCCCTCGCGAATGCTCCAACGGGGGGATTGGTGGTCACGCTGGAGATCCCATATCGTGTCGGCAACCTCCCCACCCCGACCCCGATTCCCCGTGGCTAAGATCCGCACTCTGATCGTGGACGACGAGCCGCTCGCTCGCTCCCGGGTCCGCGAGCTGTTGGAGACCCAGCTCGACGTCGAGGTGACAGGCGAATGCGGCAATGGTCGCGAGGCCATCGGCGCCATCCGCGGCGAGGCGCCCGACCTCGTGTATCTCGACGTCCAGATGCCCGAGGTCACCGGCTTCGAGGTGCTCGAAGCGCTCGAGCCGGCCGCGGCGCCCGCCGTCGTCTTCGTCACCGCGTTCGACCAGTTCGCCGTGCGCGCCTTCGAGGTGCACGCGGTGGACTATCTCCTGAAGCCGTTCGACCGGGAGCGGTTTCTCGCCTCGCTGGAGCGGGCCCGGGAAGCCGTCGGGCGCCGCCGCGAGGGCCAGGTGGACGAGCGGCTCGGCGCCCTGCTCGCGGACCTCGGTGCGCAGCGCCGGTACCTCAAGCGTCTCCTGGTCAAGAACGGATCGCGCAGCGTCCTGCTCCAGGCCGGCGAGATCGATTGGATCGAATCGGCGGGAAACTACGTACGGGTCCACGTGGGCCGCGAGCGGCATCTCCTGCGCGAGACGATGACGACCCTCGAGGAGCGGCTCGATCCCGAGCGGTTCATCCGGATTCATCGGTCCACCATCGTCAACCTCGACCGGGTTCGCGAGCTGGAGCCGTACTTTCATGGGGACTACGTGGTGAGAATGCACGATGGCACCCGCCTGACCCTGAGCCGCACCCACCGCGACCGGCTGCAGATCCGGCTCGGCCTGGAGATCTGATTGCCGCTGCCGACGCGCGCCGCGCTCGTATTGTTGGCGTGGACCTTCGTCGGCCTCTTCTCCGCCGGCCAGTGGTATCTGTTCCAGGTCTCTCGCGGCATCAGTCCCGATTGGCCCCGGGCCCTGCTGCCCAACCTGACGAGCTGCTGGATCTGGGCCGCCTTCACGCCGTTCATCGTGCACCTCGCGGGGCGCTACCGGATCCAGGGCGCGCGGTGGCCTCGCTCCCTTGGCGTGCATCTCGGCTCCGCGCTGCTCTTCTCGCTCCTCGATGCCTCGCTCGACGCCGCGCTCGGCCGCTACATCGTCCTGCTCCGGCCGCCCAGCCCGTCGCTGCTCACCGAGTACTTCGGACAGTCGTTCATCAATGTCTTCACCTACTTCGGCGTGGTCGCCGTGGCCCACGCGATTCAGTACCACGCGCTGTTCGTCGATCGGGAAGTCGCCACGTCCCGCCTGCAGGCTGAGCTCCTCGGGGCGCAGATCCGTGCGCTGGAGATGCAGCTTCGCCCGCATTTCCTCTTCAACACGCTGCATACGATCGCGTCCCTGGTCCGCGCCGAGCGCAACCCGGCCGCCGTCGGGATGATCGCGGGGCTGAGCGACCTGCTCCGGGCGTCGCTCCGCACGGACGGTCCGGCCGAGATTCCCCTGCGGGACGAGCTCGCGCTGGTCGAGCGGTACCTGGCGATCGAGCAGATCCGCTTCCAGGAGCGGCTGGTGATCGAGGTCTCGGCCGATCCCGCCACGCTCGACGCGCTCGTCCCCGCGCTCATCCTCCAGCCGCTGGTGGAGAACGCCATCCGGCACGGCATCGAGCGGCGCGCGGCTCCGGGCCGGGTCGAAGTCGAAGCCTGGCGAAGCAACGGCACCCTGTCGCTTCGGGTGCGCGACAGTTCCCAGGGCGTGCCGGCCGCGGCACAGGACGGGAGCGGCATCGGACTGCGCAATACCCAGGCGCGGCTCCGCCATCTCTATGGCGATCGGCAGCGGCTCGTGCTCGAAGGCGTGGACGGCGGCGGGGCCGTCGCGCTGGTGGAGCTTCCCTTCCATGATCGGCCGATGGGCGATGGAATCCTTGCGCACGCTGGTCGTTGACGACGAGCCGCTGGCGCGCGAGACGATTCGTCGTCTGCTGGCCCGGCATCCGGACATCGAGCTGGTGGACGAATGCGGCGACGGCGCCGACGCGGCGCTCTGCATTCGCGCCGCCACTCCGGACATTCTCTTTCTCGACGTGCAGATGCCGGAGGTCGACGGCTTCGAGGTCCTCCGGCGGGCCGCGCCGGCGGAAGTGCCGGCGGTCGTCTTCGTCACGGCACACGATGCGTATGCCGTCCGCGCCTTCGAGGCCGCGGCATTGGACTACCTACTCAAGCCGTTCGACGATGAGCGATTCCATCGCACGGTCGAGCGGGCCAAGGCGCGGGTGCGGGAGCACCGGGTTCACGGCCTGGCCCGCCGGATGGCGGCGTCGCTCGATGCCGCGCCGCCGGTGGAGCCCCCAGCCCGCTACCTGGATCGGCTGGCCATCCGCCGCGACGGTGGCGTGTTCTTCGTGTCTCTGGCCGACGTGGATTGGATCGAGGCGGCCGACTACTGCGTGCGGATTCATACCGCGGGCCGCTTCCACCTCCTCCGCGAGCCGCTGCGGGAGCTGGAGCGCAGATTGGACCCCGACCGCTTCGTGCGGGTCCACCGTTCGGCGATCGCCAATCTGACGCGAATCAAGGAGCTGCAGCCTTACTTCCACGGCCACGGTGTGCTGCTCATGCAGGACGGCGCCCGTCTCAGAGTGAGCCGCGGCCGCCGCGCCCGGCTGCACCGGCTCCTCGGTCTGACCGGGTAGGTCTCCGCCGTTCGCCGCGGACCCGGGCCGACTCACCGGCCGGTTCCCGCCGTTCGCTGCAAACCCGCAACGCCCACCTCGACCCCTCCGTCTCCCGTTCCGACGAGGACATCCGTCCTCGCTCGCGAACCATCTCAGGAGGCATGCATGAACAGACTTGGCTGGCTGGCCGTGCTCGCGGCCGGCGTGGCGGGCTGCGGCGATCCCCAGGCGCCGGCGGAGCCGGCGGCAGCGGGAGCGACCGCATCGGCCCTGGAACAAACCCAGGACGGCAGGCTCGATCGGCAGCGCGCCAGGCTTCGCGCCGCCGACGTGGCCCATTCCACGGCATCGAGCACCGTGCCGGGATTCGTCGAGCACCTGGCCGACGATGCGGTGTTCCTCTGGCCGAACGCTCCGTACACCGTGGGCAAGGAGGCCATCGCCGCCCTCCTCTCCTCGCCACCGCCGCCTTTCGTTCCCGGCATCACACTGAGCTGGACGCCGGCGTTCGCCGACGTGTCGGTGGACGGCAAGGTCGGTTACACGTTCGGCAACGTGGAGATTGTCCGCCCCGGCCTCGCGACGTTGCCGGGCCAGTACATCGCCTTCTGGCGCAAGCGTCAGGGACGCTGGCAGGTGGAGGCCTGGAACCTGTCGCCCGCGTTCGCTCCTCCCACGCCGCTGCCGGACGATTTCGGTAAGGCGCTCATCGCGAGCGGCGGCGGCACGTTCCACCCGGTCTCACAGCGGCAGGAGACACGTCGATTGATGGGCGTCGACGCCACCTTCTCCCGGGCGTCGGTCCGTCTCGGCCAGGCCGAGGCATTCGGCCGGTACGCCCATCGGCACGCCATTGTGCTCGCGGGCGGCAATCCGGACTTCTTCATCGGACGAGACCAGATCGTCGAGTCGCGGCAAGGTGCCCAGGGCACGCTGAGCTGGACCCCGGTGCGGGGTGGAGTCGGACCGATGGGCGACTTGGGCTGGAGCATGGGCACCTACGTGAGCTCGCTGGGGGAGCAGACCGGATACGGGAAGTACTTGTCGGTGTGGAGGAAAGGCCGGCAGGGAAGGTGGAAGTTCGTGCAGGACGCGGGCAGCGGAAACCCACCCCCCACCCCCTAGCGTAGGGTCAAGGAGCAACGCGGGCTTCCGGGGCGGGCCCCGCCCGTCCCCGGAAAGTGCCGTCCGGCCCCTCCACCGGGCGACCCGTCCCGTCGACCCCTCCGGCGAGGCAGCGCATCCACGATGCTTGCTCCACCTGACTCCACCGAGGATCCCATGCGCTCCACTCCGCTCCTGGTCGCCGCGGCGATCACCCTGCTCGCCGCCGGCGCCGCCGATCTCAGCGCCCGCTGGGCCGACGAGGCGGCGATCCGCCAGACCGTGCAGTACTACTTCGACGGCGGCCGGCTGCGGGATAGCGTGGCGCTGCGCAAGGCGTTCCACCCCGATGCGCGGATGCTGTTCGCCAAGGAGGGCAAGCTCGTCGTCGTACCCATCGGCGAGTACATCGCGCGTGTGGCGGAGAACAAGCTCAAGCCGGGCGAAGTGGACTCGACCAAGCGCCGCGTGTCCTCCGTGGACGTCACCGGCGACGCAGCGGTGGCCCGGGTGGAGTTGGAGCGCGCCGACGCCCAGATCACGGACTACATGTCGCTGCTCAAGGTGGACGGCCGGTGGTTGATCGTGAACAAGATCTACACCCGCCAGGCCCGGGAGCATGTCAGCGGAAGCTGACGGCCTTATGTTGGAGGCATGGTCAGGTCCACGCCTCTCACCGTTTCCTCGCTGGGTCCCGTCGCGGGTGATCGTCTCGAGCGGCTCCGGCGGCTCGGTTACCTGCTGGACAACTCCATCCCGATTCCCGGCACGAAGTTCCGCGTCGGCCTGGAGTCCATCATCGGCCTCGTGCCCGGCGTGGGTGACCTGGTCGGCGGCGGTTTCTCCCTCTACATCATTCTCCAGGCCGCCCGGATGGGCGTACCGCCCTCGCTGCTCACGCGAATGGGGTGGAACCTGCTCGTGGATGTGGCGGTCGGTGCGGTGCCGCTGCTCGGCGATCTGTTCGATGCCGGCTACAAGGCCAATCTGCGGAACCTGGCGCTGCTCGACCGGCACACCACCGGACCGACCGAATCGCGGCGCGCGAGCCGGCAGTTCGTCGCCATCCTCCTGCTGCTCCTCGCACTCATCATCGTCGGCGCGGTGGCGCTCTCCGTGTTCCTCGTGCAGCTCGCCTTCAGCCGCCCTGTGCTATGACCGCGCCTCCGCCCTCGCTCCACAGCGTCGCGATCTTCGTGAGCGATCTGACGCGCGCGGTCGAGTTCTATCGGGACGCGCTGCGTCTTCCGCTGGCGCAGGAGGGCTCGTTCGGCGCGGAGTTCCTGGATGGGCCCACGCACATCGGCGTGCATCCCGCGGTGCACGCCGACGCGAAGAAGCTGGTGGGGCGCCACACGGGTATCACGCTGTTCGTTGCCGACCTGCTGCACTTCTGCGGCGACCTCCACGCCCGCGGAGTGAGGTTCATCACCGAGCCGACGCAGCAACCGTGGGGAATCATGGCGATGGTCGCCGATCCGGACGGCAACATCCTGGCGCTCTGGGAAGACCGCGTGCCCGAGGCATCGGGCGAGGCCGTCAGCCAGGCCGACGGCACGGCCTGACCCTCGCATGAGCGCGGCTCTGCTCGCGCTCGCCCTGATGGTCGTCGGTCAGTCTCGAGCGCGGCACGCGTCGGTGATGGCCCGTGCACCGGCGCTTCCGCGGTGGGCGTCCTCCACGATCTGCGCCTGTTCTTCCATCCCGTAGCTGTCGAACGGGCGCTCCGGAATCACCTCGTAGCGGTAGGGACTGCGGCCGAAGCCCAGACGGTGCGACAGATCCCGGATCTGCTCCGCGGCGCCGCGCCGGAAGTAGCGCCAGGCTCCCCACCGCTGATACTGCGCACAGTGCATCACCTCGTGCGCGACCACCGCGAGATCCCCGGCGCAGCGCGCGGGCAGGAATACATGATTGCCCAGTGCGACCGCACGGCCCCGGCTGAGCCAGAGCACCATCCGCCGCAACACGCCCGCGCGGCCGGCACAATCGGGCGGGTAGAGCCGCACGCGTGCCCAGTCGACCGGGAGCGGCAGGGCTCCGATGGCGGCGCACATTTCGGGAGCGACCGCGCGGCCGCTTCTGGAATCCCTTGGTTCTCTGCCTACAGCGCTCGTCATGCGGCCCGCCACCGTCAGATGCTCACTGTCCGAGGAACTCGCCCACCGACGCCAGCGACTCGATGTGATCGCAGGCGATCTTGATCGTCGCCATGATCGGCACTGCGAGAATCGCGCCTGGAACGCCCCAGATGTACCACCAGAACACCAGCCCGATGAAGAGCGCCACCGTGTTGAGCTTCATCCGATTGCCGTAGATCCACGGAGTCACCAGGTTGCTCTCGATCAGGTTGAGCGCGAGAAAGGTACCGGGCACGAGGATGGCATGACCCGTGTCCTCGAAGGTGACGAATGCCGCGAGCGCCAGCAGCGCCGTGTTGGCTACCGCGCCGACGTAGGGGATGAAATTGAGCACCGCGGCGACGACACCCCAGAGCACGGGGTTGGGCATGTCGAGCAGGTACATGGCGATGCCGGTGACCACGCCGACGCCGAGGTTGATGAGCGTCGTGGTGAAGAGGTAGAGCGAGATCTGCGCCTCGGTCTCCCGCGCGATGGTCACCGCCACCTTCTTGTCCTTGAGCTGGGGTAGGACGCCGACGAGCTTCTGCAGGAACAGGTCACCCACCGCGAGTAGAAAGTAGGTCAGGAAGATCACCACCGTCGCGGCACCGAGAAACGCCGCCGTGCCGCCGAAGAGTTGCTTGGTCAGGCTGGGGCCGCGGATCTCGACCCGCTGGGTCTTCACGTCGTCGGCCGACGCCACCTGCTCCACCTGTTCCGCGGCCTTGGTCACCTGCTCCACCGATCCCCGCATCGAGCGTAGCTTCCCTCGAAGCGTCTCGACGCTGGCAGGCGCCATGGCCAGGTATTCCGACGTCGGACCGGCCAGCCGATAGCCGCCGTATCCCACTACCGCCAGCAGTCCCAGCATGATCAGCCCCGCGCCCGCGGGCTCGGGCAGACCGAGCTTGCGCAGGGCCCGCACCAGTGGACTCAACAGGAAGTCGAGCAGGATGGCGAGCACGATCGGGAGGAAGAGCTCCTGCGCCAGGCGCAGGGTGTAGAAGACGGCGAGGAGGAACAACCCGACGAGGGCGTAGTGGCGCGCATCCGCCTTGTCGCCCAGCAGGTTGGCCAGCTTGCGGGCGCTGGCCGGCGCGCCCATCGGCGCTGGCTCGGGATGCAGTGCGCTCGCCTGGACGTCCGGAGTGAGGACGGAATCGTCGTCGGGCTTGATCGCCGGCGCTGGCTCGGACCCGCTCGTCATGGTTGACCCGTGGAGGAAGCAGCGGAGGAGGCGGCCCCTTGTCCCGTCCCGCGCGTTCGGGCTAAGGTTACCCCGCCCGGTGCGGGACGTCTGTGCGCCAGCACACGGGTACCACTCGTAACCCTCGCGGGAGCATGTCGCGCCTCTGGCAGTCGCTCGTCTCGGTGTGGGTCTGGCTGGTGCTCGTGGCCTGCATCCTTCTCTGGCTGCCGATGATGGCGCTGCTCCGGCTGGCCACGCTGAGCGACCCGGGCCGCTACCGCGTCGGCTATCACTTCCGCGGCATCGGCCGCACCGTCGCCGCCCTCAATCCCCTCTGGAAGTTCAGCTGCGCCGGCACCATGCCGGCCGATCCGCGACGCCCCTACGTCGTGGTGTCGAACCACGAGTCCTTCGCCGACATTCTGCTGATCAGCCACCTGCCCTGGGAGATGAAATGGCTCTCCAAGGCCGAGCTGTTCCGGATCCCGGTCTTGGGGTGGCTGATGCACCTCGCGGGTGACGTCCCGGTGAAGCGCGGGTTCGGGCCCAGCGCCGTGGAAGCCATGGCGCGCTGTCGAGAGGTGCTGGCTCATCGCGTCTCCGTCATGATCTTTCCGGAGGGCACCCGGTCGCGCACGTCCGAGCTGCTGCCGTTCAAGGACGGCGCCTTCCGTCTCGCCATCGACGCGGGTGTCCCCGTCCTTCCACTGGCCCTGCACGGCACCTCGAACGCGCTCCCGAAGCACGATTGGCGTTTCGGACGCTCGACCGCGGTGGTCGAGGTGCTGGAGCCGGTCGAGACGGCCGGGCTCTCAGCAGAGGATGTCGGAGCCTTGAAGGAGCGCGTCCGGTGCGTGATCGTGGAAGCGCGAGACCGGCTGGCACGGCAGCTCGACTGATGCGCCGACCGTCGCTCGTCGTAGCGGTCGCGCCAATCCCGCTCACGGTGGCGTTGCTCCTTGCGGCATGCGATCGACGTCCCGAGGTCCGTCCTGACGTCGATCCCGGTCCGGTGCCGGCCGTCCTCGCCGACGGGGAGCGGCTGTTCACGGACAATTGCGCTCGCTGTCATGGCACCCGCGGTGTCGGCACCACCGCCGGACCGCCGCTGGTGCACGTGATCTACGAGCCCAGCCACCATGGCGACTACGCCTTCCAGCGCGCCGCGCGATTCGGGGTGGCGGCGCACCACTGGAACTTCGGCAACATGCCCGCGGTCCCCGTGGACAGCGCGGCCGTCACCAGGATCACGGCGTACGTGCGCTGGCTGCAGCGCGGCGCCGGCATCGAGTAGATACCTCCGCAGCACTCGCACGCTACGGCTTTCCCAGATCGGCCGGCGCGCGCACCCTGCCCACCACCCCGGCCAGGGCCAATATCGCGAGCACGTAGGGCAACATCAGGAAGAGCTGGTACGGCGTGTCGAGCCCCAGTGTCTGAAAAAGGAACTGCAATGCGGTCGCTCCTCCGAAGGCGAGCGCAGCCACCGCGACGCCGACCGGATGCCAGCGGCCGAGGACCACCAGCGCGATCGCGACATACCCCCGACCCGCGGTCATCCGCTCCGCGAATGTGCCGACCTGCGCCAGCACGAGCGTCGCGCCGGCACACCCGGCGAACGCCCCGCCGATGAGGGTGGCGACGCCCCGGACCAGCCGGGGACGTACGCCCGCGGCGCGCGCGACCGTTGCGGACTCGCCGGTGGCTCGCAGCGCTAGGCCGGCGCGGGTGCGGAAGAGGACGTACCACACGATCGGGACGGCGGCAACCGCCAGATACGTGGGCGCCGGCTGGAGGAAGAAGGCGGGTCCGAGTATCGGGACGCTCGAGAGACCGGGGATGGCGATCGGCGCCAGGGTCGGAAGATCGAGACCCGCGCCCGCTGCTCCGTAGGCCTGGCGATAGACCGTGCCGGTGAGACCGACCGCGCCGAGGGTGAGCGCGGTGCCGGCGATGACTTGGTCGGCGCGCGCGCCGATCGTCACCAGCGCGAACCCGGCCGCCAGCACCACGCCCGCGAGAACGCCGAGCACGATGCCGGTCCATGGACCCGACGCCGTCGCTCCCAGTGTCGCCGCCAGGGCGCCCGCCAGCATCATCCCCTCCAGACCGAGGTTCATGACGCCTGATCGCTGGACGACCGTCTCGCCGGTCGCCGCGAGCAGCAGCGGAGTAGCGACCCGGACCGCCGCCGCGAGAAACCCACCGAGGACCACGACCGGTTCCATCACCGCCCCGCCCCTGCCGCGGAACCCGCTCCGATCGCCGCGATCGCACCCGAACCGCCTCGCCGAA
Source organism: uncultured Gemmatimonadales bacterium (assembly GCA_963846545.1). GTDB lineage: Bacteria > Gemmatimonadota > Gemmatimonadetes > Gemmatimonadales > GWC2-71-9 > CAVVWJ01. The sequence goes on along the minus strand of CAWJWG010000003.1, from coordinate 277,086 downwards.
GCGCTTCGGCCAGCAGCACGACGACGATCACGACTGCCTCCACCACGTACACCGCCACCGCCGGCACACCGGCCTCGCGTTGCATCGCGCCGGCTCCGGCTTCCAGCGCCCCGAACAGCAGCCCGGCCAGCACCACACCGAGCGGCTCGAGACGTCCGAGCAATGCGACGGCGATGGCCGTGAATCCGTAACCGGGCGACAGGTTCTGAAAGAGCGCGTAGGAGACGCCGCTCACCTCGACTCCGCCGGCGAGCCCGGCGATTCCGCCCGACAGAGCGAGTGCCGTCGCCGCCATCCGCCGGCTGTCGATCCTGCCGCTGATCTCCGCGGCACGCGGCCCCAGACCCACGGCCTGCAGCTGGAACCCCCAGAGGGTGCGGCGGAAGAGGTAGCGGAGGACGACGGCGCCGACGAGCGCGAGGAGGAGCCCCGCGTGCAGTCGTGTCCCGGGCAGCAAGGGCAATCTCGCGGCCTCGGCGATGGGATCGCTCTGCGGGTAGATCCCCTGGCGTTCCTGCAGGGGTCCCTGCACCACCAGGCTCGTGGTCGCGTCGGCGACGAAGTTGAGCAGGAGCGTGCTGATCACTTCGAGAACCCCGTATCGCACCCGAAGCAGCACCGGCACGGCCACCCAGAGACCGCCGGCCAGCACGGCCCCCGCGAGCACCACCGCCACCGCCACCACCGGCGGGAGCGACCCGACGTGGAGGCCGACCCATGTCGCCGCGATGGCGCCGGCGTAGAACTGGCCCTCGCCTCCGATGTTGAACGCACCGGCCCGGAACGCCAGCGCCAGGCCCAGCCCGATGACGATGAGCGGCACTGCCCGAACCAGGGTCGCCGACGTGAAGGCGTACCACGAGCCGAACGCTCCGGCCCACAGCGCGCCGAGGGCGGCGACCGGATCGAATCCGGCGAGCGCCAGCCCCACGCCCAGCACCATGAGACCGATGAGCAGCGAGCCCAGCGCGACGACCCACCCGCGTGCCCGCACGGCGATCAGGCGCCCGCCACCATCATGGCGCCGATCGTCTCGCGGGTGGCGCCCGCCGGAGGCTCGACCAGCAGCCCGCGGCTTGCCACCAGAACCCGCGTCGCGAGTGCCAGCACCTCGTCCAGGTCGCTGCTGTAGAGGAGCACCGCCGCTCCTTCGGCGGCCGCGCGGCGGAGGCGTCCATGGATCTCGGCCGTGGCGCGGATGTCCAGGCCGCGAGTCGGATTCTCCGCCACCACCACGGCCGGCCGTCGCGCCAGCTCCCGCGCGATGACGACGCGTTGCTGGTTGCCCCCGCTCAGCGCGCTCGCCGGCACGTCGGGGCCCGGCGCGGCCACCCCATACTCCTGGAGCAGCTCGGCGGTGCGGAGGCGCGCTTCGCGCCAGTCCACCCCGGCGCCTCGCATCCACGGGGCGGACGGGTCCGAGCCAAGCACGAGGTTCTGGGTGAGCGTCATCTCGGGAATCAGGCCCTCCGTCGTGCGGTCCTCCGGAATGAACGCTACCGGCTCGGCCACCTCTCGCAGGCCCCGCAGCGGAAAGAGCCGTCCGGCCACCGCGCGCAGCACCTCACGCTGGCCGTTGCCCTCGACCGCCGCGAGGCCGACGATCTCTCCCCGCCGTACCGTGAGCGAGACGCCGCGGAGCGCCATCCCGAATCCCCCCTCTCGCGCGACCTCCAGCGAATCGAGCCGTACCGACGGTCGCTTGTCCTCGTCGAGTGGGAGCGACGCCGGAGGTGAGGTGGCGGGAGGCGCGTCGCCGATCATCGCGGCGGCGAGCGCAGAGGGTGCCATGCCGGCCGCGGCGCCCGCAAGCACCACTTGGCCGTGGCGCAGAACCGTGACTTCGTCGGCGGCGCCTAGGGCCTCGTCCAGCTTGTGGGTGATCAGCACGGCGGCGCCGCCGCCCTCGGTGAAGCGGCGGATCACCGCGAGCAGGCCCTCGACCTCCGTTGGCGCCAGTACCGCGGTCGGTTCGTCGAGAAGCAGGATCCGGGCATCGGCAGCCAGCGCCTTCACGATCTCGAGTCGCTGCCGCAGGCCAACGCTCAGCTGCCCGACTACGGCATCCGGGTCGAGTGGCAGGCCCACGCGCCCGCACAGCTCGCGCACGCGCTCCCGCAGCGGTCCGGGTGAGACCGGCCATCCGGCGGCTAGCGCGACGTTCTCCGCCACGGTGAACGCCGGCACCGAGGTGAAGTGCTGGTGCACCATGCCGATACCGAGCGCGCGGGCGCGCCGGGGCGTCAGCGCGGGGCGCGCGGTGTCGCCGACGCGGATCTCCCCGGAGTCGGGGCGCAGCATCCCGGCCGCGATCTGCATCAGCGTCGTCTTGCCGGCGCCGTTCTCGCCCAGGAGGGCATGGATGACGCCGGGCCGCAATGTGAAATCGGCCCCGCGCAGAGCGTGCACGGAGCCGAATCGCTTGTAAATGTTCGTGAGCGCGAGCGCCGCCGTCACAGCCCGGTCGGGTGATCGTGGAACTCCCAATCGAGCTCGAACCGCTCCGCGAGGTGCGACGCCAGCGCCTGAACGCCGAGCGTCTCGGTGGCGTAGTGCCCCGCGTAGATCACGTTGAGCCCCCACTCGACCGCGTCGAAGTAGGTGTGGTGGGCTCCCTCGCCGGTGATGTAGGTGTCGAGGCCGGTCGTGCGCGCCTCGCCGATCATGCCCCCGGCTCCGCCGGTGATGATGCCCACCCGGGAGACACGCTCCGGGCCGCCCGCGATGAGCCGCGCGCCCGGCGCGAAGGTGCCGAGCGCGCGATTCACCTCCCCCACCAGCGCATCCCGCGAGGTCAGACGGGCGGGAGCGAAGCCCCAGACGCCGATGGGACTGCCCTTGTAGTCGCCGAACCACCCCTCGACTTCGAGACCGAGGCGGTCGGCCAGCACGACGTTGTTGCCGACCTCCGGGTGCAGGTCGAGCGGGATGTGGGCCGCGTAGAGGGCCACGTCATGCTCCAGCAGGGAGGCGAGCCGGCGATAGCGCCTTCCCGTCACCGGCACGTTCCCGTCCCACAACAGGCCGTGATGCACCAGGAGCAGCGATCCCGGAGGCACGCCCTCGATCGTGGCCAGCGAGGCATCCACCGCGGCCACGATCCCGTTGACGGTCCCGGCATTCTCGACCTGGAGCCCGTTGACCGCGTTCCGCTCGTCGGCGACGTCCCGGATCCGGAGGAACTCGTCGGCGTAGGCGACGATATCGGCGAGCGGGGCGGAAGCCGTCACCTGGCCATCGCCTGCATGGAGGAGGGCCGGGGAGCCGCGATCAGGGTGCCGGCGGCGATCGAGTCCGCCGCGGCCTGCACCCGGGACCGGAGCGTCTGGTGCACCAGGGTCTCGAGAACGGGGTTGGGCTCGTACCGGACGACGCCGCTGGCGAGCCCGAAGGCCTCGACCTTCGGCTTGAACGTCCCGGCCTTCACCTCATTCGCCACCAGCTGGAAGGCCCGGGGCAAGTCGATGACGGCGCTCCCCACCACTCGGTCCGGCGCGAGGCGCGACTGGTCGTCGTTGGCGCCGAAGACGTACACCCCGGGACTCTCCTTGGCGGCCTGGAAGAGACCGAGGGCCGCGGCGTCGGCGTTGTGGTGCAGCATGTCGGCACCCACCCGGATCAGGGCCAGGGCCGCCTCGCGGCCGGCCGCGGCGTCGTCGAAGCTGTTGAGGTAGATCTGCCGGGACTTGGCCTTGGGGTTGGTCGCATGGGCACCGTTCACCCAGCCCTGGTACGCGGCCGCGATGGGAGGGAGCTCGATGCCCCCCACGAATCCGAGGATGTTGCTCCGGGTCAGCCCGCCGGCCACCATGCCTGCCAGGTAGCTCGCCTCCTCCAGCCTGAAGATGAGAGGCGACACGTTCCCCATCGCCCGGCGGCCGGAGGTAACGATGAAGATGGTCTTGGGGTATTGGGCCGAGACCCGCTCCGCCGGATCCTGGAACTCGAACCCGTGGGCGAATACGAGGTCGTAGCCCTGGGCCCCGTAGGTCCGAAGGGCCTCGTCCTGGTCGGACGGAGTCCTGGCCTCGACGTGGCTGATCGCCATGCCGAGGGAGTCGCGGATCAGCTCGAGTCCGCGGTAAGCGCCGGAGTTCCAGGCGGCATCGGCCACCGAGCCGGGGGTGATCAGGCCGACTCGGATGCCATTTTCGGTTGGGTTTGGCGGCGAGCAGCTAAGTAGCGCCAGTATAACGCCACAATAGACACAGCAGATTGACAGTCTGGTTTTCACGCCCGCTGGAGTGGCTCAGGGTGAGATCTGGAGTAACCTTCGTTGCGACACAATAATGACATCATGATGCCATTCAGCGTGACGTTGCGGCCGCCTTGGCCGGGTCCATCTTCACTTCACCGCTCACCGTCGCCCCCTCCACGATCGCGATCCGAGCCGTGTGGATGTCGCCGGTGACGACCGCGGTGCTCTGCAGCTCCACCCGGTCCTTGGCATGGATGGCACCGCTTACCTGGCCGGCGATGATCGCTTCCTGGGTATGGAGGTCGCCCTCGATTACGGCCCCGTGCGTCACCAGGATCTGGGCCCCGACCCTGACCGAGCCTTTGATCCGGCCCTCGATGCGGACCACGCCGTCGGTCTCGAGGTCGCCTACGACGGTCATGTCGCTGGCGATGATCGAGAACGGAATCTGGTCCGTCCGCCGCCGCTTCAGCTCGTTCCCCTCCTCGTCCCGCGCCGGATTGGAGAATATCCCCATCATCCCCCCTGTTTGACCATGGTCGTGGGATCGAGCGATGTGCCGCGCCGGCGAATCTCGAAATGCAGGTGCGGCGCGGTCGAGCGCCCGCTGTTCCCACTGAGCCCGATGACCTGCCCCGCCTGCACCCCTTGGCCGTCTGTCACGATGATGCGTGAAAGGTGTCCGTACATGGACTGGTATTCCGCGGGATGGTCCAGGAGGACATAGAAGCCATACTCCGGATCCTCGCCCACCTGATTGACCGTGGCCCCTCCCGAGGCCCGAACCAGGGTTCCGACCGGGACGGCGATGTCCAAGCCGGGGTGCGGCTCGTCCTTGGAATCCGCGCCGACCTGAACCTGCCCGCGGGTGATGTACCCTCGATCCGCCAGCGGCCACTCGGCCGGAACGGTGGGCCCCGGTCCGGCGGGTTCGCGCTCCCCGCCTACCCGAGCCCGCAGCGCCGGCGCAAGCGGCAGGGTCGAGGCGATCGCGAGCGGATCCCGCACGATGTCGGCGCCGATCATACCCCGGAGCTGTTCATAGCGGAGCTCGGCACTGTCCAGCGCGATCGAAAGCTGGCGCACCATGGCGTTTTCCGCTTCGAGCCGGGCGACCTTCCGCTCCATGCCCGGGACTCGGAGGGCGGCCCGAAGGACGGGGAAATAGAGGATGGCGAGAAGGCCGATGCCAGAGAGGAGCGCGACGCCGGCCAGCACACCGAGGCGTAACGTCAAACGGGAGAACCGCAGCGTCCGAGACCGCGTCGTCCCGTCCCGCTGGATGACGACGGTTACTCCCCGGCCCCCGCGGGTCATCCCTCGAACGGTCCGCCCAGGACCAGCTCGAGCAGGCGGGAGAGATCGTCGTTGGAGTAGTAGCTGATGGTGACGAACCCGCGACCTTTCCGGCGGGCGGTTACCCGCACGTCGGTCCCGAGCCGCTTCCGCAGGGCATCTTCAACCCGCTTCACGTCGGCGGCCACCGTGCGAGCGGGCTGCTGACCATTGGTGCGCTTCGGCTGCTTGGGGGCGACGCGCGTTCCAGCGACGGCGGCTTCGATCTCGCGCACCGACCAGCCCTGCTGGATCGCTTCGGCGGCTACGGCGGATTGGCGGCCGGCATCGGTGAGACCGAGGAGCGCGCGGGCGTGCCCGGCCGACAGCTGCTTCTCGTGCACCATGGACTGGACGTCGGCCGGCAACTGTAGTAACCGCAACAGATTGGCGACAGTGGACCGCTCCCGTCCAACTGCGCGCGCGATCTCGGTCTGACCCAGCCGGAACTCCTCTCCCAATCGGCGATACCCGGCCGCTTCGTCGATCGGAGAGAGATCGTCGCGCTGCAGGTTCTCGATCAGGGCGAGAGTGAGGAGCGTGCGGTCATCCACTTCCCTCACGACCGCCGGGATCTTGGCCCAACCGAGCCGCTGGGCAGCCCGCCAGCGTCGCTCGCCTGCGATCAGCTCGAAGCCATTGTCTCGCGCCCGCACGATCACGGGCTGGAGCAAGCCTGACGCCTCCATGGAGCTCGCGAGGTCGGTGAGCTCGGCTTCATCCATCCGTGTGCGCGGCTGGTATGGATTGGGGCGCAGGCTTCCGAGTGGGAGCTCTCGGAGCGCTCCGGACGTCTCGGCCTGCTCGCGCGACACGGGCCCGAGCAGCGCCTCGAGCCCCCGGCCCAACCGCTTCGTCTCGGTCATGTGGTCACCTCGGGCTGCGGCTGCGACGGGCCCTTCTCGGCGTGGGCCGAGTCGTCGAGCAGCGGGGGATTGGCCTTCAGTCTCCGTGGCCATTGTCGGCCGATGGGAGTCGGTGTGCTCGTCGGACACTTCCCCGCCTTCTCCAGCTCTGCTTTCCGGCACCATCGAGTCGGGCCGGTAATCGCCGGTGTCAGGCGTCGGGACCGGAACTCCGTCGATCGGCACAGCGGCGGACGGGGAACGGTCGGTCAGTTCGCCGTCCGTCGGCTCGATCGCCCCACCCTCGCTCGATACCACGTCGTTCCGGAGTTCCTCGGACTGTGAGTCGTCGCTCGTACCGAGCGAAACGCTGGTGTCGAGCTTGCCCGACGGAGAGGTCTGCGTGTCGGCAACTCCCTGCGCGTCCACTTCACTGTCGCTCGCGCCCGGCTCCGCGGTGGAAACCGCACCGGCCGGCGCGGGAAATGCCGCGGCCACGGGCGCGGGGCTCGGCATCTGCGTGGGCATCACGGCCGCGTTGGCGCCTTCGACCCGCCGGAGCAGCTCCTGTCCGACGGCGAGATAGCTCTTCGCCCCCACCGACTGCATGTCATATAGAAGGATCGGTTTCCCGAAGCTGGGTGCCTCGGCGAGGCGAACGTTTCGCGGAATCGGCGTACCAAAAACCTTTGGGCCGAAATATTCCTTCGCGTCCTCAGCGACCTGACGGCAGAGATTCAACCGCGAGTCGTACATCGTGAGCAGCACGCCACCGATTGCGAGACCGGGGTTGATGTTCTGCTGCACCAGGCGAACGGTGTTGAGGAGTTGCGAGATCCCTTCGAGGCCGTAGTACTCGCACTGGATCGGAATGATCAACGCCTGGACGGCGGCAAGGACGTTTAGCGTAAGGAGACCCAGCGACGGCGGGCAGTCCACCACGATGTACTCGTAGTTGCCTTCGATCGGCTCGAGCACACGTCGCAGCGCCGACTCGCGGAAGGGACGCTCCACCAACTGCAGCTCTGCCCCCACGAGATCCTGCGTGGCAGGGAGCACCGACAGGTATGGGAGCCCCGGCACCGGCAGGATCACATCCTCAACAGGATGCCCTTCGACCAGGACGTCATAGAGCGACAGCTGCAGCTCAATCTTCGAGATCCCTACGCCGCTAGTCGTGTTGCCCTGCGGATCGGCGTCGACGAGCAGTGTTCGTCGTTCAGCGATGGCGAGCGCGGCGGCGAGATTCACGGCGGTCGTGGTCTTTCCGACTCCGCCCTTTTGATTGGTGATCGCTACAGTGTATGCCATATGGGCTTACCCAAGCGCTGTATGTGCTTGATTGGCTTTGAGTTACGGCTGAAAATCATATCGATTATTGGGCGCTGCCGAAAGTGGACCGAAAGCGCCGGAACAATATAGGAATCCATCTCTTGAAAGCCAACCATTCGTTTCACGTGAAACGAGAATCGGAGCGGCATAGGCAGAATCTGACCAGGGTCCGACAATTCATTGGCAACGCTCATCTGTTCACTGCAGCGCCTTGAAGGCCGGTTTCACGCGGCTCAGTGGCCTTCGACGGCTGCTCGATTGACGGGGGGCTTAAGGACGATGCTGGCTCTGCGCCACGAACTGGCGTGCTGAACAATGGCGACAACGACGGAAGAGTCTTGTCGTGTGTGGCCCAACGAATGAGCCGCAATCAGGCCACCCACCGGTCAGACACGCGAGCCCTTTCGCTAGCATCACCTGGATGAGCTGAACGACTAGCCATCCACTCGCCGGAGCATTGTCGCCGCACCTCGCTCGAGAAGCGTTCGAAAGGGCAGCGGCACCATCGCGTTTGAGGGCTGCGGCCAAGAGCGGCGCGGCCGGTCAATGGGGGGCTATGAAGGGTGGAGAACCCTATTCAGTATGCGAACGAGCAAGCGAATTCGTGGTCTCAGGAGAATCAGAGAAGGAAAGAGTCCCGAACGGACCGCGGGACAGGAGGGCAGGAATATCGACCGTGCTCTATACAGTCTCGAAAGCGACGTCAGGGTGTTTCACGTGAAACGTTGGAGGTCCATTCTCCGCGGCCACGGATAACAGCCGCTATCAGGTTGTGAAGGTCGCTTGGCGAGACTCCGGGGATGCGACTCGCTTGACCAACCGAGCTCGGCCTCAGTCGCTGTAGCTTCTCCCGAGCCTCCCAGGAAATCGTGTCGAGCCCCATGTAGTCGAGGGCGTCGTCGAGTCGGAATTCCTGGAGCGCTGAGAGGCGCTGGGCATTCGTCCTCTCGCGCGCCAGGTACCCCGCGTACTTCAGCTCGATGTCCGCCCAGGCACTCTCTTCCACAGTTACCTGCGCCCCAGTAGCTCCCAAGAGACTACGTACCGGTACACCGGGGCGGGCCGCGAGTTCTCCGACGGTCATCCTCTCGAGCACGAGCGAGGATCCATGATGTTCGAGTACGACGTTGGCGGCCGGAGCCGCGATCGTGGTGCGGCCAGCGAGGTGGAGAACTGCCTTCTCCATCATCACTCGCCCATGCGCCTCTCGCAGTTCGCTATCGCTCAGTACACCAATAGCTTCCGCCACTGGAAGAAGCCGATGGAGCGCGTTGTCTTGTCGCAGCAGCAGCCGATACTCGGACCGCGAAGTAAACAGTCGGTAGGGTTCGTCCACGCCGCGATGCACCAGGTCGTCCACTAGCAACCCAATGAAGGCCTGGTCACGCCCCAACACCACCACTTCACGATCGCCCGCACGAGCTGCAGCATTGATGCCGGCCAGCGCTCCCTGTCCTGCCGCCTCCTCGTAACCAGTAGTCCCGTTGATCTGCCCGGCAAGAAAAAGCCCTGGGAGCGATCTGACCTCGAGAGTAGGACGCAGTTGCGTAGGAGGCACGTAGTCGTACTCGATCGCATATCCGGGTCGAGTCATCCTCACCGTCTCCAACCCGGGCACCGCTCGGAGAAACTCCAGCTGCACCTCTGCCGGCAACGACGTCGAGAGACCGTTGACGTACATCTCCGATGTGTCGAGACCCTCCGGCTCGAGAAACACCTGGTGGCGTCGAGCCTCGGGGAACTTCAGAATCTTGTCCTCGATCGAAGGGCAATAGCGGGGCCCTCGACCTGCGATCTCACCCCCGTAGAGAGCCGACTGCCCTATGTGTGACGCGATGATGTCGTGAAGGTGATCGTTCGTCCAAGCGAGATAACATGGAAGCTGTCGGGGATGCTCACTGCGCTGGTAAAACGAGAACCAGTAATCGCTTGGATCTCCATCCTGACGGGGGAGACTGTCCAGGTTCACCGACCGGCCGTCGATGCGCGGCGGAGTCCCAGTCTTGAAGCGTCCAAGCGTAACACCATTACTGGCAATGGCTTGCGCAAGCTCCACCGCGGGCATGTCCCCGGCACGCCCCGCAGGCAGGCTTCGGCCCGTGCCCAAGTGGATCACCCCGCGAAGAAATGTCCCCGTCGTGACGACTACCGCGCGAGACAGCAGGCGTCGGCCATCATCGGTGACGACGCCTCTCACCTCGTTGCCCTCGAGAATCAGGCCCGCGACTGTTCCCTCCTGCAGCGTGAGGTTCGGTCGCCGCTCCAGCAGTGCCCGCACCGCCTGGCGGTACAGCACCCGGTCACACTGTGCCCGGGGAGACCAGACCGCTGGGCCCTTCGATCGGTTCAGCATGCGAAACTGAATGCGAGCCATGTCGGTCGCACGACCCATCACACCACCGAGCGCATCCACTTCGCGCACTACCGTACCCTTGGCGATCCCGCCGATGGCGGGATTGCACGACATCTGACCGATCGTATCGAGATTCTGCGTGAGCAGCAGCGTTCGGGAGCCCATGCGAGCCGCGAGCGCGGCCGCCTCGGCTCCCGCGTGACCACCCCCGATCACGATGACGTCGTAGCGATGGGACATGCGCGGAATGTACGGGGACAGGGGATGGTTCGGAACGCGGGGTGGCTATGGCGCGAATCGGGACGCGCGCCTGCCTGTGGACGCCATCACCGTCATCGATGAATACCAAGATCAGATCTGGCCGGCGTAGAACCGACGCCGGCACGCTACGTCAGGGCGCCAGCTCCGCCAGCCTCGTGATCCGCGCGACCTCTCCGCGTGGAACGACGAGCTCCCGCCGATCGGCACGGATCCCGAACTTCGCGCTGCGCCGCACGTACTCCTCCCGACTCCCTCCCGCCGCGACATCGTGCACTCCGACGTCCAGGAGATGCACACCGCTCGCATCCTCGGAGTCGAACCGGCCGACGTAGGTCACCGGTCCGACCGTCTCCACCACCACGGTGATGCCGTGCAGCTCGTGGTGCCCGGGATGAAAGACGTGCCCGCTCAGACCGCCGCCCCGAAGTGCTTGTCGAACGCCTTGGTGAGGTCGTCGGCGATGGACTGGGGACTGCGCCCCTCGATCTGGTGACGGTGGACGAAGTGCACCACTTCGCCGTCCCGCAGGAGGGCCATGGACGGGCTGCTGGGCTGGTAGTCGGTGAAGTACTGGCGGGCGCGCGACGTCGCGTCGAGGTCCTGCCCGGCGAACACGGTCACGACGTTCCGCGGAAGGACCGAATGCTCCAGGGCGAGCCTGAGCGCAGGGCGTGCGTTCCCGGCCGCGCAGCCGCAGACCGAGTTGACGAACACGAGCATGGTGCCCTTCTGGTCGCCGAGCGCGGCATCCACGTCCGGGACGGTCGTGAGCTCACGGGCGCCGAGGCGAACCATTTCTTCCCGCATGGGTGCCACGAGGGCGGAGTTGTACGGCATTACGATTGACCTTTCACTAGTGGTGGTGAGTCCAACGCCGCCTTCAGCGTGTGCCACGGCAGACTCGCGCATTTCACCCGGGATGGGTATTCGGACACTCCCGAGAACACGGCGAGCTTCCCCAGGGTTTCCGAATCGCCGGTGCCGGGTCCCCCGGTGACGAGCCGGTGAAACCGCTCGAACAGGTGGCCGGCTTCCTGCCGGGATTTGCCCTTCACCGCAGCCGTCATGATCGACGCGGACGCCCTCGAGATGGCGCATCCCATCCCCTGGAAGGCCGCGTCGCTGATGGTGTCCCCGTCGAGTCGGAGCCACACGGTGAGCTGATCGCCACAGAGCGGGTTGTTCCCCTCGGCGCGGCGGTCGGCATCCTCGATCGCGCGATAGTTCCGGGGCGACCGGTTGTGCTCCAGAATGACGTTCTGGTACAGCTCGCTGAGACTCGACATCAGCCGAAGACCTTCAGGGCTCGCTCCACCCCGCTCACCAGCACGTCGATCTCGTCCGCGGTGTTGTAGAAGGCGAACGAAGCGCGAACCGTCGCCGGAACGCCCAGGCGCTGCATCAACGGCTGCGCGCAGTGGTGGCCCGCGCGGACTGCCACGCCCTCGTCATCCAGCACCGCCCCCACGTCGTGCGGATGCACCCCCTCCACCAGGAAGGAGAGCACGCTCACCTTGTGCGCCGCGGTGCCGACCAGCCGTACCGACGGCAGCGCGCCGATCCGCGCGGTGGCCTCGCCCAGCAGTTGATCCTCCCACGCATGGATCGCGGGACGACCCACGCCTTCCACGTAGTCGATCGCGGCCGCGAGACCCATCGCCTGCGCGATCGGCGGGGTGCCGGCCTCGAATCGCGCGGGCGGTGCCGCCCACGTCGTGCGCTCGAGCGTGACCCGCTCGATCATGTCACCGCCCGTCTGCCAGGGAGGCATCCCCTCGAGGATCGCCGCCCGGCCGTACAGGACACCGATCCCGGTCGGGCCGAGCATCTTGTGTCCCGAGCAGGCGAAGAAGTCGCAGTCCAGCGCGGCCACGTCCACCGGGAGATGCGGCGCCGACTGCGCGCCATCCACCAGCACCACTGCCCCGACAGCGTGCGCCCGAGTCACCAGCTCCCGCACGGGATGGATCGTGCCGAGCGCGTTGGACACGTGCCCTACCGCCAGCAGCTTGGTCCGCTCGGTGAGGAGACGATCCAGCCCCTCGAGGTCGAGCTCGCCCCGGTCGGTGACCGGCACGAAGCGCAGGGTGGCGCCCGTCTGCTCGCAGACGACCTGCCAGGGCACCAGATTGGCGTGGTGCTCCATCCCCGTGGTCAGTACTTCGTCGCCGGGGCGGAGCCTCGGTCGAGCCCAGCTCTGGGCCACCAGGTTGATCGCCTCGGTGGTGCCCTTGGTGAAGACGATCTCCCAGGTAGCGCCCGCGCCCAGAAACCTGGCCACACGGGCGCGCGCGCCCTCGTACGAGGCCGTGGCCTGCTCGCTCAAATAGTGCAGCCCCCGATGGATATTCGCGTTCTCGTCGCCGTAGAAGCGGGAGATGGCGTCGATCACCTGGCGAGGTTTCTGGCTGGTCGCGGCGTTGTCGAGATAGACGAGCGGGCGCCCGTGACGGACTCGCCGCGACAGGATGGGGAAATCGGCACGGATCCGCTGGACGTCCAGACCGGAGGGCGGCGCCACGTCGAGGGCGGAGGTGGTCAGACCCGGAGCATGCATCGCCGCTCCGTCAGACCTGCCCCGCCGACTCGGCGCGCGGGGCGTCCAGCCGCTCGAGCACGAGGCGGTCGAGCTCCTGGCGAACCGGCTCGAGCGACACTTCCTCGATGACCTCCGCCGCGAAGGCGTAGGTGAGGAGCCGCTCGGCCGCCGCCTGAGGCACGCCACGGCTGCGGGCGTAGAAGAGGGCGGCATCGTCCAGCCGGCCCACGGTGGCGCCGTGGGTGCACTTTACGTCGTCCGCGAAGATCTCCAGCTGCGGCTTGGTCTGCACCTTGGCCGAGTCGCTCAGCAAGAGGTTGCGATTGGTCTGCTTGGCGTCGGTCTTCTGAGCCTCGGGCCGCACGAACACCTTGCCGTTGAACACCGCGCGCGACCGGCCGTCGAGCACGCCCTTGTAGACCTCCCAGCTCCGGCAGTTGGGCTGGTCGTGGAAGATCGCCGTGTGGTTGTCCACCACCTGCTCGCCGCGGGTGAGGTACAGGCCGTACATCAGCGCCTCGACGTTCTCGTCGTTGAGGCGGACGTGCAAGTTGTGTCGCGCGAGGGCTCCGCCCATCGCCATCGAGAACGACCGGTAGTGGCTGTCCCGCTGCTGCTCCACGTGCGTGAGGCCGACGTGGTGAGCTCGCTCGCTCTCGCGCTGGATGCGCGTGTGCTCCAGCCAGGAGCCGGCGCCGGCGACCACCTCGGTGACCGGGTTCGACCAGTACCCGGACCCGGGCGCGAGCGTGACGTAGCTCTCGATCACCGAGACGCGCGCGCCGCGCTCGACCACGATCAGGTTCCGCGGGTGCATCGCCGTCCGTTCGGCGTCGGTGGTGGTCACGTAGAGGAGGTGAATCGGCCGCTGGAGATCCAATCCCGCCGGCACATGCACCACGCCACCATCCCGGAAGCCGGCCGTGTTGAGCGCCGTGAAGGGGCTCCCGTCCACCGGCGCGTACTTGCCCAGGTGGGTCCGGAGCAACGCCCCATCGCTCCGAAGCGCTTCGGCGAGACTTCCCACCCGGACCCCGCGCGGGAGCTCGGCCACTCGGGAGAGGGGTTCGCTGTAGAGACCGTTGACGAAGACCAGCGTGCTCCACTCCGGATGGCCGAAGGCGAACGGAGCCAGCAGGTCGGCCGCGAGGGAGATCGGCGCCAGTGCCGCGGGCCGCCAGGTCGTGCTGGCGATCGGCCCCAGCGGCGTGAAGCGCCATTCTTCGTCGCGGGCGGTGGGAAATCCCACGTCGGCGAAACGCTCGGCGGCGGCTCGGCGGATGGGCTTCAGCCATTCGGGCCCATCCGCGATCGCCGCACCCGCCCGGGGATCCATGGCCTGCAGCACGGCCTCGCTCACGCGCCTGCCCCCGCCCCCGCTTCCGCGGCGGCCTCGACCCACTCGTAGCCCTTTGCCTCGAGCTCCAGCGCCAGGTCCTTGCCACCCGACATGGCGATGCGCCCGTTGGAGAGCACGTGCACGTAGTCCGGCACGATGTAGTTGAGCAGGCGCTGGTAGTGGGTGACGACGATGAACGACCGATCCGGACCGCGCAGCCGGTTCACGCCGGCGGCCACGATTCGGAGGGCGTCGATGTCGAGACCCGAATCGGTCTCATCGAGAATGGCGAGCTTGGGCTCGAGCACCGCGAGCTGGAGGATCTCGTTCCGCTTCTTCTCGCCGCCGGAGAAGCCCGAGTTGACCGCCCGGCTCATGATCTCCGGACCCCACTCGACGACCTTGAGCTTCTCCTCGAGCAAGTCGATGAAGTCCATCGAATCGATCTCCTCGAAGCCCTTGGCCTTCCGGATCTCGTTGTACGCCGCCCGCAGGAAGTACGCGTTGGAGACCCCGGGAATCTCGACCGGATACTGAAAGGCGAGAAAGACACCGGCCTGGGCGCGCTCCTCGGGCTCGAGGTCGAGCAGGTCCTGGCCGTCATAGCGGACGGAGCCACCGGTGACCTTGTAGGCTGGGTGTCCCGCCAGCACCTGCGCCAGCGTGCTCTTGCCCGAGCCGTTGGGGCCCATGATCGCATGGACCTCGCCCGGGTTCACCGTGAGGCTGATGCCCTTGAGGATTTCCGTGTCACCGGCCGACGCCCGCAGATCCCTGATCTCCAGCACTGTTTTCCTCCAAGCCGTTATCGCTCTTTAGCCTACGCTGCCCTCGAGGCTGATGCCGAGCAGCTTCTGGGCCTCGACCGCGAACTCCATGGGAAGCTCCTGGAAGACTTCCTTGCAGAAGCCGTTCACGACCATCGAGATCGCGTTCTCGGTATTGAGTCCCCGCTGCTTCAGATAAAAGATCTGGTCTTCGCCGATCTTCGAGGTGGAAGCCTCGTGCTCGGTCGAGCTGGTGGCGTTCTGCACGTCGATGTAGGGGAACGTGTGCGCCCCACAGCGATTGCCGATCAACATGGAGTCGCACTGCGTGTAGTTTCGGGCGCCGGCCGCCTTGGGCAGCACCTTTACCAGGCCGCGGTAGCTGTTCTGCCCCTGCCCCGCGCTGATGCCCTTCGACACGATCGTGCTCCGGCTGTTCTTGCCGATGTGAATCATCTTGGTGCCGGTGTCCGCCTGCTGCCGGCCGTTCACCACGGCCACCGAGTAGAACTCGCCGATGGAGTCGTCACCCTGGAGGATGACGCTGGGATACTTCCAGGTGATGGCGGAGCCCGTCTCCACCTGCGTCCACGAGATCTTCGAGCGGGCGCCGGCACACTTGCCGCGCTTGGTGACGAAATTGTAGATCCCGCCCTTTCCCTCCGCGTCCCCGGCGTACCAGTTCTGAACCGTCGAGTACTTGATCGTGGCGCCCTCGAGCGCCACCAGCTCGACGACCGCGGCGTGCAGCTGGTTCTCGTCCCGCTTCGGCGCCGTGCACCCCTCGAGGTAGCTGACGTACGCGCCCTCGTCGGCCACGATGAGCGTGCGCTCGAACTGGCCGGTCGAGGCCGAGTTGATCCGGAAGTAGGTGGAGAGCTCCAGCGGGCAGCGCACGCCCTTGGGCACGTAGACGAAAGAGCCGTCGGTGAACACCGCGGCGTTGAGCGCCGCGAAGAAGTTGTCGCTCGCGGGCACCACCGAGCCGAGATACTTCCGGACCAGCTCCGGATGCTCGCGTACGGCCTCGCCGAACGAGCTGAAGATGATCCCCTGCTCCGCGAGCTTGGCCTTGTAGGTGGTGCCGACGGAGACCGAGTCGAAGATCGCGTCCACCGCGACCCCGGCCAGCATCTTCTGCTCGGAGAGCGGGATACCCAGCTTCTTGTAGGTCTCCAGCAGCTTGGGGTCTACCTCGTCGAGGCTGCCCAGGGGCTTGGCGGTGCGGGGCGCCGAGTAGTAGCTGATCGACTGGTAGTCCACCGGCGTGTACCGGATGTTGGGCCAGGCATGGGGCTCGGTCATCTTGAGCCAGCCACGGTAGGCCTTGAGCCGCCACTCCAGCAGCCAGTCCGGCTCGCCCTTCTTTGCCGAGATCAGGCGAATGACGTCTTCGCTGAGGCCAGGCGGGACCACATCGGACTCGATGTCGGTCACCCAGCCGTGCTTGTACTCCTTGTTGACCAGCGTCTCGACTTGCGTGCTCATGACATCTCCTCGGCGGCTCCGGAGAACCGCACGTGATACTCGCAGGCGGCACACCCGCTCAGCATGTGATCCGTCCGCTCGACCTCGGCATCCAGCACCTCGGCGAGAAACTTCGCCTCCGCGACACACAGCTCCGGGAAGCGCTCGGCGACGCGGGGTAGCGCGCAGTTGTGCGCGGTCAGCACCGCGACTCCATCCGTGACGCTGGACTCGGCCATGAAGCCCTCTTCCGAGAGGACCTGGGCCACGACTGCGAGTCGCTCGGCTGCCGGGACACCTTCGAGCCGCGCCCGGATCCGGCCCGCCAACACCTCGAAATAGGAGCCCAGCAGGGCAACCGCGGCCTGACGACCTTCCCGCGCCGCCACGGTATCCAGCATCGCGGTGAGCGCCTCACAGTAGCGGCGGGGGAACAGCTCCTCACCGGCCCGGCTCAGCCGATAGGCGAACACCGGCGCCCCGACCCCGCGATGCTCCCGCTGATAGCTGATCAACCCCTCGACTTCCAGCTCCTTGAGGTGGTGCCGGGCCGCGTTCAGCGACACGCCGAGCCGGACGGCAAGCTCCCGGGCGGTCAGCGGTTGCGCCCGCTTGAGCTGGGTGAGCACGGCGCCGCGTTGGCCCTTGTGGCCCACGGGCAAGGTGCTTTCGACGAGGGGAAGAGGGGCTCCCATGTGCGTAAAGGTAGTGAAATGGTCGGGATTGTCAAATCGCACAACATGTTTGGTGCGAATCCATAAGTGACTGCACAATTTGGTCTTGAGTGGGCTCAGCAAGCTTGCGGCGGCCTCGTTGAGGAGGGCCTGAGATTTTGGGAGGCCGGCGCATACAACGGCGCAGGTGCGCGGCGGTGTCGGATAGCAATTAGTAGTATTGTTACATACTACTTTTTCGCAACACGGCATCATCCTGAACGGCCGTCTGGCCCGCCACGCGCCGCCTGCCCATATTGAGAGCGGCTCTCACGCGCCATCTTCATTCACCCAGAGGACTTCCCTCGATGACCATCCACCGCATCCGGCTCCTCGGGGATCCCATCCTGCGCGCCAGGTGCGAGACCATCACCCGGCCCGGTTCCACCGCGGTCAGGGTCATCATGGACGACATGCGCGAGACACTGCGCGACTGGCAGTCCCGTTTCGGGGCCGGCCGGGCCATCGCGGCTCCGCAGATCGGCGCGCCGGTGCGAATGGTGTACGTGGAGATGGACAAGCCGTGGCCGATGATCAATCCGGAGATCGTGGACATCGGCAACGAGGACTTCGAGGTGTGGGACGATTGCTTCTCGTTCCCCAACCTGCTGGTGCGTACCTCGCGGGCGTACCGGGTCCGCGTCCGGTACCAGGACTTCAAGGGCCAGTGGCACGAGGTGGATCTGGAAGGGGATCGGGCGGAGCTGCTGCAGCACGAGATCGATCACCTCGACGGAGTGCTGGCCGTGGACCGGCCGCACGGGCTCGACCCCTTCTGCGTCCGAGAGGAATGGCACAGGCTCTACGGGCCCAACCGACGATACGGACCGCCTGAGCCTCGGAGCGAGATGTTCGTCTCCCAGATCTCCGAGTCGCTCTAGCCTCGGGCAGCCGTCACGGCCAGTCGCCCAGGCGCACGAAGACCGCCCCGCGATCCTCCGTGCTGTAGCCGTACTCGAATCGCACCACACCGACCGGCGTATCCGCGCCGAGCCCCGCGCGAATCCCCCCCACCCAGCCGTCGTCTCCGAACAGAGATCCACCGACCGCCGTGCGTCCTCCCGCGAACTCGACTCGAGCCAGCAGTGGGCCTTTGAGCGGTGCCACGAAGCCGAGCCCGAGCATGGCCTCCCGGTCGCCGCGGCGCTCGCCGATGTGGAGGCCGGGGAACCCGTCGTCTCCACCCAGCGGGAAGGTGAGGTGAATCGGGAGGCCCTCTCCCCAGCCGAGCATCACCCGTGGCATCAGGCGCACGACGCCGAACTGGCGCAGGACCTCCGCCTCGACCCGCGCGCGCCGGTACACGCCGGTCCAGATCGCGTCCGCGCGAACCACCCGGCCCCTGGTGCGACTCGCGCGGATCGCGCGGGCCTCCAAGCCCAGCGTCGAGAGGTCGCCCCGCCCCGGCTCCCGCCAGGCATGCCCGCGAACGCCGAGGGCGATCTCCCATCCGTGCGGCAGCACGCGCTCGACCCCGGCGAATCCCAGCGCCTCCCGAGTCTCGATCTCTTCGAGCTCGTCGCCGTCGCCATCGAAGCGGCGGACGTCCTCGGTGGCGACCCGCATCGTCAGCGTCGGATCCACCAGCTGGCGGGCGATCTGGAACTTTCGCCGGAAGCCGGTGTACAGCTCCTTCCGGAAGGCATCCAGGAAGAGCGCGCCGCTGCCCTCGAGCGCCAACCCGAAGACCCGGCGGTCCACCAGGCCGGCCCAGAGGTGGCCGCCGAGCTCGTTGTCGTAGCCCAGCCCGAGGGCGACGACCCGCCGCGACGCTCGCCGGATCGCGAGGTCGAATTGCACCGAGTCGCCGGAGCCGCGAGGCCCCAGCCAGACCGCGTGGTACGCATCGGAAGTGGCCAGCCCACGCAGGCGCGACCGCAGCAGCTCGGCGTCGACGGTATCGCTGAGGCCGAGTCCGAGGATGCGCTCCAGGGCCAGCCGCTCCGAGTCGTTGGCCCCCCGGGCGGTGAATCCGGCGATCCGCCGCGGCAGGCGCCGAGCCAGGGGAGCGGTGGCGCGCGAGGGGCAGGTGAGTCCGGCGAGGGAGGTGTCTCCCGCGGCCCTGCCGTTCGCCAATAGGCGCGCGACTCGCCTCTGTGAGAAGTTGAGGCTGTTGAAGCCTTCCACGTTGGGGCGCACGAGGACGTCGCCAGTGGAGAGCGAGTCCGGCGCCTGGTGAAAGAGGAACTCGATCAGCCGGTCGGCCACATCGATCGGCGAGTAGCCGTCGAAGGTGGTGTCGGGGTGCTCCGTGGCGTCGGACACGATGACGCGCTCGGCGCCCTCCGACCGCGCCACCGCAACGGGAATGTTGGCCGACAGTCCGCCGTCGGCGAGGAACTGACTGTCGCGCAGCTCCGGCGCGAAGACCAGCGGGATGGCGATGCTCGCGCGGACCGCCTGGGCCAGGTCGCCCGAGCGGATGACCACCGGCTTTCCGGTCGCCAGGTCGGTGGCCACGGCGCGGAAGGGAATCGGTAGCGAGTCGAAGTCGCCGCGCGCCTCCAGGTTGCCGGCGAGCATGGCGGCGCTTACGAGCGCGTTCACCTCCGACTCGACCACCGATGCGCTCTGGAGATTGAAACGGCGCTCGCCCTGCTCCCACATCACCAGCGGCCGGAGAACGCCGAGGGAGCGGGGCGCACGAGGCCGATAGTTCCGGAAGAGCTGGGCGAGTGGAATGTCGCGCGCGAGGGAATCGAGCTCGTGGCCACTGTAGCCGCTGGCGTAGAGCGCGCCGACGGCGGCACCCATGCTGCTGCCGACGATCAGATCGGGCCGGATGCCGAGGCTGTCCATCGCGGCCAGAACACCGATGTGGGCCAGGCCCTTGGCCCCGCCGCCCGAGAGTACGAGCGCGGTGCGAAGGGTTTGGCATTCCTGCGCCTGGAGGGGTCCGGCCGCGACCACGAGCGTCGCCAGGACGGCGAAACCACGAAGGCGATGGAGCATGTATGGGGAAGATATATCGCCCCTTGCGCCGTCCGAGCGGAGTCCGTATACCTTTGCGAATATCGGCTGAGCAAAGCGGGCAACTCGTGGAGGACCGGCAGCGATGACCTATGTGATCACCGAGACGTGCATCAACGTGAAGGATCGCGCCTGCGTGGATGTGTGCCCGGTGGACTGCATCTACGAGGGCGAAGACCAGCTCTACATCCACCCCGACGAGTGCATCGACTGCGGCGCCTGCGAGCCGGAGTGCCCGGTGACGGCCATCTTTCCGGAAGAGGACGTGCCGCCGAACCAGGTCGCGTACATCGAGAAGAACAAAGAGGTCTTCAACAGTGACACGCCGCCGGGCCGCCCCAAGCGCTGACCGGAGTCGGCCTTGCGCCGTCCAGACCACGACCCTCCCGATGTCCGGGAGGGTCGTTTCGCGTGCGGCTGCCCAGCCGGAAAGAAAGGCGGCCCCGAGCTCGTACTAGCTTGGCCGCGAGCGCGGGACCGTTGTTTTTGGTGAGGACGGTCGATCAGAGGAACCCGGAAGGTCCATGCTCGTGCCGCCACAACCACAACGCCGGCGGCCCGGCAAAGGTTTCAGGGGAGTCCCGAGAGGAAGGCCGACAGCGCGTCGGTGGTCTCGACCGGCCGCTCGAGGGTCGGGATGTGCCCGGCGGAGCGAATGACGACCAGGCTGGACCCGGGGATCGCGGCGGCCATGGCGCGGGCCAGTGCGGGGGGCGTGACCTCGTCCTCGTCCCCCACGATCACCAGCGTGGGCACGCCGGCGAGCTCCGGCAGGAGAGGGGTGCTGTCGGGCCGATCGCGCATGGCGCCCAGCGCCCCGATCATGCCCGCGACCGGCGCGGCGGCCATCATCGCCCGGACCCGCTCGACGGTGGCCGGGTCGCCGGCCAGCGTGGACGCGCCCAGCAGCTTGGGGACCAGCGTCTCAGCGACCACCTCCGCGCCCTGTTCGCGGGCGGTGGCCGCGGTCGCATCGCGGGCCTTCTTGACCTCCAGGGTATCGGGGTCGGCGCGGGTGTCGACCAGCACCAGTCCTCGCACCCGGTCCCGGTACCGCCGCAGAAACTCGAAGGCGATGTAGCCGCCCATCGAGAATCCGACCAGGACCACGTCGTCCATGCCGAGGAGGTCGAGCAGACTCGCGAGATCCGAGGCGTAGGTCTCCATGCTGTAGCCGAGGTCCGGCGCGTCGGACTGTCCCATACCGCGCAGATCCGGGGCGATGCGCGTCCACCCCTCGAGCGCCGCCATCTGGTGGGTCCACATGGACCGGTCAAACGGGTACCCGTGGATGAACAGCACCGCGGGCCCGTCGCCCCGCACCTCGACCGCGAGGGTGACGCCGTTCACCGTGACCCGCTGCACTTCACCGGTCTCGCGCCGGCGCGAGGCCATGAAGTCGTTGAACTCGCGCGGCACCGAGACCGGCCGGCCCTGCCGGTTCACGCAGACGAAGAGGAACTCCGCCGTGGCGATGAGGGCGTCGTCGCGGAGGCGCCGGGCAGCCTGCCTCATGGTGAAGCTGGTGCGGCCGACGTGGGTCAGCTCCTGCTCGAATCGGAGGATGTCGCCGGGGAACGCGGCGGCGTGGTACTCGATGACGGTCTTCCGTACCGCCGGCCATGTCCCGGTGCGATCGAAGAGGTCCATGCCCGGGCCGGCTCGCAGCATCTCCCAGCGCGCCCGCTCGAACAGGCTGAGGAACGAGGCCTGGTTCAGATGGCCGAAGGCATCGCATTCGTCGGGATAGACGGTGAGGTCGATGGGCATTGGGAGTTATAAGCTATGAGCTATGAGCTATGAGCTATGAGCTATGAGCTCAAGCCAGAAGGTTTGTGCTGTGAGCTGCCCCCGCAGGCGCTAGCCGGGGCCGGCCCAGATATACTACAGCGTCCGACCAGGTTCGCGAGCCGAGTCCCGCGGCTCATAGCTCATAGCTCATAGCTCACAGCCCATCATGAAACCGCAGACCGACTACATCCGCCACGCCGCCCGACTCGCTCGCAAGCTCCAGATGGACGCCGCGATGGGAGGCACACCCCAGCCCGACGCGGAGTTCTACAAGGCCCTCTCCAAGGCAATGGACGAGATCGCCGCGGGCCTCGAGCTCGTCTCGAAGAAGGACTGACGCGTGCAGCTGATCGAGACCGCCGGTGCGCTGGCCGAGCTGGCCGGCCGCCTGCGGACCGAACCGCTCCTGGCGGTGGACACCGAGGCGGCGAGCTTCCACCGCTTCCTCGACCGGGTCTACCTGGTGCAGATCTCCTCGCGGAACGAGACAGCGGTGGTGGACCCGCTGGCCACCGACGGGCTCGGTCCGATCGGCGAGCTACTCGCCGACCCGGCGGTGGAGATCGTCTTTCACGACGCCGACTACGACCTCCGCCTGCTGAACCGCGAGTACGGGTACACGGCGCAGCATCTCTTCGACACCCGGATCGCGGCACAGCTCCTCAACGAGCCGGGGATCGGGCTCGCCGCGCTGCTGGAGAAGTACCTCGGCGTCCGGCTGGACAAGCGGTTCCAGCGGGCGGACTGGTCGGCGCGACCGCTCTCGGCCGAGATGCTGGCCTACGCCGCCTCGGACACGCACTACCTGCCGCAGCTTCACGATATCCTGCGCGAGCGGTTGAGCGAGAGCGGCCGTCTGGGGTGGGCCCAGGAGGAGTTCGCCCTGCTGGAGGACATCCGCGCCTCGAGCGGCGAGCAGGCGGAGCCGGGATGGCTCCGGCTCAAGGGCGCGAAGGCGCTCCGCGGACGGGAGCTGGCGGTGCTGCGCGAGGTGTGGGAGTGGCGCGAGGCGACGGCCCGACGCGCGGACCGGGCGACGTTCCGCATCATGAACAACGAACCGATGCTGGCGATCGCCAAGAACCCGCCGGCGGACGCCGCGGCGCTGAAGGCGATTCCCGGCCTGAGCGCGGATCAGGTGGAGCGGCGCGGGCGCGACGTGCTGGCGGCGGTGAAGCGTGGCCTCGAGGTGCCCGAGAGCGACATTCCGAGGATCACGCGGCCACCCCGGCAGCCGCAGGACCTGGCGCAGGAGGCGAGGTTCGAGCGGCTCAAGGTCGCGCGCAACCTGCTGGCGCAGAAGTACGATCTGCCCCCCGGTGTGGTCTGTCCCAACGGGACACTGGAGGCCATCGCCCGGGAGGACCCCCGGAGTGACGAGGCCCTGGCACGGGTTCCGGAGCTACGACGCTGGCATGTGCGGGAGTTCGGAGGGGAGCTGCTAGCGGCCAGTATGGGGAGAGGGAGTTAGAACCCCAGGAAAGCCCGCACACGCGGGTCCATCTTCTCGGGCGTCCAGTACGGATCCCAGACCAGCTCGACCTCGACGTTCTTCACGCCTTCGAGATCCCCCGCCACCTTCTTGACGTCCTCGATGATCTCGCCGCCGGCCGGACAACCCGGCGAGGTCAGGGTCATCTTGACGAGCACGTCACCCTCCTCGCTCGCCTCGACGTCGTAGACCAGCCCGATATCGATGATGTTGAGGTTGAGCTCTGGGTCCTTCACGGCGCGGAGCGCCTTCCGGACCGACTCTGAGGTTTGCATGGGCCACTCGCTTCTCTGCCTGGGAACCGGGACGGGCACGCTGCGGTGCTCTACCTGTGGGCGGATGCTTGATCCGCGAGCGCCACTCTCTCTCGAGCGCCACTCTCTCTAATGATAGTAACCGGAGAGCCGACCCGTTGGTTCGGGCCGGTCAGCAGCGCGAGACCAGCTCCTGCGCGCAGCTGTGAGGGACCAGCCGGAGGGCCGCGTCGGACATCGCGGTCCGGATCGCCTTCAGGCCCTTGAGCGAGTCCCGCGCCTTCGGGTCGAACGCGCGGTTGGTCAGGAAGACGAGGAAGAGGTCGTGGGTCGGGTCGATCCAGATTTCGGTGCCGGTGAATCCGGTGTGCCCGTAGGCCGCCGTGCTGATCAGGGTGCCGAAGATGCTCGGCTCCTCGCCGGTCAGGTCGGGCGAGTCCCAGCCCAGCAGGCGCGTGCCGCTCCGTGGACCGCGAGTCAGGAACTCGCGCATGGTCGCGGGGCCGACCCACGGGCCCTTGGGGCCCACGCCGTTCCGGAGCCAGACCTGAGCGAAGCGCGCGAGGTCGTCCGCGGTGGAGAAGACGCCCGCGTGCCCAGCTACCCCGCCGAAGGCGGCGGCGTTCTGGTCGTTGACGTCGCCCGGCACGGGCTGGCCTCGCCACATCCCGCTGGGCGCCGTTCGCCGCTTGAGCCGCGTCGGCAGGCTGAACCGGGTCTCGGTCATCCCCAGCGGATCGAAGACCTCGGCGTCCGCGAACTTGTCGAGCGTGGTGTTGGAGACCGACTCGATCACCAGGCCGAGGAGCATGGCGTTGAGGTCGCTGTACTCGGCCGAGTCTCCCGGAGTGCGGACCAGGGGCTGGGCATAGAGCAGCGAGATCATGCGAGACCGGCTGCGTCCCGCCTTCCGGTAGATGGGCACGTAGCTCTTGAGGCCGCTGGTGTGATCCAGCAGCATCCGCACGGTGACCCGATTCTTGAGCCCGCCGGAGAAGCGCGGCAGGTAGCGACCGACCCGGGCGTCGAGGTCGAGCTTGCCCTGATCCACTAGCCGCATCGCCGAGCCGGCCGTGGCCACCACCTTGGTGATGGACGCGATGTCCCACAGCGTCGAGTCGGGCTGGGGGGCCTTGGAGGCGGGATTCCAGGTGAAGTGGCCGTAGCCGCGGGAGTACAGGATCGAGTCCCGCCGGCCGATCACCACGACGGCGCCCGGATAGAGGCCTCCGCGGATCCCCTCGAGCGCGGCGGCGTCCACCTGGGAATAAGTCTGCGCTGCGGTCGGGACGGCCGAAACGGTCATGAGGATCGCGGCGAGCACGCCACGCCAGCGGAGGAGGGTCATGCGCGGCGCCACCGGCTCAGCGTCCGGCCAGCTCGTCGCGGACCGGGCCGGGAGGCAGCCGGTACAGGACCTCGAAGGTGCGGCGGTCGCGCTCGGTGAGCGTACCCGTCCGGGTCGCGGGGAACATCACGTCGCTGGTATCGGGAGAGTGTGGCAGTCCGAGCGCGTGCCCCGCCTCGTGCACCGCCACCGAGAAGAGCGCCGCATCGGGCAGCGCCACGCCGGTATGGGTCCGGAGCGCGAGGGAGATCGACGCACGGCGTACGCGACCGGCCTGATCCCAGGTGAGGTCCGTCTGACCGGCGCGGTCGAAGTCGAAGTGATCGATCCATCGGATCATGACGTCGGCATTGGCGGAATCGGAGACAACCTGGAACTTGATCCCCACGCCGGTCTGCTCCCAACGGTCGAACGCGTCACGCGCAAATCTCGCCATCTTCGGCAAATAGCCCGGGGCCCCACCCTCCACGATGTGCACCCGGATGGGTTTGCCGTATCTGTCGGGCCAGCGCCGCACCACCGAGTCGGTGCTGACGATCAGCGAATCCAGATAGGTGCCGCCGGATTCCCGGGATAGCCGCTCGCGGGTGGCCAGGCGCGCCAGCCGGTCGCCCACCGCGCCGCCGGCTCGGCCCGCCACGCCTTCCAGACGCATAACAGCTTTACCGGTATCGAGATGCGCCGTCCCTGACTGGGTCGAGCTGGGCCCCTGGACCGCCTGGGCCGAACGCTGAGAGGCGAGCTTCAGGTGCCCGATCCGGTCGACCAGGATCAGGACGGCAAGGACCAGTGTGAGGACGGGGAGGAAGGCACGGCGCATGGTTCGTCGGAATATGGGCAAGGGACGCGCCAAGTCGCCAGCGCGGCTAGCGCCGAGTCCTGCACTTACCTAACATTGGCCGCCCGCGCGGTCGGGCGCGGACCGAAGTCCCGGAGGAGCCACCTGAATCTGATGGAACCTTTCGCCCGGGCGCTGGTCCGCTGGCGGTGGGCGGTGCTGGTCGTATGGGCGATCGTTGGGGCGGTGGCCGCCGTGCGAGCCCCGGCCACGCCCGCGCTCCTCAACATCCGCGGCGGCAGCGAGCGCGAGACCGAAGCCTCGCGCACCGAGCACCTGCTGAACGACCGGTTCACCCGCCCGATCGGCGAGTTCTTCGCCGTGACGCTCGAGGGCCCCTCGGCCTTCGACTCCGGCCCCTCGCGGGCCGTGCTCGATTCGGTTCTCGCCGCGCTCGACCGCCAGCCCTACGTGCGCGGCCTGGTTTCCTATCCCGGCACCGGCGACACCACGTTCCTGAGCCGCGACCGGCACGCGACCTTCGTGCTGGTGGCGATCGACATCATCGACGGCGACAGCGCCGGCGCATACGTGCCCCCCACGCGGGAGACCGTGCGCATGGCCGTCGCCACCGCGACGAATCCCGCCCAGTATCGCGCCCGGGTGACCGGCCGCGCGCCGCTCGACCTCGACGTCCGGACCGTGGTGGCGGAGGACAGCCGCCGGGGCGAGACCACCCTCCTGCCGCTCACCCTCTTCATCCTGGTGCTGGCGTTCGGCGCGCTGGTGGCGGCCCTGCTGCCGCTCATCGTGGGCATCCTCGCCATCGCGGTGTCGCTCACGGCGATCGGGCTCCTCACCCGAATCACGCCGATGAGCATCTTCGTCCTCAACATGACGACGATGATCGGGCTCGGCGTGGGCATCGATTACTCGCTGCTGGTGGTGACCCGCTTCCGCGAGGAGCTGGGCCGAGGGCTCCGGCGGCACGAGGCCGCGGTGAACACGATGGTGACGGCCGGATCGGCGGTGATAACCTCGGGCCTCACGGTAGTGGTCGGATTCGGCGCGCTGCTCTTCACCCCGCTGATCGAGACCCGGAGTGTGGGGATCGGAGGCCTGATCGTCGTCGCGGTGGCGGTGCTGCTCGCGATCACCCTCCTGCCCGCCCTGCTCGCCGTGCTCGGCCGCGAGATCGACCGGCCCAGATGGCTGGCCAAGCGACTCACCTGGTACCACGCGCCGCAGGTGTGGGAGAAATGGGCGCGCACGCTGTCGCGCCATCCGATCCGGGCGATGGTCTACGGCGGCGTCACGATCGCGATCCTCACCGCCCCGCTCTTCTGGATCCGGATCGGCCTGCCCTCCCGCCACTGGTGGCCCACCGGCACCGAGGCGGGCCAGGGACTGGAGACACTCTCGCGGATGGGCGTCGCGGGATACGTGCAGCCGATCCGGGTGCTGGTGGAGGTGCCGAAGGGGCGGACCGCGGTGCAGACCATGTCGTTGCGCGGGCTCCGAACGCTCTCCGACTCGCTCCGCGCCGACCCGCGGGTGCGCGAGGTGCGGAGCCTGGTGGATCTGGCCCCGGGCACATCGCTGCTCGGCTATTCGGTCCTGTACAGCGACATGGAGGCCGCGCGGGCGCAGTACCCGAGCTTCGTAGACGCCTACCTGAGCGCCGACCGACGACTCACGCTGCTGGACGTGATTCCGGCCGACACCACGTCGCTGACGTCGGCGATGGAGCTGGTGCAGCGCGCGCGCGATCTGGGAAAGGCGCAGCTGCGCGGCACGCGGGGCATGGAGGTGAGCGTCGGCGGCTACACCGCCGCCGCGCTCGACTTCCAGGCCGACCTGCTGGAGCGCTTCCCTCTCCTCGTCCTCCTCATCCTCGGCGCCACGGGCATCATGCTCGCCATCGCCTTCCGCTCGGTGCTGGTGCCGATCAAGGCGATCATCATGAACACGCTGTCGGTGAGCGCCACGTTCGGGCTCATCGTGCTGGTGTTTCAGTTCGGCGTCGGCTCGCAGGCGCTCGGCCTGACCGGACCGACGTCGGCGATCTTCGTGGTGATCCCGGTGCTGGTGTTCGCCGTGGTGTTCGGGCTCAGCATGGACTACGAGGTGTTCCTGTTGAGCCGGATCAAGGAGGCCTTCGACCGGTCGGGCCGCAACACCGCGGCCACGATGGAAGGGCTCAGCGCCACCGCGTCGGTGATCACCTCGGCGGCGCTCATCATGATCCTGGTGTTCGGGGTGTTCGCGTTCGCGCGGGTGCTGCCGATGCAGATGCTGGGATTCGGGCTGGCGGTCGCGGTGGCGCTCGATGCGACCGTGATCCGGATGGTGCTGGTGCCGGCGTTCATGCAGGCAATGGGACGGTGGAACTGGTGGCCGGGCGTGCGGAGTCGGAAGAAGAAGGGGCTGCCGCCGGGCGCGACGTAGACCGCCGGTCAGTTCGAGAAGTGCGCCGCCATGGAAGCCACACGCACGAGACCGCCAGCCAGCTCCACCACTGTCAGCCCCACCAAGAGCAACAGCACGACCACCAGCACGACTCCCGCCGCAACCGAACGCCGGCGGGTGGGCTCCGGCGGCGGCGCCTCGAGCGGGATCCGATTGCCTCGCAGCACCATCGCGTACGCCGCGCGGCGACGGGCCGACTCATCGGTGGGATCGTCGGCCTCGGGGGGTAGTGGCGGGAGATCGAGCACTCCGCCGGGCGGGCGAAAGCGCGCACGCGCTTTCCACGCGGACCGCACCTCGGGGTGCCGGGCCACCGGCTGCCAGCTCTGGCGGGCGACGTCGAACATCGCGGTGTCGGGGGTGATGACCGCCGCCTCGAGCGCGTCGAGCACCGACTCCACGTCCGGCAGGTCGAACTCCGGATCGGAGAAGCGGAACCGGTGGAGATCGGACTCGCTCACCGCTTGGCCTCCAGCCAGTTGAGCCCCTCGCCCAGATCCACGACGAGCGGCACCCGCAGCTCCACCACGCCTTCCATGTGGCTCTTCACCAGCTCGCGCATGCGCGGCAGCTCCTCGGGCGGCACGTCGAACACCAGCTCGTCGTGCACCTGGAGCAGCATCCGCGCCCGGAGCCCCTCGTCTCGGATCGCGCCGTGGATGCGTCGCATGGCCACCTTGATCAGATCCGCCGCGGACCCCTGCAGCGGAGAGTTCTGCGCGTTCCGCTCGCCGTAGGCCCGCATGTTGAAGTTGCGGTCGCGAATCTCGGGGATGTAGCGCCGGCGCTTGAAGATGGTCTCCACGTAGCCCTGCTCGCGGGCCAGCGCGATCTGCCGGTCGAGAAACGCGCGGACGCCGGCGAAGCGCTCGAAGTAGCGGGCGATGAAGCTGCGCGCGTCCTCCATCGAGCTGTTGATCTGGCGGCTCAGCGCGAAGGGGCCCTGGCCGTAGATGGTGGCGAAGTTGATCGTCTTCGCCTGGGCGCGCATCTCCGGCGTCACCTGGTCCAGCTCGACCTCGAAAATGAGCGCGGCGGTCTGCCGGTGGATGTCGCCGCCCTGGTTGAAGGCCTCGATGAACGCCGGGTCGCCGGAGAGGTGCGCCATGATGCGCAGCTCGATCTGGGAATAGTCGGCCACCAGGAAGGTCCAGCCCTCCCGGGGGATGAACCCGCGGCGGATCTCCTCACCCCGGAGACTGCGGATCGGGATGTTCTGCAGATTGGGATCGCTCGAGCTGAGTCGTCCCGTCGCCGCGCCCGCCTGGTTGAAGGTGGTATGGATCCGGCCGGTCCGCGGGTCGATCGTCGCCGGCAGCGTGTCCACATAGGTGCTCTTCAGCTTCTGCAGCTCCCGGTACTCCAGGATAAGCCGGGGCAGCTCATGGCCCATCGCGGCGAGCTGCTCCAGCACATCGGCGTCGGTGCTCGGACCGGTCTTGGTCTTCTTGAGCACGGGCAACTGTTGCTTCTCGAAGAGGACCGTCGCGAGTTGCCTGGGAGAATTGAAATTGAGCTCCAGCCCGGCGACTCGGGAAATCTCGCCCTCGAGCCGGCGCATGTCGGCGCTCAGCTCGCCCTCGAGCCGCTCGAACACCGCGCGATCCACTCCGATCCCCTCCCACTCCATGTCTACCAGCACCTCGACCAGTGGCAGCTCGACTTCCTGGTACAGGGTCTCCATCTGCATTTCGCGGATCGTGGGAAGGAAACGCTCGTGCAGCGCCAACACGGTGGCACCGTCTGAGCCGCAATACTCGGCGGCCGCGATCACGGTCGCCTCCGCGAAGGGGATCTCAGTCTTCCCCTTTCCGGTGATGTCCTGGTAGGTCTTGATCGGCCGTCCCAAGTGCTCGAGGCAGAGATTATCGAGGGCATGGGAGCGGCGGCCGGGGTCGAGGATGAAGCTCTCGAGCATCGTATCGTAGGCGACGCCGGCGAGCTCGACCCCGGCCCGGCGCAGTACCTGCCAGTCGTACTTGATGACGTGGCCCGCCTTCCGCACCGTGGGATCGGCCAGCAGCTCGCGTAGCGGAGCCATCTCCGCTGACGCCAGTGAAGGCAGGTTTCTCTCCCGATCGGGAGGCGCCATCCCTTCGCCCAGTGAGCCCATGCCGGATCGGCTGCGATGACCGAAGGGCAGGTACCACACCTCGGTCGGCATCACCGAAAGCGAAAGCCCGACCAGCTCGGCGGCACGCGAGCCTAGCGAGGTGGCGACGGTGTCGATCGCGACCAGCGGAGCCTCGCGCAGCTTTCTCACCAACATGGGAAGCTCGGCGGGATCGTCCAGCACCTTCACCTCGAGCGCCGGTCTTTCGTCGATCGCGAGCCAGTCGCTTGCGGCGAACCCGGTCGCTTCGGTGCCGGCCTGGCCTTCGGGCATGACGGCGACCGAATCGCTCTCACCCGACTGGTCACCCTCCTCCCCTGCCCCGGCCTGGGTCCGGAATGCACCCCGTGCGGCCGGCTTGCTTCCAACAGGCTCGGACTCCAGCCCGCCCAGTCTCCGAGCGAGCTGATAGAACTCCAACTCGGTCATGAGCCGGATCGCGGCCTCGCGATCCGGCTCCTTGAGGGTGAGATGAGAGACGTCCAGCTCGACCGGCACGTCGAGCTTGATGGTGACGAGATCACGGGAGAGCCGAGCGTTGTCCGCCTGGGCCAGCAGCGCTTCGCGCGGCCGCTTGGCGGTGATGTCGGCGGCGCGCTCCAGCAAGGTGTCCAGGTTGCCGTACTCGGCCAGAAGCTTCTGGGCGCCCTTGTCCCCGATGCCCTTCACCCCCGGGATGTTGTCGGAGGTGTCACCCACCAGGGAGAGGAAGTCGATCACCTGACTGGGCGGGACGCCGAGCCGCTCGGAGGCATTGGACTCGTCCACCCAGCTCTCCTCCACACCAGCCGCCCCGCCCCGGCCTGGATTGAGAAGGGCGACGCTGGGGCCGATGAGCTGATAGAAGTCCTTGTCTCCCGAGACGATCACGGCCTGGAGCCCGCGCTCGGCGGCGCGAACGGCCAGGGTACCGATCACGTCGTCGGCCTCGTAGCCGGGAACGGTCACCAACGGGATATGGAAGGCGTCGAGCAGAGCGGTGATCCGCTCGAGCGCGCGGTCGAAGTCGGAACGAAGCTCACCGTCGAGCTTTTCGCGGGTGGACTTGTACTCGGGATAGCGCTCGGCGCGGAAGGAGGTGCCGGCGTCGTTGATCCACGCGACGTAGTCGGGCTTGTACTTCTCCCGGAGCCGCATCAGGAAGTTGACCACGCCCCACGCCGCGGAGGTGTTCTCGCCCTTGCTGGTCCGCAGCGGCCGCGCGATCATCGCGAAGAACGCGCGATAGATCAACGCGTACCCGTCGATCAGGTACAGGCGGGGCGGCGTGTGATTGGTCATGCAGGGAGCATAACGCCTTCTAGCCTTGCCTCCGCACCCGGGACAGGATCCGCTCGTACTCCGCCCGCGACCCCGGGGTGAGCCGGAGCCGGCCGAAGCCGGTCTCGTCCTGGAAGTAGATCTCCAGCCGGTAGGTGAGATAGGTCCAGCGGATGATGCGGCTCGAGGTCCCCGGGGTGCTCTCGACGCTTTCGTCCGGCGCGCCCAGGGTGACGAAGACCTCGCCCCGGTCGGTCCGCCAGCCGGGCAGGCCCTCGTCCTTGAAGCGCTGGTTGGCCTGGTTGACCCGGGCGAAGTACTGGTTGAGCGCCTCGTTCTCGGGCGTCGCGGTGTTGGGATCGGTGGCCGCGTAGAACTCGCGCCACATCCGCGCGCGCTCGCCCGCCGGGGCCCGGCGCATGGCGGCGATCTGCTCGTCACGGCCGAAGAAGCGCAGCAGGTCCAGCATCTCCTCGAAGTTGGTCACCACCCAGGCCTGGGTGAAGGAGACCAGGGCCGACGTGCTCCGCTCGGGCTTGGAGCCCACGACGATCCGGAGCTCGCCGAGGGAGACGCTGTCGGGGGCGAGACGCACGACCTGGCTCTCCACCGCCCGGCCGCCGCGGAACCGGAGCGAATCGCTGTAGATGGCGTGCTCCTGCTCGTCCAGCACCTGGAACGGCACCTTGCTGGGCTCGGTGAAGCCATAGCCCTCGACATAGGCGAGCAGCGTGTCGCTGCCGTAGCCCACGGCGCCGCGCGGGTTGAGCACCAGGGTCACTGGATCGGCGAGACTTCCCCGCCCCGTCGCCTGGTAGGTCAGGATCGGCGCCGAGTAGGATGACGGGCCGAAACGGGGCGCGGTATACTCGGCGCTGGCGCTGCTCTCGGAGGTGGAAGAGGCGTCGCGCACGGTGGCGGTGACCTTGTACGCGCCGGGCACGATGCGGAGGACCTGCTGGAAGAGCACGCTCTCGTCGGCGCGCTGGGTCTCCTGGAAGGTGGAGACGCGGACCACTTCCTCGCGGGCCAGGTCCACCGGGGGGGCGCCCTCGCGCTTGAGGGAGAGACTCACTCTGTAACGCGCGACGAACGAGTTCCCTTCCCTCTGAAACGCGAACGAGCGGTTCTCCAGCGAGAGCCCGATGATGGCGATGACGGAATCGACGGGACCCGCGGCGAAGGCCACGGTGCCCACGAACGGCATGGGATCGCCGGCGGCGAGCCGGCCCAGTCGCTGATAGAACTGCGTGGTGTTGAGCAGCCGGGTGAGTGTCTCGGTGGGCTTGGGCTGTTCGTCGCTGCCGACCCGTTTCCAACTGCCGCAGCCGGTGGCGGAAGCCGCAAGGCCGATCATGAACACGAGCCGACGCATGGCTGACACTCCCGGCAGAGCCGATGGGACGCGGACCTTGGATTCGAACGTTAGCGGCGGCGAAGGAGGAGCGTCAAGCGTCCAACTTGCTGCGTGGTCGAAGATTAACTAGCTTGGCGAACCCATGGGCACTGACAATCTGGTAGGTCGGACGGTAGCCGGTTACCACCTCGCCAAGTATATCGGCGAGGGCGGGACCGCTACGGTGTACTGCGCGGAGAACGCCGAGCGCGGTCAGGCGGCGGTCAAAGTCCTGCGTCCGCGCCTCGCGGGCGACCCGACTGCCGTCAAACGGTTCCTCCGGGAAGCCGAGTACGGCTCGCGGGTGAGCCACCCCAACATCGTCCGTACGTTTGATTACGGCGAATCGGATGGACTCCACTACCTGGCCCTGGAATGGGCCCGGGGCGAGCCGCTGGCGGAGTTCGTGAGCCGGTCGGGCAACCTGGCCCCTTCCCTGGTCGCCACCATCATCGAGCAACTCGGTGCGGCCCTGGCGGTCGCCCACCGGGCCGGGATCATCCACCGCGACCTCAAGCCCGCCAACATCATGTACGATCCGGCCACCCAGGTCGCCAAGCTGCTCGACTTCGGGATAGCCAGGGACTCGGACGCTGCCCCCGAGGAACGGCTCACCCGGGCCGGCTTCTTCGTCGGCACCCTTCAGTACGTGGCCCCGGAAACCCTTAGCGGAGAACTTGTTAGCGAGCAGGCCGACGTCTACAGCCTGGCGACGATCACCTATTATCTGCTGACCCAGGAGCATCCCTTCACGGGCAAGAACCCAAGAGAGTTGTTCCAGCAACTACTAACGCAGCCTCCGGTGCCGCTCAACCAGGCCGTCAAAGGGCTCAAGTTCCCGGCGGCGGTCGAAGCGGCCGTCATGAAGGGACTGGAGCGGGACCTCGGGAAGCGGTGCAAGACGGTGGACGAATTCGCCCGGGGCTTCTGCACGTCGGTCCAGATGGAGCTGCCGGCCAAGAAGCCCGGGTTCCTCTCGTCGTTCTTCAAGAAGGGCTGACCGCGAGTTGATGTCGGGGGACGATCTGGAGCGCCTGCGCCGATTGCTGCTCGAGCGGTCGGTGCGGCGCGGCGATTTCGTGCTCGCGTCGGGTCAGCGCTCTTCCTACTACATAGACTGTCGTCTCAGCACGATGAGCGCCGAGGGGCAGGGGCTCATCGGCCGGCTCGGCTGGCGGGCGATCAAGGAGCGAGGCTGGCGGCCGAAGGCGGTCGGCGGGCTCACGATGGGCGCGGACCCGGTCTCCTATGCGATCGCGGCGGCGAGCTGGGGGACGGAGCTGCCGATGGACGCGTTCAGCGTGAGGAAAGAGGCGAAGGCGCACGGGACGGGGCGGGTGATCGAGGGGAACTTCGCCGAGGGGGACGAGGTCGTCGTGGTGGAGGACGTGATCACCACGGGCGGATCGGCGCAGCGCGCGATCGCGGCGGTGACGGAAGCGGGAGGAAAGGTCGTCGGCGTGCTGGCGGTGGTGGATCGGGGGCAGGGGGGACGGGAAACGCTGGAGGGAGAGGGCAGGGAAGTGGTCGCGCTGGTGGACGTGAAGGAGCTGGGCCTGGGGTGAAGTGACCACGGCGCCCGCAATCAGACGGTTCTGGGCAAGGCATGGCGACTCATCGCTGCGGGTCGCCATCGCGGTCATGTCGCTCGCGGCCATCGTCTGGCTGAGCTATGAGTTCTGGCGGCTGCTGTGGGGAACCGCGCCGATCTGGCCGACCTCACCCACCGGGGCGGTCGACCTCAAGCTGCTCCACCGACTGGTGCACGGCTGGTTCGCCGGCCGCCCCGTCTACCAGGAGCTGGCAAGCGGGGTATATCCACCGGCTACCTATGTCCTGCTGTGGCCCTTGTTGGGGTGGCTGGACCTCGACCCTGCCCGCTGGCTCTGGGGCCTCACCACTATCATCGCCCTCGCCGCACTCATCGCTCTCCTCGTTCGGGAGAGCGGGGCGGAGGGCCCCCTCGAGCGGACCTTCGTCGGGCTGATCCCGTGCTCGATCTACGCGACGGGGGCAGCCATCGGCAATGGACAGCTCATCGTCCACATCCTCCCCCTGTTGCTCGTCGGCCTCCTGCTCCTCGCCCGCGGGCCACGCGGGTGGCAGCGGGATCTCGTCGCCTCGGCCCTTCTCGTCGCTACGCTGGTCAAACCTCAGGTCGCGGCACCGTTTCTCTGGCTCGCGCTCTTTCTGCCCCGCTCGTGGAGGCCCATCCTGCTGGTGGGTGCCGGCTACGCAGTCGTGACCCTCTTCGCAGTGTCCTTCCAGGATACGCCATTGGTCGAGCTGTTCCGCGACTGGAGAGCACGCAGCGCCGTGGCGGCCGTTGCCGGCGGATACGGCAACGTGGCGAACCTGCATGTGTGGCTGGGCGATCTGGGCCTGGAGAGGTGGATGCTTCCGGCGTCGCTGCTGGCATGGCTCGCGCTCGGCCTCTGGACCTATCGCCACCGGCATGCGGATCTGTGGATTCTCCTGGGGGTCGCGGCATATGTCACCCGGTTCTATACCTACCACCGGTGGTACGACGACGTGGTGCTGCTGCTCCCGATGGTGGCGCTGTTCCGGATCATGAAGAGGGAGTCTCGTGACGGCGGCGGGACCCTGGCCGGTTTCCTACTCGGTGCGGCGATCCTCCTGATGCTGGCACCCGGGGGACTCTTCGTGCTTCCGCCTCGCTTGAGCACGGTCTACGTCGTCGGGCAGACCGTCCTCTGGTGCCTCACGCTGATCTTTCTCGTCGGGCGAGCCCGACCCGCATTCGGAGTGCGGGCGCCGGGGTAAAAGAACTCGGCGGGCCCACCGAGTGGACCCGCCGAGTCTCACGAGCATGATTCAGTGCGCGAATACTACGCCGGCTGCCCCTGGGAGAAGAAGGCTTCCGCGTTCTTCTGCAACTGCTCGGGCGTCAGATCCTGGATGTGCTGCGCCAGCCACCACTGGTGGCCGAACGGGTCCTCGAGGCACCCGGTGCGATCGCCCCAGAACTGATCGGCGAGCGGCATGATCTCCTTCGCGCCGGCGGCCACGGCCTGCTTCCAGGCGGAGTCCACGTTCTCCCGGTAAATGAAGAAGCTCACCGGCGTACCGCCGATGGATTTCGGACCGCGGCCGCCCTGATCGGGCATCTCGTCGGCCAGCATGACGATCGAGTCGCCGATCGTCAGCTCCGCGTGCATGATCGACCCATCCGGGGCGGGGAACCGCATCCGCTCCTCGGCTCCGAACGCCTTCTTGTAGAAATCGATCGCCTTCGCCGCGCCCGCGACGAAGAGGCTGGGCGTCACCGTGTGGTAGCCCTGGGGAATTGCCTGTGCTTTCTGTGCCATGGAAAGATCTCCTGATATGGTGATCGGCCCATCGGCAATATGAGACGCCGCGCCGCGAACAGGCAACCTCCCGCACGTCTCGATGTGAACAGCGCCATCGTGGTGACCACCACGTCCGCCGCCCTACTCCTCACTCGCAACTCCTGCCCGGACGCGCCTGGTCAGTTCGCCGTCGTGGCAGCGGCCGGCGAGGCGGGCGGATTATCCGAGTTCCAGATGTCGCGGATGATCTGCCACTTGCCATCCTTCCTTTGGAAGACCGTGACGTACTTGCCGGCATCTACCGTGGCCCCGGAGCTGTCCGCAACCGTGAAGGTGTTCCATTCCCAGGCGAGGTCGCCCGAGACGCCGACCTCGCTCTCTGGAGCGGGCTTGAGCGAGAAGCCGCCAGCCCGGCTGTCCGCGACGTCCTTGGCGATGGCGCCGCGAATCGCCGGGCCACGCGCCGGCGGCGCCCCCGGATTGTTGACCACACCATCGTCCGCGTACAGCGCGGCGACGGCGTCCGCGTCACCGGCGTTGTAGGCGGTGAACCACGCGGTGCCGGCGTCGCGGATCGCCGCCTCATCCGCGGCGGTGTCGGCCGCGGGCCGCGCGCTCTGGGCGCAGCCGGCCAGTGTGAGGACTGCGGCGGCCACGAGCACTGAGTGCTTGAAGTGAGCCATACGAGCCTCCTGGATCGAAATGGACTGGCGGCTGTGCGGAGGGATCAGGCCAACGTACGGGTGGGTCCGGCGGTACGCAAACGGCAAGGACCGAGGACGTGCTCGGCGCGAGACGAGGGTGGAGGCGGCGATGCCGCCTTCACCCTCGCGCGCTTCAGGATCTCAGAAGCACTGCCCCTTGAAGGTCCCCGCCGTGTTGGGCCCTCCGGTGAACGGCGCGTCGTTCTTCTTGCACAGCAGCTCGCCGGTCACGGTGTTGCCCTCCACGCTCTTGAATCCCGCGCCGCCGTTCCGGCGGACGTCCGCATCCAGCGAGGCTTCGGCGTTGAGCAGCAGCATCACGTGGCCGGCCGGGATCACGTTGTCCACCAGCCTGATGGATCCGCCGACCTCGACCGGTCCGCCCTCCGTCCGGATGATGGGCGAGCCGGGGTCGTTCCCGGCGCAGATCAGATCGCCCCCGATGATGACGTCGTCCACCGCGCAGGAGGCGAAGTTCAGGTCATGGCCGCCCTGGACGTTCACGTTGCCGCCCACCTGCGACCCGCCCAGGACCTGCACGGCGCTGGCATCCTGACCCTTGACG
Source organism: uncultured Gemmatimonadales bacterium (assembly GCA_963846545.1). Taxonomy (GTDB): domain Bacteria; phylum Gemmatimonadota; class Gemmatimonadetes; order Gemmatimonadales; family GWC2-71-9; genus CAVVWJ01. The sequence goes on along the minus strand of CAWJWG010000003.1, from coordinate 239,486 downwards.
TTGCCGCCGATATTGGATCCCTGGATGAAGAGCCGGGAGCCGGCGAGTGCCCGGACGTTGTTGGTCACCTCGACGCCGCTGAGCACGCAGATCGCACCGGGCGGAACCTCGACGGTCCCGTAGGTGCCGCCGTCCAGGCCGCCCTCGGGCGACCCGTCCACGTCGATGAACCCGGCGTCACAGACGGTGGCCGCGGCGGCCAGCCCGACGCCGGGATCGCGCCACTCGAAGCCGGCCGAAGGACGCGGTGCGCGAACCGGGACTCGCTGGCCTCGCGCACCCAGGACGAACCGGGCGACGGCTCCGGTAGCTCCGTGGTCGGTGGTGGCTCCCCCGGCCGGTCCGGTGACGTCCCGATCGGGCTCCGGGCTGCAGCCGGCCAGGGTGGCGCAGATCAGCAGTAGTGGGGCGTGATTCCGTCTCATTTCGTGCCTCCGGTGGCGCATGTAGTGTCGAATCGGCCGGGATGTGAAGCGACGATACCATCCGGGCGCGAAGGCACCGTCAAGGCGGGCGTCAACTCAGGATGGGACCGGAAGTTGAGCGGAACATCCTGGCGGAACATCCTGCCGGGATACTTCCAGCCGCCCGGGGCGGACCGTATCTTTGGGTTCCCCAACACAACACGACACCGTCACAGGGTTCGCCGCCGACGCCGCAAGCTGTCGGGCCGTCGCGCGCCCGCGATCGTCGGAGCTGCCATGCGTCCGGGAGCGGTTCTGCCTGCCCTCGCCGTCGCCGCGATGGTCGGATGTGGAGACGACGGTGGGCCCACCCCACCGGACCTCCCGGTGCCGCCGGGCTCGCTCGTCATCCTGTCGGGCGACGCCCAGACAATCCCCGCGGGCGGCACCTTTCCCATTGCCGTCGTCGTCGAAGCGCGAGACTCGGCCGGAGTCCCGCTGCACGACGTGCCGATCTGGTTCGGCGAGGCGCTCGCCACCGGCCAGTTCCCCGATGAGCCGAGGGACACCACCGGCCCGGACGGGACGGTGACCTTCACCTGGCAGCCGGGCGGGGAGGCGGGCGTGCACCGGCTCAGGGCCGGGGTATACCTGGAGGACGCCGCCCACGTGCCCCACCTGGTCGTCGCCGACACCATCAGCGGCACGGTGACGCCGGGCCCGCCGGATCGGGCCGACCTCTCCGGCCCGACCAAACTCTTCCTGGGCGAGCCGCTGGACCTGGCGAGCCTGGTGGGCCAGGTCCGGGATCGCTACGGCAATCCAGTCACGCTCACATCCGTGGGGGCGACGGCGCCGCCGCCGTTCGTGATGATCGGTCTCACCGTCCACTCCGACGTCGAGGTGGACACGGTGGTGACGCTGGGGCTCGACGGAGTCGGGTTCGACTACCGGCTGCTGGTCCGCCGCGACCTCCGGGAGCTCGCCGGCGCCACCGGCGGCTGGGTGTGCGACAAGGAGCCCGGCGCGCCGACCTCGACCCCGAACCTCTACATCCGGCGGCGGGAGGCGCAGGTCACGGTGGACTCGGTGCAGCTCTCCGAGAACGAAGAGACCTACACCTTCTTCTATACCGAGACCTGGCACGACGACCTGTCCGACGGCAGCGAGAGCGACGGAGGCGAGGCGATCGTCCGCCTGGTCACCTCGCAGTCGCCGGGCGAATGGTTCTGGGACTTCGGGCCGTCGATGATCCAGACCGGCAGCGCCCCGCTCCGTTACGAGGCGACCGAGCCGCGCGAGTGTCTGTCCTGGGACGCGCAAGCCGGCGGCACGCCGAGCCCACACGCTGCTGCATCTCTCCAAGTGAAGGGAGCGACCGTGCCTCCCGCGCACCTGGTCCTGACCGCGGCGGCGCTCGCCGCCTGCCTGTCGGCGTGCGGCGACGGTTCCTCCGGCCCGTCGCCCGATGCCGTCCACTCTCTCGCGATCGGCCCGTACCCCCGCGTGGTGCTGCCGTCCACCACCGAGCTCAGGGTCGAGGTGGCGGTCTTCGACAGCCTCGACGACCCGCTGCCATCGCCGGCGCGATCGGCGTTCGATTGGAACAGCTCCGATTCCTCGGTGGTCACCGTCTCCCGCGAGGGTATCGTGCGGGTGAGTGGATCGGCGGCGCAGGGAGCGCGGGCCGTCATTCACGTCGCCTACGGCGGGGGGGAAGGCTTTCTCGAGGTGTTCGCGGCGCTGCCGCCGATCGGCGCGAAGGTGGTGCCGGAGTGGACCGTCACGCCGGGCGCCCAGGTGCTGCTGTACGGCGTGGCGGTGAATCCGCAGGGGCTGGACGAGGAGGGGCACATGACCACGTTCAGCCTGCTGGCGGGGGAGGCGATCGCCCATCTCACACGAGTGGGATGCTTCCCGGAAGGCTCGGAGTGCGTGTACACGGCGCCGGACCTGGCCTGGCTCTTCGCCGACGCGCCGGGGACGGTCAACGTGCGGGCGCAGCTGGACGGCCAGATCGCCACGGGCACCATCACCGTTCGCGTTGCGCGGTTCAGCTCCATGACGGCCGGCGGCAACCACAGCTGCGGCATGGCGACGGGCGACGCGCTCTTCTGCTGGGGCGCCGGGTACCTTGAGACGCCGGTGCTGGTGGAGCGGCCGGGACTCACGGAGATCGAGGCGGGCTCCGACCGCAGCTGCGGACTCAACTCGCTGCGCAACCTCTACTGCTGGTCACCGTCGGTGGACGCGGCCCCGGAGCCGGTCAGTACGTCCGTGCGGTTCTCTCAGGTCGCGCTCGGCCCGACTTCGTCGTGCGGACTGGACCTGGTGGGCAAGGCGTGGTGCTGGGGCGCGAACGACTGGGGACAGCTGGGGAACGGGACCAAGAATCCGTCGTCCGTGCCGGTCGCAGTCGCCGGCGGCCTCACCCTCAGCCAGATAGCCACCTACGGCGACCACGCCTGCGCGCTGACGGCGGGCGGGCAGGCGTACTGCTGGGGGGCCAACGTGACGGGCGAGCTGGGCGACAGCACCATCGTCACGGGATGCGGCAGCTTCGGCTGCTCGACGACGCCGGTCCCCGCCGCGCCGGACCACCGGTTCACGCAGATCGTCGCCGGACTGTCCTTCACCTGCGGGCTGGCGGACGACGCACAGGTGTGGTGCTGGGGGAACGCGGGGAAGATCGGCGCCCCCAACCTCGGCGCGCCGGGTGCGGCGGTGCCGGTAGGGGGACAGTTCTTCGCATCGGTGACCGCGGGGACCGATCACGCCTGCGCGCTCACACCGCAGGGCAAGGCATTCTGCTGGGGCGCGAACGACCGGGGGCAGACGGGGCAGTCACCGGGGAGCGCCACGCTCCGGCCGGTCGAGGTGCGGCAGGGCAAGACCTACACGGCGCTGGACGCGGGAAGCAGCCACACGTGCGGGCTCACGGCGGACGGGCTCTACTGCTGGGGCGACAACGGATCCGGACAGCTCGGCCTGCGGTTCCCCGAGCCGGCGGGCCCGTCGCTGGTGACGGGGCAGGGGCAGTAGGGTGGCCCGCGCCTGGATGGCGGCGTGGCGGGGCCCGGGCGCCGCATTGAGGCGCGTCTTTACGAAGTGCCCCCCACCAGCGCCTGGCCAGGGCCAGGCCGCGCAGGGCATGGAGCTGCGCGTCGTCCGGCACTTCCCGAATGGACTGCTCGTGGGCGAGCTGGCCCGAGTCGGCGTACGCCCGCGAGAGCGCCGGCTGTCCCCGCGGCCGAGCTCGCGCTCGAAGGCATAGCGGTCTCGCAGGCCTTCGCGAAGCAGCGCCAGCGGGTCGGACATGGGGCTCGTTGGGTGGGGAGACGAGCCTGAAGATACGGGCAACTCCGCGGCGGGGCCACCGGCAGGTATGGTTGACAGACAACCACTTACGGTCCGAATATCCCTGCTGGCTCAGACCCGCCGGCTCGACCACCCCGGCTCCAGACCTCCGTGTCGGCCCCGACGACGAGGACACGACCAATGGCGCACGCGCAGCTGCCGGTGATCCGGCGCGGCTTCGGCGAGACCATGCGCCGCGACTGGTGGTGGGTTCAGCCGGCGGTCGTGCTGTTCATTCTGTCCGGCTTCATCGTCTACGCCACCTGGGCCGCGTTTCAAGGTCGCCACTACACCTACGGTCCGTACCTCTCCCCGTTCTACTCGCCCGAGCTGTTCGGCGACTCGCCCCACGCCTGGTTCGGACCGAAGCCGGGGTGGTGGCCGGCGTGGCTGGTCTTCTCTCCGGCCCTGCTGATCCTGCCGTTCCCGGGCCTCTTCCGGGTGACCTGCTACTACTACCGCGGCGCCTACTACAAGGCGTTCTGGGCCGACCCACCCGCCTGTGCCGTCGGCGAGCCGCGCAAGCACTACCGCGGCGAGGCCAGCTTTCCGCTCATCGTCCAGAACATCCACCGCTACTTCCTCTACGTCGCGCTGCTGTTCCTGCTGGTGCTGCTCTACGACGTGTACCAGGCGCTCTGGTTCGCCGATCCGATCACCGGCCGGGCCGAGCTGGGGCTCGGCGTGGGGACGCTGGTGCTCGCGACCAACGTGACGCTGCTCGGCGGCTATACGCTGGGTTGCCATTCCATGCGGCACATCGTGGGCGGATACCTCGACCGGCTCTCCCGCTCGCCGGTTCGGAAGCGAGCGTACGACTGCTCGAGCTGCCTCAACCGGGGGCACATGCGCTGGGCCTGGTGCAGCCTCTTCTCGGTCGCCTTCGCCGACCTCTACGTCCGACTCTGCTCCATGGGGATCTGGACCGATTGGCGGATCTTTTGACGGTCCATGACTGACTACCAGACGTTCGATCACGACGTCCTGATCATCGGCGCCGGCGGCGCGGGGCTGCGCGCGGCGATCGCCGCGTCCGCGGCGGGCGTGAAGGTCGGCCTGGTGTGCAAGTCGCTCCTGGGCAAGGCGCACACCGTGATGGCCGAGGGCGGCGTCGCCGCCGCGCTGGGCAACGTGGACAACCGCGACGGCTGGCAGGTGCACTTCGCCGACACGATGCGCGGCGGCCAGTACGTCAACAACTGGCGCATGGCCGAGCTGCACGCGAAGGAGGCGCCGGACCGGGTGCGGGAGCTGGAGGCGTGGGGCGCGGTGTTCGACCGCACCGCCGACGGCCGCATCCTCCAGCGCAACTTCGGCGGGCACAAGTATCCCCGCCTGGCGCACGTGGGCGACCGCACCGGGCTGGAGATGATCCGCACGCTGCAGGACCACAGCATCCACCAGGGCATCGACGTGCACATGGAGTGCACGGTGCTCCGGATCCTCACCGACGGCGGCCGGGTGGCCGGCGCGCTGGGGTACGACCGCGAGCGGGGACGGTTCCGGCTGTACCGCTGCAAGGCGATCGTGCTGGCGACCGGGGGCGTCGGCCGGGCCTACTCGATCACCAGCAACAGCTGGGAGTACACCGGGGACGGGCACGCGCTCGCCTACCAGGCCGGCGCCGCGCTGCAGGACATGGAGTTCGTCCAGTTCCATCCCACCGGCATGATCTGGCCGCCGAGCGTGCGGGGTATCCTGGTGACGGAGGGCGTGCGGGGCGAGGGCGGCGTGCTCCGGAACCGCGAGGGCCGCCGCTTCATGTTCGACGACATCCCGGAGAACTACCGGAGCCAGACCGCGGACAACCCGGAGGAGGGGTGGCGCTACACCCAGGGCGACAAGGACGCCCGCCGCCCTCCCGAGCTGCTCACCCGCGACCACGTCGCCCGCTGCATCCTGCGCGAGGTGCGGGAAGGGCGGGGGAGTCCGCACGGGGGCGTGTTCCTCGACATCTCCTGGATCAAGGAGAAGCTGCCCGGCGCCCGGGAGCACATCATCAGGAAGCTGCCGAGCATGTACCACCAGTTCAAGCAGCTGGCCGACATCGACATCACCACCACGCCGATGGAGGTGGGGCCGACCACCCACTACATCATGGGCGGCATCCGGGTGGACGGCGACAGCCAGAGCTCCACCCTGCCCGGGCTCTTCGCCGCCGGGCGAGTGCGCCGCCGGACTGCACGGGGCGAACCGGCTGGGGGGCAACTCGCTGTCGGACCTGCTGGTGTTCGGCAAGCGGGCCGGCGAGTTCGCGGCGACGTTCGCGCGGGAGCACGGCGGCGGGGTCATCGACCAGGCACAGGTGGACGAGACCGCGCGGGCGGCGGTGGCGCCGTTCGAGCGCGCGGGGGCCGGCGACGCCGCGGGTCCGTACCAGGTGCAGCAGGACCTGCAGACGATGATGCAGGAGCTGGTCGGCATCGTGCGCACCGAGTCGGAGATGCGGCAGGCGCTGGAGGCGATCGCCCGGCTGGCGGATCGGGCGAAGACCGTCGCCGTCACCGGCAACCGGGAGTACAATCCGGGGTGGCACACGGCGCTCGACCTGGGGAACCTGCTCACCATCTCCGAGGCGATCACCCGGGCTGCGATCGAGCGGAAGGAGAGCCGGGGCGGACACTTCCGCGAGGACTATCCGGAGAAGGATGCGGCAGCGGCGACGTTCAACATCGTGATTCGGCGGGGGCACGGACGGGGAGATGCGGCTGTCGCGGGAGCCGATCGCGGAGATGCCGGCGGAGCTGAAGCGGGTGATCGAGGAGCAGAAATGACAGTGTGGCCGTGCCACGTGCTGTCCTCCCGAAGGTGAGCGGCCGGGGGGCACGCTCTCCGGGCGCCACCGTGCCCGCCACGCATGAGCGGGGAGACCACCGGCGGCGGAGTGGGGTGGCGGGCACTAACGCGCCCTCCGATCGTGCCCCCCGGCCGCTCACCTTCGGGATGACGAGAGGAGCAGCATGACCGACGCTCTCAAACCCGACCTCAAGGAAACCGGCGCCGCCGAAGCGGACGACGCGCCGGACCACCGCTCCGAGCGCACCGGTCGCGCCACGTTCCGGGTCTGGCGGGGCGACGCCGCGGGCGGCAGGCTGGTGGACTACACCACCGACGTCACGCCCGGCATGGTGGTGCTCGACGCGATCCACCAGATCCAGGCGGAGCAGGCGAACGACCTCGCGGTGCGGTGGAACTGCAAGGCCGGCAAGTGCGGCTCCTGCTCGGCGGAAGTGAACGGGATGCCCAAGCTCATGTGCATGACCCGGCTCAACGAGCTGCCGCTGGAGAAGCCGGTCAGCGTCGAGCCGATGCGGACGTTCCCGATGGTGAAGGACCTGGTGACCGACGTCTCCTGGAACTTCGCGGTCAAGCAGCGGGTGAAGCGGTTCAAGCCGCGCGCCCCGGACGCGCCCGACGGCACCTGGCGGATGGCGCAAGCGGACGTGGACCGGGTGCAGGAGTTCCGGAAGTGCATCGAGTGCTTCCTCTGCCAGGACGTCTGCCACGTGCTGCGCGACCATCAGCGGCACGACGACTTCATCGGTCCCCGCTTCCTGGTGCACGTCGCCGCGCTGGAGATGCATCCGCTCGACGTGGAGGACCGGGTCGCCGACCTGCGCCGCAGCCACGGGATCGGCCTCTGCAACATCACCAAGTGCTGCACCGCGGTCTGCCCCGAGCACATCACCATCACCGACAACGCGATCATCCCGCTGAAGGAGCGGGTGGTGGACGAGTTCTTCGATCCGCTGGGGCGGTTGCTGAAGGTGTTCAGCCGAGGGGAGGCGGCGACGTGACGTTCGAGCTGAAGCCGATCTCGCAGGCGGGCGTGGAGGCGGCGCTGCAGAAGGCCGAGCGGTACCGGATCATCAACGATCCGTCGTCCTCGGAGAGCATCTGTCTCGACGTGCTGGGCCTGGATCCCGGGAACCAGCACGCCCTGGTCACCCTGCTGCTGGCGATCACCGACCAGCTCGCCGAGGCGCCGGCCGAGGGCGTGCGGAGGGCGCGCGAGGTGCTGGCACGGCTGGACGACGAGTACAAGCGGGCCTACTACGGGGGCATCATCTGCGAGCGGTGCGCCAAGGCCCACCTTCGGCAGGGCACGCTCGGCTCGGGGGAGAAGGCCTACCACTGGCTCCGGGAAGCGATGAGCTGGTACGAGAAGGCGGAGGCGCGGCGCCGGCCGGGGAACGACGAATCGATCCTGCGGTGGAATACCTGTGCCCGGCTGCTGGACCGGAACCCGCACCTCAGGCCGAGCGCGGAGGAGCGGGTGGAGCTGAGCCTGGAGTAGGCAAGCCGTGACCGACACACTGAGCTCCATCAAACCCTGGGTGACCTTCGCCGGCTGCGTGCTGGTGGTGGCAGTCCTCTACGCCGCGCAGGCGGTGCTGATGCCGCTGGCGCTGGCGCTCCTGCTCACGTTCGTCCTCACGCCACCGGTCACCTGGCTCGAGCGAAGGATCGGCCGCGGCCCCGCCGTCCTGGTCGTCGTCATCCTGGTCTTCACCCTGCTCGGCCTGGCGGGCTGGGGTCTGACCCGCCAGGCGCAGAACCTGGCCGCGGATCTCCCGACGTACCGCGCCAACATCCGCGAGAAGATCGCCGACGTCCGAGGCGCCGGCCAGGGCGGCACGGTGGAGAAGCTGCAGGAAACGATCGACGACCTGAAGGGAGACCTCGGCACCGGGCCGGCCGCGCCGCCCGGGACGGCGGCACGGCCGGTCGTGGTGACCCCGGAAGCGACAGAAGGCTTCTCCGCCTTCAGCTGGCTCGGCCCGGTCGTCGGTCCACTCAGCACCGCCGGCCTGGTCCTCGTGCTCGTCATGTTCATGCTGCTCGAGCGGCGCGACCTGCGCGACCGGCTGCTCGGCCTGTTCGGACATGGGCAGCTGGCGATGACCACCAAGGCGTTCGACGAGGCGGGAAACCGTGTCAGCCGGCAGCTGCTGATGCAGTCGCTGGTCAACCTGGTCTACGGCGTCGGCGTCGCGATCGGGCTGTACTTCCTGGGCGTCCCGTACCCGTTCGTGTGGGCGGCGCTCGGCGCGGCGCTCCGCTTCATCCCCTATGTCGGACCCGTGCTCGGCGCGGGCCTGCCCATCCTGGTGAGCTTCGCCGCGCTCGACGGCTGGCAGCGGCCGCTCATGGTCATGGGACTCTTCCTCGTCCTCGAGCTGTTCACGAATCTCGTCCTGGAGACGATCCTCTATGCCGGCGCCGCCGGCGTGTCCCAGGTGGCGCTGCTGGTATCGGTCGCGTTCTGGACGTGGCTGTGGGGTCCCATGGGACTGCTGCTGGCGACCCCGCTGACGGTGTGCCTGGTCGTCCTCGGCAAACACGTACGCGGGATGGAGTTTCTCGGGACGCTGATGGCCGACACGCCGGCGCTCGCAGCCGAATACAACTACTACCAGCGCCTCCTCGCGCGCGACCAGAGCGAGGCGGCGGATCTCATCGAGAAGCACATGAAGGCGGAGCCACCGGATTCGGTTTACGACGCGCTGCTGCTGCCGGCCCTCAACTATGCCGAGCGGGATCGCCTGGAGGGCCGTCTCTCGCCGGCGGAGGAGTCGGCGGTCATTGATTCGACGGGGGAGCTGCTCGCCGACGCGGCGGCGTCAATAGCGCGCAGTGCACCCGAGCCCGAGCCGGCGCCGGCGGATGAAGCCTCAGCGCCGCCTACCCCGCGACTGCCGATGAGAGTGCTCGCCTATGCGACGAACGGCGGGTCGGACGAGCTCGCGCTGTCGATGCTCGCGCACCTCCTTCGGGAGCTCCCGATCGAGCTCGCCATCCATCCGGCGCGCCTGCACGCCGCGCAGCTGACCGCGCTGGTACGAGATCAGAAGATCACGGCGATCGTCTTTTCCGACCTGCCACCGAGCCCGCCATCGAAGACCCGCTACCTGGTGAAGCGCCTCCGTGCGGCCGTTCCCGATCTCCGGATCGTCGTCGGGCGCTGGGCGCCCCCGGCTCTCGCCGACGAGGCGAGCGCCGAGCTCGAGGCCGACGGCGCGACGCACGTGTCGGTCACACTGCTGGACACACGCGGGTACCTCGCCGGCCTGCTCGACATGCCCCCTGTGGAGTCGGGCATCCACGCCGCCTAGGGCTCATGGACCTCCGCTCCGCCAGTCATATCTGCTGCCCGGTCATCCTGATCGTGACGCTCGTCCTCTCGAGCGCCCCGCTCGCGCACGCCCAACGCTCCTTCGCCATGCGGTACGAGTGCCGGACCGCCGAGCCGAACACCCCCGCCGCCCGCCGTCGGGCGGAGGAGTTCGTGCGCGAGAAGCTCAAGGCGTTCGTCCCGGCGCCGGAGCAGGCGCTCCGGATGCGCGCGCTGGAGGCGGAGGCGGAGCAGGTGAAGCTGGCCTTCTATGGCATCAGCACGACCTGCGAGCAGTTCGTGCGGGGCACGATGGAACGGGACGTCGCCGACAACTCGCTGCAGGGCTACGAGCAGACGATCGCCAACTTCATTCATGATGTCAGCGGCGACGTGGTGGCCGTGGCCGGCCGGGCCCAGGTGGCCGACCTCGAGGTGATTCGGAAGGGGCTGACGGAGATCGGCACCACGGGGCGGCAGGCGGCGCTGCTGGGGGAAGACGGGCTGGCCGACGAAGCGCGCAAGCAGATGGTGCAGGCGCTGACGGGCTTCAGCGGGCCGTTCGTGAACGAGACCTGCTGGGACCAGGTGTTCGACGACGAGCTGCCGTTCAGCATCAACCGGCAGAACGAGATCCTGGGGACGGGGATCGACGTGCGGCCGTGCGCGCAGCGGCGCTTCAAGGCGATCGTGCCGCCGCTGGTGTTCGAGAGCTGCACCATTCGCGGCGTGGGGCGGTGGGAGGTGCAGTGGCCGATGCCGGGTGCCTCGGGCGGAAAGGGATCGGGCGAGCTGGAGGAGGAGCGGTACGGCGCGAAGGGGGACTACAAGGTGGAAGTGGAGCAGAACAACGTGGCGTACCGGACGAGCGGGGATCTCAAGCTCACTCGGCGGGACAACGGGCCGGGGAACAAGGCGACCTATACGCTGTCGGGGGAGATGGACGTCAAGCTGATCAAGGGCGACGAGATGGTGAAGCAGATGGCGAAGCTGATGGGGCGGAAGGTCGGAGGGAAGCAGAACTTCAGCGTGGAGGCGGAGGTGAGCGACAAGCCCTGCCGGTCGCTGGAGTAGGCGCGGCGGCGGGCGGTCGAGCCGTCATGACTGGGCCTCGACCGAGGTATCCTCCACCCGATCGATGGCGGCGTCGGGACGCTCGCCGAGGAATTCCACCCACAGCTTCTTGAGCGGGCGGTAGTGTTTCACCGCTTCCACCACGTCGAGGAAGCATTCGATGCTGCGCTCGAATCGCTCCTGCAGGACGGGCGCGGCGATCCGGCCGGCGGGGTCGAAGGCCTGGTGGGCCTGCGCCAGGGAGAACATGTCGGGATAGAGGCGCGCGCCGAGATGCTCGAGGGGCACGCGCAGGGACCAGAGGCCACGGTTGCCGCCGGCCATCGAGGGCGACGCGGAGAGCAGCATGCCTTCCCGGCCGTTGAAGGGCTGGGGCCGGATCCGCGACGCCCAGTCGATGACGTTCTTCAGGTGGCCCGGCATGGAGGCGTTGTATTCCGGGGACGCGATGACGAACGCATCGGCCGCGACCAGCCGGTCGCGGAGCCGCTGCGCGCCGGGCGCGATGCCGGTCTCCTTTTCGTCGTCGGCGTCGTAGGAGGGGCAGTCGAAATCGGCCATGGCGGCGCGGTCCGCGATGGCACCCTGCTCCTGCAGGACGGTCGCCGCCAGAGCGGCCAGCCGCCCGTTGAGCGAGCCGGACCGCAGCGAGGCCGCGAAGACGAGGACACGCACCTGGCGGCTGTCGCGGGTCTGCCGCTTCGAATCGTCCGCCATGGCGATGGATCCTCGAGGCTCGGGTCGGTTGGGGATGCCGCTATTCAATACTACTACTCCCCCTGGAGGTAGACATGGCTACCCGCGTCCTCCGGGTGGCGCCGGTCATGCTGGCGTCACTCGCGCTTGCGGCCTGTCGCCAGGACAGGCCGCCCGCCGCGGCGGCCGACACCGCCGACACCGCCGAAGTCGCGTATGCCCCGCCTCCGTTCGTCACCGTCACCGCCAGCGACTTCCGCTTCGATGCTCCCACGGAGCTGCCTGCCGGGCTCACCACGTTCCGCCTGGTGAATCACGGGCCGTCCATCCATCACCTCCAGCTGGTGAAGCTGGGCGCGGGGAAGACGTTCGGCGACTTCATGGTGGCGCTCAAGGGCGGGGGCCCGCCTCCCAAGTGGGTCACGATGGAGGGTGGTCCCAATCCTCCGGAGCTGGGTGACACCGCCACGACCACACTGACGCTCGAGGCCGGCAACTACGCCATGCTGTGCTTCGTTCCGGGGCCCGACGGCATCCCGCACGTCGCCAAAGGAATGGTGCGCCCCTTGAAGGTGACGGCGGCCCCCGGCGCCAAGGCGACCGAGCCCGCGGCCGACGTGGTGATGACGCTGACGGACTACGACTTCCAGCTGTCGAAGCCGATCCCGGCGGGCCGGCACACGATCGCGGTGGAGAATGCCGGTCCTCAGGAGCACGAGGTGGTGATCGTGAAGCTCGGGGCGGGGAAGGAGCCGAAGGACTTCGCGGTCTGGGGCGAGAAGCAGATCGGCGAGCCTCCGGGTACGCTGCACGGGGGTGTGAGCGGCATCATGCCGGGGGACAGGGTCTACCTGCACGTGGACCTGGAGCCGGGGGTGTACGGGCTCATCTGCTTCGTGCCGGACTCGAAGGACGGGAAGGGGCACTACGTGCATGGGATGGTGAAGAAGGTGACCGTCTCGTAGATAGCGAACGTCCCGCGCGCCCAGAGCGCGTACCGATCCACCAGCGTCCGTCTTTGTACTTCAGCGGCCGAGAAACCGAACCTGCCTCTCCGCGTCCGGCGACAGCGGTCGTGCGGGCCGCCCGGCAATTCCTTCCGGTTCACCAGCGCACATCTGAACAACGCGAGCCGCCGTCCGCGCCGATTTGGGATCGCCTCGTTGGCCCGAGGAACCGCGAATCGTCGCCAGCGGCCGTGAAAATGACGATTGCAAGCGTACCGCGCGAACAGCGAGTGTCCTCTTTCGACAGCGCGCCGACATCCGGTGCGGGCGCACGGCGAAGATCGCATAGCGAGGCGCGACCTCGAACGCGCCGGCATGTATCGTCGTTAGCGCACGCGTATCGCCTTTCAGCCCGCGACGTTCCGCCACCAGCGCCCGCGCGACTCGCATCAGCCCTCACGCAGGTTCATGTAGCGATCGCAAATCCTGGCACACTCGATGCGTTTCAGGCCCAGCGATCGACGGGCGGCCCGAGCGCGCGGCGATCCTCCGATAGTCATCACGCAGGAGACCAGAGCGCCGAGGATGCCGGGCCATTCGCGAGCGCGCACGATGGAGGAAGTATGAACGGGGTTGTGCGGAGAACGTTCGAGATGGTGGCTCGCGCCGTGAACTTCAGCGACGCGCAGCCGGACACCGATGCCGGGCACGTGGTGTCGGTGCAGCGCCTCAAGGCGGTGAAGGCGCAGATGGAGCAGGTCGCCGCCATGCAGCGGGCCGGGCTGATCGCCGCGCACACCGGCGCGATGGAGAAGCGGCGGCTCCGGCGGGAGATGCTGGCCGGGCCGATCGCGCACCTGTCGGAAGTCGGCGGGCTGGCGGGTCGGGCGCATCCCGAGCTGGTGAACAACTTCCGGTACAAGCCGAGCGGAAACACGTACGTGGCGCACCGGACCGCCGCGCGGAGCATGCAGGCGGAGGCGGAGACTCACAAGGAGGTGCTATCGCAATTCGGATTGTCGGGAGCGGTGCTGGAGGTGTTCGGGCAGCTGCTGGACCAGTTCGACGCGGCCGTGAAGGTCGGCAGCGACGGGCGGGCGGCGCACACGGGTGCCACGATGCGGCTCGGGGCGCTGGCGCAGGAGGCTGGGCAGATCGTGCGGGTGATGGATGCACGGAACCGGTATCGGTTCAAGAACGATGAGCAGGTGCTGGGGGCGTGGATCAACGCGAGCACGGTGCTGGCGCGGCCGGTGGCGGCGGAGGGTGAGGGAGGCGCGACGCCGGCGCCTGGTGGGGGGACGGGGGCGGGGCTGATGTGAGACCCGCTGCGTGAACCGGGGGTGGGTGACCCGGGAGTGGGGCTGAGCCGCCGTCGAGAGACCCGACCTCTCGGCGGCGGTTTGGTTAGGTAACGGCTAGAATATGGGACGAGTGTAGTTTCAGACGGCGCGACCTGCCCTGCTCTGCGACACCGCGCTGCCGAGTCGTGATGACCGCAACCGATCTGGGAATAGAGCGCTCGAGCTTTTTCGCGGGCGCCAGCCGATCCGGCCAAGGAAACGGACCGCGAATGGAGAGTGTTTGTGGCGACGCTATCGTCGGTCGGGTTGGATGCCCACGTGGGGCAGGCGGGTTGAGATGTCGGGGCCGCGGTTCCAGCAGTGTTTGCGGGGGAGGTGAAGAGCTTTGTCGGCGGTGTCGAGTTGTAGCGAGGGGCATCGCGGCATGGTTTCTCGGAAGCTCCCTCGAGCCGCAACGCATCTAGCGGGGTTCGCGGATTAGACGCACTTTGGGCAGCAATTGGAGCGATATCTGAGACGGCCGCATCGGTTAACCCCTTCACGTGCAGTGGCCATTGATAACCCGCTCTGCACGGCCAGCGATCACGAACTGAGTAATCGCTAACGCCTCCTGGATTTGGGTTGCCGTGCAAACCGCAGTTGTTACCCAGCAGAGGAGTGGTGCGGTGAACCGTGTGATGAATGTAGTTCCTAGTGATCTTGAGAGTCAGGTCAAGGATGTGACCAGTTCAGTTCAAGAGTTTGCCCGACGCTGCGAGCCGCTCGAATATCAGCATCTCTACCTACTAGTCGATGCGCGGACGCTGGCTCGCTACTGCGAATGCCACATCAAAGCTGATAAGCTGGTCCCTAACGGCACAATCGACGTACCCCTAGACCCCGAGGAACAACCAGAGTATCGCGCAAACCGCGAGATCATCGAAGACCACGTCGCGTTCGAGCGCATGAAAGAGGACGCTGCAGCGCGACGAACTTTTAGCAACATTGTGGCGGAGTTTTCGTTGGCCTTCGATGAGGAGCATCCTATCAAGGTCATCGGTGGGCAACATCGGTTTACCGCCATACAAGAAGCACTCGCAGGCGACATCAACGAGTATCACGGCGTTAAGGTGTACTTTGATCTAGACCCGGATCAGCGGTTGGATTTGCAGCTCATCTCGAACACGAACATCGCCGTCTCGACCGATCTGTTCGATCGAATGCAGGAAACGTTGGCTGGCCCTGATCTACGCGACTGGTGTCAGGCAGTTGGTCTACTCCAGAAAGGGCAGGACTTTGCTGACAAGCGTGATCGTTCCAGGCCCGTCACCGTTCGGGCAGCGCGAACATTCATTTCCAACTACTTTCGCGGGCGTCAGGTTGATCCGAAGACTTTTGATTCAACGGATACGACACCTGTTATTTGTAAGACAGGCGTCCAGGATGTCGAGTGGGAGAAAATAAAAGGCCAGCACAAGGGTATGTGGCGTGACATGAAACTTCAGGCTGCGGGAAAGGCGTTTGCTCAGCTCATCCAAGCGCAGCGCAATGCACTCTTGCCTGAGAGCGGAAAAGGCAAGCGGAAACCCTCTAACATTGACTACGCCGAGAAGGCACTCAACTTTGCCGTGCTGTCTTCCTGGGCGTACACCGCCGGCATGCTTAGCGCCAATCAGGTTCGGCTCGATCGCCACTTTGCCCTCAAGGACCAAAGGACTAAGGATCCGCTAAACGCTGCGGCACTCGCCAGAGGGCGCCACAAGAGCGATCCGGAGAACTACCGAGGCCTTGGCTATCGTACGGATGCGAAGGAGCGCGGCCGCTTTGTTGAGCTCTCTCTATCTCCAATCGGAGAAAGGCGATGGGATAAGTCCGGTTCTCGTTGACCTAGCGATTAAGAAGTATCACGCTAAGCAAGCTATTTCTGAGGTCCGCCAAGCCGAGGAGAAGGCTTAACCTGTGGCTGAGATTGATTCGTTTGCTGCCAAACTTTTTGAGCAGGCTAAGCGGTTTTTGGAGAAGGCACAGGATGCGAGCGATTCGGACGCGCGACAGGCTCATTGCCACGCGGCCCTCTTACTTGGGGTGTGCGCGCTTGAAGCGCATGTGAATGCGGTCGCTGAAGAATTGACTCTTCGCCAAGGACTTTCGGTTCTTGATCAGTCCCTGTTGAAGGAGAGGGATTTTGCGCTCGTTAAGGGCGACTTTGAGCTCACGTCGCGTTTGAAGATGTATCGCCTTGATGATCGGATACTGTTTATTTTCAAACGCTTTACCAAAGAGACAGCAATCACGCACACATCGTGGTGGAGCGTCATCAAGGCTGGAATTGATCTCCGCAACAGCCTCGTTCACCCGAAGGGTGAAGCCAGTATCTCCGAAGCAGAAGTCCGTCGCACCCTGGAAGCCGAACTGGAGTGCTTGAACTCAATGTATCGTGCGCTGTTCAAGAAGAAGTATCCAGGGTACGGGCGCGCTCTAGGCTCATCGCTGGCATTCTGAACCGGACCAGCAAGCTCTAGCGACAACCACGTTTCGCTCACTCGCGAAACCCGCTGCCCTCGTCGAGTAGGAGCTTTGAGTGGTCAATCACGATTCTGGCCAATACCGTAGAGTCATCCTCAACACCTGGCGCTACCGCGGCCTTCACTCGGTCCGAGTGAATCGTGAGATCTGAGATTATCGACAAGCTGAATGCTCATCTTGTCCAAGGACTGAGGACTGAGGCCGACGTAGTCTACCTCTTAGTGCAGATCCGGAAACTCCTAGAGCAGCAGAACGAATGGGCTCCCTTTCCAACGATTCAGTTCTATTCCAATTGGGTAGTGCACGCCCAACTGGACAGGGTTTCCGGAGATTCCGCCCTCGTCCGCGTGTTGCGCGAGCTTGAAATGACCGTGTCACCCGGCAATAGAGCCAAGCTAAGCGACACGAGCGCGCTCCTATCCAACGCACTTTCTATGCGGACCCTAGCAGCAGAACTCCGTACCTTTCTTGGGGCACAACGAGGGTTCGAGCCCACCAGCATTCTGAAACCAGAAATGATGCCACGGTTCGTGCAGCTACTTGTAAGGATCCTTGTTGACCTTCCTCTGATAGCGCCACCTTCGTTCACGTGGATTAGAGAATTCCGCCTAAAGCTGTCCCGAGATACCTCTCACCTGGCCTACGTTCAACTCACACTCGCATCTGGAGAAGTCCTGGAAGGACCACTTGTCAGCACCATCAGCGACTGATCAAGATCAGGGTAGACTTGGCGCTGCGCGCGGCGGCACTCGATGTATCAACCCGTCGGCCTCTCGGGCTCACCCGGCAACTCGGATGTATCTTGACTATGATCGTGATGCCCCGACTCGACCGCCAGCAGGTTTTAGGCGGTGAAGGCCTGTGAGCACGGAACCCATTCGGGCATACTTGCTGGTAGTATGCACTGGTAGCGCACAGATTCTCTGGATCGCTCCGGTCATTCCTGTGAGTAGGCTATAAGCGAGAGAACAGAACATGGCAGACCTGATCATTCAGCAGAATGAATTGACCTATGCCGGAATGTTCACTTATCCCGCCTTCGACCTCTGGAATGAAGGGAAGCGTATTCTCGCCGGGTTGTACGATGCCTACCTAGACTATGGCATCACACTTCAGAGTATCGTGAACGCGTCTGGTGGAAGCGCCATTGGTGATCAGCAAGTCGTGGTAAACCTTGGGTCCCGCTCCGCATTCACGTTTCGCTTCGATCGCATTGAGGCCAAGCTGTCCAGTTTTGCCGACGACGACCTTAGCGGATTTCCCGATGTGCTGCTGAGGGGTGTCTCATGGATTCGCCCGCTATTGGTAGCCCCGGCTTTCAAGTTGCATCTGATTACCTACGCCAGCCATTCCTCCTTAACTGCCGGCTCCTCGGAAGAACTCCTCAAGCAGCTAACTCCCGCTGATGTTCCGAGGATCGGCATAAGCAGGGGCATCGGAGTGATCTACCATTTTGACATTCCGCAGGAGGGCACGAGAATCCAAGTAACGGTAGACCATTCACTTGCTGTGGACAAAGGCATCTACATGCAGATGCACATGGTGATCGCACGCGATGAAGTCGACTATCAGGAGATACTTAGATTGGGTCGTGAAAGGCTTCAGGCAATACTCGCATCGGGACGACATAGTCCTTCCTGGTTACTGAGTATGACCGATACGATAATAGGTTTTCGACTACAGCCGCTGTCGCCAGCTTCTCCAAGTGATGTCTCGCCACGGGTTCGACTCTTCGGCTTTTTTGTTTGCGATCGACCGGAGAAGGCTAACGTCGCGCGTTGCTCGGATTACTTCTCACAAGCGGAGCGAGGGAGCGCTCAATCCCCGACTCCGATCAATCAGGGTGGGAGCTTCTCCGCGGAACTGGCGGTTGACAACTCTCCGCTCCGCAACCTGAGCGGTTTCGCGACACTTGTCAGTGAGGTCCAACCCTCCGGCCATGGCTGGGAGGCGATCGCTCGATTGATAGGTATGGTCGAAGGGCCGGAAGACCTCGCAAAACGACATGATGAATACTCCGATGGAGCATGAGCGCGCCATCTCCGCGGGCGAACGAACGAATCTTTATCGATACTTTCTTTATTCTCGGGCTCATCAATCGTGATGATGCGCACCACGAGAAAGCGAAAGCACTATTCCCACGATTGAAGGTGGCTTCGGAAGTCTGGGTAACCGAGGCGGTTTTTCTTGAGGTTGCAAACAGTTTGGCTCGCAGAAATCGCCGAGTTGCATTCGACTTTATTGCTGGATGCTATGTCATCTCCAACTTCCGAGTCGTTACAGTGGACGGGTCTCTGTTGCGTCGTGGGATGGACCTTTACAAGTCCCATGGAGACAAGACATGGAGTCTAACGGACTGTATCTCCTTTGTCGTAATGCGCCAAGAGAGCCTGAGCCTGGCGGCGACAGGCGATCGGCATTTTCTGCAAGCAGGATTCGAACTGCTCATGCCAGCCCCCTAGGCGTCTACAGGAGGATCCGGCTCTTCTAGAGCAGCAGGACCCGATATTTTGAACATCTCAAACTCTGCTCACGGAGAGGCGTGTAGCGTAGCATCTCTGACGTGACTTGATAACATCTCCCTAGGTCCTTCTCCTACGACTTCCCCTCCCTCCTCCCCCGCCCCCGGCCCCACATCGATCACCCAATCACTCTGCGCCACCACCGACATGTCATGCTCCACCAGGATCACCGTATTCCCCGCATCCACGAGCCCCGACAACTGCACCACCAAGCGATCCACATCCACCGCATGCAACCCCGTCGTCGGCTCGTCCAGCACGTACAGCGTGTCCCCGCGCGACGCCCGCTGCAGCTCCGTCGCCAGCTTGATCCGCTGCGCCTCCCCACCCGACAGCTCCGTCGCCGGCTGCCCCAGCCGCAGATACCCCACCCCCACGCTCCGCAGCACCTCCAGCGACCGCCGCACCCGCCGACTCCTCCTCCGCGAAGAACGCCCACGCCTCGTCCACCGTCATCCCCAGCACCTCGGCGACGTTCTTCTCCTGATACGTCACCTCCAGCGTCTTCGCATTGTACCGCGACCCGTGACACGTCGGGCACGGCGCGTACACGCTCGGCAGGAAGAGCAGCTCGACCATCACGAACCCCTCGCCCTCGCACGTCTCGCACCGCCCCTTGGCCACGTTGAACGAGAACCGTCCCGCATCGTACTTCCGCGCCTTCGCGGCCTTGCGTCGCCGCGAACAGCTTCCGCACCCCATCGAACAGCCCGGTATACGTCGCGAGGTTGGACCGCGGCGTCCGCCCGATCGGCTTCTGGTCCACCACCACCAGCCGCCGGATCCCCTCCATCCCCTCCACGATCCGCCCGCCGGTCGGCTCCGCCGGCCCGCTCTCCAGGTCCAGCCCCTCCTCCTCCGGCGACTCCACCTCGTGCCCCAGGTGCCGCTGCACCAGCTCCACCAGCGCCTGGCTCACCAGGCTCGACTTCCCCGACCCCGACACGCCGGTCACCGTCGTGAACACGCCGAGCGGGAAGGCGACGTCGAGGTCGTGCAGGTTGTTCCGGGTGACGCCCTCGAGCCGGAGCCAGCCCTTCGGCTCGCGCGGCTCCCGCCGCGGCGGCGTCGATCTCGCCGAACAGGTACGGCCGGGTGCGCGACTCCTTCACCTCCCGCAGCCCCTCGACCGGCCCGCTGTACAGCACCTCGCCCGCCGTGCTCGCCCCGCGTCCGGCCCCACGTCCACGATCCAGTCCGCGTGGCGCATGACGTCCAGCTCGTGCTCCACCACGAAGATCGAGTTGCCCGCGCCTTGAGCCGGTCGAGCGCCCGGAGCAGCGCCTCGGTGTCCTTCGGGTGCAGCCCGGCCGACGGCTCGTCCAGCACGTACACCACGCCGAACAGGTTGCTGTGCACCTGGGTGCCGAGCCGGAGGCGCTGGAGCTCGCCGGGGGAGAGCGTGGGCGTGCTGCGCTCGAGCGAGAGGTAGCCGAGGCCGAGGTCGATCAGCACCTCGAGCCGGGCCTCGAGGTCCTTCGCGATCCGGCAGGCGACCATCGCCTTCTCCGGATGCTCCGCCTCCAGCTTCTTCCAGCCCTTCGCCGTGCCCTCGGCCCACGGCCGGAAGATCTCCGCCAGCCGCTTGAGCGGCTGGCGCGACATGTCGGCGATGTCGAGCCCGGCGAACTTCACCGTGCAGCGCCTCGGGCCGGAGCCGCTTGCCGCCGCACTCGGGACACTCGGTGCTCACCATGTAGCGCGAGACGCGCTTCTTCATCGACGCGCTCTCGGTCTTGGCGAACGTCTCCAGCACGTACTTCCTGCGCGCCGGTGAACGTCCCCATGTAGCTCGGCTCTTCCTTCCGCTTGAGCGCGCGGCGGGTCTCCGCGGGCGTGTAGCCGGGGTAGACCGGGACGCTGGGCGACTCCTCCGTGTAGAGGATCCAGTCGCGGTCCTTCTTCGGCAGCTCGCGCCACGGGCGGTCCACGTCGTAGCCCATGGTGACGAGGATGTCGCGCAGGTTCTGGCCGTGCCACGCCGGCGGCCACGAGGCGATGGCGCGCTCGCGGATGGTGAGCGAGTCGTCCGGGACCATGGAGCGCTCGGTGACGTCGTAGATCCGGCCGAGGCCGTGGCACCTGGGGCACGCGCCTTCCACCGTGTTGGGCGAGAACGACTCGGCGTAGAGGATGTCCTGGCCCGGCGGGTAGTCGCCCGCGCGGGAGTAGAGCATGCGGAGGAGGTTGGAGAGCGTGGTGACGCTGCCGACCGACGAGCGCGTGGTCGGCGCGCCGCGCTGCTGCTGGAGGGCGACGGCGGGCGGGAGGCCGTCGATGCCGTCCACCTCGGGGACGCCTATCTGATGGAAGAGGCGGCGCGCGTACGGCGCGACGGACTCGAGATAGCGGCGCTGGGCCTCGGCGTAGAGCGTGCCGAAGGCGAGCGAGGACTTGCCGCTGCCGGAGACGCCGGTGAACACGACCAGCGCGCCGCGGGGGATGCGGACGTCGACGTTCTTGAGGTTGTGGACCCGGGCGCCGCGGACGTGGACGAAGCCGTCGCGGCAGCAGCAGCGGCGGAGAGTGGGTGGTGGCCATCGCGGAGTATATCGAGGTCCGCCCGGGAGCCGATGCGCGCCGGCTCACTTCCTTCCGCAGTCTTCCGGCGATTCGTACATTGGCGATGCGATCGAGCGCTGGCCGAACGCCACTTCCAAGGAGGCTCGCCATGGGGAGCATGCAACTGGTTCTCGATACCCGCACCCAGAGCCGTCCCGTGGAGGTCCCCGTCGAGCGGCTCGCCGAGCTGCTCGCCGACCGCGAGAACCGGCTGTGGCTCGACATCAGCGACCCGGACGACGCCGACGTCGAGCTGCTCCGGCGCACGTTCGGATTCCACGAGCTGGCGCTGGAGGACGTCACCCGGCCCCACGAGCGCCCGCGCTGCGACTGCTACGCGGGCTACCACTTCATCGTGGTGTACGGGGCCGAGCAGGCGGACGGCGCCATCGTGCCGCGGGAGCTGAACCTGTTCTGGGGCGAGAGCTACCTGGTGACGATCCACCGCCGCACCGGGCCGGTCCTCGCCGCCCTGACCGACGCGCGGCGGCGGTGGGAGCGCCACGAGCGGCGCGCGAGCGACGGCATCGCCTGCCTGGCCTACACCCTCTTCGAGAGCCTGGTGGACGGCTACTTCGTGGTGCAGGACCGGGTGCGAGAGAAGCTGGACGACATCCAGAGCGAGATCTTCAGCGGCGCCGAGGGCGCGGCGGCGGACCTGTTCCGGCTCCGGAAGGAGCTGCTCCGGGTGCCGCGGCTGCTGGCGCCGACCACGCACGTGCTGACCGAGGTGCTCCGGCGCGAGGGGACGGTGCCGGAGGGGCTCCGCCCCTATTTCGCCGACGTGCAGGACCACGCGATCCACGTGCTGGCCGAGTTCGACACCTACCGCGACCTGCTCGCCGCCGCGCTCGACGTCCACGTATTCTCGGCGTTCAACCGGCTGGGGCTCATCATGCGGCGGCTCACCGCGATCACGGTGATCATCATGGTGCCGAACTTCGTGGCCGGGATCTACGGGATGAACTTCGCCCACCTGATGCCGCCGAGCGATTCGTCGTGGGGGTTCTTCGCGGTGGGGGCGTTCCTGCTGGTGATGGTGGCGTGGGGATTCATCCACTCCAAGATGCTGGGCTGGCTGTAGCCGCGGCGAGCAGCCCCTGGGCTTCCCTGGCGGGGGCGGCGTTCCTGCCGGTAATGTTGGCATGGGGGCCTATCGCGCGCGGCAGGATCTGCCGTGTTCGCCAGCCTCCCGCGGTCGTCACCCAGATGCTGCACCCTCCCGCGTCCGACATCTCTCAGCCGCAGTTCGGAGCTTCGGTATGAGCCGCCATGCCCGCGTGGGCCTCCTCGTCGTCGTCGCGGCCGCTGTCCTCGGCTGCGACGACGCGGGGCCGCGCACCCCGGCCCACATCGTGATCGCCCCCAACCTGCCCAGAGTCCCGATGGAGGGGACGACCCAACTCACCGCCACGGTGGTGGACGCCGACGGTCGGGCGATCGACGGCGAGCCGGTGGACTTTCAGTCGAGTGATCTCTCCGTACTCACGGTGAGCGCGAGCGGGCTGCTGACCTCGGTCGGACCCCTCGGCACCTCCATCGTCAGCGCCGCGAGCGGCGACGTCAGCGCCGAGGTCGAGGCCAGAGTCGTCATGGGACCCTCGACCCTGTATGTCAGTCCGACCTCGCTCGAGCTCGCGCCAGGCGAATTCGCCCAGCTCAGCTACACCGTGACCGACGAAGCCGGCGATCCCAACTTCGATGCCGAGGTCCTGTTCCGGACGGGCGATCCCTCGGTGGCCGACGTCACTCAATCCGGATTCGTGACAGGCGACGAACCGGGCGCGGCCACCATTACGGTCAGCAGCGGCGAGCATAGTCGCGAGGTCCTCGTCACAGTGAGCGTGCCATGATGAGAGCACGCATCCGCCTCTTCCGGCTCCTGGCTCCCGCGGCGTTGCTCGCCTGCGGTGACGAGCTGGGCCCCCGGATCCCCGCGGCCATCGTCGTGACGCCTGAGGCGCCCAGGCTGGTGACCGGCGGCACCCTGCAGCTCACCGCCACCGTGATGGATGCTTCGGGAGAGGAGGTTCCCGGTCAGGACGTCTCCTTCCGATCGAGCGATCCCACGCTCCTCACGGTAGACGACGCCGGTCTGCTGACGTCGGCCGGGTTCGCCGGCAGCGCCCTGATCACCGCGACGAGCGGAGAGATCGCCGCCGAGGTGGACGTCACGGTCGTGCTGCCGGCGTCGTCCGTGGTGGGAGTCCCTGAGTCGCTGGAGCTGAACACCTTCGAAGTGCGGTTACTGTCCTTCACCGTCACCGACGAAGACGGCGAACCCGTGCCGGACGCGCCGATCGGCATCCAGAGCAGCGATCCCACCGTGGTCCGGGTGGAGGAGTCGGAGAATACGCCGGGCGTGGTACAGCTCACCGGCCTTCAGGCCGGTACCGCGACCGTCACGGTGACGAGCGGCGAGCTCTCCGACGAGCTCCCGGTCACGGTGGGGCGCTTCCCGTCCGCGGTGATCATCACACCATCCAGCCTCGTCCTGTCACCCGGCGGCTCGCAGCAGCTGACGGTCGCGTTGCTCGACCGGGCCAGCTGGGAGATCGACGGCCCGCATGCGGTCACCTGGTCCTCCGACGACGAGGCCCTGGTCACCGTCGGCGCGAACGGCCTCGCGACCGCCACCGGGTCCGAGGGCACGGCGCGGATTACGGCGACCATCGGATCGCTCAGTGGCTCGATCGGCGTGTTCGTCGGAACGGCGCCGACCGGCGAAGTGCTCGCGAGGGTGCCGCTCGCCGGTGCCCATGGGCTGGCAGTCAGCCCGGACGACCGCTACTTCGTGACGGGATCCGGTACCTTCGCCTCCGGTGCGCTGCCCGACTTCGCGTTCCCAGCCGAGCTGCCCATCGCGGGTACTTTGGTGGATATCGCGCTGGACGCGAGCGGCACCCGCGCGTACGTGGTCCGCGAATCGGGTGGGAGCTCGGGCCCCGGCGTCGTGGTTGTGGATCTGACGACCAACACCGAGGTGGACTTCATCGCGCTGAGCTTTGGGTCCCCTCGAGTGGCAGCACTCTCGGCGGATGGGTCCGTGCTGACGGTCGGGACCAGCCTCGGGCTCGAGGTCGTCGATCTCGCCGCCAGGCGGTCCGTCGGGATCGCGGTCGGGCGGGTCAGAAAGATCGTCCGACATCCCTCGAGGCCGCTGCTGTACGCCACGGGCAGCTCGGAGGTCCTCGAGCTCGACGACTCCTCGGGCGAGATCCTGCGTACGTTCGATGGAGACGCCTGGTCGTTCACACTCACCCGGGACGGCACGCGGCTCTACATCGTCGGCGTCGATGGCGGGACCAGCGTCTGGAACCTGGAGACCGGAGCGCAGGAACCGGGCCTGGGCGCGTACGGCGAGGACGTGGCCATCACGCCCGACGGCAAGTTCCTCTACGTGCTCTATCCCTTCCCGGACGACACACGGCTGTTCATCCACGATGCCGCCTCAGGCACACTGGTGCGACAGCTCGTGCTCGGCGGATTGGCCTGGCGAATCGCCATGTCCAGTGACGGCATCGCCTTGATCAGCAACGAGGGCGGAGCGGAGGGCTGGGTGGATTTCGTGCGGTGAGCACGACCCGGATTCATCCACTCCAAGAAGCTGGGCCGGCTGTAGCGGCGGACTTCAGCGCGCGCCGGTTCGCTCCCCCTGCAGCCGTCGCACGATGGCGGGAAGGTTCTGCAGCACGACGATGCGCGCGGCCGGGCTCCGGCGCACCATGACGAACGTCTTGCCGTCCGGCGAGACGTCGTAGTTGGCGTGGGGATTGGTCCCCACGATGTCGCCCACCGGAAAGAGCCGCTTCCGCCCGGTCACCGCGAGCGTCGGACTGGTGCGGATGCCGGCCGCGACCAAGTACGGCTCGCCCTGTCCGGTCTCACGGTAGTACAGCTCACGCCCGTCGGGGCCCCACACCGGCTCGGTGCCGCCCTCCAGGGAGACGAGCACCTGGTCCTGCTCCCCCGCCAGGTCGCGCACGTACACCTCGTCGCGCCCCGACTGGTCCGACACGAACGAGATCGTGCGGCCGTCCGGCGAGGCGCTGACGAACCACTCGGCGAAGGGGCTGGCGACCAGGCGCTCGATCGGGCCTTTGCCGGCGTTGCGCAGGATCGCTACGTCGGTGCGCGAGTCCGCACCGGAGGAGTCGGCGGCGTTGCCGCCGCCGCCGAGGCTCGAGGTAGTCGTGAGAAGGGCACTGCCGTCCCGCAACCAGACGCCGGTGTAGGCGAGCTGCCGGGACACGAGCAGAGTCTCCGGCGGCTCGGCGCTGGTGGGCCGCTTCCGCAGCAGCACCAGGGTCACGCCGTCGGCTCCGCTGATGGGCGTGATGTAGGTGATGAAGCGGCCGTCGGGGGTCCAGGTGGCGTCGTGCCCGTCGCGGTCGAAGCTGGCCCGGGTGAGCGTGCCCTCGTCCAGTCCCAGGACCCAGACGTTGCGGCCCTCGACCGAGGTGAAATCGAGCGCCAGGCGGCGGCCGTCGGGCGAGAACATCGGGTGGTGAAAGTTGCGCCGCTCCGCCGTGACCACGCGGCTCGACCCCGCGCGGTCCAGGAAGACGAGCGAGTAGGGCTCCTCGGGGATGTAGGCGACGTTTCCGTTGGGCGCCACCGCGAACTGCGCCACCCCCGTGCCGGTGACGGCCACGTTGGTCGCGACGGTGACGGGATTCCCCACCACGCGCCGCCCCGTGCGCGTCCAGCGGGGCCGCCTGGAGGTTGCCGGTGGCCGTGGCGAAGACGAGATAGCCGCTCGTGATTCTCGCCTCGATCACGGGTGTGTCGAGGATCGCCGTCTCGCTCCCGTCCCGCAGGTCCACCAGCAGGACCGCGCCGGTGGCGTTTCCCACCCGCGCCCGCACCGTGAGGGCGGTATGGCCGTCCTGGAGAATCTGCTGGACCCGGTGCTGGCCTTTCGCCACCACCGGGACGAGTGAATCGCCGACGACATGCCCGATCTGGCCGTTCCCGGGATCGCTGATCCAGAGGCTGCCGTCGGGACCCCACGCCGCGTCGTCCGACGTGAGGAGGGCGCGAACGAAGAGCTCCGGGCTGCCCCCCTCGATTGGAAGGCGGAGCACCTGGTTCCTCACGCCCTGGGTCGCCACCACCCACCGGCCGTCCGGACTGACCAGCGGACTGCTCAGCTGGAGCGCGCCGGTGATGGGCGTCGGCGCCTCGGCATCCAGCGGCTGCCGCACCAGGCGGAGCATGCCGTCGCTTCCCACCAGCCCGTACACCAGCGTCTGTCCGTCCGGCGTGAAGGTCAGGTGGCGCTGTTGCGAGCTGGCACCGCTGCCGCCGATCCCCGAGGCCATGACGGCGAGCCGGGACGGCGGCAGCTCCGGGCTCGGCCGGCGCCAGACCCACGCGGCGACCGCGGCGGCGACGCCGGCGGCGACCCAGCCGAGCCAGGGCACGGCGGATCGCCAGCTCGCCCGCGGCCGGAAGCCGGCGGCCGCCAGCGGCATCGTCGTGGCGAGCGGTGTGTGCTGGGCGGTGGTCGCGGTCACCAGCGCGTCGCTGAACTCCCTGGCCGAGCCCCAGCGGTCGGCGGGCAGCTTCTGGAGCGCGGTCATGATCGCCGCCTCCGCCGCGGGCGACACGCTGGGCCGCTTGGTCCGAAGCGAGGGCGGCTGCTCGGTCAGGACCTTGGCGACGATGGCCTGCGAGCTGGGCCCGGTGAAGGGCGGCTCGCCGGCCAGCATCTCGAAGGTCATCGCGCCGAGGGCGTAGACGTCGCTCCGGGGGCCGATCTTCCGCTCGCCCATCGCCTGCTCGGGCGACATGTAGGCCGGGGTGCCGAGGGACATGCCGGTCTGCGGTCATCCGGTGGCCGCCGGCCTCCTCGACGGCGAGCGCGATGCCGAAGTCGGCCACCAGGGCGGACCCGTCGAGCAGCAGGGTGTTCTCCGGCTTGATGTCGCGGTGCACCACGCCCTGGCGGTGGGCGTAGTCGAGCGCGGCGGCGACCTCGCGCGCGAGGCGCAGGGCCTCCTCCACCGGGAGCTGCCCGTCGCGGCCCAGGCGCGCGCGGAGGGATTCCCCGGCGACGTAGGGCATGACGTAGTAGAGGAGGCCGTCGGCCTCGCCCGAGTCGATCAGGCCGAGGATGTGGGGGTGCTGGAGGTTGGCGGTGACCTTGATCTCGGCCAGGAAGCGGGCGCTGCCGAGCACGGCGGAGAGCTCGGGGTGGAGGACCTTGATGGCGACCTTGCGGCCGTGCTTGGTGTCCTCGGCGAGGTAGACGGTGGCCATGCCGCCCTGGCCCAGCTCGCGCACGAGCTGGTAGCGGTCGGACAGGGAGGCCTGGAGCCGGGCGACTACCTCGGGCATGACGTCGTCTCTGGAAAGGTGCATCAAGATGCCGGGGAAGCATCGCTCCCGCTACCTGAGAGCGGCAAGAAGTGCCGGGCTTTCGGGTCTACCGCGCGCGCGATAGCTTCGCGAACAGACCGGACGTGTTCCCGCGGCCGCCCGTACTCGTCACCTGGAATCACCAAGTACCCACCCGCCTCACAGAGCTCAGCCGCAGTTCGGAGCTACGGTATGAGAAACACTCCTCGCGTGGCCCTTCCCGGTATGGCAGCGGCTCCTCTGCGTCCGTGTGTGTTGTCCGGTCTTTGCCTGGTCCTGACGCTCGCTGGATGTGGTGACGGCCCAGCCGATCCCGGCACCGGCACCGTGGAGGTGACCACGGTCTCCACCGGGCAGGGTCTCGACGCGGACGGCTACAGCGTGCACGTGGCAGGGGCCGGATCGCTGGCGATCGGCGCCAACGCCACGGCGACACTCGCGGAGGTGCCCGCCGGCGACATCGAGGTCCGGCTCACGGGGGTTCGGGGCAACTGTACCGTCCAGGGACCTCATCCCCGCCTCCTCCGGGTCGTCGCCGGCGAAACGTTCCGGACGCATTTCGACGTGGTCTGCGCCCACACGCCCTTGCTCGACCGGATCGTGTTCTACAGCAACAGGGACGGGAGCTACGAGCTCTACTCCATGAATGCCGACGGCAGCGATGTCGTCCGGCTCATCAACACACCCGCAGGAGGAGCGCGAGGTCTATCCCGCCGTGTCGCCGGACGGGAGCAAGATCCTCTTCGTCAACCGGATCGGTCCCGAGGACGATTTCTACACCGCCTACGTGTACGTCATGAACGCCGACGGCACGAATCCGGTGCAGCTACCGCCCGATGGACGGTGGCTTCATCGGCCCACCCGTGTGGTCGCCGGACGGCTCGCAGATCGCCTTCGAAGGCTGGATCGACGACAGCGGGTTCGAGATCTGGGTCATGGACGCGGACGGCACGGGGCTGAGGAACCTCACCAATACGCCGGACGTCGGCGAGTTCTCCCCCTCCTGGTTCCCGGACGGCCGGCGCATCCTGTTCTCCGGGACCGGACCCGACCGGGCTCGACGTCATGAACTCAGACGGAACGGGACGAACCCCCTTTGTCAGCGTAGAGGCCTACCTGGCCACCTGGTCGCCCGACGGGGCGCGGATCGCGTTCCTGTCCACCTTGAACGAAAGAAGCAGGCTCTTCACCATGAGCGCCGACGGCTCGGACCCGCGGCCGCTGACCACGGATGACGGCGGGCAGGACGTGACCGCGAGCTGGTCCCCGGCGGGCGACCGGATCGCGTACATCCACATCCTGGATTCCGACGTCGAGGTGTACGTCATCAACGCCGACGGCACCGGGGAGGTCAACATCTCGGACAACGACACGTTCGAGTACCTCGGGCCACAGGCCTGGGGTCCATAGAAACCTCGAGATCCGCCTCGCCACGATGGACACGACCGGCTCCGAGGTTGCCGCGGCTGCGCGGACGACCGGTGGTGCTCCCGGCGGCGTCTCAGTAGGTCTTCATGGTCGTCGCGTAGGTCACCTCGAAATCCCCGTAACACCCGCGCGTCACCCAGACCGCGGCCTCGTTGAGCCCCCAGCTCGACGGCTGACTGCAACGCCCGCCGCTCCGATCGCGCAGCAATCGCACGGTGGCCACGGTGCCGAAGGCGTTGCAGGACATCGACGAGCCACTGACGTTACCGCAGGAGACGGCCCGGGTCTTCTCCGGCGCCGGGGTCGGTGAGGGCCCCGGGGTCGGCCGCGGCGGCGCGACACCGCGGTAGGTGACCTCGAACTCCGCCTTGCATCCCCCGTTGGCCCAGATGAAGGAGTCGGTGTTGCCCCAGTTGGTCCCCTTGCGGCAGCGGTTGGTGCTCAGCTCCCGCGCCAGCCGAACCTGGAGGGCGGTGCCCCGGGTCAAGCACTGCACCTGGGCACCCGTCAGCACGCCGCAGGTAACGGTCCGCACGTGCGACGAGGCCGGCCGATAACTCACCTCGAACTCCGCGCGGCATCCCTTGTTGGTCCAGATGAAGGAATCCGTGTGGCCCCAGTTGAAATCCTTGCGGCAGCGGTTGTTGCTGAGCTCACGCACCAGGCGGACGCTGGTGGCGTAGCCCTCGGTCTTGCAGGTCACCTGGGGGCTCGAGAGTGTGCCGCAGGTGATGCGCCGGATGCCTGGCTCGGTCGAAGGGTCGGTGGGCGGCGACCCGTAGGTCACCTCGAACTGAGCCCGACACCCCTTGTTGGTCCAGATGAAAGAGTCGGTGTTGCCCCAGTTGGATCCCTTGCGGCAGCTCCGGGCGCTGAGGTCACGCACCAGCCGGACGCCGGTGGCGTAGCCGTCGGTCCTGCAGGTCACCTGCGTCCCGGAGGCATTGCCGCAGGTGATGAGCCTGGTGGTCGGAGCGGGCGCCGGCGCCGGGAGCGGGGTCGCGACGTTCTTGTACGTCACCTCGAACTCGGCACGACAGCCGTTGCCGGCCCAGATCAGGGAATCGGTGTGGTCCCAGGTGGTGCCCTTCCGGCACCGCGTGATGGGACCGATCCCCCGAACCAGGCGAACACTGGTCGCGGCTCCCTCGGTCTTGCACATCACCCGCTGAGTCGTCAGCGTGCCGCAGGTGATCCGTCGAGTGCCTCCCCCGGCCGCCACGGTCCGCAAGACCACCTCGAACTGACCGCGGCAGCTGTTGTCGGCCCACACGCTCTTGTCGGTCCAGCCCCAGCTTCCCGCCGCGCTGCAGCGATTGTAGCTCAGGTCCTTCACCAGCTTGACGGTGTCGACCTGGCCGCCGGCATCGCACTGCACGCGCTGCCGGGAGCTGGCGGCGCATTCGATGACTCGGGAGGATGTCGCTTGCGCCGCGAGGGGCGGGACCAGCGCGCACGCCGCGACCGCGAGAACCAAGAGCCGTCCATGCATGAGGCCTCCGATGCCAACCTGTGTCGAGCAAGCAGAGAGACGATGTTACCCCGGTTCACCCGCTACCGGCACCGGCGTCGAGACGCGCGACGCCGCGAAGATCTCCCAGATCGTGACGAACAGCGCCGCGATCACCGGCCCGATCACGAAACCGTTTATCCCGAACACCGCGATGCCGCCCAGCGTGGAGATGAGGACGAGGTAGTCGGGCAGCTTGGTGTCCTTCCCCACCAGCATCGGCCGCAGGATGTTGTCGGCCGAGCCGATCACCAGTGCCCCGAACAGCGTGAGCGTGATGGCCTGCCAGATGTGTCCCGTGGCGAAGAGATAGATGGCGACGGGCAGCCAGACGACCGGCGCGCCCACCGCGGGCAGCAGCGACAGGAGCGCGATCAGCACGCCGAGCAGCACCGGCGCTCCCACACCGAGAATCCAGAAGATCAGCGAGCCGAGCGCACCCTGCACCAGCGCCACGACGAGATTGCCCTTGATGGTCGCCCGGATCACGGTGGTGAAGCGCACGGCGAGGTTGCGCTGGCGGGTGGGCGGCATCGGGATCGCGTCCCGGATCCGGCGGGAGAGCACGTCGCCGTCACGGAGCAGGAAGAAGAGCAGGTACAGCATCACGAACAGGGCGACCACGAACTCGAAGGTGTTCTGGCCGATGTTGAGCGCCTTGGTGGCGACGATCTGCATGCCGCCGGTGAAGAAGCCGGAGAGCCTGGTCTGCACCGTCTCCAGGTTGGTCAGGCCGAACCGGTTCAGCAGATCCACCGCCGACCCCGGCAGCGCGGCGTAGATCTGCTGGAACCACGCGGCCACGTCGAGCTCGCCCGATTCGACCCGGCGGTAGACGGTCGTGGCCTCCTGGATCAGCGACTGAACCATCATGCTCACCGGCAAAAGCACCAGGACCACGATGAGCAGCAGCGTCGAGGCCGCGGCCAAGCTCCGGCGCTGTCCCATCCGGACGAGCAGGTGCTGGTTGAGGGGCGCGAACACGATGGCGAGCACGGTTCCCCAGAGGATCGCGCCGGCGTAGGGCCGCAGGATCCAGACGAAGGCCAGCGACACGCCCAACACGAGGAACAGGAAGACCCGGTCCTCGAACGGCTCCGATCGTGCCGGCTCGATGGTCATGGCCTCACTATGGAGGCGTCAGTCCGCCCCCGCCAGGGTCCGGCACCGCTGCGCCGCTGCCTCGTCCGCCGGAACACTCGCACTCGATCCGCAGCGGCGTTGCCGCCCTCCGGCCACCTCCCTATGCTTCGCCCTCCGATGTGACGGTCCGTTCCCGCCCAAAGCATCCCGCCTTGCGCAGGCCGTTTCGAGAATCCGAGGACCCGCGTGCCGTTCACGTCACTCAAGCTCCATCCCAGCCTCCTCAAGAGCACCAAGGAGCTGGGCTACGTCCGGCCGACGCCGATCCAGGCCGACGCCATCCCACCGGCCATGGCCGGCAAGGACGTCCTCGCGTGCGCGATGACCGGCAGCGGCAAGACCGTCGCTTTCCTCATCCCCATCCTGCAGCGGCTCATCGACAAGCCGCGCGGCACCACCCGCGCCCTGGTGCTCACGCCGACCCGCGAGCTCGCGGCCCAGATCCTCGCCGACCTGAACGACCTCGCGGTGCACACGCCGATCACCGGCGCGTCCGTCTTCGGCGGCGTGGGCATGGGTCCGCAGGAGCACGCCTTCCGGAGCGGCGCGGACGTGATCATCGCGACGCCGGGCCGGTTGATGGACCACTTCCGCTATCCCTACGCCAAGCTCGGGGGACTGGAGATCCTGGTGCTCGACGAGGCGGACCGGATGCTCGACATGGGATTTCTGCCCGAGATCCGGAAGATCCTGCAGCACCTGCCCCCGATCGCGAAGCGGCAGACCCTCTTCTTCAGCGCGACGCTGCCCGATCCGATCAAGGCGCTCACGCGCGACATGCTGCGGAATCCGGTCAACATCAACCTGGAGCGGCGGTCGGCACCGGCGGTGGGGATCACGCACGCGGTCTATCCGGTGCAGCAGGAGCTGAAGCCGGCGCTCTTCCTGGCCCTGCTGCAGCGCGGCGATATGCGCGAGGCGCTGGTGTTCACCCGGACCAAGCACCGGGCCGACCGTCTCGCGAAGTTTCTGGTGCGAAACGGCATCAACGCGGCCCCGATCCACGGGAATCGCTCCCAGTCGCAGCGGACGCAGGCGCTGGCGGGATTCAAGGCCGGGAAGTACCGCGTGCTGGTGGCCACCGACATCGCCGCGCGCGGGATCGACATCGCCGAGCTGGGCCACGTGGTCAACTTCAACGTGCCGGCGGTGCCCGACGACTACATCCACCGGGTCGGCCGCACGGGCCGGGCGGACGCGGTGGGCGACGCGTTCACCTTCGTGGCGCCGGAGGAGGAGAACGATCTGCGGCGCATCGAGCGCGCGATCGGCAAGCGTCTGCCGAGGGTGATCGTGCCCGACTTCGACTACACGGCCGTGCCGGCAGTGGCGGTGCAGCCGGAGCAGCCGCGGGGCGGGGGTCGCGCGGGCGGGGCTCGACCCGGATCGGCCGCGAGGCGCGGCCCCGCGCAGGGAGGCCGGCGGCCCCGCGGCCGTTAGGACGACGCGGAGGTCCGTCCCGGCGGACTGCTGTATCACTGCGGCAAGGGGTTCTTCGCGCTGGAACCGAGCGCCCGCTCGGTTCCATTCGACAATCAGAACTGCAGGTTGACCGTCACCCCGGCGGGCGAGACGCGCACCGGTCCCATCTGCCGCGACACCCACTTCGCGCTGAGATGGCCGATCAGTCCGCCGATCAGGACGTCCGAGGTCCAGTGGCGGTCGTCGTTGATGCGGGCCATCGCGGTGAGGGTCGCGGCGCCATAGAGGGCGACGTCGGACCAGCCGTCGTCGGTCTCGTCGGCGATCGCCGTGGCGATGGCGAAGGCGACCGCGGTGTGTCCCGAGGGGAATGAGTTGGCTCCGGTGAAGGGCCGGAACTGGTCCGGATCGCCGGCGAACGTCGGGCGGGTGCGGCCGATGGTGTACTTGATCGAGCTGGTGACTCCGGTGGCGACCAGCGCCGCCGCGCCCGCGTGGAACATGACCCGCTTGAGATCGCTGCTGCCCGTCGCCGCACCCGCGAGATAGCCCGCCGAGATCGCCGGCACCAGGATTTTCCAATCGCCCATGCCGTTGCCGATGCGCGCCATGGAGTTCGACGTGGTGCCGCGGTGCTCCTGCGCCTCTTCGCGAACGCTCCGGTCACCCAGCAGCGCGGCGCCGAAGAGCAGGCCGGCCATGGTGGCGGTGCGGCGGGAGATGAGCGGGCCGGCGTGGGTCGGGATCGTGACGGCGGACGGGACACGGTCGGCCTGTGCGGCAGCCGGCAGGGAAAACAGGGTCGCGTGAAACGCCAGGGCGGCGATCGCGAGGGGCCCGCGAACGATCATGACACTCTCGAAGTTCGGTTTCTATGATGGGGCCTGCCGCGAGCGTCGAGTATTCACGAGGAAACGGACGAGCGGGAGGGATGCGACCCGGCGGAGTATAGCGAGCGGTACGGGCATCCGGTAGCGGGTCGAGCCGAGACACGAGTCCTCGGGCCTGGCCTAATCGTCCGCCCCGAGCTTGCCCGGGATGAGCGGCTCGCAAGCCACGGTCTTGGGGCCGTTCCGGTCACAGTAAGCGTACTTCATGAAACCCCGGTTGGTGTTGCCGGCCCACCCCTGGTAGCCGTCGTCCTCGGCGTACATGGAGACCCCGGCGTGCTCCCCGCGGGCGTTCACGACGTAGAACGTGAGGCTGAAGTTCGGATCGCCGTTGGCGCGCCGCAGCCGCTTCTCCACCGTGTTCGACCGGACCCGCTTCAGCGCGTCGAGGCCGGCGTCCTTGGGATGCATGCCCCGGCGCAGGTTCTCGACAATGAGGTACGACGACAGGTTGTACAGGTTGGCCTCGCCGCGGCCGGTGGATCCGGCGGCACCGATCGCCCCGTCCACGTAGAGCCCGGCGCCGAGGATGGGCGAGTCACCCACGCGGCCCGGGATCTTCCAGGCGAGGCCGCTGGTGGTGGTCACCCCGCAGATCTCGCCCTTGGCGTTGACGCCGTCGCAGTTGATCGTGCCGTGCACCACGCGCGAGCTCAGCAGGCCCTCGTGATACAGCGAGTCGAGGATGCGCCGGTCGGCGGCCGCACGCTTGTCGGGATCGAGGTAGTGCCTCGGATCCGACTGCCGCTTCCATTCGAGCCAGGCCCGGCGGGAGTGCTCGGTGTTGAGGTCGTCCTCGATCTTGACGCCGAACGCCCGCGCGAGCTCCTGCGCGCCGTGGCCCACGATCAGGTGGTGGTCGGTCTGGTCCATCACGATCTTCGCGACCTTCGACGGGGTCCGGACGCCCTCGAGTCCCGCCACGCCGCCCGCGCGCCGCTTGGGGCCGTGCATGCAGCAGGAGTCGAGCTGGACCACGCCCTCCGCGTTGGGCAGACCGCCGTAGCCGACCGAGTCCTCCTCCGGATCGAGCTCGAGGATGTTCACGCCCTCGATCAGGGCGTCGAGCACGTCGGTGCCGCCGGTCATCAGCCGGTACGCCTTCTCGACGCAGGTCTCCTTGCCGCCGTTCTTGTACCAGTTGCCGTTCATCGACGCGACCACCACCGGCTCGGCGGCGGTGGACCGGCGGATCCAGGGAGCCTCGAGCGTGGCGGAGAGCGGAGAGGTACCGGCCACGAGGCCGGCGGCGGCGCCCTGCTTCAGGAACTCGCGGCGAGAGACTGGCATGCACTGTTCTCCATGAGAGGTCGGCGGGTGGAGGAAGATGCGTCGCGCGGGCTTCCGTGGCCAGTTTGGTGTTGCCGGAAGCCCGCCGCCATCCTTAGACTCAACCCATCCCCCGCGTGTGAGCAGCCGCATGAAGGGTCGCATCTCGAAGACGCTGGAATCGATCCTGCTGGACCCGGCCGCGCGACGGCAGCTGCGTGAGCATCTGATTCACGGGCGCGACGGCTGGGTGAACATGAACGGCAAGACCTACCGCGTGCAGATCGACGTGATGACGAAGGTGCGCGGCCCCTTCGCCAGGAGACTCGCGGAAACGGGATGAATTTCGCCTTTCCCGCGCTCCTCGTCTTCCTGCTGGTCCTTCCCGGCATCATCCTCCGATACAGCTACGCCCGCGGCCCCTGGGGCTGGGCGAGCCCTACATCCCTGCGCCGGGTGTCGGAGGAGCTGGCCTACGGCGTGGCGTTCGCGCTCGTGCTGCACGCGATATGGCTGGCCCTGGTACGCCGGCTCGGCTTCGACCCCGACGTGGGCGCGATGGTGCTGTTGCTGGTGGGGAACTTCGGCGACGGCAGCGAGCAGCTCGACCGGGTGGTCACCGCCGTCGCCGGGCACTACACCGGGATCGCCGCCTACCTCGTGTCGCTCTACGCGGCCTCGGCCGTGGTCGGCAACCTGGGCCATCGCGTGGTCCGCCGGCTCAGGCTCGACCACCGCACCAAGACCTTCCGGTTCGACAACTACTGGTACTACATGCTGACCGGCGAGGTGCTCGACTTCCGGGAGAACGCCGGCGAGGGCCGCGCGGTGGACGGGGTCTACGTCTCCGCGGTGGTGGACCACTCCTCGGGCAGCTACCTGTATCGCGGGATCGTGACGGATTTCACCTTCGACCGCGACGGCGCGCTCGACACCATCGTGCTGACCGACGCGCACCGGCGGCGACTGGTGGACGACCGGGAGGAGGGCGAGCCGCGCGCGCTGGTGGGCCCTTCGGAGCCGGACGAGCGGTACTACGAGATCCGGGGCGACTTCCTGGTCCTCCGCTCGGCGGAGGTCCGAACGCTCAACCTCGACTACTTCGCGGTCACACTGGAGGAGAGCTCGGCGATCGTGGGAGACGAGGCCGCCCACCGCTAGCTGGAACGTTTCGTTGCAGGTGCATCCCACCGTTACATCATCACGCAGCCCTCCACGTTGCCATTCAACGACTTACCCATCATCGTCGGGGGCCCGGCGCTTGCCTTTGAGGTGGCCGTCAGCCGGTCGAACGACCGTGCGACCGACCACCCCTGGAGGCACCATGCGTTTCGCACACCGTTTCCTCACCGCACTCACCGCCCTCGCGACGGCCACCACCGTCGGCGCGTGCAGCTCCGACCTGACGGTTCCCTCCGACTCGAACCCCGGCAGCGCCACGGGCAGCGCGGTGGCCACCGTGGACAGCTCGCTCGGCAGCGGCGGCGCCGGCCGGATCGAGATCGAGCTCTTCCCCGGGGAAATGATCGCCCGCGAAGTCCACGTCGAGAACGGCGACGACGAGGAAAAGCTCGTGAGCCGGGTGGCGGCGATCGACCCCGGCGCCGGCACCGTCACGCTGGAGCTCGGCGCGCTCGTCGTCTCCTACGGCAGCGGCACCCGCTTTCGCAGCGGGACCGAGAGCCACGAGAGCCGCACCGCGTGGGAGGCCGCGGTGCAGAGCGAGCTGAGTGCCGGCGCGGCGCCGCTGATCGAGGCCCGCCGTAGCCGGCCGGGCGCGCCCCAGGCCCCGGACGACCGCACGTTCGTCGCCGCCGATCTCCGGCTGGAAAACGACGACGACTCGGCGAAGCTGGAGCTGTACGTGGACGACGACAACCTGGAGAGCAGCGGTGAGTCCTCGGCCGTGCTGCGGGTGCTCGGCCTCCGGATCGAGGTGAACGGCCGGACCCAGCTTCGCGAGGACAACGGCGGGGATGACACGGGTCTGGCCGCGACCAGCCTCAAGGTGGAGGTGGATGACTGAGCGGTGGCGGGGTGCTATGCTGAGAGGAGCGGCCAGGCGCCGCTCCTCTCTTTTTTTTCGTCCCGCGGTCTCAGCGCGGCGCGCACGCCGAGGCACGCATGCATCCCTACGACTTCCTCATCGAGACGTACGGCACCGAGCGGATCAAGACGCTGGGCGTCTGGTCGCATTTCACCGACGCCGACCTGGGGTTCAGGCCGGAGCCTCGGGCGCGCACGCCCCTGGAGCAGATGGTCCACCAGTGCGTCTCCGAGGACACCTGGATGCAGCGCATGCTGGGGATCGATGCCGGCCTGCCGCAGCTCCCGGCCAACGAGAACCGGCTCGCCTTTCTCGAGCACTACGCCGCGGCGTCGGGCCGCCGCCTGGAGCGATTGGCCGCCCAGACCGCCGAGTGGTTCGCGGGAGAGACCCGCTTCTTCGACGTGCCCCGCTCGCGGGCATGGGTGCTGACCCGGAGGATCGCGCACTCGGCGCATCACCGGGGGCAGCTCACGGCCTACCTTCGCATGCTGGGGCGGGACCTGTATTCCACCTACGGGCCGACGGCCGACACCGGAGGGCTCTTTCAGCAGGGGGCGCCGGTGATCTATCGCCACGCGACCATCGACGCACTGCTCGCGGCCGAGCGGGAGGGAGCCGGCGCGCTGCCGCCGCTGCCCGGGCCGGGGAGCGCTCCGCCGACCGAGCGGCCGGGAGTCCCCGCGCGGTGAACGATCGGCTGACTGCGGCGGTGATCGCGGCGCTCGTCGTCGGTGGGGTTTTCTCCCCGGCAGAGTGCCAGCAGCCGCCGGCACTCCCACCGGACGAGGTGGCCCGGGCCGTCCTGCGGGCGGATTCCGCCGGAGACTGGGCCAGGCTGATTCGGCTCGCGCATCCCGATGCCCTGGTTCGGTTCAGGGGCATGCAGACCTTTCAGATCAGAATGCTCGGCGGCACCACGGAGCGGGTCGGCGATTCCCTGCCGGCGGACTCGACATTCCAATTGCGATGGCAGCTGGAGCGTACCCGCCAGGAGCGCTTCCTGCTCGATTCCGTCTTCCGGGTGCCCACGGTGGACTCGCTGGCCCGCTCCGCGCCGGACACGGTATTCGCGCGGTGGGTGCGGGCCTCTCACGCACCCGCGGGCGACTCCACCAACACTTCCGCGCCGAGGCCTCCTGCGCGCGTGATCGGCGCGGTCCGCGCGAACGACACGGTCGCCTACGTCGTGGTCGAGCGGGCGGTGGAGCAACCGCTCGGACCCATGCCCGAGATGTTCCGTGACTTCCCCCGCGAGACCCGACAGGCCGATGTCATGGTGATGCGGCGATACGGATTGGAGTGGCGGAGCATGCTGGACGGCGTCGGCGACGCCTTCGGCTTCAGCCTCGACCTGGAGCACGCGGAATGATCGTGCGCGCCCTGCTCGCCCTGTCACTCACGGTCACGCTCGGCATCACCGCATCGCAGGCGCAGCAGCGGCCCAGGGCCCGGGAGCTCGGCGTGGCGCCGGGCACGCTGCCCACCGGCCCGGCCAACGCGATCACCGACGTCCCCGGCGTGCTGGTGGGCCAGACCACGGTGCGGGAGGGCGACTCGATCCGCACCGGTGTCACCGCCATCGTCCCACACGCGGGGAATCTCTACCGCGAGCGGGTCCCCGCCGCGATCCACGTGGGCAACGGGTTCGGCAAGCTGGTCGGCGTGACGCAGGTGGCCGAGCTGGGCGAGCTGGAGACGCCGATCCTGCTCACCTGCACGCTCTGCGTCTGGAGGGCCGCCGACGCACTCGTCGCCCACCTGCTGGCGCGCCCCGACATGCGTGAGGTTCGTTCGATCAACCCGGTGGTGGGGGAGACCAACGACGGCTACGCGCTCAACACCATCCGGCGACGCCCCATCACCCCGCAGCACGTAGTGAGCGCGCTCGAGCGGGCGGCGGACGGGCGTGTCGCCGAGGGGAGTGTAGGCGCGGGGACGGGCACGGTGGCCTTCGGCTGGAAGGGAGGGATCGGCACGTCCTCCCGCCGGGTGAAGGCGGCCGACTCGACCTGGACGGTGGGCGTGCTGGTGCAGAGCAACTACGGCGGCGACCTCCACATCCTCGGCGTGCCGGTGGGTCGCGCGCTCGGCCGCAACGGGCTCACGCTGAACGACGAACCGCAAGGCGGGCGCGGCTCCATCATGATCGTCGTCGCCACCGATGCGCCGCTCGGCGACCGGAACCTGCGGCGCCTCGCCACGCGCGCTACCCTCGGCGTCGGGCGGACCGGGTCGGCGATGGACAACGGCTCGGGAGACTACATCATCGCCTTCTCGACCCATCCGGGCGTGCGCCGCCGCTACGAGGAGGAGCGGCGCACTGCGACGGAGCTGGGCAACGACGCGATGTCGGGGCTCTTCGAGGCCGCCGTCGAGGCCACCGAGGAGGCGATCTACAACTCGCTCTTCGCCGCGACCACCGAGCGGGCGAACGGCAACACGGTCGAGGCGCTTCCGGTGAAGGAGGTGCTGGCGATTCTCCGGCAGCGCGGCGCCGTGCGGTGACCCCGCGTCCCGTGGACCCCGTCCGCCGGCAACGGATCGAGGTCCTCTTCGACCAGTGCGCCGACCTTCCGGCCGGCCAGCGAGGCCGTTTCCTCGAGGTGGCGGTCGCGGGGGATCTGGAGCTCCGCCGCGAGGTGGAGGCCCTCCTCGCGAGCGCCGAGCGGGCGGACTCGACCGGACGGCTGGAGCGGGTGGTGGCCGCGGCGTTCGACGGTGCCCGGGTCCGCGGCCGGCCTCGCGCGGGCGACCGCTACGAGGTGCTCGACAGCCTCGGCAGCGGCGGGATGGGGAGCGTCTATCGGGCGCGCGAGCGGAGCTCGGGCCGCCTGGTCGCGCTCAAGTTCCTCGCCGAGAGCCTGGCGGAGGACCCGGTGCTTCGCCGCCGATTCCACCGGGAAGCGGAGGCGGCGGCCCAGCTCGCCCACGCCAACATCGGCGCGATTCACGGCGTCGAAGAGTTCGATGGGCGACTCTTCATCGTCATGCCCTACTACGCGGGCGGCACGCTCCAGCGGGCGATCGCGGACGGACGGCTGCCGATCGAGCGGGCGGTGGCCTGCGCGGTCCAGATCGCTGACGGCCTGGCGCACGCCCACGACCACGGCATCATCCACCGCGACATCAAGCCGGCCAACCTGATGTTCGACGCCGACGGGACGCTCAAGATCCTGGACTTCGGCATCGCCAAGGTCGCGGGCGAGAAGCTCACCCGCACCGGCCTGGTGCTCGGCACGCTCGCCTACACGAGTCCGGAGCAGGCGTCCGGGGCGCCGCTCGACCACCGCACCGACCTGTGGGCGCTCGGCGTGGTCTCGCACGAGATGCTGACCGGGCGGCCGCCGTTCGCCGCGCCCTCGATCGAGCAGCTCCTGCGGGCGGTCCGCTTCGAGCCGGCGCCGGGGGCGCGCACGGTTCGCCCCGAGGTACCGGCGGCGGTCGAAGCGGTGGTGCTTCGGCTGTTGGAGAAAGATCCCGGACAGCGCTACCCCACCGCGGCAGCCATCGCGTCCGCGCTGCGCGGCTGAGCGGGGTCGGGGCGGCAACCCTTTTCAGTTTCAATCTGTCGAATCGGGATCGTACTCCCTCCGCCCGGACGAGCGACCCATGGATACGCTGCTTCAGGACCTCCGCTACACCCTCCGCCGGCTGGCCAAGAGCCCGGCCTTCACCATCATCGTGGTCCTGACCCTCGCCCTCGGGATCGGCGCGAACACCGCCATCTTCAGCGCGGTCAACGCGGTGCTGCTCCGGCCGTTGCCGTACCTGGAGCCGGAGCGCCTGGTGACCATCGAGCACTTCTATCCCTCGCTCGACGGGCTGGAGGCGCCGGTCTCGGTGCCGGGATTCATCGACTATCAGCGGAAGGGCCGCTCGTTCGAGTCCATGGCGGTGCAGAGCGGATGGCAGGCCAACCTGACCGGGGTCGGGGAGCCGGTGCGGATGATCGGGCAGCGGGTCACCGGGCGGTACTTCGCCACGCTGCAGGTGCCCGCCATGCTGGGCCGCACGCTCCAGCCGGGCGAGGACTCGGTGGGGCGCGAGCACGTCGCGGTGCTCAGCTACGACGCCTGGAAGCGGATCTTCGGGGCGGATCCGAAGATCGTCGGCCGGAGTCTGGCGCTCAACGGCGAGAGCTTCGAGGTGGTCGGGGTCATGCCGAGCGGGTTCCGCGACTTCTTCAACCGGAACGCGGAGATCTGGGCGCCGATCGTGTTCCGGGCCGATCAGATGACCGACGACAGCCGCACCAACGAGTATCTCAACCTCACGGCGCGGATGAAGCCTGGGGTGACGGTGGCACAGGCTCAGGGCGAGATGCGGACCCTCGCCGAGCAGCTCAAGCGGGATTACCCCGACGAGTACCCGCCGGACTGGAGTCTCCACGTCACCGGCCTGAGCCTCCAGGCCACCGGCGATATCCGGCCCGCGCTGCTCGTCCTGCTCGGTGCGGTGGGTTTCGTGCTCCTCATCGCCTGCGCCAACGTGGCCAACCTGCTCCTGGCCCGCGCCGCGGCGCGGTCGAAGGAGATCGCGGTGCGCACCGCGCTCGGGGCCACGCGGGAGCGACTGCTCAGGCAGCTCCTGACCGAGAGCGTCATCGTCTCGCTGGCCGGCGGCGTGGTGGGGCTCTTCCTGGCGTACCTCGGCGTGCGCGCCCTGGTGGCGATGGACATCGGCAACCTGCCGCGCAGCGACGAGATCGGGATCGACGGGACGGTGATGGTCTTCACCCTCGTCGTCTCGGTGCTGGCGGGCGTGCTGTTCGGGCTCGCGCCCGCGATCCACACCGCGACGCCGAACCTGCAGGGCGCCCTCAAGGAAGGCGGCCGGGGGAGCACCGCCGACCGCGGCAGCCACGCGCTCCGGCGGAGCCTGGTGGTGACCGAGGTCGCGCTGGCGCTCACGCTGCTGACCGGGGCGGGCCTGCTGCTCAAGAGCTTCGCCCGGCTCCAGGGGGTGGACCCCGGGTTCCAGCCGTCCAACCTGCTCACGCTCAACCTCGCGCTTCCGCAGACCAAGTACGCCAACGACACCACCCAGGCGGCGTTCTTCGACCAGGCCTTGCCGGCGATCGCCCGGGTGCCCGGCGTCATCGGCGTCGGCGCCACCTCGGTCATGCCGTTCGGGGGGAACTGGTCCACCGGCAGCTTCGAGATCGAGGGCTACCAGGCCCCGGAGAACCAGCCGGGCCCCTGGGGCGACATCCGGATCGTGAGCCCGCAGTTCTTCGAGACGCTCCGGATCCCGCTGATCAAGGGACGGTATCTGACCGACGAGGACCGCGAGGGGAGCCGGATGGTGGCGGTGATCGACCAGGAGTTCGTGCGGCGCTACTACCCGAAGGACGATCCGATCGGCAAGCGCTTCACTTTCGGCCCACCCGACGGGGTGACCGACAGCACCCAGAACGAGTGGATCGAGGTGGTCGGCGTGGTGGGCCACACGGCGCACGAGGGGCTCGACGCCGATCCGCGCCTGCAGCTCTACCTGTCGTACCGACAGGTCACCCAGCCCTTCATGGCGATCGCCGTGCGCACCACCGGCAGCCCCGACGGCTACGCGAACCTGGTGCGCGACGCGATCCGGTCGGTGGACCCCGATCAGCCGATCTCCGGCGTGAACAACATGGAGGAGCTGCTCTCGCAGTCGGTCGGGCAGCGGCGGCTCTCGATGATGCTGCTCAGCCTCTTCTCCGGGATCGCGCTGGTCCTGGCCTCGATCGGCATCTACGGCGTGATGAGTTACTCGGTCACCCAGCGCTCGCGCGAGCTGGGGGTGCGGATCGC
Organism: uncultured Gemmatimonadales bacterium; assembly: GCA_963846545.1. GTDB lineage: Bacteria > Gemmatimonadota > Gemmatimonadetes > Gemmatimonadales > GWC2-71-9 > CAVVWJ01. The sequence continues at coordinate 196,133 of CAWJWG010000003.1, read as the reverse complement.
CCTCGGCGCCGACCGGGGTGACGTGCTCCGGCTGGTCCTTCGCCAGGGGATGAAGCTGGCGCTGATGGGGATCGGGATCGGCCTGGCGGCCGCTTTGGCCCTCACCCGCCTGATCGAGAGTCAGCTGTACGGCGTGGCCGCCACGGACCCCGCGACCTTCGTTCTGGTGGCCGGCGTGCTCGCGGCGACCGCCCTGGTGGCGAACCTGATCCCCGCCATCCGGGCCATGCGGATGGACCCGGCGGTGGTGCTCCGGGAGGAATAGCAGGTGGGAAGTGGTTGTCCAGAAACGACTTGAGTCTAGGGGGTGGACGATCGGCGCGGACCGGCGATCTTTCGGGGTCGATCAACCGAACCCTTTGGAGGCGCCACCCGATGGCCACTCGTCTCGATAAGACGCTGAAGCGCGAGCTGGAAGTCGAAGGGAAGCTCTATACCGTCACGATCTCGCCCGAGGGCGTGAAGATCGTGCCGAAGGGCGCCCGGAAGGGGCCCGAGATGACCTGGCAGAGCCTGCTGAGCGGTGAAACGGAGCTCCGGCGCGACCTGAACGCTTCCGTCGACGCCTACAGCAGCACCTGATCCGTTGAATGGCGCGGGCTTCGCCGTCCGCGCCCGCGCCAACGAGCTCCGCCGGATTCATGACCCGCGCCTGACCATGGACGCGTGAGCGCGGCACGTCCAATGCCTTCCTACATCCTGGGCCTCTCGGCCTATTACCACGACAGCGCCGCGTGTCTCCTGCGCGATGGGGAGATCGTCGCCGCCGCACAGGAAGAGCGCTTCACCCGCAAGAAGGGCGACGCCGCCTTTCCCCAGCGGGCCGTCGAGTACTGCCTCAGGGCCGGCGGGATCGGCGTAGGCGATCTCGCCTTCGTGGGGTTCTACGACAAGCCGCTGCTCAAGTTCGAGCGGATCCTCGAGACCTACCTCGGCATCGCGCCCAGGGGCTTCCGGTCCTTCCTGATGGCCGGACCGCTCTGGATCAAGGACAAACTCTACCTCGACAAGCAGCTCCGCACCGAGCTGGGATACGACGGCGAGATTCTCTACGCCGAGCACCACGAGTCGCACGCGGCGAGCGCGTTCTACCCCTCGCCGTTCGAGGATGCCGCGATCCTCACCATGGACGGCGTCGGCGAGTGGGCCACGGCTTCCATCGGCGTGGGCGAGGGCAGCGACCTGCGCCTCCTGAGCGAGCTGCACTGGCCCGACTCGCTCGGACTGCTCTACTCCGCCATCACCTACTATCTGGGATTCAAGGTCAATTCGGGCGAGTACAAGGTCATGGGCCTCGCCCCCTACGGCGAGCCGACGTTCGTAAGGCTGCTGCGGGACAACGTGGTGAACCTGCGGGATGACGGGTCGCTCACCTTGAACCAGCGCTACTTCGACTACCTCGGCGGGCTCACCATGACCAACGCGGCGTTCGACGCGCTCATGGGTGCGCCGCCGCGGGTGCCGGAGACCCACTTGGTCCAGCGCGACCTCGACATCGCACGCTCGGTGCAGGAGATCTGCGAGGAGGCGATGCTGGGCATGGCACGCACCGCGCACCGCCTCACCGGAAAGAGCCGGCTTTGCCTTGCCGGCGGGGTCGCGCTCAACTGCGTGGGCAACGGGCGCATTCTCCGCGAGGGCCCGTTCGAGCAGCTCTGGATTCAGCCCGCCTCCGGCGACGCGGGCGGCGCCCTCGGCGTGGCGCAGCTGATCTGGCACCGCCACCAGCAGGGGGCTCGAACCGTGGCGTCTCGGGACTCCATGAAAGGCGCCTACCTCGGCCCCGACTACGGTCCCGAGGAGATCCGGAGCTACCTCGATTCGGTGGGCGCCGTGTACCGGCAGGAGCAGCCGGACGCGCTGATCGAGCGGACGGCGGAGATCCTGACCACGGGGGCGGTGGTCGGCTGGTTCGCCGGACGGATGGAGTTCGGTCCTCGCGCGCTCGGCGCCCGCAGCATTCTGGGCGATCCGCGGAATCCCGCGATGCAGTCGCAGATGAACATCAAGATCAAGTTCCGGGAGGGCTTCCGGCCGTTCGCGCCGAGCGTGCTGCGGGAGAAGGTGGCCGAGTGGTTCGAGCTGGACACCGACTCGCCCTACATGCTGCTGGTGGCGCCGGTCAGGGCCGACCGGCGGATCGCGACGACGGCGGAAGAGGAAGGCCGCTGGGGCATCGAGAAGCTCAAGGTACGGCGCTCGGAGATTCCCGCGGTGACCCACGTGGACTACTCGGCCCGGGTCCAGACGGTGAGTCCCGACGTCAACCGGGCGTACTACGATCTCATCGCGGCGTTCGAGCGGCGCACCGGCTGTCCGGTGCTGGTCAACACCTCGTTCAACGTCCGCGGGGAGCCGATCGTGTGTACCCCGGAGGATGCGTATCGCTGTTTCATGCGGACCGACCTCGACCACCTGGTCCTGTGGCCGTATATCCTGAGCAAGAAGGACCAGCCGGCCTGGCGAGAGGAGGGGGATTGGCGACAGAGCATGGCGCTCGACTGACGCCCCGACAGGGACGGAAGTTCGCCTTCACGCTGACCGCCGCGTTCGGGGTATTGGCGGCCATCGCGGGGTGGCGGGGAAGCGAGAGGGCCGCGATGGTGTTCGGCGCGCTCGCGGGAGCGCTCGCCGCCGCCGGCCTGATCGTGCCGGGCAGGCTGGGCCCGGTGGAGCGCGCATGGATGGGTCTGGCGCACGCGATCTCCAGAGTGACCACGCCGATCTTCTTGGGCGTCGTCTACTTTCTGGTGATCACCCCGGTGGGCATCGCACGCCGCGCGCTCGGGGGCAACCCGCTCAAGGCCCACCAGGGCGATAGCGGCTGGGTGGATCGGCAGGCCACGCCGCGGGGAGACCTGGACCGGCAGTTCTAGATCATCGAGGAGGCATACCATGAGCAAGGGCGGACTGGCGTCTGAGCTGTGGGCCTACATGCGGGTCCGCAAGAAGTGGTGGCTCGCGCCGATTCTGATCATCCTGCTGCTGGTCGGGGCGCTCCTGGTCTTCGCCCAGGGCTCCGCGCTGGCGCCGTTCATCTACACGGTCTTCTAGGTCTGACGGGCGGGCCGCGGCGTCCCTGATCCAGGTCACCACGCCGCGGCGGGGAAGGGTATAGGTTCCGGTCGAGGAGGCGCTGATGGGAACCCGTGCCGGCAGTCTCACCGAATATCGTCGCAAGATCGCCGACGGCAAGCCCGCGAAGCGGTCGCGCAAGGAGAATGTTCGATGACCGGCAGACCGTCGGTGGGGTTGGCGGACCTGGAGGAAGTCTCGCGCAAGATCCAAGGGCGGGAGTTCAGCAACCGCCCCGGATGTACGCTCGAGGTGTCGACTTACGTCTGGAACCGGAACTCGTTCGAGGCACAGCACCGGTTCGAGGACACGTGCCAGGCCCACGGGATCAAGTTCGCCGTGGTGGAGCGGATCGGCGGCATCGAGTGGGCCTGCCCCTAGATCTGCCCGAGCTTGTCCGCCTCGGGCCCGAAGCGACGCTCCAGGCGGTCGAGCAGGATGGCGAGCATCTGTCGCATGTGGCCGACCTCGTCCTCCAGCTCCTCCAACCTCAGCTCCAGCGACCGCGCCCGCCCCTCCGCCGCCTTGGCGCGAGCCTGGGCCGACTTGGCGGTCGAGGTGGCCGACTTCGCGGCGGACTTCGTGTTGCGCAGCTGAATCTGCTGAATCAGGTCCCAGACGAATGCCATACTTCCTCCGGAGAGTCGATGTGGGTACACCGATGCTAGGGGGCCGCGCCGCGCCGCGCTGTGACCGGCCTCATCCCGCGCCATGAGCGACACCGCCCTGCGCGAGCACGTCGCGACCCTGCTGTCGTGGGACGACGCCCACGCCGCCCTCGAGCGGACGGTCCAGGGCGTGCCGGACGGCCAGTGGACCGCGAAGGCGCCGGGAATGCCGCACAACCTCTGGGAGCTGCTCGAACACGTCCGCATCACCCAGCACGACATCCTCGATTTCTGGCGCAACCCGCGCTACGCGCAGCCGAAGTGGCCGGACGACTACTGGCCCGATCCGGCCGCGAAGCCCTCCGCCGACGACGTTGCGGCCAGCGTGGCGGCGTTCCAGAAGGACCGCGGGGCGCTGGCCGCGCTGGCCGCCGACCGGCACGTGGACCTGTTCTCCCGCATTCCCCACGGGACCGGACAAACCTACCTGCGCGAGCTTCTCCTCGTGGCCGACCACACGTCCTACCACCTGGGACAGATGGTCGCGGTCCGGCGTGCGCTGGGCAACTGGGGCTAGACCCGCCGGCGCGCTGATGACCGCGCTGGCCCTCTGCGCGCTCATCCCCCGGAGTGCCGCCGCGCAGCGCGATGCGCGCCCGGACGACTTCCTCGGCTTCACCCGGTGCGAGGCGGGCGCGGCCGTCACCGACCTCCGAGCCGACGTGCGCGATTCCGTCACGATCGCCGAGATCGACGCACACGAGGCCGTGCACCGGGCGCAGGCCACCGCTCACGGGAACTGCGAGGCGTACCTCGCGACGCTCACCACCGCGCGGCGCATCATCGACGCCGAGCTGCCGGCCTACTGCGCGCAGTGGAAGCTGGCGGTGGCGCGGGGAGCGGATTCGGCGGTCACCCGCCGGGAGTTCGCCTGGCGCATCGCGGCGCAATCGGGGGCGATGGAAAACCGGCTGCTGGTCGCGCAGCGCTTCGAGGAGGAGTGCCGCTGATGACAGACGAGAAGAGGATAGACGAGCCGGGGCGCCCCACCCGCCGGGTCGTTGCCGCCCTCATCGCCCTCCTCGCCCTCGGCGTGTTCATCATGCTCGGCAGCCGGGCCACCGACCTCGGCGGCCGGCTCCTCTCCGGACGAGGCACGACGACGGTGGATCACGGCGTGGTGGTGGAGCGCACCCGCGCCGTCGCCCGGCTGGTGACCAGCGAGACCGTGCTCCGCGACGTGGTCGTCTACCAGAATCGGCTCCTGGGCTCGACCAAGCGCAGCCTCGTGGTGGTCACGGGGAAGGTGCTTGCCGGATTCGATCTCGACCGCGGGACGCAGGTGGACGTGGACCACGAGGCGAAGGTGGTGCGGGTGACCCTGCCGCCGGCCGCGGTACTGGGTGTCGAGGTGACCGAGCTCAAGACTTACGACGAGCAGAGCGGGCTGTGGAATCCGTTCCGGCCCTCCGATCGCGACACGATCTTCCGGATGGCCCGGGATCAGCTGGTGCGAAGCGCCGGCGAGGTCGCGCTGGCCAAGCACACCGAGGAGAGCGCCCGGCGCCTGATCGAGTCACTGGTCACCGCGGACGGCTACACCACCGAGGTGGCGTTTCACACGAATCTCCCGGGCGGTGACGGCGTAGGGCGATAGACCCCTCACCCGGATCATTGCCGATGGTCTCAGCCGGCCGACTGCTGGTGCTGCTCCTCGTCTCGTCCTCCATCGCCCCCGACCTCGCGGCCCAGGCCCCCACCTTCCAGCAGATCTCCGGCCACATCGAGACCGGACTCGAGGCGCTCGGCCGCGGTGACACCGCCGGCTACCTGCAGGGCACGCGCCAGGCGTTCGCCATGGCGCCGCAGGTTCCGTCGGTGGCCTATCACCACGCGCGCGCCCATGCGCTCGGCGGGAGCCGCGACTCGGCGACGCTTCTGCTCCGCCGGCTCGCGGCCGAGGGGGCGGCGGTCCTGCTCGACGCGACAGAAGACAGCGCGCTCACCTCGCTGCGGGCGACACCCGCGTGGACGACCATCGCGGCCGGGATCGAGCGGGCTCGCCGTCCGATCGCCACCAGCACACCGGCATTCGAGCTCGCGGAACGTGATCTCACCGCGGAGGGCACCGCGTGGGACGGGAAGACACGCACGCTGTTCCTGAGCAGCCTCTACAAGCGGAAGATCGTCGCGGTCGCGCCGGACGGGACCGCGCGCGACTTCGTGCCCACCGGCCGAGACAGCCTCGGACCGGTGGTGGGGCTGGAGGTGGATCCCGGGCGCCGCGGGCTCTGGGCCGCGAGCATGGTGCTGCCCGAGGCCAACATCCCGCTGGCGGACAGCAGCTTCGCGGCCCATGGGCTGCTCTTCCACTACGACGTGGACACGGGCCGACTCCGGCGTCGGTACGTGCTCCCGCCCGCGGGCGATGTCCGGCACGGCTTCAACGATCTCACCGTCATGCCCAACGGCGACGTCTACGTGACCGACAGCCAGTCGGGGGCGGTGTATCGCCTGCCGGCCGGGCGGGACAGCGTGGTCGAGGTCGCGCCGCCGTCCACCTACACCTTCCCCAACGGCATCACCCGCTCCGACGACGGGAAGCTGGTCTTCGTCGCGCATGCGGGCGGCATCGACCGGATCGACGCCGTCTCGGGGCGGCGGACGCGGCTGGCCACGCCGGACACGCTCAACCTCGGTGGAATCGACGGGCTCGCCTACTAGCGGCAATCGCTGATCGCGCACCAGCCGAGCTGGTTCCAGCGGGTGATCCGGATCCGGTTGGATGGCAAGCAGGAGGGCGTCGCGTCGTGGGAGACGATCGAGCGGCGTCACCCGCGGTTCGCCCAGCCGACCACGGGCGAGGTAGCGGGATCCGAGTACTACTACATCGCGAACGCGCAGCTCCGGGCGTTCCGCGACGGCAAGATCCTTCCCTGGGACTCGCTGGATCAGGTCCTGATCCTGAAGGCGAACCTGCGCTGAGCGAGCAGGAGGGGACGGAGTGATCGCATATCGCGGTTCGACACACTGTCGGGGGGGATGGTTGGCCGCGACCCTCCTGATCCTGGCTCCGGCGCCGGCGGCCGCGCAGCAGCCGGAGACCGACATTGGCCGGGCGATCGCCCGAGGCCGGGTCGCGATGCGCGAGGCCATGAGCGCCGGCGCGGCGCCGGGGTCCGCGGTCGCGGTCGCGGTGAACGGCCGGCTGGTCTGGTCGGAGGGATTCGGCCGCGCCGACATCGCCCGTGGCATTCCCATCACCACCGCCACCAGGTTCGGCATCGGCAGCATCTCGAAGGCGCTCACGCTCGCCGCGGCGCTCAGCCTGGCGGATGCGGGGCTGGTGGATCTCGACGCACCGGTCGAGCGCTATCTGCCGGACTTTCCGCACCGGGGTCGCGGCGTCACCCTCCGGCGCATCGGTGTGCACCAGAGCGGCATCTCCGACACCTTCGCCGACGAGCACTACTACACGACCACGCACTATGCCTCGCTCGCCGAGGTCTACCCCGCCATCGCCCGCGGCGCGCTGATGTTCGAGCCGGGGAGCCGGACGGCCTACGCGACCGGCCTGTTCACCATCGTGGGGCGGGTGCTGGAAGTTGTGGCGGGGGAGTCGTACCTGGACCTGATGCGGCATCGCGTGTTGCAGCCTGCTGGAATGCGAGCGACCGAGCCCAACGATCCGCGCCACTCCACGCAGGGGCGCACCGCGTTCTACGTCTCACGGGACGGGGGCGGGTTCATCCCCGCACCGGCCTTCGATCCGAGCCTGAAGCTGCCTGGGGCCGGGTTGCTCTCGACCGCGGCAGATGTCGCCCGCTTCGGGGCGGCACTGCTGCGGCCCGGCCTCCTGTCGGCCGGCGCCCGGCGCGAGATGTTCACCCCCGTATCGCTCACCGACGGCACGCCGGGGATCTACGCGCTGGGCTTCCAGTCCCTCCGCGAAGACGGCCGCCGCCTCCTGCTTCAGCCCGGCGGCGGTCCCGGCATCGCGGGATGGCTCGCCATCTACCCCGACGACGACGTGGTCGTCGCGATCCTCTCCAACGCCACCGGCGCCCCGCTCGGCGGCGACGTGCGGCGCGCGGTCGCCGCCGGCTTCCTCAGACCTCCCGCACCCGCGCCATCGCCCCGGCCTCAGCCGGCTCCGCCGCCCTGACCGGCGCCTCGAGCTTGCGGCCCAACCGGCGCTGAAGCGCGTCGAAGTAGGTGTAGATCACCGGCGTGATATAGAGCGTGATGATCTGGGAGAAGAAGAGCCCGCCCACTACCGCCACACCGAGCGGCCGACGCGACTCGGCGCCGGCGCCGTGTCCCAGCGCGATCGGCAGGGTCCCCATCAGCGCCGCCATGGTCGTCATCATGATCGGCCGGAAGCGCACGCTGGCCGCTTCCAGGATGGCGTCGTGCGCGCTCTTCCCGTGGTTCCGTTCCGCCTCGATGGCGAAGTCGATCATCATGATCGCGTTCTTCTTCACGATGCCGACCAGCATGATCACGCCCACGAAGGCGTAGATGCTGAGGTCGAGGCTGAAGATCATCAGCGCGAGCAGCGCGCCGAAACCGGCGAACGGAAGCCCCGACAGGATCGTGAGCGGGTGGATGAAGCTCTCGTACAGGATGCCGAGCACGAGGTAGATCACCAGGATCGCGAGGACCAGCAGCATCAGCAGTCCCGCCTGCGCCTGCTGGAACGCCTGCGCCGTGCCGGCGAAGCTCGTACTCACCGTGGACGGCAGCACCTCGCGCGCGGCGGCCTCGACCCGCTCCACCGCCGTGCCGATGGACGTTCCCGGCTCGAGGTTGAACGACAGCGTCACCGAGGGGAGCTGGCCCGAGTGGTTCACCGTGAGCGGCCCCGTCGATTCGGTGACTTTCGCCAGGCTGCCCAGTGGCACCGAGACGCCCTCGCGTCCGCTCAGGTGCAGCAGGTTCATGGCCGACAGGTCGCGCTGGTACTCGGGCAGCAGCTCCATCACCACCCAGTACTGGTCGTTCGGGGTGTAGATGGTGCTCACCTGCCTCGCGCCGTACGCGTTGTAGAGCGCGCTCTCGATCTGGTTCACGTCGATGCCGAGGGCCGCCGCGCGGTCGCGGGCGATCTCGACCTGCACCTGCGGATTCTTGATCTGGAGATCGCTGGTGACGTCGGCCAGCCCGTCGACCTGGCGCAGCCGGCGCTCCAGCGTCACCGCGCCGTCGTAGAGCGCGTCGATGTCGGAGCTGGTGAGGGTAAACTGGTATTCGCTCTTGGAGGAGCGGCCGCCGATGTTGAGCACCGGCGGGTTCTGGATGAACACGCGCAGCCCCGGCACCGCGGCGAGCTTCTGTGAGAGCGAGCGGGCCACCTCGTCCGCGCTCATGTCGCGCTCGCCGCGCGGCTTCAGATGGATGATCAGCCGGCCCTGGTTGATCGTGCTGGTGCGCCCGCCCGCGCCGACCGCCGACATGAATCCGTCCACGTTGGGGTCTTCCTGCACGATGGCCGCCGCGGCGCGCTGGTGCTTCACCATGGCGTCGTAGCTGGTCCCCTCCGCGGTCTCGGTGGTGCCCGAGAGCTGCTGCTTGTCCTCGCTCGGGATGAAGCCCTTCGGCACGATGCGGGCGAGCACGACCGTACCGACGAGAATCACGCCGCTGAACGCGAGCGCGAGACCGCGGCGGTCCATCACCCAGTCGAGCGAGCGCTCGTACCACGCGAGCGACCCCACCCAGGCCCGCTCGGTGACCCGGTAGAACCGGCCGTGGTGCTCTCCCGCGGCGTCCGTCGGCTTGAGCCAGCGGCTGCACAGCATCGGGGTCAGCGTGAGCGAGACGAAGCCGGAGACGAGGATCGCGACGCCGATGGTGACGGCGAAGGCCTGGAAGAGCCGGCCGATCAGCCCGCCGAGGAAGAGCACCGGGATGAACACCGCGACCAGCGACACCGTCATCGAGACGACCGTGAAGCTGATCTCACGAGTGCCTCGGATGGCCGCCTCGAACACCGGCTCGCCCCGCTCGATGTGGCGGACGATGTTCTCCAGCACCACGATGGCGTCGTCCACCACGAACCCGACCGCCAGGGTCAGCGCCATGAGCGAGAGGTTGTCGAGGCTGTATCCCAGCAGGTGCATGACGGCGAACGTGCCGATGAGCGACATCGGCAACGCCAGCGCGGGGATCAAGGTCGCGCGGATGTTCCGGAGGAACAGGAAGATCACCATCACCACGAGGCAGAGGGCGAGGAAGAGCGTGAACTTCACGTCGTCCACCGACTCCTTCACGGTGACGGACCGGTCGTTGAGGGTCGCGATGTCCACCGACGGCGGGATCTGCGAGCGGAGGTCGGCCACGGCGGCCTTCACCCGATCGGCCACGGCCACCGTGTTGGTGCCCGGCTGCCGCTGGATCGCCAGCACGACCGCCCGCTGCCCGTTGAACCAGCTCGCCCGCTTGGTGTCCTGCACGCTGTCCAGCACGCGGCCGAGATCGCCCAGGCGGACGGGCGCCCCGTCGCGGTAGGCCACGACCAGGCTGCGGAACGCCTTGGCGTCGGTGAGCTGGCCCTGGCTCTCCACCGAATACGCCTTGTCGGTGCCCCACAGGATGCCGGTCGGGAGATTGACGTTGCCGTTCTCGACCGAATTGGCGACCTCGTCGATGCCGATGCTCCGCGCGGCCAGCTGCTGCGGGTCGAGCTGGATCCGCACGGCGTACTTCATCGAGCCGTACACCTGCACCTGTGCCACTCCGTCCACCGTCGCCAGCCGCTGCGCGAGGAAGGTCTCGGCGTACTCGTTGAGCTGCTGCAGCGGCAGCGTGGTCGAGCGGAGCGCGTAGTACAGGATGGGCGATGAGGACGGGTCCACCTTCCGGAAGCTGGGCGGCAGCACGTCCCGCGGCAGCTGACGCTGCGCCTGCGAGATCGCGGCCTGCACGTCCTGCGCGGCGGCATCGATGTTCCGGCTCAGCGCGAACTGAAGCGAGATCGAGGTGCCGCCCTGCGTGCTGGTGGACGTCATCACCTCGATGCCGGGAATGGTGGAGAGCTCCTTCTCCAGCGGCGTCGCGACCGACGAGGCCATCGTCTCGGGGCTCGCGCCGGCGAGACTCGCGTTCACCGAGATCGAGGGGTAGTCCACGGCGGGCAGATCGCTCACCGGCAGGAGCCGGTACGACACCAACCCGAAGATCAGAATACCGGCCATGATAAGCGTGGTCATGACCGGCCGGCGGATGAAGAGCTCGGTGTTCATGTGCTCCCTCGCGCGGCGCTGTCGGCCGCGGACTTGATCTGGACCTTGGATCCCTGCTGCAGCCGGAGCTGGCCGTCCACCACCACTCGCTGCCCCGGCTCCAGCTCTCCTTCCACGATGCTCGTCTCCCCATGGGTCCGGGCGAGCTTCACCGGCTTCGTCGCGGCGGTGCTGTCGGCGCCGATGACGAATACGAAGCTGCCCTGCTGTCCGGTCACCACCGCCGTGGCCGGCACCACGAGAGCCGCCGCGTCGGTGTAGAGCCGCAGCCGGACGTTGACGAACTCGCCGGGCCAGAGGGCGCCGTCGGCGTTGGCGAACGTGCCCTTCAGCAGGATGGTGCCGGTGGTCGTGTCCACCGCGTTGTCCACGAACGCCAGCTCGCCCTCGCTCGCGTCGCCGCCGCCCACCGGCTCGGCACGCACCACGAGGCGTTCGTTCCGGTGGCGCTGGATCAGCGGAAGCTGCGCCGCCGGCACGGCGAAGCGCACCAGGATCGGGCGGATCTGGTTGATGGTGACCAGCGGACCGGCATCGGCCGCGCGCACGAGATTCCCCTCGCGCACGCGCAGGCTCCCGGTCCGCCCGGCGATGGGCGCCCGGATCGTGGCGTACTGCAGGTTGAGCCGGGCCGTCTCGACCTCGGCCTCGCTGCCCGCCAGCGTCGCGGCCGCCGCGGCCGAGACGGTGCGGGCCTGGTCGTACTGCTGCGCGGTCACATACTCGCGCTGCGCCAGCTCGGCGTAGCGCTTTGCCTCCTGGTCCGCATTCGAGGCCTGCGCGCGGTCGCGGGCGAGCAGCGCCTCGGCCTGCGCCAGCGCCGCCTGGTAGGGTCGCGGGTCGATCTGGAAGAGGATCTGTCCCTTCTCGACGTCCTGGCCCTCCCGGAACGCGACCCGCACGATGCGGCCCGCCGATCTGCGGCTGGACCGCCACGGTCTGGAGCGGCTCGACCGTCCCCGTGGCGGGGAGCTCGAACGGCACGTCCTGCCGCTCGACGGTGCCGACGGTGACGGGCACGCGTTGCTGGGGCGGCGCCGCCGGTTGGGCGCAGGCCGGCAGGAGTAGGAGTGGAAGCAGCAATCGCAATCGCGTCATCGAGGCGTCGTCGTGGTGTCGTGGGTGAGGCGGAGCGGACTCTCGCCCCGGGTATCGAGCACGCCCGCATCGTGCGCGAGCTGCGCCAGCGAAACGCTCCAGGCCAGCCGCGCCTCCACCTGCTGGGCGCGCGCGTCGGCGAGCGCGGTCTGCGCGGCGAGGAGGTCGAGCACGCTGCCGACGCCGGCCTTGTAGCGGCCGAGCGCCACTTCGTTCGACTGCTCCGCGCTGGCGAGCAGATCCCTGGAGGTCGCGACCCGGCGGGTCGCGGTCTGCAGCGCGTAGTACGCGCTGAACACCTGAAAGACGACCTCCTGGCGCAGCGACTGCGCCCGGGCCCGCGCGGCCTCGGCTTCGAACTGCGCCGCGCGGAGGTCGAACTGCCGGCTGAAGCCGTTGAACAGCGGGATCGTCAGGCCGAGCGAGAGGCTGTAGCTGTTGGCGCCGTCGGGGATCGTGGTGGCATAGGTCCGGCCGCCCGTGGCGGAGAAGCCGAGCGACGGAAGCATCTCGGCGCGCGCCTCGCCCACCGCCGCTCGCGCGGCCGCCACTTCGGCCTGCGTGGCGGCCAGGTCGGGCCGGCCCTGGAGCGCGGTGGCGATGATGGCGTTCACGCTGTCGGCGAGCGGGGCGACCGGCGCCGCGGCGGCGCTCGAGTCCACGTCGAACGGGAGATTGGCCGGCAGGCCGAGCGCCAGCGCGAGCGCGCCCCGCGTGGTCTGCAGGTTTCCTTCGATGGTCTCCAGCGCGAGCCGCGCCTGGCTCGCCGCGGTGCGCGCCTGGAGCACGTCCGCCACCGTGGCGATCCCGACCCGACGGCGCTCCTCGGCCGCGGTGAGGTTGGTCTGGGCCTCCTGCAGGGTGGTGCGCTGCGCGTCGAGCAGGCCGCGGTTGGCCAGGTACTGGAAGTAGGCGACCTGGATCTGGAGCACCACGTCCTGAATCGTGGCGTTGTGAGTAAAGCTCGCCGCCACCATGCGCTGGCGCGCCCCGCTCACCCGGCCGGTCCTGCCCCCGAAGTCGAAGAGCAGGTAGCTCAAAGTCACGCTCGGCGTGAGGACCGACTGCTCGACCGCCGTGCGTCCCTGACTCGCCGCGGTCTTGAGCCGCGACGCACTCACGTCGCCGTCGACGGTCGGGAGCCACGCCCCGCGCTCCGAGCCGTACACCGACGCGGCGGTCTGCGCGTTGGCCCATGCCAGACGCGTCGCGGGATTGTTGCGCAGCCCGAGCCCGACGATCTCGGTGAGGGTGAGCCGGCGGATCCGGTCGGACAGGTCGGGCGGGACGGCCGCCCGGGCGGAGGTGTCGGCGGCCACGATCCGGGGCACCGCGTCGGCCGGCGGCGTCCAGGGGGTCTCGGGCGAGGGGGATGCCCCTCGCACCCCGGAGACGCTCGGCGTCCCCGCGCACCCCGCGAGGAGGAGCGCCGAGAGGGCGGCGACCCGGCTCACCGCGAGGACATGGCGCGGGTCAGCTGCGGCGGCGGCACGCGGCGCCACTGCACGAGGGCACGGTCGATCGCATCGGCCATGTAGCTGAAAGCCTCTTCGTAGCGCTCCAGGCGCTGTCGCACCTCCGGGCTCTCCATCGGCAGCGTTCGCCGTCCCTCGCCGATCACCTCGGTGAACCGCTGCCAGCGGGCCAGCCGCTGCGCCATGCTCCGCTCGAAGAGGTCGGGGGCCATGCGGTAGTAGTCGCGCCGGCTGCCCGGGCGGCGCACCTGCTCGATGACGCCGAGCTGAGCCAGGAGACGGGCATTGGTGCTCGCGCTCGCCTTGCTCACCACCAGCGCCCCGGCGAGCTCGTCGAGGCTGAGCGCGGCGTCGGTCAGGAGGAGGAAGCCGAAGATCCGCCCTGCGATGGGCGGCAGTCCGTCGTCCTCGAACAGGGTGGCGAGGCGGTCGGTGAAGCGGCTGGTGCGGGGGTCCATCGGTCTCCCGGCGGTGAGGAGCGGCGCGCCCGTGTGAATCGCACGTTCAGTATGGATTGAACGTTGAGCAAAGCCAAGTCCGGCCGCTCACGCGCGGCCGGTCAACCACTCCTCCGCGGCGCGGGCGATGTCGGCGGGCACCCCGTGTCCGCCGTCGAATTCGGTGTAGGTGACATCGTACTCGCCCTCGAGGTCCCGGACGATCCGCCGGCTGCAGCGGTCGATCGGCAGTATCCGGTCCTCGGTCCCGTGCGAGACGAAGAACCGCGGCTTGCCGCGGCGCGATCCCTCGGTGACGAAACCGGGCGAGAAGGCTATGACGTGGGTGAACAGGTCGCCGTTAAGGAGGCCGAGGGACATGGCGTAGCTGGCGCCGTCGGAGAACCCCTCGGCGACGATCCGGGACGGGTCCACGGCATACCGTGAGAACACCAGCTCGAGCGCGCGGTCGATGAAATCCACGTCGGGGCCGAACCCGCCGCGCACGACATCCCACGACCTGCCGCGAGAGTCCGGCACGAGTACGATCAATCCGGCGCGGTCAGCCCAGTCCTGCAGGCGGCGCAGGCCCCGGCGTCCGCTGCCAGTGGCGCCGTGAAGGGAGAGGACGAGGGGGGCGGGCACGCCGGGCTGGTAGGCGGCCGGCACGTAGACCGCGCCGTCCCGATCCGTGCCGCTCAGCTGCAGAGGTAGAAGCCCACTCGGCGCCTTTCCGGAGGCGGGTGGGTGCGGACGGCTGACCAGGCGACCGGACGCGTGGAGGCGGCGAAGCGCTTCGGGATCGGAGGGAGCCGGACGGTCCGATCCGTGACCGGCTCCGCAAGCCGCGGCGACGCCGCCCAGCAGCCCCGCGCCCGCGAGCCGAAGCAGCTCGCGGCGCGGGAGCAGACGTGTGTTGAGTGGGAGAGTCATCTCGAGACCGTACGGCAAGACCGGTCCCGGAGATGCAGACCGGGGATTAGAAGCTGAACTCGCCCGCTTGCGCGGTCTCGCCCGCCTTTACGTCGACCACCCGATTCGGCCCGACCACATCGCGATCCAGGTCCTCGGGAACCACGACGTACCGGCCCGGTCGAAGGAACGACGCCTTGAAGTGGCCGTCGGCGTCCGAGCGCGAGGTGGCCAGGAGCGGCCCCGGCCCGGCGGTGGAGCTGTCCATCGCGTAGTGGATTCCCACGGCCGCCATGCCGATCGGCGCCCCGCCCTCCGCATGGACCAGGGTGCCTTCGACGGCCCCCGACCCGGCGCGCGTGATGGCCCGGAGGAACGGGATGAAGATGAAGCCACCGGTGGAGGCGTCGGGCAGGAAGCTCCGCCCCACGTCGAAGTCGATCACGATGTCTTCGCCGTTCTCATCGATCGCCATCGCTTCTTCCACCAGTCCGAAGAGGGTGGGCGTGTCCCCCTTGGCCTGCCAGTTGATCGCGGGATGGCCCCCGTTCACGTCGGTCATGCTGGAGCGGGCCGGGTCGAACGTCACCCGCACGGCGCGGTACTGGCCGGGGGGGACATCGGCCTCCCCCATCAGCGCGGTCGCGCCGTTCTGCAGGTCGAGCAGGTTGAACACCCGGTCGGGACGGGCCACCGTGATCCACGCCGGAGGCCCAAGCGACGTGTCGGCCTGCGGGGACACGCCGATCTCGGAGATGTGGATGTCCACCCGGCTGACGACGTCGAAGGGGAAGGGCGCATCGGTGAGGAACACCGCGGTCTTGCCCGAGCCAGGTCCCGCGGGTCCGGTCTCCGAGGTGTTGCAGCCGAGCCCCAGGGCCAGGGCCATCATCAGTGCAAGTCGTGAGCTGTGCATCGTCGTTTCTCCGGTAGTCGGGATCCACCCTGCCTCTTCCCGAAATGACCCTGCGACGGAAGCCCACGTGACCGCGCCAAGGCTCGAACCCCCGTTGTCACAGCCGCACGGCGACGGCGGTCTATTGAGGATGAGCGACAGCGATGCCGCACTGGTCGCCCGAACGCTCGCCAGTGATCTTGGCGCGTACGCCACGCTCATGGCGCGCTACCGCGATCGGTTCGGGCGCTATGCCTTTCACATGCTGGGCAACCGGGAAGACGCCCAGGAGGCGATGCAGGACAGCTTCGTGCGGGCCTACCGGGCGCTGGCAAGCTGCCGGCAGCCCGAGCGGTTCGGGGCGTGGCTCTTCCGCATCGTGGTCAACCGCTGCCGCACGGTGCGCCGCCGCCTCCAGCGCGACCGCCGCTTCGACGCCGATCTGCCGGACGACGTGGCGTCCACCGGCGAGCGGCCCGATGCCTTCGAATGGCGGGATGAGATCGGCCAAGCCCTCGATCGGCTGAGGCCCCACTACCGGGAAGCGTTCCTGTTGCGTTATGTCGAGGGACTGGAGTATGCGGAGATGTCCGAGATGACCGGCGCCAAGGAGCCCGCCCTGCGAATGCGGGTGAAGCGCGCGAGCGACCAACTGCGCGACCTGTTGCGAGACGTCCATGCCAGCTGAGCGCGAGGACCGCCTCGACGACGAGCGGCTCCGCCGCGTGGTGGCGGAGCTGCAGCGTCCGGTGTCGCTCGGCGCGGAGGTGGACGCGCACGCGCTCGATCGGATCCGCGCCGATGCGGCCGGGTGGACGGCGTCGCGACACGGACACCGGCGGGGAGCCTGGATCGCGGGTGGGGCGATCGCCGCCGGACTGGGGTTCCTGCTCCTGAGTCCGCGCGCGCCCGCCCGCCAACCGGTGGCGGCCCCGGTCGCGGTCGTCGCGGTGCCCACCGACGCCCGGCCCGTGTCCCTGCATCTCAAGGCGCCGGCCTCTTCGCGCGTCGCGGTGGTGGGTGACTTCAACGACTGGGATCCGGCGGCGACGCCGCTTCGCCCGGCCGGCCGCGACGGCGGATGGGTCGTCGAGCTCCGGCTCAAGCCCGGACGCTACCACTACACGTTCCTCATCGACGGCCGCCGGTGGGAGCGCGACCCGACCGAGCCGCAGGCCTCCGACAGCGACTTCGGCGCCCCCGTCTCCGTCCTCACGGTGACCTGACTCGTGCGCCGTCTTCGCCTCACTCTCCTGCTGTTCGCGCTCTCGGGGCCGGCCACGGCCGCGGCGCAGGATGCCCGTCTCACCGAGCGGCTCGACACCACCACCGCGGCAAGCGTACAGAAGGTCGTGGATGCCGCCCGCCGGGAGCGGCTCCCTACGGAGCCGTTGGTCCAGAAGGCGCTCGAGGGCAGCACCCTCGGCGCCAGCGACGATCGCATCGTCGCGGCGGTGGAGGCGCTGCACGGGCAATTAGGCCGCGCCCGGGACGCCCTCGGCAGCGAAGCCAGCGATGCCGAGCTGACCGCCGCGGCCGGAGCGTTGAGAGCCGGACTGGCGGCGACGTCGCTCCGGCGGCTCCAGTCGCTCCGGTCCGGCCGTCCGCTCGTGGTCCCGATCGCGGTGCTGACGGACCTCGTCGCCGAAGGTGTGCCGGCGGACCAGGCCACCCGGTCGGTGCTCGACCTCGCGCGCGACGGCCGGCCGGACGACGAGTTCGTCGCCCTGCGTCGGCAGGTGCAGACTGAGCGGCGCGGCGCCGCCGCCGATGCCTCGCCGCGCCCAGCGCTCCGCCCCGCCGCCGACCCACCGGTGGAGCGATGAGACCGTCGCGCACCGCGCTGCTCTGGCTCGCCGCATCAGCGGTCGCCCCGCCGGTGGCGGCGCAGGTCGCCGGCACACTCGACATGGGCGCCGGCACATACCGGCCCGACCGCGCCATCCCCGGGGGGATCGCCTCCATCGTGCCGGCGCTCCGGTACCGAATGGGTGCGCTGGAGCTGGGCGCCATCGGCGTCTACTCCGACGCCCCGGCCGGCCGCTGGAACTTCGAAGGCGGCACCTCCGCCGCGCTGCGGACGCGCGCGTCCGGCCTGCTGCAGCTCGAGGCGATGGGCCAGGCCGAATGGACGAGCCACTATCGCGTGCGAGGCACCACCACGTTCACCGGCGGCGTGCGCGCCTACCTCACCCCGGCTGCGGGCATGCGAGCCTGGGTGGGGCGGTCGTACGGCCAGGCCTCGTCGCTCGGCACGCGCCGACCGCTGCAGCGTAGCGAGATCGGCGGCTCGACGAGACTCGGCCCCGTCGATCTCGAGTTCTCCGTCGCGAACACCACGGTGGACCGGTCGCTCATGTTCGGCGGTGTCGTCCCGCGCGAGGACAGCCTCAACAGCGGCCCTGTCGCCGGCGGCGCAAGGCGGGTCGAGCGGGTGGAGCTCACGGATGCCGTCGTGTCGGGACGGTGGCGGATCCGCTCCTTCGATTTCGACGCGTCGGTGGGGCGTCGATTCAGCCGAGTCGCCCGAGAGACGCTGCTCTGGGGTGTGAGCGCGTCGCGCGGCATCTCGCCGTCGCTGGCGCTGGTGGCCGCGGCGGGACGGGCGGGGTCCGATCCGGTGACGTCGGTGCCGGGGGCCCGATACCTCGCGCTCGGACTTCGGCTCAAGGTCGGGGCGCAGCCCTCAGCCCCGATCCCGCCGGCGCCGAAGGCGGACGCGGCGCCCTTCCGCATCGGTCCCGCGATCGCCGCCGGCCGCGAGGTGGTGATCCGGGCGGCCGCGGACACGTCGGTCGAGCTGGCCGGCGACTTCACCGACTGGAAGCCGATCTCCCTCCGACGCTGGGGCGACGCCGGCTGGCGGGCACACGTCGCGATCGCGCCGGGCATCCATCGTCTGGCGGTCCGGATCGACGGCGGCGCGTGGCAGGCTCCTCCCGGCACGCGGCCCATCGCCAGCGAGTTCGGGGGACAGGTGGCGGAGGTTGTGGTTGAGTAGCTAGGAGCTAGGTATGCTTCGGCGACCTCGGACAGTCTTCCACCCAGTCCCAGGAGGCGACCGATGGCATCGCGGAAGCGGTATCGGCTGGATAAGGTGGCGGTGGAGCAGGTGGAGGAGCACCGGGCGAAGTGGACCTTCCCCAAGGGGGGACGTCAGGCGCCGGTGCGCGGGACCGAGTATCTCTTCGCCGTCACCGACGGCAATCTCACCGGCCGCAACAAGTGGGAGCTCCTGGTCCGAGTGCCGGACGCCGCCGACGGGCGGATCGAGGTCCGACCGCGGAGCACGCCTCCGATCCACACCTACAAGGCGCTGACCTTCCGCTCGATCCAATTCCAGAAGGCGACCAAGGGCGACGCGCGCGGCAAGCGCTACTGCAAGGTGGCGCTCGCGGTTCCGCCGGCCGGCCGCGCGAAGGACGACCCGCGCGGCACCCGCACGAAGGACGTGATCCGCGGCGATCAGCGGCGCGACCTGCCGCGCTGGTTCGAGTCGCTCCAGGGACGGATGCGGACGAAGGAGCGGGTTCGCAGCACCCGCGGGACCGACGGCAACACGCTCGTGATCCTGGTCCAACCGGACGACTACGCGATGATGATCCGGCTCTTTTTCGCGATGAAGGTATGGGTCCTGAAGGAGGGCTTCGAGCTGCAGTGATCGAGGAACAGCGCTACCGGCTCCGCACGCACGCGTCGGCCCGCTTCTTCGAGGAGGCCCGGCGCTATCTCCCCGGCGGCGATTCTCGCAGCACGCTCTTCTACCCGCCGTATCCCGCCGTGTTCGATCGGGGCGAGGGCTGCGAGCTGGTGGATCTGGACGGGAATCGTCTGCTGGACTTCACCGGCAATCATTCGGTCCTGATTCACGGGTACGGCGCGCCGGATGTCGAGGCCGCCGTGCGCGCCCAGGCGGCCAAGGGCACCTGCTTCCCGGGACCCACCGACCCCCAGCTGCGGCTCGCGCGGCACCTGGTGGAGCGGGTGGGATCGCTCGAGCGCGTGCGCTTCACCAACTCCGGCACCGAAGCCGTCATGATGGCCCTTCGCGGCGCGCGCGTCTTCACCGGGCGCCGGCGGGTGGCGAAGCTGGAGGGGGGCTACCACGGCACCGCGGATGAGGTCATTGGCACCCGTCATCCCGACCTGGTTCTTCTCCCGGCTGACGACGGCCGCGCCGCGGCGGACATCCTCGAGCGGCACGCCGGCGAGATCGCGGCACTCCTGGTCGAGCCGGTGCAGGGATCGGCCGGCATGATCCCGATGGAGGCCGGCTTCCTTCGCACATTGCGCGAGACGACCCGGCGACTCGGCATCCTGCTCGTGTTCGACGAGGTCGTGAGCCTCCGCGTGGCCTACGGCGGCGCCGAGGAGCACTACGGCATCACACCCGACATGTGTTGCCTCGGCAAGCTGATCGGAGGCGGCTTCCCGCTGGGCGCCTTCGGCGGGAGGGAGGACATCATGGCCCTCTATGACCCCTCCCGAGGGCCGCCGGTGGTGCCCCATCCCGGCAGCTACAACGCCAATCCCGTGGGCCTCGTGGCCGGGCTCGCAACGCTGGAGCTCCTCACGCGCGAGACCATCGGCCGGCTCAACCGCACCGGGGAACGACTCCGCGCGGATCTCCAGCACACTTTCGCCGAGGCGGGGATTCCCGCCACGATCACGGGACTCGGCTCGCTGTTCGGCATCCATCTGACCGCGGGGCCGGTCCGCACCATCCGTGAGGCGGCCGGCGGTGACGCGGCGATGCGCCACCGGATCTTCCTGGGGCTATACAACGAAGGGGTCCTGCTCGACCCGCGCGGTGTGGGCACGCTCTCGACCGCGATCGGTGAGACGGAGATCGCCCGGCTGCTCGACGCGTTGCGCGCGGTGCTTGCCCGCGTGCGGGGAACGGTGCCGGCGGGGCGTTAGGTCGCGTCGATCTGGCGAAGCCGGGCGCTTCCGCCGTACCGCAGGTGGGGGCAGGTGCGGGCGATGGCCACCGCCGCCTCCCGATCGTTGGCGCGGATGAGGAAGTACCCGGCCAGCCGCGCGGCATCGGGCCGCGGCACGACGACCTCGGTCGATCCGTCGGACGCGATCGCGAGGTCGGTGCCGTCCATCAGCTTTTCTCCGCCTTCCACCGCGCCCCCGGCGCGATCCGCCCTCGCCCACGCCACGTACTCGCGCACCCGGTCGGCTTCCTGTCCCGCCGGCGCCGAGCGATAGTCCGCACCCTCATAGAGAAACAGCGCGAATCTGGGTCGCTCGTCGCGGGGCGTGGCCGGGCCCGATGCATCCTCGAATCGTCCGATCGCCAGGCCGGCCGCGAGGATCGCCACGGAGGCGGCGAGCGCCGCGGTCGCGAGAAACCGGCGCCGCGGCCGGCGCAGCAGGCCGCGCGTGGCGAGCGCTTCCACCGTCGCCTGCTCCAGGCCGGCCGGGGGATGCGCCGTGCGCGAGAGCCGGCCGATCGCCTCCAGCTCCTCGGGAGTGAGCTCATCGTCCGATCGCATCATCCGTTGCCTCTCCGTTCCGCTCGCCACGCCGGAGGCTCGAGCGAGGCCCTGAGGCGCCGCCGCGCGTGGGAGAGCTGGCTCCTGGAAGTTCCCGCGTCGATCCCGAGGAGTCGGGCGATCTCCTCGTGGGTGTACCCCTCGACGTCGTGCAGCACGAACACGTGCCGATACCCGGCCGGGAGCCGCTCGATCGCGCGGTCGAGATCGATCCGATCCTCGTGGCTCGGCGGGACCAATCTGGGCCCCGGGAGCGCACCGAGACCGCCGGCCGCCTCCACGGCATCGAGGTCGGCTCCCAGCCGCCCCTCGCGCCAGAGCTCGCGGGCGCAGTTGACGGCGATGCCGCCGAGCCAGGTCGAGAGCGCGGAGCGCCAGCCGAATCCGCCGAGTCCTTCGACGGCGCGGATCCACGTCCGCTGCACCAGCTCGTCGGCCCAAGGCTCGTCACCACCTCCCAGGCGGAGGGCGAGCCGGTAGAGCGCGGGCGTGTGGCGGCGATAGAGCGTGCGGAACGCGGCCTCGTCACCCGAGGCCGCGACCGCGGAGGCGAGGGGTCGATCCTCGAGATCGGTTGCGGTCACCGTGATGCGCTCAGCGGGCCGCGGTCTCCGCCGTGCCGTCGGTGAACGACCTGACCACGATCATGATGTTGGAGAGCGCCTTGCCCGGGTCCACCATCACGGCCGCCTCGGTCGAGGGTTTGCCGCCGAGCCCGACGTCGGCCGAGGTGAGATGCGGATAGAAGATCATGAGATGGGGTTTCCATCGGCCCACCTTCGCGCCATCGTCGTCATACAGCACCTGCTCGCTGGACATCATGTAGCTCACCGCGGGCCGTCGGGGAAGCCGGAATGTCCCGTCCATCAATCCGGCGGCGATCTCGCGGTCGATGTCATCGGCCGACTTTCCCTCACGCAGCCGCTCCGTGCGGCGCAGCTCCATCGGCAGGACCGTGGCCGATGCCTCGGGATCGAAGCAGTGCGGCTCGAGGCTCTCCGGGTGGCTCCGGTTCACCACGCAGGTGACGCCGGAGGTCCCCTTGACCCCCACCTCGAAGCCACGCGCCGTCAGGACCATGACGGTCGCATCGCGGGAGACATCCGCGGGCGCAGCCGAACGGGCCAGGGTAATCTCGCGGCTCCGGGGCAGCAGGGATCTGGGTCCACTCCGGCCCGACCCGGTGGACTGCGCCGCCAGGGAGGTCGAGCCCGTCGCCGCCGCGATCAGGATCCACCAGCCGATACGCATCGGTCGCCTCCTCGTGTGGGGGGGGGTCGGCAGCGTCGCCGTCTGGCTGCCGACATGAGTGGCGCAACCACCCGAATACGTTGCATACTTGCGGCCTTGCCTTCGAGCCATCGCTGGAGCCACGAGTGACCGCCCGATCCCCCGCCGGGAGCGACCTGCCCCCGAGACCTCCCTTTGCCACCAGTCTGATCCTGCTGCAGGCCCTGCTCAAGGTCGGCCTGCACATCGTCGTCAACCTGCGCACGTATTACGGATTTCACCGGGACGAGCTGCTCTACCTCGGCATGGGTCGGCACCTGCGTCTCTGGGGGATGGATTTTCCACCAGCGATCGCCATCGTGGCGGAGGTCTCCCGAACCCTCATGGGCGACTCGCTCACGGCCATTCGCCTCTTCCCGGCGCTCTTCGGGGGCGCGGTCCTGGTCCTGGCAGCCCTCATCGCGCGAGAGCTGGGTGGAGGCCGGATGGCCCAGGCACTGGCCGCGTTCTGCGTCATGACCAGCCCGCTCTTCATGCGCTCGGCCAACCTGCTCCAGCCGGTGGTGATGGATCAGCTCGTCTGGACGGCGTCTCTCTACGCCCTCATCCGACTGGTCCGCGGATACGGGCCGGGAGGATGGCTGCTGCTGGGGCTGACGCTCGGCCTCGGACTGCTGACGAAGTTCAGCGTCGCTTTCATCGGGATCGCCATCGTGATCGCGCTCCTGACGTCGCCACTCCGCACCGCGCTGCTGACGCCGTGGCCGTGGATCGGGCTGGCCGCGGCACTGCTGATCGGCGCACCGAGCATCGTGGGCCAGATCCGGCTCGGCTTTCCGGTCGTGCAGCAGATGGCCGACCTCCGCGCGAGTCAGCTCGACCGGGTCGGCCCTCTCGGTTTCCTGGCGGGACAGCTCTATGGCGGGCCGGCGGTGCTGCTCGCGGCCACCGGTCTCTACGGACTGATCGCCTCCACCGCGCTGCGGCCGTTCCGCAGCCTGGGGTGGGCCTGTGTGGCGGCCTTTGCCATCCTCGTCCTCCTTCAGGGCAAGCCCTACTACGCCGGACCGCTCTACCCCGCGCTCTTCGCCGCCGGCGCGGTGATGTTCGAGCGCGCGGCGACCGGCCTGCTGGCCGACCTGGTCCAGGTCGGCACCATCGCGGTGCTGTTCGCCTTCTGCGTAGTGACCTTGCCGCTCGGTCTGCCGATCCTCGGACCGTCCTCCATGGCGGAGTACGCTCGGGCAATCGGTATCGAAGCGGCGGTGCGGACCAACACCGGCGAGACCGGCGAGCTGCCGCAGGACTACGCGGACATGCTCGGGTGGGAGGAGCAGGTGGCCGCGGTCGCGCGGGTGTATCACGCGCTTCCACCGGACCAGCGCGCCCGAGCGGCGATCGTCGCCGGCAACTACGGTGAGGCGGGGGCACTCGACCACTACGGCCCGCGCTACGGCCTTCCGCCGGTGGTGAGCCCGGCGGGGAGCTACTGGTTCTTCGGTCCGGGGGCGCTGCCCGGCGAGGTGGTCGTCACCATCGGCATCCCCGCGGCCGACCTGCGGAGATTCTTCGATTCGGTCGAGACCGTCGCCAGGGTCACCCACCGCTGGGCCGTCGCGGAGGAGCGGAGTCTCTCGGTGAACGTGGGCACGGGCGCGCGGACCACGCTCCAGCGCCTGTGGCCTTCGCTGGCGGGCCAGAACTGACGAGCAGGCGTATCGGGACGTTCGGCGAAACCGTCTGGCGGCAGCGCGTTCGGCGGGAGATGTTAGGGTGACAGCTCGAGGGGGCTCGCGAATGCTAGGCAACCGTCCGATGGGCGAGTGGATCGCGCGTTACGCGCAGAGCCACCAGCATCCGATCAATCGACTCTGCCATACCTTCGGCATCCCGATGATCGCGGCGTCGCTGCCACTCTTCGTCGCGGCCTGCTTCGTGGACGGCCTGTGGCCGCTGCCGGTGGGGCTGTTCGTGGTGGGGTGGATCCTGCAGTTCGTCGGGCACTACTACGAGGGCAAGCCGCCCGAATTCCTCCATGACTGGCGATTTCTGCTGGTGGGCCTCCGCTGGTGGCTCGCCAAGATCCAGGGCCGCGCGTAGCCTCGGGCTCCTCGCGCTCCTCTGGCTCGGTGGCCTCGCCTGCGGGGCACCCGCGCCCGAGGTGCCCGAACGCGTGGCGCCGTGGCTCAAGGAAGACCCGCAGCGCTGCCTCCTCACGCGCGATCTGCGGGAGGACATGGACGCCATGGCCCGCCGGTGCGCCGAGGCCTTCGTCCGCCACAACGGCTACACCGACCTGCCGGCCACCGAGGACTCGACGCGCTGGGTCCTGGAAGTCGGCGAGGCCGGTGTCTGGCCGCGGGTGCTCGCCTCGCGGGTCGGCAGTCTCGAGCGCACCGCCGCCACGGCGCAGTGCAGCATGCGCCAGTGCGTGGTCTTCTTTCGGGTCCGCCGCAGGCCGCTGGTCTGCGCCTACCGTCTGGTCACCATGACCCAGGTGTTCACCAGGCTGCGCCTGGAGCCCGGCGGCGTCCACGATATCCGCTGCGACCAGCGCCAGGCCTGACCTCCGCTAGTTCGGCGCCCGCACGCCGCTCACTCCGTAGTTCCTGTTGTCGCCGATCGTGGGACCGTTCACGTCCACGCCGATGTTGTTGTCCACCGAAGCGATCCGCTGGCGAATCGAGCCGGCGAACGGCTCGGTCCGGCCGTGCTGACCGTACGCGTCGGTGTACCAGGTCTCCGGTCCACCGGCGTTGGAGATGTTGTTGGCGTTGATGTCGGCGAAGTGGTCCGCGCCGTTGAACTCGGAGCGGGGGTCGTCGAACGTCACGCCCGCCGTCTGGCCGTCGCCGGTGGAGCGGTCGCAGGGACCGCCACTGGCGTGCTCGCCGGACGCGCCGACCTCGTAGCACACGTCGATCGGACGGCCCACCGTCGGCGCGATCGCCGGATCGTGGAACCGGCTCGGCAGCCGCACCTGGAAGTACGGATTGAAGTGCGCCAGCGTGTGCCCGTCGGCCCGGCGGACGCTGTTGGACGTCTCCCAGGTCTCGTGCAGCGCGCCGAAGTTCGACTGACCCTCGGCCACCAGCATGTGCGCCTCGATGCAGGCGCGGTCGGGGATCGCGCGGAACCCGCCGCCCTCGGGCGAGTTCGCGGGCGTCGGCGTCCCCGCCTGCACGTGGACGTTGCGGTCGCACGAGCGAACGAACTCGCCCGGCCGGCCGATCGCGGTCAGCATGGTGATCCCCATGCGGCCGCCGTTGTCGCACCGGATGTGATACACCAGCTCGTGCACGTTATTGGTGAACGCGTCCTTGGAGTGCGTGCCCTGGTGGAACTTGGTGAGCACGTCGCACTTCACGGTGAAGATGGCGGAGCCGGCGCCACGGAACTCGAGGTCGACATCGTTCTCCCATTCGACCTTGTGACCGAAGTGGTCCTCGTCGCGCGGGTTGGCCGGATCGGAGATGGCCAGCATCTCGTTGGCCACGCCGAACGGCAACCCGTCGGTGTCGCCATAGAGGTCGGAGCCCTGGGGGTCGCGCCCGTGCTCATGGCCGAAACCGCAGCCGCCGGGGCCGGTGGGCGGATGCCACGTCGGGTAGACCTTCCCGTCGGGACCGAGCACGGCGTAGGCGTCGTGCTGCTCCTTGGTACAACTATCAAAGGGGCCAGGATTCCAGATCCCGAACGCGCGGGCCGTGGGCGCGCTGCCCGGGTCCACGAACTGATCGGATGAACAGGCTGCCGAGGCGGCGAGCGCGACGGCAAAGGCCGCGCGGCGCCGCGATGCAGACGCTGGCATGGGACGACTCCAGTATCGGGGAATGCCCTTCGGGCTGCGACCGGTGTGCCAGTCGCCCGAGCCATGAGGGTCACTCACTTAGGGTCAGGGGGCGCGCCCGCGGCCGTGACATCTGCACGACCGTGGGCACATTGCCGAGCGAACGATCCTGCGTGCGGAGTGCAGCCGTGCGCACTCAGCGCCAGGTCAGCCCGGCGCCGATCTGCATGAGCGAGAAGCTGGCATCGGTCACGATGCTGTTTCCGCTCGTCAGGTTTCCGCTGGTCGAGACGATCAGGTTTGCGTAGGGCGTGAGCCAGAGCTTCGAGCCGGCGCGGAACTCGTAGCCGGCGCCGAGCTGGAGCGCGCCGTTGCTCGCGCCGAGCGCGTCGTCCTCGTCATCATCGGTCGTGTCGGCATTGTAGTTCAGCAGGCCGATGCCGCCCTTCAGATACCACGAGGCGGTGGGCGTCGGGTTCCAGTAGAGCGAGGCGCCGTACAGCATCAGGCGCTGGCGCACGTTCTCGGTGTTGTCGATCCAGCCCGAGAGCTCGGCCCCGGCACGCAGATTCCGGGTGAAGGTGAACCCGCCGCTCAGATAGCCCGAGAGACCGCCGTTGCGGTCGCCGGTGCAGATGTCGCAATTGACGGCGGCGGAAGCGGTGCCGAGCCCGGCACCGAGCCATGGGCCACGCAGCGTGGGCTCCTGAGCCCTCGCGGGTTGCGAGAGTGCCAGCGCGGCGAGCAGCACAGCCGCGGCGATGCGGAGCAACGACATACGAATCCTCCGGGTGCTGAAAGTGCGAGTTGCTGCAGCGATTCAGGCGGTGAGGAGGACCAGCAAGCGAGAATCGCGCCGACAGGGAAACCCGCCGCGCGCTCCCGCCGTCATATGGCGGTCGAACGCCAGCCGATCCCACCACGACCGAGGCTCACCCCATGCGCCTGCCGGCTCTCCTTCTCTGCCTGCTGCTGCCCTCCGCCCTCGCCGCCCAGGACTTCGACAAGGCGGAGTTCGCCGCGCGCCGCGCGAAGCTGCTCGCCAAGATTCCCGACGGGATCGCCGTGGTGCTCGGCGGCGTCGAGCATCCCTACCCGGTGCGGTTCCGCCAGTCGCCGGATTTCTACTATCTGACCGGGCTCAAGGAGCCGGGTACGGTGCTGGTGCTGAACGGCGTGACCAAGAATGCCGCCGTGTTCGCGGTGAAGCGGCCGGAGTTCGGTGGGCCGGAGGTGACGCCGCGCCTGCGCGACGTCGAGGATGCCTTGCAGCGCTATGGGATCGCGGTCCAGCCGATGGAGAGCTTCTTCACCTTCCTGAGCTTCGCCGGCAGCAACGCGGCGGTGAAGAAGCTCTACCTGCAGCTCACTCCGCCCGACATGCAGATCCAGGCACGGTTCGAGGCGCAGATCTTCGCCGCGCAGGCGATGGATCACCCGCTGTTCGGGCAGCCGCAACCGGCCGCGGTCGCGGTCGAGCGGATCCGCCAGGCCGCATCCAACCTGGCGGCGGCCGACGTGAGCCCGCTGCTGGACGAGCTTCGCTGGATCAAGACGCCGTACGAGATCGAGCGTCTCCGACGGAGCGGGAAGATGGGAGCGCTGGCCACGGCGGAGGCGATTCGAGCCACGCGACCGGGGATGTACGAGTACGAGATCGCCGCCGCGGCGCAGTACATGAGCACCCGGCTCGGCGCGGACGGCGACGCCTTTCCGCCGATCGTGCCGTCGGGACCGCTCACGCCGATCGTGCATTACATGGAGAACCGGCGGCAGATGCAGGCAGGCGAGATCGTCTACATGGATTACGGGTCGGACTGGGAGTACTACACGTCGGACATCACCCGGACCTGGCCGGTGTCGGGACGGTTCACCGCGGAGCAGGAGAAGATGTACCGCTGCGTGCTGGACGCGCGGAGCGCGATCATCGCGGCGATGAAGCCCGGGGCGACGCTCACGACGCTGAAGGACGCCGCCGAGCAGGTCTACGTCCGCCACGGCTACCGCAGCGAGTTCCTCGGCACCGGGCGCTACATCGGTCACTTCGTCGGCATCGCGGTGCACGACGTGGGTGGCATCGCGGGCTCGTGGCTGGACAAGCCGTTCGTGGTCGGCACGGTGTTCAACGTCGAGCCGGTCCTGCAGTTCCCCGAGCGGAAGATCCACATCCGCCTGGAGGACACGATCGTGCTGACTGACAAGGGGCCGGAGAATGTGACCGCGGCCGTCCCGGCCGAGCTGGACCTTCTCTACGCGCTCATCAAGGAGAAGGGCGTGAACTCGACGGCAGTTCCGAAGCCGTAGCCGGCCGAAAAGAAGGGAGGCCCCCGGGATCGTACTGCTGGCCGCGACCCCGGGGACCTGGTCCTGCAGTGGTGTTGCACCCCTATAGATGCCGGTCCGGGGGAAATGGTTGCGCCGGCCGGCGGACGCTAGATTGAGTCATGCGGGAAGCCCGTCTTCGCCAGGAATTCGCCCACATCTACCCCGAGCTGATCCCCGGTCAGTGGGAGCCGGCGTCACGCATCGCCGAAGTCGTGCTGGCGCACTTCCTTCTCCAGCAGATGGCGTCGGATCCAATGGAGCGCGCGCTCCAGGAGTCGCACTTCGAGTTCCGGGGCGGGGCGGACCAGCCACCGCGGCCGAATCCCCGGCGCCGCGCCGAGGATCAGACCGACGAATGAGCGATCCCCGGTTCCCCATCGGCCAATTCGTCTATCAGAGCCCCCACACGCCCGCGCAGCGGCAGGACGCGATCGCCCGTATCGCCGCCGCGCCGGCAGCGCTGCGTGCCGCCGTGTCCGGCTTGAACGACGACCAGCTCGACACACCCTACCGCGACGGAGGGTGGACCGTGCGCCAGGTGGTCCACCACCTGCCCGACAGCCACCTCAACGCCTATACCCGCTTTCGCCTCGCCCTCACCGAGCCGACGCCGACGATCCGACCCTACATGGAGCACCTCTGGGCCGAGCTGCCGGATGCCCGCAGTGCACCCCTCGGGGTCTCGCTCGCCCTGCTCGAGGCGCTGCACCGCCGCTGGGTTCTGCTGCTCCGGGGCCTGGGGGCCGAGCAGTGGGAGCGGAGATACATGCATCCCGAGCACGGCCGGGAATGGTCGCTCGACGAGGCGCTGGCGATGTACGCCTGGCACGGCGAGCACCACACGGCGCACGTCACGCACCTGCGCGCCCGGTTGGGGTGGACCTGAACGCGGTGAGGGCGGCGGTGCGGTCGCGCGTTCTCGCGCTGGCGGTGGGGCTCGGCGTGACGACGGGCCTGTCGCCGTCAACCGGCGCCGCACAATCGACTGCGTCCGAGCGCGCCCGCGACATCGGCATTCCGCTGGAGGGCACTGCGGGCCGGCTCGACGCCATCACCGACGTACCCGGCGTCACCGTGGGACACGCGACGATCGTCCGCGGCGCCGGCCGACTCGTCGTGGGCAAGGGCCCGGTCCGCACCGGCGTGACGGCGATCTTCCCCCGCGGCAAAGCCAACCTCGATCCAGTCTTCGCCGGCTGGTTCAGTCTCAACGGCAACGGGGAGATGACCGGGACCGCCTGGATCGACGACTACGGGTTGCTGGTCTACCCGATCATGATCACGAACACCAACAGCGTCGGGACCGTGCGGGACGCGGTGATTGAATGGGGGCGCACCCGCATCAAGGACGACTGGATCTGCTGCCTGCCGGTGGTGGCGGAGACCTGGGACGGTGACCTCAGCGACATCTACGGATTTCACGTCACCCGCCAGCACGCGTTCCGCGCGATGGAGACGGCGGGCGCAGGGCCGGTGGTCGAGGGAAACGTGGGCGGCGGCACCGGGATGATCTGCATGGGCTTCAAGGGTGGAATCGGCACCGCCAGCCGGAAGCTGCCTGACCGCGCCGGCGGCTTCACGGTCGGGGTGCTGGTGCAATGCAACTTCGGCGAGCGGCGGCTGCTCCGGATCGCCGGCGCGCCGGTGGGCGCGGAGATACCGACGCCGCCGGAATGCTACGAGGGCCCCGGCCTCGATTCGGCGCAGGCGGCGGAAAGGTGCCCGGTACCGGCGCAGGGGTCGGACGCGGACCAGAACTCCATCATCGTCGTGGTCGCCACGGACGCGCCTCTGCTGCCGCACCAGCTCCGGCGCGTGGCCCGCCGCGCCTCACTCGGGATCGGCCGCCTGGGGGGCATTTCGAGCATGTCCTCGGGCGACATCTTCATCGCCTTTTCTACCACCAGCACCGGCACGCCGGGCGAAAACGGCGTGCGCCCGGTCCAGATGCTCGGCGACGACCGGATCACACCGGTCTACGAGGCCACGGTGCAGGCCACCGAGGAAGCGATCATCAACGCGATGCTGGCCGCCAGGACGATGCGGGGCGCCAACGGCTATGTGGTGCCCGCGCTCCCGCACGATCGCTTGAAAGAAGTGCTGCGAAAGTACGGGAGGTGAGAGCTGCTAGCTCATAGCCCATAGCTCCTAGCTCAATTGCACCCCCGCCACCGGGTGGAACTCCTTCCAGATCTCCAGATACGGCTGCACCATGAGCTCGACGAACCGCGCCAGTGCCACCGGGAAGGGAAACCGCTTCCGGAACTCGAGCGCGGTGACGCCGAGCATCGCCCGGAGATGGCGTCCGAAGCTCTGGGGCGACGAGTACTCAAGCCGGTAAGCCACGTCGGCCACGGAGAGTCCCGAGGCCTCGAACAAATACGCCGCGTGGAGCAACCGTATGGCCGACAAGTAGTTCTTCGGCGACGGCAGGCCCGCCCGGGCGAAGCGGGACATCAGCGTGCTGGGACGGACGTAGAGTCGCTCCGCGAGGGCGGTGACGGTCGGCGTATCGGGCGCCAGCCGGATCATGGCCTCGACGAAAAGCCGGGCATCGGGCGGCGCGGCGGCCAGCGAGGACAGGATCGGCCCCTGGATGCGTGAGACCGCCCTCGTGGCGGGCTGCCCGACCACCTGGCGAAGCCGATTCCACCCGGTCGGCGAGGTGACGTCCACGACCTGCTGGACACCGGAGGCACCGAGCCGGAGCAACATCTCGGTGGAGGAAGGGTCGTGTTGGGAGACCAGCGCGACGGTGGGGATGCCCGGAAATTCGTGCACCAGGTGGCGGACCGCCTCCACCTGCTCGGGCGGGCAGCGGTGAACCGAGAGCAACACGGCGTCCACCGCCCGCTCCCGGACCACCCGGACCGCGTCCCGCACCGTGTCCCGGTGAAGCACGGCGAAGCAGCCGTTCCCCGCGGCATCCACCCGCAGGCGCTCGCCGGGAAGGAGCACCGCTGCGACGGTGGTGGACGGCAGTTCGACGGTGGCGGGCACGACTTCCTCCGGTCGGTGGTGCAAGAGGATGAACCTCGGACGTCAATCCGGGTTCAACCCGAAACATCCTGAAACACCGCCCGGCGCAACGTTTTTGGGCGGAAGTGCATCCAAGAGTGACTTCGGCTCGGTATATTTCCCGACCCGACCTTCGACCGGTCCCTGCATGAGCCACCCGACTCTGGACCCGTTCGCCGCACTGCAAGCCGCGCTCGAGCCGCAATACCGGCTCGAGCGGGAGCTTGGGCGAGGCGGCATGGGAGTGGTCTTCCTCGCCACCGACACCACGCTCGACCGCCGCGTGGCCATCAAGGTCGTCCATCCCGAGCTCGCGGCGCACGCCTCGATCGTCCGCCGCTTCCTCGCCGAAGCCCGGACCATCGCCCGTCTCCGCCATCCCAACATCGTCGCCGTGCACGCGGCCGGCACCGCCCAGGGCCTCCTCTACTATGTGATGGACGAGGTCGAGGGCGAGAGCCTCCGCCAGCGGCTGAGCCGCGAGGGGCGGCTCCCGCTCGCCGACGTCACCCGGATCCTGGCGGACCTGGCGGCCGCGCTGGACGCCGCGGGTCGCGCGGGGGTGGTGCACCGGGACGTGAAGCCGGAGAACGTGCTGATCGAGAGCGCGAGCGGCCGCGCATTGCTGGCCGACTTCGGCATCGCCCGCGCGATGGTGGCGGAGGGGGCCTCGAGCACCGGCCAGGGCGTCGCGGTCGGCACGCCGAGCTACATGAGCCCGGAGCAGGCCGCGGGCGAAGAGGTGGACACGCGGAGCGATCTGTACGGGCTCGGCGTCGTCGCCTACGAGATGCTGGCGGGCCATCCGCCGTTCCAGGGCAGCAACCGCGTGGTCGTCTCCAAGCACATCGCCGAGCGCCCGGTGCCGGTCGACCGCGCCCGGACCGACTGCCCCCGTCCGCTGGCGGGGGCGGTGATGAAGGCGCTGGAGAAGCACCCCGCCGAGCGGTGGCAGACCGGCGAGGAGATGCGGCAGGCGGTCGCGGGCGAGCGTGCCACGCCTGCCCGCCGCGCCGACCGCCGGACGGCGGTGCTCGCCGCCGCGGCCGTGGCCCTCGCCGCGCTCGGCGCAACCGTCGGGCTCGCGCGCCGGAGCGGTGGGCCGCCGGAGGGCGTCAACCCACGCCACTCGATTCTCGTGTTGCCGTTCGACAACCTGCGGAACGACGACGCCGTGGATTGGATGCGGGACGGCAGCGTGAGCATGCTCGGCCTCAACCTCTCCCAGTGGAACGACCTCACGGTGGTGGACCAGGAGAGGCTGCACGATCTGCTCGGCCGCCAGGAGCTCCAGCCTGGCCAGGACATCGGGCTCGACATGGCGCGCCGCCTCGCGCGTGAGGCGGGGGTGTGGACCGTGGTGCTGGGCGACTTCGCCCAGGTCGGCGACTCACTCCATCTGGCTGCGCGGGTCTACGACGTCGCCACCGGCGGCCGCATCAGCGTCGCCCGGGTGGACGACCGGAGCGGCGACGACGCGCGTCCGCTCTTCGACAGGCTCGCCGCCCAGCTGCTCGACCTGTCCGGCGCCCCGACCGACCTGCCGGTCGGCCTCGCCCGGTCCACCAGCCAGTCGCTCGAGGCGTACCGGGCGTATCTCGCGGGCGTGGACCGGCTCAACCGCTGGGACCTGGCGGGGGCCGAGCGCGATCTGAGGCGCGCGCTCACCATCGACACCACTTTCGGCCTCGCCTACTACAAGCTGGCGCTCACCCGGGGCTGGCTGGTGGGGACCAACGACACCGTGGCCGACCGCGCGATCATGCGGGCGACGGCCCACGCCGGATCTCTCCCCGAGCACGACCGCACCGTCATCAACGCCTACCGCTCCTTCATCAGCGGGGAATTCATCGAGGCGCGGGACCTCTACAAGCGCCTGCTGACCCGCGACGCGGGCGACGCCGACGCGTGGTATGGGCTGGGCGAGACGTGGTTCCACGACACCGCCGGCCCGAACCAGGCCCCCGCCTTCACCCAGGCGATCCGCGCCTTCCGCCACGCACTCGAGCTCGACCCCGACTATGCCCTCGCCTACGAGCACGTGCAGTTCATGCTCGGTGGCGCGGCCGAGCGGAAGCCCGGCTACGCCCTGGTGGCGACGGATTCGTTCGCCCTCGCGACCGCGCCGGACGGGCGGGCGCTGGTGGACAGCACCTCGCTGCAGGTCGCGGTCCGGCGTGCCCGGTCAGCCAGCCTCACCACCGCCCGCAACTGGGTGGCGACCCAGCCGAGCACGCTGCGGGCGCACGGGGCGATGGTGGACGCTTACCTCGCGTCCGGGAACTACGACGCCGCGCTCGGCGAGGTGGACCGGTTCCGCGCCTCCACGCCGGTGCACCCGGAGCTGCCGTTCGTCGAGGCCCGGATCCGGTTCGCCTCAGGCGACGTGGAGCGCGCGGCCGAGCAGCTCCGCACCGCCCTCGACACGGTGGCGCCGCAGGACTTCCGCCCCTACCAGGGCACGTCGACCGTCGTGGGCGACATCGCGGCGGCGGCCAACGTCTTCGCCTACCAGGGCGACCTCGCGAACGCGGCCAAGGCACTGGATCTCGCCGATCAGGTCCGCCGCGAGGTGGTGAAGCATCCGGCCGGCGGCCCGGACAACGCGATGGACGAGAGCTGGCGCCGCGTCGTGATGGGCGAGCTCTACGCCGGCGTCGGCGTCCCGGCCGCGTCGCTGCGGCAGGTGTGGCAGAGCGCCGCCGAGGCGGCGCGGATGGCCGCGACCGAGTCGCGGAAGCACCTGGTGCACAGCGGGGCATCGGCCGCGATCGGCCTCTTCACCGGGCCGAGCGCCGACAGCACGGCGCTGGTCGAGTACAAGGCGTTGACCGGCGAGTCGCTCTCCCCCGAGGTGCGCGCGCTGATGGCGCTGAGCCAGGGCGACTCCACCGCCGCGCGCCGGATGCTGACCGAGCCGTCGCCCCAGCAGACGATGCCCAAGTGGACCTCCGGACTCTACAATCGCCCGCTCGCGGCCCAGGCCTACTTCCTCCTCGGCGACTACGACCGGACGCTGAGCGCGCTGCGCGACTTCGAGCCGGCCGCGCTCAAGACCGGCGGCTTCGACTCGCGGTGGGGCATGCTGGGACGCGTACGGCTGCTTCGCGCCGCGGCCTACGAGCAGCTCGGCCGCCGCGCCGAAGCGCGGCAGGAGTACCGCCAGGTGCTCTCCCAGTGGAAGGGTGCCGATGCCGCCCTCAAGCCGTTCATCCTCCAGGCCGAGCAGGGCCTCGCCCGCCTGGGTGAGGCCTAGGCGCTATATTCCCCCGTGCTGGCCGAGTGTGATGGTCGCGGGGCGGTCGCAAGGCCGCTTCGAGGAAAGTCCGAGCTCCACAGGGCAGACTGCCAGGTAACGCCTGGGCGCCGAAAGGCGACGGACAGGGCAACAGAGAACAGACCGCCCGGCCTACTCTCGCGAGAGGGGCGGCCGGGTAAGGGTGAAACGGTGGGGTAAGAGCCCACCGCGCCGGTGGTAACAGCGGCGGCACGGCAACCCCCAGTCGGAGCAAGGCCAAATAGGCGGCGAGGTGTGGCCCACACCGATCCCGAATCCGCGAGGAGGAGGGGACAGCCGCGGGTAGGCTGCTCGAGGTGGCCGGCAACGGCCATCCCAGACAGATGACCGTCTCTCCGGCGGCAACGCAGGAGAAACAGAACTCGGCTTACGGCTCGACCAGCGACGGCCCCCCGGCATGCGTCCGGGGGGCCGTCATGCGTCCGACATGCCATATCCCCGGACGCCGGTTTACCTTATTCGTCCCAACTCGAGGGAGGACTCGATGGCGATATACAACACTGCGATAGGCGCATTGGGCGTCGCGGTGCTGGCGCTGCCCGGCGGCCGCGTACCCCCGGTGACCGTGAAGTACCGGGTGGATCAGAGCCTCACTCAGGAAGTGGATGGGACGGCGAGCGGAGCGGGCAAGGAGGTGCTCAAGTTCACCACCAACACGTTCGTCACGGTCACCCTGAACGACAGCGCCGGCGGCCGGACCATGCGGGTCGTGATCGACTCCATGAAGGGCGACAGCGCGACGCCGATTCCCCTCGCCGTAATGGACAGCGCCCGGGGCGGCGAGTTCCGGGCGTTCCTCAGCCGGTCGGGCAAGCCGTCGCCCCTCACGCCGACGGGGACCTCGCCGGCCGCCTCCCAGGTACAGGGACTGCTCTCCGACTTCTTCCCCTGGGTGCGGCCCGGCTTCAAGGTGGGCGAGGCCTGGGCCGATACATCGGTCAACACCACCGGAGCGGGAAGTGACACGGTGACGGTCCGGCGGGTCACCAACTATCGCGCGGCGGCGAGCGAGACCCGGAACGCCACCAAGGCGGTCAAGATCACGTCCGATCACACCTCGAAGGTCTCCGGCAACCAGCCGACGCCGCAGGGCACGGCGACGATCGAGGGCACCGGCAACGGGACCGGCACCTACTTCGTGAGCCCGGACGGCCGCTACCTCGGCGGGGACTGGCAGCTCCACTCCGCGCTCACGCTGTCCGGCACCTTCGCCAAGGAGCCGGTGCCCATCACGGTGGATCAGACGACGAAGGTGACGGCTCTCCGATGACACGCACCGCCCGCGCTTTCGCTCTGCTCGCCGCCGCCCTTCTGGCCGCGGGCTGCGGCTCCTCCACCGCCGCCGGTGGCGGTCCGGCGGGCCCGTCGCCCAAGCCGATCGACCCCGATGCCCCACCGGCGCCCGAGGCCGGTCATGGCCCGGCGGTGACCTACAGCCCGGTGCGGGGCGCGGCCTACCGGCTCGAGCACCGCGACAGCCTGGTGCTGCAGTATCAGGGCGCGAGCCAGATCCAGACGCGCGACCGTGTCGCTCTGGTGCACCTGACGATCGCCGAGGCGCCGGAAAAGGGCAGTTACCGCGTCACCGTGTCGCTCGAC
The DNA here is from genome assembly GCA_963846545.1 of uncultured Gemmatimonadales bacterium. Taxonomy (GTDB): domain Bacteria; phylum Gemmatimonadota; class Gemmatimonadetes; order Gemmatimonadales; family GWC2-71-9; genus CAVVWJ01. The sequence continues at coordinate 159,625 of CAWJWG010000003.1, read as the reverse complement.
TCGCTCGAGGCCCTCGACACCGGCACGCCGGTCACGGCCGACTCGGTCGCGGCCGCGCGGGGCACCGTCTGGACCGGGACGCTGTCGGGCGTCGGCACCCTCTCCGCGCTCCAGCCCGACCGCTCGGGCACGCTGACCGACGAACTGGCCGGCCACCTCCGCCTGCTCTTTCCGGCGCTCCCGCAGGGCGGCGTGCGCGAGGGGATGCAGTGGACCGACTCGACCCAGTACCCGCTCGTCTCCGATGCGTTCACCGGCACGGAGAGCTCGGTCACCGTCTACCGCGCCGCCGACACGCAGGAGGAGAGCGGCCGCGAGGCGATCCCGCTCGAGACGAGCAGCAAGTACAGCCGGTCGGGCAAGCGGGTTCAGGGCGAGCAGGAGCTGGAAATGGCCGCCACCGGCACGCGGACCGGCGTTCACCGGCTCGGCGTGAATGGCGTGCTGGTGGCGGCGCAGGGTACCGACACCGGTGAGATGACCATCTCCGTGCCCGCCCTGGGGCAGACGGTTCCCATCACCCGCTCGAGCACCTACGCCATCACGTCGATGAAGTAGAGCTGTGAGCTGACAGCCTATGGCTCCTATCAGGCGCCTGCTCATCTTGTCGCTGGTTCCTCCCGGACTCTTCCTCCTATGGCTCATCGCCGTCTGGCCGCCGCCGGTGTGGTATCGCACACACTGGCCGGCGGAGACGGAGTTCATGCGCCTGCGTACCGCGCGCACGTCGGCGCGCTACCGGCCCGTGCCGCTCGAGGCCGTCGCGCCGGCGATGGTCGAGGCGGCCGTCACCGCTGAGGACGCCCGGTTCTGGGCCCACCACGGCATCGACTGGCACGAGGTCCGAACGGCGCTCGGGTATCGGCACCGGGGATTCGAGTGGGGCGCGTCGGGGGACCTGGGCGAGCTGTGGCGGGCACTGGGGAGCGTGCCGGGACGGAAGGAGGCGCTGCGTGGCGCCAGCACGATCACGCAGCAGGTCGCCAAGAACCTGTACCTGTCGCCGTCGCGGAATCCGCTCCGGAAGCTGAAGGAGGCGGTGACGGCGTACCGGCTCGAGCTCGCGCTGCCCAAGCGCCGGATTCTCGAGCTGTACCTCAACATCGCGGAGCTGGGTGACGGCGTCTGGGGCGTGGAGGCCGCGAGCCAGCGCTACTACCGGACGCCCGCCCGGCGCCTCAGTGACGCCCAGGCCGCGGCCCTCGCCGCCACGCTCCCGTTTCCCCTCAGCTCCAATCCCGCGTACCGGCCGGTCCGCATGCGAAAGCGCCAGGACCTGATCCTGCGGCGCATGCGTGGGGAACGGATCGAGGTGCCGCAGGTGGTGGAAGAGCCGATCCCCGCGCCCGGCGACAGTATCGCCTGGACCGCGGGGATGGATTCGTTGTTGGACTCGCTGAGGGCGCCTGTAGAGACGCTGGAAGCGATGAGTGACTAGCTAATCGACTAACCGAAGCGGCATCACCAGCGTCAGATAGCTCGCCGCGTCATTCCAACCGACCGGCTCGCAGGTGGCGGCTCGCTCGGGGGCCTTGAACGTCATCCGGATCTCGTCCGTCGGGATGTACTTGAGGATCTCGAGCAGGTACGAGGCATTGAAGCCGATCTCCAGCGGATCGCCATCATAGCTCACCGTGAGCTCCTCCTGCGCTTCGCCCAGGTCGGGCGTCTGCACCGACAGCTTGCACGACCCGTTGGCGAAGGCCATCCGGATCCGATGGGTCTGGTCGCTCGCCACGATGCTCATGCGGCGGAGCGCCGAGGTGATCGCGGCCTTGTCGGCGGTGGCCGACTTGTCGTTCTCCCGCGGGATCACCTGCTCGTAGTTGGGATACGGCCCCTCGATCAGCCGGGTGTACACCTGGGTGCCTGCCGAGCGGAAGCCGAGGTGGTTCTCGCTCCGGGCGATCTCGACCGTCTCGTCGGCGCCGAACAGACGCCGGATCTGCTCCAGCGCCTTGGGCGGCACGATGAGGTCGGCCTGGGCGGAGCTGCCTGAGGGTGGCGTCGGCACGTCCATGCGCGCGAGCCGGTGACCGTTGGTGGCGACCATCCGCATCCGCTCGGGCCGAAGCTCCCAGAGCACCCCGTTGAGAATGGGGCGGCTCTCCTCGGTGCTCGCGGCGAAAGCCACGTGTGCGATGAGCTTCTGCAGGTCCTTCGCGGGGGCGCGCCAGCCGCCGTCGAACTTGACCGCGGGAAAGGCGGGAAACTCCTCGCGGGGCAAGCCCAGGAGGCGGAACTTGGAGCGTCCGCACTCGATGGTGACACGTTGCTCGCCCGCACCGGTGACGCGGATGGCCGCGCTGGGAAGCTCGCGCACGATCTCGACCAGCTTGCGTGCCGGCAGTGTGATCGCGCCTTCCTGGTCCACCTGCGCCGACACCGTGGTGCTCACCGAGATGTCGAGGTCCGTGCCCGAGAGTCGGATCCCGTCCTTGGTGGCCTCGAGCAGGATGTTCGACAGGATGGGCAGCGTCGTCTTGGCCGGTACGCTCGCCGCGACCGCCACGAGGCCTTCCTGTAGCTGCTCCCGCGTAATCGTGAGCTTCATGCCGCTCCTTCTGAGGCTATAAACGCTACTAATCTTCCATTTATATAAACTAGCAGCAGTAGTAGAGGGTCTGGAAATGTTGGCCGCTGCCGCAACACCTCTCGTGACGTCCGGTTACCGCGCCGTGACCATGTCGACACACTGTGGGTGATGGGGACGGCCACCCCTGCTTCTGCACGGCGTTCCAGAATACCCACAGCGCAAGTGCGCGCGCGGGGATTATTCTGCGGACAACTCCTGCCGCGCGTGCTCGACCCGCTCACGAAACCCGCGATCCCGCGTCATCTGCCGACTCACTTTGTCCACGCTGTGAATCACTGTCGAGTGATCGCGGCCGCCGAACGCCTGCCCGATCTCGACCAGCTGCATCTCCAGCAGCTCGCGCGCGAGATACATCGCGATCTGCCGCGGGACGGTGAGCGTCTTGATCCGCGCCTTCGACCGAAGCCCTTCCGGCGTGACGCCCCAGCGACGCGCCACGACTTCCTGCACCTTGTTGATCGAGGGCCGCGCGCGGGGCGCCGGACCGTCCTCGCCCGGCCGGATCCGGTCGGAGAGCGCTTCCCGCGCCAGCTCGATGGACACTTCCTTGTGCCTGAGCGAGGCGTAGAGCAGGAGCTTGATGATGCACCCCTCCAGCTCGCGCACATTGGACCGCACGTGCTCCGCGATGAAGCGCAGCACGTCGTCCGGGATCGTCATCTCCAGGTGGTCCTGCTCCTGCTTCTTCCGGAGGATGGCAATCCGGTGCTCCAGGTCGGGCTGGCCGATGTCGGCCACCATGCCCCACTCGAAACGGCTCACCAGCCGAGCCTCCAGCCCGGGGATCTCCTTGGGCGGCCGGTCGGAGGTGAGGACGATCTGTTTGTTGCCTTCGTAGAGCGCGTTAAACGTATGGAAGAACTCCTCCTGCGTCATTTCCTTGCCTTCGAGGAAATGCACGTCGTCCACCAGGAAGAGGTCGACGTCGCTGCGGTAGCGGCGCCGGAATTCCGGCATGGTGCGGCTGTGGATGCTCTCGATGACCTCGTTGATGAACTGCTCGGCGCCCACGTACAGGACCCGGGTCTCCGGCTGCCGCTGGATCACCCCCTGGGCGATGGCCTGCATGAGGTGGGTCTTGCCCAGCCCGGTGGCGCCGTAGATGAAGAGCGGGTTGTAGGTCTTGCCCGGGGATTCGGCGGCGGCATGCGCGGCGGCGGCGGCGAGCTCGTTCGACTTGCCGATGACGAAGGTGTCGAAGGTGTACCGCTCGTTGAGGGCCTGGCTGCTGGGATTGCCCGATGCCGACCGGCCGTCCGCGACCTCACCCGAGGCGCGACCCGCTGCCGCTGTGGGCGGCGCGACGAAAAAATCCATTTGAGGGCGCTTGTGGCGATCCTCGTGAACGCGGAACACGATCGCGGTCGGCTGGCCCACTACGGGCTCGGCCAGCTTTGAAAGCAACGCCGCATGCTTCGTCTCGTTCCACTCTACCGCGAACTGATCGGGGGCACCGACGATAAGCCGTCCCTCATCGAGGGCGATCGCCTCCGTTGGCTCGAGCCAGGTACGGATCGTGTGATCAGGTAGTTCGCGATGCGCCTCATCGAGAATGCGCTTCCAAGCGTCTTTGGCGGACAGCTGCATCGGTACTCGAAAACGGTGGGGGATTTTTCAAGGGCAGGAGATGTTACGGGTCGGTTGTGGAAAAGTCAATGCAGCAAAATTTACTCTGCGCGTGCTCTTGACAGCATCGAGTTCTGCCTTCGCTCTTTTCTTCGCGTCGATCTTTTTTTCTTGCTCGACACTGGCTCGATCTGGTGTCGTCTTCGCGCGAGAACGCGTGTCTCGGGCGCCGGCGATCGCGTGCGAGACGCTGTCGTTCCAGCCGAGCGAAGGCCCTCGAGCGGAGCGCCGGGCCAGTCTTGACCCGACCCCTTCCTCCAACTAGGTTCCACGGCTCACTTTGGAGGGGTCTCTCACGTATGAAGCCATCCTATCGTCCGCGCAACAAGCGCCGGATCAACAAGCACGGATTTCGCGCGCGGATGGCGACGCGATGGGGCCGGGCGGTGCTGTCTCGCCGCCGGAAAAAGGGACGGAAGCAGCTCACGGTGTCGCTGCCCTCGAAGCACGGAGGATCCTGACGGCGACGGCGCGGGTTCCGCGGGCCCACCGGCTCGCACGCGCCTCCGACATCCGCCGCTGCCTCACCGCAGGCCGGCGTCGCCGAGTCGGACATCTGGAGATGATCTGGACAGACAATCTGACGGGCCACCCACGGATGGGACTGATCGTACCTCGATACCAGTCGTCCGCGGTGGCCCGCAATCGTTTGCGCCGGAGGATCCGCGAGATCTGGCGGCGCGAGCTGCAGCAGCACCAGCCGGCCTGGGATCTCGTGATCCGCGCCAGGCGCGAGGCCTATACCGCACCGTTTGCCGCGCTCCGAGAGGATCTTCTCGCCTGGCGGCGGGCGGTGTTGGAGGCCGGGTGAGCCGTGGCCACCCTCGCGTCGCTCCCTCGCCGGGCTCTCGCCAAGCTGATACGCGGCTACCAGATCGCCATCTCTCCGGTGCTTCCGCCGAGCTGCCGCTTCCATCCGTCGTGCTCTCAGTACGCGCTCGAGGCGGTCACCCGCCACGGAGTGCTGCGGGGCGGGTGGCTGGCCGCACGCCGGCTGGCCCGGTGTCATCCGTTTCATCCGGGCGGGTACGATCCCGTCCCCTGACCTCGTGACCTGAGTCCAATGGACCGTCGTACAATTTGGGCGATTCTCCTGATGATGGTGATCGCCGTCGCCCCCGCGTTCCTGCTGAAGAAACCCGCGCCGCCGCCGGTCTCGCGTCCCGACAGCGCTGCCGTCGCGACCGGGGATTCGTTGCCGGCCGGACGATCGGCCGAAGGACCGGCCACGTCGGCGGGTACCCCGCCGAGCAGACCGGCCGTGGCCTCAGCTCCCGCCACCGACTCCGCCGGCGCGCCGAGCTCCGGCGCGGCCGTCGAAGACACGATTCGCGTGACCTCGCCGCTCTACGTCTACGGGATCGGCACGCGGGGGGCCCGGCTGGTGCAGGCGGAGCTGAGCCGGTACGCCTCGATGGCGCCCGGCTCCGAGCAGGCGCGGGCGCAGATCCAGCCGCCGCACAGCGAGCTGCTCGGCCTCACGGTGGTGCGCGGGCGGGACACGGTGGACTTCCGCGACGCCCTGTTCACGCCGTCGGCGCCCTCGCTCACCGTGAGCGGGGAGACCGCGCTCCGGCTCAGCGCCGAGCGGGAGGGAGTCCGCCTCGACCTCACCTACACCTTCGCGCCGGACGACTACCGGATCCGGGTGTCCGGCACCGCGTCGGACGTCGGGCCCAACGGGGGTACGCTCCTGGTCGGGATGGGCCCGACGATCGCCAACACCGAGGCGAACGTCGAGGAAAACCACCGGGACCTCGCGCTGGTCACCAAGCGGGACGACACCGAGCGGACCGATTTGAGTGGCCTGGATCCGGGCGAGCGCCGGGCGATCAGCGGACCCTTTCAGTGGGCCGCGCTCAAGTCGAAGTACTTCGTCACCGGCGTGATCGCGGCCGATACGGCCGGGGGGCGGATCAGCGGTGCCTCGGTGCTCGCGCCCCGCGGCTCCGACAAGCCCACCTCGGCCGACATCCGGCTCAGCATGCCGCTCACCCCGAGCGGCCAGTTCGGGTACGAGGTCTACGCCGGCCCCATGGAGTACGATCGGCTGGCCCGCGTAGGTGCCGATTTCGACGACGTAAACCCATACGGCTGGCCCGGCTTCCGCACCGTGATCCGAATCTTCGCGGTGCCGGTCCGGTACCTGCTCGTCTGGATCCACGAGCACCTCCACCTCACCTACGGACTGGTGCTGGTAGTGTTCGGCATCCTGGTTCGCGTCGTGCTCTGGCCGCTGAACCAGAAGGCCATGCGCGCGAACATGAAGCTGCAGGAAGTGCAGCCGCTCATGAAGGACATCCAGGAGCGCTACAAGAGCGACCCCCAGCGGATGCAGCAAGAAGTCTTCAAGCTGTACAAGGAGTACAAGGTGAACCCGCTGGGCGGCTGCTGGCCGATGCTGCTGCCCATGCCGGTGCTGTTCGCGCTCTTCTTCGTCTTCCAGAACGCGATCGAGCTGCGCGGCACCGCCTTCATGTGGATCCCGGACCTGTCGCGGCCCGACCCGTTGTACGTCATCCCGATCCTGATGGGGGCGTCGATGTACGTCCTGACCAAGGTCGGGCAGATGGGGATGGAGCCGAATCCCCAGATGAAGATGATGCTGTATATGATGCCTCTCATGATGACGGGCATGTTCCTGTTCTTTCCGTCCGGGCTGAATCTGTATTACACCATCAGCAACATCGCGAGCATCCCGCAGCAGTGGCTGCTCGGCCGGGAGCGGATGAAGCGGACCGCGCGCGCGATCGTGGACGTGAGGACCGAGCGTCCCCCGACCCCGCAGCCGGCCAAGAAGCGCAAGAAGGCCTAGCGGTCGGTGATCGCGGCGGTGTCCGGTCGGGCGAACCGCACGCGCATGGACCGCTGATCCAGCGTCAGCGTGAAGTGGCGGAGCGCCCCGAGCCCGATCGTCATCTTCGAGGGAATGTCCGGCGGCAGCGCATGTACCGCCACTCGGGGCTGACGGAAGACGTGGCGGCCGATCTTGAGGTCGCCCTGCAAGCGGGCGCCACGCACCTCGACCGGCGCTCCCCCGCCCACCGCGGCCCGGCCGACGACCTGTAACGGGCTCGCGAAGGTGAGCCGGCCGGCCACTTCCGGCAGTGCCTGGAAGCCGATCCCACCCTGGGTGTCCACCACCCCGATCTCCTTCACTCCACCGACGTCGAGCTCGACGCCCACGAACGGCCCCACGCGCACCGCTCGAAGGACCTCCACGCCGTCCGGCGCTGGCAGGGACCCGCGCGCCAGCACCAGTCGCGACGCCGGGTAGTCCACCGTCAGCAGGTAGTCGGCGTAGGCGTCCAATCCCAGCACCCCGTCCACCCCGAGCCGCGCGACCTCGTCCCCGCTTCCGACCGCGAGCTTCCGCACCAGCACGTCGCCGATGCGAACCGAATCCAGGCCGAAGGCCGGCTCCTCGTACCGCATGCCGGCGGGCTTGAGTCCGAGCTCGCGCACGGCGGCGGTCGACAGGCGCGTGTTGGGTGACCCGGTCTCCACCGCGAGCCGATAGGGCCGGCCGTTCAGCGTGACCGACACGACGGCGCGGCCGCCCTCGGTGAGCTCGATCGGCACCGAAGTGGAATCGGGGCCCATCGAGTAGCGATCCGGTGGTTCAGGGAGGAGGAGGACGGAGCCGAGCCCGAAAGTGTACGCCAGGGAGACCATGGACAACCTCCGGAGCGGATAGGGGGACCTTCGGTCGGAGGATGCCTCAATCCACGGCTTCGTCGCGGAATGGTATGTTCCCCGCCATGCTCTCCGATCCGATCGCCGCCCTCGCGACGCCGCCCGGCCGCTCGGCGATCGCGGTCGTGCGCGTGAGCGGGCGGGGCGCGCTGGAGGTGGCGGCACGAGTGGTGAGGGACTTCCGGAGCGATCGGCCGCGGATCGCGACCCTGGCGGTGTTCCATGCCGACGGTGAGGCGCTCGATCGCGGTCTCTACACGGTGTACCCGGCACCACACAGCTACACCGGCGAGGACCTGGTCGAACTCTCCTGCCACGGCGGCCAGGTCGCTCCGGCGCGATTGCTCGCCGCGCTGCACGCCGCCGGCGCTCGCCAGGCAACACCCGGCGAGTTCACCCGGCGCGCGGTCATCAACGGCAAGCTCGACCTGGTGCAGGCGGAGGCGGTCGGTGACCTGATCGACGCGGTGGCCCCCGCGCAGGCCCGCGCGGCCCTGCGCCAGCTCGACGGCGGACTCTCCCGGCGGCTCGGCGAGCTGCGCGAGGCGCTGGTGGGCGTGCAGGCCCTGCTCAGCTACGAGATCGATTTTCCCGGCGAGGACGACGGCCCGGTGCCTCCCGAGCGTATCGCGGGCGCCATCGACGATGTGGCGGCGCGGATCGAGCGACTCCTCGCCACCGCGCCCTCCGCGGACCGCATGCGGCAGGGCGCGCTGCTGGTGCTCGCGGGACGCCCCAACGCGGGCAAGTCATCGCTGTTCAACACGTTGCTGGGCACCGACCGGGCGCTGGTGACCGAGATCCCCGGCACCACACGCGACGCCATCGAGGGACACACGGATTTCCTGGGCTGGCCGGTGCGGCTGGTGGACACGGCCGGGCTCTCCGACTCGGACGACCGGCTCGAGCGCATGGGCATCGAGGTGAGTCGCCGCTATCTCGCCGCCGCGGACCTGGTACTCCTCTGCGTGGAGAGCGGCCGCGCGGTCGAAGCCGACGAAGCGGCGCTCGCGGCCGAGCGTCCATCTCTCGTCGTCCGCACCAAGCGGGACCTCGGACCAGGCGGACCGGAAGCGCTCGCGGTCTCAACCGTGTCGGGCGAGGGGATCGACGATCTGCGGCACGCGGCCGCGGACCGTGTGTTCGGCGATCGCATCGCGCTGGGCGATCTCGAGCCGGCGCTGGCCGGTGAGCGGCACCGCACCGCCCTCACCCGCGCCCGGGTGGCCCTGTCCGACGCGGCGCTGCACCTCGTGCCCGGCGGCGAGCCGGTGCTCGTGTCCCACCACGTGCGGGAAGCCACGCTGGCGCTGGACGAGCTGCTGGGCACGGTGGATGTGGAGGAAGTGCTGGGGAGGGTGTTCGCGGGGTTCTGTGTAGGGAAATAGTTATGAGCTATGAGCTATGAGAGCTACGGCTACTGGCTTCTAGCTCGTAGCTCCTAGCTCGTAGCTCCTTTACGCCGACTGAATCCCCCTGGCCAGATCTTCCGCATGCTGGAACTCGTGCGCCGGCGCGCGGACGGCGTCCCCGATGCCCCGCTCGGCGACCAGCGCCTCGGTCATCCGGTAGCCGACGTAGTAGCCTGAGCGCTCGGGCAGCACCCGGCCACCGACCAGCCGTGCCGACGGGCTCATCCCCCCCGACAGATAGCGCAGCCGGAGGCCGAGGCCGCTCTGCTCCAGGTCAGGCTCCACGGTGCGACGGAGAAACGCTTCCATTTCCCTGAGCCGGTGGTACTGCCGCCGGGCATACCCGAAATAGTCGGCGGGATCGAAGCCCGGCGCGATCGCCTGCGCGGCGTGGACGGCCAGCCCCTCGTTCACCAGCAGCTCCCGCAGCGTCGCCCGGCTCCCCGTGGCCCAGTAGTCGTAGTAGCCTCCCTGCTCGGCGACCAGCCGACGCAGGTCGCTGGTGCTGCGCGGCGACGTGTAGCGCACCGTGTGCGCCAGCTCGTGCGCGATCCAGAGCGGAATCAGGTCCGGGGCCAGCCCCATGCCGAATGTCTCGGGGTTGATCCGTCCGGTGAAATGCTCGAGGCAGATGAAGGCGACGCCCCGCCCGCCCACGACCAGCTCGCCGGCGTTCGCGCCGCCGAGACCGACCATCAGGTAGATGTCGGTGGGCCGGTCGAGCCGCAGGACCGACTCCGCCATGGCGACCGCGTCCTCGGCGAGCGGCACCAGGTCGGTGGAGTCCGCGAGGGAGAAGAGGTCGGTGCGGTCCGCGCGCAGCGCGTCGGCGATGATGTCGTCGGCGTGCGGGCTGTCGGGGTCGAGAACGTAGTTGCGCCAGTAGGCGTCGAGGATCGGGCGGTGGGCTTCGCGGTACTGACGGTAGGCGGCTTCCCGGTCGTGGGCGTCGAGCACCGCGAGAAAATCCGGAAGAAGATTGATCAGCACGAAAGAGGATATGAAGGGCGACGAATCAATGCAAGAGAAGGGGCGCTCGATTTTTGTTGAGCGCCCCTTCCTACATCCGTCGCGAGTCCGATCGTCGAGCGGCTAGTGATCCTGTTTCTTCTGCTTCGACACCTCGTCGAGGAAGCGTCGCTCCGCCGGCGTGAGACTCGCGATCCCCTTCTCGGAGATCTTGTCGAGCACGCGATCCACTTCGGCGGCCACGGGATCCGCTTCCATCCGGCGGCGCGGACGCGCGGGCGTGACCGGCGTGCGACGCTCCGGCTCCGCCGCGCCGGACTGCACCATGACCACGCGCTCGACCGCGCGCGGGGGCGGGTGCGGGCTGCGGCGGGAGAAGCCCTGCATCCGGAAGAAGAGATAGCCGAACCCCACGCCGCCGACGTGCGCGAGATGCGCCACGCCGTCGTTCGGCGTGAGGAAGTAGAAGAGCACGTCGAGCCCGACCAGCAGCGTCACCAGCGTCTTGGCGCGGATCGGCATCGGAATGGGGAACACGATCAGCTCGGCGTCGGGCCAGTAGATGGCGAAGGCCAGCGCCACGCCGAGCACCGCGCCCGAGGCCCCAACGAACGGCCCGACCGGCCAGATGGCCGAGAGCCCCAGGGAGAAGACCGCCGCCCCGACACCGCAGAGCAGATAGTAGAGGATGAAGGTCCGGCTCCCCATCCGGCTTTCCACCGCAGTGCCGAACACGAAGAGCATCAGCATGTTGCCGAGCAGGTGCAGGAGCCCAGCATGCACGAACATGTAACTGAGGAAGGTCCACGGCTGGCGGAGGGCCCCCGAGGGCGTGAACGCGAGCGCGTCGGCCAGCGCGGGCGAGATGAAGATGGTGCGCATCAACAGCAGCACCACCGCATTCGCGATGATGAGTCGCAGGACCCAGGGGGTGAAACGGCTGGAGGGAGCCAGATTCATGGAACCGCCTCTAACTCTGAGACCCCTATACGCTTACGACGGTTCTTGCAGGCGGCCCTGCTGGGCAGTTCGACAGATCCGTTCGCACAGGTCGGGGAAAGCTATGCCGACCGCCCGGGCCGACTGGGGGAGGAGACTGGTCGCCGTCATGCCGGGCAGTGTATTCACTTCTAAACAGAAGGCTTCGCCGCCCGCTGTCAAGCGAAAATCGACCCGTGAGTAACCGCCCAGCTTCAGGGCCTCGTGCGCCAGGAGCGCCAACCGCTGACACTCCCGGGCCACCGGCTCGGGCAGGTCAGCCGGGAAGATCTCCTCCGACATCCCGGGTGTGTACTTGCACTCGTAGTCGAAAATTTCGTGCCGGGGAATGATCTCCCCCACCGCCAGCGCCTTGCCTTCCAGCACCCCCACGGTCAGCTCCCGGCCGGGCACGAAGCGCTCGATCATGACCTCGTCGTCGTACTGACCGGCGAGCGCCACGGCATCCGCATATTCCCCAGGCTCCTTGACCACGGTCAACCCCACCGTCGAGCCCTGCTTGGAGGGCTTCACCACCACCGGCCATCCGAATGACGCTTCGACCGTGGCGCGTTGCACCGGTGCCATGGCCCAGTCGGCGGTGGGGATGCCGGCGATCCGGAACAGCCGTTTGGACACGTCCTTGTCCATGGCCATGGCGCTGCCGAGCGGGCCACTCCCGGTGTAGGGAACCCCCACCATGTCCAGCAGGGTCTGAATGGTCCCGTCCTCACCCCGGCCGCCATGCAGTGCAAGAAACAGCACGTCCGCGTCCCGGATGACCGCCAGGTTACCCAGGCCCGACAGGAGCAGCCCCCGCTCGAGGGAGTGGAGCTCGTCTATCGAGGGGGGCGCTGTTCCTACGCTTCCCGAGAGCAGCCGGCTCTCATCCCCGTACGGGATGTAGCCTCGCGCCGTGTCCACGACCGCCACGTCGTGCCCTTTGGAGCGCAGGGCGGCGACGATCTGGACCGCGGAAGCGATGGCGACGTCGCGCTCGGAGGACGTACCCCCGGTCAGCACGGTCACGCGCATCGGTCGGTTGGCCGCGCTCATCGCGTGCCGATCAGCTGCTGGAGCACGTCGTACCGGCTCACGATCCCGATCAGCTTGCCGTCCTTCCGGACCAGGGTGGCCGGGCTCTCGCGCGTGAGCATGGCGCCGACCCGGTCAGCAGTGGCACTGGCGTCCACTTCGGGGAAGGGCGACTCCATCACCTCGCGAACGGGCCGGTCGAGCAACGCCGGTTGGGCCAGGGCGCGCGTCATCAGCGTCCCCTCGACCAGAGCGCCGACCGACTCACCGTTCTCGACCACCGGGATCTGGCTGACCCCGTACGTGGTCATGAGGTTGAGCGCCTGCCGCACCGCCGCGGCGGGGGCGACGCTCACCAGCGCAGGCGCGTTGGTGGCCCGGCGCTCGAGGAGCTGCTCGACGGTCACCCGCGGCGCCTCCAGCATCTGGTTCTCCTGCATCCACTCGTCGCTGAACACCTTCGAGAGGTATCGCTCACCGGTGTCACAGAGGATCGTGACCACCATGGCGGCTGGATCATCGAGCTCGCGTGCGACCTCGACCGCGAGGTAGACGTTGAGACCGGCCGATCCGCCGACCAGGATCCCCTCCTCCCGGGCCAACCTCCGCGCCATCGTGAACGAGGTGCGGTCGGGGACCTGGCGGAATTCGTCGATCTGGTCGAACCAGATCGTGGTCGGGATCTTGTCGCCTCCGATGCCCTCCACCTTGTACGGATGCCCCTCGCCCATCGACCTGGTGCGATGGTAGTGGGTGTACAGCGATCCGATCGGGTCGCCGGCGATGACCCGGATCCTGGCGTTCTTCTCCTTCAGGTACTTCCCCGCGCCGCTCACCGTCCCGCCCGTCCCGGCGCCGGCCACGAAGTGGGTGACCTTGCCGCCCGTCTGCTCCCAGATCTCGGGGCCGGTGGACTGGTAGTGCGCCTCGGGGTTCGCGGCATTGTAGAACTGGTCCGCCAGGATCGCGCCCGGTGTCTGCTCCACGATGGACTTGGCCTTCATCACATAGTGGTCGGGATGGTCGGGCGGGACCGCGGTCGGCGTGATCACCACCTCGGCGCCGTAGGCCTTGAGCAGCCGCACCTTCTCCTGCGACATCTTGTCGGGCATCGTGAAGATGCAGCGATATCCCTTGAGGCTCGCGGCGATGGCCAGGCCGACGCCGGTGTTGCCGCTGGTGCCCTCGACGATGGTGCCGCCCGGCTTGAGCTCGCCCCGCTGCTCCGCGCCCTCGATGATCGCCATCGCGATCCGATCCTTCACCGATCCACCCGGGTTGGCGTACTCCGCCTTGCCGTAGATCGGTGTGCGGATGCCGGCGCCGATCCGTCCCAGCCGGATCAACGGCGTCCAACCGATCGTCTCGAGCACCGAGTCGTACGGCTTGAGGTGGGGATGCGTCATGGATTTCCCGGGGACCGCGGGTGCCGGAAGTGCACCGGCTGAAGGAAAGGCGCGGCGACCGCCCGCCCGTTACGGAGCGCCGGTGAGAATCGGAGCTCGCGGGCTCCGGTCAGCGCCGCCGTGTCGAGCGCGGGGTAGCCGCTCGACTCGGCGAGGCGGGTGGAGTCGGGCAGGAGCTTGCCCTGCGCGTCCACGAAGAGCCGGAGCAGCACGCGGCCCTCGATCCCCTGCTCGAGCAGCGCCGGCGGGTAGACCATCGGCGTCACCGGGTTGATCGCGACGGGCGGCTGGTCGGCGGTGCTCTCGACCGCAGGCTGGTGGTCGCCGAGGGCGACGGTGCCGACCGTCCGGTCGCTGCACGCCGCGAGCGCGAGCGTCCCGGCGGCGACGAGGAGTGCCCGCCTCACCGCTCGGCGCTCCGAGCCTGGTCGCCCGAGGTGCGGCGCGAGCCCTGCGCCCGGCGCTGCAGGTCCGCGAGACGGTTGAGTGCCTCGAGCGGTGTCAGCGCGTCGAGGTCGAGTGCCCGGAGGTCGTCCACCACGGGGTCGGTGGCCGGATCGGTAAAGAGCGCGAGCTGCCCCACGTCGCGCTCGAGTGGCGGCGGCGCGCCGGGCACCATCCGATGCTCGCCCTCCAGAGTGCCGAGGATGTCCCGGGCCCGCGCGACGATCGCGCCGGGCAGGCCGGCGAGCTGGGCGACGTGAATGCCGTACGACCGGTCGGTGCCGCCGGGCTCGAGCCGGTGAAGGAACACGACCGTGTCGCCCGTCTCCCGCACCGCCACGTTGTAGTTCCGCGCGTGCTGCAACCGCTCGGGGAGCTGCATCAGCTCGTGGTAGTGCGTGGCGAACATGGTCTTGCAGCCCACCCGGTCGTGCAGGTGCTCGGTGACCGCCCATGCGATGGCGACGCCGTCGTACGTGGAGGTGCCGCGGCCGATCTCGTCCAGCAGCACCAGGCTCCGCGATGTGGCGTTGTGCAGGATCGCGCTGGTCTCGCTCATCTCCACCATGAAGGTGGACTGGCCGCGCGCGAGGTTGTCGCTCGCGCCGACCCGGGTGAACAGCCGGTCCACTACCCCGAGCGACGCCTCGGCAGCGGGCACGAACGCCCCCATCTGGGCCAGCACGACACAGAGCCCGATCTGCCGGAGGATGGTGGACTTGCCGGCCATGTTGGGCCCGGTGACCAGCAGGACGCGCTCCGCCTCGCCGAACCGCGCGTCGTTCGGGATGAAGGTCTCGCGCGCCATCATTCGCTCGATCACTGGATGCCGGCTCTCGCGCAGCTGGAGATCGAAGCCGTCATGCACGTGCGGGCGCACGTATCGCCCCGCCACGGCGCCTTCGGCCAGCGCCGTCCAGACGTCGAGCCGCGCCAGCACCCGCGCGGTCCGCTGGATCCGGCCGATCGCCTGTCCGACGTTCCCGCGGAGCCTGGCGAACAGCTCGGCCTCGCGCGTCCCCATCCGCTCCTCCGCGCCCAGCACCTTGGACTCGTACTCCTTGAGCTCGGGGGTCACGTAGCGCTCGGCGGAGGCGAGCGTCTGCCGGCGCTCGTAGTCGGCCGGGACCTTGGCCGAATGCGCGTTGGTGATCTCCAGGTAGTACCCGAAGACCTTGTTGAACCCCACCTTCAACGAGGTGATGCCGGTGCGCTCGCGCTCGCGCTGCTGGAGCGAGGCGATGTAGCGGCGCCCCCCGTCGCGCAGCGAGCGCAGCTCGTCGAGCTCGGCGTCGTAGCCGTGACGGATGACGCCGCCGTCGGTCAGCGTCGGCGGCGGGCGATCCTCGAGCGCCGCGGTGAGATCTACCGTGAGGTCGCCGAGGAGATCGAGCTCTTCGACGGCCTCGGCCAACAGCGCGGCGCGCCGCCCGTCGGGGAGCGCGAAGGCCGCGACGGCGCTCAGCGCCTCGGCCACGTCCGGCAATCGCTGGAAGGAATCGCGAAGGGCGCCCAGCTCGCGTGGCACGGCGCGTCCGGCCGCGGCCCGGCCCGCGAGCCGCTCGAGATCGCGCACACCGTCGAGCGCCTCCCGCAGCCGCGTACGGCCGCGGCTGTCGCGCACGGCGACCTCCACCGCGTCGAGCCGCGCGTCGATGGCCGCCGGATCGCGGAGCGGCGAGAGCAGCCACCGGCGGAGCAGGCGCCCGCCCATCGGCGTCACCGTCGCGTCGATGGTCTCGAGCAGCGTGCAGCCCGGCGCGCCGGCGCGAAGCGGCTCGACCAGTTCGAGGTTGCGCCGGGTCATGTCGTCGAGCCAGAGGTAGGCCTCGCTCCTCCGCACGACCGGTCGGTGGAGATGGGGAAGCCCGGCGGGCTGCAGCTCGGCGAGGTAGCGGAGGAGCGCGCCGCCGGCGCCGAGCGCCGCGGCGTCCTCGCCGCCGATGCCGAGCCCGTCGAGCGAGGCGAGCGAGAAGCGGCGGGCCAGCTCCTCCCGGGCGAGATCGGGATCGAACTCCCACGCCTCGCGGTTGGTAACGAGAGGCGGCACGATGCCGGCGGGCAGCGGCGTCACGTCGCCCCCGGCCAGCACGACCTCCGCGGGAGCGAGCCGGGTGAGCGCCTCCTCGACGCCGGCGTCGGTCATCGTCTCCAGCACGAACTCGCCGGTGCTGAGGTCTACCGCCGCCACGCCGACCCCGCGCGACTCCTCCGCGCCCCCTCCCCGCTGCACGGCGACGATCCAGTTGTTGCGACCGCCCGGAAGCCAGCCGTCCACCAGGAGCGCGCCCGGCGTGATGGTCTCCACCACTTCGCGGCGCACGAGTCCCTTGGCGAGGCGAGGGTCCTCCACCTGCTCGCAGATGGCGACCCGATGGCCCGCGCTCACCAGGGCGCGCAGATACTCGGCAGCCGCCTTGACCGGGACCCCGGCGAGCGGCACGCCGTCGCCACGTGCCGTGAGGGTGATCTCCAGGACCCGGGCCGCGAGCTCGGCATCCTGATAGAACATCTCGTAGAAGTCACCCACTCTGTAGAACAGGATCGTGTCGGGACGCTGTGCCTTGACCTCGCGCCAGTGCTTCAGCATCGGCGGGGTCGAAGCACTCGCGGTTTCGCGGCTCACGGACGCCACGGTGAGAGACGGGGGGACTGGCGGGACATACGCTGGAGAATATAACCCTTCACCCCTGGGGCGACTTCGCCCCGTTCCCGTGCACGCGCGAGGTCTCCATGGGCGGTCAGGGTTCGACGGGCAACGTCATCGCGGCGCTCGCCAGCTTCTTCATTCCCGGGCTGGGACAGCTGATCCAGGGGCGGCTGGTTCGGGCCATCGTGATGTTCGTAATGGCGGGAATTCTCTGGTGGTTCCTGCTCGGCTGGATCATCCACCTCTGGTCCATACTCGATGCGGCGCTCTGGAAGCCGCGAGGGGAGGTCGCGCTCTGATGGCCGCGTTCCATTTCGCCTTCTTCGTCCGCGACCTCGGCTCCACCCGCCGATTCTACGGCGAGATCCTCGGCTGCCGGGAGGGGCGGAGCACCGACACCTGGGTGGACTTCGATTTCTTCGGCAACCAGATCTCGGCGCACACTACCGGCACCGTGACGCCCACGCAGAACACCGGCAAGGTCGAAGACCTCCTCGTGCCGATGCCACACTTCGGCGCGATCCTCCCGTGGGATCAGTTCGAGGCCATCGCCGGACGCGTCCGCGCGGCTGCGATGCCCTTCATCCTCGAGCCTCGCACCCGATACCAGGGCCAGCCGGGCGAGCAGGCCACGATGTTTCTCCTGGACCCGAGCGGCAACGCACTCGAGTTCAAGAGCTTCAAGCATCCGGAGCACGTGTTCACGGCATGACCACGGCCTCGGTCGCCGTGATCGGCGGCGGCGTGATCGGGGCGAGCGTGGCCTGGCATCTGGCCACCCGCGGCTGGCGGGACGTCGTGATCCTCGACCGTGGCCCTGGGCCGGGGGAGGGGAGCACCGGCCGGGCGACCGGAGGCTACCGGGCCCAGTATGCCACCCCGATCAACGTGCGACTCTCGCTGCTCGCGCGGGAACGGCTCGGGCGCTTCGAGTCCGACACCGGCGTGGATCCGGGCTACGCGCAGGTCGGCTACCTCTGGCTCGCGGCGAACGAGGCCGAGCTCGCGGAGCTGCGCGCGGGGCAGCGGGTCCAGCACGCCGAGGGGTTGGCGGAGGCGGTCGAGGTGAGCCCCGAAGAAGCATTCCGGATCAACCCGGCGCTGGCGCATGAGGGCGTCGCCGGCGGCGTCTTCTGTCCCACCGACGGCTTCATCCGACCGCTTCGTCTGCTGGAGGGCTACCTCACCGCCGGGTCGCGATGCGGCGTACGGGTCGAGTGGGGCGCCGTGGCGACGGGCCTGGAGCTCCGGCCCGATGGCTCGATCTCGGCGGTGCGGACCAGCCGCGGACCGATCGCGGTGGACGCGGTGGTGAATGCCGCGGGTGCGTGGGCCGCGGCCATCGCCGGATGGGCGGGCGTGGAGCTCCCGGTGGTCCCGCTGCGCCGGCAGGTCGCCGCCACCGTGCCGTGCGATCTGCTGCCCGAGACGATGCCGATGACGATCTACGCCGGGGACGGGTTCCACTTCCGGGTGCGCGACGGGCGCGTGCTCCTGCTCTGGCCGACCCCCGGAGTCGAAGGCCGGCCCTTCGACGACCGCGTGGATCCCGCGTGGGTGCGAGAGGTGACCGAGACGGCGCATGCGCGTGTGCCGGTGCTCCGGCGTGCCACGGTGGCCCCCGCGGCCTGCTGGGCAGGGCTCTACGAGATGTCCCCCGACAAGCACGCGATCCTCGGCCCCGCGCCCGGCTGCCCCAATCTCTTCCTGATCAACGGATCGTCCGGACACGGCGTGATGCACGCCCCCGCCCTCGGCCTGCTGCTGGCCGAGATCATGTCCGATGGACGCGCCACCTCGCTAGAGGTTTCCGCGCTCCGCCCGACGCGCTTCGCCGAGGGTGCGCCCAACGCGGTGTCGGGCCTCCTGTGAAGCGGACGGCGATCGCGGGATTGGCGGCCTTCCTCGCCTGTGCCGGAGGCGCCAGGTCCACCATGGTGGTGGAGCGTCGGGTCCGCCCGCTGGAGACGAGCGGCCCCGACGCCCTCGCGCTGCCGGTCGACGATCGCTACCGGTACGGCGTGGTTCTCGGATCGGTGATTACCGAGCAGGGCGAGCGCGGCTGCAACGGTGAGGTCTGGCTCCAGCCGTCGGGCGCGCCCGTGCGCGACGTACGGAGCATCGCGGGGGCGCGGCTGCAGAACATGTTCCGATTCCCTCAGTTGCTCCCCGGCCGATACGAGCTGGGCGTGCGATGCTTCGGATTCGCCCCGGTGCGGAAGACCATCGACGTGCGGATAGGGCAAGTGCTGCGAGCGGTGGTCACGATGGCGCGCCGCACGGAGGTGTGAGCGCGGGCTGACCGCGCTCATCTGCGATCAGCCCGCCGAGCCCACGATTCCTGCGGCTCACCCTACTGCACGGAGTCCTGGGTCTCCACCGGAACTTCGGCGTGCACGTCCGGCGTCGAATCCCGCCACTGCTGGATATCCGACTGAAACGCCGTCGATAGGGCCACCAGGTCCACCGTCGTGGTGTCCCCTTCGACATGCGGGGTCACGCGGGCGAGGCTCGCCGCCGCCTTGCCGTAGGTGCTGTCGCTCGCGAGCGCGGCTTCATACGCCTTGCCCGCGGCGGCGAAGTGGCCGGTGCGCTCGAGGGCGGTCCCGAGGTTGTTCTGGAACACCGGCGAGCCAGAGCGCAGCTCGACCGCCCGGGCCAGCACCGGCAGCGCGGCGTCACTTCGGTCCTGCTGGATATAGATCAGGGCCAGGTTGTTCATCGCCCACCCGTCGCGCTCGTCCAGGGCGATGGCCCGTTGATAGGCATCGATCGCCGCCGGCATCTGCTTCAGCTCGTAGCGCGCCCGCCCCAGGAGCCGGAGTCCTTCGCCGGAGAGTGGCTCGATCGCCATCGCGCGCTCGACTCGCCCCAGCGCCTCGCGCGGACGGCCCGTCTCGATGAGGACGCGCGCCGAGTTGAGCAGGCTCTTCCGGTGCTGGGGGTCGAGGCGCAGCGCCTCGTCGAAGGAGCCGACGGCGTCTTCGGGATCCCCCGCCTTCCAGGAGGAGAGCCCGGCCATATAGTGGCCCCAGGCGTTGTCGGGGTTGGAGCGGGTGTAGGCGGTGAAGAGGTTCACCGCCTCCTCGTAACGCCGTGCCGTGAACGCGGCTTCGGCGTCGGTGTACGAGACCGGCTTGGCCGGAATGGAGGGATCGACGGCCGCCCTCCCGGGGTTCGTGTCCACCATGACGACGGTGGCGGGGGCACTGGAGACGGTGGCAGGGGCGGGGCGGTCCTTCCCGTCGCAGCCGACCAGGAAGGGGCCGAACGCTGCGGCAAGGATCGCGATCTGGGACTTTCGGACGGACATGGGAGACTCCTGGTTGTGCGCCACGGGGCGCGTTGGTGTAGACCGACGCCCCATGGAAAGGCAATCCGGTTGCCAGGAGGACACAATGCCGTGCTGAATTTGGAATGTGTTACAGATGCACGAGTTACCGGCCCGCTCCGGCAAGGCGTTCGTGCCTTAGTGTCCCCATGGACACAGGTTTAGAATGGGTAATGTGTCCGATAGTACACGGCCAGGAATGCCCGGTGAGCCAGGCTAGGCCCGTGGGGGCGGCCCTTGATCTGGTCGCTTGATCCCGTGCCGCCTCATGATCTTGAGCAGGCTGGCATGGTCCGCGAGCCCAAGGGCCTGCGCCGTCCGGGTCACGTGCCACTCGTGCCGCTCCAGGGCAGTCACTACGATCCTCCGCTCCGCCTCGGCCTTCAGCTCCTGGAAGTCCCGAGTTCCGTCGGAGGGGGTCACCGCGGTCCCGCCGGCCGGCCGGATGTCGGCCGGGACGTGCTCCGGGGCGATCACCTCCCCGTCGGCGGCGATGATCATGCGCTCGACCACATTCCGGAGCTCGCGCACGTTGTTCCGCCTCCATTCGTATCCCATGAGCAGGTCCAGGGCGTCGGCGGCGACCTTCTTCCGTCGAACGCCGAAGCGGACGCAGATCCCGGTCACGAACTGATCCACGAGGGCCGGAATGTCGGACAGCCGGTCGCGAAGGGGCGGGACCGCCAGCGTGTGGACCGCGAGGCGGAAGTAGAGGTCCTCCCGGAAGCGGCCGGCCCGGACCTCCGCCTCGAGGTCGCGGTTGGTGGCCGCCACGATGCGGGCGTCGATCACGATCGGCTTCGTGCCGCCGAGCCGGGTGACCTGCCGTTCCTCCAGCACGCGCAGCAGCTTGGCCTGCGCCGAGAGGGGAAGCTCCCCGATCTCGTCTAGGAACAGCGTTCCCCCTTCCGCGGCCTCGAAGGCGCCCTTGCGCGTGCCGATCGCGCCGGTGAACGCCCCGCGCTCGTGGCCGAAGAGCTCGCCCTCGACCAGGCCCTCCGGCAGTGCGGCACAATTGAGGGCGACGAACGGACCGGAGGGATGCGGTCCGAACCGGTGGAGGTCGCGCGCCACCAGCTCCTTGCCGGTGCCGCTCTCGCCGGCGATCAGCACCTGGCTGGGCACCGGCGCGATGCGCGCGATCGCGGCACGGAGGTCGGCCATCGCGGCACTGCCGCCCACCAACGACGTCTCCCGGCCGAGCTGCCGCCGTAACGCGCTCACCTCGCCACGCAGGCGGCGGCGCTCCATCGCCGTCTCGATCTCGTGGACGACCCGCTCCATCGGCTCCGCCTTGTCGATGAAGCCGTAGGCGCCGAGACGCAGCGCCTGCACGCACCGGTCGTAGCTGCCGGTGCCGGTGTAGACGATGACCGGTACCTGGGAGCCCTTCCGCTCGAGGGAGCGCAGCACCTCGAAGCCGTCCATCCCCGGCATCTCCAGGTCGAGGATAACGCAGTCCACCGCGGAGCCGGCCAGGATCTCGAGAGCCTGCCCACCGCCCGGTGCGGTGACCACCTCGTAGCCGCCGGTTCGCCGCAGGTCGTACGCGTACTGCTCGGCGAGTGGCGTCACGTCGTCCACCACGAGTACGAGCGTCATCGCGAAGCTCCGCCCGGCGCCGCGGGGATCTCGACCGTGGCGCGGGTGCCGGTGCCCGGCTCGGTGTCGATGCGCAGCGCGCCGCCGAGGTCGAGAATCAGCCGCCGCACGATGGACAGGCCGAGACCGGTGCCGCCCGTCTTGGTGGTGTGGAAATCGTCGAAAGCTTGGTCGAGCTGTTCCCGGGTCATCCCTGGGCCGTTGTCGGCGACGATGATACGGACGAGCGCGCCCTGGCCATCGCGGGCCACCCGCTCGGTGAAGACTTCGACTACGCCCTCCGGTCGACCGCCGACGCTGTCCGCCGCGTTGCCGACCAGGTTCTCGAGCACCCGCCGGAGCATGACCCGGTCGGCCGCGGCAGGCGGCAGCCCGGGGCTCAGTCGAGCGTGCACCGTAGCGCCCCCCGCTGAATCGGCCGACGCGGCGACCACCTCGGTCACCATCGCGTTGACGTCGCACGGCTCGGGTGCGGCGGCAGGTGACAGCTTGGCGTAGTTGCGGGCGAGGGTATCGAGGTAGGTGACGCTCGATTCCAGAGTCGCCCGCCGCTCCCCGAAGATCGTGGCGAGCGTGTCGGGTCGATCGCGGGCGACCTCGTCGAAGTGGCGGAGGACATTCCGGATCGGCACCAGGCCGTTCTTGATGTCGTGATTCACCTGGCGGGCCAGGTCGCCCATCGCCACCCGCCTCTCCGCCTCGCGAAGCCGCGCCGCGCCGGCGCGCAGCCGGGCGGTCATGGCGCCGAGCAGTCGCGAGAGATCGCCGATCTCATCCTCGCGATCCGAGGTGAAGTCCGCATCGAGGCGATCGAGGTCGATGGCCGACGTCTTGGCTGCGAGCGCGATGAGCGGCCGGCTGAGGAAGCGGGATAACCACGCGGCCAGCCCCACCGCGAGCAGCGCGGTCACAGCCAGCGAAATCAGAAACCAGGCATTGAGCCCGCGCTGGAGCGCGGCGAGCGTCTCGGAGACGCGGGTCACGACGAGGCGCGCGCTGTCGGGCCGCAGGGCATCCGGATCGAGGAACGGGATGCTGAGCTGACCGACCAGCCGCCTCGGATCCACGACCTCGGTCGAGTCGGGGGCCTGGAGCCGCACGGCGAGATCGGGATCGGAGTCGAGCCGCCGAAGAAAGCGGTCCTCCGCCGCGACGCCTCCGACGACGCTGAAGGGCCGGCCGGCCACGGTGAATCGCTCCGCGGCGGCGAGTGCGAGGAGTGCCGTGTCGGCGGTTCGCGCCCGGATCAGCACGGGCGTGTTCCGGGCCTCGAGCACGAACGCGGGCACCGTCGGGCGGACGCGGTCGTACTCGTTCCGGAAGTGTCCGGAGCTGAGGATGCGGCCGGCACTGTCCTGCACCATGAGCACCGCGAGTCCCGCGAGCCGCATGGCGCCACCAGCCCAATCGAGCAGGTACGCGCGCGAGGCGGGGTCGCCCTGAATCGCCGCGAGCCGAAAGCGGTTGTCCGCCGCGAGGGCGCGGGCCAGCTCCGACACCTGGCGGTCCACGCGCGCGCGCTCGCGCGACAGCTCGGCGGAGAGCGTCATCACCGCCGCTTCTCCCCGACGCCGCGATTCCTCGCCCAGACGGCGATCCATCTCCCGTCGGACGCCCAGCGCGAGCACGGTCAGGGGGACCAGCAGGGCCAGCGAGATGGCGAGGAAGAGCCGGGCGCGGAAGCTCATGGCGTCTCCGCCGGGCGGATGCGCCCGTCGAAGTCCACGGTGAGCGGCGGCACACCGTGCCGGACGATCGCGCTCAGCCGGATGTCGATCAGCGGGACGACGCGTACGCCCGGCGGCCAGAGCGAGCGCTCGAGGCAGGGGGCCGATGGAACGAGCGGCACCGCGATGACGTACGCGCGGGCAGTTCCTGCTCGCAGCATCGCCGGCATCGCTTGCGGCGCGACTGCCAGGAGCCTGACTCCAGGGGTTTCGGTCAGCGCGACCACGCGCTCGGCCAGAGCCTGGCCGACTTCGTCACCGGTGGGGTAGGCGACGTACTCGGTCCCGCCGGCGGGGCGCGGGTCGGCTCTCAGATCGCTCGGGGGGCACACCGGAGCGGGGTTCCACCAGGTGCTCGGCTCGGCCCCCCGGGCATCGGCGCGCACGGCGTCGCGCGCCAACTCGGTCCGAAAGTCGGCGGTGTCGCCCGGAATGAGAGTCTCGAAGCCAACGAGATCGTGCGGCAGCAGCAGGACGTAGGTGCGAGACCACGGAAGCTTGTGCACCGTAAATCTCGCGCGGTTCCGGGCATACTCCGCGATTGCCGGGTCGCCGCTTCGGACGATGTCCGCGCCCCCATCGATCGCGTCGCGCAGGTCGCCTCTCACCATGCGCCGGAACACGAACGTCGTACCGGTTTCGGCCAAGGAATCGGTACGGATGCTCAACGCGGGATCGGCGAAGAGCGTAGGAACCGAGTCGCTCGCTCGATCCATCGTCACCACCAGCCGGCGCTGGTCGAGTGGGGTCACCGACGAGACGCCCGCCTGGCGCAGCAGCGTCGCCGCCGTGGGCCGGGCGCGCCACTCGACCGCGACCCCGCCGGCGGTGACGCCGAGGGCGGATGGCGCGAGGACGAAGGTCCATGCTCGGCGGGCGGAGTCGGATATCCAGGAGGCCGCGGCGGCGGGCTGAGGCACGCCCCTGCAATCAATCCGGATCAACGGCTCCGGCTGTCCCGGCGCGACCGCGGAGGAATCCTCGAGCCGGTTCGTCGCCACGACCAGTTCGCGAGGCTTACCTGGCTCGCCGGCGGGAATGAGGCAGGGATCGGCGGCGGACCGAGGCTCCGGCTCCCGTGCCGCTGGGGCTCCCGCGCATCCAGCCGCGGTGACGACGCGGAGGGCTACGACAAGGTGACGCGCCGGACGTCCCATGCGGGGGAGCATGCGCGAATCTTAATGCGCCTGTGGCGACTCCTCTCGAGCGCCCCAGTCCTGGCGGCCGACTGCGTCGCCCCTGACCCGGCTGGTTCGTCAGCCTCTCGGTCGCCAGGTCAGCGCCTCGCCCGGCAATGCCCGCTCGACCGGTGCCTGGCGCTCGCGCGCCGCGCGCAGGAACGCGGCCTCCGCGTCCGGATACTCCAGATAGGCGCTCGGGTCGTGCAGTCCGTAGTGGATCGGGCAGGCGAGTCGCGCTCCCAGGGCGATGGCTGCCCCGACCGCCTGCACCGGTGTCAACACCGCCGGGACGCCGGCGCGCGGCTTCACGGCGAGCACCTGGGCGCCATTGATCGGAAGGAATGCCGCGTCGAATGGCCCGTAGGCCCGTCCGATCCGATGGAACGCGCCGTGCCACAGGGTGTCGCCGCAGTGGACGATGCGCCGCCCGCCGCCGATCACTACCCACGACACCTGCCGCTCGCCGAGTCCGTCCACGGCGGGAACCGGGATCGCCGTGAGCTCGCCTAGCGCCACGGGCTGGTACAGGTCGAGCGCGAGCACGCGGAATCCGCGGGATGCCACGGTGGCGGCGATGTCGCGGTGGCAGACCACGGACCCCGAGCTCGGCAGCGCGGCACGAACCGCCGCCGGATCGAAGTGATCGTTGTGCAGGTGGGTGATCAGGACGTTGCGGCCGGTCGTCGCGACCTCGATCGGCACCACCGGCATGGTCCACGCGCCGTCCCAGATCTCGGGCGAGATCCAGGGATCGATCAGCAGCGTCCGGTCGCCCAGCTCGAGCTTGACCCCGGCCCAGGAGAGCCGGCGCGCGGCGAGGGTTGCCTCCGGCGCGCTGCCGGCCGCGGGCTCGAGACCAAGTCCGGTGGCGACGGCCGCCGAGGATCCGAGGGCGACGAACGCTCTCCGGTCGAGGGGGAACGACATGCGAGGCCTCCCGGCGATCGAGGGTGAGACGACCTCACCCTACGAGCGACGGATCGGCCTGCGCATGCGAGCTCGTGCTGATTTCGATGAACGACCCGCGGAGGTGCGCCTACGGCTCCGCAACGACGAAGGGGCTGCCCCCCATGCCGCTCTTGAGCTTGGCGACGGCGGCCTGGGCCTCCGGCCGCGTGGCGAACCCGCCCGCCCGCACCTTGTAGAAGCCCCGCTCCCGCACGATCACCGCCGGGTAGCCGAGCCGCTCCGCCTTGTTCGCCGCATCGTCCGCGGCGGCCGGGGTAGCGACGGCGGCGACCTGGACGCGGAACTTGACCGCGGGAGCGGGCGCACGCTTGGGCAGTGAGTCGGCCACTCGCGCGGCGGCGGAGTCCGCGGCGGCCGCCTTCGGCCGGCCGGTCGTATCGCGGGGCGTGATCGGCTTGGGGGTGGTGTCGGTGCCGGCGGGCTTGGCTGCACCACCGGTGTCGGCCGACCCGGAGGGGGCGCGCGCGGCGCAGCGCTGGTAGAGGAAGCCGAGCTGGCGTTGCAGCTCGAGGTCCGCGTCGGCGCGCGCGATGCCGTCGGCGAGCCAGCGGCAGGCGCGCGTCGTGTCCTTGAGACCGAGATAGGTCCGGCCGCCCCAGTAGGCCGCCTGCGCGAAGAGCGGGGTCGCCGGAAAATCGAGTCGGAGGCGCTCGAGGTTTCGTGCCGCGTTCTCGTAGCTCCGCGTCGCGTAGTCCAGCTGCACTACGCGGAGCAGCGCGTCGTCCGCCCAGGTCGAGGTGGGATACTCCACCACGACGCGCTGGAAGAAGGTCCGCATGTCCGCCGCGGTATTGGAGACCATGGCGTGGGTGTAGAGAATCTCGGGGTAGAGCGAATCGGTCGGTGCCGTCGCGGCGAGCAAACGATCCACCGCGCTCCGCGCCGAGTCGCTCTGACCCTCCTGCGCCGCGCGGACGGCGGCAACGAGCCGGGGGTCGGTCTGGGCGGCGGCCGGCGCGGTGGCCAGCACCAGCGCGAGCAGGCAGAAAACGCCGCGGCTCACGCGGCCGCCCGCTGTGAAGTCGCCAGGTGGAGCACCATGTCGGTCAGGATTCCTCGCTCGTCGGAGATGGTCGTGCCCTTGAGTGCCTTGTCGGCGGCGAGAATGGACCGCAGTGCGTCCGCCACCCGCTCGGCGGGCCAGGTTGGCGCCCAGCGCAGCCATCGGCCCTTCTCCTCGCCCCAGCTCAAGAGCCCGTAGACCCGGCAGCGCCGGATGGCGTTGAACACGGCATCGTCGAGGGCGCGGCCGCGTAGCCGGCGGTCGAAGTGGGAGCGCGCGATGCCCACGCCGATCATCGTGGTGCCGAGCATGGTGACGAGCTTCACACCCGAGTTGCCCGACTGGTCGAGCAGCGGGCCGAGGAGCCGGACGGCGGGGCCGGTGCGATCGTCGAGCACGGCGTCGCGCCAGTCGAAGACGGTCTCGCCGTGCCGCACGCCCACCAGCTCTCCGATGCGCTCCACCGTCAGCGGCTCACCCGGCGGGAGCGCGGCGAACTTCTCCAGCTCGGCGGCAAGCGTCCCGAGCTCGCCGCCTACCGCGCGGACGAGGTGCCGGGCCGCCTCCTCCGGCAGGTCGACCCCGGCCGCCTTCGCACGGCGATCGAGCCACTTGAGCACGCGATCCGTCGAGAGGGGATCGCACGCGACGGTCACGGCCGCCTTGGCGATCTCCTTGTCCTCGCTCTCCTCGTTGGAGCCCTGGATCAGCACCAGCACGGTGTCGGGCGCGGGCCGCGCGAGATAGTCGAGCAGCGCCGTCCGGACCTTGGGTTTCCGCTTGAGCGCCTCGACCTCGCGCAGGACCACCACGCGGCGGTCCGCCATCATGGGCAGCGAGGTGCAGAGTCCGAACAGCGCGTCGGCGTCAACCTGGCCGGCGCTACGCTGGTCGAGGTTGAAGTCGCGAAGCGACGGATCCAGCACGCGGTCGAGAATGGCGCGCAGCGCCTCGTCCTTGAGCAGATCCTCGGGGCCGTGAAAGTAGTACGCCGGCGCGGGGGCGCCCCTGGGGAGCGAGCGGAAGAATGCGTCGAAGGATTGCCCGGGCATGGGCGAAACCTACGCGGGGCGACGCCCCGGGGGAAACGCGGCCGGATGCTCGCCGGTGGCGCCGCCCGCCACCGCGCGCTCGTAGAGCGCCAGGATGTGCGCTCGGCTCACCAGTCCGAGGAGGTGTCCGGTGGCGTGATCCACCACGGGGATGGACGGCACGCCGCGTATCCCCATCCGCCGGATCGCGTCGAGGAGGCTGTCGCCCGGCGCTACCGTCTCCGCTGGGATCGCCACCTGGCTCGCGACCAGGGTGGAGACCTCGTCTCGGCGATCGCTCGCGAGCCGTCCGAGGTCGGCCAGCGGGATGATGCCGATCAGCCGACGGTGCTCGTCCACCACGGGGAGATCGGTGTACGCGCCCCGCCCCAGGTGCTCCAGCAGCTGCGACAGCGGCGCGGTCTCGCCCACCACCTGCGGCGCCGGGTCGAACGCGTCGGCGACCCGCAGTCCCGCCAGCACGTCGCGGTCGGCGCCATGCTGGAGATGCTCGCCCCGCCGCCTCAGCCACCCGCTGTAGAGGGAGTCCGGCTCGAGGCGCCGGGCCACGACGTTGGCGATGACGGTGGTCAGCATCAGCGGCACCACGATCTCGTAGTCGTTCGTCATCTCGAACACGAGCAGCATGCCGGTGATGGGCGCCGCGGTGGAGGCGGCGACTACGGCGCCCATGCCGACCAGCGCGTACGCCTCGGGCCGGAGCCCGAGATCGGGAAAAAGGCCGCTGAGCGCGACTCCGAATGCCCCGCCCGTGGCCGCGCCGATGTAGAGCGACGGGGTGAACACGCCACCCGAGCCGCCGGTGTTGAGCGTGATCGAGGTGGCGAGAATGCTGCCCAGCGCCAGCAGCGCGAGCGAGGTCCACGACATCCCGCCGAAGACGTCGAGATGCACCGCCAGGTGGCCGTGCCCCACCAGGAGCCCCTTCGAGATCAGGACCAGCAGTCCCACGATCACGCCGCCGAGGAAGGCGACGGCCCAGCGCGGTCCCGTGATACGCCGGACGATCGCCTCGGTGCCGAAGAAGACCCGGACGAACAGCGCCGCCACCAGCCCGCAGATGATGCCGAGGAAGGGATAGAAGATGAACACTTCGCGTTGGAGCGCGTAGCCGTAATCCTCGGGAATGGGGAACGCCGGGTTGTTGCCGAGGAAGATGTGCGACACGACGGCACCTACCACGCTGGCGACCACCACGGGAGGGAAGGCGCCGACCGAGAGCGAGCCGAGGATCTCTTCCAGCGCGAAGAAGGCTCCGGCGAGTGGCGCGTTGAAGGCGGCGGAGATGCCGGCGGCGGCCCCGGCGGCGACCATGATCTTGGTGCGCGCCGGATCGAAGCGGAACGCGCGGCCGAGCCAGCTGGCGAGGGCCGCTCCCAGGACCGCGACCGGCCCTTCACTGCCGGCGGCGCCGCCCGCGCCCAGCGTCACCGCACTCGCCGCCGTCCGGGCCAGGGTCGGTCGCACCAGCAGCCGGCCGCCCTCGCGCGCGACGGCTCGCTGCACGTCCGGAATGTTGAGTCCGTCGTGCCCGCGGCCAGGGCCTTTCATGATGAGGTACGCCCAGAGCATGCCGAAGCCGGTCAGCAGCGGCCGGTAGGCGAGAATCCCCCAGGAGGTGAGATACACGGCCGGCGTGAGGTAGTAGATCCAGAACGCGAGGTCGATCAGCCGGTAGAAGACGACCACGCCGAGGCCGCTGGCCACGCCGATGGCCACGGCGAAGCCCAACAGGATCGTGTTCTCGTTGAGGTTGAGCTCGCCGAACCAGTCGGCGAACCGATCCCAGACGGTGCCGGCCCGGAGCGCGGCGCGCCGGGCGGCGTATCGCGCGGGGCGAGTGGGATCGGGCAACGGAGGAAGGTTGCGCACCGCTATCTGCGGAAGCTCTGGACGAACAGGATGGAGATCAGCGTCTTCCCGTCGACAATCTCCCCGCGCTCCACCATGTCGAGCACCCTGGACCAGCGGAGCGTGTGCAGCTCCATGAACTCGTCGGCCTCGCGCTGCTCCGCGCCGGCGTCCAGCCCCTCCGCCAAGAAGAGATGGATCCGCTCGTCGGTGAAGCCCGGGGTCGTGTAGATCGTGGTGAGCCGCTCCAGCCGCCGGGCGCGCATGCCGGTCTCCTCCTCGAGCTCGCGCCGGGCACAGGTTTCGGGACTCTCGCCGGCGTCCAGTCGTCCCGCAGGCACTTCCCAGATGAAGCCGTCGGCCGCGTGGCGGAACTGCCGGATCAGCACGACGCGGGGATCGGCCTCGCGCGGCGGATCCACGAACGGCACCACCGCCGAGGCGCCCGGGTGCCGCAGCATCTCGAGCTGCCCCTCCGAATCGTTCGGAAAGCGGACGGTGTCGAGATCGAGGTTGACGATGCGGCCGGTGTAGAGGCGCTTGGTGCTGACGAGTGGCGACATGAGCGGCAGGTTAGGGTCAGGGGTGAGACGAGGACGCGGTCATGCACTGCCCAGGATCGCCCGCACCCAGGCGATGGGGACCTTGAGACCCTCCGCGAAGAGGTAGCGCAGCTCGAGCACCGGGTTGGCGGAGATCGGGCTGCTCTCGGTGGGCGACGTGTAGGCCTCCAGCGCGATGCGCCGCGACTCGATCCGCAGGCGGAACATATGGAAGGGGTCGCTCACCAGCAGCACCCGCCTGAGGCCGCGCGCGTGGAGCCAGTTGCCGACCGCGGTCATCGAGGTCCGGGTGGAGCGTCCCACCGGCTGCGCCACCACGGCGGTATCCGGCACCTGGCGGGCGACGAGGTAGCGGAGCCCGACGACCGCCTCGCTGGTGGTGTCGCCCCGGCCGACGCCGCCGGTGACGACGATGAGCGGCGCGAATCCCTCGCGATAGAGGCCGAGTGCATGGTCCAGCCGAGCCCGGAGGACGGGCGACGGGCGCCCGTTGTACTGGGCCGCGCCGAGCACGATGATGGCGTCCACGGGGCGCCGTTGATCGTGCTGGCTGGTGACGAGCACCGCGGCCAATGCCACGGTGTACACCAGGGCGGCCGCGAATACGACCAGTCCCACGATCGAGCGAACCGAGCGACGGCGCGGTACGGCGACGGGCCGGCTGACCCGCCCGCCGCCCGGCCCGGCCGCGGTCATAGCTCGAAGGTCTCGCCGTGTTGGGGCACGCGCACGTCCCGAACCCCGGCGCCGCGGAGCAGCTTGGCCATCGCCTCGAGCGCGCCGGGCTCGCCGTGCACCACGAACGCCCGCCGGATGGGACCGCCGAGCCGACGGACCCACGCCAGCAGCTCGTCGCGGTCGGCATGCGCCGAGTAGCCGCCGATGGTCTCGACCTCGGCGCGGACCGGGTACTCCTCGCCCAGGATACGGACCGGGTCGGCGCCCTCCTGGATCCGGCGGCCGAGCGTGTGCTCCGCCTGGAAGCCGACGATGAGCACGAGGTTCCGGTGGTCGCCGATGCCGTGGGCCAGGTGGTGCAGGATCCGCCCCGACTCGGCCATGCCCGACGCCGCGATGATCATGGCCGGCCCGTTGCCCGAGTCCAGCGCCTTGGAGTCCTCGACCTTCCGGATGTAGCGGACGAGCGGGAAGTCGAACAGCTGGCTGTCCGCGGTGACCAGACGCTCGCGCTGGTCGAACACCTCCGGATGCATCCGGAACACCGTGGTGATATCCACCGCGAGCGGACTGTCCACGTAGATCGGGATCTCGGGAATCTTGCGGGCGCGCCAGAGCTGGTGGACGCTGTAGACGAGCTCCTGGCAGCGCCCGAGGGCGAAGGCGGGCACCAGCAACTTGCCGCCGCGTGCGGCCACCCGCTTGATCGCCTCACCCAGACGCGCTTCCGCGTCGGCCACGGACTCGTGGGTGCGGTCGGCGTAGGTGGATTCGACGATCAGCGTGTCGATTGGACCGGATGGCGGCTCGGGATCGCGAATGATGGGGAGCCCACTGCGTCCGATGTCGCCGGAGAACACCAGCCGGTGACTCCCCGCTTCCGTTATCCGGATGTCCACCGAGGCGGAGCCGAGGATGTGGCCGGCGTCGAGAAACTCGAGCGCCAGGTGCTTCCGAAGATGAGTGATGCGCCGGTAGGGCACGCCCACCATCAGCTCCTGCGTCGCCACCGCGTCCGCCATGGTGTAGAGCGGCTGGCTCCCCGCGGTCGCCTTGCCCCGCCGCTGGAGAAACTCGAAATCCTTCTCCTGAATGTGCGCGGCGTCGGGCAGCATCACGGCGCACAGGTCCCGGGTGGCAGGCGTGGCGTGGATCGGGCCGTGGAACCCGTCGCGCACCAGCAGCGGCAGCCGGCCCGAGTGATCGATGTGCGCGTGGCTCAGCACGACGCTGTCCACCCGCCGCGGGTCGAAGGGGAGCTTGAGGTTGAGCTCGTGGGTGTCGGACCGCCGCCCCTGGAAGAGCCCCGCGTCGAGCAGGAAGCGCCCGCCCGCGGCCTCGAGCAGGAACATCGAGCCGGTCACCTGGCCCGCGGCGCCGTGGAAGGAGAGTCGAATGCTCATCGGCGCGTCATTCCTTGCTCCGCGTGCCGAACAGCCGGTCGCCCGCGTCGCCCAGGCCGGGGAGGATGTACCCCTGCTCATTGAGCTGGCGGTCGAGGGCCGCGGTGTAGATCGACACGTCGGGATGGATCTCCAGCATCTGCTGCACCCCTTCGGGCGCGGCGACCAGGCAGAGGAAGCGGATCTTCCGGGCGCCCGCCTCGCGCAGGGCCGACACCGCGGCCACGCCGGAGCCGCCGGTCGCAAGCATCGGGTCGAGGACGAAGAAGTCGCGCTCGACCTCTGACGCGGGGATCTTGAAGTAGTAGTCCACGGGCTTGAGCGTGTCGTGATCGCGATAGAGGCCGATGTGGCCCACCCGGGCCGAGGGGATGAGCTGGGCGATTCCGTCCACCATGCCGAGGCCGGCCCGCAGGATCGGCACCAGCGTCAGCTTCTTCCCCGACACCTGGCGGCCTGTCATCCGCTCCAGCGGCGTCTCGATCTCGACCGGCTCGGTGGCGAGGTCCTTGGTGACCTCGTAGGCCATCAGCATCGAGATCTCGGTGACGAGCTGCTTGAAGTCGCGCGTGCTGGTGTCCCGATCGCGGAGGATCGAGAGCTTGTGGACGATCAGCGGGTGAGTGAGAACGGTCAGATTCGGAAATGATGCCTGAGGCATGCAGCAATATGCGGGGGGAGCAGGATCGGCAGTAGGGGAGCAGGAGTTGTGAGCTAGTGAGCTAGGAGCTAAGAGCTATGAGGTTCTAGCTATCCACTTGGAGGACAATCCCGCGGCAGACCGCGGCGCTCTCGCACACACTCACTCGGACGAGGCCTCCCGTGCTCCGACCGCGGACCATCACGGCGGGGGGCTCGGTGAAATAGGAGGAGTCGGCGGTGAGTCGCGGCGAATCGAAGCGGAGCACGGCGCCCCCGGGCAGCTCCAGCGAGGGCTTGAGCCGGGCGTTGATGCGGATTCCAGGCGCAGCGACCAGCGTCAGGCGCTCGCCACCGGCCGTCGGGGAGCGGACGAGGCGAACGGGGGCATGGGTCCGGTCACCGCCCGAGCAGGCGATGAGGAGAACGGCGATCCCGATCAGCAGCTTCCTCACTCCCCGAGCAGCTCCTCGATCCGCCCCGCCCAGCGCTTGTACGAGGCGTCGTCGTTGTGGAACTCGCCGTAGCCCTCGTACCGGATGCGCCCCTGCTTGTCGATCAGCACGAAGCTGGGCCAGAAGCGTATCCGGTACAGGTCCCAGGTCTTGGTGTCGTTGTCCTGCGCGTTGGGGTACTCGATGCCGTACTGTCCGAGTGCCTTCTCGACGTTCCCCCTGTCGTGCTCGCCCGCGTAGGGCGGGAACTCGGGCGTGTGGATCCCGATCAGGGTGAGGCCGCGCCGGCGGTAGGTCTGGTCGAAGCGGACCAGCGAGGGCACGGTATTGGTGCAGTTGTAGCAGGTGAAGACCCAGAAGTTGAGCAGGACGACCCTCCCGCGCAGCTCGGCCAGGGTCAGGGGATGGTCGGTGTTGAGCCAGCTCCGGTTGGCCCAGGCGGGCGCGGGCCGCGGCTCGCTCAGGGATGAAGCCGTGGAGGATGGGGCCGTGGGGGATGGGGCCGGCGCGTTCCGGCTGGCGGTCTCCAGGACCACCGCACCGGAACCGGTGAGCGCCAGGGACGCGGCCAGTCCCGCCGTGTATCGCAGCATGCCCTGGAAACGACACCGGGGCTTCGTCGGTTCTCCGGCCTCCGGTACGGCCTGCGTCCAAATCGCGGCCGGACTCGTAGGTTCTGAGATGTCCCTGGCCGGACGACTGGCGCTCATGACGCCGGGTACCGACCCGCGTGGGCGATCAAGTAGATGGCTACCCCTCCGAGGAGCATCGAGATGCGACCGATCCGACTGATGCGTGCTGCGGCCACGCTTGCCGTCCTGACTCTGGTGCCGCTGGTGACCCAGTGCCAGGCCCAGACACCCCAGGACGGGCCCTCCCAGGCATCTTCCCAGCCCAAGTCCACCGACGGCAAGGTGTCCGCCGAGACCGTGGCGGATGGTTTGGAGCGGCCGTGGGGGCTGGCATTCCTGCCGGACGGCCGGATGCTCGTCACCGAGCAGGCGGGCCGGGTCCGGCTGGTCGGGACCGACGGCAAGCTCTCGGAGCCGCTTACGGGAGTGCCGACGGTCTACCTGCGCGGGCAGGGCGGCCTGCTCGACGTCGCGATCGACCCGAAGTTCGAGGAGAACCGCCTGGTCTATCTCTCCTTTTCCGAGTCGGGTGAAGGAGGCGCGGGGACCGCGGTGGCCCGGGGGCGTCTGGGCGAGCGCGGCCTCGAGGGGGTCAAGGTGATCTACCGGCAACAGCCCAAGGTCGAGGGCGATGGTCACTTCGGCTCGCGACTCGTATTCGCGAAAGACGGCACGCTCTTCGTCACCCAGGGCGACCGGCAGGCCTACCGGGACCAGGCCCAGAACATGGCCTCGGGTCTCGGCAAGCTGGTCCGGATCAACTCCGACGGCTCCATCCCCAAGGACAACCCGTTCGTCGGCAAGAGCGGCGCCCGGCCCGAGATCTACTCACTCGGCCACCGCAGCATGCAGGCGGCCGCGCTCCATCCGGAGACCGGCCAGCTCTGGACCGTGGAGCATGGCGCGCGGGGCGGCGACGAGCTCAACCATCCCGAGGCCGGCAAGAACTACGGCTGGCCCATCATCACCTACGGCCGCGACTACTCCGGCGCGAGCATCGGCGAAGGTACCGCGAAGGAGGGACTGGAGCAGCCGGTCTACTACTGGGACCCGGTCATCGCGCCGTCAGGCGCGGTGTGGTACACCGGGGACAAGTATCCGGGATGGAAGGGGAGTCTGTTCGTGGGCTCGATGCAGCCGGGAGCGCTGGTGCGCCTCGCGCTGGAGAACGGGCGAGTCAAGACCGAGGAGCGCTACCTCGGATCGCTGGGCGATCGCATCCGCGACGTGCAGCAGGGGCCGGACGGACTGCTGTACCTCATCACCGACGAGGAGGACGGCCGGATCCTGCGGGTGGTGCCGAAGCCCTAGGGGGGCACGGGAAAAAGCCAGGGTGGGGATCGATAAAGGGTAGGGCGCGTTACATTTTGACGCCATGGATCGCCACCTGATCGACACGCTGCAGCGAGCCCGTCACGTGGCGGTGCTCACCGGCGCCGGCATGAGCGCGGAGAGCGGCCTGCCGACCTTCCGCGAGTCGCTCACCGGCCTCTGGGCGAAGTACCGCCCCGAGGACCTGGCCACGCCCGAAGCGTTCGAGCGGGACCCGGGCCTGGTGTGGGACTGGTATCGGATGCGGCGGGAGGCCGTGCTCCGGGCGGAGCCGAACGCGGGGCACCTGGCACTGACTCGACTGGAGACGCTGGTCCCCCGGCTCACGCTCATCACCCAGAACGTGGACGGGCTGCACCGCCGGGCCGGGAGCCGCGACGTGGTGGAGCTGCACGGCGACATCACCCGGGCGCGCTGCTCGCTCGAGGGCACCGTGGTCGCCCGGTGGGACGAGCCGGTCGCGGGCGGCGCCCCGCCGACATGCGACATGTGTGGATCGCCTCTCAGACCCGATGTCGTCTGGTTCGGCGAAGCGGTGCCCGAGCGGGCGCTGCACCGCGCCTGGAGCGGGGTGTACGACTGCGAGGTATTCCTGGCGGTGGGGACGTCGAACCTGGTGGAGCCCGCGGCGTCGCTACCCTGGCTCGCCGCGGCCCAAGGTGCCATCGTCGCGGTGGTGAACATGACGTTGGAGGGGCAGCGATCGGGACCCGGGATTCAGCATCTGGTGGGGTCGGCGGCGGAGGTCCTGCCGGAACTGATCGAGGCGGCCTGGCCGGGGTCCGGCGGGGTTGGCCGAG
This sequence comes from uncultured Gemmatimonadales bacterium, assembly GCA_963846545.1. GTDB lineage: Bacteria > Gemmatimonadota > Gemmatimonadetes > Gemmatimonadales > GWC2-71-9 > CAVVWJ01. The sequence goes on along the minus strand of CAWJWG010000003.1, from coordinate 123,595 downwards.
GTTAGGGCTTTCCTTATATTCACCGCCCCAAGGCCAGGTAGCTCAGTTGGTAGAGCAGCGGACTGAAAATCCGCGTGTCGGGGGTTCGACTCCCTCTCTGGCCATTCATCGTACGTCAACATCCAACAATAGCTTACACAATCCCAGGCCGCGCTCCCTAAATGGCCCCTTTCGGTCAGTGTGTGCGCCTAGTGTGCGGACCTAGTGGCGAACGGGATTAAAGGCGCGCAAGGCCGAGCCGAGCAATGACAGGGCTGGTCCGAAGCTTCAAGGCGTAAATGTCTGATGCGGTGGCGGGTCGCCGTACCCGAGTACCCGCGGACTCCGCACACTAGCTTCTTTCGTGGACCTCCAAGCCGATCACTTTGATCCATTCTACTGGCCGTACGCCGGCTCGCGCCTAGCGCCTGGGTAAAGGCCCTGTGAACGCGCGGCGTTTGGTGCAATCTGGCCCGCCCTGCGGCCTAAACGAACCAACGGACACCATCGGCCGACAACCCCTTTGGAGTTGTCGGTCATTCTGTTTGTGCCGAATGCAACGAGCGTTGACAGGTTAATCGGGCGGCGAGCTGGCCAATCGGTTGGGACTCACCGGTCATACTCCGCCTGGCAGCTCATGCACCAGTGTAGCCCAGGATGACCAACCGGAAGGGTCGGCAGAGCCTGGGGTTGGCAGAGGGTAAGCCGGCCCCTGGCCTCGGTAACGATCGCTCAATCCGAGGATCACGTTAATGGGGACCTCAGGCGACACCGCGTCACGTATACGCTCGGCGTCTCGGCGGAGGTTGACCGAAAAGGCGGACGTATTCGCGGCTGAACTGCGATCCGCAGCCGCAGCCGCAGCCGCTTCTGGTACTGGATCGGGCTCATGGCGGCGCCGACGGCTCGATTGAGCACGGGCGCCTCGAATGAGAAATCCTCATAGGGAAACGTTGAAGCGGTCCTTTCCCCCATGTCCAGATCGTTCGGGGGCCTGAGGTGTTGCTGCTCCGTGTTCCGAGCGCTATGCTCTACCTGTCCCCACCGACGATGCCACCGACGAATGCCTCGACAGCCGCCCCGCGCCCTTCTCGCGGAAGACAGTGTACGCCCCGCCCCTCCATTGGCCGATTCGGCCCTAGTGGAGCGCGTTCGTGCCGGCGACGAGGCCGCGTTTGAGCTGCTTTTCAAGACCTACTACCGGGCGCTCTGCAACTTCCTCTATTCCTACCTACACTCCGCGGAAACCGCTGAGGACGTTGTCCAGTCCGTCTTTCTCCGCGTATGGCAGAAGCGGGGTGACTGGGCGCCCGTGGCCGGAGCTCGAGCCTACTTGTTTGCTGCCTGCCGCAACTCCGCGCTGGATCACCTGCGGCACGACCGGATCGTCGAGCAGAGCGTGGCCCGGAGCAGGTCGCCACGTGATCCCGATCCGGGTAGCGGATCACCCCCTCCGGATCCCGATACCGCACTCCACGCCTCGGAACTGGCCGAGGCCATCGGCCGTGCGGTGGAAGCATTGCCCGAGCGCCGCCGTGCCGTGGTTCTCCTCCGCTGGCAGCACCAGCTCACCAATCTGGAGATCGCGCGCGCACTCGGTATCTCGGAGAAGGGTGTGGAGGCGCACGTGAGCCGCGCGCTGGCGGGGCTCCGCGACCGGCTCAGCGCCTTCCAAGCCTAGCTCCGGTTCCGATTCCGCTCTGACCCCCCCAAAACCACGAATCACGCCCGCTCCCTGTAGGGGAGTTTGCGCCTGCCCCGTTGATCAGTATGGACCTCTCCGATCTCGATTGGCAGCGGCTGGAGCGCTACGTCAGTGCTCGCGGCACCTCCGAGGAGCTGGCGGAGCTCGAGCGCTGGGTGAACGCGAGCGCTGAAAGGCGAGCACTCGCCAGTGCCATGCGGTCGGCGGGCCGGCTACCGGGGGAGCCGGCGCCGGTCTGGAACGAAGATGCCGCGTGGCGCCATCTGTCTCGGCGGATGCGCTGGTTCGGCCAGCCACCCGTCAGGATTGGCCTGGGCCAGGGCTTTCGGGGGTGGCTGCCCTGGGCAACCGCGGCCGCCGCAGTGCTGGCGGTGGGCTCGACGTTCCTGGCGCTCGAATCACGAAGCCGGGCGGAGCGGGACCGGGCCGAGGCCGCCCCGCCACGCGAGATCGTCACCCGAAGAGGAGAGCGGGCCTCGCTCCATCTGGCCGATGGTACGGCGGTCATGCTGGGGAGCGAGAGCCGACTCACGATTCCTGCTGCGTACAGTCGCCTGGGTGCTCCGCGCGATCTCTTCCTCGAGGGCGAGGGATACTTCGAGGTAGTGCACGACACACTCCGTCCCTTCCGTGTCCGCACGCCGCTGGGCATCGCCGAAGACATGGGGACCGAGTTCGTCGTCACCACGTATCCCGAAGCCGGCGGCATGCGGGTCGTTGTCGCCTCCGGCAGCGTGGCGCTGCGACGGCAACCGGAACCGGCGCGCACCCGGCCAGGCGAGGAGGCGCCGCTTCTCACCTTGGTACAGGGTGAACTCGGCAGGGTCGACTCCGCCGGCACGGCAACGGTGACCAACACTGATCCTGCGCCGTATCTCGCGTGGACGCGCGGGACGCTCGCCTTCGATGGCACTCCACTCCGAGACGTGGTACCGCAGCTCGCGCGCTGGTACGACCTCGACATTCGATTGGGCGACGGGACACTCGCGGCCCGGCGGCTCACCGCGAGCTTCGACAACCTGTCGGTTTCGCAGGTCCTCGACCTGATGGCCCTCTCGCTCGGCCTCCGCGTCGAGCGAGAGGGCCGGACCGTTACGCTGCATCCCTCAGCTCCACGACGCCGTTCATGACCCTCACTAAGGGTAGAGCCATGCGCCACCTCATGTTGTCGATTGTCCTGGGCTGTGCGGGAGGGATCGGGTTGTCACCCCGCACGCTGCACGGACAGGAGCTCGCCATTGCGGCGTCCCTTCGCAGCCCTCGTTTTCTCCTGGCCTCGGCATCCAAGCTCCTTCCGGTGGATGTGAGCGCGACTCCGGCGCTCGTCCGGCGGCTCAGTCTCGAACTGGAAGGGGCCACACTCAAGCAGGCGCTGGCCGCGATCACGGCCCGATCGGGGCTCCGCCTTGCCTACGGTGATGACGTGCTGCCGCTCGAGAAGCGGGTCCATCTCCGGGCCGAGGCGATCACCGTCGCGGCCGCGCTCACGGACGTGCTTCTCGACGCCGGAGTGGACGTGGTCTTCAAGGCCAATGGAACTGCGGCCCTGGTGCGGCGGCCGTCAGGCGTATCGGTGCAGACCGGGGCAATCGTGGGGCGCGTGACCGCGAAGCTCGCCGGCCTCCCGATGGCCGGCGCGACGATCGTGGTGGAGGGGGTGTCTCGGTATGCAACTTCGGACGATGAAGGGCGCTATCGGATCAAGGATGTGCCGCCGGGGAGCTACACGGTACGGGTGCGGTCTATCGGATATCTGCCCGCGTCGGCCTCTGCGATGGTGGGGGCCGATGAGGAAGTGACGGTGGACTTCGCGCTGGAGAAATCCGCTCATCCATTGCAGGAAGTGGTGACGACCGGGACGCTGATGCCGACGGAGGTGAAGGCGCTGCCCAACCCGATCACAGTGATCACGGAAGAGCAGATCCAGGCCAAAGGCTCCTCCAAGTTGGAGGACCTCCTACGCGGCGAGATCCCTGGGGTGGTGGCGCTGACGTTGGGTAATGCGGACGCCGCCTCCTACATCTTCGGCCGCGGCAACGGGAACGGCTTCAGCTTTGACGTCATGCAGATCTACGTCGACGGGGTGGAGACCGCGGATCCGGTCTACATTCAGACCCTCGACCCGGCGAGCATCGAACGGATTGAAGTGGTGCGGGGACCGGCAGCGGCGGCCATTTACGGATCGGGTGCCGCGAGCGGCGTGATCCAGATCTTCACGAAGAAAGGCACTCTGGGCCTTGGACGCCCCCGCCTCCAGGTCGAGGCCTCCACGGGCTTGATTGAGAGCCAGGACATGGGCACGCCCCTGAGCAAGGGCGGGAGGTTAAGCGTTACCGGCGGCGGCGAGTCCTTCTCCTATAACGCGGGCGCGAGCTACGCAGACGCCGGCCAGTGGGTCCGCAACTACGGCTCGAAGACCGTGGGATTGTCAGGTGGGGCGCGCGCCGTACAGGGCCCGCTCACGGTTGAGCTCACCGCCCGTTGGGCGAATCGAGACTTCACCTATGGCATGAGCCCGGCCTATCAACGCTGGCCCGCGAGTGAAGCATGCCCGCAGTGCGGCAACCCGAACTACGTCGAAAACGCGATTACGGAAACGAGTGATAACCTGATGGCGCTCAGATTGAGCTATCAGGCCACGACCAACTGGGCCCATACGCTGCGGCTGGGCGAGGACGACATCAGCACCGTCCAGTTTCAGCCACGGCCCAGCTTCAACACGCCCGATGACACACTCGTATCCCTCTCTCTGGGCGAGACCTCCCGGCGCCAGCTCCACTATGACATGACCTACGACGCGCCGCTGCGTGGAGCCGTCACCGCACGGCTCACGGCCGGCGCGGACTACTGGGCCTATGCCAATGGGGGAAGCGTCGCCTACGGCCTGCTTCAGGCCAGGAACCCGACGCGCACCACCGAGGCCACGTCGTACTTCAGCTCTTCCGATCGGTGGTGGAACGCGGGCTTCTTCGGACTGGCGACGCTAGGCTTTCAGGACCAACTGTTTCTGACGCTTGGTGCTCGCATCGAGGACAACCCGAACCTCGGAGAGGACTACGGCAACGCCTTCGTGCCCCGCCTCGGGATCGCGTATACCCGTCCGCTGGGTGGCATGGAAGTGAAGATCCGCGGGCAGTGGGGCAAGGGCATCCGCCCGCCGCCTAGCATCGCCAGGGTGGGCGAGAACCTCCCCGGCGGGTGCTGTGAGATCACCCTGCCGAACCCCGATATTGGACCGGAGGAAAAGGTCGGTTGGGACGCCGGGGTCGAGCTGCACTGGAGCAATCGGGCCTCGTTTGCGATTACGCGCTTTGATGAGAAGGCGCGGCGCAACATCGACCGGGTGCCGGTGGATCTCACCGCCACGCCGGCGGTCTACCAGTTCCAGAACCTCAGCGGGACCAGGATTAGAGGCTGGGAGCTGGAAGGGCAGCTGACGCTCGGCCGGATCTCGCTCTCGGCGAACTACGCGTACCTGGACAACGTCATCATGGAACTGTATGGGACGGAAGCGAACTCCATTTGGACGGTCGGTGACCGAGCGCCGTACGTCCCCAAGCATTCGGCCGGCGGCCGGATCACGGCCTTGGTGGGCCGCGGCAGTGTGAGCGTGGACGGATCGGTTGTAGCCAACCAGCGCGCCCTCGACTTCATCGCTTTCTACGACTGGCAGTATGGCGGCGTGCCTGAGCGGCCCAATTTCCGGGATTATTGGATCACCCAGCCCGCGATCTGGAGGTGGAACCTCCGCGCGGAGCAGACGCTGGCGGCGCGCTGGCAGACATTCCTTCGGGTCGAGAACCTCACGAACGATCATGCATCGGACGTCTTCAACATTAGCGTCACGCCGGGTCGCACGACGGTCCTGGGAATGCGGTTTACCTACTGATGGCACTTTCTTCGCTGTCGCGCTCTGAACCGGTCGTGTGGACGGTTGCCATAGACCGGGACCAGGTCGAAGGAGACGACTGGGTCGTCGCTCGCGTCGAAGCCCACATCGAGGCGGGGTACCACCTCTATGCCGCCACGCAGCCACCCGGTGGACCCAGGGCCACTCGCATCGCCTTGCGGGCAGGACAGCCGTTCGCCATCCGGCACGTCACCGCCTGGCCGCCACCAGTGCGGATCTTCGATCCTAAGTTCGGAATGGATGTCGAGTACCACGCCGACACTGTCCTCTTTGACTTCGGGATACAGGCGGAGCCGCATGCCGGCGCGCGGCTGCACGAGCTGGTCCTCTCGATCGAGTTCCAGCTTTGCGACGAGTACACCTGCCTGCGCCCTGACGCGGTCGAGTTGCGTGCGGCCATCCGGGTCATTCCTCGGAATGCCTCGAGCGGAGCGGCCGCACCGCAGGTCACCACCGCTTCGGCCCCCCAGTCTTCGATGGACCGCTACGTGAAGTTCATGGAAACGGGCCCGAGTGCAGCGGAAAGCGCAGCCGAGGTCCGGCGCATACTCAGCGACGATCCGGGGTTCACGACGGGCTACTCCGTGCTGGCGAATCGCTGCCGCGCGCGCGGCGACTGGCGCGGAATGCGTGCCGTGCTCCGTCGAGGGCTGCGCGCCGGGGGCGACGAAGCCATGCTGCGCTTCGCCATGATCAGCTGTACTGGTGCGCGCCTCGCGGCACGGCGCGTGAAGCTGCGGGAGTACGCTCGACGGTTCCCCCGGCTGCCGCAGACAGTCGTCGTGCTTCAGGAGCTCGCCGCCACGTCTCGAACGCCCAGTGAAAAGCGGAGGTATCTGGAACGGGCCCTGCGCGTCACCGGAGAGACCCACGAAGCGGTGGCCATCCTGCGGCAGTTGTGTCCCGTGTTGGCGGAGCGAGCGCCGGCCAGGGCCGCGCGGCTGGCCAAATTCGCGGCGACGACGCACTCGTTGCCAGCACTCCGGTTTGTTGCGCGAGACGTCGCCCGCGCACTCGCCAAATTCTACGGCTCGGTCGCCAGGGTGCACCGCCTGCTTCGGTCAGGCCGCGGCGCCGCCGCTCTGCGCACGGCCCTGGAGCTCGAAGCGCCAGTCATTCCCCACCTGGGTGCGAATTCGGACGACGAGGTGGTCCTGCGAGTGGTGCGAACGCGGGCCCTGGCCGCCGCCGGTCTTGCCACGGAGGCTTATCAGCAACTCGTGACTGATCCGGGGTTCCTGGAGCACAAGCCACTGATTGTGGCGGGGATTGCGCTTGGACGGAAGCTTGGAAAGTCCCAAGAGACCGTCATGGCGGAGGCGTGGCGAATGAAGATCGATGCAAACCATCCACCGGCGGAGTTCGAGCTTTCCCGCGGCCAGGGCTCGCTCAGCGCGCGGAGCTACCGGGGCAAGGTCCTACTGCTGAACGCGTGGAACCCTGGCTGAATACCGTGCAGTGGGGAGTTTCCTCACATCGACGAGTTGTTTAAGGACTTCCGGCGCGACGGCTTCCGCGCGCTGGTCATCAACACATCTCCCGACCATGCGAAGGATGCATCGGCCCTGGTGCGCAGCGAAGGATACAGCTTCAGGCTGGTGCATGCACCTGGCGAGTGGATGCACGGCTTGGGGCAGGGTGCGAACTTTCTCATCGATCAGCGCGGCCGGCTGATGTTCCGTCTCCACTTCAGCGGGCCGGTGGAGAAAGCGACAGCCGCTCGGCTGATTGGCGGCCTGCTCCGCTACGGCAGTCCGCGGTAGCGAGGGATGGTGTTTCCCCCGTCCCTCGGGCCTGGCGTCCGGCGATTCGGCAACAATTGGCGCATCGACCGAGATCCGAACGCACCTAAGCTAGATCTCGAGCTCCTCAAGAAGGCATGGGCGCTCACCCATCCGTTTTGGACCCGGCGGGACGCATGGCCGGCCTGGGTCGCCCTGGCTCTGCTGACCGCCGTCACCTTCGGCTCTTCCGTGGCCACGGCCTGGCTGGCACGGCTGGGGGGCAATCAACTGGACGCCCTGGCCGGGCGAAACGGATCGGTCTATTACCAGCTCGTTCTCGTGGTGTTTCTCTGCGCCGTGGGGACCAGTTGGCTGCAAGAGCTCTTCCAACTGCCCTTCAACCTCATCCAGCAGCGGTGGCGGCAGTGGCTGACGGAGCGCTTCATGTCGCAGTACCTGGCGAACCGGAGCTACTACGCCTTGAACCGCGATATGGTGGTCGACAATCCCGACGAGCGGATCGCGATCGACATTGCCCAATTCGTCACTTATCCCGCGACCGTCTTTCTAGGTAGCGTGGGCGCCGTCTCCAATCTGGCGGTCTTCGGTTACGTGCTCTGGTCCTTCGGCTGGTACCTGCTTCCGGCCTGCGCCGCCTTCTACGCCCTCCATACGGTCGTGGCAGTGCTGTTCGCGAAGCCGCAGATGAAGCTCGCCTACGAGCAACGGCGGTTGGACGGCGATTTCCGCTTCGCGCTGGTGAACGTGCGCACCAATTCCGAATCCATCGCCTTCCTTCGGGGCGAGCGGGTCGAGCGGAGGGAGCTCTCCCACCGGCTCGGTCTCCTGATCCTGAATGCCACGAAGACAGTCTGGTGGAATTTCCTGCTGATGTCCTGGTACGGCCTAGCCAACGCCCTGAACACGGCCCTGCCCGGGCTGCTCATCGCGCCGATGGTGCTCAAGGGAACGCTGACCCTCGGCGTATTTCCGCAGGCGCAGGTCGCCTGGGCCCAACTGGGCGCCGCGTTGGGCTTCATCGGGAATCAGGCCTCGATGCTCGCCTATACGTCCGCGCTCATCGAGCGCCTGCACGTCCTGAGCGATCATTGCGTCGGGAAGGCGCGCGAAGAGAGGGAGAGCCAGGGCACCCGCATCCAAGTGTGTGAATCCGACCGGCTAGCCTGCGACCGGCTCCGAGTCGAAACTCCGGGCGGCGAACGGGTGCTGGTCACCGATCTCTCGTTCACCCTCGACCCCGCTGGCAGCCTCCTGGTTCTTGGCCGAAACGGAGTCGGGAAGAGCTCGGTACTCCGTGCCCTGGCTGGCTTGTGGCTTCGCGGCTCCGGCGATGTCCGGGTTCCACCCCGGGACCAGATGATGTTCCTGCCCCAGCGGCCGTACCTGAGCCTGGGGACGCTCGGGGAGCAGGTGACGTATCCGGATATGAACGGGACCTTCACGGACGGGGAGGTCCGGGCCGCGCTCGAGCGGGTGGCTCTTCACGATCTCGAAGACCGGTTCCACGGCTTCGACAGCGTGCGGGATTGGAGCCATGTCCTCTCGCCCGGGGAGCAGCAGCGCGTGTCGTTTGCGCGCATCCTCCTGCGGAAGCCCCGGCTGGTAATCCTGGACGAGGCGACCAGCGGGCTGGATGCGGACGGCGAAGGTCTGCTCTACCGACTCTTGCGGGAAAGGGAGTGCGGCTACATCAGCGTGGGGCACCGGGCGGCGGTGTTTCCCTTCCATGACACGATTCTCGAGCTTACGGGTGGTGGCGGTTGGACCATCCGGTCGGTCAGTCCGCTGGATCTCGCGACGGTAGACCTGGCCGCTGGATCATCGGCGGCTGCCCCCACGCCCACCTAGGACCTATGGATATCCCCTTCGAGCGCTTCGAGCTGGCGAACGGCCTGCGGGTCGTCCTGGCGCAGGACCCGAGCGCGCCTGTCGTCGCGGTCAACCTCTGGTACAACGTCGGCTCGCGGAACGACCGTCAGGGGCGGACCGGCTGTGCCCACCTCGTCGAGCACATGATGTTTCAAGGTTCGGCGAACGTGCGCGATACGATGCACTTCTCATTCATCGAGCAGGCCGGCGGGTCGGTGAACGGCACGACCTGGCTCGACCGGACCAATTACTACGAGACGGTGCCGGCGCAGTACCTGGAGCTGGCGCTGTGGCTCGAGTCCGACCGCATGGGTTGGCTGCTGCCGGGCATTACGAAGGAAAAGCTGGACAATCAGCGGGACGTGGTGAAGAACGAGCGTCGGTGGATGGTCGACGGCCAGCCGTACGGCGACTGGGAAGAGCGGATCCTGGCGATGATGTACCCGCGGGGTCACCCCTATCACCACTCAACCATCGGCTCGATGGAAGACCTCGACGCGACGACCCTCGAGGATGTGGTCGACTTCCTTCGCACCTACTACGTGCCGAACAATGCGGTGCTCACGGTCTGTGGCGAGTTCGAGCCCGAGCGGGCGCGCGCCCTGGTCGAGCGCTACTTCGGCAAGATCCCGAGCGGCCCGCCGATCCCACCGATTCAGGGATGCACGACGCTCGAGTCCACACTCGGCGGGGAGCGGCGCCAGACGGTCAAACAGGACTTGGCGCTGGCCCGCGTCAGTGTGGCCTATCGCATCCCGGCATACGGTGAGGGCGGCTTTTTCCCCGCGATCGTGGCCTCCCGCATTCTCGCCTGGGGCAAGGCGAGCCGCTTCCATCGCACGCTCATCCGGCAACGGCGCCTCGCCAACGATGCGCTGAGCGAGGCGTTCCCGCTCACGGTTAGTGCCGGGCTGCTTGTGTCAAGCGCAACCGCGAGCCCGGGGGTCGCGCTACCGGCGTTGGAGGACGCGCTGCTCGCCGAGATCGAAGGCCTGCATGATGTGTCGGCCGCCGAGGTCGAGCGCGCGATCAACCTGATCGAGGCAAGCGAACTGATCCAGCTTGAGCGCGTTAGTTACCGCGCCGACCAGCTCTCGATGCAGACCACGTTGTTTGACGACCCGGGCCGCATCAACACCGAGCTCGACTTGATTCGCGCCGTCACGCCGGCAGCGGTCCGGAATTTCGCCGCGGCCTGCCTTGGGCGCGAGAACCGTGGCGTGTTGCAGTATTTGCCTCGTGATTGAAAGACGGTGTTTCATGCCGCCCGACACGATCGACCGCACCCGACCGCCTGCGCCCGGGGCCGTCCGCCTGTTCGACTTTCCCGCGGCGGAGCGCAATCGGCTCTCCAACGGCCTGGAGACGGTCGTCTCGCGGCACGGCAACCTGCCGCTGGTCAGGCTCTGGCTCGTAGTCGATGCCGGCGCCGGCGCCGAGTCCGCGGCGGCCGCCGGCGTCGCCACCCTGACTGCCCGGGCGCTGGAGACCGGTACCGAAGAGCGCGACGCGGACGAAGTGGCCTGGGAATTGGAGCGGCTCGGTGCCCCGGTCGAGGTCCATACCGGCTGGGACGCTTCCGTAGTCTCGGTGACGGTGGCCAGCGAACGGCTCGAGCCCGCCATCCGGCTGTTCGCGGAGCTCGTCCAGCACCCGATCTTCCCCGTCGGGGAGATCGAGCGGCTCCGCCAGGAGCAGCTCGTCGAAATACTTCAGCGGCAGAAGGAGCCGAGCGCACTCGCCGCCGACGCAGCGGCCCGAGTCATCTTCGCACCCGAGACGCAGTACGCCCGCCCGCTCGTCGGCACCGCCAGCTCCGTCGGCGCCATCGACCGCGAACAGGTCGAGGCGTTCTACCGCGCCAACTACGTGCCGGAGCGCTGTGCGCTGCTGCTCGTCGGCGACGTGCCGCACGCCGCCCTCGCCCTTGCCGAGCGGCACTTCGGCCACTGGCGGGGCAACAGCGGGCCTACGCTTGACTTTAAGGTCGCCGAGCGCACCAGCCAGACCACGATATACATCGTCGACCGGCCGGGGGCAGGACAGTCCGAGCTCCTGCTCGGCCACGTCGGTGTCGAGCGGCGTCATGAGGACTACTTCCCGATCCTGGTGATGAATACGATCCTCGGCGGCGCCTTCACCAGCCGGCTCAATCTGAACCTCCGGGAGCGGCACGGCTTCACCTACGGCGCGCAGAGCAGCTTCGCGTTCCGCCGGCACGCCGGGCCGTTCCTCGTTCAGGCCGCCGTCGCCACCGACGTCACCGCGCGGGGCGTCGAGGAGGCGCTTCGGGAGATGCGTGCGCTGCACGAGGAGGGCGCCAGCCCGGAGGAGGTGGCCGCCGCCAGGGACTATCTGGCCGGCGAGCTGCCGCTCGCACTGGAGACCACCTTTCAGCTCGCGGCGCATCTGGCCGATCTCGTCGTCTATCATCTCCCCGACGACTACTTCCACCACTACCGCAACCGTATCGCCGCGGTCAGCGTGGAGGACGTGCTGCGGGTCGCGCAGCAGTACCTTCACCTCGACCGGCTGGCTATCATCGTCGTCGGCGATGCGGCCAGTACCCGCGAACCGCTCGAGCGCCTTTGCGTTGGGCCGGTCGAAGTGCACGGAATCGGGTGGTAGGGCGAGCACATGGATTAGGCCATGACGCGCATGCTGGGGTGATGTCCCGACCACCGACACCGACCTCACGATAGAAGGCGAGTACCTGGTAGCCAGGGATCGAGCCACGACCAGGCTGCGGGAGCACCGCGCGAGTCTCTCTGAACTTCCAACCGACCTCCTACAGCGGAGGGGTGTACAGATACCCCATAGGTCTAAGCATGCCCGTGGCTATGTCCCAAGGCTCAAGGCGTCTTGTTTGACCTCCAGTGGCGATAGGTGCGTCCGTTGTGCCGCTCAGGACGATCGGATGAACAATGAACAACGCGGTGTGCGGGTGGTGGGCACGAGCGTGGGCACCTCCCCTGGAGTAAGGAGCACATCGAGTCCCTTGGTTTGAGTACCCTTCACCTTCACTCGCGAGCTCGGCCACGGCTCCGAGGAAATGGTGCGCAGGGTGTACGCCCACCTGGGCACGGTCCGCCATCGTTCGGAGGTGGAATTCCGAACGAGCAGCACCTCGAGGCGCTGAGAGACCGGCTCGGAAATGTGGGGTTTGTTACCCGGAACGTTACCGGGGAAGGGGTAGGGCAGGGCAAAGAAGATCCCCGCGACACCGAAGCATCGACGGGGCAAGATCTTCCAGAGTGGGCCCGGCGCGACTCGAACGCGCGACCTCTTGCTCCGGAGGCTAGTGCCCGCGGCTGGGTGGAAGGACCTGTGTGCCCAATGTGTGCAGACCCATCAGACTTCTGCCGAACTCAGTAGAACGCACCCGATCATGTTTTCCGCTAAGTGGGGATAGGGCAAGACGTAACGCAATCCAGGTGAACAGGGCATAACACGTTTAATTCGAACTGAAAATCCGCGTGTCGGGGGTTCGACTCCCTCTCTGGCCACTCGTGGTAACTCGGCGCTCTAACATTGCTTGCCAGCACGGCGGCCACCCGACTCGGGTGGCCATTTTCGTAGCTAGTATCTGAATTGCGCCATTCTTGAAACCCTCTCGGAGCTCACGCGTCCCGCAGCTTCGCCGCATACCGAAGGATGACCCCGCCGGTAGCCAGCGTGCGCGCGTGCGTGCAGCGTGAGGTTCCGGCGAGGGCTGCCCGGCTTGAACAGCGGAACAATCTCGTTCTCGCTTTGACGCGATTTCGTCCTGCCTACCGTCTTAATAGCTGCTTGACGACCATGGTCACCTTTACTCCGTAGCTCGTGGATCGCGTGCCTATTCCTTCGAGCCGAGATTGATCCCATGCAGATACGGCCGTTCGTCATCGGAACCGCGCGCTGGTACACCATCGCGCTCCCCTCGGCACTCATTGTTGCAATCCTGAGTGGTTGTGGGCAGGACATCTCCGCCCCGACATCGCCCGACCCGGCTTCCGAGCTCGCCGCCGCGGCGCAAACTGTTCCGTTCACACGGGTCACCGCCGGCGGGCTGCACACCTGTGCCCTGACGGCGGACGGTCGGGCCTATTGCTGGGGCTACAACGGCTTCGGCCAGCTCGGCAACGGCACGAAAACCGATCGCCGGACACCAGTCGCGGTTCTCGGGGGGCTGCGCTTCAGCAATCTCAGCGCGGGCACGTACCACACCTGCGGCGTAACGACCAACGATCGGGCATTCTGTTGGGGGATCAACTCCGAAGGTCAGCTCGGCGACGGCACCGTCAGTCAGCGCTCGACGCCTGGCGCGGTTGCGGGCGGACGCCGCTTCCTCCGGGTACACGCGGGTCTCAATCACACCTGTGCGCTGGCGCCCGCGAACGTCATGTTCTGCTGGGGCATCAACCGTACCGGAGAGCTCGGCAACGGCAGCTTCGGTAGCCGGAGTGTGCGCCCGGTGCGAGTCGTCGGGGACTTGCCATGGCGCCAGTTCCACGTGGCTGAGGATCACACCTGCGCCGTCACCACCGATAACCACGCCTTTTGCTGGGGAGGAAATACGTGGGGCGCGCTCGGTGACGGTACGACCCAGCCGCGTCCAGCGCCGGTGTCGGTCGGTGGAGGACTCCTGTTCCGGCAGGTGACGGCCGGCTTCGGGCACTCCTGCGGTGTGACGTTCCAGGATCGGGTCTACTGCTGGGGCTTCGGCGGCCAGGGGCAACTGGGGAATGGCTCTACCGGCAACCAGGCGACACCTGTGGCGGTCGCCGGCAACCGACGCTTCGACCACGTCGTCGCCAGTGAGCTCGAGACCTGCGGTGTGACGGTAGCCGACAGGGCATTCTGCTGGGGACGGAACTTCGTCGGTCAGCTTGGGGATGGCACGGTCACCAATCGTACCACGCCGGTGGCGGTTCACGGGGGAATCCCGTTTCACCAGGTCAACGCCGGCGGTAATCACAACTGCGCACTGACCTCAGACAACCGGGCGTACTGCTGGGGGTACAATTCCAACGGCCAGCTCGGTGACGGGACGGTAACGCCTCGCCGCACGCCGGTGGCAGTGCACTGATGAGGGGTGCATATCGCAGGGCTTCACACTCCTCCGGCCGATAAACACGACGCCCCGCGAAAGCGGGGCGTCTGTCGTCGGTGGAACGGCGTCGATCTCAGCTGCGGCCGCTCAGCTGACCTCCTGCTTCCGATACAGCGCAGGGAACTCCCGCTTCAGGTGCTCCAGCTTCGGCGCATCGTTGATCACGATATACGGCTGGGTCGGATGCCGGACCAGGTAGTTCTGGTGGTACGCTTCCGCCGGGTGGAAAGCGGGCAGCGCGGCGACCTCGGTCACGATCTCTCCATTGTATACCTTGGCGTCCCGCATCTTCGCGAGGTAGCGCTCGGTCGCCTGTTTCTGCGCGGCGTTCCGGTAGAAGACCGCCGAGCGATACTGCGTCCCCACATCCGGACCCTGGCGGTTCAGCTGGGTGGGGTCGTGCGCCACGGTGAAGAAGACCTGGAGCAGCTGGTCGTAGGAGATCTGGCTCGGGTCGTACACCACGCGGACCGACTCCGCGTGCCCGGTCGTGCCCGAGCTGACCGCCTCGTACGAGGGCGAGGCCGCCTTCCCACCGGCATACCCCGATTCCGCGGACGAGACACCCTTCAGGTGCTCGAACACCGCCTCAACCCCCCAGAAGCATCCCCCGGCGAACACCGCGGTGTCGCTCGAGGCGGCGATGCCGACGGGAGCCGGCTCCGGCGCCATCGAGACGTCTGGGATGCCGGTACGGCCTGCACCCTTGCTAGTGAAAGCCATCAATAGAACAACCGACACCGCGGTGAAGGCCCCAACCGCGAGCGGGAACGAACGTGAAGGCGAGGCCATGGTCTCTGGAACTCCGAAGAGGTGACACTAGTAAACGTCTGTGGGCCGCCTTTGGTTCTCAACCTCAGGGCCATCCCCGCTTCCGCCCCCGCCCACCCGAAACCGCTCCTTCCGTCCCATCGTCAAGCTGGGGAGGCCCCGCGCGGGCCGCTCCATCGGAAACGCCTCCCATACAAGGACATCGGCGATGTTCCTCTACGAGTTGCGCCACGCGCTCCGCCGCCTCGTCCGCGAACCCGGATTCACCCTCGCCGCGGTCCTGACCCTCGCCCTCGGCGTCGGGGCCAACGTCACGGTGTTCGCGGTGGTCGAGGCGGTGCTCCTCCGGCCGCTCCCCTACGCCGACGCCGACCGCCTCGTCACCCTCAACCACCGCGACGACCGAACCGGCATCACCAAGCCCTACAACGCACTGGGCGACTACCTGGACTTCGCCGAAAACCAGCGGTCGTTCGACGCCTTCGGCGCATACGGCGTCGGCGAGGCCACGATCTTCGGCCACGGCGACCCGTTCCGGGTGTCCGCCCTCGTCGCCAGCGCCGGCGCCTTCACCGCCCTGGGCGTCCGGCCCGCTCTCGGTCGGGGCATCCTGCCCGAAGACACGCGGCCAGGCGCGGGGCAGGTGATGCTCCTGGGCTACGACCTCTGGAAGGGAAAGTTCGGCGGTGACTCCGCCGTCGTCGGCCGCAGCATGAAGATCGACGACGAGGAGCGGCTCGTGGTCGGCGTGGCCCCTCAGGGCTTCCGCTTCCCACCCAACACCCGCACCGACGTGATCGCCGCCATGACGCTGCCGGTGGACCCGCCGCCGCAACGGCGGGCGGGATGGCTGCTGGCCGTCGGGCGCCTCGCCTCCGGCCGCACCTTCCAGGAGGCGGCCACGGAGGTGGAGACCGTATCGCGGCAGTACGAGCGGGAGTACCCGGAGAGCAACCAGGCGAGCAGCTACTTCCTGATGCCGCTCCGCGATGCGCTGGTGGGCGACACCAAGCAGGCGCTGGTGCTGCTGCTCGCGGCCGTGGCCGCGGTGCTCCTCATCGCCTGCGTGAACGTGGCGAACCTGCTGCTGGCCCGCTCGCTCTCGCGCCGGCGCGAGATGGCCGTCCGCATGGCGCTCGGCGCCGGGCGCGGGCGGCTCACGGCGCAGCTCCTGACCGAGAGCCTGGTCCTGGCACTCGTGGCCGGCGCGCTCGGCGTCGCCCTCACCTACTGGGGCGCGCGCGGGCTCGTGGCCCTGGTGCCGGCCTCGATGGAGCTCCCTGCCGAGGTGCGGCTCAACGGGCTGGTGCTCGCGTTCACCCTGATCCTGTCCGTGGCCACCGCCCTCGGCTTCGGCGCGGTCGCCGGACTCACCCTGCGGCTGGAGCATGCGCTCAACACCCTGGTCGTCGCGGGGCGCGCCACGGTGGGCGCGGGCGCGCGCCGCGCGATGGCGGGTCTGGTGATCGCGGAGATCGCCTTCGCTGTGGTGCTGCTGATCGGCGCCGGCCTCATTCTCCGGACGTTCGCGGGGCTGCTCGCCGTGGACCCCGGTTTCAGCTACGACCGGGTCATGACGATGGACCTGGCGGTGCCGGCCGACCGCTACTCCGCCGTCGAGGCGCGCGCCGGGTTCTACGACCGGGCCTTCGCGGCCCTCCGCGCGCTGCCCGACGTTCGCGAGGTCGGCGCCGGCGTGGTCATGCCGTTGACCGGCAACAACTGGACGGTGCCGCTCGAGCGGACCGACCAGCCGGTCCCGCCAGGCGAGCGCCCTCCGGACGTGGGCTGGCAGCTCGCCTCGGCAGGGTTCTTCCGCGCGCTGGAGATTCCGCTGGTGGACGGCCGGCTGTTCGATCGACGGGACACGCCGACCTCGCCACCTGTCGCCATCGTGAGCGAGTCGGTGCGGCGGCGGTATTTCGGCGGCGCGGGGGCGGTGGGCAAGACCCTCAAACTGGGCGAGCAGACGCTGGAGATCGTCGGCGTGGTGGGCGACATCAGGCGCGCCGGGTTCGACGACGACCTCCGGGCCGACATGTACTTCCCGTTCGAGCAGGCGCTCAATGGGCAGATCACGCTGTTCATCCGCACCGGCGGCGACCCCGCCGCGACGCTCGGCGCGATCCAGTCCGCGATCCGCGGCATCGAGCCCAATGCCGCGCTGGCGGAGACGCGGACCCTCGCCGAGGTGGCGAGCGAGTCGGTGCGAATCACCAAGCTGGTGCTGTGGCTGCTGGCGACGTTCGCCATCACCGCGCTGGCCCTCGCAGCGGTCGGGATCTACGGGGTGATGTCCTACGTGGTGCGCCAGCGGACCCGCGAGATCGGCACCCGGATCGCCCTCGGGGCCATGCCGGGGGACATCATCATGCTGGTGATGCGTCAGGGGGCGATCATCGCCGGCATGGGAACCGCGGCCGGTCTCCTGATCGGTCTGGTGGCGGCGCGGTCGCTCCGGTCCATCCTGTTCGGCGTCTCGTCGGCCGATCCACTCATTCTCGCCGGCGCGGCCGTGACGCTGGTGGCGACTGCGCTGGTCTCGTGCTGGCTGCCGGCGCGCCGGGCGGTGACGGTGGACCCGGCTCGCACTCTCAGCGTGGAGTAGCCGGAGCGCGATAGACGCGGTCGTAGCGGGGGAAAATGGCCAGCGGCCCGAGTGACTCAGTGCACTCGGGCCGCTTCCTGTTTCTCCGATTCCATCCCCGCGCTGGAGATGCTAACGTTTGGCCTGCCCCACCCGGTCTCGGAGGACCCATGCGCACCAACCGACTGCTCGGTCTCATGCTCCTGCTCGCCGCCTGCAGTTCCGGCAGCCAGGCGGACGGCGACGCCCCGTCGCCCACGGTAGGGCCTGCCACGCTCGAGGTCGAGAACCGCGCCTTCCTCGACATGACGGTGTACGTCCTCGACGGGGCGCAGCGCCGCCGGCTCGGCGTCGCCACCGGCAACAGCACGACTCACCTCAGCATCCCCGACTATCTCATTCGCGGCGGGTCGGCACCGCTTCGCTTCCTGGCCGACCCCATCGGCGGGCAACGGCTGCCCGTGACCGAGTCGGTCGTGGTCGTGCCCGGCGACACAGTCGAGATCACGATCCCCGTGAACTGAACGCGGTGCACGTCTTCGAGATCGTGATCGTGCTGCTCCTCATCGGGGCCGCCCTCGGCGGGTGGGCCCGGAGGATAGGGGCGCCCTATCCCGCCCTGCTGGCGTTCGCGCTCTTCGTGGCGCCGGTGCTGCTCGACGCGGCGTTCGATGCGTCGCCCCGCGACCCGGCTCAGATGTAGCCGAGCCAGGCCTCCCGCCGCCGCCGCTTCACCCCCGCGAACCACCGGCAAATCGGATAGAGCACCAGCAGAACGCCGAGCGTCACGGCGTAGACCACCACCAGCCCGTACCCGTAGGCGTCGGGCTTGTCGGTCGGGGGGTTCCGCACCAGCCAGGGAACGACCTCGCCATAGCGCAGCTGCGAGAAGGCGAGTGCCACGAGGTGGATGAGCGGCACATGCAGCAGCCAGAAGAAGAGCGGCACGCGGCCGAGGGTCAGCAGCGCGTCGGCAATCGCTCCGCGAGCGCGCTCCAGCACCGGCAACGCGGCTATGGCCGGCCCGAGCGTCATCAGCAGGAAGAGAAGCGACGCGGGATACTTGGTGGTGTTGAGGAAGGAGAGCGCCGTGCGCCACGGCCTGTCCTGTGAGGACCAGGGCGCGGGATCGCCGTAGGCGTTGATCAGGCGGATCACCACGAAGGCCAGGGTGAGGGTCGCACCCAGCCGCAGGTAGGTCCAATCCCGGCGGTCGGCGGGCAGCCGCGAGATGCCGCCGAAGGCGTAGCCCACCGCCATGACGCCGATCCATGGAACCAGCGAGTAGAGCACGAACAGGTGCATGTCGCCGAAGGTCAGCACCCCGGGCTGGTGCAGGACGGTCCAGAGCCAGTCCAGCGATTCCCAATCCTTCGCATCGATTCCATCCAGCAGATTGTGTCCGAGGATCATCGCGAGTCCTATGGTCGCCACCCAGATCCCGGGTAGCCAGACCATGGCGGCCAGCGCGATCATGGACCAGCCGAGCGCCCAGAAAACCAAGGCGCTGCTGAATCCGTAGTCGAGATTGAACTGCCATCCGAACCGCGCCACCGTCAGCTCCAGCACCAGGAGCCAGACCCCGCGGGTGAGCAGGAACCACGACACGCCTCCCCGCGACCGCCCGCGGCCCAGCGAGAGGTAGGCGCCGGCACCCGCCAGCAGCATGAATACCGGCGCGCAGAAGTGGGTGACCCAGCGGGTGAAGAAGAGGGCGACGGTGGTTCGGGCCGGGTCGGTGGGATCGAACGTCGCGCTGGAGAAGAAGTAGCGCACGTGGTCGATCACCATCAGGGCGATCACGATACCGCGGAGCACGTCGAGTCCCCGGATTCGCTCGGCCGAGGGAGCGCCCTCCGCGGAAACCGCCGATGTGGAAGGAGCGCTCGGGATGGGCATGCCCGCCAATATGGGTGCCGGTTCGACCGGCCGCTTCCAGAATCCTGCTCCGCCACGTGCCACCTTTCGCCCGCTCCACCGGGGCGATGCCATCCAGGTGTACGACTGGCGCTGCCCGGGTTGCGACACGCCGGGGGATCGGGGCGAGCTGAACGACGCCTACGAGATCGTGGTGGTGCGGGGCGGCTCGTTCGTGCGAGAGGTGAACGGTGCGCCGGCATTTCTGACGGGCGGGATGCTGACCTTCGCCGCGCCGGCCGAGGTGCACCGCGTCCGGCATCCGGTGCCGGGTGGCGACACCTGCTCGGTCTACCGAGTGACCGCCGATTCGCTTCGCGAGATCGGTGGTCTGGTGGAGCCTGCGCAGCGGGATCGGGAGTTTCCCCGATTCCCGCTCGGTGACATGCCGATCGGCGGCCGCGCCTATCTGCTGCACCGCCTCGCCTGGCGGGCGGCGGACGGCGACGATCCGATGGAGCGTGAGGAGACCGCCTGCTGGTTCGCGTTCATGGCGATGGCGTCGGCCAGCTCGCGCGCGGGCCGGCCAACCGGCGCGCGGGGCGCCTCACCGGGGCGATGGCGCATCGCCGTGGACTACGCCGCTCGGGTGGAGGAGCTGCTTGCCGGATCGTTCCACGAGCGGCTCACTCTCGCAGGGGTCGGCCGCGCGGTGGGCTGTTCGCCCTTTCACCTGAGCCGGCTGGTTCGCCAAGCGACCGGGCTCCCGATCCACCGGCTCCTGGTGCGCTGCCGACTCCGCCGCGCGCTCGACCTGATATTCGATTCCCGGGACGGACTCGCGGGAATCGCGGGAGCCACCGGATTCGCCTCGCACAGCCACCTCACGGACACCTTCCGCCGCGAGTTCGGAGTGTCTCCCGACGCGGTCCGTCGCCGAACGCCGCGCGCCCTGCGCGCAGCGCTTGGCTGTCCCCGGATGTGGCGATAGGACTAGGGATGAGCTATGAGCTATAAAATTCGGCGTGCTCGGCTTGGGCGAGGTCGGCCAGGAGCTGGCGAAGGGACTGCGGGACATCGGCTACGAGGTCCGGATCGGAAGCCGCGATCCCAGGAAGCTCGGGGCACGAGAACTTCGCGGCTGCAGAAGGCGGTGCCGCGCGCCCGGTTCGTGAAGGCGTTCAACAGCGTCGCTGACCCGGTAGCGGCCACCGCGCGGTCGCTGTCGCGCGGGTGGCGTATCTTTCGGCATGACTGCCACTCCCGGCGTCGTGCCGTCTCCCGGGGCCGAGGCTGGGCCGGCGCCGACCCCCGCCCAGCTCCGCGCCGTCGAGGCGCCGCTCGGTCCCGTCCTCGTCGTGGCGGGGCCGGGCGCCGGCAAGACCTTCTGCCTCATCGAGCGGATCGCGTACCTCGCGAGCGCGCTCCGACTCGAGCCCCGCCGCATCTGCGCGCTCACGTTCACCAACAAGGCCGCCGCCGAGATCGGCACCCGCCTGCGCCGGGAGCTGGGCGCGGACGCGGACGAGGTCACCCGCGGCACACTCCACGCGCTCTGCCTCGCGCTGCTGCGGGAGCACGCCGGCCTCATGGGCCTGCGCCGCGGCTTCGGCATGGCGGACGAGGACTACCAGCGACGGGTGCTTCGCCGGCTGCGCATTCGCCCTGAGCGGCAGGTGCAGCTCCTCCGCCTCTTCGGCCGACACCAGCTCGAGCACTATCCGCTCACCCCCGGCGATCAGGAGCACTTCGAGAGCTACCGCGAGGCGCTCCGGTCGCGCGGGCTGCTCGACTACAACGACCTCATCGCGCTCGCGGGCGAGCTGCTGCGGAAGCATCCGGACGCGGCCGCGCAGATCCGCGGCCGGTGGGATGCCGTGCTGGTGGACGAGTTCCAGGACCTCAGCCTGGCGCAGTACGAGGTGATCACCGGACTCTGCGCCGGCCATCGCCACTGCTTCGCCGTCGGCGACGACGAGCAGTCCATCTACTCCTGGGCCGGGGCCGATCCGAGGATCCTCCAGCGCTTTCGCGACGATTTCGGCGTCACCGAGATCGTCCTCGACAAGAACCGCCGCTGCTCCCGCCAGATCTTCGAGGCCGCTCGCCGAGTCATCGCGCTCAACCCGGCTCTGTTCGAGAAGAGGCTGGAGGCCGACCGCGAGTCCGAGCACTGCGTGGTGTCCTACACATTTCCCGACGAGGTGGCGGAGACCAACTGGCTGCTCGAGGATCTGTGGCGCGACCGGGAGGCCACCGGCCTCGGCTGGGGCGAGTACGCACTCCTCTATCGAGCGCACGTGACCGGCCAGTACCTGGAGACCCGGTGCATCGAGGCCGGCATTCCCTGCCGGCTGGCACAGGGGCAGTCGGTGCGCGACGACGAGCTGATCGCCTTCGTCGTGTCCTCACTCCGCGTCATCCGCGCCCCGGAGGATCCGGTCGCGGTCGAAGGCTTCGCCGAGCAGGTGCTGCCGCGTCCGTTGATCGACCAGGTGCAGGCCCGCTACCACGACCTCGATCTGGTGTCGGCGCTGCGCGCATTCGCGCGCGCGGCCCGTGCCCGCGGCGACGCGGACGCCCGCAAGGCCTGGCGTTTCATCTTCCACGTGGAGAACCTCGCGGCGCTCGGCCGCACGCACGACACCCTGCCGATGTTGGTGGATGAGCTTCTCTCCCAGCGGATCGGGCGCTATCGGAATCCGCTGGAGGAGCGCGCGGGCGAGTTGAGCGACCCGGCGGAGTTTCCCGGTGCCGTCGCGCTGGCCGAGCGCATTGCCGCTGCCACCGCGTGTCGGGGCGCGGTGTGGGTGGGGCCCGACCGGGGGATCGAGATCCCCATCATCCGGCTGTTGCAGGGCGCGCTGGGCGGCGACGTGCGTCGCCTCGAGCCCGGTGACCGCCCCTTGCCCGGCGACCTGCTGCTGCCCGCCGGTGCCTTCCGGCCGCTCGCGCTCTTCAAGGCGCTCCAGCTCCACCACTGCCGGCACATGGAAGACCCGTTCCAGGACTACGTGGCCTTCGACCTGGAGACCACCGACAAGGAGATCGCCGACTGCGAGGTGGTGGAGATCGCCGCGGTGCGGGTGCGCGGCCGGGAAGTGGTCGAGCGGTTCGCGCGGCGGGTGCGTCCCAACCGGCCGATCAGCCGCAAGGCGAGCGAGGTCCACGGCATCTACGACTCGGACCTCTGCAGCGAGCCGTCCTTCGAGCAGGTCTGGCCCGCGTTCCGCTCCTTCGTGGGCGACGACCTGCTGGTGGCGCACAACGGGCAGCACTTCGACATGCCCGTACTCCGCCGCCTGGCGGCCGAGCTTCCCGGCATGGAGAGCCTCGTCTTCTACGACACCCTGCCGCTGGCGCGCTCGCTGCTGGACGAGAGCGCCAAGCTGGAGGACCTCGCCCACCGCTTCGGCGTCGAGACCGGTCGCTCGCACCACGCGCTCGACGATGCCGTGGCGCTCGCCGGGGTGATGCGACACCTCGGCACACGCAAGCTGGGCCGCGCGCGCCGGGTGGCCCTGGTGCAGATGCTGGGATGGCTGGGCCTCGCGCTCGCGCTCGACAACGCCGACGAGCCCTCCGCCGAGGAGCGGATGCTGCGGGAAGTCGCGCTGCCGGCCACGGTCGGCCGCTACGGCGACTGTCTGCAGGTGTACGCGGAGGAGCGGGAGGCGGCGGGCGCGCCGCCGGTGGATGAGCTGATCGAGCGGCTCGGCGGTGCTCGGCTGATCGAGCGCATCCGCACCCAGCGGCCGATCGAGGAGCGCTACCCGACCTCGGTGGCGCGGCTCTCTGCCCTGGTGCGCGCGAGCGCGGCGCCCACTCTGGTCGAGAGCATCGATCTCCTGCTGGACCGCATCTCCCTGTCTCGTAGCGACGGCTCCGAGACCGACGAGCACCGGATCAACCTGCTGACCCTCCATTCGACCAAGGGCCTCGAGTTCTCGCGCGTCTACATCGTGGGCGCGGAGGACGCGTCGCTGCCCGGGCTCGTATCGCTGAGCGAAGAGCGGGAGGAAGAGCTGCAGGAGGCGCGACGCCTGCTCTACGTCGGAATGACCAGGGCCAAGGACCGGCTCGTTCTCACCCGGGTGGACCACCGCGGCGGCCGCCCAACGGGCGGGGAGCGCATCCTGCGCGAGGCGGGACTCGGCTCCGTCAGGGTCTGATCCACGGCCGGCGCCCCTCCGGCCTTCACACCCCTCCAGCATAGCCCTCCCCAGTTTGACGATCGGCTCTCCTTAGCTCGCTCCATGCGGGAACGTTGTGTGCGCTCTCCGAGACTTCGTCGTCTTACACGGCTGTATCTCCCGGGACGGGAGAGGAGCACACCGCCAGCCCTCGCACCCGTTTCGGTGGGCTGGGTTGCACCGGGCAACGCGTGGGAAGCCCGTTCCGAGGAGGAACCGGCTGCGGGAATCGAATTCGCCGTTCCCGACGGATGCCGGCTCCTTCAGTTCGTCCCCCAAAAACCGCCGTTGGGCGAATACCTAGTGCGCGGTACCCCCCTTTCGTTCGACTCATTTCTAGCTCGGACACGTGCCACCAGGCCTCTCCCCGCCGCGAGAGCCTGTCCCATCGGCCCGGATCCGAGGTCCCGCAGGTTCACGCCTTTGGAGGACGTATCCATGAAGCAAAGCCGTGTCAGCGCCTTCGGACGCGTGGCGCGCAGTGTCGCGCTCGCGACAGTCGTGCTGGTGCTGGGAGCGGGCACGCTCCTGGCGCAGGCGACTGGTAAAATCGAAGGCAGGGTGCGCGATCAAGCAGGCGCGCCCATTGCCAACGCCCAGGTGTTCATCGTGGGGACGGCGTTCAACGCCCTGACGAATCCCCAGGGGTACTACTTCATCAACAACGTGCCGGCCTCCACGGTGTCGGTCCGTGCTGCCTTCATCGGGTACAAGTCCACGCAGGTGGACGGAGTCAAGGTCCTGGCCGGCCAGACCGGTACGGTGGACATCCAGCTGGAAGCGACCGCGGTGGAGATCCAGGAGATCACGGTCGTGAGTCAGACCCAGCCGCTGGTCCCCCGCGACGAGGTCACCACCAAGCAACGCGTGGACGGCGCCTTTGCCGAATCGCTGCCGGTGGACAACCTCAACGAGGTGCTCCAGCTCCAGCCGGGCGTGATCGAGGATACCGACGGCGGGCTCTCGATTCGCGGCGGCCGTGAGAACGAGAACGCGACCTACATCGACGGCGTGCCCACCCAGGCGGGCTACCGCGGCGACGCCTTCGTCGGCTCCGCGGGCACCGAGCTGAGCATCGGCACCAACGCGTTCGAAGAGGCGTCGATCACGACCGGGTCGAGCTCGGCCGAGTTCGGGAATGCCAAGTCGGGCATCATCTCGATCGTGACCAAGACCGGCGGCAGTGAATATCAGGGCAGTCTGGGCTATGAGACCGACGAGACCTTCGGCGTGAACAACGGCGTGGGCTTCAACCGGATCGAAGGCGGCATCAGCGGCCCGCTGGCGGGCCGGCTCACCTTCGCGCTCAACGGCACGCTGGAAGGGCGGAAGTCGGTCGAGGAAGGCTTCAGCAGCCAGGACACGCCGATCTTCCTCCAGGCCGGCGTCGACACCACGATCAACCAGATCAGCATTCTCGCGGACGATCCCAGCACCCCGTTCGACGAGCGGCTGTCGGCCGACACCACGCGGGTCGACGTCTACGACTACGCGGTGAGCCGCGGCAGCTGCGACGAGTTCGCGGGTGCGGGTGAAGCGGGCCTGGCCGGTCCCGACGCGGAATCCATCCAGGCGATTCGGAGTAATTACGGCTTCGGCTGCAACGGCGTCCGGTTGCCGGCCACCGCCCGGTCCACCTATTCCATGACCGGGAAGCTGAACTACACCTACGGCACCGGGTCGCGGGTGTCGCTGAGCCTGGCCCAGAGCCGGTTCCACGGCCACGCCTTCCCGTTCATCATCGGCTACATCAACAACCTCTCCACCGGCATGCTCCGCGGCTTCAACAACCGGAACCGTCTGGCGACCTTGAACTGGACGCAGAACCTGTCGAAGAGCGCGGAGCGGGCGCTGGCGCTCGACGTGGCGCTGTCGTACCAGCAGGACCGCACCCAGGGCGGACCGCTCACGATCGACAGCGATCTGTCGACCCGTGATCCGTTCGGCGGCTTCATCCTGAAGGGCCTGGATTTCGACTACAACTTCGACAACTTCCCGGTCACCCAGGGCCTGATCGACAACATCCGGCGGAACCAGGGCCGGATCACGCCGATCGACGTGAACAACGGCAGCAACTACCTCATGATCGACCAGCTGCGCAACAATGCCTACGGCCTCTATGGGAACTACCAGAACTTCGCCAACTCTCTCGACCTCTCGACCTGGGCGATGGGTGAACAGGGTCGCTACACCAACGACTCCGATACCCCGACCCGTCTGAGCCTGTACAAGGAAGACCGGTACATCGGCAAGGCCACGCTCGACTGGCAGGCCGACCGGTACAACCGGCTCAAGCTGGGCGGCGAGCTCACCAAGTACAACATCGACAACTACAGCTTCCGCCTCACCGACAAGTTCTTCTCCGATGCCTACATCGAGAAGCCGGTCCGGTGGAACGCCTTCGTCGAGGACCGTCTCGACCTGGGCGACGTGGTCGTCGTCGGCGGCCTGCGCTACGACTGGTACGACACCCGCGCCAGCCGCCCGTATGCCACCGACACTGCGGGTAACCGTTATGCGTTCCCCCGCGTCTCGACGATGCCCGGGTTCGACATGGCCAACCCGACCTCGCTCTACGTGCGGGACCAGAGCCACGGCTACCTGAGCCCCCACGTGCAGGTGTCGTTCCCGGTCACCGACCGGACCAACTTCCGCCTCAGCTACTCGCACCAGGTACAGGCGCCGGACTTCGGCCTGCTCCTGGGCGGCATCAACATCGACCTGGGCAACACCAACACCAACCAGGTGTTCGGCTCCGACCTCGACTTCGGCAAGACCATCGCCTTCGAGTTCGGCATCCGGCACGCGTTCAGCGACGACATGGTGCTGGACGTGGCGGCGTACAACAAGGACATCGTGTCCGACCCGGCGGCCCGCCTGGTCTCGCTCTATGACCCGGCGCAGGGCCGCGACAACGACTTCCGGATCCTGACGAATCTCGACTTCGGCAACGTCCGGGGTATCGACATCCGGCTGGACCGGCGGTTCGGCAACTTCTTCAACGGCACGATCGGCTACGCGTACCAGCAGGCGAAGAACACCGGCTCCGATCCGTTCACCTACACCAACTACGGCTCGCGGATCGTGAACCAGGTGGGTGGGAACAACGGGGCCCAGCCGCCGCCGCAGGGCATCCTGCCGACGGACGACAGCCGGCCGCACGCGTTGACCGGTGCGATGTCGGTGACGATCCCGGGCGACTTCCGCCAGGGCACGATGGTGGGGAACATCTTCCGCAACGTGAGCGTGTTCTCGACCTTCCGCTACACCAGCGGCACGGCGTACACCAAGTGCGGTGAGAGCAACGAAGAGCAGAGCGTGCTGTCGATCGAGAACTGTGTGCGTCTGTTCCCCGAAGGCCTCAACACCCAGCGGCTCCCGGCGTTCAAGGAGCTGAATGCGCGGCTCACCAAGAGCTTCGGGCTGGGCGGCCTGGACATGACGGGCTACCTCGATGTGCGAAACCTGCTCAACTTCCGCAACGTACTCCAGGTATTCGCGGTCAACGGCGACATCCGGAACGATGAGGAGCGGGCGGACAATCTGGACGCGGATCTCGACAACCTGGCGGACGAGCGCGATTTGAACAACGCGGTGGGAGCGGACGGCGCGATGGTGCTGCCGACGGCCCATGAGGCATGCGGCGGGTGGATCAGCAGCAGGAACTTGCCCGCGGCCTCCAACTGCATGTACCTCATCCGTGCAGAGCAGCGGTTCGGCAACGGTGACCACATCTTCACCGTCGAAGAGCAGACCAACGCAGTCAACGCGCTGTACGACGTCGCTCGCGGCGAGCATCAGCAGCTCGGTGTCGGCCGGCGCGCACGGCTCGGGTTCGAGATCAACTTCTAAGCTGGGATGGCAGTCGCGAGAAAATAGCTAGCAGTTATCAGCCGGCAGCTATCGGACTCCGACCGATAGCATGCTGGCTGGTAGCTGCTAGTTCGCGCGTCCGTACCAGACCTGGCCGACCCTGTGCAGACGCAGCACGACGGACGTCTCGTCACCCTGAACGCAGTGAAGGGGCCCATGCATGGCATGGGCCCCTTCGCGGTGACTCGGGACGAGTTGTCGGTTCGGACTACATCACGAGGTTCCGCAACGCCTGCGCCCGCGCCCGGCTCACGCTCAACCTGGTGCCGCCGCGGAGCTCGACCTCGAGCGCGCCCTTCGGATCGGTGGTGAACGCCACCACGTAGTCCAGATTCACGATGTGCGACCGGTGCACCCGCACGAAGCGGCCCGGGTCGAGCATGCGCTCCATGTCGGCAATTGTCACCTGCACCAGGTGGCGCTTGGCCCCCGTGTGCAGCGCCACGTAGTCCCCGCGGGCCTCCAGGCGCTCGATCTCGCCGGTGGGTACCACCAGGATCCGGTTGCGCTCGCGCACGAACACACGGCTCAGGTAGCCGCTCTCGTAGAGCGCCTGCTTCAGGCGGTCGCCGTCGGTGAGCTCGGACGGCGTCTGCGAGCGCTCGCGGGCGCGTTCCACCGCGGCCTTGAAGCGCTCGTCGTCGAAGGGCTTGAGGAGATAGTCCACGGCTTGGAGCTCGAACGCCGCAACGGCGTATTGGTCGTAGGCAGTCGTGAAGATCACGGCCGGGCGGTGGCGCATCCGCTTGGCCACCTCGAGCCCGCTCATGCCGGGCATCGAGAGGTCCAGCAGCACGAGATCCGGCCGCAGCTCGTCGATCAGGCGGAGCGCGGTCGGCCCATCCTCCGCCTCACCCACGACGCGCGTATCCGGCAGCTCCTCCGCCAATGCGCGGAGCTTCTCCCGGGCCAGCCCCTCGTCGTCGGCGATGACCAAGGTCAGCGTCATGGCGGGTGGACGCCGGATTCCCGGCAGGTTGCACAGAACCCAGTCGAGTCTCGAACTACCTCTCTGACGGGTTCAGCGCCCGGAAGGTTGCGTGGGCGGGGTGGGGATTTCGGCCGTGATGTCCGCCGCCGCGATGGCGAGGGCATCCGTGGCCTCGGCCGGCTCGGAGACGAGCCCGGAGCCGATGGAGCGGGTGAGGGGAAGGGTGATCAGCACCAGGGCGCCGGCGAGCCAGAAGGGCACGCCCACGCCGAAGCGGTCGATCAGCAGGCCCGCGGCGATCGGGAAGGCCACCCGGGACACGCCGCCGAACGTGTGCTGCACCCCCATGTAGAGACCTCGCTCCCGGGCCGGGACGGCCCGGCTCAGGAGGCCGGTCACGCAGGGGAAGAGGAACGCGGTCCCCAGGGGCATGAGGGTGAACCCCACCGCGAGGGCCGCGCTGCCATGGGCCACGCCGGTCGCGACGAGTCCCGCGGAGAGTATCCCGATGCCCAGCCGGGCCAGCCGGGCCTCACCCAGGCGGTCCACCGCGCGTCCGAGGACGAGCGCGCGGACGACCACCCCCATCGCGCCGAGGTACATCACGAAATAGCCGACCGTGCGCTCGGTGACGCCGAGCCGGTCGGCCAGGAGCAGCGGAACGATCTGGATGGTGCCGTAGAATGCACCGATGCCGACGGCGTAGATCCAGATCAGCCGGGGCGCCGGCTCATGCCAGCGACGCAGCACGTGCGCGATCGCCGCGCGACCGGTCGTCCCGTGTGAGGTCGCTCCACCCGTCGTGGGGACGCGGCGCGACTCGCGCAGAAATCCCCAGGCGAAGACCGCCACCAGCGCCGCGAGTCCAGCGGCGCCGAACCCGACGAACGACTGCCCACCGAGCGACACCATGAGCGATCCGAACGCCGGGCCCGCCACCGCGCCGAGGCTCGTGATCGCCGAGAGCCAGCCGAGGCTCTTGGTGCGCTGTGCCGGCGAAGAGACGTCGGCCACGTACGCCTGGACCACACCGATGGTCCCCCCACCGATGCCCTGGACGATGCGCGCGAATAGGAGCGTCTCCTCCGAGCGCGCGAACCCGAAGAGCACGTAGGCACCCGCGGTGATCAGGAGACCGGCCAGGATGGCGGGACGACGGCCGTAGCCGTCCGAGAGACGGCCCCAGAGCGGGGCCACGAGCAGCTGCGCGACGGAGAACGAGGAGATCAACAGGCCGATCGTGGCGGCGCCCGCGCCGAAATCGGTCGCGTAGAAGGGCAAGAGGGGCACGATCATCGCGAGCCCCACCATGTCGACGAACGCGACGACGAACAGAATCGCCAGCTTGGTCAACGCGCCATCTCGGCCTCGACTTCGGCGAGCTCGCGCGGCGCGCGCGACAGCCACTCGGCCCCGCGCTCGGTGACGAGATAATCATCCTCGATACGAATGCCGGTGTCGTGGTAACGCTCCACGACGGGCCGCACCTTCGCGATCATCGCACGATTTTTCGGCGTGTCGGGCAGGATGTCGAGCAGCTTGCGGCCCACATAGATCCCCGGCTCGATGGTGAAGACGTCGCCGGCCTGGAACGTGCCGGTGCCGTACCAGGGATGCGGCCGGTCGTGTACCTCGAGGCCGATGCCGTGGCCGAGACCGTGCGCCATGTAGAGGAACGCCTGGGTGCAGGCGACCGGGTTCTCGGTGCACTGGTCGGCCCACGGCGGATCGAAGGTCGCATCCGCTCCCTCCGTGAGGCCGAGCCGGGCCACCCCCTGCGCCACCACCACCCGCGCCGCGTCCCGCCAACCTTCGAACGACGCGCCGGGTCGAACCGCCTTCTCCGCCGCGGCCTGTGCATCGCGCACGACCTGGTAGACTGCGCGCTGCTCGCGGGTGAACTTGCCGCTCGCCGGCAGTGTGCGGGTGACGTCGGCCGAGTAGCCGCCGTAGGCCGCGCCCACGTCCATGACGACGACGTCGCCTTGGCCGATTCGTCGGTCGTTCGCGTTGTAGTGGTATTGCGTGGAATTGGGCCCGGAGCCCACGATCGCCACGAAGCCGTCACCATCGCCGCCGGACCGCCGAAAGGCGGCCTGGAACCGCGCTTCCACCTCGTATTCATGCATTCCCGGCGCGAGCGCGCGCATCACTTCGCGAAGCCCCGCCGACGTGATGTCGATGGCTCGGCGCAGCATGGCCACTTCGGCCGGGCTCTTCCGCGTCCGCAGGCTGTCGAGGATCGGGTGCCCGTCGCGCACCGTGACCGAAGGATGTCCTTCGGCGAACTGCCGCATGTAGTGCGCGCCGCGCGTCAGCGAATCGGTCTCGGCCGCGTCCGCCGTAGCGAAATCCGCCAGCGTGTAGAACGGGAGCCCGGCGCCGGCCAGGGAGTCCAGCTGCGCGGGAAGCGCGCTGATGGAGCGGGCCGGCATGCCGGTCCGCCGGCCGACTTCGGTCGAGTCGGGAGGAAATCCGTCGTAGAGCGCCCGCCGCGGATCGCGCGGCGCGGTGAAGAGTGTGGCGATCGTCCCCCCGGGCCGCACGACCATCACCAGTGCCGCGTCGGGCTCGAGGAAGCCGGTGAGGTAGCGGAACGCGGGCAGTTGCTGAAAGCGTGCCGGTGTGACCGGGGTCCGCCCACCGAACGCGACGACGATGCCGCTGTCGATGCGCGCGGCGAGGGAATCGCGCCGCGCGGCGTATTCGCCCGCGGGAATGCTCTGAGCGGCGAGCGCGCCCGGCACGAGCGCCAGCGCGAGGATCACGGACCGGGTGCGAAGCATGCGGAGACCTTGTCGAGGATTGGACATCGGGGAGGCTCGTGACTGGACTACGAGCAGGGCCTCCCCGGGGTTGCAATCACCTCGCTGGTGTTTCGATCGGGATCCTGCTCGCGTTCCTGGCGAGCCACTGGTCGAGTGTCTGCAGCTCCGGATTGAGCGATCGGCTGAGCGCGACGTCGCGCGAGGCGCGGAAATAGTCGTTGAAGTCGCGCTTGAACTGAAACATGTTGCCCATGTCGTCGGCACCGGGGAACCCGAGCCCGCGGTAGACCTCGGGAGAAATATCCTGGTAGACGACCTTCTCGCCGAGCGCGCGGGTCAGCCTGGTCGCCATCTCATCGCCGCTCAGGTGCTCCCCCGCGATCCCGATCGTCTGCCCGATGAGCTCGGGACCCCGCTTGAAGATTCCGTAGGCGCACTTGCCGATATCCTCCGCGGCAATGGCGGGCAGCTTCCTGTCGCCCATCGGCATGACCAGCGCCAGCGTCCCGTCGGGCCGGCGCTGAGGCCCGGCGCCGAAGTGGATGAAGTTGTCCCAGTAGAAGCAGGTGAGCAGGAACGTAGTGGGGGTGCCAGCGCGGGTGAACAGCGCATCGGCCTCGCCCTTGGCGTCGAAGTGGGGAACCTTGTACTTCCCCCCGAGCGTGGGCATCCGATCGTCGTCGAGCGTCATGAAGCGCCGCGTATCGTCGAGCGTGGACCAGATCACGTGCTCCACTCCCGATCGCTTGGTCTCCTCGGCCATGGAGGCCGCCTCCGCCAGCTCCCTCTCCGGCGAGCCGTGCGCCCAGAAGAATGTGAGGCAGTACGCGCCGTAAGCGCCCTCGAACGCGCGCCGCAGCGTGCCCGCGTCGTCTATGTCGGCCGCGACGACTTCGGCTCCCGCATCCGCCAGTGCCTTCGCCTTGGGTGAATTGATGTCGCGCGTCAGCGCGCGGGGGGTGAACCGGCCCGTTTTGTCGGCCAGGATGGCGCGCACCAGTCCGCCCCCCTGCGCGCCGGTGGCGCCGAGCACGGCGATGATCTTCTTATCGCTCACGTTGTTCCTCCCAATGCTGAACGGTTCTTTGGAGTCCTTCCCATGGTCCATTCTAGGCCGGTCCCCGCCCCCGTTCGGTGATCTGCGCCCGCCTCCGCCGGCACTAGCCTGGTGACCTCTCGATCGGCGAATCGCGGGTGGTCTGGTATTGAACCGAGTGGAATTCTCGACGCGCCGATGGATGGAAATAGTTGACAAAAGCAAGTAATTTCCCCAACGTGGGAGCGAGCTGCACGCCGCCCGTCCGCACCCGGAGCTCCCATGTCCGTCCAGAGGCAGGCCCGCCGCGGGAGCGGCACCCCCACCGCCGCCATCCGCCGGTTCAACCGGTTCTACACCCGCCAACTAGGGCTGCTCGAGGAAGGGCTGCTGCACAGCAGCTTCTCGCTCTCCGAGGCCCGTGTGCTCTACGAGGTGGCGCATCACCCCGGCATGACCGCTACCGAGCTGCGCGAGACCCTCACGCTCGACGCCGGCTATCTGAGCCGTCTTCTTCGTGGGTTGAGGCGTCAGGGAATGGTCTCGGCGCGGCCGTCCGCGGACGACCGTCGCCGGCGACAGCTCGCGCTCACCGATCGCGGACGTCGCGCGTTCGAGGCCCTCGACGCCCGCTCCACCGAGCAGGTCGCCGCCATCCTGGCACGCCTGAGCCGCCGGGACCGTATGGCCCTGGTGGAGGCGATGCAGGGCATCGAGTCGCTTCTCGGCAAGGCCGCGAAGTCGCCTGACGGGCGCGCCGACCTGAGGCTCCGGGAGCACGGTCCGGGAGACCTGGGATGGGTGGTGATGCGCCACGGGCAGCTGTACGCCGCCGAGTACGGGTGGGACGCCGAGTTCGAGGAGCTCGTGGCCGAGATCGTGGGACGCTTCGCGTCGGGTTACGATTCCAGGGTGGAGCACTGCTGGATCGCCGAGCTGGCGGGCGAGCCGGCGGGGCTCGGTCTTCCTGGTGAAGGATTCGGAGGCGGTGGCACGGCTCCGGCTCCTGCTGGTCGAGCCGTGGGCACGGGGTCACGGTGTCGGCTCCCGCCTGGTAGACGAGTGCCTCCGCTTCGCCCGCGGCGCGGGTTACCAGCGAGTCACGCTGTGGACCAACGACCTGCTGCACGCGGCGAGGCGGATCTACGAAAAGGCCGGCTTCCGGCTGGTCGGGGAGAACCGGCACCACAGCTTCGGCCACGACCTCGTGGGACAGACCTGGGATCTGGATCTCGCGACGTCAACACCAACCTGACACCAGACGCCGAGCACAGCGCTCGGCAGGATGTGAACGATGCTCAAGCTCACCACCTCGCTCTCCGTCCTCTTTCTCGCCTCCAGCGCGACACCGCCCGCGGTACAGGAGTGGCAGGTTCCCTGGGAAGGCACGCGCCCGCGCGATCCGTACGTCGCCCCCAACGGACTCGTGTGGTTCGTCGGGCAGGAGGGCAACTACGTCGCGACGCTCGATCCCAAGACCGGGAAGTTCGACCGCTTCGAGGTCACCGAAGGCACCCACCCACACAACCTCGTCGTCGCGCCCGACGGCATGGTCTGGTACACCGGCAACCGGAACGGGCGGCTGGTCAAGCTCGATCCCGGGACCCGCAAGCTCACCGACTACCCGATGCCGGACCCGCAGGTGGGCGATCCGCACACGATGGTCCTCGACCGGGCGGGCAACGCATGGTTCACCGCGCAGAACGCCGCGGTGGTCGGCCGCCGCGACGCCAAGAGCGGGACGATCCGACTGTGGAAGATGGGCGAAGGGACCCGGCCCTACGGCATCGAGCTGGACGCGGATCAGCGGCCGTGGTTCGTGCTGTTCGGAACCAACGCAGTCGGGACGATCGACCCCGCCACGATGAAGGATCGGCGCTTCCCACTCCCCGACGGTGCCCGGCCGCGCCGCATCGCGGTCACCTCCACCGGCATCTGGTACGGGGACTACGCACGCGGCTACCTGGGCCGATTGGACCCCGCCAGCGGAAAGGTCACGGAGTTCGCGATGCCCGGGGGGCCGTCGTCGCTTCCCTACGCCATGACCTGGGACGACAAGGGTCGTATCTGGCTGGCCGAGACGGGTGTGCGCCCCAATCGGCTGGTCGCATTCGATCCCGGCGCGGGCAAGTTCTCCGAGCCGGTGAACACCGAGGGTGGCGAGGAGCCCAACACGATACGCCACATGGTGTTCCATCGCCCGACGCGGACCATCTGGTATGGGACGGACCGAAATACGATCGGACGGCTGCCGGTGCCCTGAGTATCCCCCGCCGCTGCAGGCTCCGGTCGACCGACGGTCTCGCAGCTCGTCGCGAGCTCGAGGCTATCTCGCGAGCCAGTAGGAGATCTTGACCAGGAAGGTGTGATCGGCGCGCGCCCCGAAGAGGTTGCCGAGATCTCCCGCGAACGTCTTGACGCCCTCACTCTCGTCGAGCCGCTCCCGCCCCTGGCTCCATACCAGGAACAGGGTGGATCCGGGGCGATACTCCCAGCGGAACACCACGTTGGACCGAAACTCCTGCACGTTGAAGCCGCCCGGGTCCCGCGCCTCCTCGCTGCCATCGTAGGCGCGGTACCGCGCCTCGTACACCGCCGCGCGCGGCTCGCCCACCTCACGCACGTCGGTGTAGGTGCCCTTCGATATGAACGGTGACGCGTAGACCTGCAGCGACGCATTCGGGGTGAACGTATATCCCAGGCGCCAGGTGAGGCTCAGCGTCTTCTGCTCCAGGTGCGCGAAGGTGTAGTGGGGCGCGCCGGTTTGCTCGGTGAACGTCCCGAAGTACTGCGTGTCGTTCCGGTTGCGGTTGTAGACGGCGCTCAGCGACGTGGTGAACCGGGTGGAGACCTTGAGCTCCACCTCCGGCTTGAGCTCGATGTACTCCGAGTTGCCGCGGTCGCCCAGGAAATAGTTCACCCAGAACGCGGGCACGATGGCCTTCCGGTCGTCGCCCACGATGCCGGCCCATGGCGCGATGTACGGATCCTGCCGGAGGGCCGGGCCGCCCCGCGCGCACCGGTCACAGTAGGTCGCGCCGAGCTGTCCCAGGGTGCCCCCAACGTGGAGCCACCAGCGATTGTTGAACTGGGTGTGCACATTGCTGTTGAACGCGCGCTCGGTAGGCAGGCCCGCGAGGCTCCAATACTCCCAATTGTTGAAGTTCCAGCGCAGCTCACGGAACACGTTGTTCGGATTCCGGAACGTCAGGGTCGCCCAGCTGGTCCACTGCTGCTGGTCGGCCTGACGGAGAAAGCCGATATCGTTGATCTCGAAGCCCGGCGTGCGCCGCTGGTAGGCAGTCTCGAACTGCAGCCGCTTGCCGCCCACCTTCGCGAACCGCACCTCCATGTTGGTGCCGGCCAGCGAGGTGCGCGTCGAGTCGAACTTCAGCGGTCCGTCCGGCCGCTGGTAGAGATGCACGGGATCCCGCTGCGTCCGGGCGATCGCCGCGGCGGAGCCGGATACCTGGCTGAAGTCCAGCGAGGCCGACACTTCGTACGTGCCCGCGAACCGGCGACGGCCATCCAGTCCGGCGCTGTAGGCGCCGCGATGGAGGTAGTCCTCGGTCCAGGGGTCGAGTGAGCGGTTCACCGCCGTCGCGATGAAGCCGAAGCTCGCATCGCCGTTGTCCAGGTCCTGGTTGCCGCGCGCCACGGCGTAGTTGGTCACCGGCTCGAGGGTCCGGCCGGCGCTGCCTCCCACGTTATCCGTGACCACGTCCATCACGCCGAGAGAGAAGCCGCCCGGCATCCGTCCGGTCGTCTTCGCTGCGCCCAGGATGCGAGTCGCGGCGGCCGCGGTCTCGTCTCCATACACGTCGGCGAGCTGCGGGGAGCGGCCGATGCGGCGCGAGTAGAAGAGGCCTTCGCCGGTGTCGCAGTCCACGACGACCACGCAGTTCACGTTGAAGGTGAAGAGACCCTTCCCCTCGACGAAGAACGGACGCCGCTCCTCGAAGAACGTCTCGAACGCGCCGAGGTTGAGCTCCGACGGGTCGGCCTCGACCTGGCCGAAATCCGGGTTTACCGTCGCGTTGAGGAGGAGGTTGGACGCCACCCGGTACTTCAGATCGCCGCCGACCGTGAGCTCCTGGTCGCGGGCGTACCCGGCGGAGGCGGCGCCCTGCACGTTCTTGGTCAGCGCGTAGGGCGTGATCTCCGCGTGCCCCGGACTCGCCAGGTTCTGGAGACCAGTCAACTCACCAAACTGCGAGGTGAAGCCCGATCGGGACGTGCGGAAGAGCGGCCAGGTGACCGTCTCGCCATGCCGCTGGACGACCCGCCAGATCAGGAGCCCGAAGGTGACATTCGCCTTCGAGGCGTAGTGCAGCTGGGACAGCGGGATCCGATACTCCGCGGTCCAGCCGAGCGAGTCCACCCTGGTGGCCGCATCCCACACGCCGTCCCACGCCACATCCTCGTTGCCGTCATTGTAGATCGCGTAATCGGTCTTGACCCCTCCCGGCGTGACCACGAACTCGTAGCCCGTGCGCCGGTCGTGGTAGGGATCGAGGAGGAGGATCACGTGGTCGGAAGCGGTCTGCTCGTCCCGACGGGACAGGAGACTCACGATGCTGTCGGGATGAGGATCGAAGGACCGGACGAAGACGTACAGGTTGTCGGCGTCGTACGCCATCTGGGCCTCGGTGCGGAACCGGGCCGGGGCGCCTTCGCTCGGCTTGGCCTGGAGGAACTGATCGATGACCGGAGCGGCGCGCCAGACGGCGTCGTCGTCGGCGCCGTCGAGCACGGGGGGCTCGGCGGCCCGGGTCGCGCTCACCGCCGAGCCGTTCAACTGGATCGGGGGTGAGGCCACCGTCGTCGCCGCCTGAGCCTGGACCACCAGCAGGATGCCTAGCCATGTCGCCACGTCGGAACGCTCGCGGGGAGGTGTACGGCGTTAGACACCCGGGGCGTTCGGAGGGTTGGATGGCCTGCGCGCGGTGTCGGCGGGTATGCGAGCGGCGACCAGCTTCACGGGCGTGCCGCCGGCCCCGCCACGGAACGCCGGACGAACAGCGCGATGGGAACGCCGATCAGGAACATGTGCACCAGCACGGTGAGCCCGATCCAGAGCGGGAACTTGGGGCTCGTCCCCGCCGCCGACAGCGGCAGCACCACGTAATTCATGACGAGGTAGAGCCCGATACCGTAGACGGCGCCCGTCAGGACCGGCCGCCGAACCAGCTCGGGACGGGCGCGCGCGGCCACATAGAACACGGCGGCCATACTGGTGGCGATCAGGAAATGGAGGGCGAGGCCGAGCGCGGCGGTGGCCGTTCCCCCTTCGAAGCTGGCCTCGCCGAGCAACCCAGCGGCGACCGACTGAAAGATGCGCTGCGCCGGTACGTCTGCCCTGATCGCCCAGAATACGCAGGCGTAGGTGATATCGAGTGCTCCGGCGACCAGACCGCCGGCCAGGATGGAGCCGACCGGCGACATGCCGCCGGGCGGCACGGCTAGCGCCTGGACGCGGTCTCCCTCCGGAGCCGCGCCTCCTCCGTCGACACCCGCCTCGCTGTCCTCGTGGCATTCATCAGAATCATGAACCGCATGGTCGTGTCTCCCATCAATTCGTTGACGCCCAAGCATTGACGAATCAGGCGGCTCTGCCTGTACAAGTCGCCGCCCTGGTCATGGAATTCCTCCACATGGGCGTCCCCACGCTCGGGATGTCGTGACGAAGGAATGGAAAGGGGCGACGATCGAGATGCCGGGCGACAAGGCGGGACTGCTGGAGCCGCGGGACGAAACGGCGGAGGAGATCAGCTCAATGCGGGGGGATAGAGCGCACGGCTGCCGTCGAGCTCTCCGGTCTCCACGTAGGTGAGCGGGGCCGAATCGGGTCGCAGCACCGCCCCCGCTACGGGACGGGCCAGCACGACCTCGTGATCACCCGCTTCGTGCCTACCGGTGACCCGGCACTCGAACCAGGCGACCGCCCCCTCGAGGATGGGCGCGCCGGTGGGTCCGGAGCGCCAGGCGATGCCGGCCAGCTTGTCGCCGTCCCGGGCCGACACGGTGCCGAAGTGCCGCGCGAGATCGACCTGGTCACGGGAGAGCACGCTCACGGTGAACCCGCCTCCGCCGACCAACAGCGGGTACGACGCATGCTCGGGGTTCACGCTGAGCGCGAGCAGCAGCGGGTCGAACGACACCTGCATGAGCCACGCGGCGGTGAACGCGTTGCGCCTGCCGTCGTCGGCCACGCCGATGACGTAGACACCGGCGCTCAGACGTCGAAACAGATCGGCGACGTCACTCACCCGCGGCCTCATCCACCTTCCGCGACCACCTCGTCGAAGCGCTCGCATTTCACCGAGATCTCCACCGCGTCGCCGTGCTCGTCCACTCCGGTGACGGCGAGCGCGCCACCCTGGCCCGCCGGCACCACCTTCGGGGTTCCGCTCCCGGCCATGGTGCCGCCCTTGACCGTCGCGATCTTGTGGGTGGCGTCGCCGAGCAGGATCGAGAGGCCGACCATGTCCCCGCCGCCGGACTTGGGTCGCCAGACCGTGAGATTCACGTGGCGCGGGTCAGAGCCGGCTTCGTATATGGCGTGCCAGAGGGTCGCCGGGACTTGGTAAATCGAGGCGTCCGCGCTGCTGGCGCACTCGCCGAGTCCGCGGGCGCGATAGGTCTTGTCGGCCACCTTTGCCACGATCGTCATGGGGACGGTGCCGCGGCTGAACGACTCCGATTGAGCGGGCGCCGAGGCGTTGGGCGTGGCGGCGGCCGAGCCGCGCGGGGTCTCGCCTCCGCCGGAACAGGCCACCATTGCTCCAACTCCGATCGTCCGCCACCGGTTGCTGTGTGACATCGAGCTCTCCCTCGGTGTGGGCAAAACGCCGCCCGTTCGTAGTATACCCATCCGACGCAGCGGGCCGGGAAACCGTCTCATCTGTCCCGCCGTAGGGCGCCGGTCCGTCAAATTCGAAGCCCATGCCCGGAGGATCGGTGATCAACGCCCTGCTCTTTCTGGCCGCGCTCGCGGCCGCCCCTTCGCCCACCCTTTTCACCGACCCGCCGAAGACGGGAGCCGAGCTCCTGGGCCAGATGCGCGAACGCTACGTCGGCAAATGGTACCGCACGCTGACGTTCGTGCAGAAGACCACCCATGCGGACGGCAAGGTCGACACCTGGTACGAGGCCGCCGAACTGCCGGGCAAGCTGCGGATCGACATCGCCCCGTTAGCGGACCGGAACACGCTCCTCTTCCGCAACGACTCCATCTACGACTTCAAGGCGGGGCAGCTCGCCGAATCGAAGGCCTTCACCCATCCGCTGATGGTGCTGGGGTTCGATGTGTACGCGCAGCCGCTGGAGGCGACCATTCGCCAGCTCGAGTCGCTCGGCTTCGACCTCGCCAAGATGCACGAGAGCACCTGGCAGGGCCGGCCGGCGTATGTTGTGGGCGCCGTCGCCGGCGACTCGGTGACACGCCAATTCTGGATCGACAAGGAACGGCTCTACTTCGTGCGAATGGTCGAGCCGGGGAAACAGAATCCGAACGTCAGAGTCGAGACCCAGTTCAACAAGTACATCCCTATGGGCCGGGGGTGGCTGGAGACGGAGGTGCGCTTTCTGGTCAACGGGGAGACCAAGATGCTCGAGGAGTACACCCAGCCCAAGGTCGGCGTGCCGCTCGACCCGGCGATCTTCGACACGCGCCGATGGGTGCCGCCGGGCTGGACCAAGTGACCGGCGAGTCCCGGTCCCGGCTTTTGGGCCGCCCCGAGGGACTCTACGGGGCGATCTGACCCACATCGGTTGATTCGAGGGGTACGGACGGCTACCGTGAGTTTGCCTCCCTTTTCATTTTCGCCCCCGATTCCCTGGCCCCGGTATGGTTGAGCATCCTCGAAAGGTCTTCGGTCTCCCCCTCGGCGCCACCGCCATCGCCGTCCTGGCGTTCGGTTGCCTCGACCGGCAGGACACCGGCTTCGACCCCATCAACGACCAGGACACCGCCGCCGCGCCGCCCGTGCTGCTCGCGGTCGGCGACATCGCGGGGTGCCCGGAGCGATTCCAGGACGAGGCCACCGCCGACCTGGTCGCGGACCTGCCGGGGACCATCGCGGTCCTGGGCGACGTCGTCTATGAGAACGGGAAGCGCTGGGAGTTCAAGCGGTGTTACGACGAGAGCTGGGGACGGGTGCTCTCGCGCACGCGTCCATCGGTCGGGAATCACGAGTATCGGACCGAAGAGGCGAGGTACTACTACGAGTACTTCGGCAGCCGGGCCGGCCCCGCGGGGAAGGGTTATTACACCTACACGCTGGGCACCTGGCGGATCTACGTGCTCAACAGCGAGCGGCTGATTCCGGAACAGACCACGTGGCTGAAGGCGCAGCTCGCCGCACACCCCTCAAAGTGCATCCTGGCCTACTGGCACAAGCCGCTCTACACCGGCGGCCGCAACCCGAACGAGCTCACGGTGCGGCCGCTCTTCAACGCCCTCTACCAGGCCGGCGCGGAGGTCGTGCTGAACGGACACAACCATCACTACGAGCGCTTCGCGCCGCAGGACGCGGACGGCAACTACAAGGCACGGGGGACGCGGGAGTTCGTGGTGGGGACCGGTGGGGCGCGGCTCGAGGATTTCGTGAGCACGCAGCCGAACAGCAAGCTGCGATACGTGGCAGGATGGGGGGTGCTTCGGATGACGCTGAGCCCGGGCAAGTACAGCTGGAAGTTCCTCCCCGTGCTCGGTGCTCCGCCCGCTGACTCGGGGTACGCCAACTGCACCTAGGGGAGCACCCGCACGCCGGCTGAATCTGGCGAGGCTCCCTTCGCGGCCGGGGGAGCCTATCCGACCTTCCGGAACGCGCGATCCAGCACGTCCAGCGCGAAGTCCACGTCTTCGGCGGTGATGCACATCGGTGGCTTGATGCGCAGCACGTTCCCCGCCAGTCCGCCCTTGCCGAGCAGCACGCCCATCGCGCGGGCCTCCTCCAACACCTGAACCGTCTCCGCCGTCGCTGGTGCGCGCGTCGCGCGGTCGGTGACCAGCTCGACGCCGAGCATCAGCCCCATGCCGCGCACATCGCCCACCAGGGCATGATCGGCGGCGAGCCGCTCCAGTCCGGCGCGCAGCCGGCCGCCCACGACCTTCGCGTTCCGCTGCAATCCATCCGCCTCGATGACGTCCATGACAGCGAGGCCGGCCGCCATCGAGACCGGGTTGCCGCCGAAGGTGTTGAAGTGGAGGCGCTGGGCCAGCACCTCGGCGATCTCCCGGCGGGTGGTGACGGCGGCGAGCGGCGCCCCGTTGCCGAAGCCCTTCGCCATGGTGACGATGTCGGGGACGACGCCGAAGTTCTCGAAGCCCCAGTAGTGCTCGCCGGTGCGGCCGAACCCGGTCTGCACTTCGTCGGCGATGCAGAGCCCGCCGTACTCCCGGGCGATCCTGTACGCCTCGCGGAAATAGTTGGGCGCGGCCGTCGTCACGCCGCCGACGCCCTGGATCGGCTCGGCGATGAACGCCGCGATCCGGCCCGGTGTGGAGTACCGGATCAGCTCCCCGATGTCGGCCGCGCTCGCGGCCGCGATCTCCTCGGGCGTCCCGCCGAGCCGGCTCCGGTAGGGCTCGGGGCAGAGCGCGTGATGGACGTAGGCGCCCTGCAGCGTGGGGAACTTCCAGGTGTGGTGCGAGGTCGCGCCCATCGCCGAAGGCGAGCCGCCGTGGTACCCGTTCCGGAGGGCGATGACGTCGGTGTGCCCGGTGTAGAGCCGGGCCATGGTGATGGCGAGGTCGTTGGCCTCGCTGCCGCTGTTCACGAAGTAGGTGACGTCGAGTCCTGGCGGCATCTTGGAGGCCAGCTTCTCCGCCAGGCGCGGCATGTTGGGATGGAGATAGATGGTGGTGGTGTGCTGCAGCGTCTCCATCTGCTCCCGCATCCGCGCCACTACCGTCGGGTGGCAGTGCCCGCACGACACGGTGACGATCCCCGCGAACAGGTCGAGGTATCGCCGGCCGGTCTCGTCGAAGAGGTACTGCATCCGGCCCTCGACGATCATCAGCGGGTCGCGATAGAGCGTGAACAGGGCGGGATTGGCGTGGCGCTGCCGCGCGGCGAGCACCTCCGCCCGGCTCGGCCCGGTGTAGGGTCGGGGCGTGTAGTCGAAAGCCGGCATCCGCAGGGGAGAGGTCATCAGTTCAGGCATGGTTGAGGGAACTCATAGCTCATAGCCTCCTACGACATCCAGTTCGTACCGGCTTCCCGGTTCCACTTGGTCGTGGTCTTCTTGGTCTGGGTCCAGAACTCGATCGAGCCGTGCCCGGTGATGTCGCCGACGCCGAACTTGCTGTCGTTCCATCCGCCGAAGGAGAAGGGCTCGCGTGGCACGGGGACACCGACGTTGACGCCGACCATGCCGGCGCCCGCCCGCTCGATGACGTAGCGCGCCATGCCGCCGCTCTCGGTGAAGACGGCCGCGGCGTTGCCGTAGGGCGACGCGTTCTCGATGGCGAGCGCCTGATCGACATCCTTGGCCCGTACGATCGCGAGCACCGGTCCGAAGACCTCCTCCCGCGCGATCGCCATGTCGGGGCGGACGTGATCGAGCACCGTGGGGCCGACGTAGAACCCGCCCTCGCGTCCGGCCACGACGGTGTTCCGGCCATCCAGCAGGACCGTGGCCCCGGCCCGCTCCGCCTCGGTGACGTACCGCTCGATCCGCTCCTTGGCCTCCCGTGAGATGACGGGGCCGAGGTTCTGGCCGGGGACCACGGCGCGGGCGTGCTCCACCAGCCGTCGCACGATGTGGTCGGTACCGCCCACCGCCACCATCACCGACGCGGCCATACAGCGCTGACCCGTGCAGCCCGACATGGATGCGACGACGTTGCTGGAGGTCATCTCGAGGTCGGCGTCGGGCATCACGATGCAGGTGATTCTTGGCGCCGCCGAGGGCCAGCACCCGCTTCAGGTTGGCCGTGCCGCGGCGATACACCGCCTGCGCCACCCGAGTCGAGCCGACGAAGGTCACAGCGGCGATACCCGGATGGTCACAGATCGCCTCGACCACCTCACGGCCGCCATGCACCACGCCGAAGACGCCCGCCGGCAGTCCCGCCTCGGCCAGCAGCTCGGCGATCCGGCCGGCGCTCAGCGGCACCAGCTCGGACGGCTTCAGGATGAGGCAGTTGCCGAGGGCGATCGCGTTGGGCAGCGTCCAGTGCGGCACCATGCTCGGGAAGTTGAACGGCGCGATCGACGCCACGACTCCGACCGGATGCCGGTCCGTGCGGCACTCCACCCCGCGGCTCACCTCCATCACCTCGCCGGTCACGATCTGCGGCAGCGAGCAGGCGAACTCGGTCAGCTCGATCGCCTTGAGCGATCTCGGCCTCGGCCTCCGACTCGCGTCTTGCCGTGCTCCTCGCTGATGAGGGCGGCGAGCCCGGCGACATCCCGCTCGAGCAGGGTGCGGTAGCGGTAGAAGACCTGGACCCGCTCCTTGATCGGCTTGGCCGACCACGCGGCGAGGGCGCCCTCGGCCGCGCGCACCGCATCGTCCAGCTGAGCGGGCGGGGACATGGGCACCTGCGACAGCCGGCGCCCGCTGCTGGGGTCGAGCACGTCGAGGGACGACGTGTCGGGGGAGACGAACACACCGCCGATATAGTTGCGGACCGGCGGGTACTTGGCGGACGGTTGAGCGGCGGTAGCGGTCATCGTAAGTCCCGGGATTGCATCCGCATGGGAATGATTGTATCAAGTATACAATTCAGCCGGCCGCGGTCAACCGACACCCGCCCCGGCGCCCTAATTCCGACCAAACGGCATCCGATACGGTCAGGCCGACGGCCGATCCTGAAGCGCGCCATGGAGACCGATGAGCACGACCCTGTGGGCCCCAGCCGAAAGCCGGACGCTCTCCGAGCAGGTCTACCGGGCGGTCCGCACCCGTATCGTGGAAGGTGCTCTGGCCCCGGGGAGCTTTCTCCGCGAGAAGGACCTGGAGTCCATGGGCGTGAGCCGCACCCCCATCAGGGAGGCTCTCGGCCGGCTCGCGAGCGAAGGCTTTCTCGAGCGCTTGCCGCACCGAGGGTTCCGCGTCCCCGAAGAGTCCCTGAGCAATCTGCTGGAGCTCTACCCGATCGTTGCCTCGCTGGAGCTGCTGGCGGGCCGCCTCGCGCTCGCGCAGTTCACTCCCGCGGATCTCTACGAGCTCAAGGCGGTCAACGGCCGGCTGGCGGAGGCCCGGGATCGGGGCGACGTGCGCGCGATGCTCGAGCTCAACCACGCGTTCCACCGGCTGATCACCGAGCGCGGCGGCAACCGCCGCCTTGCGCTCATGCTCGATGACCTCCGATCCCAGCTCACGCGCCTGGAGCTCTGGTACTACTCCCACCGCGAGCGCACCCAGCGCTCGATTCAGGAGCACGAGGAGATCATCGGCGCCATCGAGCGGGGCGACCGCACTCGCGCGCTC
Organism: uncultured Gemmatimonadales bacterium; assembly: GCA_963846545.1. Taxonomy (GTDB): domain Bacteria; phylum Gemmatimonadota; class Gemmatimonadetes; order Gemmatimonadales; family GWC2-71-9; genus CAVVWJ01. Next base: position 78,835 of record CAWJWG010000003.1, on the reverse strand, counting down.
CAGCTCCTGGAGCGGAACATGTCCCTCACCTACCGCAGCCTGGTGGACGAAGGCGACGCGGCGCGCTAGGGCGCGCCCTCCTTCGCCGTGTAGGCCTGGCGCAGCTTGACCACGCCCGCCTTCGCCCGCCGGACCCGCAGGTTCAGCATCTCCACCAGCACCGAGAACGCCATCGCGAAGTAGATGTATCCCTTCGGGATGTGCTGGTCGAACGACTCCGCGATCAGCGACACGCCGATCAGGAGCAGGAAGCTGAGCGCCAGCATCTTCACCGTCGGATGCCGGTCCACGAACTCGCTGATCGGCTTCGCAAAGAGCATCATGAACGCCACCGCGACGATGACCGCCGCCACCATCACCCCGAGCTCATCCACCATCCCGACGGCGGTGATCACCGAGTCGAGCGAGAAGACGATGTCGAGCAGCATGATCTGGATCAGCACGCTCCGGAGGGACGGTGCCACGCGGGCCGAGGCCTCACCCTCCTCGCCCTCCAGACGCTCGTGGATTTCATGCGTGCTCTTGGCCAGCAGGAAGAGCCCGCCGACCAGCAGCACGAGGTCGCGACCGGAGATCTCCTGACCCAGGACGGCAAAGAGCGGCGCGGTGAGGCGGATGATCCACGACAGCGAGAACAGCAGCGCGATCCGCATGAACATCGCCAGCAACAGGCCGATGTAGCGGGCCTGTCCCTGCTGCTCGCGCGGGAGCTTGCCGGCGAGGATGGAGATGAAGATCACGTTGTCGATGCCGAGGACGATCTCGAGGACCGTCAGGGTGGCGAAGCCCACCCAGGCCTGTGGGTCGGTGATCCAGTCCATTGTTCTCGGGGGCTGAGGTGTCGGACGAAGGACAGGGTCCCGCCGCGGTCAGACGATCCGGGCGGTCACCTCGTGAACGCTGTTGTTGCCGTAGCCGAGCTTGTTCCACTCCGCGCGATCGGGCTGGCCGCGGCCTGCCAGGTCGGTGGCCCGGGCCCGGAGGCTGACATCGCCCTTCTTGTCGAACCGCGCGATCAGCTCCCACCACTGCCAGCTGTGCCGCTTGCGCTCACCCACGAGACGGGCCTCGCGCCATTCGCCTCCGTTCACGCTCACCTCGACCCTGGCGATCGGGGCGGCGCCCGACCAGGCCACGCCGCGGACGACGAGATCACCGGCCTCCGCCTCCTGATCCGGGGCGGGCTCGGTGATGAGCGCGCGGACCCGCTGGAGCGTCACCGGCTCGCGGGACTCCTTGCCCTCGCGGTTCCAGTAGTAGACGTACTTCTCCGTCTGGTAGTGGCCCTCGAACGGCCGGTCGCGCAGCACGATCTCGGTGAGCCACTTCACCGAGGCCACACCGTACCAGCCGGGGACCACCAGCCGAAGAGGGAACCCGTGCTGCAGCGGCAGCGGCTCCCCGTTCATCGCGTAAGCCAGGATCGCGCCGGCATCGCGCGCCTCGTCCACCGTGAGGCTGCGCTCGAAGTGGATCTTGCCGCGCTTCGGATCCACCTCGCCGCCGTCCGCGCCGCGGAAGAGGATCTCGCTCGCTCCCGAGCGCACGCCCGCGCGGTCGAGGATCTCGGCGAGCGGAACGCCGCTCCATTCGGCCGTGCTGACCGCGCCGTGTTGCCACCGCTCGCCGGGCACCGGTGGATCGAACATGGTGCGCCCGTTGCCGGCGCACTCCAGCGTCACCACCTCGGTCTGCGAGGGCATGTTCTGCAGCTCGCGCAGACTCAGACCGAGCGGCCGCTCCACCAGGCCGCCGACCTTCAGGCGGAAGGTGTCGGCATCGAGACTGGGGATAGGGAAATTGTTCCGGACGTAGAATCGCGCCGTCGGCATGACCACGCCGCCCACCAGCTCGGGCAACGGCGTCTCGCAGTTGAGCGGATGGGCCCGGTGCACCAGCAGGCCGGCGTCGATCGCGTCCTGGCAGATCTCCTCGGGGTCGAGGGCCTCCGGCAGGTCGTGGGAGGGCGGCGGAGCGCCGCACCCGCCGCTTGCCACCACTCGGGCGCAGGTGGACGCGGGATAGATGTCGAGGCTGCCGGCCATCTGGAACGGCTGTAGGAACTCGCGGAGACGGGTCTCGTCCGCGGCCTCGGCAATGAGGAACATCGTGTGCTCCCCCTGCACGACCGCCTCACCCAGGATCTCCACCCCGTGCCGGCGCACGTTGGACCGGCTCAGGTGGTTGAGGAGCATCGCCCCCATGTACGGATCCTGTGCGGGGCAGCGCTCCCCAGCATGACTGTGGCGCACGACGAACAACGGCATCAGAGCTCCCCCAGTATTCTCGCCTTCACCTGCTCGAACTCCGCGTCGCTCAGCAGTCCCTGATCCAGCATCTCCTTCGCCCGGTGCAGGCGGCCCTGCGGCGAGCGACCCGCGTCTTCCGTCGAGCCTCCAGCGGACATCCCGCCGATCCCGCCGCCCAGGTGCACGCCGCCCGACTTGGCCCTCAGCTCCTCGAGCTCACGCACGCGGCGCTTCTCGCGCCAGGACTGCTCCTGGAACTGGCAGGCCCGGTAGACCTCCTGCGCCTGGCCTTTCCGCAGCCCAACATAGACGAGGGTGCGGATCGGACCGCCGGCGCCGGCCAGATCGGTGCCGGCCGAGGCGGACACGGTGAGGGTGGCACCGAATACGCCCACCTGGAGCTGGGCGTCGCGGATGTCCTGCCAGCGGACGTCATGCGTCGTGAATCCGCTGATGAGCCCGCGATGCACTCCGATCAGCCGTCCGCTGGTGGCGGCGACCACGACCCGGCGGTGAGTCAGGGCGAATAGCCGGCGCTGAACCGCGTGGCTCTCCAGCCGCTCCCCCGGGATGAGGAGCGACTGAATGGCATCGAGGCCGTGCGAGCCGGCTACCGGATCGGTCGGAGCGGCGTCCATCGGTACTCCTTTGGCGACTCGGCGGATCGGAGCGGCTGACGCTGCCGAAGGATATCGCATGATCTCACCGCTCCGCCAGCAGTTCGTCGGGACGGTGCGCCACGCCGTTGAGGAAGACGTACCTGATCCGGCGGGTGTTGGCGATCGCGGCCACCGGGTCGCCCTCCAGCACCAGGAGATCCGCCCGCTTCCCGGGCTGGACCGTGCCGCTCTCGCGCTCGATCCCGAGCGCCGCGGCTCCATCGTGGGTGGCCATTCGCAGGACATCGGACCGGGGGATGCCCGCGGTCTCCAGCAGCCCGAGCTCCTGGTGCAGCGCCGTTCCGGGGATGACCCACGGGCTCGCGAGGTCGGATCCCGTGGTGAGGAGAATGCCCGCGTCGTGGAGGCGGCGGACCAGCGCCAACATCCTCGGCCACGCGGCCTGGGCCCGGTCGAACTCGGCCGCCGTCCAATCCCGGGTCGGCATCCCGAGCACCCGCCAGTTCTCCAGCACCTCGGGCACCAGGGACGCATCGGGATCGCGCTGATAGATGGAGTCACGCCACCAGAACTTGGTGTGGTAGGCGACGAGCGTCGGATCCACCGACACCCGGTGCTCGCGGAGCGCCTGCACCATCGAGTCCACGGCCGGACCATCCACGTCGAGCCATTCGAGCCACGCAATGCGGGCGCGCATGGTCCCACCGAGCTCCTCGTAGGCGGCGCGGCGATCGGGACGGACGTAGGCCTCGTGCCAGTTGCCGCCGTGCGTGAGGAAGTCGATGCCGGCGCGCGCGGCCTCGGTCCACGAGGTGCGCTGGAGGTGGCCGATGGCTTTGAGCCCGTGCCGGTGTGCCTCGTCCACCGCGGCCGCGAGCACGGCTGGTCCGATCCCGGAGTAGAGCTTGATGTAGTCCACGCCGGCCGCTGCCTGCACTCGCACGGCGGCGCGCACTTCGTCCTCGGAGAGTCCGGGACTCGAAATGATCGGCCCGGCGGTGAAGATCCTCGGCCCCAGGACGCGTCCCGAATCCACCGCCGCGCGGAGCGCGAGCGCGGGCTCGAGCGGCGATGCCCCGGGATCGCGAATCGTGGTGATCCCGTGCGCGAGCGCCACCCGCAGAAGGCGCTCGGCGAGGCGGCGGTCGTAGGTGCTGTCGAGCGTGCCCGCCGAGTCGCGGCGGTAGCGCATCGCGCCGGTGGTGATGTGGTAGTGCATGTCCACCATGCCCGGCATCACGACCTGGCCCGCCAGATCCATGATGCGGGCCCCGGCCGGCACGGCGATATCGCGGGAGGGGCCGACCGCCGCGATGCGCCCGCTGTCGATCAGGATCGTCCGGTCGTCGAGTATCGGCGCGCCGGTGCCGTCGAACACGCGGGCGTGGGTGAGGGCCAGCGCGCCCCGCTCGGCCGGAGCGGGCCCGCGGCATGCCGCGGCCAGCCCCAGGAGGACGATCGGACGCGCCGGGCGCCGGGCGGAAACTCGGCGACGAATCTCCCGTACGGCAGCGACACTCCGAACGAGAACCTTCCTGAGAGCGACTTCGATCATGCGCCATCCGATTCTCTGGGCGGTTGCCGCCCTGGCTGTGCTCGTGCCGGTCGACAGCGCGCGGGGCCAGGATTCCCGTGGCGCGCTCACCGCCGGCACCTTCGCCATCACCGACGTCACCGTGATCCCGATGACCCGCGACACCGTCCTCCGCGACGCGACGGTCGTGGTGCGCGACGGGCGGATCGCCGCGGTCGGTGCAAGCCGGAACATCAAGGTACCCGAAGGAGCGCGGCGGATCGACGGACGCGGAAAGTACGTGATCCCGGGCCTCACCGACATGCACGCGCACCTGTACTCCGATGGCGAGGTGCCCGATTCGCTCGCCAGGTACGAGCTTGGGGTGATGGTTGCCAACGGCGTCACGGCCACGCGCTTCATGATCGGCACGCCCGAGCATTTCACGCTGCGCAGGGACGTCGAGGCGGGGCGGATCGTGGGCCCGCAGCTCTGGCTCGCGAGTCCCCAGTTCACCGGCAAGGAAGACGTCAACAGCCGGGTGGTGACGACGCCCGAGGACGCGCGCCGGGCGGTCAAGGAGATGGCGGATCTCGGCTACGACTTCGTGAAGCTGACGCTCTTCATTCCGCCGCCGGTGTACGACGCCATCGTGGGCGAAGGCAAGCGGCAGGGCATCCGGATCGTGGGGCACGTGGACCCCGAGGTCGGGGTCGCCCGGGCGCTGGCGGCCGGCCAGCAGATCGAGCATCTCGACAACTACCTGGAATCGGTGCTGGCCGACTCGGCGCCGATGCGCGCCTCGGTGTCCGATCGTGGGCTCTTCCGGCTCAAGAACTGGGAGAGCCTGGACTACGTGGACGACGCCAAGATCGAGCGGATCGCCGGCGCCACCGCGCGTGCCGGCATCTACACCACGCCCACACTCACCGTCTTCAAGACCGCGTTCGCCCTGGGCCAGACCGTGGAGGAGATCAAGGCGCGGCCCGACTGGGGCATCATGCCTGCGGACATGCGCACCCTGTATCTCGGCGCCCGCGAGAAGTACTGGAAGAACCCGGCCACCGAGGCGCGCCGGATGCGCTGGGTGCAGGTGCGGAACCGGCTGGTCAAGGCGATCGCCGACTCGGGCGGCAAGATCATGGCGGGGTCCGACACGCCGGAATGGTTCTTCGGCTACGGCTGGACGCTGCACCGCGAGCTGGAGAGCCTGGTCGCCGCGGGTCTGACGCCGCACCAGGCACTCACCGCCGCCACGGTCCATCCGGCGGAATTCCTGCGCGCCACGAAGGAGTGGGGCACCATCGAGACGGGCAAGCGCGCCGACCTGCTGCTGCTCACCGCGAATCCGCTGGAGGACATTCGAAACACGAGCCGGATCGAGGCGGTGTCGGTGGGCGGACGCTGGCTGGATGAGGCGACGCGCCGGCAGATGATCGCGGACGCGACCGCGAGACTGGGCCGCGAGCCTCCGCGCTCCTAGCGCTCAGCCAGGGTAGCCGCGATCAGTCGAGCCGCTCCGCGTTGAGCTCGATGATGTTGCCGTCCGGGTCGGTCACGAAGATCTGCGGCCACGGCGTACGGTTGCGCGGCCGGTCGTCGAAAGCGACGCCGGCCGCCTCGAGATGCGCGCGAGTGTCGCGGTAGCTCCACACCCTCACGGCGAAATGCCCGTCACGCGAATCAATGGTGGTGATGCCGCGGAGGGTGCGCGTCGGCGGGTGGACGAGCAGGTGGAGCTGCCGGTCGCCTAACCGGTACCAGGCGCCGGGAAAATCGAACGGCGGGCGCGCGATCTCCTCCAGGGCGAGCACACCGCCGTAGAACCGCCGAGCGCGCTCGAGATCGGTGACGGTGATGGCGACATGATGGATCGTCTGGACGTCGATCATCTCGATCAGAAGGCGTAGGCGTCCAGGAACGCGGCCTTCCAATCGGCCGTATAGGCCACGGAGGCAAGCAGCCCGCCTCCCGGCCCCGTGGCCCGGCCGTAGCAGATGCGCTCCACCCGCGCGCCGAGCCGGCTGATGCCGCGGTCGCCGACGGCGTCGCAGCCGAGCGATTGCCAGCGACGACCATCGCCGAGGCTCTGGCCCCACTCTTCGCGGACGCTCTTCGAGGCGAAGGTGCGGAGACCCGGCACCAGCTTCGCCGACGCCTGGCCCGCCGCGACCGACGCCAGGACCGTCTCGATCGGCTCGGGGGGACCGCTGTCGCTGGGCGACAGCAGATGCGGCGCACCCAGCTCCGGCTCCAGGATGCCCGCGATGCCGAACGTCACGGCACCCGGCTGCGCCGCATCGAGGTTGGCCATCGCGATGACGGTCAGATCGAACTCGGGATAGCGCTGGATGCTGGTCTTGAAGCCCTGCCACGAGCCGGTGTGCCCGATGCGCTGGCGGCCGCGCTGCTCCTCGACCGACCATCCGAATCCGTACGGAAAGGTGCCGCCGTCGTTGAGCCGGACCGGCGTCCAGCTCGCCGCGAGACCCACGCTGTCCGGTACCCGCGCGTGGTTGAGGCCGATGGCCCACCGGGCCATGTCGAGCACCGTGAGGTAGAGCGCGCCGTCCGCCGTGGTGTTGAGCGAGGGCGACACCCAGCTCTGGTTCACCACGCTGTCCCCCGCGAGCTCGTACCCGGCCGCGCGGTTGGGCACGAGGTCGCGCTCGGAGATCACCCGGGCGGTGCGCATGCCGAGCGGCCCGAAGACGCGGTCGCGGAGGTAGTCGCCGTAGAACTGCCCGCTCACCCGATGGATGATGATCCCCAGCAACGCATAACCGGTGTTGCTGTAGCTCCAGGTCGCACCGGGCGCGAACTGAAGCGGGAGGCCGACGTACAGCTTGGCGAGGTCGTCCTCGGTGTAGTCCCGCCGGAAGTCCACCAGGTCGCCCGTGTAGTCGGGTATCCCCGATGTGTGGGTGAGGAGGTGGCGGATGGTGACCTTCTGCCACGCGCGCGGGGCCTGCGGGAGATACTTGGCGATCGGATCACCGTAGGAGAGCTTGCCATCGCGTGCCAGCATGACGACTGCCGCCGAGGTGAACTGTTTGCCGACGGAGCCGGACTGATAAATCGTGCTGTCCGCCGCCGGCACGTGGTGCTCCAGGTTGGCGAAGCCGTAGCCACGCGCGAGCACGATGCTGTCCCCGCGCAGCACGGCCACCGACATGCCGGGGATTCGCTGCCGAGCCAGCTCCGCGCGGACGTAGCGGTCCACCGAATCGAGCGCCGCCGGCCCCGCGCCCGCCGTCGCCTGCGCCCCCGCCGCGCCGGCACTCCAGGCCAGCCAGAGGCCGGCCATCACGCTCCACCGACTCACGCCCATCCATCCTCCCGTCAGATCCGCAGGCGACCTTCCACCACCACGACCGCCGTCCCCGACACCCGCACTCCGCCTCCGATCACGCGCACCTCGATCCGGCTCGGCCGCCCCATGTGGTGGCCCTGCTCGATGACGATGGGCCGCTCCTCGGTCGCGAGCTCGCGGGCCACGAGATAGGCGCCCAGCGGCCCGGCGGCGCTGCCCGTGGCCGGGTCCTCGGCGATGCCGACGTTGGGCCCGAAGAAGCGAGCCTGGACCGGCCCGTCCGAGTCGAGCGGATCGAGGCAGAAGAGATAGCAGCCCTGCGCACCGATCGAGCGAAGGTACGCGGCCAGCGTCTCGCCGTTGGGGCGCGCCCGCCCGAGCGCGCCCGGGTCGCGCACCGGCACCAGCAGATGCGGCACGCCGGTGGACACCACCTGCGCCTGCAATCGGCCCACCGACAGCTCGGCGTCGCCGAGATCGAGTGTTGACGCGAGCGGAGATACCTTGCCGACCACGGCGCCGTACACCGGATCCGCCTGCGCCATGGTCACCGCGACCACCTTCCCCCGCTCGGAGCGGATCTCGACCGGGAGCACCCGGCCGTCGATCTCCTGGGTGAACGTACGGGTCGGCGCGTCCAGGGTCAGGTGTCCCGACGCGGCGAGCCACCACCACGCCCCGAGCGCGTTGTGTCCCACGCCGAACACTTCGGTGCCGACCGCGGTGAACGAGCGGAGGCGCCAGTCGGCCTCGGCATTGGTCGGCTTGAGAATGAAGGTGGTCTCGGTCTGGTTGAACTCGCCCGCGATCCGCCGCATCGCCTCGGACGACAGATGGTCCGCATCGGCCACCACCGCCAGCGGATTGCCACTCAGCGGCTCGGCGGTGAAGACATCCACCAGATAGAACGGTGTCATGAGGCCGCCTGTGCCTCGAGGAGGGCGGCGACCCGCTCCTGGCGGTAGCGGAAGATGCGGGTCAGCTGCCACGCCACCACCGGCCCCGCCAGCTCGCCGAGCGGGCTGAACGGGAGCCGATAGCGAACCTCGTCGTCGATGCGGGTGCCATCGGACGTGTCGGTGAATCGGTGGGTATGCACCCACGAGGCGTAGGGCCCTGCGATCTGCTCGTCCACGAAGAGGTCGGGCGGCTCCCAGCGGCTGATGAGGGTGCGCCATCGGATCGGAGCACCGCGAAGTCTGAGCGCGTACTCGATCACCGCTCCCACTCCCATGGCGATCGGCTGGGCGGTGAGGATGCGAAAGCGGAGCTCGGGCGGAGTGATAACCTCGAGGTTGCCGGCCTCGGCGAAAAAGGCGAACACGTCGCCTCGAGGGAGCGGGAACGTCATGGAAGTCCGGAGCACGCGCTCGCGGCCGCCACGCCGCGACCTCGGCGTCGTGGTCGCCGCGGCGGTGGCTTGCCCACTCACGGAATCGCCCGCACTACGCCGCCGTCCACTCGCAGCGCGGCCCCGGTGGTGGCCGAAGCCTTGGCGCTGCACGCGTAGGCGATCATGGCCGCCACCTCGTCCGTGGTGGCGAAGCGCTGGATGATGGAGGACGGCCGTGCGGTGGTGAAGAACTCGCGCTCCGCCTCCGCCCTCTCCACACCGGTCGCGGCGGCGAGACGGGTCATGAACTCGCCTACGCCCTCCGAGTCGGTCGGCCCGGGCAACACGCTGTTCACGGTGACCCCCGTTCCCGCCAGCGATTCGGCGAGGCCGCGGGCGACAGCGATCTGTGCGGTCTTGGTCATGCCGTAGTGAATCATCTCCACGGGAATCTGCAGGCCCGATTCACTGGAGACGAAGACGATGCGCCCCCAGTTACGCGCCCGCATGGACGGCAGGTAGTGCCGGGTCAGCCGGACACCGCTCATCACGTTGGTTTCGAAGAACCGGAGCCAATCGTCGTCCGGAATGGTCTCGAACGCCTTCGGCTCGAAGATGCCGACATTGTTGACCAGGATATCCACGTCGGGCACTTCCCGGGTCACCGCCGCACAGCCGGCCGCCGTGCCGAGGTCGGCGACGACACCAAGGGCCCGCGCACCCGGGACCTCGCGCTCGATGGTCTCGACGGCCGCCCGCACCCGCTCGCCTGTGCGGCCGTTGACCGTGACGACGGCCCCTTCGGCCGCGAGCGCTCGAGCCGCTGCGAATCCGATCCCGGCGGTGGAGCCGGTGACCAGCGCTCGCTTTCCTTTCACCCCGAGATCCATGCGTTCCTCTCATCTGGCCGACCTGCTCCGTAGCGGCCCGCGGCAGTAACCAGCGCGGCGTTGTCGGCCGCGGGGCTCCCGTCCGGCAGCCACAGCGTATCCTCGAAACCGATTCTGGCGTCGTACCCCCGCCGCCGTGCCTCGGCCAGGATCGGCCAGGCGGTGGCGTCGCCGCCGTGCAGCAGTCGCCTCGGCCGCTGCTCGCCCGCTCCGAGCACGCTCTCGATCGCGGCGACCGTAGCGAGCGCCGCAGTTACGGCATCTCCGGCCGGCTCCAGCAGGATGCGAAGGCAGCGTGACTCGAGCTCAGCTTTCCGGAGCACCTCCGCGGCCTCGGGAGTGGCCAGCCCCGCCTCGACGCCCACGCCCAGGTCCAGAAGCGACTCGGCCAGTGCCGCCGCGCCGGGCTCGTGAAAGTTCACGGAAGCGAAGTCGGGCACGACCTGCCACGCGCGGACAAGCGTGAGCCGCCGCTCCCGATCGGGCTCGATCCAGGCGCCGGTGCTGATGCCGATCGGCGTCCCTCCACCCGCGGCGCGCACCGCGCGCACGGCGGCGGCCACGTCGTCCGACGCGAGGCTCTCCCGTCCATCGCGGGCGCGCACGTGAAAGTGCACCGCGCCGGCGCCGGCGCAGATCGACGCTTCGGCCGCCGCCGCCAGCTGCTCGGGATGCACCGGAAGCGCGGGATGATCGGTCGGCGCGCGCGAACCGTTGATCGCGGCCTGCAGCAGGATGGCGTGCCTCCTCTCGCGAGGTGCGCGGCCGAACTCGGCCAACCTCGCAGGATAGTGCGGTCCTCGGACCGTGCCAACGCTGGATTACGGCGAGGGAGCGAGCACGGCCTGGAGCCGGTCGATCAGCTCGGCCTGTGCGGGATTGAGCTTGGCGCGCGCCGAGCCCGGTTCGAACCAGGCGCAGCGGTCCACCTCGGGGAAGGTGAGCGAGCGGCCCGAGCCCCGGGGCCACTCGCAGCTGGTGGTGTTGCTGACGATCGCGCCGGGATCGGCATCGCCCTCCCACGCCCACGCGTGGATCACTTTGCCGGCCTTCTGCCGCACGCTGCCGAGGGGGAGGAACGGCTCGCAAGGGACGATGCCGGTCTCCTCCTCGAACTCGCGGCGGGCGGCATCGATCAGCGCCTCACCCTCGGCGACGAGGCCCTTGGGGATAGTCCACGCTCCGACGTCGCGGCCGCGCCAGAACGGCCCGCCCGGGTGGGCGAGGAAGAGCTCGAGGCTTCCCCGAGGCCGGCGGAACAGCAGCAGTCCCGCGCTGAGATTGCGGACCTCCGCCATCACTTCCCCTTCGCCGCGATGGCCGCGGCCTCGCGGGTGCGGCCCTGACCCCGCAGCAGCTCCACATAGCCCTGCGTGATCGCCGAGATGGACCCCTGCGCGTCGCGGCCCGATGACTCCCACTGCGCCACCGCCTCGCGGTAAAGCGTTTCGGCGGCCGCCTCCTGCCGGCGCGCGCGCTCGAGGTCGCCCAGCGCGGCCAGGGTGATCGCGATGTAGTAGCTGGTGGGCTCGAGCGACTTCCGGCGGATCTCCAGCGCGCGCCGCAAGTGGCGCTCCGCATCGTCGTAGCGGCCCGCCTGCCGCGCGGCGACGCCCAATTCGTTGTGCGTCGTCCCGAGAAATGGATGGTCCGGGGCCAGGGTCTTCTCGCGGATCGCCAGGGCGCGCCCGAGCAGCGGCAGGGTCTCCTGATACCGGCCCTCGGAGCTGAGCATGTTGGAGAGGCTGGTCAGCGCCGCGGCGACGTACGGATGGTCCGGGCCGAGGGTCCGCTCCCAGGTGGCGAGCGCGCGACGGTAGAGCGTCATCGCGTCGCCACGATCGCCCTTGCCGCCCTGCACGTTGGCGAGGTTGTAGAGATCCATCGCCACCTGGGCGTGGTCCATGCCGAAGAGCTGGCTGTCGATCGCCATCCCGCGCCGGTACAGCGACTCGGCCTGGAGGAGCCGGCCCTGCTCGAAGATCGAGCTAGCCAGGTTGCTGATCGCGCGGCCCGTGCCGGGGTGGACCTCGCCCAGCGCTCGGCGCCGGATGTCCAGCACGCGGCGGAACAGGGACTCGGCGACCGCCGGCCTGCCCTGTTCGGCCTGGGAGATCGCGAAGCCGGCCAGCTCCTCGGCCGCCTCGGGCTGGTCCGGACCCACGACCTGCTCGATCAGGGCGACGACCCGGCGAGACACCGAGTCCGCTTCGTCGTACCGGCCCCGCTCGCGCAACATGCCGGAGAGATAGCTGAGGCTCCGGCGCAGCGCGGGGTCGGCCGGGTCCGCGCGCTCGGTGATGGCCGCGGCGCGCCGAAGGGTGCTTTCCGCCTGCTCGTAGCGTCCCTGCTTGTAATAGAGACGGCCGAGGGAGACGAGGCTGCCGCCGATGTCGCCGCTGTCCGCGCCGGCTGCGCGCTGCCAGGTCTCGAGCGAGCGCTGCAGCAGCGGCTCCGCCGTGGCGTAGAGCCCGAGCTCGCTGTACACGTCGCCGATGGTGTTCATCAGGCGGGCCTGCACCAGCGGCTGGTTGGCGAGGTCGATCCGGATCCTTGCCGCGCCGGAATCGAGGATCTCGCGCGCCGTGATCGCGTTGCCGCGCGCCTCGCCGGGGTCGGAGACCTTGAAGAGGCCGATCACGAAGTCCGACACCTGGCGCGCCGTGGCCGCCTCGGCTCGGGCGTGGGCCTCGGCGCGCGTCGCGCGGACCAGTCCGATCGTGGCCGCCGCCGCGCCCGCGAGCAGCGCCAGGATCACCGCGGCCAGCGCCACCACGCCGATCCGGTTCCGGCGGACGAACTTCTTGAGCCGGTAGGTCGCCGTCGGCTGCCGCGCCTCCACCGGCTGATCCGCCAGGTACCGCGCCAGGTCGTTGCCCAAGGCGTTCGCCGTGTCGTAGCGGCGACCCCGGTCCTTCTCCATCGCCTTCATCGTGATCCAGTCGAGATCGCCGCGAAGCTGACGCCGGAGGGAGTCCGCGTCCGTCAGGCGCAGCTGCGCCAGGACCTCCCGGTCGCGCGCCAGGGTGGACAGCTTGGCGCTCGGCGTCGGCGGATCGGTCTCCCGCATGGCCAGCCGGGCCATGAAGCCCGGAAGGCCGAGCTCCTGCGGATCCACCGGCAGACGTCCGACCAGGATCTCGTAGAGCACGATGCCGAGGCTGTATACGTCGGTGCGCGTGTCCACGTCGAGGCCCGACATCTCGGCCTGCTCGGGGCTCATGTAGGCCGGCGTGCCCACCGCCTGGCCGAACTGGGTCACGAAGGTCTTGTCGGTGAGCCGCTGGCCGGTCGCCTTGGCGATCCCGAAGTCGATGACCTTGGGAATGGGCCGGCCGTCGGCTTCCGTGACCAGGATGTTGGAGGGCTTGAGGTCCCGGTGGATCACGCCCTTCTGGTGGGCGTGCTGGATCGCGCGGCAGACCGGAATGAACAGCGCGACGCGGTCGCGGGTGGACAGCTTGTGAGCGTCGCAGTAGTCCGTGATGGGAATGCCGCGGACCAGCTCCATCACGAAATAGGGGCTGCCGGCGTCGCTGGCCCCCGCGTCGAGCACCTTGGCGATGGACTCGTGCGCCATGACCGCGAGCGCCTGCCGCTCCGCCTCGAATCGGGCCACGATCTCGGCGAACTCGAAGCCGGGACGGAGGACCTTGAGCGCCACCCGCCGATGCACCGGCGAGGTCTGCTCGGCCTCGTACACGACCCCCATTCCGCCCTCTCCCAGCACTCTCAGGATGCGGTAGGGCCCGATCTGCTCGGGCCGCCGGACGCCAGACGGGGCGCCGGTCGGTATGGACTGGGTGGGGTGATCCGAGCTCATGGCGCGTGGGTCATCTGCGGGCTCGCCGGCGGGAGACGAGCGTAGTATGGAGGCTTCCGGGTCCCTCTGGTAGGCGCGCGGCGCGTGCGGAGCGGGACGCTACGGCGCTGGTGCTACCCCGACGTTGGCGAAGGCGGCCGGGGGCTCGCCGCCATCGCCGGCCACGCTCAGCCCTGTCCGCGCGCGCCGCGCCAGGCGCGCTCGATCAACGTCCGCCGGATGTAGTCCCAATCCTCATCCCGATCGGCCCCAGTCCACGCCGGCACCGCGCGGCGGACGTCCTCGAGCGTCAGGGAGTCCTGGATCTGCTCCACCGGCTTCCCCCGGCGCAGCATCGCCGCGACGCCGGCGTTGGTTCGCTGGATCAGCTCACGGACCTGCCGCGTGTAGGTATGGTCGCGCATGACCGGGCCGTGTCCCGGTACCAGCGCCGTCACCGGGATCTGCTCCAGCTCCCGGAGGACACCGACCCATGGCACCGGCCACGCGGCGCCGGTGAAGGGCAGGGGCGACTGGACCACGATGTCGCCGGTGAAGAGGATCTTCTCGTCGGGGAGATAGACGGTCACGTCGTGCGGGCTGTTGGCCTTGCCGTGATCCACCAGCTCGATCCTGCGCTTCCCCAGTCGCAGCGTCATCGCGTGATCGAACACCTGGTCCGCCACGACCACGCGGACCTTCGCCAGCTCGTCCAGCTCATTGGTGCGCTGACGGACCGCACGCTGGAGCCGGCCCTTCTCCTCGGCCGAGTGCGCCTTGCCGGTCGAGTCCTTCCCACTGGCCAGCCCGGCCTCGAGCTCGCGGAGCGCGGCACGCCGCGTTGAGCCGGGACTGGTCGAGAACTTCGCCCAGTAATGGCTGTTGATCTCGGAGAACTCGCGGGTCTCGCGCTCGGTCACGATCACGGCCTGAGGAAAGGCATCGCGGTACGCCTCGTTGCCGTAAGTGTGATCCATGTGCCAGTGCGTGTTGACCAGGTAGCGCACCGGCTTGTCGGTCAGCCCTCGGATGAGAGTGATGTCCGCCCGCGCGCGGGACGGCAGATAGGTCGCGTCCACCACCAGTACCCCGTCGTCGTAGAGCACGACCCCGGTGTTGCTGTGAGGCCACTGGTCCGTGGCATCGTCGTGGATGATCGCAAAGACCCCGTCGGCGAGGCGCTCCACCCGGGCGGTCGAGTCGCGCGGAAGGGCCGCGGTCTGGGCGGGAGCCGGAGCGGGGAGGGCGAGAGGAATCAGGCACGCCGCGGCGAGCGCGAGTCGCGGCGAGAGCTCGGAAAACGTAGTCATCGGTGCGGCAGCCTCGTCGGAAGGGGCGGACGGACAGTCTACCGCCCGCGGCTCAGCCGGGATTGGATGTTTCGGCCTGCGCCCGGCGCTCGCGGTAGACCTGGCCGGGGACGAGGCCGGAGAGTGCCCGGCACTCGCGCACCAGGTGTGACTGGTCGCAGAAGCCGCTGTCGGCCGCGATCGCCGCCCAGGCCGGGGTGCGGGTCCGATCAGAGATCGTGACCGCCTGGAGGAACCGCGTGATCCGGGCGTACTCCTTGAGCGAGATGCCGGCGTCCCGCCGCACGGCGCGCCGGAGCGTGCGGAGCGCGATGCCGAGCTGGCCGGCGATCTGGTCCACCGTCATCCGGCCCCCGGTGCGCCGGACGAGGTCGAGCGCTCGGGCGGAAGCGCGAGCGGTGGATGCGGCGCGGCGCTCACTCAGGGCGGCGACAGCCGCAGCGAGACGGCCTGCCGCGGCGGCGGCGCTCCTCGTTTCGGTCAGCGGGCCGAACAGCGTTCCAGCCAGGCAAGGCGAAGCGTCCATCAGCTCGTGCTCGGCGTCGGCGTGCTGGTCCGGCACCAGGTCGAGCAGGAGCGCGGACCATTCCAGCTTGAGGCGGACTGCTGCGATCTCGTGCCCAGGGCGGAAGGCAAAGACGTGCGGTCGGGTCTTGGGTCCGATGATGATCAGCCGCGGATCCACGGGCCGGCCGGCCGAATCCCGGCGGCAGGTCAGGGCGAGGTTCAGCGCGGGATCCGGGAGTACGCGGTGCATCGCCCCGTCCCCCGGCGGCAGCTCGTCCGGCGCCCTGTGGGTCCAGAGCGACTCCGCGTAGGCCGCGAGCTCGGGCGGCGGGTCGTATTCGCGGTAACCACCGACCGTATGCCGCAGGCGTCCGGGCGGAGTATCGGGAAGCTGCATCGGGAGATCCGTGTCGCTGGGGTATTTCACCCGTACGGCCGGGTCGGCCGGGTGATTCGACCGCGCCGAATTCCGGCTCCGGTCCTGACTCGTGGCCTACCGCCGGCGGGAATTTGACGGATCTCGAACCCGCGACCGGCGAACGCTCGGTCACAGTGGCGGCCCTGCCGCATCCAGGCCAGGCCGCTCAAGAAGGAAGTAGCCGAGTGGACCGAGCGCTATCGCGCCATCTGGGAGCAGCGCTTCGACCGGCTCGATACCTATGTGAACGAACTCAACGCGAAGGCCTGCGCCAGGCGGCGAGGTCGAGACCTAGAACTCCCGGCGCTTCATCTCCTTGAAGAGCCGCTTGGTCTCGGCGTCCTGCTCGGGGGCGCGCTGCTTGAGTGTGGCGTCGAAGTCGGCCGCCTGGTCCTGGCGGGGAGGCTTCACCTTGGAGGCATTCTTCCTGGCAAGGGCGGCGATCCGCTGGTCGTCGCGTCGAGTCATCGGGTCTCCCTGAGGGGAACGAAGGTCTATCGGGGCTGCCGGGCGTACCGGGCCGCCGGTTTGGCGCCGAGCCGGTGAATCAGGATCGCCGCCCGCGCGGTCTGCATCTCGAGCGTGGACAGGTCCACGTACTCCTCCGGCGTGTGGGACTCTCCGCCGAGGGTGCCCAGGCCATCCACTCCGTCGACGGACGGCGCCACGAACGAGATGTCGCCGGCTCCCCGTCGGCCGGGGTCGAGTGGCGCCACCTGGCCATAGCCCAGCGCGCGGCTCACGGTGTCGTACACGGCCAGCACCCGGGCGTTGCCCGGCGTCGGCGACATCGCCGGATACTCGTCCTCGAACACGATCTCCCCGCCTGTCCCCGGCAAATGTCTGGCCACGATCGCCGCCATCCGGCGCTTGGCGCTGTCGTGCTGCTCGGCCGAGATGAACCGCAGGTCTCCATGCGCCACCGCGGTCCGCGGCACGATGTTGATCTTGCTCGCGGTGGTGCCGCTGATGGTGACGCTGTCGTAAGCCACGTCGGTCCCGCCGAGCACCGTGGCCACGTTAAAGGTCAGATACGGTATGCCCGCCAGCTCCCGGCGGAATCCGTCGAGCACCCGGGCCAGCTCGTAGATCGCCCCGTACCCGGTGCCCTCACGAAAGATACCCGCCGAGTGGGCCTCCGTGCCCGTGGTGGTCACCCGCCAGCTCGCCGCGCCCCGCCGGGCCACGGTCAGGTCGGACCGGTGTCCCCCCTCGAAGGCGAGGGCGAGGTCGCTCTGGCCCGCGGCCGCGATCAGGTCGCCGCGGGAGACGTCGAGAGGACTGCCTGCGTGCTCCTCGTCACCGGTGAAGACCACGGTCACCGTCAGGTCGCGAAGCGCTCCGGCCGCCGCGAGTGACTTGAGGGCGTAGAGGATGACGACGTCGCCGCCCTTCATATCGGTCGTGCCGATGCCGGTGGCCACCGAGTCCCGGCGCGCGAACGTGGCGCCCACCGGCCGCACCACGGTGTCGAGGTGTCCGATCAACAGAAGGCGGGTCCGGCCCGGCTTGCCCCGCCGCTCGGCGATCAAATGCCCCGCCCGCCGCATCGCGGCCGGCATCTCGGCCCACCGGGTCTCGAAGCCCAGCGAATCCAGCGATCGGGCGAACACCGCGCCGACGGCCCGCACCCCGTCGAGATCGAGCGTGCTGCTCGGCATGTCCACCACGCGCTGGAGGTAGCGGATCTGATCCTCGACGCCGCCGGCCACGGCTCGGCGGATCCCTCGCTCGGTCCGGGACAGGCCCTGCTGGGCGGCCAGGGGGCAGGCCGCGAGCAGCATCACGGCGATCACACGGCACAGAGCGGGCACCAGAAACGCCTCCGGAGGATGTGACACTATCTTGACGGCCTCGGCACGGTCTGGGTAGTCTGCCCTTACCTTCAGCCGACATGGTCCGGGTCGTCGTCCCCCGCGACGTCTCCTCGCCGACGCCGCGGTGCCCTCCGCCGCGTGCAGTGGGAACTCACTGATGCGATATCGCCGCTGGTCGCGCCTCGCCGGGCGCACACTCCTCGTCGCCGCGACCCTCGGCCTCTGGCTGGCCTGTGGCGGCGGGGGTGGACTCACGGCGCCCACCACCGGCGACATCGCCCTGACCACCAGCACGACCGGTGAGACGCCCGATCCCGACGGCTACACATTGATGCTGGATGGTGCCGCGGTGCAGGCGATCGGTACGGCTGCCACCGCATCCCTCGCCGATGTGGCCCCGGGGGCCCACCAGGTCGGGCTCACGGGCATCGCCGGCAACTGCGCGGTTCAGGGCGGCAACCCGCGCTCGGTTGACGTGGTGGTGGGGGAGACGACCGCGGAGACGATGGTCGTCGTCTGCGCGCGGATCACGCCCGGCACCGGCGATCTCGCCGTCAGCGTCGCTACCACTGGTGTGGACGCCGATCCGGACGGCTACAGCGTCACCGTTGATGGCGACGCCGGTCGGGCCATCGAGGTGAGCGGCAGCGTCACAGTCACGGCGCTGAGCGTGGGCGACCACCGGGTCGGGCTCGCCGGCGTCGCGGCCAATTGCACTGTCGCGGGCGACAACCCACGGACGGTGGCGGTTCCGGGAGGCGCCGTCATCGAGGCGCGCTTCAGCGTCGCCTGTACCGCCTTGCCGGCGTCCACCGGAACCGTCACCGTCACCACGACGACGAGCGGTCCCGGCCTGGATCCCGACGGCTACGCCTTCGCGATCGGTGACGGCGAGGCGCAGCCGATCGGTACCACCGCCACCGTGAGCGTGGCCAACGTGTCGGCCGGCGCCACCTCGGTCGAGCTCAGTGGCCTGGCCGCGAACTGTGAGGTGGGCGGACAGAACCCGCGCGACGTGGTCGTGCCGGCCGACGGCAGGGTGGACGTCGCGTTCACGGTGACCTGCGCCGCCGGCACCGGCTCACTCGAGATCCGCACCGTCACGACCGGTTCGCCCGTAGACCCCTCGGGTTACACCGTGCGGGTGGACGGTGGGGCCGCACTCGCCATCGGGTCCAGCGCGACTCGGACGGTGGACGGCCTCACGGCCGGCTCGCACACGGTCGTCCTCGGCGGCATCGCGGGCAACTGCGCGGTGGACGGCGAGAATCCACTCAGCGTCACCATCACCGCCTCGCAGACGGCGACCGTGTCGTTCGCCGTCAGCTGCACTGCCGACACCGGTGCCCTGACCGTCACGATCAATGGCCTGCCGGGCGGCACCGATGCGGCGGTGACGGTCTCGGGGCCCGGCGGCTTTTCCGAGCAGCTCGAGGCGACCGGAACGCTCGACGGTCTCACGCCGGGAGACTACACCGTGTCCGCCGCCACCGTGACCGCTGGCGCCGCCAGCTACGCGCCGACTCCGCCGAGCAGGGACGTGGCGGTCACCGCCGGGGCCACGGCCACCGCGACAGTGACCTATGCGCCGGACGCGACGGCCACGCTCAACGTGTGGATCCCGGGCCTCAACATCAGCCAGAGCGTACAGACGTTCCTCGGCGACGTGCCGTTGGTCGCGGGTCGCGATGGGTTCCTCCGCGTGTTCGTGCGGGCCAGCGAGGACAACACCGCGACACCCACAGTGCGCGTGCGCGTCTACGACGATGGCAATCTCGTGCGGACCCTCACCATCGACGCCCCGAACGGATCGGTGCCCCTGCGGCGCGAGGACGGCACGCTTAACTCCACCTGGAACGTCCCTATCCCCGCTGAACTGATCGGGCCCGGCCTCGCCATCCTGGCGGACGTGGATCCGGACAACGCCGTCGCGGAAGGGGACGAGACGGACAACGCCTTCCCGGCCACCGGCACGCCCCTGCCGCTCCCCGTGCGGAGCGCACCGCCTCTGGCCCTGACGCTGGTGCCGGTGCGCCAGAGCGCCAACCAGCTGGAGGGCGACGTAACAGCCGCCAACCGGAACGGCTACGTGGACTTCGCGCAGCGGGTCTACCCGCTGCCGGGCTACGACGCCGACGTGCATCCGCTCTATACCACCACGACCTCACAACCGCTGCAATCCAACGATGCCAACGGGGCATGGAACACGGTACTGAGCGAGATCGCCGCGCTCCGCGCCGCCGAGGGAAGCAACCGCACGTATTACGGCGTCGTGCGCACCGGATTCACCTCGGGGCTGGTGGGCCGCGGCTTCATCGGATTCCCCGCCGCGATCGGTTACGACGAGCCGGGCGACCGAGCGCGCATCGCCGCGCATGAGCTCGGACACACCTGGGGCCGGCTGCATGCGCCGTGCGGCAATCCCGACCTCCTGGACGGCCAGTACCCCTATCCGAACGGGACGATCGGCAGATACGGACTGGACGTGCAGGCCCAGGTGCTCAAGCAGCCCGAAACGGCCGATCTGATGGGATACTGCGCCGCTCCTTGGATCAGCGACTACACATACCGCGGCGTCATGGCGTTCCGCGGGACCGCGCTCGGCAGTGAATCCACCGAGCGGGCCGTACCATCGCTGCTCGTGTGGGGTCGCATCGAGCGAGGCCGCGTCGTGCTCGAGCCCGCCTTCCACCTGATGACCCGCCCGACGCTCCCGGCACGGGCGGGCGCCTACACGCTGGAGGGCGCGGCGGCCGACGGCGCCCGGGTCTTCAGTCTCTCGTTCGATCCGGTCGCGGTGGCCGATGATGGCCGCGGTGGTCAGGCGTTCGCATTCGCGGTGCCCCTCGACGCGGCGGCGGCCGCGCGGGTGGCGAGCATCCGCATCGCCGGTCCAGGTGGAAGCGTCACTGTCCGCGGCGCCACGCCGTCGCTGACACGCGCCCAGGGACCGACGTCCGCGAGCCTGGTGCGGGTCGGGGGCAGGGTCGCACTTCGGTGGGATGGGGTTTCAGAACCGATGGCGATGGTGCGGGACGCGCGCACGGGGGCGGTCCTGTCGTTCGCGCGCGGCGGCAGAGTCACCCTGCCGGCGGGCCCGGGCGACCTGGAGCTGGTGACGTCAGACGGGGTGCGCAGCCGTTCGGCCATCCTGCGAGCGCCTTAGTCACAGGGCGGCTCGGGCAGGAGTCCAGTGGGGCATCACCGGGTGTTCCGGTGACAGCACAGGAGCATGCCATGCCGCGTGGTCTCCCGGTTCCCGTCGCCCTGCTGCTCCTCACCGCGTGCGGCTCCTCCACCGATCCCGGGGGGGACCAGCCGCCGCTCCTCTCCGAGCTTCCCCGCTCGCTCTCGGCGGCCGAAGTCCGGATCGTCGAGGGTGCCAACACCTTCGCATTCGATCTGCTGCGCGAAGCGACGGCCTCACTGCCTCCGGACTCCAACTGCTTTCTGTCTCCGCTCAGCGCCTCGATGGCGCTCGGCATGGCCCTCAACGGCGCCGCGGGCGAAACGTTCGAGGCGATGCGCACCGCGCTCCGCCTCGACGGCCTGGCAGAGGCGGACATCGATCGGGGTTATCGCGACTTGATCGAGCTGCTGACCGGACTCGATTCGCGCACGGAGATGCGGATCGCGAACTCGATCTGGGGACACGCCGGACTCCCGATCGAGCGGGCGTTCCTGGACGCGGGCCGCTCCTTCTTCGATGCCGAGGTGGCCACGGTCGACTTCGGCAGCCCGGAGACGCTCGACGCGATCAACGGGTGGGTGCGGGAGAAGACCGGCGGCCGTATCTCACGTTTGCTGGACGAGCTTCGGCCCGAGGAAGTGCTGTTCCTGGTCAACGCGATCTACTTCAAGGGCCGGTGGCGGAGCCAGTTCGAGGCCGGCGACACGCGCGACGGTCCATTTCACGGCGCGGACGGCCGGGATCGCACCGCCCGGCTGATGCACCAGAACGAGGAACTGCGCTACGTCGACACCGACGCATACCAGGGTGTGGACCTGCTCTACGGGAACGGCGCCTTCGCCATGACGGTGCTGCTCCCCAAGGCCGGCCATACGGCTCCCGAGATGCTGGCCGGGTTCGATGCGGCGAAGTGGAGCGCGCTGACGGAGCAGTTCTCCACCGCGGAAGTCGAGCTCACGCTCCCGCGTTTCCGGCTGGAATACGGCCGCGCCTTAAACGACGACCTCACGGCATTGGGCATGGGGATCGCCTTCGACGACACCCGCGCGGATTTCTCGCGGATCGCCGACATCCGACCGGACCGGCTCTACCTCACCCGCGTCGAGCAGAAGACCTTCGTCGAGGTCAACGAGGAGGGCACGGAAGCGGCGGCGGCCACGGGGGTCGGCGTGGGCGCGACCTCCGCGCCCCTGGTCGTGACCATGACGGTGGACCGGCCGTTCGTGTTCGCCATCCGGGAGCGGCTCTCGGGGGCCATCATCTTCCTGGGCACCATGAACGCCATCGGCGAGTGACCGTGCTCGGCGAGCGCGCGCCGCCAGCCTGCGCGGCTCAGCCGGTGCGCCGTCCCAGTCGATACGACAGCCACAGGTAGAACGCCGGGTAGATCAGCGACACCCCGACCGCCCATGCCGGCGCGCGGGGATAATCCGGCAGCAGCCACACCATCGTGACCAGCCATGCCAGTGAGCCGCCCAGCACCAGCATGCGCCACGGCCGCGGCGTGAGATTGGGGTAGAGAAAGCGGAGCGGCAGGACCGTCGCGACCGCGAACACCACGAGCACGGCCGCGTTGAGTGACGCCCCGCCGCGCTGGTGGATGAATCCCGCGTAGAACGCCACGATGTTCCAGTAGGACGGGAAGCCGAGGAAGAATCCTCCCTGCTCGTCCTTCGCCCCCGCGTTGGCGAACCCGAACAGCGAAGCCAGGAGCGCCGGCGCGATCCACAGCGCGGCGGGGTCCGGCACCCAGCCCATCCGCCAGATCAACAGCAACGGTACGAACGTGTAGGTGAGATAGTCCACCAGGTCGTCGATCGTGCGCCCGTCAATCGCCGGCAGCCACCGCTTTACCTCCCAGCGCCGGGCGAGTGGTCCATCGGTCGCGTCGACGACCACCGCCGCGGCCAGGAGGGCGAAGACGTATCGTGGGTCGGGTGAGGTACGTGTGAGCTCGGCCGTGGCGAGCCAGGCGAGAAGGGCGCCCGAGGCCGTGTAGAGGTGGACCGCCGCCGCCCGTACCCGCGGCCCGGTCACTCGGTGGTACGCGCGCGTGCCTCGGTGACCTCGTCGAGCCTGGCTCGGAGCGACGCGAGAATCGGATGGGCCGCGGTGTAGGCTTGCCCGTAGGTAAGATTGAAGCGGTAGTCGAAGTCGGCCGGGTTCGATCCCTGGGTGTGCTGAAGGATCGTCTCCAACTTGTCGAGGCCTTTTGCGATCTGGGCCTCGGGAGTGCGCGCCGCCTCGTACTCCTCCCAGAGCCCGGTGAGCTCCTCGCGGAGCCCCGGAGGGAGCGGCGCCAGGACCGACGCCAGGTCCTCACGCTCGCGACCGGCCTTGTCCGCGTCGGCCGACTGCGCGGGGGCCGGCACGTCGCCGTGCAGCGCTTCCCCCAGATCGTGGATCAGGCAGATCTTGAGGAGGCGGGCGAGATCGATGCCGGGGAACCGGTCGGCGAGCACCGCGGCCATGAGCGAGAGGCGCCACGTGTGCGCGGCGACACTTTCCCGCTCACCCGTGGTAGTCCAGCCGCTCCGCGGCGTGCTCTTGAGGCGCTCCGCCGTGCGGAGGAAGGCGAGGATGCCTTCGAGGTCGGGATCGAGGCTCACAAGGGAAAATTAGCGATCAGGGGCAACCCTTGTCGAACACGACCCGCCAGGCCCCGTCGGCCTCGAGCCGCCAGATCGAATTGAAGGTGGCGATCCGCTGGCCCTTGGCGTCGAGCACCGGGCCGCTGCTGTGCGCGAGGGTGCCCGAGGCGAGGACCTCGACCTGCTCGGGCCGCCAGGAGAACGGGGCGTCCGGCCCGGTGAAGAAGCGGCCCCAGCCGGCCACCACGGCCTGCTTGCCGCGCAGGACCGACTTCTCGCCGAAGAAGACGGCGTCAGGCGCTACGAACGTGGCGAACGCGATCGAATCGCGGTTGGTCATGGTGGCCGCGAAGCTGCTCTCGGCCGCGAAGACCTGCCTGGTGAGGGCGGAGGGCGCCGCCGGAGCGGCCTGCCCGCGTGCCGTTCCGGCGAGAAGCGTCAGCGTCGCCAACGTGATGAAGGTCGCCCTAGGCATCATCCGTCTCCGTGAGGGGGTGCGTGTCCGCGCCATGTCCCTAAATAGACGTTCCACTCGCCGGATCCACACGCGCGCTGTCGATACGTCACCAGCCACGAGGAAGCCGTCCGTGCTTCGATGGCTCCTGATCCTCTGCGCAGTTCTCGCGGGCTGCGCGCCCCGGCCGGTGGAGCGCGCGATGCAGGTGGACTCGGCCACGTCCATCCCGATGCGTGACGGCGCCGTCCTGCGGGCGCACGTGTGGCGTCCGGCTGATGGCGAGCGCGTGCCCGTCCTGGTCACCCGAACACCGTACGGTCGCGGCGAGGATGCGACCGCGCCCGGTTTCATCCGCGAGGCCATCGCGCGCGGGTACGCGGTCGTGGTACAGGACGTCCGCGGCCGGTACGGGTCGGAGGGCGATTACGAGCCGTACCGCCACGAGGGACCGGATGGGTACGACACCATCGAGTGGGCGGCGGCCCAGCCCTGGAGCAACGGGGTGGTCGGCACGTTCGGCCTCTCCTACCCGGGCGCGGTGCAGTGGCTGGCCGCGGTCGAGCATCCGCCGAGTCTCAAGGCGATGGTCCCCGCCATGACCTACGCCACGCCCGAGAGCTTCTGGTATTCCGGCGGCGTATGGGACGGGTCGTGGCTCGACTGGACCTGGTGGAACATCGCCCCGGATCTGCGGCGGCGGCTCGACCGCCCCGGCCCTCGCACCGACGAGGAAGTCGCCGCCGCATGGAAGGGCGACGAAGGTCGCGCGCGCCGGCATCGCCCCATGCTCGGGCTGCCGGACTTTCAGGGCGTGGCACCATGGTACTACGAGTGGATGCGACATCCGCCGCGCGATCCCTGGTGGGACTGGGCCAGGCTCGAGGGCCGCTACCATCGGGTGGACGCCGCAGTGCTCAATCTCTCCGGGTGGTTCGACGAGCCCTACGGGCCGGCGGGTGCGGTCACCAACTACCAGGGCCTGCGCGACACACGACCCGCCGACGCAAGCCGCACGCGGCTCATCCTCGGCCCGTGGACCCATGGCGTAGACGCGGTCGAGCGGACGAAAGCGGGCGACCGTGAGTTCGGCTCCAACGCCGGCATCGACTACACCACGACGGTGCTGCGCTGGATGGATCGCTACCTGAAGGGCGTGAACCGGGAGGGAGACGACGAGCCGCCGGTGCGGGTCTTCGTCATGGGGGCCAACCGCTGGCGCGACGCGCCGGCGTGGCCGATTCCCGGCACCACGGCCGACACGCTGTACCTCGATCCGCCCGATGGCGATTCCGGTTCGGGATCTCTCGCCTCGCGGCGGCGGGCCGGCGACGAGGCGAGCGTCATCCGCTCGGATCCCGAGCATCCCCTCATCGATCCCGCCAACGGCGACTACGGGGCTCACGACGGCCGTGCGCTGGTGGGTCGCTCAGAGGTGTCCGTGTTCGAGACCGCGCCCTTCGTCGAGCCCTACGAGATGATCGGCCAGGTCGTGACGGAGATTGCCGCCAGCGCGACGGTGCGGGATTTCGACCTGTGGGTCCAGCTGTACGACGTCGCGCCCGACGGCACCGCGTGGAACCTGGCGAGCCCCGGCACGGCGCTCCTGCGCGCCAGCTACCGGGACGGTGGCCCCGAGCGGCGGCTCGTGGCCGTGGGCGAGGTCGCGCGGCTGCGGCTGGAGGGGCCGGTGACGGCGAACCGCTTCCTGCCGGGTCACCGGTTGCGGGTGGTGTTGTCGGGCGCCTTCTACCCGCTGTTCTCGGTGAATCCGCAGACGGGCGAGCAGGAGTTCGAGAGCGCCGAGACACGCGCCGGCGAAATCCGCATCCACCAGTCCGCCGAGCACGTGTCGCGCATCATCCTGCCCGAGGTGCCGGCCGCCGGCCAGTGACGCCGGTGTCAGGCGGCGTCGTGGAAGATGATGCCGAGCGTGTGGCGGTGTCCCGAGCGGATCCGACTCACGCCGTGACGCAGATTGACCCGATAGACGCCGCGCGTCCCCCGCACCGGACGCGTGCGTACCGTGAAGACCACCGCGTCGCCCTGTCGCAGCGGCACGACCTCCGCGCGCGACTGCATTCGGGGCCGCTGCTCGGTCATCACGAACTCGCCGCCGGTGAAGTCCCGGCCGGGCTCCGAGAGCAGCACGGCCACCTGCAGCGGGAAGACCAGCTCGCCGTAAACGTCCTGATGGAGACAGTTGAAGTCGCCCGCGCCGTACTGCAGCAGCAGCGGGGTCGGCTTGCGCTGTCCCGCCTCATGGCACCGCGCGAGGAAGGCGTCGTGCGCCGGCGGATAGCGCCCGTCGAGGCCGAGCGTCTCGTTCCAGCGGTCGGCGACCGGAGCGAGGCGAGGGTACAGCCTGGTGCGAAGCGCCCCGACGAGTCCCGGGAGCGGGTGATCGAAGTACTTGTACTCGCCGCGGCCGAACCCGTGCCGGCCCATCACGATCCGGGAGCGGAATCCCCGGTCGGCCGCGTAGGAGGCCGCGAGCGCGCGACACTCCTCAGGCTCGAGCAGCCCCTGAAGCACCGCACTCCCATTGGCATCGAGCTCGGTCCCCGCGGCGGCCCAGTCGATGGCACTCACGCGTGCCGCGATGGATGGGCTCATGCACGCGCCTCGCGCTCCAGCAGGGCCCGCTTCCGCTCGACTCCCCAGCGATAGCCCGAGAGTCCGCCGTCGTTGCGCACCACCCTGTGGCAGGGGATCGCAACCGCGAGATGATTGGTGGCGCAGGCGTGCGCCACCGCGCGCACCGCCCGGGGCGCGCCGATGCGACGCGCGACCTCGGCGTAGCTCGTCGTCGCCCCGGCAGGGATCTCCCTGAGCGCCTGCCAGACGCGCTGCTGAAAGGCCGTGCCTTGCACGTCGAGCGGTAGATCGAGACCGAGACGAGGCGATTCGACGAACCCCACCACCGCCGCCACGGTTGATTCGAACTCGGCGTCGCCACCCACGAGCGCGGCATGCGGGAAACGATCCTGCAGATCCCGCGCGAGGGCGTCGGGGTCGTCGCCCAGGAAGATGGCGCACACCCCGCGATCGCTCCGGGCGACGAGGATCGAGCCCAGGGAACACTCGCCCACCGCGAAGCGGATCTCGGCGTTCGTCCCGCCGGCCCGATAGTCGGACGGGGTCATTCCGAGCATCTGCCCTGACTCGCCGTAGAATCGCCCGTTGGAGCTGTAGCCCGACTCGTAGATGGCGGCGGTGACCGTCGGCGTGCGCGCGAGCTCGCGGCGAACCCGCTCCCCGCGATGCGCCGCGGCGTAGCGGCGCGGGGTGAGGCCGGTGACCGCCTTGAACACCCGATGGAAGTGGAACGGGCTCAGCCCCGCTTCGGTCGCAAGCCGGTCGAGGCTCGGCGCCTCGGGCGACGTCTCGATCAGACGGCAGGCCTCGGTGACCAGGGCCGCGTGCTGCTCCGCGAGCGACGGCTGGTCCGGCTTGCACCGCTTGCAGGGACGGAAGCCCGCCTGCTCGGCGGCCTCGCGGGTCGTATGGAACCGCACGTTCTCCGGTCGCGCCCGTCGGGAAGCGCAGGAGGGGCGGCAGTAGACCCCGGTGGTTCGCACGGAGTAGTAGAAGGTTCCGTCGGCCTCGGCGGACCGGGCAAGCACGGCGGCCCAGCGCGGATCGCGCTCGGTCGAGCTGGGAACATCGGTGATCTGGTCGGACATCATCATGGCCTCTCCACGTCGTTGCGCCTCATGGCCTCTCCACGTCGTTGCGCTCGTTCACTTGACGGATGGAAGCTATCCCTCGGCGTCGGACCCCGCACTCCGATTCTTGCGCTCGAATTCGGCGGGGGATGAACGTCGGCGGAAGGCGGAAGGCGGAAGGCGGAAGGCGGAAGGCGGAAGGCGGAAGGCACGGAAAGCGCGGCAACGGCGATTGAGGCCGGTGAACGGGTTAGGGGTCCGAATCCGGCCAGTCGGCCGCGCGGGCCGCTGGGTACATTCTTCACACCTGTTCCGGGACGGAGTTTCATGCACCAGATCGTGACGACAGTGATGGCCCTGATCGCGCTCGTCGGCGCGTCAGTGGCGGAGGCTCAGACATCGGCGGGGACGCGCGCTCCAGAACCAGCGTGCGCGGGCGCCGAGTTCCGGCAGCTCGATTTCTGGCTGGGCGACTGGGATACGTACGACATGGCCGAGCCGACGAAGGCCGTGGCCCGGAACCGGGTGACGCGGATGGTGGACGGCTGTGCCCTGCGCGAGGAGTACCATCAGGGCGACGGACTGGTCGGCGAGAGCTACAGTCTGTGGGACGCCTCCCGGAAGCGATGGCACCAGAGCTGGGTGACCAATCGGGGCACGTTGCTCCTGCTGGAGGGGGGGATGGAGGGTGACCGGATGGTAATGACCGCCCCCGAGACGCATCCGGACGGCAGCACGTCGCTCCTGCGCGGCATCTGGTGGCCCGACGGAGTGAACGTCCGCTCGAAGGCCGAGCGGTCGAAGGACGGCGGAAAGACCTGGAGCCCGGTGTTCGACATCGTCTTCCGTCCGCACCGCGAGGGTGCGGGACGCTAGGCGACAGTCCTACTGCCGACCACGGGTGAAGCGCAGCTCCAGCGGCTCGCCCCGGCCCGAGAACCGGATGGCGAGCGCCTCATCGCTCTGTTCCAGCACCGCCGCCGGGTGCGCGATTCCTTCCTCGACCAGCGTCACCGTGTCCCCCGCCTGAGACCACCGCCCCAGCGATGGCGTTCCGTGGTTCGACGCGATCAGCAGCGTGCCGTCGGACAGGAAGACGTAGTATGCTCCCGAGTCGCTGCCCGAGGCGACGCGCCAGACCTTGTTGGCCAGGGCCGGCGTGGTGTCCAGGGTCGGCGCTGTCACGGTGGCTGGCGCAGAGTCGGCCGCCCGGGCCGGGCCGGAGTCCGGGCCGGGGGCCGCGCAGGCGGCCAGGAGCGATGCGGCCGCGGCCAAGCGGATCGCCCGCAACCCGGGGCAGAGGTCAGACGTCATTGTCGAGAGACTTCGACTCTTCGTCCATGGCGCCTCGGGAGCTATGAGCTATGAGCTAAACTAGGAGAGCTACGAGCTTAGAGCTTAAGGCTCATAGCTCATAGCTCATAGCTCATAGCTCGTAGCTCGTAGCTCGTAGCTCATGTAGCTCACAACCGGGATTAGCCCGGCGTCAACTCGCCAGCGGAACCACGAACTGGCGTTTGCCGCTCGGGGCGTTGGGAATCCGATCAACCACCTCGAACGCGATCTGGAATTCCTGACCTACCGCGGAGATCACGGAGTTCGTGAGCGCGGTGCGCTGGTCCTCGGACGGGGTCCGGCGGATGTCGAGCAGGAAGCGGAGCCGCTTCCCCGGCTCTTCGCGCACCTGGAACTTGCGCACCCAGTCGTGGGCGTGGGCCCGGCCGAAGAGGCTGGTGACGAACGGGGTCGTGATCAGTGCCCCGCTGGGACGCTTGATCGCGTGCGCGGTCCGCCCGTGCACCCGGGAGAGCAGGGCCAGGCCCCGGCCGCACTCGCAGGGCTCGGCCACGCTCGCGGCCATGTCGCCCATCTTATACCGGATCAGCGGCATGGCGGTGAGGCCGAGGCTGGTGATGACCAGCTCACCCACGGTCCCGGCAGGGGCCGGCAAGCCGTCGGGGCCGAGCACCTCGATCACGAATGCATCGTCGTTGACGTGCAGGTGGTCGCGCCGGACCGGACAGGACCAGGCGATCACACCGAACTCGTTGGTGACGTACACGTCCACCGCCGGCGCACGGAACGCCTGTTCCGCGAGCTCAAGGCAGCGGTCGGTCACTTCCATCGCCGTGCAGAAGACGGCGCGCGGCGGCTGGATCTCGGCGCCGGTCGCGAGCACGTGGTCGGCGAGGGCCTCGATCGCACCGGCGTAGCCGGTGAGGATCGGCGCCCGCGTCTCCTGAACCTTCTCCAGCACGTGCGCGGGCGGCGCATCGGACGCCACGCGCTCGATCCGCGGCAGCATCCCCATCTTGCGGAGCATGGTGATCGGGCCGGCCCGGTCGGGCTTGTCCACGATCGCCACGTTGACCTGGGCGTCCCACATGCTGCATCCGTACGCCGCGTACACCCGCCACCAGCGCGCCGAGTAGTCCGCCTCCTCGATCTTCGACCGCATGAAGTGGCCCGGCGTTCCGGTCGAGCCGGACGTGAAGACGTGCACCAGGCCGTCGCGGCTGGTGCTGAGGAAGGCGTCGATTCCGTAGCGCGCGATCACCTGCCGGTCCACCAGCGGCATCCGCTGCAGGTCGCGCAGCTCCATGGTCCGTGGGTTGATCCCCGCTTCACGCAACGCTGCGCCGTAGTACTTCGTCTTCGCCGCACGGCCGACCACATCGCGCAGCCGCGCCAGGCGGCGCACCGCCAGCTCGCTGGCGGGCAGCCACTGCTCTCGCTCGAGTCGCATCGAGGAGTGGAGCAATGTGCCGACGGCGGCGACCGGGTCGGCTGCTGCGATGAGGGGAATGGCCAAGTTGCGCTCCGTTGCATCGGGGGCGTGCGTCCTCCGCCGGTCCGTGGGCCGGCACTTCCTGCTGGGTGAATTCGCAATTCCGGGTCCGCGGTTCGAGGCAAGACAACGGTGGCGCGGAGTGCTGCAACTTCTGACTCGGGCGACGCTTTGCCGGTGGTGCGCGGAGGCCGGTCGAGGGGGCGGAACACCTTCCGGCGAGTGGGGATGGAGGTCGTCGATTGCCACCAGGTGGCCCTCGGGTCATTCGGGCGCGCGGGAGACCCGCAGTGCACGGCGATGCACGACGTGTCGAGACTCCAGTCGCTCTGTCAAGAAATGGTGAGGTGAAGGCTCGTTGCGGTCCCTCCACACCACGATGGCCACAACCACACTTTCGGCCACGAATCCGAGGGGGATTCAAGGTCCGGATGCGGCGAGCTTCCGCTCGGAGGGATTGCGGGTCCGAATTCGGCGGGTGCGCACCCGGTGAAGCTCAAGACGCTGCCCTTCGTCGCGATCCCGAGGCGCTGAAGGCCAAAGCCATGCCACCCCTTGCCTTGGCGAGGGATTCTGTCTATATTATTGGCTGCGATAGTCGCAGTTGTACGCGATTCGAGATCCAAGGAGCTCAGGGCCCCCGGAAATCGCAGGGGCCCTTTTTTCTTGGGAATTGTCGCAGCCCGGCGTGAGGGCAGTGATCACGACGCTTTTTGTAGTCGGTACGCGTGCGAATGCCGAGTCCCGATTACCAAACCAAAGGAATACTCCGCATGCGCACCACCGGTACCGTGAAGTGGTTCAACGACGCCAAGGGCTTCGGATTCATCACCCCGGAGAACGGCGAGAAGGACTGCTTCGTCCATCATTCGGCTATCTCGGGCCAGGGCTTCAAGAGCCTTGCCGAGGGCGAGAAGGTGGAATTCGACGTGGTTCAGGGCGCCAAAGGCCCGGCCGCTGAGAACGTCGTCAAGCTCGGCAAGTAGCCGACACTGACGCACACGACATAGCCTTCGGGCCCCAGGGCTGGAGCAGCCTGGGTGAACAATCCTGCTTCGACTTGCGACCCGGCGGTGCCATAGCACCGGCCGGGCGTTTTGTTTTCGGGCCCGGGGCACCCGCTGTCGGAACGATCATCGCTCAGTGGAGATCCCTCGGCAGATGGGGCGCCGACAGTAGCGCTTCGAACGCGCGCCACCGGTCCCGCTCTCCCTCACCTCCCCGCCGATCCACCCACCCCGCCACCAGATCCCGCCCCAGGTTGTAGTTGATCACGTAACTGCGATACGTGTCGATGAAGCGGACGGTCTTGGCCGCGGCCTCGGGAGTCACCAGCCAGTTGCGCTGCATCATCCGCTCGACCCCCGCCGCGTCCAGCTCTCCGTCGATGTAGCGTCGCGCGGCCTCGTTGCGCGCGTAGTTCAACCCCTCGATCACCTGTCGTACCCCCGCGTTCCGGGCTGCGAGCGACGTGTCCAGCCGCGCCAGGGGGAAGAGTGAATCCCGCTCGAACGCCACCCGCTCAGCGGGCGGAAAGGCCATGTCGATCCCGAAATTCGCGCTCCCCTCCGCGATGAGCGATTGCGGGCTGAAGAGGGGATACATCGAGATCTCGACCCACCCTCGCTTCTGCACCAGCGCCTGTTCCAGCAGCGCGTTGTAGACGTGGTGGCCGGGATAGCCCTCGTGACACGCCAGATCCACAGCCCGGTCGAGTGGGACGGGGAAATCCAGGTTCACCTGGATCACGCTCCGGTAGCCGCCCTTGTACCAGTTGTAGGCGTTCCACGGCGTGCCCTTCACGTACTCGAGCTCGAAGCGCTCATCCGGTGGGAGCGAGAGGTGGCGCAATGTCCGCGCCCGACAAGCGGCGATCGCAGTCTTGAAGACGGTGTCCACCAGCGGGCCGGGAATCATCAGCCGGTCGCGGAAGCGCTGGTATCGGGTGGCGAGCGGACCGGGTCCGGGGAGGAGGCTGTCGAGCCGCGAAAGGAGCGTGTCGAAATGCGCCGGCGGCAGGTGCGGCGGCTCGACGTCGTACAGTGCCTTGGCCTCCTCGTCGAACGAGAGCCGCTCCCCGCCGAGCATCCGGGCGCGGGTAGCCATGGCGCCGAGCTGCACGCGGAGATAGCGATGCCGCAGACCGACCAGCGAGTCGGCGTATGCCGGCACGCTGTCGCCCAGCACGGTGCTCAGCGATTCGGCCGCGCCCTGGATCTGCGCCACTGACAGCGACTCCGCGTCCGCCGCGGACCGCAGCGAGTCGGGGCCGTAATAGGCGTCCACGTAGTTGGCGTCGTGGCGCCCCAGACTGAGGCCCAGCACCACGTATCGCCGGGCGATTCCGTCCAGCGGCGCGGGGTCGGCCGGCGCGGCCCGATCCGCGGTGCACGCGGCGGCGAAGACCAGCAACGGCAGCGGACGAAGGCGCAGGGGCATGGCGATGCTGCTCCAAATGGCGGGAGATGGTGACGCGGGATTGCTCCTCAGGCCGAGCGACCGGCCCCGCGATAGACCAGGTCGGCGGCCACCACGTCCTCGACGGCCAGGCCCACCGATTTGAACACGGTGATCGCTTCGGAGGCGCGCCGCCCGGGATGGCGGCCGGCGACCACCTCGCCGATCTCGGCCTCCACGGCGCCGGCGGCGATGACGTCGCCCGACTCGATGGTGGCCGCCGCGCGCGAGTCCACGAACAGCCGGCCTTCGCGCAGCAGCTCGTCGTCCAGCTCCCGCCAGTCGGGGCGGCAGGCGCCCACGGCGTTGACGTGGGTCCCCGGCGAGAGCCATGCGCCTCGCAACACGGGCACGCGCGAGCTCGTAGCCACCACCACGACGTCCGCACCGCGCACCGCCGCTTCCGCCGAGCTCGCGGCCGTGACCCCGAGCTCACGGGCGAATGCACCGGCGCTCGTCGGGCTCCAGACTCGTACGTCGCGACACGGGCGCACCAGACGCAGGGCCTCGAGGTGGCTCCGCGCCTGTACCCCGGCTCCGATGATGCCCAGCACCGATGCGCCCTCCCGCGCGAGGTGGCGCGTTGCGACCGCGGACACCGCCGCGGTGCGCATCTCGGTGATGAGCCGGCCGTCCATGGTGACGAGCGGCTCGCCGGTCTCGGGCCGGAACAGGAGGATCATCGCGTGATGGGTGACGCCGCGATTCCCGGGGAAGTAGGTGACGAGCTTGGCACCGAGCGCGGCGCCGGTGTAGGCCGGCATCGCCGCGAAGAATCCACCCGGCTTCTCCACCGAGAGCATCTGACGCACCGGCTGCACCACGCGGCCGGCCGAAAAGTCGGCCAGCGCGCCCTCCATCGCCGGGATGAGGTCTTCCATTCGGAGCCGGCGCCGCACTTCCGCCTCGTCGAGCACGCCGCCGCACGAGGTCACCGAGGATCCACCGCCAGGCCCATCAGCAGGCAGTCGTTGAACTGACCGTCGATGATCGTGTCGCGGGTGGTGTGGCCTTCCTGCACCCATCCCATGCGCTCGTAGAGCCGGATCGCGCCCACGTTATCGACCCGGACCTTGAGATTGATCTTCCGGACCACGCCGGTGCCCTCGGCCCAGGCGATCATGCATTCGATCATCGCGCGGCCGATGCCGAGCCCGGCGTACGCCTGGGCCACGCTGATGCCGAACTCGCCGGCGTGGCGCAGCCGTGGCCGCCGTCCGCCGTCGAGGGTCAGCCCGCCGATCAGCTCGGCACCGATCGTCGCGACGATGGCGAGCGAATTGTCTGCCCTGGCGACCGCCGCCAGGTACTCGCGCTCCTCGTCCACGGTGACGCCCGGGCCTTCGGTGCCGAACGTGAGATTGTCGGTCTCGCCCCCGACCTGGCTGAGGTACGCGAGGATCGCCGCCGCGTCATCCGGTGTCGCCCGTCGGATCTGGACGGTTCGTCCGTCGCGCAGCGCGATGTCGCGCTCGATGGCCGAGCCCGCGGTCACGAGGGGCTCGCCAGCTTGCGGCCGAGGATGCCGCCCACGATGGCAGCGATCGCCACCAGCATCACCCATGCGGTGCTCATGATTTCCCTCCCTGATCCAGCGCCGCCTGCAGTCTCCTGGGGGCGATGAGCCGGTAGGAGTCACCCATCAGCTCGCGCACCTCGTCCCATTCCGGCGAGCGGTCCAGCCAGATGCCCACCCAGCCGCTCGGCCCCACGTACGGCGGCACGAAGAAGCGCTCTGGTGACGCACGCACCATCAGCGCCTGATTGCCCGGCGCCGCCTTGCACCAGACCGCGGGCCGGCCTCTGCCATGGTGGTTGCTGGCCGCCGCATACATGGCGAACAGCTTGTTGCGCACGCGGAAGGTGGGCTCGCCCCACGCCTCGACCTCGTGGGCTTCGGGCAGCGCGAGGCATATCGTACGGAGGCGTCTCAGGGGACTGGGCGGCATGGCGGCTTCGGAGCGTGTGGTCAGCCGCGCGGGGCGACACCCATGCTGCGCGCCATCGCGGTCGCGGCCAGCACCATCAGGACGACGATGACCGCCTGGATGTAGCTGATCCGGGCAAACCGGCCGGCGGCGCTGGTGTCCGGCGATTCGCCTCGCGCCACCTGCGTCCGCCACCGGATCAGGGCCAGCATCGGGGAGATCTCCAGGACGAGGATCGCGAGCAGCAGCGCCATCTTGATCCAGAAGACGTGGTTGTGGAGGTAGTAGTCGGTGCCCTTCTCCAGGCCGGCCAGCACACGCACCAGTCCCGTGCCGATCCAGAGCATCGCGGATACGCCCCACCAGGTGTCGGCGTAGAACACGCGCCGAAATCCGGCCCTGTCGAGCGGACCGCTGAGGGCCCGCGCCCGGGCCCAGATGGAGCCGAGTCCCACCCCGAGCCCCAGCAGATGAAGGGCCGCGAAGAGCCATGGTATCAAGATGTTCCACCTCCGGCGTGACTCGGGTCACCTCCCCGGGACCGCCGCTGACGTACGTTGTTCGCGCTCCATCAACACTTAGCTATACAACCGAGAGGTACTATACATGATACGGAAACTGATGGCGCTTCCCTGCCTGCTGGCTATTACGGTCGCCTGCGGCCAGGGGCGCACCGACGACCAGAATGCTGGGGCGGGCACGGGCTCGGAGACCGGCGCGCTGCCGGCCGATACCGGATACGCGGGCGGCGGGATCGACGACAGCACTGCGGCGCCGTCGGCCAACATTCCCGACACCACTGCGCCTGCCGGTGATAGCGCGGCGGTCGGTGGCGAGGCCACCAATCAGGACCAGTCGGGCGTGACCAACACCGAGAGCGGCCAGTCCGAGCTCGGCGATGACGCCACCAAGACCACGCCCGATCAGGGCGCGCCGGTGACGTCGAAGGGCGATACGGTCGGGACCAGCGGCATGGGCACGACCAGCGACACCACGCAGTAACAATCCCCCGAGTTCCGCAGTATCGAGGGCGGGCAGGTGCCCGCCCTCACCTTTTCATCCTGCGCATGTCCGACAGCAGCGGCTGCACCGTCACCGGCCCCCCGAGAAACTCCTCCAGCACCTCCCGGGTCGGCCGCTCCTGACCGTAGCGAAAGAGCCGCGCGGATACCCAGGCGTACCACGACCGGTCGCCCTGGAGAAACGCTCCGTGGGCCGCGACGGTACGCGCCCGCAGGGCCGCGATCAGCATCGCGCCAACCGCATAGTTCATCATGTATCCGGGCGCGTCTACCAATTGGCCGCGCATGGCCCACCACGAGAGCTCGGGATGGGGCCGGATGCGGAGATAATCGGACGTGATCCGTGACCACACCTGGTTCGGGTCGGCGGCGGGATCGCGCAGCATGTGCATCTCGAACAGTGCCCAGGCCACGTCGAGTACGATGCCGCCGTAGCGGGCGCGCAATCCGTCGGCCAGCGGCACACGGTCGCCGAGCCACCGCTGCTGCCACGCGGGTTCCGCGATGTCGAGGGTCACGAAATCCGCCACGGCCTCGGTGAACGGATCGCTATCGGGCCAGTCCGCGAACGCGGGACGCGTCCGGATCGCGGCGATGTGGATGGCGTGGCCCGTCTCGTGGAGCAGCTCGGCGAGGTTGTCCAGCCCGCCGTCGCGGTAGGTCGCGAACACCGAGGGCTGTCCGGGACTCCACCGTCCGTCGGTGCGCCTGGGTCGTAGTCCGAAGGTGCAGAATGCCACCGGGGTCTTTCCCTCGCGCGGATTCAGGTCGAAGCGAACGTTCAGCGCCTGGAGGTCGGCGCCCAGCGAGCGATACACCGCGGAGTTGAGCGCGGTGAGCCGCTCACGGGAGATGCGTCCTCCCAGGGCGCGGGCGGGAAGGCCGGTGCGGTAGTACCAGTCCCACGGCTCGACGGTCGAGTCGGGGGTGACGTCGCGCCACGTCTCCAGAATCGCCGTGAGCCATCGCTCCAGTGAGTCCGGGGGAACGCCGGAGAGTCGCGCCTGCCGGGCTGCCGCGGGCTCGCCCGGCGGCCGCGATCGCGACTCGATGGCGATCAGCCGCCGGTAGGGGCTGCTGTCTTCACCGTTGTCGCGGTTCACGGCCCGCCAGACCGGCTCCAGCGCCATGAAGAGCCGCTGTCGCGCCGCGGCATCCGAGGTCCGGCCCAGGGCGCCGAGCACCGAGAGCCGGTCCGTCGTGTCGCGGCCGGTGGCGACGTGTGACTGTGCCCAGGCATAGCAGGCGTACATCCGGGTCCGGAGGGAATCGAGCCCCCGGCGCGTACCCGCGACCGTGGCCGCGTCGTACCCGCAATCGGGTGCGCGCGGTGCGAGGGTGACAGTGGAGTCGGAGAGTGGCGACAGGTCCCGCGTCAGCGCGCCGCGCATCGCGGCGAAGGCCCGGCGGTCCCCGGGCGCGAGCGCGAGCGAGTCCACCGCGGCCAGCCGACCCACCACCGCGAGCCGGAGATCGGCATGGCGGCGTGCGAGCGTGGCGACCGGCGTCCCGTCGCTCGCCGTGGCACTCGCGGCTGAGGCGGCCACGTCGATCCGGTCCCGCACGTCGCGCAGGTCGATGAAGAGCGATTCGGCGGCCGCGAGGGTACCAGCGGACGCGTTCGCGGGGGCCGGTGCGGTGGCGGAGGACGGAGCGCAGGCTGCGACCAGACCGGTCGCGATCCAGCGCCCGATCCGCCCAGCGTCGCTCAGTCGCACGCCTGGGATGGCGCGGTTAGAGGTAGCGGGCGATGGCCATCGCGGCCGCCGCGAACAGCACCAGATGCGCGGTGGCCTTCCCGGCGAGACCGGCTCGGCGCCGGAGTCGTTCGGCTTCGGCCATGGTGGACTGCCGCTGCTCGGCGCTGACCGAAGGACCGAGCGACTGCATCAATGCCATCGCCTTCAGCATCGAGGGGCGCAGGACGACGACGCCGAGGAGAAACGCCACGATCGCCGCGAGTCCCCCCAGACCGAACGCCAGCCCGACGGGCGACCGGGCGAACTCCGCGTGCATGCCCGCCGCGGCGCGGAGGTAGAGCCAGAGCCCCGAGATGATGGCCGCCAGGGCGATGATCGGCATGATGGTCATGAGGCCGCGCCGCTGCACCGCGGCCATCACCTTGCCGCCGTCGGGCCCTACTTCCTGGATCGCGGGAAGGAGAAAGAAGGTGCTGAACGCCACCATGCCGACCCAGAGCGAACCACACACGACATGCACCAGTCGGAGCACGATCACCAGCGGATCCACGGGGCCTCCTGGGTGAGGGAAGGGCGGGGCCAGTGTCCGGTCCGCCGAGCCTTCCGCGCATTCCTATTGTCTGGAGTTGCTTTGTTCCCACCCAAGGAGATGACGGCCGATGCGAAGGTCAAGCCCCGCCCGGCACACCGTTCCGATGCCCGTCGCCATTCGGCGCCGAGCCCGGCCGGTTTCCTGGTGCGGGTGGTGTCGGAGAGCCGGAAGGCGCCGGCGCGCGTATGGCGAGCGGCGCTGGATGGGTTGCTCGACACCGACCGCTTCGCCGGGCTCCCGCGAACGGCCATCCCGT
The DNA here is from genome assembly GCA_963846545.1 of uncultured Gemmatimonadales bacterium. Classification (GTDB taxonomy): domain Bacteria; phylum Gemmatimonadota; class Gemmatimonadetes; order Gemmatimonadales; family GWC2-71-9; genus CAVVWJ01. The sequence goes on along the minus strand of CAWJWG010000003.1, from coordinate 40,417 downwards.
CGCTGCTCATCTGGGGCGATCGCGACGCACTGTTCTCGCGGGCCGAGCAGCAGGCGTTGGTGGACGCGCTGCCGGTGTCGAGCCTCAGGGTGTATAGGGAGACCGATCATGCGCCGCATTGGGAGCGGCCGAAGGAGGTCGTGCGCTACCTGGAGAGGTTTCTCCGCTCAGTGCAAAGCTAGGCTTCGCGCCGCGGCAGGCCGAGCTCCTGGGTGGAGAGCCATTCGAGCAGGCCCTTTTCCACGTCGGCGTCCGGCTGATCGGGGTTGTGCTCCATCACGGGCCACCGCTTGGCCGGACCCATCAGGTACCACATCGCCGGCATGGCCGTCTCTCCCCGCCGCTCGTTGGCGGGATGTGCCTCGTAGGAGACGAAGTGGAAATCCCGCCCCCGGTAGGAGAGGCGACACTGCTTGACCTTATGAGTGCTCACCGAAGACTCGCGTGTTGAACGTGGTGTACGCGGCGGCGCGTGGGGCAGTCGGCGGCACCGATGCGGCGGTGCCGCACCCCGTAAATCTAACCCTGTTGCCGATTTCCCGTCGTTGACCTAGGTCAGAGGGACGTCTGCCACCGCCGGCTCCTCGGGGGCTCGCGGCCAGGCGTCGCGGCCGGTGGGAATCGCGGGCAGAAGGGCGGTGAGGAGCCCAAGGGCGGGTAAGTAGGAGCAGAGGCGGTAGATGAACTCGATGCCGGCGCGGTCCGCCAGGTCTCCCAGCAGCGCCGCGCCGATGCCGGCGGTCCCGAAGGCGAACCCGAAGAACAGGCCCGATACCAGCCCGATCCGACCCGGCACCAGCTCCTGGGCGAATACCAGGATCGCGGAGAAGGCGGAGGCCAGGATCACCCCGATCGCCACGCTGAGGACACCGGTCCAGAAGAGATTCACGTACGGCAGGGCCAGGGTGAACGGCAGCACCCCGAGGATGGAGGCCCAGATCACCCATTTCCGCCCCAATCGGTCGCCCACGGGGCCGCCGATGATGGTCCCGGCTGCCACGGCGCCGAGGAAGACGAACAGATGGATCTGCGCGCTCTGCACCGAGACGCCGAAGCGCTCGATGAGGTAAAAGGTGTAGTAGCTGCTGATGCTGGCCAGGTACACGTTTTTGGAGAACACCAGGATCAGGAGGATGGCGAGCGCCGCGACCACCCGGCCCCGCGGCAGGCCGTGGGTGGCGCCGGTCGCGGCCGCACGCGCGCCGGCCGCCGCCCGGTGGCGGGTGTACCACCCCCCCACGCGTGTGAGGATCACCATTCCCGCCAGCGCCACCCCCGAGAACCAGGCCACGCTCCCCTGGCCGCGGGGCACGACCACGAACGCGGCGAGCAATGGTCCGAGGGCGGAGCCCGTGTTGCCGCCCACCTGGAAGAGCGATTGCGCGAACCCGTGCCGGCCCCCCGACGCCATCCGTGCCACCCGCGACGACTCGGGATGAAAGACCGCCGAGCCGAGACCGACGAGGCCGGCCGAGAGGAGGAGCACGGGGTAGCTCGAGGCCACCGACAGGACGAAGAGGCCGATCATGCTGCAGCCCATGCCCGCGACCAGCGAGTAGGGCTGGGGCCGATGGTCGGTGTAGAGGCCGACCAGCGGCTGCAGCAGCGACGCGGTGAGCTGAAAGGTGAGCGTGATCAGGCCGATCTGGCCGAAATCGAGCCCGAAGCTCGACTTCAGCACCGGGTACAGGGCGGGCAGCAGCGCCTGCATCGTGTCGTTCAACAGATGACAGATGCTGATGGCGAACAGCACGGCGTAAGTGGTACCGGGCACGCTATTCCTCCGGCGGGCGGTCCACGTGATCCAGGAGTTCGCTCACGTCGTCGGGGGTCATGCCGATGTCGCGCAGGATCTGCTCCCGGCTGGGCCGGGTAAAGTCGATCCGGTGGGCCTTGAACACCATCTCCACGGCGAGGTCGGCGTCGAGATGCTGCTCCTGCAGCAGCTCCCACCCGCTCTCCTCCAGATGCCGCCGGCGCAGCGCGTCCAGGGAGGCGAAGTCGGCCTCCTCCCAGCGATGCTCGTACGGATGCCAGTGGCGCGCCCGGATCGTGGCGCCCGACCCCACGGCATCATCGGGTGTGAGTGCGTGCGTGACGACCACCACGAGATGGGCACGCTTGGGCGGGATGGCTTCGATAGGTTGTTCCACGACCGCCGGCAGGGGGACCGGCTCCTGCAGGGGCTCGCCAGCCGGTTCGTCAAGCCGCATCCTCGGCTCCTCTCGTCAGATGCGGTGAACGTAATGGCGGCGAGCGGGATGAGTCAGTAGGGGCTCATGCCAGGTCCAGGACGAAGTTGAAGCGACTCTGATTGCCCGCCGCCGCTTCCTCGATCTGCATCAGCAGGCTGGTGTGGAAGATGCCGTCGCCGGCGTTGCGCTCCTCGCCCGGGAAGAAGAGCTGCGTCGTGAGGATCGATTCTCCCGGGGCCTGCACCTTCACGTGGATGTGCCGGGTCCGGCCGGGGTATAGGCCGGGCACGGTGGACGACGCCGTGCTCGACGCACTGGTGCCGACGCTGGTTCTCCAGCCGCTGGTGGAGAACGCGATCAGGCACGGCGGCCTGGGGAGCTCTAGGATCGCGGCACGTCGTGGTCGGTGAGCACGGGCAGATACGCGATCCACGGCCCGACTTCGTCGCGATACTGCTTCGCCAGCACCCGGGTGACCTGCGCGATGTGCCCGAGGTCGTGTACGACCCAGCTCGCCAGCAGGTGGCGGAGCGTCACCACGCCCAGGCTGGGATGGTTCCCAGGAAGATCCAGCTCCGCGTCACCCAGGCGCCACGACCGGAGGAGCTCGAGATTGGCGGCGCGCAGCTCGGCGAACTCGGTCAGCAGCGACTCCAGCGAACGCCCGACGTTTCGCGTGCGGTGCCGAAAGCGGTCATAGGGTTCGAATCTCGGGTCGGGCCCGCGAGCCAGAATGATGCCTGCGCGCGCGATCCAGTCGGTTTCCTCTCCGTCGATCAGATGTCCGACCACGTCGAAGGGGCTGAACGTCTCGGCGCCCTCGTTGCCGTGCGCCCACGGCTCCGGGATGCCGTCCAGCAGAACCTGCAGCGTCGCCGGGGTGCGGCGCAGGATGTCCAGGGTGACCTCGAGGTCGAAACGCATCGGCGACCTCCATGCTGAGGGTGGTCCGCGGGGCGGTGTCGCAGGCCCCGTTGCAAGAATGAACCTCGGGGGGTCCAAGGGGAAGCGCGGTGCAAGAGCGGGGGTCGAGTCCGTCTTTCAGACACAATGCGCGATCAACACCGACCCAAGCAGGAGCTCGTCGACGAGAACGCCGCCCTGCGCAAGCAGGTGGCCGACCTCAAGGCCGAGGCGGTCGTGCGCCGCAGAGTCGAGGACGCGCTCCGCCTCGCCGAGGAGCAGCTGCGCGGGCTGGCGGACAGCTCGCCGGCCGGGCTGTGCCTCATCCGACCCAGCGGTTCGGTCCGCGCGGCGAATCTGCCGTTCGCCCGGCTGCTCGGCTACGAGTCGTCGTCGGAGATCCAGCGTCTCGGCGAGGCCCTCGGGGTATTCGGAGGCCCCGAGGAGGTGGAGCGCGTTCGCGCCACCGCGGTGCGCGGCGATCACCGGATGGTCACCGTGCTCTTCCGTCGGAAGGACGGGACCCAGCAGTCGCTCGCCGTCCTCGCCGTGCCCGGAGGGGATGGCGACACCGTGGCGCTCGCGGTGCTCGAGCGGCAGCCGCAGCCCTGGCGCGCGCCGCCCCTGTCGGGGACGGCGGGAGGTAAGTAGGAGGCTCAGTGCGGCCCGATGCGCATCCCTGTCATCGCCAGCCGGATCTCCGCCAGAAAGGAGACCAGCCCGGCAAACAGCGCGAGCATGGCCGCGACGAACATCAGTCCGATGATCAGCGACACGTCGGTCTTGAGGAAGGCGCCGAGAAACAGGGTCACGATCACTGCGCACACGAACAGCGCGCAGGTGGTACAGAAGCCGATGGCGCGATTCATCAGCGTGGCCCGCCGGGACAACAGTGCCAGCTCGGCGACGTGGCGCGCCCGCGCGTCGCCGGCCGAGACCGGGAGTCGTTCCTCCAGCACCCGCGCCCGGTCGATGATGCGCGCGAGGCGCTGGGCCAGGACAGCGAGGATGGCGCCGACGCCGGTGAGCAGAAAGACCGGCGCCACCGCCAACTGAATGACGTGGGCGATCGCCGTGACCTGCGACTCCGCCTGGATCACGCCTACTCCTCGCCCTGAATCCCGAACGCGAACGCCGCCACCACCGCACCGACCAGCGGCCCCACGATGTAGATCCAGAGATCCCCCAGGGTGCCGTCCCCAAGAAGGCTGTGCACCAGGATCGGGCCGAACCCCACGCCTGGATTGAAGGCCCCGCCCGACAGTGGACCTCCCGCGAACGCCGCCACCACGATCGTGAATCCGATCGCCAGCCCGTAGAACGAATTGCCCTTGGTCTTCTGAATCGTGGCCACGTTGAGCACCACGAGGCAGAGCGCGAACGTGTACAGCGCCTCGACCGCCACGGCAGCCCTGCTGCTGAAACCCTCGGCCGGGGCCAGAGTGAACGTCTGGCCCAGGATGCCGTACACCGTGAGGGCCGCCGCCACCGCGCCCGCCAGTTGAGCCACGATGTAGGGTGGCACCTCCGACCAGGGCAGCTTCTTTCGCATCGCGCAGGCGATGCTCACCGCCGGGTTGTAGTGCGCGCCAGAGACATGGCCTCCCATGAACACCATCACCATGAGCGATGCCCCGATCGCCAGCGGGGCGAAGGGCGTGCCGCCGAGCACGGTGAGGCCGATCGTCAGCACGAGGAAATAGATTCCGATGAACTCGGTGAGGTACGCACGCATGGCCCACCCTCCAGACAGAGCGGTTGAGCGGCAAGAGCGACGAGCGGGTGAGCGCCCAAGTTATCTTGTCGAGGTGCGCAACAGGAGAGCCGACTGCCGACCGTGATCCGCCTGGGGACGATTGCGTTGCTGCTCGCGGGTGCCGCCTGTGGCGGACACCGGGCGCGTCTTGCGGGCGCGGCGCGCGCGCCGGAGCAGGCGCCCCCGCAGACCGCACCGCAGACTCCATCGCAGCTGTCGAGCGACACGGCCGGTCTGATGCGCGTGCGCTTCGCCCGGGGAACGACATCCGGAATCCTGAACGACAGCTTGCAGGCGGGCGAGACTCGCGGCTACCTGATCGGCGCCGATCGGGGGCAGGTGATGATGGCCCACGCGATCACGTGGCCGGTGCGGCAGGGTCAGGATCCGCCCGCCGCCGCGACGGTGCGGGTGATGGCGGTGGACGGCGGCGCGGAGGCGGCGGCGTCGGGCACGGGGGGCCTCTGGTCGGGGCGGCTGCCCCTCACCGGCGACTACATCGTGCAGGTGAGCGCGAGCCAGCCCACCGCCTATACCCTGGCGGTCCAGATCCCGAGGCCACTCGAGGTCGGGCCGGGGGATCCGACCGCCGCGATCGCCGGCACCGCGCCGTCCCGTGCGCCGGTGGACTATCTCATCGGCGCCGAGGCCGGCCAGACGCTCGCCGCCTCCGTGCGCGACGGCGATCGGGCGACGCTGCACATCTATGGACTCGATGGCGGTGAGCAGCTGGCGGCGCTGTCGGAGCGGCGCCAGCTCTGGGCCGGCCGGGTGCCGACGTCCCAGGACTACGTGATCAGTGTGATCCCGGCCGACGAAGGCGCGGGATACCAGCTCTCCGTCACGCTGCGCTAGCCGAGCCGGTCAGCCGACGGTCACGCCGCCGAGCACCGGCAGGATCTCCCCGGTGATGTAACTGGAGCAGGCAGGCGCCGCGAGGAACACGTACGCGGGGGCCACTTCTTCCGGCTGCGCCGGCCGCTTCATCGGCACGTCCTTCCCGAATTCCGCCACCTTGTCGCGATCCTGGTCCGCCGGGTTGAGGGGTGTCCAGACCGGCCCCGGCGCCACTGCGTTCACCCGGATCCCCCGTTCCACCAGGTTCTGCGCCAGTGACTTGGTGAACGCGTGGATCGCGCCCTTCGTGGCCGAGTAGTCGAGCAGCTCCTTGCTTCCCTCGATGCCGGTGACCGAGCCGCTGTTGATGATCGCCCCGCCCTCCTTCAGGTGCTTGAGGGCGGCCCGTGCCATGTAGAAGTAGCCGTAGATGTTGGTGCGGAAGGTCCGGTCGAGCTGCTCGTCGGAGATGTCTTCCAGCGACGGGAGATGTTCCTGGTAGGCGGCGTTGTTGACCAGGATGTCCAGCTGTCCCAGCTCCCGGACGGTCCGCTCGACCGCCTTGCGGCAGAAGCTCGAATCGGTCACGTCGCCCGGGATCAGCAGTGCTCGGCGCCCCTCCGCTTCCACCGCGTGTCTGGTCTCCTCCGCGTCTCTGTCTTCGCTCAGGTAGACGATCGCGACGTCAGCGCCTTCCCGCGCGAACAGTACCGCCACGGCCCGACCGATCCCCGAGTCTCCACCGGTGATGAGGGCGACCTTGTCCTCGAGCTTGCCCGACCCGCGATAGTCCGGGGCCAGGTACTCCGGTCGAGGATCCAGGTCGCTCTCCAGACCCGGCTTCCGCAGATGCTGCTTCGGCAGCGGCGGCTCGGGGTACCGCCTCGTGCCCGCCTGCATCGCGGCCGTCTTCTTCGGCTTGCCGTTCGAGTGCCGCCTGCGCTTCGATTCGGCCTCCGCCTGGAGCTTCCGATCCGCCTGCGCTTTCGCCTTGCCAGCAGCCGCGCCTGCCTTGGCGCCGGTCCAGCGAGCCGCCTTCCTCTTCTTGACTGCCACGATATGCCTCCTCGGAGTCTTCGACGTTTTCGCTTGCCGGATGATGCGTCGAAGCGATGTCGGGGAGATGTGACAACCCTCACCGGTCGGTTGATCGTGGCGAGCCACTCGCGCACTATCCGTCATGGCCGCCCTCCGGGCGCCTCGGGCAGCGGGACCCCTTGGCTGGGCCAGCCCAACGGCATCGTCCTACACCGAAACACCTCCGCCGGAGCCGCCGTAGGAGTCCGCAACCCGTGATCATCCAGGAGCGCTCGATGAAATCCCGATATGGGCTGTTGCTCGCCGTGCTCGCGTCCGCCCCCGCTGTCCAGGCACAGTCCGCCGCCGACTCCGCCGCCATCCGCGCCACCGCCCTCGACTATGTCGAAGGCTGGTATGAGGGCAATGCGGAGCGGATGAGCCGGGCGCTTCACCCGGAGCTGGTGAAGCGCATCGTCGTGACCGACACCGCGACGAAGCGCAGCGTCATCGAGGGCATGGGCGCGACCGCGCTGGTCAACGGGGCGCGGCACGGCTGGGGCAAGGAAACCCCGAAGGCGAAACAGCAGAAGGACGTGACCATCCTGGACATCTTCGGCAACGCGTCGAGCGTGAAGGCGGTCATGGCCGACTGGATCGACTATCTCCAGATCGCCAAGGTGGACGGGCGCTGGGTGATCGTGAACGTGCTGTGGGAACAGAAACCGCGCAGCAAGGGATGAGCCTGTCGCTCTGGCTTGGGGTCGTCTCGCGCCTGCTGGCCGGCTCCAGCACCGCTGCGGCGGCCGTGGCACCGTCGCCCGACTCACTCCCGCGCCACGGGGTGACCTGCACTCTGGACGGCCCGACGGACTCGCTGGCGCGGCAGGAGGTACTCGCCGTGCTCGAGCGAATGGTGAACGCCATGGAGAAGAAGGACACCGCCGCACTCCGGCGCACGTTCGAGCCCGGTGCGCGCCTCGTCGGCCTGAGGACCCGGCCAGCCGGACAGACACTCCAGAGCCTCAGCGTGAGCGAGTTCGCCGATTTCGTCGCGCGCGACACGCGCGAGCGCTGGGTGGAGCGCCTCCGCGAGCCCGAGGTGCGGATCGAGGGTCCGCTGGCGACTGTGTGGGCGGGATACGACTTCTACTTCGGGAGCAAGCTGAGCCACTGTGGGACCGATGCGTTTCAGCTGCTCCGCACGGCCGAGGGATGGAAGATCGTGTCACTGGCGGACACCTATCGCACGGAAGGCTGCAGGGAGCGCTGATGCGCTCCCTGCAGCCCCCCATCACGATCACGACTGCTTCGAGCTAGTTGCCGAGCCGCACGCGTTCCACCCGCCGGTTCTTGGCCTGCGTGTTGTACACCCGCAAGCTCACGATCTCGCCGGGCTTCATGCCCTTCAGCACGTCGCTCATCTGGGCGGTGGACTTCACCGGCTTCCCCTCGATCTCGAGAATGATGTCGGGCCCGCCGCGGTCGGCATCCACCAGCTCGCCCCACGAGGGTCCACCGGCCGCCACGTCGGTGACGACGAGACCGCGCTGTGCCGCCGTCAGACCGAACCGGGCCGCGTCCTCCTCGGTCACTGGCGCGACCGTCACGCCGAGCCGGCCCATGGAAGCGCCCGCGCCGCCGTCGTCGGCACCGCCGCGCCGATCGGCCACCGCCGTCGCGCCGGGCATGGTCTGGAGCCTGACGTCGTAGGTCTTCCGGACCCCGCCCTTCCTGGCCACCTCGACCTTCACCGTCTCGCCCGGCTTCCGGAACGCGATCCGCTGCTGGAGCTGACCCACATACTCCACCGCCTTGCCGTCCACGGTGATGATGATGTCGCCCGCCTCGAGACCGGACCGCTTCGCCGCGGACGTGTCGGAGCCGAAGTCCTCGACCAGCACCCCGCGGATGTCGGGCAGGCCGACGTAGGCGGCGTCATTGGCCGACGCGTTCCGGACCGCGATGCCGAGCACCGAGCGCCGGACTTCACCGTGGGAGATGATCTGGTCCATGACTTGGCGGGCCAGGTTGATCGGAATGGCGAACCCGTAGCCGGAGTAGAACCCGGTTCGGCTGGCGATCGCCGAGTTGACGCCCAGGACCCGGCCGCTGGTGCTCACCAGCGGACCGCCGGAGTTGCCGGGGTTGATGGCTGCGTCGGTCTGGATGAAATCCTGGATGCTGCGGTCGCTGGTGTTGGGCAGCGAGAGCGTCCGACCCTTGGCGCTGATGATGCCGGAAGTCACGGTGAAGGTGAGGTTCTCGCCCAGCGGATTGCCGACCGCCAGGACCCATTCTCCCACCCGCGCGGCATCGCTGTCGCCCAGAGGGGCCGGGGTCAGGTTGGTCGCTTCGATCTTGAGCACCGCGAGGTCGGTCCCCGGGTCGGTGCCGATGACCTTGGCCTTGAACTCGCGCCGGTCGAGCAGGCGCACGGTCACGTCGTCCGATCCGTCGACCACGTGGTTGTTGGTGAGGACGTAGCCGTCGCGCGAGACGATGAACCCCGACCCGGCCGCCTCCTGGAACTCCGGCTGGATCTGGGGAAGCCTCGGCATGAACTGCTCGAAGCCGGGCGGCACCTGGAACCGAGGTTGCTGCGCGTCGTCGTCCGAGGTGTTCCGCTTGCCCGACTTGATGAACACTACGCTCGGCTTCACCGCCTCGGCGACCGAGGCGAAGGCTTCGCTCAAGTTCTGCAGCGATGTGACGGAGGCAGACGAGGGAAGGGCAGGGGAGGTAGTGGCCGCGGCGGCTCGGCTCGCCTGCTGCTGGGCCGCGGTGCTCCCGGGCAGATCGAGAACGCCGGCCAGCAGGAGGCCGACGAGAAAGGCGAGAACGATGCCGCCGACCGACAGCCGGCGCAGCGAACCTTGTGGCATCTTGGGCATCTCCATCGTGGGTAAAACCGGGGCGGCCTGTGCCGCCCTGACTGCCTCTGGAATGCCCGAGACCACCGGGTCGTCGCGGGACCACGTTTCCCTTCGCACCGCCCGAAACGAGGGTTGCCTGGGACCCGTAGTCAGGCGATCATCCGCCCCCGGGCGGAGCCCAGGACCACCGATACCGGAGAAACTGATGGATCGCATGGACATGCCGAGCCGTTCCCCAGTCACGGGGTTCCTCATTCTCCTCGCCCTGGCAGGATGCGGCTCGGGCAGCGGGGGATCAACCGCTCCGGCCCCGGTCGCCGGACGGTCGGGCCCCGCTGGGAGCGCCACCCGCGTGATGGAGGTGCCCTCCCTGGCCGGTTTCGACCTGGCCGTAACCAAGGGCACCCGCAGCCGCTCCGGTGTCCCCGGTCCCAAGTACTGGCAGCAGTGGGCCGACTACCGTCTCGAGGCCGACCTCAACCCGGTCTCCAAGCGGCTCACCGGCAAGACCGCCATTCGCTATTACAACCGCTCCCCCGACACGCTCGCTAGCGTGTACGTCCAGCTGCTGCACAACATCTTCGCGCCCGGGAGCCGGCATAACACCGACATCCCGTGGGCCGTGGAGGGGTATGAGCTGGGCAAAGTGGCGGCGGAGGGGACGACCCTGGCCGCCGGCTCGGGCGAAGGTGCCGGCTACGAGGTGGACGGGACGATCATGCGGATCCGCCTTCCCAAGCCGGTGGCCCCGGGCGGAACGGTCGACCTCGACTTCGATTACCGCATCCGGATCCCGCCCGACGGGGCCCCGCGGGGCGGACAGGACGGCGAGGTCTACTATATCAGCTACTGGTATCCCCAGATGGCGGTGTACGACGATGTGAACGGCTGGCAGACCGACCAGTACCTGGGGAACGCCGAGTTCTACATGGGGTACGGGAACTACGACGTCACCCTGACCGTGCCGGCCGGATGGCTGGTGACCAGCACCGGGACGCTCACCAACGCCTCCGACGTGCTGACGGAGCAGACCCGGGCACGGCTGGATTCCGCGATGAGCGCCAAGGAAGTGATCCACGTCGTGGCCGAGGCCGATCGTGGCGCGGGGCGGTCAACCACCGCCGGATCCAACGGCAAGCTCACCTGGAAGTTCCGGGCGGAGAACGTGCGGGACGTCGCCTGGGGCACCTCGGCCGACTATCTGTGGGACGCCACCAACGCCGCGGTGGGCGACGCGAACGGTGACGGTACCGCGGACACGACCCGGATCGACGCCTTGTGGCGGCCGGAGATGCGGACCAGCCACTGGGACCAGGCGGCTCGCTACGGCCGGCACTCGGTGGAGTTCCTCTCCGGCTACCTCTGGCCCTATCCCTACCCCCACATGACCGCCGTGGACGGCCCCAAGTCGTGCGGCGGCATGGAGTACCCGATGATGACCTGCATCGGGGGCGAGTGGGACACGCTCAACATGTACGAGGTCGTGGTCCACGAGATCGCCCACATGTGGCACCCCATGCAGGTGGGGTCGGACGAGAAGCGCTACTCGTGGATGGACGAGGGCTTCGCGCAGTTCACCCAGTCGCAGGCGATGCCGGACTTCTTCAAGGGGTACGACGACGAGGCGGAGAACCGGGAGCCGTATCTGAACCTGGCCACTGCCGGGGGTGAGGTCGAGCTGATGCATCACGGCGACCGTTACCCCAACTACAACGCCTACGGCACGGCGAGCTATTACAAGACGGCCACCGTGCTGGTGGCGCTTCGCGGGGTGCTGGGCCGGGAAACGTTCCAGCGCGCGTTCCGCGAATACGGTCGCCGGTGGCAATACAAACACCCGATGCCGTACGACTTCTTCGACACCGTCGAGGACGTGGCGGGCCGGGACCTGTCCTGGTTCTGGCGCACCTGGTTCTTCGAGACCTGGAAGCTGGACCAGACGATCGACACGGTGACCACCGTGGGCGATTCGCTCGAGGTGGTGGTGGCCAACCGGGGGCGCGCCCCCATGCCGGTCCACCTGGTGGTGACACGCTCCAGCGGGGAGCCGCAGACCGTGGACATCCCGGTCAGCGTCTGGTTCACGGGCGAGAAGCGGACCTCTGTGCGCATCGCCCAGGAGCCCTCGATCAAGACCATCGAGATCGACCCCAAGCGGGAGTTCCCTGACATCGACCGGGGGAACGGCAAGTGGCCTAGATAGGGGGCCGGGCGGCGGACCCTGCGTCCGCCGTCCCGACGCCTCCACGCTCCACCCCCCCGTTGGGCTACCTTTCCCCCATGTCACGGCTCCTGATCGTCGCCAACCGGCTCCCCGTCACCGTCCGCGCCACGCCGGACGGTGTGGAAGTGGAGCGGAGCAGCGGCGGCCTGGCCACCGGCCTGTCGCGGCCCCACGAGCAGTCCGGGGGGCTATGGGTGGGCTGGTCGGGCGCCGACCAGGAGCTGAGCGCCGCCCAGCAGGGGGAGCTGGACCGGGAGCTCGAGCGCCTGCGGCTCGTGGCGGTCCCGCTCACCAGCGATCAGGTGACCCGCTACTACGAGGGGTACTCCAACGGGGTGCTCTGGCCCCTCTTCCACTATCTGCTCGATCAGGTCCCACTCCAGGTCAGCGACTGGGACTCCTACGTCGAGGCCAACCAGCTCTTCGCCGACGTGGTCGCCCGGGAGTACCGGCCGGGCGATCTCGTCTGGGTGCACGACTACCAGCTCCTGCTGGTACCCGGTCTACTTCGTCGGCTTCTCCCGGAAGCGCGGATCGGGTTCTTCCTCCACATCCCGTTCCCCTCGGAGGAGCTCTTCCGGACGCTTCCCGCGCGCCGCGAGCTGCTCGAGGGCATGCTGGGCGCCGACCTCGTCGGATTCCACACCCCCACCTACCTCCGTCACTTCGCCACCGCGCTGACCGACATTCTCGGTCTCACGGTGGACATCGACCGGGTGTCGCTGCCGGGCCGGGAGGTGAGGCTCGGCGTATTCCCGATGGGGATCGACGCGGCCGCCTTCCAGTCGCTGGCGGAGGACCCGGCGGTCGAGGCGGAGGCGGAGGCGCTGCGGGGCGACGGCAGCGTCCGCATCCTGGTCGGTGTGGATCGCCTCGACTATACCAAGGGCATCCCGCGCCGGCTGCTGACCTACGAGAAAATGCTCGAGGCCCATCCGGAGCTGCGGGAGAAGGTCCGGCTGGTGCAGGTGGCCGTGCCCTCCCGCACCGGCGTCGGAGCCTACCAGGACTTCCGGCTGCTGGTGGACGGCCTGGTCGGGCGCATCAACGGTGCCTTCGGCACGCCGCGCTGGGTACCGGTGCACTACATCTTCCGCGGACTCTCGGCGCCCGACCTGGTGGCGCTCTACCGCGCCGCCGACGTGATGCTGGTGACCCCGCTCCGCGACGGGATGAACCTGGTGGCCAAGGAGTTCCTGGCCTCCCGCGCCGACGGCGACGGGGTCCTGGTGCTGAGCGAGTTCGCCGGCGCCGCCTGGGAGTTGCCTGAGGCCTTGCAGGTGAATCCGTACGACACCGACGGGTCGGCGGAGATTTTCTTTCGCGCCCTGATGATGGATCCCGAAGAGCGTCGTGCGCGGCTCAAGCCGCTCCGGCAGCGGGTCGCCACCTTCGACGTCCACAGCTGGGTCTCGGCGTTCCTGGAGCAGCTGGAGCGAGTGAGCGGGCCATCGGTACGGGCCACTTCACCCACCGGCGGGGAAGCCGCACTCCGCGAGGAGCTCGCCCAGGCGCTCGAGCGGAACGACGAGCTGCTGGTGCTGCTGGATTACGACGGCACCCTGGTGTCGTTCACCGCCACGCCGGAGCTGGCGCGGCCGGACGCGGCGTTGATCCGCCTCTTGCGCGCTCTGGCGGCGCGACCCGATACCGAGCTACACATCGTGAGCGGACGCAGCCGCGAGGCCCTGGAACAATGGGTGGGGTCGTTGCCGATCTGGCTGCACGCGGAACACGGCTTCTGGTCGCGCCCGCCGGGCCAGGCGGAATGGACGCCGGCGGCCGACATCCACGGTGCCTGGCGCGAGCCGGTGCTGGCCATCCTGCGCGACTTCACGGCCCGCACACCGGGCTCGCTGATCGAGGTCAAGACGGTCGCGATCGCGTGGCACTACCGGCTGGCCGACCTCGAGACCGGCGCCCGGCGGGCCAACGAGCTCCGGATCCATCTCAATCAGCTGCTGAGCAACCAGCCGGTCGAGATCCTCGCCGGCAACCGGGTGCTGGAGATCCGGCCCTACGGCGTGCACAAGGGCCGCATCATTCCGCCCATGTCGCCCGAGCGTGAGGCGCGCACCACGGTGCTCGCCATCGGAGACGACCGGACCGACGAGGACCTGTTCGTGTCGCTGCAGCCGGAGGCGATCAGCGCCCGCGTGGGCCCCGGCGCGACCCGCGCCCGGTTCCGTCTCGACGGGACGGCGTCGGTCCGCGGCCTGCTCCAGACGCTGGTGGACGCGGGGGTGCGAGCCCCTACCCGATGAGCGCGCTGACCCCGCCGGTGGACGAACACGACCATGCGCAGGGGCCGGCCGACGCGCGGGTGACGCTGGTGGAGTACGGGGACTTCGAGTGCCCCTATTGTGGCGGGCTGCATGTCGTCCTTCAGGAAGCCCGGAGTGCGTTCGGCCAGAACCTGCGGTTCGTGTTCCGGCATTTCCCCCTGCGGTCGTCCCACCCCCACGCGCTGGCCGCGGCCAAGGCAGCGGAGGCCGCGGCTCGGCAGGGGCGATTCTGGGAGATGCACGACCGGCTGTACCGGCGGCAGATGCAGCTCGGCGACGACGACCTGCTGCGGCACGCCCGACGGGTCGGACTCGACCTGCCCCAGTTCGAGCGCGACTGGGGCTCCCGCGAAGTGGAGGTGCGGATCCGCGAGCACCTTGCCAGCGCGGCGCAGAGCGGCGCGGGCGGCACGCCTTCGCTCTTCATCAACGGCGAGGCGTACCAGGGGTCCCTCGAGCGCGGTGACTTGTTCGCGGCACTGGCGCGCGCGGCCGTTGCCGCGATTCCCTGACCCGGAGTGAGCATGGTCAAAGAGCGAGGAGCGGCGGCGCACGCGGCGGCGCGCGAGATCGGTCGGGTGACGCTGCTCCGGCTGACCGGGTACTACTTCGTGGCTGGCGTGCTGCTGCTCTGCCTCTCGGCACTGTTGCCTCAGGACGCGATCACGCCGATGCCGTCGCAGCCGCCGGCCGACATGGCAGGAGCGGTGACCTGGTTCCGGAACGAGGTGGCCATCTTTCCGACCGGGACGCCGCGCTGGCTCGACGCGCTCCTTCAGATGAGCGCCGCATTTCTGCTGGTGCTGCCGCTGGCGTTCGTCTACGTGCGCACGCGCACCCGGATCAAGTTCGACCACTCGCTGGTGCAGACGGTGATCGTGCTGCCGATCGTGGTCACCGCGATTCTCGTAGTGGTGCGCGACAGCCTGGCCCTCGCTTTCAGTCTCGCCGGCATCGTGGCCGCGGTCCGGTTCCGCAACAATCTCAAGGAGTCCGGAGACGCGGTGTACATCTTCGGCTCCATCGGGATCGGATTCGCCACGGGGATCCATGCCATCTCGGTGGCGACGGTGCTGTCCATCGTATTCGTGATGGTCGAGCTGGCGCTCTGGAAATTCGATTTCAGCGCGGAGTTCGAGCGTACCTTCGCCCGGCTCTGCCTGCCATCGGGCGCCGACCTCGCGCCGCTGTCGACTCCCGCCGCTGAGAGGGTGACGCCGGCGCGGAACGGCGGCGGCGGCGCGGCGGCGGACGAACGCAACGTGACGCTACGGATCTACGTGGATCAGGTGGATGCGGCGCGACCCGCGATCGAGGCGGTGCTCGCGCGCGACGCCAAGCGTTGGAGCCTGGAGCAGGTGGTGGCCGCGACCGGCGGTCCGCCGGTGATGCACTACAAGGTGCGGGCGCGGAAGAGCGTGGGGGTGGAGCGCCTGCGGGAACACCTGCTGCAGGAAGGCGCGCCGCATGTCGTCGCGGCCGACGGAGGCGCCTCCGGAGCCTGACTCTGGCCTGCGCGCGGCGCTGGCGGCGGCGGCTCGCCGGCCAGGGCACCGCGAGTGACACCGGCGAGCTTCCGGTCCGTCTGGCGCGAGGAACGATCATTCCCGATATTATCACGACGCACCGATTATCGGTTAATGATGAACGTTCCTCATACCATGACCCGCCCATGATCCTCGAGACCCGGCACCTCAGACTCGCTGCCGCAGTCGCCGAGCACGGCAGCCTCACCCGGGCCGGCCGCGAGCTCCATCTCACCCAGTCCGCCCTGAGTCACCAGCTGCTCGATCTCGAGGGGCGGCTTCGGGTCACGCTCTTTCACCGCATGGGCAAGCGCATGGTGCCGACGGTGGCGGGACTGCGCCTGGTGGATGCCGCCCGGCAGACGCTGCCGACCCTGCTGGCCGCCGAAGATGAGCTGCGCCGTCTCGCCAGCGGCCGCGACGCGGTGCTTCGGCTCAGCACCGAGTGCTACACCTGCTACCACTGGCTGCCTCGTGTGCTCGACCGATTCCGCGATCGCCATCCTCGGGTGGAGGTGCAGATCGTGCCCGAGGCCACGCGGGAGCCCATCGAGGCGCTGCTCGCCGGCCGGATCGACCTGGGCATCGTGTCGTCCACCGGCCGGGACGAGCGGCTCGCCTACCACCCGCTGTTTCAGGACGAGCTGGTCGCGGTCGTCGCGCCGGGACACCGCCTCGCCGCACGCGCGCACCTGAGGGCAGAGGATTTCTCCCACGAGCACCTCATCATGTATGCGATCGATGAGAGCGAGAGCACGCTGTTCCGCGAGGTGCTGGTCCCGGCCGGCGTGCGCCCCGCGAAGGTCAGCTCGGTGCAGCTTACTGAGGCGATCGTCGAGCTGGTGAAGGCGGATGTCGGGATCGCGGTGCTCGCCCGGTGGGCGGTGGCGCCGCACGTCGAAGCCGGCACGCTGCGCGCGCTGCCGCTCACGCGCCGCGGGTTCCGCCGGCACTGGTATGCGGCCATCGTGCGACAGAAGACGCCGCCCGACTATCTCACCGGGTTCGCGTCGCTTCTCGCCGAGGAGACGGCCTCGTTCGACCGAGGGCGGCCGGCGGCATGACGCGGCCCGAGGAGACGCTCGATCCCAGCGACTGGCCGGCGCTCCGCGCGCTCGGCCACCGCATGGTGGACGACATGATGGACTATCTCGAGCAGGTGCGCGAGCGTCCGGTGTGGCGCTCGGTGCCCGCCGAGACCCGCGCCGCCCTCGACGAGCCGCTGCCGCGCGGCCCGACCGACACCGAGGCGGTCTACCAGCAGTTCCGCGAGCACATCCTGCCATATCCTACGGGCAACATCCACCCGCGCTTCTGGGGCTGGGTGATGGGGACGGGGACGCCGCTGGCGATGCTCGCCGACATGCTGGCGTCGGGGATGAACGCGCACCTGGCGGGCTACGACCAGTCGCCCGCGATGATCGAGCGCCTGGTCATCCGCTGGATGGCCGAGCTGCTCGGGTTCCCGGTGGACGCGAGCGGACTGCTCGTGAGCGGCGGCACGGTGGCCAACCTGGTCGGGCTCGCCGTCGCGCGGAACGTCGGGGCAGGGTTCGATATTCGGGCCGAGGGTCTTCAGCGCGAGGGAACTCCTCGCCTCCTGCTCTACGGCTCGAGCGAGACCCACAGCTGGGCCCGGAAGGCCAGCGAGCTGCTCGGCCTGGGCGACCGGGCCTTCCGGCGGATACCGGTCACGGCGGCGTACGAGGTCGACGTCGCCGCGCTCCGCGCCACCATCGCCGCCGACCGTGCGGCGGGGCACCGGCCATTCTGCGTGATCGGCAACGCCGGTACGGTGAACACCGGCGCCACCGACGACCTGCGCGCGCTGGCCGCGCTCTGCCGCGAGGAGCGGCTCTGGTTCCACGTGGACGGAGCGTTCGGGGCGTTCGCCGCGCTCGCGCCTTCGCTCCGGGAGCGCGTGGCCGGCATGGAGCAGGCCGACTCGATCGCGGTGGATCTCCACAAATGGGGCTACCTGCCGTTCGAGGTCGGGCTCGCGCTGGTCCGCCATCCCGACGCCCACCGTGCCACGTTCGCTGCCGCGTCGAGCTACCTCGACGCGACGCCGCGCGGCATCGTGGCTGGAGGGCTGCCCTTCGCCGAGCTGGGCATCCAGCTCTCGCGCGGCTTCCGCGCCCTCAAGGTGTGGATGTCGCTCAAGTCGCACGGGGCGGACGCCTGGGGACGGCTGGTGGAGCAGAACGTCGCGCAGGCGCACCATCTGCGCGACCGGGTCGCTGGCGATCCGCGGCTGGAGCTGCTGGCCCCGGCGCCGCTCAACGTGGTCTGCTTTCGGTTCGTCGCCCCGGGTCTGGATGGCGCGGCGCTGGATGCCGTCAACCAGGAGATCCTGCTGCGGGTGCAGGAGCGCGGCATCGCGGTGCCCTCCAGCACCGTGCTGGGTGGGCGCTTCGCGCTTCGCGTGGCGGTGACCAACCACCGGAGCCGCCTGGAGGATTTCGATCTCTTCCTCGACGCCGTGCTCGCGGCGGGCGCGGAGCTGACGGCGGACTGATCACCCCAATCGTCGAGGCCGGAGTGCGCATCGAGACGCTGGTCGTTCACGCCGGTCATTCGCCTGACGCGGCCACCGGAGCCGTGGCTCCGCCCATTCATCTCTCCACCAACTTCGCGCGCGAAGCCGACGGCACCCTGCCGCACGGCTTCCTCTATGCCCGGAGCGAGAACCCGACGCGGCGCGCGCTCGAGGGTGCCCTGGCGTCTCTGGAAGGCGGAGTCACCGCACTCGCTTTCGCGTCGGGGATGGCGGCGACGTCCGCGGTGTTCCAGGCGCTCGCCGCGGGCGACCACGTGATCGCGCCGAACGACGCGTACTACGGGACGGGAAAGCTGCTGCGCGAGGTGTTCCACCGCTGGGGACTGGCGAGCACCTTCGTGGACCTGACCGATCGTGCCGCGGTCCGGGGGGCGGTCACTCCGCGCACTCGCCTGATCTGGATGGAGACGCCCTCCAATCCGACCCTGGCCGTCACCGACATCGACGCGGTGGTGGAGATCGCACATGGAGCGGGCGCGCTCGCCGCGTGCGACAACACCTGGGCCACCCCGCTTCTCCAGCGCCCACTCGAGCTCGGCGCCGACGTCGTGATGCACGCGACCACCAAGTATCTCGCCGGGCACGGGGACGTCACCGGCGGCGCCTTGATCCTGCGGGAGGACGGCGATCTCGCGACGCGACTCCGGCTGTCCCAGACCGTCGGAGGCGCGGTGCCGTCACCCTTCGATTGCTGGCTGGTCCACCGGGGGATGCGCACGCTCGCCTACCGGATGCGGGGGCATTGCGACAACGCCGAGCGGGTCGCCGAGTATCTCGCGGGCCACCGCGCGGTGGAGGCGGTGCACTATCCCGGACTGTCGTCCGATCCGGGGCACACGACGGCGCGTCGGCAGATGGCGCGATACGGTGGGATGGTCTCGGTGCAGATCCGCGGCGGCGCCGAGGCGGCGCTCGCGGTGGTGGCGAGGGTCCGGCTGTTCACCCGCGCCACGAGTCTGGGCGGGCCCGAGAGCCTGATCGAGCACCGCGCGTCGAGCGAGGGCCCGGGGAGCCGCACGCCCCCCGGTCTGTTGCGGCTGTCGGTGGGGCTGGAGCACCCCGATGATCTGGTGGAGGACCTCGCTCAGGCGCTGGGGTGAGAGTCCCGGCGCCGAGTGGGCTATTGCCCCGCGAGTGCCGAGGGCTGGATATGGCGGATCGCTCGGCGGGCGGCCGCGGCGATCTCGTCGTTCAGCTCTTCTTCCATCATCACCTTGAGCCGGGGAACAGCGGCGCTCGCACCCGGTCCGATCTCGCCCAGCGCTACGGTGACGGGGAACCTGACCGCGGGCATCGGATCGTCGAGCGCCTGGATCAGGGCGGGCACCGCCGCGGCAGCGGCCGGTCCCATGCCCGCGATCTCGTAGGCGGCGGCGTTCCGGATGACCGGAGCATCCGCCTTCAGGTCCGTGACCCACTCGTGCAGCGGCCGGCCGCGCGACTCGGGTTCCTTGCCGGGGGCAGCGGTCTCTTGAGCCGACGCGCTGCCCGCCGTCACCACGAGTGCCAGGACCAACGCACCGAGGGTGCGATTCCGCATGTTGTCCTCCAGAATGTGATCGCCGACCGAGCTGCTGTCGGAATATAGACCTGTCCCGAACCGGCCTCCGAATGGTCGAACTGTTGTCGAAAAGTTGCTTCGTGGCCTCTCCCGTCGGATCCTTCCCGGCCCGCCCTGGGCCGGATCATCCCCGGCCCATGCCGCGCAGAGCTCCCACCCCCTATCTCGGACCATGACCCATGACCGCACGCTCCGTCGTCGCAGGCGCCGTTCTCGTCTCGCTGCTGGCCGCCCCGCGTGCCCCGATCGCCGCACAAGCCATCGCGACGGCCTATCGCCCCGCGGCCGACAGTCTGATCCGCGCGGCCACGGCTGACAGCGCGGCCTACGACCGGATCGGCAGGCTGGTGGACGGCTTCGGCCACCGCATTGCCGGGTCCCGGAGCCTCGAGGCGGCGATAGACTGGGTCCTGGCAGAGATGAAGAAGGACGGGCTGCAAAACGTCCGGGGCGAGCCGGTGACGGTGGGCCATTGGGTTCGCGGCGACGAGTCGGTGGTGCTGGTGCGTCCCCGGCGGGACACCCTCGCCATGCTCGGGCTGGGCGGCAGCGTGGGCACGCCGAAGGGCGGGATCACCGCGCCGGTTCTGGTCGTCGGCAGCTTCGATGAGCTCGAGCGCCGTAAGGGAGAGGCCCAGGGGAAGATCGTGCTGTTCGATGCCCCGTTCACGACCTATCCCGAGACCCGGCGCTATCGCACCGACGGGCCTTCAGCGGCGGCGCGCGTGGGAGCGGTGGCCTGTCTCATCCGTTCGGTCGGCTCGTTCTCCATCCGGAGCCCGCACACCGGGCGCACGTCCTACGACAGTACCGCGCCCCGGATTCCGGCGGCGGCGCTGAGCAGCGAGGACGCGGGGATGCTGCATCGCATGCAGAACCGCGGCGAGCAGGTCGTCGTCACGCTGCGGATGGGCGCACGGCAGCTGCCGCCCGCGCGGTCGCGCAACGTGGTCGCCGAGCTGGTGGGGCGGGAGAAGCCCGAGGAAGTCGTGGTGCTCGGCGGCCACATCGACTCGTGGGACGTGGGGCAGGGCGCCATGGACGATGCGGGCGGGTCGGTCGCGGCATGGGAGGCCGTGCGTCTGATGCAGCGGCTCGGCCTGCGTCCGCGACGCACGGTGCGGGTCGTGCTTTGGACCAATGAGGAGAGCGGCGTCGACGGAGGTAAGGCCTACGGTGCGGCACACGCGGGCGAGCTGGCGCGACACGTGATGGCGATGGAGTCGGACGGGGGCGTCTTCCAGCCGACCGGCTTCAGGTTCGCCGGCTCCGACTCGGCCGCGGCCGTGGTCCGACAGGTGGCGGCGCTTCTCGCGTCGGTGGGGGCTACCGCCGTCGAGCAGGTGGAGGACAGTCCCGAGGCGGACATCACGGCGCTGGTGGAGGGCGGGGTGCCTGGCGTCGGGCTCGAGGTCGACGACACCCGGTACTTCTGGTATCACCATACCGATGGCGACACCCTGGACAAGCTCGACCCCGCCGAAGTGGGCCGCTGCGTCGCCGCGATGGCGGTGATGGCCTACGTCGTGGCGGATCTGCCGGACGCCTTGCCCCGCGCTCCCGCGGCCGCCAGGTGACGTCCCGGCCCGAAACCCCGGTCCTCCGGCCAGCGTAGGCCAGAGTACCCTACTCGACGAGCCTCGATGCTGCGCCACCTGGCGTTCGCGCTGTCCGTGCTGATCGATCCGCCGCTCGTCTATCACGGACGCTCGGGCAATCTCGACGTCCGGCCGCCGAGGATCGAGGCCGACGTCGAGATCGACGGCAAGCTGGACGAAGAGGCCTGGGCCGGCGCGGCGGTACTGACCGGGTTCTCGCAGTTTTCGCCGGTGGACGGAGTGCCGGCAGCCGACTCCACCGAAGTGCTGATCTGGTATTCACCCACCGCCATTCACTTCGGCATCCGCGCCTACGAGGCCCACGGGGGCGTGCACGCCACGCTGGCCGACCGCGACCGCATCGGCGCGGACGACCACGTGCAGATCCTGCTCAGCACGTTCAACGACGGGCGCCAGGCGACCGTGCTGGCGGTCAACCCCTACGGCGTGCAATCCGACGGCGCGTTGGTGGAGACCGGCTCGACCTCGGGAAACGGCTTCAACAACGCGGTGGTGCGCCGGGAGGTCGCCGATCTCAGCCCGGACTACATCTACCAGTCGAAGGGCCGGCTCACCGACTACGGCTATGAAGTCGAGATCCAGGTGCCGTTCAAGAGCCTGCGGTACCAGTCCGCGCCGGAGCAGAGCTGGGGCATCAACGTCACCCGCCTGGTGCAGCATTCGGGGTCCGAGGACTCGTGGGCACCGGCCCGGCGCGCGAGCGCGTCGTTCCTCGGCCAGTCGGGGCGCCTTGTCGGTCTCACCGACCTGCGCCGGGGGCTGGTGCTCGATCTCAACCCGAGCGTCACCTCGCGCGCCACCGGCCGGCGCGCCGCGACGGGCGGGTGGGACTACAGCGGCGGGAGTCCCGAGGTCGGCGGCACCGCGCGGTGGGGCATCACCAACAACCTGAGCCTCACCGGCACGGCCAACCCGGATTTCAGCCAGGTCGAGTCCGACGCGGGCCAGCTCCTCTTCGATCCGCGGGACGAGCTCTTCTTCCAGGAGAAGCGGCCGTTCTTTCTCGACGGTATCGAGCAGTTCACTGTCCCCAACGGCCTGGTCTACAGCCGGCGGGTGGTGCAGCCCGTGGCCGCGGTCAAGCTGACGGGCAAGGGCCTCGGGACCGACGTCGCGCTGCTCTCCGCGGTGGACGATCCCGACGTCTCCCCCACCGGCGACCATCCGTTCTACAACATCCTCCGCGTCCAGCGCGACATCGCCTCGAATTCCCGCGTCGGGGTGGTCTATACCGATCGGATCGAGGGCGGCGACTACAACCGCGTGCTCGGCGCCGATGCGCGCCTCGTGTTCGGAAGAATCAACACGGTCCAGCTGCAGGCGGCCGGGAAGCCGCACCCGCAGGAACGGGGTGGTGACGAATGCGCCGCTGTGGCAGGCGCGCTTCACCCGCAACGGTCGCACGCTCGGACTCACCACCAGCATCAACGCGAGCGACGAGGAGTTTCGGGCCCGGAGCGGGTTCTTTCCCCGGCCGGGGCTGGTACATCTCCGCTTCCAGCCCCGGATGACGATCTACGGCGGGGGTGGCTCGCTGATGGAGAGCATGACCTTCGACGTGAATCTCAACGGACGTTGGCGGTATGCCGAGTTCGTGGATGGAAAGGGGATTCTCGACGAGCAGCTTCACTTCAACCTGAACTCGACCCTGAAGGGCGGGTGGAACCTCACCGGCTCGCTGCTGCTCGAGACCTTCGGCTACCCCTTCGAGATCTACCGGGGCTATCGGGTCGAGGTGCCGCTGCCCTCGGGCGGGGCAGACACCGTCGCCTTCGTCGGCCGGCCGCGCATTCCCAACCGGGACTACGTGCTCTCGTTCGATACCCCCGACTTCAAGCACTTCTCGGCCAATGCATTCATTCTGTGGGGCAACGACGAGAACTTCTTCGAGTGGTCCCCCGGCCGGATCATCATCTCGAACTTCGGGATCACCTGGCGGCCCACCGGCAAGCTCCGGCTCGACGGTACCTATGCGCTGCAGCAGGTGCGCCGCGTGAGCGACGGCAGCCTCGTCAACGTGGCCCATCTGCCGCGGCTCCGCATGGAGTACCAGCTCTCGCGGCCGATCTTCCTGCGCCTCGTGGGCGAGTACGGGCACGAGAAGCAGGACTCGCTGCGCGATGACACCCGGACCGATGCGCCGATTCTCGTGTTCGACGGCGGTTCGGGGACGTTCGTCCGCACGAGCGCATTCACCCGGAGCTCGTTCCGCGGCGACGTGCTGTTCTCCTACCAACCCAATCCCGGCACGGTCGTGTTCCTCGGCTACGGGAGCACGCTGCTCGATCCGGTGGATCCGGGGAGCCCTCGAACCGGCCTACGCCGGGCGCAGGACGGATTCTTCCTCAAGATGAGCTACCTGTTCCACATGTGACGCCGGGGGCGGAGCGCGCCCCCAGTATCACTGTGGCCTGGCCGACGACAGCCACCGTAAGTCTGTAGTTCTCCGGTTCTCAACCTCGCGCACTCGCTACCGGCAGCCGAGTGCCGATTTTCGCGCGCGACGCAAACCGTGTCCCGGTCCACCCTTGTCCGTGCCGATGCGTGCATGGACATGACACGCCGTCGAAGATCGTGTGGGCGGACCGCAACAGCGCCTCTCACGCCCGTGAGAGACGCAAGCGGCTGCACTGCCGTCGCGCAACGGTCAACCGTCGCCGCCGTGCGAGGTTGTCGCACGATTGCACCCCCCCTTCCAGGATGCGTCACCCGACCACTCACTGGCTTGCCTCTTGCCCCCGTCTACGCACGTCGGCTCCTGATAAGAAGCGCAACACCATCACCTTTTCGAACGGCCGCTCGACGCGATGCGCGTCCTCCTGCTCAACTACGAGTACCCGCCGCTGGGTGGCGGCGCGGGCGTCGCCACCCAGGCGCTCGCCCGCGGGCTCGCCTCGCGTGGCGTCACGGTGGATGTCGTCACCGCCGGCGCGCGTGACGAGTGCGGGTCGGAAGTGCTCTGGGACGGCCATGCCGCCTCCGAGGGTTTGCTCACCGTCTACCGGGTGAAGAGCAACCGCACCGGCGTGCACGAGGCCGGGATGGGCGGCGCGTTCAGCTATCTCCGCAATGCCCTGCCGCTCATTCGCGCACGGATGCGCGACGAGCACTACGACATCGTTCACGTCTTCTTCTCGCTCCCCACCGGTGCGTTGCTCCCGTTCCTGAGCTTGGGCGACACCCCGGTGATCGTGTCGCTGCGCGGCTCGGACGTGCCGGGCTACGACCCCTGCCAGCGTACGCTGAGCCGCGTCCACCGCCTCCTCCGTCCGCTCACTCGCTGGATCTGGCGCCGCGCGAGCCGCGTGGTCGCGGTGTGCGAGAGCCTCGGCCGGCTCGCCCTGCGCACCGATCCGAGGCTGGCGTACTCGGTCATCCCGAACGGCGTGGACCTGACGCGTTTCCGCCCCTCCTCCCGCGCGCGCTCGCGTCACCCGAACAAGGTTCGCTGCCTCGTCGTGGCGCGTCTGGTGGAGCGCAAGGGCATCGAGGACCTGATCCGGGCCATCGCGTACCTCGAGCGCGGCCGCTACGAGCTGGAGATCGTGGGCTCGGGCCCGGACGAGCGCCGGCTCGTGGAGCTGGCATCGCAGCTGGGCATCAGCCGCGAGGTCATCTTCGCCGGGTCGGTCGACCGATCCGCGGTGGCCGGCCATTACCGCGACGCGGACATCTTCACCCTCGCGTCGTGGGAGGAAGCGTTCGGCAACGTGTTCGCCGAGGCACTCGCCTCGGGGCTGCCCATCGTGGGCAGCACCGTCGGTGGTATCCCCGAGCTGGTGGAGCACGGGAAGAGTGGATTTCTCGTGCCGCCCCGGGAGCCGAAGGCGCTGGCCGCCGCCATCCGTCACCTCGCGGACCAGCCCGAGATCCGCGCCGAAATGGGTCGCCACAACCGCGCCTTCGCGGAAGCCAACCTCTCGTGGGCGCGGGCCACGACCCGTTACCTCTCGGTCTACAACGGCGTCCTCCGACGCGTGCCGGTCCGCGCCCGGCTCACCGAGCTGCCATCGAGCACCTGGTGAGCGGTGGGGTCGGGTTCTGGGTCGCGGCCGATCTCTGGCCGACGCTGCGCGCGGGTCGCCTGGACGCGGACGCACTGCGGGCGCTGGCGGGCGCCAGGCTCGCCCGGATGCTCGAGGTCGCGTCCGGGACGCCGTTCTACCGGCGCCGGCTCGACGCCGCGGGGCTCTCCGGCGGCGACCCCATGCTCGCGGATGACCCGGAGCGCGTGCTCGAGGCGCTGGCCCCCGCGGCCAAGGACGAGCTGCGCGAAGCGGCCGGCGACCTCCTGAGCGGCGGGCGGGTGCGGCCCGAATGGCGGTCGTCCAGCTCCTCGGGGTCCACCGGCGAGCCGTTCCGCGTCTACTACGATCTGCGCGCCTGGGCCACGCTCAAGGTTCTGGTGAAGCTGCGGGCGCGCCGCGCCTGCGGCACCGCACCGACCGACCGCGTGGCGCTGCTCGATGCGGTGCCGCACACCGACGCCTCGCCCCACCGCCACGCGCGCGTGGTGCGGATCAGCATCCTCCAGCCCGCCTCGCAAGTGGCCGCCCAGCTCGCGGCGTTCCGACCCCACACCGTGTACGGACTTCCCTCGGCGCTGCTCGAGGCGGCCGATCTGTTGCGCGACGCCGGGGACATCGGCGTGCGCCGGATCTTCACCAGCGGCGAGCTGCTCCGGCCCGCGGTGCGGCAGGCGATCTCCGAGGGGTTCGGCGCCCGAGTCTTCGATGTCTACGGCAGCTCCGAGACCAAGGAGATCGCCTGGGAGTGCGCCGCGGGGAGCATGCACGTCAACGCGGACGTGGTGCGGGTCGAGGTCCTCGACGACGCGCACCGGCCGCTCCCTGTGGGTGTCGAGGGCAACCTCGTTGCGACGCTGCTGGTGAACCGGGCGATGCCGCTGCTCCGCTACCGCATCGGCGACCGCGGCAGCCTGCTCGCCGAGCGGTGCCCCTGCGGGCATCCGTTCCCCCTCCTCGGCGTCGTCACCGGCCGCCGCGCCGACGTGCTGGTGCTCGCCGGCGGTCATCGCGTGTCACCCTACGCGCTCACCTGCGCCATGGAGCAGGTCGGTGACGTGCTGCGCTATCAGGTCACCCAGCTCGACCCGGTGCGCCTCCGCGTGCGCGCCATCCTCGATCCCAGCGCCGACCGGCTCCGGATCGCGGGCCGGATCCGCGCGGTGATGCAGGGCGAAGTCGCTCACTTCCTCGAGACCGACGTGGAGTTCGTGGACCGGCTGCCCACCGGCCCCCGAGCCAAGTTCCGCGTCGTCGAGCCGCTCACCTCTCTGGAGCACGCATGATTGCCCTCTCCGGCGATCGCCATCCCCGCCGCCGGCCCGCGGCGGGGCGCACCCGCCCGCTGCCGCATCCGCTCACGCCCTACGACGAGCTGATCGTCAATTTCTGCCCCACCGGGATGATCCCGACCAAGTCGATGACGCCGCATGTCCCGGTGTCGCCTTCGGAGGTCGTGGAGCAGGCGTGCCAGGCGCTCGATCGCGGCATCGCCATCGTGCACCTGCACGCGCGCGACGAGGACGGATCGCCCACCTATCTGGCGCGGATCTACGAGGACATGATCCTCGGCATCCGGGCCGAGCATCCCGATGCGATCATGTGCGTGAGCTGCAGCGGGCGGAATTTCCCCGAGTTCGAGCGCCGGAGCGAGGTGCTGGATCTGACCGGTGCCGCGCGCCCCGATCTCGCGAGCCTGACGCTCACGAGCCTCGACTTCCCGACGGGGACCAGCCAGAACGACCCCGACATGGTCATCGCGCTGGGCGACAAGATGGTGGCGCGGGGGATCAAGCCCGAGCTGGAGTGCTTCGACTACGGGATGATCAACGCCGCCAACATGCTCATCGCCAGGAGCATGCTGGGTGAGCCGCCGTACTACTTCAATCTCCTGCTCGGCTCGCGCTACTCGGTGCCCGCCACCGCGCGGCACCTCGCGGGGATGCTGGAGGACCTGCCACCCGAATCGCTCTGGTCGGCCGCCGGGATCGGGCTCTTCCAGCTGCCGATGAATACGCTCGCGATCGCCATGGGCGGGCACTGCCGGGTCGGCCTGGAAGACAACATCTACCACGGCTTCGACCGGGGCGAGCTCGCCACCAACCAGGGACTGGTGGAGCGCGTCGCCGACATCACCGAGAGCTTCGGCCGCCGCCTCGCCGACCCAGTGCGCGCACGCGAGCTGCTGGGCCTGCCGCCCTCAGCCGCCCGGACCGCCGCCACCGCGCCCACCACGCTGAAGGCGGTGGGATGACCGCTGGCCGTCCGGAGATCGGTCCTGCCCTCTCGGCCGCGTGGCGCCATTCGCGCGCGGCCCGCGCGGAGCTCCGCGCCTGGCAGGACGCCCGCCTCCGGCGTCTGGTCCTGCACGCGTACGAGTCGGTCCCCTTCTACCGGAAGCTGTTCGAGCGCCACCGCCTTCACCCGCGCCACATCCGGGGCACCGCGGACCTGGAGCTGATCCCGCTCAGCGACAAGGCCGCCATGCGGCAGTCGGTGCCGATGGAGACGCTGGCGCGCGGCCACGATCCGGAGGCCCTGCTCACCGTCCGCACCAGCGGCAGCTCGGGCGAGCCGTTCACGATCCGGCGCACGTGGCTCGAGGACAAGCTCCAGTACCTGCTCCGGCTCCGCGCGTTCCGCACCTTCGGCGTGCGCCATCGCGATCGGGTCGTCGCGGTCGGTGTGGGCGGACGTCCGTCGAGCGGCGACCCCAAGCTGGTGGGACGCTCGCTCCGCGCGTTCGGCTTTCACTCGCGCACCCTGATCGACGGCCTGCAGAATCCGGCCGACGTGGCGGCGCAGCTCCGCGCGGCGAATCCCGACGTGATCGCCGGCCTGCCCGGGATGCTCGACCGTCTGGCCGCGCCCGAGCTGGCCCACGTGGTGCGCGGCGTGCGGCCCCGGCTGGTGATCGTCGGTGGCGAGGTGGCGACGCCGGCGATGCGGCTCCGCATCCGCGAGACCTTCGCGGCGCCGCTGGTCGAGACCTATGCCAGCCACGAGTGCCCGCTCCTGGCCTGGGAGTGCCGCCACTCGGGCGATCTCCACACCTGTGACGATGGCGTGCTGGTCGAGGTGCTCCGCGACGGCGTGGCGGTCGAGCCCGGCGAGCGGGGTGAAGTGGTGGTCACCAACCTGCACGCGTACGCGATGCCGTTCATCCGCTACCGCCTCGGCGACCTCGCGACCCGCGGCGACCGCTGCGCCTGCGGCGCCCCGTTCGCCACGATCGCCGAGATCCAGGGGCGGATGATCGACTACTTCCCCCTGCCCGACGGTCGGATGCTCCACCCCTACGAGATCGTGCGGCGCCTGGTCTGGGGACCCAAGGAGTGGATGCGGCAGTACCAGCTGGTGCAGGAGCGGCGCGATCGGGTGGTGCTCTACGTGGTGGCCGACGCGGCGCCGTCGGCGGAGCGCTTGGCCGAGATCGATGGCGTCGTCCGCCCCGTGCTGGGCGCCGGCGTCGAGTTCGAGGTCCTGATGGTCCCGGCCATTCCGGGGGACGCCACCGGCAAGCTGCGCCCTTCGCGCTCGCTGGTTCACTCCGAGTACGACCGGGTGCGCTTCGCGCCGGTCGAGCCCCGGTCCGGCCGCCGCCGAACCCGGGGCGCCTGAGCCGCCGGCTCCCGACCATGCGCCGCCGATTCTACCTCCACTGCGTGGGCTCACTGCGCTCGCTGCACGGGCTCACCGAAGCGATCCCCGGTTTCGATCGCTACCCCGAGCGCGCCCTGCTTCTCGCGAGCGACGGTGACGCGGTCTGCGTGCCCCGCCCGGTGGAGCCCGACTATCTCGGCTTCCTCGGCGTGCTCGGGCTGGGGCCGCGGCCAGAACACGTGATCGTGGCCGGCGGCAAGGGCCGCCGCGCGGGCCGGCCGCTCGCCGAGCGGCTGCTCAGCGAGCCCGGCGTGCTGAGCGATGCGGCCCGCACTCTCGATGCCGACGCGCTTACCATCGAGCCCTACGCCGCCACGACCGACGTGATGGCGCTGGCCGAGGTGATGGAGCGCGCGACCGGCATTCCGGTGCGCATGGACGGCTCGCCGCGCATCACCAAGTACGCCGACCAGAAGCATCACATGCGGGCCAAGGCGCAGGAGCTCGGCATCCCGGTGGCGGAGGGTGAGATCGCGGAGCTGTCGTTCCCCGGGGGCCGCCGGCGCCGCGACCTCGAGCCCATCCGCGCGGCGGTCGAGCGGCAACTGCGAACGTCGGCCCGCGTGATCGTGCGCGGCGCGTCGGGAGCATCGGGTTCCTCCACGTTCGTCGTCGGACGCGGCGGAGAGGACACGGACGGCCTGCTGCGTCGGCTGGGGACGCGGTCGGACAACCGGATCTATCTGGTCGAGGCGATGGTCGAGGCCACCGTCTCCCCCAACGTGCAGATCCACATCCCGTCCGGCGGCGGACCCCTGATCTGCACCGGCATCACCGACCAGCGCTGGAGCCGGGGACTCACCCACGTCGGCAACCAGCTCCCCTCCTCGGCCCGGACGGTGGACGCGATGGAGGCGTGGGCGAGGATGCTCGCCCACTGGATGCGGGGCCAGGGGTACACCGGCCTGGTCGGGTTCGACTTCGTCGAGTATCGCGATTCCCGGACCGGCGGACTCCGCGCCATCCTGGCCGAGGTCAATCCGCGGGTGAACGGCGGTACGTACCCGCTGGCGCTCCGGGCCCGGCTCAACGCGTCCGCCGGCCGCGCCGGCCGTCCCGAGGCGCCGGCCTTCGTCTCCGGCACGGTCGAGACGCGGGCGCGCAGCTTCGCGCGCGTGCGCGCCGTCATGGGCCATCTGCTGTTCGATCCCGACCGCGGCACCGGCGTGGTGCCCTACGCGACCGGATGCCTGGAGCACGGGAAGTGCGCGCTGGTGGCGCTCTCGAGCTCGCGACTTCGCGCCGCCGAGCTCTACGGCGCGGCCCAGGCCCGGCTGGAGGCGGCGTGAGCGGTGGCAGCGTGTTCGATCGGGTGCGCACCGCGGCCTACGAGCGGTACCTAGCCCTGTCCTACCGGCGCGCGGCGAGGCATCGCCGCCGGCTGGATCGCGTGATCTTCGTCGGCGTCACCGGCAGCGCAGGCAAGACCACCACTAAGGATCTGGTCGCTGCTGTCCTGTCGCGCCGCTACCGCGGCACCCGGAGTCCGGGCACCCACAACGCGGCGCACTGGGTGCCCCGCACCGTGCTGGGTGTCCGACCCGACGACGAGTTCTGCGTGCAGGAGCTGGGGGCCAGCGGGCCCGGCACGCTCGACGCCGCGATCGCGCTGGTGCGCCCGCGCGTCGCTGTGATCACCAACGTGGGCGGCGATCACCGGAGGGCATTCCGCACGCTGGACGCGACGGCCACCGAGAAGAGCAAGCTGGTGTCCGCCCTCCCGTCCGACGGCCTCGCGATTCTCAACGCCGACGATCCCCGGGTCCTGGCCATGATGGGCAGCGGCCGCGGCGGCGTGCTCACCTACGGACTCACGCCCGACGCCGCGGTACATGCGGAGTCGGTGCGCAGCTCCTGGCCGGATCGACTCACCTTCGTCGCCATTCATGGCGAGCAGCGCGTGGAAGTGCACACCCGGTTCATCGGAGTGCATTGGGCCCACGCCTGTCTCGCCGCCATTGCCACCGGCGTCGGGCTGGGCATCCCGCTCGCTGAGGCCGCGGCCGCGCTGGCGGACGTGGAGCCCTGGTCCGGCCGCCTCGAGCCCGTCGAGGCCGGTGGGGTCACCTTCCTGCGCGACGAGTGCAAGGCGTCGCTCTGGTCCATCGGTCCGTCACTCGAGGTGCTGCGCAGCGCCCGCGCGCCGCGGAAGATCGCGGTGATCGGCACCATCTCCGACTACGGTGGGCGCGCGTCGGCGGTGTACGCCGCGGTGGCACGCCAGGCGCTGGAAGCGGCCGACGAGGTGGTGTTCGTCGGCCCGCAGGCGCATCGCTGCGGCGCGGCGCGGGCGCACGCGCGTGGCGCGTCGCTGCACGCGTTCCTCACGCCCCTCGAGGCGCACCGCTATCTCTCGGCGACGCTTCTCGCCGGCGACCTGGTGCTGCTCAAAGGCTCGCAGCGCGCCGACCATCTGCTCCGCCTCATCCTCGCCCGCCAGGGGCCGACCGCGTGCTGGAGAACCGCCTGCCGGCGCATCAAGTTCTGCGACGAGTGCGTCCTGCTCCGGGTCCCGCAGCTTCCGTCCGCTACACGCCCCATCGTGATCACCGGCGAGCCGGCCGATGCGTAGCGCCGCGGCGATCGAAGAGCGGCTGCTGATGCCGGCGTACGCCTCGCGGTGGTCGTCACTTTCGGTCACGGCTCATCGGGTGCTCGCTTTCCCGCTGCAGATGCGGGGACCGGTGCGCCGCCGAACGTTCGAGATGGCCGATCGGGCGCTGACCGTGCTCGAGGTCGGGCGGTCCAAGCTGACCGAGCCCCTCGTCGCCCGGCTCCTGGGCGACCTCCCGCCGGCCGCGAGCGGTGCCCCCCGCTGGCTCGGCGACCCGGCCGGTTCTGCCCCGCCCTGGCGCGGCGCGGATGGCGCAGGTGCGCGAAGCGCACCGGGTCGAGCCGGGCATCGCTCTCGCGGCCGCGGCCGAATTCCGAGCTGAGCGCGCCCAGCACTTCGCTGTCGCCGCGCTCTTCGATCCAGCGCGCGCGCAGCGCGGCCAGGCCGGCGCCCAGGTCGATGGCGGCGTCGGGATCGGTGTAGGGGCCGGAAGTGTCGTACACGCTGAAGGGCGCGTTGAGCTCGGTGCCGAACATCTTCGGTGTGTTGGCCAGCGCGATCTCGCGCATCGGCACGCGGATGTCCGCGCGCGATCCTTCGATATAGACCTTCTTCGAACCGAGGATCGGCTGGATGACGGTTTCGGAAAGCTGCTGGGCCTGGCTGTGCAGGTCGGAGGGTCGGGCGTTCATGCGGCGGCGTCCTTTGCGAAAGAATAGGAAGCGGCGGCGTCCGAAAATTTTGCGGGGGTTAGTATTATCCAATAAGTGCAAAAACGCTGTAGAATTTAGGAATTGCTAACTTAACTGGTATTGGAACTATGACCTTTTAAAAAGTTGTGAAAATTTTAGGTTTTTGGGCCCCCCCAACCCCCCCTTGGACTCCCCCTCAAATTTTTTTGTTTAATATTTGTCAAAATTATATGGGCTACCTACAGTAAAAATTTTGTCAAAATCGGCCGGTAAATAAAAAAGTTACCAAATTTTGGGGGCCCTATGAATTTTTGGGGGCCCCTATTTCAAGGGTATATGATATATGGGCATGACTTGTTAAAAGGTACGTTGCCATGATATTAGGCATCCGTGTACCAAATTTGGAAGAAATCGGCCGGTAACTTTCAGATATCTCGTTGCTCATTTGTTTTTAGCCACGCCCCCTCCCGCCCCCGACCCTGAAATTTGGGGGTCAAAATTTTTCGTTCAGATTTGAGGGATGGCACTTTCCCTAACGGGTTTGAAATTTGGTGCTGATATCCTTAGCCGTTTCTTTGCTATACGGCGTCGAATTGTTGGCCGAAAAAAAAAAAAAAAAAAAGAAAAAAAGAAACTAGAATTTGCTGCCCAGCCGGCGCCTGCTCGACGCGCTGATGGCGCGCTCCACATGACGCTGCGGGTGGCGCTGGAGGCCAGCACGGTGCAGACGCCTGAAGGAATTCACCCTGCGCACCGGCGCCATCGGCTCTTCCAGTTCCAGATCGGCACGCAGAACGAGGCGCGGCGCGGCGCGCTGGTGGCGATCCCGCTGACCGACCGGACGCTCACCAACAGCCAGCTGGTGCTGGTGTCGCGCGCCGGCCGCACGCTGCCGATCGCCACGCTGTCCTTCATGGAAGCGCTGGTGAACCGGCTGGCTCGCTGCCGGGCTGAGCCTCCCGACAGCGCGCGAGTGCACACAAAATGTGTGCAGTGCGAGCGAAACTATGCGCTGGAAGGTTGAGGGGCACTGCCCATACTGGGTGCATCTGTTGCATTGCAGCACCCCATGGACGCCCTGCTCACCCCCTCGCCTGCCGCCCCCGCCCGCACCGAACCCGCCGTCGACGCACGCCCGACGCTGGGCGTGCATCGCCTGGCCATGGACCACCCCGGCGACCTGTCGGCGCTCGGCCGCGCTGCTCGACAGCGGCGACGTCGATGGCCGCCGACGTCGTGGCCGTGATCGGCAAGACCGAAGGCAACGGCGGCGTCAACGACTTCACCCGCGGCTACGCGCGCGCAGACCCTGATCGCGTTCGCTGGCCAGCGCGCCGGCCGCCCGGCCGCGGCGGTCGCTCGCGCGTGCTCGCCCTGGCATCCTCTCCGGCGGAACCGAGGGCGTCCTGTGCGCCGCACTACGTGGTGTCCTGGCGATCGGCCGGCATCGGCCGGGACGTGGCGCACCCGCTCCGGCGCGCTCGCCATCGGCACCGCCGTGAGCGCGCCGCTGGCCGCGCAGCACGTGGGCCGCTGGGCGCACGTCGAGCCGGTGGCCGACGCGGTGCGCGCGGCCATGCGCGACGCCGGCATCGCGCGCACCGACGACGTCGCCTTCGTGCAGGTCAAGTGCCCCTGCGTGACCGCGGCACGCGCCCAGGCGGCCGCCGCGGCGGGCCACGCGGTGCTCACGGCCGACTCCAACCGCTCGATGGCCACGGCCCGTGCGGCCGGCGCCTTCGGCGTCGGCCATCGCACTGGGCGAGCTCCCCGACGACGCGGCGCTCGAAGCCGCGATGCTCGCCGACTTCACCCGCTTTCTCGGCGCGCGCCAGCGTGTCGTCCGGCGTCGAGGTGGAGGCCAACGAGGTGATCGTGCTCGGCGACAGCCCGCTGGCGGCGGCGACCTGCGCATGGGCTGCGCGCCGATGCGCGACGCGCTCGACCTGGGCGCCGTGGCGCGGCACTGCGCCCGCTGGGGCTCGCGCGCCGAGCCGCAGCTGAGCGAGGCCGCCGCCGCAGCCCGCGTGGCCGCCGTCTTCGTCAAGTGCGAGCCCGACCGCCGCGGCCAGCGTGCGCGGCGCGCGCCACACCATGCTGGACGACACCGACATCAACGCCCAGCGCCACATCCGCGGCGCGTGGGCGGGATGGTGGCCGGCGTGCTGGGCGACGGGCGCATCTTCGTGTCCGGCGGTGCGGAGCACCAGGGGCCGGATGGCGGCGGGCTGGTCGCGGTGATCGCGCGAGTCACTCCATGACCGAGCCCTGGCAGCTCGACATCGACGCGCTGGCGCTGGCCTACGCGGCGCGCACGCTCTCGCCGTCGAGGGCGCTGGCCAGCGTGCTGGCGCGGCTGGACGCCGTGAACCCGCGGATCAACGCGGTGATCGCGCGCGACGACAGCGCCGCCTACGCCGCGGCACGCGAGAGCGAACGCCGCTGGCAGCGCGGTGCGCCGCTGTCGGCGCTCGACGGCGTGCCGATCAGCGTGAAGGACAACATCCCCGTGGCCGGCATGCCCTGCCGCTGGGGCAGCGCGCTGTACCCGGCTCATCTGCAACGGCGCGACGAGTCGCCGGTGCAACGCCTGCGCGACGCCGGTGCGCTGCTGTTCGCCAAGACCAACGTGCCCGAGTTCACGCTGCAGGGCTACACCGACAACCTGGTGTTCGGCACCACGCGCAACCCGTGGGCCACCGCGCTCACGCCCGGCGGTTCCAGCGGCGGCGCGGTCGCGGCCGTGGCGGCGGGCATCGGCCCGGCCGCGCTGGCGACCGACGGCGGCGGCTCGATCCGCCGCCCGGCCGCGTACACCGGCCTGGTCGGCCTGAAGCCCACGTGGGGCACGGTGCGCGCGCGCACGGCCTGCCCGAGATGCTGCGGCCTGGAGGTGATCGGCCCCATCGCCCGCAGCACGGCCGACGTGGTGCGTGTGCTGCAGGTGATCGCGCCGACCCTGCGCCACCTCGACCCGCTTGATCCGCTCTCTCTGCCCGCGCCACAGCCGCTGCGCATCGCACACTGGTCGCGCATCGCCGGCAGCCCGGTCGACCCGGTCATCGACCAGCGCATGGCCGCCGTGGCGGCCCAGCTCGCGGCATGGGCCGCCACGTGACGGCCGCCGATGCCCGGCCAGCGGTGCATGTGTTCAACCGCCTCGCCTGGCCGGTGCTGAGCGCCACCGGCCTGGCCGCCGTGCTGCACGACAGCACGCCGAAGGACGATGCGCGCATGACGCCCACCCTGGCCGCGATGCTGGTCACCGGCCGTTCGCTGCGCGCGGTCGACCTGTTCAATGCGCATGTCCACCAGCACGCGCTGCGCGACGCGATGGACCGCGTCTTCGAGGACGTCGACCTGGTGCTCACGCCCGCCTGCGCCGCCATGCCGTGGCCCGCCGAGCAGGCCCTCGACCGCCATCGCCGGCCAACGCGTCGACCCGCGCGGCCATGCGGTGTTCACCGCCTTCGTCAACGGCGCCGGCCTGCCCGCGCTGGCGCTGCCGGCCGCACCGTCGTCCGACGGCCTGCCCATCGGCTTCCAGCTGATCGGCCCGCGCGGCAGCGACGCGCGGCTGTGCGCGCTGGGCCTGGCCTTCGAGCGGCAGCAGCCGCAAACCCGCCGCTGGCCGCTCCGTCCCTTCCCGAAAGTCAACCCGCATGAAGATCGTGATCATCGGTGCCGGCGTGGCCGGTGCCATCCTGGCGCGGCGGCTGGCCCTGTTGCCCGGCGTGGAACTGCACTGCCTCGAACGCGTGAGCCCCGAAGACCATTCGGAGGCCGGCACGGGCCTCAACGTCGGCCCCAACGCCATCAAGGCGCTGCGCCTGTGCGACCCGGCCCTGGCCGCCGAGGTGGAAGCCGCCAGCCTGCCCTGGCAACGCTGGCAGGTGTCGTTGACCAACGGCACCGTGCTGTTCGACCTGCCGATCGCGCAGGTGGCGGACAACCCCGGCGTTCGCATCCGCTGCTGGAGCTGTACCGTGTGCTGCGCGCCGGGGCGGGCCCGGCCATCCGCTACGGTTGCGAGATCGACGCCATCGGCCCGAGCGCCAACGATTCGACACGGACCACCGTGCGCTACACGCAGGGCGGCGTGCAGCACACGATCGACGACATCGACCTGCTGGTGGGCACCGACGGCCGCTACTCGGCCACACGCGCCACCTTCTCGGGCCTGCCCGAGCCGCGCCACGTGGGCGTGGCGATCGTGCGCACGCTGGTGCCCGACACCAGCGGCGGCCTCATCGACGACTACGGCCAGTGGTTCAACGGCCCGCACCGGCTGCTGGCCTTCCGCGTGCCGCCGGACCACGTGTACATCGCCGCCACCTTCCCGATCGAGCCCGGCGCGCCCATCGACGACGCCTGGAACACCGAGGCCGTGCTGCGCGCGGCCTACCGGCCCGCTGGCGGGGCTTTCGGCGCAGAGGCGCAGTGGCTGATGGGCGCGCTGTGCGGCGCCAACCTGGCACAGACCCACTGGGCACGCATGCAGGAATCGGACGTGTTGCTCGCCGAGCCGGTGCGCCAGGTGATGTACCTCGGCGACAGCGCGCACGGCATGGCGCCCGCGCTGGGCCAGGGCGCCACGCAGTCGATGGAGGGCCACGCCTGCGCCGCCGCGATGATCCTCGCGCGCGAGATCGGCGCCGGCCGCCTGTTCGCCGCGCGACTGGCTCGCAGGTCGAGGCCGCGCGCGGCGAGCGCATCCGCTTCGCGATGGCGCTGTCGATCGCCGCCACCGACACCATGCTGGCCGGCGCTGACCCGGTCGAGGGCACGCGCTGGAAGACCGAGCCGGGCTTTCTCGACGACCTGTCGGTGCTGTTCCGCGACGTGGCCCTCGGCGCCTCGGTCGAGCCGATGAAGGAGAGTGAATGAACGCCGCCATCACCCACGGCCTGTTCCACCTCGCGATCAAGACCGCGAACCTCGGCGCCACGCGCTTTCTGGGTCGGCGTGATCGGCCTGCGCGAGATCGCCCCGACTTCGGCTACCCCGGCGCCTGGCTTGCGTGCGGCCAGCCGGGCGGCCAGGCCATCATCCACG
This sequence comes from uncultured Gemmatimonadales bacterium, assembly GCA_963846545.1. Classification (GTDB taxonomy): domain Bacteria; phylum Gemmatimonadota; class Gemmatimonadetes; order Gemmatimonadales; family GWC2-71-9; genus CAVVWJ01. Next base: position 3,069 of record CAWJWG010000003.1, on the reverse strand, counting down.
TGTACGCGGGCGGCCCGGCGCTGGGCGATACGGACCAGGTGCCCAGCGGCAGCGGCGCCATCGACCATGTGTCGCTCGCCTGCTCGGGCTACCACGCGTACATCGCGCGCTTCCGTGCGGCGAGCATCGACTGGCGCGAGTTCCTGGTGCCGGGCACCACGCTGTGAGCAAGCTCTTCGTCTACGACCCCAGCGGCATGCCGCTCGAACTCACCTTCGAAGGTGCGGTCAGCCTGGTGCGCCGCGGCGTGTTCGGCAATCCGCGTGTACCGCGCGGGGCAGAGCTTCTTCGACCCGCTGTCTTATCCACCCTTTCATCGCCTCTCAATCTTCCGGAGTGACCCACGATGTCGCGTCCCGTCTCTCTTTCCGCTCCCCTGCGTGCCGGCCGCCTGATCGCCGGCGCCCTCGCGCTTGCCGCCGCCACGCTCTGCCTGCCGGCTGCTGCGGCCGACAAGATCAAGGTGGGCGTTGTTGCCCTTTCGAGCGCCGCGTTGCCCTTCTACGTCGCCATGAACCGCCGCTGTTCGACGCCGACCTGGAGATCGAGGAAGTACCGATGACCAGCCACCCGCTGACGGTACAGGCGCTGGTGTCGAACGGCATCGACGCGGCCGTGAACCTGGTGACGCTCGAAGGCGCCAACATGGAAGCGCGCCGGCCCAACACGCTCAAGTACATCTCGCTGAACGGCCAGAACGCGCAGCACGTGATCGAACAGTTCGTCGTCAAGGCCGACAGCCCGGCCAAGACGCTGAAGGACTTCAGGAACGGCTTCAAGCTGTTCTCGGCGCCCCGGCCCCGCCAACATCGGCGCGGCACGCGCGGTGTTGAAGAAGGTCGGCCTGGTCGAAGGCAAGGACTTCACCATCCAGGAGCAGCAGATCGGCGTGCACGTGGGCGCGCTGCAGTCGGGCAACTTCGACGGCGGCTACACGCTGGAGCCGTCGGCCACGATCATGGTCGCGCAGAAGGTCGGCAAGCGCGTGGAGACCGGCGTGATCTCCGACCTACCTGCTGGGCAACAAGAGCGCCTCGGCCTTCGCCGCCGGTGCCGTGATGTCGGGCAAGTTCATGGCCGACAAGCCCGACGTGGCCAAGCGCTTCGCCGCGGCGTGGGCGCGCGGCGTGAAGGAAGCGCAGGCCGACAGCAGCGCCCGCGGCTACCTGGTTCAGGGCATGAAGGTGCCGCCGGAACTGGCCGCCACCGTGCCGCTGCCGCGCATCGTGATGGTCAAGGACATGAGCGCCGCAGACGTGGGCGACTTCCAGAAGTTCCTCGACATCGGCACCGAGCTGGGCGTGGTCGAGGAGAAGATCGACGGCAAGACGCTGGTCCGTTCGTTCTGATGCGCGTGATCGATTCAACTTGGATCGGGGCCGCTTTTGCCCGACACCGCGAGCGGCGACGGCGCGCCGCTGGTACCCGGCGGGCACGCACATCACCATCCGCGGCCTGACCAAGTACTTCGCCGGCTGGCCGCTGTACGAGAACTTCGACCTCGACATCCCGAAGCACAAGATCGTCTCGGTGTTCGGCCCCAACGGCTGCGGCAAGTCGACGCTGATCAACATGATCGCCGGGCTGGTGCCGATCGACGCGCGGCGAGATCCTGTTCGACGGCAAGTCGCTCGAAGGACACCAAGATCGGCTACGTGTTCCAGAACTACCGCGAGGCGATGTTCCCGTGGATGCGCACCATCGACAACATCGCCTACCCGCTGCAAGCTCGAAGGCAAGTCGCAAGGCCGAGGTCGACCGGCGCATGGAGGAGCTGGTCGCGTCGTTCGACGTCAAGTTCGACCTGAAGCGCTATCCCGTACGAGCTGTCGGGCGGCCAGCAGCAGACGGCCTCGATCATGCGGGCGCTGGCGCCGAACCCCGAGGTGCTGTTCCTCGACGAGCCGTTCTCGGCGCTCGACTTCGAGATGACGCTCTTCATCCGCGAGAAGCTGCAGGAGGTGTTCATGGAGACCGGCACCACCATGCTGCTGGTCTCGCACGACCTGGAAGAGGCGGTCTACCTGGCCGACCAGGTGCTGCTGCTGACCAAGCGGCCGACCCGCGTGGCCGAGATCCTGCCCTACGACGATGCGCGGCCGCGCACCGTGGAGACGCTGTCGGAGCCGAGCTTCATCGCGACCAAGAAGCGCAGCCTGGAAATCTTCCAGCGCGAAGTGCGAGGCGTGTGAGATGAATCGTGCGTCCACTTTCAAGCGCCCGTTCTGGATCGGCCGTGCTGCTGTTTGCCGTCTGGTGGCTGGCGCAGCCGGCCAGCTGGTCGACCCGATGCTGCTGCCCGACCCGCTGTCGACGCTGGCGGCCTCTGGCAGCGCCATCGCCGACGGCTCGATGCGGCGCGACTTCCTGGAGCACCATCTGCGCGCACCCTGGATGCCTTCGCGATCGCGCTGGCCGATCTGGCGTGCCGCTGGGCATCGTCCTGGGCTCGATCCGCGCAGTCTACCGATCGCTCGAATTCGTGATCGACTTCTTCCGCTCCACGCCGGCCACGGCGATGTTCCCGCTGTTCCTGGTGATCTTCGGCGTCGGCGAAGAGTACCAAGATCGGCGTGGCGGCCTTCTGCGCCTGGCTGGTCGATCGTGTTCAACGTGGCCTACGGCGTGATGAACGCGCGCAAGCACGCGGGTGCTGGCGGCGCGCGTGATGGGCGCTTCGCGCGGCGCGTCTTCCGCGACGTGATGCTGCTCGAGTCGCTGCCGCAGACCTGCGTCGGCTGCGCCTCGGCGTGTCGATCGCGCTGGTGATCGTGATCGTCGCCGAGATGTTCATCGGCGCGACCACGGCATGGGCCAGCGCATCATCAACGCGCAGAAGATCTTCGACCTGCCCGAGATGTACGCCTCGATCATCGCCCGGCCTGCTCGGCTATGGGTTCAACCTGTGTTTATCCTGATGCGGAGCGCAAGTTCGTCCATTGGGGCGGAAAGTAAGACCGTGACCGTTGCCCTCTCCGATATCAACCTGCCCGCCGTGCTCGAAGAAGTGACGGCCGCCTTCGCCGAATACCAGCAGGCGCTGGTCACCAACGACGTGGCCGTGCTCGA
>CAWJWG010000002.1:0-24606 GCA_963846545.1 uncultured Gemmatimonadales bacterium | reverse complement strand
CGTGCTGTACGGCGCCGCGACCCTGACGCCCTCGCGCATCAACGACAACAGGCACTGGGCCTCGGACGTTCTGATCGGCGGTCTCATCGGGCATCTGAGCGGGCGGTGGGTGTCCGGCAGGCTGGGGCCGGTGCGGGTGGCGCCAACGGGAGTGATGGCCGACTTCCAGTTCTAGCACGGATGAGGGTGCGAGGTCGACCGCTCAGGGAGCGGTGCGGGAACGTGCCCACCCGCTGGTACCGGGCTGGCTCCCCGCCGGCTTCGGGTCGCCTGGGCTTCTCCCACCAAAGCCCAACATGCCCGAGCTCCTCGGCCGCCTCCAAGGGGCGCTGTCGGACCGGTACCGGATGGAGCCGAGATCGGATCCGGCGGAATGGCGACGGTCTACCTGGCGCAGGATCTCCGGCACGACCGGCGGGTCGCGCTCAAGCTCATGCGCCCCGAGCTGAGCGCCGTGATCGGGGCCGAGCGGTTCCTGGCCGAGATCAAGCTCACCGCCAACCTGCAGCATCCCCACATCCTGCCGCTGTTCGATTCGGGCGAGGCCGACGGCTGCCTCTTCACGTAATGCCCTTTATCGAGGGCGAGTCGCTTCGCGACCGGCTCAGCCGGGAGAAGCAGCTCCCCGTCGCCGACGCGGTACGGATCGCAGGCGAGGTGGCCTCCGCGCTCGACTACGCCCACCGGCACCACGTGATCCACCGCGACATCAAGCCGGAGAACATCCTGCTGCACGACGGGCGGGCGCTGGTGGCGGACTTCGGCATCGCGCTGGCGGCGAGCAAGGCGGGCGGCAACCGGATGACCGAGACCGGCATGTCGCTCGGCACCCCGCACTACATGAGCCCGGAGCAAGCGATGGGCGAGCGGGAAATCACCGCTCGCTCGGACGTCTACGCCCTGGGGGCAATGCTGTACGAGATGCTGACCGGCGACCCGCCGTTCACCGGCTCGACCGCGCAGGCGGTGGTGGCCCGGGTGCTCACGGAGGCGCCTCGGCCGATCCATCCCCAGCGGCACACCATCCCGCCGTACGTGGAGGCGGCGGTGTTGACCGCGCTGGAGAAGTTGCCGGCCGACCGGTTCGCCACGGCGGCGGAGTTCGCCGAGGCGCTCGCGGGACGGGGTTACGCGCCGACCGTGCCCTCGGCGGTCGCGGCGCCGACGGTGCCGATGGCGGCGGCCGCGCGGCGCCGCGATCCCGTCACCCTGGTGCTCCTCGCCGTGTCGGTGGCGGCGATCGCCGCCGCGGTCTGGGGATGGCTCCGGCCGACCCCCGAGCCGATGACCAACCGCTATAGCCTTTTCTACCCCCCCAACCAGGCGCTCCAGCCCGTAACGCAGTCGGGCAACCGGGTGGCGATTTCCCCCGACGGACGGCGGCTGGCGTACGTCGGACCGGCGGAGCGGGGCGGCCGACTCTGGCTCCGGGAGCACGACCAGCTCAACTCGACGCCGATCGGCGGGACCGAGGGCGCGGGAACGCCGTTTTTCTCACCGGACGGCCGCAGCATTGGGTTTCTGATCCAAGGCACTACCCTGCGAACCGTGTCGCTCGACGGCGGCCCCGTGCTGACACTCAGCGACAGCGTGAATTCGACCGGCGGCGACTGGGGACCCGATGGGAACATCTATGTCGAGGTGGATTCGGGAATCGCGCGCATTCCGCAGGCGGGCGGCAGGCTCGAGCTGCTGTACAACGCGGTGACGCGCAACGAGAGCGGCGCGGAGTGGCCGATCGTGCTGCCCGGGGCCAAGGGCCTCCTCTTCCGGACCCGGCGCGCCAACCAGGCGACGTCGGATTTCCAGATCGTCGGCATGAACCTCCCGAAGGGCGAGTCGAAGGTGATCACGCGGGGCATCTTCGCCAGATACTCGCCCTCCGGACACCTTCTGGTCGCGACGTCCGACGGGAAGCTGGTGGCCCTGCCCTTCGACCCGGACAAGCTGGAGGTGACCGGCCCGCCCATCGGCATCCTGGAGGGTTTGGGCATCGAGGTGGGCGGGTTCTCGGTCAACCTGGCACTCTCACAGACCGGGACCTTGGTGTATACCACGGGTGGCGCAGCAGGCACCCGCCGGCCGGTCTGGGTGAGCCGGGAGGGCGTCGAGAGTCCGCTGGACCCCGCGTGGCAGCCGCAGGGGATCGTGTCGAACTTCGCGCTCTCACCCGACGGCAAGGCGCTCGCGGTGGACGTGATCCTGAACAGCATCAACACTGTCTGGGTCAAGCAGCTTCCCTCGGGCCCCTACTCCCGCCTCACATTCGGCGACACCGGCAACATGCGCCCGTCCTGGTCGGCCGACGGACGCTCGGTGCTATATCTGGGCGAACTGACCACCAACGGTGGTACCCCGACGATGCGCCGAGCCGACGGCACAGGGGGCACCCGCAAGCTCCTCAAGGCCGGGCGGTGGGGACAGGCGCTGGAGACACGGGACGGCAAGTGGCTGGTCCTCAGGAGCTCGTTCCAAGAGCGGGGCAAGGGCGACATCTTCGGCATGCGAGCGGGGGACACCGCGCTGGTCTCGCTGGTCGCGACCGCCGCGACCGAGGCCGACGCGGCGGTGTCGCCGGACGGACGCTGGCTGGCCTACGCGTCGGATGAGTCAGGCACGGCGGAGATCTACGTTCGGCCGTTCCCCGACACCGAGTCGGCTCGATGGCAGGTGTCGTCCGCGGGCGGTGCCGATCCGGTGTGGTCGCGCAACGGGCGAGAGCTGTTCTATCTCAGTGCGCAGAACGAGATGATGAGCGTGGCGGTGGCGCCGGGTGCCACGTTCTCGATCAGCCCGCCGGAGCGGCTCTTCTCGACCGCGCCGTACACGCCGATCCCTCCGGTGCCGTCGTTCGACGTGAGTCCGGACGGCAAGCGGTTCCTGTTGCTGCGGGAGACGACACCGACCGAGCGGAACGAGCTGATCGTGGTGGAGAACTGGACCAGGGAGATGAGGGCTCGGGCGCAGCGCTGACGCCTCCCGCCGTGACGTCGCCCTGGGCAGTGTGTCACCTTGAACGAAGTGAAGGGGCTCGTCAGAGGAGTGCCGACCGAACGAGTGTGATGGTCGTCACCATGGATTTGCAGGCACGGATGCTGCTTCAGACGCAGGTCTCGTCGATCTTGGAGCGTTCCAGGATCGCAGGCCCTCGCTGAAGGAGCAGTCATATGTCGAAAGTGATTCCCGTCACCTCCGCCCTGGCCGCAGCCATGCTCGCGGTTGCTCCAGGCGCGCTTGCGCAGGACTCGGCCACTTCGCCGTGGCACACCGGTGGGCAAGTGTCCTTTCCACGGAACAGCTCCGATACTGCTGCGAAGACATTCCCCAGCCGTCCCAACAGTGTCGCCACGTCCGCCGACACGACGTACATCCGCCAGGCCATGCGGGCCAACCTTACCGAGGTGGCGCTGGGCCGAGGCGCGGAGGACGATGCCGAGAACACCAGCGTCAAGGAGTTCGCCAAGCGGATGGTGTCGGACCACAACGCCGCGAATGAAAAGTGGACGTCTCTCGGCAACAAGAATCGCATGAAATTCGAGCTGAAGCTGAGCCCGGAGGGAGAGGCAGCCGCCGAGCGGCTCAAGGACCTGGATGACGCCGAGTACGACCGGGCCTACATGTCGGAGATGATCCGACTCCACGAGCAGAACTTGGCCAATCTCCAGCGCATGGAGCAGTCGGCTCTCTCGTCCGAGGTACGGCAGCTGGCGAGCACCAGCGCGGCGGCCACCCGCGAGCACCTCGCGCTCGCCCAGCAGGTGGGACGCGGTGTCGGCGTCTCGACGATCGCGGGACGCACCGGCGGTGTGACCAACCCGGCGCCCTTCCCTTCGGACAGCACCCGGCGGCGCACCACCGACACTCGCGAGGCCACGAACCAGCGTAGTGACCGGGATGACCGCAACAATCCCCGTCCGCTACGGGCGGAGGACCGTGCGTTCGTCGAAAGGATGCTGGGCGACCACCTGATGCACGTCCGCCTGGCCAAGCGGGCGCAGCGCGAGACGAAGAGCGATGACACTCGCCGGCTCGCGGAGCGGATCGAGCAGGATCTCGGCAATTGGGCGGACCGCTGGGAGAGCTTCGCCGACCGGCGCAACGCGAACGTGACCTCTCACCTGGAGCGCGAGCAGCGGGACAAGGTCCAGCGGCTCGACAAGGCATCGGAGAAGAAGAACTTCGATCGAGTCTATGCCGAGATCGTGGCCAACCACCTGGAGTCGCTGGTGTCCAGGCTGCGGGCCGAAGAGCGGGAGGACAAGGCCGGCGCGGTGGGTCGGCTGGCGGAGAAAGAGATACCGGTGATCCGCGATCTCCTGGCGCGGGCCCGGCGGATCGAGAACCAGACGAGTGCTCGGGCGGATAATTCCGACCGGAAGTAGTTGAAGACCCGAGCCTGCTCCGACGAGACAAATGCCGGCCCGCACTTTCCCAGGAAGGTGCGGGCCGTCTGGTGCCAGGCCGCCTTGTCCGAGCGCCGGCTTGTCTCAGTGAATGACGATGTTCCCCCGCTCCACCGGCCAGGTCCGCGCGTTGCCGTCGGGCCAGATCTTGAGCTGACAGTACTCCTCCGACGTCACGATCCCCGGCGGGGGCTGCTCGAAACCGAGGAAGGTGCTCCGGTCCACCTCGGCACTACCCTTCCCCGTATCCAGGACCCGGAACCACGCGTCGTCGCCGATCTCGGTGACGGGATCGGGGTCGTTGCTGTGGGTCAGGACGCCGCCGACCCACGCCCGGTGGTTCACCTCGTCCACCGCGAGGCAGGTTACGTCGCCGGCGTAGATGAAGCCGAAGAACGGCTGGTACTGGAGGAACCGTCCCGACACCCGCCCGTTGCGGTGCCGCACGGCCGCGTAGGCGAACGTGACGGTTCCGAAGTCCGGATGAACGAACTGCCCACCGCCCGTCACCAGCTGCTGCACTCCCCGGTGGTCCGCCATCCCGTCATCCGTCCCCTGGAGACCGGTCCCTGGCGCCGGTGCAGTGGGCTCGGAACAGCCCAGCGCCAGCGCTCCCAACAGTCCGCCTACCCACCTGGCCTTCGGCATCGCAACCTCCGTGCAAGAGAGTCCGTATGCGGAGGATAGGGCCGGGTGGGTGGAGCGGTCTTGCAGCCGACGCGCAGGGATGGAACCTGACGAACATCCGGGGATGTGCGTCGAGGGGCGGGGCGCGGCGTCTGATTGGTTGGGATTCCGGAATGCGACCTCTTCGGCGAGGGCACAATGATCGGCACTCAGTCGGTTCCGGTAACCATGGGAAGTCCCACGTTCCGCTCGATGACGCTGGAGGGCTTCGAGGTCATCGAGGCCTGGTTCCCTCCCCGGGGGCATCTCGCGCGCCACACCCACGACCGGGGCTGTGTGGCCATGATGCTCGAGGGCTCATTCGACCTGGCCATGGCTGGGCGGGTCCACTCCTGCCCGCCGACCGCAGTCGCCACGGAGCCCGCGGGCGAGCGCCACGCCAACCGCATGGGCGACGCTGGTGCGCACGTGGTCGTGATCCAGCCGGATCCGCGCCGGACCGAGATGCTGCACCCGTTCGCTCGGCTGCTCGACCAACCGTCCCACCGACACCATGCCGGCGTTACCGGCTGCGCGGCGCGCCTGGTGCGGGAGCTCGACCGACCCGATCATCTCGCTGAACTGGCGGCCGAAGCGGCGGTGCTCGAGATCCTGGTGGTGCTCGGCCGGCTCGAGATGGACGCCGAGCGGACGCCGCCGCGGTGGCTGCTGCGGGCGCGGGAGCTGGTGCACGCGAGGTTCCGCGAGCCGCTGCGTATCGGCGAGGTGGCGCGGGAGGTGGATGTGCATCCCGGGCATCTCGCCCGGGCGTTCCGGCAACATTTCAGGACGCCGCTAGGCTCTTACGTCCGGAGTCTGCGGCTGGAGTGGGTGGCGGCCAGGCTGACCGGCTCGGAGGAGCCGCTCGCGAGCATTGCCCTGGGCGCTGGCTTCGCCGACCAGAGCCATCTCACGCGCGCGTTCAAGAGCCTGACAGGGCTCACGCCCCAGGCCTACCGCAGGGCTCGAGAGAATGGGCCATCGAAGCGGGAGAATCAGCCGCGTTCGTCAGCCTAAATCCGTCTACTTCCCTGCATCTGCCACGCCCATCCGCTCCTCGACCTTCCGAAACCGTGGATCCTTCCTTAGCGGGTCCAGCAACGGATCGAAAAAGATCTCCGGCATGAAGATGTCTCGCTCGTCGACTGCCCGGTGCAACGCCGCGATCCCACGATCGATCTCGCCCAGCCCGCTGTAGGCTATCGCCAGCGTGAACGGCCCGAACTCGCCACGTTTCGAGCGCTCGATCACCTCATCCAGGAGCTTGAGCGCGGTGGCGCGATCCCCGGCACTGGCGTGGGCGAAGATCAGCGCGGCATACTGGATATCGTAGTCGCCCCCCAACTCGATCCCCCGCTGCAGCGCCTGGATCGCTTCGGCGTACCGCCCTTTGGCGATGAACACCAGGCCCAGCACCATGCTGCCGTGCGGGTAGTTGGGATCGAGCGCCACCGTCCGCCGGACTTGAGCCTCCGCCTCGTCGTTCCGGTGCATGAGGTAGTAGACCCACCCCAGCTCGGTACCGATGATGCGGGAAAGGGGATCGAGCGCGTGCGCGCGCTCCATCTCGCGCGCGCTCTCCTCGAAGCGGCCGCGGCCGGCCAGGAAGTCGGCGTACCAGTGATGCGCGGTGGCGTAGTTCGGGTTGGCGGCGATCGCCCGGCGGAAGCTCGCCTCCGCGGCCACCCAGTCCCACCCGTAGATCATGCTTCCATAGGCGAGCGCGGTATGGGCTTCCGCCAGGGTACTGTCGAGCGCGAGCGCGCGTTGGGCCGCGGTCCGTGCCTTGGGCCAGGTCTCCTCCCGTGACACGCCGGCGTAGGGCACTTGCAGGATGTACGCGTCGGCCAAGGCCGCCCAGGCCCGGGCGAACCCGCTGTCACGGGCGACGGCCTGCTCCAGATAATTGACCGCTTCGGTAATCGCCGCGGCCGTCCGCTGGTTCCAGGCGAACCGGCCCTTGAGGTAGAGGTCGTAGGCCTCCAGGTCTTTGGTAGGCGCCGACGACAGCGCGGCGCCCTCGGCGATGCCGAGCTTCACCCGAAGTGCGGCGACGATCGCCCGGGCGATCTCCTCCTGCACGGCGAACACGTCGGTCAGCTCGCGGTCGTACGCCTGGGACCAGAGCTGGTAGCCGTCGGCCGCGCTCACCAGCTGCGCGGCGATCCGCATCCGGTTGCCGCTCTTCCGCACGCTGCCCTCGAGGACCGCGCCGACATCCAGACGGCGCCCCACCTCCCGCACGTCGGCGCTCCCTCCCTTGAACTGAAAGGAGGATGTCCGGGCCGCGACCCGCAGGCCCTCGACCTGGCTCAGCGTGGTGATCAGCTCCTCGGTCAGGCCGTCGCTGAAGTAGTCCTGGTCCTTCGCCGGGCTCAGGTCCACGAACGGCAGGACCGCCGCGGAGGCGGGAGGCGCGCTGCCGCCGCTCCCGCGCCGGCCGAGGGCGAGCCATCCCGCCAGCAGGACGATCGCCAGCCCGGCCGCGAGGCCGATCGCCTTGAACAGCCGCCCGCCGAACGGCGCGCGCGGCGGCCCGCGCGGAACCATCTCCGGCTGCGCCGCGGTCTCGAGCTCCGCCGCGAAGTCGGCCGCGGTCGCGAAGCGGTCACTGGGCGTCCGGGCCAGCGCCCGCGCGACCGCGCGATCCACCGCGGGCGGCAGCTCCCGAACCGCGCCGACGTGGGGCGCCGGCCCGGTGAGCCGTTTGGCGAGGATGGCCTGCTGGTTCGGTCCGGTGAACGGCGGCTCGCCCGCCAGCATCTCATACAGGACGCAGCCCAGCGAGTAGATGTCGCTGCGCGCATCCACGGCGCGGTCGCCCGCCGCCTGCTCCGGGCTCATGTACTGGGGCGTGCCGAGGGTGATGCCGGTCTCGGTCAGGCGGTCGTCGCGCTCGTCGTCCGCCGCCAGCGCCCGGGCGATGCCGAAGTCGGCGATCAGCGCATGACTGCCGGACAACAGAATGTTCTCGGGCTTGATGTCGCGATGGATCACACCGTGCTGGTGGGCATAGTGGAGGCCGTCGGCTACCTCACGCGCGATCCGGAGCGCGTCGGCCAGCGGCAGCTGCCCGTCGCGGGCGATCCGGCCGCGGAGCGACTCGCCCTCCACGAACGGCATGGTGAACCACAGCAGCTCGGCCCCGGCGCCCTCCTGACCCACCGCCCCGCTGTCCAGCACGGCGAGAATGTGCGGATGCTGAAGGCGGGCGCAGAGCCGGACCTCCCGGAGAAAGCGCGCCGAACCCAGCGAGGCGGCGAGCTCGGGACGCATGACCTTGAGCGCAACCGGTCGGTCGTGCCTCAGGTCCCTGGCCAGCCAGACCGTGGCCATGCCGCCCCGACCGAGCTCGCGGTCGAGCGTGTAGCGGTCGGCCAGGGAGGCCTTCAGTTGTTCCAGGGTCTCGGTCAGAGAGGATCGCCGGAGTGGGACGCCTGTAGGCTATACCCGGCGCGCCCACCCAGCCAGTCACCGCCGTCGTCACTGGGACGCACCGGTTTCGGCCCGACGACGGCTGCACTTCATCGTGAGGTGCGGGCCGGCTCGCGTCAGCGACTCAGTGGCCGTTGAGCACGCGGGGGACGGGCGGTGTCGCCCCGAGTTGAACCCAGCGGCCGTTCCGCCGCTCCCAGAGATCGCCGAAGACCCGGTCGCCATCGTGGCCGCCATATAGAATGAGAGAGCCGCGATCGGGCGCGCTCACCAGCACGGCGTGGTTTCTGGCGGCGGGGCCGGATTCCTGCACCCGCGCCCAGCCACTGTCACGCAGCTCCCAGGTATCCGATACTCGCCCCGTGCCGTCCCAGCCGCCGAAGCGCACCAATCGTCGTGCGGACGGGTCCCACGCCATGACGGTGTTGAACCGGCCGGGTGAAGCCGGCAGATCGAGCCGCGTCCAGGCCGCGCCGTTCCACGACCAGGTGTCGCCCAAGGGGCCGCCGCTTCCGCCGAACAGTACCAGCGACCGGCGTCCGGGGTCGTACGCCATCGCCGCCCCGCTTCTGGCTGAGGGACCGGGGACCTCCGCGCAGCTCCATCGCTCACCGTCCCACTCCCACGTGTCCCCGAGGCGCTCGACTCCGCCGCCAGGCGACTCGGTCCGTCCGCCGAAGAGCACCACTCTTCCCCGCACCGGGTCGTAGGCTGCCACCGCCTCCGCCCGCGGGGGTGGGCCGGCCGCGGTGATCCGGGTCCACCCGCCATCTCGCAACAGCCAGGTGTCGCCCAGCATGGCGCGGCCGCTGGTGCTGTCGCCGAACAGGACGCGACTCCCGCCGAAGAGCACGATCGTGGCGCGGGCGGAGTCGTATGCGATGGCCGGAAAGGTTCGGGGGTCGGCGCCGCCCGGCGACGCTTGATACCACACGCCGGATCGCCAGCGCCAGGTGTCACCGCGGACCTCCGATGCGGTGGCGCCGCCGAAGAGAACGAGAGAGCGGTCGCGCAGATCATATGCGGCGGCGTGGGCGTTACGAGGGCCTGGGGTGATGCGTGGGTCAGGCGATCCGGCGGGCGCTGCCGACTGGACGAACGCGACAGCGGCGCTGGCGACCACGGGGGTCGAGGCGCACGCGACAGCCAGCAGTCCGCCGCGGATCAAGCCTCCAGCTGCACGCCTCATGACCTCACTACGGATCGGCGGGGAGCGAGTTCCGTCCCGGCGGGGACCGCACCATCGTTCGGTAGTCGAGGCTACCAGTCCGTCGGCCGGTAGTCCTTCAAGAACTGGCCCCACACATGCTCGCCGGTATTCATCCCGGCGATGATCGGATCCAGGATCCGCGCCGCCCCGTCCACGATGTCCAGCGGCGGGTGGAACCGATGCTCCGCCACCTTGCGCGCCGCGATCTCCGCCGGATCCTCGTCCGTCACCCACCCCGTGTCCACGCTGTTCATGTGGATCCCGTCCTGCTGGTAGTCCGCCGCCGCCGTCCGCGTCATCATGTTGAGCGCGGCCTTGGCCATGTTGGTGTGGGGATGCCGCGTCGTCTTGAAGTTGCGGTAGAACTGCCCTTCCATCGCCGAGACGTTGACGATGTGCTTCTCCCGCCCCGGTGTCCGGAGCAGCAGCGGCTTGAGCCGCGCGTTGAGAATGAACGGCGCCACCGCGTTGACCAGCTGCACCTCCAGCAACTCCACCGACGACACGTCGGCCATCAGCATCCGCCACGAGTTGTGCTCGCGCAGGTCCACCTGCTGTAGATCCTGGTCGAGCCGGCCCTGGGGAAAGAGATGCCGCCGCGGCTCGCGCTCGTCGTCCAGCAACGGCACCTGCGACAGCTCGGCCGGATGGACCAGCCCAGCGATGCTCGGCAGCCGGCGCTCGAAGGCGGCGGGTGTCACGGCCATGCCCGGTCCGACAGACCCGTCGAGATGCAGGTGCGCGCCCCGCCAGCCATGCCAGTTGCCGAGCAGTTTCCGTGCGGGCTCGGACATACGGTGGCTGGCCGTCCGCTCCCCCTCCATCATGTGCTGGTAGAAGTCGGGCGGCCGGCGGACGGTCTGGCAGGCGTTGTTGACGATGAAGTCGAGCCGGTCGCGGGTCGCCAGCAGCTCGTCGCAGAACGCTTCGACACTCGGGGTGTGGCGAAGATCGAGCCCGAAGACCTCGAGTCGGTCGGCCCAGTCGTCGAAGTCGGGCTCCATGGCGTAGCGGGCGGCCGAATCGCGGGGGAAACGGGTGGTGACGATGAGCCGTGCGCCGGCCCGGAGCAGCTTGATGCCCGCCTGGTAGCCGATCTTGACCCGGCCGCCGGTCAGGAGCGCCACCCTGCCGCGGAGGTCGGCCGTCTCGGTGCGCTTGGCGAAGTTGAGCTCGGCGCACGGGGGGCAGAGCTGGTCGTAGAAGTGGTGGATGTCGGTGAATTTCTGCTTGCAGACGTAGCAATGCTGAGGCTCGATCGGCTCCCGGAGGTCGGGATCACCGGGCCCCTCTCGCTGCTCGAAGCCGGCGGGTGGAAAGACGTTCGGACTGGTGTAGACCGGCTGGCGGCGGAGGGTCCTGATCCCCGTGGCGTCCCGCGCCTGCTCCTCGCGGGTGACCTTGGCGGCCTTGCGCTCCCGCATCGTGGCCCGCACCAGCCGGCGGCGGGCGATGGCGTCGGGCGAGTAGACGTGGCCGGCGGCCTGGATCAGACGGTGCCTGTCCTCGGCGGGCACGCGGAGGAGCAGGGCGCGGTCGGCCACGATCTGCTCGAGCAGCGCGGTGGCGGCGCGCAGGCGCTCGAGAAACGCGGGGTCGCTGGACGGGCCCGGTGGGCTGCTCTGAGATGTGGTCATGGCGGAGGAAGTTTAACCAGCGATCATGCGGCGTGACTCGCTCAGGGGCCTCGCAGCGCGATCAGCAGCTCGGCGAGGCCCCGCTCCAGCTTGGCGAGATCGGGGACTTTGAGCAGCTCCGTAGCCACGGGGCGCGCCGAGCTACTTCCCGGCGGTCGACGGTGCGAGCCCGATGGTGATGACCGTGTTCTCGGTGAACTCCGCCGCTGAGGTTTTCCGGGTCTGTTTGACGGTGCAGGTGGCCAGACCGGATGCCCCCGCGGTGCATACCCCAGGCATCGAGAGGACAAAGTTCTTGCGCGCAGCCGCGAGGCGCGCGTCGGCGTCTGGGACCATCATTTTCATCATCTCCTGCATCTGGGCCATGTCCACCTGCTCGGATGGGGACTCGTCATGGGCCTTCTGCATCGCCTCCGCCATGTTCTTCATCTTTTCCATGTCGCCGGCGCTCGGCATCTGCGGAGGCGCGAGCGCCGCGGTTCCCTCCCCCTCTCCGTGCAGCGCGATCCAGCCGCCCGAGAACGTACCGGCCATCGTCTCGACCGGGGCGACCACCAACTGACCGGCCGGGGAACGGCACTTCTTCCGGACGGAGTGCTTGTCGGGCTCGGGCACGACCTCGAGGGCCAGCGTCTGCTGCTCGCCGGCTCCGACGCTGAGGAGGAAGCCGAACTTGGTAGGCGGACTGGACAGGATGGCGGCCTGGCATCCGGTCGCGGCGCCGGGGGTGAGCGACACTCCGCTCCAGGAGATCAGGCCGTTCGTCTGGTCTGGACCCGAGGTGACGTCGTAATCGGGGTCGGATCCATTGGCCACCAGCTTCAGGACGACGTCGCCCTTCCCGGTAATCGCGGTGCTGCCTCCGGCCCCCCCGCCATAGATCGTGGTGATGGTGGACTCGAAGTGCACCCGGAATTCCGGAACCTTGCAGCCACAGTCCAGCGGGCCGACGAACTCGCCCCCCATCGCCTCGACCCACTTCCGCGCCAGCTCCGTCAGCTCGGGCTGGGTACCCGGCGGCGGTTCCACCTTCACGTCGTAGTCCGCGCGCGACTGGGCGTCCAGCGCGCGGTCGCCGGCGAACCCGGCGGCGATGAACTGGATGCCGCCGTGGTCGTTCCGGATGTGCTCGACGAAGTTGTGGCCGGTCTCCGCGAACGCCTTCACCTGCTCGCAGATCGCCTGGTCGCTCTTGCCGGCGAAGAACAGCGGCGTGCCGGGGATGTCCCAGCCCGCGAGCTGGTCGTGACAGTCCTGGCACTGCTCGTGGTTGAACGGCGGGGGCGGCGTCATCGCACCACCGCGGTGGCGGCCGACCTCCTCTTCCACGAACGGGTTCACGCCACCGTGGCAATTGGTGCACCGCGGATGGCGGAAGACCGGCATCATCTCGGCGAAGGCCTTGACCGACTTCACATGCTGCGTCGGGGTGAGGGTGCATGCCGGCGCCGGCCGCGGAGTCGGCGGCAGGCCACCGCCAGCCATCGCGCCGGTCACGGCGATTGCAGACGCCCCCAGCAGGAGGACGGTCGTCACCTGCGAGAGCACCCGCCGATCTCGTTGCATGGGGCAGTCCTTCGGTAGCCGGCAGCTCGGCCGGATGTGAACGGGCGTCTACATGCAGGTGGCCGATGGAGATCCGCGCGGAGGTCGAACCCGGCGCGGTGGAGCGATGTCGGCAGGAGTGCGTGGCGAGTGTCCTAACGTACGGCGGCCTGGAGTGGAGCGCCAGCCAGGTGCGGCTCGACCGCGACCCACCCTCCGGTTCCCCCGTTACCGTCTCGTGAGCGTCACGGCGATCGACGGCTCACCCGCTGGGCGTACTCCGCCTCGAGGTCCCGGATGTCACACCCCCGTGGTAGACTGCAACCGTGACCCCCACCACGTCCCCCAACCTCTCCAAGTCGCGCTTCGTCGCCGGCTGGCAGTGCCACAAGCAGCTCTGGCTCCGCGTCCACCAGCATGAGGCTCCCGAGCTGCAGGTGGACGTCGTCCTCCGGGACCGGTTCGACCAGGGCACCGAAGTCGGCATTCTCGCTCGGAGACATTTTCCGGGTGGCGTTCTGATCGACCTGCCTCACGACGATCCCTCCCGGGTCGAGATGACCCGTCGGACTCTCGAGGCCGGCGCGCCCGCCGTGTTCGAGGCCACCTTCGTTCAGGACCGGGTCTACGTTGCCATCGACGTCCTCGAGCGCACGGAGGACGGGTTCACCCTCATCGAGGTCAAGTCTTCCAGCAAGCTCAAGGACGAGCACATCCCCGATGTCGCGATCCAGGTCTACGTGGCGCGGCGGGCCGGCGTCCCCGTCCGTCGGGCGGAGGTGATGCACCTCAACACCGACTTCAGGCACGGTGCCGAGGGCGATCTGTTCCTTCGAACCGACGTGACGGCGGAAGTGGAGGCGCTCCAGCCGGCCATTCCGGAGATGCTCGCGGAGCAGCTCGCAGTCCTGGCAGCCGCGGAGCCGGCGATCGCGGTGGGAACCCACTGCTGGAGGATCGACCGCGACTGCCCGTTCTGGGATCGCTGTTTCCCGATCGACGAGCATCACGTCTGGACGCTGTACCGGTACCAGAAGCAGCAGAAGTGGGCGCTAGTGCAACGCGGAACGGTGCGAATTCTCGACCTTCCGGACACCCAGAAGCTGACCGACATCCAGCGGCGCCAGCGCGAGGCACTCCGCACCGGGCGGATGGTGATCGCTCCGGGGCTGCGTGAGGCTTTGGGTGCGTTCGATGGCCGCCTCGGCTTTCTCGACTTCGAAACCATCGGCCGAGCCATTCCGGTGTGGCGCGACGTCGGGCCGTGGCGTCAGGTGGTGGTGCAGTTCAGCTATCACGAACAGGTGCAGGGCGCGCCGGGCCAGTACCGTCACTCGGCGTACCTGGCCGAGGGCCCCGGGGACCCACGGGAGGAATTGGCGCTTCGCCTGCTCGAAGCAACGGCGAACGCCGAGCGGATCGTGATGTACAGCTCGTTCGAGCGGACCCGGATCAAGGAGCTGGCGGCTTGGGTGCCGCATCTCGCAGCGGATCTCCTCGCGCTGCAGGAGAAGCTGGTGGACCTGCTCCCGGTCGTGCAGCGTCACGTCTACCACCCGCGCTTCGGCGGCAGCTTCGGCATCAAGAGCGTGCTCAACCCGATGGTGCCCGACCTGACGTATGACGACCTGGCGATCGTGGACGGGCTGGTGGCGAGTGTCGAGATCGCTCGGCTGCTGTTCGTCGCCCACAAGGTGCGGGATCGCGACCAGCTGCGACGTGATCTACTGGCTTACTGCGAGCGGGATACCTGGGCGATGGTGCGGCTGCTGGAGAGTCTGCGGGAAGCGGCGAGATGAGCCAGGGCGAAGGAATAGCTCACCGGCCTTCAAGTGCGGTCAGCCACCGCCACCGGCGCGTCCGCCGTCGTCGGATCCACGGTGGCGTGTACCTCGAGGATCCGATCCGCCGGAAATCCTCCGTGCATCGCGTGTTCCCGGATCATCTGCGCGCTCGGCGCCAGGTAGACGCAGTAATGAAGTGGTCGTCGGTGACGCAACTCTGGACCCATTGGATGTCCGGGCCCAACCATCTGAGCACGTCGTTGGACTTGCGCGCGATCGTCTGACGATCGACCGCTGCGAGCTCACCGGCGGACGGGATCGAGCGCTCGATGATGAAGCGAGGCATGGATGTCTCCTAGTTGCAATGCACGTGAGGGTTCCGGTCAGCGAATCGGCCGCTGGGGTTGTAGCGCCAGAGCCAGACGTGCAGACCCCAGAGCTGGAAGGTCTCGTTCCGCTTGAACTCCTGGCCCAGCATCGGGGGCGGCCTGGTGCCGGTGCACTGGTCGAAGGGGATGATGTACTCCACCGCCACCAGCCGGACGCCGCCCCTCTCCTGCGGCTCGTACAGCAGCAGCTCGGGGTCCTGGAAGGACATCTTGCCGTCGATCAGCCCCGTATTGCCGTAGTGGTAGCCCATCCCGCCGAGGTTGGGATCGGCCATGCACTCGGTGATCCGGGCATTCCACCCGGCTTGCTTCGCCACCTTGAGTCGGTGAAACGGAGCGGGATCGCGACGGCGCAGACGGCGGTGGTGGGGGCGACCACGGCCATCCGACCCACCGCGAGCGCGCGATAGAGCAGGGCCACGCCGGTTCCGCCGGCCAAGCCGGCGACAGCGCCCCAGAACAGGTCGGTGTGCGACGGTGAGGCGGCCGGCAGCACGGGCAGCAGCGCCGCCAGGACCAGCAGGCCGCTGAGCTGCGACAGCAGGACGACCGGCAGGGTGCCTCACGGCGGGTGGCGAGTCCGCCGGTGAAGTCGGCCGCGCCATAGAGCAGCGCCGACGCCAGAGCGAGGAGGTAGGGCAAGGCTGGGATAATGCCCGTGTTCGTTGATCAGAGCCAGCCGGCCTGCCGGCGTCGTCACTTGGCGAGTGACCCACACCACGGCGTTCGGTCGCTGCGCGGGCAGTGTTCGAAGCCGGACCACCAGGGGGAGCGATGCCGGAGAAGGAGACCATCGAGCGAGCCCGCAAGGACGCCCGTGAAGGCAAGTCGTCGTCCACTCAAGCCGGCGAGTTCGTGCGGGAAGAGATCCACCACATCCGCGAGGGGAAGCACGGCGCCCGCTCCACCAAGCAGGCGGTCGCCATCGGGCTGTCGAAGGCCCGGCGGGCCGGAGTAAAGCTGCCGGTGCCGAAGAAGGGAACCGTATCCGCCGAGACCCGGCGCGCGGCCAAGCGAGACTCGGCCAAGGCGCGAAGCGGCAGCAAGAAGAAGCCGTCGCCCAAGCGCTCGCGCGCGATGCGAAAAGCGCTGAAGCGCTATGGCAAGGGCGCGGCCTCGCACGACGCACTGGCCCGGCAGGCCAAGGCGGCGGCGCGCCGGCGGGGGCCGGCGAAACGGAAGGCGGCGGCGAAGAAGGCCGCCAAGACGAGGGCGAGGACGAGGACGAGGGCCAAGAGGCGATAGGCATCGCGTCTGCGCCTGTCATCAGCGCACCCCCTTAGCTTTCCGGGATGGCAAGCCCCGGTGACCAGGCCCTCCTCGAGCCGCTTGCGCTAGGCGACCGCTACTCCATCGAGCGCATGCTGGGCCGAGGCGGCATGGCGGTCGTGTACCTGGCGCGCGACCGCAAGCACGACCGCCCGGTCGCCATCAAGATCCTGCGCCCCGAGATCCTCATCGGCCGGGGCGCGGAGCGCCTCCTGCTCGAGATCCAGATCCTGGCGCGGCTCCAGCACCCCAACATCCTGGCCCTGCTCGACTCCGGCACCACCGAGGACGCGTCGCCCCGGCCCTTCTATATCATGCCGTACGTGGAGGGCGAGTCGCTGCGCCAGCGACTCACGCGGGAGGGGCCCCTTCCCGTGGCGGAGGCGCTCCGTCTGGTGCGGGAGATCGGCGACGCGCTCTACTATGCGCACGGCCAGGGCCTGATCCATCGCGACATGAAGCCTGAGAACGTCCTGCTCTCGCAGGGCCATGGTCGTACCTGATGGCGTCGGCGTACGCGCTGGTGGGGGAGTCGGACCAGGCGCTCGACTGGCTGGAGCACGCTGTCACGGTGCGGGGCTGGGTGGATCACGTGTTCTTCAGCCGGCACGACCGGTTCCTCGGGAGCCTGCGATCGACCCGGCGGTTTCAGGAGCTGATGGCATCGGCGCGGGAGCGCCACGAGCGGTTCACCGACGACGGAAGGGCGCGCTCATAGATCGGCGCCGTCACGGGGTGCCAGTGGCTTTTCTCCACCCGAAGGGGACGGCCAGCTTGGCCTCCCATGCGCGGTACCCGGCATCCTCTCGGATAAAGTCGAACGCCGGATACAGCGGGACGTTGTGAATCATCGGATCCCGCTTTATCCGCATCGAGTCCAACCAGCGCAACGTCCCATCTCTGTCCTGGAGCCTGGCGTAGGAATAGGCAAACGCATTGGGCGGCACGAAGTCGCCGCGCAACGCACTGCTCTCGAGCCTCCGAAGGTGATTGCGGATCGGGTCGGTGAGCAACCGTTTCGCCTGGCTATCGCTGGTCGGGACAGGATAGCGAGCCAGCGCGAGGGAGTCACCACTCAGCTCGATGGCGGCCCGTTTCATGGCCACGGCATCGCGCATCCGGCCCATGGTCCAGTAGATGGTGGATAGACCCTCGTAAGGCGCGGGGTCTGCCGGGTAGTCCCGCAGCGTCCGGCGGAACATGTTCTCGGCCTCGGTGTAGTGCCTGGCGAGAAAGAGCTGTCGAGCCAGACGGAGACTCCAGTTCGACGTCAGCGGATCCAGCCGATAGGAGATCCGGGCCTCAGCCACGGCGCTGTCCGGCTCCTCCTTCCAGCGGAACCAGACGCCCCGAACGGCGTGGGCCTCCGGGTCTCCCGGATCGAGCGCGAGAGCCTTGTCGATGAGCGCGCCGGCACGAGGCAGATCCCATCGCCAGAACATCTCCACGGAGCCGAGAGCCAGGTGAGCGGAGGCCAACATCGTATCCAGTGACAGCGCCCGTCGTGCCGCCGCCTCCGCCTTGGGAAAGCCGTCCGCTGGCGAGGTGTTGCCGGCGACGACCGTGAGCACGTAGGCGTGGGCTAGTCCGGACAGACCCGGTGGGTACAGCGGCTCGCGGTTCACCAGCGCGGCAAAGGTGTCGCGCGACGCGATGTGGTTGCCCCGTAGCAGCAGCGTCAAGCCCCGGAGATACGAGCGATAGGCCGCGGAGTCGCGCCGGAATCGTACCGGCAACCGCAGCGCGGCCGCCTGCTCCGCTCCCGACGGCGGCCCGGCATTGCTCGCTGCGGGGCTGGACCGCTCCGTGTGAAGAGCCAGCACCAGCATCGCGGTCGCGCCTACCAGCGCCGCAAGCACACCAGCGACCAGGGACCGCAGTCGTCCTCGATGCGCCGGACGGATCGCGGGCGCCGAGCCCACGGCCTGGGTCTGCTGAGAGGATGGCCCGGCGGGTACGGGCGGAACCGGCGACGGCCCCGAGCGCCCGGCCTCGTTCCTAGCCTTCAGCGCGGCCGCGAGCGAGCGGGTTTCGGCCGAGGGCTCCGCCTCGAATTCGCGCCGCAAGTAGTCGGCGAGGTCGTCGTATACCCGCAGGGCCGAGGACTGTCCTTCCGAGACGTCCAGAAAGCGCATGAGCCGCCTGGCACCTTCCTCATTCGCCGGCTCGAGTGCCCAGGCCCTCCGGGCCGCCGACAGCAGCCCGGCATCGCCACTCCGCTCCACCTCGTCCACTCGCCGCCAGGCCGCATCCGTCACCGCCCGGCGCAGGCCGTTGCGCTGGTCGTCCAGCCAGTGCTCGAACTCCGAGGCCCCCGAGACTTGAAAGCCTGGGGCGAGCTCCCCGCCCCAGGCCGCCACAGCCTCCTCCCAGCGGTGCTCGGCGAGCAGGCGCCGCAGCACCAGCGCATCGCAGCGGACCTCGGCCGGCTCAAGCCCGATGTATCCGGAGCCGCGCGCGACGAACGCCGTGTCTCCCAGCGCCCGCCGGAGACCATACAAGGTGTTGCGGAGGGAGTGTCGCGCGGACTCCTCGTCCGCTTCGGGCCACAGGAATGCCATCAGGCTGGCCCGGGACTGGGGGCCCTGCGGCTCGGCCATAACCAGGTAGAGCAGCAGCGCGACCTGCTTCGGCTGAGTGAGCCCGACGAGCGGTGCGCCGCTGCCCGGTCCGTGAATCTCGAGGGTGCCGAGTACCCGAATGTCGATCATGGCGCTGGGCCGAAGCAGCGGCCGGCTCCGGTGAAAGACGAAATGAAGACGGGGTAAGGACACCTCAAACATATCCTGACGGCACGGACCCCACGAACCGCCCCCGCTGCCGAAGGGATCGAGACCATGCGCCCTCACGTGAAGCACCCCTCACCCCTCCTCTTGCTCGGCTGCCTCGGCGGTGTGATCCTCCTGTTCTCCTGCTCGGGCGACTCCCCTACCGGCCCTCCCGACATCCCCCAATCCTTGTCACACGCCTCCAGCGGCGGCTACTCGGTCTGCCACCGAGCGGGAAAAGCCGGCGAGATCATCCGCGTCTCGGCATCCGAGTTGGCGGCACATCGAGCGCACGGCGACTACCTCAGCAGCCTTTGGGTGAGTCACGACAACGGACAACCTGATGATGCCGCGCATTTCCGCCGAATCGGTGACGCGCTCGACGCGGCACGAGAGGGCCGGCTGGCACGGAGTGAGCTGCACTCGGCCGCGTGTCGCATCACGATCACGGTGGCCGCGGGAGAGTTCCGGGGAACCGATGACTTCGCCAACACCGATAGGAGCCTCGAGCACTTCCCATACGTGATCGACGTGCCGGACATCACGCTACGCGGAGCGCTGGTGATGAAACTGGACGCCAACGGCCGCGCCACCACCTCGAGCGAGACGCACCAGGTGACGACGATCCAGCCGACCGCACCGCTGTCGGATCTGGGCGGCAACGGGCTCATCCTGATCATCGCGGATCCCGGCACCTCGTCGGGGAACGGCCTGACTCTGGAAGGATTCGTCCTGCGGTCCGGACGGATGCCGGGGCTGGAGGCGGCTGGGTTCGGAGTGCTCTCGTTTCAGGCGACCGGTCTCACCATTCGGGGCAACCGACTCCAGGGCCTCGTCGAGACGATCGACCTCCAGGGCAGCACAGCGGTCGTCGAATCGAACCACATCAGTGACGGAGGCCAATGCGATCTCTGCATTGCCGGGCCGGGCGTCTACCGCGTCGTCGGGAACAAGATCCTGGCCGGTGGCACCCACGGGATCTTCAGCAGCCCCGCCATCAACACCGAGCCCACCGGCTCGGGACCATCGGAGATCTTCGCCGAGATCATCAACAATGAGGTGCGCGATCACCGGCAGCAGCCGATCAGCGCGGGCATTCGGGTCGGCACGGTCGGCCTCGGAGCGCCCGACGTCCACGGCGTTAGCCATCTCAGGATCCGGAACAACCTACTGGTGAACAACGGCTTCGGTCTGATGGTCGACGCCCTGTTTCCCCAGCCCGACACGAGACTCAGAGGCGATCTCGAGCTGACGGCCACCGGCAACGACATCCGGCGCAGCTGCCAGGCCAATGTCCTGGTGGCGTTCACCCGGCACTTCGCCGCGTTCGAACCCGGCGGCGGACCGTACCTGCTCCATTCGACGTACCGGTTGACGCTCGGTGGAGACTCGCGATTCAGCGACGCGTGGTTCAGCAATCCGCCGGGATTCGGGAACACGCTGATAGTGAACGGGCGGGAGATCGCTCACCGCACCCGAGAGTTTTTCGACGAGACGACCTGCCCGGGAACGGCCACGCCATAGCATCGCCGTATCAGGCTCCACCATTTGCCCGGTACGGTACCGCGACGTATCGTCCGGTAGGCCGGGAGCTCGCCGTTCGGTGGGCTCTCGGTCTCCCGGAGACAACTCATGGGCCCCCTGGGCCGAGCGTTCGTACACCTCGTACCGCTCGCCGGCCTCCTGTCCTCCGCCAACCTGGCGGCCCAGGGGGTAACCACCGCCGGCCTCGGCGGCGTCGTCACCGCTGCGGACTCCACTCCTATCGGCAACGCGACTGTCACCGCGACCAACACCGCTACCGGCGAGCGGTGGCAGGTCGTCACCAGTGGCCGAGGCCGCTATCTCCTGGCGTACCTCTCGGTCGGTGGACCGTATGCGGTCGAGGCGCGGGCCATCGGCTTCGCACCGTCTGTGCGGAGCCGGATCACCCTCTCGCTGGGTGAGCGATACCGGGCCGATTTCATCCTCCCGCCGGCCGTCACGCAACTGGCCGAGGTGGTGGTGAGCGCGGAGGCCGACCCGCGACTGAACGCGGGCCGCACCGGGCCGGAGGAAACGATCAATCAGACGCGGGTCTCGTCACTTCCCATTCCGCATCGCGACTTCTCCCGCCTGATTCTCCTCTCGCCCCAAGCCCTCCTGAGCCGGGACTCCGGCGCATCGATCGCCGGGCAGTCGGACCGGCTGAACGACATCCGGATCGACGGAACCAGCAACGTCGACCTGGGGGGGATTCACGGCCCGGCCGGCTTCGGAACCGCGGGCTCCGCCGGCGGACTCCGGACCCTGCCGATCGAGGCGATTCGCGAGCTGCAGGTTCTGGTGGCTCCGTTCGACGTCCGGTACGGGAATTTTGCGGGCGGTCTGGTGAATGCGGTGACTCGCTCGGGATCCAATCGATGGGAAGGGTCACTCTCCAGCTATTTCCAGAACCAGCACCTGGTCGGCAAGGACGCATTCGGCAACCAGCTGGAGCCCTTTCACAACGCCGAGCTCACGGCGACGCTCGGGGGGCCGATCGTCCGGGATCGGATCTCGTTCTTTCTGAGTGCGAGTCTCCAGCGCGCGGCCAATCTGCGTCCGCTCTCCATCGGTACGGACACGATCGGCGGTGCCGACTCGCTGGGCCTTGGCGTCCGCCGCGCGACAGCGGTCCGGTTTCAGGACATCCTCCGGAACACCTACCATGTAGACCCCGGCACGATCGAGCAGACCGCTCCCGAGAACCCGTCGGGAAGCGCCTTTGCCAAGGTTACGATGTGGCCCGCGCTGAACCAGCGGATCGAGCTCTCCCACAACTACGCTAGGGCAAGCGGCAGGCACCCGGGCGGAAGCTCAGAGGATTTCTATGCGCTGTCGTCGCGGGGAATCGAGGACTTGTCCACGGTCAATGCCACCCGATTGACCTGGACCATGTCGGGCGGCGGCAGGCTCGCCAACGAGCTCACTCTGGGCAGACTCTCGTCTGAGGAGCAGTGCGTGCCGTCTGCCCTGTACGCCGGGGTCAATGTCTCGGTAGGGACCGATCTCGCGTTCCGGGAGCTCGAAGCCGGATCCACCAACCTCTGTGACCGCTTCTCCAGCCAAACGACCTGGGAGCTGACCGACAACGTCTCCTGGACCGCAGGTGCACACCGGCTGACGCTGGGGACCCACGGAGAGCTGCTCCACATCGGCGGATCGCGACGGGTGAGAATCCCCGCCGGGATGTGGGACTTCGCCAGCCTCGATGCATTCGAGGCGGGAGTGGCCAGCTCGTACGTTCATGACATCGCTCCGGCGTTCAAGCCGGACGGTCCGGGCAGCGACTTCCGGGTCCGCCAGATCGGGTGGTACGTCCAGGACCAATGGACAGCGGGATCCCGGCTCACCCTGACCGCCGGTCTCAGGCTCGACGCGCCGTTTCTTCCCGACACCCCAGCCCAAGACCCGATGCTGCTGGACTCCCTCGGCATCAACACCGCGGTGACGCCGAGCGGGAACCTTCTCTGGTCGCCCCGGCTCGGGGTCAACTACGACATCGGCGGGCGCGGCACGGCGTTCCTTCGCGGCGGAGTGGGGCTGTTTTCCGGCCGGCCGATCTATCTGTATTTCAGCCACGCGTTCGAGAGCACGCTCCGGCTGGTATGCCGCGCCGAGGGAGACGTGCCCGGGTTCACCATCGACCCGGCGCTCCAGCCACGGAGCTGCGTCTCGACCGAGGCCAAGGTGGACGAGCTGACCTACTTCAATCCTTCATTCAAGTTTCCCCGCAACCTCCGCATCGCCGTAGGCAGCGACGTCGCCCTCCCCTGGGGAATGGTGGGCACGGTGGACCTGCTGTACATCCGCGGGGTCGATCAACTCGACGTGATCGACGCCAACCTGATGCCGCCGACCGCCGTCTCCACGGGGGAAGGTGGGAGGGTCTTGTACGGCTCGATCGATCCGGCGACGGGAGACGCTACGCCGCGGCGCCGTACCGATGCCTTCCGGATGGTGGCCGAGATGCGGAATTCGAGCGGCGACGAAGCGATGAGTGCCACAGCCCAGCTCCAGAAGCGATTCCCCGGTGGGGGAGAGCTGAGCTTGGCCTACACCTATTCCGACGCCCGGGATCGCATGTCGGCCAATTGCTTCTTCGTCACCTGCAACATCGACTTCACTCCGCTCGACGGCACGCTCAGCGAGCGCCGAGTCTCCACGTCCCGCTTCGAGGCGGCGCACAAGATCACCCTCGGCATGGTCGCCTCCCTGCCGCTTCGGCTCAAGCTGGGGGTGTTCTACAACGGCTACCCGGCGCAGCCGTACACCTACATCATCAGCGGGGACGCAAACGCGGGCGGCTCGACCGTTCCTGTTTTCGAGGGCGACGACATCGTGTACGTCCCAAGGGATGCCCAGGACATCGCGCTCGCGGACCCCGGGCAATGGGGTCTGCTCGACAGCATCATCCGCTCGGAGCCCTGCCTGCGCTCGCAGCGGGGCACGATCATGCGCCGAAACAGTTGCCGGAACCATTGGCAAGGCGTGCTGAACATGCGGCTTTCGGAGACGGTGCCGCTCGGTGGCGGACAATCGGTCGAGCTGATCGCCGACCTCTTCAACCTGCCACGTCTCTTCGATCAGGAATGGGGCGTGCAGCGGGGCAGCTCGCTCGGCGGAGACGTCTCGTTGCTCCAACTGGTGGGCTACGACGAGACGAACCGGCGAGGAATCTACGACGTCATAGAGGTCGATCGGGACGCGCGGGACGAGGATGCCAGTCGTTGGAGGATGCAGCTCGGCGCGCGGTACGTGTTCTGACACACCGGCAAGATCTCCTGTCGCCCTTACCCCTCCGCATCCCGCTTCAGCTCCACCGCCAGCCACGCCCGCGCCGCCCGCAGCTCGCGCTTGACCGTAGCCAGCGAGACATCCAGCGCCTCCGCCGTCTCCTCCAGCGACAGTCCGCCGAAGTACCGCTGCTCCAGGATCCGGCTGCGCCGCTCGTCAACCGCGGCGAGGCGCTCCAGCGCCTGATCCAGCTCGAGCACCGGCTCGACCGCGTCATCCGAAATCCAGGTGCCCTCGTCGAGCTCCAGCGGTGCCACCCCGAGCCCGCGCTTCGCCGCCTTCCGGGTGCGCGCGTGGTCCACCAGCAGGTGCCGCATCACCCGGGAGGCGAGGCCGAGGAAGTGGCCGCGGTCCTGGACTCGCGCACCGGGCGAGTCGACCAGCTTGAGATACGCTTCGTGCGCCAGCCCCGTCGTGTTCAGCGAGGCATCGGGCTCGGTCCGGAGCCGGCGGTGGGCGAGCTGCCGCAGCCGATCGTACATCAGCGGCATCAGCTCATCGAGCGCGCCGGCGTCGCCCTCCTCCCAGCGGCGGAGCAGCCCGGTGATGTCGGCGGCCTCGGCCACTTCGGTCAGTTCCTGGAGAAGCGAGCGAGCAGCGCGTCGAACCGCGGGTCGCCGCGCAGTGGGATCGAAGGTGGGATCCACACGGAGGAGCGGGACCGAGGCTTCCCTGCCCCGCA
>CAWJWG010000001.1:1530000-2975869 GCA_963846545.1 uncultured Gemmatimonadales bacterium | reverse complement strand
GCCGAAGCGGGTGCCGCGGACCTCGTGCTCGCCGAAGTGCACCGATGGGTGGCGCCGCGCTTCCGCCGGGCGGGCTGGATCGTGGTGCCCGATCAGGTGCGCTGGCGCGGGGAGCTGTCCGCGCTGCCGCCGCCGGCCCCCTCGCACAGTCTCAAGGACGACCTGCGGCGGGTGCGCTCGCAGGGGTACACCCTGGAGCACGCGAGCGGCCCCGAGGCCTGGGCCGAGTTCGCGGAGCAGATGGTGACGCCGCACGCCAGCGCGCGATTCGGCGACGAGGCGTGGACGCCGTCTCCCTATCTGTGGCGTCAGTTCGCGGAGCGAGGCGCGCTGCATTTCGTGGTGCGCGACGGCGTTCGAGTCGGCGGCATCTGCTCCGTCCGCAGCGGCGAGGCCGTCTGGATGCCCCTGCTCGCGGTCCGTCAGGGCGATCCGGGCCTTCGCCGGGCCGGCGTCTCCGTGGCCGCGTACGCGCTGGCGTTCGAGTGGGCCCGCGGCGAGGGATGCGTGACCGTGGACATGGGCCGCACCTCGCCCTTCCTGCACGACGGCATCCAGCAGTACAAGCGGAAGTGGGGCCTCGATCCCGTGTCGGATCCGCTGGCCCATCTCGTCGCCATCCGCGTCGGCTCCGATGCCGCGCGGCTCGCGTTCGCACGGCAGCCGGTGCTGATCGAGCGAGATGCCGGTCTCTGGCTCTACGCCGGGGCGAGCACGTGACCACCGCCCAGGCACTGCCGGCATCACGCTGGACCACCGGACCGCTCGAAGCCGCCGCCGCGCTCGATGCCGAGACGTGGAACCGTCTCGCCCGGCGCGGCTTCCATCTGCATCACTGGTTCGTCGCGTCCGAGGCCTCGGGGTGGCAGCCGCGTCACGTCGAAGTGCGACAGGGCGGTGACCTGCGCGCGGTGGTGCCCGCCTATCTCACCGGTTCCTCCACTCCGCACGATCTCCACGAGCGTTGGCTCGGTCCGTTGCGTGCGCTCGAGCACGTCGGCCTCGCGCTCCGTCCCGTCGTGTCGGTGCAGGCGCCCTTTTCGCTCACGTCCGACCCGCTGGGCGACGTGAATGCGCTGCCGACCCCGGCGCTGGCCGAGGTCTTCGAGCAGCTGGAGGAGACCGCGCGCCGGGAGCGAGCCAAGGCGGTAGTCTGGCCATTCGTGGATCCTGAAGCCAAGGCGACGATCGCGATGGCGCGCGAGCGAGGATACGCCGTCATCGACGCGGGCGCCACGGCGCGGCTGCGGATCTGGTGGGGCTCCTTCGAGGAGTACGTGGCGAGCCGCAGCAAGTCGGTGCGGCGCACCATCCGTGCCGACCTCGCGGCGCTGGAGGCAGCCGGTCTCACTTCCGTCTCCACCGCGGACTACGCCGACCGCGCGGGTGAGATGGACACGCTCTACCGACAGGCGTATCGCCGGCGGAATGGGCGCGAGGCGCGGCTCGCCCCCGGCACCTTCGCGCGGCTCGCCGCCACGGTCACGCCGTCACTGTCGGCGCAGCTCGCCTTCCGCGGGGAGGGGATGGTAGGCACCAGTCTCAACCTCGCCGCGGGCGACACGGTGGACGGCACCTTCGCGGCCTTCGCCGGCCCGGAGCACGGAGGCCCCGCCTACCTGCACGACCTGGTCTACCAGCCGGTCCGTCTCGCCTGCGCTCACGGAATCGGTGCCATCGACCTCGGCATGAGCGCGCTCTACCCCAAGGTGTTGCGGGGGGCGCGGCTCCGCCGTCGGGTAGCGCTGGTGCGTGGCACCGGACCGGCGATGCACCAGGTCCTGATCGCGCTTGGCCATGCCGTGGCACGGCGCCAGGAGGCCAAGGAGCGGCGCCTTCTCGGGGCACTGTGGGGGCCGCGCTGCTACGAGGACGGAGAGGACCTGGCATGATCGCGCGGGCGATGGGGAAGTACGTCCGCGATCTGGTCACCCTCCCGGGTGACGCGGCGACCGGCTACCGGAACGAGGGACTTCGTGGCGTGTGGGATGCCGTGGCGCCGCGAACGGTGCACCGCCTGGTTCGCGCCAGCCGTCTCGTGGTGTTCGCCCAGCCGCTCGAGGGCATCCGGGACGTGCGAATGCCGGCTGGGGTCACCATCGCCCGGCTGGAGTCCGGGCAGGTGGATGATCTCGCGCCCATCGCCGGCACGCTCGATCGCGAGCGCTTCCGCCGGCTGCTCGAGGTGAGATGCATCGGGCTCGTCGCCTGGCGGGCGACGGCTCCGATCGGGTACGCCTGGATCGCCACCGAGATGCGGCCCGAGGTCACGGTCTGTCCGCTGGAGCTGCCGGCGCACGCCGCCTACCTCTGGGACCTCTACGTCTGCCCGTCCGAGCGCGGCAGCGGCGTCGGCTCGGCTCTCGCGAGCGAGCGCCTCCGGGTGGCACACTCGCTCGGCCGCACCGAGGGGTGGCGGATGATCACGCCGGACAACGGCGCGTCGCTTCGCACGCTCCATCGCACGGCCGCCACCACCCGCGTGGTCGGCGACATGCGTTACCTCAAGCTGGGCGGCAGGCTGTTCGCCCGATTCACGCCATGTCCGCCGGCGCGCTGAGCGTCGCCGGCCTCCAGTCGGGTCGCCGGGGCCGGCTGCTTCGCAAGGTGGCGGGATACTCCGCCATCCGGGCCTCGACCGAGGGCCTGCTCGGCCTGCGCGGCATCCTGCTCGCCACGCTGCTCGGGCCGGCCGCGTTCGGAAGCTGGGCACTGCTTCGGCTCTGTACGCGGTACGCGACGCTCGCGGGACTCGGCGTGTTTCGCGGGCTCGAGGTCGAGCTCCTGCATCCCGAGGAAGTCCCGCACGCGCCACACGCAGCGAGGGGCGACAGCGCGACGGGCGACCAGAGCCAAGACGCGGCAGTGGGGGACACCGCGCCCGCCGGTGCCGCGTTGGGATTCATGCTGGCGGTCTCCGGCACCCTGGGGGTGGCCGCATTGCTGGCGAGCGCCGTCGTGCCGTCGGCGAACCACCGGCTCATCCTCCAGGCCTTCGCCGCGGCCGTCGTGGCCGAAGCGGTGTACGGGTACGCCCTAGTCTGCACCCGGGTGCGCACCACGCTGCGACGGTACGCCACGCTGGAGGCGGTCACCGCGGCCATTCATCTCACCCTCGGCCTGGCCCTGGCGTGGTCGTTCGGGCTGGCGGGTGCGTTCGCGGCGCTGGCGATCTCGTCGGTCGCCGGCGCGGCGATCGCCTCGCGATGGGTGGACGTGCGGCCGAGCTTCGACCGGGTCGCACTCCGGCGGATGCTCGCGGTCGGCACACCGGTGGCGCTGACCGGCGCCGTGGGCACGCTGCTCAACACCGCCGACCGGTGGGTCGTCGCCGGATGGGGCGGACAAGAGCTGCTCGGCTACTACGCGTTCGCCGGGGCGCTCGCCAGCGCCGCTGCCGCGTTCGCGCTCGCCATCCGCACGGTCGTTTTCCCGGAGGTGTACGGCGAGGCACGGAGCGCGGGCGCCGCGACTGCGCTGCGGCGGCACCTCGAGCGGTCCCTCCTGCCGTTCGCGACGCTGGTCCCTCCACTGCTCGGTGCGGCCGGCTTCTGCATCGGCCCGGTCGTGGCGCTGATGGCGCCGCACTACGCGCAGGCCACCGCGCCCGCGCGGCTCTTCCTCCTGGGCGGCGCGGCGGTCGGCCTGGTCAACCTCGCCGCCATCGGTGTGGTGGCCGCCGGGCGGCAGAGGCAACTCCCCGCCTACGCGGCCGGAGCGCTGGCCTTGAATCTCGGATTTTCCATCCTGGCACTGCACATGGGCGCGGGGCTCGAGGGCGTCGCGGCGGCGTCGTTCGCGGGGCACGTCGTCTTCGGCGCGGCTGTCGTCCGGCTCAACGCGGACCTCTGTGTGATTCGCCGACCGGGACGCCTGGCCGTCCGGGCGCTGGGTCCCCTCGTCTGGTGCGGGGTCGCCGTGGTCGTGGCGGGACACGCGGGCGCAGCCGTGCAGTCTGATCTCGCCGGCCTGGCGCTCTACCTGGTGCTGCTGGCACCGCTCGCGGGCAAGTGCCGCAGTGAATGGCGGCGCGTGCGAGGCGAGCGGTGAGCGATTCCCAGCGGCTCGACGTGGTGCTCTTCACTTCGAACCTCATGGGGCTCGAGGTGGCGGCGGCCGTGGCCGCGCTGCCGGAAGTGCGCTCGCTCCACATCGTCACCACGCGGCTGCCCCGGCCACGCACGGTCTTCGAGCGGGTGCGGAAGACTTACCGGTACTTCGGGCCGCCCGGTCTCGTCGCGGCGACCCGGGCCTACCTGCCGCGTCCCCTCGGGTTACCGCCCACGCCCCGGCTGGTGAACGAAGTGTCGCGGCGGGTGCCGTCGGCCGACCACCAGCACTTCGCCGATCTGCACTCGCCGGAGGCGCTCGCGGCCGTCCGCGCCCTGCGGCCCGATCTCGGCCTCGTCTTCGGCTGCTACCGGCTCGAGCGTCGGCTCTTCGGAATCCCGCGACTCGGTACCCTCAACCTCCATCTCGGCAAGTCGCCCGACTTTCGGGGGTCGTCGCCGGGGTTCTACGAGCTGGTGGCCGGCATTCCCGAGGTCGGAGTGACCGTCCACCGGGTGGACGACGGGCTCGACAGCGGGCCGATCCTGCTCCAGCAGACCTTTCCGCTCGACGTGGCACCGGCGGAGGATCCGATGCGCTACCTGGGGATGCTCCAGCGCGAAGTGCTGATCCCGGCCGGGACGGCGATGATGGCACAGGCGGTCCGCCTGGAGGCGCGGGGCGAATCCGTCTCGATGCCACAGCGCTCCGGCGGCCCGCGCCCGCGCCGGCGCGCGACCTGGCGGCAGCAGCGGGAGCTTCGCCGGATCGTGGAGGGTCGTCGGCTGGTTGACAGGTTCCCGAAAGGAGCCGTACCTTAAGCGACTACCCCTGACCCGAGTGGAATCATCATGCTGCACCAAGGCACCTCGTTCGTCCGCCCCATGTGCTGTTGCCGCGCCTGTTTCGATCGCGGCCGGCGGGCGGTGGTGCTGCCCTAGGCGTCGGGGACCAGATCCCGGCCGGCCGCTCTCCCCCACCGGGGAGCGCGGCCGGTCTCGTTTCGGGCGTCCTGTACGCTCGACAAGACACATGCAAGCAGTGAAGGAGGCAGCGAGAATGACGACCACCCAGGTGGCGCCGGTCACCCCGATCGAGAAGCGGGGGTACGCGCATCCCGAGATGCTGGTCTCCACCGACTGGGTGGCGCAGCACCTCAAGGACCCGAAGGTACGGCTGGTGGAGAGCAACGAGGACATCCTGCTCTACGACACGGGCCATATCCCCGGGGCGGTGAAGGTGGACTGGACGACCGATCTCAACGACGCGCTGACGCGAGACTACGTCGACCGCGACCGGCTCCAGAAGCTGCTCCGCGCCAAGGGCATCAACGACGACACGACGATCGTGTTCTACGGCGACAAGAACAACTGGTGGGCCACCTATGCGCTCTGGGTGCTGCAGCTCTTCGGCCTCAAGAACGTCAAGGTGATGGACGGCGGGCGGCTCCGCTGGGTGGACGAGGGGCGGGAGGTCTCGACCGACGTTCCTTCGTATCCGGCCGGCACCGTTACGGTGGGTGAGCGC
The DNA here is from genome assembly GCA_963846545.1 of uncultured Gemmatimonadales bacterium. GTDB lineage: Bacteria > Gemmatimonadota > Gemmatimonadetes > Gemmatimonadales > GWC2-71-9 > CAVVWJ01. Next base: position 2,970,292 of record CAWJWG010000001.1, on the reverse strand, counting down.
GACGACAAGAAGATCCGCGCCTTCCGCGACGAGGTGCTCGAGCACCAGAAGCGAAAAGGGCAGCTGGTGGATGTGCGCAGTCCCGAGGAGTACAGCGGCCAGAAGACCCACATGCCGGAGTACCCCCAGGAGGGCTGCCTCCGAGGCGGCCACATCCCGGGCGCGAAGAGCATTCCGTGGGCCAAGGCCATCGACGCCGAGACGCACACCTTCAAGTCCGCCGATGAGCTGCGGAAGCTCTACGAGGGGGACAACAGCCTGAAGAAGGACCAGGAGACCATCGCCTACTGCCGGATCGGCGAGCGGTCCTCGCACACCTGGTTCGCCCTCACCTATCTGCTGGGCTACGACAAGGTCCGAAACTACGACGGCTCGTGGACCGAGTGGGGCAACGCGGTGAGGCTGCCGGTCGAGCGCTGAGTCCCGATCGCCTGGCTGTCATGCCGGAACCTTGCCAAGCCAGAACCAGCGTTGTCATCCTGAGCGAAGCGAAGGAGCCGAAGACTCGTTTCGGCTCCTTCGCTTCGCTCAGGATGACAAGCGCCAGGTTCGCAACGCCCGCAACGCCTACTATGCCCGCTACGCCCGCTCGGCGCTCCTGGCCGCGCCTCTCACCTCGATGATCGGTCCCGGCGTGTTGGTCACGATCCCCGCCACCCCCCGCCGCCACAGCTTCCGCGCCGTCGCCGGCGCGTCCACGGTCCACACGTGCACCGGACATCCCAGCTCGCGGGCCGTCGCGAGGAATCCGCGCGTCGGCACCGGAAGCCCGCGGTGGCGCTCCGGCACCGAGAGCAGCCGGTAGGGCACCGCGGCCGGCGGGCGGCGGAGCAACGAAGCTCGGTAGAGCGCGGCGATCTCGCTGCCCGAGGCACCGCGCGCGAACGGCGGCTGGTCGAAGGCCGTCAGCGCCTCCTGGTGCTCCGAGGCGAGGACGCACCGATCCGTCGCATCCTCCTGCTGCAGCACCCGCCGCACCGCCTCCTGCACCTCGGGCTCCTTGATCTCGATCAGCAGCGGCACCTGGGGAAAGGCCCAGAGCACCTCACCCAGCGTCGGGATCTGCGCGCCCTGGCCGCGATAGGGGAACGTGCGCCCGCCGTCCGGCGTGAACTTCGATCCGGCGTCCACCGCGCGCAGCTCGGCGAGCGCCTGCGCGGCGACAGGACCCCTGCCATCGGTCGTGCGGTCGAGCGTCGCGTCGTGGATGACGACGGGCGCCCCGTCGGCGGTGAGTCGCACGTCCAGCTCCAGCGCGTCTGCGCCGTGCCGGATGGCCGCCTCGAAGGCGGGCAGTGTGTTCTCCGGCGCCTCGGCGGAGGAGCCGCGGTGCGCGATCACCGGGTGTGCGTCGAGGTCGAGGAGTGGATTCACTGCCGCGGATGCGCGTCGAAGAAATCGAGCATCGTGCGGGTGGCGTCGATGTCGCGGGAGACCCGGCCCACCAGGCGGCCCACCGGCGGCCCGCCCGGCCAGGTGTGGCCGCCGCCCTCGATGGTGTACAGCACCACTTCTCCGCCGTCGCGGCAGCCGGTGTACCCGGTGCGCCGGACGCGCGTGCCGTCCGTGGCGGTGTCGGGCAATGCGGAAGTGGAGGGCGGTGTCGCGCACGCGCCGACCTGGGCGAAGAGGGCCGCCGAGCGGGTCGCCGAGAGCACCAGCCCGCGGCGCACGACCGCGTTGCCGCCCTCATAGGGAATGAGCCGGTCCGCGGTGCCCTGGAATGCGACCAGCGAGACCGGCTGCGTAGCAGCGCACTGCGGCTCCAGCGCGGCCGCGGGGGCGCCCGCCACCGGCGCGATCGCGGCGAAGGTGCCGGGGAGGTCGCAGGCCAGGCGGTAGGCGAGTCCCGCGCCGTTGGAGATACCGGTGGCGTAGATCCGCTTCGGATCCACCGGCAGCGCGCGGGTCAGCGAATCGATCAGCAGCCGCACGAACGCCACGTCGTCGGTCCCCGCGTTGACCGAGCGTCCGTCGTTCCACCGGCGGCGCAACCCGTCGGCGTACACCACAGCATAGCCGCGCTGGAGGGCCGGACGTGTGAGGCCCGTGTGCTCCGCCATGGAGGCGGCCCGGCCACCCGCACCATGGAACACGAGCAGCAGCGGGACCGGTTCGCCGGCAGGTCGCGATGGCGGGAGCGCCAGCAGGTAGGACCGCTCGGTGCCGCTGACCTGGTGCAGGTGCCGGGTCTCGCTGTGCCGGGATGCGGCTTCGGACGCGGGAGTGGATTGCGCGGCGAGGGAGACGGCGGCCGCGCCGACCATCAGCGCGAGGGGGGTGAGCAACGAGGGGCGGCGAGGCAGCACGAGGCGGCGGATATGGAGCGTAGGCACTCGTGCAGTAAAGCCCGGTGCTTCCCGTGCCACAACCGCGCCGGCTATCGCGGCCGGCGCGATGTGCCGGGACGCGACGCCGGGCTATTCCACGACGTTGAGGATCTCTCGATGCCCTCCGTCGATCAGCGGGGAGAACTTCTGGTACCAGGCGCCCCATTCTTCCGCGCCCCGGGGGTCGTTCATCGACTTCTCCCAGTCGCTCAGGCTGGGGTAGGTGCTCTCCCACACGAAGGTGTAGTAGGTGCCGGTGAGGTCGGTGAGCGCCCGGCCCGGGGGCATGTCGTATTTCTTCGCGATAGCCGACGCCTCCTTATAGAGCGCCTTCGCTTCCTTGGCCTTGCCGATCTTGAGCTGGAACACGTCTCGAACGAGAATCATCGTGCGTCTCCCTGAATTCGTTGGCGTTCACGCGTCACCCGGGCAACGTAGCCCCGGGCCAATGCCCCGCGCCACACGGGCGCGAGCCCGGCGGTGCACCGACAGGGCGTTATACATTTGGTGACGCACACCAGCCCGGAGCTCGACATGGCGCCGTCCGAATCGATCGCCAACCTGCGCAGGGAGTACGCCCTCGCCCGGCTCGACGAGGCCGACGTCGGCCCCGACCCGATCGCGGCGTTCGCGCGCTGGTTCGAGGAGGCGCGGACGGCCGACGTGCCGGAGCCGAACGCGATGGTGCTGGCCACCGCGACGCCGGACGGTGCTCCCTCGGCTCGCGTGGTGCTGCTCAAGGGGTTCGACGAGCGCGGGTTCATGTTCTTCACCGACTACCGGAGCCGGAAGGGCGCCGAGCTGGATGGCAACCCCCGGGCGGCGCTGGCGTTTCACTGGCGAGAGGTCGAGCGGCAGGTCCGGATCACGGGGCGTGTGGAGCGCACGACCGCCGACGAATCCGAGTCGTACTATCGCTCGCGGCCGCGGGGCAGCCGGCTCGGCGCGTGGGCGTCGTACCAGAGCCGGCCGATCGAGTCGCGCGAGGTGCTGGAGCGAGCGCTCGGCGACGCCGAGCGGAGGTTCGCGGAGGGCGAGGTCGCACTGCCGCCGTACTGGGGTGGGTATCGCGTGCTGCCGGAGACCATCGAGTTCTGGCAGGGGAGGGAGAATCGCCTGCACGACCGGATCAGCTATACGCGCGAAGGCTCGGGGTGGAAGGTGGAGCGGCTGTCACCCTAGGCGGAGCGGACCCTTCACTCCCACCGCACCCGATACCGGCACACGCTCCCGCCCTTCGCCCGGCACTCCTCCTCCACCACCGTGGGCCCGCTCACCCCGCACATCTCCAGCGCCTTCCGGTACCAGCCCACCACCGTCAGACAATCCGGCGCGCTGAACGTGTCCGCGTCGTGGGTGACGAGCACGCCTTCCTTCGGCCCGGTCTGCTGGTATTCGCGGCGCCCGGCCTCGTAGTAGAGGCTGTAGATCGAAGGCGACTTGGCGAGAAACCCGTGCGCGTCGCCCCTGGTGAGGTAGCTCGCGTGAATGGATCCGAGGTTGGACTCCGCCGACGCCTCGCCCAGTCGCTCGAAGAACTCCGGCCGCCCGCCGCCGAGGACCTGGACGATGGCGTCGTCGAGCGCTTTCCCGATGCCGAATGGATACCAGTTGGAGGTGAACAGCATGCGGAGCGTGCGCTGCATGTCGGGCGACAGTGTGGCGAGGACGCGGTCGACGCCCACCTTGCCCGAGTGGCGCTCGACGAACGCCAGCCTGGATTTGAGCACCGCGCCTTTGACTTGCTGCATTCGAGTCCCTCTCTCCGGAGGCCCTGCGCAGAAATATACGTTCGCCGCCCGAGCTCCCGGAGAGATGGGCGGGCGCTACCTCGGCTTCTGGCCGGTCCTCGGGACCGGCTGCAGCAGGCTCACCCGGTTGCCCTCGGATCCGAGGAACGAGACGTACTGTCCGACGCCAGGGATATCCATCGGCTCACCCGGCACGGTCTCCGCGGTGGAGGGCCGGGTGTTGCGGTCGAGGACGACCACCCCGTCGGGAAATGTGAGCGCTGTGGCGATGAGTGATGGACAGGGGGCAAGCGCGCGAGAGACGACAGACAGGAGCGATCCTCCGGAGGGGTGGCGTCCCGGGACGTCGGGAGAGATAGGCAGTCGGATGCTCACCGCCGAGCTGAGGTTTCAGTAGAATTCGTCTGATGAAGGTCGCCACGTGGAATGTCAACGGAATTCGCGCTCGCGCCGCCCAGGTCGAGGAGTGGCTGGAGCGCGAGCGACCCGACGTCGTCTGTCTCCAGGAGCTGAAGGCGGAGCTGGCGCAGGTGCCCGAGGCGGTGCGCCGCCAGGACTATCATGCGTTCTGGCACTGCTGCAAGGGGTACTCCGGGGTATCGCTGCAACTCCGGCGGGAGAAATTCCCCGTCGAGCCGGCCTACATCCATCCTCCCTTCGACCTCGAATCCCGCATCGTCACCGCCGATCTCGGCGCTCTGATCGTCGCCTCGATCTACGTCCCCAACGGCGGCAAGGACTATCCCGCCAAGCTCGAGTTCCTCACTCGATTGACTGATTGGGCCAGGCAGATCCGAGCCGACGGCCGCGAGCTGCTGCTCTGCGGCGACCTCAACATCGCGCGCACCGAGATGGACGTTCACCCGAGAGAACGAAAGCCCGCGGCGGTGGGCCAACGCCCGGAGGAGCGCATGATGTTCGAGACATTACTCGGAACGGGACTCACCGACGTGGGGCGGGCCATGGATCCCGATAATCCGGGCCTTTTCACCTGGTGGGCGCCCTGGCGCAACCTGCGTGCGCGTAACATCGGCTGGCGATTGGACTATTTGTTGGCGTCACCGGGTGTGGCCGGTGTGGTCAGGAGCTGCGTGGTCCAGTCCGACGTGGGGACCAGTGATCACGCTCCGGTCGTCATGATGACAGGCTGACGTTACCAGTCCCCCCCGAGCCGCTCCCGCAGGGAGTCCCGATATCCCCGGCTCAGAGTCAGATTGGCTCCCGAGTGCAGGAACACGGCGTACTCGCCGTTGAAGGTCGGCTGCAGTTCGCGGACGCCCCGGTCGCGGTTCGGCATGGTCACCGGCGTGCGGTACGGGAGGGGGGCGCCGCGAGCCCGCTGACCCGCGAGCGCACTTCGTGGGAAGCGGGACTCGGGCTCACCCGGAGGCTGTGAGGGCGGCGACGGGCGCCGCCGCCCTGACGGAGCGTTCCGGAGCTAGAAGTTGGCCGTTACTCCGCCCAGCACCCGGCGGCCGATCACCGACCCGCCGAACAGCTGAAACCGCTGCTGATCGAGCAGGTTGGTCGCGGTCGCGTGGATCCGGACGTAGTTGTTGATCCGGTATCCCGCGCTCACGTTGAGCAGCTCGTTCGCGGGCACGTAGCCCTGGAAGATGCCGGCCGCCCACGGATGCCCGTCCACCAGCCGCAGGGTGACGTTGCCGTCGAAGCCCTGCTGCCCCGCGTAGCTCACGCTGAACGTCGCCTTCTTGCTCGGCGTGTTGGGCACCAGCTGGTCGCCCGCCGCCTGCTCCGACTCGTCCACATCGAAGCTGAACCCGGTGAACGACACGTCGCCCCGGATCTCGGGCGTGAACTGGTAGCCCACGCCGAGCTCGATGCCGCGCTCGGTCACCTTGCCGGCGTTGGTGTACGAGAGCACGATCGCGCGGCTGCCGTCCGGCAGCGTGGCGAGCGCGTTGCCGCCCTGGATGCGGGTGCCCTGCTGCAGCTGGGCATGCCCGCCGAGCAGCAGCGGGATCGGCGCGCGCAGCGGGTGGTTGGCCGGCAGCCCCAGCAGCGCCAGCCGGGCGTCGAGCGCGGCCAGCTCGTCCGGCACGTTCACTTCATCCGTGAGCGCGTAGGTCGGATAGTTCGGATTGACCCCGGGCAGGAGGTCGGTCACGAAATTCCTGAGCTGGTTGATGTACGCATCGGCCGTGACGTAGACCTTGTCGCCCAGCGTGCCCTTGTAGCCCACCTCCCACCCGGTCACCGTCTCGACGTCGAGGTCGGCGTTGCCGAGGGCGAGCGCGTTGGTGAGGGGGCTGAACTGCCACGGCAGGTCATCGGTGATGGTGAGGCCCGCGAGGGCCGCACCCGGAATGTTCTGGCGGACCGCGGCGTAGTAGGTCTCCACCGAGCCCTCGAGCGTGCGCGGGCTCGCCGTGGGAGCGGCGACCGGCACCTGGAGGAAGAACTCGGAGAGATTGGGAGTCTGGAACGCGCGGTTCACCGAAAAGCGGAACGAATGGCTCTCGTTCGGGCTGAAGACGATCGCTCCCTTGGGCGAGAACTGGCCCTCGATCAGGTCGCCGTCGTCGAAGCGCCCCGCCCCGACGATCCGCACCTGCGGCGTGATCCGGTACTCGGCCTGGCCGTACACCGAGTAGAGATCGTCGCTCCGGTTGTCGTTCGCCAGGTTCATCAGCGTGCCGGAGGTGTTGACCTTGGAATTCCGGTAGGAGGCGCCGTAGACCACCCGGCCCCGGTCGTTCTGGAAGTTCCAGTTGTTCTGTCCCTCGAAGTGGAAGACGTCCGACCGCTCCTCCAGCGGCAGCCCCGAGGTCAGCGAGAACTGCGGCTCGAGCGACGTGCGGCTGTTCCAGTAGCCGAAGATGTTGTAGCGGTCGGCCGCGATCGCGGCCCGGGCATAGGGCTTGATGGCCTCATGCACCTGCACCCGGCCGATGCCGGTGACGAAGATCTCGTTCTCCACCCTCGCGGCGCCGCCGTCCACCGAGAGCACGCTGCCGTTGTCGAGATAGTAGTCCAGCCGCCCGCTGCCGTAGACGTTCCGGAGCGGGTCGCGGTCGCCTGAGACCTCGCCGGTGAGCGGGTCGGCGGTCTGGCCGTGCAGCGGCCGCGCCTCGGCCGTGACCGGTACCGGCTCGTCGGTCGCGTCCGCGTACTCCTCCTGCAGCGAGGTGCCGTTCCGCAAGGTGCGCGAGCGGCTGTAGGTGTCGCTCCGGTTCAATCCACCATTGACCCGGAACCCGATGCGGCCGTCCGCGGCCAGGCCGGCGTGCCGCCCGTCCACTCGGAAGGTCTCCAGCTCGCCGCCGGCCACCGTCAGCTTGCTGCCCAGCACCTCGCGCGCCTCGGGCGTGGTGATGTTGATGACGCCGCTGAACGCATTGGCGCCGTAGAGCGCCGAGCCGGGGCCGCGCACCATCTCGACCTTGCCCAGGTCGTCGAGCGGCTGGGTGAGCCCGTTCCACTCCTGCGAGCCGAGGAAGGCGATGGCCAGGTCCCGACCGTCCTGCAGCGTGAGCACGCGGCGGGTGAGCGAGGAGTTGAAGCCGCGGGCGTTGACGTTGAAGTCGTTCACGCCGCTCTGGACCACGTCCACGCCGGGCACGGCCTGGAGCGCGACCGGAGCCTGCCCGGTGATGGCGACGCTCTGCAGCACTGCCTGCGGCACGACCGAGATGGCGGCCGGCGCCTCGACGATGCGCTCGGGGCCGCGAGACGCGCCCTCGACCACGATCTCACCGAGCGAGATCACCACCGCCTCGAGCGCCGCATCCGCCGCGACCGTCTTGTCCGCCTCGACGATTACCTGCACCTCGGTCGGCCGGTAGCCCAGCCAGCGGAAGACCACCGTCTGCGGGCCGGCTGGCACCCGTCGCAGGGTATATCGCCCGTCGGTGCCGGTGATGGTGCTGAGACCGATCGCGGGAATTCCCACCGACACGCTGCTCAGCTCCGAGGCGTCGGCGGCCCGTGTCACCGTGCCAGCGATCGTACCGGTCTCCTGGGCGGCGGCGGATGAGGCGAAGACCACGAGAATGGCGATGGCCACGGAGGCGAACAGGGAGGAGCGGAGAGGCGCGGACGAATTACGTCGCATACCTGGGCTTCCTTCTCTGGGGCGGATGGACGCGAGTCGCCGAATGGCGGACCGCGGACGTCGGGAGCTACGACTGCAAGGGGAGTTACAACAGTATACGAGATTGTAAGGCGCGCCAAGAGAGGGCGAAGGCGCGGAGGGCGGGACGTTATCCCCGGGCCAGCGCGAGTACCGGCGCGAGGACGGGATCCGTGGTCACACCGGCGGTGCCCAGCCGCACGACCTCACCGATTACGGTGACGACCGGCGCCTCGAGCCCGTCGCGCTCCGCGGCCTCGGCGATGGTGGCGAGGGTCGCCACGGTGACCCGCTGCGCCGCGGTGGTGGCGGACTGGATGCACGCGGCCGGGGTATCCGGGTCGCGGCCCGCGGCCACCAGGCTCGCGGTCAAGCCCGGCAGGCTGGCCCGCCCCATGAGCACCACGATAGTGTCCACCGCGGCCAGGGGAGCCATGTCGTGGGCGGCGTCGCCGGCCTCGTGCGCGGTGACCACCGCGAACGATCGCGCGATTCCGCGCGCGGTCACCGGGATCCCCGCGGCCGCCGGGCCCGCGACGGCGCTCGAGACGCCCGGCACCACCTCGCAGCGGATCCCCGCCTCCCGGCACGCCGCCAGCTCCTCGCTGCCGCGCCCGAAGACGAAGGGATCGCCTCCCTTGAGCCGGACCACCTGCCGGCCGTCGCGCGCGCGCGCCACCAGGAGCCGGCTGATCTCCTCCTGCGAGAGCGCCGCGTGGCCCGCGCCCTTGCCCACGTCCACCAGCTCCGCGCCGCCTCGCGCCTCGTGCAGCAGCTCGGGACCGATCAGCCGGTCGTGCACCACGACGTCCGCTCGCCGCAGCAGCTCGAGGCCCTTCGCCGTGATGAGCCCTGGGTCGCCCGGGCCGCCGCCGACCAGGTGCACGGTGCCCAGGGGCACCGGGCCCGGGGACATCGTGCCTTCAGGCCCGCGCACGATGCGTCCGCCTCGACGCGTCAGGCGGGGCGGAGCCGGCGGGTGACGCCTGGCGAGATCCACGATCACGTCCACCAGCCCCGGCAGCGTGCCGACGGGGTGGTCCACCGCGATCCGGCGCCCGCCCACCCGTCCCGCGAGCGGGATGGCTCCGGGCTCCAGGCCGAGCGCGGCGGGGATGTCCTCCGCCGCATGCGCGCCGCCGCCGATGAGAAAGGGCAGGACCAGCACCGGCCCGGCCGGTGCCGAGGCGAGGGCTTCCTGGAGACCTGGGTCGTCGTCGATGAATCCCGCCACGACCTCGCCGGCCACCCGGCGACGGCGCAGCGTGTCGGCGAGCTGGAGGGTGGTCTCCCGGCTGGCCGCGTGCCGCCGCGTGCCGTGTCCCACGAGCAGCAGCGTAGTCTCGCCGCGGGGCAGGGCCTGGTCGCGGAGCAGCTCGCTCACCCGCCTCGCCACCAGCGGCGCCACGCCCGCGTGCGAGCCGACCGGCGGCGTGATCCGAAGCCGCACTGCCGTGAACCGGCGATTCCGGCTCAGCCCCTCGGGCAGCACCACGTCGGCGTAGTGCCCCGCGCTCGTCATCACCGGCACCACCGTCACCGCCTCCGACTCGAGCTCGTCGAGCACGGTGTCGAATCCAGGCTCTCCCTGGTGAAAGGCGACCGCCACCTCGTCGAAGAGCCGCCGCTCCCGCACCGACTGCGCCAGCCGGCGCACCAGCGCGTTCGCCGCCGGATCGCGCCGCGAGCCGTGGGCCGCGAGCACCAGCGCGCTGCCGCTCACGAGCCCACCGTGAGCGTGACCAGCTCCGCCGTCGGCACCTCGCGCCCGGTGATCCAGGTCCGCCGGTCGGTTCGGCCGGTCAACCGCTGGTAGAAATCGCTCAGTCCCTCGCCGCCGGTCCGCTCGGACGCCCAACGCAGCAACAGCGGCCGCACGGCCTCGAGCAGCTCCTCGAACTTCACGTCCGCCCGGAAGAGATCCACGACGCGGTCGCCCCCGAGCCCACCGCCCACGTACACGTTGTAGAGCCCGAGCGAGCGCCCGACGAAGGCGATGTCCGCGGTGTAGGGACGCGCGCAGCCGTTGGGGCAGCCGGTCATCCGGATGGTGAGCGGCTCGTCGCGCAGTCCCAGCGCGTCGAGCTCCGCCTCGAACTGGTCGAGCACCTCGGGCATCGCCCGCTCCGATTCGGCGACGGCCAGGCCGCAGGTGGGGAGCGCGGGGCACGCCATGGAGAACCGGCGCGACGCCGACAGCGCCTCCGGCGGGGTCACGCCGTGCCCCTGGAGAATGGATTCCACCGTCTTCACGCCGGCGTCGTCCAGGTCGGTGAGGAGCACGTTCTGCTGCCCGGTGAGACGCACGCCCGGCCCAAGGCGACGGACGATCTCATGCAGCGCGGTCTTGAGTCTCTGATGCTCACCGTCGGCGATCCGTCCGCTTTGTACGAACACCCCGTAGAACCACCGGCCGTCGGGCTGCCGATGGCGTCCGAGATGGTCGTGATAGGGCAGCGCCGTGAGATCCGGCGCGGGACCGAGGGGAAAGTCAGCCCGACTCTCGAACTCGGTCCGGAACCGGTCCATGCCCCACTCCGCGACCAGATACTTGAGCCGGGCGTGGCGCCGGTCGGCGCGGTTGCCGTAGTCGCGGAAGATCGCCGCCACGATGCGCACCGCCTCGACCGCGTGCTCCGGTGCGACGAAGCCGAGCGGCTGCGCCAGGCGGGCGGCGGTATCCGCCTTGTGATGGGTCATCCCCAGTCCGCCACCGACGAGGACGGTGAAGCCGCGAATGGACCGTCCGTCCACCGCCGCCACGAGCCCCACGTCCTGCGACCAGATGTCCACGCAGTTGTCGGTCGAGAGGGCCACGCCGGTCTTGAACTTCCGCGGCAGGTAGACGTCGCCATAGAACGGCTCTTCCCGTTCGGTCGACACCTGCTTCTCGCCGTCGAGCCAGATCTCGTGGTAGGCGCGGGACGCGGGCCGGAGCCGCTCGGCGATGCCACGCGCGGCCGCGCGGACCGCCGCGTGCGCCTCGTCGTCCATCGGAGCCGGGCACCCCATGACGTTGCGCGAGACGTCGCCGCAGGCCGCGAGGGTGGTCATGAGCCGGTGATTGACCTCGGCGATGGTCGCCTTGAGTCCGTCCTTGAGCACGCCGTGGAACTGGAAGCCCTGGCGGGTGGTGACCCGCAGGGTGCCGTTGGCCCAGCGGTCGGCGATCGCCTCGAGCGCCAGGTACTGCTCCGCGTCGAGCGCACCCGCCGGCAGTGCCACCCGCACCATGAACGAGAATGCCTTCTCCTGGCCCTCGTCCCGTCCCCGGCGCGCGTCGCGGTCGTCCTGCTGGTAGGTGCCGTGGAACTTGAGCAGGGTGAGATCGTCCCCGCCGAAGTGGGAGACGTGCGCCCCGAGCGTCTCCGAGATGGTGCCTCGGAGGTGGCGGCCGGCCCGCTTGGCGATCTCGACCTTGGATTCCTTAGGCATGTCTACTCCGGCGATCCGGTGGTGTCTCATCCTGAGCGATCGGTATGTCATCCTGAGCGAAGCGAGGGAGACATACGGGTTCTGCCTGCTGCTCGAGGCTCACGAGGCCCGGCCCACGATCTGATGCAGGCCGCACTCGTTCTTTTCCAGGCCGGTCCACCGGCCTTCGCGCGTGTACTCGCCGGTGACGCTGCCGGCCACCGGGCGGGTGCAGTGGGTGCAGCCGAGGGTGGGATAGCCGCGGGCATGCAGCTCGTTGTAAGGCACGTCGTGCTCCTGCACGTAGGCCCAGACCTGCGACCGATCCCAGCCGGCGAGGGGGGACACCTTGAGCAGCTGGTAGCTCCAGTCCCACTCCACCACCCGCAGTCCCGCCCGCGCGGGCGACTGACTGCGGGTGATCCCGGTGACCCACACATCCACGTCGGCCAGTGCGCCGCGCATCGGCTCGACCTTGCGGAGCGTGCAGCAGGTGTCGGGATCGCGGGCCCAGAGCTCCGGGCCGTACAGCGCCTCCTGGTCCTCGACCGACAGCGACGTCCCCCGGTTCTCGAAGCTCAGGTGGGGATACCGCGCCGCCAGGCGATCGCGGAGTCGCAGCGTCTCGGGGAAGAGGAAGCCGGTGTCCAGGTAGAGTACGGGGACCGCGACGCCGTGCCGCGCGATCATGTCGATCAGCGCGCATCCCTCCATACCGAAGGCCGTGGTCACCACCAGCCGCCGGCCGGCGAAGCGGGACAGCAACCAGGCCACCACCTGCTCGGGCGGCGACTCCTCACCGATCTCGTGTTCGACATCGCGTACGATGCGCATCCGGGCTCCGGCCACAAAAGAAAAAAGGCCCGCAGGACATGCCTGCGGGCCGGGTAGTACGGTGGTTCTTGGAGGCGCGCTAGGTCGTCCCGTCGGGATGAATGCCGGTCATACAACAACACGCCGCCGCCCCCGACATCGGGGAGGTGGTGTGCAGCCGGGCAACACGGGCGACGCAAGTGCTCATGAGTCTAGGCTAGCGCGCATGGTGGTGACTGTCAACTGCGTGCGTTACTGAGCCGTCACGCTGTCGGCCGGAGCGTCCATCGCGGGCTCGTCGGCCGGAGCGTCCATCGCGGGCTCGTCGGCCGGCATGGTGCTGCTGTCGGCCGGAGCGTCCATCGCGGGCTCCTCGGCCGGCATGGTGGTATCGGCGGCCGGCTCTTCGGCCGGCAGGGCCGTGTCTTCCGGCATGGCGGTGGTGTCGACGACGGCGGCGGCGCTGGTGTCAGCCGGGAGGGCCTGGGCCTCGGGCGCCTCGGCGGTCTCGGGCGCCGGCGCGGCTCCGGTGTCAGCCTGCTTGCTGCAGGCCGCCAGAGCGAACACGGCGGCGAGGGAGAGCATGAGAGAACGGGGCATGTGGGGCTCCTGGTCGGTGAAAAAGTCTTCGTGCTGGGTCCTGAGCGGAGCCAATGTACTTCGGCAATCGCGATTCCATAAGGGGTAGGCGACCAACTCAGCTCAAACCCCTTCCCGGAAGGCGTTGCTGTGCAAGGTTTTGCATCGGTGGCGATGGGGCGGGCGATGCGGAGTGAATGCCCCCATGCGGAGTGACAGAATCGTCGGCCTGGGGTGTCGGCGCTACATGGATGAATCCCCGGCCGTCTGGCGCACCAGTGTCGGGGCCTCCCCCGACCGCCAGCGGACCGCCAAAACCGACCCCTCGTCCACCACGATCGACCCTTCGCCGGTGGCCCCGCCGCTCGGATTGAGCTGGAGCATGGCGTCGAAGGCGAACACCTTGAGCGCCAGCCGGTACCGATGGGCGCCGGCCGGCACCCCGCGCACCACGATGCTGCCCGGCTGGCGGATGCTGGAGACGGTTCCGACGACGTCGTCGTCGATCCAGATGCGAGCCTCGAGCGCGTATTCACCCGCGCTCGCGGCCGGGCTTCGGAGGGTGAAGCTCACCACGCGCCCCTGCGGCGGATTCCCGCCGGCGCCGTCGCCGTCGCCGTCGGTGTCGTCCGGCGCGGCCGGGAGGCAGGATAGGATCTTCGCCGCCCGCTGGGCGCCGGTGGGGTGGAAGGCGTCGTAGCGATAGGGACCCATTCGCCGGAAGAACCGCACGGCGGCCTCGACCGACTCGCGGCCGTGCTCGGCCAGCGCCAGGGCGGCGTAGCAGTCGGCCTCGAGCTCCTGCCGCTGCCGGGTGAGGCCGGCGGCCCCCGCGTCCCCGGCGAGCGCCGCCCCGCTATGCCCGTAGCGGAGATGACCGTACTCGTGCGCGAAGAAAAACTCGGCCATGTGCGGACCGAAGCCCTGCAGAAGGACGGGATTGTAGTAGATCGTCGGCCGGCCCTGCACGAATGCGGCAACGGCCACGTCGCGCAGGGTATCGGTCGCGATCTGGCGCACGTCGATCAGGCGCTGGGCGGCACGGGCACCCTGCGGGCTCGCGGGCAGCAACACCGCGCATGCGATGGCGATCACGCTCGACCTTCTCACGGCGCGAATTCCTCACTGGGCGATGAACGGGGGACGACCGGCCTTGCGGAGGTCCGGTCACCACCCGCCAAAAGGCATATCGCGTGCCTGATGACCTAGGGGCGCGAGACAGGACCATCTCGCCCGCCTCTCACCCGCCGCCACCGGGGCTCAGGGCGGCCCCGGCGCCAGGTGTGATCGCCGCCACGGGAGGCAGGGCAGCGCTCGAGTATCATGCGACCGAGGCCGCGCGCCCGTACCCGGCACGGCGGCTCGCCGTCATCGTTCGCCATCACTCGAGGAGGATTCCGTGAGAGGACTTGTCGCCTTCGGCATCGTGCTGATCGTCGCGTGGCTGTTCGGCTGGCTGGTGTTCAAGGTCGCGGGCTTGCTGATCCACCTGCTGCTGATCGTCGGGGCCATCATGCTGATCGCCGGTCTCGTGCGCCGCGTTCGGGGAGGCGTCGCGCCCACCCGGTAGGCGCGCTACACTTCAGATGCCGCCAGGGGCATCGGGCCGATCACCGCCCGATTGAGAGCGTACCCTTGGAACCTGATCCGGCTGATACCGGCGAAGGGAGCGCGGCGCGGGCGACAGCGATGCCGTCCTCGCTCCCTTGTTCATGAGAGGGAGCGCGTCCGCGATGACCGCCACACTGCCCGAAGGCCCCGCCACCGCGTCCTACGGCGACGCGTTTCCCGCTTCCACCAAGGTCCACGTCGAAGGCTCGCGCGGCATCCGCGTCCCCATGCGGGAGATCGCGCTGTCGGGCGGCGAGCCGCCGCTCCGGGTGTACGACAGCAGCGGGCCGCTGGGGCATGACGCTCGTGAAGGCCTGCCTTCCGTGCGTCGTGGCTGGATCGCGGAGAGAGACGTGGCGGCGCCCGCCCCCCTCCGCGGCCGCGGGTGCGTCACCCAGATGCATTACGCCCGTCTCGGGGAGATCACACCGGAGATGGAATTCGCCGCGATTCGGGAGGAGATGGATCCCGAGGTCGTCCGCAGCGAGGTGGCCCGGGGCCGGGCGATCATCCCCGCCAACATCAATCACCCCGAGCTGGAGCCGATGGTCATCGGCCGCCGCTTCCGGGTGAAGATCAACGCCAACATCGGCAACTCGGCCGTGACGTCGTCCATCGAGGAGGAGGTCGAGAAGCTTCGCTGGGCGACGCTCTGGGGCGCCGACACGGTGATGGACCTGTCCACCGGACGGCAGATCCACGAGACCCGCGAGTGGATTCTCCGGAACTCCCCGGTGCCGATCGGGACGGTGCCGATCTACCAGGCGCTGGAGAAGGTGGGCGGCGTGGCGGAGGACCTGACCTGGGAGATCTACCGCGACACGCTGATCGAGCAGGCGGAGCAGGGGGTGGACTACTTCACCGTGCACGCGGGCGTGCTGCTGCGCTACGTCCCGCTCACCGCGGCGCGGATCACGGGGATCGTGTCGCGCGGCGGATCCATCATGGCCAAGTGGTGCCTCGCCCACCACCGCGAGAGCTTCCTCTACACCCGCTTCCGCGAGATCTGCGAGATCATGGCGGCGTACGACGTGTCGTTCTCGCTGGGCGACGGGCTCCGGCCCGGCAGCATCGCCGACGCGAACGACGCGGCACAGTTCGCCGAGCTCAAGACCCAGGGCGAGCTCAACCTGATCGCCTGGGAGCACGGGGTGCAGGTGATGAACGAGGGTCCCGGCCACATCCCCATGCATCTCATCCGCGAGAACATGGACAAGCAGCTCGAGTGGTGCCGCGAGGCGCCATTCTACACCCTGGGTCCGCTCACCACCGACATCGCGCCGGGGTACGACCACATCACCAGCGCGATCGGCGCGGCGATGATCGGCTGGTACGGCACCGCCATGCTCTGCTACGTCACCCCGAAGGAGCATCTCGGCCTGCCGAACCGCGACGACGTGAAGGCGGGGGTGATCGCGTACAAGATCGCCGCGCACGCCGCCGACCTCGCCAAAGGCCACGCAGGGGCGCGGGCGTGGGACGACGCGCTGAGCCGGGCGCGGTTCGACTTCCGGTGGGAGGACCAGTTCAACCTGAGCCTCGATCCGGTCACCGCGCGCGCCTACCACGACGAGACGTTGCCGGCGCACGGCGCCAAGGTGGCGCACTTCTGCTCGATGTGCGGGCCCAAATTCTGCTCGATGCAGATCTCGCACGACCTGCGCGAGGCAGCGGCGGGGATGGCGGCGAAGTCGGCGGAATTTCGAGAGGGGGGTGGAGCGCTCTACGTGCCGGCGGCGTCGACGGGGGACGGCGGAACCGGGGCGTCCTGACCCGAAGCGGCGCGCCGGCACCGGCGCGCCACTCGCGGGATCCAGTCTAGCGTGACTTCTTCCGCCGCCGTGCCACGGCGGCGCCGAGCGCGGCAGCGGCGAGACCGGCCACGGCCGCCGCGACCTTCCTGCCCTTCGACGCGCGCTTCTTCTTCGTCACCTTCCGCGCCACCTTCGACGCCAGTGTCTTCGCTTTGCCGCCCGCCCGCTTGGCGGAGGCCTTCGCCTTCTTCGCCGACTTCCTGATGCTCGCCATCGCCAGGCTCCTCGTCCGGGGTGGACTTCCAAGATACCCCCGCCTTCTTGACAAAAGAAAATAAGCAGCTACTTATATAAGTAATGGCTTATCACTCTGCGCTCACCGCCCTGGCCGATCCCACGCGCCGCCGGCTCTACGAGCGGCTCCGCCGCCGGTCGCACACCGTGGGAGAGCTCGCCCGCTTCGCCCGGGTCACCCAGCCCGCCGTGTCCCAGCACCTCCGGGTGCTGCGCGACGCGCGGCTGGTGACCGACCGGCGGGACGGCGCCCGGCGGCACTACCGCGCCACCGCCGAGGGGCTGGTCGAGCTGCGCCGCTACCTGGAATCCCTGTGGGACGATGTGCTGACCGCCTATGCCGCGGACGACCCCGCGCCGCCCAAGCGAGGATCCCGATGACCGAGACCGTGCTGTCGCCCATCGTCCGGAGCGCGCTGGTGTCGTGGGGACAGGAGGCGGCCTTCCGGCGCTTCGCCGGGGAGTTCTCGTCGTGGTGGCCCTGGCGCACCCACTCGATCGGCGGCAAGCAGGTGGCGCGGCTGGTGTTCGAGCAGCGCGTGGGCGGGCGGATCTACGAGGAGCACGCGGACGGCCGGCGCTTTCAGTGGGGCACCGTCCTCGAGTGGGATCCGCCCGCGCGGATCAAGTTCACCTTCCATCCCGCGCGCGATGCGTCCAGCGCGCAGGACGTGGAGGTGCGGTTCATCCCGGAGGCAGGTGGCACGCGGCTCGAGCTGACCGCGAGCAAGTGGGAGAACTGGGGGAAGGGCGCCGCGCGGGCCCGGAAGGGGTACGGCGCGGGCTGGGGCTACATCCTCAACGTCTGGGCCGGGCGGCGGACCAATGCGATGCGCGCGATGGACGCGATGGCCGGCGTGATGCGACTGGTGGAGCTGGTGCGAGGCGGGACCGCCGCCTCGATCGCGCGCGCGGGCGGAGAGATCCCACATGCCTGACCGGAGGAAGCCATGCTGACCAGTATCCTGCTGCTGCTCGCCACCACCGTCTCGTCTGTCGACACTCCGTCTCCCGCCGCGCTCGACGAGAGCCCCGGCCGCGCCCTCCGCTACCGGGTGGATGTGGCCGCGCCGATCGACGTCGTCTGGTCCGCCTGGACCGAGGGCGATCGCATCCGGGAGTGGTTCGCCCCCGGCAGCCACATCGAGCTCCGTCCACTGGGCGCGTACGAGATCCTCTTTAACCCCGACGGCGCGCCGGGCGAGCGGGGCGCCGAGGGGAATCTGCTGCTGGCGCTGCAGGCGCCGGAGATGCTGTCGTTCACCTGGGATGCGCCGCCCAAGTTTCCCGAGGCCCGGCGGCAGCGGACCAGCGTCGTCGTGCGACTCGAGCGGCTGGGCGCCGACCGCACCAGGGTCTGGTTCGAGCAGACCGGCTGGGGCCGCGGAGGCGAGTGGGACGAGACGTACCGCTACTTCACCGGAGCCTGGAAGTACGTGCTGTCCATGCTGCACTACCGGTACGAGGTCGGGCCGGTGGACTGGAAGCGCTCGCCGGATGAAACGGCGCTGGCGCAGCATGGGGTCGGCGTCACCACTTGGTAGGGGGCTCGTGCGAGCGCGGGGTCGGGCGTAGCTTGGCGGCATGAGACTCCCGACCCTCGTGCTCGGCCTCGCCTTCACGGCGGGGGGCTGCAGCCAAGGCACCGGCCGGCCCGCCGATACGGCCGCCGAGCTCCGCGCGCCCGTGCTCACTCCACAACAGAGCGGCACCACCAACAGGCTGCAGGCCGTGAGTCCGGTGGACGACCGGATCGTGTGGGTGAGTGGAGTGGGCGGGACCTACGCCGTCACGGTGGACGGCGGACAGAGCTGGCGTGCGGGCGTCGTGCCCGGCGCCGACAGCCTCGAGTTCCGCGACGTCGAGGCGGTGAGCGAGCGGGTGGCGTACCTGCTGGCCGCCGGCCCCGGCGACCGATCTCGCATCTACCGGACCGACGACGGCGGCCGGACCTGGTCGCTCCAGTTCACCAACCGCGACACCACGGCCTTCTACGACTGCTTCGCCTTCTGGACCGACCGGCGCGGTTTCGCCATGAGCGACGGAGTCGCCGGGCGCTTCCCGGTCGTCGCCACCGCGGACGGGCAGCGCTGGCACGACATCGGCGACCGCCTGCCGGCGGCGCAGGCGGGTGAGGGGGCCTTCGCGGCCAGCGGCACCTGCACCGCGGCCCTGGGAGATCGCCACGGCTGGATCGTGACCGGCGCCGGCCCCGCGTCCCGGATTCTGGCCACCACCGACGGCGGCGAGCGGTGGGAGGCATACCCGACTCCCGTGGTGCAGGGCACCTCCACCACGGGCGGCTCGAGCGTGGCGTTCCGGGACACCCTGCACGGGATCCTCGGTGGGGGGAACATCGCCGTCCCCGACTCGTTCGCCGACAACGTCGCGCGATCGGACGACGGCGGGCGCAGCTGGCGCCTGGGAGGCAGGACCCCGTTTCCCGGCGGGATCTACGGGCTGGCGTACGCCGGAGGCGGGAGCCGGACCGTGGTGGCCACCGGGCCGAGCGGTGCGGCCTGGTCGGCCGACGAGGGCGGGCGCTGGTCGCTCCTTCCGGAGGCGAAGGACTACTGGGCGGTGGCCTTCGCGAGCCCGGCGGACGGCTGGCTGGTGGGAACCGAGGGGCGGATCCTCAAGATCGGGTTCTGACCGGGCGGCCCCGGGAACCTTCCCGGGAGGTGGGTGTTATGCCAATAGGCGTTATAACATCTACCTCGGAGATCCACCATGTCCGCAATCAGCTTCACCGACTTCACCGCGCTCAGTGTGGGCCTCCTGGTCGCCCGCCTGGTCCTCGGTCTCCTCCTGGCCGCCCACGGCTCCCAGAAGCTCTTCGGCTGGTTCGGGGGTCACGGTCTCACCGGCACCGCGGGCTTCTTCGAGTCCATCGGCTTCCGGCCGGGTCGCGTGTTCGCCGCCGCCGCCGCGGTCACCGAGATCGTTGGTGGACTGCTCGTGACGCTCGGCTTCCTCGGACCGGTGGGCCCCGCGCTCATGCTCTCGGTGATGATCGTCGCCGCGCTGAGCGTGCACTGGAAGCACGGCGTGTTCGCGACCTCGAACGGCATCGAGGTGCCGCTCCTGTTCGGGACCGGCGCGCTCGCGCTCGCGCTGACCGGGCCGGGCGCCTTCTCGCTGGACGCGGCCCTGGGCCTCGAGGCCCTGTGGACCCCGGCGGTGGCACTGGTGGCGATCGCGGTGGGGATCGTCGGTGGGGTAGGCAACCTGCTGGCGCGCCGGCCGCCCGCTACGGTCTAGCTCCTCGGTCACTCCCGGCATCCGAGGCCGTCGCCCCGCCCGCGCGAGCGAGCAGGGCGGCGGCCATTCGGCCGGCTGCGTCCGGGGTGAGGAACAGGTCGGGCTCGATCAGCTCCAGCTCCATCAACACCGGACCGCCCACCGCATCGATCAGGTCCACCCGCGCATAGAGCCACGGGCGGGTGACCGCCGCCAGCACCCGATCCCCGAATGCCTGTACGGACGGGCCAGGCGCCATCGGCGCGAGCGTCCCTCCGAAATCCGTCTGCACCCGGAAGTCCCCCGGCGCGGGCCGCTTCAGCACCGCATGGGTGAATCCGCCGCCGAGATAGATCAGGGAGATCTCACCGGCGCTTTCCACCTCGGGCACGAACGCCTGCACCAGTCCGCCCGATCCCTCCAGCGGCTTCCATTCATCCTCCGTCAACACGTGGCCGGCCTCGAGCCGGTAGGTCCCGAACGCGGTCGCCGACACGCGCGGCTTGAGCACGGCGCGCGTCACACCCCATTCGTCGAGGATGGCCGCACAGTCCGGCCGATCGCCCGGCTCGAACCAGCGCGTGCGAGGCAGGGCGATCCCCGCCTCGCCCAGGTCGCGCAGATACTGCTTGTCCGCGTTCCAGAGCACGGTCTCGGCCGGGTTCCAGAGCCCTGCGCGGCGCCCGGCGAGACCGCCGATCCAGGCGCGGAACTCGGACCACCGCCGATGGTAGTCCCAGGTCGAGCGGAGACAGACCACCGCGCCCTCCACGTCCTTGGGCGCGATCGTGTCCCATGGACCCGCGACCACCTCTGCCCCTGAGCGCTCGAGCTCCCCCGCCAGCAGCGCGTCGCTGGCGGTGAGTGACGGCTTCGCCTGGCAGGTCGCGAGGACGATGCGGATGGAGCGGAGGTCCGCGCCTGCGGTCAGGACGGGCGGGGCGCGGGCGGGAACGGCCCGAGCATGCGCTGATCCACGTAACACCAGCCCCAATCCTCGCCCGGCTCGAAGGACTGGATCACCGGATGCCCGCTCGAGTGGAAGTGGCCCGAGGCGTGCCGGCTGGGCGAGTCGTCGCAGCAGCCGACATGGCCGCAGCTCATGCAGAGGCGGAGATGAAGCCAGCGTCCGCCGCTGGCCAGACATTCTTCACAGCCCGCGGCTCGGGCGCTATGAGGGGTGGTGGGGATGTGAGCGCAGATGGTGGGCATTTGGAGTTCCGTGGGGGCTGTGCGCTGTGAGCTATGAGCTATGAGCTATGAGCTATAAGCTAGAAGCTATGAGCTAGAAGCTATGAGCTAGAAGCAAGAACCGTGGGCCGAAGCGACGAGCCCCGATCTACATGCCCCTCATAGCTCATAGCTCACTCACAGCTCATAGCTCACAGCTCATAGCTATCTCATCATGTTTACGAAGAACGTAATTATGATCGCGTTCACGAAGTCGATGAAGAACGCCCCGACGAGCGGCACCACGAGGAACGCCCGGGGCGCGGGCCCGTATTTCGTCACCAGCGCCCGCATGTTCACGACCGCGTTCGCGGTGGTGCCGAGCGCGAAGCCCACGAACCCACTCGCCATCACGGCCGAGTCGTAGTCACGTCCCATGAGCCGGAAGGACGCGGTGAGGGCGAACACCCCGATGACGGTGACCTGGGCCGCGAGGATGACGAACAGCGGCAGCGCCTGTCCAGCCAGCTGCCAGAGCTTCAGATCCATCAGCGCCACGACCAGGAAGATGTTGAGCGCGAAACCGCCGACGAAATCCATTGCCGCCGGGTCGATGCGGAACCACCCGGTGGCATCGTCCAGGTTCCGGAGCAGCGACGCGACGATCATCGCCCCGATGTACGCCGGCAGCGTCCACTCCAGGCGCGTGAACCCCGCGCTCAGGATGCTGCCGATGCCCATCGCCACGGCGAGGAGGATCATGTTGAGGATGAGTGGAGCGTCCTCCCGGTCGGACTCCACGATCAAGGGCACCGGCTTCAGGTCCTCCGTGCCGGCGCCCCCGATGCCGGTGGGGGTCAGCCGGTGCCTCCGGATGAGCCAGGTGCCGATCGGCGTACCGGTGAGTCCCCCGGAGATGATGCCGAACGTGGCCGCCGTCAGGGCGAGCGTGCCGGCCCCCACCAGGCCGGCGCTCTCGAGCAGCGGCGCGAAGGCGAGCCCGGTCGCGGGCCCGCCGACCAGGGTGACCGACCCGGCCATGACTCCCAGCAGGGGGTGCTCGCCGAAGCCTCGCGCGATGGCCATGCCGAGGAAGTTCTGCACGAAGCAGAAGAGGGTGGCGAAGACCAGGAAGATCACCACCTGGAGCCCGCCGGCCCGCAGTAAGGCGACACTCGCGCCCATGCCGATCGTGCTGAAGAAGGCGACGCTGAGCAGGGTCTGGGCGGAGGTATCGAGCTGGACGCTCAGGAACCGGTCCCGGCCCAGGAGCACCAGGAGCGCGAACAGCAATCCGCCCACCACGGCCGCCGGAATGTTGAGCCGGTCGAGCCAGGCGATCCGCTGCCGGATCTTGAGGCCGACGAAGTAGAGGAGCGCGGCGAGGCTCAGGGTCTGCAGCAGGTCCAGCTTGAGCGACAGCATATCAGACGAAGCCCTCTCCGAGGAGATGCGCGCCGGCCGGGGTAATCTCGTGCAGCTGGCCCGACCCTTCGACCCGGGCTGAGTAGCTCTCGCTCATGAGCCGGAGTCGGGACGAAGCGGCGTCCCACCAGTACTTGAAGCCGCCGTCCATGCCGTCCACCGCGTACCAGACGGGATGGTCCTCCGTGCCTTCCCCCGCGGCGAGGATGGGAAGGCTCGACGCCTGCGCGCCCAGCCCGTCACCGGCCCGGGTGCGGATCAGGTCGTGCAGGTGTGTCTGGATCTTTTCGAGATCCGAGGACACCGGGGGACCCGGTGGGGCCGGTGCGGCGGCCGTCACCGGCGCGGCAACCGGGACAGGAGCCATCGCGACCAGGACGCCACGGAGTCCCTCGGTGAACCCGTCCGAAAACACCCCGCCGCGCAGCGCGGCCTCCAGCAGCGGCAGCAGCTCCGCCTCGGGCAGGTCGAGCGGCCGGGGGAGCATTTTGGTCCCTTCCCAGGAGGAGAAGCGGATCTCCACCTGATCCAGCTGCTTCACGTGAATCCGCTCGATCGCCACGAACGACTTGCGCCCGGGACCCGATGGCAGCTTCGCGTTGGCGAGCTCCCGGGCGTACCTGGTGTCGCGCAGCTTCTGCGTCATCGGGATCCTCTGTCGGGGGGCTCTGCGGGGACGCTCGACCGGCGCGCCCGGTCGAGGAACGCCGCGACATCGGCGAGCGACACCGCCCACTGCGAGATGCGGAGGCCTTCGTCCGAGATCTCCTGCCGAGGACCGACGTGGAGCTCGGGATGGTCCGGATCGAACGGCTCCTTGAGCTGTTCGGCGACGAAGAGGCGCTCCTGGACCAGCACCCTGTCGCCCTCGCGCCAGGCGGGCCATCCCATGTGGTAGGGCGCCGTGGGGTGCACCATGTGGGTCAGGAACACCACCAGCGGGTCTCCCGCCACCAGCCGCTCCGCGGCGGCGAGCCACTGGGCCACATAGTCGCCCGGCGCCCAGTCGTACAACGGCACCTGAAACTCGTCCTGGAACGCGCCCAGCTTGATGCGGCCCCAGATGAAGAGACGTTCATCGGCGCCCTCGGGGCCACCGAGCAACTCGAGATCGAACATCTTCCGCCCTATGGTCGTGGCGCTGCGTGAAATCCGGGGAGGTCCGCATCGCGGGCTCAGCGAGCGATACTACACGGCCGGCCGCTCGGCGCAACCGGTCCCGTCCCCGGGTTCCGCCCGTCCGCCATCGGGATTACGTATCAGACGGGACGCCGTACGCCCTGGGAAGCGAGGTGCGGCATGGCCGAAGCGAAGACCGCGAAGAAACCCCGCCAGAGCCGGAAGAAGGCGGCGGCAGCCCCCCGCTCGCGCGGGATGGAAGCCGACGCGCTCGCGAGCGGCGCGCCGCCCGCGGCCGTCGCCCGCCTGGCCGAGTCGATCGAGACCGACGGCGGGAGCGTCCTGGCGACCTACCGCGACCCGCTGGGCGGGAGCTGGCAGATCCTCGCCGGCCTCCCGGTCGAGCGGGTCGAGCCCACGCCCTATCAGCGGGATCTCTCGGCCGCCCACGTCACCCGGCTCACGGCCGCGATCGACAAGCTGGGCCGCTATCTCGATCCGATCGTGGCCGTGCGCACCGACGACGGCGCCTACTGGACGCCCAATGGCAATCACCGGCTGGCCGCCCTCCGGGCGCTGGGCGCGCGGGCCGTGGTGGCCATCGTGGTGCCGGAGATCGAGGTGGCGCACCGGATCCTGCTGCTCAACACCGAAAAGGCCCACAACCTCAGGGAGCGCGCCCTGGAGGTGATCCGCCTGGCCCAGAATCTCGCCGAGCTGGACGATCGGCCGGAGAAGTCGTTCGAGAGCGAGTTCGAGGAGCCGGCGCTGCTCACCATCGGCCTCTGCTACCAGGAGAACGGCCGCTTCGCCGGCGGGGCCTACCACCCGGTGCTGAAGCGGGTGGAGCAGTTCCTCTCCGCCCCGCTGTCGAAGGCGCTGGTCCTCCGGCAGGAGCGGGCGGCGAAGGTGCTGGCACTGGACGAGGCGGTGACCGGGGCCGTGGCCGCCCTCAAGGCGAAGGGCTTCGAGAGCCCCTATCTTCGGGCATTCGTCGTCGCCCGCGTCAACCCGCTCCGGTTCAAGCGGGGGGCCAAGGCCGATTTCGACGAGACCATCGACAAAATGCTCGCCGGTGCCGAGCGCTTCGATCCGGCCAAGATTCGGGCGGATCAGGTGGCGCGCACCGGCGGAGCGCCGGACGAATAGACCATCAACAGCGGAGGCGGGGGCATGCGAGAGTGGATGAGGGCGGGCACGGTAGCGTGGCTCGGCGCGGCGGCGGTCCTGCCGGCGTGCGGCGGCGGGGGACGCGACGCGGGACGGGCGGCCGGGGCGGCGGACACGACGCCGGCCCTGGACGGCGCACCGACGGCCAGGATCGCGCTCACGCTGGACAGCCTCGACGCGCCCGAGGCCGCGCGGTACGACGCCGACCTCGGTGTGTACTTCGTCTCCAACGTCAACGGCAGCCCGACAGGGAAGGACGGCAACGGTTACATCAGCCGGGTCACGCGCGACGGCAAGGTGGACTCGCTCAAGTTCATCGCGGGCGGCCGGGGCGGCGTCAAGCTCGACTCGCCCAAGGGTCTCGCGATCAAGGGCGATACGCTCTGGGTGGCGGACATCGACGCGGTCCGCGTGTTCAACAAGCGGACCGGAAAGCCGATCCGCTCGGTGAGCATGGTGGGCAAGGCCAAGTTCCTGAACGACGCCGCGGTCGGACCGGACGGCGCGATCTACTTGACCGACACCGGTGTCGCGGATGACGGCAAGGGCGGGATGGATCATCCGGGGCCGGACCGCGTCTTCCGGTTGGAGGGCAGCAAGGCCACCGTCGCGCTGGAGTTCAAGGACAAGCCGGGCCCCAACGGGCTCACGTGGGACTCCACCGCCTCGAAGTTCGTGATCCTGTCCTTCCAGGGAAAATCCATCTATCACTGGGCCCCGGGCGACTCGGCGGCGACCGTGTTCGCGGAGGGCCCCGGCATGATGGACGGCATCGAAGCGATCGAGGGCGGCCGGTTCGTGGTGTCGACCTGGACCGACTCGAGCCTCTTCATGCTCGACGGTGACAAGATCACCAAGCTGGTGGGCGGGCTTCCCGGTGCCGCGGACATCGCGCTGGACCGCGAGCGGAATCGGGTCGCGGTTCCGCTCCTGACCGAGAACCGGGTCGAGTTCGTGGATCTCACGCCATGAACGGACCCTCGTATCTGGCCATCGCGGCCGGCGCCATGCTGATCGGCGCCGCCGGGGCCGGTGCAGTCCGGCGCATGGAGCCGCCGGTGCCCACCACGCACGGCGAATGGGTGACGATCAAGCATGGCAAGGAGTCGATCCGCGCCTACGTGGCCTACCCCGAGCGGAAGGACAAGGCCGCCGGTGTGATCGTCATCCACGAGATCTTCGGTCTCACCGACTGGGAGCCCACGGTGGTGGACCGGCTGGCCAAGGCGGGGTTCGTCGCGATCGTGCCCGATCTCCTGTCGTCGAAGCACGGCAAGTCACCCTCCAACGATGACGAAGGCCGCAAGCTGATCGGTGAGCTCGAGCCCGAGCGGGTAACCGCAGATCTCGATGCCACCTACGGCTACCTGAACTCGCTGGCCGCCGTCCGGAAGGGCGACATCGGGACGATCGGCTTCTGCTGGGGTGGTGGGCAGAGCTTCCGCTACGCGACCAACAATCCGAAGCTCAAGGCGACCGTGGTGTGCTACGGGCCCGCGCCCGATACGGCGGCGTTCCGCCGCATCAAGTCGCCGGTGCTCGGCATCTACGGCGAGAACGACGCGCGGATCAACGCCTCGCTCCCCGAGGTGAACGCGGCCATGCAGCAGCAGGGCAAGACGTTCGCTCAGGAGATCTTTCCCGGCACCGGCCACGGGTTCCTCAAGCCGGGCAGGGAAGGGAACGACGGGCCCCAGCCCGAGCGGGCCTGGACGCGCATTCTGGAGTTCTATCGCGCTCGACTGGGCAAGTAGCGACGCCTCGGCGAGCTGATCCGACATGCTTCACCTCCTCTTGGCCCTGCAGGTGGCGGCCGCGCCCAACGCGGCCGCCCCCAATGACGCGCTCCGCTACGACATCACCCTGATCCCCAGCGATACCGGCAGGCACCTGCTCGGCGAGGTCGAGACCGCGTGGCGGCTCGGCTCGGCCGAGCCGGTGGGTGTCGAGCTCGACTCGTCCATGCGGGTGGTCAGGGTGCTCATCGACGGACGTCCCAACACGCGCCTTTCCCGCACGATGTACGGACGGTCCGAGGACGACCTGGTCGTGCCCCACCAGAAGGCGGCCGGCGACTCCATCACGACCCGCGTGCGCTATCACGGCAGGGCCCACGGGGCCGCGACTGTGGGCGCCAACGCCCGAGGCGACCGGGTCTTCCTCGCCACGGCCGAGGATGACGGCGCACGCTTCTGGCTCCCGGTGCCACGCGAGAGTGGATTCGAGCGCGTGACCGCGTCGTTCCGGGTCCAGACGCTGGTGGCCGAGCGGAGCATCGCGCCCGGTGTGTTGGAGAAGGTGGACACGCTTCCCTACGGCCACGCGGTGTGGCGCTACCGGATGGACACCTCCGCGCCCCTGTCATCGCTCGCCGTGGCGAGCGGTCCCTATGTGACACGCGTGCTGACGCCGGGCCGCTGTGGCGACGGATGTCCCCTGGTCGAGCAGTGGAGCTACGGGGGCGGGAGCTCCGAAACGGCGGGGCCGACGCGAGCGTGGGAGATGGTGGAGTGGCTCGCGGCGCGTGCCGGCCGCTACCCGTACGCACGGCTGGCGTTCGTCGAAGCGCCGGTCCGTGCGCCGGTGGCCGCTCCGGGGATGGTCCTGATTCCCGAGGGAGCGAGCGGCAGAGCCGGCGACTCGACGCTCGCGCTGGCGACGGCGCGCCAGTGGTTCGGCCTCGCCGTCTCGCCGGCTGCCGAGGAAGACCGCTGGGTCGTGGACGGACTCGCCCGCTACCTGGCCACGCTCTGGCGTGACCCCGCGGGTCGGCTCACCGATACCCGGGGTGCGGCATCCGACCGTGGGCGCGGCGCCCGCGCGATGCACGCCCTCCGCGGCGTGGTTGGCGACTCGGTGTTCTTCGCCGGACTCGCGCGCTTCACCGGCGATCGCGCCCACCAGACCGCGAGCCGCGCGGACTTCGCGCGGGCGATGTCGGCAGCCGCGGGACGGGACCTCGGCCCGGAGATCGAGCGGGCGTTCGCACGTGCGCGTTGAGTGGCGCTGGCTGGCCGCCGCCGCGGTGCTCGCGGGGTGCCGGAGCGGATTTCTGCCCCTGCGGGGGAAGTTCGACGTGGGTCGCGATCCGATGGTCGTCTTCGTGGGCGGCGACGACGCGGGCGACCTCTTCGCGCAGACCCCCGCAGGCGGGCCGGCCATCCCCATCACCTTCAGTCCAGTGGCTGAGCTGCGGCCGGCGCTGTCGCCCGACGGCGGACAGGTGGCCTTTCTGCGTGCGGGGTCGCTCACCGACACCATGCCGGCCGGCGTCTGGGTGCTCAATCTGCTGAACGGGGCGGAGCGGGAGATCGACCTGCCGAAGGGCATCTCGAATCCTCGCCGGGTGGGATGGACGGCGGGTGGGCAGGAGATCGTAATCGAGGCGGGCGAGCGGTTCTATCGAGCGGCGGCCCCGCCGGCCGCCGCGCCCGCCCGACCGGTGACCAGTGCGGAGCGTGCGATGGCCGAGTCCGCGCTGGCGGTGTTGCTGGGGAAGCCGGCGTTCGCGCGGGTGATTCCCTGCGCGAATGGCGAGGATCTCTGTGCGGTGGGTGACAGCGGAGGGCCATCGCTCTTCGCCCGCGGCGCGCGAGAGGCGGCGCGATGGGGCGACGACTCGGTGGCCTATCTGGAGGAGGATCGGCTGGTGGTGCGGCCGTTGTCGGCCGGCCACCCGCGGACGGTGGAGTGGAGCTCGGTGCCTGCCCGGCCGCGCCAGCCCACCGTGTTCGCCGGCGCTAGCGACGAGCGGCGATAGCGTCCCAGGCGGCCTCGAGCGTGAGCCCGATGTGCGGACTGCCCGTCTCCCACTCCCGCGCGCCCACCCGCTCGGCCGCGAACGCCACCAGGGCCAGCCAGACGTCGGTCCACAGTCCGGGCGGACCTTCGCGCACCTGGCCCACCGCGCCACCCCCCGCCACCACTTCCTGCAGCGCGTCGCGGAACTCCCGGGAGGCTTCGCGGCTTCGCTCGTCGAGGTGCTGTTCTTCACGGTTCCGCAGCAGCATTCGCGTCTGCGACGGGTCTCGCTCTGCGGCCTCCAGCAGGCGTCGGGCGATCCCGTCGAGACGCTCGGGTGCCGTGGCGCCGTTGGCCTCCGGCTCCTTGACCAGCCCGGCTCCCCAACGCTGCGCGTTGCGGTAGACCTCGTTCAGCAGGTGTTCCTTGCCGCTGAAGTGACGGTAGATGGTTCCTTCGGCCACGCCGGCCCGGGCCGCGATCGCGGGCGTGGTGGTGGCGCGGAAACCGACCGTGGTATAGAGGTCCAGGGCGGCCCGGAGAAGTCGCTGGCGGGTGGCCTCACCGTCTCGCCGCGATGGCGCAGGATTCGACATGGTAGTCAAGCTAGAGCAGATGGGTCCCGTTGAAGGTGATCGTTGGCCCGAGTAGGTTCCGGGGCTTTTGCTCGGTCACTTTCGCGGCGGGAGTTTGGCATGAAGATGCTGGTTCTCGGGGCGGGACTTCAGGGTTGCGCCTGCGCGTACGATCTCCTGCAGAGCCCGAACGTGAGTCAGGTCACACTCGCCGACCTCCGCCCGAGCCAGCTCCCACGCTTTCTGACGGAGGACTGGGGCGGGCGTCTTCGCCCACTGCGCCTCGACGTCACCGACGTGGGCGCCGTCAAGACCGCGATGCAGGGTCACGCGGCCGCCATGAGCGCCATCCCGTACTACTATAACGCGCCCATGGCCCGGGCGGCGGTGGAAGTCGGCTGCCATTTCTCCGATCTCGGTGGAAACACCGAGATCGTGTTCGAGCAGAAGAAACTCGAGTCGCAGGCCGTGGCGAACGGCGTGTCGGTCATTCCCGATTGCGGGCTCGCGCCGGGCATGGTCAACATCCTGGCGGCCGAAGGCATCCGCCGGCTGGACCGGGCCGAGCAGGTGCGGGTCTACGTCGGTGGCCTGCCTCAGAGTCCCGAGCCCCCGCTCAACTATCAGATCGTGTATTCGCTCGAGGGCGCGCTCGACTACTACACCACGCCGTCCTGGATCCTGCGGGGCGGCCACCCGGTCCAGGTGGACGCGCTGAGCGAGCTGGAGCCGGTCGAGTTCCCCTCACCGGTCGGGACGCTCGAGGCGTTTCATACCGGAGGCGGCATCAGCACCCTGCCCTTCGCCTACGAAGGGAAGGTCGACGTGATGGAGTACAAGACCCTGCGCTATCCGGGGCACGCGGCGATCATGCGGTCCATCCGCGAGCTGGGACTGCTGGACGTGAAGCCGGTCGAGGTAAAGGGTCAGAGCGTGGTGCCGCGCGACGTGTTCATCGCCTCGGTGTCGCCCCGACTGCACAAGCCGCAGAGCCGTGACCTGGTCGCTCTCCAGGTCCTCGTCTCCGGTCAGAAGGGCGGCGCTCCACAGCGGATCGGGTTTCGCCTGATCGACTTTTACGACGCCGAGCACGGCATCAGCGCCATGATGCGGGCCACAGGCTATTCACTCTCGGTCACCGGGCAGATGCAGGCCGACGGCCGGGTCACCCTCAAGGGCGTGCACACGCCCGACGAGGCGATCCCGTTCCGGGCCTATGTGGACGAGCTGGGCAAGCGGGGCGTGCGGATCGAGGAACTGTAGGGGCGGGGCGGTGGTTCCCTACGCATGACAGACTTCGCGACGCTGTGGGCCGCCGCGCTTCCCTACGACGAGTTCGTCGCGGCCGGCGATCAGCACAAGGGGTTGTGGGAGGGGATCTACCGCATCGTCCGCCTGCCGGACTGGGCCTGCCGCGCCGTGCCGCCCGGGGTGAAACGGAAGCTGCTGGTGATCGCGGAGGACTGGTGCGGCGACGCGTCGAGCACGATTCCCATCGTGGCGCGCTTCGCCGATGCGGTGCCTGGCATGGAGCTGCGCGTGCTCCGGCGCGACGAGCATCCGGAGCTGATGGACCGCTACCTCACCAACGGCTCACGCTCCATCCCGATCGTCATCGCGCTGGACGAGAAGTTCCAGGAGCTGGGGCACTGGGGACCGCGGCCGACCGAGTTGCAGGCCTGGGTAGTCCAGAACCGGCCCACGATGCCCAAGGCCGAGATCTATCCGCACATTCGTCGGTGGTACGCGAGAGACCGGGGGGAAGCCACCCTGCGGGAAGTGCTCGCCGCCGCCGGCCTCGGCCGGTCGGCGGCGTGACGCCGAAGCGCTAGAACATCCATCCGTTCCCCACGGAGAAGTTGAACCCGTCGGGCCCGCCCGCGAAGTTGAACGTGAAGATGGTGGACCGGAGGATCCGCAGCGCGATCCCGCCGCCGCCGCCCACGTGCAGGTCATTCGTGGTGAGCCGGAACGACTCCTCCTCGAACACCCGCCCGGCATCCACGAAGCCGATGACGGTCAGGGCGCCGAGGTCACCGAACGGCAGCACGTCCTGCCGGACCTCCAGATTGCCGAAGAGGACCCCTCTGCCCGCGAAGCGCCCGGTGTCGAACGAGCGATGCGAATATTCCCCGCCCAGCACGGGTACCTGATCGTTCCAGGTGGGCAGATCGAACCGCGCGTGCAGCGTCGGCGTGCCCCCCATCCCCGAGCCGACGATCCGCGCCGCCACCACGGTGCCTTCCCGCAGCGGCAAGTAGCCCCGCACCACGCCGTAGAGCCGGGTGTATCCGTCGCCGCCGGTCGCAACCTGTGCGCCCGCCTCGGCGAAGAGGCCACGAAGGGTGTTGTACTCGTTGTCGCGGGTGTCGTAGATGAACGCGAGGCGGGTCGAGAAATCGTCCTGTTCCAGCCCGTCCCCGAAGTCGTCGGTAAACCTCGACGGGCCCGGCAGGGTGGTGAATCGCACCTGTCGCAAATCGGTCCGCAGCGCGACATGAAGCGGGCCGCGGAGCCGTCGCGTGACCTCGACCCTGCCCTCGTACCGGATACGCCGGACGCGAAAGAGAAACGGCGAATCCTCGTCCACCAGGTCCGCATCGTGCTCGGTATCGTTGCCGATACCGAAATAGCCGAAGCGCGCGAGCCGCTCCGCAATCAGGGACGCATCGAGCCGCCAGTCCTTCCAGAGTCCCGGAGCGCGAAACCGGACCGCGGCGTAGCGGGTGCCCCGGAAGCTGACCCCGGCGGCGCCGTCGAGCGCGGCGTTGTAGGTGGTGCGGGCTTCATATGGCGCGGGCTGCCAGTAGCGGATGCGCGCCGAGACGACCGGACCGTCATTGGCCAGCCCGCTCAAGTACGGGAAGTAGCTCGTGCGCCAGGGTGAGTGGAACTCGCTCTCGTCGTCCGTCTCCTGCGCGGCGATCGCACGCGGCCACACCACGGCGGCCGCGAGCACGGGCAGCAGGAGGATCAGGGCCAATCGCCGTCCGGTCGAGCGAGCCTGCATGTAACCGCCTCTCATGGGTGCACGAACCCCGGGGATTTAGGCAAGGACGCTGGCGGAAGTCAATCGCGGTTGCTTGATGGCTCTATCTCTGCACCCTACCTTGCGGGCTTGCGCCTTCCCGACTTTCTCCAGCATGCACTGGACCGGACCGCCGACTCGAGCGACGAACCGCTCCACTTCGTGCGCGTCACCGCGGGCCTCCTGTTGCTCTTCGGCACGGTGGTAGCCCTCGGACTCGCGCTGAGCGGTGTGGTGCCCCGGGCGCTTCAGATGGTGGGCGTCCTGTGGGCCATTTACGGTTTCGTCGTGGGACTGACGAGCGGCGTGTTGGAGCCGGTCATCGATGGGGTCTTCCACGCGCTGTCGAACTGGGGAGTCGTGCGGGCCGGCGGCGGCTATTCCGCGATCGAAACGCTGGTCGTGCGAGGGGAGATCGCCGCGGCGGCGGAAGAGTATCGGGAGCGGGCGCAGCAGCCGGCCGATAGAGTGGAGGCGACCGTGCGCCGGGCCGCGTTGCTCGGCGGGCCGCTGGCTCAGCCTGAGACGGCGCTGGTGGAGCTGGAGGGGCTGCGGCGGTCGGCGCTTTCGCCCGCCGAGGATATCCGAGTGGGCGCCGCCCTGGTGGACCTGCACGACCGGCAGCTGGGCGACCCCGGTCGAGCCATGGCGGAGCTGCGGCGCCTGATCGATCGCCATCCCTCCGCCCGCGCCACACGCCGCCTGCGACAAGCGCTCAGCGACCTCAAGGCCGAGCACCTCGGTTCACGGCCGCCCGGCTGATTCTGCCGGGAGACGCGTGAGGACCCTGTGATCTACGGCACAGCGGGGGGGCTGCCGGCGCCTATTTTCGAGGGCATGGGAGTATGGTAAGGCGGCGATCTGCGAGACGTCCGAATCAGCCCTGAGTCCCCTGCTCCGTGGCCGGATGAGCCGTCGACCCTCTACCCTCATAGTTGATCCTCCAAAAACTCCCTTCACAAAAAACTTCTCGCCGGGAACGGGTCTAGGCCCGTTCCACCCACCTTTTCGCCTATTCCGTTCCGTCGCCTACGCGGCGAATCCGGTGTAGCCGGTCGAGCGCCGCCGCGCCGATCGCGGTCATGGCGTGCGCGCACGAGTGAGGTCGTCAGTGTGTCGCTCGCTCCGCGTCGGCCCGGAAGGCGGCCGCGACCCGCAAGCGCCGGGCCGGAAGCGGGCCTGTCAGGCGTCCCGAGGAAGGGTGGCCGGCCTCACATCCGGGTGGGCCACCCTGCACAGCACCTGCGGCGGGCGCACGGTACTCTGTGGGTGCCGGGCGGGCGCCCGGTGCCGCCCCGCCCCATGGCGTGCGGCAGGTTCGTACTTCTCCGGAGAGTTTATGTCGATCCTGAAGCGATGTGGAATACTGCCGGCACTGGTCATGGCCGCCGGGCTGGCGGCAGCGGTTCCGGGCACGGCGCAGGCTCAAGGCGGGGTGAACCTGGTCCCGTGGGCCGGCGTGTACATCCCGACGCGCAATTCATTCTCAGACCTGGACAACGCGGCGTTCGACCGGGACATCAGTGTCATCGGCGGCGCCCGACTGACCTTCTGGGGCACCGGCATGCTGGGCTTCGAGGCGACCGGTGGCTATTCCCCGGCGAAGGTCGGCGGCGAGACCATCAACGAGCGCAACACCAACCTGTTCGCGGCCAGCGGGCGGCTGCTGCTCGCCCTGAGCCCGGTGACCAATCCGGTGGGCTTCTACATCGGGGCCGGCCCGGCGCTGCTCACGCGGGGCCGCAACGTGCTGAACGAGGACCGTAGCAGCACGGATTTCGGGGGCACCGCGGGGGCCGGCTTCCGCTTCGCCCTGGGTGAGAGCGGTCGGTCTGCCATCCGGCTCGACGTCGAGGACTACTTCTACAACGGCGACTTCGGTGGCGGCGACGAGTTCCAGAACGATATCGTGGCATCGCTGGGGCTTTCGATCGCGCTGGGCGGGCGGGCGGACTCCAACCAGCCCTGACCTGACCGTAGCCACTGGACGCGAGGCGCGTGGCCTACCGGCTGCGCGCCTCGTGTCTTGACAACTCCTGTTTGCTCCAATATCTACATAGGTAGTAAATCTGGGGACAGCACTGTTTCTGCCCCGCTGGCACACTCCCCTACTGGCTGGCACTCCCCAATTGGATGGATCCTCGCATGGCGCACACTCGCTTGTCGTCCGCGACGCTCCTCGGCCTCCTGGCCCTCGCCGCGGCGGGCTGCGGAGACCCCGTTGCGATCTCCGACCCCCGTGCACTGGCGATGGTGAGCGTGAGCCCGACCGCCGCGGACCTGGTGCCGGGCCAGGAGCTGGCGCTGACCGGCGTGGCACGCGACCGGTCGCGGAACCCTCTCGCGGACGAGCCGGTCGCGTGGGCCACCAGCAACGCCGCGGTGGCGACGGTGACTTCCGACGGCCTGGTGCAGGCGGTGAGCCCGGGCGAGGTCACCATCATCGCGAGTGCCGGCGCGTTCCAGGCATTCTCCAACCTCATGGTCAACGAAGGGGGGTTGATCGGCGCCGCCGGCGGGACGATCTCGGCGCTGGGCGGTGCGCTGGTACTCCAGGTTCCCGAGAACGCGGTCGCGGCGCCGGTGGCGATCACGGTCGCCGCCTTCGACGCGCCCCCGCTGGACCCGACGGCGGCCGGAGGGGACGTGGCTCTCCGCTTCGAGGGCACGCTGGCGCAGCCGGCGCTGCTCACGATCGGGTATGACCCGGCCACGGGGCCGGCGGGGGTGGCGCGGTCGGGGATGGGTGTGCGCCGGCTCGTGGCCGGAACGTGGCAGCCGGTCGCCGGCTCGGGCGGAGATCCGGCCGCCGACCTCGTGAGCGCGCCGGTCACCCTCGCCGGCGTATACGGCGCGGGACGGCTCCCGCCGGTGGTGCCGTGTACCTCGCCCGAATACCGGCAGTTCGACTTCTGGCTCGGGCTCTGGGGTGTGGCGCCCACCGGCTCGGGACCGGCCACCCGTCAGGCCTCGAGCAGTATCAGGCAGGAAACGGGCGGATGCGCGGTGTTCGAGCTGTTCCGTGACCTCGACGTGCGAGGGCAGAGCATCAGTCTCTTCGACCCTGCCACGTCTCGATGGTACCAGACCTACGTGGACAACACCGGCGTGCGACTGGTGCTGGCCGGCGGGGTGACCGACGGGGCGATGATCCTGGCGGAGGCCGACAACGCCTCCAGGATCTCCTGGTCGGTGGCCGGTGCCGATGTGCGGCAGCTGGGCGAAGTGAGCGGCGACGGCGGCGAGACCTGGGCTCCCCAGTTCGATCTGACGTACCACGCCCGATAGCGCGCCGAAGACCCCGTCTGGCGGGTAGGCGGGTACATACATACGTTGTCTACATATGCCCCGTCGCGGATTCGGCTCGTCCACCCTTCTCGTGCTGCAGGCCGTTGCCGGCGGGT
Organism: uncultured Gemmatimonadales bacterium; assembly: GCA_963846545.1. Lineage (GTDB taxonomy): Bacteria > Gemmatimonadota > Gemmatimonadetes > Gemmatimonadales > GWC2-71-9 > CAVVWJ01. The sequence goes on along the minus strand of CAWJWG010000001.1, from coordinate 2,934,781 downwards.
ACCGGCACGGGTTCGACATCATGGACGCGACCGACTTGCCCAGCGGGACGGTCTATCCCGTTCTGGGCAAGCTCGCCGAGCAGGGCCTTGTGCGCTCTGCGTGGGAAGACCCGAAGATCGCGCGCCGGGAGAAGCGCCCGCCTCGCCGCTACTACACCATCACCGCGCCCGGCGCCACCGCGCTCAACGAGGCGATGCGCCGTATGACCGCGCTCACCCGCCGCAAGCGACCGCCGGGCGAGCCCTCGCCGGTTGCCGGATGACGACGGCCTGGCATCCGGCGCCCGCGCCGGGCTTTCGGCTGGCGCTGCTGGTCATTCGGAGTGCCGCGTGGCTGGTGCCCGAGTACCGCCGCGACGAATGGCGCGAGGAGTGGGAGGCCGAGGTCTGGTACCACCTCCTGGCGCTCCGCGACCGGAACGACCTCGGGCTCCTGCAGCAGTGGCGGCTGCTGCGCCGGTGCGCCGGTGCATACCGGCACGCGCTCTGGGTGCTCGGCCGGGAGTTCTGCCGCCCCGGCTTCGGCGCCGCGTTGCTCGGTGCCGCCCGAAGCCTCCGGGGGGCGCCGCTGCGGCATGCCACGGCGATCGCCGGGGCGGGACTGGCCCTCGGCGTGGCGGCGCTCGCGTTCGGCGCTGCCGAGCGGTGGCGGGCGCAGCCGGCCCCGTTCCCGGGAGGCCCCCGCACGGTCCGCCTCTTCAACACCGCCCCGGCCGCCGACATCGACCGGACCGGCTTTTCGCGCTTCGAGCTGGCGTACCTGCGCCAGCAGTCGCGGAGCCTCGAGGTCCTCGCGGCCTTCCGGCGCTCCCCCATCCGGATGACCTCCGCGGGCACCTCCCGCGACGTGGCCGCGGCCCGCGTCACGCCCGACTGGTTCCGCGCCGTCGGCATCGAGGAGCGGGAGCCGACCGGCTGGTTCGGCGGACCCGAGCCGGACCGGCCGGTGGCCGTGGTGCGGGAGGATCTGTGGGCGGGTCCAGCGCGGACGGGCGCGTACCCCCGCGTCGTCACACTCGACGGAGTGCCGCACGCCGTAGTCGGCGTGCTCCCCGCGGGATTCGCGTACCCCGACCCCGACACGAAGGTCTGGGTACCGCTCCACCTGGACGCGCTCGGCCCACACGTCGGCGACCGCTCCGTAGCCCTCATCGGACGATTGCGTGCCGGTGTCGACGCCGGGGCAGCCGAGGATGAGCTGCGCCGCTTGACCCTGGAGATGCAGGCGGCCCACCCCGAGGGGTATTTCGCCGCCTACGGCGTGCCATGGAGCATCGAAGTCGTGGCCAATCGGGGGGTACCCTCCGAACAGCTGCCCCTCGTCGTCCTACTCTTCGTCGGAGCTGCCGCGCTGGTGGTGGGTTCGGGAATCGGTGTCGGCATGCTCTCACGTCCCTCGGGGGTGGGCCTCGAGCGAATACTCGGCGGCGCCGTCCTCGTGGGCGGCGCTGCCGCCGTCGGATGCGTGGTGTTGGCAGTCGGGCACCTGTGGATGACCCGGTCGATCGGGGCCGGAGTGGCGCTCGAATCCGGCGGGACCACCCTGGAGACTGTCGTCTTTCTCGGCGCTGCCGCGATCGCGGCCGCTGGACTGACGGTGATCGGACGGCGAGCGGGGCGGAGCCCGGGGACCGTGGCCGCATCGGTGGCCTGTGCCGTTCTGGTGGTCACCGTGGCGGCGGCGCTTGGCAGGGTGTACGCCTTGCGCCTGCAACCGGTGGACGTGGCCGATGGACTGGTGGCGCTGTCCACTCGAGGTCGCGCACTGGACCAGAGCATCCTCCCACGGGTGCACGAGATCCGCGGCGTGCGGACCGCCGCGCTTACCAGCAGCATCCCAGGCATCGGGAACACGCGCCGCGTGACACTGGAGACCGAGAGCGGTCCAAGCTCCGCGAATCCAGCACCCGGCGTCGAGATTGTCACGGTCACGAGAGGCTACTTCCATGTCGTCGGCCTCAGGCTTCTCGCCGGGCGCGACCTCCTCGCTTCAACGAGCCCGGGTGCTGCGGCGAAAGACGAGGTGGTGGTGAACCGGGAGCTGGCCGCCCGGTTCTGGCCACGGGGCGGCGCCGTGGGCCAGCGGGTCATCGTCCAGCTGGCCAGCAGCCCATCACCCTGGCTGACGATCGTAGGTGTAGTGGATGACGGGCGTCGTCTCCCCCAGGGCGCGAGGCCGGTGGCCGCGGTCTACCTGCCCCCACGTCCCGGCGCGGAGCCCTTGTCCGCGCTGGTCGTGCGCGGCGAACTCCCGCCGGCTGACATCGTCGCGGCCCTCCGCCGCGATCGCGCCGCGCCGAGCGGGACGTTCGGAGATCCGATCGATGTGAACGCCGCCATCCGCGCGTCGGCCGCGCCCTATCGTGTCGGCCGCGGCCTGCTCGGCCTGCTCGCCCTGGCGGCGACGCTGCTCGCGATGATGACCCTGGTGGCTGTTTCCGGTCGCGCGGCATGGCGCGGTCTGGGAGTGGGGGTGGCTGGTGGGATCGGGGTGTTGTGGTGCGCGGGCGAATTGGTGACGGCGGCGATACCGGGCCTGGGGGTCTCGCCACTCGCGCTGGGGTTGGGGCTATTGGCGGGGCTCTTCGGTGTGATCGACCCGGTGGCCCTGCGACGAAGGCTGTCGTGGCGAGGCTTGTCGTGAGTCTGCTTGCGTCCTGCGCCCCAGCCAGCCCGCGGAGGCCGGTAGCACCCCGCGAGGCGATCCGAAGGTAGGATCTGGTTCCACTGCTGTCAAGCATATCATGCGTTTTCTGCCGGTCATCACTTCAAATATGCCGTATTTACGCTACTTAACGGCAATTCCAGCCGATAGAATTGCATTTTCTGCATCCATTGGCTTACACTTGGCTCATGGATATCCGGATGGATTCGTGAGCGCCCCCCGCAAGATCGTCTTCAACATCCCGTCCCTCATGCCCGATGGCGGGCCGTCCCGCGCGCCGGAGCGGGTCGGTCGGGGCGGCGAGCCCGCCTCCGCGGCCCGGCGGGTCGAGGACGGAGAGGACGCGCGCAAGCTCACGATGCTGGTCGAGGTGAGTCAGGCCCTGACCGGCACGCTCAACTTGCAGGCCGGCCTCTACGGGGTGCTCGAGGTGCTCCAGCGACGCTGCGGCGCGGTGCGCGGCGCGATCACGCTGCTGGAAGAGGGGAGCGGCTTGCTCGTGGTGGAGGCGGCGCTCGGCTACCCACGCCCGTCGGGGCGGGTGCGCTACCGGCTGGGTGAGGGCGTCACCGGTATGGTGGCGGAGTCGGGCACACCGGCGGTGGTGCCGCGGGTGAGCCGCGAGCCCCGCTTCCTCCACCGCGCGGCGGGCCGGACCCAGCGGGAGGAGGAGATCAGTTTCACCTGCGTGCCCATCACCCTAGACGGCGCGACGGCCGGCACGCTGGGCATCGAGCAGCGCTTCCTCGCCGCCCGGGACGGAGAGCGCACGCTGAACGCGCTCCGGATCACCGGCGGGATGATCGCCCAGGCGCTGCGCATCCAGCGGCTGATCGACGTGGAGCGCCGGCAGCTCGTCGAGGAGAACACGCAGCTCCGGGAGGAGCTGCGCGAGCGCTACGAGTTCACCCACATCATCGGCAACAGCGGCCCGATGCGCCGGGTGTTCGAACAGGTACATCAGGTCGTGGGGACCTCGGCCACCGTGTTGATCCGGGGCGAATCGGGCACCGGCAAGGAGCTCATCGCCCACGCGCTGCATCACCACTCGCCGCGGGCGGGCAAGCCGTTCGTGCGGGTGAACTGCGCCGCGCTGCCCGAGACCCTGGTCGAGTCGGAGCTCTTCGGGTACGAGCGCGGTGCCTTCACCGGGGCGCAGGCGCGGCGGAAGGGTCGCTTCGAGCTGGCCGACGGCGGGACACTGTTCCTGGACGAGATCGGTGAGCTGAGCCCGTCCACCCAGGCCAAGCTCCTCCGCGTCATCCAGGAGCGCGAGTTCGAGCGGCTGGGTGGCAGCGAGACGATCCGGGTGGACGTGCGGCTGATCACCGCCACCAGCAAGGATCTCGAGCTCGCCCAGCGGGAAGGCAGCTTCCGGGAAGACCTCTACTACCGATTGAACGTCTTCGCGATCTGCGTGCCGCCGTTGCGCGAGCGGAAGTCCGACATCCTGCTCATGGCCGATCACTTCGTCGAGAAGTACGCCCGGCTGCACAGCCGCAGCATCAAGCGCATCTCGACTCCCGCCATCGACATGCTGGTCAGCTATCACTGGCCCGGCAACGTCCGCGAGCTGGAGAACACGCTGGAGCGCGCGGTGCTGGTGGCCGACGGCGACGTCATCCACGGCCACCATCTCTCGCCCACCCTGCAGACCGCCGAGGCGTCGGGCACGGTGGTGTCCGGCTCGCTGGGCGAGGCCGTCGCGGCCTTCGAGAGCAACCTCATCCAGGACGCCCTCAAGTCCAGCCGCGGCAACCGGGCCCGCGCCGCGCGCCTGCTCAACACCACGGAGCGGATCATCAACTACAAGATCCGCGGCTACGCGATCGACCCTCGCCGCTTCCGCGACTGACATAATTGTCGGCCCGCCGACCCCCACGCCTCCGGGCAGGCGGGGTCGGGCCGGGCGCCAACTCCCTCCAGTGCAACACTCTCCACCACAGACTCGCCGTCGCGTCGCTCCCCGGATCCCGGAGGCACGGCTCTTGTCTTTGGGATGGGCGGCACGCGTTACCGAGACGCGACGTGTGCCTGGCCGGATCGACGCCGATCGGCGTCATCCTGCACCCGCGCTCCGGCAGGGGTCGGAGGCGGAACCGCACACTCGATGGGAGCAGGCATGTCGACGCGACGGACACATTGGCTCTTGGGACTGGCCCTCACGACTCTTACCGCCGCTCCGGCTTCGGCGCAGGCGATCGCCTACAGCGAGGCGTTGGTGCACCGGCCACCGGCGAGCCTGGCCGCGGCCTACCATGTTCGCCTGAGGAGCGCATGGCCCCAGGAGCCGGCTTCGAACGAGGGGTGTCGGAACGGGGGCGACGAGATGGTCGAAGGCGTGCTGAGCCTCACCGGCGACGGCAGCTACCGGGGGAACTTCGAGCGCCGGACGCTGCTCCTCTTCTGCGGCGCGCACGGCACCGACGGCCAGGCGTGCGAGCTCACGCTCGAAGGAGACGGCCGGGTGCTCATGACCGGCGTCGTGGTCTCCGACGAAGGGAGTCCCAGCGGGAGTGCGCTGCGGGTCGTGTGGCGGCCATCCCCGTCGCATGGCGCGTCGGTGCGCGGCGCCTGCCCGAGCGACTTCAAGCGCTCGATCGAGGCGATGTATCTCTCGGTCACGCACGGCGCCGAATTCGCGGTGCCCGGGGCGGGCCAGGGCCGGCGGGTGGAGCGGCTGGAGAACTACGCGTGGACGGTGGAGATCGAGTGAGGTCAGCTCACGCGACGCCGCCCACGCCGAGAATGCCGCCGAGATCCTGCTTCGCCTCGAGGATGCCGGCCCAGGGATCGCCACCGGCCTCGAGCCGGTCCGGCGCGGTGCGCACCGTGAACCGGGTGGGATAGATCGAGTCCAGCTCCTCCCAGCTCACCGGCATGGAGACGGTGCCCTCGGGGTGGCGTCGCGGGGAGAAGGGCACCGCCAGCGACTTGCCTCGGCTGTTCTGGTTGTAGTCGAAGAAGATCTTGCCCCGACGCCGCTCCACCGACCACTCCACCGTCACATCCTTCGGCCGCTCCTTGAGCGCGTACCGCGCGATGGTCCCCGCGAAGTCTCGGGCGGCGTCGAAGTTCAGCTCGCGAACGATCGGGAGATAGAGGTGGAGACCGGTTCGCCCGGAGGTCTTCACCCAGGTCGAAAGCCCGAGTCGATCCAGCATCTCCCGCACCTGGAACGCGAGCTTTCGGGTGCGGTTGAACGCGCGACGATGCAGCTCCGGCTCCGCGCCGCGCGACTCGCGCCCCGAGTAGTCGTACGGGTCGAGGTCGAACACTACGAAGTCGGGGTAGTTGAGCACCGACTCGTCGAGCGCCTCCTCGGACCCGGTGAATCGCCGGCCCCGCTCGGTGGCGTCGGGCGAAGGATTGGTGCGCGAGTACCACGCGTGCAGCTCGAGACTTCCCATCTGGCCGAGCCAGAGGAGGGTCGGGAGATTTTCGCAGATGAGGTAGTCGCCGTCGGCGTCGCCTTGGCTGGAATAGATCCCCACCGTCCGCGCGAACGGCGGCGGATCGTCCCAGTGCTTCTGGTAGAAGCTCTTGCCGTCGATGCCGTTGGGGAATCGGGTGACGAACAACGGGCGGTCGGCCAGGTGCGGGAGCATCCAGGGCGAGACCCGCGCCAGGTATTGGAGCAGCATCCGCTTGGTGATCGGCTTCCGCCGAGCGGCCCCGGGCCAGAGCGGCTTGTCCAGGTTGGTGACCGCGACCTCGTGACCGTCCACCTGCAGCGTGCCACGGCTCTTCGCTGCGTCGAGCTGCGCGAGGGTGGCGCGCACCGTCTCGGGAGTCGGGATCGCCGGCTTGGGTGCCGCGGTGCGCGCCACGCTCGGCCGCTCAGCTCGCCTTGCGCGTGACGCGGCGAGCAGCCGGGCGCGCCCGGAGTTTGGTCGCGCAGACCAGCTTCACCGGGCTGACCAGCCCGAAGCCGATCGAGCCACTCCAGATCGCTCTCGCCATCTCGTCCTCCCAAGCCGGCACACTACGAAACCACCTATGATTTTGGAAGTTGGCCTGCGGGCGGGATGGTCGCTGTGGGACGAGTCACACGGCACTGGTGGGGAACGGTGCGGCCCGGCTCCCCCATCTGCGCGCTACTGCGAGTCACTGGCCTATTGCGGTGTGGAAGCCTCTACCGGTTTGGCCCCGTTCAAGGCGCGAAGGATCTTCTTCATGCCGAGCGTGTCGCTGGTCCGCGCCGTGGGGACGACGGAGTCGGGCGGCAGGTCGGGCAGGGTCAGGTCCATCTCGATCGGCGCGGGGGCGAGTCCGGCGTCGGCGGGGGCCGGCGCGGGTGCCGGCGCGACCGATGCCGTCCTGGGTGTGGTCACCGCGGCGAGCGTGTCGGCGCCGGGACGAAGCGGGGCCGAGCCGCTGAAGGCGGGGCCGGGCGTCATCCGCACGCGGGCCGGGGAGGTGGTGACTCGCGCCTCGGGCGAGGGTGCGTCCTCCGCGGGCATCACGGTGGACCCTCCCTCCAGCGCGCCCGCGGCCGCCGGCGCGGCGGAGGGCTCTTCGGCGGTCTGCGCCGCTCCGGCACCGGCGGATGCCCACGGGGTGGCGGTGAGGACGAGATGGGTGCCGACGACCAGCGCCGCCGCTACACCGAGCAGCATCACGGGCCGACCTCCGACTCGACGCGACCGACGAGCGGTAGGGCGGGGCGCGTGCCCGTCCTCGGTGGCGGGGGATCCGGCCTCATCGACCGGACCGGTGTACTCCAGAGGCACGTAGGCTGCGGGCACCGCCTTGGGGCGCTCCGGCGCGACAGCGCGAACGGCGGGACGCTCCGTCGCGCGGGGCGCAATGATCCTGCGCCCGGCGGGGGTATCGACCCATTCGGGCTCGAACGTCCGCCGCTCCTGGGGGCGGCTTTCGGCCGGCGGCGCGTAGGCCGCAGAGGGCGCCGAAGGCGCCTTCGGGGGAGCTTCGACCGAGGCGTGGGTCGGTGCCTGGGTCGCGCCTGGTGCGGCGGCCGCGCGCGGCGGCGTCTGCCGCGGCGGCGTCTGCCAGGGAAGGGGCTCGGGCTCCGGGATGTGCAGCATCGGCAGGTCGCGAAACACTTCGTTCTGCATCGCGATCACCGCCGACTGCACCGGCGGGCGAATCGACGGCGCGGCGCTCGCCTTGGGCGCCGGCTTCGGCTCGGCAAAAGGATTCGGCTCGGCAACAGGCTTCGGCGCGGGGGCGTGCCTGGGCTCAGGGGCCCGAGCCACCGGCGAAGCGGGCTGCGGCCGGGGCGCGTCGAACACCGGCGTCGAGGGCTGTGACGGGACGTGCGACTTGGGCCGCGTGGTCGAAGGCATCGGGGTCGTGGCGGTCACCGGCGCCGGGCTGGCGTTCGCGGCAGGCAGGTCCAGGGCCTTCTTGTAATGCGGATGCAGCCCGATGGGCAGCCACTTCTGCGAAGCGTTGTGATAGATCCGGGCACGAGGAGTGATGACACCGTTCCGGATGCCGATCGCGAGCTCCTCGATCGTGCGGAAGACGGTTTCCTCGCCTGGCGCGACCTCGATCCGATACATGAACGCGACCTCTGGGCATGCGTAGGGGTAGCGCACATCCATGCCAAATTCATGCTCGAACCGGATGCATCTTTCTGCACGCGAAGGAGATCGGTCGATCGCGAGAGCGACGCGCGGCACCACCGGTCTGAACCGTTGTCATTCGATGGGTTTACACCTGGGCCAAGGCGGGGCGATCGCGCGGCACGGTCATTCCCCTGGAGGGCCGGCGGCGGCGGCGCTGAGAACCGATTCCACCGCGGCCTCCCCCCGCTCTCGTAGATTGCACGAGGTGAACGTATTCCCGGCGGCTGGCACGACCCCTGGCGGGCGTGAACGATCCTTCGGCGCGAGGCGCGGGTGAGCGCGCTCCGCGCCGAAGGGGTGTCCAAGCGCTACGGCGATGTGGTCGCGCTCGACGCCGTCTCGCTCGAGGTGTCGCGTGGCGAGTGCGTCGCGCTGATCGGGGAGAGCGGCTCGGGCAAGACCACGCTGCTCAGGTGCTTCAATCGGCTCACCGAGCCGGACTCGGGGCGCGTGCTGGTGGAGGGCAGCGACGTCTCCACGCAGGACCCCTACGACCTCCGGCGCCGCACGGGTTACGTCCCTCAGGACGGCGGTCTCCTGCCGCACTGGCGGGTGCGCCGGAACGTGGGGTTGGTTCCCTGGCTCCGGGGTGATGCGGGCGCGGACGAGCGCGCCGACCGGGCACTGGAGCTGGTGGGACTCGACCCCGCGCGCTTTGGCGCGCGGTGGCCGCGCGAGCTGTCGGGTGGGCAGCGGCAGCGGGCGGCCGTGGCGCGGGCGCTCGCGGCGCGGCCGGCGGTCGTGCTGCTCGACGAGCCGTTCGGAGCGCTCGACGCCATCACCCGCGCCGATCTCCAGACATCCTTCCTCGGGCTGCGCCGGGATCTCCAGCTCACCGCCGTCCTCGTCACCCACGACCTGTCGGAGGCATTCCTGCTCGCCGACCGGGTCGGCGTCCTGCGCGCCGGCCGCCTCGAGCAGGTGGCTCCGCCGGACGAGCTTCGCTCGGCGCCAGCGACGCCCTACGTGCGCGAGCTGCTGCGTCGGGCGCGGGCGGCGGGATGACCGTTTCCGCGCTGCTCCTCTTCGCCGTGATGCAGGCGGCCGCGCCACCGCCCGTGGTGGTGGCGTCGAAGCCGTTCGGAGAGTCCTACATCCTCGCCGAGATGTTTGCCCAGCTGCTCGAGGCGCGCGGCATCCGGGTGGATCGGCGGCCCGGCCTGGGCGCTACCGAGATCGCCTTTCAGGCGATCCGGAGCGGCGCGGTCGACGTGTATCCCGAGTACACCGGCACCGGCCTGCTCGCGATTCTGGACGAGCGGCCGGCGCCCGATCCCCGAGTGGTGTTCGACCGCGTGAGCCGGGAGTTTCGCCGCCGCTGGGACGCGCGCTGGCTCCCTCCGCTCGGCTTCGAGAACACCTACGCCATCGCGGTCCGTCGCGAGACCGCCGCGCGCCACAAGCTCGCGACGCTGGGTGATCTGGCCCGGGTGGCGAGCTCTCTTCGGGCGGGGCTGACGCCGGACTTCATCGGCCGGCCCGACGGACTGCCCGGCCTCACCGGCGCGTACGGCATCCGGTTCGCCGACGTGCGCGCCCTTCTGCCGGCCGTGAAATACCAGGCGCTCGCCGCCGGCCAAGTGGACGTGATCGACGGCTATTCCACCGACGGACTCATCGCGCGCTACGATCTCGTCGTCCTGCGGGACGACCGGCATTTCTTCCCGCCGTACGAGGCGGCGGCTCTGGTGAGCGGCAAGCTGGCGCGGGGACGCCCGGAGGCGGTGGCGGCGTTGATCGAGCTGAGCGGTCGGCTGGACGTCACCACGATGCGCCGTCTCAACCAGCGGCTGGAGGTGGAGCGCGAGCCGGTCGGGCGGATCGCGGGCGACGCGCTGGCGGCGCTGGGGCTCACCGCGACGCCGACCGTGGCGGCGCACGAGGCGCCGCGCGGCCGCCAGAGCCTGCTGCCTTATCTCTGGGAGCGACGAGGCGAGCTGCTGCGGCTCACTGGCCGGCATCTGCTGCTGGTGGCCCTCTCCCTCGCCGCGGCGATCGCCACCGCGGTCCCGGCGGGCCTGGCGCTCGAGCGGTTGCCGCGCGCCGCCGAGCCCGCGGTGCGCATCGCCGGCGTGCTCCAGACGATGCCCGGCATCGCGCTGCTGGCCTTCATGATCCCGCTGCTCGGCATCGGGCTCCTGCCGGCGGTGGTCGCCCTCTACCTCTATTCCCTCTATCCGATCCTCCGGAACACCTACACCGGTGTCCGCGAGGCCGCCCCCGACGCGGTGGCCGCGGGCCGCGCGCTGGGCATGACACCCGGCCAGATTCTGCGCCACGTCCGGCTGCCGCTGGCCGCTCCGGTGATCATGGCGGGCATCCGGACGGCGGCGGTGATCAACGTGGGGACCGCCACGCTCGCCGCGTTCATCGGGGCGGGTGGCCTCGGCGATCCCATCGCGGCGGGGCTGGCGCTCTCCGATACGCGCATGATCCTCTCGGGTGCGATTCCGGCGGCGCTGCTCGCCCTGGCCGTGGACGGGGTGCTCGGCGTGTTCGAGCGCGCCATCCGCCCCGCTTGACGCCCCCTCACGCGCCCGCGTAGGATAGGGCCCGCCATGCGCCTGAACCCCTTCCGGGCAGTCCGTCCCCGGCCAGACCTCGCGGCCCGCGTCGCCGCGGTGCCCTACGACGTGGTGAACCGCGCCGAGGCCGCCGAGTTGGCCCGGGGGAACCCGCACAGCTTCCTGCACGTGGGCCGGTCGGACATCGACCTCCCCCCGGAGGTGGACCCGTACGACCCGCGGATCTACGCGCGGGCACGGGCGGCCCTCGATGAGCTGCTCTCCTCAGGGACGCTGGTCGAGGACGCGAAGCCCGGGCTGTTCCTCTACCGCCAGGTGATGGACGGCCGGACCCAGACCGGTGTGGTGGGGTGCGTGCACGTGGACGACTACGAGCGCGATCTCATCCGGAAGCACGAGAAGACCCGGCAGGACAAGGAAGACGATCGCACGCGCCACGTCCTCACCCTGAACGCCAATGCCGAGCCCGTCTTTCTCACCTATCGTGCGGAGCCGGCGATCGACGCGCAGGTCGAGCGGATCGTGGCGACGGCACCGCTCTACGACTTCACCGCGCCCGACGGCGTGCGCCACACCGTGTGGACGGTGCCCGATCCCGCCGCGCTGGTCCGCGCCTTCGGCGCCGTGCCGCACTCCTACGTCGCCGATGGACACCACCGCTCCGCCAGCGCCTGGCGCGCGGGAAAGGAGCGCCGGGCGGCCAACCCCAGCCACCACGGGGACGAGGAGTACAACTGGTTCCTGGCGGTGCTCTTTCCGTCGAGCGAGCTGCGGATTCTTCCCTACAATCGCATGGTGCGCGACCTGAAGGGTCAGACACCGGCCGAGGTGCTCGCCCGGATCGGGAAGCTGGGCAAGCTCACGCCGACCCGTGATCCAGCGCCGGATCGCAGTGGAGTCTTTGCGCTCTACCTCGGCGGCGCCTGGCATCGCCTGGAGCTGGACCCGGCGAGCATCGACCGCTCGGATCCGATCGCGTCGCTCGACGTGTCGTTGCTCCAGGATCGCGTGCTCGGGCCGATCCTCGGCATCGGTGACCCTCGGACGGACAAGCGTATCGACTTCGTGGGCGGGATTCGGGGACCGGCCGAGCTTCAGCGGCGGGTGGAATCGGGCGAGATGGCGGTCGGCTTCTCGCTCTATCCCACCACGCTGGACCAGCTCATGGCCGTGTCCGACGCGGGCCACATCATGCCGCCCAAGAGCACCTGGTTCGAGCCCAAGCTGCGCAGCGGGCTGTTCGTGCACCGGTTGTGAGCTATAAGCTATGAGCTATGAGCTATGTCGGGCACCGATCCCAACGCGCGGCAAGCACCTCCGATAGCTTCTAGCTCATAGCTCATAGCTCATAGCTTTCCGTTCATTTCGTGGAGCTCCAATGAAGGTGCTAATCGCCGACAAGTTCGAAAAGGTCGGCATCGATGGTCTGAAGGAGCTGGGCTGCACCGTCGTGTCGCAGCCGGATCTCACCGCCGAGGCGTTGCCCGGGGCGATCAAGGATGCCGACCCGCACATCCTGATCGTGCGCGGCACCAAGGTCACCGCGGCGACGCTCCACGCCGGCACCTCGCTGACGCTGGTGATCCGCGCGGGCGCGGGCATCGACACCATCGATGTAGCGACCGCATCCAGCCGAGGCATCTTCATCTCCAACTGTCCCGGCAAGAACTCGATCGCGGTGGCCGAGCTGGTGCTCGGCCTGCTGCTGGCGTGCGACCGGCGGATTCCCGATCAGGTGGCCGACCTCCGCAAGGGCACGTGGAGCAAGGGCGAGTACTCCAAGGCGCGCGGGCTCTACGGCCGGACGCTCGGCATCGTGGGTCTGGGACAGATCGGCAAGGAGATCGCGGCCCGGGCGCGCGCGTTCGGCATGCGGGTTCTGGCCTGGTCGCGGACGCTCACCCACGAGGAGGCGGAGCGCCTCGGCCTCGCCTATGCGCAGAGTCCGCTCGAGGTGGCCCGGCTGGCCGACGCGGTCACCATCAACGTGGCGGCCAACGCCGAGACCAAGCACCTGGTGAACGCGGAGTTCCTGGCCGCGATGCGGCCCGGCGCCTATCTCATCAACACGTCGCGCGGCTCGGTGGTGGACGAGATCGCGCTCCGGCAGGCGGTGGCCGAGAAGCATCTGCGCGTCGGGCTCGACGTGTTCCAGAACGAGCCGGCGGGGAGCAGCGCCAAGTTCACCAGCCCGATCCTCGACACGCCGGGCGTCTACGGCACCCATCACATCGGCGCGTCCACCGAGCAGGCGCAGGTGGCGATCGCGCACGAGGTGATCCGCATCGTGCAGGCGTTCCAGGCCACAGGCGAGGTCCCCAACGTGGTCAACCGCCTCGCCCGCAGCTCGGCGACCCACGTGCTCGTCATCCGGCACCGGAACCGACCCGGCGTCCTCGCCCACGTGTTCGCCGTCCTCGCCGCCGCGTCGATCAACGTGGAAGAGGTGGAGAACATCATCTACCATGGCGCGCAGGCCACACTGGCGCGGATCCACCTCGACGGCACCCCGAGCAACGACGCGCTGGAGCAGATCAAATCCGGCAATGCCGATATCATCAGCGTCGAGCTGAACCAGATCGACCCTCCCACATCCGACCTCTGACCGGTGGCGCGTATGAGCAAGCGAATCTTCAATTTCTCCGCGGGTCCCGCCGTCCTCCCCGAGCCCGTGCTCAAGAAGGCGCAGGAGGCCATCTGGGACGCGGCGGGCAGCGGGATCGGGATCATGGAGCACAGTCACCGGGGCAAGGTGTTCGACAAGATCCGTGACGAGGCGGAGCAGGCGTGTCGTGACCTCGCGGGCATCCCCGACACCTACCGCGTGCTGTTCCTCCAGGGCGGGGCGTCGCTGCAGTTCTCGACGGTGCCGATGAACCTGCTGCCGGCGGACCGGACGGCGGACTATCTGCTCACCGGTGTCTGGGCGCAGAAGGCGGTGAAGGAAGCCAAGATCCTGGGCGCGAAGGTCCACATCGCGGCGACCGGGGAGGCGACCAACTTCGACCGGATACCGAAGCCGAGCGAGATCGCGTACTCGGAGCGGCCCGCCTACGTACACCTGACGACGAACAACACGATCTACGGCACCCAGTGGAGGGCGGAGCCCTCGGTGCCCGCCGGCGTGCCGCTCGTGGCCGACACGTCGAGCGACATGTACAGCCGGCCGATCGACGTGAGCAAGTACGGGCTGATCTACGCCGGCGCGCAGAAGAACCTCGGGCCGTCGGGCGTGGTGCTCGTGATCATTCGTGACGACCTGGTCGAGGCCGGCCCCAAGACCCTGCCGACGATGCTGCAGTACCGGACCCACGCGGCGGAGAAGTCGCTGTACAACACGCCGCCGACTTTCGGGATCTACGTGATGGGGGAGATCTTCAAGTGGATCCAGGGCCAGGGTGGTCTGGCGGCGATGGCGAAGCACAACGAGGCGAAGGCCGCGCTGCTGTACGACTATATCGACCAGAGCGACTTCTTCCGCGGCACCGCCCAGGTGGACAGCCGCTCGATGATGAACGTGTGTTTCCGGGCGCCGACCGAGGAGCTGGAGACCAAGTTCATCGGCGAGGCGACCAAGCGCGGGCTCGACGGCCTCAAGGGACACCGGAACGCCGGCGGGATGCGGGCCAGCATCTACAATGCGTGCCCCCGTGCCGCGATCGAGGCGCTGGTGGCGTTCATGAAGGAGTTCGAGCAGGCGAATCGGGCCGCCGCGAAGGCGTGATCGCGCAATGAAACGGAGGGTCGCCCGGGCGCGTACGGCTCGGGCGACCCTTCCTCGTCTTCAGGAGTCTCCATGCTGACCCTCATGCTGGCCCTCGCGACCATCTCGGGAGAGCGGACCGATTCATCCGGGGACCAGCCACCGGACACGGTGACCGCGTTCGTGGACGTCACCGTGATCCCGATGGATCGCGAGCGGAAGATCCCGGGCCAGACGGTGCTGGTGCGCGGAGGGCGAATCGTGGAGATCGGACCGGTCGCCCGGGTGAAGGTGCCAAATGATGGCGTGCGGGTGGACGGCAAAGGCAAGTATCTCATCCCGGGCCTCGCCGAGATGCACGGGCATCTCCCGGGCGGTCAGGCCTCGGACAGCGTGGTGGAGCGCACGCTGTTCCTGTACGTCGCGGGCGGCATCACCACGGTCCGCGGCATGCTGGGGCATCCGCGGCACCTCGAGCTCCGGGTCCGCGCCGCGAGAAACGAAATCCTGAGTCCGACGATCTATGCCGCCGGTCCCTCGTTCAGCGGAAACACCATTCCCGATCCGGGCGCGGCCGCGAGGGCAGTGGTCGAGCAGAAGGAGGCCGGCTACGATCTCCTCAAGATCCACCCTGGCCTGAGTCGAGCGTCATTCGACACGCTTGTCGCCACGGCCCGGCGCGTGGGCATTCCATTCGCGGGCCACGTCCCGGAGCAGGTCGGCCTCGCCCGCGCGATCGAGGCTCGGTACGCCTCCATCGAGCACCTCGACGGCTACATCGAGGCGATGTTGCGCGACGGGACCACGCTGAAGCCGGAGGAGTCGGCCTTCTTCGGGCTCAACTTCGGCGAGCAGCTGGACGAGGCCAAGATGCCGGCGCTGGTCCAGGCGACGAAGAAGGCGGGTGTGTGGAACGTGCCGACCCAGGTCCTCTTGGAGAACCTGATCGTCGCGGGGACGAGCTACGACCTGGCGCAGCGGCCGGAGATGCGATTCGTGCCGGCGGCGACGCGCACCCAGTGGGCGGAGGTGAAGGACGGCATGCTGGAGGAGACCGGGAGCACGCTCGAGTCGGCCCGGCGCACGGTCGAGGTCCGCCGCCGGCTGATCAAGGCGTTGCACGATGCCGGCGCCGGACTCCTGCTCGGCTCCGACGCGCCGCAGATCTACAACGTGCCGGGCTTCTCGACCCACCGCGAGCTGGAGGCGCTGGTGGGCGCGGGCCTCACACCCTACCAGGCGCTGGAGACCGGGACGCGCAACGTGGCCAGGTACTTCGCAACGACCAAGGAGACGGGGACGATCGAGAAGGGGAGGCGGGCCGACCTGATACTGCTGGATGCCGATCCGCTGGCCGACATCCGGAACACGGCGCGGCGTTCTGGGGTGATGGTGCGAGGTCGGTGGCTGCCGCAGGCGGAGATCGAGCGGCGTCTGGACGAGGTGGCGAAGGCCGTGGGGAACTAGCTCAGCCTCCGTTCAGGCTCTTCACCAGCTCCGCGTTGGTAGGGTATCGCCGAAAGTCGGTGATCAGGTCGTTCATCGCGTTGATCGGCGTCATGCCCGCGATCCGCTGGCGCAGCGCGTGGGATGCCGCGAGCGTCGGCGGATCGAACAGCAGCTCCTCGCGGCGGGTGGCGCTCGCCACCAGGTCGATCGCCGGGAAAATCCGCCGCTCGGCGAGCTCCCGGCTCAGCACCAGCTCGCTGTTGCCGGTGCCCTTGAACTCCTCGAAGATCACCTGATCCATCTTGCTGCCGGTGTCCACCAGGGCGGTGGCGATGATGGTGAGCGAGCCGCCGCCCTTGGTCGGTTCCACCTTGCGCGCGCTGCCGAGGAACCGCTTCGGCTTCTCCAGTGACTGCGCATCGAGGCCCCCGGAGAGGGTGCGGCCGGTGCCCTTCTCGACGGCGTTGTACGCCCGCGCGAGGCGGGTGAGCGAATCGACGATCAGCACCACATCCTCCCCCAGCTCCACCCGGCGCCGCGCCCGCTCCAGCGTCAGCTCGGCCACCGCGACGTGCTGTGACGCGGGATTGTCGAAGCTGGAGGCGATCACCTCGCCGACCCCCGTCGCCTCCATCTCGAAGACCTCCTCCGGCCGCTCGTCCACCAGCAGGATGAGGAGATCGGCGGCGGGGTAGTTCGCGTTCACGCCTTCGGCGATCGCCTGGAGGACCATCGTCTTGCCGGCCTTGGCCGGTGCCACGATCAGGCCGCGCTGGCCCTTCCCGAGCGGACAGAGCAAGTCGATCACCCGGTTCGTATGGTCCGGCTGTCCCCCGCGCACCAGGCGGGTCTCCAGGCGGATCAGCTCGTTGGGGTGGATGGCGGTGAGGCGGGTGAATTCGGGACGGGTGCGGATCTGGTCGGGGGCGTGGCCGTGAATGGCGCTCACCCGTTCGAGGGTAGCCCCGCGTCCCTTGCCGCCGGCTCGGGCCTCGCCCTCGATCTCGTCACCGACCCGGAGCCCGAACTGGCGGATCACCCGCTCGCCGACATGGACGTCGCCGTTGGCGGGGAGGTACCCCGCCTCGCGGCGCCGGAGGAAGCCCGAGCCTCGTCCGGCGATCTCGAGAACGCCGAGCATCAGGCGGCGGCCACAGTGCGCTTGATACGATGCAGGATGGCGGTGAGTCCCTGGGTGCGGGTCATGCCTAGCGTCTCGCTCAGACCGAGCTGATCGAGGAGGTCGTCGGGGATGCGGGCCACCGCCTCGGGCGGTGCGCCGTCGAGCGAGCGGGCCAGCAGGGAGACGAATCCCCGCACGGTGGGCGATTCGCGGGGGACGTCGGCATGGATGTGAACCTGCCCGTTCTCGACTTCGACCCACAGAAAGACCGGGGTCTGGCACTCGTGGACCCGATGCTCGCCTTGAGCCTTCTCCTGCTCCAGCCGCTCCGGAAGCGGCGGGAGCTTCCGTCGAGTAGTCGAGCAGCGTCTCCAGCCGTGTGGTGCGGTCGGCGGCTTTGAAGCGCGGAATGATGGTATCGAGAACGGACATGCGGGGAATAGTACTCCACGCCGGGGTGGCAGGGCAGCGGGGAAGCTTGACGCCTTGGCCTCCCGCACTGTATAGATATGCATGCTGATGACCGCCACCCGCAATCCGCTCGCGATTATTCGCCTCCGACTCTCCTGGAGAGGCGGCGCGCGGGCTCACGGGTAGCGAACCACCCGTCCAGCAGCGACACGCGGCCTCTCGAACCCGAGAGGCCGCTCCTTTTTCCGGGAGTGTCATGCCCGACACCGCCGCCGCACCATCGGTCCGGCTCTACGATACCACCTTGCGCGACGGGACCCAGCGCGAAGGTCTCTCGCTGTCCGTGGGCGATAAAGTGAAGATCGCGCGGGCGCTGGACCGGCTCGGCGTGCAGTATATCGAGGGCGGCTGGCCCGGGTCCAACCCCAAGGACGCGGAGTTCTTCCGCCGGATGCGGGCCGCCCCGCCGGCCCGGGCCAGGGTCGCGGCGTTCGGCAGCACCCGACGCGCCGGGGTGCACTGCGAGGACGACGCCAGCATCCGGGCGCTGGAGGACGCCGGCACGCCGGTCGTGACCCTGGTGGGGAAGACCTCGACCCTGCACGTGGACCGGGTGCTGGAGACGTCGCGCGACGAGAACCTCCGCATGGTGGCCGACAGCGTCGGCTGGTTCAAGCGGCTGGGCCGCGAGGTGGTGTACGACGCGGAGCACTTCTTCGACGGCTGGCGGCTCGACCCCGTCTATGCGCTCGCCACACTGGAAGCCGCGGAGGACGCCGGGGCGGACGTGCTGGTGCTCTGCGATACCAATGGAGGGGAGCTGCCGGACGTGGTGGCCGAGCGCGTGCTCCAGCTGCGCGAGCGCCTCGGCACGCCGCTGGGGATCCACCCGCACAACGACGCGGGTCTCGCGGTCGCGAACGCGCTCGCGGCGGTGCGCGCGGGCTGCGTCCAGGTTCAGGGCACCATCAACGGCTACGGCGAGCGATGCGGCAATCTCGATCTCGTGCCCCTGGTGGCGACGCTCCAGCTCAAGCTGGGCTACCGGCTGCTCCCGGGCGACGCGCTCCGCCGGCTGAGCGAGGTGTCGCACTTCGTGGCGGACGTGGCCAACCAGCACCCCGATCCCCATGCCCCGTACGTCGGGCGGAGCGCGTTCGCTCACAAGGGCGGCATTCACGTCGCGGCGGTCGCCAAGGTGCCTGAGAGCTACCAGCACGTAGACCCCGGCCTGGTCGGGAATGCGAGCCGCGTGGTGGTGAGCGAAGTGGCGGGCCGGCGGAACGTCCGCCTCCGGGCCCAGGAGCTCGGCGTGGCCGCCGGCGACGACGAAGCCGCCGTGCTCCAGCGGATCAAGGACCTGGAGCATCTCGGCTTTCAGTTCGAGGCCGCGGAGGGGTCGTTCGAGATGCTGGTGCGGAGGAGTCAGGCTGCCTACCGCGCGCCCTTCGAGGTGGACGACTTCACCGTCATCGTGGAGAAGCGCGGGGGCGACGGCATTCGGTCGCAGGCCACCGTCAAGCTGCGAGTGGGCGACGACGTCGTGCACACCGCGGCGGAGGGCGACGGGCCGGTCAATGCGCTCGACCGGGCGGTGCGGAAGGCGCTCCTGCCGCACTATCCGGCGCTGGCGGCGGTGCACCTGGTGGACTACAAGGTTCGCATCGTGGACGAGCACCTGGGCACGGCGGCACGGCCCCGGGTCATCA
This sequence comes from uncultured Gemmatimonadales bacterium, assembly GCA_963846545.1. Lineage (GTDB taxonomy): Bacteria > Gemmatimonadota > Gemmatimonadetes > Gemmatimonadales > GWC2-71-9 > CAVVWJ01. The sequence continues at coordinate 2,915,602 of CAWJWG010000001.1, read as the reverse complement.
TCGAGTCGGCCCGCGGGGCGGAGCGGTGGAGCACGGTCGGATGCTCCGCCAACATCATCGAGGCGAGCTGGCTGGCCCTCTGCGACGCCATCGAGCTGGCCCTGCTGAAGGCCCCCGCGGACTGACACCGGCAGGGGAGCGGTCGTCGGGACATCTGGATGGTGGAGCGGGCCCCCAGGGGGCCAGGCCGACCACCCAAGTCCACTCGGCGAAAGGAGACCTCAATTCGGCGAAAGGAGACCTCTATCACAGCGTATCCCCCGGGGATACGTACCTTTCCTTCAGCAGTTCTCGGGGTCACTTCCAGCAGCTCTCGGGGTCACTTCGACTCGGTGCCGCCGGCCGGTCTGGCCCACCCGGAGATGCCGGAGCGTCCGACCGGGGATCGGCAACGGACTCGGCGACATGTACCGCATCCGCCTGTGGAGATAGGCGCCCGCCGCTAGCGATCGGAACCATCCGGGCGCTGCGGTCGTTCCAACTCTGTCCGGTTGGACCACCCTCACCACACGGTTTCGATGTCCGCACACGAGCATTTCGATGCCATCGTCATCGGCGCCGGCCAGGCCGGGGGACCCCTGTCCACCGCCCTCGCCAAGGCAGGGCGGCGGACGCTCCTGATCGAGCGAACGCACGTGGGCGGCACCTGCATCAACGAGGGGTGCACCCCGACCAAGACCATGGTCGCCAGCGCGCGGGTCGCCTACCTGGCCCGGCGAGGCGGCGACTACGGAGTGCAGACGGGGGAGGTCCGGGTGAACCTGGCCCGCGTCCGTGAGCGCAAGCGGGCGATCGTGGACAGCTTCCGAAACGGGAGCCAGCGGCGGATCGAGAGCGCCGAGGGCCTCGAGCTCGTCTTCGGTGAGGCGCGCTTCGTGGCCCCGCGGACGGTTGCCGTGAACGGACGGACCTGTACCTCGGACCTGGTCTTCATCAATACCGGCGGCCGTCCCGCACCGCCCGACGTCCCGGGCCTCGCGGACGTCGGCCCGCTCGATTCCACCACCATCATGGAGCTCGGGGAAGTCCCGCGTCATCTCCTTGTGCTGGGTGGAGGGTACATCGGCCTCGAGTTCGCCCAGATGTTCCGCCGCTTCGGCAGCGAGGTCACGGTCGTTCAGCGCGGCCGCCAGCTGCTGCCGCTGGAGGACGAGGACATCGCCGAGGCCGTGCTCGGGGTCCTGAGGGAGGACGGCGTGGAGGTGCATCTCCAGGCCGAGGCGCGCTGTGCCGAACGGCTGGACGGCGGGCAGGTGCGCCTCATCGTCCGGACACCGGACGGTGACCGGACGGTCGAGGGGTCGCACGTGCTCCTGGCCGCGGGCCGGGTGCCCAACACCGATCGCCTCGACCCTGGGGCCGGCGGGGTCGAGACCGATGCCAAGGGGTTCATCCGCGCCAACGAGCGCCTGGAGACTACGGCCCCAGGGGTCTACGCACTGGGCGACGTGAAGGGAGGGCCCGCCTTCACTCACATCTCCTACGACGATTTCCGGATCGTCCGCGACAACCTGCTGGCCGGCGGTTCCAGGACCACCGCGAATCGCGCGGTGCCCTACACCGTGTTCATGGACCCGCAATTGGGACGGATCGGGCTGAACGAGCGCGAGGCGAAAAAGGCCGGCCGGTCCTACCGCGTCGCCACCATCCCGATGAGCTATGTGGCCAGGGCTCTGGAGATGGACGAATCGCGTGGATTGATGAAGGTCTTAGTGCATCCCGAAACACGGCAAATCCTTGGTGCCACGGTACTTGGAATCGAGGGCGGGGAGCTCATGGCGGTCTTCCAACTCGCCATGACGGGAAACGTGCCGTATGATACGATTCGCGAGGCGGTCTTCGCCCACCCCACGTTGGCGGAGTCGCTGAACACCTTGTTTACGACGCTCGACTGACCGGTCGGGCGAGGAGTGAAATGATGACGACCGCCGTGGCGCTCGACCGCGCCCTGCTCCGTTCCTTTGCCGAGCGCCTGCGTGAGGCACGTACCCGAACGTTTCAGCTGGTCGCCCCCCTCAGTGACGAGGAGCTGCGCGCGCAGCACGACCCGCTGATGAGCCCCGTCCTCTGGGACCTGGGGCACATCGCGCACTTCGAGGAGCTCTGGCTCACCCGGAACCTCGACGGCCCCATCGAGTTCGTCGAGATGCCCGGGCTGTACAACCCCTTCGAGCATCCGCGGAGCACGCGGGGTGCCCTGCCGCTCCCGGGCATCGATCGGTGTCGCGAGGTCATGGAAGAGATCCGCCGGTCGGTGCTGGCCCGGATCGAGGCCACGGATCTGGACGACGCCAATCCGCTCCTCCGCGACGGCTACGTCTACAACATGGTTCTGCAGCACGAATACCAGCACAACGAGACCATCCTCCAGACGCTTCAGCTCAAACAGGGCACTCCGTACACGCCTGTGCTCCGTATGTCCCCGCCGCCGGTCTCGACCCCGGTGTCCGTCCCGGGCACCATGGTCCGCTTCCCCGGCGGCGCGGTGGAGATCGGTACCGACGATCGCTCCGAGGCCTACGACAACGAGCGGCCACGGCATCGGGTGGATGTGCGTCCGTTCCTCATCGACGCATACCCCGTGACCAACGCCGATTACCTGGCGTTCATCGCGGCGGGTGGGTACCAGCGGGCCGAGCTTTGGTCCGAGGCGGGACGCCGGTGGTTGGAGGAGTCTGCCGCCGAAGCCCCGAAGTACTGGTTCCAGCGCGACGGGCGATGGATGACGCGGACGATGGATCGCACCGCCGAGGTGGATCCCAGTCATCCGGTGTGCCACGTGTCGTGGCATGAGGCGGAAGCCTTCGCGCGCTACGCGGGGAAGCGCCTGCCGACGGAGATCGAGTGGGAGGCCGCGGCCTCCTGGGATCCGGCGACGGGCCGGAAGCGCGAGTTCCCCTGGGGGGATGATCCGGACACCAGCGCGCTGGCCAACGTGGATCAGTTGGCCTTCGGCACCTCGCCTCTCGGCGCGTATCCCAGGAACGTTTCCCCCATCGGCTGCTACGGCATGATCGGCGACGTCTGGGAGTGGACTTCGAGTGACTTCCGGCCCTGGCCCGGCTTCGTGTCGTTCCCCTATCCGGAGTATTCCGAGGTCTTCTTCGGCGGCGAGTACAAGGTTCTTCGCGGCGGCTCGTGGGCCACCCGGTCCGGTGCGGCGCGCAACACCTTCCGCAACTGGGATTACCCCATCCGCCGCCAGATCTTCAGCGGCTTCAGGTGCGCCCGTGACCTCTAGACCACTGGTTCGTGAGACCACCGCCGATCCGCGAATGGTCGCGGAGGTGGCGGCGGGCCTGTCGTCGCCGCAGAAGGAGCTGTCGCCCAAGTACTTCTACGATCAGCGGGGGTCGGAGCTGTTCGAGGAGATCACGCGGCTGGAGGAGTACTATCCCACCCGCACGGAGCGGGCGCTGCTCGAGGCCTGGATGCCGGGACTCATTCGGCGCCTGGGGACGCGCACGCTGCTGGAGCTGGGTGCGGGGAGCGCCGAGAAGAGCCGGGTCATCCTGAACGCGATGCGCGCCGCCGGCACCGCGGAGCTCTACGTGCCGATCGACGTGAGCGCCTCGTTCCTGAGCCAGACCGCGACCCGGCTTCGCCGTGAGTACCCGCGCCTCGCCGTGGAGCCCGCGATCGCCGACATCTCGGAGGACTTCACCCTCCCGCGCCGGCTGCCGCGTCCCGCGCTCTACGCCTTTCTCGGCGGCACCATCGGCAACTTCTATCCGACGGCCGCGATCCGTCTGCTCGGCCGGGTGCGCGCCGCGATGGAGCCGGGTGACCGGTTCCTCATGGGTGTGGACCTGCGGAAGGACGTCGCGAGGATCGAGGCGGCGTACAACGACGCCGCTGGGGTGACGGCAGCGTTCAACCGGAACATGCTGCTGGTCCTGAACCAGGAGCTGGGCGCGAGCTTCGATCCGATGGCGTTCGATCACCGGGCGTTCTACGAGCCGGTGGCGCACCGGATCGAGATGCACCTGGTTTCCCGCCGGGAGCAGCGGGTCGAGGTTCCGGGCGTGGGCACGATCCGGTTCGCGGCGGGCGAGTCGCTCCGGACCGAGATCAGCTGCAAGCACGACCGGGAGAGTGTCGCCCAGCTGTTCGAGTCGGCCGGTCTCGAGATCGAGGCGTGGCGGACCGATCCCGACTCGCTCTTCGCGCTGGTGGTGGGAGCGCCGGCGTGAGTCGTATCCTGCGGGCCACGCTCGAAGCCGATCTGGCGACGCACGTCTTCGCCGCGCCGGCGAGTGCCACCCTGACGCCCCGTCGCGTCGGCGCGGAGGTCGAGCTGATCCCGGTGGACTCGGCCACGGGCCGACGGTGTCCGCTGGAGTCGGATGGGGCTCCGGGCACGCTCCCGTTCCTCCGGCGCTACGGCGCCCGGCAGGGGTGGCTGGAGACACGTACCGCCAAGGGAACGCCCTGCTTCGAGCTGGCCGCGGGCGGCACGATCACGTTCGAGCCCGGCGGGCAGCTCGAGTACAGCTCCCCGGCCGCGCGCTCGCCGAGCGCGCTGCTGGCGTTGCTCCGCGCGACGATTCCCCCACTGCGGGCAGCGGCAGCCAACGACGGCATCGAGCTGCTCGCCATGGGCATCGATCCGTACAATTCCGCCGAGGACGCCCCGCTCCTGCTGTCCAGCAAGCGGTACGCTAGAATGGCGGAATATCTCGCCGGGATCGGTCCGTCGGGCGCCAAGATGATGCGGCAGACCGCGGCCTTCCAGGTGAGCCTCGATCTCGACGACGACCCGCGCCTTCGCTGGACCGTGCTGAACGCGGCCGCGCCCTGCGTCACCGCGATCTTCGCCAACTCACCGGTCTACGCGGGCGTCCCGACGGGGTGCCGCAGCAGCCGCGCGCAGATCTGGCGCGAGCTCGACCCCGCTCGGACGGGACTGCCCTGGGATGAGAGCGCACCGGTGGGGGCGTACCTCGACTTCGCGCTCGAGGCGCCGGCGATTCTGCTGCCCCGCCTGGGCGGCGAGTTTCGGGCCTTCGGCGACTGGCTCCGGCTCGCCCAGCCGACCATGGAGGAGTGGCGCGAGCATCTCAGCACGCTCTTCCCGGAGGTACGTCCGCGCGGCCACCTCGAGCTCCGCTCGTCGGATGCCGTGTCGCCGCAGTGGTACGCGGCGCCAATCGCGCTGGCCGTCGGCATCACCTACGACCCGCGCGCGCTCCGCGCCGCCGCCGAGCTGCTCGGCCGTCCGGATCTCGGTCTGCTGCACCGCGCGGGCCGGAGCGGCCTGGGCGATCCCGCGCTGCACCGCATGTCGGTCGATCTGGTGGACATCGCGCTGGCCGGCTGCCAGTCTCTCGGTCCCGCCTCCTTCAATCCGTCCGACCTGGAGCAGGCCCGCGCCTTCTTCGACCAGTACACCCGGCGCGGGCGGGCGCCGGCGGACGATCTCACGGGCACCAGGATCGCCGCTTAGCGCGCCCCGGTTCTCCGCTCAGCTCGCCGGCACGAACGTCCGCGCCGGCTCCTCGCCACAGGCGGTCCACACGGTTCGGACGTAGCTCCCGTCGCTCAGGGTCGCGCGGATCTCCCCCGCTACGATTTTTCTGTCGGTGGTACACGAAGCATCCCACTCCAGCGGCGCAACGGTGGTGACCGCGAAGGTTCGCGCCCTGCCGTTTCGCGTCCAGCTGAACGTCCCGCTCTTCATGAACGTGCCGTCGGGCAACGGCAGGCCGGGCTCCAGCGTCGCACCAGCCGCCGGCGTGAAGCTCAGCAGCAGGTTGTGGGTGACGGTGCCGGGGTCGCGCACGGGATAGGAGCGTTCCACCGTGACGTTGTTGCTGAGTGAGAGACCAGCGCCGTTGCCGGTGAGGACGCGAGTGCCGTTCCGCACCGCTGCATAGCTGCGGCGCTGGTTCGGGCTGGTGTAGCGCCACGTGAAGTCGTCCATGGTCGCCTGAAACGCGAAGTCGGCAGCGCTCGGCGTCGGGTCGCTGAGGACGATCGTGCCGGTGATCTCGAGCGTGCCGCCCCGGAACCCGGTGAAGCTGCAGGCCGGCAGCACGAAGGTGAAGGTGGCGGCATCGGGTGCGCCGTCGCCGTCCGTGTCCTCCGGGTCACTCACCTCGGCACACCCGAGCCGGTCGAGGCGGATCGCCTCGATGGACTGGTCGCTCTCGTCCGCTACGGCTTCGGCAATGTCGTCCGTCTCGGCCTCGGAGAGTCCGGCCGGCGATGGATCGCCGGCGTCGCTGCAGCCCACGAGTGCAAGGACCAGCAGGATGCCCCGTAGTGCAGCAGACGACACGGGTCGCGGGAGTCCGCGCATGGCGACACTCCTTTCGTCATCGGTGGTTTTCGTCGCGGCTGGAGACTCCGGAGATGACGACCCGGCCATCCGCCCGTTAACCCGCCAGTGGTGAGGGTCATCACCACGGCTCCTTCCACCACCTCGTAGCTTGCACGTCGTTCTCCCGCATTCCAGCTCCCGCATTCCAGGGGTCCCCTATGAGTTCTGCGAACGGCACCTCCGGCTCGCCCGCCCAGGAAACGACGTCGCGCATCGTGGTCGGCCTCTTCGGCCGCCGCGCGGCGGCCGAGGCGGCGGTGCGCGATCTGACCGCCGCGGGATTTCCCTCCGACCGCATCGGCGTGGCGATGCAGGATCAGGACGCGCACGTGGACGGCGCCGAGCGCATCGCCACTGACACAGCCGACGGCGCGGCCACGGGCGCCGTGAGTGGCGGGCTGGTGGGTGGACTGCTCGGGCTGCTGGGCTCGGTCCTCGTGCCCGGACTCGGTCCCGTTGTCGCCGGGGGCGTGCTCGCATCCATGCTCACGGGGGCCGGGATCGGCGCGGCAACCGGCGGACTGCTCGGCGCTCTGGTCGGTCTCGGGCTGCCGGATGAGGATGCGCGACACTTCGACTCGGGCCTTCGATCGGGCGGAATCCTGGTGACGGTGGACGCGCGCGGGCGGACGCCGGATGCGCTCGCGATCATGACCCGTCACGAGGTGGACCTGGGGCCAGGCGGAGCGAGCCGCTACGAGGGGCTCGACTGGACGACCCGCGACAATGCCGCGCCGGCGGCCGTGGCGCCCGACACCCTCTCCGCGGGGGATCGACGCGTGTTCGCCGATCCGGCATACCCCGGACCGGAACGCCGCCTGGTCGGCGTCTGAGCCGGGACGGCGTACATTTCGCCGATTCCCATACCTGGAGTGCTGGTGAAGGCCATTCGGGTCCACACCCACGGCGGTCCCGAGGTACTGCGCCTGGAGGACGTGCCTCGCCCGATGCCAGGCGAGCAGCAGGTGCTGATTCGGGTCGAGGCGGCCGGGGTCAACTTCATCGATGTCTACCATCGGAAGGGACTCTACAAGACTGCCCTGCCGGTCACGCTCGGCCGCGAGGCGGCCGGCGTGGTGGAGCAGATCGGCGAAGGCGTCACGACCTGCCGTGTCGGTGACCGAGTCGTCGCGGAGAGCCTGATCGGAGGGTACGCCGAGTATGCGATCGTGTCGGCCGACCGCGCCGTCCCGATTCCCGCGGGGGTGGATTCCCGCCTCGCCGCCGCCGCAATCCTGCAGGGACTCACCGCGCACTACCTCACCCACAGCACGTATCCCCTGCGGCCCGGCGATAGCTGTCTGGTCCACGCCGCCGCCGGCGGGGTCGGCCTGCTGCTCTGCCAGATGGCGCGGCGCCTCGGCGCCAGGGTGATCGGCACCGTGAGCACCGAGGACAAGGCACGGCTCGCGCGCGAGGCCGGGGCCCACGACGTCATTCTCTACACCCGCGACGATTTCCAGGCGGAGACCCTGCGTCTGACCGGCGGCGCGAAGGTGCAGGTGGTGTACGACTCCGTGGGACGAACGACCTTTCTCAAGGGGCTCGACTGTCTGGCTCCTCGCGGGATGATGGTACTGTACGGCCAGTCGAGCGGTCCGGTGGATCCGTTCGATCCGCAGGTGCTCAGCCAGAAGGGCTCGCTCTTCCTCACCCGCCCCACGCTGGCGAACTACATGGCGGCGCGCTCCGAGCTGCTCCAGCGGTCGGAGGAGCTGTTCGGCTGGATCGCCGATGGCACGCTCGACGTCCGCATCGGGCGAGAGTTTTCCTTGGCCGCTGCGGCCGAGGCGCACACGGAGCTCGAGGCACGCCGCACGACGGGCAAGGTCCTGCTCATTCCCTGAGGCCACGATGATCGATCGCGCGCTGGTCACGACAGACTGGCTGGCCGGAGAGCTGGGACGGCCGGGGCTTCGTGTCGTGGACGGCTCGATGTATCTGCCCACGAGCGGGCGGGACCCCGCAGCGGAGTACGCGGACGGGCACATTCCCGGCGCGGTGTTCTTCGACCTCGACGCGTCGAGCGACCGCGAATCCACTCTGCCTCACATGCTGCCGGCTCCCGAGGCGTTCGGGACGCGGATGGGCCGGCTCGGGATCGGTGACGGCGACGATGTGGTCGTGTACGACGGCTCCGGTGCCAACCTGAGCGCGGCGCGCGTGTGGTGGATGTTCCGCGTGTTCGGCCATTCGAGCGTCGCGCTGCTCGACGGCGGCATGGGGAAATGGCGCAGCGAGGGTCGGCCGATCCAGCGGGGCGCGGTCCATCACCCGCGGACGACGTTCACCCCTCGGCCGATTCCCGAGGGGGTGGTGCGCGATCTGACAGCGATGCGCGCCGCGATGGCGGATGGACGCACGCAGATCGTGGACATGCGCTCCGCCGGCCGCTTCAGTGCCACCCAGCCCGAGCCACGGCAGGGTCTCCGGGGCGGTCATGTTCCCGGCAGCCTCAACCTTCCCTACGACACGCTGGTGAGCGGCGACGGCACCGTGCTGCCGCTCGAGACCCTGCGCCGCCGTCTCGCTGACGCAGGCGTGGATCCCGATCGCCCTGTCATCGCTACCTGCGGCTCTGGCGTGAGCGCATGTGCGCTGATCCATGCGCTGTGCCTCCTCGGCCGCGATGCCGCGGGCCTGTACGATGGCGCGTGGACCGAGTGGGGCGGACGAGACGACACGCCGATCGAGCGAGGACCTGCGTGAGGTCGGAGCAGACGGAACGGCCCCATCAGCCGGTCTGGCGACAGGCGCGTGTGATGACGCGGGGAGCGGGATGGTTGGGAAAGAGATCGTGCGCGCGGTCGGCCTGCGGGCGGGCGCGATCGCACCGTCCGGCCTTTCGCCACTGCTGCGCCAGCAGCATGTGGATCCGATAGCTCCCCGGATCCACCTTGGCCGCGGTCTCGAGCGAGCCGCGACGGCCGTCGTTCGCCACTCCTATCGCCACGACCTGTGCCAGGCTCTGGAGGAGAAGGATGGCCGCGACGATGGCGGTCGCCACTCGGATCTTCTGGAGCGCGGGAGCCGACAACTCGATGTCCCGTATGGGGCGTGCCGTCGATGCCATGGCGCCCACCGTCGCCCAGACGAAGAACGTGGGAGCCGGCAGGAGCACCACCGCGTCGAATGCGCCCACCACCACGACCGCGATGAGGGTCGCGACGATCGTGAGATCGCGCAGCTCGGGGGCACGGCCGCCGCCCCCGCGAACCCGGGCCCACGCGCCCAGTCCGATGGAGCCGCCCGCGAGGAGCAGGAGCGCCAGGGCGGGCAACCCCCGCTCGGAGAGAGTGGCTATCCAGTCGCTGCTGGGCCACGGATTGGTGGGGATGATGTCGTCGGCGTCGAACGACGGATCGCCCGGGGACATGTATTTCGGATAGTGGACCGGCCAGTTGCCGGGACCCACGCCCAGCATCGGATGGTCCACGGCCATCCGGAGCGTGTTGCCGTACTGGATCAACCGGCCGCGGCCGCTCCCTTCCTTATAGTTGGCGACGCCCGTCAACGAGTCCAGGTAGGGCGAATCGGAGCGCCACTTGAGCCGGTTGGGCAGGATCAGCGCCAAACCGAGCCCGACCACGCCCAGGCCCGCCAGGGTGAGCACCCTTCGCCGAAGCCGCAGGTCGTGCCAGAGGCGTCCGATCCACAGCCCCTCCACGGCCAGAAACACCGCGCATGCGGCGGCGCCGACCCATGCCGCGCGCGAGCGTGAGAGCACGAGGGCGGCGGCGGCGATGGCCACACCGGCCGCGCCGATCGCGAAGTCGCGCCGGCGACGGGCCTCGACCGTGACCATCATCAGCACCGGCAAACCGATGGTGACGAGATGCGCCATGAAATTGCGGTTGCCGAAGGTACCGCCGGGCGCGCGCGATGCGCTGGCCAGGTCGGTCTCGATCAGTCCGTAGGCCTGTACCAGACCCGTCGTCGCGCCGACCACGACGGCCGCCGCGAGGGCGGCGAGCAATCGCGGGCCAAGCCCGGCGCGGGCGACTGTCCTGGCCGCCCAGAACAGTGCCGCGCCGGCGAGCGAAACACCGTAGGCGCGAGAGGCGAGCCATCCGTTGGTGGCGAGCAGCGCGGAGATGAGCGACAGTGCCAGGTAACCGGCGACGAGCGCGTCCACCACGAAGACACGGATCGAGCCCGCGCTCCGAAGGCAGAGAAACACCGCCGTGAAGGCCGAGCCGAGCAGGGCGAGCTCTTTGACGAAGGTGTAGCGGTCGAGCTGAAAGAGCGGGTAGGGAAGTGCGGCGAGCACCACCAGCGCCGCGCCGATCTGCAGCACCCGCAGCACCGGCAGAGCGGCCGTCGCACTCCGGGGCGCCGCATGGCCCGATCGAGGGGATTCCGGACGGGTGAGATCGGTCGGCAGTGGGGCTCCTCAGGGGCCGGGTGCCGGCGGCTCCAGCGAACGGAATCGGTTGCCGTAGCGGAGTGGCTCGCCGCGGCTCCAGGGGCGGTAGCCGTTCGCGAACGCGATCCGGTCGGCCAGATCCGGATGGCTGCCACGCCACAGCCGGTAGATGAGCCCGGTGCGGGGGACGGCGAGGTTCTCGTCGTGGAGACGGACGAACGTGCGCGCGCCGGCCGCGTTGTCCCGCGTGATCTCGAGGGCAAAGCGGTCCGCCTCGCGCTCCTGCCATCGCGACAGCGCCAATGCGGCCGGCGTCGTCGTCAGCATCACCACACCGCCGACCAGCGCGAGCAACGGCAGCGAGGCGACGTCGTCCAGCCGGCCGAATCCGAATCGCGACTGGAATCGGCTCAGCGCCCATCCCGCGACACGATGCACCGCGTACAACGACAGCGTCATCATGACGGTGGTGCCGAATATAATCGTGAGCGTGTGGTTCAGAACGTAGTGTCCCATCTCGTGTCCCATCACGAACACCACCTCGTCGGGCGCGAGACGGTCAACCAGGGTGTCCCACAGCACGATGCGCTTGCTGCCGGCGAATCCGGTGACGAACGCGTTCACCTGCCGCGTGTCGTCGCTTTTCCGTACCTCGAAGATCCGGCTGTCCGCGATACCCGCCCGGGACGCGAGATCGCGGATGCGAGCCTCGAGCACCTTGTCGCGCATGGGGCCGTACCGGTCGAAGAGCGGCGCGATCCACACCGGCGCCACGACCAGCGCGAGCAGCGTGAGTGGGGCGGCGAGCAGGCCACTCCAGAGCCACCAGCGCCGCGGGCTCCGGCGCAGCAGCAGGTAGGGGATCCAGAGCAGCAGGGCGATCACCACCGTGGCGATGGCGGTGCCCCTGCCCCAGTCGGCGAGCCACGCCTCGGCGGTCTCATTGGACAGGCCGTACGCGTGCTGCCGCACGAATCCGGCGTACCACGCGAATGGAAGAAACAACAGGGCCTGGACGATGGCATACGCGGCGCCGTACAGCGCGACGGTCGGGAACCAACGCCGTCGTCCGAGGCGGGCAGCGAGCGTCCGGATGCGGGCGGAGAAGCCGGTGAAGAGGAGCGCCGCGGGTACCAGGAGCTCGAGGACGTTGGCCGTGGCCCACACGGCGTGCCCGGTCCGGTGGTAGCGAACGGCAAGAGCGCTCGGCACCGGGACCGCGACGTCGGCCACGGTGTCGGGTGCCTGCGCGCGAGGCGAGTCGGCTTGCCACATGGGGACGCTCTTGCGCGCCGTGGGCGCGGAAGCAGAGTTCGAAGCGATCCGGGGATTCACAGAGGGCTCGGCGAAAGCTATACCTTCCCGGCATGCTCGACGCGATTCGTGGTTTCGTCACCCGCCGCATTCTGGCGCCCGCGCCCCCGGCCGGCAGCTCTGTAAGCCCGTCGCCCGGCGGAGTCCACCTCGCCGCCTGCGCGCTGCTGCTGGAGCTGGCTCACGCCGACGGTGTGCTGTCCCCCTCCGAGCTGACGCACATCGAGGGCGCGGTCCAGCGGCACTTCGGGCTCGACGACGCCACGGCCAAGGAGCTCATCGCGCTGGCCGACGCGGAGCGGCGCCAATCGATCGACCATTTCCAGTTCACCCGGATCATCGCCGCCGAATACGATCTTGGACAGAAGATGGTGCTGGCCGAGGTGATGTGGGGGGTGATCCTGGCCGACGGTGAGCTCGCCACGCACGAGGCGTGGCTGGTGCGCAAGCTCGCCCACCTGCTCGAGCTGGAGCCGGGCTACCTGGCCGAGGCCCGTAAATCTGCCACGGAGCGCGAGCCGCGCCCGTCGAGGGAGCCATGAGCGACTCGCCGCTGGGCACCTATCTCAACGATCACCTCGCCGGCTCTACCGGTGCGGTGGAGATGGTGGAGCGCGCCATCAAGGAGAACGCCGGGAATGCACTTGGCAGCCGGTTACAGGAAATCCTGGGGGAGATCCAGGCTGACCAGCAGGTGCTTCAACGCCTGATCGAGCGGGTGGGGTCGGTGGAGGACCCGCTCAAGAAGGCCGGGGCCTGGCTGGCGGAGAAGGCGGGTCGGATGAAGATGGCGGGCACCCACAAGCCCGAGGAGCTGGCGCGGATGGAGATGCTGGAAACGCTCTCGATGGGCATCAACGGCAAGCTCTCGCTCTGGCGCGCGCTCCGATCCGTCTCGAGCAAGCACGGCGCTCTGCGCGAGCTGGATCTGGACCTGCTCGAGCGCCGGGCCGCCGACCAACTCGAACAGGTCGAGGCCCTGCGCCTGGAGGCAGCTCGAGACGTGTTGTAGGATCGCCTCGTGCAACGCTGGCTGCGCTACTGGATCTGGCTCGAGACACCCACGAAGATCCCCCGGCCCCGTGCGGGGAATCCCACCACCTGCTCGTAACGCTCGTCGAACAGATTCTCCACCCGCGCCGTCAGATCCAGACCGGGAACGCGTGAGCGGGAATGGAGCACGGTGAGCGTGCCGCTCAGGTCGAGCGTGGTGTACGAGGGCAGCTCCACCCGCTGGCTGGGCTCGGGAAACTGGCCGAAGCGAATGTCGTCGCGCGTCCCCACCCACGAGAGCATCGCACCGAGCCGCGCCCGATCCGCCACCGCGGTCTCGACCCGCAGGCTCAGGGCGTCGCTCGGACGCCGCAGCAGCCGCTCCCCCTCCACGAAGGTCGCCGCGTCACCCGAATCGAAGCCGGCATCGGTGACCTCCGACCAGATCCGGGTGTAGCTGACCGAGCCCCGCACGGGGCCCCTGGGTCGCACGCCGACCACCGCCTCGATCCCGTTGGCGTTGGCCGACGCGACGTTGAAGTAGTTCGGGCCGCCCGGTGTCGGGGTCACGAAGGTGAACTGGATCAGATCGCGGAATCGCTGCGCGAAGACCGTGACACCCACGCTGGCGGCGCCCTGCGCCAGGTCCTGCTCGACGCCACCCTCCACGCTGAAGCTTCGCTCCGGCCGAAGATCCGGGTTCCCGACCGAGAACGGGCTGTCGAAGTTCTCGAAGAAGCCGGGCTCCTTGAAGCCGGTCCCCACCGACGTCCTGAGCTTGGTCGTGGGCGAGGCGAAGGCGAGCGCCGTGGCGCGGTAGGTCCAGAAGCTGCCGAACTTCTCGTTCTCGTCCAGCCGTCCACCGGCGGTGATCTGGAGACCCGAGACGGGGAGGAACGTGGCCTCGGTATAGAGTCCCCAGTTGCGGCGCGACTCGCGGAACGCGCCGGTCACGTCCTGGCGCTGGGACTCGACGCTCGCGCCCGCGAGCCCGCGAATGCCGCGCGGCAACGTGAGCTGCACCCGTGCGTCCGCCGAGCTGCGGTCGGTGCTCGTGCGGTCGTCGCTGGCGAACCCCGGTCCCGGTGGGTCGATCGGGTTCTGATACGACGTCTCGATGTCGCTCCGCCCCAGCAGCACCCGGCCCTCTACCACCTCGGAGAACCGGTGCCCCACGTCGAGCCCGAAGGCTGCGGTTTCGTCGGTGGTGAACTGGTTCACGTCCACCGGGATGCCGGTGAAGTCGGTCGGAAAGTTGTACTTCGCGTCGTGATACCGGCCGGTGAGGCTCAGGTCGGTGCGCTCGCCCAGCCGGGTGCGAAACCGGCCACTCGCCGCGGTGTTCCGGTAGTCGTTGTTGAAGTCGTAGGTGCCGTCGCTGGTGAGTCGGGAGAGGGAGGCCGACCACCCCAGCCGGTCGCTCCCGCCGAGGGCCGAGGCCTCCCACCGCGCGGTACCGAAGCTGCCGCCCTCCCCCGATGCGCCCAGGCGCACGCCGCCGTCACCCTGCCGGGTGACGATCTGGACCACGCCGGCGATCGCGTCCGAGCCATACAACACGCTGCCGGGCCCACGCAGGATCTCGATCCGCTCGACGTTGTCGGTGGTGAGCGACGCGAAGTCGTAGAATCCGCCCGGCTGATTCACCGGAATTCCATCCACCAGCACCTTCACGTAGTCGCTCTCTCCGCCGCGGACGAACGCCGAGGCGGCGGCCCCGTAGGGGCCGCTCTGAACCATGTGGACGCCCGGCACCTGGCGGAGCGCGTCACCTACCAGCCGGATCCCCTGGGCCCGAATGTCGTCGCCGCGGAGCACGGTGACCGACGACGCCACGGAATCGGGGGTGACGGGATAGCGCGTCGCGGTCACCACGATCTCGGGGAGCGACGCGGTATCGCCCGCCTCCTGGGCGCCGAGTCCTGCGGGTGCGAGGGAGAGCCCGGCGAACAGGACCGCGAGGAGCCGCGCGATGGCGCGCGGGAAGTGTGAGAGCGTGGCGCTGGTGATCATCGAACTCTCCTGGCGTAGCTTGTAGCGCATGGCTCGGACGGTACGACGGGGCCAGGGGATGGTGCGAGCGAGCCTCCGGCCGGCCGAGCTGGCGGCGGGGCTGCCGAGGATGAGACGCCGTGGGAGAAGGGAGGAGCCCCTCAACAAGGCCGCCCATCCTCGGGGTGTCGAAGATGGGCGAAAGCGGGCCGCTGATGCGGGAGCCGGAGTCGCCACCGTTCCCTCCCCCGAGGGCTGACGTGGTGGCACGAGTGAGACGTCTCCTGGCTTCGGGCCCTCGCTCGCCTTCCCGGTTTCCCAGTGGCGAATGAGCGAGGTATGGTGCCCGTTACAGTGGCGGGGCCGCGCCGGAGTTGCACCGGCTTCCGTGGATCTCGACTCGCGTGGATCGGTTGTACGACGGAGCCATCTTAGAGCGGAGATCGCGGGGGCGCAAGAGCGCCCGCTCGCCGCCCGTCCTCATCGGTTCCACATTGATGCATATTACTGTCTCGAGTCCCCCGGCGACGCCGTTCACACATCGTCGCCTCTCGGTGGGGACCTCGCACACGAGGAGGAATGGAGCCATGGCGGACGAAAAGGGGAGCGACGCGGGCGAGCAGGTGCGCCAGACTCGCGATAAAGTGGTGGACCAGGCGAAGAGCACGCTGCGCGAAGCCCGCGAGCGGGCGGGGCCCGTCCTGAGCGAGGGCAAGCGCAAGGCGGCCGAAGGGATCGGCGAGGTGGGCGGTGCCCTGCATCGCGCGGGGGAGCGACTCCGCGACGAGGCGCAGCCACGGCTCGCGGATGCCGCCGACTCGATCGGGCGGCGGGCCACCCGCGCGGCCGATTACCTCAGGGACCACGACGGCAAGGCGATCGCGCGTGACGTCGAGACCCTGACCCGGCGCCGGCCGGGGATGGCGCTGGCCGGAGCGTTCCTGCTCGGCATCGTGGTGGCGAGAGTGCTCGGAAGACGCGACTAGTGATCGGGAGGCTGCTCCGGCGGCGATCGTTCCTGTCGGACCGCGAGCAGGATCTGCGGGCCCGGGAGCAGGAGCTGCTGGGGCGCCTCGCGCGCGCGCTCGAAGGCTTCGGACCCGACGTGCAGGCGGCCGACCTCCAGCGGTTCAAGGAGGCCACCGAGCAGCTCGCCGGGCTGTTCCTGCTGGTGATCGCCGGAGAGTTCAACTCCGGCAAGTCCAGCTTCATCAACGCACTGCTCGGCGAGCGCGTGCTGCCCGAGGGGGTCACTCCCACCACCGACCGCATCAACCTGCTGCGCCACGGCCCCGAGGTCACCGAACGGACGCTGGAGGCGTTTCTCCTGGAGCGCACCCACCCCGCCGAGCTGCTGCGGGAGCTCACCGTGGTAGACACGCCGGGCACCAACGCCGTCATCCGGCAGCATGAGGAGCTCACCAGCAACTTCGTGCCCCGCGCCGACCTGGTGCTCTTCGTCACCAGCGCCGACCGACCCTTCAGCGAGAGCGAGCGCGAGTTCCTCGCCCGCATCCGCGAGTGGGGCAAGAAGATCGTCTTCATCGTCAACAAGATCGATATCCTCGCCGGGCCGCCCGAACAGGCGGAGGTCCTGGCCTACGTGCGCGACAACGCGGCCGCGCTGCTCGGCGACACGCCCCAGGTGTTCCCCGTCTCGGCCCGCCGCGCGGTGCAGGCGCGGATCGAGGGGACGCCCGAGCTCTGGGAGCAGAGCGGATTCGACGCGGTCGAGGAGTACCTGCTCCGCACGCTGGATCAGGAGGAGCGGATCCGGCTCAAGCTGCTCAATCCGCTCAACGTCGGCCTGCGGCTCGCGGCGCGATACAAGGAAGCGGCGTTCGAGCGGCTCAAGCTCCTGTCCCAGGACATCGAAGCCCTGCAGAGCATCGACGCGCAGCTTGCGCTCTTCCACCAGGAGATGCTGCGCGACTTCGAGCCGCGCCTGTCGCGGCTGGATCTGCTGCTGACCGAGATGGAGCGCCGGGGGCGGCGCTATTTCGAGGAGACATTTCGGCTGAGCCGGATCAAGTCGCTCCTCGACGGCGAGGGGATCAAGCGGGCCTTCGAGCGGGAGGTCATCGGCGACACACCCCAGCAGCTCGAAGCCGAGGTGGGGCGGCTGATCGACTGGATCGTCGAGCGCAACCTGAAGGTGTGGCAGGACGTGAGCCAGTTCGTGGACCGGCGCCGGATCTCCCAGCACCAGGAGGGCATGCTGGGCGAGGTGCCCACCACTTTCGGCTACAACCGGCAGGCGCTGCTCGACTCGGTCGGCCGGGTCTCGCGCGAGGTGATCGGCGGGTACGACCGCGAGCGCGAGTCGCGGGCGATCGCCGACGAGGTGCAGGGGGCCTTCGCGACCACCGCGCTCGCCCAGGCCGGCGCCCTCGGCTTGGGGACCCTGGTGGCCACGGTCCTCACCGGAGCGGCCGCCGATGTCACCGGCATCCTGCTCGCCACGGCCCTGGCCGTGGGCGGCTTCTACGTGATCCCGCGGAAGCGGCGGCAGGCCCAGGAAGACTTCGCCCGGCGGGTCGAAGAGCTCAGGTCCCGGCTCCGCGACGGGTTGACCCGCCAGGTCCACCAGGAAGTGACGCAGTCCACTGACCGGGTCAACGAGGCCATCGCACCTTACCGGAGGTTCGTACACAGCCAGCAGCAACGGATCAATGAGGCGCGCGGCGAGCTGGTCGCCACGGAAGATGCGCTGTTTCGGCTCAAGGGCGAGATCGAGCGCCGTTGAGCCATGTGGGGAGCGAGCGATGGCGACGGAAACACCTGGTTTGCTGCAGATCCTCAAGCAGAGCGTCACCGGCTTCAGCGACGACGATTGTCCCACCATGGCCGCGGCACTCTCCTACTACACGGTCTTCTCCCTGCCTCCCTTGCTGGTCCTGCTGCTCAGCATCCTGGGTGCCGTGGTGGACCCCCAGGACATCCAGGGCACGATCGAGACCCAGATGCGGGATGCGATGGGGCCCGCGGGCGCGGAGCAGGTCCGCACGATCCTGCTCAACGCCGACCGCCCCACCGGCGGCATCCTGCCGACCGTGCTCAGCGGGATCGCACTGATGCTGGGGGCGACGGGTGTGTTCGGCCAGCTGCAGGCCGCGCTCAACAAGGCGTGGGGGGTGGCCCCGGATCCGGCCAAGGGCGGCATCAAGAGCCTGCTGCTCAAGCGGGTGTTCGGCGTCGGGATGGTACTCGGCCTGGCCTTCATTCTTCTCGTGTCTCTCGTGGTGAGCGCGGTGCTGTCGGCCTTCGGCGACCAGATCGGCCGATTCCTTCCGGCGGGGCTGTCGGCGCCGGTGCTGGAGGCGATCAATGCAGTCGGCTCGCTCGCCGTGATCTCGCTCCTCTTCGCGGCGATCTTCAAGGTCATGCCCGACGCGAAGATCGCGTGGAAAGACGTCCGGGTCGGCGCGGTGACGACGGCCGTGCTGTTCGTCGCCGGCAAGTTCGCCCTGGGCCTCTACCTGGGTCGAAGCAATCCGGGCGAGGCGTTCGGGGCGGCCGGGGCGTTGGCCCTCATGCTGGTCTGGATCTACTACTCGTCCATGATCGTGCTCTTCGGCGCGGAGTTCACCCAGGTCTGGGCCGAATGCCGGGGGGGCGGCATCGTGCCCGAGAAGGGCGCGGTGCGCGTGGTGCGGGAGACCAGGCACCTCGAGCCGGCGCCTCAGAGGCACTAGCCGGGCCACCCGCGTGACGCGGAGCGCGCCGTTCGGTCGGCCGTCCGGTGCTCTTCGAGCCGGAGCGCGCCGGATCATCCGCCGGCTGAAGTCGTGGGCCGGGCTCGACGTGTATCGCCGTGTGGAGATCGAGGTGAACACGGTGCGGTTGGGCGACGCCGGCGGCCGCTGGGCCGTGATCCCCGACCGGCTCGGTCCCGACACCGTCGTCTATGCCTTCGGCGTGGGCACCGATATCAGCTTCGAGCGCGACCTCATCGCCCGGTACGGCGTGCGGGTCCATGCGTTCGACCCGACGCCGATCGCCCTCGAGTGGGCCGCGACCCAGCGCCTCCCCAACGGATTCGTCCTCCATCCCTATGGCGTCGCCGACTTCGACGGCACGGCTCGGTTCGCCGCTCCGCGGAAGCGCAAGTTCCCTTCCTTCAGCCTCGTGCGCCGCGACGGCGCGGGACCCGGCGTGGAGGCGCCCGTGCACCGGCTCGCCACGCTGGTCGCGATGCTCCGGCTCCCGCCGGCGGACGTGGTGAAGATGGACATCGAGGGTGCCGAGTACGCGGTGCTCGCAGACCTGCTGGCCGGCAGCCACCGGCCGGCTCAGATCCTCGTGGAGTTCCACCACCGCTGGCGCGAGGTGGGTGCCCGGCGCACCCGCGAGGCGCTCGCGCTCCTCGCGCGGCATGGTTATCGGATCGCGGACGTCTCGCCGAATGGCCTCGAATACGTGCTGGTCCACGCCCGCTAGCCCGCTGTCAGACCGTTCTCGAGGGCGTCCGGCTGGAAGGCGTGCCGGAGTACGAGCAGCCCACCACCTGACCCTCCAGTGAGACGCAGTTGAGAAGCCTTCCCGGCTCGTTAAGTTCCCGGCTATGCAGCCGGCCGGAGCCGGAAATTACGCCAGGATCTACGCCGTGATCCGACGGATTCCGCGTGGCAGAGTCGCGACGTATGGTCAGATCGCCGGCCTGGCCGGGCTGCCGGGTCATGCGCGTCAGGTCGGCTACGCCCTTCACGCGCTCCCTCGGCACAGCGCCGTTCCCTGGCATCGCGTCCTCAATGCCCGCGGCACCCTGAGCCTGCGCCGCACACCGGGCGGCGAGATCACCCAACGAATCCTCCTCGAGCGCGAGGGCGTCCGCTTCGATTCCGGAGGGCGGGTTGTGCTGAGACAGGTGCAGTGGCGGCCGAGAGTTCGTCATCCACGTTCGACCCGAAGGACTGACCCATGATCGCGCCGCCGCGAGCGCTGGCCCGATGATCATCCATCTGCTGGGCGTGCCGATGGATCTCGGCTCGGGCCGGCGAGGGGTGGACATGGGCCCGTCCGCGATCCGGATCGCGGGCCTCGCCGAGCGCCTGACGGAGCTGGGGCATACCGTGGTGGACGAGGGCGATGTGGCCATCAAGAACATGGAGCGGCTGCGCGTGGGCGACGTGCGCGCCCGCTACCTCGCCGAGATCGCCCGCGCCTCGCGCCTGGTGGCCACCAAGGTCGAGCGGATCGTGGGCAAGGGCAGGTTCCCACTGGTGCTGGGCGGCGACCATTCGATCTCGGTGGGCACGGTCTCCGCGATCGCCGCGGCTTCCGCCCGGGAGGGAAAGCGCGTCGGGCTCCTCTGGGTGGACGCGCACGGCGACATCAACACCCCGGAGACGTCGCCCTCGGGCAACATCCACGGGATGCCGGTGGCCGCGCTCCTGGGAGAAGGCCCGGTCGAGCTCACCTCGATCGGCGGCGGCGGGCCCAAGGTGGACGCCCGGAACGTCGCGATGGTGGCGATTCGAAGCCTCGACGAGGGCGAGAAGCTCAGGCTCAAGCGCTACGGCGTGGAGGTCCACACCATGTCCGAGGTGGACCGGAACGGCATCGAGGCGGTGATGAAGGAGGCGCTCGCCAGAGTCACCGACGGGACCGACCGGGTGCACGTCAGCTTCGACCTCGACGCGGTGGATCCGACGGTCGCGCCCGGCGTGGGTACGCCGGTGAAAGGCGGGCTCGACTACCGCGAGGCCCACCTGCTCATGGAGATGCTGTCCGACTCGGGGCGGATGACGTCGCTGGAGGTGGTGGAGGCCAACCCGATCCTGGACGACCGCAACGCCTCGGCGACGTTCGCGGTGGAGCTGGTGCAGTCGGCGTTCGGAAAGCGGATTCTCTGAGGCCGGTGGGGCTCAGTGCTGCTCGCCACCTAGGGCGTTCCGCACCTTGGTGAAGAGCTGCTCGGCCGTGAACGGCTTGAGCAGCACCGGCAGCTGGGTGTCGCGGAGCTCGAGCTGGACGGTCAGCTCGGGCGCGTGGCCGGTCATCAGCACCACGTGCAGATCCGGCATTGCCGCGAGTACCCGGTCGGCCAGGTCGAGCCCGTGCATCTCGGGCATCACGATGTCGGTGACGACCAACTGGATGGACCGCTCGTCCTTTAGTGCCCGCAGCGCCTCCTGTCCCGACGCCGCCTCGTACACCTGATAGCCCTGCGATCGCAGCATCCGCGCGGTCAGCCGCCGGACACCCCGATCATCGTCCACCACGAGCACCGCGCAGCCCGCTCCCGACAGACCGGTCCGGTCGGTATCGGGAGAGAGCCAGGGATGCACGTCACGGACGAACCGGCTCTGAAGGCTGGCGGGCGCTGTAGGCACGTAATCCTCTGAACTCGGGAATGGGGCACTGCGGACGACACGATCCCGGAGGATCGGCGGACAGAACATGGCAGAGAATCGGCTAACCAGCAACCCTGCGGAAATTTTGTCCGGGTGGCTGCCGACCGGTCCGGAGAAATCGGAGCATGTCCGGAGTGCGCTCGAAGACCCGGACGCCGGGCATTGTGAGTGCGCGCTCTCGTGGCTCCAGCTTGAGGTCGAGGTGAGGCCAGCGCTGGTTGCCCAGGTGCAGGGCCTGGGGCGGCGCCCCCACCCGTATCCGGAAGGCGTCCAGCTCCTCGAGATCGTTGGTGGTCGAGAGGACGTGCGAATAGCCCCGCGCGTACAGGTTCTCCCGGTCCATCACGATCACGCCGGCCGACCTTCCCCTAGGAACTCGACCGCCAGCCGGATGACCGCCGGATCCCGGAGCACCGCCCGATGGCCTAGCCCGGCGGTGGTGGCGAGCCGAGATCCGGCCCAGGCTCCCACGATCTCCTCGCCGTGAGCGATGGGGACGTCCGTGTCGTCCCGGTCGTGGATGATCAGGGCGGCGGCGGGCAGCTCCCGGACGATGGTCGGGATGTGGAGCTCGTCCCAGACGATGCGGAGCCGCCGCTCGAGGTTCCGGTGCATCGTCTCCTGGACCGCGGGCGAGATCGCCAGCGTCCGGGCGAAGAGGTCGGAGAAGATCCGGACGTCGGCCGGCGGCGCCAGCAGCACCACCTTCCTGGCGGTGAGACCGTGCCGCATCGCCATGGCCACCGCGGCCCCGCCGAGCGAATGGCCGACGAGCCCATCCACCGGCCCGACCCGGTCGGCCACGTCCCGGAGCGCCCGGGCGAACTCGGGCAGGCTGGCCCAACGGCCGGAGGACTCGCCGTGCGCCGGCGCGTCGAACGCCACGACCTGGAATCCCGTCTCGACCAGCGCGCCTGCGAGCGCACCGAGTCGGCTCGCGCGGCTTCCCCATCCGTGCGCCAGGATCACGGTGGGGCCCTCACCCCACGTCCATCCCACCAGTCGCTGCCCCTGGCTCGCGGTCGTGAACCGCGTCCCGGTGGCCATGAAGGCCTCGTCGCCCTCGCGCCGCGGTGGCGGGGTGCAAAATAGACTCTCCGCCCAGCGCGCGGCGACGGATGGGGCCACGGCGCCGACCGTGCGGAACGCGGTCCGGATCGCCCAGAGGCGGGGAGAGGGCCGCGCCATCGCTCGCGCTACCTGACCGCGGTGTGGGGCGACGCGGGACGGGTCTTGATGCCCTTGCCGTTCTTCATCACGAAGTTGACCTGCTCGAGCACCCGCGGATCGGCCCGCGGTTGACGGTCATGCACAGGTGGGTGTGCGCGTCGAACAGGCCGGGGAGCACCGCCGAGCCGGAGAGGTCGATCACCAGGGTGCCGGCCCGGATGGCGGTGACTTGAGCGTCCAGTCGGGTGGGTCAGTACGGCGGGGAGAGCGAGGAGCGTGGACCACAGTCGTGACCGCATGCCGGAATGCTCCTGCGGGTGAAGGGAAGACCGGTCACGGAGTATGTCTGAACCTGCCAGAAGGGGGTAGGGCAGGTGATGGGCGACCACGCGCCCGACGCCCCCGCGCCGCATCATCGTATGTGCCCGCGAAAGCGCGAGTTGGAGAAAGGCGGTCCACCGTGGAATCCCTCCAGGAGTACGGGCGGGGGGTGGCCGGTGGCCTGCTCTTCAGTCTCCCCTTGCTCTACACCATGGAGGTGTGGCTGGCGGGGTTCTCGATGCCACCCCATCGGCAGCTCGTCTATTTCGTGCTGGCGCTCGTCATCCTGCTGGGCTACAACCGCTATGCGGGTCTCCATCCCGACAGCAGCTGGGCCGAGGTCGCGATCGACTCGGTGGAGGAGATGGGCATCGGACTGCTCCTGTCCGCGGTGGTTCTGCTCCTCATCGGTCGCATCGGCCCGGGTCAGGACCTGGGCGAGGTGGTTGGCAAGATCGTGGTGGAGGCGGTGACGGTAGCGATCGGCGTGTCGGTGGGAACGGCCCAGCTCGGCGGGGAAGGGGCAGGCAAGCCCGGGATGGCGAACCCGAGCGATGCCGCCTTCCTCGGTCACCTTACGCTGGCACTCTGCGGCGCGGTGCTCTTCGCGGCCAACGTGGCCCCCACCGAGGAGATCGTGGTGATCGGGATCGAGCTCTCGGGCGCGCAGCTCGCCCTGCTGGGCGTCGTCACGATGGCGCTCGCGGCGCTGATACTCTTCTACAGCGATTTTCGGGGATCCCGACGCATGGTCCACGCACACGGGTTCGGGGGCGTGGTGCGCGGCAGCGTGATCATCTACGCCGTCGGACTGCTGGCGTCGGCCGGAATCCTCTGGGTCTTCGGCCGCTTCGACGACGGGGGAACAGGCGCAGCCGTGGGGCAGACGGTCGCCCTCGCCGTCGCATCGACCCTCGGCGCGTCCGCGGGGAAACTCCTGTTGCAGGGAGGGCACGGTGACTAAGCCGGACAAGAACCCGCTCGAGTGGACGGTGTTCGGGATCGGGCTGGTTCTCGTGCTCACCACGCTCGGCTACCTGGTGCAGGAGTCGATCACGACCCACCCCGGCCCTCCCGACGTCGTGGCACGGCTGGGGGCGACGGTGCCTTCCGCAAACGGCTACCTCGTGCCGGTCGAGGTCGCCAACGTGGGGAAGGCCACGGCGGAGGACGTCCTGGTCCCCGTCTTCCTCGACCTCGCCGATGGCAAACAGGAGGAGGCCCAGCTGACCATCGCCTACCTGCCGCGCGACTCACGGCGCGACGGGTGGATCAGCTTTCGGAATGACCCCCGGCAGGGGACGCTCCGGCTCGGAGCGATCGCCTTCGAGGTGCCGTGAGTTAGGAGCTAGGAGCTATGAGCTATGAGCTTGTAGCTTGTAGCTCATAGCTCACAGCTCACAGCTCATAGCTCACAGCTCCTAGCTCCACACTTCAACACAGAGACCGACATGACGCAGCCATCCGACGACTGGCGTGCCGCCTGGGAGACCGAGGAGAACTACTGGCACGAGAACTTCTCGAGCCGGCCCTACTCGCTCGGCCCCGACTATTACGATCGCTTCCGCCCCGCCTACCGGTACGGCTTCGAGTCGGGCACGCATGGGCTGGGACGGACCTTTGAGGACGCCGAGCCCGATCTCCGGGCGGGCTGGGACCGCTACGAGCATCGCGGCGCCGAGCCGTCGACCTGGGACGAGATCAAGGACGCGGTGCGGGACGCGTGGGACCGGGTGGTCGGCCAGAAGAGCGACCAGTCCCCCAACCGGACGCGCGAGTGATCCTCGCCGGCCGGGGCCGCTGACGTGGCCGACTCGATCCGGGACCTCTTCTTCGGCACCCCGGCCAGCGAGCTGGTCGAGGCGCTGGAGCCCCGCCGAACCTTCGACGACGTGGTGCTGCCGGAGACGACGCTCCGCTCGCTCAACCACGCGCTCGCGCTGGTGCGGAAGCACGATCTCATCTTCCGCCAGTGGGGCCTCGCCGAGCGGCACTCGAGCGGGCTCGGCCTCGCGTTTCATTTCGCGGGACCCCCCGGCACCGGCAAGACCATCTGTGCCGAGGCGCTGGCCTACACACTGGACCAACGCCTTCTGGTCGTGCGCTATGCCGAGCTGGAGTCGCGCTGGGTGGGCCAGACGGCCAAGCATGTCGCCAGCGTGTTCCGGGCGGCCGAGCGGCAGAACGCCGTCCTCTTCTTCGACGAGGCGGATGCGATCGCCGGCCGGCGGTTCACCTCGATGAGCGCGGCCTACGAGCGCGAGGCCAACGCCATCGTCAACGTCCTGCTGCAGGAGCTGGAGAGTTTCGACGGGGTCGTGATCTTCGCCACTAATCTCGCGGCCAACATGGACCCGGCCTTCGAGCGGCGCATCCGCACCCACATCCTCTTCGACATGCCGAACGCCGAGGAGCGGGAGCGCATCTGGCTCGTGCAGCTGCACGCCAAGAAGACGCCCCTGGCGGACGACGTGGATTTCGGGGCTCTCGCCGAGCGCTATCCGCGGAGCGGAGGCGACATCAAGAACGCCGTTCTCAAGGCCGCGCAGATCGCGACCACGGAGCCGGGGCCCGATGCCGACAAGCAAATCCACCAGCGGCACTTCGTCGCGGGCATGGAGGAAGTGCTCGCGGCCGAGCGGGTGATGGGCCAGTCCCTGTTCGACACGCCGACCGCAGCCGGCTCGGCGGGCAGCGTGCTGGAGGAAATGGTGGAAGGACAGGAGGCGCTGCGGGGCGAGCTGGGCCTGGTGGCCGAGCGGATCGCGGGGCTCGAGCGGGAGCAGGCCACGCTGGCGGCGGGAGCCAGGGCGGCGGTGGCGGAGCTGGAGCGTCGTCCTCCGGCCTCGCGCCTGCCGCTCTACCTATCGTTCGCGGCGGTGGCCTTCGGTGCCGCGGCCCTGGCGTTCTCGCTGCTGCGCTAGCGCGCGCATTTCGCTCAGGAGTCTTCGGCTAGAGCCCCGGCCACCCCGACCGCTTCTGCAGGCGGACGTCCTCGCTTCGCACGTTCTGCCCCACCAGCAGCACCAGCAGCCGCGACTCGTAGCCCTTTGCCGTCACCCGCACGTACTGGGTCCGGCAGTTGTTCATCAGTGAGAGGTCGAACCGGAAGCGGTACTCTCCCTCGCTGTCGGTGAACGTCACATAGGGCGTCCCCAGCATCTGCAGGTGCGCGCCGGCGAGCGGCCGGCCGCCATCCTGCCGGTAGATCTTCCCGACCACTGTACCATACTGGACCGGCGCCGCCGAATCGGCCGGCGCGGCCGCCGAAGGCACGCACTTGTCCTCCCGATCGGGGAGATAGGACTCCATCGGACGGACGGCACGGGGGCCCGCGCCGGGTGCGGTCGCCACCCGACGCCGTCCGAAGATCCGGAGCGCCTCAGACTCGAGCGTGCCGGCCGCGGGGCGCTGAGGCTCGGGAGCCGCCTCTCGTGGAGCATTCGGCGCGGAGGCTCCCTCAGGATCGTCGCTGTCCTCTCCCTCGCTCCGGACGGCGTCCGGCGCGGCGTTGGCCCGGTCCTCGGGGACCTCATTCCGGACCGGAGGCGGCGGCGACTTGGGCGGGGGCGTAGGCTTCGGCGGCTCCGGCTCCGGCTCCGGCTCGGGGGGCGGTTGGGGCTGGGGTGTCGGCTCCGGGGGAGGGGCCTCGGGCGGGGGAGGCGGCAGGTAGATCATCTCGATCTGGCGCGAGGGGTCGGCGCGACGCTCCGGCTCCGCTTCCTCGACCTCCGCTCCCCGGGTGGAGAGCACGACCGCGAGCGCGATCACGGCGGCGTGCACCACCGCGCTCGCGGCGAGGGAGCTCCAGGATCGCTGTCGTGGAAGGAGTAGTTGCGGCTGTGACAAACCCGGAGGATCCTCGCTGCTGGACGGCCTCCCGGGAAGGTAATTAGGCCAGGCCGATGGCCCGTACCTGCTCCCTCAGGTCCAGCCGGGTGAGCCTCGCGATCGGGAGGGACAGGAGCAGGTCCACGCGGCGGCTCACGGTCAGGAAGGCCTCGTCGAACGCCCGCTGCTTCTCAGCGTCGGTCCCCTCGACTGCCGCCGGGTCGGGGATCCCCCAGTGAGCGGTGATCGGCCGACCGGGCACGATCGGACATGCCTCTCGTGCCCGATCGCACACGGTGATGACCAGGTCCCATTCGCTCTCGGCGGCCGCCGAAACATCCCGCGGACGTCGGTCTGTCCACCTGTATCCGTGCCGCTCCAGTGCCTGGATCGCCATGGGATGGACCCGGTCTGCTGGATGCGAGCCGGCGCTCTCGGCGACGAATCGCCCTCCGGCCTTGCGGTTGAGCACCTCGTGTGCAATCTGGCTGCGCGCGCTGTTCGCGGTGCACACGAAGAGGATGCGCAGGGGCGCCGGAGCCGCTCCACTCGTCATGCGTCCCCACGTCCTTGGGTCCCCTTGAGTCCGACATCCACGCGTCTGTGCATGACCACGGCGCTCGCGGGACACGCCTCGCGGAATTCGATGGATGCCTGAACCCCACCGGGCACCTCGTCCCGGCGAACACAGACGAAGCCGAGACGAGGGAAGTAGTGCTCGGCCGTCGTGGTGAGCAGGTAGATGTCCTGAATGCCCGCCGCGGTCGCCTTGGCCAGCAACCGATCGACCAGCTGACGAGCCAACCCCTTGCCTCGCCAGTCCGGCCGGACCGCCACCGATCGGAGCAGGGCGGCCGGCGCGTGCACCTCGAGTCCCGCGGCGGCCACCATGTCCCCCTCGTGCTCGGCGACGAGAAAATGGTCGAGCGACTCTTCGACGCCGGCGGTCGGCAGTTCAGCCTGTTGGAGGAGCCGGGTGATGGCGGCCAGGTCATTCTCCACAGCAGGCCGCAGGTCCACGCAGTCTCTGGGACCCGCCGCGGGCGCGGTCATGGCTTTTGCGCCCGAATGAAGGCCCCCATCACTTGGCCGTCGAGCGAACCAGCCATCGCCTCGGTCTCCAGCCCGGTCCCGTCGAGGAGAGCCTTGGCATTCTCGAAGTCGTAGACTCTCGTCGGCTCGATGCCGATCGCCTCGAAGCCGGTCTCGCGGAGCAGGTCACGAAATTCGTCCTCCGCGAGGGCGCCCGCGACGCAGCCCACCCACAGCGCCAGATTCTTCCGGATCTCGTCGGGCACCGACCCGCGGATCACCACGTCGGCGACGGCGAACCTCCCGCCCGGGCGGAGCACCCGGAACGCCTCCGCGAGCACCCGGCGCTTATCCGCCGAGAGGTTGATCACGCAATTCGAGATCACGACGTCCACTGACTCATCCGGCAGCGGAATGGCCTCGATCTCCCCCTTCAGGAACTCGACGTTCTCCAGCCCCGACCGGCGCTGGGACTCGCGGGCCAACGCGAGCATCTCGTCCGTCATGTCGAGGCCATAGGCCTTGCCGGTCGGGCCGACGCGCCTGGCCGAGAGGAGGACGTCGATGCCCCCGCCGGAGCCGAGATCCAGCACGACCTCCCCCGGATGAAGCTCGGCCAGCGCCGTGGGGTTGCCGCAGCCGAGTGAGGCGAGGACGGCATCCGCGGGCAGGCTGGCGGTCTCCGACGTGGTGTAGAGACCGGAGGTGATGGGGTCGTCGGCCGAGCCGCCGCAGGTGCCCGAGCAACACGATGTCTTCGCCCCGCCCGCGACTCGCGTGGCCGCGGCCGCATATCGGTCGCGAACGGCTGCCCTGATGTCCTGGTCGTTCATGAGAACCTCATCAAGATTTGTTGATGTTTACCCGGTGAAAGTGCCTCAGCAGCAGTCCAGCCGACGCTCCGCAGTGGACGGTGCCTTCCGCAGAGCCTCCACGAGATCACTCGCCTCGGTCAGAGCATCGGCATCCAGCGTGTAGTACATCCATCGCCCGTCCCGCCGATCCGCGACGAGTCCCGCATCCTTGAGCACGCGCAGATGAAACGACAGTCTCGACTGCGCGGCATCGAGGACATCGGTGAGCTCACACACGCACCGCTCGCCGAACCTCAGTCGGTGAAGGATGGCCAGCCGCGTGGGGTCGGAGAGGGCGTGAAACAGCCCGGTGGCCCGCTGTGTGTCGAAGGACGTGCCGGTGGTGGCCATGCAGGGAACATATAAACAATTCTTGATGAGTCAAGTCCGCGAGCGCGCTTGCGGGTCAGCCGGCGGCCGCGGGCGGCGACAGGGCCGCATCGAGCGGCTCCCCGGCCTGCCACCCTCGATCCCGCAGCGTCTCCAACAGCGCCAGCGCCCTCCGCCGATCCTGATGCAGCGTCAGGATCAGGAGATCGCCCGGACGCGCCCAGCCCAGCGCCTCCCGCACCGCCACTTCCTCGCCGCCCGGAGTCGAGATCGCGTCCTCGGCGAGCCCCGCCCGGCGCAGCTCGTCGGCCATGAGCGCGGGCACCTCGCCCGGTGCCCGCCCGCGGAGATAGGCGTCCATCTCCTTCGCCACCACCCGGTCCGGCCGGACAGCGAGCGACGCCCGTGCGAGCTCTCGGATCGCGCCGTCGTCGCGGTCCCCGGCCTGGCCGATCATCACCAGCCGCCGGGTGGAGGGGATCCGCTCCACCGCCGCGGCCAGTGCCGCCATCCCATGCGGGTTGTGGGCGTAGTCCACCACCACGCGGATCCCGCCGAACTCGTACACGTTCGCCCGGCCCGGGTTGTCGGTGGGGTCTTGCCCGAATCGGCCGAGGGTGGCGCGGACCGCGTCGAGTCCGATGCCCAGCCCGCCGGCCGCGGCGATCGCCGTGAGCGCGTTGGCGATGTTGTGTCGCGCGGCGCCGCCCGCCGTCATCGGGGTCGCCTCCACCTCCGCCACCCGCTCTCGCTCGCCGCCGCGCACCAGCACGAGCGATTCTCCGTCGAGCACCACGGCCGTGCCGCCCGCCTCGACGTGCGCTAGGGTGATCGCATTCCCGGCATCCAGTGAGAACCACACGATCGGCAGTCGGACGCCGGCCGCCGCCTCCACCAGCGTCGGGTCATCCGCGTTGAGGACCAGGCGACCGCCGGGTCCGAGTGCGCGGGCGACGAGCAGCTTGGTTTCCCCCAGCTCACGGAGGTCCTGCACGCCGAACTCGCCCAGGTGGTCGGCCGCGATGTTGGTGACGACCGCGACGTCGGCCCGCTCCACCGTGAGCCCTCGCCGGAGCAGTCCGCCTCGCGCCGTCTCCAGCACGGCGACCTCGACCTCCGGGCGTCGGAGCGCGAGCCGCGCGCCTTCGGGTCCGGAGTAGTCCCCTTCGGCCACGGTCCTCCCTCCGACCAGCACGCCCTCGGTCGAGGTGACGCCGACGACCCGGCCGGCCTCGGCGGCCATCGCGGCGAGCAGCCGGGTCACCGTCGTCTTGCCGTTGGAGCCGGTCACGAGCGCCACCGGGATCTCGTGCGCCCGGGACCATTCGATTCTCGCGGGGTCGGGCAGCGCGTGGGCGGGCCACGCCAGCACACCGGTGCCCACCCCCACCGAGACGACATCCTCTCCACTCAGAAAGGTGAGTCCGCGCGCCCGCGCCGCCTCCAGGATGGCGAGCAGCGCGGGGTTCCGCTCGCCGGCGATCGCCTCGCGCAGCCGCTCGGCGGCGGGCCCGAACGCGGGCTCGCGCTCGTGGCCGAGCGCGGCCACGGCGGCGGACCAGGCCCATTCGACGACATCGGTGGCGGCGTAGAGGCTATCGGGAGGGGCGGTGATCGCGAGGCTCGCGCCGCCGGTGAAGAGACGGACGGCGGTGCGCTCGCCGCCCCAGCCGACGGCGGCGAGCATGCGGGTGGCGGCCTCACGCCAGGCGGCGATCATCGCGTCCCGCTCGGCGTCGGCCACCCGGACGTCGGCCACCGCGCCCGGCCGGTCGAGCACCAGCCCTGGCCCGGTCAGACGCCGGGAATCGAGCAGTTCCATAGCGACGCTAGTCGTCCGTCTCCCGCGGCAGGCGGACCCCGCGCACATCGCGCACGAACTCGCGGCGGCGGTCCTCCACCACCATCGCCTCCTGCGCCACCATGGCGGTCTCCGGGCGCGACACCCTCGGCCGCTCGAGCGTGCGCGCCGGCGCGTCGGGGCGGAACTGGATGAGCTGCTTCCAGCTGCGGGTGATGGCGTCGGCGAAGATCAGGAGCAGGTCACCCGGCTGCGCCTCGCGCAGGGCCGTGTCCACCGCGACCTGCTCGTCCGGGATCACCGTGATCGAGTCGGCCGGTGTGCCGTGCTCCAGCAGCGCGTCGCGCAGCAGGTGCGGCACCTCGTCCGGCTTCCGCCCGCGGAGCTGGTCGTCGCGCCGGCAGATGTAGCGGTCGAACCGGCCCGCGGCGATGCGGCCGATGTCCTTGATGTCCTCGTCCCGCCGGTCCCCCGGCGCGGCGATCACGCAGATCCGCCGGCCCGTCACCTCCAGCCGCTCGACCAGCTGGCACATCGCCTCGACCGCGGCCGGGTTGTGGCCGTAGTCGAGGATGACCTTGAACGGATGCTCGTCGTAGATGTTCATCCGGCCGGGCGCCTGGAAGAACGTGGTGTCGAAGGTGCGGAGGCCGTGGCGGATGTCCTCCAGCTTGAGCCCCATGCTGAACGCCATGGCCGCGGCGAACATCGCGTTCTGGACGTTGTGCATCGCCCGCCCCTCGAGCGTCGCCGGGATCAGGTGGGTCCAGAGCAGCGGGATGTGCGCGCCATGGTCGTAGATGGTGATCATCTGCCCCTTGATGCCCGACTCCAGCACCATGCCGCGCCCGCCGGCCTTGATGTGCTCGCTCACCAGCCCGTGGGTCGGGTCCATCGTGACGTAGCAGAGGTGTTCGGCCTGGGTGTAATCGGCCATCTTGAGGCAGAGCGGGTCGTCGGCGTTGAGCACCGCGGTGTCGCGCGCCACCTCGACCACGATCCGCTTCACCTGCGCGAGCTGCTCCAGCGTGCCGATCCCGCGGAGGCCGAGATGGTCGGCCTTCACGTTGAGGACGGCGCCCACGTCGCAGTGGCGCACTCCCATGCCGGCCCGCAGCAGCCCGCCCCGCGCCACCTCCAGCACCGCCACGTCCACCAGCGGGTCGCTCAGCACCATGCGTGTCGCCACCGGGCCCGTCATGTCCCCGGCCACCGTGCGGTGTCCGTCGATGTACACGCCGTCGGTGGAGGTGAGCCCGACGTGATGCCCGGCCAGCTTCTGGATGTGGGCCAGCATGCGCGCCGTGGTCGTCTTGCCGTTGGTTCCGGTCACCGCGGCGATCGGGATCCGGCTCGGCGTGCCGGGCGGGAAGAGCATGTCCATCACCGGACCGGCCACGTCGCGCGCGCGGCCCTCGCTCGGCGCCATGTGCATCCGGAAGCCGGGCGCGGCGTTGATCTCGCAGATCGCGCCGCCGACCTCCTTGTACGACTCGGTGATGTCGGTGGAGAGGAAGTCCACCCCGCCCACGTCGAGGCCGATCGCCTTCACCGCCCGGGTCGCCATCTCGGCGTTGTCCGGGTGCACCACGTCGGTGAGGTCGGTGGCCGTGCCGCCGGTCGAGAGATTGCCGGTGGAGCGGAGGAACACCTGCTCGCCCGCCGCGGGCACGGTCTGCGGCGTGAAGCCTAGCCGCGCCAGCATGGTCTCGGCCTGGTGGTCGAAGGAGAGACGCGTCAGCACCTTCTCGTGGCCGATGCCCCGGCGCGGATCCTTGTTCACCTCCTCCACCAGATACTCGATCGTGTGCACGCCGTCGCCCACCACGTGCCCCGGCACCCGCTTCGACACGGCGATCAGTTGCCCGTCGATCACCAGCATGCGGTGGTCTTCACCGCTGATGAAGCTCTCGACGATCACGCTCCGGCTGTGCTCCCGCGCCACCTGGAAGGCCGCGCGCACTTCGTCCTCGGTGCTGATGTGGATGGTGATGCCCCGGCCGTGGTTGGCGTTGTAGGGCTTGACCACCACCGGATAGCCGATCCGCTCCGCCGCCTCGACGGCGTCGTCCTCGCCCTGCACCAGCCGCTGTTGCGGCACGGGGAGGCCGAGGTTGCCCAGGATCCTGTTGGTCTCCTCCTTGTCGGAGGCGAGCTCGACGGCGATGTGCGACGTCCGGCTGGTGACCGTCGCCTGGATCCGCTGCTGGTAGCGGCCGTGCCCGAACTGGATGAGGCTCTGCTCGTTGAGGCGGATCCACGGGATCTTGCGCTCTTCCGCCGCGCGCACCAGCGACATCGTGCTGGGGCCGAGGTGGCGCCGCTGCGCGTAGCGGATGAACTCGTCCCGCTCGGCCGCGAAGTCGAAGTCGGGCGGCACCGCGGCCTCCGGCTGCAGCTTCGCCGGCAGCAGCGAGTGCAGGAGCATGAGGCCGAGCCTGCCCGCTTCGACGCCCACGTCCTCCTGCTCGTACTGGTAGATCACGTGGTAGTGACCCGTCTCGCCGAACGAGCGGGTCTTGCCGAAGGTCACCGACTCGCCGGCCACGTTCTGCAGCTCGATCGCCACGTGCTCGAGGACGTGGCCCATCCAGGTGCCCTCGTCCTCGGTCAGCCGGCGGATGAACCCGCCCGGCTTCCCGTAGGAGCAGCCGTGCTCCTTGAGTCCCGGCAGGGCCGCGATCAGGCCGTCGGTGAACCCTCGCCCCAGCTTGACCGACGGCCACTGCTCCAGCTCGCCGAGATCGATGTCGAGCTTGATGACGGGGAAATGGGCGTACAGACTGGGGCCGACGTAGACGGCCTTGTCGAGAATCCGCATGGTGCCGTTGCTCCTGAGACTATTGCGACGATCAGACCCGCTTCGCGATCTCCGGCGAGGCCGCGGCGACCCGCGTGTGCAGGTTGAACGTGGACCCCTGATTGAGGATGTGCAGGCGCAGACCGATCAGGCACACCGGGTCATTCTTCCGGACGTGGGACATGCTGGAGAACTCCAGCCCCGAGGGATCCACGATGGTGAGCGCGCCTCCACCCACCACCTCGAACGTCTCGTCCGGCCCGATGAAAGCGGCCGTGTTCTCGTCGAGCCCGATCCCGATCGCGAACGGATTGTAGGCCAGGGCCGTCAACAGCCGCCCCAGCCGGTCCCGCTGTCGAAAATGTTGGTCTATGATCACGCGGTTGGTAAGACCCAGGCCGGCGGCCAGGGTCACGATCTTCGCCCGGGGCGAGGCGCCCTCGCGGCCGAAGGCGATCATGTGCTCGCAGAGGAAGGCGGCGCCGGCCGAGGTGCCGGCCACGTGGACGCCCTCCCGATTGCGCCGCCGGATCGCCTTGGCGACCTGGGTGCCGCCGATCATCGTGCTGAGCCGGAGCTGGTTGCCGCCGGTGAGGAAGACGCCCTCCACCTCGTCGAGGACGTCGAGCCACTCGCGCCGCTCGCAGTCGGCGCGGCTGGCGATGGGGAGGGAGCGGGCCACCTTGACCCCGAGAGAGTGGAACAGCTCCTCGTACCGGGCGCCGGTCTCCGCCAGCTCCGAGGCGGTGGGGATGATGGCGATGCGGCACTGAGGGCCGCCGCAGAGCGAGGCGAACCTTCTCAGGATCGCCACGTCGCCGATCTTTTCCTCCGCGCCGCCCACCGGTACGATGTATCCTCGCGTGTCCGCCACCCGCTCCCTCCGCTGGAAGTTGAGCGACGGGGAAAATACACGCTTTTGGGTGGGGGCGGACGGGCGGGCGGGCGGTGGACGGGCGGACCAGGGATGGGCGAAACGGACACTGCGTGACTTCAGACTACACCTACCGCCCGTCCGCCCGCTCCGCCCCTACTCGAACGTCCCCCGAACCACCGGCCGCCCCTCCTGCACGTGCCAGCGCCCGCGCGCCATCACGTCCGCCACACCACCCGCCTCGTCCAGCACCACCAGATCGGCATCGGCTCCCGCCGCGAGGCGCCCCTTCCGCGACAGCATCAGGTGACGCGCGGGGTTGCTGGTGAACGCCGGCAGCACGCGCTCGAGCGGCCGTCCTCCCGCGAGGAGCTCGCGCAGGGTCCCCGCCACCGAGGCGGGATCCCCCACCTCCATGCTGGCGACGCGGCCCTCGGCGTCGAACGTCGGCAGGCATCCGCCGCCGTCGGAGCTCACCGTCACGCGGTCCGCCGGCAGGCCGGCGTCCAGGTAGCGGCCAAGCGCATCGGCCGCGCTCCAGGCGTCCTCGCCCTCCCGCACCGGAAACGCCGTGATGTCGAGGGTGCAGCCCCGCCGGGCCAGAGCGGCGGCCTCCTCGAACAGCGCCTTCCGTCGGTTCACGTGGGTCGGGTTGAACACCGGCGCCGGGATCTCGCTCCTCTCCAGCGCGTCGCGCACCAGTCCGAGCCCTCGCTCTCCGTCACCCAGGTGCAGGTGCACGATCCCCGCCTTCCCACTCATGAGCCCGCCCACGTGCGCGTCTCCCGCGACGCGGAGCAGCTCGTCGAGTGTCGGCTGGCTGGATCGGTGATCGCTGATCGCCAGCTCGCCGACGCCGAGCACGAGGTCGATCAGCACGAGGTCGCGGCGCACGTCGCCGGTCACGGTCGCGGGCGGCACGTGATACCCACCCGTCAGGCAGTACGCGGTGAGCCCCTCGGCGACGAGACCGCGGGCGACGGTGACCAGCTCCGCCGGCGTGCGGATCGCGTCATCGGTGCCGAGGACGCCGACCGCCGTGGTGACTCCCCCGAGCGTCAGCCGGCTCAACGCCACCGGCGGCACCCGGGTCTCGGGGCCGGCTTCGCCTCCGCCACCGGTGAGGTGGACGTGGCCGTCGACCAGTCCCGGGATCACCCGCCGCCCGCCCAGGTCCCACTCGCGCGCCATGCCCTTCGGGAGCGCCGGCCGCTCGCCGCCGATCCAGGCGATCGACTCACCCGCGACGAGCAGGTGTGCGCGGCCGCGCGGCGCGGGATCGAAGAGGTCGGCGTTGAGGAGGAGGGAGAGCATGGCAGAAGGTAAGGGAGGAGGAATCGCGCCGTGAATGTCAGTCTTCATCAGCCCTTTTCACCCGGTCTTTGCAACCGTCTTTTCAGCCGTCTTCTCCAGCCGGAACCCGCCCACCGCGCCGGTGAGCCGCGCCGCCGCGTCGGCCAGGTGACTCGCCGAGGACGAGATCTCCTCGGTGGACGCGTTGAGCTGCTGCGCCGCGGCCGCGATCTCCTGGGCCGCCGCCGCGTAGTCCTCGGTGCCGGCCGACACTTCGCGCATCCGGCCCGCGATGCCCTCGATCAGTCCCTGCACCTGGCCGGCCGAGTCGGAGATGCCCCGGGTCCACTCGTCGTTCGCCTCCGCGTCGGCCGCGACGTTCACCAGGCCTTCGGCCGCGGCATGGGCCGCGTCGCGGGCGGCGAGCCCGCTCTTGCCCAGCCGGAGCAGCCGCTCGCGCGCCGTGCTCACCCGCGAGAGCACCGCCTGCACCGTCTCGCTGGTGGAGGAGGCGGCCTGCGCCGCCTGCGCCGCCAGCTTCCGGACCTCTTCGGCGACCACGCTGAAGCCCTTGCCCTCTTCGCCGGCGCGCGCCGCCTCGATCGAGGCGTTGAGCGCCAGCATGTGAGTCTGCTTCGCGATCGCCTTGGTCTGGGTGATGAATTTCTCGATCTCGACC
The DNA here is from genome assembly GCA_963846545.1 of uncultured Gemmatimonadales bacterium. GTDB lineage: Bacteria > Gemmatimonadota > Gemmatimonadetes > Gemmatimonadales > GWC2-71-9 > CAVVWJ01. The sequence goes on along the minus strand of CAWJWG010000001.1, from coordinate 2,879,274 downwards.
GACGCCGTGGCGAGCGCCTCGGCCTCGAGGGCCGCGGCCTCGACCTCTTCGGCCAGGCGTCCCAGCTCGGTCGTGCTCAGGTCCAGCCGCTCCCGGTGTCCCCGCGCCAGCCGGGCGAGCGCGCCGTTCCGCTCAGCCGCCTGGCCCGCTCCGGAGGCGAGCTTCTGGGTGATCTCCAGGATCTTGCCGGCGTCCTCCGCCGCGCGGCGCACCACCAGGGCCTGCTGGCTCGCCCGCTCGGTGAGGTCGCCGGTGGTGCCGGCGACTTCCTGCGTGGAGGCGGTCATCTGCTGGGTGGACGCCGCGATCTCCTCCGCCATCGCGGCCGCGTCGTGCGCGTGCTGGTGGATGGCGCCCACCAGGTCGCGCAGCTTGTGGAGCATGGCGAAGATGGTGCGGGTGAGCGGATCCTTCGGCGCGCGTCCGGGCTTGGTGCTCCACGACGGCACGCTGAGGTCGCCGTCGGCGATGCGCACGGCGACCGAGGCCGCCACGCCGGTCGGCGTCAGGATCTGTCTCACCAGGACGTAGACCACGAGCTGCTCCAGCGCCACCGCGATCGCGGTGAACACCAGCACGCCGCGCCACATGCCGGGGGCGCCCGAGGCGTGGAGCAGCACCACGACCACGGCCACCAGCACCGCCACGACGGCGAGCGCCGAGAGGTGGAGCTTGTAGAGGTACGCGCGGCGGGAGGAGGCCATGGCGATCTAGGACGCGTCGCGCGGCAGCGCGGTCTTGGCCGCGGCGCCGAGCAGGCCGTGGTGCGGAGGCGTGAGCGACCGGCGTCCGGAGAGCATGCGCTCGATGGACTCGGCCGGCAGCGCCCGCGAGAAGTAGTGTCCCTGGCCCAGCGGGCATCCCAGCTCGATCAGCGCCGCGCGCTGCTCGGCCATCTCGATCCCCTCGGCCACGGTCTGCAGCCGGAGCGTGTCGCTGAGGCCGATGATCGCACGCGCCAGCGCGGCGCGCTCCGCGCCGAGGCCCACTTCCTCCACGAACGGCTTCGCGATCTTGAGGATGTCGATCGGGAAGCGCTGGAGATAGCTCAGCGACGAGTAGCCGGTGCCGAAGTCGTCGATCGCGAGACGGACGCCCTGCTTCTTGAGCGTCTGCAGCCGCTCCAGCACCGAGTCGGTCTGTTGCATGAGCACGCTCTCGGTGATCTCGAGGATCACCGCTGACGGATCCACGCCCGAGCTGGCGAGCGCGTCGTTGAGCGCGTCCGCGATGCCCGGGCCCTGGAGCTGGCGGCTCGAGATGTTGACCGACACCGAGAGCGGGTTCTGCGGATACGCGAGGCGCCACCCCTGGACCTGGCGGCAGGCCTCGTCCAGCACCCACGCCCCCAGCTTCACGATGAGCCCGGTCTCCTCCGCCAGCGGGATGAAGTGCTGCGGCAGGAGATGGCCGTAGGTCTGGTGCTCCCAGCGCACCAGCGCCTCGACTCCGTACATCGTGCCGGTCGGGAGGTGCACGATCGGCTGGTAGTGCAGCGTGAGCTCGCCGCGGTCGATGGCGACCCGGAGCGCGGCCTCCATCTCCAGCCGGTGGCGGACGTCGGCGTACATCCGCGACTCGTAGGTCTCCGAGCGGCCCTTGCCCCGGCGCTTGGCGGCGTACATCGCCACGTCGGCGTTCCGGAGCAGATCGTCCGCGTTCTCGCCGGCGGCCGCGGTGGCGACGCCGATACTGGCGGTCACCTGCACCTGGTTCCCGCTCAGCGTGAACGGATGGCTCATCGCGGTCGCGAGCCGCTCGAGCAGCTCGCTCCGGCCCTCGGGCCCCGCCGAGTGCTCCAGCAGGATGGCGAACTCGTCACCGCCCAGCCGGGCGACGGTGTCGGCCGCGCGGGCGCAGGAGAGGAATCGCTCCGCCGCCGAGATCAGCAGGCGGTCGCCCTCGCCATGGCCCAGGCTGTCGTTCACCCGCTTGAAGTCGTCCAGGTCCATGAAGAGGACCGTGATCGGATTCGACTGCCGCTGCGCCAGCGCGAGCGCGTGACTCACGCGGTCGCGGAACAGGGCGCGGTTGGCGAGGCCGGTGAGCGGGTCGTGGAAGGCCTGGTGGGTGAGCTGCTCCTCGAGGCGCTTCCGCTCGCTGACGTCGCGGGTGTTGAGCACGATGCCGCGCACGGTCGGGTCGCCCGTGAGGTTGGTCGCCAGGATCTCGGCGCTGAGCCACGAGCCGTCGGGCTGGCGGAACCGCCATTCGACCGGCCCGGTCACGCCCGGCGTCCGCGAGGCGACCTCGAACAGGGTGGTGGCGCGCTCGCGGTCGTCGGGGTGGAGCAGGGTCGCGATCGGCCGGCCCACCATCTCGGAGGGGTCGTAGCCGAACACCCGGTTGGCCGAGGGGCTCACGAACCGCATGCTGCCGTTGGCCCGGGTCACGATGATCACGTCCGAGGAGTGCTGCACCAGCGAGCGGAACCGCGCCTCGTTCTGCCGCACCGCCTGGTCCGCCAGGAGGCGAACGTTCTCCCGCACCGCCAGGAGCTGCCGGACCACGACGAACAGCGTCACCAGCAGTGCGCCGACGGCGAGTCCACTCACCGGATCGGTCCACGGCCGGAGTGCCGCGAAGAGCAACAGCCCGTAGGTGGTGGCGACGGCGAGGTAAGGGAGCGGGCTCACCGGCTGCGCCCGCTGCCGCGGCGTGCTGCCCTTGGCCGCCTGGGGGACCGGCCGGCGGTAGTACAGCTCCGCGCCGGCGATCAGCATGATGTAGCAGAGCAGGTAGGCGCCGTCGATCATGCTGGCGCTCCGGCCCCCGGTCTCCAGCGAGATCAGGTTGAACGTCAGGTCGGCCACCACGCTGATGAACACCGCGGCCACGATGAGGCCGAAGGCCATCCGGTTGCCGTCGGTGGGCCGCCGCAGGATCACGGTGGTGATCCCCAGCAGCACCAGCATGCTGATCAGCGGATAGGCGAACGCCAGCAGGGTGATGACGAGGCTGCTGTTCTCGGTGGCGCCGGCGGTGGGCCGGATCGAGAAGTACCAGATGATGACCGCGCCGCCCACCAGCACCATCGCGGCGTCGAGCACGAACTTCCAGCGCTCCAGCCGGGTGCGCCGGGCGAGCGGAAAGGAGAGCAGGGCGGCGAGGATGAGGACGGAGTCGCTGAGGTAGAACAGGTCGGCCCAGGAGACCGGCGGGTTCTGGTCCAGGACCATCAGGTACCAGGTCGAGATCGCGTTGCCCACGAACACCATCAGGCTGCCGAGTCCGATGCACCCGAGCGCGCGGCGCACGCCGGGATCCAGCGACTCGTGGCGCGAGGCCAGAAGCGCGAGCGTCGCCACCGCCACGTTGAGCGGCATGAAGGCGACGTTGCTCACCAGATTGCGGATGACCGCGGTCCCCCAGTCGTTCCGCTCCCACACCAGGTAGGCGATGGCGTAGAGGAGGGTCACGACCGTGGCGGTCAACGCCGGGATCCGCCGGCGGGGGCGCGCGTCAGTGGTAATGGCGAGTTCTCCGGGACGACTCGGCGCCCCACCAGAAAATTGGCATTCTGCAATTTCTGGCAGCGTCGAGGCGTGTTCGTAAGTGCCGTCTGGGTAAGTCTGTAGCTACCGGCCGGCCGGACCGGAAGCCCCGGGGGAAGGGGATGGCAATGATAGTGCCGCGAGCGGGGGAGGGTAAGGGTGGGTCAGCCTTTATCGACCAGAAGGGCCTGGAAGCGAGGCAGATTGCGCAGGGGGTAGAACGTCGGGTCCACCCGGAGCCAACCGGGTGACAGGTAGTACGGGATGTCGAGCAGCGGCTCCAGCAGATCCATCGCCTTTTGGGGCTCGCCGGTGAGGATGTAGATCCTGACCAGCTGGTGCTGGTAGTAGGCACCGGTGTAGGCGTCCTTGGAGATTGGCAGCAGGGACACGCCCCGCTCCCCCTCCCTGATCGCCTCCTTCTTCCGGCCCGCGTAGGCGTGCGCGAGACCGAGGAGCACTCGACGCTGGGCATCGTCCGGGGTGCCGGCCAGGACCTTCCCGGAGGCGCGGACCGCGGAGTCGGCGAAGGCTCGCGCGCGACGCATGTCTCCCCGCCAGGCGTAGACCTGGGCCTTGGCGATGGCCCAGGCAAAGCGGTCCTCCCCGAATGCGGACGGCGGCACGCGCAGCAGAAGCTTCTGCTGCTCACCGTCCAGCACCCACCCCAGGTCCCAGAAATTCGCCATCTGGGCGACCAGCTCGACCGGATCCACCTCGGCCGGGACCGCCCGGAGCGCGGCGCGGGCGCCGGTCAGATCACCCTTGCCGAGCAGCGCCATGATCTTGAGCTGGTGGATCGCGATAGTGGTCGGTGCCAGCGCGATGGCGCGATCGGCTACGGGGACGGCCTCGTCGTACCGGCGCAGCCAGAGGTAGCTCCGGCCCAGCCGGCTGGCCACTTGGGGCGAGCGGGGATCGAGGACTTCGGCCCGCTTCAGAAAGTCGAGTGCGTTCTCCCAGCGTCCCAGGCTCTGCTCCGACAGCGCCGCCGCTGAAAACAGCTCGGAGTTGTTGGGATCGGCGCGGCGCCCGAGCGCGAACTGCTCCAGGGCCTTCCCGTAGTCGCCGACGATGAAGTCGTAGTAGGTCCCCAGAGCCAGCCGCGGCTCCCCGGCATCAGGTGCCAGGGCCAGCGCCCGCTCGGCCGCCGCGCGCGCACGGGCGGCGCCTTCGGGCGTCGGAGCGCCGTTCGTGTAGCGGCTGGCATAGACCTGCGAGACCCGCACCCAGGCCTGCACGAAACCCGAGTCGAGCGCGGTGGCTCGCTCGTACGCCGCCGTCGCTCGCTCCAGCGCCGTGGCGTTCACCTCGACCATCCGGGCGGAGGCCTCTTCTCCTCTGAGGAAGGCGTCCCACGCGGCGAGGTTCCGGGTCGGCCGCTCCTCCAACCGGGCCTTCTCCGGCTCGCCGAGCGCGAGGTCGAGCGCCTGCGCCACCTTGCCCGCGATCTCGCCCTGGACCTGGAAGACGTCGGACAGGACCGCGTCGAACGGCTGTTGCCAGCGAGTGCTCGAGCTGGCGACTTCGATCAGCTCGGGGCTCACCCGCACCCGGCTCTGCGCACTATCCGCCTTCTCCCACCGGACCTTGCCCACCAGGAGGTAATCCACACCCAGCTCCCGGCCGATCTCCTGGAAGCTCTTGGACGAGCCCTTGTACTCGGCGGCACTCCGCTGGGCGATCACCTGCAGCGCGCGGAGGCCGGCCAGCTTCCCGCGCACCTCGTCGGTCATCCCGTCGGCGAAATAGCCGTCCGCGGAGTCGCCCAGGTTCTCGAAAGGGAGCACGGCGAGCCGCTTGGTGCCGGCGCGGGCACCGGCGCCGCCCCCGCCCGCGGCCGGGTCGTCCGAGTGCCGCCGCAGCCAGCCGAACAACACGCCGAGCCCGAGCAGGAAGCCGAGCCCCAGCAGCGCGACGGAGCGGTAACGGTGGGCTTGTTTGACGGGAACGGCCACCGACACCGTGGGCTCGGCCGCGGTGAGGGCCTTGCCGAACTTGAGCGCGGAGGAGTACCGGTCGGCCGGCGACTTCGAGAGTGCCTTCGCGACCGCCTTCTCGACGTGCTCGGGAACCGTATCCCGCACGGCCCGCAGCGGGCGGGGCACCTCGGTGAAGCGCCGCGCGATCGCCGCCTGCGGCGTGGCGGCCGTGAACGGCGGCTCGCCGGCCAGCATCTCCCACAACACCGTCGCGAGCGAGTACACGTCGCTCCGCGCGTCGAGCGAGCGGGCGCCCGCGGCCTGCTCCGGACTCATGTACGCCGGCGTGCCGAGGGTGGTGCCGGTTTCGGTGAGCCGGCTCTGCTCGGCCGATTCGGCGGCGAGGGCACGCGCGATCCCGAAGTCCGCCACCAGGGCGTGGTCGCCCGAGAGGAGGATGTTCTCCGGCTTGATGTCGCGATGGATCACGCCCTGGCGGTGGGCGTACTCCAGCGCCTCGGCGGCCTCGCGCGCAATGCGCACCGCGTCTTCCACCGGCAGCTGGCTCTCGCGCTCGAGTCGGCCGCGGAGTGATTCCCCCTCGACGAACGGCATGGTGAACCAGAGCTGCCCGCCGGACTCGCCGCTGTCGTACACCGACAGGATGTGCGGGTGCTGGAGCCGGGCGGCGAGCTTGATCTCGCGGAGGAAGCGGTCGGGGCCGAGCGTACGCGCCAGCTCCGGGTGGAGAACCTTCAGGGCGACGGGGCGGTCGTGTCGGAGGTCCTGCGCGAGGTAGACCGTGGCCATGCCGCCGCGGCCGAGCTCCCGCTCGAGGCGGTAACGGTCGGCCAACGCGTCGCGCAGGGTGTCCGAGGGGTCGCCCATGGGACTCCGGGGATGGTGGAATGTGGGAGCGGTGCCGGAAGTATATGCAGGAGGGCCGGGCGATGGATCTGTCCTGGAGAAAGGCCCGCCATGGGTGACTCAAGTCACCGTTTTTCCGGCAAGCGGAGCGTACATTCGTCTGTCCTAAACCATATCACGTGGCGCCAGCAATGGATCAGCGCGCGCCGCGTCGCCCTCCTATCGCAGGAGTACGTAACCATGGGTTTGCTTTCCAAGCCGATCAAGAACCTCGACGATCTCTTCGTACACACGCTGCAGGACGTCTATTATGCCGAGCAGCGCATCACCAAGGCCCTTCCCACGATGATCGAGAAGGTCTCCGATACACAACTCCAGGAGGGCTTCCGCAGCCACCTGGAAGAGACCAAGAATCAGATCAAGCGCCTGGAGCAGGTGTTCAAGATGCACAACGCCGAGGCCAAGGCGGTCACCTGTCCGGCCATCGACGGGATCATCGAAGAGGCCGAGGAGATCATGAGTGACTCCAAGGACGCCGAAGTCCTCGACGCGGCTGCACTGGCCGCGGCGCAGGCCGTGGAGCACTACGAGATCGCGCGCTACGGCACGCTGATCGCGTGGGCCCGCCAGCTCGGCCGCTCCGACTGCGCGAGCGTGCTGGAGCCGACGCTGAAGGAAGAGAAGGCTGCGGACCGGAAGCTGTCGGAAATCGCGGAAGCCAGAGTCAACCGCGTCGCCGTCTGAGTAGTCGCGACCGCAGGTAGTGGAACGGCCGGGCGCTTGCCCGGCCGTTCTTCTTTAGGGGATGCTGTCCGCAGGCGACGGCTTGATCCACGGCCGGCACCCCGGCGCCGGGTCGTTCGGCATCGGCTGGACCGGGTACGACTCCGCCCCCGCACGACGGAGCCGGGTCGAGTCGCTCAGGTCGTAGAGCTCCAGCGTCACCGTGCCGAACTGCAGCGAGGGGATCGAGAGCAGATCGCGCCGCACTCCGATGGTGTCGAGATACCCGCGTACCGCCGCGCGGGCCGGCCGAAAGGGCCGCGCGCCGAACGTGAGCAGCCAGAGACGCGGTGCGCCGCGGTAGCGGTCCACGTCGCGAAGGTATGCGCGGGTGTCGGACCGCTCGCAGACCGCCGTGGTCCATTCCCCGGATGGCAGCCCGTACCGCGGACCGTAGAACAGGACCCCGATCCGCGACAGGGGAAAGACGTGGATCGCGTCGCCCGCCCGCCGGTGCTTCTCCAGGTAGGCCAGCATGATGCGATGATGCTCCAGCCCATAGGGCGGCGGCGCTTCGACCAGCGCCGCGACCGGAGGGGCGAGCAGCCCGATCATCACCGCGGTGCCCAGCGCGGGGGACAGCCGTGCGAGCATGCGCCGTATCCACTCCGCCCCGGCCGCGAGCGCCACGAGGATCCCCGGAATCAGATAGACCATCAGCCGGCCGCGGAACGGGTACTGCTGAGCGACCGCGGCCAGTGCCGCGATCGCCAGGGGGCAGAGCAGCACCAGCGCGGCGTTCCGCCGCTGTCGCCAGAGCGCCGCCAGACCGAGCAGCGCCACGACCAGAAAGAGGAACGGCCAGCGGTATCGGAGCAGTGACGGATCGGTGAATGCCGCGAGCGCCGTGTCCCAGGTCCATCCGAGCGCCGTCGAGATCCGGAGCGGAAAGGGAAAGAAGCCTCGCTGCCAGAAGTCGTCCATGAACGCGCTGGTGGAGGGCGTCATGCTCCGGCGGCCCACGGCGATCGCGACGAGGGCCGCCGCCGCCCAGATCGGCATCACGACGCTGAGTGCGCGCCGGCTGCGCTGGTCGCGTTGGGCCCGCCAACGGAGCGCGGTCGCGAGGCCGATGCCCGCCATCACCAGCACCGACGCCTGGGAGACCCAGGTGAGGGTGAACCCGACCAACCCCACGAGGACGAGTCTCCGGGTCGAGAGTTCGCGTTCCCATAGGTCCAGCCCCAGGATCATGACCAGGACCGACGCGGCCGCGTCCACCTCGTACTGCTTCACCTCCGCGCCATAGCGGATGAACGGGATGGCGATGGCGTAGATCGCCACCGCGAACACCACCGCCCACCCTTCCAGCGCGCGCTCCGCGAGCCGGCGAAAGAGCACGAGGCCGGTGACGCCGGCCAGAAAGGGAAACAGGCGGAGTGCGAGCTCGTTCCCGCCAAGCGTCGACACGGCGAGCTTTTCGACCAGCAGGAACCCTCGAGGGGCCACCTGGTCGAGGTGGAGCGGGCTGGTGAGCAGCGCATCCAGCGGCAAGCCGATGATGTTGCGGGAGAGAAGGATCTCATCCAGCCAGAGGGAGACATTCGCGGCGTACGCCCAGATGCGGAGACCCAACCCGATGATGAGGAGCAGGCCGATGAGCCGAGCCTGCTGCGCTTGGAGCGGTGCGGTGGATATCGTCGGCAAATGAGGGCTCTGGATCCGAGGGTGCGGCAGCTACAGCGACGTGGGTGCCTTCGTCGTCGGCGGCAACAGTCCGAGTACGGCGCCGACCAACGCCTCGCCGGTGTATGGCTTCGGCAGGAAATCCCATCGCAGCGATTGCGCATCGCCGACCGTGGCCCGGGTATCAGGCCAGGCGGAGACGAAGAGCACGGGGATGCTAGGGTAGCGGGCGTGAACCTCGAGGGCCAGCTCGGGTCCGGACAGGCCGGGCAGCCGCACGTCGATGACCATCAGGTCGGGGGGTCGGCCCGACCCCAGGAGGGTCAGCGCGTCCGCGGCCGTCCCGGCGCCGAGGCACCGGAACCCCGCCGTTTCCAGGTAAATACCGGTCACCCGCCGGACGGCCGGCTCGTCGTCGACCACGAGGATGATGATGGGCACCCGGCAAAAATTGCCGGGTTTGGCGCGGAGAGAAAGGGGGGACGGGAAGGACGGAGGGACGTCTTACTGACCTCCCCAGGGGGTGATACCTTCATCTCCCTTGCGAGCAGGCTTTTTGGAACCCCCTCCAATCAGGTAGGCCCGCATGATGTCCCCAGCGGTTCACGCCGGCCTCGTGGCGGTGCCTTGGGCGGTGGCGGCTGCCGTGCTGGCCTACGACGTGGACCGGTCGTTCCGTCCGCGCATTACCGGCGAGCGAGTCTGGCGGCGCGGGCGGGCGGCGGCGGGCCTTGTTGCCGGAGCCGCGGCCGCCTTCCTCCACTGGGCCACAACCACGATCGCGGTGAAGCGCCTGGTGCTGGGCATCTTCTTCGTGGCGTGTCTGATCGTGCTGCGCTGCTCCGTTCCACTCAAGCGCCTGGTGCAGCACGCGGTGGACGAGCGGAAGCGGGGGATGCGTCACCCGCAGTGAAGTCCCATCGCGTTCAGGCCTCTCCTTCGCCCAGCACGCGCTCGATTCGCCGGTCCGGTATCAGCCACTCCAGCGCCACCAGCACGTAGAGTCCGAGGCTCACCCATCGCGGCCCGAACGCCAGCGCGAATCGGGACCCTGCGAGGCGATGATCAACTGCTGCAGGATCACGTAAGCCACGCCCGCCATCAGCAGCACCAACCCGTAGAGCGCCGTCGGCCAGGCCGCGAAGTGATTCTCCCCATCCATCCGGTCGCGAACGGCACCAGAGAGAGCCAGAACAGCAGCATGATCGTGATCAGGATCACGGCGTCGCTGAACGCCTCCATGCGGGTCTTGCCCATCGTCAGGATGACAGCATCCGGCGCACGGCGTCGCTCAGCGTCGGCCCCGCGAACGGCTTCTGCACGAACAGCCAGCGGAGGGACTCGAGCGGGCCCGCGTCGCCCGCGGCCTCGGGCCAAGCGGAGATGAAGAGCACCGGAATGCGGGGGTAGCGCGCGTTGATGCGGAGCGCCAGCTCCGGCCCCGACAGGCCGGGCAGGCGTACGTCGAGCACCGCGAGATCGGGAATCCGGCCGCGGCCGAGCCAGGCCATCGCCTCGTCGGCATTCCCCGCCTGCAGGCATTCGTACCCCGCTTCCTCGAGGTAGCGGGTCGTCACCAGTCTGACGTGGGGTTCGTCGTCCACTACGAGCACGAGAGGCATGGGGCGGAATGTACCGGGGGCCACCGGCCTCGCCAGGGCTACCGGGTGACGTCACGGAAGGCAGTGATACTTCTCACCTTCTTCGGCTCTCCTTCCTCACCGCCAGGGCGGATGAGGCCCGCTACTCTGCTCTCTCCACCCGCGTCGCGGAGTGGCAAGCCGTCGACGGGTGACGGCGCTTCACTGCGTCGAGGTGCTTCCGGATGGACGATCTGACTTTCGAAGTGCTCAGCTGGCTCTCCGCGGGCAATCGGCTATTCCGGCCGCGGGAGTCGACCGCCGCCGGCGAAGAGGCCTTTCGCGGGGTGGTCTCTCTGCTCCAGCAGATGCGCGGCAAGGAGCTGGTCACCTACCTCGACGGTCATGTCACGCGCACGGAAGCCGGGATCTACCTGATGGTGGGACCGGTGTATCTGGCTCCCAAGGGCATCGCGGCCCTGGAGCGCGATATCCGCTCGGGCCCGCGACCGCCGTGGGGGGGTGGCGCATTGCCCTGGCGGGTCTGATCCGTCAGGGCGTCTCGGCCGGTGGCGGCATGAGCGGCCCGACCGGCTCGTGCGCCTCCTTCCGGAGCCGCTCGGCGTGCTCCTCCTGCTCCTTGGTGATCTCCTCCAGCCGCGCGGTGGCGCTCTCCAGCGTCTCGTCCGCCCGCCGCTCGGCCTCCTTCAGCCGATCCAGCGCCGCATCGGTCGGAGAACTGGTGTCGTCCGGGGAGGTCGCGTCGTCGGTCGGTGAGTTTGCCATGTCTGTCCTCGTTTCGTATCGCGTGTTGTCTCCCTGAGTGCATCGCGTGTCGTCACCCTGAGCCCAGCGAAGGGGACCCTGTCCGCTCCCACCCTACCGCGACCCCCGATCACGAGCGGTGAGAGCGATCACCACGCCGGCCACCCTCCGAACGCTTAGTGATTGCGATGCATAAAGTTTCACCCGCGCACCCGGCCTATTCCCCGCCGCGGCTCCACGCTACCTTCGGAGTCGTTTTTCACCTCGGAGGTCGCGCGTCGTGATCATGCGTCAAGGCCTGCTCTGGCTGTCCGAGCGCCGGGGCATCTTCAACTTCGTCCGCCGGAACGGGCTGGCGCGGAAGTTCGCCTCCCGGTTCGTGGCCGGCGAGACGATCGACTCCGGCGTCCAGGCCGCGCAGGAGCTGGCCAAGCGGGACATCACGCCGTCGCTCGATCTGCTGGGGGAGAGCATCACCGCCGAGGCCGAGGCGGTGGCGGCTCGCGACCAGTATCTCCAGATGCTCGACCGCATGGCCGCGCGCGGCGTCGAGGTCAACGTCTCCGTCAAGCTGACGCAGATGGGCTTCGACATCGACGAGGCGCTCTGCCAGGCCAACATGGTGCGCATCCTCGACAAGGCGAAGGCGCTCGGCGGGTTCGTGCGGCTCGACATGGAGGGGTCAGACTACACCCAGCGCACGCTCGACTTCTTCCGCCAGCGGCTCTTCGACGCGTACGGCGGGCACTGCGGCGTGGTCATCCAGTCCATGCTCCGCCGCTCGGAGCGCGACATCGAGGACCTGGTGGCGATGCGGGCCCGGGTCCGGCTCTGCAAGGGCGCCTACCTGGAGCCGCCGTCGCTGGCGTTCCCCGACAAGGCCGACGTGGACAGGAGCTATGTCGCCCTGATGGAGCGGCTCCTGTCGGCCGGGAACTACCCCGGCCTGGCCACCCACGACGAGGCCATCATCGGCCGGGCTCGGACCTTCGTGGGCCGCGAGCGGATCCCCAACGACCGCTTCGAGTTCCAGATGCTCTACGGGGTGCGGCGCGATCTGCAGGTGCGGCTCCGGCGCGCGGGCCACAACATGCGGGTCTACGTGCCCTTCGGTACCCAATGGTATCCTTATCTCATGCGGCGACTGGCGGAGCGACCCGCCAACATCGCCTTTCTCCTCGGGAACGTCGTCAAGGAGTCGATGCCGGGACGGTGAGCGAGTTCACGCTGGGCGGGTACATGCAGAAGCACGAGCGCGCCGCCGCCTTCGGGGGCAGCGACGGCCGGGCCTACTCGGTGGCCGTCTACGTCGAGGAGGAGCCCGATCTCCGTGGGCTCTACGGCGCCGCGCTCCTGTTCGTCTGCTGGTCGCCCGGCGGGGAACGGCCGGTGGGGCACGTCGAGACCGACGCGCTCGCCTGGGGGCGCACGCCCGAGGAAGCGACCGAGCGCATCGGCTCGATCTCGCTGTACGACGTGAAGACCGCGCTCGACGAGGCGATTGCCCGAGCACCCGCGGAGTGGTAGCGCCGATACTCGGCACGGTGCTGGGACGCGATGGATCGGCTTATCGAGTCGCCACGGAACGCGGGGAAGTCCGCGCCGTGCTGCGCGGCAAGGTCAAGCTCAAGACCTCCAAGGTCGTGGTGGGCGATGTGGTCCAGATCGAGGCCGACGCCGGCGACGATCTGCACGGCATCATGGGCATCGAGCCCCGGCGCACCGTGCTCGAGCGGCGGGTTCCCGAGGGGCGGGGCGTCCGGCCCATCGCCGCCAACGTGGACCAGGTCTTCGTCGTCACCTCCGCGAAATCCCCCGATCCCATCCCCCAGCTGATCGACCGGCTGCTCGTGCTCGCGGAGGCGGACGGCATCGCGGCGGCCGTCGTGCTCAACAAGGTGGATCTCGATCCCGGATCGGCCATCCTCGATCGGACTCGGCGCGCCGGGTATCCGGTCTATCCCACGAGCGTGAAGACGGGCGAGGGCATCGCCGAGCTCAAGCTGGCGATGGCCGGTCGAGCGTCGGTGGTGACCGGCCCGTCGGGCGCGGGGAAGTCGAGTCTGCTGAACGCCGTCCAGCCGGGGCTCAAGCTCCGCACCGGCGAGGTGAGCCAGCGGATCCGCCGCGGCCGCAATACGACCGTGGCGTCGGTCATGCTGCCGCTGCAGGGGGGTGGCTACCTGGTGGATACGCCGGGGTTCAGCGAGGTGGGGATGTGGGGGATCGATCCGCGGGAGCTGGCCGAGTGCTTCCCGGATTTCCGGCCGTTTCTGGGCGAGTGCCGCTACGCCGACTGCCATCACACCCGCGAGCCGGGGTGCCGCATTCGCGAGGCCGTCGAGAAGGGCGGGATCGCGCCGGACCGGCACGAGAGCTACCTCAAGTTGCGAGCCGAGCTCGAGGGGTCGCCCCAGGAATGGGAGTAGTCCGCCCCCTACCCGCCTTCCGCCACTTCGCCCGTCCGCCCGTCCGCCCGTCCACCCCCGTCCGCCTTCCGCGTCCACCGATCCCGATCCCGCGTCTCCACTTTCGCGATCATCCGGTCGAACGCCTCCTGCAGGTCGATCTGCTCCCGGTTGGCCATGCAGATGATCACGAACAGGATGTCGGCCATCTCCATCCCGAGGTCGCCGTCTGCCTCGTCCGGCTTCTTCGTCTTCTGGCCGAAGCGGTGATTGACGTCGCGTGCCAGCTCGCCCACCTCCTCGGTCAGCCGCGCGAGGTTCGTCAACGGGTGGAAGTACCCCTCCTCGTACTGGCTGATCCACTGGTGGACCCGGAGCTGCGCGTCGGCGAGACTCACTTGCGGAGCGCCGCGATCAGCGCCCGCATGAACTGCGGCAGGTCGGCCGGCGTGCGCGAGCTGATGAGGTTGCCGTCCACCACCACGGGGCTGTCCTCCCAGAGCAGGCCGGCGTTGACCAGGTCGTCCTTGATCGCGCCCACGCTGGTGCCGCGCTTGCCCTTCACGATGCCGGCCGAGATCGGCACCCAGCCCGCGTGGCAGATGAAGGCCACCGGCTTGCCGGCGTGGTAGATCTCCCGGGTCAGGTCGAGCAGCTTCCGCGAGCGCCGCATGATGTCGGGCGCATAGCCTCCCGGGATCACCAGCCCGTCGAAGTCGGCGGAATTCAGGTCGTCGACGTTGGCGTCCACCGTGAGCGGATAGCCCCGCTTCCCCTGGTAGGTGCGCTCGCCGGTGCCGGCCACCACGGTGCGGGCACCTTCCTCTTCCAGGCGGATCTTGGGATACCAGAGCTCCAGGTCTTCGTAGAGCGGGCCGGCGAAGAACAGGATGGTCTTGCGTTCGAGGCTCATGAGCGGTGAGATCAGGGTGAAGTCGGTGCGTGGCGGACGCCAGGGTCTCAAGGTAAGCTACATCGGCCTACGACTCACGACCCCGAGACCATGACCGATATTCGACCCCGCGAGCGCATTCTCGCCAATCTCGAAGCCATCTACCGGGAATCCTACGACCGGGCCCAGCAGTTGGGCGACCAGGGGCGCATGATCGATCTCGAGAGCGCCTACATGCGGGACCAGCTCATGCTGGAGATCCTGCTCGATATCAGGGATCTCTTCTCGGTGGCCCCCGCCGCCTCGGCGTCGGGCGGCAGCGCGATCGAGAAGCTCGAAGCCATCCGCCGGCTCACCAAATTCCGCTGAGAGGTTCGATGAAGTATCTGCGACCCGCCCTCCTCGCCGTGCTCGGGCTGGTCTCCTGCCAGGGCGCCACCCCGGCCGGCCCCGCGGACCTCGTGGTCTACGGCCGGGTGTGGACCGGCGACAGCGACCATCCGTGGGCCGCCGCGGTCGCCGTCGCCGGCGACACGATCTCCGCGGTGGGCGACAGCGCGGACATCGCCCGGCTGGCCGGCCCGGCCACGAAGGTGCTCGCCAACGGCGCGGCGATGGTGACGCCGGGTTTCATGGACGGGCATCTCCACTTCATCGACGGTGGCTTCCAGCTCGCCAGCGTCGACCTGCGGCCGGCCAACACCCCCAACGAATTCATCGAGCGTCTCGCCGCCTACGCCACGGAGCGCCGGCCGGGCGAGTGGATCGTCGGCGGCGAATGGGATCACGAGCGCTGGCCTCGCGCACCTCTCCCGCGGCGCGACTGGATCGACTCCGTCACGCCCAACAATCCCGTGCTGCTGTACCGGCTCGACGGCCACATGGCGCTCGCCAACGGCGCCGCGTTGCGGCTGGCCGGGGTCACCAGGGCCACCAAGGACATTCCGGGCGGCGTCATCGTGCGCGACCCGCGCACGGGCGAGCCCACGGGAATCCTGAAGGACGAGGCCATGGGGCCCGTGCAGGCGGTCGTGCCCGATCCTACGAACGACCAGCGGGACGCGGCCCTCAAGCGCGCACTGGAGCACGCCGCCTCCCACGGGGTCACCGCCTTCGCCCACGTGAGCGTTGCGCGGGCCGACCTCGCCACCTATCTGCGGGCGAAGCGCGCGGGGACGCTGACGGCCCGCGCCGCGCTGTACTTTCCGATTCAGTACTGGAAGGAAGTGGCGGACTCGGTCGAGCGGCTCGGCCGGGGCGACGACTGGGTCTGGATCGGCGGGGTAAAGGGGTACATGGACGGGTCGCTCGGCTCGACCACCGCCTACTTCTATGCCCCTTACGACGATGACCCGTCCACCTCGGGCCTGCCCACCACGCCGGAAGACTCCATGCGGAAATGGGTCGGCGCGGCCGACTCGGCAGGTCTCCAGGTGGTAGTGCACGCCATCGGCGAGAAGGCGAACGGCATCCTGCTGCAGATCTACGACAGCGTGTCTCAGGCGCACGGAGTGAGGGATCGCCGGTTCCGGGTCGAGCACGCCCAGCATCTGCGGCGGGAGGACATCGGCCGGTTCGCCAAGCTCGGCGTGGTGGCCTCGATGCAGCCGTACCACGCGATCGACGACGGCCGCTGGGCCCAGAAGCGGATCGGACCCGAGCGCATCAAGACCACCTACGCCTTCCGCTCCCTGCTCGACGAAGGCGCCGTCCTCGCGTTCGGATCGGACTGGACCGTGGCGCCGATCGAGCCGCTGCTCGGGATCTACGCCGCCGTCACCCGCCGGACGCTCGACGGGAAGAACCCGAAGGGCTGGGTGCCCGAGGAGAAGATCACCGTGGATGAGGCGCTCCGGGCCTATACCGCGGGGAACGCGTACGGCGTGTTCGCGGAGGACCGCCGGGGGAAGCTGGTGCCTGGGTATCTGGCGGACCTGGTGCTGCTCGACCGCGACCTCACCCGGATCCCGCCGGAGGAGATCGAGCAGGCGGTGGTCAAGGCGACGGTGGTGGGGGGGAAGGTGGTCTACTCGGGGAAGTAACCACATCTTCGCCTCACCCCAACCCAATCCAACCCAACCGGGCTTCCCGGAGGCGCGGTGCCGCTTCGCGGATGGATCGGTGCGCCGATCGTCGCGTTCCACCTGCTCGTCCCTGCCGGCGCCACGCCGCTGGAGGCGCAGGCCGAGCCGCATGCGCGCTCGTACGATGTCTTGTTCGACGAGCTGCTCGAGATGGCCCCGCTCGCCGACCGCGTCGCCGAGGTGTCGAATCTCACGCTCCAGCGCGACGTGGCGCGGTTCACGCTGCAGCGCGGACGGATCCAGCTGCTGACGCCGGTCGGCGGACGCACGGTGGGCGCGCTGTTCCGCGGCAAAGGCGTGTTCTCGTTCGCGCCGGTGCATCGCATCGAGCGCGAGCGGCTGCGCCGGCTCGAGCGCGCCGATTCCATCGAGTCGCCCTTCACCGAGCTGCTGCTGGTGTTCGCCGACGGCACCCTGGAGGAGCTGGAGAAATCGCTCGAGTTCGGGCCCGCGGCCGACGCCGACATCGGGCGCGGCACCGTCAAGCAGGGACTCGAGCTGCTGGCCGACGAAGACACCCGCACCTTCGAGCCCGACCTCATGGGCGCGTTCCTCAACGGCGAGCGGAGCGCGCTGTTCTACGCCCACGTCAAGCGGAGTGGCGGCGGCCCGCTGATGCTCATGCTCAATCCCAACGAGCTGGAGAGCGTCCGGCTCATGAGCAGGGTCTCGAAGCGCGGCTACAGCCGCCGCTCCGAGGTGATCACCCAGTTCCCGGCCCTCGGCCGCCCCGCGCTCGGCGAGGCCAGGGGTGAGCGGCTCCGCCAGGCCGAGGTCGAGAGATACACGATGGACGTGGCGCTGCCGCCGACCGGCATCGGCGAGATCGGCTTCTCGGCGTCGGCCACCATGCGCATCGTCGCCGACACCGCGGTCGGCCCCTGGGTGGCGTTCGAGCTGTTCGAGAAGCTCAAGGTGGATTCGGCGAGCTGGGAGGGGGGAGAGAAGGCGACCGTGGTCCGCGGCAAGGAGAGCCCGCTCCTCTGGGTGCTGCTCGACCGCCGGATCCAGCGGGGCGATGCGCGCACGCTGAAGCTCCACTATCACGGCGACCTGATCGATCGGTTCGTGGACTTCTTCCGCATCAAGTCCTCGGCGGCGTGGTACCCGCGCTCGCTCGAGGGCCGGAGCCTCGCGACCTTCGATCTCACCTTCACCACCGGATCCAACTACCTCCTCGCCAGCGTGGGCGACAAGGTCGACTCCAGCACCGCCGGCCGCACCACGCGCACCCGCTGGGTGACGCAGGGGCCGATCCGGAACGCGTCGTTCAATCTCGGTCTCTTCAAGGGCTACGACGTGCGGGAGCAGGACGCGCCGCCCGTTACCGTGATGATCTCCGAGGAGGCGCACAAGAAGCTGGCGAAAGTCTACGTCCAGCAGAAGAACATGCGGGAGCGGGTGGGCGGCGACGTGTCGAAGAGCCTCAAGTTCTTCCAGCAGGTCTACGGCCCGCCGCCGGTCCGCCGGTTCTACGCCACCGAGATTCCCGATTTCCACGGCGAGGCGTTTCCCGGGATGGTCCATCTCTCGTGGTCCACCTTCCAGAACACCAGCGACGACGGCGAGGACGAGGTCTTCCGCGCCCACGAGGTGGCGCACCAGTGGTGGGGCATCGGCGTGGACTTCGCCACCTACCACGACCAGTGGCTGAGCGAAGGCTTCGCCAACTTCTCCGGTCTCTGGTACATGCAGACTGTCAGCAAGGACAACGACAAGTATTTCGAGATGCTGCGCCGCTGGCGCTCCAGCATCCTGCTCCGCGAGGGCGAGCCGGGCCCGATCTCTCTCGGCTACCGCGTGTTCGCCAGCCGGGACGACGACCTGGACGACTACCAGACGGTGGTCTACAAGAAGGGCGCGTGGGTGGTGCACATGCTGCGGATCCTCATGCTCGACCTCAAGACCATGAGCGACGACCGGTTCACCGCGATGATGAAGGACTTCTACGGCACGTACGCGGGGCGGCGGGCGTCCACGGCGGACTTCCAGCGCGTGGTGGAGCGGCACACCGGGGCGGAGATGGGGTGGTTCTTCGACCAGTGGGTGCACTCGACCGCGATCCCCACGTACCGCGTGGCGCAGCGGATCGAGAAGATGGAGAACGGGCAGTACCGGGTGCGGCTCAAGGTGCGGCAGGAGGGGGTGCCGGAGGGATTCCAGATGTTCGTGCCGGTGACGGTGGATCTTGGCAAGGAGGGGAAGGCGCGGGTGCGGGTGAAGGTGACGGGGGCGGTCTCCGAGATCGAGCTGCCGCTGATGGCGGCGGAGCCGAAGAAGGTGACGTTCAATGATCTGGAGGCGGTGTTAGGGGAGGTGAAGGGCGCGGGGTGGGAGTGAGAGATCGTTTCGGAACATCTGAACCAGCAGGTTGGGGGATGGGTGATGCTACGCATACCGCGTGCGCATTGCAGTACAACTCGCCCCTCTTGCGCTCGTTGCGGATAAACTCGCGGGCAGGGTCGGCTCCTGGGTGCTGGTCCAGAACGTATGTGGAGAGGATGCGTCAGTGAAGCCTCAGGGTGGGCCGCAGGCGCAAGAATGGCGAATTAGCTAGCGTAGAGTAACGTTGACGCGTCATGACGAGAGTAGAAAGTCAGGGGTGTTGGGTGAGGTGAAGGGGGCGGGGTGGGACTGAGAGGTCGTTTCGGTGCATCTGAACTGGCTTGGAGCAGCGGCGAGTCTGACCTTTGCCTACGAGCCCTTCGAGAGTGTGATTCCGCTTGCCTCCTTAGGAGCCTGACAGCGTACTCCGCGATGGCAGCCGTCTACCCGCGCACGCAGCCGTCGGGCCGGAAGGGCCCCGGGCTCGCCCGGGAGCCTCGTGCCGTTAGGACGAGGCGCAACGAAGCACGGGGACTCCAATAGCCGCGCACCTTGGCTGATGTCGATTCCGGTGGCCCTCAGCCGACGTACTGGTGAAGGCACCACGCCAGTCTAGGATGCCGGTTAGAAAACACAAGGAGAATCCAGTGCCGCCGACCCAGAGATCCCTGGTCTTCCTGAGAAGCGTCCCCGGAAAACAGAAACCGCCTTCTCCGGCGCAGATGCAGGACATGTACGCCGCATTCAACGAAACAATCACGAGGTGGAGATGACATGAAAGCAGCCGAGGCTACACCGAAGCGCGGACGCGAACACGATGCTCTATCGGTCTTTCTCGGGGAAACCGAGCGAGCCACCGTCGCATTCAGCGATGACTACCTGACACAGACAATCGTGTGAGAATGGAAGCCGAAAGGAAAGTGGCTGCCTCTGTGTGATCGGGTAGCGGTTCGAACAGGCTGACACTTCTTAGCGCGGCCGGTCGATCGGTGGGCCGGCCCCAGCCCTGAAGCTTTGGAGTCACCAATGACGCTTCCGTTCGCCCAATTGAGTTTCCCCGAGATGTACGAGCGGGACCTCGTCGGCCCTCTCTTCCAGCCCTGGGTCGAGCAGGTTCTAGACGAGGTTGAACTCGCCGCGGGAGACCGGGTGCTCGACGTCGCTTGCGGAACGGGCATCGTCGCACGGCTCGCGAAGGCGCGCGTCGGCGAGACCGGGAGAGTGGTCGGCGTCGACCTGAGTCCGGCGATGCTCGCTGTGGCGCGTCGAGTGGCCCCGGGTATCGATTGGCGCGACGGCGACGCCAGCGCCCTGCCGCTTCAAGGTGACGAGCTGTTTGATGTCGTCGTTTGTCAGCAAGGACTGCAGTTCTTTCCGGACAGGCCCGCGGCAGCGCGCCAGATGCATCGCGCGCTGGCGGCCGGTGGCAGATTGGCCGTGAGCACGTGGCGTCCTGACGAGGAAATCCCGTTGCTGCGGGAACTGCGTCGTGTCGCGGAGCGGCATCTCGGGGCGATCGTTGACCGTCGTCACAGTTTTGGCGAGACCGGTCCTCTCGAGGCGTTGCTCGGGGAAGCCGGCTTTCGCGGCGTCCGGTCGAAGACGTTGTCGCGCATCATTCGCTTCAGGGACGGGTCGGTGTTCGTACGCCTGAACGCCATGGCGCTCCTCGGCATGAGCGCCGCCTCCAGGGAAATGAGCGATGAGGAGCGCGGGCGAATCCTGGCGGCGGTGACGCGCGACAGCGCCGAAGTGGCACAACCATATACCGATGAGACGGGGCTCGCCTTTCAGCTCCGCACGAGTGTGGCGACGGCTACCGTCTGAGTGAATGCCTCACGACCAGCGCCGTTTCTCCGGACAGTGCGGCCCGACCAGGGCGAGCAGCCGTCAAGCTGCCAGGAACGCCTACCTCCTATCGGGCGCATGGCTCCTTGCGCACGCTGTGGAGCGTTACTTTGTGGGCTCGGGCATCCACGCTTGCAGCTGATGCGCGGATTAGGCCGACGCGAAGACCGTCGATCGCATGCGGGCACGCCCGACCTGGCCGAACAGCGCTGGGTGGGTCATGAAGGAGGCATAGGAGCGCCTGAGAGGAGATCCTAACGTGAACGCTGCACCACCCCCCAGCCGGTATCGTACCGTAACAGGCGCCGTGAGCCTGATCGTGGCCCCCGCGTTGATGAGTTTCGGGGACCTCATGCATCCGCACGAAAGCTGGGACCCAGCGGCACAAGTGGCCATCGTCGCCGAGTCGGCCTCCCGATGGTACCTAGCGCACCTTCTCTTGTTCGTTGGAATGCTCGTGTTCGTCCCGGGCATCCTCGCGCTGAGCGAGATGGCGGCGAAACGCCGCCCAGCGGCAGGTTACGCGGCGCGCGTGCTCTTCGTCGTCTCGGTGGGCGCGTTGTCGGCGGTCTTCGTGGGTGAGATGCTGCTCGGGCGCTTTGTGTCGCAGGGTGCTGACCAGGCGGCCGCAGTCGCCCTCTTCGCCACCTTCCAATCGGGGGCGGTCCTCGGGGCGCTGATGCCGGGTCTGCTCGCGTTCTTCGTAGGCACCGCGCTGTTCGTAACACCGCTCGCTATCACGACGGGCCCATATCGCTGGCCCGCACTCTGTTTCGCGCTCGGTGCACTCCTGATCCTGGGGGAGATCATCATGGCGCAAGTTCTACTTAGCCAAATCGGGAACATTCTCATCCTCGTTGCCGGTGTTGCGTTTGCCAGGTTACTGCTCCGGGAGCTCCCTCCCCGGGCGCTCTAAGGAACCAGCCTTCCTGCGGGGCGCGGGCTCGATGGCCCTCTTTGGGCTGGGGCATGTGACCTGCGACCCTCCGTCTGGGGAGAGCGGTTCATGTCAAGCTGGCGGCGCGGGCTCTCCTCCGGCTGCACAACTGACCCGTAGGTCGCTATGCCGACGGCGCCGCTGATCCTGCTCGTCATCACCTCGCTGCTGGCCGCGCTGACGGTCCTGCCGCTCTCGCGTAATCCGGCGTGGTGGGTGCGGGCAGCGGAGTTTCCGCGTCTTCAGCTGAGCCTGCTGCTGCTGGTGACATTCCTGCTGACGCTACTGCTGGCCCCGCTCACGCCGGTGGTCTGGGGCCTGCTCGGGATCCAGCTCGTCTGCCTCGCCTATCAGGCGTGGTGGATCGTGCCTTACTCGCGGCTATTCCCCGTGGAAGTAAAGGCCAGCGGGCACGACGATCCCCAGCGCCACCTCCGGATCGTCACCGCGAACGTGCTGACCACCAATCGCAATGCCGCGGGCCTCATTGCGCTCGTCGAGTCCCACCGACCCGACATCCTGGTCACGCTGGAATCCGACGCCTGGTGGCAGGATCAGCTGGCGCCCCTAGAGCGCGAGTATCGGCACACGATGCGCTGCCCGCTCGACAATTTCTATGGCATGCACGTGTATTCGAGGTTGCGGCTCTCCGAGGTTGCCACCGAGTTCCTCGTCGAATCCGACGTGCCCTCGATGCATGCGCTCGTGACCCTGCGGTCCGGAGAGGACGTTCGTATCCACTTCCTCCACCCGGCTCCGCCGAGTCCGACCGAAAACGACAAATCCTCGGAGCGCGACGCGGAGCTCATCATCGTCGCCCGGAGCGTCGCCGAAGGCGACGGACCCATCGTGGTGACCGGCGACCTGAATGACGTGGCCTGGTCCGCCACCACCCGGTTGTTCCGCAAGGTCAGCGGGCTACTCGACCCGAGAGTCGGGCGGGGCATGTTCAACACCTTCCACGCCGGTCACTGGTACCTGCGCTGGCCGCTGGACCACATCTTTCACAGCCGGCACTTCACCCTCCATCACGTCGAGCGGCTGCGGCCGTTTGGGTCGGACCACTTCGCGCTGCTGACCGAGCTGGCCCTCGAGCCCGAGCGCGGCGCCAGCCAGGCCGGTCTCGATGCCGATGCCGAGGACGCGAGCCGGGCACGGGAGATCGCCTCGGCCGAGTCGGTGACCTCCGACGACGTGCCCACTCCCGGCAAGGCGTAGCGGCTCCTTTCGCCTGGTCCGGCGGCGACTGAGCTCGTCCGGGTGGGGACCACCGTCGGGTATTACCTGAGGGACAGAGGCTCAGGCCTCACCCAGGGCCTTGGTGCCCTTGCTGGGCGAGAATCGCCTCGATCTGGCGCAGGAGCTGGGGCAGCTCGATCGGCTTGGTGTGGTAGTCCATGCATCCCGCGGCCAGCGCCTAACGGGAGGAGGACCGGTTGGGCGGCGTGCAGAACGAAGACGGTGAGCGCGACCGCCGCAAGCTTATAGACGTAGTCCTGTGCGGTTCCGGCCTGAGGGAGGCGCATCCGACATCCAAGAGGGAGGGCGTCGCGAGTCAAGAGCGGGTAGACGCGACCACGACGGGCAAAGCGGTCTGCAGCGAGGCAGAATTAAAGCAATATCGCCTCAGGTATCCCGGGTGGCAGCGAGCGGGCAAAACTACCTCGGGGGATTGCCGCCCGTGGCACCGCTCCTCATACTTGCCCTGTCGAGCAGCCCCCATCCCACTTCCGATGCCCGGGAGCTCTCCAATGGCCGGTTCGCGGAGCGCCGATCGATGACGGACCGCTGGCAGTTCCTGCTAAATCGACTTCGCGAGCGGCTCTGGGTGAAGCCGCTCGCGGTCTGCCTGGTGTCGATCGGCGGCGTCTTCCTCGCGCACCTGGCGGACGGTACAGGTCTCGGCCGGCTGGTGCCGGAGATCGCCCCCGAGTCGATCGAGGCCCTGCTCAAGATCATCGCCGCGAGCATGCTGGTCATCGCCACCTTCGCGGTGGCGTCGATGGTAGCCGCATACGCGTCGGCCAGCAGCTCGGCCACCCCCCGCTCGTTCGCGCTGATCGTCGCCGACGACACCTCCCAGAACGCGCTCTCCACCTTCATCGGTGTGTTCATCTTCAGCGTGGTCGCGCTGCTCGCGCTGATGAACGGATACTACGGCAAGGCCGGTCGGTTCACCCTCTTCGCGCTCACCATGCTGGTCTTCGCCATCGTCATCGTCACCTTTCTCCGCTGGGTGGACAGCATCGCCCGGCTGGGGCGGTTGGGGAACACCATCACCAAGGTCGAGGCGGCGACGGCGACGGCCTTCGAGCAGCGGCGGGCGGCGCCTTACCTGGGGGGCCGAGCGGCCCGCTCGCCGGTGCGCGGCGGGCAGGTAGTCCATGGCGAGACCATCGGCTATCTCCAGCGGCTCGACGTCGCCGCCGTGCAGGCCCGAGCCGAGCAGGCGGACTTTCACGTGGCCGTCGCCGCGCTACCGGGCGCCTTCTGCTCGCCGAATCGTCCCTTGGCCTACGTGAGCGCCGAGGGTGCCGCCCAGCCGGGCCCGGACGACCTCGAGGCGATCGCCGGCGCATTCGTGATCGGCGACGCGAGGGCGTTCGACCAGGACCCGAGGTTCGGGCTGGTGGTACTTTCGGAGATCGCCAGCCGCGCCCTGTCCCCCGCAGTCAACGACCCGGGCACGGCGATCGCCGTCATCGGTACCCTAGTGCGGCTGTTCGCCCGGTGGGAGGTGCCCGGCGACGCCGAGGCCGGCCGCCCCGTGCGCTTCGATCGTGTCACGGTGCCGGGCTTGTCGCTGGCGGATATGTTCGACGACGCGTTCACCGGCATTGCGCGTGACGGGGCGGGCACGGTGGAAGTCGCGGTGCGCCTGCAGAAGGGGATGGAGACCCTCGCCGCCATCGGCGGCGGGCCGATGCGCGAGAGCGCGCACCGGACCGCGCGGCTCGCCCTGGTGCGGGCGGAAGGCGCCATGGAGGTTCCGCACGACCTCGAGGCGGTCCGGGCCGCGGCCCATTTCGCCACACTGTCGCCGGAACGGTGAAGCGGCGCGAGAGACGCCGCCTAACCCGCGCATGCAGCCGACAGGCAGGGTGGGCCGAGGCTCCGCTCGGGCGCCGGGCTCCTTTAAGCCACACAGTGGAAGAGTAGGTTTGTGCGGGCGCCGGCATGATCGCCCGCAGCTGATGCGCCAGACGTTAGGCGGCTGGCACGGTCCACCGGCCCTGGATCTGACCAGCGAAGACCCCGCCCGGCTCCCCGGCTCCGTGCAGACTATCATGTGGAAAGGCCTTCACAGCCGGGAGGATGTGCTCGAGGAAGTGCGAGAGGCCGCCCGGCGGTACGCGCTCGTTCCGTCGAGCGCGGGCAGTTACGTGACCAGCCCCGAACCGAGAGCCGTCATGCCCAAGATATTGATCGTCGAAGACAACGAGAAAAACCGCGACCACGCCATGTCGGGGGAGCGGGCGCTGGCCGCGGGCTGCGTGGACTACCACACCAAACCGACCGAGTTACCGGAGCTGCTCTCCCAGATCGAAGCGATCCTCGGTGGCCGCTGAATCCAAGATCGTCGTCTATGCCGCCATCGCCGGCAACCTGGCGATCGCCATCGCCAAGTTTGTGGCGGCCGGGGTCGCCGGCAGCTCGGCGATGCTCTCGGAGGGGATCCATTCCCTGGTGGATACCGGCAACGGCGGGCTGCTGCTCCTGGGCATCCACCGCAGCGAGAGGCCGGCCGACGCCACCCATCCCTTCGGCCACGGGAAGGAGCTGTATTTCTGGACCCTGGTCGTCGCGTTCCTGATCTTCGGGGTCGGCGGCGGGGTGTCGGCCTACGAAGGCATCCGCCACCTGCTGCATCCCCGGCCGCTGGAGGATCCGACCTGGAGTTACGTCGTGCTCGGCATCGCGGGTGTCTTCGAAGGCATCGTGCTCGCCATCGCCATCCGGGCCTTCCGGGCCGCCAAGGGAAGCACGAGCACCTGGCAGGAGATCCGGACCACCAAGGATCCGACCACGTTCGTGGTGCTGTTCGAGGATGCCGCGGCGCTGCTCGGGCTGGTCGTCGCGTTCCTCGGCATCTACCTGGGCCACCGGTTCGACGAGCCCCGCTTCGACGGGGCCGCGTCCCTGGCGATCGGCGTCCTGCTGATGGCCGTCGCCGGGTTCCTCGCCCGCGAGAGCAAGGGCCTGCTGATCGGGGAAGGCGCCAGCCCGAGCATGCTGAGGAATATCCGCACCCTGGCCGAGGCGGACCCCGCGATCCGCCGGGCCATCAACCCACTGACGATGTACTTCGGCCCCCACACGGTCCTGTTGGCGATCGAGGTTCGCTTCGCCCAGGGGCTGTCGGCGGCGGAGCTTGCTGCCGCGGCCGACCGTCTCGACCGGCGGGTGCGGGAGAGTCACCCCAACATCAAGCATGTCTTCATCGAGATCCACTCGGTGACGACCGCCCCCTCGCCACCGCCGGAGGCGGGGATGGCCGGCGGCTAGCGACGGGACGGAGCGCCGATGTGAGCGCGGTGACCCGGCCGACGCCCGGGACGCTGCGGAGCAGATCGTTCTGTGCCCGGTGGAGGGGACTCGCGGCGATGGCGTCGGCGAGGTGCCGCTAAAAGTTGACGCGCTGCGCTCCGGGGCGCATACATCAGGTGCTGATCCGACTCCACCGCTCTTCACCAGGGGGCCATATGACGAAGCAACTCTGCTGCCGGGATATCGGATTGAACTGCGATTTCGAGGCGCGCGGCAACACTGAGGAGGAAGTGCTGCAGCAGGCGTCGGCTCACGCCCGCACCGCCCATCAGATCACGGAAATGCCGCCGGAACTGGCGGCGAAGGTCAGGGCCGCGATTCGTACCGTCTAGGGGGCCACCCGGCGCCTGACCCGCGCATGATCGGCGGCTGCAGCCCTGGGATGCTCCTCGAGACACGCATTCCCCGCCGCGAAACCCGATCCGAGACCCCTCGTACATCTGGGTATGCCCACTCCCACCACGCTGACGGCGCTGGGCGCCGTCGCCCTCGCGGCCGCCGTCGCCTCACCGCGGCCACCCGACCGCTTCACCGACCCGCGCGACGGCTACGCCTACGCCGTGGTCGCCTTCGGCAAGGCGCAATGGTTCGCCGAGAACCTGCGCTTCAGAACCGCCGACAGCCGCTGCTACGAGAACGATGAGGCCAACTGCGCCGACCACGGGCGGCTCTACCGCTTCGACGATGCCCTTAAAGCCTGCCCGGCCGGTTGGCGGCTTCCATCGGAGGAGGATTGGCGCGCGCTGGAGCGCCGGCTCGGACTGAGCGAGGCGGATCTGGAGAAGGAACGCGGCCGCGGCGAGCCCCACGGCCGGCGCCTCAAGTTCGGCGGGGACACCGGCTTCAACGTGCGGTACTCGGGATGGATCGATCCTCACCGCGCGGACAGCTCCCGGGCGATGGGCCGGAATGCCGCATGGTGGGTCTCGACCGCGGGTCCGCCCGACGATGTCTCGGCCACCGCGTGGCACCGCGACGTGGCGACCGACCGCAACAGCATCTGGCGGACGCCGGTCAATGTGACATACTGGCTCTCGGTGCGCTGCGTCCGCTGATCGCCCGCGCTGGTACACCATGGGTCAGGCTGCGAGAATGCAGTCGTGGTGTTTTCCATCTTTGAAGTAGCGTGCAGGTTACGCATCTCAAGTTGCGAGGGATGACGGTACCGTGCAGGGTACGAGTGGTACCGGCCATCAAACCTGAAGAGCTGTCACAGCCGAGCAGGAGCAGTCAAGGGAGATCCCGCTGATCCGCGAACTGTTTACCAGAGTGCTCGGCCACCTGGCATCTCTTGCCGGCCGTGTGGCCGGTGCGGGTGTCGTGGTCGCCCTTCTGGCCGTCGGCTGGGTACACGCCGGCGATCGGCGCTTCGCCGGCCAACGCCCCAACGTGCTCTTCATCGCCGTCGACGATCTCCGCCCCACGATCGGCGCGTACGGCGACCCCTACGCCAGGACACCGAACCTCGACCGGCTGGCTCGCTCGGGCGTGACCTTCCTTCAGGCATACGCCCAGCAGGCCCTGTGCAACCCCTCTCGCGCCAGCCTGATGACCGGGCTCCGCCCGGACTCGATTCGCGTGTGGGATCTGGAGACGGATTTCCGCGCCAACGTCCCCGATGTCGTCACCCTGCCGCAGCATTTCATGCGGCACGGCTACCGGACGGTGCAGATCGGGAAGATCTACCACAACACCATTCCGGACACCCGCTCCTGGCACCAGGAGATCCACCTCCCCGGCTTCCCCTACGATCCCGACGCCGTGTACCACGGCCGCGAGAACCTGGCCATTCAGGAGGCGCGCAAGGCACGGATCATCCAGGAGGGGAGGCAGGATCGCGCGATAGACAAGTTCGGCATGTGGTACCTGAAGGCCAACGCGACCGAGCGCCTCGACCTGCCGGACAGCGCGTACTACGACGGCGCCCAGACCGACCGGGCGCTGAAGGAGCTCGCCGCGCTGGACGGCCGGCAGCCGTTCTTCTTCGCCATCGGCTACTACCGTCCCCACCTCCCGTTCAATGCGCCCCAGAAGTACTGGGACATGTACGACCCCGACTCCATCGCCCTCGCGCCCAACCCCGAGTTACCGAAGGACGCCCCGGCGGCCGCCGGCAGCAGCCTCGCCGAGCTGCGCGGGTACGCCGACTTCGCGACGGCGCCGCAGCCCTGGCAGGGCAGGCTGAGCGAAGCCGATGCCCGCCGGCTCAAGCACGGCTACTACGCCTCGGTGAGCTACGTGGATGCGATGGTCGGCCGGCTGCTGGATCGGCTGGACCAGCTCGGCCTGGCGAAGAACACGATCGTGGTGCTCTGGGGCGACCACGGGTACAAGCTGGGCGAGATGAACGGCTGGGCCAAGATGAGCAACTATCTGATCGATACCCACTCGCCGCTCATCATCCGGGCCCCGGGCATCGTGCCGCCGGGGTTGCGTCTCGAGCAGATGGTGGAGCTGGTGGACGTCTATCCGACCTTGAGTGAGCTGGCGGGGCTGCCGGTGCCGGATTGGCTGCAGGGCACGAGTGCCGTATCCCTCGTGCACCGGCCGGATCGTCCGTGGAAGCGCGCGGTCTTCAGCCAGTTTCTGCGCCGGGGCCGTTGGGTGGGGGCGGACGGCGTCGAAACCATGGGCTACAGCATGCGGACCGACCGGTTCCACTACGTCGCCTGGACGGATTGGGCGACGCGGAAGATCGCGGCCCGTGAGCTCTACGACCTGGAGCGCGATCCGATGGAGACGGTGAACCTGGCTTCCAGGCCCGCGTTTCGATCCGTGCTCGAGCAGCTCGAAGCCCAACGCCGCGGCGGGTGGCGCGCGGCACGACCGTAGAACTCGCACCGGAATCAGCATGACCTTCCTCACCGAGATCCCCGTCATCCAGGCGCCGATGGCCGGCTCGCAGGGGAGCGCGCTCGCGATCGCCGTGTCGAACGCGGGTGGTCTCGGCTCGCTGCCGTGCGCCCTGCTCACCCCGCAGGCGATCCGCGCCGAGCTCTCGGCGATCACCGCGGCCACCGGGAAGCCGTACAACGTCAACTTCTTCGTCCATCGCGAGCCGGCGGTGGACGATGCGCGCGAGTCGGCCTGGCGCGCCATGCTGGCGCCGTACTACCGGGAGCTGGACGTGGATCCGGCGGCGAGCCCGGCGCAGGCCGGTCGCACCCGGTTCGACGACGACACGGCCGCCGCCCTGGAGGCGTTCAGACCGCCGGTCGTCAGCTTTCATTTCGGGTTGCCGGCGGCCGAGCTGGTGCGCCGGGTGAAGAGTTGGGGATCGAAGGTCATCTCCTCGGCCACCACGATCGACGAGGCGCGATACCTCGAGGCGCAGGGCGTCGACGCGATCATCGCGCAGGGCCTCGAGGCCGGCGGGCATCGCGGCATGTTCCTCACGGAGGACCTCTCCACTCAGATGGGCACCCTGGCACTGGTGCGGCAGCTGGTGCAGGCGGTGCGTGTCCCGGTCATCGCCGCTGGCGGCATTGCCGATGCGGCCGGCGTGCGCGCCGCCCTCGCGCTGGGCGCCGCCGCCGCGCAGGTCGGGACCGCCTATCTCTCCTGCCCGGAGGCGACGACCAGCGCGGTGCATCGTGCGGCGCTCAAGGCGCCGGGCTCCGACCTCACCGCGCTGAGCAATCTCTTCACCGGCCGGCCAGCGCGCGGCGTCGTCAACCGGTTGATGCGGGAGATCGGGCCGATGAACGCCGCGGCGCCGGCGTTCCCCCTGGCGTCCGGCGCGATCATGCCGCTGCGCGCGAAGGCGGAGGCTCGTGGCAGCGGCGACTTCACCGGCTTGTGGGCCGGACAGCACATCCGCCGGGGCGCGGACCTGCCCGCGGCGCAACTGACGCGCGAGCTGGGTAGCGCATAGCACGCCCGGCGTCCTGGGGAGCCTGTGGCCGGAACCTTTCGCCCCTCTCGTCTCGTCAGGAGAACACCTCCACCTGGATGCCTATGCGCGGCCACCGATGGCATGGCGTGCTCTCGGTTCTTCTTGTGCTCTTGCCGGCGTGCGCCGCCACGCCGGGAGATTCCGCCCGCTCCCTGACCGCGGACGATCGGCAGGCCATCCGCTCGCTCGATTCCATCTTCGTACAGGGCTGGCTGGCGGATGACACCGCCGCGGTGCTGGGCGTCTTCCACCGCGACGCCGTCCTGTTGCCGCCCGGAGGTGCGCCGGTCGCCGGCCTGGCTGCCATCCGCGCCTACTGGTGGCCGACCGACGGGTCGCATACCCGGATCACATCCTTCGAACGGCGGATCGTGGAGATCGAAGGGACCGGGGGCCTCGCCTTCGTCCGCGGGACCGCGGCCCTTGGCTGGACCTACGCCAAGGGAGGCCCGCCCGCCGCGCAGACCAGCCGGTCCACCGACCTGATTCTCGTGGCCCCCGACTCCGCCGGCCGGTGGCGGGTGATCCGGCAGATGTGGAGCACCCTCCCCTAGCCATCCCACTTGCTCCGGCGCCCGGCGCCCGGATCCCCGCGCGCCGTGAGAAGCAGGCTCCTCCCCCCACCAACTGGTCATGCCCCACCGACAAGAACCGGTCATGGCCCGAGTGCCGCCTCGCCATGACCGTACAGCATGCCCCGACCCACCATCGCCATCCTGGCGCTGACCCTGTGCGCCTGCTCGGCCGAGAGCGGCTTCCTGACTCCCGGCGATGCCAGCCCGAGCCGTGCCCTCGGCATCTGGACCCCTGGGCCCCACGACACCTGCACCCGGGAACAGCACGACGCCTACGCCGTGCTCGGCCCCGACGGAAAGGCCTATCCCACCTGGCACCCGCCCACCGGACCGGGCGGATGCAGCTTCGGCCACGAGCACGGCCGCGACCCGGGCGGCTCCGACCTCGCCGACGAGGTCACCACGGTTCCGTTCGGCTACGCCAACGAGATGCGGTCGCTCGCCGATCCCGCTCACCCGCGGGACGAGGACCACGTGGGCCACAAGATCGAATGGGAGAACGACGTCCCGCTTTCGCTCTCGGGCGACGGGGCGGGCTCGGCGATGACCGTGTGCGACGTGCTGCTGAAGCTGCACCAGGGCACCCACTCGAAGGACGCCTTCACCAACAACCTGCACGAGCTGGTCTACCACATCCGGTGCGACGAGGGCACCGAGATGCACGTGACCCTGCTCGTGGCGATCGGCCGCCCTGGCGAGTTCGCCCGGAGCTGCAACCCCACCGAGCTGGTGAGCGCGGGCCCGCCGACACCGGCGAACTCACCCGCCGGCTTCGGCGTCCGGCGCATCCCCGACCGCGCCTGCATCGAGCGCTACATGCTGGTGGCCCCCGGCGCGCAGTCCGACTACGCCGCCGCGCTGCACGAGAGCTGGCAGCTCTACAACTCCATCGAGCGCGCCGACGGACACGCGGTGGCCTTCTTCAATCCGTATTTCCAGGTCGGCCTGCCGAGCCGGTTCCACGACCCGGACCTGGCGGCGAGTGTGGGGCGTCCGATCGAGGTGTGCTACGAGGTGACGCCTGCGGGCGAGCGAGCCGCCGGTGGCCCCTGCGCCGAGTCCACCGGCGACGGCGCCGTGCCGGGCGTGACGTTCGACGACCCGCGCTCCCGGTTCAACGGCACCGACCGCGCGGTGAGCCTCAACGCCGTGCGGCTCTCCAACGCCGGCGGTCCCACGATCTGGTACACCGACGCCCTCGGCCGACACGGCGCGACCGAGCCGTTCCCCGGCTCGATCCGGCAGGTCGTCGCCTCGGTAGATCGCTACGTCGGCGTGGACATCGGGGGGCCGACGATCGGGGCCGATCGCCGGTACGACGGGGCAGGCGTGCGGGCTCCGAACTAGCCGACATGCCGGGTGGGCTCAGCCGCGGCCGGCATCGTCCAGCACCCGCGCCAGCGTGCGCGTGGCCTCTGTCAGCCGTCTCTCGGTGGATCCGCCGAAGCCCAGCAGCAACCCGCTCCGGCGGGCGGTGCCGGCGTAGCAGGTCGAGAGCGCAGTCGCGGTCAGGCCCCGGGCTTCCATGCGCCGGACCACGTCCTGGTCGTCCATTCCGTCCGGAAGCAGCACCGCCGCGTGCAGTCCGGCGTCGGCGTTGTGCACCGTGATCCATCTGCGGCAGTGCCGGTCCAGTCCGTCGAGCAGCGCGTCGCGCCGGGCCCGGTATAGTCCGCGCATGCGGCGCAGGTGCCGGGCGAAGTGGCCCTCGCGCAGAAACTCCGCGAGCGCGACCTGGTAGAGCGTGGGCGAGAAGAGATCGAACGCCTCGCGCGCCTCCATGAAGCGCTGCCACAGCGAGGGCGGGACCACGAGGTAGCCCACCCGGATGGCGGGGAAGAGCACCTTGCTGAAGGTCCCGATGTAGACCACGCGCTCGTGCGCGTCCATGCCCTGCAGCGAGGCGAGCGGACGGCTGACGTAGCGGTACTCGCTGTCGTAGTCGTCTTCCACGATCCAGCTGCCCTGTTGGTGGGCCCATTCCAGGAGCGCGAACCGGCGGGCGGCGGTCATGGACGCACCCAGCGGGTACTGGTGCGACGGGGTCACGTACGCCGCGCCCATGGGCCCCGCCCGACGCTGGAGCGAGGCCACGCTCATGCCTTCCGCGTCCACCGGCACCGGCACGACCTCGGCCCCTTCCGCGCCCAGCGCGGCACGGATGATCGGCGAGCCGGGCTCCTCGACCGCGACCCGGTCACCGGGCTTCAGCAGCACCGCTCCGGCGAGACGCGCCGCGGCCTGGGAACCGGAGACGATGAGGATCTGCGCCGCCGTGCACCGGAGCGCGCGCGCGGCCACGAGGTGATCCGCGATCGCCGCCCGGAGCGCCGCGACGCCGGCGGGGTCGCCGTACGCCATCTGCGCGTGGGTGAGCGAGCGCGCGTGGCGGGCCACCAGTCGTCCCCATGCGGCGTGGGGGAAGCGGTCGAGCGCCGGCAGACTCATTCGGAACGGACCGAGTCCTCCGTACTCGGGCACCGGCGGGAGCGGACGAGGGCCGCGCCGAACATTCTCCCGCGGCGGTGCCGGCTCGCGCGGCCGGGTCAGGCTCAGGAGATCGTCGGGGATCGCGCCGCTCACGAAGGTGCCCGAGCCCGCCCGACCCTCGAGGTAGCCCTCGTGCAGCAATTGGTCGTAGGCGGTGAGCACCGGGAGCCGTGACACGTCGAGGTCGGCCGCGAGCGCTCGGCTGGACGGCGCCCGCTGGCCTGGCGCGAGCCGCCCGTCGAGGATCGCGCGCCGGACGCCTGCGTAGATCTGCCGGTGGATCGGGACGCCGGAGGAGCGGTCGATGGGAAGGTGCAGAGTGGTCATGGAGACAAGATACAAAAGGCTATCGAATCGAGGACCGGTCGTGGATCACGTTCCTCGAGCTCGGCTTCAATGAGGAGCTATCGTGACGTTACGGACATCATGGATGCGGGTGACGGTAGTTGCCGCGTGCGGGCTGGCGCCGGCGCTGCAGGTCGAGCAGGTGGTGGCGCAGTCTTCCGCCGCGGATCCGGCGACGACTGCCCAGCCGCGCGAGAGACCGGCGAGGCCTACCCAGCCGGCCGACAAACCGGTGGAATCCATCCAACCGCGCAAGCCAAGGGACGGCCGGCACGATTTCGACTGGGAGATCGGAACCTGGAAGACCCGCCTGCGCCGGCTCGTGCGTCCCCTCACGGGCTCGAAGGAATGGGTCGAGTACGAGGGCACCACGATCGTCCGCAAGGTCTGGGACGGCCGCGCCAATCTGGTGGAGCTCGACGTGGCCGGTCCCGCGGGGCGGCTGCAGGGCCTGAGTCTCCGTCTGTACAATCCTGACGCGCACCAGTGGAGCCTCAACTTCGCCAACATCGGCGGCGGAACCCTGAGCATCCCTTCCATCGGCGAGTTCAAGGGAGGCCGCGGCGAGTTCCTGTCGCACGAGTCGCTCGACGGCCGCGCGATCCTGGTGCGTTTCGTCATCGCTCCGGTCACAGCCGATTCGTACCGGTTCGAGCAGGCCTTCTCGGACGACGGCGGCCGGACCTGGGAGGTCAACTGGGTCGCGACAGACGTCCGGGTGAAGGACCGGACCTAGGCCCCGATAGGGGCGGCTTGATAGCTGCTTGACAGGGCTGTGCCAGGCTGGGTCACGTCGGCCAACCTCCACCAAGGTCCGTGACCATGCCCGCGTCCATCCGTGTGCCAAGTGTCGGGTTACTCGCTCCGCTGGCCATCGCCCTGCTGGCCGCCTGCCGGGACGCCTCCGGCCCCACCGACGCCGAGCCGGCGCGCGGACTCGAGGCCGCGGCCAGTGCGCCCCTCACCTTTCGGCAGGTCTCCGAGGGCGAGGCCTTCAGCTGCGGGACCACGACCGGCGACGTGGCCTATTGCTGGGGTGCCAGCACCACGGGCGCCCTCGGAAACGGCACCAGCCAGGACATCTCGGCTACCCCGGCCGCGGTGGCAGGCGGTCTCAGGTTCCGCCAGGTCGAAGCCGGCGTCGGGCACGCCTGCGGGATCACGACCGATGACCGGGCCTATTGCTGGGGAGGGAACAAATACGGCCAGCTGGGAGACGGATCGGGCGACGACCGCAATGTCCCGGTGGCGGTCGGCGGGAACCACCGCTTCAGGCAGATCAGTGCCGGCCTGTTTCACACCTGCGGCGTCACCACGACGAACGACGCGTACTGCTGGGGGCGCAACGTGGAGGGTCAGGTCGGCAGCGGCACCGACGCCGTCCGGTATCGGCGGCCGGTCAAGCTGAGCCTCGCCAGGAAATTCCAGATCGTGAGCGCGGGTGCCCTGCACAGTTGCGGCGTGACCACCGCGCAGAAGGCCTTCTGCTGGGGGGCCGGCGGGTCGGGCCAGCTCGGCAACAACGGGACCGGCGTCAAGCGCACCCCCGTGGCGGTCGCCGGAGGGCTCAGCTTCCTGAACGTCAGCGTGGGCGATCAAGCCCAGCGGGGCGCGGGCTACTACTCCTGCGGCGTGGCCACGGACAACCGGGCCTGGTGCTGGGGCGGCAACTTCGATGGGCAGCTGGGTGACGGCACCACTACCCGGCGGCTGAAGCCCGTAGCCGTGGCGGGAGGCATTCACTTCGGCAACATCAGCGCCAGCGCCGACCACACCTGCGGGGTCAGCACCGCCAACGTCGCCTACTGCTGGGGATACAACTACTATGGCGCGTTGGGCGATGGCGGGCCGCTGGGAGGCTCGGCCAATGTTCACCGCACGCCCTCCGCCGTCGCGGGCGGGCATGCATTCAAGCGGGTGACGGGTGGGAGGACGCACAGTTGCGGCGTGACCACGGAAGGGGCCGCCTACTGCTGGGGCGGAAACACCGGAGGTCAGCTCGGTGACGGCACGACTTCGTTCGCGCGCTCGACGCCGGGCCCGGTCATCGGGCCGAACTGAGTCTCTAGCGTGCCGGCACCTCGATCACCGTGACCGTGAGCGACTCCGTCTGCCCCAGCTCCGATGCCCGCTCCGTCTTGGTGGAGTCGCCCGCGGGTATCACCATCTCGCCGAACCCGAGCATGCTCACGGCCTCGCTCGGAAAGAGACCGGTCTTCGCCGTGCCCGCCCCGTGCCGGCACTCGATCCCGCCGGCCGCCTGGTCCGCGAACATCGAGCGCCACACCTTCACCGCGCCGCTGGCCGGATCGATGCCCGCGTAGAAGACCCACCGCTCGTGCCGTCGTGAGCTCCCCGTGCACGTCTGCGGCAGTGTCAGCCGGATGGTCCGGTCGAGCGACACCTGGCCCACGAACATGTTGGGCTTGTCGTCGCCCATCGGAGTCAGGCTCGCCTCGAACTCCACCTCCGACGCCTCCTTCGATGGAATTCCCCGCGGCACCACGAATTCCTCCGTGTGGAGGATCTTGAGCTTCACCTTGGGTATTACGCAGCCGCATTCGGGCGAGGCCTGGTAGCCGTCGCCCAGCATGTCCACCCACTTCTGCGCCTGCTGAACCAGCTGCGCCTGCGTCCCCGGCGGCCTCTCGCGAACGACACCGTGGTCCACCATCCCCTGCTCACCGAGCGCCCGGTCGCCCGCGAAGCCCGCCGCGATGAACTGGATGCCGTGGTGATCGTTGTCGAGGTGCTCCACGAGCTTCGCCCCGGTGTTCTCGAACCGCTTCATCTGCTTGCACAGCTCCTCGTCGTCCTTGCCGACGAAGAACACCGGCTCTCCCGGCGTGTTCCACCCCGGCAGCCCGTCGTGGCACGTCTGGCACTGCTCCTCGTACGCCTCGCGGTTCGCCATGCGGTCGATCTCGGGGTCGAGCTGGTCCACGCCCTTGTGGGCGGGCGACGCGGGGTCCACGCCCCCGTGGCAGTTGAGGCAGCGCGGGTGGCGGAACACCGGCAGCATCTCGGCGAACGCCTTCACCGCGTTCACCTGCTTGCCGACCGGCAGGGGCAGGACGGGGCGCTCGGGGCCAGGACCCGAGTCGCCGCCCGCGGCGGCCGGAGTGCAAGCCGTTGGTCGGGTGCCGAGTCGCCCGCGTAGGCAAAGGCGACCGCGCCCGCTGTGAGGCTGTAGAGGACCGCGCTGCGACGAGAGCCCTGCATGGAAGAGTCTCCGCGATGGCGAGATGGTGACCAGCATCTGTGGACCAGCGTACTCCATGGTAGCCCGCGCCCGCCCAGCCGCCGTCAACCCGCGCGTCAACCCGTTCAGTTGTCGTGAATTAGCACTCCGGAAACTACATTCTCGGCTGGTACCGCAGTGCCACCGCACCCGAGCGGAGCTCCAGCCGGCTCACCAGCTGCAAGTCGACATGCTTCGACAGCCCCGCGAACAACGTCGGCCCATGGCCCGCCACCCTGGGGTGCACCACGAACTCGTACTCATCAATCAATCCCAGCTCCGCCAGGGCCAGCGGGAGCACCAGGTCGGGAACTCGTGGCACCTCGACTTAGTCGGCAGCAGGTTCAGTTGGCTAGCACACGCAGATCATCAGCGTTCATCAGCACGACCGCGGAGCTACTCGGCTCAGGCTCCGGAACTCTTTCCGGAGCGCTTGTTCTCGACCCCCGACTTCCGCTTCGGTAGTTTTGCCGCTCTTTGCGGCAAAATGTAGATGGACTGAAGCGCGTTCTCTATTACGTCCATTGCGATGGATAGGTCCTCGATCGTGTGCGGCTTGACCTCGTGAGCTGCGTCATTCCCCATGATCCTCAAGCTGTGGAGAATCTCGGCTCCATCCTTGGTGATCACCCCTTGATCCACAAGATTATCCAATTTCTTCTCTAGATTGCGCCCTCTTGCTCCTCGGTCCTTGCACATGGTCTCAACAAGCGCCCTTATTCCAATCCCTGCCAGCACCGGCATGCCACCACGCAGAGCTTGAAGCGTCTCCTCGTATGCCAACTCTACTGGAGTGGGTAGAAGCCAGCTATCCCGTAACTCCCTCCTGCCCGCAAGGCGCGGGGGATTGACCACTACCTTCTTCTCTGGAACAACATCGCCGGTGTCCGAGTCGTAGTCGACGTTCTCACTGTTACTGCTTTGATGACGAAAACTTATTGATTGACATCCCTTGCACTCAATTATGGCATAGTTGTCCCACAGAGTGATTGAAAAATCCTTCTCGTCGTACTGGGTGGTGTATCTCGCCGAGCGAACAATGGAATGCGTAGTCTCGCGGCTACACTCTGAGCAAGCAGCCCGAATCTCTTTCCCCTCATCGTCCGTCTTAGGTCCTATCCTGCTCTCAGTAGACATAGGCTCCTGATCTAAGCTGTCTACGACATTCGCGTCGGTTGCGGGCGCCCGTGCCGGTTTGCGCTCAGCTACGCCATCTTAGCGATACCCAGGAGGCGCCGCCCCCGGGGACTCCACGCCAATTCGGCCTAGCTGCTGCATGAGGTAAAGTTGGGGCACCAGCTCTTAGAAAATCCAAGAGTAAACCACGTACGCAACTGGTGCAGCAGCAACGAGAAAAGGAAGCAAATACTCCGAGACGAGACGCGTTCTGCTAGTGATGCGAAAGGCCGCGCGCACCTGTGGAACAAGCAAGTCCCACCTTCCTAGGTCCATCAGGTAGTTGTGAAAATCTTGTCTGGCAAAACCTCGTGGAGTACGCCAGTTGACTCCCCCTTCCGCACGCACGCGCCACTCCCCGGGACCACGGTGCAGTATGTCGATAGATTCGATCTCGAAATGATAGGGTGGCAAATACTCGCTCGGCTCAATGCCAGGTGGCCGGAAATCCCGGCGCAACTTGCGTAGCGCCTTTACTTGGATGAGTTGCTCAAGCCGCTCTTTGTACGCTCCCTGAAACCCACGGTCCCCTAAGTCATTGAAGTATTGGGCGTAGCGGATGAGGAAATACGCCCAAAGCACCCACAGCGCTAGCGGCACAAGATTCGGGCGCTCAATGTCGATCTTCGTTCCAAATACAGAGAATTCTTCAATTCGAATGCCAGCTGCCACATACAGAAGCAGCGCCGAGCTAGCCGTAAGTAAAGCTCTGCGCTGTCGAAACAGTCCCTCTCGAAGTTCCGGCCGTTCGATGCTCAAGTCTAAGATGGCCTCGATTGCAGTATCAGATGGGACCTTTCTGGATCAAGGCACAGGAAAACCGTGATCTTCGCCAATGCCGTCTAACGAAAAGCTTATCAGCTGCAAGGGACCTTCAGACAACCCCCCGTTCCACGGCGCAGAGTCAAGGAGCTCAACTGCTTCGTCTGTCGCTGCACTTGCGCTAGGCATCAGCCGGACATGGGCCAACAGAAACCTCTAGACGAGCTCTGTTCGCCTAGAGCGCTGGGGCTACGCCAGACACTACCGTCTCCTCAATGACATGACGCTTCCAAATGATGCCCAGCTGAGCTTGAACGTTGTCCGGGCTCAGCCTACCGGAATAGATACCTAACACCTGATCCAGCCTGCCATACAGTACCGTAGCGGTAGTTCCATCCTTCTTGGGGTATTTTCCGAGCACAATGTGTCGCACGAGTGCGACCGAACCTGACATTCCTGGGCGGCTAGCGCTATCCACGTAGATTATCGGAACTCCATTCGGGTCGAATGAAGGATCCGTAGCGATTGTTCCGCGCTTCCAGACAGGGATCGGAGCGTCTTTCGTGACGAGGCCCAAGGGGTATCCTATGATGAAGACGTCCTGAGACGCCGAGGCCTCGACTGCCGAATTGCTCTCTAGCGACTCTGCATTGATGCAGTGCAGTCCCTCAGTTTGGATCCTATCTGTAACGTCTATAGCGGCTACATCCGCCTGAGGTCCCAAATGCGGATGCTCCGTCCACAGTGGGACCTTGGGCGTTCCCCGATAAAGCAGCTGCTCCACTATGCGGAGCTCTAACGCGTGGAACCCTGGTGATACCTCTTCGGCGGAGCGCTTGTACGCAGTGAATCGTATGCGGTCGGGTACTCCTCCGGTTGGTGAGATCGGCCGGCCTGTGGTTGGGTCTCTCCCGGCCACGTTATGCCAGTTGGTGACGAGTTTCATCCGCTCACCAGTCGCCCAGAAAAAACCACTGCCTGTAGCGAGAGCCTGATCGTGAAAGGCCATCTCGACAAACGTGACGGCGTAGTTCCAGTGGCTAGTGAGGTGGCTCACTCGGATGCTCGATTGACGCCAATTAAGTACTGGACTGCAGAGCCTGCCCCTCTGCCTTTCTAAACCCTTCTTTCAACCATGGAATAACGTACTGCTGTCATTGACGCTGCGTTAGGACCCGGAAACTCTTTCCGGAAGAGATGGTTCCAGCACACTCCAAGACTCTCCACACATGGCGCTGCGTCCCCTCGCAGCTTAAGCCCTCAGATCCTCTCCCCGAACACATCACACCCTAAACGAAACCGCCGCCGAAGGCCCGAGCCCCCGACGGCGATTCCGTCCTCCTCGACCGGCCCATCAAGCCGCCGGCCGCACATCCCCCTCCGCGCGGCACCTCCTCCACCCCCGCCTGAGGTCCTGCCACCACTCTGCTCGCGCTCTCCCACTGCGCCAGCAGGTCCGGCTGATTCGCGAAGCGATACCGGTTCAGTCCGTTCAGGCCCTTCACCAGCTGCAGCACCTCGCTCGCGACCACCTTGAGCTGCGCGCTCGCGCCGACGTGCACCCGGCGCGCCTCCTGCACCCGCTCCACCACCGCGTCGAACTCGTCCAGCAGCCGCGTCAGGTCGTCCAGCAACGGCTCCACCAGCCCGTGCTTCACCAGCTCCTGCCGCCGCCCCTGCGCCTCCATCTGCATCCCGCGCGCCGCCGTCCGGAACGCGCGCCAGGATCCCTTGCCCGGCTGCATCAGGAACTTCTGCGCCAGCTCCGGCAGCTCGGCGCTCGCCACCTGCGCCACCCGGGTCAGGTGCGTCAGGTGCGCCCGGCGGATCCGCTCCATCAGGTCCCGCTTGTGCCGAGTCGCGGCACGCACCGCCAGGATCCCGTCCCGCTGCTGCGTCGCCAGCTGGTCACCCCGCACCAGCCGCTCCTCCAGCCGCACCATGGTCGCGGCATACCCCGGACTCTCGAGCGGATGCGCATGTCCGAATTCCAGCGCCCGCGCGCCCATGTCCAGCCTCCGACGAACTTTGGCGTCCATACAGTCCTCCCCCTTGCCTTGCGGCCGGGCGGAGGCCGGGACAACCGCGCCGGCAATGGTGATGTGAAAATCGAAGAGCCGTGCTGCTCCCAGCGCAACCGGCTGGTCGGAGCAAAGGCGAGGAGTGTGCCAGATTCTGCGCGACGTTCGCCGGTCACCGCGACCCGCGCGAGGCGTCCCACGCCTCTGTCGCTCGTACCGCGACATCATCGCGAGTGGCGCGCGACGGCCGCCGTGGGCACGACGCCACCCGCGGCGACCGCGATTCGTGCAACCGTTTCCATGTCGCGATCGCCCGGGGCACGCCGCTGCCGCGCCTCGCGCGACGCCACACGTCGCAAGCCCGTGAAAGTTCGCTAGTTGTACGGCCCGACCGGAAAGTTCACGACCCAGCATCCACGCATGAATCGCCTGTGGTCGATTCCGGACCGACGGTCGCACGACCGGCGACGATGTCGGCCCGGCGCACCGCACCTCGCATCGGGACGCGCCGGCCTGCGCAATCGGGCGAGCGACAGACGCAAAGGTGCGAGTCGCACTACGAACGCTGTGGCGTGGATCTGCGAATGGTGACGGAAGATTCGTCCGGCTCCTGCCGGTGCCGGGCGTACTCAATCGAGGACAGCAGTGGAGCGGACGATCCCCACGATGGGGATCGGGTCGTTCACATGGGGGATCCCTGCGACAGGAGGCCGTCGCTCCGCTCTCGCGTCAACACCAGCAGAGCGGTCAGGGGCAGGGTGGCCACCGCCGCCAGCACCGCCAGCGTCGGATATCCCCAGCCCTGCACGACCAGACCGGAGATCGCGCCCGCCGAGGCCCCCGCCAGTCCCATCACGAGATCCGACAGGCCCTGCGCCGCCGTGCGCAGCCCCGCCGGCACCGACTCGCTGAGCAGCGTGGATCCGGCGACCATCGTGGCGGACCACCCCAGCCCGAGCGTCGTCATTCCGGCGGCCAGGCGCGTCACGTCATGGCCCGCCCCTCCGGCCAGGGCGCAGGCGGCGAGGAGCAAGGCGATGCCCGCGACGATCACCGGGCGCCGGCCGAGCCGGTCGGTCAGCCAGCCGAACACCGGCGAGAAGGCGAACATCCCGGCGATGTGAAGGCTGAGCACCACACCCACGAGTCGCAGCGTATGGGCCGGGCCGTGGCCGGCGCCGCGGATATGGACCGGCGTCATCGTCATGACGCCGACCATCACCAGGTGACCCATGGCCATCGCGCTCACGCCCAGGCGCGCCGGCGCCAGCGACACGACGGCGCGGAGCGCGGCGCGCATGCCGGTCCCGGGTGAGTCGGGCGATGGCGCATCCGTGGTTGCGAGCATGCCGCGCGCGACCACCGCCGGATCGGGTCGAAGCAGAAAGAGGAGGAGCAGCGCCGACACCCCGAGCAGCAGCGCCGAGAAGACGAACGGGGCGGCCAGTGTCGGGATGCCGTACCGGTCCAGTGATACCCCCGCGGGAGCCGCG
The DNA here is from genome assembly GCA_963846545.1 of uncultured Gemmatimonadales bacterium. Lineage (GTDB taxonomy): Bacteria > Gemmatimonadota > Gemmatimonadetes > Gemmatimonadales > GWC2-71-9 > CAVVWJ01. The sequence continues at coordinate 2,837,197 of CAWJWG010000001.1, read as the reverse complement.
AGGCTCGGACCGACCACCGCGCCGATCGTCGTCGCCCACACCACCAGGGACAGGTGGCGCCCCCGCAGCGCGGCGGGCGCCAGGTCGACCGCGGCGTAGCGTGCCTGGAGACTCGCGGTGCTCGCACCGCCGAACAGGAACAGACCGAGGAACATCAGGGCGATGGATTGCCGCGTGGCCGCGGCCACCACGATCAGCGATCCTACGGCCGCGATGCCGTAGGCCGCCGCGAGGCTGGGCCGGCGGCCGTGGCGGGATACGATGGCGGTGGCGGGCACCGCGAACAGGGCGCCGCCGACCACGTTGGCGCTCAGCGCGATCCCCGAGACGCGGATGCTGGCGATCTCGGCCGCCAGCAGCGCGCCCACCGAGGCGCCGATCGCGATGCCGACGCCGCTGACGACCTGGGTCAGAAAGAGCAGGCGCAGAGTCCGGCGCTGGACGGCGGCGACTTCCATGGACCAAGAGTAGTCGGTGCCAGCGGAAGTGGGGGACCGGAAAGGGACCGACCAACGTCGTCTTCGCCAGTGCTGGTTCAGCGTCCCCGAGCCGAGCGAGGTCGTGGCACCATTCCCCTAGGCCGAGCCGTCCTAGGCGTCAGTCTGGAGTGCAGGATCGGGGGTTAAGTGATGTATGCGGCGAGCGGACGTGAGGGTCCCGGGCCGGGGTCGCGTTAGGACGCGCAGGCGAGGAGACCGGGCGGCAGTTTGCCCGGGCTCCGACCCGGAGCGTCCGGAAGCGACTCCGGAACGGGACCCCCACGTCCGCTCGCCCCGCCCCACAGCTAAATTACCCCCCGTCCAAACGCACCCCGACCACGACGAGCCAAAGAGCGAGAATGGCCACGAGAACCAGCCGCGCCCGAGCCTCAGCCAAGCTCGAAAAAGCGGACCTGCTCGACATATACAGGATCATGCTGCTCGCCCGCCGGATCGACGACAAGGAGATCCAGCTCAAGCGGCAGAACAAGATCTTCTTCCAGATCTCCGGCGCCGGCCACGAGGGCATCCTCGCCGTGGCCGCCAAGGTCCTCCGCCCCACCTACGACTGGTTCTACACCTACTACCGCGACCGCGCCCTCTGCCTCGGCCTCGGCATGACCGCCACCGAGCAGCTCCTCTCCGCCGTCGGCGCGGCCGACGACCCCAACTCGGGCGGCCGCCAGATGCCGTCCCACTGGGGCCACAAGGACCTCAACATCGTCAGCGCCTCCAGCCCCACCGGCACCCAGTTCCTCCAGGCGGTCGGCTGCGCCGAGGCGTGGCTCCGCTACTCCCGGATCGAGGGAATCGAGGGCCGGGACGAGGCCATCAAGGCCGACGAGGTCGTGCTCTGCACCACCGGCGACGGCACCACCAGCGAGGGCGAGTTCTGGGAGGCCCTCAACACCGCCTGCAACCTGAAGCTGCCGGTCGTGTTCCTGGTGGAAGACAACGGCTACGCCATCTCGGTCCCGGTGGAGGTCAACACGCCCGGCGGCTCGATCTCCAAGCTCCTCACCGGCTTTCCCGGCCTCTACATCCAGGAAGTGGACGGCTGCGACGTCCTCGCCTCGTACGACACCATGCTCAAGGCGGTGGACTACGCCCGCGCCCGGAAGGGGCCGGCGCTGGTGCACGCGAAAGTGATCCGCCCCTACAGCCACTCGCTGTCCGATGACGAAGTGCAGTACCGCTCGCCGGCCGAGCGGCAGGCCGACGCCGAGCGCGATCCCCTCACCCGGTTCCCCAGGTACCTGCTGGATCAGGGCATCGCCACCCAGGTGGAGCTCGACCTGATCGTGCGCCAGGTGGAGGAGGAAGTGCAGGTCGCCGCCGACGTGGCGCTCGCCTCGCCCCAGCCGCCGCACGACTCGGTCACCAGGTTCGTCTATTCACCGGACGTGGATCCCACCTCCGAGCAGTTCGACACCGAGGACGATCCCCACTTCGCCGGCGATCCCACCACCATGGTGGACCTGCTCAACATCTGCCTCCGCGACGAGATGACCCGGGACCCGCGCATCGTCCTCTTCGGTCAGGACGTGGCGGACTGCAGCCGGGAGGAGAGCCTCGGCGAGGTGAAGGGGAAGGGCGGGGTCTTCAAGGTGACCTGGGGCCTGCAGCGTGCGTTCGGGAGCGATCGGGTCTACAACTCCCCGCTCGCCGAGGCCAACATCATCGGCCGCGCCATCGGGCTGGCCACCCGTGGGCTCAAGCCGGTCGTGGAGATTCAGTTCTTCGACTACATCTGGCCCGCGTACATGCAGCTCCGGAACGAGCTGGCCCTGATGAGGTGGCGGTCGAACAACGCCTTCGCGTCGCCGGTAGTGGTGCGGGTGACCTACGGTGGATACCTCAAGGGCGGATCGGTCTACCACTCCCAGACCGGCGCCGCGGTGTTCACCGGCGTGCCCGGCCTCCGCGTGGTCTGCCCCGCGACGGCGCTCGACGCCAACGGGCTGCTCCGCACCGCGATCCGCTGCGACGACCCGGTGCTCTTCCTGGAGCACAAGCATCTCTACCGGCAGACCTACAACAAGGCGCCCAACCCGGGCCCCAACTTCATGATCCCGCTGGGCAAGGCGAAGGTGGTCCGGCCGGGCACCGACCTCACCGTCGTCACCTACGGCGCGCTGGTGCAGCGCGCGCTCTGGGCGGCCAAGGAGCTCGAGGAGCAGCAGGGTGTCAGCGCCGAGGTGATCGACTTGCGGTCGCTCTCGCCGGTGGACTGGGAGACGATCGGGGAGTCCGTGCGGAAGACGAACCGGGTGGTCGTGGCCTACGAGGATTCGCTGTCGTGGGGGTACGGGTCCGAGATCGCCGCGCGGATCGGCCAGGAGCTCTTCGCCCATCTCGACGCGCCGGTCACGCGTGTGGCGTCCATGGATACCTTCGTCGCCTACGCGCCCGAGCTGGAGGATGTGATCCTCCCCCAGGTCGCCGACCTGCGGCGCGCCATGGAGGAGGTCATCACCTTTTAGCTACTCGGCCGGCGTCCGGGCCTTGGCATCCTCTGAGAGCCGGTTGATCTCCGCCTCGTTCTTCTGCATGAACTCGAGGTTCGCCCGGTTGATGCCGGCCTCCGCGATCATCTTGTCGCTCGGAGGATTGCCTCCCTTCGTCATCGCGTGAGCCATCCCCGCCTGGAGGAACGCGGCCTGGGTCAACACGTAATCGCGCGGGGTAGTGCCCGCCGCCACGAGCGCGCTCCGCACCGGCGGGATGCCTTCCAGCACTTTCACTTGTTCCGCGATCGACTTCTTGCCGAAATCCTGGAACTTCGGGCCCACGGTTTTGTCCTTGGCCACCGCGTTGGCGAGGTTGACCGAGGCCTCGAGGTACTGCTTGAACTTCGGCATCGTGAGGGTGTAGGTGCTGATGGCCTGGAGATCGGGGTTGCCCTGGCCCTGTGCCACGCCGGGCGCGGCGAACGGGAGAGCAAAGAGGGTCAGGGTGGCCGCGCAGGCGCGGAAGCCATGAAGGGTACGCGACATCGGGAGACGACTCCGGAAATGGTGAAGGTTGGGGAGGCGTATGGTAGCGCGAGGTGCCGACGAACGAAACCGGGGACCCGATCGAGATCGGTCCCCGGCGCCTGAAAGGCTCGCGGCGGTCGTGCCGCTGGTTCGGAAGATGTCGCTGTGTCCCGGATCGTCCTCCGCAGTTACGTCGACTGCGTCTCGCGAAGAGGCTGTTGGTATCGGTCCATAGGCGGGCGCTCGCTTCGGGGGATCCCTGACCTCGGCGAATGCCGCTGACCCCTCCCCTCATTAGAAGTGCACCTCATCAGTAGGACTTGGTCCACCTCCTGTCAACCCGAAAAAACTCCCGGGCAGGGCATACCCCGCCGTTGTCACCGCGGCAAGACAGTCTCGGCGCGGCAGTGCAGGGCAGCGCGCTGGAGGTGGTGCCGTCGTCGTCCTACATTCGTGGCATGACCCTGCCCGAAGCCGAGCGGCATCTCTCCCTGGCGCTGGAAGCGGCGGTCGCGCGGTTCGGCACGATGGTGAGGCAGGTCGGGCGGCGCTATCGGCTGGACGAGAGCGGGGTGGACGAGGTCATGCAGGAAGTCCGCATCCGCCTGTGGCGGGCCAGGGGGACGAGTGAGCAGGTTGGCGACACCAACACGTCCTACGTGTATCGCACCGCCTCCACCGCCGCCCTCGACATCCTGCGGCGCCGGCGAGCCCGCCAGGCGGACCGGCACGACGCGATCGAGGACGATCGCACGGCCACGGACTTGACCGCGCGGAACCCCGATCCCCACGCCGCCCTCGAGGGCACGGAGCTGGCCGACCGGGTGGCCCGGGCGATCGACGAGATCCCCGCTTCCCGACGTCCCCCGGTGCGCATGCATCTCGCGGGCTATCCGCGGGAGGAGATCGCGAAGCTGATGGGATGGACGGAGGCCAAGACCCGGAACCTGCTGTACCGGGGGCTGGCGGATCTCCGGCAGCGCTTGACCGCGGAGGGCATCGGATGGGACACGGCGGAGGCGAGCTGATGAGCGACGACCGGCTGCGCGAGGTCTACGCGGGGGTGATGGCCGCCCGCGGCAGGCGGGGCGCACGCACCGTGGCCTGCCCCGCCCCCGACGCGATGCTGGTGTTGGTCCGCCGCGAGGGCACGGAAGAGGAGCGCCTCGCCACGCTGGACCACGTCATGAGCTGCGCCGACTGCCGGGCGGAGTTCGATCTGCTCAGGAGCATCGAGATCGCCGGTGCCGAGGCCGGTGCGGCGGCGAAGCCTGGGCGCCGGAGCTGGCTCATGCCCGCCGCCTTGGCGGCATCGGTGCTGCTCGCTGTGGTGATCGGCCGTCTCGCGATGCCGACCACCGCCGAGGACGAGATCGTCCGCTCCGGCGGCGACGGCGGTGTGACCCTGCTCGCGCCGCCTGCCGAAGCCCCCGCTGGACTGCCGATGGTGTTCGCCTGGCATCCCATCGCCGGTGCCACCCGCTACCGGCTGGAGGTGTTGACGCCTGAGGGAGATGTTGCCCTGGAGGCGGAGACCGCCGACACGACCATCACGTTGCGCGGCGCCGCGGACCTCGCGCCGGGCGACTACCGGTGGTGGGTGGCAGCCACCGTTGCCGGCGCGTCGGCGCGGTCGTCGTTGCGCATGCTCCGCCTGAGCGCGAGGTAGCCCAGGGCCAGCACGATCAGCAGGGACCAGAGTCCGACCCGAAGCCACAAGGCGCCCGGACTCATACCGGGCACGACCAGCGGCACCAGCGCCAGCGGATCCCCCACCACTGTGAAGGCCGCCCAGTTGCCCGGCGGCTCGTGCCGCGCGATCGCCGCGAGCTTCGCATCCCTCAGCGCCTCCGCCACCGGCCGGCCTCGCGCCAGGCCGTCGTAGAGATCCGAGATCAGCCGCACCGTGCTCTTGTCGCCCACCCGCCACTGGGTCGCGACAACGGATCGCGCGCCCGCCGCGACCAGTGGGGTCGTGAGTCCCTGCACGCCTTCACCCGCCACGGTGACGCCGCCCGCGGTCCGGCACGCCGACAACACCACCATGTCCGCGTTCAGCTTGAGGCCGGCGAGATCCGCCGGCGACAGGAAGCCGTCGTCGGTCGCTCCCGGTGCCAGCGCGAGCGCGGTTCGGGTGAGTGAGTTCTCGTCCACCACCGCGTGGGTCGCCAGATGGATCACTCGGAAACCGTCCAGCCGGCTGTGCTTGAGCCACGATTCGCTGGCATCCTCGCGGACCCGGATCTCGGACCCGCCGCCGGCATAACGGGCCACAGCGCGGGCCTCGTCCCCGCTGCCCTCCAGCCGGGGCAGGCCGCCCTGCGCGTCGAACGCGGATCGAAACACCTGGGCCTCGCGCGTCATGGCCGGAGCGAGCTCGCTCGTGAAGGCGGGATCGCCCAGCGCCAGGATCCTGGATTGGCTGAGCAGCGGCGCGGCCTCTCCGCGCTTGCCCCAGAGTGACGCGGCGAGACTCGCGGAGGGCGCGAGCCCGATCGCCCACCGCTGCACGGCCATCCGACCGTCCACCAGCTGGAGCGCGTCGAACGGCACGCGATGCAGCGCACCGTCGGGCACGATGATGAGGCGAGTCACGCCCGGCGGCAGCGCCGCGACGGCCGGCTCCAGCAGGAGAACGCCCAGCCGCGTCGCCAGCACATCCGGATCGCTGCCGCTCTCGAGCAGGGCCACGAGTCGTCGGATCGCGGGCGCCAGGGTGTCCACGCTGGGAAGCGCCTTGGAGACGACGCCGCTCCGCGTGACCACGAACAGAGTGGTCGGCGCGCCTTCGCTCCCCGCGAAGTACTCGAGGATGGCCGTCTCCGCATCGGGCAGCGCGCGCGCGATGTCCGGCGCCGTGAGCGGACGGGCGCGCGCGAGTCGGGCCGTGAGCGTGTCGCCGCTCTCACGCAGCGCGTCCGCCTGGTTGAGCCGGTCGGTGAGAAACCGCGCCCGCCGCCGCTCGGCCAGCGCGAAAGCCGCCTCCGTCCGGCCGCCGGCCGCGAGCGCGGCGAGTACCCGCGCGGTCGGCGCCTGCGGATCGTACTCGCCCAGCACGGTGGCGGAGAACGCGTAGCCGCGGAGCTCGTCGTCGCCGAGGGACTCCCGCCACTCCTCCAGCTCCCGGCCCGCGGCCGTGATCTCCCGCTCCGCGCGCGCGAGGTCCCCCCGTCGCGCCGCGGCCTCGGCCACGCGAACCCGCGCGGTGTGCCGCACCAGCCGGTCCTCCTTGTCCACGCGCGCGAGGAAGCCGGCGAACAGCCGCTCCGCTTCCGCCGGATGCCCGAGGCCGAGGGCCAGCACCCCGCGGTCGTACACCAGGTTGTTCGCGAGGTCGGTAAGACCCCGGCCCCGCGCCCTCCGGTCGGCGGCGTCGAGCTGCCGGCCCGCCTCGGCCCAGTCGCCCTGGCGCATGGCCAACCGGGCCAGCTGCTGGCGCATCATGATCCCGTCCTCGAAGAACTCGAACCGGTCCGCTTCGCTCAGCGCGCCGGTGAAGCCGGCGCGCGCTCCGGCCAGGTCACCCGACGCGGCCATGACCTCCGCGCGGTTCTGCCGCGAGATCATCGCGCCTTCTTCCATGCCGAGCGAATCGTAGAGCGCCGCCGCGTGCTCGAACCGGGTGCCCGAGGTGGGAAGGTCGCCGACCCGGAGCGCCAGCATGCCGAGGCCGGCGTAGGCGTAGGCGGTGCGCTGCCGGTTGCGCGAGAGCGTCGCTTCGGCGAGCACCTGCCCCAGCGCGATCTTCGCCTCGCCCAGACGGCCGCGCGCCTGGAGCTCGTCGCTCCGCCGGGAGTAGAGCCGCGCGAGCGAGGCGTGCGCGCGGGTGGCGCGGAGCAGCGTCTCCGCCCGGGCCATGATGGGGAAGACCGAGTCGGCCCGTCCCTGGATGCTGTGGATCAGGGCGTAGGCCTCGAGGCAGTGCCCGGCGAGCTGCCGCTCGCCCAGGCGCTCCGCCAGCCGCAGGCCGTCGCGCACCAGTCTGGCCGCGCCCGAGTCGCCTCCGACGCCGCGGAAGAGCCCCAGCCGGCAGAGATACTCCCCGCGCTCCCAGCTGTCGCCGGCCGGCAGCAGACGCCGGAGCGAATCGAGCGTGGCCAGACCCGGCTCGCTGGGTCCGCGTGACCCCCGCGTCCCGCTCAGGCCGATCAGCGCGTCGATCTCGCCGCCGCGATCGCCGATCCGCCGCGCCTCCCGCTGCGCCATCGTGAGCAGCGAGTCGGCCCGGCGGTTGTCCCCCTGGGCCAGCGTGACCCGATAGAGTCCGATGCGCGCCTGGACCGTCCACTCGTCCGACCGCGAGCCGCCGCGCGCGAGCATGCCGCCGAACAGCCGTTCGGCCGTCGCGAAGTCGTAGGTCAGGCGCGCCAGGGTGCCGAGGCCGAGCGCCGCCACCCGGTCGGTGGAATCACGCTTCAGTGCGGCGAGCCACCGGGCGGTGACCGTCGCCGTGCTGTCGTCCGCCACCGCGCGCTCGGCGCTCTGGACAACGACGCGCGCACCGATGGCCTGCTGGGCCGTGAGGGGTGCGGTGAGGACCGAGAGGACGGCCCCCAGGAGCAGGAGAAATGGCATGGTGTGGGTAGGAGTCCGGCTAACGGCCGCTTACTTCATTGCCTCGCGGATCTCTCCGGCCGCCGCGATGGCGTTGTCCACGTCCCGGGAGAGCGCCTTGGCCTGCTGGGTGGCCTGGGTGAGGTCGCCGAGGACGGCGGCCACCCCCGCGCTTCGGAGCCGAAGCAGGTCGAAGCGGACGTTCTGCATTGCCAGGACGCACGACTCCAGGTGGCTGGCCACCTGCGCGCGCCGGCCCTGGAGATCCAGGATGGTCTGCCGCTGGCGCTGAAGGAGATTGAGCCGTCGCGCCCGCTCGGGGTCGTCTGGCTCCTTCGCGAGCGCCGCGATCCGCTCGTCGATGGATCCCATCCCCTGGGTATCCAGGTTCGAATCCATCGCGTGGAGCGTGCGCGCCAGGTCGTTGGCCCGCTCGTAAAGACCGTCCACCGTCTGCTGGATCTCGGGCAGCAGCTTCCGCTCCGACGGCGGCAGCCGCTCCATCAGCTTGCCGATGGCGAAGCGGTCGCTCTGGACCTGGAGAATCTGCGGGAGGTGCGCCCCGAAATCGTCGGCGGTCGGCTGCGGCAGCCGGCGGGGCAGCTTGGCGCCCTTCACCCGCATCGTCTCGATCGCGTCGGGCGCCGGCGGGCGGGTGAGCACGTCGCGCCAGTTGTATCCCGACTGCCAGAGCTTGGCGTAGTTCTTCAGCATGCCGATGCCCATGCCGAAGGTCGGGAAGAGGAACCACGGCGTGTCGAGTCCGGTGGCGACGTTGATGCCGAAGCAGCCCAGCGACACCGCGGCCCAGCTCGCGAACTGGCCGCGGACCTGCTGCACGATCCTGGGCTCGCCGGTATCCGGGATGGCCGGCTCGTTCCCCTGATCGCGGCGATGGCGCGCACCGCGCGCCTCGCGGCGGGCGAGCCCGCGGGGTTCGCGGTCGAATCCTCCCGCGCGGCGGGTGTCGTTGGCATCGCGGTCCAGCAGATTCTGCGGCCGGCTCCGCCGGGTGGATCCGGGCGCGACGCCGCCGCGCGGAGCCGCCGTGGGCGGCGAACTCCCGCCGGGTTGGGTGCTCCGCCCGGCGCGCCAACCCAGGCCGGTGGGCTGGTAGCCGACCACGGCCCGGTTCTCCAGCGCGCGCCGGAGCGCGTCCGCGGTCGGCCACCGATTCTCCGGGTCCTTCTCCAGGCAGCGGCTCACCGCGAGGGCCAGATCCTCGGGCACGTCGGGCCGCTGGACCCGGACGTCGGGCGCGACCTCCGTGATCTGCTTCATCAGGATCCCGGCCACGGTCGGCGCGTTGAACGGCAGCTGGCCGGTCAGCATCTGGTAGCTCACGATGCCGAGGCTGTAGAGATCGGACCGGCCGTCGATCTCGCGCTCGCCCGCGGCCTGCTCCGGGCTCATGAACGCGGGCGTCCCGATCGCGACGCCGGCCCCGGTCAGAGTGGCGCCGGAGCCGCCCGACAGCGCCTTCGCGATGCCGAAGTCGGTCACCATGACCCGGCCCCGCGATCCCTCGAGCAGGATGTTGTCGGGCTTGATGTCGCGATGGATGATGGAGAATCCGTGGGCGGCGCTCAGCGCGTCGGCCGATTCCGTCATGATGCGGCGGGCCTCTTCGACCGGGAGCTTGCCCCGCCGCCGGATCCGGCCCGCGACCGACTCGCCATCCACGTAGCCCATGACGAAGTAGACCAGGCCGTGGCCTTCGCCGACGGTGTGGATCGGGACGATGTGGGGATGGCTCAGCTTGGCCGCGGTCTGGGCCTCGCGAGTGAACCGCTCGCGGATGTCCTGCTGGAAGGCGAGCTCCGGCGGGAGAACCTTGATCGCTACCCGGCGCTGCAGCCGCTCGTCGCGGGCGCGGTAGACCACGCCCATGCCGCCGCGACCGATCTCTCCCTCGATGGTGTATGCGTCGCCCAGCGCCGCGGCGAGCCGAGCCGGCAGCGGCTGGTCGTGAGAGGCGGTCACAGGCGGGAGTGCCCCGAGGCGACAGGGGCGAAGCGGCGGTCGGCGATCAAGCCCGCGAAGGCATTGCCGGACATGGCAGACAATCTGTACTCACACCGAGCCAGCCGCTACCCTGAACCCATGATGGCGCTTGGACGCGAACCCGTGATCGCGGGATGACTTGGGATGCCGTTCCGGCGTCAATTTGGCAGTGAATCGAGCGTGGCGAGGCGATTCCTGCCAGGATGGGCGGCAGGGAACACGAGCGGAGAACTGTTCCGAGCCGTAACTTGTTATAAGACATCACGGATCCGAACAGGCCAATGGCACGGTCGCTGCACCCTCGACCCTCAATCCATGTTGGGCCTGTCATTTTCCCCGTCAATGGGGTTTGGAAGGAGTAAGAGGTAGATGTCCGAACGTCTGACACTGCCCGTCCTGCCGCTTCGCGAGGTCGTGCTGTTCCCCGGGGTCACCGCGCCGATCGCCGCCGGCCGGCCCGGCACGCTTCGCGCCATCGAGAGCGCCCTGACAGGCCGATCGGCTGGTCTTCGCGGTCGCCCAGCGCGAGAACGCCGACGAGCCGCACCCCCGAGATCCTGTACTCGATGGGCGTCATCGCCCGCATCGGCCAGATCCAGCGCGGCCTGGGCGGCGTGCAGCTGCTGCTCCAGGGCGAGCAGCGCGCCATCGCCCTCCACTATACCGACAAGGACGGCTACCTCCAGGCCATCGTTCGCGAGGCCGAGGAGATGACAGCCGCTCGACGCGGAAGACCCGGCCTTCGTGGCGCTGCACCGGAGGCCCGCGAGCGCGCCGCCGAGCTGGGCGAGAGTCGCGGCCTGCCCGAGGAGGTCGTGCACCAGGTGCTCGACCGGCGTCAACGAGCCGGGCAAGTTCGCCGACCTCGTCGCCGGCTACATCGAGCTGCCCGTCGCCGGAGAGGCAGGGGCTGCTCGAGACGCTCAGCGTCGAAGAGCGCCTGCGCCGCGTGCTCGTCCACGTGCAGCGGCAGATCGGCGTGCTCGAGGCGCAGGAGGAGATCAAGTCGCAGGTGCAGGAGGAGCTGGGCGAGCGGCAGCGCGAGATGTTCCTGCGCGAGCAGATGAAGGCGATCCAGAAGGAGCTCGGCGAGGACGACGAGCGAGGACGATCTGCGCGAGCTGCGCGAGAAGCTCGCCGAAGCTCGAGCTGCCCGGCCGACGCGCGCAAGGAGGTCGAGCGCGAGCTCGGCCGCCTCGAGCGCGTCGGGCCGCGAGTCGATGGAGGCGCAGGTCATCCGCACCTACCTCGAGTGGATCGCCGAGCTGCCGTGGAGCACGCGCAGCGACGACAAGCTCGATCTCGACGCGCGCCGCAGCAGGTGCTCGACGAGGACCACTACGGCCTGCGGCGACGTGAAGGATCGCGTGCTCGAGTTCCTCGCCGTGCGCCAGCTGCGCGCGCAGCAGATGGCGAACGAGGCCGAGCAGACGCGGCGAGATGCCGGTCGACGAAGCCTCGAGGCGAGTCGACCGACGACGCCGACGCCGAGCCGCCGACCGAGCCGACGACGCACCGTGCCGGTGCACGGACGCGAAGGAGGCGAAGGCGCGCGCGATGGCGAAGGGCCCGATCCTGCTGTTCGTCGGCCCGCCGGGCGTCGGCAAGACCTCGATCGCGAAGTCGATCGCGCGCGCGCTCGGCCGCGAGTACGTGCGCGTCGCGCTCGGCGGCGTGCGCGACGAGGCGGACATCCGCGGTCATCGGCGCACCTACGTCGGCGCGATGCCCGGCCGCATCATCCAGGGCATGAAGCAGGCGGGCACCAAGAACCCGGTCTTCCTGCTCGACGAGGTCGACAAGCTCGGCGTCGTCGTTCCAGGGCGATCCGGCGAGCGCGCTGCTCGAGGTGCTCGACCCGGCGCAGAACGACACGCTTCACCGATCACTACCTCGGCGTGCCGTTCGACCTGAGCGAGGTGCTGTTCATCGCCACGGCGAACTTCATCCAGAACATCCCCGGCCCGCTGCTCGACCGCATGGAGGTCGTCGAGTTCGCCGGCTACACCGAGCGCGAGAAGGCGCGAGATCGCGCAAGAAGTACCTGATCCCGCGCCAGCTCGAGGAGACGGGCCTCGGCGACCGAGCAGCTCGACGTTCACCGACGACGCGCTGTCGCGAGGTCGATCACGCGAGTACACCCGCGAGACGCGGCGTGCGTCAGCTCGAGCGGCGAGGTCGGCGCCTGGCGCGCAAGGTGGCGCGCAAGGTCGCCGGCGAAGGAGGTCGAGGAGCTCGCCGATCGACCGCGACGATGGTGCGACGAGCTGCTCGGCCGGCCGCGGGTGCATCCGGAGAAGGCGGCCGAGGAGGACGAGGTCGGCGTGGCGACCGGCATGTACTACACGCCGGCGGGCGGCGACATCATGTTCGTCGAGGCGCGATCCGACCGATGGCGCGGCAACGCGGACGACGCGCGGTCGGGGCACGTCTCGCTGATCCTCACCGGCCAGCTCGGCGACGTGATGAAGGAGTCGGCGCGCGCGGCGCTGACCTACGCGGCGACGCACGCCGACGGCGCTCCAGATTCCCGACGACCGGCTCGGTTCGAGCGAGGTGCACGTCCACGTGCCGGCGGGCGCGATCCCGAAGGACGGCCCGTCGGCGGGCGTCGACGATGGCGACGGCGCTGGTCTCGGCGCTGTCGGGCCGGCCGGTGCGCCGCGACGTCGCGATGACCGGCGAGATCACGCTGCGCGGCCGCGTGCTGCCGATCGGCGGCGTGAAGGAGAAGGTGCTCGGCGCGCACCGCGCGGGCATCACCGCACATCATCCTGCCGAAGGACAACGAGGCCGACCTCGAAGACCTGCCGGAGGAAGTGCGCGACAAGGTGGAGATCTACCTGGTGCAGGAGCTGGGCGAGGTGCTGGCCCTGACCCTGCGCGGCGCAAGCTTCCGCGAGGGGCGGCTCCTCTTCGGCGATGAGAAGAACCCGCGTGACGTGATGCCGCTCTCGACCGGCTTCCGCCACTGAGGAAAGCAACCTGACAGGCTGTCATCCGAAGTCTGTCACTCCAACAGTTTGTCACCCTGAGCGCAGCGAAGGGGACCATGCCAACATGGTCCCCTTCACTGCGTCAGGGTGACAAGGACGAGTTGTGTCGGCCTCAGCGCTTCTCGACCTTCTCCTTCCGGAGCGCACGCATCGCCGCGTGCGCCAGCTCTCCGGCCGTGATGCCGTCCACCGGATGCGCCGCCCACCCGATGCTGACGTTGAGCGGGATGATCATGCCTTCCGCCGTGGTGGCTGCCTGCTCGCCCAGCACCCGCCGCAGCTTCGTCGCCAGCACCGCCGCGCCCGAAGCGCCCACGCCTCGCAGGATCATGGCGAACTCCTCGCCGCCGAACCGCCCGATGACGTCGCTCGCGCGCACGTTCGAGCGGAAGACGTTGGCCACGTGCAGCAGGACCTGCTCGCCCACCGCCTGGCCGAACCGCTCGTGCACCTCGCCGAAGCGATCCAGATCGAACACGACGAACGCCAACGGCCCCCCGTGGCGCCGCCCGTAGTCCACGGCGTACTCCAGCTCCTCCATCAGGGCCCCGTGGTTGAGCAGCCCGGTCAGCTCGTCGCGGTGAAGCATCTCGCGCAGTCGCCGGCCCCGCTCGGCCCGCGTGATGATGGTCTGCAACACCACCGCGTCGGGCGCGGTGTCCGACAGGAAGTCGTCCGCCCCCGCGCGCAGCGCCTCCACCTGATCGTCGGCCGATGGTGGGCCGACCACGATCGTCGGCAGCAGGTGGAAGCGCGGATCCTGACGCACCATGCGCACCACCGAGAATCCGTCCGAGTCCGGGAGCTGCGGCGCGACGGCCAGGAGATCGGGCACTTCGCGGTCGAGCAGCTCCTGCACCACCTTCGCCACAGGGCTCCGAACCACGCGGACGTTGGCCGCCTCCAGCACCGCCGCGAGCCGGGTGGCGCGCTCACTGTCGCTGTCGATCAGGAGGACGATCGATGGCGGGGCGCCCGTCCGCGCGAGCGTGCGGGCGTAGCGGGGCAGATCCTCCACCATGCGGTCGGCGGGGAATACCGCGTCCACGCCCGCGGCGACGGCGCGGAGCCGGTCCACGGCTCGCAACGTCTCGATCAGCACGACAGCGCGGGGGCGGGTGGCCCGACGGCTGGTCCATGCGGAGGCCACCGCGGAGGGATCCCCTTCGCCGGGGGCGGTCCCGATGACGATGAGGTCGGGAGGGTGGCCGCGGGCCACGGTGGCCGGATCCGTCTTCCTGGTATGGAGATCCACCGAGTAGCCGATCGCTACCAACGCCTGGCTGAGACCGTCCCGGTCCGGCCCTGGAGGGAGGACGAGCACCGCGCGGAGACCCGCCGGCGCCACGTTCGGGGCCTGGGTGAATCGGCCGCGCGCGGCGGCGAGCACGGCCTCCAGGCGCTCGACCGCGTCGTCGAGCTTGCCGGCCTCGGAAGCCGGCGGCTGGGCCATGACCATCCGCTCGGCGGCACGCGCGAGATCGCTGATCTCGGGGAATCCATACGAGCCTCCGGACCCGGCCAGCCGGTGGAAGCCGGTGCGCAGGGCCGGGAGCACGCTCTCGCCGTTCCGGAAGGCCTCGATGTCCCGCCGCAGATCCGCGAACATCTTCGGAAGCTCGCCGAGATACTCGACCTGCAGCTCGCGGTAGCTGTCGTCGAAAGCGTCGCTCATGGGTGCTTGAACCGCTCGAGGACGAGACGGGCGGCCGCTACGAAGGCGGTCGCCGTGCTCCAGTGGCCGCGGACCTCCGCGCCGGTTCTCCCCGCGAGAATCGCGCTGCGGTCGTCCACCACCAGGATCACAGGCATGCCGGGCCACGCGTGCGTGTCGGCGCGGACTTCGCCGACCGGCACGAAGCCCAGGTCCACCGGGCCGGTGGAGGAGAGCCGCAGCGGAACGCCGGCGGCAAACGGCCGGCGGAGCGCGGGGGTGAGCAACGGGTAGGCGTCGGGAGGGGCGAGCAGATCCACCGACACGATGGCTCGCGCGACGTCGTGCGAGATGAGCTGGAGAAGCGCCCGACTGGAGACGATCTCCACCAGGGTCTCCGTCTCGGGAACTGACGCGGCATCCAGCTCCCGGCTCAACCGCTCGAGGGCCTGCCCATGGTCGTTGGAGATCCTGGCAATCAGCGCGGCCGGCGCCTCAGGGCGATAGCGGCGGGGGCGGCCGTCATCCATTCGGGCCGCCCCCTTGGTCACGAGACCTTCCAGCGCGCTGTAGGCGTTGGCCCGAGCGAGGCCGGCTGTCTTGGCGATGGCGTACCCCGTCCCCGGGCCACCGGTGAGGAGCACTTCGTACACCAGGCCTTCAGTTGGTGTGAAGCCGAAGCGGGTCAGGTCGATCGGGGGCATGGGCGTAGTATGTCATACTACGCCCATGCCAGCAAGACTCAGGCGTGATCCAGGGGCCAGCCGAGCAGCTTCGCGATCAGCGCCAGGCGGAAGGTGATATCCACCTCCCGGCCCTCGGTCGTCTTGGCGTCGAGGTGGAGCGGGTAGTAGTGATAGGTGATCTTGTTCAGGGCTTTGGGCTGGGAGCGAAGGTTCTTGGGCCGCCACACACCGGTGTCGTCGCAGTCCTTGAGCAGTCGTCCCAGGACCTTGGTCGCCACGGGAGCCCACTCCAGCGCACCCATCCGGGCGAGCAGCTCGATGTAGTGCAGCGCCAGCGGCATGTCCTTGGGGAATCCCTTGGGGTCGGCCTCGATCGGATCACCGAGGAGCAGGTGCTGCGGCTTGATCGAGCGCTTGCCGACCTGGACGACGAAGGCCTTCTTCGGGGCCGGCTGCGCCAGGTAGTGCCCCAGCCGCTCGGTGAACCCGGCCCGCTCCCGGCGGAGGTTGGGCATCGCCGCGATCATCGCCACGGAATACCAGCTCGGCGGGTGGGCCTCCGGGTGGAGAGCCAGCGTCTTGCCCGATTTGACGAAGGGCTTCTCCGCGGTGGGGCTCCGGAGGAACTGCGAGATCGAATTCGCGATCTTGTGCCCCGCGCCCCGGAGCCGGGGGTCTTCCGCGTAGCCGGCCTCCGCCAGCGCGGCGGACGACGCCTCGCGGATGACCTCTCTCGCCCAGATCGTCGCTTCGGGGTCGCTCTTCACCAGCTTCTGCATCTCGAACAGCAGCGCCGGATCCTCGTCCCGGCTGAGCAGCCGGAACAGCACCCGGTCGGCCAGCTTGAAAGGCCGCCCGTTGCGAGGCCACTCCAGCTGCAGGAGCCGCCGGTAGCATGGGATCGTCCCCACGTCCTTGATCCCCTGCGCGGCCGACGGAGCGAGTCCGAGCAGGTTCCCGCCCCAGGTGCCGGTGTCTTTCTGCTTCTTGACGACCGCGACCGCCGTTTTCGATTCGCACACCGCCAGGTGTGCGGCCTCGATGGTCTCAGGCGCCGCAAACCCGGCCGGCGCGAGCTCGGTCAAGGCTCGATAGCGGATCGATGCCCCGGCGTTCTCGAGCAGCCAGGTGAGGGGAATTCGGTGCTGGTTGGGAAGTTCCAGGAGCACTCCTGGGCAGGGATGCGCTGAAGCGGCGCGGAAACGGCGGCAAAGGCGGAAACGGCGGCAAAGATAGAGGGGTCCGGAGGGCGGCGGTAGGGCGCCGCCCCCCGGGTCAGCGGCTCAGGACCCGCCGCCTTCTCGCCGCGCCAGTCCCGCTTCCCGAAACTCGGACCCTCGGTTCCAGGCCGGCTGGGTGGCCGCATTCGCCACTGCCACCGCTGTCCTGACGGTGACGCGAAGCTGTTGCATGGCACCATCATAGGTGAACCACGGAAGGATCTCGTCGGCCGCCTGATGGTACCGGTCGGCGATGTATTTCTCCTTCTGTTCCTTGCCGTAGCCTGCCGGCTTGCCGACGTATCTGGAGCCGTTTTCCACCGACGTACCCGGAACACCCGCCCGGGCCAGGGGGAAGTGGTCCGACCGGAAATACGCCCCGGTCAGCTGGGCTTCCTCGTTGCTGGTCACCGTCAGCTTCTCGGCGGCGGCGGCGGCGGCGAAGGCCTTGCCCAGGGTGGACTGATCGAGGCCCAGGGCGGACACGTCGGTGGTTCGCCCGTACATGTTCATGACGTCGAGGTTCAGGATCGCGGCGATGTCTCCGAGAGGGACCGGCGGATGCTCGGCCAGGGCCTGCGACCCGATCAGGCCGGCCTCCTCGGCCGCGAATCCCACGAAGATCAGCGAGCGCCCTGGGCGGACCCCGCTCCGGACGAACGCCTCCGCGGCCGTCATCACCGCGGCCGTGCCCGAGGCGTTGTCCTCGGCACCGTTATAGATGGAGTCGCCGTCCACCGCTGCACCGATCCCGAGATGGTCATAGTGCCCGCCGAGCAGCACGGCCTCTTTGGCATTCGCCCCGCGTCCCGGCAGCCGCCCGATGACATTGGCGGTCTCGGTCCGCCGGATGGCGCTCCGTACGGAGGCCTGCACCGCGACACCGAGCGGCACGGGCTTGAATCCCTTTGCCGCGGCCGCCGAGGTGAGCGCCGCCAGATCCTGGCGGCCGGCCTGGAACATTCGCTTCGCGGTCTGCTCCTGCAGCCATCCCGCTACGATCAGCGAGTCGGGCGGAATCTCCAGACGTACTTGCGGTCCGGTCCAGCCGGAGAGCACGGTGGTCCACGGGTACGTGGCGCTCTCCGGGGTATGCACGAAGAGGATGCCCGCGGCACCCTGGCGACGGGCCTCATCGATCTTGTAGGTCCAGCGGCCATAGTAAGTGAGGATCTTGCCGCGGAAGATGGTCGAGTCCTGAAGACCGGGGTCGTTGACCAGGGCCACGACGACCTTGCCCTTCGCGTCGAGGCCGGCGTAGTCGTTCCAGCCGAGCTCGGGGGCGACGATGCCGTAGCCGACGAACACCAGGTCGCCCCGCAGGCTGACGCTGGAGTCGTTCCGCATCGACCAGAGCACGTAGTCATCCTTCCACTTGAGCGGAATGGCTGACGGCGCGGTCACCTCGAGCGTGGGCGTCGGGGTGAGGGAGATCACGGGCACGCGCTGGTAGTAGGTCCCGCTGTCTCCCATCGGCTCGAGACCGAGACGGCGGAACTGCGACCCGATGTATTTCTGGGCCAGGAGGCCGCCTCGGGTTCCGGTCCCGCGGCCCTCCAGGGCATCGTCAGCCAGGAACTCCAAGTGGCCGCGCAGCACGTCGGCGCTCAGTGCCGCGACTACGCGCGACGCCGAGGACGGCTGCTGGGCGGGCACGGTACGCAGGGGAAGGATGACGAAGAGGGCGAGCAGTGAGAGCGTGGAGCGCATAGTCGGAATTTCCTGGAGGCGGCCGGAGCCGCGCCGGGGTCAAATAGTCGGCGCGGCCAAGTGCCACGCGCGTTGGCGTTCTGGTGGAGCTGCTAGAGCCGGAGTCGCTTGAAGAGCCACTCGGGCACCGTGGTGACCACCGTCATGATCGGCCGCCAGAACCATGGAACATAGGCCACGTCGCGGCGGCCCTCGATGGCGCGGTGGATCGCGCGTCCCGCCCGGCGGGCGCCGCTGAACAGCGCGTTCTTGGGCATCCCGGCGGTCATCGGCGTATCCACGAATCCCGGCTTCAGAGTCACCACCGTCACACCGGACCGGTACAGGCGCTGGCGGAGGCCCTGGAGAAAGATCGCCAGTCCGCCCTTGGCGGACCCATACACATAGTTGCTCTGCCGCCCGCGGTCGCCGGCCACGGAGGAGATCACGGCGATGGTGCCGTGCCCCTGCGCCTCGAAGCGGTTGGCCAGCAGGGTGAGCAGCGCCGCCGTCGCCGTGAAGTTGACGTCCAGCGCCTGGACGGCCGCCGCTACATCGGCCTGGCAGGCCGCCTGAACGGGCAGCGTGCCGTGCGCGAGCAGCGCCACGTCGAGCGCACCGGAGCCGAATGCCCACTCGACCACCCCCGCATGGCTCGCCCGCTCCGTCACATCCAGCAGTGCGGTGTCCACCGCCACCGCCCCGCGAACCCGCAGATCGTCCGCTACGGCCCGGAGCCGATCGGAGTTTCGGCCGGCCAGGAGCAAGGTCGCTCCCCGCTCGGCGTAGGCGCGCGCCACCTCGACGGCGATGCCCGAAGTGGCGCCTACGATCAGCACCTGGCGGCCGGTGCTACGCGTCATGAACCCGCCGCCAGAATGAAGACGAGAACTTGGGGTCCACCTGCACGGCGAACCGCTCCCATTGCGGGAAGAAGTGCCGGAAGCTCTCCCCACTCATGCGGGCATCCTTCGCGGGGTAGACGGCGCCTCCCGCCTCTCGAACCTCCGCGTCGAGCGACTCGAGCAGGCCGAGTGTCGACGATCCCCGAAAGGCGAGGTCCACCGCGAGGGTGAGTCCGGGTCGTGGGAAGGAGAGCACGCCTGGCGAGGGCAGCGAACCGAATCGCTTGAGCACGCCGAGTGCCGCGGTCTCGCTCGACCCGGCCACGCGCGCGAGAATGCTTCGGATCGCGCTGCCGTCCGCGGTCTCCGGCACGACGCACTGGTACTGGAGGAAGCCGCGGGGGCCGTACAGGCGGTTCCAATCGCCGATGCCGTCGAGCGGAAAGAAGAACGGCTCGTATGCCACCGTCCGGCGTGCCTTGCGGCGCACTCCCCACCGGTACTGCACGGCGTTGAACATGCCGAGCGTGGTGCGGTTGAGCAGGACGTTGGGCGCATCGCACGGGATGCGCAGCCTGGGGCCGCTCGCCACCGGGCCCGGGGTGTCGCCGCTGGTGTGCGATCCTCGCAGGTAGATCCCGCGCCCCAGCCGCCGGCCGCTGGAGAGACAGTCCACCCAGGCCACCGTGTAGTCGTATGCCGCGTCTTCGGCCGCGATCGACAGGAACTCGTCGAGACTCGCGAATCGGACGCGGTCCACTTCGATCGTCGCGCCGGGGATCTGGCGCAGGCGGATCTCCGCCCAGAGGATGACCCCGGTGAGGCCGAGACCGCCGATCGTCGCGGCGAACAGCTCCGGGTTCGTCTCGCGCGAGCAGACCAGCCGCTCGCCGGTGGAGCGCAGGACCTCGAAGCGGCGCACGTGCGCGCCGAATGTGCCCACGTGATGGTGATTCTTGCCGTGAATGTCGTTGGCGATGGCCCCGCCCACCGTGACCCACTTGGTGCCGGGGACGACCGGAAGGAACCATCCCCTGGGCACCACGACATCGAGCGCCTGCGCGAGCGTCACTCCCGCCTCACACCGGAGGACGCCGTCCGGCCCCAGGTCCATGAACCGGTCGAGTCCGGTGCAATCCAGGAGGGTGCCGCCGGCGTTGAGGCAGCTGTCGCCGTAGCTCCGGCCGCAGCCGCGCGGCAGCACGCTCCCCTCGACTTCCGAGAGCGGCGGCAGCGCGTCACGCCAGTCGGCGCGGAGCACGGCGGCGTGGTCCACCCTCGGGAAGCGTCCCCAGGATGTGACCTCGATGCCGTGTGCGTGCGCCACTCAGAGCGCCGCGTAGAGCACGAGCCCGACCAGCAGACCCACCAGGTAGCTGGCGGGATCGCGCGCCGAGGCGACGATCGGGTCTTCGTGGATCCGGCCGCGGTGGGCCAGCAACCACATTCGACCGGTCCAGAACAGAAGCAGTGGGCAGATCAGAAACAGCAGCGCTGGCGTGCGGTACAGGACGGTGACCTGCTCGCTGTTGAGATAGAGCGCGAGCACGAGAACCGACAGGTACCCGCTCGTCGCTCCCATCGTGCGGATCCAGGGCAGATCCCCGGTGACGTAGCCGCGACGCCGGGATCCCGCCGCCACGTCGGGCGAGAGGGTGGAGATCTCTCCGTGCCGCTTGAGGCAAGCCAGACTGAGGAAGAGGAACGTGGAGAACGCGAGGAGCCAGGTCGAGAAGCGCACGCCCGAGGCGGTGATGCCGGCGAGGACTCGCAGGGTGTACAACCCCGCCAGCAGGAGGACGTCCAGCACGGCGATCCGCTTCAGGTAGGACGAGTAGGCCGTGGTGAGACCGATGTACAGCATCAGCAGGATCAGGAATCCCCACGATCCCACCGACCGCGCGACCAGGAGCGATAGCCCGACCAGCAGCGGCGCGAGCACGTATCCCGCCACGGGCGACAGGTCTCCAGAAGCGAACGCGCGGAATCGCTTGGTGGGGTGGCCCCGGTCGGCCTCGAGGTCGAGCAGATCGTTGACGACGTAGGCGCCCGACGCGGCGAGACAGAACGCCGCGAACGCGACCGCGCCACGGCCCACCGTGTCCGCTTCCATCAACCGGTGGTCGAGCAGGATCGGCACGAAGACGAGAACGTTCTTGACCCACTGGTGTGGGCGCAGCGCCCGGATCAGCTCCAGCGGCAGACTGACCGGTCCGGTCTCAGCCACGCGGCATCGCCCGCAGGCGGTACTTCGCGACCGACGCGGCCAGCTCGGAGGAGCGGCCTAGATCCGCCAACAGCGCGGCGCCGGTCTCGACCCCCGAGCCAAGGGCCGTGCCGGTGGAGCCGATCGAGGGGAAAGTGCGGTAGTTGCCCGCGAACCACACGTTGCGCCAGGTGGTGCTGCGCATGGGCGGATTCCGGTAGTTGCGCACGAAGACCGGCGAATACATGCCGACTCGAGCGACGTGCGTCCAGGACGGGTCGAGGTCCCCGCCGAATACCGCGCGGAAGTCTTCGGAGTAGCGCGCGAGCAGCTGCTCGTCGGTCTCCTGAAACAGCGGGTGGCTCCGGCCCGGCAGATGGGTGACGAAGTTCACGCAGGTGTCGCCCGTCCGGCCGATGGTCGGATTGAGCTCGCTGAGGGCGAAGATCGCGCCCGCCGTTCGGTCCAGTGAGGTCAGATTGGTCCAGTACGCCCGGCGCGGCACCCGGTGGCGCGTCGCGCAGATGACCGAGACGAGGGCGGAGTACCGGATGTCGCCGATCATCGGCGTCTCGTCGCCCGGCACCAGCGTGCCGTAGACCTCGGTGGGCACCGTGCTCACGAACACGTCGCCCTCGATGCGCTCGCCGTTGTCCAGCTCGGCGGCCCGAACCCGTCCATCGTCGGTCCACAGCCGCGCGATCCGCGCCTCCATCCGAACCCGCACGCCCGCCTGCTCCAGCGTTCCGGTCAGGCCATCGCAGAGCACGGTGGTCCAGTTGGCGCCCGGAATGTAACCGAGAGGGGCCGATCCCTCGCGATAATACAGACGGGCACCCAGCCAGGCTCCGCTCACTTCGCTGCAGGGCAAGTCGAACTTCAACCGGGTGAGCCGTTCGAACATCGCTTCCCGCACTCCCGGACCGGCGTAGCGGTCGACGAGCTCCTCCGCGCTGCGCCCGATCCATTCCGACCAATCCGTTCGACCGAACGCGGTGAGCATGAGGCGGACGAACCGCGCCTTGTCCAGCAGGCCCATCGGGTACCGAAGGAAGCCGTCCGGCGTTCCCAGCTCATAGAGCTTCCCGCCCTGGTGGAAGCTCATCCGAATCCGGCGCCACCGGACCGAGGGGAGCGCGCCGAGGGAATCGAGGAAGTAGAGGAGCGTGCGGTCCCGGTGCAGGATGTGATGATAGCCGAGCGGGTAGAAATGGCCGTCGCGCTGAAAGCTGCCCGCGACCCCGCCCAGCGTGGTGCCGCGCTCGAGCAGGGTGACCCGGTTCAGGCCCCCGCGGGCCGCGGTGAGGGCTGCCGCGATTCCGGATAACCCTCCACCCAGCACCACGACCGACGGCGAGGACGGTGGCGGCATCGCGGCTTGGTGGTCACTCATGCGCGTCCGCCTCGCATCGCAACACGACCACAGTGCCAGCCCCGCCGAAGTTCCCTTCGCTGGTGAGCACCAGCTCGTGTTCGTTCAGCCAGCTCACGCCCTCGCCTTGAAGCTGCAGTCCCGCCGTGTCGCAGGCTATGCCCAACGACTCCAGCGTGTCGTGCGGCGTCCGGGCGAAGAGGTAGATCGCCCGGTAGGTGCGCACGGCCACCTCCCGGCCGGACGGCGAGAGGGCCGCGTCGGTGATCTCGTTGGCGAAGCTGCGCGAGTCGACCGGCAGAGTTCCAATCGCCTCCGCCACGGGCGTACCCGACTGGCCCCAGGCATCCGCCCGGAGCCGGTAGACCCACGGCATGGCCGTGCGGCCCTTGGCGATCAGCGTGACCGTGCCGTCCGCGCTCACGAATGCGGATTCCACGTCGCGCGCGCTGCGAGGGTAGCGGAACTCGAGCACCTCGGCCGTGCGGGTGCGAGGTATCGGGGACGTGATCGAGGGCTCGGGCACGCGGTACAGTCGGGCGGTCTCGTGATCCATCCCGTTGTCACCGGTATCCGCGATGTAGAGGCACTCCCGTTTGCCGCAGGGGCCCAGGGTGATCGCCTCCCAATCGCGGTTCTTGGCGCCGGCCACCAGGAAGGCGCCGTGGTCCCGGCCCAGAGTGTCCGTCGCGAAGATCCACGCATCGTTTCCCGAGTCGTTCATGGTCCACAGGATCCCCGGCTGCCGGCGGCTCGCGATCACACCCGAGCTCTCGGTCAGCCTCGGGTGCTCGAAGCGGCCGGTTCGACGGACGTCCATGGTCGGCCGCATCGTCCAGCGCGACGCGGAGTCGGGTCGGGGCGAGAGACGCATGGCTATCGCGACCGCCCCGGCCAGCGCCGCGACCGCCAGAAGCGCGGCCAGCGGTCTCAGATGGCGGCTGATGGGCAGAGATCCGCCAGCACGCACATGGGGCAGCGCGGGCGGCGGGCGATGCAGATCTGCCGCCCGTGGAAGATCAGGAGATGGGAGAGGAGAGCCCAGTCGGACTGGGGGAACAACGGCATGAGATCCTGCTCGATCCTGACCGGATCATCGTGCCGCGTCAGTCCGAGCAGGCGGGAGAGGCGGGTGACGTGCGTGTCCACCGTGACGCCGACGTTGATGCCGAATGCGTTCCCCAGGACGACGTTGGCCGTCTTTCGTCCGACGCCGGGCAGAGCCTGGAGCTGCTCCATCGTGCGCGGCACCTCGCCGCGGTAGTCCGCGACCAGCCCCTGTGCCATGCCGATCAGGCTCCGCGCCTTGTTGCGGAAGAAGCCGGTGCTGCGGATGACGTTCTCGACCTCGCCCTGCTCGGCGCGCGCCAGGACCTCCGGCGAGGGATAGCGCGCGAAGAATGCCGGCGTCACCAGATTGACCCGGGCGTCCGTGCACTGGGCCGAGAGGATCGTGGCCACCAGCAGCTGGTAGGCATCGCCGTGGTCGAGCGCGCACCGGGCATCGGGGTAGGTCTGCTCGAGGCGGCGCAGGATGAGCGCCGCCCGCTCGGCCTTGGCGGCCTTCGACTCCCGTCCGGTGCGCCGGGCGGGCCGAGCCCTCCCCGCCGTCAACGCCGGCGTCCGGCGAGAGCGACGAACTGCTCGACCGGCCGCGCGTTCAGAATGTCGTCGGGGCCGAGCCAGCCCTTCCGCGCCATCGCGACGCCGTAGGCCACGTAGGCGAGCCCCGCGGTACTGTGGGCGTCGGCGCCGATCGAGATCATCGCGCCGCCGTCCCGCACCCGCCGCAGGACGCGCCAGTCCAGGTCGAGCCGGTGGGGATCGGCATTGATCTCGAGCGCCACGCCCCGGGCCGCCGCCTTCTCGATGATGGCATCGAGGTCCAATCCATACGGATCGCGCGAGAGCAGCAGCCGGCCGGTGGGATGTCCGATGATCGTGAGATACGGATTGTCCATGGCGGCGAGCATGCGGGCCGTCATCTCCGCCGGTGACATGTTGAACCGGCTGTGGATGGACGCGATCACGAAGTCGAGCTGCGCGAGGACGCGCTCCTCGAAGTCCACTCGCCCGTCGGCCAGGATGTCCGCCTCGACGCCCTTGAGCACGCGAATGCCCTGCAGCCGGCTGTTGACCTCGTCGATCTCCGCCGCCTGACGCAACAGGTCGTCGGACTGGAGCCCGCCGGCATAGGCGGCCGCCTGGCTGTGGTCGGTGATGCCGACGTACTCGTAGCCCGCGTCGCGGCACGCGATCGCCAGCTCCTCGACCGTATTGGACCCGTCGGAGTACTTCGTGTGGCAGTGGAGAAAGCCCCGCAGATCGCCGGGCTCGAGCAGGCGCGGCAGCTCACCGCGTGCGGCGGCGGCCACCTCCCCCGTGCCTTCGCGCAGCTCCGGCGGGATGTACGGAAGTCCGAGCGCGCCGTAGAGCCGCGTCTCGTCCGCCGTCGGCACGAACGCGCTGCCCTGGAAGAGCGCCGCCCCCGTCAACGAGAATCCCCGCGCCGTCGCGTGACTCGCCAGCTCGGCCAAGTGGTGTTCGTTCCCGGTGGCCTGCACCAGCACGGCGCCGGCGTTCACCGGCGTCGACACCACGATCTGCGCGCTCGCCCCGCCCGCGAAGCGCAACGTGAGACGGCGCTCGTCCTGTCCGGCAAACTCGTGGACTCCGGGGAGCTGACTGAGCCGCTTGAACAGATCCGCGGGCGAGACCTCGGCCACCAGCACCAGCACCAGATCGCGGACCACCTCCGACCGCCGGCGCACGTCGCCGGCGACGATCGCCTCCGTCACGCCCGGCAGGCGGGCCAGGGCCGCGCGAAGGCCTTCCGCCTCCTCGGCCGCGTGGTGCGAGAGCCGGAACGTGCTCGCCTGCCGGAGGAAGGCGATGCTCTTGAGGATGTTCTCCGACGTCTTGTGGCCGAAGCGCGGCAGCTTGGCCAGCCGCCCGTCCAGGGCGGCCGCCTCCAGCTCCGGCAACGAGTCGATGTCGAGGACGTCGTGAATCTGTCGGATCTTGGCGACGCCGAGACCCGAGATCGCCAGCATCTCCACCAGCCCCGGCGGGATCTGCTCGCGCAGCTCCTCGAGGATGCTCGCCCGGCCGGTGTTGATCAGCTCGGCCGCGATCTGGAGCGTGGCCGGACCGACTCCCTTGGCCGAGGCGAGCGACCCGTCCTCGAGCCCCTGGCGCAGGTCGCCGGTGAAGCCCGAGATGGCGCGGGCCGCCGTGCGGAAGGCGCGAATCCGGAACGGATTCTCCCCCCGAAGCTCGAGGAACGCGGCGATCTGCTCCAGGACGTCCGCCACGGCCTTCTTGTCCATGTAGTCCTTCAGGGTCTCCATCACACGCCTCCGCTGCCTACGTTCGCGGCGAGCGTCTGCGTGCGCCACCCGAGCTCGAGCAGCTCCTCCTCACCCACGATGGATCGAAGTCCGGCCGCGGCCGCCCCCGGAAGCGTGGGGTCGAACAGGGCCGAGCCGTCCTCGCGCACCAGCCCGGTGGAGCGCGGCCCGATCGCTTCGACCGCGCTGAATCCCGCGCGGTCGGGTCGCAGGCCGAAGATGCCGAGCACACGCAGGTCTCCAGCGGGGGCGCGAGAAACGAAGAGGCCGTCGAGTGGTTCGGGCGCTTCGTTCTCGACCACGGCGGCCCAGAGCACCCGCTCGGGGAATTGCGCGTAATAGGCCGGCAAGTCGGGGGCATCGGCGCCCTCGATGCCGGCCTCACCGAGGATCGCGTCGAGAGTCTCGCGATCGAGCGGGATGGTGAGGCGGCCGGCGGCCCAGGTCAGGTAGGCGTGGTGCACCAGTGCCACCATCTGGTCCATCGCTTCGCCGAGCCCCTCGGCAGGCCGGAGGTCGCGCAGCAGGGTGATCACATCCCGATCCATCAGGAATGCGTCCCGGTTTGCGGGATCGTGGTCTCCACCGGCCAGGCCAGCGGCGATCTGCGGAAAAACCGTGTCGGCCACACGATCGAACGCGAGGTCCAGCGGGGTGGGTCGAAGCATGGGGGAAAGGTAATGCCTGAGGGGCGGATCAGGGCGGCAGAAATTCCCCAACGGATCTTGCAAACACTTGGAAGGCTTCGACATACGGTACGTGCCCGCACTCGGGGACGGCTCGAAACTGAGCGCCGATCAACTCCGCCGTGGTGCGCGCGACCTCGATGGGGATCGGGTCGTCCTCTCCGTGCAGCACGAACGAAGGGATGCCGCGAAGCTCGGGCAGTCTCTCCCGCAGGTCGAAGTCGCCGAGGCTGGCCCACACCTCTTGCTGCGTGCGGCCGGTGATCCGGAACGGCGTCAGGTCGTGGGCGCGTTCGGGATGGTGAAAATATGGCGCGACCGAGAGCTCGAAGATGCGTCGCTGAAAGGCCTCCGGATCGCGCTCGCGAAGGCCGCTCTCGCGGAGAGCGCGACGCTGGTCCTGAAACACCGGATCCAGGTTGCGCTGGCCGAACCGGCGCTCGAAGCCCTCCCGCGCGGCCCGCCACGACGGCGCGGGCGAAACCAGGGCGAGCCGCGCGACGGCCGTCCGATGCTCCAGCGCGTACAGCAGGGCGAGCAGCGCGCCCCAGGAATATCCCGCGATCGTGAGCTGCTCCAGTCCCCAGAGCTGGCGCAGCGCGTCGAGATCCGCCACGTGCTCCGTCCAGCCCACCGGTACGTCGCGCGCGACCGGCGACCTGCCCCCGCCCCGCTGGTCGTAGTAGATCAGCTCGCGGCCGTCGGCCAGGGCGTCGAATCCGGGAAGGAGATAGTCGTGGTGGGCCCCGGGGCCGCCGTGCAGGACGACCACTGGCGGGCCGGCGCCGATGCGGCGCACGAAGATGTCGACGCCGCGCACCGTGACGGTGGACTCGCGCACGGCCGGCGCGGCCACCTACAGCAGGACCGCGATCGCGTCCGCCACCCGCCGGACTTCCGCCTCCTCCGGCTCGGTGAACGGATCGGCCTCATCGCTGTCCACGTCGATCTGGCCGAGGATCCGGTTACCCCGACGGATCAGGACCACCAGCTCGGACCGGGTCCAGGTGTTGCACGCGATGTAGTTCTCGACCGCGCGCACGTCGGGGACGTTCTGGTCCTGACCCGTCGAGACCGCGGTGCCGCACACGCCTTTGCCGACCGGAATGCGGGTGTGGTCCGTCTCTCGCCCGGCGAAAGCCTCCAGGACCAGCTCATCGCCGTGCAGCATGTAGAGGTACACCGAGGTGTACGGCGCCCCGGCGGCGCGGATCTTCTCCGCGGCGGTGCGGAGAAGCGCCTCCCGATCCACCTCGCGTGCGAACGCGCCCCGAAGCGAGGCGATGACCTTGTCGGCGTTCAGGGCGGGCATGTCTATCCCCCTCGCGTGCCGAGCGTGGCGCGCACGGTGGTGACCTGGTTGCCGCGCCGGATGACGATGCTCACGATGTCGCCGGGCTCATGACTGCGGAGGGCGTTGGTCATCGCCTGCAGGTCGGGGACGTCGAGCTCGCCGATGCGGGTGATGATGTCGTCGCCGCGCAGTCCCGCCTTCTCGGCCGGACTGCCCGCCCGGACGCCGAGCAGTCGCACGCCCCCGGGATTGTCGGTCATGTCGGGGATGGTGCCGAGATAGGTGCCGTACGCGGGCAGGGCCGCGGTGGTCGAGTGGGTCGGCGGTGTCGCCTCGACCGGTGTCAGCCGGGTCGGGCGGTTGGCCAGCGCCGTGACGAGGCCCAGCGTGAAGTTGGAGACCCGGCGGAAGCCCTCCGGATCGATCTTCTGCCAGTCGTCGGTGGTACGGTGATAGTCGGCGTGGAGGTCGGTGAAGATATGGAGCACCGGCCGGCCGGCCGCATAGAACGACGACTGGTCGCTGGGGCCGTACCCGTCGCCCTGCGCCTTGAGATCGAACCCCGCATGCCAGTTGAGCGAGTCGAGCAGGGCGGGGAACTCCTTGGCGGTGCGGGCGCCGTAGACGATGAGCCGGCCGTGGTTGAGCCGGCCGACCATGTCCAGGTTGATCATGGCGATCGTGGCGCTCAGGGGATAGAGCGGCTGCTTCACGTAGTGCGCCGAGCCGAGCAGCCCCAGCTCCTCGCCGCTGAAGGCGATGAACAGAACGGTGCGCGCGGGTGGCGAGTGCGCCAGCCTGGCGGCGATCTGGATCAGCATCGCGGCGCCAGAGGCGTTGTCGTCCGCCCCGTTGTGCACCAGCCCCGTGCTGTCCGGATCGAGGCTCCCGAACCCACCGAGTCCGAGGTGATCGTAGTGCGCGCCGACGATGACGGTCTCGTTGCGGAGAGCGGGATCGTGTCCGGGCAGCAGCCCGATCACGTTCTTGCCCACCAGTCCTCCCACCCGGGCCGACTGGGCCACCGGCGCTTCCTTAGCCACGGTGAAGGACTGGAACCACCCGCCGGCCGACGGCTGCAGGCCCACCTGCTCGAAGCGGCGGGCCAGGTAGGCGGCGGCGGAGTCGGCGCCGGCCGATCCGGTCATCCGGCCCGCGAGCGCGTCGTCGCTCAGGTAGCGGATATCGTCCACGGCGGTGATCGGCGGCGGCGCCGGCGTCTGCACCGGTTGCTGCTGGGTGCCGAACTGCGCGTGGACGGTGCAGGGGACGGCGGCCAATGCGAGCCAGGCCGTCAGGCAGCGATAGGGCGATGGAACCATAGGGGAAAAATACCCCGCTCAGCGGGGCACGAAGTCGGTGTCGGGGGTCAGACGACGGGCGAAGGCGGCGAGCAGCCGGGCGGTGCGGTCGAGATCCTCCAGCGTCACCATCTCGTTCGGGCTGTGCATGTAGCGGTTGGGCACCGACACCAGGCCCGTCGCGACGCCCCGATGCGCGTTGAAGATGGCCTCGGCGTCGGTGTGCGTGTCGCGCGAGGCGGCCTCGATGGTGTAAGGGATCTGCTCCGCTTCCGCGGCGGCGGCGAGGAGCTCGAACACCACCTCGCTGACCGACGCGCCGCGCGACAGCACCGGACCGCCGCCCAGGCGGTAGTCTCCGTGCCTCCGCTTGTCCACGCCGGGGTAGTCGGTAGCATGCGTGACGTCCACCACGATGGCGACGTCCGGCTCCAGGGCCACGGCCGAGCTGCGGGCGCCGCCGCCGGTAGCGGCGATCTCCTCGCGGGTGGTCGCGACCGCGGTCACCGAGGCCGCCGGCGGCGCTTCGCGCGCGAGCAGCCGGACCGCCTCCAGCACCACATACGCGCCGATCCGGTTGTCGATGCTCCGACTGACAAGGCGGCCGTTGGGGAACTCGAGCACGCCCGCCGCCAGAACGCCCGGATCGCCGATGCGGAGCCGCTGCTGGGCCTCGGCGCGGTTGGCCGCGCCGATGTCGATCCACAGGTCCTCGACCTTGGAGACCCGCTCCCGGTCGTCCTTGTCCATGATGTGGATCGCCTTCTTGCCCACCACCCCCACCACGGGCCCGTCGCGCCCGAGCAACTTCACGCGCTGCCCGACGAAGACCTGGGGATCCCACCCACCGATGGTATCGAAGCTGAGGAAGCCGTCATCGTCGATGTGGCTGACCATCACGCCGATCTCGTCGATGTGGCCCGCCAGCATCACCCGGGGGCGCCCACTGGGGTTCACGGTCGCGTAGGAGTTGCCTCCCACGTCCGCCCGGATGTCCACGCCGAGGGTCTCCGCTTCCTTCCGCCACGCGCGCGCGGGGGCGGCCTCGAAGGACGAGGGGCCCGGAGTGTCGAGCAGGGACTTGAGGAAGGCGAGCGATTCCGGAGTCATGGTCTGTGCGTGAGGGAGGGCCAAAGGTCGCGCAGGGCGTCCGGGTTGTCTACCCCCAGACCCGGCGGAGATCGAGCTCGAGAAACCTGGCGCCAGCCACCGGGTTGTGCCGGTACGGCGGAATGTCGCGGAAGCCCATGTCCAGATAGAGCCTGAGGGCCGAAGCCATGCTGGGCAGGGTGTCCAGCCGCATGCGGTCGTACCCCGCCGAGCGCGCGTCGCCCACGACCCGCTCCGTCAATCGGCGACCCCACCCCGCCCCGCGCGCCGCCGGGCGAACGTAGAGCCGTTTCATTTCGCACGTCCCGGCCTGGAGCGGCCTGAAGGCGACGCACCCGGCAGGCTCCGCTTCCTGCAATGCCAGCAGGAGGCCGCCACCGGGACGCGCGTAGGCGCCCGGGAGGTGCTCCAGCTCCTCGGAGAATCCCTGGAAGCCGAGGTCCACCTCGAGCGATGCGGCGTACTCGGCGAAGAGCTGCCGGGCGACCGCCAGCCTCACGGCGCCCTCGGCCTCGACGATGCTAGTCGGCACGGGCCCGCCAGCGGCTCAGCCCGGGAGACTCGTGCCCCTGGATGGCCGCATACAGGAGCTCCGCGCCGTCCACCACCCGCGGCCCCGGGCGGGAAGTGTAGGCGTTGCCGTCCAGGACCCAGGTCGGCACCGATCCGAACAGCGCGCCGGCTTCCGGATCGCGCAGTGCCGTCAGCTCCCGCCGGCTCCGCTCGACACCGAACCCGCAAAGCATGACGACGATGGCGTCGGCCGCGAGCGCCGTCACATCGCTCCACTCCCGGCGGGCGGAGTGGCTGCCCGGTGCGGCGCCGGCGTCGTGCCCGCCGGCGGCCTCCACCATGTCGGGCACCCAATGCCCGGCGAGGTAGACCGGCTCCAGCCATTCGATGCAGACGACTCGCGGAGGCGGCGCGACGCGCTCACGTGCGCGGAGACGGGCGAGCCGGCTCCGAAGCCCGGCGACCAGCTCGTCCGCCTCGGCCTCGAGGTCGAGCGCGCGGGCGACGGCGCGTATGTCCGACCAGATCCCCTCGAGGGTGCGACCCGACAGCGAGAGCACGGTGGGTGACGGCTGCCCCGCCGTGCCGAGCCGGTGGACCTGGCCCTCCGCAACGGCGCATACCTCGCAGAGCGCCTGGGTGATGATGAGGTCGGGGGCGAGCTCGCGGAGCACCAGCGCGTCGACGCCGATGACCGGGGTGCCCGCGGCATGCCGCCGCCGCACCTCCGCGTCGATGACGGAGCCGGGGGCTTCCGGATCGATCGGGCCGCTGGTGACCCGGGGCAAGCCGAGCACCGACGCAGGGTGATCGCACTCGTGGGAGATGCCGACCAGATTGCCGGCGCCGCCAAGGGCCGCCACGATCTCCGTGGCGGCGGGGAGCAGACTAACAACCCGCATTCAACGCTCGGTCAAACGGCTCGGCCGATAGGTGCCGAAGAGAAGGAGTCCGGTCAGAGTCGCCAGCAGGACCCGGAAGTCTCCCGTGAGCATGTAGGCCACCAGGCCCAGCAGGCAGGCTACCTCCACCAGCGCCCAGGTCACCACCGCTTTGCCAAGGTTTACCCGCCACCACTCGTCCTGGGATGTGCCGGACGCGGCGCGACCCAGGCGACCGGCGGTGAACATCGCCGCACCGAAGAGAATGGCGCTGACGAGAAAAAGCGCGATGTAGAGCACGCGCCTGTCGGGGAGCGCGTAGACCGGCGTCCTCGGCACCCGGTTCTGCAACCAGGCGACGAGGCCGAAGGTGACGATGCCCGCCACCATCGCGCCGTGGACGATTCTGGCCCGGATCGCCGCCGAAACCGGTGCCGCGCCAGGCATGCTAGCGGCTCGCGATGCGGTAGAGGACGAAACCGAGCCCGGTGAAGATCGCGAGCGCCACCAGGTCGCTCTGGGCGAAGGCACCGAGGGCGCCCTCCAGGCCCACGAGGTGAGACAGGTATTCGGCCGCCGGCACCTGCGCCGCGTCCGCCCGGCTCACCAGCGCCGCCGCGATGCCGGCGATGGTGATCCCCGCGATCGCTCCCCCCGCGATGAGACCGCTGGAGAAGAGCACGCCCGGACCCGACTCCACCTGTGCGATGGACTCGGACCCCGACTTCCGGCGCTCCACCAGCCAGCGAATGATTCCTCCAGCGAACATGCTGGCCGAGGTCGAGATCGGCAGATAGACGCCGACCGCAATCGGCAGCGACTGGAGACCCATGAGCTCGATCGCGATGGTGAGGCACACGCCGATGAGCACGAGGCCCCACGGCAGCTTCTGGGTGAGGATGCCGTCGGTCACCAGCGCCATGATCGTCGCCTTGGGCGAATCGAGCTTGGTGATGGGGCGTCCGTCGATCTCGCGAATGCGGCCGCCGATGCCTGGGTCCACCAGGTAGGCGACCTCCTTCGTGCCCGGATCCAGCAGGTACTTGCCGGGCAGCACGCCCTCGGTCGGGAGGTTCACGCGCACCACGTCCCACTCCCGTCCGTCGTGGCGCATCATCTCGCCCAGGGTGGTCACGGACCGCTCGCCCGCGCCCGGTGCGGCCGCCGCCAGCGTCACCCCCGGGTGCCGCTCGGGGACGATCGTCGTGTAGGTGTTGTTGAGCAGCGTGATGGTCCAGCCGATGGCGAGCGCGGAGGTGATGGCTCCGATCAGAATGGCGATCTGCTGGCGCCGGGGGGTCGCGCCGACCAGAAATCCCGTCTTGAGGTCCTGGCTCGTGGCGCCGCCGTTGCCGGCCGCGACCGCGATGACCGCGGCGATGGTGAGCGCGCCGACCCGATGGTCCACACCGGTCCAGCCGATGAGCAGGAAGATGGCCGCCGTGCCGATCAGGGCGGCGATGGTCATGCCGGAGATCGGATTGGCGCTCACGCCGATCTCCCCGGTGATGCGGGACGACACGACCACGAAGAAGAATCCGAAGACCACGATCAGCACCGCGCCAAGCAGGTTGACGGCCAGCTGGGGCAGGAAGGTGAGCACCAGCGCCAGCACCACCGCGCCTACCGGCGTGATCCAGATCGGAAGGTCGGTGTCCGTCCGCAGGCGTGAGGCCGCCTCGCCCAGGCTGCCGCGCAGGTCGTCGAAGCCCGACCTGAACGCGGAGACGATCGTCGGGAGCGAGCGCACCAGCGCGATGATGCCCGCCGTGGCGACGGCGCCGGCACCGATATAGAAGACGAAGTGGGCCCGCACCTCGCCGGGGCTCATGTCGGCGATGAGCTTCGGCTCGGCGAAGATCGGCTGGGTGAGGCCGGAGCCGAAGAGCTTGATGGCCGGAATCAGCACCATGTAGGCGAGGAAGCCGCCGGCGAACAGGTAGCCCGCGATCCGCGGGCCGATGATGTATCCCACGCCCATCAGCTCGGGCGAGACCTCGGCCGAGATCGAGGCGCCCTGGTAGGAGCGGGAGGTCCATCCCGGGTATTCCTTCCAACCCCGGAGCCCCGCCATCAGGAACTTGTAGGCGAAGGCGATCCCGAAGGCCTGGAACAGCCGCTTCGCCTGCACGCCACCCTTCTCGCCCGCCACCAGCACCTCGGCGCAGGCCGTGCCCTCGGGGTAGGTGAGGCGGCCGTGCTCCTTCACGATCAGCGCACGGCGGAGCGGGATCATCAGCAGCACGCCCAGCACGCCGCCCACCACCGCCACCACGGCCACCTTACCGACCGTGAGATCGTATCCGAGGAGCAGGATCGCGGGGAGCGTGAAGACGATGCCGGCGGCGATGGATTCGCCGGCCGACCCGGTCGTCTGGACGATGTTGTTCTCGAGGATCGTCGACTTGCCCAGCGTCCGGAAGAACGCCACGGCGAGCACGGCGATCGGAATCGACGCCGAGACCGTGAGTCCGATCTTGAGCGCCAGGTACACGCTCGAGGCGGCGAACACGATGCCGAGGATGGCCCCCAGTATGACCGCGCGCGCCGTCAGCTCGGCGGGCGATTGACTGGGCGGGACGAAGGGCGTGAAGGCCGATGCCTCGGGCCGGGGGCGGGAGACTGTAGCGTGGGCCATGCGTTCCGGTGAGTGGGAGTTGTCAGGATAGTACGGCCCCGGGACCCGGGCGGGAAGACACGTCCCCGGCCGGGTCACCGGGAAGCGGCCGTCCGGATCATGCGCAGGGAGTGAGGGTCGTCACGGCGCCCAAGTCGCCATCCCACTAGCATATCGGTGCCGGCTCGATGCCGGTTTGCTGCTGACATTGGCACGGTGAACCCGCCGCACGAAGCGGCTGACGTGGTCCCTACCCCACTGGGAGGCCGTATGCTGTGGACGATCTTCGTGATTCTGCTGGTGCTGTGGCTGTTGGGGATGGTCTCGTCGTACACGCTCGGCGGCTTCATTCACATCCTGCTCGTGGTGGCTCTCGCGATCGTGCTCATCCGGGTGATCCAGGGCCGGCGACCCGTATGAAGCCAGGCACGATCATCGGGATTATCCTGATCGTGCTCGGGGTCACCGGCTTCGCGCTGGGTGGCTTCTCGTTCACGAAAAAGGAGAAGGTGGTGGACCTGGGCCCCATCGAGGCCACCGCCGACGACAAGAAGACGGTCCCGATTCCCCCGCTGCTCGCCGGCCTCGCGCTGGTCGGTGGCGTCGTGCTCGTCGTAGCCAGCGCACGGAAGGCCTAACGCACGAAGGCCGCGGGCGAGGTGCCCGCGGCCAGTAGTTCCTCCGATATCGCCGCCCGCCTAATGCGTGGCCGTGCTGTCTTCACTCGCCGCATTGTCAGAAACCACCAGGCTGTCCGCCATCCACGCGGGCCGGTCGTTCTCATCTCCGCCCAGCTGTACCGGCGGCGGAGCGCTGTCGGCCGGGATGACGACGCCGTTGGCGCCCAGCTCGCGGAAGAGCTTCCACTGCGCCTGGCGGGCGGCCCACGGCCGCGTGCCGTTGTACATCAGCGTCACCAGAAGCACCCCGTCCGGCGCCCCGAGATAGCCGACTACCGTCGAGACCTGTCCCAGGGTGCCCGTCTTGGCGCGCACGACGCCGCTGCCGGGGAAACCGGTGTTGAGCCGCCGGAGCGTGCCGGAGCCGTTGGCCGGAAGCAGCTGCGGGAAGTTCTGACCCGCCGGCGTCATCGGGAACTTGGCCAGGTAGGCGATGAAGGCCGAGGGCGCCACGCGATCTTCGTACGAGAGACCGCTGCCGTCCTTCAGGAGAACGCCGTCGTGGGACCCGATCACGTCCAGCACATGCTTGGTGAGCTGTTCGGGCGCTCCCTCGCGGCCGCCTGCCCACTGGAGCAGCAGCTCGGCGCCGAGGTTGAGGCTCCTGCGGTTGATCTCGCTCGCGAGCGAGTCGAGCGGGGCGGACGCGACTTCGGCCAGGATCTGCGGCTCCCCTTCCGGCGGCGCGCCGATGTATGGCGCGCGGTTCCACGAGATGCCGGCCCGGGCGAGCGCCGATCCCCACACCGCGTTCAGGACCGTGCGCGGGTCCGACGCCACGGCCGTGAGCCGCCGGGACGTCGCGCGCGCGCCGATGGTCCCGGTCACGACCCAGCCGCCGTCATTGCGGCGGCTCAGGCCCAGGCGCGAGCGGCGGCCGGCATTCGTGGTCGCGGAGACGGTGACCAGCGACGCAATGCCATCTGGCGCGGTCTCGACCAGCCGGGCGCGATGCCCGACCTTGGCCCCCGGCCGTACTGTGATCCAGACGATGTTCTCGTGTAGCGTCAGAGGGCCCACCGGCGGCGCGAAGAGCCGCCCGCGGTGCCGGTTCGACCAGGCGGCGGGATAGATCGCGTCAGCTGGACCGTTGGCGCTCTGGACCTGCAGCGGACCGGTGAGCTTCCGAACTCCCGCGCTCGCCAGCTGCAGCGCCAGATCGTAGAAGGTGGGCCCCGATCCCTGGGCTCGTTCGAGTGAGGGGTCGCCGTTGAGCTCCAGCGTCCAGGACCCGATCCATGAGCCGCTCTCCGGATCCACACCACCCACGCCGATCACCTTGGTCGACCGCCGCGCTGCCCCGCCCAGCACGCTGCGGGCGAAGCCGGTGGTGAAGAGCTTCACCGTGGACGCGGGCACCATCGGCTCATCCGGATTCACACTCCAGATCATTCGGCCGGTCTCGTCCGCGACGGCGACGCCCCATCGTCCCGGTGCCCGTCGGAGCGTCGCGTCGTACCACGTCGCGAGCCGCTCCGCCGTCCCGTTCGCGACTTCCTTCGCCGCGATACTCGTGGCGACCTGTTGGGCCGCAACCGGAGCATGCGGAAGGAGCAACGAAATGGCGACGGCCGTGGCGAGACGGCTCAACGACGTTAGCGGCAAATGAAGGTCCCTGGACGGTGATTCTTGGCAGCGTGCGAAAATGTGAGGCAGTGCGGCCGGGTCGTGCGGAGAAGCCACGTTGCAGCCCCGCATGAATCTCGCCGGCGCCGATCATATGTCAAGCTTAAGCCACATCCCTGCAGAGGGTTAACGCGCAGGGTCGGACTCCGGTTTCGTCTCCGACGGCACCCCGGGCTCCGCGGGTCCGAAGTAGAGCAAGTCCCAGGCCGAGGTGCCGCAAGTCGTGGCCGGACACCGTGCTCAGGAGTCGATGGGGCAGCGGTGGGGGCGGGACGACGGAGCGATTGATCTCCGTGGCGGGGTTCCGAAAGGCGAGCAGGGGGATACGGGGGATGAGTTTGATGGGATATCGCGAGCGTTGCTTCATGGAACACCAGGCACACCTGATCGATTCCCGACCGGCGGCTCGGCGAGAACGGGTAGGAGGGACACAACCGTCCCGACGCGGGAGGACACCCTCAGCGAAGGAGGCCCTTCGCGATGGTCTGCAGCTGCATGTTGCTGGTGCCCTCGTAGATCGTCCCGATCTTGGCGTCGCGGTAGTACTTCTCCGCGGGATATTCCTTGGAATAGCCGTAACCGCCGAACAGCTCGAGACAGTTGGACGTGGTGCGATCAGCCACCTGCGAGCTGAACAGCTTGGCCATCGCCGCCTGCTGCTGGAACGGCAGCCCGGCGTCCTTCAGGCGTGCCGCGTTGTACACCATCAGGCGGGCGGCCTCCAGATCCGTCGCCATCTGCGCGAGCTGGAACTGCACGCCCTGAAAATCCGCGATCGCCTTGCCGAACTGCTTCCGTTCCTTCACGTACGCGGTGGCCGCCTCGAGCGCCCCGTTTCCCACGCCGATCATCTGTGCGCCGATACCGATCCGGCCCTCGTTCAGGGTCTCGATGGCGATCTTGTATCCCTGACCCACCGGTCCCAGCACGTTCTCGTCGGGCACCACGCACTGCTCCAGGATCAGCTCGGTGGTGCTGGACGCGCGGATGCCGAGCTTGTCTTCCTTCTTGCCCACCGCAAAGCCCGGGAACGTCCGCTCGACGATGAACCCGGTGATGCCTTTGTACCCCTTCTCGAAGTCGGTGTTGGCGAAGACGATGAAGACCCCGGCCTCGGCGCCGTTGGTGATCCAGAACTTCCGGCCGGTGAGCTCCCAGTGGTCGCCGCGGCGCTCCGCCTTCGTGGCCAGCGCGAAGGCGTCGCTCCCGCTGCCCGGCTCCGACAGCGCGAACGCGCCGAGGAGATCGGAGGTGAGACGGGGGAAGTAGCGCTCGTGCTGCTCCGGGCTGCCCCACCGGAGGAGGGCGTTGTTCACCAGCGTGTTGTGCACGTCCACGTAGATCGCCGCGGAGGCATCCACCCGGGCCAGCTCCTCGATGGCGAGGACGGCCATGAAGATCGAGCCGCCGGCGCCGCCCAGCCGCTCCGGCAGCTCGATACCCATGAGACCCAGCTCGAAGAATTTCGGGATCAGGGAGGGCTCGAACTGCGCCGCCTCGTCCATCGGCTTCACCAGGGGCCGCACCTCGGTCTCGGCGAATTCCCGGACCGCATCGCGGAACATGGTCTCTTCCTCGGTGAGCGTGGTGAGCGCTGGCGTGGCCGTACGGAGGTCCTGCATGCGGCGGGCTCCGATGTTGGTCGGAAGGGTACTCAGGTGCGGGGAGTATACCCCCTGGCTGTGGCCGGTTCAATCGGAGCCCCCGCCAGCACCTCCAGCGCCACAGGCACCCGCCCGAGAGGGGCGGAGACCTGAACGCCCTGGACCCGTTCGGCCACGGCGGCGAGCATCTCCCGGGAGATCCGGACCCCTTCCGCCAGGGCGGCTTCCTTGCCGTCCGCACTCGCCGCACGCATCCGGTCGAGCACAGCGTCCGGGACCGAGACGCCCGGCACCTCGTTGGCCAGAAACTCGGCGTTCCGAAGCGAGACCAGGGGCCAGATGCCGGCGATGATCGGCACCCGGAACGACTCGACCTTCCGCAGGAAATGGTCGAGCTGCTCCAGGTCGAACACCGGCTGGGTGATCGCGAACTCCGCTCCCGCCTCGACCTTCCAGGCAAACCGGCGAAGCTCACGGTCGAGGTCGTGCGCGGCGGGATTGACCCCGACCCCGACGACGAACCGGGTCGGCTTGCCGATCGGATTCCCGCCCGGGTCGAGCCCGCGATTGAGACGCGAGACCAGATTGGCGAGTCCGATGCTGTCGATGTCGAAGACCGCGGTCGCCTCGGGGTAGGGCCCCATCTTCGGCGGGTCGCCGGTCACGATCAGCAGGTTGCTGATGCCGGCCGCGGCGGCGCCCAGCAGATCCGAGAGCATGCCGAGCAGGTTGCGGTCGCGGCAGGCGTAGTGGACCACTGCCTCGAGCCCGACCTCGCGCTGGATCATGACGGCGGAGAGGAGCGCACCCATCCGGCTCTGCGCACGCGGCCCGTCGGGCACGTTGACCGCGTCCACCCCCGCGTTCTTGAGCTGCCGGACCTGCTCGAACATCGGCGCCGGGTCCACACCCTTGGGCGGCACGATCTCCACCGTGGTGACGAAGCGGCCTTCCGCCAGCTTCGTGCCCAGGCTGGATCGCTCCGCGAGCGGGACGGGGTCCACAGCCGTCGCCGGAAGCGGGGCGGCGGCGACGGCCGAGATGTGGCGGGGTGAGACGCTCTGCACGAATCCGACGATCGAGCGGATGTGGTCCGGCGTGGTGCCGCAGCACCCGCCCACGAACCGGGCACCGGCCTCCACGATGCGCCGGGCGTAGCTCGCCATGTACTCCGGCGAGGCCATGTAGATCTTGCGATCGCCCACCTCGCGCGGGAGGCCGGCGTTCGGCTGGGCGGAGAGCGGCACGGTGACCACCCGCGCCAGCTTCTCGATGGCTTCCAGCACGCCGTGCGGCCCCACGCTGCAGTTCACGCCGATCACATCGGCGCCCATCGCCGCCAGCTCCGGCCCGAACACGGTGGGATCGGTGCCGTAGTGGGTCTTCCCGTCGGTGCCGACCGTCATCTGGGCGATGACGGGGAGATCGCACTGCTCGCGCACGGCGAGAAGGGCGGCGCCGATCTCGTTGACGTCGCTGAAGGTCTCCAGGATGAACCCGTCCACCCCGCCCGCCAGCAGGCCACGCACCTGGCGGCCGAATGCGTGCCGCGCCTCGTCCACCGAGAGCTCGCCGAACGGCTCGAGGCGGACGCCGAGAGGACCGATGGCGCCCACCACTGCCGCGCGCTCGCCGGCTGCCTCGCGGGCCAGACCCGCCGCGGCCGAATTGATCCGCTCGACATCGGCCGAGAGGCCGTGGGTGGCCAACTTCACCGGGTTTGCGCCGAACGTGTTGGTCTCCAGGATCTCGGCGCCCGCGCGGACGTATTCCCGGTGGATCTCCTTTACCATGTCGGGCTGCTTGAGGTTCAGCTCGTCGTAGCAGACGTTGAGGAACACTCCGCGCCCGTAGAGCATGGTGCCCATGGCGCCATCGGCCACGTGGACCCGGCCGTCGGCGAGCAGATCGCGAAGAGTGCGCACGCGGCTACCGGCTCCCCGCAGGCACGCCCGTCTGATAGCCGAGATTGGGCGCCAGCCACCGCTCGGCCTCCGCCACCGTCATGCCCTTCCGGCTGGCGTAGTCCTCCACCTGGTCGCGGCCGACCCGGCCGACGCCGAAGTAGCGCGCATCCGGATGCCAGAAGTAGTACCCGCTCACGGCTGCACTCGGCGTCATCGCGAAGGTCTCGGTGAGCGAGATGCCGGTCCGCCGCTCGGCCTCGAGCAGCTCGAACAGCGTCCGCTTCTCCGTGTGATCGGGGCAGGCGGGGTAGCCGGGCGCGGGTCGGATCCCCTGATAGGACTCGCGGATGAGCGCCAGGTTGTCGAGCGATTCCGTCTGCGCGTAGCCCCAGAACTCGCGGCGCACGCGCTCGTGCAGCCGCTCGGCGAACGCCTCGGCGAGCCGGTCCGCCAGCGCCTTGGCCAGGATCGCGCTGTAGTCGTCGTGTTGGGCCTCGAACTCCGCCACCAGCGCCTCGAGGCCGATGCCCGTGGTCACCGCGAACGCGCCCACGTGATCGAGGACGCCGCTGTCGCGCGGGGCCACGTAGTCGGCCAGTGCCAGGTTCGGCCGGCCGGGCGGCTTGGCCATCTGCTGCCGGAGCGTGTGGATCGTAGCCATCGGCTCGCGCCGGTCGGCGGTCGGGTACACCTCGATGTCGTCGCCCACGGCGGCCGCCGGGAGCAGCGCGAACACTCCGCGCGCTCTCAGCAGCCGCTCGCGGACGATGCGGTCGAGCATCGCACGCGCGTCCTGGAAGAGGCTCCGCGCCGCCGGCCCGACCTTCGGGTCGTCGAGAATGGCGGGGTAGTGGCCCGCCAGCTCCCAGGTCTGGAAGAACGGCGTCCAGTCGATCCGCTCCACCAGCTCATCCAGCGGGTAGTCGTCGAGCGCGCGCGCGCCCAGCACACAGGGCGCCGGCGGGTTCGCCGTCGCCCAGTCGATCGTGAGCCGGTTGGCGCGCGCCTGCGTGAGCTTGACCAGCCGCTCGGTCGGCCCGCGGCCCGCGCGCTCCTCCCGGATCCTCTTGTAGTCGGTCCGGACGTCCTGGGCGAAGCCTTCCCGCATCCCGGGGCTGAGCAGGCTGCCCGCCACGCCCACCGCGCGCGAGGCGTCGAGCACGTGCACGACGGCGCCGTGGTAGTTCGGCTCGATTTTCACCGCGGTGTGGGTGCGCGAGGTCGTCGCTCCCCCGATGAGGAGCGGTACCTGGAAGCCCTCGCGCTCCAGCTCGCTTGCCACGAAGCTCATCTCCTCGAGTGACGGCGTGATGAGCCCGCTCAACCCGATCAGGTCCACGCCTTCGCGGCGCGCCGCCTCGAGAATCTTCGCCGACGGCACCATCACGCCGAGATCGATGACCTCGTAGTTGTTGCACTGCAGGACC
This sequence comes from uncultured Gemmatimonadales bacterium, assembly GCA_963846545.1. Classification (GTDB taxonomy): domain Bacteria; phylum Gemmatimonadota; class Gemmatimonadetes; order Gemmatimonadales; family GWC2-71-9; genus CAVVWJ01. Next base: position 2,795,518 of record CAWJWG010000001.1, on the reverse strand, counting down.
ACGCCCACGATGTTCTTGCCGATGTCGTGCACGTCGCCCTTCACCGTGGCCAGCAGCACCTTCCCGTTGGAGTGCGCGACCTCGCTCCCGTCGCGCTCGGCTTCGATGTAGGGTATCAGGTGGGCCACGGCCTTCTTCATCACGCGCGCGCTCTTCACCACCTGGGGCAGGAACATCTTCCCCGCGCCGAAGAGATCGCCGACGATGTTCATGCCCACCATCAGGGGGCCTTCGATCACCTCGATCGGGTGGGCGGCCTCGAGCCGCGCCTCCTCGGTGTCCTCCACCACGTAGTCCGCGATCCCCTCCACCAGCGCGTGCGCCAGACGGTCCGCCACCGGCTTGTCGCGCCAGCTCAGGTCCGTGGTCGAGGTGCCCGCTTGGCCCTTCACCGAGTCGGCGATCTCGAGCAGCCGGTCGGTGGCGTCGGCCCGACGGTTCAGCACCACGTCCTCGACCCGCTCCAGCAGCTCGGGCGGAATGTCGGCGTAGATGGGCAGCCCGCCGGCGTTCACGATGCCCATGTCCATGCCGGCCGAGATCGCGTGATAGAGGAAGACGGCGTGGATCGCCTCGCGGACCGGGTCGTTACCACGGAACGCGAACGACACGTTGCTCACGCCGCCGCTCACCAATACGTGCGGCAGCTCCGCCTTGATCCGGCGGGTGGCCTCGATGTAGGCGAGCGCGTAGTCGCCGTGCTCCTCGATCCCGGTCGCGATCGCGAAGATGTTCGGGTCGAAGATGATGTCCTCGGGCGGGAAGCCGACCCGCTCGGTGAGGAGGCGGTACGAGCGCCGGCAGATCTCCAGCTTGCGTTCGACGCTGTCGGCCTGGCCCCGCTCGTCGAACGCCATCACGATCACCGCCGCGCCGTAGCGGCGCACCAGCGTCGCCTGACGGAGGAATGTCTCCTCGCCCTCCTTCAGGCTGATCGAGTTGACGACGCCCTTGCCCTGGACGCACTTGAGCCCGGCTTCGATCACCGACCACTTGGAGGAGTCGATCACCACCGGGACCCGGCTGATGTCGGGCTCCGCGGCCATCAGCTGGAGGAAGGTCTTCATCGCGGCCTGCGAATCGAGCATGCCCTCGTCCATGTTGACGTCGAGCATCTGCGCGCCGCTCTCCACCTGCTGCCGCGCGATCTCGAGGGCCGCGTCGTACTCACCGTTCAGAATCAGCTTGGCGAACTTGCGGGAGCCGGTGACGTTGGTCCGCTCGCCGACGTTCACGAAGTTGCTGTCCGGGTGGACGGTAACCGGCTCCAGTCCGCTCAGGCGCAGGTGCTGCGGCGGCTCGGGCGGCAGCCGGGGCGGGAGATCGCGAACCGCGTCGGCGAAGGCGCGGATGTGGTCGGGCGTGGTGCCGCAGCACCCGCCGACGATGTTCACCAGCCCGTGCTCGGCGAACTCGCGCAGCACCGCGGCCATGGACTCGGGCGTCTCGACGTACTGGCCGAACTCGTTTGGGAGCCCTGCGTTGGGATGAGTGCTGACGAGAACCGGCGCCACCCGGGAGAGCTCCTGGACGTAGGGCCGCAATGCCGACGGTCCGAGCGCGCAGTTGAGCCCGATGGCGAGGGGCCGGGCGTGGGCGACGGAGGTCCAGAACGCCTCCGTCGTCTGTCCCGACAGCGTCCGCCCCGACGCGTCCGTGATGGTCCCCGAGATCATGATCGGCACCCGGGTGCCGAGCGACTCGAATACGGTCTCCACGGCGAAGATCGCCGCCTTGGCGTTGAGCGTGTCGAAGATGGTCTCGATGAGGATGATGTCGGCGCCACCCTCGAGCAGCGCCGTCGTCGCCTCGGTGTACGTCGCCACCAGCTCGTCGAAGGCGATGTTCCGGAAGCCGGGGTCGTTGACGTCGGGCGAGAGTGACGCGGTGCGATTGGTCGGACCGAGCACGCCGGCCACGAACCGCGGTCGGTCCGGCTCGCGGCGCTCGAAATCGTCCGCCGCCTCGCGCGCCAGAGCGGCCGCGGCGCGGTTCAGCTCCCCGACCAGTGCCTCCAGGCCGTAGTCCGCCTGGGAGCTCGCCGTGCTGGTGAACGAATTGGTCTCGATGATATCGGCGCCCGCCTCGAGGTAGGCGGCGTGGATGGCGCGGATGATATCCGGCTGCGTGAGACAGAGGAGATCGCTGTTGCCCCTCAGCTCGCGGTCCGACGTGGCGAACCGCTCCCCCCGGTACTCGGCCTCGCCGAGCCGATAGGTCTGGATCATCGTCCCCATGGCCCCGTCGAGCAGCAGAATCCGGCGCGCCAGCAGCGGCTCGAGCAGCGCCACCCGCTCGGCGCGGGTGCGGACGGATCTACCACTGGATCGGCGGGGTGATGAGACGAGCGGCACGAACGAGCCTCGCTCCCAAAAAAAAAGTCCCTGGGGCTAAAACGCCACAGGGCAAAGCGTTTTAGCGGATTGTTTTACGTGGCCGCAATCAGCGCAAATCGCCACGGATTCAATTGTCGTTCCTCGGAACCTAACCGGATCGCCCGGCCCGACAAGGGTTCAGACGCCGGCCCGCTCACAGCAGCCCGAGCACCAGCCCTCGGGCCACCCAGAGGGCGAGCCAGGCCAGCATCGGGCTGAAGTCGATCATGCCCGTCGGCGGCAGCATCCGGCGGATCGGCTGAATGATCCAGTCGGACAGCGCCACGAGCGGCCGCATCCAGCGCCGGTACTCCGAGACGCCGAACCACGAGGCGATCACCCGGATGAAGATCGCCGCCATGACCAGGCTGAACAGGCTGCTCACCACCAGTCGTATCCATTCGCGCGGCTGAGCCGACGCCATCGCGACCATCGATCCGGCGAAGTCGAGCAGCCAACGCGTGAGGCTCAACAGCAGCAGCCCGCCGAGGATGACGACACCCAAGAGCCACAAGGGCGCATCCTGCGGATTTCCGCCGAGCCCGATCACCCGGCGCTCCAGCGGCAGGATCACGGGATCGCTGACGCGGCGCACCAGTCTCGGCCACGCGCCGAAAGGGCCGATCTTCTTGCGTCGCACGGCCCAATGGGTGGTGGCGACGATCGAAGCGCAGGCCAGCGCGGCGACGACGAGGCCGCGTACGAAGGTGTCGACCGTGAAATGGAGCACGATAGGACTGGGGAAGGCTCGGGGCTATCGCCCCGCGCCACCGACCTCGATCGGCCGCTGGGCGCCGGACCGCGAGGTACACATGAGGGTGAACCGGCCCGCGTTGATGGAGGCTTCCTCGAGGATGTGGCTGTCACCGCGGCAGGACATGACCTCTCGTCCATCGGCCTTCCGGAACTGCACGGTGACCACAGGCTCTCGATTCACGTTGAGGAGATGTCGGGCGGTGATCGCCGTCAGGCTGTCCACGCCCATCTGGCGCAGGGAGCTGGCGGGGCGGCCGCGATGCGAGCCCCGGTAGTCCACCGCCCGGTCGACGAGCTCCAGGACCTCGCGCCCCAGCGCCTCGGCGTCGCGCTGATCGGGAGGGAGATTCGCTTCGGCCGCCGGCTCCGCTTCAGGTGGACGCTCGTCGCCACCGCACCCCGCGAGCAGGCAGATCAGCGCGAGCGCGGACCAGTCGCACGGCGACCTCATTCCATCGCGAATTCGCGGTTGAACACGACCTCGAAGCTGAAGGTCTTCGCGCGACTCCGGGTCTCCATCAGCTCGGCGATCCGGCGGAGCCGCAGCGGAATCCCCATGATCTTCTCCTGCGCCTTGCGTCCCAGCTCCCCCAGGCCATCGAGGCTATCGATCTTCCAGTACCGGATCTGTTCCTGGACGATGTGGAGATAGTCGCGCGGGCCGTAGATCCCGGAGCGCCGGATCACCTCCGCCAGGTCCTTGAAGCCCGGGATGGTGATGCCCGGCATGTCGATCGCCGGAAGGATGAAGGAGGCCGAGTGGAGCGCCTGGTCGGGATCGCGCTTCAGGATCTCCTCGAACACCGTCCGGTAGAACGCGTAGTGACGCGCCTCGTCCTTGGCCACGTGGTTCAGCACTTCCGCGAGCTTCGGCTCGTACTCGCCGATCACCTTGCCCGTCTCCGCGTGGGAGAACTGGGTCGCGCGCTCCTGCACGGTGGTGTAGGCGAAGACCCGATAGGGATCGCGGTCCCAGTCCGGGTGGAAGCCCCGGCGGATGTACTCGAACTGCATCTCCTCGATCTTGCGCTGGTCGAAGAGGCGGGTGTCCCGGGCGTAGTCGTGCAGCACCTGGCCATGCCGGTCTTCCTCGGCAGTCCAGAGGTTGTTCCAGAGCCGCCAGAAGCTGTCGTCGCCCAGGTAGACGGCGAGCAGCCGATGGAAATGGGGCAGGCCCTCTTCGGTGAGCAGGTTGAGCGCGAGAGCCGCACGGGCGTGGTCGGGAATGCCCTTGGCCCTGGCTCGGAGTGCGGCCTGAAACGCGTCGGGGTCGGTGTCGGGAGCGGGGCCCAGCAGGTCGGAGGGGAACCACAGATCCCGCTTCCGTTCATGCAGCTCCATGAGCTCCCCGACCCGGCCCTCAAGGTCCCGCAGGACTTCGACTTTGGACTCGAGCTCGCGAGCGGGATCGGTAGCGGTACCCATGAATGTCCCAGGACGACGGTTAGCCCTCTAAATGCAGACCGGACCAGCCACATAAGATAGTGTGGCCGGTCCGGTGAATGCCAACGTACGAGGCTGAGTGTCCGCTAGGAAGCGGAGAGGCGCTTTTCCATGAGGGACCAAGCCCGGTGGCCGATGTAGCGCTCCCGGCGGAACACGGGATCCCAGCCGAGAGCGGCCAGAAGTCCTTCGGACCGGTCGTCATCCGTCCAGAATTCGGCCAGGTGGGCGCCCCCGTCGATGGCCCGCTCCTCGAATGCCGCCAGCAGCCGGTGAGCGTGGCCGCGGTGCCGCTCCTGCGGCAGGACCACAACATCCACCAGGTGCGCGACCCCACCGCGCAACCAATAGCGCAGGCCCCCGATCCAGTCGCCGATCTCGTTGCTCAGGATGAGGTAACGCTCTTCGGGGCCGCCATTATGGCCCGCGGCGGCCTCCTCCTGCTCGATGAGCTCGGAGTACCAGGCCGAAAAATCGCCGTCCTGTTCCATTTCCCGGATGGTGAGCTCGCCCATGGTGCCCTGCCTGATAGGGAGACAACCTCCAGCTTACGCAACAGTGGTGCCAGCGGTCGGGTTCCGGCTGGTTTAGCTTGCCTGTGTAAGAGGTTAGTCTCGCGCGATCAGGAGAGTGACGCAATGGTGAACGCCGCGCATCCGAGCCGTCCGGTCGTCGTGAGCTGCGTTTTCTGTTCCACCGCCAACCGGGTGGACCTCGGCCGACTGGCCGCCGGGCCCAAGTGCGGCAGCTGCGGGCGTCCCATCCGACTCGACCGCCCGTTGCCGGTCACCGACGCCGACTTCGAGCGCACCATCGCCGCCGCCAGCGCACCGGTGGTGGTGGACTTTCACGCCGACTGGTGCGGTCCCTGCAAGATGATGGCGCCGGTGCTGGATGACTTCGCGGGGCGACACACGGGCGAGGTACTCGTCCTCAAGATGGACACCGACGCGAACCCCGCGACCGCCGCCCGCCTCGGCATCCGCGGCATTCCCACCCTGATCGTGTTCCAGCACGGCAGCGAACGGCACCGCCACGTCGGTCTGGCCCAGCTCGGACAGGTGGAGCGTCTTGCGGGCGTCGCCGAATCCGGAGCCGCGAGCTAAGCCGTCAGAATCCCACCATCACGCCGACGATGATCGCCACGGCTCCAAGCCCGGCGAGGAGCACCACCAGCGGCAGCGTGAATCGCAGCCAGTCCTCGTAGCGCACACCCGAAGCGGCCAGCATCGCCATCAGCGCCCCGTTCGTCGGCCACAGCAGGTTGCCCAGGCCGGCGCCGTACTGATAGGCCAGCACCGTCACCTGTCGGGACAGCCCGATTAGGTCGGAGAGCGGCACCAGGAGCGGCAGGGTCAGGACCGCCTGCCCGCTGGTGCTGGGGACGGGGACGTGGATCAGGAGGTGGGCGGCCATCATGCCGAGCGCCGACACCGCCACGGGAAGGTCGGCGATAGGGGTGAAGATGCCGTGGACGACCGAGTCCACGATCCTGCCCTCCGACAGCACGACGTAGATCCCCCGCGCGAAGCCGATCAGCAGTGCGGCGAACGCCATCGAGCGGAACCCGTCGACGAACGCCTCGGCGGTGCCGGCGAGCTTCAGCCCTCCCACCAGCCCCGCGACCGCCCCCATCACGAAGAAGACCGCCGAGAGCTGGTCGAAGTCCCAATGAAACTGAAGGACCCCGACGACGAAGGCGATAAAGCTGACCACCACGGTGAGGAGGACCGCGGCGTGACGCCAACCCGCTGCGGGAAGCGCCTCCATGGATTCGGCCGTTGTGGGAGGGCCGCTCGTCCGCCGCGCGTACAGCATGGTCCCCGCGATCCAGATGGCGAGCGCCGGGATCATGAACGCGACGCGGAACTGCCAGCCGGAGAGCAACGGCAGCTCTGCGACCTTTTGCGCGATGCCGACCTGGAACGGGTTGATGAAGCTGTAGGAGGCGCCGACTGCCGACGCCCCGAGGCTCATGGCGACGGCGGTGAGCGGAGTGAATCCCAGCCGGGACGTGAGGAGCAGGAGGACCGGCACGAAGGCGATCAGCTCCTCCTCCATCTGCAGCAGCACACCGCCGGTACCGAAGGCGAGTCCGGCCACCGGAATCACCAGCAGGCCGCGCCCCGACAGAACCCGCACCAGCGAGTTCACGAGGCGAGTGAGGGCTCCGGTCCGCTCGACGACCGCGAATCCGCCACCCACCAGGAAGACGTAGAAGATGACGGACGCCGCGTCGATCATCCCTCGCGGGATCCCCACCAGCGCCTGAAACGGGCCGACCGGCGCCGGCTCGACCCGTCCATAGGTGCCGGGGACCACGACGCTGCGGCCGGTGGCCGCATCTTCCCGCCGCTGGTACTCGCCCGCCGGGAGCACCCAGGTGAGCGCCCCCGCCACCAGCACGCAGGCGACGAGCAGCGTGAGTGGATGCGGGAAGCGCGGCGTCTTCATCGGCCGCTCACAGCGTACGGCAGCGGCGGGTCGTGGGCGGGCGCCGGGAGCACGCGATGCTCTCGTCCATGCCCTGCACCAGCGGACCGCAGGCCGCGGTCTGCGCCTGCTCGGTGGCCGATTCCTCGCTCGCCCCGGAAGCGGTGGCCGAGCGCTGCTGGCCCTGGAAATCCACGGCCACGGTGCACTCGACGCGCTGCACCTCGAGCGTGGAGTACAACAGAAACGCGAGGAAGCCGACCACCACCAGGACCGTAACGAGTCGCGTGCGGCTGGCCATGAAGAGCGTAACCGGATGGGGAGGACGGCAATGACGAGCGGAGACGATGGAAATATCTGAGCGCATGGCGCTCGGCGGAAGAGCCAAACGTGGATCGCGAGGACGGGTAGGGCTAAGCTCAGGCATGCACCGCCCTCTCTCGACATCTCGGTTCCGAGCCCTGCTTCCGGTCGCGCTGCCCGCTTTGGCCGGGATGTTTCTGCTGGCCGCATCGTCGAAGGCGAGCGCCTTCTCGCCCCCGACAGTTGTCGTGCTGGCCCAGGTCGCGCGCGATTCGATGAGCGCTGCGTGGACCCGGAACAACGAGCACTGGGACGAGCAGGGGGACCGCAACACGATGGAGCGCATGCTGGGGACCGTGGGACCCACGACGCTCGAGTATCTCGGATGCCTTCAGGGACGCGTGGTGGGCGACACGATCGTGGTGGAGGGATGGGTACCGGCGGCCGACCTCAAGCAGCTTCCCATGGCCGTGGCGGGCAACTGCGATCGGGCGCCCGGGCTGTTGGGAACCTGGCACACCCATCCCTATCGCGCTGACCTCCAGAACCTTCCGGTGAAGGAGCGCCGGCTCTCAGCGCAGGATCTGGAGACGTTCGCCGGCTCGTCCGACCGGCTGACGATGATGATGTGGGACGTGGATTCGGTGGACGCCGCGGTGAAGTCGGCCGGCCGGGTCGTCCACCCGACTCCGGTCGTGGTGCGCTGAGTCAGGGCTGGGCGACGGCGTCCTCCACCCAGCGGAGGTACGCGGGATCGGCCTCGGCAGGCAGCGCGATGATCTCGGGAGTGTCGTAGGGATGGAGCTCGCGGATGCGAGCCAGCAGCGCGGGGGCTCTCGCCGCGGTCGTCTTCAGGTGGCAGTACCACTCCGCCGCCGTTTCCACCTCACCCTGCCATCGGTACACACTCGACACCGGGCCCGTCACCTGGGCGCACGCCGCCAGCCGCTCCTGCACCATCGTTGTGCCGAGCCGGGTGGCCGATTCCCGATCGGGTAACGTCGTCGTGACCTGGCGGCACGTGGCCGCGACATCCCCCACCGTCGGCGTCTTGGCCGTCAGCGCCGGGCAGCCGCCGACAGGCCCGGGGTCTCCGCCGCCGCCTTGCCGTCCGCGAGCGGCACGACGCCGACCCGCCAGCCGCTCTTGAACTGGACGGTGAGCCGGTGGCTCTCCGGATCGGCCACGGTGTTGGCGACGCCGGGCAGGGTCTTGGCGTAGGCCATGGCGCTGTCGGCCTGCGCGACGAGTGCCGCCGGTGAGCTGCCTTCATCCGCCGCCGCGAAGCGCCGTGCGATGGCGACCGCCTCGGCCTGTTCGTGGCCGTAGCGTGCCATCTGATCACCCGGAACGAAGCCGTCCGACTCGACGATGCGCGTGGAGTAGTCGTAGGTCCTGCAGCCGGCGAGCGCGAGCAGGAGAATCAGGGCGGCGGGGCCACGGGTCATGGCGGTCCTCGAGGGTGGAGAGCGGTGCGTCTCGCCCGAAAGTAATGCCGGGCGCCTCCGGCGGCGACGGGTTAGCTTACCCTCCTTCCTGGTCCCGGGGCTCCCCGATGAGTGGTATCTCGAACATCCCGATTCCCCACAACGAGCCGGTATTGACCTACGCGCCCGGCACTCCCGAGCGAGCCGCGCTCAAGTCCGCTCTGGGCTCCGTGGCGGCCGAGCCGGTGGACATCCCGGTGGTCGTGGGGGGCCGGGAGATCCGCACCGGAGACACGCACGACGTGGTCTCCCCGCACTGCCATCGCCGCGTCCTCGCCAAGGTGCATCAGGCCGACGGCGCCACGATCGCATCGGCGACCAAGGCCGCGGTCGAGGCCCAGCGTGACTGGGCGCACTGGCGCTTCGAGGACCGCGCCGCCGTGTTCCTCAAGGCCGCCGACCTGCTCGCCACCGCGCACCGGCAGGTGGTCAACGCCGCCACCATGCTGGGCCAGAGCAAGACGGCGTTCCAGGCCGAGATCGACAGCGCCTGCGAGCTGATCGATTTCCTCCGCTACAACGTGCACTTCGCGGACAAGATCTACCGGGAGCAGCCCGAGTCGTCCTCCGGTGTGTGGAACCGGATGGACCACCGGCCGCTGGAGGGGTTCGTCTATGCCATCACGCCCTTCAACTTCACCGCGATCGGCGGCAACCTGCCGACCGCGCCCGCGCTGATGGGGAACGCGGTGGTCTGGAAGCCGTCGGCCACGGCCGCCCTGAGCAACTGGTACTTCTATCGCATCCTGGAGGAGGCCGGACTGCCGCCCGGCGTCATCAACTTCCTGCCGGGTGACTCGATCGCGGTGAGCCGCACGCTGCTCGCGGACGAGAAGCTGGCGGGTATTCACTTCACCGGATCCACCCCCGTATTCCGGAGTCTCTGGCGCACGGTAGCCGAGAATCTCGACCGTTACAGCAGCTACCCCAGGATCGTCGGGGAGACCGGCGGCAAGGACTTCATCGTCGCGCACGCGAGCGCGGACGTCGACGCGCTCGCGGTGGGCATGGTGCGGGGGGCCTATGAGTACCAGGGGCAGAAGTGCAGCGCCGCATCGCGCGCGTACATCCCCGATTCGCTCTGGCCGCAGGTGCGGGAGCGGGTCACGGCGATGATCGCGGATATCCGCATGGGCGACGTCGCCGACTTCCGGAACTTCATGGGAGCGGTGATCGACCGGCGCGCCTTCGAGCGGCTGCGGGGCCATCTGGAGCGCGCCAAGACGAGCCCGGGTGTCAAGGTCGTGGCGGGCGGCGGCACCGACGACTCGACGGGCTGGTTCGTGCAGCCCACCCTGCTGCAGGTGGACGATCCGATGTACCAGACCATGTGCGAGGAGCTGTTCGGGCCCGTGCTCACGGTCCACGTGTACCCGGCTGCGAAGTGGACCGACACGCTCGCCCTGGTGGACCGGACCGGTCCCTACGCTCTGACCGGCGCCGTCTTCGCGCAGGATCGCGCGGCCGTGGTCCAGGCCGATCGCGCGCTCCGGTTCGCGGCGGGCAACTACTACATCAACGACAAGCCCACCGGTGCGGTCGTAGGACAACAGCCATTCGGCGGCGGACGCGCGAGCGGGACGAACGACAAGGCCGGCTCGGTCCTGAACCTGTTGCGGTGGGTGTCCCCTCGCTCGATCAAGGAGACCTTTGCGCCGCCCAAGGACTACCGATACCCGTTCATGGCCGAGGGGTGAGCTCGGCTTGGCTCGTCCTCGTACTCGCCCTGACGCATGTGCTCCGACCGCAGTCGTCCGCCGCGCAGGAGCCCGCTCCACCGGCCTATGCCGCCGCGCAGCTGCACTGCGCCCGCTTCGCCGAGACGTCGCATAGCGAGATCGAGACCGAGACGGCGGGGGGATCGGTCGCCGCGACGGCCGATCGCGACGGGATCTGGAGCTTCCGGGCACGCGACACTGCCGGCGGCATCGCGCTGGAGAGCTGGTACGACTCGCTCTCGCTCCGCCGCCGGACGGGTGAAGCCGAGGTCATCGCCGACACGGATGGGCTGATCGGTGGTCGGTACCGCGGCCTGCTCCGGCCCTCCGGTATCTACCTGGAATCCGCTCATCCGTTCCTGCCCGACGAGGTGGCCGAAGTGGCCGACCTGACCGGTGCCGCGCGAGACCTTCTTCCGCCGCTCCCGCCCGCCGCGCTCCACGCCGGCGAGCGTTGGAAAGGACGAGGGCTCGAGCTCTCCCGGCTCCCCGACACGGTAGTGGCCGGTCGCCCGCTCCTGCGGTTTCGTCTGGAGTCGCGGGCCGACGCGGACGAGACCGTGCCCCACGGCGACACCGTCCGCATCCCGGTCCGCCAGACGACGGTGGAGCGAGGCGAGATCTTCTGGTCCCCTGCGTCGGGGCTCGTCCGTCGTACCCGCGATATCACCATCGAGGCGACCATTCCCGCCGGCGGTCGCGTCCGCCAGCCGGCGCGCTCCCGCGTCGTCCAGCGGATTCAGCTCACCCGCCTGGCTCCCCAGCCCACCTGCCGGTAGGCGTAGCCATACCGACACCAGGATGCGGGGCGGTGGGGCTCAGCGACTGTCCGAGCCCCTCCGCCGTCCGGCGAGGAGACGCTGCTCAGGGTCGAACAGCAGCGTGGTGACCGCGAAGCACAGCGCGGTCGTCCCGGCCAGCATGGCGATCGCGAGCCAGGCAGGAAACTCCGCCGCCTGGCCGAGGGCGTGGCGGAGCAGGTCCACGCCATAGGTGACCGGATTGGCACGGGAGATCGCGCGGAAGACGGGTGGCAGACCTTCGGTCGGGTACAGAGCGCCGCTCAGGAACAGCAACGGAAAGAGCAGCACGTTGATCACGCCGGCAAAGTTTTCCACTGACCGCAGCCGTGCCGCCACCAGCAATCCCAGCATCGCGCTCATGGCCGACACGCCGACCAGCGCGCCGGCCGCCAGCATCCAGCGGGTGAGCGACACCTGGAGCACGGCCGGCGCGAAGGCCAGCACGATTCCGCCCTGGAGCGTGCCCACCGCGGTGGCCGCGAGGGCCCGGCCGGTGAGGATCGCGGGGATGCCCGCCGGACTCGCGAGCATCAGCCGGAGCATGCCGAACTCCCGGTCGTACACGGTCGAGATCGCGGTCAACGTCCCGCCGAAGAGCGCGGCCATCATCACAATGCCGGGAAACACGAACGCCTGGTACGGAATGCCATGCTCCAGCCGGGCGATGGCACCGTAGCCGGTGCCCACCAGCACGAGCCACATGAACGGCCGCGCGACCCCGCCGAGCAGACGGCTGGTCTGCCGAGTGGTGCGCGCCAGGTCGCGCGCCACGATGCCGTGGATCGCGCTCCAGGTGCTCACGCGCCACCTCGGGCGGCCCCGCCGCCGTCCACCGTGGCGGGGTCCAGCTCGGTGCGGCCTTGGGTCCGCGCGAAGTAGACATCCTCGAGCGTAGTGGAGCGCAGCGCGAATCGCTCGATCCCCGGCGCGCGGCCCGCCAGCTCCACGACCGGCTCCCGGTCGCCCGCGATGCCCACGCGAAACCCCCGCCCGGTCCGGAGCATCACCCGCGCCGACCCCAGCCCTCGCAGAGCGCGAGCGAGTCGTTCGGCGCCCGGCCCATCGATCTCGGCGATCTGCTCGCCCAGCTCGGCCGAGAGTGCGGCCGGGGCGTCATCCGCCACCACTCGTCCCTGGGCCAGCAGCACCACACGATCCGCCGGTTCGGCTTCCGCCAGATAATGGGTGGAGAAGAGAATCGTGGTACCGTGGGTCCGCCGCTGGACATCGAGCAACGCCCAGATGGTGTCGCGGTGCTCGGGGTCGAGTCCCACGGTGGGCTCGTCGAGGATGAGGAGGTCCGGCTGGTGCAGCGTCACGCGCGCGATGTCGAGCAGACGACGCCATCCCCCCGACAGCTCCCGCGCGGGCCTGCGCGCGCGCGGGGTGAGGCCGATGCGCTCGATCGTGTCCGCCACCGCGGCTCGCGCCAGACGGCCGCCCAGACCGGCGAGTCGAGCGGCGAAGAGCAGGTTCTCCTCGACCGTGAGAAGCCCGTCCACGCTGGTCTCCTGGAACAGGAGCCCGAGCCTGGCGCGCACCGCCGATCGCTCCCGGACGACGTCGTGTCCGAACACCCGCGCGCTGCCGCGACTCGGTGAGAGCAGGGTGGCGAGCAGAAGCATCGCGGTGGTCTTGCCGGCCCCGTTGGGGCCGAGCAGGCCGACCACGTCGCCGGCTGACACCGCGAGGTCGAGTCCGGCCAGCGCGCGCACGTCGCCGTAGTCGCGCCCCAGCCCCTCGGCCTCGATCGCGAGGGTCACGCCCGCTGCGGCTCGGCGATGACGCGGTAGCGGTACTCCAGTGTCTCCGCCGGCGTGGCGACCGCGGTGTCGATGATGTGGCGATTGGGCGAGAGCGTGCAGACCGGATCGGTGTTCTCCGCCGCTCCGGTGAGCGCGAACGCCTGGCACCGGCACCCACCGAAATCCACCGCCTTCCGCGGACAGCTCCGGCACGGCTCGCGCATCCAGTCGTCGCCGCGGAAGGCGTTGAAGGCCGGGCTCTCCTGCCAGATCCACTCCAGCGAGTGGTCGCGGACGTTGGCGAAGGACATCGTGGTGATCTGGGTGGCGCCGTGGCACGGCAGCACGCTCCCGTCGGGCGCCACGACCAGGTAGAGCTTGCCCCAGCCACCGTAGCAGGGCTTGGGATACTGCTCGAAGTAATCGGGGAGCACGAAGAGAATCTGCATGCGTCCCCGGTAGCGCCGGATGGCTTCCTCGGCGGTGGCCTGGGCGCTGGCGACCTGCTCGGGCGTGGGCATGAGCGAGGCGCGGTTGGCGAGGCCCCACCCGTAGTACTGCGTGTTGGCCAGCTCCAGGCGGTCGGCGCCCAGCTCGGCCGCGAGCTCGATGATCTGCCCGATTCGATCGAGGTTCGCCCGGTGCAGCACCACGTTGATCGAGAACGCGAAGCCCAGCTCGCGGACCAGCGCCGCGGCGGCCCGCTTCTGCTTCACCGAGCTGACGCCGGCGATCCGCTCCGCCACCTCGGGGTCGGCGTCCTGAATCGAGATCTGGATGTGCTCCAGTCCCGACTCGCGGAGCCGCTCGGCGCGCGCGCGTGTGAGCCCGAGTCCGGAGGTGACCAGCGTGGTGTAGAGGCCGAGGCCCCGCGCGTGGGTGGCGAGCTCCTCCAGGTCCTTCCGAATCAGGGGCTCGCCGCCGGAGAGGCCGAGCTGGAGGACGCCGAGCGCTCGCGCCTGGGTGAAGACCCGCTTCCAATCGTCGGTGGCGAGCTCGCCCTCGGCCCGGATCATCTCCAGCGGGTTGGAGCAGTACGGACAGTGCAGCGGACAGCGATGGGTCAGCTCCGCCAGCAGGGTGGTCGGTCGGTCAGACGTCACGGATCAGCTCCCTTTCCGCCAGGTGCGCCAGGTATTCCGAGACGTCGGCGGTGACGTCGGTCTGATAGCGCTCTCCCAGAATTCCGGCGATCTCCCCGACCGTGCGACGGCCGTCCACCAGCTCCAGGATCGCCTTGCCGGTGTCGTTGAGCAGCACGGCGCCCTCGGGATACAGCAGCACGGGGCGATTCCGCACCGGATCGAAGTCGAGCCGTGCGAGGCGCCAGAGCGAAGGAACCGATCCGGGTGTCACTTCGCCCCCGCGACAACCGACTTCGTCCTCGTCACGACCCGTCCTCCTCACGACCCGCCGCGTCCGACTCACGATACGCGTTGTGGATCGTGTCGATCAGCGCCCACAGCATCTCCAGCTTGAACGCCAGCGCCTGAAAGGCGCCGCGCTGGGTGTCCACCGTCGTGCAGTGCCGCAGCACGATCTCGAGCCCGTGCCGGACGTCGCGCGGGGCCTGGACCAGGCGGCTCTTGAAGTAGTCCAGCGCCTCGGGCGGGATCCACGGGTAGTACTTGGGGAACGCCTCGATCCGCTGCTGGTGGATCCTGGGCGCGAAGAGCTCCGTGAGCGACGACGCCACGCCCTCAACCCAGGGCTTGGTCCGGCAGAACGCCACGTAGGATTCGCAGATGAGCCGCGCCGCGGGCAGGACGTGCCTCTCGTCCTCCATCGCCTCGCGTGGCACACCGAGGGCGATGCCGAGCCGGATCCAGAGCTCGATCCCACCGGTGCCGGGGGCGGAGCCGTCGTGATCCACGATCCGGGCGATCCAGGCGCGTCGCACGTCGGGGTCCGGGCAGTTGGACAGGATCGCGGCATCCTTGCGCGGGATGACGCGCTGGTAGGCGAGCCGATTCGTCACCCACCCCTGGAACTGCCGCCGCGAGAGCCGCCCGGCATACATCAGCTGATGAAACGGATGCTCGACGTAGTACGAGCCGCTGAACGCGCGGAGCGCCGCCTCCAGCTCCTCGGGCGACAACGGGCGGTCGAGCACCGGTATGGGCGGTCGGGGCGGCGTGGCCAGCTGGGAGGAGAGGGTCGCAGTCATGGAATCAAGCTAACGCTTCATCAGAGGGTGAACCGCATGCCGTCGGCGCCGACGACGAGTCCGTGCCGCTCGACCAGCTGACGCTGCGGCGAGTCTTCGACCAGCATCGGGTTGGTATTGTTGATGTGGGTGTAGACCCGCTGCCGGCCTGGTAGCCCTGCCAGCCGCTCCAGACTTCCGCCCGCCCCCGACACCGGCAGGTGATCCATCTCGCGCGCGGTGCGCTCGCCGATGCCGAGCGCGATCAGCTCGTCGTCGGTCCAGAAGGTGCCGTCGAAGAGCATCAGCTCCGCGCCGCCCAGGATCTCCAGCAGCCCATCGTCGAGGCCGCCACAGCCCGGCACGAACGCGCACGTGCCGCCGGTGGCTTCGTCCCGCACCGTCACGCCGACCGTGTGCCCGGGGACGTCGCCGCCGGCGAAGCGGGGTGGGCCGGCCGGCACCGCGAAGCTGGTGACGGTGAGGCCGCTCGGGCACCCGTCCCGATAGGCGAGCGGGACCGCCTGACCGAGTGCCAGGTCGATCATCCGCACCTCGGCGAACGCGCGGGTCACCGGGACTATCCGCGAGTCCCGTTCGATGATGTCGCGCACGGCGGCGGTGGCGTGAATCTGAAGAAAGCGTCCCTCACGCAGGAGCAGGACCCCGAGCGTGTGATCCAGCTCGGCATCGGTGAGGACCACGCCTTCGACCGGGACGTGGCGCATGCCGGACGGTGCCTCGGCGGGTATGCTCGCGAGCTGGGCGTGCACGTCGGGGGAGGCGTTGAGGAGAAACCAGCGGTGGCCGTCGGCGCTGACCGCGGCGGACGACTGGCTCCGGCGCCGCGCCCGCTCCGGCTCCATGCGCGCGATGCGGCAGGTGGGGCACCAACAGTTCCACTGCGGAAATCCACCGCCGGCGGCGGTCCCAAGAAGGATGACTTGCACCCTGAAAAAGTAAGGGGCCCGCTTTCGCGAGCCCCTTACCGATGGCAGTTCGCCTTAGAGCGTCGCGACGTAGGCGGTGACTTCCATCGTGACGGCCACGACCTCGGCCTCGGGCTTGGTCCACGTCATAAGCACCCTCCGGTGTTGAGTTGGTGGGCCCTGGGGACCCGGGACACTGTGTGGGCGGTGAAGCCCAGCCGGACCCGTTCGGCCCGACGACGCCCTCGTTAATGCAGGTGGCGTGCCACGCGTGATACAGAGGTGTATTGTACTGCAAGTCGTTTGGAAGGCGTGACTTGCTGACATCAACCAAGTCAGCGGGCCCAGTGAATGAATGCTGTCGAGTGGGTGAGATGGCCCTGGGTGGGTGATATCACCCACAAAGTTGGGTGAGGCTAAGCCTGCAGGCCGTACTTCTTCAGACGATAGCGAAGCGTATCCCGTGAGATACCGAGGTGCTGGGCGGCGCGGGTCTGATTGCCGTCGGCCTCGCGTAGCGCCTGCTCGATCAGCGACCGCTCCCACTGCTCGAGATCCATGCCGGCGGGCCGTGTGGCCGATCCCGCGCGCCCGTCGTCGCCTGCGGGGCTCGCGGAGGGCGTTTCGAGCGCGAGGTGCTCGATGTCGAGCGCCGGTCCCTGACTCCACAGCACGGCTCGCTCGATCACGTGGCTCAGCTCGCGAACGTTCCCCGGCCACGGATAGGCGAGCAGAAGTTCCCGCGCCTCGGCTTCGATCCGCTGCACCGGCTTGCCGTACTTCGCGCGGAAGCGCTCGAGGAAGTGGTGGGCCAGGGTGAGGACGTCGTCGCCGCGCTCCCTGAGTGGTGGAAGGCGCAGCAGGATGACGGCGAGCCGGAAATAGAGATCCCGGCGGAACCGCTCGCGCTGAGTCTCCCGCTCGAGATCGCGGTTGGTCGCGGCGAGGATCCGGACGTCGATCTTCCGGTCCCGGATCCCGCCCACGCGGCGCACGGTGCGCTCTTCCACCGCCTTCAGCAGCTTGCCCTGGAGCGACAGCTCGATGTCGCCCACCTCGTCGAGGAAGAGGAACCCGCCCGCCGCGGCCTCGAAGAGGCCCATCCGCGACTCCTTGGCGTCGGTGAAGGCGCCGCGCTCGTGGCCGAAGAGCTCGGCCTCCATCAGGTTCGCCGGCAGCGCGGTGCAGTTCACCTCGATGAAGGGATTGGATGCGCGCCCGCTGCTCGCGTGGATGGTGCGGGCGACCAGTCCCTTGCCGGTGCCGGTCTCACCCATGATGAGAACCGGCGGCGTCTCGTCGAGCGCGGCGATCTGCCGCGCCTGATCGAGCACGCCTAGGAAGGAGGGGGAGTCGCCCACCACGCCGGCGAAGGGCACGTCGCGGGCGGCCTGCCGCCGGTAGTAGGACAGCTCTTGCCGGAGCTGGGAGTGCTCGCGCGCGCGCTCGGCAAGCAGCCGCAGCTCCTCCAGGTCCACCGGCTTCTTGAGATAGTCGAAGGCACCCAGCTTCACCGCCTGCACGGCGCCCTCGATCGTGCCATATGCCGTCATGATGACGACGGGGATCGAGGGGTCGAATTCCCGAATGCGGCGCAGCAGCTCGATGCCGTCCATGCCGGGCAGACGCACGTCGGAGAACACGACGTCGGGGCGGAGGCTCTCCAGCAGCCCGAGCGCCTGTTCCGCGTCGGGCGCCACCTCGGCCTCGTATCCGGCCTCGATGAGGAACGCCTTGACCGCCCGGGCCAGCGTGCGCTCGTCGTCCACGATCAGGATGGTGCCGCTCATGCCGTGCCTCCGGCCGGCAGCCAGACCTGCACCGTCGTGCCCGAGCCCGGCGTGCTGACGATCGCGAGCCGCCCGCCGTTCTGCTCCACGTACCGCTTGGCGATGGCGAGGCCCAGGCCGGTCCCGTCCCGACGCGTCGTGAAGAACGGCTCGCAGACGGATGGCAGCACGTGATCGGGAATGCCGCCGCCGGTATCCGTCACCTCCACCAGGACCTCCTCCGACTGCCCACCGTTCACCGCGCGGGCCGCGAGGCGGAGATTCCCGCCGCTCGGCATGGCATCGAGCGCGTTGGAGACCAGCTCGAGGATCGCCTGCTCCAGCTGCATCGGATCTACCCGCACCTCGGGGAGCGACGCGGGGAGATCCACCCGAAGCTGCACGTCGCGCTCGCGCATGGGTTCGGCGAATGCGGGGAGAAGGTTTTCCACCAGTCGATCGAGCCGCTCGGGCATCGGCCGATAGGGCGCGGGGCGGCTGAAGCTCAGCAGGTGGCTGATCCGCCGGTCCAGCCGGTCCACCTCCTCCACGATGGCGTCGAGGTGCTCGGCGGAAGAGGGCGAATCGGGGTGGCGACGGACCAGTTGCGCCGCGGCGCGGAGACTGGCGAGCGGATTCCGAAGCCCGTGCGCGACCGCGGCCGCCATCTCGCCGATGGAGGCCAGCTTCTCCGATTGCACCAGCTGCGACTGGGTGCGCTCGAGCTTGGTCACGTTCTGGCGCAGACTGTCGGTCATGCGGCCGAACGCACCCGCCAGCTCACCGATCTCATCCCGCGTCGTGACATTCACGGGGTGGTCGAGCCGGCCCGATCCCACGATCGCCATCGCGCCGGTCAGCTCGCGAATCGGACGGGCCAGGCTGCGGGAGATGAGCCAGGAGGCGAGGAGTCCGCCCGCGAGGGTGAGCGCGATGATCACCAGCAGCGTGCGCCCCTCGCCGGCCAGGATCTCTTCCAGTTTGCTGTAGGCGCCACGCACGCTCGATTCGCGCGCCCGGCGGTACACCGCGCGATTCATCTGCGTCAGCGCGGGCTGCAGCCGTTCCTTGAGCTCGCGCTGCGCGAGCGCGAACGCCTCGGGCCGCCTGCCGGTGTCGGCCAGGTGGAACACGCTGTCGGCGACGCGGCGGATGTCGGCCTGGATCCGGCCGACGCCATCGGCGAGCGAGGACTCATCCGGTCCCAGCTCCGCCCGCCAGCGCTCTTCCCAGTAGCGGATGACCTGTCCGGCGAGGTCGAACTCGCGCCGGGCGCCAGGGTCCAGCCCGCTCAGATAACGCCAGACAATCTCCCCCTGGTCGAACATCGCCGTCTCCAGCTCGGCATACGTCCGGGTGCGAGCCATGCTCTCGCCCAACGCATCCAACGCACGACGCTCCAAGCGATTAGTGCGAATGGCCTCGGCCCCGATCAGGAGGGCGGGGAGGACCATGAGCGAGAAACCAAGCAGAAGTTTGCGCTGAAATGTCACGGCTCTAACATAGCATCCGCGTCTCTTGACGCTCCATCTCGCGGGGTGCATGTTCGCTTGACCCCTCTCCGCTTCCTTTTGCCAACACAACGAACAGCACATCCTCTCGGAGGTCAGATGCTGGCCAAGATTGTCAGGCGTGGCTCCGTGCTCCCACTGGCGGCGGCCGTCGCCGTCTTCGCCGTGGGCTGTACAGACTCCAACCCACCGACGTCGCCCCAATCCGGCATGACCGGCGTGTCCACCACGCTCACCGACGCGGAGCTGCAGGCCGCCACCGGTCGGGGCGTTGATCGTGAGTTCAGCCGCCTGGCCAAGCAGATCCCCGGCTTCGGTGGGATGTACTACGACAAGTCCGGCCGACTCAATGTGTACATGAAGGCTCCCGCAGGCGGGGCCGCGCTTCGGAGCAGCGACCTGGCCAGTACGCTTCGGGCCTCGGGGAATGCCGCGGTCCAGCGGCGCCTCGGCAAGAGCTCCGATATCGTCACCCAGGCGGCGAAGTACGACTACAACGAGCTCCAGGCCTATCGCGGGAGGCTGAAGAAGATCTTCAACGTGCGTGGCGTGGTCTTCACCGACACCGACGAGTCGGCCAACCGGTTGCGCGTGGCCATCACGCCAGCGGCCAAGGAAAAGGACGTGGTACGGGCCCTGGCCGCCGCGGGCGTGCCGCGCGACGTCGTCATCATCAGCCGGGTGTCGGCGGTCGAGCGGACCAAGACGCTGCAGGACCGGCTGCGTCCGGTGCCTGGCGGCGCCGAGATCATCTTCCCGGCCCCATCGGAAGGTCCGGGGCTCCTCTTCGTGTGCTCGGTGGGGTTCAACGCGAGGCTGGGGAGCCATCCTCACGGGGAATTCTTCGTGACCGCCTCACACTGCTCCGACATCCAGGGAGGGAATCAGCGCACGCCCTACACCCAGGGCGGCATCGGGGCAGCCGCCCGGATCGCGCGCGAATTCAAGGACCCGCGCTACGGCGACGCGGGTGGTCTCTGTGTGTACCAGGGCTTCCGCTGCCGGTTGAGCGACGCCCTGCTGGCCAGGTACATCGACAAAACCACTTCGGACTTCGGCACCGTCGCGCGGACCACGTTCGCGTTGCAGCGCATCGGCGCGCTCAAGATCGATCCCAAGAACCCCCGCTACACCATCGTCGGCGAGCTCGGTTTCCCGTTCGAGGGTGAGATCGCGCATAAGGTCGGCCGCACGTCGGGACACACGTTCGGGCCCGTCATCTTCACCTGTGTGGACACCGGCGTGAACGGCACCGACATCGTCCAGATCTGTCAGGACTGGGTGTTGGCCGGCTCCCAGGGCGGCGACAGCGGCGCCGGCGTGTGGGAGCAAGCCGGCGAAGACGAAGTGCTCCTGGTCGGCATTCTCTGGGGTGGCGGCACGCTGGGCGGCGCGCCGGTGTTCATCTTCAGCTCGATGGAGCAGATCGAGCAGGAGCTGGGCCAGCTCGGCACCTCGGCCTTCGACTGATCGTCACGCAGCAACGACCAATGGATCGACGCCCGACGCCCCGCGCCGCACTTCGGCGCGGAGCGCTCGCGGCGGCCTGCCTCGCCTCGCTCGGTACCACTCGCATGAACCAACCCATGATCGAGCTCGTCGCCCCGGCCTCGGTGGCCGTCGGCGACACCGCACACGTCGCCATCCGGCTCAGCAACGACGGGCCGGCACCGCTACGGCTCGAGCTGTCCGGGCGTCCGGTGGGCGTGGATCTGGTGGTGAGGGATGCCGACGGGCGGGAGGTCTGGAGATGGTTGCGCGGACCGGTGGGAGCCGCGCTGATGCTGCTCACGCTGGCGCCTGGCGAGTCACGCGACTTCACGGTTCGCTGGCCGCTCACCGACCTCGCCGGCGCTCCCGTGTCGCCTGGTCGCTATACCCTGCAGGGTTTCGTCCCCCTCGGCCAACGTCCAGTGGCCACTCGGCCGCACGACCTCACCATCACGCCGTGACGCCCGGGCGTCAGCTGGCGCCCAGCCCCGCGTCGCGCCACCACCGATAGAACGTCGCCCGGCCGATGCCGAGCGAGCGTGCGGCGGCGGTTCGATTCCCGCCGTGCGAGGAGAGCGCGCGCAGCAGCAAGGTGCGCCGGTCCTCCGGCGGCCGCCGCGGCGCCTCGCTCCGCGATCCATCGGCCCGGCTGACCAGCGCGCCCGGCAGGTCGGTGGGCTCGACTACCGTGCGTCCGCTGTTGCGGAGCGCGGTCGCGGCCTCGCGGATGACCGTTTCGAGCTGCCGCACGTTGCCCGGCCACGTCCCGGCCTGAAGCACTGCGGAGGCCGCCGAGGACAGGGTGGCGTTCGCAGGGCCATGGCGAGCCAGGAAATGAGTGGCCAGGAGGACGATGTCGCCAGGGCGTTCGCGCAGCGCCGGCACGCGAATGCGGACTACCCGGAGCCGCCGGAACAGGTCGTCGCGGAACCGGCCCTCGCGCACTTCCTGCTCCAGCGCGTGCGTGGAGGAGACGACGAGGCGGGTGTCCGCCCGCCGCGGGGTGGGGTCGCCATCGCGCTCGAAGAGACCGGTCTCCAGCAGTCGGAGCAGTCGCCCCTGGGTGGAAGAGGGCAGTGCGTGCACCCGCCGGAGGAAGAGAGTGCCGCTGTGCGCCAGCTCAGCGCGGCCGATGGACGACGTGCCGTGCGGCCCCGGCCGGAGCTGACCGAAGATCTCCGTATCGAGTACGGAGAGCTGCGCCACGCCGCAGTCCACCGCGATCAACGGCCGCTCGTTCCGATCGCTTCGGGCGTGGATCGCCTGCGCCACGGCCTCCTTGCCGGTGCCGGACTCGCCCTCGATGACGACGGGGGCGTCGCTGGCCGCGACCGCCTCGACGAGGTCGTACACCGCGGTCATCGCGGGATCGGCGCCGACCATGCCGCCGTATCCGCTGCGCCCGCCGGGCCCGCTCCGGTGCCGGCAGAGGACGGTGAGGTCACGAATCAGGATGACGATGCCGGTCCTGCCGGCCGCGTCGGTCCAGGGATGCGCCAGGGTCTCCGCGGTGCGGAGGTTGCCTTGGGCGCACAGCACGTTGGCGAGGGTGACGGCGCGGCGGCCGGTGAGGCGCGCGGCCCAGAGCAGGTCGCTGATGGTGGGATCCAACTGAAGAACATCGCGCCAAGGGCGACGCCGAGCGGCGGACGGCGCGAGACCGGTGACTCGGCTCGCCGCCGGGTTGTGCAGCACGACCAAGCCTTCGGCGTCGACGGCCACAACGCCGTCGTCAGTCGAGGCGAGCCATGCCTCGAAGATCCCCGGCTCCACCGAATCCATGGCGCCCGTTCTCGATGGGAGTGAGGTACGCTCCCAATATGAGATACGGGCGCGCCACCGCAAGCATGCCGCATCCGCGCGACCGGTGTTCCGGTTCTATTGCCTGCCACCACGGAACTTCATAGGTTAGACCAACCTACCCGTGGGAGGCGCGTGGATGTCGGATGCATTCCTCAGCTCCGACGACTTCGACGAACAAGCCCATCAACTCTACAACGAAGGCCGCTACGATGACGCCCTGATCGTCCTGAAGGAAGGGATCGCGCTCTACCCGCACGCCGTCGAACTCCATATCGGAAGGGCATACGCGCACCTCGCGCGCGAGGAATTCGCCTGGTCACGGCGAAGCTTCGAGCACGCGCTCGGGCTCGATCCCGACCACGAGGACGGACTCGCCGGCATCGGCGAGACGATGCTCAAGATGGGCGACCGCGAGGCCGCCATGAAGGCGTTCGAGCGGATCCTCCAGCTCGGCTTCCAGGACGATCACGAGCTGATGCTGCAAGTCGGGCGGTCGCTGTTCCGTGAGGGACTGATCGCGCCCGCGCACCGCTTCTTCGACCTCGCCGCCGCCGCGCACCCCGATTCCCCCGACGCCGCCGCGTGTCTGGGCTACGCGGCGCATCGGTTGGGGAACGACGCCGGCTCCCTCTACTGGCTGCGCCGCGCGCTCGAGCTGGAGCCGGGATTTGCCGAAGCGCGCATCTACCTCGCCAACCTCCTCTACGATCGGGGCGAGAGCGAGGCGTCCCTCCACCACCTCGAGCGCACGCAACCGGAGGACCACTTCGACGAGCTCGGCATCTGGCGCCACATCGAGCTCAAGAAGTCGGTCTATCGCCTCCCGGACGAGGATCCCGAGCTCAAGCCGTGGCTCACCCGGCTGGGGGAGGTGGCCGGCGATCCCGATCCGATCGACATGCTGCTGGCCGAAGTCGAAGCCTCGCAGGCGGACGGCGGCATCCGCGATCCGCATCAGCTGGAGCTGTTCGGCACGCTGCTCAGCGAGCTCCACGCGATGCAGAAGAAGCCGGGACACGGCGACGCCCACCTGGTCGTCACCCTGTCGGGTCAGTCGATCCGGGGCGACTGGGAGGAGATCCTGCTGCAGATGAAGGCCGCCGACCGCGAATGGGCCCAGGGCTCCCTCAACGACTTCATGACGAGCCTGGCCCGGCGGGGGCACGCCGAGACCGGCGTGATCATCCCGACGACCGACGCGGAAGCGTTCATCCGCGGCAGCGCCGAGGCCGGAGTGCTGCGGATCGTCCAATGAGCGGAACCGGGTGACGGGTGAGGCCGAAGGACCGGTCGTGTGGACGGCCGGTGTCAGGAAGGAGATCCTCCCCAACGGTTTGACCCTTCTGGTGCAGCCCGACCACTCCGCCCCGGTCGTGGCGGTGGTGACGCACGTCAAGGCGGGCTTCTTCGACGAGCCCGATCGCTGGACCGGCATCTCCCACGTCCTCGAGCACATGTTCTTCAAGGGCACCGCCCGTCGCGGCGTCGGTGCCATCGCGCGCGAGACCAAGAGCGCCGGCGGATATCTCAACGCCAGCACCAGCTACGACCACACCGCGTACTTCACGGTGCTTCCCGCCTCCGGTCTGGAGGCGGCGCTCGACATCCAGTCGGACGCGCTCCGGAACTCGATGGTGGACGCGGACGAGCTGACCCGCGAGCTCCAGGTCATCATCCAGGAAGCCAAGCGCAAGCTCGACACACCCTCCGCCGTCGCCTACGAGACGCTGCACGAAGTGATGTTCGACCACCATCGCATCCGCCGGTGGAGGATCGGACACGAGGACCAGCTCGCCCGGCTCACCCGCGACGATCTGTGGGGCT
This sequence comes from uncultured Gemmatimonadales bacterium, assembly GCA_963846545.1. GTDB lineage: Bacteria > Gemmatimonadota > Gemmatimonadetes > Gemmatimonadales > GWC2-71-9 > CAVVWJ01. Next base: position 2,770,982 of record CAWJWG010000001.1, on the reverse strand, counting down.
ACTACCGCTCGCGATACGTGCCCTCGCGCACCATCGTCAGCATCGTCGGGGACGTCACCGCGGAGCGGGCGGTCGCGCTGGCGCACCGGATGTACGGCGAGTGGCCGTCGGCCGACGGGGCGGTGGACCTCTCTCCCGAGGAGCCCCCGCGCCGGGAAGTGCGTGCCCGTACCCTCCGCGGCGACGTGGGCCAGGCCGAGCTGGTCCTGGGATGGCGCGTCGTCCCGCCGCTCCATCCCCACTCGGTCGCGCTCGACCTCGCCGCGGCAGTGCTCGGGTCAGGGCGGGGGAGCTGGCTCTACCGTTCGCTGCGCGAGCCGGGTCTCGTCACCTGGGCGGCCGCGCACAACTACGCCCCCACGGAGCTCGGCGTCTTCAGTGTCAGCGCGGAGCTGCGCCCCGAGCGGCTCGACGCGGTGCTGAGCGGGATCGCCGAGGGGCTCACCCGCCTCTCGCTGGTCGGCCCCACGGACGAAGAGCTGGAGCGCGCGCGCACGCTGGTACGCGCCCGATGGGCCCGGCGGCTGGAGTCGATGGAGGGGCGCGCGAGCGCGCTGGCGGCGGCCGAGGCGCTGGACGACGTCGGCTTTCTCGATCGGGAATACGCCATGCTCGCCGCGGTGGGCCCGCATGACGTGCGCGAAGCGGCCGCCCGCCACCTGTTGCCGGATGCCGTGGCGGGCGTCGTGTATCTCCCGGCCGGCGAGGGCATCGACCTCACTCCCGATCGCCTGGCGCGCGCCTTCGCGGTGACCGAGCTCCGCGCGGCGCCGTCCGCGGCGACGCCGCGGGCGGCGCGCGTCCCTCCGTCGCCTTCGGGGGCCGCGGTTGAGCATGGCGTCTCCGTCACCCGGCTTCCCGGTGCCGACCTGCTGGTCCATCGCAAGGCCGGCGTCCCGCTGGTCAATCTCGGCATCTACGTGCCGCGGGGACGGTTCGATCCCCCGACGCAGGCGGGTCTGGGTTCGCTCGTCGTGCGCGCCGCGGTGCGTGGCGCGGGAGACCACGACTCCGCCGCGCTGGCGTTCGCCTTCGAGCGCCTCGGCGGCTCCCTCGCCACCAGCTCGGCGTCGGACTGGCTCGGCTTCGGTGCCTCGGTGCTCACCGAGCACCTGGCGGAGGCTGCTGTACTGCTGCACAACGTCTTCACTCAGCCACATCTCGCCGCCCCCGACGTGGAAGCCGAGCGCGGGCTCATGATCGCGGAGGCGGAGCGAGTGGCGGACGACATGTTCCGCTTTCCGTTCCAGCTCGCCTTCTCCGCGGCGTTCGGGGATCGGGGGTACGGACTGCCGGTCGGCGGCCTGCCAGAGACGCTGCCGGCCATCTCGCCCGCGGACGTCCGCGCGTGGCATGGCTCGACCCTGCTCGGCGTGAGGCCGGTGGTGATCGCGGTGGGCGACGTGGACCCCGCGCGCGCCTCGGATGAGCTGGCCGGCGTGTTCGCCGCGCTTCCGCCCCTGGCGGCGTCGCCGCTGGGCGACACGGTGGAATGGAGACCCGGCTCGAATGCCGGGCTACCGCTTCGGGTGGTGTCGCGCGAGAAGGCTCAGGCCGCGCTCGCGATGGCCTTTCCTGGCCCGTCGCGACGAAGCCCGGACCACGCCGTGGCACAGGTGTGGGGCGCGGTGGCGAGCGGCCTCGGCGGGCGGCTGTTCGAGGCGCTCCGCGATCGGCGCTCGCTGGCCTACACCGTCGTCGCGACCGCGTGGCAGAAGGCGCGGGGCGGCGCGCTGCTCACCTACATCGCGACGTCACCGGAGCGGGAGGAGGAGGCGCGGGCGGAGATGCTGATCGAGCTCGACCGCTTCACGCGTGAGCCGGTGGCGGAGGCGGAGCTGCGGCAGGCAGTGAACTATCTGGCGGGACAGGCGCAGGTGGCGCGGCAGAGCGGGGCCGCGGTGGCCGGAGAGATCCTGGACGCCTGGATCTCCGGGGCGGGACTGGAGGAGCTGGATGATCCCGCTGCGCCCTATCGCGCGGTGACCGCCGCCGACGTCCAGCGGGTCACTGCCGCCTCGCTCGATCCGAGCCGGAAGGCGGAAGGCGTGGTCCGCGGGACCGGGGACGCGCGGCCACCGGTGGCCGCGGCCCGCTAGTCAGAGCGTTGCGCCGAACCTCCGGGCGATGACCTCGGCGCCGCGCGACGCGTCCGCCGGCTCGCGCGCCACCACGTCCACCAGGCAGATCCCCTCTTCGGGCATGGCGTGAATGACGACGTGCCCGTTGTGACAGAGCATCCCCACCGAGATCCCGCGAGGGCCCTCGCGGACGACCGGCGGCCCGAGCGCCGTCATGCCGACCGCGCCAGCAGCCGCCACCACCACGGACGCCAGCCCGTCCACGTCCGCCAGCCTGGTGGAGACGAGGTCGGTGAGCTCCAGGATGGACTGATTGAAGGTCGCGCTCACGGCCGTGCCGGGAAGGTGGCGACCGCGTCCCGATAGCCTTCGGGGACACCCACGTCGAAGAATCGGGCGGCGCTCACGACGCCGGCCAGGGCGCCGCGCCGGGCCAGCCGCTGCATCACCGGCACGTCGTCCAGCTCCGCGCCGGGCGGAATCTCCCGTCCCACCGCGGCGAACTCCTCCATCACATCGCCGAGGAATGCCATCCGGCCGATCGGTGTCATGGCACTGGCGAGCCCCGCGGCGTCGAAACGGCCCTTGCCCTTGTCGCCGACTTCGGTGACGCGCAGCGTGCCGTCGGCGGCCCGCTCGACCGACGCGCGACCGGTGGCACCCTTGCTGGCCGCTTCCTCGCGGGAGATCTCGGCGAGCAGCACGGCGGCGAGACCGGTGGCGCGATGGGTGTCGAGCACCGCCGTGGTCGGGTTGGGGCCGTGGAAGAGATTGTCGGGAAGGAGGAGGGCGAACGGCGCGCCGCCGAGCTGGTCGCGGGCGCGGAGCACCGCGTCACCCAGGCCTCGCGGCCGGTCCTGGGGCACGAACTCCAGGTCGAGCGGGCCTGGATAGCTCCGCGCCACGGCCTCGAGCATCGGTTTGTGGGGATTGGTGATGATGATGGCGCGCAGCAGGCCGGCCTCCGCGGCTTCGTCCAGGGTCCAGTGCAGGACGGGTCGCAAGGCGACTGGCAGCATCTCCTTCGGCAGCCAGCGCGTGATCGGGTGGAGGCGGGTCCCGAGCCCTCCACAGGGTATGACCGCGGTATCCAGCATGTCAGCGGATGTACTTGGCGACGAGTATCTTGTACGCCAGGCGCCGCGGGTCCCGGCTACCGGCCAGCGAAAGGAGCAAGGTGTCCGAAACTAGTCCTCGCCCGGAGGGGGATCAAGGCCGGCTCCGATGGACCACCGCCGACCTGCTGAGCGTGGTGCGCATCCCGCTGGCCGTGGCTTTCCCCTTCGTCTCCAATCAGTGGCGCCTGGTCATTCTCGCGATCGCAGCCGCGAGCGACCTGCTCGACGGACCGCTCGCCCGCCGGTTCGGCGCGTCCGCGTTCGGCGCCTTGATCGATCCGGTGGCCGACAAGCTGTTCATGGCGTCGGCTTTCGGCGTCGTGGCCGTGTCCGGCCGGCTCACCCCGCTGGAGATCGTCGGCGTGCTGCTTCGGGACATCGTGGCGACGGTCGCGTTCGCGGCCACCATACTGTCGCACAGGCCGCGGGCCATTCCGGCGCGTGCCGGCGGGAAGGCGGTCACCGTGGCCCAGGTGCTCACCCTGGCGGCGTTCCTCACCGATTCGACGACACTGCGCCCCATGGCGTGGGCTACGACGGCCGTCGCGATCTACGCCATCTACGACTACTACCGCGTGGCGTCCGCGGCGGAGCGACGGGTCGGGGGGCCTGAGGCATGACCGTGGAGACGAAGCGGATCAGCTTGGAGTGGGAGCGCGATCTGATCTTCCGGGGCGGGGCACCGGGCGGCCCACCGGTGGTTGTCGATGGTGACAACGCCACGGCCCCCGGCCCGATGCTCACGCTGCTCGTCGCCGCGGCCTCCTGCAGCGGGTCCGACGTCGTCGTGATTCTGGAGAAGATGCGAGTGACACTGCGCGAGCTCCGGATCGACGTGAGTGGAACGCGCCGGGAGGAGGAGCCCAGGCGGTACACCGCGGTCCACTTCGACTTCACGGTCGGCGGCGAGGGATTGGACGAGGCCAAGGCTCGCCGCGCGATCGGTCTGTCGCTGGAGAAGTACTGCAGCGTCGTCGCCTCGCTCGCACCGGACATCGCAATCACGTATGGGCTTACGCTGGCTTAGCGTGGCGGCGGCGCTCGCCGCCGCCACACCGGCCGGCGCCCAGCAGGTCACCGAAGTCGGGGTGCATGCCACGGGCACCCTCTCGGATCCGGTCCTCGGCGTGGGTGGGGTCTACGGTGCGTGGCGGGCGTCCTCCAGGAGCCGGATCGCCGCGACACTGGGACTCGGCGGCTCGGATGGCGAGCTGGCCTGGCGCGGGGAGCTGCTCGGCCACTTTCTCCTGGCGCCTGCCCGGAAGCGTGGGGCGGGGGCGTACCTGGTCGGCGGGTTGGCGGTGGTGGGCGGACCGGTCGATCGAGGATATCTGGTGCTGGCGGTCGGTCTGGAGCGCCGTCCCGGTGGACCGTCTGGGTGGTTCGTCGAAGGTGGTGTCGGAGGAGGTGCCCGGCTATCGGCGGGCTATCGGTGGCGGTGGTTTCCTGACTGGTGGCGCCTGGTCCCATGAAAAAGCGCCCCGGGGTGATCCTCCCCCGGGGCGCTGCGTCCCTGCATCAGGACTCAGGCGGCGCCCGACGTGGCTGTTTCCGGCTTCTTCTGGACCGGCTGGCTGAACCGCTCGCCGAGCACGCGAAGCTGGTCGAGCTCTTCCTTGCTCAGGTCCTCGTACCGATCGGCCAGATACAACATCGTGTCATCGAGCCAGTCCTTCTGATGCTCCGGCAGGGCGTCGATCACGCCGCAGCGGAGGATGTGACTGAACATCTCGTCACGGGCCTGGGAGAACGACACCGCTTCAGGGTCGCGCCGGAGTTTCTTTGTCGTCATCTACCTTCCTTTTCACGGTATGGAGCCGTGGGTCAAAGTTGGAGTCAGATTGAATATACACTACTTGCACCTTTTGGTGCAAAGCCCCTGTTCCATCGTGGAATCGGGGCGGGATTCCCAACTACACTGCCAATTTCGGGCCTGAGCGTTCCCCTGCCTGTGATGCCACCCACACTCGCCCTCCTATTACTATTACCCCCAGCATGGCAGACCATGACGAGGTGTACGACGATGCCCGGGCTGACCGGCTGGCGGCCCTCCTTCGGGGCCTGGCGCGCCGGATTCAGGAGCTGGACCAGGCGGGGCAGCTGCTGGGTGGTGCTCCCGAGCTTCTCCGCCTGATGGGTGACGCCCGTAGCGAGCTGTTTCATTACGAGGTCCGCAGCACATACGATTCCCCCGAGGTTGCGGATCGCCGGCGCATCGTGGAAGATGCCCAGCGGCAGGATCCCTTCAACCACGACGATTCGGAGGACGAGGAGCCATGGCGGCGACGCCCGTCGGAATGAAGCGCTTTTACGCCATCCTGGCCGGCGTGGCCGTGCTGGGACTCGGCGCCCTGGGCTTCCTCCTCTCCCGGCCGAAAGTGTCCAGTATTCCGGCCAATGTGACCGTTCAGCCGTCTGATACCGCTGGTTTCCGGGGCTACGTCAAAGGCTCCCCGACCGCGCCGCTCGAGATCACCGAGTACGCGGACTATCAGTGCCCTTTCTGCCAGACATTCGCGACCCTGCAGATGCCCACGATCGAGGAGCGCCTGATCCGGACCGGCCGGCTGCGCTGGCGCTACCGCGATTTCCCGCTGCAGCAGCACGAGTTCGCCCGGCAGGCGGCCCATTCGGCCGCCTGCGCCGACGAACAGGGGAAGTACTGGGAGCAGCACGACAAGATTTACGAGGGGCAGGGCGAATGGTCCGCGGGAGACGCGGACGACGATTTCCGGAGGTACGCGCAGGCCGTCGGCCTGGACCTGGGCCGCTACGACGAGTGCATGGAGTCGGGCAAGTACGCGGGCAGGATCCAGGCGAGCCTCGAGGAGGGGCAGCGGGCGGGTGTGGCTTCCACGCCGACACTTCTGGTGGGCAATCGGCTCTATCAGGGGCGGATCGATTCCGATGCGATCCGGCGGCTGGTCGATTCGCTGGCTCCGGCCACGCCATGAGCGACGAGGGGGACGCGGCCCCGCGGCGCGGGAACCGCTGAGTGTCTTCCAGTCATCGGAACGCGCCGCCCACCGGGAAGGCGCTGGCGTCGCTGGCCTTCACCGCCCTCGGGGTGGTGTACGGCGACATCGGCACCAGCCCGCTGTATGCCATCAAGGAATGCTTCAGCGGCCATCATAGCATCGACCCGACCAGGGAGAACGTGATCGGCGTTCTCTCGCTCATCTTCTGGTCGATCAACTTCATCGTCTCCTTCAAGTACATCACCTTCATCCTCCAGGCCGACAACCGGGGTGAAGGCGGGACGTTCGCGCTGCTGGCCCGGGTGCGCCCGCTGACCCGCCCCGACAGCGGGCGCACGGTACTCATCGCCCTGGGCCTGTTCGGCGCGGCACTGCTCTACGGCGACGGCGTCATCACCCCGGCGATCTCGGTCCTTGGCGCCATCGAGGGCGTCACGGTCGCGGCACCGGCGGTGAGCCACTGGGTGTGGCCCATCTCGGCCGTCGTCCTCACCGCCGTCTTCGCGGTCCAGAAGCACGGCACGGCGAAGATCGGCGGCATGTTCGGTCCGGTGATGGCGGTGTGGTTCACCTCCATCGCGGTGCTGGGCGTGCGCGGCATCATGATGGCGCCCGAGGTGCTCAAGGCGGTCAATCCGTGGTACGCGGTGGACTTCTTCATCCGGGACGGGATCCAGGCATTTCTGATCCTCGGCTCGGTGGTGCTGGTGGTGACCGGCGCGGAGGCCCTGTACGCGGACATGGGGCACTTCGGGCGCCGGCCGATCCGCCTCAGCTGGTGGGCGGTGGTGCTCCCCTGTCTCCTCCTCAACTATTTCGGTCAGGCCGCGCTCCTGCTGACCAGCCCGACCGCCCGGGCGAATCCCTTCTTTTCGCTGGCGCCGTCGTGGGCGCTCTACCCCATGGTCGCCATCGCCACCGCGGCCGCGATCGTGGCTTCGCAGGCGCTCATCTCGGGCGCCTTCTCGCTGACGCGGCAGGCAGTCCAGCTAGGCTACATCCCCCGCGTCACCATCGTGCACACCTCGAGCACCCAGATGGGGCAGATCTACATCCCCGAGGTGAACTGGGCGCTCTGGCTCGGCTGCATCTTCCTGGTGATCACCTACCGGGGCTCGAGCAACCTCGCCGCCGCATACGGGATCGCCGTGACCGGGACCATGCTCACGACGACGCTCCTGTTCCACACCATCATGTGCGACCGGTGGCACTGGCCGAAGTGGCGCGCGCGGGCGCTCACCTCGCTGTTCCTGGTCGTGGATGTGACCTTCTTCAGCGCCAACCTGATCAAGATCCAGGAGGGCGGCTGGTTCCCAATCCTGGTGGGCATCGGGGTGTACCTGCTGATGACGACGTGGAATCGGGGCCGCGCCCGGCTGCAGGCGATCGTGCGGGAGAACACGCTGCAGATGGATCTCTTCCTGGCCGATGTCGCCCGCCGGAAGCCGCCCCGAGTCCCCGGCACCGCGGTTTTCCTGACCTCGGATACCGGTGGGGCCCCGCCGGTGCTGCTCCATCACCTCAAGCACAACAAGGTGCTCCACGAGAAGGTCATCCTCATGTCCGTGGTGACGGAGGAGATCCCGGCGGTGGACGAGGAAGAGCGGGTGGAATGCAAGGACATGGGCGAAGGCTTCTTCAAGGTGATCGCCCACTACGGCTTCATGGAGTCACCCGACATCCCGGACGCGCTCGCCGCGCTGGGCCAGAGCGGCGCCGAGGGCCACCCGGTCAAGATCAAGGCGATGGAGACGAGCTTCTTCCTCGGCCGCGAGACGCTGATCGCCACGCGCAACGCCCCGGCGCAGTCGCCGGAGAGCGATACGATCGGCCGGATGTCCATGTGGCGGAAGCGACTCTTCATCCTCATGACGCGCAACGCCCGCTCGGCCACGGCCTTCTTCGGTCTCCCACCCAACCGCGTAGTCGAGCTCGGCGCCCAGATTCAGTTCTGATCGTTCCTCGCCACCACGCCGTCCTCTATCGCCACTCCGTCCTTTGCGGTAGTATCTCGCGGAGTGCACCGCAACCGGTCGCACTCGAGCTGTATCGCCACGTCGTAAACATTGAAGATACAAGGTATTACGACCGCTGGCATCGGACTCGCCTTTCCCCATAACAGCCGCGACACGACGGTCCGGCGAGGCGTCGATCCGCCCGATAAGAGCACACCCGGAGTGATCCGGGGCCGCAAAACTAGAGGTCTCACCTGACGACGGTGAGATAGCTCGGTGCCGAAGGAGGATGGATGAGGACCCCACAGGAGGTGGAGCGCGGCTTGGCCGCGCCCGATACACTCGGACTCGAATCCCGAGTCGAGATCCGCCGGGCAGCGACGCAGCTGCTCGAGGACATGCCCGAAGGCACCGGCCGGCTGGTGATCGACCTCGGTCGCACCCGCCACGTGGACTCCGCCGGCCTGGGCGCGCTGATGCTGATTCAGCGCCGCGCCGCCGAACGCCGCCAGGCGGTCGTGCTCCGCAATCCGAGCGAAGAGATTCGCTTCCTCCTCGTGCTCACCAAGCTCTACGACCTCTTCCAGATCGAAATGGGTGGTGACTGAGCGAACGCTCCGCTCCTGGGGGGGGGCGCGGCTATGGACGCGTCACCCACGATCCATTAGTGTACCCCGCTGGCGTGACTCTCCTTAACTGCGGTGCCTATCGGCACCAGTTCGCGGGGTGCGAGGCATGACCCAGGCGACGCGCCGCCGGCGGGTGCTCATCGTAGAGGACGAGCCGGCGTTACGGCTCAGCTACGACCGAGCGTTTCGGCCCAGGTATGACCTGGCGTTCGCGACGAACGGGGCCGAAGCGTTGGAGCAACTGGAGCTGCACCACCCCGACGTCGCCGTGCTCGACATGCGTCTGCCGGATACCGACGGCATCGAGCTCCTGCGACGGATCCGTGTCTCTCATCCCGATCTGCCCGTCATCATCACCACGGCGTACCTGAGCATCGAGCCGCAGCTCAAGGTGCTCGACCTGCCGCACTCCGGTTACATCGTCAAACCCTTCCGTCTCGACGAGCTCGGCGCACGCATCGATGCCGTCTGAAGGCGCCGCGGAGCCCGCGCTGCTCGAAGCGCGCGGACTCCGGCGGTCGTTCGGCGGGATGCAGGTGTTGAAGGGACTCGACCTGACCGTGCGCCCCGGCGAGGCCGTCCTGGTGGCGGGCCCGAACGGCGCCGGCAAGACCACGCTCCTGCGGGTCCTCGCGGGGCTCATGCGGCCCCAGCAGGGTGAGGTGCGCGTACTCGAGCGCGCGGTCCGGGGCCACGACGCCACCGGGCGTCGCGCGATCGGCTTTCTCTCCCATCAGTCGCTCCTCTATGACGACCTGACGCTCCTGCAGAACCTCACGTTCGCGGCGCGGCTCTACGGCCTCCCGGGTCCGGCCGACGTCGCGCGCGCGGCGATCGACGCCGCGGGACTGGGAGCCCGCGCCGACGATCTGCCCCGCCGGCTGAGCCGGGGCCTGACCCAGCGCGCGGCGATCGCGCGGGCATGCCTGCACCAGCCCCGGGTGCTGCTGCTGGACGAGCCGTTCACCGCGCTCGACGCCGATGCCGCCGAGCGCCTGCGCGCCGATCTGGGGCGCCGGCTCGCGGCCGGGCTCGGCCTCGTGGTGGTGACGCACCGTCTGGGTGAGGTCTGGGCCCTCGCCTCGCGCGTCGCCGTGCTGGCCGATGGCCGGTGGGCGTGTGACGAGGCGTGCGGGGGCCGGCTGGAGGAGTTTCTCCCCCGCTATCAGGGGCTGGTCGGTGCCTGAGGCGATCCGGCTGGCCCTCGCGATCGCGGCCAAGGACATCCGGGCCGAGCTCCGGAGCCGAACCGCGCTCCTCTCCGCGGTGGTGTTCGCGGCCCTGGTGCTCGTGGTCTTCAACTTCGCGCGCGACCCCACCGCAATCGCGGCGGCCGACCTGGCGCCGAGCGTGCTCTGGGTGACCTTCGCGCTGGCGGCGATGGTGGCCCTCAACCGGGCGTTCACGATCGAGGGCGAGAACGGGGCCCTCGACGGGCTCCTGCTCGCGCCGGTGCCGCGGGGAGCGGTGTTCGCGGGGAAGCTGCTGGCCAACCTGGCCTTCGTCGGCACGGTGGAAGCGGTGACGCTGCCGCTCTTCGTGCTCTTCTTCAACGTCGACCTGGGTCACGCGCTCGCCGGGATCGTGGCCGTGACCGCCCTCGCGACGATAGGATTCGTGGCGGTGGGGACGATCTTCAGCGCGATGGCGGTACGGACGCGGTTTGCCGAGCTGATGCTCCCCGTGCTGCTGCTGCCGTTCATGGTGCCCCCGCTGATCGGGGCGGTGCAGGTGACGGCCCGACTGCTCGATGGCCGTCCGTTGAGCGAGATGGTGGGATGGCTTAGGTTACTCGCCCTCTACGATGTGGTCTTCGTGACGCTGTGTACGATGGCATTCTCGTCGGTGGTGGACGAATGAGCGAGGCCGGATCGGCCCGTGGCCTGCTGCGCGCCGGCACCGCGATCACCGCGATCGCCCTGCTCGCGCTCGTGGGGGTCTACGTGCTCGCGCTTGGGTACACGCCGATCGAGGCGCGGCAGGGCCTGGCTCAGAAGATCTTCTACCTGCACGTGCCGGCCGCCTGGTCGGCCCTGATCGCCTTCTCGGCGGTCGGCCTCTGTGGCGGCCTCTACCTCTGGCTCAAGGATCCGCGGCTGGATCGCTTCGCGGCGGCGTCGGCGGAGGTGGGTCTGGCGTTCGGCGTGGTGATGCTCACCACCGGGCCGATCTGGGCCAAGCCGATCTGGGGCACCTGGTGGACCTGGGATGCGCGACTCACGCTGACGCTCTTCGTCTTCTTCCTGTTCGTCGGCTATCTCGCGCTTCGCGCGGCGCTCCACGATCCGTCCGAGCGCGCCCGTTTCAGCGCGGTGGTCGGGGTATTGGGCCTGGTCCTGGTGCCCTTCATCCATCTCAGCGTCTACCTCTTTCGCACGCTGCATCCGCAGCCGATCGTGCTCAAGCCGAGCGCACCCTCGCTCCCGCCCGAGATGCTGCGCACGTTGCTGGTGTCGGCACTCGTCTTCCTCGTGCTGTACGTGGGGCTGGTGACGCTGCGCTACGGCCTGGCGCTGGAGGAAGAGACGGGGGAGGACCGGCTCGATGCCGCCTGACAACGGCGGGTACATGGTGGCCGCGTACATCGTCACGGCGCTGATCCTGGTGGGATACGCCCTGGGGTTGGTGCGGCGGGCGAGGCGGGCGGGGAATGGCGCCCGCCGGTGAACTAATGGAGTCCCTGTCGTCCTGAGCGCAGCGAAGGAGGCGAAGCGAGCGGGGCGCCCTCGGCGCCCCGCTTCGCGTACCAGATGGGGGAGCCGCTCCGGCCTCAGGTAGACCCCTTCTCCGGCCTCAGCAGCACGTACTCCCACAACACGCCCGCCAGCACTCCGCCGAGGATCGGGCCGACCCAGTAGACCGAGTGCGCCACCCACTGACCCGAGATCAGCGCCGGTCCGAAGGCGCGCGCCGGGTTCACCGCCGCTCCGGTGAGCGGGCCGCCCACCAGGATATCGAAGGTCAGCGCCAGGCCGATGCCAAGACCGCCGAGCTTCGGCGCCGCCGGATTCACGCAGGTGCCGAACACCGCGGAGACGAGGAAGAACGCCATGACGGCTTCGATGATGATGGCCTGGTGGTACTGGATCGTGTTGGCGACCACCGGCGTCCCCAGGGAGATCGGCCGGACGACACCGATCGGGTAGACCATCTTGATCAACAGGGCGGCGACCACCGCACCGACCAATTGGGCCACGATGTAGACCGCGGCCGTGCGCAAGTTCGTCCGCCGGGCCGCGACCAGGGCGAGGGTCACCGCCGGGTTCAAGTGCCCGCCGGAGATGCCCATGAAGGCGGTGACCATGACGGCCAGCACCAGTCCGTGCGCCACGGCGACGCCGAAGATGCCGTATGTGGCCTCGGGGAAGTACTTGCTTGCCACCGATCCGGCGCCGATGAAGACGAGGGCGAAGGTGCCCAGGAACTCGGCGAGGGACCGGCGAAACAGCGAAGGCATCGAGGATCTCCTGTGAGGGCGAAACCGGCGGCGAATCTAGGCGTCCGCCTTCCGAAACACCAGCGCGGCGTTGATCCCCCCGAAGCCGAACGAGTTGCTCACCAGATACTCGGGGTCCAGCACGCGTCCCTCGCCCGTCACGTAGTCGAGGTCGCAGGCGGGGTCGGGGGTCTCGAGGTTGACGGTGGGAGGAAACCACCCGCGCCGGCTGGCCAGCGCGCAGATCGCCGCCTCGATGGCCCCGCTCGCGCCGAGTGCGTGGCCGTAGTAGCCCTTGGTCCCGCTCAAGGCGAGCCGGTACGCGTGGTCGGCGAAGACCTGTTTGATGGAGGACGTCTCGGTCGGATCGTTGAGCGGCGTGGACGAGCCGTGGGCGTTGATGTAGCCCACCTCGTCCGGCTTCACCCGCGCCTCGGCCAGCGCGTTCCGGATGCAGCGCGCCGCCTGGGTGCCGTCGGGCCGCGGGGCGGTCATGTGGTAGGCATCGTTCGTCAGGCCGTAGCCGCAGAGCTCGGCGTAGATCGGCGCGCCGCGCGCTACGGCCCGGCCCCTCTCCTCCAGCACCAGGACCGCGGAGGCCTCGGCCATGACGAAGCCGTCCCGGCCGGCGTCGAACGGGCGGCTGGCGTGGGCCGGATCCTCGTTCCGGGTGGACATCGCCCGGATGATGGCGAAGGCGCCGAAGCAGAGCGGCGCGAGCGGCGCTTCCGCGCCGCCCGCGATCATCACGTCCGCCTCGCCGCGCGCGATCGCGCGGAAGCCCTCGCCGATGGCGATCGCGCCCGAGGCGCAGCTCATGCCGTTGGTGGCGTTGGGGCCGGTGCAGCCGAACTCGATGGCGATGTTGCAGCTCGCGGCGCCCGCGAAGACCGTGAGGGCGAGCGCGGGGTCCACGGAGCGCGGCCCCTGCGTGAGGAAGTTGTGGTACTGCTGCTCGCCGTGGGCGACCCCGCCCAGCGCGGTCCCCATCATGGCCCCCACCCGGTCCAGGTCCTCGACCCCGAGGTCGAGATGTGCGTCCGTCACCGCCATGCGGGTGGCGGCGATGGTGAACTGGGAGTATCGGTCGAGCCGGCGGGCCCGCCGCTCCTCGATGTGATCGGTCGGATGGAAATCGTCCACCTCACCCGCGATCCGCGACTTGAAGACCGACGGATCGAAGCGGGTGATGCAGCGAACGGCGGACTCCCGACGGCGCAGGCCGTCCCACAGCCCCTCCACCCCGAGGCCGATCGGGGTGACCGCCCCGATGCCGGTGATGACGACGCGTCGTGCGGACTGCATAGCGACCTCTATTCCATCCGTCCAGGGGATTCCACGAACCGCTTGATGCCCGCCAGTGTGCGGGACGCGATGCCGTGGATGAAGACCGGTCCGATGACTCGATCAGCGGCAAGTCCACCGATCAGCGGCCACCGGGGGCCGGACCATTCGTGTACGATCGTGACCGCCGTGGCATCGTGATCCGGCACGAAGCGCCAGACGACGTCCATCCCGGCCGTGATGCCGCGGATGTGCCGGTAGTGCACCGCGGGGGCCGCTCGGTCCACCCGCATCTCCGAGACCCACCAGGTCGGGTACTTGACCGGCCCGAACGGTCGCCACGCGGCCATCTCCACGACCCCACCGTCGGGGCCGCCCTCGAGGAATCGCACCCAGCGATAGTGCGACAGGAGTGCGGGCCACCGCTCCACGTCGGCCGCGGCGTCGAACGCCCGCGACACCGGGGCGTTCATCCGGGTGCGGTCCACCGTCTTCACGGCCGAAGACCTCGAGCGGCGGTGCTCCAGGTCGCCACCAGGCGATACCCAGGGCGACTGGTCACCTTCGCCTGCACCCCGGCCTCCGCCAGCAGTGCGCGAAGCTCGTCCGCGGTATACCCGCGGCGAATGGACGTGATGCCGTCGGCCACGGTGGACGGATCGAAGCGCAGCGCGCGGGCACCGACCCAGAACGCGATCGGCGCCAGCCGGCCGCGCCTCAGGTCGGCGATCACGACCCCGATGCGGGCGAGGTCGTCGCAGGTGCGGAGCAGCCGGACGGCGGACGCGTCGGTGAGATGGTGGACCACCTGGCTCACCAGCACGAGGTCCACCGATCTGGGCCGGATGGGGGGCGCGCCGGCGCACCCGACGGCGCAGGGCACGCCGGCCCGTCGAGCGAGGGCGGCGGCCGTCGGGCTCAGCTCGAGCCCCACCGGCCGGAGCGTGTAGCCGAGCCGTCGCGCCCAGCGCACCGCCCGGCTGGGGAGATCGCCCGCTCCGGTGCCCAGGTCGAGCAGGGTGAGAGGACGCGAGGAGTCGACCCCGTGCAGCACCTGCTTCAGGCCGTGCCGCACGGCGGCGGCGCCGCCGAACCACCGGTTGGAGCGTGCGATGTTCCGGAGCGACAAGGCGACCGTCTCCGGATCCGCCGCGGGGTCATCGAGCAGCTCTGCGCCGACCGGCGTGATGGCCAGACGCTCCTCACTCATTCGAGCGATCCATAGCCGCCGCGGTAGTAGAGCAGCGGCCGGCCATCGCCGGTCGAGCCGCCGATGACCCGGCCGATGATGATCGTATGGTCCCCGCCCGGGTAGCTGGCTTCTCGGTCGCACGCGAGGTGGGCCAGGGCGCCGTCGAGCAGCACCAGCCCCTCCGGGCTTCGGTGATAGCCGACCCCGTCGAAGCGGTCTTCGTGCCGGTCGGCGAAGCGGCGCGAGAGCGCCTCCTGGCCGCTTTCGAGGATGTTGACCACGAAGACTGGGGCGGCGAGAATCGCGTCGTGCAGCTCCGCCTCGAGGTTCACGCAGACCGACACCAGCGGCGGCACCAGCGAGACCGACGCCAGGCTGCTGGCGGTCATGCCCAGCGGGTGGCCGTCGGCGCCGTTCACGGTGAGGACCGTGATGCCAGTGGCAAATCGGCCCATCAGCTCGCGGAACTGGGCGGGATCGACCTCCGTCGCGGTCAGAGGAGCATCCTGGCGAGAAAGAGCGGATTGAGCACCGCGCGCGCCGGGACGAAGTCGGCCGTGACGCCAACCAGCGTGTGGGCCAGCCCCCGGCGGCCGAGCCGACTCACCGCGCGGTCGAACAGGACGGGGAACTGCATCCCGTAGCCGATCAGCCGCTCGACCGCCCACTTCCCGCCGAAGGCCCGCCACCGGGCTCTCCGATAGGGGGCGAGCGCCGCGGCCCGAACCCGACCCGGGAACGCCAGCGCGGCCCTCGCGGTGTCAGCCAGCAGCTCGGCCCCGCGGAGCGCGCTGTAGATGCCTTCGCCGGTGAAGGGGTCGAAGAAATCGGCGGCGTCCCCGACCAGCGCGGCGCCGTCGGTGGCGACTCGTCCCGACCACGCGGCGAAGGGGCCGGTGGTCAGGACTTCGCGAACGATCGTGGCGCTCGCGGTTCGCTCCCGGACCGCCGGGAACCCCGCGAGTGCCTCGAGGAAGAACTCGCGCGGCCGTCCCCGCGCGGCGCCGGCGCGCATCGCGGGCACGACGAGGGCCACGTTGGTCCGGCCTCCGCCGATGGGGTTGAGCCCGAGGTACCCGCGGCGTCCGACGAACATCTCCGCGCAGTCGCCGGTCTCCTCGACCTGGTCCATGTGCGCGACGAAGGCCATCCGGCGGAGGCCGCCCTGCCGCCTGCGCCCGATCCGCCGGCCCACGATCGAGCGCAGGCCGTCCGCCCCGATCGTAAGCCGTGCGGTCAGCGTCGAGCGGCTCCCATCCTCCAGGCGCACCCGCGCGCCGGCGACGCCGTGCTCGTCCTCCAGCAGATGCTCGACCGCCACGCGCTCGCGCACTACCGCGCCCGCGGCGCGCGCCGCGACGAGGAGCTCGGCGTCGAGGACACGCCGGGAGACGGAGAGCCCGGTAGGGCGGAACGGGTGATGTCCAGCGAGGGCGAAGCGACCGTGGAGGCGCGCCCCGCCCGCGCCGGTGACGGCGGTACCCGCGAGCGGGACCGCACCCGCCCGCTCCAGCGCCTGGACCACGCCGAAGCGGTCGAGGATGCGGACGGCCTCGGGGCTCATGTACTCGGAGCACGCCTTGTCGCGGGGGAAGGCTGCCCGGTCCACCAGGGTCACCCGGTGCCCGGCGGCGCTCAGCAGGAGGGCGGTCGCGCTTCCCGCCGGGCCGCCGCCGACCACGAGCACGTCGGCAGCTGCTTCAGTCGAGTCGTTGATACTCGAGGCCATCGAGAACGAGTCGGTCGGGTGAGAAGTCGGCGAAGGTGTACTCGAAGTCGAGGGTCCCGGCCCCGGTGAAGGCGACCGTCACGACGAAGTCGCGGGCGACGAAGGTGCATGGCCGCTCGGAGGTGCGAGGGAACCCCTCGGCGAGGGACTGGGTGACCACGGTCTGCAGGCAGGCGGCGTCCGGGTCGAAGCGCCAGGTGGTGGACCAGGCCTGAATGTCTCCCGGGACCTCGACCAGCGTCTCGTACCGCCAGGTGCCGACCAGTCGCTCGGTCGGGCTCGGGCTCCCCGAGGTTCCCGGCGGGCCACCGGGTAGGTCGGGGCCAGTGGAGCCGCCACTGCCGCAGGCGTGCAGAATCAGCGACAGGGACAGAGCCAGGCCCACGCCACCCAGCCGGCGGCGCCCGCGACGGTGCTGGCCATCAGGTTCACGCCATCGTTGTTCAGCCATGCGACCCCTCCTTCGTGGACCGTGCGGCTCCCGCAGCGGTGGATCCGCCACTCGCTCCGCTCCGCGCACGACGGGCATCGGAAGCGGCCCTGCGCGGCGGCGCCGAGCGCCGAGTCGAGCAGCATCCCTCCGAAACCTATCAGGGACGCGGCGGGGAACAGTGTGACCGTCCCACTCGCCCAGGCGCCGACCGCGGCGATGAGTGCCGCGCCCGCCGCACCCCCTGCGGTGCCGAGCGGCGTGACCCCGCCGCTGGTCCCGGCCGGCACCAGGCCACCGCCGAGGAGGAGTCGGGGAGGCCGAGTGCTCCTGGCCCCCAGCGAGGTGGCCCAGGTGTCCGCCGCGGCCGCCGCGAGCGCCGAGGTCATCAGCCAGACGCCGAAAACCGGGTCCGCGCGACCGGCGAGGGCGGCCACAGCGGCCACGCCGCCGTTGGCCACTACCTGGGCCGCATCGCGTCGCTCGCCTTTGGGATCAATTCCGGTTGGCCCAGGGGCGCTCCGGGAGATGAGGGAGCTGGAGACGAAGAAGGCGGCGAGAACACCGCCGCCTTCCCAACCGCTCCCATGGAGCACCAGCGTTCCGACGACCGTGGCGGCCAGCATCCCCGAAGGCGACAGGGCCCCGGCCCCGCCCGCGATCCCCGCCACCGCCGCGGCGACGGCGGCCGCGAGCGGAAACGCGAGTGGGGTCAGTTCCGTTCCGCCTCCGCGCGGATCAGGGAGCGAATGCGCTCGCGCAGATTGCCCGGGCAGGTCTCCCGGCGGGCACGGGCCTCCATCAGTTGCAGCAGGGTCTCCTCGAAATGCGCGTGGCCGAAACATCCGCGGCAGCGGATCAGGTGATCCCGCACCTCCGCCGCGAGCTCCGGGGTCAACTCCTGCTTCAGATAATCCTGGAGCCGCGCTTCCGCTTCGCCGCAGTCGATCGGATCACCCATCCGTGGCCTTCCTCGGCTTGATGTAGCCCATCTCGACGGCGTAGGTGTAGAGCTGGGCCTGCAGAAGGCGCCGGGCGCGGAACAGGCGGGATTTCACCGTGCCGACCGGCACCTTCATGGTCTCGGCGATGTCGGCGTAGGGCATGCCTTCGATATCGCTCAGGACCAGGACCTCGCGAAACTCGGGAGGCAGCGAGTCCACCGCCTCGAGGACCTTCTCGTCCACCAGCCGCCCGAAGAAACTTCCTTCGGGATCGACGGATTCCACCGCCCGGTACAGCGCATGGGGCTCGATCGCCTCCAGATCCATCGCCACCGGCTCCAGCTTCCGCCGCCGGTAGGCGTTGATGAACGTGTTGCGAAGGATGGTCAACAGCCACCCCTTGGCATTGGTCCCCGGGCGATACTGCCGCCACGAGCGGTACGCCTTCAGCATCGTGTCCTGCACCAGATCCTCGGCCTGCGCGGGATCGCCCGTGAGGCGGAGCGCGACGCGGTACAACGCGTCGAGGTGCGGGAGCGCCTCGTCGTCGAACGAGCGGACGGTGGCGGCGGTTGGCTCGGCCATGTGGGAATGTTCCGGGCCCTCCAAGCCGACGCAAGGACCCCTGGTTAGCAGTTTGGGGCTTCACTAAGTTCCCGCCCACCACCCGTGCCCACGTCCTCCGCCGTCCCCGCCGCCATTCCGCTCAGCCTGCTCGAGGCGATCCGCAATCTCGACACGCCTGTCGAGGACGGGCTCGACGAGCTGGCCGAGGAGATGGCAGTGCGTCGGCTCGGGCTCAGTCCCACCGTCGCCGCCCAGATCCAGCGCTACAAGCAGGCCGCCGCCCGCGACGGCGGTGTGGATGTCGACGAGGCGATCTCGGTGCTTCGGCTGGTGGGGCGCCGGGCCGATGCGCCACTCGTGTTCGCCGACGCCGGGCGGCGCGCCGCCCGCTACGCCACCCGGGCGCACGCCCGACCGAGCTGGACCCTGGCCCGGGTGACGGCGGGCGGGGTGACCCGGCGGCTCGCGCAGCGATCGGCCGGTCACCTGGCGCGGCGATCGTTCGGGGGCGAGCTCCGGTCGGCCGCGGAGGGGATCGAGGTCAGGATGGCCGAGCCCCTCTCGTTCAAGGCGCTGCCGGATGGATCGGCCTGCGCCTTCTACGGCTCCGCCTATGGCGAGTTGTTGCGGCGGATGACGGGGTTCGAGGGCGCGATGCTGCACGAGCGCTGCCGCGGGCGGGGCCACGACGCCTGCGTGTGGCAGACGGCGGCGGCGGAGATTTACGAGTGAGCGCGCGGGGGGCGGTATTGACTCGCCGCCCTCCATGCGATTAACATCGCGGCGGCTATTCTCCAGTTCGATCCCGACCACAACTCGCGCGGTGTCACCCGAATGGCGTTTCATCGGGCAACCGTCTCGGTTTCAGAGAGTTACGAGAAGCAACGGGGAGCGTCTTCGGTCGTGACGTTTCCTTGACACCCGTTTTTGCGCGATCCATATTATGCAGCCGACCGGGCCGCGGTCGTCGCATTCTTTGGTGTCGAGCTTTGGTGTCGAGCCGGAATCCCGTCCCCTCAATGCAGGTAGAACTCCCACAGCAGTCGCATCCCGACGCAGGCCTTTGAGCCCCGAGGGGAGGCGTGTGCACTCCCGGCTCCAAGTCGCGGTACCAGCAGGTTCACGTCTTCGGAGGACGTATCCATGAAGCAAAGCCGTGTCAGCGCCTTCGGACGCGTGGCGCGCAGTGTCGCGCTCGCGGCAGTCGTGCTGGTGCTGGGAGCGGGCACGCTCCTGGCGCAGGCGACTGGTAAGATCGAAGGCAGGGTGCGCGACCAAGCGGGCGCGCCCATTGCCAACGCCCAGGTGTTCATCGTAGGGACGGCGTTCAACGCCCTGACGAATCCCCAGGGGTACTACTTCATCAACAACGTGCCCTCGGGCACCATCTCGGTCCGTGCGGCCTTCATCGGGTACAAGTCGACCCAGGTGGACGGAGTGAGGGTGCTGGCGGGACAGACCGGTACGGTGGACATCCAGCTGGAGCAGACCGCGGTGGAGATCCAGGAGATCACCGTCGTGAGTCAGACCCAGCCGCTGGTCCCCCGCGACGAGGTCACCACGAAGCAGCGCATCGACGGCTCGGTGGCCGAGAACCTCCCAGTCGACCGGATCAACGACGTCCTCGCACTTCAGCCGGGTGTCACCGTTGACCAGGCGGGCAATCTTTCAATCCGTGGCGGCCGCAACAACGAGGCCGCCACGTACGTTGACGGGGTGCCCACCCAGGCCGGCTACCGCGGCGACGCCTTCGTCGGCTCGCTCGGCTCCTCGCTCAACATCAGCACGAGCGCGTTCGAAGAGGCCTCGGTCACCACCGGGTCGAGCTCGGCCGAGTTCGGGAATGCCAAGTCGGGCATCGTGTCGATCGTGACCAAGACCGGCGGCAGCACATACCAGGGCAGCCTGGGCGTCGAGACCGACGAGCCGTTCGGGGTCAACAACGGCACCGGCTTCAACCGGGTCGAGGGCGGCATCGCGGGCCCGCTGGCGGGCCGGCTCACCTTCGCGCTCAATGCCACCCTCGAAGGCCGGAAGTCGCTGGAGGATGGCTTCGGCAGCCAGGACTCGCCGATCTTCCTCCAGGCCGGCGTCGACACCACGATCAATCAGGTCAACATCCTCGAGGACGACCCCACCACCCCGGTCGACGAGCGTACGCTCGCCGACACCAGCGCGGTCAATGTCTACAACTACGCCATCAGCCGCGGCACCTGCGACGAGTTCGCCGGCGCGGGCGAGGCGGGGCTGGCGGGCGCGGATGCGGATGAGATTCAGGCCATTCGCGACAACTACGGGTTCGACTGCAACGGCGTCCGGATGCCGGCCACCGCGCGGACCCTGTACTCGCTGAACGGCAAGCTGAACTACACCTACGGCACCGGGTCGCGGGTGTCGCTGAGCCTGGCCCAGAGCCGGTTCCACGGCCACTCGGCCCAGTTCCCAGTCTCGTACATCAACACGCTGTCCACCGGCGCGCTGCGCGGGTTCAGCAACCGGAACCGGCTGGCGACGTTGAACTGGACGCAGAACCTGTCCAAGAGCGCGGAGCGGGCGCTGGCGCTCGACGTGGCGCTGTCGTACCAGCAGGACCGGACGACCAACTCGCCACTCACGATCGACAGCGATCTGTCGACCCGTGATCCGTTCGGCGGGTTCATCATGAAGGCCATGGAGTTCGACTACAACTTCGACAACTTCCCGGTCACCCAGGGCCTGATCGACAACGTCCGGCGGAACCAGGGCCGGATCACGCCGATCGACGTGAACAACGGCAGCAACTACCTCATGATCGACGGCATCCGGAACAACGCCTACGGCCTCTACGGCAACTATCAGAACTTCGCCAACAGCCTCGACGGCAGCACCTGGGCGCTGGGCGAGGCCGGCCGGTTCACGATCGACAACGACACGCCGGCGCGCGTCAGCCTGTACAAGGAAGACCGGTACATCGGCAAGGCCACGCTCGACTGGCAGGCCGACCGGTACAACCGCCTCAAGCTGGGCGGCGAGTTCACCCGCTACAACATCGACAACTACAGCTTCCGCCTCACCGACAAGTTCTTCTCCGATGCCTACATCGAGAAGCCGGTCCGGTGGAACGCCTTCGTCGAGGACCGTCTCGACCTGGGCGACGTGGTCGTCGTCGGCGGCCTGCGCTACGACTGGTACGACACCCGCGCCAGCCGGCCGTTCGCCACCGACACCGGCGGCAACACCTATGCGTTCCCCCGCGTCTCGACGATGCCCGGGTTCGACATGGCCAACCCGACCTCGCTCTACGTGCGGGACCAGAGCCACGGCTACCTGAGCCCCCACGTGCAGGTGTCGTTCCCGGTCACCGACCGGACCAACTTCCGCCTCAGCTACTCGCACCAGGTACAGGCGCCGGACTTCGGCCTGCTCCTGGGCGGCATCAACATCGACCTGGGCAACACCAACACCAACCAGGTGTTCGGCTCCGACCTCGACTTCGGCAAGACCATCGCCTTCGAGTTCGGCATCCGGCACGCGTTCAGCGACGACATGGTGCTGGACGTGGCGGCGTACAACAAGGACATCGTGTCCGACCCGGCGGCCCGTCTGGTCTCGCTGTTCGACCCGGCGCAGGGCCGCGACAACGACTTCCGGATCCTGACGAATCTCGACTTCGGCAACGTCCGGGGGCTCGACATCCGGCTGGACCGGCGGTTCGGCAACTTCTTCAACGGCACGATCGGCTACGCGTACCAGCAGGCGAAGAACACCGGCTCCGATCCGTTCACGTACACCAACTACGGCTCACGCATCGTGAACCAGGTGGGCGGCAACAACGGGGCGCAGCCGCCGCCGCAGGGCATCCTGCCGACGGACGACAGCCGGCCGCACGCCTTGACCGGCGCGATGTCGGTGACCATCCCGGGTGATTTCCGCCAGGGCACGGTGGTGGGGAACATCTTCCGCAACGTGAGCGTGTTCTCGACCTTCCGCTACACCAGCGGCACGGCGTACACCAAGTGCGGCGTGAGCAACGAAGAGCAGAGCGTGCTGTCGATCGAGAACTGCGTGCGGCTGTTCCCCGAAGGCCTCAACACCCAGCGGCTCCCGGCATTCAAGGAGCTGAACGCGCGGCTCACCAAGAGCTTCGGGCTGGGCGGCCTGGACATGACGGGGTACCTCGACGTCCGCAATCTGCTCAACTTCCGGAACGTACTCCAGGTATTCGCGGTGAATGGCGACATCCGGAACGATGAGGAGCGGGCCGACAATCTGGACGCGGACCTCAGGGATCTCGCGGTCGAGCGTGATGCAAACAACGCGGTGGGAGCAGACGGCGCGATGGTGCTGCCGACGGCCCACGAGGCCTGCGGCGGGTGGGTCAGCAGCAAGAACTCGCCGGCGGCAGCGAACTGCCTCTACCTGATCCGCGCGGAAGAGCGGTTCGGCAACGGCGACCACATCTTCACCGTCGAAGAGCAGGGCAACGCTATCAACGCGCTGTATGACGTCGCTCGTGGCGAGCACCAGCAGCTCGGCATCGGTCGGCGCGCACGGCTCGGGTTCGAGATCAACTTCTGATGTTTGTCCCTCTATCCTGGCGGCACTCTCGCGGTCGGAGCGCGCGGGTGTCGTCGGGGTGGTGGGAAGTGTTTCTCTCTAAGGAGGACGGGATGCTTTTCTCGCGTTGTCAGCGCGTTCTGACGGGAGCGGCCCTGGTGGCGTTGGCGCTCTGCGCCACCGCCTCGACGGCCGTGGCGAAGCCAAAGCCCGGTCGTACCGGGTTCCGGTTGTTCGCCAGTGCGGTCAACGTCTTCACCGTGAACCGGGTGCAGTGCCGGGTCTTCTCCACCGGCCAGATCTGCGCCACCGGTTCGTCCACGGTCGGCGGCGGCATCTGGCCCCGCGGCACTGCGGACCAATACGTCTTCGGCTCCGGCATCAACATCGCCGGCATCATCGAGGCGGGGGATCGGTCGGTCAACGGCTTCGCGGGCGATACCGCGGGCGGCTTCTTCAACAACACGGCCGGTGGCGACAACTCCGAAGAGGTCCGGCCGATCTTCGACTCCAACGATGCGGCCGACGCCGCGGTGTGGCCGGACGAGGCGCGGGTCCCCTGCGCCGTCGGGTCGACCTCGGCGGCCTGCGCCGGCCTGGGTGGGGACGCGCAGGGCGAGCTGTTCGACCCGGCGCTCCAGGGCAGCATCGCCGCGTCGCAGGGCGACCTCTGGTTCCTGAACTGGGAGGGCAACCCGACCCGCCTCGAGTCTCGCTCGCACCCGATGGGTGTGGTGGTGGAGACCCGGGCGCTGGGCTGGAACTTCCCCCAGGGCAACGAAGACATCATCTACTTCCTCTACACCTTCTATAACGTCACCAGCACCAATGAGGCGGACTACGCCGCGGTGCGGCCGTCGCTCCGTCCCATTCTGGTGGAGCAGGCGCGGACGTTCCAGGCGACCAACACGGCGCGGTTCGGCATCAACCTGCCGGCCGGCGGCTACGCGATCAACGACCTGTTCGCCGCCTTCGTGGCGGACATGGACGTCGCCCAGGCCGACGCCAACTACGCCGCGGTGAACGTGCCGTTCGCCCTCGGCGTGACGTACGAGAACAGCTTCGGTGACGCGGCGAGCCTCGGTTGGACCTTCCCGCCGGCGATCTTCGGCTCGGCGCCGTTCTTCCCGGGCATCGGCTTCATCGGCGTCAAGTACCTCGGGAGCCCGGACGATCCGACGACGGGCGAGCCGGTGGGCCTGACGCTGTTCAGCACCTTCTCCCGGTCGTCGGGCTCGCTGCAGGACCCGGGCGACGAGAAGCAGCTCTACCGCTACATCACGGGCGGCCTCGCGCCGACCGACGGCGCCTGCTCGCTGGCGAACCCGCTGGAGAGCAAGATCTGCTTCGTGAACATCAGCAGCCCGGCCGACATGCGCTTCCTCCAGTCCTCCGGCCCGATCGACCTGGCGCCGGGTGGCTTCGGCACGATCGTGGTGGCGTACATCTTCGCGGCGCCGGTGGCCTCGGGCGGCTGCCCGGGCGCGGCCTGCGACGTGAAGCCGGCCAACACCAACGCCGACCTCACCATCCTGGGCGATCCCGCCCGGATGGCCAGCGGGGTGAACAAGCTCGACACGATGATGGGCTACCTGGGCTTCAGCAACGGCGGGCCGAGCGACACCGACCCGACGCAGGTGACCCAGGACGAGTTCGTCACGGTGCCCGGCTCGCTGCTGCGCAAGGCGCAGACGGCGCAGTCGGTGTTCGACAACAAGTTCCTGCTCCCGTTCGCGCCGGAGCGGCCGGAGTTCTTCCTGGTGCCGGGCAACAACCAGGTGACCGTGCTCTGGGCCCGCTCCCCGACCGAGACCAACCCGGATCCGTTCTTCGCGGTGGCGGGGCAGCCGCTTGATCGAGGGCGTGGTGAATCCGCTGTATGACCCGAACTTCCGCGGGCTCGACATCGAGGGCTACCGGGTGTATCGCGGCCGCACGGACAACCCGGCCGAGCTGCAGCTGGTGGCGCAGTTCGATTACGGGGCGGACCCGGCGACGGGCCGCGGGGTGTTCACCGACTTCCGCGGGTTGGTGAACCCGACGCCGGCCTGCGCGCCGGAGCTCGGCGGTGTTCACCGGCTGCGATCCGGCGTTGCAGCCGGCGCCGGCGCCGGGGACGCCGTTCACCGGCTCCACGGCGATCGACCTCACCGGGACGATCACCCAGGTGACCCCGGGCAACCGGGTGCTCCTGGCCAGTGGCGAGTCGCAGTTGCTGCCGGGCGTGCTGGACACGGCGTTCAGCGACGTGGCCCGGGGCCGGGTGGCGCAGGGCGCCAGCTTCAACCTTGGCCAACACGGGCGTGCCGTTCCTGTTCATCGACCGGAACGTGCGGAACAGCCTGCGGTACTTCTACTCGGTGACGGCGTTCGACGTGAACTCGCTGGTGTCGGGTCCGTCGAGCCTGGAGTCGGCCCGGGTGACCAAGGCCGTGATTCCGGCGCCGGCGCCGAGCAACCAGCAGATCGCGAGCAACCTGGTGTCGCACGTGATCGGCCGGGGGGTGGCGACGGATACGATCATCACCGGGGCGCCGACGCTGGACGCGGCGACCGGCAAGTTCAGCGGGCCGGCGCAGCCGGCGGACGGCGGGGGTGATCGGGTTCGTGGTCGAGTTCGCCGCCTCGATCATTCAGCCGAGCCAGCGGCGCGGACAGCCTGCACATGGGGCAGTTCGACGCCTCGGCCGGGTTCGGCGTGGCGTCGGGCGCCAGCGTCTCGACCGACTACTACGTGACGCTGGGGAACGGGGTGGACAGCACCAAGCTGGTGGTGCCGCTGGTGCAGACGTTGAACGCGGGGGGCGGGTTCACCGGGACGGACGAGGCGAACGCGTTCTTCGAGGCGCTGGTGGTGGATCCGGCCACGGCGAACCGGTTCGAGGGGGCGGGCGACTTCCGGCTCCAGGGGCAGGCCACGATTCGGAGCGGCCCGGGGCATGAGCTGGGCGGCTGGGGTGTGGGCTGCCGGTTCGGCGACTTCGGGGCCGGGACCGGCACCGACTGCTTCCGGAACGGGTCGCGGTGGTTCGACGGCCCGTCGCCGACGGCGAACGAGACGGCGGACGACCCGAACGGGGGCAACTGCCTCCCGGCCAGCTTCACCGGCGGGTTGGGCAGCGGCACGGCGCACAACCCGGCGGAGTGCGACGTCACGAACTACAACAACGCCGGGGCGCTGACGGGCGTGACCACGATTCAGCAGGTCCTGCCGTACATCCAGCTGAACGGACAGTGGCGCAACATGGACTGGGTGCTGCCGACGGTCCGGCGCGCGGCCGACTTCAACGTGTACTGGGGCGACGCCGGGGTAGTGGACTCGGTGATCGACATCACGCACAACGTCACGGTGCCGTTCGAGGCCAGGATGGGCGGCGGCTGGGGCATCCTGAACACCGCCTCGGGCGCGAACGGCGCGGGCGATGCGACGAACAGCCCGTCCGCGGCACGGCCCACCGTGCTCACCGCGCTCGATCTGGGGTGCGTGGAGCCGTGGGTGTCGAGCACGGTGCCGGATCCGCAATTGCGTCTGGACTGCGCGGGAGCGGCGACGCCTCTCAGCAGCACGGCGCAGCTGGGCTCGATCGCCTTCTTCAAGACCAGCTTCGCCGAAGCCGAAACGATCGCGCCGGCAGCCGACGGTGGCTTCCTGTTCTACCTGGCCGGCGACGTCTTCATGATGTCGATGCCGGCCCTGCCGGCGGCGGGCACGGTCTGGGCGCTCCGGAGCTACGTGGGCACCATCACCGGCACGCCGGGGTCGCTGACGTTCAACGCCCCCACCGTCCGGCCCTTCACTGCCATCGGCGCGACGTCGGCCCTCGAGTTCGGGGTGTCCAGCGTGGTGGCCGGGGCGACCAGGAACGACCTGACACGCGTCCACACGGTTCCCGATCCGTACTATGTGAAGAGCTCGTACGAGTCGAGCACCGATCAGAAGGTGTTGAAGTTCGTGGGACTGCCCCAGAAGGCCATCATCCGGATCTACTCGGTGAGCGGCGTCTTGGTGCGGATGCTCGAGCATGACGGCAGCCGGTATGCCTCGACCAGCCGCTCGCAGGGCAGTGAGTTCGACTGGGACCTCCGGAATCGCAACAACCAGGTGGTCGCCAGCGGGGTGTATTTCTATCACGTCGAAGCCGGCGACGCCCGAAGGGTGGGCCGCTTCACGGTCGTCAACTTCGCGCAATAGGCTTACGACGGGGGCGGGTCTCAGGCCCGCCCCAACCTCCGGGAGATCGATATCATGAGGAACCTCGCTGCACCTGGATGGCTGTTTGCGGTCAGCCTCCTCGCCACGACGCCGGTGGCGGCGGTGGCGCAGAACAACACCGGGCAGCCGGTTGGCCAGGAAGACAATACCTCGTATGGCACCACGGCGGCCGAGTTTCTGTTGCTCGGCGCGGGGGCCCGCGGGACGGCGCTCGGCGGCTCGTTCGCCGCGATCGCCACCGATATCAGTGCGCTGTACTACAACCCGGCCGGGGCGGCCCTGATCGAGAAGGCGGGCCTCACGCTCGGGACCTACGACTACGTGGCCGACACCCGGTACTCCTGGGGCGGCGCCGCGTTCCCCTTCTCGGGGGGGAGCCGGACCATCGGCTTCCAGCTCGGCACCTTCGGCTTCAAGGACCAGCCGGTCTTCACCGAAGAGCAGCCGGACGGGACCGGGGCGACGTACTCGGTGAACCAGACGTTCGTGGGCCTCACCTTCGCCCAGAACTTCTCCGACCGCTTCAGCGCGGGCCTCACGGCGAAGTACGTGGACGACCGGCTGGGGACGGTGAGCGGGAGCGCGTTCGCGGTGGACTTCGGCACCAACTTCCACGCGACGCTGAACAATCACCCGGTGAAGTTCTCCTTCGTGCTGGCGAACCTGGGGTCGAACCTGACCTACGAGGGCACCGGGCTGCAGGCGGGCCAGGTGGACCGCGACCCGCTGCCGGGGGAAGACCCGGTGCCGACGCTGCCGCAGCCGGCGAACCTGTTGACCAAGGACTTCCCGCTGCCGACCACGTTCCGGGTGGGCCTGGCGTATGACGTGATCGCGGGCGACAACAACCGGCTGACGGTGCTGGGGGACTTCAACCAGCCGAACAACAACACGCCGGGCTTCGCGTTCGGGAGCGAGTGGATGTCGAACCGCATCGGGGGCTCGAACTTCGGGTTCGCGCTGCGGGGGAGCTACAGCTACACCGGGGCGAACGACATCGACCCGGCGAACCTGCAGACCGGGCTGAACGACGAGGAGAAGCTGCACGGCCTCGCGTTCGGCGGGTGGCCTGATGTACGGGACCGGGAACGGCGGGTTCAGCCTCGGCCTCGACTACGCGTACAAGTACCTGGGCATCCTCGGCCCGACCAACTTCTTCAGCTTCACGCTGGGGTGGTAAGGTAGGGAGTTTAGCCATGCTTGCAGTTCGCTTGACCATTCTGACGATCCTGGCGGCCATGGCTGGGCGTGGGCAGATCGCCGCGCCAGCCGGATGCCGATCTCATTCTCCGCGCGGTGCGCTCGTACCGCGCGGAGCAGGGTCGTACAGAAGTGAATGCCTTCGTGCAGGTGCCGTACATGCTCATGCAGCCGACCTCGAGTGGACCCGAGGCGGCATTGAGCTACCGGGTCGAGGTGAAAGTCACCGACTCGACCGGGCTCAAGCTGCTGGAGCAGTCGTGGCAGAACCACGCGACCGCCGGCCTCCGCCGGCCGGACGCGTTCGCGGTGGACATGGTGCGCTTCTCGCTCGCGCCCGGCCGCTATCGGCTGGACGTGGCGGTGGTGGACTCGGTCTCCGGCCGCCGGACGGACACGGCCGTCGATCTGGAGGGGTTCGCCACCGCGCCTCAGGCGTCGGATCTGCTGCTGTCACCGCAGATCCGGGCCACGGCGGCAGGCGACACGGTACCCCGCCCGGCCGAGCTCCGCTGGGGTCAGATGCTGGTCACGGCCGCGGCGCGGCTGAACCTGACGCCGCTTCGTCCGGACGCGTACTACCTGCTGGAGGCCTATTCGTCCAAGGAGGCGACGGGCACGCTCAAGCTCAAGGTGGCCGACTCCGCGGGCAAGGCGCTCCTCACCACCGCGGAAACGGCGGTGCAGGTGCCGGCGGGTGGAGGCATCCTCAAGGGTCAGCTCGACCTCGGGGGGTTGCCGCCGGGCCAGTACGCGATGGTCGCGTCGCTCGAGCTCGGAGGCAAGACGGTCGAGCGCTCCGCCGGCTTCACCATGGCCGGCCTCGACGAGACCCTGGAAAAGGACGTGGCTCGCCGCGAGGCGGCCAAGGTCACCGACGAGGGGTACTTCGACGCGATGAGCGAAGAGGACATCGCGGTGGCCAAGGACCCGATCTCGCTGGTGGCCGAGGGTGGCGAGCTGGGAAAGTGGAGCAAGGACCTGAGCCTCCGCGCCAAGCGCCGATTCATGACGGATTTCTGGAAGCGCCGCGACCCGACACCGAGTACCCCGGTGAACGAGACCCGGCAGCTGTTCTATGATGCCGTGGCCTATGCCGACAAGACGTTCGGCGAGAAGGGCCGGGCGGCGGTGCCGGGTTGGAAGACCGACCGCGGACGGATCTACGTGAAGAATGGGTCGCCCGATGAGCAGCTCGATCGGTTTCAGGCTGGGCGCTCGGTTCCGTACCAGGTCTGGCGGTACCGGCGGGGGAGGGATCGGTTCTACATTTTCGCCGACCGATCCAACGGCGTCGGGATCTACCAGCTGGTGCACTCGAACGACGTCCGGGAGAACGGCATCCCCAACTGGCGCGAGGTGGTGCGCGAGGAGGCGGTCGCCGACATCGGGCGATTCCTGGGAATCGACTTCTTCGACACGAGCGCCGGCTTCAGGTGAGCAATTCTTCTTACATGCCCTTTGACCGAGGTGCGAAGTATGAATCGCTTTAGATCTGGTATGGTTCCACTGTTCGCCCTCCTGGCGCTGGTAGGCTGCAGCAGTGAGCCGACCGGAGACCTGCGAGGCGACGTGTCGGAGGTAGTCGCATCGCCCACGCAGCTCTTCATCGAGCTGGGCGAGACCAAGTCCGTGGAAGTCGGCGCCGTCGATGCCCAGGGCAATCCGCTCGACCTCGCCTACGAGGTGACCTCGGCGGGCACCGGCATCGCGGTTCGCCGCGATTCCTCGTTCCTGCCGATCTTCGTCAACGACAGTACGCTGCAGGCACCGGCGACGGGCCCGCGGTTCCGCTTCATCGTCGAAGGCACCGGCTACACCGCCACCTCGTTCACGGTGACGGCGGGCGGCGTCAATGTCGTCATCCCGGTCCAGGTCGTGCCCCAGTCCGGGCTCGCGGCCACGTTCGACAACCCGACCCCGGCACTCGGTGACACCGTCACCCTGACGGCCCCGGCCGGCATCACGTTCGCAACGCGGACGCGACGCTGGATGTCGGTGGCGAGCCCATCACGATCGTGAGTCAGGACGCCAGCACGATTCGGTTCATTCCGCCGCCGAACGTGAACGGCCCGCTCACGGTCAACGGAGTGATCTCCGCGGCCGCACCGGACGTCGTGTTCTCGCCGGCCACCGATTCCCCGCTGCAGACGCCGCTGATCGACACCGTCGATGTGACCTACTCGACGGTCACGCCGACACTGGGTCAGACGGTGACGCTGACTGTAGTCGAGCCGCTCATCGACCTGGTGGTCGATTCGCTCATCTTCCCGGGCCAGCTGCCGGGTCGGGCACCGGGCCCGCAGAATGTCGTCGTCGCGGCGGACAGCAATAGCTTGACGTTCGACACGCCGCCGAACGCCGACGGCTCGGGCACCGTGGTCAACTTCGCCTTCCCCGGCGGCTATCTCCTCGCGCTCCCGACTCGGCCGAACCTCACCGCGCCGAACGTCGGCACCGGAGTTGAATGCCACATTCGACGATCAGGAGCCCGCGCTCCTGCAGGCAGTGACGCTGACCGCTCCTGCTGGATTCACGTTTGCACCGGATGTGGCGGTCACGATCGGCGGCAACGCTGGCGATCATTCAGTCGTCGCGGGCGACGGTAGCTCGGTCACTTTGATCCCGATTCCCGGTTCCGCGGGCGTCGCCGCAGTCGACGGTGTGATCGTGGCCGGCGCGCCGTTGAACCTGGTGACGATGAATACGGTTCAGACGGTCACCGTTCCGGGGATCATTCCGCTCGAGGGCACCGAGACCCCGGAGACGGCGCCTGAACTGACCGTTCCGACCGCCGGCAACACCACGGTGCTCAACGATGCCGGATCGTTCGACGGCGAACCGACGGACTGCTGCTTCGGATTCCATCCGAGGTTCTACAAGATCGTCCTCGCGGCTCCGACGACCCTTACGTTCACCATCGACTGGTTCCACTGCCGAGGACCTTGGCGTGTACATCACGGAGGCCGACGCCGTCACGCTGATCGATGCAGGCGACGCCGGGGGCGGTGGTGCTCACCCGGAGTCGGTGACGATCGTGTTCCGGCCGGTACGTTCTTCGTCAACGCCGTGAACTTCTCGGCGATCTGACCCGCCCTTCTTCCAGCTGTCGATCTCGAACCCGTAATCAGGGAACGAGTCCGGAGCAGAGCAAAGGCTCCCGCCAATTCGGCGGGAGCCTTTTGCTTGCGTCAGCGCGGGCAGTCATGTGGCACCGCTGGATCAACTTTCGGCTGCAGCGTCCGCATCTGACGCCGGTAGCTCGGGCCGCGCCAGGACGATCTACACGATGGGGCTCAGCTCGCTCGGATCCTCCCGGAACTGCCGCTGATACAGCCGCGCGTAGAGCCCGCCCCGCGCCAGCAGCTCCGCGTGCGTCCCCTCCTCCACGATCCGCCCCCGGTCCATCGCCACCAGCCGGTCCGCCCGCCGCACCGTGCTGAGCCGATGCGCGATGATCAGCGTCGTCCGACCCACCAGCAGCCGGCTCAGCGCGTCCTCGATCAGCCGCTCGCTCTCCGTGTCCAGGTTGCTCGTCGCCTCGTCCAGGATGAGCACCGCCGGGTCCTTGAGGATCGCCCGCGCGATGGCGACGCGCTGCCGCTGCCCACCCGAGAGCTTCACGCCCCGCTCGCCTACCAGCGTGTCGTAACCCAGCGCCATGCGCTCGACGAACTCATGGGCGTGCGCGGCACGCGCCGCTTCCTCCACCTCCGCGGCCGACGCCCCGGGACGCGCGTAGGCGATGTTCTCCCGGATCGTCCCGCTGAAGAGGGCCGGCTCCTGCGGCACGATGCCGATCGCGCCCCGGAGATCGGCCAGCCGGAGCGAGCGGATATCGTGTCCGTCCAGCCGCACGTGGCCCCGGTGCACGTCCCAGAACCGCGGCAGCAGCGACACCAGCGTTGTCTTGCCGCCTCCCGAGGGCCCCACCAGCGCCACGATCTCTCCCGGTGACACCTCGAGATCCACCGACTCCAGCGTCCACGGCTGGCCGTCGTCCTCGTGATAGCGGAACGACACCCCCTCGAACGCCACTCGGCCGGAGACCGGCCTCACGAGTGGCACGGGCACGGGAGGATCGGCGATCGCCGGGCTCATCTCCAGGATCTCGAAGACCCGCTCCGCCGCGCCAACCGCTTCCTGGTACGCGCTGAAGCTGGAGGCCAGCGCCCCGATCGAGGCGGCGATCGTGATGGTGTATAGAAGGAAGGAGACCAGAGACCCCGCCGTGAGCTTCCCTTCCAGTACCAGGAGGCCGCCCTGCCACAGCACGAACGTGATCCCGGCGAACGTCGACAGCGTCAGCATGCCGAAGAACACGCCGCGCACCCGCGCGCGCTGAAGCGCCGTCCGCACGCTCGCGGCCACCCGCTCGCCGTAGCGGGCCCGCTCCGTCGGCTCCTGCACGAAGCTCTGCACCGTCCGGATCTGGGAGAACGCCTCTTCGGCCACCCCGGAGGCCTCGGCGAGACGATCCTGCACCCCCGTCGTCATGTTCCTGAGCCGCCGGCCGAAGAAGATCGCCGAGCCGACCACGACGGGGGATACCGCGAGTGCCGTCAGCGTCAGTCGAGGCTGGAGGTAGGTCAGGAGGACGACCCCGCCGACCAGCGAGAGGATCTGGCGGGAGAACTCGGAGATCTGGTGGCTGAGCACGCCCTGCAGCAGTCCGACGTCGGCGGTGAGCCGGCTGGTGAGCTCGCCCGTGCGGCGATCGGCGAAGAACCCGGGCGGCATCTCGAGCAGCCGCGCGAACAGCTCGCGCCGGAGGCCCGCGACGGACTGCTCGCCCACCGCGCTCAACAGATACGCCTGGGCGTAGTTCAGGCCGGCCTGGATGGTGAACAGCACGATCAGCCCGATGGCGATGCGGTCGAGCTGTGCCCGGTCGCGGTCCACGAAGGCGGCGTCGAGGAGATATCGGACCGCCATGGGGAAGGCGAGCGCCAGGAGCCCGCTCGCCACCAGCGCGACCGTGGCGAGGGCCAGCATCCCGCGGTACGGCCTCACGCGGGGCCAGAGCCGGACCAGACGTCCCGGCGGCGGCAGCCGTCGGGGGGCGCTCTCGGGGATGGAGTTCGTCATATGATCACGCCCCGCGCCACGGGCGACGCCCGCGGCCGGGACACCTAGTGGTCGGGATGACCGGTCATCGTGAAGCCCGCCTCGCGCGTGGCGGGGTCGAGGATGATGACCTCGCGAGCAGGCGCGGGACGGCTGAAGGGCAGGGCCCGGTCTACGCCCATCGCGACGAACAGCAGCGCCAGGTACAGGAGCGAGTACCGGTACATGCTCCACGCCACCGGCGTGACCGGCCGCTCCCGCAGCACCCGCACGCAGTACCAGAGCAGCCGCGCGCCCAGAAGGGCCGCGGCAATGCCGTAGAACGGTCCGAGCGCGCCGAAGAAGGACGGCAGGATGGTCAGGGGAAGCAGAATGAGGGTATACACCAGCATCTCGTACTTGGTGCGTGCCTCGCCATGTGCCACCGGCATCATCGGGATGCCCGCCCGCGCGTAGTCGGCCTGCTTGATCAGCGCCAGGGCCCAGAAGTGCGGCGGGGTCCAGTAGAAGACGATGGCGAAGAGGTAGACCGCGGCCAGGTCGAGCCCTCCCGTCACCGCGGCCCACCCGACCAGCGGGGGAAACGCGCCGGCCGCGCCGCCGATCACGATGTTCTGCGGGCTCGACCGCTTGAGCCAGATGGTGTAGATGAAGACGTAGAAGAGCAATCCGCCCAGGGCGAGCCAGGCGCTGAGCGGGTTCACCCGGAACCAGAACACGGCGAACGCCATCGTGGCGAGGCCGATGCCGAAGGTCAGGCCGAAGGCGGGTGTGATCCGTCCCGAGGGGATCGGCCGGGACTTGGTGCGGCTCATCCGGGTATCGATGTCCCGGTCGAACCACATGTTGATCGCGTTGGCGCCGCCGGCCATCAGGTAGCCGCCGACCACCACCCAGAAGACCAGCATCGGCCGCGGGAGCCCCGCCGGTGTGATGAACATCGGCGCCACGGTCGTCACCAGCAGCAGCGAGATGATGCGCGGCTTCGTGAGGGTGATCAGGTCCTTGAGTAGCCCCGGACGCTGCACTCCATCTCCCGGGCCGACGGCTGCTGCCGTCTCGGCGCCGGTCACCACCGGCATCTCGGCTTCCGGCGCCGGAGTCCGCGCCGAGTGAAAGCTCAGGATGACCAGCGCCGCCCAGATAGCCGTACCCACGAGCAGGTGGAGCGCCCGAAGCTCGAGCGGCAGGAGATGGACAATCATCGCCGCCGCCACCGCGACCTGGACCAGTGTCAGTCCGAGGACGACGTGGGTCCACCGCTTGAGGGCGCGCGCGCCCTCGCCCTCGCCCTCGCGGCTCACCCGGACCGCCAGCACGGCGCCGAGCACCAGGAAGGCGAAGGCGAGCACCCGGTGGGTCCAGTGGAGCCCCGCCAGCGCGCCCTCCGGCGGCAGGGCGCTGCCGTTGCAGAGCGGAAAGCCGAGGCAGAGCAACCCCGCGTCGCGGTTGGCCACCTGGGCCCCGAACAGGACTACCACGAACCCCAGGGCCGCGGTCGCCAGCACCATCCCGTGCGCGCGGTGCCGCTCGGCTGGAGGGCGGGGCGTCACGGCCGGAGCCGAGGCGCGCAGCGCCGTCACCAGCAGCGCCGCGAGCAACAGCATGGCGTTGGCGAAATGGGTGATGACGACCGACGGCGGGAGGACCAGCTTGACGGTGACCGCGCCCAGCAGCACCTGCACGACCAGGATGACCGCGGCCGCGGTGGCTGGGTTGCGCAGGGCGGGCTCGCGCCTGTGCCGGCGCCAGGCCACCGCGGCGACCGCCAGGACCAGCCCGCTCACCAGTGCCGCGGCCCACCGGTGACTGATCTCGATCAGGGTCGGGAGGTCCAGCGGAGGGAACCACTCACCGTTACAACGCGGCCAGTGCTCGCCGCATCCCATTCCGGATCCCGTGATCCGGACGATGCCGCCAAGGAAGACGAGGCCGAGCGCAGAACCGCTGCCGGCCCAGGCCAGACGCCGGAGCAGTCCGGTCCGGTCCCGATCAGTTGATGTGGTCAAAACGCGCGGCTCCTCAGAATCAGGCGGGAAAGAACGGGACGTGGCAGGCCCTTGTCAAGGTTACATTTAGCCATGCCATCACCGCCGATTGACGCATGGGGTGAGCGCCTTCCGCGCCACCTGGGTCTGTGGAGCGCCATCGCTGTTCTGGTCGGGTCCACCATCGGCAGCGGCATCTTCCGAGTCCCCGCCAGCGTGGCCGCGCGGCTGCAGGAGCCCGGTCCCGTCGTGGTCGCCTGGGTCGTCGGCGGCGCCATCGCCCTCTTCGGGGCCCTCACGATCGCGGAGCTGGCGGCGGCGCTTCCCAGGTCGGGCGGGGTGTTCGCCTATCTGCTCGAAGGCTTCGGCCCCCTCCCGGCCTTCCTCTTCGGCTGGTCCGAGCTCACGGTCATCCGCGCCTCCGCTCTCGGCGCCATCGCCACCATCTTCGCCGAGTATCTCGGCTATTTCCTCGCCTTCACGCCGACCCAGGTCCGCTACGTCGCGGCCGTCGCCATCGTGGTGATGGGGCTCCTCAACTACGTGGGTGTAAAGAGCGCCGCGCGGTTCATGAACCTGGTCACGGTGCTCAAGTTCGGATCGCTGGCCGGACTCGCGCTCCTGGGATTCACCGCGGGCGAGGGGAGCTGGCAGCACTTCACCCCCGCGATGACGGGCGGCCTGCAGCTCTCCCTGATGGCCACCGCGCTGATCTCGATCATGTGGACCTACGACGGCTGGGCCGACCTCTCGTTCATGGGTGGCGAGGTGAAGGATCCGGGCAAGACCCTGCCGCTCGCCCTGATTATCGGGACCGCGGCCATCGTCGTCGTCTATCTCCTGGTCAACTTCGCGTACATCTATCTCGTGCCGTTGGCCGAGATGGCCGCGGCCCCCCTGATCGCCGCGACCGCCGCCGAGCGCATCCCCACCTTCGGCACGGCGGGGGCAGCCGTCGTTTCCGGCATTGTGATGGTCTCCTGCCTCGGCGCGCTGACCGGATCCATGATGACCGGCCCGCGGATCTTCTTCGCGATGGCGGACCGGGGTCTCTTCTTCCGCGCGATCGCCCGGGTCTCGCCCAAGTACCAGAGCCCGTCCACCGCCATCTGGCTGGCCACGGCGCTCGGCGTGATCTACGTGCTCCTGAACGACTTCCAGCAGCTGGCCGACAAGTTCATCCTGGGCATCTGGCCGTTCTACGCTCTCGCGGTGGCCGCGGTCTTCGTCCTTCGGCGCACCCGGCCCGACCTCGAGCGTCCCTATCGCACGTGGGGCTATCCGGTGGTGCCGCTGCTGTTCCTCCTTGCCTCGGTGGGGATGGTGGTGAATGCCCTTATCACGGATCCGATCAATACCGGGATCACGTTGGGCATCATCGTAGTGGGCGTGCCGGTCTACTATGCGTGGCGTGCGTTCGGCGGGAGTGCGGTGAAGGAAGAGGTGGCGTAGTCGCCGAAGGCGACCTCGAGGCCGAGGTCCGCTGCCGTCACGCTGTGGGTCAGGGCACCGATCGATACGTAGTCCGCACCGGCCTCGGCGTATGCCCTCACGTTGGCAAGCGTGATTCCGCCCGTCGCCTCGATCTCGATCCCTGATACCAGCGCACGCGCTCGCTCCGCCCACTCGCGCATCGTGGCGGGCGGCTGGTTGTCGATCAGCAGCCGGGTCGCGCCTGCAGCGCACGCTTCGTCCAGCTGCTCAGCCGTCTCCACCTCCACCTGCAGAGATGCGATACCTCGCGACCGGGCGTCGGCCAGGGCTGCGGCCAGCCCGTCGCCGGTGAGCCGGAGCGTCTGCCAGTGGTTGTCCTTGACCATGACCTCGTGACTGAGGTCGAGGCGGTGGCGGGTGCCGCTGCCGGCCAGGACCGCGGAGACGTCGAGAGCGCGGAGCCCGGGCGCCGTCTTGCGTGTGTGAAGGATCCGGCAGGGTGTCCCGGAGACTGCCTGCACGTATGCGCGGGTCGCATTGGCGATACCGCAGGCGCGCTGGAGAAGGTTGAGGATGGGGCGCTCGGCTCGGAGGATTCGTGAGAGCCGTCCTCGGACAATGCCGATCACGGCCCCCGCGGCGACCACCCGGCCATCGGGCGCGCGCCAGTCGATCCGGCAGTCGCACGCCCGGGCGACCGCATCCGCGAACGCCGCCCCCGCCACCACACCACCGCTCCGGTACTCCAGCCGGCCCTCGCCGTCGAGATTCGCGGGCACCGTCAGGCCGGTCGTGAGATCGACCTCGCCGTCCTCCGCGAGCGCCACCGCCGCGATGCGCTCCGCGTCGGAGATCATGCGCCCAACGCCACCATCCGGTCGATCGCCCCCCGCGCCCGCTCGGCGATGTCCTGCGGCACCGTGATGTGATACTGATCCAGCTTCAGCGAGTCCCGCACGCCCCTGATCGTGATCGCCTTCATGTAGGCGCAGACCGCCTCGGGGTCGGCGGCGATGAACCGCTTGGTCGGCGCCATCTGCCGCATGCGGTGCATGATGCCGGTCTCGGTCGCGACGATGAACTCCGGCGCCGCGTTCTCGGTGGCCGCGCGGATCATGCCTTCGGTCGAGGTGATGTGGAGGCCCCGGGGATCCACGTCGCCCTGACCCATCTCGTAGATGAGCTGTCCGGCGCACCCACACTCGGGATGCACCAGCACGTCGGCGTCGGGATGCTCCTTCCGCGCCGCGTTGAGCGTCTCCGCCCGGATGCCGCGGTGCACGTGGCACTCTCCCATCCACACCTCGATCCGGCGGTCGGGTCGCATCCGCCGGGCGTGGGCCCCGAGGAAGAAGTCGGGAAGGAACAGGATACCCTTGTCGGCGGGGATGGCGTCGATCACGTCGAGCACGTTGCCGCTGGTGCAGCAGTAGTCCAGCTCGGCCTTCACGTCGGCCGTGGTGTTGACGTATCCCACGGAGATGTAGTCGGGGAATTCCGCCTTCCACCGGCGCACATCGTCGGCCGTGATCGTCGCCGCCAGCGAGCACCCCGCCTCGAGGTCAGGCAGCAGGACGCGCTTCGTGGGCGACAGGATCGCGGCGGTCTCGGCCATGAAATGCACGCCCGCGAAGATGATCACGCTCGCGGGCGTCCGCGCCGCCTGCCGCGACAGGCCGAGCGAGTCGCCGACGAAGTCGGCGACGTCCTGTACCTCTGGACGCTGGTAGTTGTGGGCCAGAACGACCGCATCGCGCTGGCGGGCGAGCCGGCGGATCTCCCGCTGCAGCTCGGCGATCTGCGGGGGTGTTTCGGTGGTCGGCTCGATGACTGGGAGCTCGAGCTTGCGCGGCGGCGGCACCGCGCCGTCAGGTGGCGGCTGGTAGATCATGCCTTCTCCCGTCTGAGCACCGCCGGCGGGTAGTCCAGCCGCCGGTGCCCCCCTCGGCTCTCGCGCCGGCGGCGCGCGGCCTGGGTGATCAGCGTGGCGACCAGGAGCTGGTTGTGCGTGCGCCAGGCGGCAGGAGGCGTCTCCCGCGTCAGCCTGGCCAGCTCCCGCTCGGCGCGAAGCAGCGACGCCTCGGTCCGCTGGACTCCGACGTCGGCCGTCATCCGCTCGCGCATTGCCTGCCGGATCGGCTCGCAGCCCTCATCGGCGCCGGTGTCTTCCTGCAGCGCCGTATCAGGATACGCGCCGGCGCGCTCCTCCCGGCCGGTCTCGTCCGCGAGCGCGTGGCCCGCCCGGTCGGCGAACACCAACCCCTCGAGCAGCGAGTTCGACGCGAGCCGGTTGGCCCCGTGCACCCCGGTGGAGGCGACCTCTCCCACCGCCCACAGCCCCGGAATGGACGAGCGACCTTCGAGATCGGTGCGCACCCCGCCCATCGCGTAGTGGAGTGCCGGTGCCACCGGGAGCAGGTCGCGCAGCGCGTCGAGCCCGTGGCCCGCGAGGATCGCCGTGATGCCGGGGAATCGGGTGGCGAAGTCGTCGATCTCCCGCGCATCGAGCCACGCCCCACCCGCCGAGTCTGCCACCGCGACCGCGCGCGCCACCACGTCCCTCGGCGCGAGCTCGCCGCGCGGGTCGGCGTCAAGCCCGAACCGGTGACCTTCGCTGTCGACCAGGATGGCGCCGGCGCCTCGCACTGCCTCGGAGATGAGTGGCGCCGGGTTGACCTGGGGAAGCTTGAGCGCGGTGGGATGGAATTGGAGGAACTCGATGTCCCGGAGCTCGGCGCCCGCGCGGTGGGCGAGCGCCCAGCCGTCGGCGGTGGCGACTCGCGGATTGGTGGTGATCGCGTAGAGCTGTCCCACACCGCCGGTGGCCAACACGACCGCGGACGCCGGGATCGTCCGGCTCCCGCCGTCCGGCCCGATCACCGCCACACCGACCGCCCGTCCCGCGTCGATCTGGATGGCGGTCACCTCGGTGTGCTCCATCAGCTCGATCATGTGATGCGCGCGGACGACCTGCGCCAGGCAGCCGATCAGCGCCGCACCCGTGCGGTCGCCGCCCGCGTGGATGATCCGCGGCCGCGTGTGGGCCGCCTCCAGCCCGAGCCGGAGCCGCCCGTCGGGGCCGCGGTCGAACCGGGCGCCCAGTGCCAGGAGCTCGTAAATCCTTCCCGGGCCTTCACTTGTAAGTATGCGAACGGCTTCGGGGTCGGCCAGGCCGTCGCTGGCGGCCATGGTGTCGGCCGCATGTTGGCTGGGGCTGTCTCCGGGTCCGAGGGCCACGGCGATCCCGCCCTGGGCCCACGCGCTGGCGCTGTCGGCCAGCGACTCCTTGGTGAGAACGACCGCGCGCTGCCCCTCCGACGCGAGCCTCCACGCGGTCCAGAGCCCTGCGATGCCCGAACCGATGATCACGGGGCGGGAAGCTGTCATGGAGACAAATATACGGGGGAAACGCTTCGGCGGTTCGGCTACGTCCGGACGCGGGCGAGGAGTGCGATCGCCGCCACCATGAACACGGCGTTGGGCAACCAGGCGGCCACGAACGGATCCACCACGCCGCCGGCCCCGACCGCCTTCATGATCTGGGTGATGAGAAGGAAGATCACGGTGGTCCCCAGGCTGATGGCCACGCCGACCGCGGCGCCCGCGCGAGGGTTCGTCACGGCCAACGGGGCGCCGAAGAGCGCGATGATGAAGCAGGTGACCGGTATCGCCACCTTGAGGGACCGCTCGACGATGAGCTTGTTGGCGTCGTTGCCCGACCGGCGCAGCGCGTCGACGTATCGCCCCAGCTCGGCGTAGCGCATCTCGTCCGGCGCCTTGGCTTCGGCCAGCAGGTCCGCCGGCGACTGGGTCAGGGCTCGGAGGCGCATGCTCTTGAAGGTGAACATCGCCTGCTTCTGCGGGCCCACGATCACGCGGCTCGCGCCGTTGCGCACGCGCCACCCGCGCGACTTCGCGTCCCAGCTCGCGCTGTCGGCGGTGATGACGAGGCCGGGGTAGTCGGCCCCGGTGCCCTGGCGCTCGAACATGAGCTGCTTGAGCTGCCGGTTGGCCACGTCGAGCGAACGGATGGTGTAGACCCAGCCGACGTCGCCGCGGTACACGAAGTTGTAGCGGGCGCGGGTCGGACGGGCCGCCTTGGCCTTCTGCAGCTCGAGCTGCTTGGCGGTGGCGCCGGGGGCTAGCTCACCGACCACGAATGCCAGTCCCGATGCGACCAGGGCCGCGGCGAAGACGGGCAGCATGAGACGATGGAAGCTCTGTCCTCCCGCCTTGGCCGCGGTGAGCTCGGAGTAGCGGCCCATCGCTCCGACGGTAAACACGGTGGCGAAGAGCACGGCCGCCGGCATCACCAGGAACATGTTCTCCGGGATCGAGTACACGTAGCTCCAGGCGATCTCCTTCATCGTCAGCCCGCGGTCGAGCAGCCGGTTGAGGGTGTCGGTCAGGTTGATCAGGATCGAGACGATCGGGAAACCGAGCGCGGTGAGCACGAAGATCCGCACCCAGCTGCCGAGCACGTAGCGGTCGAGCGTGCTCATCGCCTTCATGCGCGGCCCCTCGCCTCGAGCCATCGGAGGCGCAGGCGGCGCCACAGGTGGCGGAGCGCGTCGAGCACCTCCTGGAAGTCCCCGCCACGGGTGGAACCCGACTCCTGACTCACCCTGATGAGCCCCATGACGCCGACGATGGTCAGCACGATGTTGGGGGCCCACATCGCGGCCCAGGGGGAGACGAAGCCGCGGTCGGCCAGGCTCTCGCCCGCGGTCAGACCCACGTAGTGAACCGAGAACACCAGCAGGCCGCCGCCGATTACCAGGCCGATCCCACCTCGTGGGAACCGCAGCGCCATCACGATCCCGACGATCACGAAGGACACGCACGCCAGGCTGATCGCCCATTTCTTGTGCACCTCCACCGCGTACCGGGCCGCCCGCCTCTCCGCATCCCGCCCGCGGTCCAGGGCGGTGGCGGTGAGCGACCAGTTGGAAAGCGACGGTTCCCGGGGTCCACCAAGGCGGGGAGGCGTGGGCCGAGTGACGGTCGCGCCCCGGGGCTGACCCTGGGCCGGTGATCGGCCGACCGTGCCCTGGGCTCCCTTGTTCTGCTCCGCCTTGTGCTGGGCCGCTCGACGTGCGGCGGCCCCGCGAACCGTGTCTTGTGTGGTGCCTTGGGCCTGGGCCGTCCTCGGAAGGAGGAGGTGGGTGGCTCGCTGGATCCAGCCGCAATACACCGGCGGGGGTGCCATCGCGGGGCCGGAGTCAGGCTCCGGCATCCGCGGCAGCGCCAGCAGGATGCGCAGATCGTCCACCAGCAGATGCCGGCGGTCCTCGAGCGCCTCGACTTCCTCCCGGTCGGCGTCGCGGATGACGTCGAGCATCTCGCAGGTGCTCATCTCGCGGTCGCCGCGGACGGACTCGCTGGTGTTCCGCTCCAGCTCGTCGAAGACGTTCTTCACCCGGATGTCGTTGACCCGGAAGTACGTCAGCTGGAAGCCGGTGGGATCGACCGGCCGGAACTGATGGATGCTGCCGTCGAAGAGCCGAAGGCTGAGGTCGGTCTGCCCCTCCGCATAGGCCATGAGGCCGCTGTCGGCGTAGATGATCCGCCGGCTGGCATCGCCACCGACGTCGTAGATGGTGACCTCGCGGAGCCGGCCGGTGGCGCCGTCGATCCGATTGGCCCGCAGAAAGTACTGTGAGGGCGGCACCTCGTTGATCACCTGCTCCTGCAGCTCGAAGGTCGGTTTCTTCCGTCCGATGTCGATCAACAGGTTCCGGAGCCGGGCGTTGCTTCGGGGGAGGACCTGGTCCACGAAGCCAAAGTTGAATGCCGACATGAACACGCCCCAGGCCAGCACCGGGGCCAGGATCTGGTACACGCTCACGCCGCTCGCGCGCATGGCCGTGATCTCGTTGTCGGCGGCCAGGTGGCTGAAGGCGTAGAGCACGGCCAGCAGGACCGCCATCGGGAGCGTCATGGCCACGATGAACGGGATGCTGAGCGCGAAGACCTCCCCGATGACCGTCCACGGCAGGCCCTTGCCTACCAGGGACCCGAACTTCTTCGCGATCTGGCTCAGCAGCATGAGGCTGGTGAGCGCCGTGAGGGCGAAGATGAAGGGGGCCGCCAGTTGGCGGAGGAGGTACAAGCTGATCAGGCGCACAGTAGCTAACTTAATTACTTGTAAGGGGTTGTTGAAGCTGTCTCGGGCGCTATATTGATGCGGTCCCGCATCCCCAAGCCTCGCAAAGACTCTCATAGAGTGACACGAATTCTGGTCCTCCTGGGCTGCCTCATCGGGCTCCCCCAGGTGGTCGCGGCGCAATCGGATACCACCGCGCCCGGTCTTCGCCTGAGCTTCGCCATGCCGGCGCTAACGCTCGAGGAGCCCGCGGTGCTCCGCGCCCCCTGGCTGGGCGCGCCGGGGAGCACGCCCACGCTCCGGCTGGCCGCGTTCGACAGCACCCTCACCTCCCAACTGGCCGTCACGCGGGCCGACCGCTCGGTCGGGCGTCGACTTCGCACCCTCTACGGGACCCCGTTCGAGGAGATCACCGATCTGGCGCAGGGCCAGGAGGAGGTCCGCCGGCGGAACCCGCTGGGTCTGCCGTCCAAGTATGCGGACCTGTCGCTGGACGGCCAGGCGCGCCTCGAGATCCGCACCGACCGGGTGCGGGAGGAGCGATGCAGCCCGGCCCTCTCGGTGGATCCCAGCTCCGGGTGCCGAGGATCGTTTCGGGCCCCCAGCCTCGACAATCAGGTCAACATTCGCTCCACCGGCGTCCTCGGTCGCCGCATCCATGTGAACGTGGACTTCGACACCGAGCGGGAATACACCAGCAACAACGACATCCAGATCTACTACGAGGGCCTGGAGGACGAGATCGTTCGCCGGGTGGACGTCGGGACGGTCACCTTCCAGCCGCCCTCCTCCCGCTTCATCACCGCGGCGGTGCCGGCCAACAACTTCGGCGTCAACGCCATCTTCGATTTCGGCCCGATCGAGCTCCAGACCCTCGCGGCCACTCAGAAGGGAAGCGTCGTCGCCGAGCGCACGTACACCATCGGCCAGACCACGAGCCAAGCCCAGGACCGACAGGCGAGGGACCTCGACTTCGAGAGCGGGCGTTTCTTCTGGATCGTGGATCCCGACAGCGTGCCCGGGGACGCCCGCCGTGGACATCCTCGGGCTCGATCCCGCGGCCGTCCCCGCCACCTACCGGCCCACCGAGGTTCGGGTCTACCGCTACCGGGCCGCCCGGGGCAACAGCGGGGTGAATCCCAACCTCGGCGGGATCACGGCCTCGGCAAACCGCGGAGGCACTCTGTCGCCGCTGCCCCCGGTGCGCTGGGAGCTGCTGATCCAGGGCAACGACTACTACCTGGATGCGTCAGGGCTCTGGGTCGTCATGGGGACCAAGCTGGACCAGAACGACTATCTGGCCGTCAGCTTCCGGACCGCCGCGGGCGGGACGATCGGCACCTTTCCGGAGGTCGATCAGGGAACCGGCTCGACCGACGTGCTGGAGCTGATCGCCGAGCCGCAGCAGACTCAGGAGCGGCGGTCGTTCCGGCACGAGATGAGGAACGTGTACCGCGTGGCCGGCTCCGATCTCAATCCCGTATCGCTCCAGGTGGGGATCACCCTCAAC
Source organism: uncultured Gemmatimonadales bacterium (assembly GCA_963846545.1). Taxonomy (GTDB): domain Bacteria; phylum Gemmatimonadota; class Gemmatimonadetes; order Gemmatimonadales; family GWC2-71-9; genus CAVVWJ01. The sequence continues at coordinate 2,726,585 of CAWJWG010000001.1, read as the reverse complement.
CGGTCCGAGCGGCCGATCGCGGGGACCGCCGAGACCTATCTGCAGCAGCTCGGCCTGGCCGATCGGAGCGATGCCACGCTCTTCGATCGGGAGAACCGGCTCTGGCCGCGCGCGCGCGACCCCGAGGCGGCGCAGGTGGTGGGCGACCGGTACATCGTGTTCCCGCACCTGGAGCCGTTCGCCGATCCCGCCCGGCTCAGCGCTCCGGAGATCACCGATTCGCTCTACCGGACTCCGGTCTATCTCCTCCTCACCGAAGGCCCGACGTCCAAGTTCGCGCTCCGGCTGCGCTACGACGCGTCGGGCGGCGGCGATCGCTCGACGCTGAGTCTCAACGCGCTGCAGGTCCGCGAGGGGAGCGAGCAGCTCTTCGTGGCCGGTCGGAAGCTGGAGCGCGACGTGGACTACCGCATCTCCTATGAGGTCGGACAGGTCACGTTCATCAATCCCGACCTGCTCTTCGGCCAGAGCTCGGCGCAGGTCACCGCCCGCTTCGAGGAGCGGGGCATCTTCGCGGTGGCACCGACCACCATCCTCGGAATGTCCACCCGCTACTCCCTGGGCGACCGCGGCGCCATCAATCTGATCGGGATGTACCAGCGAGAGCAGAGCGCCTTCACTCGCCCCGCGCTCGGCTTCGAGGCCACGGCCAACCTGATCGGCGGCGTCAACACCGAGCTCCACTTCCGGCCGCAGGGGATCACCCGCTTCCTCAATAGCCTCACCTCGAGCTCGACCACGGTGCCGTCGCTGTTCGACGTCAACGCCGAGTTCGCCTTCACCAAGCCCGATGCCAACCGCTCGGGCGAGGCGTATCTCGAGGAGTTCGAGTCGGAGTCGGGCCTCCAGGTGTCGATGCGGGAGACGCAGTGGGAGTTCGGCAGCCAGCCGGAGAACTGGCCGTCGGGCTGGAGGACATCGGGTTCGCCGCGTTCGATCCGGCGGACGCCGTCCAGCTCGTCTGGCAGAACCTGGTGCCGATCAGTCGTAGCGATCCTCGAGCCGATCGAGCTGCGCCCCCAGGACATCGACACGCTCATCCGCCTCGCGGGACGGGGTGAGCAGCCCGAGCCGGTGATGTACATGACCCTCCACGCCGACACGGCGGGCGGGATCGTGCAGCGGAACAACCACTCGCGCTGGTCGCAGCCGCGCCGCGACTTCGTCCCGCGGTGGCGATCCATGGTGACCGGTCTCAGCACGACCGGGCCTCGACCTCACCCGGAACGAATTCCTGGAATTCTGGGTCTTCCAGCCCTCGGGCGAGCCGGCCGACTCGGCCGGGCTTCGGCTGATCTTCGACCTCGGCACCGTGAGCGAGGACGCCGTGGCGTTCGCTCCCGATACCCTGCAGATCGTCGGTGAGGACAGCGTGTTCACCGGGCGCCAGTTGGTGGGACAGGGCCAGCTCGATACCGAGCGGAGCGAGGTCGGCATCTTCAACGCCCAGGTGGACGACATCGGCATCCTGGGTGACCGTCCGCCGATCTTCGAGATTCCCGACGGTGCCATCGGCGCGCTGTCGACCTGCAATCGGACGCTGGGCGAGGCGGTGGCGCTCTTCCCTTGGGGCGACCTGAGCGCGCGCTGCAGCCGGGGCAACGGGGTACTCGACACCGAAGACCTCGACGGCGACCAGCTGCTCGACGCCACCACCACCGGCGATGACGTGTTCCGCTACGTGGTGGACCTCGCGCGCCGCGATTTCTACGTTCGCGACGGTGTCACCACACGGGATACCCTGGGTCGCACCGCCACCTGGCGCCTCTACCGTATTCCGCTGCGGGAGCCCACCAACCTCACCGGGTCGCCCACGCTCCGCCTCGTGAAGCAGCTCCGCATCACCCTCGCTACGCCGCCCGACGCGGGCGCGCCCGACGTCATCGCGCGGCTCGCCCTGGCACGGATGCGCTTCATCGGCTCACCCTGGACCCGGCGCGCCGACGCGTCCGATCCTCGGCCTCTCGGGCTCCACCGCTGAGCCGGATGGTGAGGTCTCCGTCAGCGTCGTCAGCACCGAGAATCGCACCGATCTCGGCTACGAATCGCCCCCCGGCATCGGCGACGACGTCTCCCGCCGGGGCGGCGATCGGGAGTCGGGCGGCACCCAGATCAACGAGCGGTCCCTCCGGATCACCGCGAACGATCTGGGGAACGGCGAGCGCGCCGAGGCGTACCTGCGCTTCCCCGCCGGCCCGCAGAGCCTGCTGACGTACCGGACGCTCCGTGTGTGGTTCCGGGGACGAGGACCGGGCTGGGAGGAGGGCGACCTCCAGTCCTTCATCAAGCTGGGCGCCGACGACGAGAACTTCTACCTCTACCGCTCGCCCGCCCGCTCGACGACCTGGGAGCCCGAGACCGTCATCGACATCGAGACCTGGCGACGGCTGCGCGCCGTGGCGGAGAACCGCTGGCTGCAGCGGTGAGCCTCCCTCCGGCTCGGTGGAATGCGGCACGTCCAATCCCAACGCGTACGTCGTCTGCGACGGCCCGTACATGGTGCACATCGCCGATCCAGGGATCAATCCGCCCAATCTCGCCGCGGTACAGGAAATCTCGGCCGGCATCTATCGGATCGGGTGTCGCGGTGACCATGCCGACGGTGGAGCTCTGGGTGGACGACATCCGGTTGAGCGATCCGACGTCGTCGACCGGCACGGCGATGTCGCTCGACGCGCGTCTGGTGGCGTCCGACGTGGGCAGCGTGAGCGCCGCGTTCACCCGGCAGAGCGGGCAGTTCCGCCAGATCAACGAGAACCCGACCTACCGCGCGAGCAACGTGCTGCAGGTCTCGGGCAACCTCCGGCTGGATCGTTTCCTGCCCACGTCCCTTCGGCCTTGCCATGCCACTCACCGTCGCCTACGCGCGGCTCGGCGTGAACCCGGAGCTCCTGACCGGGACGGACCTCCGGGGCGACGCCCTGCCGGGACTTCGGAAACCGACCTCCTGGAGCACGAACTACGCGCTCACCATTCGCCGGAGCCGCCCCGGCCGCGGCTGGCTCACCAAGAGCCTGCTGGACCCGCTGACGTTCAACGGCTCGTACACCCGCGGGAGGTCGCAGACCGAGCTGTCCGATGCTGCACTCGAAGACCTACGCGCTCGCCCTCAACTATCAGCTGCTGATGAAGCGGCGAGGATTTCGGCTGCCGCTCGGCGGTCTGGTCGGCGGACTGCCGAAGATTCGTCCGCGATGGCGAGGCCGGAAAGTCGCTCCGCCAGGCCGACGGTGAGTCTGGTGCCATCACGCCTCAGACTCTCGAGCGGCCTCAACCGCGACGAGGCATTCTCCACCGCGTTCCGGTTCCCCGTCGCGCGGACCGATGACCGGCGCCTCCGTCCTACGCAGGCGCTGGCCCACCTGTGGCGCAACTCGGCGGGGGTCACGTGGCAGCCGCTCGGCATGCTGAACGTCGGCGGCGATCTCACCAGCACCCGCGATCTGCGGGTCTACCCCGACTCCACCCCGATCGGACGGCTGGCCTACAACGAGCGCCGCTTCCTGCTCGGCGTCCCCGTCGGCGTCGAGCGCGACCGGTCGCTCATCACCGCCGTGGCGCTGACGCCGGGGCTGGCCTCGTGGCTCCGACCGCGCTTCCTGAGCAACAGCAGCTTCATCCTCTCGCGCACGCTCACCAGCCGCGATCCGGTCCGGGAAGACGGTGACAGCGGCGCGTTCATCCTGCCTAAGACGCTGAACAACTCGCGGGCCAACGAGCTCGGCCTGGCCCTGGATCTCGGACGAGCGTTCCGGCTGGTCGCGGGCGACAGCGGTACCCTCGCGCGGCTGCTGGGCCGGATCCGGCCGGTGGACGTGAGCACGCGGACTCACCCGCACCTCCACGTTCGATCTCACCGCCTTCGAGCCCAGCGTCCGCTACCAGCTCGGGCTCGGCGCGCTGGACGAGTTTCTGGCGCAGGAGGACGCCGCGGCACTGGGGGCGTCGGAGGCCCGCACCGCGAACGTCGCCAGCGGCGCCGACCTTCCTCTGGGGATCTCCTTCACCCTCTCGCATTCGATCACCCGGACCACCCGATTCCAGCGGGTGGGTGGATCGTTCATTCCCACCGAGACGCAACAGCACGAATGGCCGGTCGGCAACGTCCGCTGGAGCCAGACCTTCCATGGTGGTCCACTCTCGCTCCTCGCGATCGGCACGTCGTTCAGGCGACGCGAGGGCAACTCCACCCAGGGCGCGCGGGGCAGCAACCCGGGCGCCCGGAGCGCGATCGAGTCATCCACCATCACGCCCGATGCCCAGATCAGCTTCCGGAACGGCGTCGCCCTCACGCTGGGCTACAGCGAGCTGGACCAGAGCAGCCTCTCCAACGGCAATCAGACCCAGCTCGATCAGAACGACATCACCGGCTCGCTCAACTACGCCTTCCGCCTCCCGCGGGCCCGATCAGCCGGCTGCGGAAACAGGTGCGCAGCTCGCTCAACTTCGTGTCCACCGATGCGCTGACCTGCCTCGAGCAGCGCGGCCAGGTGCAGTGCATCGTGATCTCCGACGTGTCACGGTACGAGGTGCGCGGCGGGCTGGATACCGATCTGATGCAGACGATGTCGGCCGGCCTGCAGGTCGGGTACTCCCTCAACGACGCCCGCCATCTCAGCCGGCGGACCAGCCAGATCTCCGTCCTCGCGTCGTTCCAGATCTCGCTGTTCGCGGGAGACTATCGTTGACAGGGCGGCCGGGTCGGGCGCTTTCATCCATCCGCCATGACACCGATCCGTCGCCATACCGCCGCCCGCCTTGCCGCCGCGCTCCTCGCTGCCACCCTGCTCGGCTGCGGAGACAAGGCCAAGCCTCCCCGGGAGTTCGACGGGAAGGCCGCGTTCGCCTACATCGAGCAGCAGCTCGCGTTCGGCTTCCGCACCCCCGGCACCGAGGGACACGCCCGGATGGCGGCGTGGCTGGACAGCACGGTGCGGCAGCGCGCCGACTCGGTGATCATCCAACGGTGGACTCACGTGACGGTGGATGGCGACTCTCTGCCGCTGCAGAACGTGATCGCCCGGTTCAACCCCGCCGCCCAGAAGCGCATCCTGTTTCTCGCCCACTGGGACACGCGGCCGAAGACCGACGGAAAGCTGTCCCCGGATTCCACCAAGTCGGTCATGGGGGCCAACGACGGCGCCTCGGGAGTGGCGCTGCTCCTCGGCGTGGCCGACGTGTTGAAGCGTGCCCCGCCCCCGGCCGACCTCGGCGTGGACCTGCTGTTCACCGACGGCGAGGACTACGGAGATTTCCTCGCGACTCCCCCGGCCGACGTGCTGATCGGCGCGCGCTACTACGCGGCGCACCAGCCGTCGGGCCCGCAGCCGCTGTACGCGGTGCTGTTCGATCTCGTGGCCGACAAGGACCTGCAGATCTACCAGGAAGGCAACTCGGTCACGGGCGCGCCCGAGGTGGTGAGCCTCGTGTGGGACATGGCCCGCGACCTGGGGTACGCCCGGATCTTCGTGGATACCCCGAAGCACGTGCTGACCGACGACCACGTCGAGCTGCAGAAGGCCGGTATCCGCGCCATCGACGTCGTGGACTTCGACTACCCCGCGCACCACACCCCGTTCGACACCATCGACAAGGTCAGCGGCGAGAGCCTGCAGATCGTGGGCGACGTGGCCATGGGCCTCGTGCGCCGCGAAGGCACCTAGCCCGCGCGCTTCCCCTTCGCGCGCCGCTCCTCGTCGTGCAGCCAGAGATGGGGAAAATGTCCGTCGGATCGGCCCGCGGACTCGCCGGATTCGGACATGGAAGCTTGGAGCTGTGAGCTAATAGCTCATCCCAGCGCGTTTCCGACGCCGTTCGGTTGACGGGTCGCTGTAGCATGGCGTCATGTCGTCCGCGGAACGCCGTGCGCTCGTGCTGCTGCTCTCCCTGGGCCTGGTGGGGCAGGGGCTCCGCTGGTGGGTCACTCGGCCGGGTGAGGCTCCGGGACAAATCGAGCTGCTGGCCGCGATGCCGCCCAAGTCTCCCATCGCCCACCGGGATAGCGTGCTCGCCCTGGCCAAACCCCTCGCCCCGGGCGAGCGGATCGATGCCGATCGTGCCACCGCGGGGGAGCTCGCGCGGCTGCCGCGGGTGGGTCGGGCGCTGGCCACGGCCATCGTCGCGGATCGGGAGGGCCGGGGGCCCTTCGGCGGGCCGGAGGGACTGGACCGAGTGCCCGGCATCGGCCCCGGTCTCCTGGCCGCCATCGGCCCCCACCTGAGCTTCTCCGGTACCCCGTTACCGCCGTCTTCCATGCACTTCGCCCGGTCTGACCCGGGGCTCGCCGGCGGCCGGCCACCGGTCGGGGCGCCTCAAATTGCACCCGTCGTAAACCTCAACTCCGCGTCGGTTTCCGAGCTTGACGGCCTTCCGGGAATCGGTCCAGCCCGCGCGGCGGCGATTTTGCAGGAGCGCCAGGCGCGGGGGCCCTTTGCCTCGGTCGACGAATTGGTCCGCGTACCGGGTTTGGGCCGGTCGGCCATCGCTCGGCTGCGCGATCGGGTCGTGGTACGGTGACGCTCGAGACTCAAGTCACCGTTCCCAGCTTCCGATACTGCCCCCAGTTCGCTCGGACTTTCTTCTACACCACGAGACCATGGCGACTGTTGCGGCCGGAAGTAACGGCGATCGCCTCGGCGAAACGCTCATGCGTGAGGGTCTCCTCACCCGCGAGCAACTCACCGCGGCGATGGCCGACCAGAAGACCAGCAGGCATCGCCTGGGCTACGTCCTGGTGAAGCTGGGCATTGTGCCCGAGCTGGAGATCACCAAGGTGCTGGCCCGGCAATACCGGATGCCGGCCGTGGATCTCTCGCGCTTCGAGGTGGATCCTCGCATCCTGAAGCTGGTTCCGGCCGACATGGCGTCGAAAGGCGTGGTCCTCCCGCTCAAGCGAGAGGGGCGGACCCTCACCGTGGCCATGGCCGATCCCACCGATCTCGGCCTCCTCGAAGATCTCAAATTCATCACCCGGTTCGATCTCTTCCCGGTGCTCGCGGGCGAATTCTCCCTGCGAACGCTGATCGAGAAGCACTACGCCAACGACCAGCAGGAGCTGCAGACCCTCCTCAAGGACATGGAGGCCACCGGCGAAGACGTCGAAGTGGTCGAGGAGCAGGAAGAGGAGACGGTCACCCAGGCGCAGATCGAGGATGCGCCGGTCGTGAAGCTGATCAACGGGCTCCTGATCGACGCGGTCAAGCGGGGCGCGAGCGACATCCACATCGAGCCGTTCGAGCACGAGATCCGGGTGCGCTACCGCGTGGACGGTTCGCTGCTCGAGATCATGCGGCCGCCGCTCAAGATGAAGGCCGCCCTGACCTCGCGCATCAAGATTCTCTCGCAGCTCAACATCGCCGAGCGGCGGGTGCCGCAGGACGGCCGCCTCAAGCTCAAGATGGGCAACCGGGTCATCGACTTCCGCGTCTCGACCCTGCCGGTGCTCTACGGCGAGAAGATCGTGCTCCGAATCCTCGACAAGGGGAATCTGACGCTCGATCTCACGAAGTTCGGCTTCGAGGTCAAGGCCGAGAAGGACCTGATGAGGGCGATCCTGAACCCGTATGGCATGGTGCTGGTCACCGGGCCGACCGGTTCGGGCAAGACCACGACGCTCTACTCCGCGCTCTCCCGGGTGAACACCACCGAAGTGAACATCATGACGGCGGAAGACCCGGTCGAGTACAACCTGATGGGCATCAACCAGGTGCTGGTGCGGACCGAGATCGGACTGACCTTCGCCGCGGCGCTGAAGGCGTTTCTGCGGCAGGACCCGAACATCATCATGATCGGTGAGATCCGGGACCTGGAAACCGGCGGCATCGCCATCAAGGCGGCGCTCACCGGCCACCTCGTGCTCTCCACCCTGCACACCAACGATGCGCCCAGCACGATCACCCGTATGATCGACATGGGCATCGAGGCCTTCAACGTGGCCAGCGCGGTCAACCTGGTCGTGGCCCAGCGGCTGGTACGGCGCATCTGCAAGGACTGCAAAGGTCCGCACAAGTACACCGACGTAGAATTGCAGTCCCTGGGCACAGATCTTGAGAAGCTGAGGGCCCTACAGTTCATGAAGGGCTCGGGTTGCGAGACCTGCAGTGGCACCGGCTACAAGGGCCGGGCCGGCCTCTATGAGGTCATGGCCCTCTCCCCGGAGCTTCGCCGGCTGATCCTTCGGGGGGCCTCGGTCGCAGAGATGCAGGACCAGGCGGTCGCCGACGGTATGCTCACCCTGCGCATGGACGGGATGAAGAAGATCGAGCGCGGTGTCACCACCCTCGAAGAAGTCGTCAAGGAGACAGCCGGATGAGCTTCAATCTGCGGGCGCTGCTGGAGGAGATGATCCAGAGGGAAGCCTCCGACCTTCACATCACCACGGGCGAGCGGCCTAAGTTGCGCGTTGACGGTGACATCACCGACAGCGCCGTGACCGAGGTCCTGACGCCCAAGGACACGCTGCATCTGGCCTACTCGGTCCTCACCGAGAACCAGAAGAAGCGTTTCGAGACCGAGGACGAGCTCGACTTCTCCTTCGGAATTCAGAACCTGGCTCGCTTCCGCGGCAACGTATACAAGCAGCGGGGCTGCGTCTCCATGGCAATCCGCATGATTCCCTTCAATGTGCGGACGTTCCAGGAGCTTGGACTGCCCCCGATCATGGCCAAGCTGTCCGAGCGGCCCCGGGGTCTGATCCTGGTCACCGGCCCCACGGGGTCGGGCAAGAGCACCACGCTGGCGGCCATCATCGACAAGATCAACAAGGAGCGAAAGGGTCACATCATCACGGTGGAAGACCCGATCGAGTTCATCCACCGCCACCAGTCGTGCATCGTGAACCAGCGCGAGATCGGCACCGACACCAAGAGCTTCGCGACCGCGCTCAAGTACGCGCTGCGCGAGGACCCGGACGTGATCCTGGTCGGTGAGATGAGAGACCTGGAGACGATCGCCGCGGCGCTCACGATCGCCGAGACGGGCCACCTCGCCCTCGCCACACTGCACACCAACTCGGCGGCCGAGTCGATCAACCGTATCATCGACGTCTTCCCGTCGAACCAGCAGTCGCAGGTGCGGGCCCAGCTCGCCTTCGTGCTCGAGGGCGTGGTCACCCAGACGCTGCTGCCCAAGGCGCGCGGCCGCGGTCGGGTCATGGCGAGCGAGATCATGGTCGCGACGCCGGCCATCCGGGCCCTGATCCGTGACGACAAGATCCACCAGATCTACTCCGCCATGCAGTCCGGCAAGAAGCACGGCATGCAGACGATGAACGATGCGCTCTACCAGCTCTACACCCACCGCGAGGTGACCCAGGAAGAGTGCGAGCGGGTATCGCACGATCCCAAGGAGTTCCTCCGGATGATCGGCGTCGTGCCGATGGAAGAGCAGGACTTCGCGACCAACGGGAGCGGGGATAAGGGCAAGCCCAGCGGGGCGATGAGAAGGTAGGCGTCACAATTGTCATCCTGAGCGCAGCGAAGGAGCCATGACCCGAGTCGTGCTTCCTTCGGTCTGCTCAGGATGACGCGGTTGACTCAACGGGAGAACGCAGACATGCCGATGTTCGAGTACACCGCCAGGGCACCGAGCGGGCAGATCCAGAAGGGCCAGCTCGACGCGCCGAGCAAGGACGAAGTCAGCGCGTACCTGCGCAAGAACCGGCTGATTCTGGTCAGCGTGCGTGAAGCCCCGAAGCAGATCAACATCAGCTTCGGCGCGCAGCGCATCAAGACGCGCGACATCGTCATCTTCACCCGGCAGTTCGCGACCATGATCAACGCGGGCCTGCCGCTGGTGCAGTCGCTGAACATCCTGGCGCAGCAGACCGAGAACAAGGCGCTGCGGGACGTGACCAAGGCCGTCGTCTACGACGTCGAGTCCGGCCACACCCTCGCCGACGCCTTCTCGAAGCATCCCAAGGCGTACACCGACCTGTACGTCAACATGGTGGCCGCCGGCGAAGCGGGCGGTATCCTCGATACCATTCTGCTCCGTCTGGCCACGTTCCTCGAGAAGAACGACGCGCTCGTCCGCAAGGTGAAGGGCGCCATGGTCTACCCGGGCGTCATCATCACCGTGGCGATGGTCGCCATCGCGGTGCTGCTGATCTTCGTGATCCCGACGTTCGAGAGCATGTTCGCGTCCGCGGGCATGGAGCTGCCGCTCCCCACCCGGATCGTCATCGGGATGTCCAACGCGCTGCTCGGCTACTGGTGGGTGGGTCTGCTCGGCATCGCCGCCACGATTTTCGGCATCCGGCAGTACTACAACACCCCGGACGGGCGGAAGCAGCTCGACGGCCTGCTGCTCAAGGCGCCGGTGCTCGGCGACCTGCTCCGGAAGTCGGCTGTGTCGCGCTTCACCCGGACGCTGGGCACCCTGGTGAGCTCCGGCGTATCGATCCTCGACGGCCTGGAGATCACGGCCAAGACCGCGGGCAACCGCGTCATTCACGACGCAGTGATGCAGTCCCGCCAGTCGATCGCCGGTGGTGAGACGATCGCGGCGCCGCTGGAGAAGTCGAAGGTCTTCCCGCCCATGGTGATCAGCATGATCGCCGTCGGCGAGCAGACCGGTGGGCTGGACGAGATGCTGAGCAAGATCGCGGACTTCTACGACGAAGAGGTGGACGTCGCGGTGAGCGCGCTGCTCTCGCTGATGGAGCCCGCGATGATCGTGATCCTGGGCGTGATCGTCGGCGGTATGGTGATCGCGATGTACCTGCCGATCTTCGATATGATGAACGCAGTGCAGTAGGGCGGGACGCGGTACCGGGAGACGTGGCCACGGGCCCGAGGGAAACCTCGGGCCCGTCGGCTTTCCCTCCTGGCAGGTCGGGGAGACCGTCCGTGGCGGGACGCGCGTGGCGCCTAGGGAAGCGTCCGGATCCTGATGCCGCGATAGGCCACGCGGTCCCCATGATCCTGCAGTGCGATGTGACCCCTGCCCGCCCGCCCATAGCCGGGCCAATCCTTGAACTTGCTGGTCGCGACCCTCGCCATCCAGTCGGGGCTGCCGATCTCGTACGCCACCACTCTGGCGCCGTTGAGCCAGTGCTCGACATGGTGGCCACGGACCACGATTCGCGCCGCGTTCCATTCGCCCGCGGGCTTGGTCACATCGGGCCGTCCCGGATACAGGCCGTAAACGGCTCCCGCCGAGGTCAAAGGCGACCGGCCATCCGGATGGCGCGCGTCGTCGAGCACCTGCATCTCCGGTCCGGTCTCGTACGTCTGCTCGGCGTCCTCGGTCACCCGGTACATGACCCCGCTGTTGCCGCCTTCGGCGACCATCCAGTCGAGGGCCAGCTCGAAATCGCGGAACTGCTCTCGCGTGACCAGATCGCCCGCCGGACCGACCCGGGTGAGCGTTTCATCCACTACCTGCCACCCCGCGGGCACAGAAGGGCTCTTGAAGCCACGCCATGCGTCCAGGGATCGGCCGTCGAACAGTGTCCGCCACTCTCCGCCTGTAAGCGACGGCGCTTCAGTGTCGGCGCTCATCTCCGCCTCCGCGCTGATCGCCGCCTCCGCCGCCGCGGACGATCTCTGGGGTCCGCACCCGGCGAGGACGACCGCCACCAGACAATGAGAGCCAAGCTTCCTCGGAGCCCTCAGGCCTGCACCTGGCCAAAGCGCTTCCGGGAGCGCTCACGCGCCTTGAGCGCCTCGTCCTCCCGGTTCCGCGGTGCCGACCGACTCTCCAGCGACTCGATCAGGCGCCGCGCGGCGGCGGTCACGTCCTCGACCGCTCGGTCGAAGGCCGCCTGGTTCGCCTGCGATGGGTGGGTGGTCCCGCTCAGCTTCCGGACGAACTGCAGGGCGGAGGCCCGGATCTCGTGCTCGCTCGCGGGCGGCTCGAAATTGGCCAACGTTTTGATGTTGCGGCACATAGGCAGACTCCTCGGCTCGAAAATGCGAGGCGTATCGCCCCGCTCACCTCTGAAGCTAAACCTGGACAACTCGAGCGTCAGCGGCGGTCACCGGCGAAGATATTCCGCCGCCCCGGTCATCAGCATCTCGACGGCCACCACCACGAGCAGCATGCCCATGAGCCGCTCGACGGCCGTGAGGCCGCGGTCTCCCAGCAGCTTCCGCAGGTTCGCCGCGAAGTAGAGGATCGACGCCGAGGCGAGCCAAGCCAGAACCACCGCGCCGAGCCAGACCGGCCATCGTTCCGGCTCCCGGCTCATGAACAGCAGCTCGGTGGCCAGCATCGAGGGCCCCGCCGTGTAGGGCACCGCCAACGGCACGACGAACGGCTCCTCCTGCACCTCCTCGTGCAAGGAGCGCTCGGCCGTCGGGAAGATCATGCGAAGCGCGATCAACAGGAGGATGACCCCGCCTCCCGCGGTGAGGGCGGCCCGCGACACGTGCAGCAGGTCGAGCAGGTACCGGCCCACGAAGAGGAAGGCCACCAGGATCACCAGCGCGAAGAGCAGCTCACGCAGGATCACGATCCGGTAGCGTGACGGCTCGACGTGCCTCAGTGCCGACAGGAAGAGGGGCACGTTTCCCAGCGGATCCATCACGAAGAACAGCAGCACGGCGGCCGAGAGGAGGGTCATGGTTCACCTACCCTAGAGTGAGCGGGCGCGGAGGGCAAGCAGATCGCCGACACCTCCCTTGCCCTCGATGCCCGCCACCGTAGACTCCAGTCCATGCTGACTCCAGACGCCGTACCCACGCTCCACGCCGCCATCGCCGCGCTCGCCGACCGGGTGGACGGGTGGCTGCTCTTCGACTTTCGCGGCATCAATCCCATCATGGCCGCGATCTTCGGTCGCGAGATCGTGGGCTCGCGACGCGCCTACGTCTACGTGCCGCGCGATGGCCTGCCGGTCGCGCTGGTGCACGCGGTGGACGCGGAGCTCTGGCGCGGGTGGCCCAGCGCGTGGCGGCGGATCGTGTGGGTTCGGCGGGATGAGCTGGCCAGGGAGCTCAAGGCGCTGGTCGGCGGGCGCACCGTGGCGATGGAGTATTCCCCGGGCGGCGCGGTGCCCTACGGCGATTACGTGCCTGCCGGCACGCTCGAGCTGGTCCGCGGCGCCGGTGCCACGCCGGTGTCTTCGGCCGAATTGGTGTCGCGCTACTGCTCGGTGTGGTCCGCGGCCGATCTGGCGGGCCACCTTCGGGCCGCGGCGGCGCTGTCCGGGATCGCCCAGGCCTCCATCGCCCGGATCGGAGAGCACGCCCGTGCCGGCGATCCGGTGGACGAGCACGAGGTGACGCGCTGGATCATGGAGGCCTTCGACCGCGCGGGCCTGGTCACCGAGAGCGCGCCCAGCGTGTCGTACGGTGAGCACGCGGCGCGGCCGCACTACGAGGCGCCGGCCCAGGGCTCCTCGCCGATCGTGCAAGGACAGCTGCTCCTGCTGGACCTCTGGGCGCGCGAGCCGGGAGGGATCTACGCGGATCAGACCTGGATGGCGTCGATCGGCGCGCCCTCGACCCGGGCGGCGGGCCTCTGGACCGTCGTGCGCGACGCGCGTGATGCCGCGCTCGACCTCCTCCGCACCCGCCTCGAGGGCGGCCAGCCGGTCGCCGGCGCCGAGGCCGATCGCGCCGCGCGCGAGGTGATCGAGGCCGCCGGCCACGGTGGCCGCATCGTGTGCCGCACCGGCCACTCCATCGATCGCGTCGGCCTGCATGGATTCGGCCCAACCATCGACGACACCGAGACGTTCGACTCGCGCCGCATCATCCCGGGGGTGGGATTTTCGGTGGAGCCGGGGATCTACTTCCCCGGCGAGCTGGGCCTGCGAACCGAGGTGAACGCGCACGCCCGCGCCGATGGTCTCGACGTCACGCCGGCCGACTACCAGCGGGACCTGCTCGTGGTTTGATCGGCCTCAGAACCTGGAGCAGGCCGGCGTCCGCTCGCGCAGCACCGCCTCCTGCGAGAAACGGCGCTTGTACTCCGACACCACTTCGGCGACCTGCCCTTCGGAGGTCGGATCGCCCGGATGCAGCAAGGTCAGGACCTTCGATCGCTCGCGCTCGACCTGTCCGCTCGCCCCGCGCCATTGCCCCGCCGCATCCCACACCGTGAACCCGGCTGGAAATCGTGGGGTCACCGTTCCGTCCACGAAGTCCTGCCAGGCGCTGTCGCTCAACTGGCCGCTGGGGGTGTTCCGTCCGAAGTAGAGGACGTCCCGCACCAGGGCGCTGTCGCCCACCGCGCAGGTGAGACCGGGCGCGGTCGATGTCGAGGCCGTGGCTTGCGTGCATGCGCTGGCGGCCAGAGGGAACGCGAGCAGGAGCAGGGACCGCATCGGGCATCCTCCGTCGTGAATCACCCAAGGTAGCGCGAAATCGCTCACCTACCGGCCGAGGTCCGCCAAGGCCGCCTGGGCCGCCTGATGCCCGCACATGCCGTGAACGCCCCCGCCCGGCGGGGTCGAGGCGGAGCAGAGATAGACCCCGCGAAGCGGTGTGCGATACGGAGTCGGGCGCGCGATCGGCCGGACGAATACCTGCCGCAGGTCCATCGCGCCACCGTTGATGTCCCCGCCGATCAGGTTCGCGTTGCGTCGCTCGAGATCCGCCGGAGTCAGCACATTCCGGGCGAGGATGCGCTCGCGAAACCCCGGCGCGAAGCGCTCGATCTGGCGTTCGATCCTGTCGGTGGCGTCGCCCGTGTATCCGTTGGGCACGTGGCAGTAGGCCCACACGATGTGCTTGCCCGCCGGCGCGCGGGAGTCATCGAACAGCGTGGGCTGCGCCAGGAGCACGAACGGTCGCTCGTGCAGACGGCCGCGCGGGTGCTCGCTCTCGGAGGCCGCGACTTCCTCCAGCGTCCCGCCGAGGTGCACCGTCGCGGCACGGGCGCAATCGGGAGCGGCCCACGGCACCGGCCCATCGAGCGCCCAGTCCAGCTTGAACGCGGCGGATCCATAGCGGTAGCGCGTCAGCGAGCGCCGGTAGCCGCCGGGCAACGCGTCCCCGGCGATCCGGAGCACCTGACGGGGCGAGAGGTCGAGCAACACGACTCGCGCCGAACGCACTTCATCCAGTCGCTCCACCGGGGCGCCGGTTTCGATCACGCCACCGAGCGACAGGAAGTAGCCGGCGAGCGCGTTGGCGAGGCTCTGCGATCCGCCCCGCGGGATCGGCCACCCCACGGCATGGCCCATGATCGAGAGCATCATTCCGAACGCCGCCGTGCCGGCCCACTCGAGCGGAATGAACGAATGCGCGGCGTTGCCCGCGAACAGCGCGCGCGCCCTGGTCCCGTGCAGCCGCTGGGCGAGTCCCGTCGCGCTGCGCAGGCCCTGCAGGCCGAATCGTGCCATGAGGAAGGGATGTCCTGGCGGCCGAAGCGGCGGCCCCAGCACATCCGGCGCCAGCTTGTCCCACTGCCGCACGAAGGGCTCGTGCATCCGGACCCAGTCGTCGCCCCCGGACGGCAGGCCGGCCGCCGTCGCCTCGAGCGATCGCTCCAGGATCACGGCGGTCCCGTCGTCGAGCGGATGCGCCAGCGGCGCCGAGGGATGGATCCAGGTGAGGCCGAAATCGGCCAGCGGCAGCGTACGAAAGAACGGTGAGCTGAGCGCGAGCGGGTGGACCGCGGAGCACACGTCGTGCATGAAGCCGGGCAACGTGAGCTCGCCGGAGCGAAGGCCTCCGCCGAGCGTGTCCTGCGCCTCGCGCACGACCGTGGTCAGTCCGGCCTTCGCCAGCGTGATCGCGGCGGCGAGACCGTTCGGTCCCGAGCCGACGACGATGGCGTCAGCCGCCATGACCCCCCCTCAGCTCGAGTAGTGCTCTCCGACTGCGGCCGCGTGGACGCCGTAGCTCAGGAGGACCGGCCGGTCGATCAAGCCGTAGCTCTCGCGCTCCCTCGATCAACCCCGCAATCTTACCGTCGAACAGGTCGGCTGTGTAGTCGGCCGCTGGGATGTCCGAGTACCCATGGCCCGGGAGATCGAGCGGCGCACCGCCGCGGCCCGGTCGGCGTCCGACCGGCACCGGAGCCACTCCCCGGCTAGCGACTCAGCGTCCCGCCGTCGCCTCCGGGCGGAACGCGCTGGTGGGGAACCAGGCCGGCCGGGTCGCCCGGTTCGCCACTTCCGTCACGACCTCGGGATACAGCCGGTTGAAGTCCGCCGCCGCCTGCCGGTCCACCGGCTGGGTGATCTCATCCTCCACTCCGTGATAGCGCTCCTGCCGCCACCGGAGCACGCGCTCGTGCTCGGGCGAGCCGAGCGTGAAGCCGACCTTGAGCGACAGCGCGGGGATGCCGCGGCGGATGAAGCTGAACTGATCGCTCCGGACGAAGGCGTTGCGTTCGGGCTCGGGATCGGTGATGACCTCGATCCCCGCGCGCGTCGCGGCACGCCGCACGTCGTCGGCCAGGTCGGACTCCTCCAGACCGTTGACCAGGAGCAGTCGCAGCGGGTTGATCGGCAGGAACATGTCGGTATTGAGATCGGCCACGATCACGCCACCGATCGGCACGGACGGGTGACCGGCGAAATAGTCTGAGCCGAGCAGCCCCTTCTCCTCCGCCGTGACGGCGACGAAGGCCACCGATCGCTTGAGGCTGGGCGTTCGTGCGCCGAGCGCCGCGGCGGTCTCGAGCAGGGTGGCGATACCGGAGGCGTTGTCCATCGCGCCGTTGTAGATGCTGTCGCCCGCCACCGGCTCACCCACCCCGAGGTGGTCCATGTGCGCGGTGAGCACCACGTACTCCGTCTTGAGTGCGGGATCCTCGCCGGGCAGCAGGCCCACGACGTTGTCGGATTTTGCCGCGCTCTCATCGACCGCGACCGTGGCCCGGAGCCGGCCCGGCAGGTCGAAGCGGGGCAGTGGCGCACCGCTGTCCGCCAAGGCCTGAATCGCCGGGTAGCCCTGTCGCGCGCCGGCGAAGATCCGCTCGCCGAGTGCCGGACTGACCACCACAGTCACTCCAAAGCCGGCCTGATGCCCCGAGTCGGACTTGAGACGCATCTGAGGATGCAGGCGGGACAGCACGTAGCGGTCCCACGGGATATCGGCGTGAGGCGATGCGATCGTCAAGACGCCGACGGCCCCGCCTTCCTGCAGCGCGTCCGCGCCCGCGGCCCGCGCCGCGGCGAGCGCGGGTCCCGGGAGTCCGGCCGGCGCGGCTCCCGCCAGGACCACCGCTACCTTGCCTCGCAGATCGAGCCCCTTGAAGTCGTCATGGCCCTGCTCCGGTGCGCGGATGCCATAGCCGATGAAGACGAGGGGCGCGTTCACCGTTCCCGAGCGCGAGCTCCGGATATTGATCGTCGCATCGGTGCCCAGCCGAAGCGTCGAGCTCTTGCCGCCCCGTACCAGAGCCACGCTGGAGCGTGCTTCCACGATGCGCCGGACCTCGAACTGGACCGGCTGGAACCATCCGTCGCTTCCACCCGGCCGGAGACCCGCGCGCTCGAACATGGAGGCTATGTACGCCGCCGCCTTCCGGTGCTCGGGGCTTCCGGTCTCCCGACCTCGCATCGAGTCGTCGGCGAGGGCGGTCACGTGACCCCACCACGCGTCGGCTTGCGCGCCGGCACGGGTTGCGGTGGCACAGGCCAGGACGAGGGCGATCGAAAGGACTCGCATGAGTTCTCCGGACGTGGCGGTGGGACGGAGCTTGAGCGCGTGGACGGACCTCGAGCGCGGTCGCCGTACGCGGCGGCGCAAACGCGAGTTCCACGATCCTTCACCGAGCATCAGCCTATCCGCGCGGGCTGCTCGTCGAAAGCCGGGCGGATGTTCCGGCCCCACAAGCACAGGCGTAACATGCTTATTTGATAGTGGGTTGAGCAGCTGTGGACGGCCGATTGGCCGTGCTCGTCGTCGCTGATGCTATTCCTTGCAGTTCCAAGTGGAAACCTTTGCTAGCGGTTACCGTCCAGCCCGCTGGAACCGAGTTGCGCGGCCATACGCTCCTTAGGTAGTCTCCTCCCGCCCTGACGGCCCTAGCCGCCAGGCAACCCAAGCTTGGAGCGTCGTATGCTGGCAAGATTATTCGCAGCGCTGCACCCCCGGGTCGTGAGCGTCGTTCAGCGCTCCCCGGTCGGCCGAGCGCCCGCACGGGAGCCCCACACCGGTGAGCTCCCCGTCGTTACGGGGTCCTGAGGGTTCGCCTACCTCGCCTTGCAGGATGAAAAATCGCCCCACCCGCCAATCGGGTGGGGCGATGTGTTTCCGGCTACCGCCGGCAGATGTCAGGCGGTGCTTTCGGTCCGCTTGGCCAGGAGTCGCTCGGTGAAGTCGAGGCGTTCCTCCAGGTCGGCGAGCCGCCGCTCGAGCACATCGGTGTCATCCGCTCGACGCTCGGCGGGCTCACGATCGATCCGGGGGGCGCGCTCTCGATCCCTCGGTGCCCACCTGCTTCCGCCAGCGCAGCGCCGCGCGAACATCGCAAACAATACGAACGGCACCAGCCAGAACATCCATCCGAAGCCCCACATCGTCGTCTCCTCTCGTCAGGCGGAGCCGGCCTGCCAGGCCTGCTCCACGTCGTCTGCAGCCTTCTTCAGGATCTCTGCCACTCGCTTGAGCGCCGGATCGTCGGGCCCGCGGCGCCAGACACGCTTGAATGTCGTCCCGGCGAGGCGCGCGAATGCGGTCTGCACCTCACCGATTCCACCGCCAGCGAAGTCCCGCACCGTCTCCCGTACGCGATCGATGATCTCGTCGAGCATGTCGCGATGCTCCTCGAGGTACTTCTCGCCCTCGGGCGTGACGTGGTACACCTTCTTGCCGTCGGTCTCCACCACGCGCACGTACCCCTCGTCCTCCAGGAGCTGCAGGGTGGGGTAGACGGTGCCGGCCGAGGGGGTGTAGTAGCCGGCCAGCTTCTCTTCGAGTCCCTTGATGACCTCGTAGCCATGCCGGGGCTTTTCCTTGAGCAGGCGGAGGATCACGAACTTCATCTCTCCCGACTCGAACATCTGGGAACGCCGGCGTCCGCCGCGTGGTCCGCCGCTCCAGGGACCATGGCGGCCAGGGCCGAACGAGAACCCTCGGAACGCGAACCCAGGGCCGAAGCCCCAATCATCCTTGCACATAGCGCCTCATTCCTCCGTTATACCGTACGACATTATGTACGATATATCGTAAGTAATGGCGCGCGGTATGTCAAGCAAAAAAACAGCGGCCCGACCTGGATAGGTCGGGCCACCGCCGGTGCTGCACTGGGCTGGTTGCCGGGAGGTTTTGGCGCCGATCAGACCGCCGCGACCGCGGGGGTGACCGCTCGTTCGTCCCGCTCGCCGGTGCGGATCCGGTGGACCTGCTCGACATCGAGCACGAACACCTTTCCGTCGCCCACTTCGCCGGTCCGCGCGGAGCCGACGATCGCACGAACGGTGACGTCCACGAACGAGTCCGAGACGCCGATCTCCAGTCTGACCTTCTCCTGCAACTCCATCTTCACGGTGGTGCCGCGATAGGTCTCGACCCGGTCGGTCTCTCCCCCGTGTCCCATGACCCGGGCCACGGTCAGCCCGGTTACTTCGGCACGGTAGAGCGCCTCGAGGACCTCATTGAGGCGGTCGGGACGGATGATGGCAACGATGAGCTTCATGATCGTCTCCCGGCGTCAGCGCGCCGCGGTCTGCGGGTTGAGGACGGGGGCCGTTGCGATCGAGGGAGCCGACTCGGAGATGACCAGGATCGAGCCCTCGCCGCTGCTGTAGGCCTCTTCGCCGTGCTGGGTCACGTCCATGCCCATCCCCTCGGACTTGGGGGCGGCGCGCAGGGCGGTGACGAAGCCGATCGCCTTGAGCAGGACGAACGTCGCGAGGGCGGAGTAGGCCATCGCACTGCCGACGCCGAGCGCCTGGGTGGCGAGCTGCGACGGGTTCCCGGCGAGGAGCCCGTCGAGGCCGGCGGGGTTCCACGCCTTCTGCGCGAAGACGCCGGTGAGGAGGGCGCCGGTGATGCCGCCCACCCCGTGTCCCGCGAACACGTCCAGCGAATCGTCGAGCCGGGTTCGCGACCGGGCCACGATGACGAAGTAGCTGGGGAACGCCGCGATGCCGCCGAGCAGCAGGGCGGCGCTCGGGCTCACGAAGCCTGCGGCCGGCGTGATGGCGACGAGCCCCACCACGATCGCGGTCGCGCCGCCCACGGCGGTGGCGCGGCCGGTCCGGAAGTAGTCGAGAAGCGTCCACACGACGAGCGTGGCCATCGGGGCGAGCGCGGTGTTGGCGAAGGCGAGGGCCGCGAGCTCGTTGGCAGCCAGCGCGCTGCCGCCGTTGAACCCGAACCAGCCGAACCAGAGCAGACCGGCGCCGAGGAGGACGAACGGGACGTTGTGCGGCAGGATGGCCTGGCGCCCATAGTCCTTTCGCTCGCCGAGGACGAGCGCGGCGACCAGCGCGGCGATGCCGGCGTTGATGTGCACCACGGTGCCGCCGGCGAAGTCGAGGACGCCGCGGCTCATCAGCCAACCGCCGCCCCAGACCCAATGCGCCATGGGGGCGTAGACGAAGAGCGTCCACAGGACGATGAAGGCGAGATAGGGTCCGAACCGCATCCGCTCGACCACCGCGCCCGAGATGAGGGCGGCGGTGATGATCGCGAAGGTGCCCTGGTAGATCAGGAAGAGCAGCTCGGGAATCGTGCCCTGGGCCTCGAGTCCGATTCCGTTCAGGAACAGGTTCGCCGTGCCGCCGATCAGGGGCGTGCCGGGTGCGAAGGCGAGGCTGTACGCCCCGAGTGCCCACACGATGCCGACGGCGCCGAGGGCGGCGAAGCTCATCATCATCGTATTCAGCGAGTTCTTCGACCGGACCAGTCCACCGTAGAAGAATGCGAGGGCCGGTGTCATCAAGAGCACCAGCGCGGTGGCCACCAGCATCCAGGCGGTGTCGGCCGGCACGACGGCCGGCGCGGCGTCCTGGAGCGCGAGCAGGAGGGAGGGTCTGGTCATCGCCTGTCGGATCCTGAGCTGAGGGGAAAGGGGACGCCGGGTTGCGCCCTACGAGATTGTACCGCGCGGGACCGGTATGCGCAATAGGCGTGTACAAGAAATCGTGCATAATCTGCATGATCACCAGTACACAATGGCCATTCCATGCCCAAAAATCGACTCTTAGCAACCTCAGAGCGCATAGAATGCACATCCGTGAGACTCGGTCCCTACCCTGCCAGCCAAGTCCCCGGCGAACGCGAAAAGGCCCCCGCGACGCGAGTCGCGGGGGCCTTCGATCGCCCGGCGGATCCTGCCGGCTACCCCGCTACTGTCCCCCGTGCACCACCCGCCAGACCCGCCCGCCGTTGTCATCGCTGATGAAAAGGGCGCCGTCCGGCCCGACCGCGAGCCCCGAGGGCCGATGCTTCGCCGTGCCCGGCTGCTTGCTCGTCCCGGCGAACCCGTCGGCGAAGATCTGGTAATCCCCGGACGGCTTGCCGCCGGCGAACGGCTGGAACACCACGTTGTACCCCCCCTGCGGCTCCGGGGCGCGGTTCCACGAGCCGTGGAAGGCGATGAATGCGCCGCCACGGTAGGACTCGGGAAACGATTCGGCACCGTAGAAGGCCAGGCCGTTGGGTGCCCAGTGGGCCGGGAACGCCGCTGCCGGACCGAGCTTCTTGCCGCACTCACCCACCTGCTTGCCAGTGCCCCCGTATTCCGGCGCCAGCACCAGCTTCTCGGCCTTGGGATCGTAGTAGCAGTAGGGCCAGCCGTAGTCGCCACCCTTCACGACCAGCAGCAGCTCCTCGGCCGGCAGCTCCGCGCTCTGCTTCCAGTCGAACAGCTTGGGCCAGTTCTCCGCCAGCTGATCGCGCCCATGCTGGGTGGCGAAGAGAGAGCCATCGACCGGATTGACCGCCAGGCTGCCCGCATTGCGAATCCCGGTGGCGTACCGCGCGGCCGCCGAGAAGCGCTGCCCGGTCTTGGTCGCGCTGAAGCGCCAGATGCCGGCGCGGGTCGCCAACTCCTTGCACGGACGCTCCCCGAGCGACCCGGGCTTCCGGTCCTCGACCTGGCAGGCGTTGGTGCTCGACCCGCTGTTGATGTAGAGGTTCCCCTCCGGGTCGATGGTGAAGGGGTGCATCGGGTGACCGCCCTCCACCGGGAGTCCGGTGACGACGGTGTCGGGCGCGGCACTCGGCGCCAGCTCCTCGGCCGCGAGCGAAAAGCGGAGGATGGAGCCTGCCGCCTCGGCGTACACGGCGTCCTTGAAGAAGGCGATCCCGGTACCACCACTGCCGCCCTCGCCACCGAAGCGCCGGATCTGGTCGGCGACCCCGTCCTGATCCGTGTCGCGCAGTGCCACCAGGAACCCGCCCGCCGGAACCCGGCGGGCGCTGTCGTAGGGCGAGCGCCAGGTGTTCACGTAGACGTCGCCGTTGGGGCGGGTCGCCAGCTGGCGGGCCTGGCCCAGGGTGTCCGCGAAGACCGTCGCGCGAAAGCCGGCTGGGACCGTCACCTGCTCCTCGGCCGGTCGGGTCCCCGCGGCCGCGGCTGAGCTGTCGGCGGCGGCGGGTGCCCTATCGCCGCCACCGCAGCCCCAGGCGCCCACGGCCAGGATGACTGCCGCAAGCGAGGGCTTGGGCGGACTACGGAATGCCATCATCATCTACCTCTTCGAGAGGGGGGTCACATGCTCCCGTCTGGGGGGTCGGCCTTGACCCCAGCCCCCGCGGGCGGGATATTTAGAGTCTCTGTAATTTCGTGGTTGAGAACAATTTTCGCTTGGCGCCACTTTCATCGGCGCCCCTAGCCCGACGAGACCAGCGTGAATCTGCGTGGACCCAAAGTCAGGATCGCCCGACAGCTCGGGATTCCCCTCACCCCCAAGGCGACTCGCATCATGGAGCGCCGCCCGGAGCCGCCCGGCCAGCACGGTGCCACGCCCCGGCGGAAGGTGAGCGAGTACAAGAAGCAGCTGGTCGAGAAGCAGCGTCTGCGTGCGCAGTATAACGTGAGCGAGCGGCAGCTTCAGAATACCTTCGCCGAGGCCACGCGGAAGGAAGGCCACACCGGCGTGGCCTTGCTCCAGCTCCTGGAGATGCGGCTTGACGCGGTGGTACTGCGCGCCGGGTTCTCCCGGACCATCTTCGCCGCCCGCCAGGCCGTCTCCCACGGCCACGTGACGGTGAACGGCAAGCGGAGCACGATTCCCTCGCGCCGCCTGCAGCCGGGCGATGTCGTGGCGCTCAGTGCCAAGAGCCGTGAGCTTGCCGCCTTTCTCGGCCCGCTGGAGAATGCGCGTCCGGCCCCGCATCTCTCGCTCGACCGCGAGAAGCGCAGCGTACGCGTGAACGAGATCCCAGAGCGCGAGCAGATTCCCGTCATCTGCGAGATCTCGCTCGTCGTCGAGTACTACTCCCGCTGATTGGGGCCGCTCCCAGCGCATGAGCGCTGGGAGCCGCCGCCAGTGACCCACCCCGCCGTTCGCACCCTCCTCCATCCGATCCTGCTCGTCGCCGCGGCCGCGCCGCGCGCGGAAGCGCAGCGCAGCTGGTCCGACGTCACCAGCCGGTTCGACGTGTTCGCCCAGGCCGCCGGTGTCGTCGGCGGGAGCGCCGTGCTGGTCCGGAACGGCGAGATCGTCGGGCGGCATCATTACGGGTTCGCCGACCGGGCCGCCAAGCGGCCGGTGGACGAGCGGACCATCTACCACTGGGCCTCGGTCACCAAGACCCTCACCGCGATCGCCGCGCTGCAGCTCCGCGATCGCCGGCGCCTCTCGCTGGACGACCGGGTGACCCGATGGGTGCCCGAGCTGCGGGAGGTGCGCGGCCCCGGGGGGACCGGCGAGGCGGCGGACCGTATCACCCTCCGCATGCTGCTCTCGCACACGTCCGGCCTGCAGAGCCCGACCTGGCCCTGGTCGAGCGGTGAGCCGTGGGAGCCGTTCGAGCCGACGACGTGGAATCAGCTGGTCGCCATGATGCCGTACCAGAAGCTCGCGTTCCCGCCGGGCGCCCGCTACGGCTACTCCAATCCGGGCTACCTCTACCTCGCCCGCGCCATCGAGAAGCTGACCGGCGACCCGTGGGGGGTGTACGTCCAGAAGAACCTGTGGACACCGCTCGGGATGACGCGGAGCTACGTCGGCGTCACGCCGTATCACCTCGCGGCCGACCGGTCCCATGGATATCGCGTGGTTGGCGACAGCCTCATCGACATCGGCGCCGACTTCGATCCCGGGATCACGATCCCCAACGGTGGATGGAATGCCCCGGTGGATGACGTCGCCCGGTATCTCGGCTTCCTCACAGGTTTCTCCGCCGACACCGCGACCCGGGCGCGTTACGACGCCGTGCTCCGCCGCGCCACGCTTCTCGAGATGTGGGCGCCGATCGCGAAGACCGGCGCCGCGATCCCCGAGTTCGCGGCCGTTGGACTGGGGTTCTTCTCGCTGGACATGAAGGGCCGACGGATCGTCGGACACACGGGCGATCAGGCCGGGTATCGCTCCTACATCTACATCGACCCCACCTCGTCCAGCGGCATCATCCTCGTCTTCAACACGACGAACGACGACGGTCGCGGCGGCCCGGAGATGGCCGCGCTCGCGGCACAGGCGATCGACGCGTTGGTGCCCTGAGAGTGTCTCGCGCGTTCGTGAACGAGGACGCCGGCGGCGCTCCGGAGCGGTATCCGCTCCCGCCGCGCGAGGATCCCGGGTATCCGCTGGCGGCCGCGCGCGCCCTGCTGCGCGGCGCCGACCAGGGCGACACCCCGGGCGCGGAGGCGGCGACGGGCTACTACTGGGGCGATCCGGCGCTGCGAGGGGAGATCGAGCAGATCCTGGGAGAGGCGCGCGAGGCAGGGCTGGAGCGGCTGGAGCAGCTGGCGGAGCGGTATCTCCGGCGGGTCACCGGTCGGGGTGGCGCCTGAGTCTCGCCGATCGGCGGTAGGGAAACACGTCGAACACTTCGCCGCCCGCGAGCCGGCGCTGTACGTCCTGCCACAGCTCCACGTCCAGCAAGTCCCCATGGGCCGCCAGAAACGTGTCGCGCAGGTCGCCCGGCGGCGCCAGGAACGCGCGGAACTCCTCGGGAAACACGTCCATCTCCCCCACGTGAAACCAGGGCTCCGCGGCGAACTCCTCCTCGATCGATGACGGCTGCGGCAGGCGGCGGAAGCGGCAGTCCGACAGCAGGCACAGCTCATCGTAGTCGTAGCAGATCACCCGCCCGTTCCGGGTGACGCCGAAATTCTTCAGCAGCATGTCCCCGGTGAAGATGTCCGCGGCGGCCAGGTCCTTGATCGCGTTGCCGTACTCCAGGACGGCCTCTCGGGCGGCAGCGGGGTCGGCGTCGCGGATGAAGAGATTGAGCGGCGTCACACGGCGCTCGGTGTAGACCTGCCGGACGACCACGCGGTCGCCCTCGGTGCGGACGGTGGCGCCCGCCACCGAGAGCAGGTAGGCCAGCAGGTCGTCGGGGAAACAGCGCCGGGGAAACTCGAGGTGCTCGAACTCCTGTGCGTCGGCCAGCCGGCCCACGCGATCCCGCACGAATACGAAGTGGTACTTGTCCATCACCGCCTGCCGGGTGGTGTTCTTCGGCGCGCCGAACGTGTCCTTGATGATCTTGAAGACGGTGTTGAAGGAGGGCAGGGTGAAAACGGCCATCACCATCCCCTCGTCGCCTTCGGCGAACGCGAAGCGCGCCTCGGGCCGGGCGAGATCCTGCATCAGACTGCGGTAGAGCTCGGTCTTGCCATGCTTGTTGAACCCGATGGCGGTGTAGAGCTCGTCCACCCGCTTGAGCGGCATGATGGAGCGGAGGAACTCCACCATTGCCCGCGGCCGGGGGGCGGTGACCCGGAAGTAGGTCCAGCTGAAGCCGAAGACCACGCTGGCCTCGGACTCCGTCATCAGCACGGCATCCACCACGATGCCTCGCTCCGCATGGATGAGCGGCAGGACCAGTGGGAGCACCAGGGCGCCCCGACGCATGCGGCCGACCAGGTACGCGCCCTTGTTGCGGAAGAAGGCGGGGCGCAGCATGTCGATCGTGACCGGCCCGGTGTCCGGCCCGTCCGCGAGCCGCTCGCCGATCATCGCCGCCACCTGCTCCGCGTCGCGACCGAGCTGGGCGTAGGGAACCGCCCAGGAATAGGCCTCGAGGACGCTCCGGATCAGCGTGGGGTCCACGACGTCGGCGACATGCCGCGCGATCAGCTCCGAATCCACCGCCACTGCCGCCTGGCCCGTCACCGGCTCCGAGTGCGCCGGGTTGGCGAGCTCAGGCTCGCTGTCCAGCCCGGCCCACGGCGGAGACGAGGGATCGAGATATTCGATCGCGGGGTCTGCGCCGACCGTGCTGAAAATCCGGCGGGTGACCGAATTGAAGAACGTCTGCGCCAGCTCCGTGTCCGGCCGGCCTCCCAGTCCTTCCGCGTGCCGCGCCTTCACCGCGGCCCAGAGCGTCCGCTCGAGGACCGCATCCTCCAGGATGTCGCGCACGTCCGCGACGGCGCCATCGAGGTGAATCCGGTAGAGCGCGAGTCGGGCCGTCGCGTCGGCCTGGGCCCCTCGCCAGTCGCGCCGCTCGAAGCGCTCGCGCGCGCGCACGGTGATCTCCTCGAAGCCCCGGATCCACCGCTCGTGGCCGGTGTGAATGGCGTTGGCCGCCGCGGCCTCGCGCGAGCCACCCGCTCGGTTGCCCGTGCCCGGCGAACCGGCCAGATTGAGCGTCGTTTCTCGCCCGGACGCCGTCATCTCACCGGCCCGTAAGGAAGCCCCGCCATGCCCGCCACCGCGCCGATCTCCCGAGGTCCCCAGGCTCCCGTCAATGGCGAGCCGATCACGTTGCAGGATGGAAAACTGCGCGTGCCGTCGAAGCCGGTCATTCCCTTCATCGAGGGTGACGGTACGGGTCCCGACATCTGGCGCGCCTCGCAGCGGGTGTTCGACGCCGCGGTTGAGCGGGCGTACGGCGGCAGCCGGCAGATCGCCTGGCTGGAGGTACTGGCGGGCGAGAAAGCCAAGGACCGGCTCAACAGCTGGCTCCCGGACGAGACGCTGGCCGCGATCGAGAAGCACCTCGTCGCCATCAAGGGCCCTCTGACCACGCCGGTAGGCGGCGGGTTCCGCTCGCTGAACGTGGCGTTGCGGCAGAAGCTCGACCTGTACGCCTGCATCCGGCCGGTGCGCTGGTTCGAGGGGGTCCCGTCACCGGTCAAGGCTCCGCAGGACGTGAACATGGTGATCTTCCGCGAGAACACGGAGGACATCTACGCGGGCATCGAGTACAAGGCCAAGAGCGACGAAGCCCGGCGGGTCATCGAGTTCCTGCAGGGTCAGATGGGCGCGCAATCGATCCGGTTCCCGGCGAGCAGCGCCATCGGCATCAAGCCGGTGTCCGAAGAGGGCTCCAAGCGACTGATCCGCTCCGCCATCGAGTACGCGATCGCCCAGAAGCAGCCGAGCGTGACGCTGGTGCACAAGGGCAACATCATGAAGTTCACCGAGGGCGGCTTCCGCGACTGGGGGTACCAGCTCGCCGTCGAGGAGTTCGGCGCGGTCGAGATCGACGGCGGCCCGTGGTGCCGGTTGCCCGAGGGCGTGATCATCAAGGACGTGATCGCGGATGCCTTCCTGCAACAGATCCTCACCCGGCCCAGGGACTACTCGGTGATCGCCACCATGAACCTGAACGGCGACTACATCTCCGACGCGCTGGCCGCTCAGGTCGGCGGCATCGGCATCGCACCAGGCGCCAACATCAACTACCAGACGGGGCACGCGGTCTTCGAGGCCACCCACGGCACCGCGCCCAAGTACGCCGGGCAGGACAAGGTGAACCCCGGCAGCCTAATTCTCTCCGGCGAGATGATGTTCCGTTATCTGAGCTGGAACGAGGCGGCGGACCTGATCATCACCTCGCTCGAGCGGACCATCGGTCAGAAGCGCGTGACCTACGATTTCGAACGCCTCATGCCCGGGGCCACGCTGCTCAAGACGTCGGAGTTCGGCGAAGCGATGGTGGGAAACATGTGAGCATCCTTGCACTTCCCCTCTACCGCTTCCCCTTGAGTCGCTGAATGTCGCGCCGGTCCTTCTTCGACGGCCGCCCCTTGTCCGGTCCGAACACCGCGTGGAGCGATTTGAGCTGGATGGCCAGCTCCTCCCGCTTGGTCCGGCTCGCCTCGGTCTCCTCGTACAATCCGGCGGCTTCCGACGCCGGCCCTCGCCTCGCCGACAGGGCGCGCACCCGCACCGTGTGCTCGTAGGGCCCCAACCGGATCCGTAGCTGGTCGCCGACCTGGAGGGCGCGGGCGCGCTTGGGCCGGTCTCCATTTACCTCGACCTTGCCCCCCTCGATCGCCTCGGCGGCGAGCGCTCTGGTCTTGAAGAACCGCGCGGCCCAGAGCCACTTGTCGATCCGGAGGCGTCCGTCCTCGTGGTCGGTCATCTCCTAATACTACACCCCAAAGTGCAACACTTGGCGCAGAAGTAGAGCCCTGAATCGAGGCTCCGGCGGCGTAACGGCCGATGGGGAGCCATGGTGGCGAAGGCGCAACTTTTGCTGTGATAGAGGGTTCACTCACACCCGCTTCCGAACCGATCCGATGCCCTTTTTCCAGGTCCCGCTGCTCGTCGCCCTCCTTGCCGCACCGCTCCAGTTTCTGGCCGCGGTGCCGGACACGACGCAGGTCGCGCCCGCCACTCGCGCGCCTGCCGACTCGGTCGTCCGCCCCGAAGCCGATTCGGTCTTACGCTCGGCGGCCGACTCGGTGCTCGAGACCGCCCGCCGCGCGCTCGTGAGCGGACGTCCCTGGCAGGCCAGCCTCCTGATCACCCCCATGGTCCAGGATTCGACTCGGCGAAACCCGGCGGCGGTGTTTCTGGCCGCGACGGCGGCGAGCCGTTGGGGTGGCTGGCCCGAGGTGGGCCGGCTGCTGGCGGGTGAGCCATGGCTCGATTCGCTGTTCGAGGGCCGCGGGCGCCTACTCCTGGCCCGGTCGGCTCTCGAAGGCCGAGCGGATTCGGCGGCACTGGTCCACGCACTCGCCGCGCCCAAGGGGCGCGATCCTGAGTCCGAGGGCGAGCGGCTCTTTCTCCTGGCCACCGCACTGGACCGGCTGGACGCGCGCGACAGCGCCGCAGCCAGCTACAAGCGCGCGGCCGCGTTGCTGCCACTCATCTCCGACTGGATCCTGCTCCGCGCCGCGTCGGTGACCGACGACAGCGCCGGACGCGCCCGGATCTACGCCCGGATCACGCCCACCCTCGCGCGGGAGCGCATTCGCTGGGCCGACGCCGCGGCGCATCAGCGGTCGGGTGATCTCGCCGGCGCGGCGCGGCAGTACCGCGCCGTCGGCGCCCGGCTCACCGACGCCCGGCTCCGGCTCGCCATGAGCGCTGACAGCGCCCCGCGAGCCGATGTCCGCCGCGACCTCCTGGCGATGGTGACCAAGGGTGGGGCCGCGTCCGAACTGCGAGGTGCCATCGCGCTGCTCGACAGCGTGTTCGCGCCGCTGACCGATGCCGAGGAGCTGCTGGTTGCCCGGGCGGCCGACGAGGCTGGGCTCGCCGCGCGTGCGGTCGCCGGCTATCCCAAGGCGTTCGCCGCCGGTCTCGGGGGCGAAGCCGAGCGCTACGGCTACGCGTCGGCGCTCGCGAAGCTGGGACGGCATGCTGACGCGGCGGACCAGTTCAAGCTGGTGAAGTCGCCGGGCTGGATGGCCGCCTCGGCCGCCTACCTCCGGGCCCGCTCGCTGGTTCGCGACGGCGAGGTGGTTCAGGGCCGCGAGGCACTCCTCCAGATCGGCGTCGTGTATCCGCGCGACACCACGGCCGCCTCGTCGGCCCTCTTCCTCCTTGGCGATCTGGCGAGCGACAACCAGGCCGACCGGCTCGCGCGGACGTATTACCGCCGGGCCGCGATCCGCTATCCCACGAGCCGGTTCGCACCCGCGGCCCGATTCCGGGCCGCCATGGTGGAGCTGCTGACTGGTGACGCGGGAATGGCCGGCCGCGAGTTCGACGAGCTGGCCCGCCGCTATCCCCGAAGCGACGAGGCCCCGGCCTCGGTGTACTGGGCCGGCCGCGCCTGGGCCCTCGCCGGCGACAGCGTCAAGGCGCACGCCCGCTGGCGGAAGGCCACGCAGGGCGACCCGACCAGCTATTACGCCAGTCTCGCCGCGCGCCGGCTGGGAATGTCCGTGTGGACCCCGGCCGAAGCGGTGGACACATTCATGGCGGTGCCCAACGCCGATTCGGTGGTGCGCCGCGCCGCGTTGCTCACCCGTCTCGGGCTCGGCGCCGAGGCGCGCCTGGAGTACGACCGGCTCGCCCGGTCGTCGGAGGAGAGCCCCGAGCGCATGCTCGCGGTGGCCAATGCGCTCCGAGCGGAAGGAATGGCGTCCCAGGGCATCCAGCTGGCGCGCAAGGCGCTCGCGAAGGGCGCACCGGCGGATGCCCGCACCTATCGCCTGGTGTACCCCGTCGTCCACCAGGACGCCCTCCTGGCCGAAGCGAGCGAGCAGGGCCTCGACCCGAGCTTCGTGGCCGCGCTCATCCGGCAGGAGTCCATGTTCAATCCAGCCGCCACCTCGGCGGTCGGAGCGAGGGGCCTGATGCAGGTGATGCCGGATCTGGGCGGCCGGCTGGCCAGCTCGCTCGGCTACCCGCTGTGGGATCCGGTGCTGCTCTACCAGCCCGACGTGAGCCTCCAGCTGGGCTCGTTCCATCTCCAGGAGCTCGCGGTGCGCTACACCGAGCCGAGCCACATCCTGGCGGCCTACAATGCCGGCGCCAGCCGGGTGGAGCGCTGGGCCAGGCGCACCGGGGTGGACGACCCCGAAGTGTTCGCCGAGCGCATCCCGTTCGTGGAGACTCGCGGGTACGTGCGGGTGATCCAGCGCAACCAGGAGCTCTACCGGTTCCTCTACGCCTGGCCCGCCGAGTCGCTTTAGCCAGACCGCGGGCGACCTGCATCACAGCAACGCCTTCAGGACGCCGGCATCTTGCCGGCGTCCTTTGTTATTGACGGCGGACCGCTGCTCGTGGGCGCGCCCGCCGCATTTCCCCCGACGAGACATCCATCATGACCGACGCTGCAGACCGCAATCGCGACGAGGCCCCGCTCGGCAAGAAGCTCGAGGACCTCTACGCGCTGATCGAAGGAATCGAGATCGCGATGTTCACCACCCGCCGCGCCGACGGGCACCTCGTCTCACGGCCGATGGCCACCCAGACGCAGGCGGAGGGCAGCGATCTCTGGTTCGTGACGGATATCGATACCCACAAGCTGGACGAGCTGGACAACGATCCTCACGTCAACCTGGCCTACTATAAGGATCGGACCAGGGAGTGGGTGTCGGTGAGCGGCACGGCGACCGTGAGCCAGGACCGGCGCGCCATCCGGGAGCTCTACCAGCCGGATTGGAAGGCGTGGTTCGGGGACCAGGGTGGCGCGCGGGATGGCGGGCCGGACGACCCGCGGATCGCGCTGATCCTGGTGGACGTGCACACCGCCAGCTACCTCGTGGTGAACAAGCCGCAGCCGGTGGTCCTCTTCGAGGTGGCGAAGGCGATGGTCACCGGAAACCCGCCCAAGCTGGGCGAGGAGCGCCACGTGACCCGGGCCGAGCTGCCCTAGGCACCAGGGCAGGGACCCGGCGGTCTAGTAGCGTCGGGTCCAGCTCCGATAACCGATCGCGGTATTGAGCCAGCGAACCAGGGGAACCAGGGCCGCGAAGTCGCGCTCGAGCAGGGTGGGAAGACGGGTGCTCTCCACCTCGCGGGACTCCAGCAATCGGGTGGCGGTGAACGAGCGGTAGCGGAGCCACTCGGCCGCGGGGTGGTCCTCCGCGTACCCGCGCGGCATCCGCTTGAGCATGGACTCGGTGTCGAGCCGTCCGTACCGGCGCCGGAACGCCGGAGCCCGGAGTATCTCCTTCAGATCCGACGGGGCGTCCGCGATGGCCTCACGGATCCGTTCGAGGGCCGGGCGCGCCGGCATCCACATTCCCCCCGCCACGAAACACTCGCCGTCAGCCAGCTGGAAGTAGAGACCCGCGCCGGCTCCCGCGGCATCCTGCCCGGCGCCTCGACCCGCGTCTTGATGGTAGAACTGACAGGCCGCCTGAGTCTTGTACGGTGACTTGTCGGCCGAAAAGCGCACGTCCCGGTGGATCCGGAACACCGACCGCTTCGGGTCACCGGTGATCTCGGGGGCGATCCGCGCGAGCCGGACGTCCATCTCCTCCACCAGCGCTCGCATCGGGTCCCGGACCTCGATCTCGTAGACCCCGCGATGCCGCTCGAACCAGTCGCGGCGATTGTTCCTCGCCAGCTTCCGCAGAAACTTCAGTGCCTCGGGGCGGAAATTCCTGAACCCCGGCTGCGCGGCCTCGCCTGACACCATCGCCTCTTTCTCCGCACGACTCAGTCGCTTGATGGCCAGCTCCCGGCGGAGCGCGGCTCCCCGATCAACTGCCGGTTCGACATGGATCATCGTCACCGGACGCCGCGACCGGGTGTATGCGGCGCCGCGGCCGGCGTTGTGGACCCGCTCGCGGCGCGCCACGTCGGTGGTGACGCCGGTGTAGAAGGTGCCGTCGGCGCAACGCGCGACGTAGACCGACCAGGTCACGACATTCGCCCTGCCGTGGGCGCGAGGACGCCGCCCCCGAAGCGCTCGCCGACCGTCATCGCCCCGCTCACTCGCTCGTCGTCCTGGTCGCCCCCGCGAGGGGGCCATCTAAAGGGTAGTCCATGCCAAGTCAACTCATCGATGTTGTTCACCCTCTGCCTGGTGCTCGCCGCGTGCGACAACGGCGCGACGCGGGAGCTCACGGGTCCGGAGGTGGCGCTCGCCCCGGTCGCCGACCGCCCCCGAAGACCTCGATCCCCGCCAGCCGGAACTTCGCCGTGGCGGGGACGGCGAACAATGTCATCCACGTCGTGGGCGGCAGGGATGCCAGTGTCGTGGCTCAACGGACGCCATGGATTGTTTTGATACGCCCGCCTTTCTATCTTCGGCCAGAATCCCCACGCTCAGCCCGACCCGTCCCGAGGCACAATGCCATCCGATCAGCGAGCCGGCCGCAGCTCGCTTCCCGATCAGCGTACGTTGCTGTCCTGGCTCTTCATCGGGCGCTTGATCCTCGCGGTCGGCATCCTCATCGGCGCGGGTCTGGTGTGGACGGTGCGGCCCCAGGAATCGTTCCTGGTCAGCATCGCGGTGGTGATCGCCCTGACGTTCACCGCCTACGGTTTTTACATCGTCCACCTGCGCGGGCGCCGGGCCGGACAGACCTTCCTCCTGGTCCAGGCGCTGGTCGACCTCGGCGTGGTGACGACGGTCGTGCATTTCGCCGGACAGCCGCAGTCGGCCTTCCCGGCGCTCTACGTCCTCGTGGTGGCAGCCTACGCGCTCCTCATGCCGCCGGCCATCGGGGCCCTCACCGCCGTGCTGGCCTCGGCGCTCTTCCTCGGCGACACGCTCTGGACCCGCGCCGAGGCGCCCGATGCCGCCTTCTGGGCGCAGATGCTGGTGTTCAACCTCGTGTTCGCGATCGTGGCCGTCCTGGGCCACCGCCTGCGCGAGGCGGGGATGGAGCAGGCGACGCTCGCCACCGAGCTGCAGCGGGTGCGGCTGGAGGCAGACGACATCCTCCGGAACATCCGCTCGGGCGTGATCACGGTGGACGGGCTCGGGCGCCTGGCATTCATCAATCCGACCGCCGAGCGCCTGCTCGACCTGGAGGGCGAAGCGCTCATCGCGCTGCCCGTGCTGGACCAGCTCAAGGTGCGCTCGGCGGAGCTGTGGGCGGCGGTGGTCTCCGGAATCCGGAACGGGCGCAAGATCAGCCGAGGGGAAGGCATGGTCTCGCACCAGGGAGGCCGCACATTCCCCATCGGCCTCAGTACGACCACATTCCGTCAGGAGGCGCAGGAAGCGCCGTCGGTGACCGCCATCTTCACCGACATCTCGGACCTGAAGGAAGTGCAGGAGCTGCAGGCGAGAGCGGAGCGGCTGGAGTCGGTGGCCGCCTTGAGCGCCTCGCTGGCGCACGAGATTCGGAATCCGCTCGCCTCCATCCGGAGCTCCGTCGAGCAGCTCGCGCGCTCCAAGCACGCCGACGAGGACGAACGCTTCCTCGCCGGGCTGATCGTCCGGGAGAGTGACCGGCTCAGCCGGCTGCTGAGCGAGTTCCTCGACTTCGCCCGCGTGCGGGCGACGCAGCTGGTGCCGATCGACCTGCATTCCACCGTCACCGCCGTGGTGCGGCTGATCCGGGCGCACCCCGATTGCCGCCCCGACGCGGACATCGTGGTCGAGGGTGGACGCACGACGATGGATGGGGATGAGGACCTGCTGCACCGGGTGATCGCCAACCTGGTGCTCAACGCGGTGCAGGCCGCGCGCGGGCCGGTCCGGATCACCGTGAGTGTCGGGGCGGTCTCCGCCGCGGAGATTCCGCACGGGACCAACCTGGATCACGCGATCCGGCTGCAGGTGCGGGACACCGGACCCGGGATTCCGTCGGAGATCCGCGAGCGGCTGTTCGAGCCGTTCGTCTCGGGACGTCCGGGGGGCAGCGGTCTCGGCCTCGCCATCGTTCAGCGCGCGGTCGAGGCGCACAGGGGGCTCGTCCTGGTAGAATCCGGATCGGGATCGGGCACCACCTTCACCATCTTTCTGCCCGCCAAGACGCTGGCGGAGGACGCCGCATGACGCAGAAGCCTTCGGTCCTGGTGGTCGACGACGAGTCGGGCATTCTGGACACGCTCAGAATCCTGCTCAGGAACGAAGGGTTCGAGGTCACCACCGCGCAGGGCGGCAAGGCCGGACTGGAGCAGATCCGGGCCGGCGTGCACGACCTGATTCTCTCCGATGTGCGGATGCCCCAGGTCTCCGGGCTCGACATCCTGACCGCGGCCCGCGAGCAGGACCCGATGACCCCGGTGATCCTGATGACCGCGCAAGCTTCGCTGCAGAGCGCCATCAGCGCGGTCAATTCCGGCGCCTTCTACTACATCCAGAAGCCGTTCTCCAACGACGAGCTGGTGGCGATCCTGCGCCGGGCCTGCGAGTTCCGGGCGGTGCGGGTGGAGAACAAGCAGCTCAAGCAGGAGATCCGCCGGCGGGACAGGACCGCCGTCAACCGTCCCATCGGCAAGTCGAAGCGCTTCATGGAGCTGCTCAAGCTGGCCGAGCACGTGGCGCCGACCGAGTCCACCGTGCTCATCCAGGGCGAGAGCGGAACGGGCAAGGAGGTGGTCGCCCGCTACATCCACAACCTGTCGACTCGCGCGGACGGACCGTTCATGTCCATCAACTGCGGCGCCCTGCCGGAGAACCTGCTGGAGAGCGAGCTGTTCGGGCACGTGAAGGGCTCGTTCACCGGCGCGGTGCGGGACAAGCAGGGTCTGTTCGCGGCGGCGCGCGGTGGAAGCTTCTTCCTGGACGAGGTGGGCGAGATGCCGCCGTCGCTTCAGGTCAAGCTGCTGCGCGTATTGCAGGAGCGCGAAGCCATCCCGGTAGGCGCCACCGAGGCGATCCCGGTGGATGTCCGCATCATCGCCGCGACCAACCGCGACCTGGAGGAGGAGATCCGGCGGGGGAATTTCCGATCGGACCTGTTCTATCGCCTGAACGTGATCGCGCTCAACCTGCCGCCACTGCGCGAGCGGCGGGATGACCTCCTGCTCCTGCTGGAGGCGTTCCTCCAGGCGCTCGGCACGGAGACGGGCGGGGAGCCCAAGGCGCTCTCGTCCGACGCGCTCGACGCCGTGATGGTGTACGAATGGCCCGGCAACGTGCGCGAGCTCGAGAACGCGCTGGAGCACGCGGTGGTGCTGAGCCGCGGCTCCCTGATCGAGGCCGGCGCGCTGCCGGAGCGGATCACCAAGCGCCGCAAGGAGCCGCTCGTCGCCGAGCGCTCGTACCGCAACCCCACGCTCGAGGTCATCGAGCGGGCCTACATCATGTGGGTGCTCCAGGCGGAGGGCGGCAACAAGACGCGCGCGGCCGAAGTGCTCGGGATCGACCCCTCGACGCTCTACCGCAAGCTGAGCCGCTATGAAGAACAGGTGGAAGTGAAGGCGTGAGACGGCCGCTGCCGCCGGCGCTCGCCGCGCTGGCCGCCTTCGCCGTCTACGCCTCCACGCTGTCCCACCAGTTCGTCTACGATGACCTCTCGGTCATCGTCGCCAACCCCCGGCTTCATCACCTCGCCAACTGGCGCGAGATCGTCACCAGCCCCTGGTGGCCCCGCGGACTCTACCGGCCGTTCACCAGCCTCACGCTCGCCGCCAACTGGACGCTGGGACCGGACCGACCTTTCGACTTCCATCTCACCAACGTGCTGATGCACGCCGCGGCCGCGGCCGCGCTCTGCCTGCTCGCGATGCGGCTCATGCCACTGTCGGCGGCGCTGGCGGTGGGGCTTCTCTTCGCCCTGCATCCGGTGCACGTCGAGGCGGTGGCCAACGTCGTGGGAAGGGCCGAGGTGCTGGCCACGCTCTTCGTGATCCTCTCGGCGCTCGCGTATCTCCGGTATGGGGATCTGACTGAGGATGGGCGCTCGCCTCGCGCTCGCGGGCTCGCCGCCGCGGCGACGCTCGCCGCGGCGGTACTGGCGCTCGGCTCCAAGGAATCCGCGTTCGCCCTCCCCGGCATCCTCCTGGTGACGGACTGGGCTCGCGCGCGCGCCGAGGGCCAGCCCTTCGTCGCGCGGGTGGCCCGGAACGGTCCGCTCTGGGCCGCGGCGCTGGTTGTCACGATCGGATGGCTCTGGCTGCGTACGGTGGTCGTCGGGGAGCTCGCGGGCGATGCACCTGCGCCGGGACTGGCCGGAACGGGGGTGCTCGACCGGATCGCGATCATGCTGTCGGTCGTGCCTGAGTATCTGCGTCTGCTGCTGTATCCCGCCAGACTCTCCGCCGAGTATTCACCAGGCTTCCTGCCGGTCTCGGCTCGGATCGGTCCATCCGGGTGGCTGGGCCTCGTGCTGCTCCTCGCCTGTGCGGGCATCGCGGTCGCCGCGCGGCGCCGGGCGCCGATGGTCACGGCCGGTCTCGCGTGGACGGCCGTGGCCGTCTTCGTCGTCAGCAATGTGCTGGTACCGTCGGGCGTGGTGCTGGCGGAGCGGACGCTGTACCTGGCGTCGGCCGGCGTCTGCCTGGCGGGTGGCTGGCTCTGGGGACTCGGCTACGCCCGTCGGAGAACGATCGCGATCGCCGCGCTGGCCGTGGTCCTGGCGGCGGCGTTTCTCCGGACCTACAACCGCGCCCGGATCTGGCGCGACGACGCGACGTTCTTCCCCCAGCTGGTGGCGGACGCTCCCGGCTCCTACCGGGCGGACTGGGTGGCGGCGATGCTGTCCTATATGCGGGGCGACTCGACGTCCGGTGAGCGCCTCATGCGGCGGGGCTTCACCGCTTACGCGGGCAACGGCGCCATGTGGAGCGACTTCGCGGTGGTGCTCGAGCGGCAGCGGCGATGGAGCGAGGCGGCGGGGGCGTTCTGGTCGTCGTTCTCGGCGGATTCGGGGCGGGCGATCGACGCGGCGCGAGCCGTCGGCAACTACGTGCAGGCGGGCAAGCTCGACTCGGCCGCGCTACGCCTCGAGGTTGCCGAGCGGGCGCAGCCGGGCTCGGTGGACTTGAAGATTTCCGAGTCGCACCTTGCGCTGGCCCGGGGCGATGTGGCTCGCGCGCTGGCTCTGCGACACCAGTCGGCCACGGCCCACCCCGAGGATTGGCGCTACTGGCTGCTCACCGCCGAGGCGGCGGTGCCGGCGCATCAGTGCGCCCCGCTCCGCGAAGCGCTCGATCGGCTGAAGTCACTCCTTCCCGAGCTGCGTCGCCTGCCCGCGCTGCGCGACAGCGCCGCCGCGCGAGGCTGCTGAGCGATCAGCGCGCGGCGGTGGCCTGGCGGCTCTCCGCGGTCGTCACGTAGGCCTCCAGCATGCGCGAGCGAAGGTCGTCCGCACTCCGGGATGAGAAGCGCCGCAGGCTGTCGAGCGCCACGCGGGCTCCGGCCGCGTCGCCCAGGTGCAGCTTGGCCATCACCGCGCCGTCGCGGAGCTCGTCGCCCGAGATCCACTGGTTCTCCTTCACCACCACCGGGAGCAGCCGGTCGGAGGCGCCCGCGGCGGCCGGGAAGTCCCACGCGGCGAGCGCATGGCGGAACGCCACGACGTCCTTTACCGCCTGCGGCGCGTCGAACCGGTCGGCGTATCGCTGGGCCGACCGGAAGAACGCCGTGTCGGCGACACCGGCCAGGCCGCCGGACCAGTAGCGATTCACCCGCCACATCTCGTTGAGCCACAGCTGCCAGCTGCCCGGGGCCCTCCCGTCATTCAACCGCGCCCGCCAATGGTCGGTCTGATAGGCCGCCTGCTGGAGCTCGAGATCGCCGGGCATCGAGTCGCGCGGCATGCTGTACCAGCGGCGCAGGCGCGCCGAGAGCGTCGACACTCTGATGCGTGGCGTCTCCGGCATGGCCGCGAGCGTGTCCCGTCCCGGCCCGCGCCGCGCGCCGGAGACCGACGAAAGCAGGTTGTACCACTCGAACGACAGCGAATTGAACCCGCGCGCCACGTCCCGCAGGTACCGGCGGCGCTCAGCGCCAAGGTCGAGCACCGGGTAGTAGTCGGAGTTCGGCTGCCCGAACTCGGCGAGCACCGGTGCGAGCTCCTTCCGTCCCACCAGCCGGGACCCCTCCAGCGCCTCACGCGTCATCGGCAGAAACCGGCAGAGGTCGGTCTGCACTTCCGCCTGCTCGAAGACCGACCAGTCCGGGGTCGGCAGCTCCGCGCGGTTGGAGGCGACCACCAGCAGGTCGCCGGCGGAGGTGATGTAGATCTCGTACGAGCGGAAGTTCTCGTGCAGCGCCGCCAGGACGCTCAGCACCAGGCCGTCGCTCAGCTCGTAGGTATGGATCCACTGGCCGAGCACGCCGTCGTCGGTCAGATACTGGCCGACTCGTCCGTAGAACTCGGTGGTGAACAGGCCGGAGACGCCGCTCACCCATGGATTGGACGGCTCGGACAGGATCAGGTCGAACTTGCGATGGGCGGAGGCGAAGTACGACTTGGCGTCGTCGATCACGAGGCTGGCGCGAGGGTCGTCGTACGACCGCCGGTTGGCGGGGTAGAAGACGCGGGCGCCCTGCACCATCTGCGGCTCGATCTCGATGGTGACGACTTCCTTGATGCTCGGGTCTCCCAGCAGCATGTGAGATGTCATGCCCGAGCCGTAGCCGATCACCGCAGCCTGCGTGGCCTTCGGCGCGTAGGCCAGCGGAATGAGCGGAATCAGCACCTGGGTGGCAGCGTCGCCGGTGAGGGTGGTGCGCGGGGCGCCGGCGTCGCATGTCCGGAACCACTCGGGGCCGAGCGAGGCGTCGGGCTTCCCGTTGGTGGCGAGCGTGACCCCCTGGGTGGCGCGGACCAGGAACGAGGAGACCGTCGCCGTGCGCCCGTCGCGGTAGTATCGCATGTCCCACGCATTCGGGTCGGTGATCAGCCCGTGCCGGTAGACGCCCGACGCGAGCAGCCGTTGGTGCAGCTGGACCCGGCCCAGTACCAGGGCGCAGACCGCGATGGTCCCGAGAGCAAGGCCCGCGGCCAGCGTCCGCGGCGAGAGACCCGCCAGCCAACCGGCGCCGACCCGCCGGTCGCTCGAGCGGAGCACCAGCAGGACGCCGATGGCCATGTCGAGCGTGGCGCCTACCACCAGCATCGCCTTCACGCCGATCAGTGGCAGCAGCACCATCCCGCCCACGACCACACCCACGATCGAGCCCAACGTGTTCCAGGCGTACACCCGGCCGATGGCCCGCTCGCCGGCCCCCGCGCGGATCAGCGTGCGCGTGATGATGGGGAGGGTCATGCCGGCGCAGAACGTGGCCGGGAGCATGATCAGCAGGCAGAGGGCGTAGCGCGCGGCGGTGAAGCCGGCGTAGCCGAGATCGGTGCGGGCGAACGTCGCCATGAGCGTGGCGATCCACTCGAACGACGCCAGGTAGATCGGCAGCGTCGCGAGCGCCAGCAGGCCCATGGTCCACTGCACGATCCCCAGGGTCCGCACCGGATTCCGCAGCCGGTCCACTCTCGACCTGATGGAGAAGGCGCCCAAGGCGAGACCCAGAATGAACGCCGAGAGCATCAATTCGAACGCGTGCGTCGCTCCGCCCAGCACCAGGGAGAGCATGCGGATCCAGTCGATCTCGTAGATGAACGAGGCGGCGGCGGTGCCGAAGCTGGTAAAGAGGAGCAGCGGTCCCAGGGCCTCGGGCGCCAGTCGGCCGGGGTACACCGGCGCGGGTGACTCGACGGCTGCCGGGGCGCTTCCGTTGGCGCGCGTGTTGCCACGCGTAGCGGCGATCACGGCGAATGTGCCGAGCGCGACCGCGAGGTTCAGCATCGCGGCGACCAGCAGGGTGCCGGGCAAGCCCGACAGTGAGACAAGGTAAAAGCCCGCGACCAGGACGCCGGCGGCGGCACCCAGGCTGTTGGCGAAATAGAGCAGAGAGAGAGACTGACCCTGACGTCCGCGGTGGAGGCGAAGGACGCCCGCGCTCATGAGCGGGAAGGTGGCGCCGAGCAGGACCGACTGCGGCAGGATAAATGCGCTCGCCATGCTCCACTTGGCCGCGGTCAGAAACGGCGTTCCGGCCAGCATCGGATAGATGGAGGTGTAGGCGAGGTTGGTGGCCCAGTGGAACACGTCATGGAAGACGATCCCGATGAGGCCTACCGCCAGCTCGATCAGCGCGTAGCCGCGCAACGGATTCTTGAGCCGGTCGGTGTACCGGCTCACCAGCATGGCACCCGCGGACATCCCGCCGAGAAAGATCACCAGCACGATGATCTGCGCGTAGGCGTCATGGCCGACGAACAGGCCCAGATAGCGGGTCCAGATCGACTCGTAGATCAGGCCCGCGGCGCCGGACAGGATGAAGAGCAGATAGAGCACGCGTGACATGCACGACCTCCATGCGGATCGCCCGCAGGAATCCGGAGAGACAGCCCCCGGAGAGCGGTGTCTGGGTCGGAGCGGCAAGAACCGTGCACGCCTTTGCAGTGCGATCTACCGACGTCGCGGCGCGGAAGCGAACCGGCTCGTCGGCCCGCGGTCCCGGTGAGCGCGCGACGTCACCTTCTATTGAGGAGCGGCAACCGGCGGCGGGGATTCATCGACTTGCAAAACACGCGTCCGCGTCGCTCACCAGCGATTGCAGCGTGCCCGAGTCGCCACGTCTAAGCAGTTCACGCGATACGTGTTATCGGCGAGGGTCGGGGGGTGGCATATGTGTTGCCTTACCCCTCACCAGTCCGACCAAACTCCCGGTGTCGGCTCGGCCACGTCCACGTCGCCGCTCACTCTCTCGGAGGTGTAGAATGAACCGCAAGGGCTTTACCCTGATCGAGCTGTTGATCGTGGTCGTGATCATCGGCATCCTGGCCGCCATCGCGATTCCGAAGTTCGCGAACACGAAGGAGAAGGCGGTCGTGGCGTCGATGAAGTCGGACCTGCGTAACCTCGTCACCGCGCAGGAGAGCTTCTTCTCCGACAACCAGGACTACGCCGGTTCGGTGGATCCGACCACGCAGACCAACGGCGCCGCGGGCGCGGGCAAGGTCGCGTTCGGCTCGTCCGCCGGCAACGTGCTGGCAGTGAAGTACGGCAGCGCGGCTGGCTGGTCGGCCACGGTGACCAACCCGGCCGTGAAGAGCCCCACCAGCGACGAGTGCGGCATCTTCGTCGGCACCGCCGCGGCGCCGAATGCCGCCGTCAAGACCGAGGGCGCGCCGGGCTGCTACTAAGCCCAGCAGTCCGCAGTGCAAGTGAGGAAGAGCGGGCGGCGGGCAACTGCCGCCCCTTTTCTTGAGATCCAGCTCCCTACTTCATCGCCCGACAGGGCATCGCAGGACAGCGCGGAGGCAGCAATGCGCCGGAATCGGCAGGGCTTTACGCTCATCGAACTGTTGATCGTCGTCGTGATCATCGGCATCCTGGCCGCGATCGCGATCCCCAAGTTCGGGAACACGAAGGAGAAGGCGATCGTGGCGTCGATGCGCTCTGACCTGCGAAATCTGGCCGGCGCTCAGGAGACGTACTGGAACGCCAACCAGACGTACTACGGCGCCGTGATCCCCGACCTTCCGAACTTCGCCTACCAGCCCTCGCAGGGCGTGACGGTCACGATCGTGGACGCCACTCCGGCTGGTTGGTCGGCCAACGCGACCGCGCCCGGACTCACGGCGCAGACGTGCGCCATCTTCTACGGGACCGTCCCGGCCATTCCACCGGCCAAGGTCGACGCTGCAGTCGCCTGCACGTGATTCGCGGCTTCGGTCCGTCCTTTGCGTTAGAGGACCGTGCGGCTCCTCGCTGGAGCCGGCCAAGCGCATCCCGCGCGGGCGGTTGCGGCGTCTGAGCCCCTTTGGGTGGCCGGTCGCCGCGATGCAGTCCGCAGTTTTCCGGGTAGAGCGCGGTAGTGAGTCCCCCTGCCTTTTCGCGGGTGATGATCGATGCATGTGCTGATCGTTGACGACGACGCCGATATCCGCCGTTCTCTCGGGCAGACGCTCGAGGAGACCGGCCACCAGGTCTCGATCGAAGCCGACGCCGAACGCGCCCTCCAGCGTGCCGCCGCGGGCGACTACGGTCTGATTCTGTGCAATGTTCGGATGCCCGGCATCGACGGCGTGACGTTCCTCCGGCGCTATCGCGCCGAGGGCGGATCCGCCCCGCTGATCATGCTGAGCGGCGTGGGCAACGAGGAAGGCGCGATCGCGGCCCTGCGTGAGGGTGCCTATGACTGGGTCCAGAAGCCGGTCCGTGTGGACGAGGTGACCATGATGATCCGCAAAGCGGAAGAGCACGACAAACTGCGCCGCGAGGTCGAGGCTCTGCGCTCGAGCGTCGGCGCCGGGACGACGCACGACCTCCTCGTCTGTGAGAGCCGGATCATGCGCGACAGCGTCGAGATGGCCAGCCGAATCGCCCGCCACCATACACCGGTCCTGCTGACCGGCGAAACCGGCACCGGGAAGGAAGCCTTCGCCCGCGCCATCCATCGGATGAGCCCGCGAAGCGAGCAGAGCTTCACGGCGCTCGACTGCGGCGCGGTGCCCTCGCACCTGCTGGAGTCGGAGCTGTTCGGTCACGTGGCCGGTAACGCGCCGAGCGCCTCCAGCGACCATGCCGGGCTCTTCGAGCTGGCACACCAGGGCACGCTGTTCCTCGACGAGATCGGCGCGCTGCCGCCCGCGCTGCAAGCCACACTGGTTCGCGTGCTCGAAGACGGTACCGTCGCCCGGACCGGTGGCCATGACAGCCGCCCCGTCGATGTGCGCGTGATCGCGGCGTCCTCCCGCTCCCTCGAGGACGCGGTCGCGCGGGGCGAGTTCCGCGCGGACCTGTTCCAGAAGCTGAATGCCGTCCGGATCCACCTGCCGCCGCTCCGCGAGCGGCCGGAGGACATTCCGGCGCTGCTCACCCATTTCGCCGGCCAGGCGGCCCACCGCCTCGGCCACCCGGTGAGCGTCACGCCGGGCGCGCTGGCCGCGCTGAGTCACCACTCGTGGCCCGGCAACGTCCGCGAGCTGCGGCACGCGGTGGATCGCGCCGCCGCGCTGGCGGGTGACGGGCCGCTCGACGTGAAGGACTTCGGCGTGAGCCGGCACGGCAACGGAAACAGCAATGGGAACGGCAAC
Source organism: uncultured Gemmatimonadales bacterium (assembly GCA_963846545.1). Lineage (GTDB taxonomy): Bacteria > Gemmatimonadota > Gemmatimonadetes > Gemmatimonadales > GWC2-71-9 > CAVVWJ01. The sequence goes on along the minus strand of CAWJWG010000001.1, from coordinate 2,682,968 downwards.
GGTCATAACAACGGCGCCGTGCCCACCGGTCTCGACCTCAAGTCCCAGGTCGAAGCGGTCGAGCGCCAGGCCATCCTGCGCGCGCTCGAAGCGTCGGGCGGCAACCGCCGTCAGGCCGCATCGCTGCTCGGCATCAGCCTGCGCACGCTGTTCTACAAGATGCGGCGGTTGCCGGTTCACACCTGAGTCCCCTGTACCGCCCCGCCTCACGCGCGGCGGTACCAGGCCCCCGTCCTGCCCATATCGATACGCTGAGCGCCGAGAAGCGGCCGTAGACTGCTCCCCTTCGGAGGGGGAGCATCGGCATGTGCGCGAGTCGTCGAGGATTCACCGTCGCTGAGGTCATGGTGGCGGTCGTGGTGCTGGCGGTCGGCCTCCTCGCCCTGGCGGGATCGTGGGCACAGGCGGCTCGCATGATCGGCCGCGGTCGTCATGAAACCGTCGCGGCGTCCGCCGCGGTGTCGCGGGTGGACTGGCTGCACCGGGTCGCGGCGAGTTCGGTCCCCGCGTGCGGTGGTCCCGAGTGGGGTGGTGGGAGTGCCGCGACACACGGACTCACCGAGGAATGGCGCATCCTCGACGCCGCCGGACCGGCGCGCCGCGCCGACGTCGTTCTCCGCAGCCGAACCGCCGCCGGATGGTCCGACGATACCGTCGTCACGGCGGTGCTCTGCGGGGCTCCGTGAAGACCATGCGCGGGTTCACCCTGCTGGAGCTGCTGGTGGCGCTGGTGCTTTCCCTCGTAGTTGGGGCAGCGGTGCACCGCCTGCTGGCGGGCGGGCTCCGGATCACCCGCGAGCAATTCGAGCGCATGGCGGTACAGGACAACGTGCGCACCGTCGGGCTGGTGCTCGCGGGTGAGCTCGGTGGCATCGCTCGCGAGGAGATCACGCCGGAGGCAGCCGCGGCGACGGGATTGCCAGCCGGGATCAGCAGCGACCTGGTCGCGATCGCGCCGGGGGCGGTCACCTACCGGGCGGTTCGCGGAGCGGGCCTCGCGTGCGGAGCGTCGCTCGCGCCGGCCGAGATCCACCTCGCGGCCTCAACGTGGCGGGCGGCACGCGCCCCTCGCACCACGGACTCGCTGCTTGTGTACCTCGAGGGCGATCCCGCCACCGCCGCGGACGATGTCTGGATCCACTTCGGCGTCGGCGGTGTGGCGGCGGGCTCGTGTCCCGACGGTTCGGCAGCGCTGATCGTGCGGGTGGCGCCGCCGCCGCCGCTCGATCTCGCCGTCCTGCTCCCGCGGCTGGTGCCCGGCGCCCCGGTGCGCCTCGCCGAGGTGATGCAGATGCGGTACTACGGCTCGGGCGGTGCGTCGTGGTTCGGCATGCGCTCGATCAGCACCGGAGAGGCGATCACACCGGTGGCCGGGCCGCTGGCCGACAGCACCGCCACGGTACGCGGACTCACGCTCACCTACCGGGACATGGCCGGGGAGATCACGGCCGATCCCGCCCTGGTGCGCGAGATCGAGATCCGCGTCGTGGGCGTGACGGACGCGCCGGTGCGGGTGGATACCTTCGCGCTCGCGAGTCGGGTCGCGCTGCGCAACACGGTGCTCCGGTGAGCGGGGATCGACGGGGGATGGCGTTGCCGCTTGCGATGCTCGCGCTGGTCGTGGTGGCCGCGCTCATCGTGGCTGTGTTCGCCTCGGCCCGGCTGGAGCTGCGGATGGGTCGGAACGCGATGTACGCGGCGCAGGCCGCGGGCGCGGCGGACGTGGGGATCGGATCCGTCGTGAGCGGGTGGAGCGGACTCGGGCTCGAGGCGCTCGCGCCGGGCGTGGCCCTCACGCTGCCGGGCGCGTCGCTGCCGGACCGAACGGAGTACGAGGCCGTCGTCCTTCGGCTCAACGAGCGGCTCTACCGGATCGGTGTCACCGGATTCCGTCGCGACGCGGATGGCTTGGCGCTCGCCACCCGCCAGGTGGAGCTCGTGGTCCGCCTCGCCGATAGCGCCGATTCCGGGGCCGTGGTGCCCCTCATGCGCGGGTGGGTCCCCGCCTTCTGAGGGGTCGGGGAGGGGGGGTGCAGGCGGCCGGAGGCTGCGGCGAGGTGCTGCATCCCGAGAGACGGCTTGCGAAAGAGCAGGCAGTAGGCGCTACAGGGGTTGCAGCGCCCCGGGGGCGCGGGACTTAACCGGCATGATCCCATCCACTTACCGGGCTGCAATTTGTGTGGCACATCGGTTGCCCTCATCTAGGCAGGCTACACTCACGCCTCGGCTTCGGCCCTTCAACAAGCGGACACTATGGGACTCTTCGGGCGCAACACGACGACGGTCGGTCTCGATATCGGGAGCGGCCTGATCAAGCTCGTCGCCATCTCGCATGCCTCGGGCGGGCCGGTGTTGACCAAGGTGGCGTTCACCTCGGTGGTCAACGATGCCATCGTCGAAGGCGAAGTCATGGACCCCGGCATCGTCGCCGAGGCCATCAAGAACCTCATGGCGTCCGCCGGCATCAAGGCGAAGAAGGTCGTGACCGCGGTGGGTGGCCGCGACGTGATCATCAAGAAGATCAGCATGGATCGGATGAAGGAGGCCGAGGCGCGCGAGGTGATCCGCTGGGAAGCGGAGCAGCACGTGCCGTTCGACATGGACAACGTCGAGCTCGACTTCCAGATCCTGGATCCCGAGAGCGATGGGCAGCAGATGACGGTGCTCCTGGTCGCCGCCAAGCGCGAGCTGGTCGAGCACAAGGTCGCCCTGCTGTCCGACGTCGGGCTGGATGCCAGCGTGATCGACGTGGACGCCTTCGCGCTCCACAACGCGTTCGAGATCAACTACCCCGAGGCGATGGTCGGTGTGGTCGGCCTGGTGAACATCGGGCACGAGACCACCAACATCAACATCCTCGATGACGGGATTCCGGTCCTCACGCGCGACATCCCGATCGGCACGCGCCGGTTCAAGGAAGACCTGCAGCGTGAGCGCGGTCTCTCCGCGGACGACGCCGATCGCCTGCTGCGCGGCACCACCTCGAGCGATGCGCTCGATCCGCTGCTCGAGGGCCGGGGCGAAGAGCTCGCGGTCGGTATCGAGCGGGCGGCCGCGTTCCTCCAGTCGGCCAGCCGTTCGGCCGGCGGAATCTCGCGGATCTTCACCACCGGTGGCGGCGCCCGGATCCCCCGCCTGAACAAGGTGCTCTCCGATCGCCTCCGGATTCCCGTGCAGCTCGCCAATCCGATCGAGAAGCTGCAGGTGGCGGACGGCGTCTTCGACACCATGCCGGTGGACGAAGTGGCGCCCTTGCTGATGCTCCCGATCGGCCTCGCGCTTCGCAGCGCGGCGTGACCCTGACCAACGGACCCGACTCCCGATGATCACCGTCAATCTTCGTCCGGACCTCAAGCGCAAGCGGGCGCGGTCGCCTCTCCAGGGCGTGATGGAAAGCGTGCGCGGCGTAGGCACCAAAGTGAAGGACCCTCTGCTGCTCGCTTCGGTCGCGGCCTGGGTGGGCGTGATCGGGTGGCTCGGCTACATCGTGGTGGGTACCACGCGCGAGCTGAACGCCCTCGAGCCGAAGCTCGAGCAGGCGCGGGTCGAGCACAAGCGCTTCAAGGCGTTCCTGGTCGAGAAGCGTCACCAGGAAACGATCCGCGACTCGCTGGTGGCCCAGATCGGCGTCATCCGCACCGTGGATGGCGACCGCTACGTGTGGCCGCACCTGCTGGATGAAGTCACCAAGGCGCTACCGGCCTACACCTGGCTGGTGGACATGGGGCACGCCGCTCCGGCCGTGGCGCCGGTGACCCAGGTGGCCCCCGCCGCCGACGCGAAGAAGGACACCACCGCGGCCGCGCCGTTCGTCAGCCCACCGGTGGTCTTCAACGTGAACGGTCGCACGGTGGACATCCAAGCGTACACCCGGTTCCTCCGGCAGCTCGAGGCCTCGCCCTGGATCACCGAAGTCACGCCGGTCTCGGCGCAGACGGTGGTCGAGAAGGAGCGTCCGGTGACCGCATTCACCATCCGGGCAACGTACCGCCAGGCGGATTCGGCGTACATCCGGACGGTTCCCCTCAGCGAGTCGGTGAGGTAGTCGCCATGGCCCTGTCTACGCAGAAGTCCACGCCGGTGCTGGTGATGCTGCTCGCCGCCATTACCGGGTACATCGCGTACACCGGCACCGTCATCGAGAGCGCCGGCCTGAGCGGACTCAACCAGCGCGAGGTGCGTGTGGTGGCCATGCGCGACACGATCGCGCAGCTCGAAGCGGCCACCGACAGCGCCAAGCGCGAGCTGGCGCGCGGCACGGTGGAAGATCTCCGCAAGCGGCTGGACACCTATCGCGGCAGCCTCGCGCTGCTGCGCCGCCTGGTGCCCGAGCGGAACGAGGTGCCCAACCTGCTCGACGACATCTCGAGCCGGGGCAAGATCCGCGGCGTCACGCTGTCGCAGGTGGTACCGATGCCGGTGGAGACGGGTCCTGCGCCGTTCGATACGTACAAGTACAACATGTCGGTCATCGGCCGCTACGATCAGATCGGCCAGTTCCTCGCCGACGTGGCGAGCCTGCAGCGGATCATCGTGCCCTACGACCTGACGCTCGACCAGGCGAACATGAGCTCCGCCAAGGCCCTCGGCGACACGACGGGCTCGCTGCTCGAGGCGAAGTTCCAGGTCCGTACGTTCGTCAAGTCTTCTACACCGGAGGGACAGGCCAGTGGCTCGTAACGCTCTGCTCGGGTTCGCCCTGCTCGCCACGCTGGCCGGCTGCTCGCCGTCCGGCGACGAGGCGGAGGCCCAGGCTGCCGAGGCGCAGCTGGCCGCTCTGCGAGCTCACAACGACAGCATCCGGCAGACGCGTCCCGCCATCGAGGCCGCGCCGGCCGCGGCGCCCGACTCGGGCGCCAGCACCACCCTGGCCGCGACCACGCCGGCCGACAGCGTGCGCAGCGACACCGTCACCGTCGCCGAGGCCGCGCTGGCCGATTCGCTTCAGAAGGCCCGTGAGATCGAGGTCATGCGCGAGACCTTCGCGTATGCCGGGGGCACCCGCGACCCGTTCGCCTCGCTGATGAACAGCTCCGCCACGGGGCCCGAGATCACCGATCTGGATCTCGTCGGGGTGTATCAGGATATGCGCAGCACCGACAACAGTGTCGTCGTGCTGCGGGAGAAGGCCACCGCCAAGCGTCACAAGATGCGTGTCGGTGACCAGTTGGGACGCGCCAGGCTGGTACAGATCCGGCCGCGCGACGCCGTGTTCACTATTCGCGATTTCGGGTTCGAACGCCAGGAAACACTCTCACTGCGGAAGCAGGAGGTCGAGACGCCATGACCGGATTGTATCGCAAGATCCTCAACGCCACTGCTCTCTCGCTGCTCGCAGCGAGTCTCGCGGCGGCGGCCCCGGCCTGGGCTGAAGGCCCCGGCAGCGGGGAGGTCACGGCGGTCAGCCTGGCGCCTTCCGCCGGGAAGGCGGAAGTGATGATCGCCGTGCGCGGCGCGGTTGACGTGCGCGACTTCATGCTCTCCTCGCCCGACCGGCTGGTGCTCGATGTCGTGGGCGCCAAGCTGAGCGACACCGCCCCCGCGGTGTACGACGGCGTGGAGCGCGGCGGCGTGCTCAACCTCCGCTACTCGCAGTTCCGCCCGGACGTCGTCCGGATCGTGATCGACCTCAACGGGCCGAAGCAGTATGAAGTGACCCGTCAGGGCGAGTCGATCAAGATCACCTTCGGCGCGTCCCAGGGCTTCCAGGCCTGGACGTCGGTCGCGGCCCACCAGGCGCTCGTCGCCGAGGTGGCCCCCGAGCCGGCTCCCGCTCCCGAGGCCGTCAAGGCGCCGGCGGCGAAGCCGTCGATGCACCGGGCCGTCGCGGTCCAGACCGGCCGTGAAGAGCCCCGGATCACCGTCACGTGGGACCGCGCCAGCATCGCCGACGTCGTCGCCGGGTTCGCCGCCTTCAGCGGTCGGACCATCATCATCGGCAAGGACGTCAAGGGCGAAGTCACGGCCGAGGTGAAGAACCAGCCGTGGCCGATGGCATTCCAGGCGGTCCTGGCGAGCCAGGGTCTCTCCGCCCAGGAGATGTCGGGCGGGATCATCCGCGTGGATGCCCCGGGCGTCCTCTCCGCGCTCGACTCGCTCGAGCCGCTGGAGACCAGCATCGTCCGGATCAACTACGCCCACGCCGGCTCGCTGGAGAAGACGGTCGAGAGCATCCTGACCAAGGGCCGCGGCCGCGTGGTGGCCGACACCGGCTCCAACAGCCTCATCATCACCGACACCCGCACCCGGGTGGCGAATGTGACGGACTTCGTCCGGGGCCTCGACATCCGGACGCCGCAGCTCTCCATCCAGGCCAAGATCATCTTCGTGGACCGGACGGATATCGAAGAGCTGGGCATCAAGTACGATCTGGGCGACCGCAACCAGTTCTTCAACAAGCTGGTGCAGCGCACCAATCCGGCCGACGGCAAGGGGTACGACCGGAACGTCAACGTCATCAACCTGGGCGGCAACAGCGTCTCGGCGATCGGGAACGCCGACGCCAGCATCACCGGCTCGGCCCTGGACCTGATCTACTCCACCAGCATCGGTGGGTTCTCGCTGACGACGTTCCTGAGCGCGCTCGAGCGCACCGAGCTGGCCGACATCCAGGCCGAACCGGTCATCTCGACCCTCGACAACCGTCAGGCCGACATCCTCGTGGGTGAGGAAACTCCGGTCCGCGTCATCGACGCGTCGTCGGGTAGCGGCCAGGGCCAGGCGGCCCGCGCCACCGTGCAGTTCAAGGAGACCGGTATCCGTCTCACGGTCACCCCGCACGTGACGAACAACCGCCAGATCCTGATGCAGCTGCACACCGAGCGGTCGGCCATCCAGCCCCTCTCGGCGGCGGACCTCGGCTTCGTCTTCCAGAAGCAGAAGGCCGACAACCAGCTGCTGGTGAACGACGGCGAGACCGCGGTCATCGGTGGTCTGACCGTCACCGAAGTCACCAAGAACCGCAGCGGCATCCCGCTGCTCGGTGGCCTGCCGATCGTGGGCAAGCTCTTCTCCTACACTCGGGAAGTCGAGAACCGGCGCGACCTGATCATCCTGGTGACGCCGCGCATCACCGACGACGGAATGACCGAACAGCAGTAACCGGGGAGCCTGACCGGCCCCGGCACCGGGGAATGAACGACGGAGCGGCGGAATGGTTATCCTTCCGCCGTTCCGTCGTTCCGGCATTCGGTCCGCCAGACTTCGAGAGGCCATGCACCTTCGCTTCACCACCGCCGGCGAGTCCCACGGGAAGGCCTTCGTCACCATCGTCGAAGGCCTTCCCGCCGGACTTCCGGTAGACGCCGGTGCGGTGAACCGGGACCTCGCCCGCCGGATGCAGGGCTACGGCCGGGGCGCGCGCATGAAGATCGAGCGTGATGCCATCGAGTGGCTCTCGGGCATCCGCGCCGGCGAGACCCTCGGCTCGCCGGTGGCGATGCTGATCGCCAACCGCGACTGGGCCAACTGGGAGGACGTGATGGCGCACGAGGCGGCCGAGCCGGGCGAGCTGCGCCGCCGCCGCGTCAGCCGGCCACGTCCCGGCCACGCCGACCTCGCCGGCGTGCTCAAGTACGACCGGCTCGACGCGCGCGACATCCTGGAGCGCGCCAGCGCCCGTGAGACCGCCGCACGGGTCGCCGCCGGCGCCCTCGCCAAGCGGCTGCTCGACGAGTTCGGCGTGGAGATCGGGAGTCATGTCGTGTCCCTCGGCGGCGTGGTCGCCCCCCGGCCGGCCGACCTCCCCGTGCCGCTCAACGACGCGGCCGATCGGTCCGAGATCCGGGTCCTGGATTCGTCGGTCGAGCCCGAGATCGTCCGCCGGATCGACGAGGCGAAGAAGGCGGGCGATACCCTCGGCGGCGAGGTCGAAGTCATCGCCCGCGGCGTGGTGGTCGGGCTCGGGAGCCACGTGAGCTGGGACCGGAAGCTCGACGGTCGGCTCGCCGGACTGCTCATGTCCATTCCCGCCGTGAAGGGCGTGGAGATCGGCATGGGATTCGAAGCCGCCCGCCGGCGTGGGTCCGAAGTCCACGATGCCATCCGCCAGGGAGGCGGGACGCCGCCGGTTCAGGGCGACCGCCGGGGCGGCTTCCACCGGAGCACCAACAACGCCGGCGGGCTCGAGGGCGGGATCACCACCGGCGAACCGGTCGTGGCCCGGGTCGCGATGAAACCCATCTCCACGCTGATGTCGCCGCTGCCCACCGTGGATCTGTCCTCGGGCGAGCCGGCCAACGCGCAGAGTGAGCGGTCCGACGTGACCGCGGTGCCCGCGTTGGGCGTGATCGCCGAAGCGATGGTCGCGATCGCGCTGGCGGACGCGATGCTGGAGAAGTTCGGCGGAGACTCGCTGGGCGAGATGCGGCGCAACTACCAGGCATATGTGGGCGCGCTGGGCGGCCGCTGGATCGAGGGCCGGACCGGGGCGGGGACCGGCTGATGCGCCGCCATATTCTCCTCGTCGGCCCGCCGGGAGTGGGGAAGAGCACCGTCGGCCGCCAGGTGGCCGAGGAGCTGGGGGCGCCGCTCTTCGACATCGACTCCCTGCTGGTCAGGGAGATGGGGATGCCGGTCGCCCAGATCTTCGGGATGGTCGGCGAGCAGCGGTTCCGGGAGATGGAGCAGAAGGCGGTCCTGGCGGCGGTCGAAGCGAAGGAGCCCGCGGTGATCGTGCCCGGCGGGGGGTGGGCGGCGCAGCCGGGCCAGATGCACGCCGCGCGCGAGTTCGCCCTCCTTATCTATCTGCGCTGCCTGCCCAGCACGGCCGCCAAGCGGTCGGAAGACGGGGAGGTTCGGCCCCTGCTGCAGGGCGCCGATCCGGTGGAAATGATGCGGCAGCTGCTGGAGCTCCGGGAACCGTTTTACAAGCTCGCTGATTTTGAGATGGCGTCGGAGCGCGGCCTGGACCAGGTCGTGGCCGGGGTGGTGGAGCTGGCCCGAAAGCACGGCGGATGGTGATCGATCCGGCCCAAATTTGCAAGTGCCTCCTCCAGTTAGACTTACGAGCGACTGTCTTGCGCCCGCCGATCACCACCCCTTTCTTGCTGGTCCTGAAATTGACCTCACGGTGAGACCGGAGAGTACACTCCTGATATGGCGACACCCCCGAAACGAGTCGTGAAAAAGGCCAAGCCGGAAGCGGCGGAAGCAGCCACGAGCGCGGCCCCGAGCCGGGGAAAGACGGCCAAGGCCGGCGGCCCCAAGGCCGCCCCCAAGGCCGCGGCGACGGCCGTGGACGGCAAGGCGCCAAGCCCCAAGCCGACGCGAGCCCGGGGCAAGGCTGCCGCCCCGGCCCGAGGCCGGGGTGCGCTCGTCATCGTCGAGTCGCCCACCAAGGCCAAGACGATCGGGAAGTACCTGGGGTCGCGGCTACGACGTGAAAGCCACCGTGGGGCACCTGCGCGATCTGCCCACCCGCGAGCTGGGGGTCGACGTCGAGCGCGGATTCGAGCCCAAATACGTCACCATTAAAGGAAAGACGAAGACCCTCTCGGAGCTGAAGAAGGCAGCCAAGACCGCGTCCACGATCTACCTCGCCACCGACCCTGACCGGGAGGGCGAGGCGATCGCCTGGCACGTGGCCGACCAGATCAACTCCCAGGTCCCGGTCCACCGGGTGCTCTTCGAGGAGATCACCAAGGACGCGGTGCTCGCGGCCATGGACGCGCCGAAGAAGATCGACGAGCGGAAGGTGGACGCCCAGCAGGCGCGCCGGATCCTCGATCGGCTGGTGGGATACAAGGCCAGCCCGATCCTCTGGCGCACCATCAAGACCGGACTCTCGGCCGGCCGGGTGCAGACTGTGGCCCTCCGGCTCCTGGTGGAGCGGGAGCGCGACATACGCGCGTTCGTGCCGCAGGAATACTGGACCATCGAGGCGCTCTGCGAGGGCAAGGGGCAGACCTTCGAGGCCTCGCTGGTGAAGGTGGACGGCCACAAGCCGCAGCTCGGCAACGAGGCCGAAGCGCGCGAGGTGGTGGACGCGGTCCGCAACCAGCCGTTCGTCGTCTCCAAGGTGGAGCAGCGCCGCCGCAACAAGCGCCCGGCCGCTCCCTTCACCACCAGCACCCTGCAGCAGGAGGCGGCCAAGAAGCTCGGCTTCTCCTCCCGGCGCACCATGCGCGCGGCGCAGGATCTGTACGAAGGCATCGATGTGGGCGAGGAGGGCGCGGTCGGGCTCGTGACCTACATGCGAACCGACTCCGTCCGCGTGGCGGAGACGGCCATCGCATCGGCGCGCGAGCTGATCGCCGAGCGCTACGGCAAGCCCTACCTGCCCGAGCAGGCGAACGCGTACAGCGATCGGAAGAACGCCCGGGTGCAGGGCGCGCACGAGGCCATCCGTCCGACCGACGTCCGCCGCCATCCGGATCAGGTCCAGCGCTACCTGTCGCCCGATCAGTTCCGGCTCTACCAGCTCATCTGGCAGCGCTTCATGGCGTCGCAGATGACGCCGGCGCAGTACGACATGACGGTGGTGGAGTTCGACCTCGGCCGGTACCTGTTCCGGGCCACCGGATCGGTCATGATCTTCGACGGCTTCCACGTGCTCTACACCGAGGGCCGCGAGAAGGAGGAGGGACGCCAGGTCGAAGACCTGCCGCCCATCCCCCCGCTCGCCCAGGGCGACCGCGTGGACGTGAAGGAGATCACGCCTTCGCAGCACTTCACCGAGCCGCCGCCGCGGTTCTCCGAGGCCAGTCTGGTGAAGGAGCTGGAGCGCCTCGGCATCGGGCGCCCCTCCACCTACAGCGCGATCATCTCGACGCTCTCGGCACGCGAGTACGTCAAGGTGGACCAGCGCCGGTTCTTCCCCACCGAGCTCGGCGAGCTGGTGGAGAAGATCATGGTGGCCAAGTTCCCCGAGATCTTCAACGTCGAGTTCACCTCCGGCATGGAGAACGAGCTCGACCGGATCGAGGACGGGGAGCTCGGCTGGCAGTCCGTGCTCGAGGAGTTCTACGGGCCGTTCGTGAAGGCGCTCGACGCGGTGGACATGACGGCATTGGTGGCGGACGCGCACGGACTCAACCCCGAGGATCTCGCCAAGGAGCGCTGCCCCAAGTGCGGCTCCGCGATCGAGCTCAAGACGGGGCGGTTCGGTCCCTATCTCGCCTGCGTGAAGTACAAGGACACCTGCGACTACGTGAAGTCGCTGCGCAAGGCGCGCGCGCCCGACCGGCCGACCGACGAGAAGTGCCACCTCTGCGGCTCGCCCATGGTCATCAAGACCGGCCGCTTCGGCGAGTTCCTGGCGTGCACCACCTACCCCGCATGCAAGGGCACCCGCGCGATTCCGATCGGCGTGAAGTGTCCCAAGTGCATCGAGGGCGATCTGGCCGAGCGGCGCACCAAGCGCGGCAAGTCGTTCTGGGGCTGCGTGCGGTACCCGGCTTGCGACTTCTCCACCTGGAATCGCCCGGTCATCGAGACCTGCCCGGAGTGCGGCTGGGTCGGCATGGAGAAGAAGGTGAGCAAGGCGGAGGGGGAGACCCGCACGTGCCTCAAGTGCAAGCACAAGATCATCCTCGCCGAGCCCGAGGAGGTGGCGCTGGCGTGATCGCCACCGTCGTCGGCGGCGGGCTCGCCGGGTCGGAGGCGGCCTGGGCGCTTGCCGAGCGGGGTGTGCGCGTCACGCTTCTGGAGATGAGGCCGGTGGTGCCGACCCCGGCCCACCGCACCGACCGCCTCGCCGAGCTGGTCTGCAGCAATTCCTTCAAGTCGGTCGATCTCACCAACGCACACGGCCTGCTGAAGGCCGAGCTCCGCGCGCTCGGCAGCCTGCTGCTGCCCTGCGCCGACGAGGCCCGCGTGCCCGGCGGGACGGCGCTCGCCGTGGATCGCGAGATCTTCTCGCGCCTGGTGGACGAGCGGCTCACGGCGCACCCGGGTATCACGATCGTGCGCGAGGAGGCATCGGAGCTTCCGTCTCCCGGCGTGGTGGCCACCGGCCCGCTCACGTCCGAGCGCCTCGCGGGTGCCATCGCCCAGAGACTGGGGATCGAGGCGCTCGCCTTCTACGACGCGATCGCCCCGGTCCTGAGCGACGATTCGCTCGACCGTGAGCGGCTCTACGCCCTGTCGCGCTACGGGAAGGGCGGCGGCGACGACTACCTCAACCTCCCGCTCGATCGGGAGGGCTACGAGGCCTTCCTCGACGCGCTGCTCGCGGCCGACCAGCACCAGGGTCACGACTTCGATCAGGTGCCGTACTTCGAGGGGTGCCTCCCGGTCGAGGAGATGGCGCGCCGCGGCCGTGAGACGCTGCGTTTCGGGCCGATGAAGCCGGTGGGTCTCCCGGATCCGCGCACCGGTCGCGAGCCCTACGCGGTGGTCCAGCTCCGGCGCGAGGACCGCGCGGGACAGATGTGGAACATGGTGGGGTTCCAGACCCGGCTCCGGATTCCGGAACAGCAGCGTGTCTTCCGGATGCTCCCGGGATTGGGCGAAGCCGAGTTCCTCCGCTACGGCAGCATCCACCGGAACGCCTATCTCAACAGCCCGGCCACGCTGGGTCCCGCGCTGGCCGCGCGGGACGACGACCGGCTCTTCTTCGCCGGACAGCTCACGGGGGTGGAGGGCTACACCGAGTCGCTGGGGACCGGTCTGCTGGCGGGGATCAACCTCGCCCGGCGGCTCATCGGGCTGCCGGCCACGGTGCCGCCGGCCACGACGATGCTGGGCGCCCTCTATCGCTACCTCGCCGAGGCCGACCCGCGGCACTTCCAGCCGATGAACGCGAACTTCGGCCTGGTCGCGCCGCTCGAGCACACGGGCAGGCTCGCGAAGGATCGGAAGAAGGCGCTGCTGGTCGAGCGGGCGCAGGCCGACTTCCACGAGTGGCTGACGGCGGATGAAGTCTCTGCCTCCTTGTCATCCTGAGCGCAGCGAAGGAGCCATGAGCCGACAGATGCCCCTTCGATCCGCCCAGGGTGACAGCCAGCCGGTCCACGTGCATCCTCACGTCAACGAGTTTCTCACCCACCTGGAGAAGGAGCGGGACCAGTCGCCGCATACCGTGAAGGCCTACGGCCGCGACCTGCAGGCGTTCACTGAGTTCTGCGACCGTCACTACGGTGGCAGCTGGCAGTGGGCGTCGGTGGACCGGCTCGGCATGCGCGGGTTCCTGGGTGAGCTGCAGCGGCGGGGTCTGTCCAAGCGCACCGCGGCCCGATCGCTGTCGGCGGTGCGGAGCTTCTATCGCTATCTCAAGGTGCACCACGGGGTTCCCAACCCGGCTGCCGGTGCGGCCAAGGTCCCCAAGGTCGACAAGCGGCTCCCGACCTACCTCGACCGCGCCCATACCGATCGGCTGTTCGAGTTCGCGGAGGGGCGGGCCGCGGGAGACGAGTTCGGGCCCACGCGCGACCTCGCGATTCTCGAGCTGTTCTACTCCACGGGCATCCGGCTCTCCGAGCTGAGCGGGATGAACCTGGAGGACCTCGACCTGCTTTCCGATCAGGCGAAGGTCCGCGGCAAGGGGCGGAAGGAGCGCATCGTGCCGGTCGGCTCCCGGGCCGTGGCCGCGATGCGGCGCTATCTTCACCTCCGGGAGGATCTGGTCTCCCGGATCGGCGGCGACAGGCGGGCGGTATTCCTCACCCGGCGGGCCCGGCGGCTCGGGCCCCGCGCGGTCCAGCGGCTGATCCACACCCTGTTCGACGCGATCGGTGGCGACGGGCTCCGGGTGCATTCGCTGCGGCACACGTTCGCCACCCACATGCTCGATGCCGGCGCCGACCTTCGGGCGGTGCAGGAGCTGCTGGGCCACGCCTCGCTCAGCACGACGCAGGTGTACACTCACACCAGTGTCGAGCGGCTGAAAAAGGTGTATCAGCAGGCCCATCCGCGGGCATGAGGCGGCGCTTGCCGAGACAGGGATGTCATCCTGAGCGAAGCGAAGGAGCCGAAGCCACGACATGATCAGACACTCGACGGGAGCCCGGTGACCCTATTCCACGGCACGACTATCCTCGCTGTCCGCAAGGATGGCCGCGTCGCGCTCGGCGGCGACGGGCAGGTGAGCATCGGCGACACGGTCGTCAAGTCGAACTCGACCAAGGTCCGCGCGCTCAAGGGCGGCAAGGTGCTGGCGGGATTCGCCGGCTCGGTGGCCGACGCGCTCACGCTCTACGAGAAGTTCGAGGAGAAGCTCGACCGCTATCCGGGGAACCTTCCCCGCGCCGCGGTCGAGCTGGCCAAGGACTGGCGGAGTGACCGCATTCTCCGCCGCCTCGAGGCGCTGCTGGTGGTGGCGGACCTCGACCACAGCTTCCTGTTGAGCGGCTCGGGCGAGCTGATCGAGCCGGACGACGGCGTCATCGCGATCGGCTCGGGCGGCAACTACGCGCTCGCCGCCGCCCGCGCGCTGCTGCCGGTGTCCGACCGAGGCGCGCGTGACATCGTGCAGCGCGCCCTCGAGATCGCCGCCGACATCTGCGTCTTCACCAACCGCAACATCTCGATTCTCGAGCTGCCGGACAGCGGAAAAGGCCCTTCGACCCGCGTATGACCGAGACCACGCTGACCCCCGAAGCCGAGACCGCTCCGCCGCCCGCGCCCTGGCTGGAAGAGATGCCGCCGCGGCAGATCGTCTCCGAGCTGGACCGCTACATCGTCGGGCAGGACGCGGCCAAGAAGGCCGTGGCGATCGCGCTGCGGAACCGGTGGCGCCGCGCCCAGGCCCCCGACGACATCCGCGACGAGATCTCGCCGAACAACATCATCCTGATCGGTCCCACCGGCGTCGGGAAAACCGAGATCGCGCGCCGGCTCGCGCACCTGGCCGGGGCGCCGTTCATCAAGGTGGAGGCCTCGAAGTTCACCGAGGTCGGCTACGTGGGCCGCGACGTCGAGTCCATGGTGCGCGACCTGGTGGACGCCGCGATCGACATGGTGCGGACCGAGCGCGAGGACGAGGTGTTTCCCCAGGCCGAGCAGCGGGCCGACGAGCGGCTGCTGGACCTGCTGCTCCCCCCGCCGCCCCAGCCCGTTGCCGCGAAGCGGGCCGACGGGAACGCCGGCGAGGGCTCCGCGGTGTTCGTCGTGGGGAGCGGCGGCCAGGCGCGGGCGGAGACGAGCACGGCGGTGGAGGACGAGCGCCGCACCCGCACGCGCGAGAAGCTGCGGCAGATGCTGCTCGACGGCGCGCTCGACGACCGCGAGGTGGAGATCGAGGTGACGCCGCAGAGCTTTCCGATGATGGAGCTGATCCAGCCGCCCCAGGGGATGGAGGGCATCGACATCAACTTCACCGAGATGCTGCAGGACATGCTGCCGCGCCGGAAGAAGCGGCGCACGGTGAAGGTGCCCGAGGCGCGGCGCATCCTGGTGGACGAGGAGCTCGAGAAGCTGGTCGACATGGACGACGTCGTGAACGAGGCGCTCGACCGGGTCGAGAACCTCGGCATCATCTTCCTCGACGAGATCGACAAGATCGCGGGCGAGCGGGGCAGCACCGGCGGCCCCGACGTCTCCCGCGAGGGCGTGCAGCGCGACCTGCTGCCGATCGTCGAGGGATCCACCGTCCAGACCCGCTACGGCTACGTGCGGACCGACCACATCCTCTTCATCGCGGCCGGCGCCTTCAACGTCTCCAAGCCGTCCGACCTGATTCCCGAGCTGCAGGGCCGCTTTCCGATCCGGGTCGAGCTGAAGCCGCTCACCGAGCAGGACTTCGTCCGGATCATGACCGAGCCGGAGAACGCGCTGACCAGGCAGTACCCGGCGCTGGTCGCGGCGGAGGGCGCCACGCTCGAGTTCACGGCCGACGGGATCGCCGAGGTCGCCCGGGTGGCGTTCATGGCCAACGACCGGATGGAGAACATCGGCGCGCGCCGGCTGCACACGGTGATGGCGACGCTGCTGGAGGACGTCCTCTTCGAGCTGCCGGAGCACCCCGAGAAGCAGATCCGGTTCGATGCGGCCGGCGTCACGGGATCGTCTCGCCAAGATCGTGAACGACGACGACTTGCGGCGCTACATCCTGTAGCGAACGAGGCTAGGACCGGCCGCCGGCTGAGAACCGCTCCACCAGCTCGCCGGCTGTCCGCGGCCGCCGGTCCGGGTCGCTCGCGAGCGCCGACCGGATCGCGGACTCGGCCGCTGCGGGTGCATCCGAGCGCACGGTTTCAAGCGGCCGAAACTCCCCCGCCAGCGACCGGGCGAGCACCGCCTGCGCCGTCGGGCCGGTGAACGGTGGCTCGCCGGTCAGCATCTCGTACAGCACACACCCGAGCCCGTATACGTCGCACCGGGAGTCGATGGTTCCTCCCATCGTTTGCTCGGGGCTCATGTAGGCCGGGGTCCCGAGGGCGAAGCCACTGCTCGCGGCGCGAAGCTCTCCTCCCGCCAGCTCTACCGCCCGGGCGATGCCGAAGTCGCACACCAGCGCGCGATCGTCGTCGAGCAGGACGTTTCCCGGCTTGACGTCGCGGTGAATCACGTCGCTCTTGTGGGCGTGGTCCAGCGCCGCCGCGATGTCGCGGGCGATGCTGGCGAGGTGCTCCAGCGGCAGCGGTCCGTCCTGCTCCAGGCGGCGCTGGAGTGACGAGCCGGCGATGAACGGGGTGACATAATAGAGGCTCCCGCCGGTGTCGCGGGAGTCGAGCAGGGGCAGGATGTTTGGGTGGTTCAGCCGAGCCAGGATCCGGATCTCGCGGAGGAACCGGTCGTGCCCCAGGGCGGCTGCGAGCTCCGGACGTAGCACCTTGATGGCGACCTCCCCGCCGTGGACCAGGTCGTCGGCCCGGTAGACCCTAGCCATGCCTCCGCGAGCGACCTCGCCGTGAAGACGGTAGCGGCTGGCCGAGATGAGCCTGCAGCCCGCAGAAAGAAATCGTCGCTCACGATCGAAACGTACGACTGCGCCGGACGCTTCGCCTCCTGGTCGGGGCAATGGGACGATGTTGTGTCATCGCGCTCACCGCGATGCTCTGGCCGGGTGTGGTATTGCGCCGTATAGTAAGAACACCTCTCCAACTCATGCCACCGCGGGTTTCACGGTTTCTTCACGGAGGCATCCAAAGCTTGTCAATAGCTGGTGCCGGACAACGGTGTCGATGCCGTGGTCCGGCCTCTGGCGCTTCCAGCCAGTCCAGCCGCACGAGTCGACGGCGGAAGGAGCTCGCGCATAGCCGGCGCACCTTCCCGCTCGTGATCTACCGTATTGAGGGGAGGCAACCATGTCAGGACCCGCCACGCACGTGACCCACCTCGCACAGCATACCGGCCGCCTGGTGGTCGTGCTCAATCAGAAAGTCGTGGACTGGATCAACCATCAGCCGCCGGCGGCTGGTGCGCCCGAGTTCAAGGATCTCAATGCCTTCGACGGCCCGGGAAGCGTCCAGTTACGTCAGGTGCTTCAACGGTACGGAGCTCGCACGATGCGAGCTTTCCGAAGCCTGAGCACCGCGGAGATCAACGCCTTGGAAAGCGCGGCTCGGGACGGCCCCTACCGTCCGGCGAACAGCCTGTTGGCCTATTGGATCATCGAGCCGGGCCCTGCGATCTCAGGAGCCAGTGCGGCTTCGCTCGCCGGGCTTCTGGGCTCGATGACCGACGTGTTCGAGTCGGTACATCTCGAGGAGGCTGTTGGGCCTCCGCCGGTCAACTGGCAAAACGACAAGTACGCCAAACAACAGTTCCACCTCGATCCGGCGCCGACCGGGATCGACGCCAAGTTCGCCTGGACTGTGAACGCGGACGGCAGCGGTATCGGGTTCGCGGATGTCGAGATGGGCTGGAATCTGTCGCATCAGGATCTCAAGGCGAAGCTGCGTACTCGGCTCCTGTGCCACCAGAACGATCCCACCAATGCCGATCACGGTACGGGTGTGCTCGGCCTCGTCGTCGGGAGAGACAATTCGAAGGGTGTCGTCGGTATCGCGCCTGGGGTCACCTCGGTGCGCCTCGCGTCTCACTGGGACGGCACGTCGGCGGCGAACGTGGCCGATGCCGTCGCGACGGCCGCGCATCACCTCGCAGTCGGCGACGTCCTACTGCTCGAAACCCAATCCTCGAGCCATGGCCCGATCGAGCTCCTCGCGGGCGGCGCGGAAATGACCGCGATCCAGACCGCGTCCAGCAAGGGAGTCATCGTCATCGAAGCAGCTGGAAACGCGGGACGGAACCTCGACCCGAACTTCCCCAAGTCCCGCCCCGACTCGGGTGCGATCATGGTCGGTGCCTCCGTCGGCGAGGCCCCGCCCGCGAACATGAACGCCAAGTCCCACGAGCGCCTGGGGAGTTCCAACTATGGGGACCGGGTGGATTGCTTTGCGCCCGGGATCTGTCTGGTGACTGCGGGTGGGGGCGATCTCGACCAGGGCGGGGGGAACGCCAATCGCGCCTACACCGCCGCCTTCCACGACACCAGCGGTGCCTCGGCTGTGATAGCCGGCGCGGCGATCCTCGCCCAGCACATGCATGTGCTGGCGAACAACGCTCGCCTGGACGCAGCCGGGATGAGGGCGGTCCTGACCCAGAACGGCAGGAAGCAGAGCGCGCAGGACGGGAACATCGGAATCATGCCGGACCTGCGTCGGATCGGGAACGGCTTGAACGTCGAGCCGGAACTCGTAGCGGAGACGAGCCGGCCTAGCGGGACGGAGGTGGGGGGATGACCGAGCTGGCCCTGCTGGATCGGTTGCAGGACACCATCGGGGAGCGCTATCAGCTCGTGCGCGAGCTGGGCCGCGGGGGCATGGCGGTGGTGTTCCTCGCAACCGATGTCAGGCAGGGTCGCCTGGTGGCACTAAAGGTCCTGCGGCCCGAGGTCGCCGCGGAGCTGGGCACGGAGCGCTTCCTCCGCGAGATCCGGATCGCCGCCCGCCTGCAGCATCCGCACATCCTGGGATTGCACGACTCGGGGGAGATCAACGGCGTTCTCTACTACACCATGCCCTACGTGGAGGGTGAGTCTCTCCGCCAGCGCCTGGAGCGAGAGCGTCAGCTGCCCATAGCGGACACGATCCGCATCGCCTGCCAGGTCGCGGATGCGCTCAGCTATGCGCATCGCCACGACATCGTGCACCGTGACATCAAGCCGGGCAACATCCTGCTCGTCGGTACCCAGGCCGTGGTGGCGGACTTTGGTGTGGCCCGGGCCCTGGCCGAAGCCGGAGGTCAGGAGCTGACGGCGTCCGGCATGGCGGTCGGTACTCCCTCCTACATGAGCCCCGAGCAAGCCAGTGGCGACGGCCACGTCGACGGTCGCGCCGATACCTACGCGCTGGGTTGCGTGGTCTACGAGATGCTTGCCGGTGAGCCGCCGTTTGGAGGTCGCACCTCTCAGGCGGTATTGGCGCGCCACCTGCATGAGCCACCCCCCTCACTGAGAGTGGTACGACCGACCACCCCGATCGCGGTGCAGGGGGTGATCGAGCAGGCGCTCGCCAAGGTGCCCGCGGATCGCTTTGCCACGACCGATGAATTCGCCCTGCAGCTCGAGGCCGCCTCCCATGCCGTCGCGTCGCGCCGAGAATCGTTCCCACCCCGGCGCTGGCTGGCGGGAGCGGCAGTTATCGGATCGCTGCTGTGGGGTGGCTGGCTGGTCTGGGACCGGATGATCCGCCCCGGCGACACGCTGGATCCCAGGCGGGTGGTGGTGTTTCCGCTCAGCGACGAGGACGGGGGAGCTGCGGGCGAGGGCGCGGCCACCTATGTGGGATATGCTCTCGAAAGGGCGCCCGGGTTGCGCTGGCTGGAGGGCTGGGACTGGCTGAACGAGACTGAGCGTGCCGAGCCCGGGCCCTTGCCCAGCAGCAAGGCGAACGCGATCGGTCGCAGGCAGAAGGCTCGATACTACATCGACGGCCGGATCGTCCGCGAGCCCGATTCCACGACCGTCGTCCTGCGGCTGCACGACGTGCGGGGCGACTCCGTGGTCGCGCGAGCCGGCGCCTCAGGCCCGGCGGCGGCGGCCGCGATTCCCCGGCTGGGTCTCGAGGCCGTTGCGGGACTTCTGCCCGCGCTCCTGGAGCCGGGGAGACAGGTCGATCTGAGCGCGCTCGCCCAACGCCGGCCCACCGCGATCGCCGAGTTTCTCCAGGGCGAGCACGACTACCGCCGCGTCAGCTTCGCGAGCGCGCTCGACCATTACCGGCGGGCGGTGAAGGAAGACTCGTCGCTGGCCATCGCGGCGCTCAAAGGCGCGCAGGCGGCCAACTGGAGGGAGTCGAACCAGGAGGCGCTCCAGCTGGTGGAGGTCGCGCTCGACACCCGCCACTGGCTGCCCCCGCGGTATGCGAGCTTTGCCAAAGGCCTCCGCGACTACCTCGTCGGCGCCGGCGATTCCGCGGTCGCTGAGTACAGGCGCGCAATCGACCTCGATCCCTCGTGGAGCGAGGCCTGGGCCGCACTTGGCGAGGCCTACTACCACCTGCTCCCGGCGGTGAATGCCCCCGACTCCCTGGCCGAAGCGGCCTTCGCCAGGGCTCGCCAGATCGACTCCACCTTCGCCCCACCGCTCCTTCACCTCGCCGAAATCGCCCTTCGGAGGGGCGATACCACCGCGGCGAGCCGGATGATCTCGGCCTTTCAGCAGGCTGAGCCCGACTCCGCCGTCAGTGCTCGGCTCGACCTCATGCTACGCTGCGTGCGAGCCGGACCAGCGGAAGTGGACTGGACGCGGTCCGCCCGGCGAGACCCAGGCCAGGTCTTGCTCGCCTCGCGCCTGCTGTCGGTCGGGGGCGCGCAGTCGGCCTGCGCCCGAGCTGGCTTCAGGGCGGTGCTCGCGAGCGAGACGGCCGGAGCCAGTCATCGATGGGGTGCGCTGCTGGGATTGCAGAGCGCGCTCATCGCCGAGGGGAGGCTGGGTGAAGTGCGAACCCTTCTCGATGCACCGGAAGCGGCGGATCTGGGTGGGCCCGTGTTGTATCTGATCGACGCAACGGCGGCATCGGGTCTCGATGACCGGGCCGCCGCCGTCGCCCGTGAATTCGGGACGAAGTACTCCGGAATGGGTGGGGCGATGCTGTGGGCGCTCGGAGTCTGGGCCGCACATCGAGGCGACGCACCGGCTCTGTCGGCAATCGCGCAGGTTCTCCAAGCCAGCGCGGATTCGTCCGGCGCCCGTGTGGATTCTCTCCTGGCGAAGGTCATTGGGGCGCACCTGACGCTGGCACGGGGCGATTCCGCCTCCGCGCTGCGCGAGCTCGCGGCGCTGAGTCCCAATGCCCCGCCCGGGGATCTCGAATGGCAGCCGTGGGAGTCCCTTGCCGGAGAGCGATTAACCCTCGCGGGGCTGTTGGTGGCCCAGGGGGATCTCGTCCGCGCTGACCAGGTCGCCAGCCGGCTCGAGGCGCCCCAGCCGGTCATTCATCTCGCCTTTCTGCCCGCCGCGCTGGCGTTGCGCGAGCGCGTGGCTGTGGCCCTGGGACAGCGTGGTCGCGCGGAAGGGCTGCGGTTGCGGATCCAAGCGCTGAGGCGATAGCACTGTCCACGTTTCTTACCTTTCTCATTTTCGATGATGGAGGCGCACCATGTCCGGCCAGAAACCCACCCCTCCCAAGAAGCGCGCACCCAGCCCGTACAAGTCGGTCTCGTGCGTCGGTAGCCTCGATGAGCTGTGCACCGCGCTGATCACGTACGGCAAGGAGCTGGAGAAGTGGGGCAATGATGTGCTCGGCGAGCTGGACGACCTGAAGGCGGCAAGCGGTGGATCCGGAGGGACGGGCGATCCGCCGCAGGATGCGACCCAACCTCCACCGCCGCCGTTCAGGAAGCCGTGATTCATCCTGTGCTCGGGTAAAGCCCTGCCGCACGAGCGCAGGCGAGCGAGCGTGCTCACGAGATAACCTCGCGGGGCATCGGAGGACGTCTCATGTGGAACTGGAAGATCTACGGTTTCGTGGCGCTCGGCGTGGCTGTAAGCGTGGTCCTGCCCTTGATACGCGCAATCCTGCCACGGCCCAAGGAGGCATTCAGAGACTGGGCCGTGCTCTGGGACAAGGTTAGGCCGTATGTGGCGACGGCGCTGTTCTCCCTGATCGTGGCAGCGCTGCTGATGGCGTGGCTGGAGGATACGCTCACTACCTGGCGTAGCGCCTTGCTTGCTGGATACGCCTGCGACTCCACGCTGCAAAAGCTCGCCATCGCTCCGAAGTAGCACCGAATCGGCCGCCTTCATTTTCGGAGCGGTCGAATGCCCTCGTGCGAGCGCCATGTCGCCACAAGAGGAGGTCGTGCCACGAATGGTCACCAGATCGGTTCTGAGCGGCCTCGGCATTCTCAATCTGCTCCTCATTGCCGAACCCGGGCATGGTCAGACGTTTCTGCCATTGGCGGGTAAGGAGAGTCCTCCCTCGGTCTCGAGGGAGCAGGCCGCCGGGTTGGCCGCAAAGCAGTTCGCGGGTGAAGCGGTCAGACGGCGACTCGAGACACTCAAGCGACAGCGACAGGTGACGGAGTCCCTCGATCAACAGTACGCGCTCGACTACCAGATCTTCATCACGGAGCAGTCGGTCAGGGGCTTGGAGGCAGTGCGAGCGGATACGATCTGTGCGCACTTGCGCCGCGTCGGCGAGAGCGCGAGAAAGGCAAGAAGGGACCTGAGGGAAGAGATCAGGAAGGCTCGGGCGGCGGGAGAAGTCGGCGACCCAAGACATCTGGAAAACAAGCTGAAGTCGTTGCCGAGGCCGCGGAACAGCCTCTCAGGATTCCTGCCGGTAGCGAATGCACAGGGCGCCGGCTGCTACTGGGATCCCAACGGCGCCGACATCCTCCAACAGCTCACGCTCTCAGGCACCGAGAACCGTGGCGCACTCAACATCGCCATCGTCACCGACTTTCTGGGGCCGTTCCGAACATCTATCGACGGCGTTCTGGCGGCGTCCGGAGACACGGACCCATCGAATGATGAAGAAGAGGACCAGGCCAAAGCAGTCACTCGCTTCCTGTCCGGAGGCGGCAACGCGGTGGTGTCATCCGTATTTCCCGTTTTCCAGGCCGCGAGCGGGGCCCCTGGAAAGTCGGAGCTCGTGGTCTCCGGCAATTTCTGGCCGAGGTTTGGCCTGGACATACCGGCACTGGGAACCGAGCGCGACAAGGCGACGTTCAGCGCCGATCTTGGGGTCGATGCCCGGGTCGTAGTCGCAGGGGAGCAGAGGAAGTTGGGGGTCTTCGCTCAGGTCCGTCCGGCCTACGTGATCGGGACCGACGAGTTCTACCGGGGGATGGGGCGCGATCCGCGGCGGCCTTTCGGATATGTCCAAATGAGCGCAGGGCTGATCATTGCCGGGCAGGTCTTGCTGGCCTGGTCGTTTCCACTCGCGGCGCCGGCGGAGCTACGAGAGTTCTTTCGCAACATCGTATCGATCTCACTGTCCCGATAGACTGCGCCGAGAGATCTGCCAGTCGTGGACCGTCCTCCCTTCATCACCCATCGCGCCCGCTCGCCGCCGGTGGCTGCCCGTCGCCCTCGCCGTCGCCGCGATCGCTGCCTCCCAGGCTGAGGGTACCTGCGGCCCTCCGAGGCGCTCGGCTGGCCAGTGCGCCGTCCGGGGGCCTATTGTTACGCGTGGCAGATCTCACCGATCCCGCAACCGATCCGGCCGGCGAATCGCCCGCGACGCTCGACACCTCGGAGCTCGAGGCGCGCGGTGGGCGCGGTCTCACCACCGGCGAGCGGGTGGTGCTCCGCCGGCGCCTGTCGCCGCGGTGGATCTTCTTCTCCGCCGCGGTGCTGGGACTGCTCGGCGTGTCGCTATGGCTCCGCTACACCGCGCCTCTCCCCGCCGTCGCCGCCCGCACCCCCGAGCCGAGGCCGAACTCCATCGGGGTGCTGCCGCTGGTCAACGCCAGTCCGGACACCGCGAACGAATACGTCAGCGACGGGATGACCGAGGAGCTGATCGCCGCACTGGGCCGGGTGCCGGGGCTCAGGGTGGCCGCGGCGTCCTCCGCCTTCACGCTCAAGGGCAGCGAGGATCCGCGCGACGCCGGCCGCCGGCTCAATGTCGGCACCGTGCTGGAGGGCAGCGTGCGCCAGGCCAACGACCGGCTCCGCATCACCGTCCACCTGGTCAGCGTGAGCGAGGGGTTCGACCTCTGGTCGGAGACCTACGAGCGCCTTCCCGGCGACATCTTCGCCGTCCAGAACGAGATCGCGCGGTCGGTCGTGTCGGCGATGCGCCTGCCCGGCGCCACGCCTGCCGCGCCGGAGCCGGCACCCACGGCCAGCCTCGACGCCTACAGCGCGTATCTCCGGGCGCGCCAGGCCGGCCGGCGTCCCGGGGGTGCCGACCCGTCGCGCGCGGCGGCGCTCTACCAGGAGGCGATCGCCGGCGACTCGAGCTTCGCCCCCGCGTGGGCCGGGCTGGCCGACGCGCACGTGCGGCGCGCGACGGAGGGCGGCGCCCGGCCGGTCGATGCGATGCCGGCCGCACGCGCCGCCGCGGTGCGGGCACTCGCGCTCGACACCACGCTCGCCGCGGCCCACGCCACGCTGGGTGTCGTCCGCTTCGTCTACGACTGGGACTGGGACCGCGCCGACTCCGCCTTCGTGAAGGCCCTCGCTCTCAACCCCAACCGGCCCCAGGTCCACCGCGGGTACGCCCACCTGTTCGCGGCGCTCGGCCGGACCAACGAGGCGCTGCTGCACGCGCGCCGGGCGGAGGAGCTCACCCCGCTCGACCCGGAGACGATCGCCGACCGGGGCTGGCAGTATCTCGTGGCCGGCCGCTACGCCGACGCGCGCGAGAGCCTCGACCGCGCGCTCGCGCTCGACTCGACGCGGAGCGACACCCGCTACCGGCTCGGCCTCCTGGCCGAGGCCCAGGGCGACTACGAGCTCGCCGAGTCGCACTACCGGGGCGCGCTCGATCGCGCGGAGGACGACGTCGCGGCGCTCGCGGCGCTGGGCCGGACCCACGCGCTCGGCGGCCGCCCCGACGACGCGCGCGGCGTGCTCGCCCGGCTCGATTCGCTCTCGGCCGACCGCTACGTCTCGCCCTATCTGCTGGCCACCATCGGCGAGGCGTTGGGCGACAGCCGGCGCGCTTTCGCCTGGCTGGAGGAGGCGGTGGCCGACCGCGCGTCGCAGCTGGTCTACCTCGCCGTGGACCCGCGGCTCGAGCGCCTGCGCGGCGATCGCCGATTCGCGCGCATCCGCCGCAGCGTCGGCCTTCCATAGCCGCGGGGTGGCGACTACAATCCGCTCGCCATGAGTACCCCGCGCCATTTCCTCGCCATTCCCGACTTCTCTCGTCCCGAGCTGATCGCCCTGTTCGACCTCGCGGCCCGCATGAAGCAGGCGGGGTACGCCGAGCGTCCGCTGGCCGGCAAGACGCTGGGGATGATCTTCGCCAAGAGCAGCACCCGCACCCGGGTCTCCTTCGAGGTCGGCGCCTACCAGCTCGGCGGCCACGCCCTCTTCCTCTCCGCGCGCGACATCCAGCTGGGCCGGGGCGAGCCGATCCGCGACACCGCCCGCGTGCTCTCGCGCTACCTCGACGGCATCATGATCCGCACCTACGACCACGCGGACGTCGAGGAGCTGGCCCGGTTCGCCTCCATCCCGGTGATCAACGGGCTGACCGACCTGCTGCATCCCTGCCAGGTCCTCGCCGACCTGCTCACGATCCGGGAGACGCTCGGCGGCTGGGAGGGGAAGGTCGTCGCCTGGATCGGCGACGGGAACAACATGGCCAACAGCTGGCTCAACGCGGCGGGGACGCTCGGCTTCGAGCTCCGGCTCGCCTGTCCCGAGGGCTACCTGCCGGACCGCGCCATCCTCGAGCGCAACTCCGGGCGCACCAGGGTCACGGTGACGGCCGATCCGCGCGAGGCGGCCCGGGGCGCGCACGTGGTGAACACCGACGTGTGGGCCTCGATGGGGCAGGAGGAGGAGCAGGAGGAGCGGGTCCGTGCCTTCCAGGGCTACATCGTGGACGAGGCGCTCATGGCGTCCGCCGATCCCGCCGCCATCTTCCTCCATTGTCTCCCCGCGCACCGGGGCGAAGAGGTGTCCGACGGGGTGATCGAGGGACGGCAGTCGAAGGTCTGGCAGCAGGCGGAGAACCGCCTGCACGCACAGAAGGCTCTGATGGCTACGCTGATGGGGACGACATGACGACCGCATCGCAGCTCCGCCGCACCGCGCTCTACGAGACCCACAAGGCGCTCGGCGCCAAGCTGGTGCCTTTCGCCGGGTGGGAGATGCCGGTGCAGTACCCCGCCGGCATTCTCGCCGAGCACCACGCGGTCCGCACCTCCGCCGGCCTGTTCGACGTGACCCACATGGGCGAGTTCGAGGTCACCGGCCCCGACCGGAACGCCTTCGTGAACCGGGTCACCTGCAACGACGTCTCGGTGCTCGAGCCGGGCGGCGTCCAGTACTCCGCGCTGCTCACGGCCGAGGGAACGTTCGTGGACGACTGCACCGTGTACCGGTTCGAAGACAAGCTCATGATCGTGGTGAACGCGTCCAACGTGGCCCGGGCGTGGGAGCACATCGTCAAGCAGAAGGGCGGGGCCAACGTCCGGCTGAAGGACATCTCGGACGAAGTCGGGCTGCTGGCGCTGCAGGGGCCGGAGGCGCAGGCGCTGCTCCAGCCGCTCTCCGACGCCCGGCTCGACGACATCGCCTACTACCACTTCGGCGTGGGCAAGATCGCCGGCGCGCAGTGCTTCATCTCCCGCACCGGCTACACCGGCGAGGACGGCTTCGAGCTCTACTGCCGCGACCGCGACACCGTGGCCATCTGGAATGCCATCACCGCCGCCGGCGCCAAGCCGATCGGCCTCGGCGCCCGGGACTCGCTCCGGCTGGAGATGGGCTACGCGCTCTACGGCAACGACATCGACGATACCATCACCCCACTCGAGGCAGGGCTCGGCTGGATCGTGAAGCTCGACAAGGGCTCGCCCTTCATGGGCGACAAGGCGCTCCGCATGCAGAAGACCCGCGGCGTCACCCGGAAGCTGGTCGGGTTCCGGCTCGAGGGCCGCGGCTTTCCCCGCCACGGCTACCCGGTGTACCACGAGGGCCGCGACGTGGACGTGGTCCGGAGCGGCACCATGAGCCCGTCGCTCGGCCAGGCGATCGGCACCACGTATCTGCCCGCGGCCGCCGCCAAGCCGGGCACCCGCTTCGAGGTCGAATGCCGGGGCGAGCGGCTGGCGGCCGAGGTCGTGCCGCGCCCCTTCTATACCAAGGGATCCGCCCGGAAGAAGTAGCCGGCATGCCGATTCGAGTCGCCATCCTCACCATCTCCGACGCCGGCAGCCGCGGCGAGCGGGCCGACACCTCGGGCGACGCCATCGCCGCCTGGGCCGTCTCCCAGGGTCACACGCTGATGGCGCGGACGCTGGTGCCCGATGAGACGGCCCGCATCGCCACCACCCTCGCCGGCTGGGCCGACGGCGATGAGGCGGATCTCATTCTCACCACCGGCGGCACCGGGCTCAGCCCGCGTGACGTCACCCCCGAGGCCACCCGCGCCATCCTCGACAAGGAAGCCCCGGGCATCGCCGAAGCGCTCCGCGTGTCGGTGTATCCACGATTCCCCCGTGCCGCCCTCTCTCGTGGCACCGCGGGGGTCCGCGGCCGCTGCCTCATCGTCAATCTTCCGGGGAGCACCGGCGGCGTCCGCGACGGCCTGGACACGCTCGACGCCTTCGTGGCGCACGCGGTAGACCTGGTCCGCGGCGAGCGCACCGCGCACGACTGAATCTCACGCCGGGCGCCCGAACGCTCGTGAGAGCGCGTGGCCTCATCGCGCTCGATCACCACTCGGAGGAGCGCAAGGTGCGAACAGAAGTCGCGGTTGCGCGCGCCGGGCGGGGCGGTAGCTTGGGAGCCATGCGACTCCCGCGCTGCGTTCTCCTGCTGACGTTGCTCGCCTCGCCGCTCCGGGCCCAGGGCCTGGAAGACCGGATCACCCAGCTCTTCATCTTCGGCGAAGGTGACGAGGTGCTCTTCCTCGGCGGCTCCGCCGCGGCGGCCAACCCCCAGGTCTCGGTGCACGGCGACCACTTCGTGCCCGCGGCCGTGAGCGGCAACGCCACCATCATCTCGTTCCTCACCAGCTCCATCAGCAGCAACGTCTCCAACATTCCGGTGAGCGCGTCCAGCGGCGGCGAGACCTTCCGCTTCGAGGGCGCCACGCCGGTGCGCACCTCGATCTCGCCCGGGCCGATCTACGCCGAGCGGGCGCAGACGCTGGGGTCGGGCCGGCTGTACGTGAACCTCTCGCGCACCGGGCTCCACTACGAGACCCTGCGCGGCGTGCCGCTCGACGCGGTCCCGCTGACGTTCACCCACACCAACGTGGACTTCCCCAACTGCGACGCGATCTTCGGGGGCGACTGCACCCGCTACGGCATCCCCGAGTTCGAGAACGAGACCATCGACTTCACCCTCGGCCTCGGCGTGACGGTGGACGTCACCGCGTTCGCCCTCACCTACGGCGTCAGCGACAAGATCGATCTCGGCGTGGTGCTGCCGTTCGTGAAGACCTCGCTCCGCGGCACCAGCACCGCCACCATCATCCCCTTCGGCGGAAGCGGCGGCCCGCCGCCGCACTTCTTCAGCGGCACCGAGGACGAGCCGGTCCTCACGGCCAGCCGCTTCGTGGAGGGGACGTCGTCGGGTCTGGGCGACGTATCGGCGCGGGTGAAGGTCAAGCTGCGGGACGCGACGCCGGTGTCGCTCGCGGTCCTGGCGGAGGGGCGGTTCCCGACGGGCAGCGAGGAGGACCTGCGGGGATCGGGGGCGGTGGCGCTCCGCGGGCTCGGCATCATCTCCGCCCGCCTGGGCGACTTCTCGCCCCACGCCAACGTGGGCTACCAGTACCGCGGCCGGGAGCGCGATCCCGACGTCTTCCTGCTCACGGCCGGCTTCGATCAGCTCCTCGCCCCATGGGCCACGCTCGCCGCCGACCTGATCACCGAGTTCCCGGTCGGCACCAGCGAGATCCCGGTCCCCGGCGACGTGGTGCTGGAGGAGCCGTTCCGCCGCACCATCAGCACCTCCACCATCCCCGACCGCCGCGACGACATCATCAACGCGTCGCTCGGCCTCAAGCTTACCATCCCCCGGGCGGTTACCGTGGTAACCAACGGCGCCTTCCCGCTCAATCGTGGAGGCATGCGGCCGGATGTGCTGTGGACGGTGGGGGCGGAATACACGTTCTGAAGAGAAGCTATGAGCTAATAGCTACCAACACATCTATTCGTCGGATCGTGACCGTGTACTCCCGCGTCACCTCGAACTTGACCCTCTGTGGCCTGAGAGTTCGCGCTTGCCCTGTTATCGGCTGCTACCCCTGATGGGCCTGACGGCCGCCTTGGCCGGATGTGGAACCGACCCGGGCATCTGCTTACCCAATTTTGAGGAGCTGCATGTCGCCGTCGTGAACGCCACCGGCCAGTCCCTGGCCGGCATCGGCGTGACCGATACGGTCCTTCGGAGCGGGGCTGTACTCGAAGTAGCCGCACTGCTCCCTCCCGACAACCTGCCGGCGGAAGGCCTCCCCGGCGTCGTGATCTTCAGCGATGAGTTCATAGGTGAGATCCTCCCGCTGGGCGACGAGGTCGCAGTGGTCTTGAAGGCGGGGGGCCATCAGGCCAGCGGTCGTTATCGATTCGGTTCCAATGGCTGTCACGTCCACAAGATCGCCGGACCCGACACGCTCGTGGTCTCATAGCTCACTTCAGCGAGGCGATCCGCCAGCGCCCGCCGCTCCGCTCCAGCGACGCCTGGAACGAGACCGGCTCCCGCTGCACCTTCCGCGTGCTCGGGTTGTTGAAGACGTAGACCCCCGAGAGCCGCGCGTCCGCGGCGTCGCCGGCTACCCGCAGCTCGGTGACCTCCAGCTCCACCTGCACGTCGCTCACGCCCCGGAAAAACTCCTGCCATTCGCGCGCCTTCTCCTGGGGGAGATCGGGATAGACCAGCCGGATCGCGTCCACGCTGCGCGACTCGATCGCGGCGCCGTACTCGGTGAAGAGCGCCCGGATCTGCGGCTCGGCCGGCGGCGTGACCGGCGCGGGCGGAGCCGGAGGGACCGGGGCGGTGGGGCGGGGACGCGCCGCCGGCTGGGTGGTCGGCAATCCCGCGGTGTCGGGAGGTGCGGGCGGGGTCACCGCCGCGCGGGCCGCCGCCGCCGACCACTGTGTCGCCGCCCTCGAGAGCTGCGCCGCCGCTTCCGCGGTCCGCCGCCGGCGCGCGAGGGCCGCCGCGCGCTCGAGCGCGGAGTCGCCCCGCGCGAGGATCGAGTCGCCCGCGCCCGCGGCCACGGCGCGCTCGCGCGCGCCCGCCGCCTCGGCGCGGAGCCGGCCCAGCAGCGCCAGGTCCTCCGCGCTCGGCGCCTCGGCCGCGGGGGCGGGGGCGGGGGCGCGCGCCCGCGCCGGCGCGCGCGTGGTCTCCGCCCTGAAGGTGTCGAGTGACGCCGGCCCAGCCGGCGGCGCGGGCACCGCCGCGGGCGGCACGGCCGGCTCGGGCTTGGGCGGAGCGGCGGTGGACTCGGCCACCGACTCGGTCCGATCGGGCGCCGCCCCTCCCCGGGGCCATGCGAAGATCGCCACCGCAGTCGCGAGGGCCGCGACCGCCACGGGGAGGACGAACCGCCGCACCCCTGCGCCCCGAGCCTTGAGGACCTGGGTGCGCGGCATCGGGAGCGGCACCGTCCCGCCGGTCGGCGTGGCGAGCGAGTCGAGCACCCGAATGATCTCGTCCGCGCTCTGCGGCCGGTCGGCGGGGCGCTTCTCCAGGCACTGCATGATCACGTGGGCGAGCAGCGGCGGCAGACCCGGCCGGAGCGAGGCGATCGGCTTGGCGATGCCGGCGAGGTGGGCGCCGAGGATCGCGTGGGGCGATTTCCCGGTGAACGGCGGGTCGCCGCTCAGGATCTCGTACGCGGTGGCGCCGAAGGCGTAGATGTCCACCCGGTGGTCCATCGCCGGATCCCCGGTGCCCTGCTCCGGGGCCATGTAGTGCGGCGTGCCGAGGGTGACGCCGAGCGAGGTGAGGCCGGGGGAGGTCCGCTGGGATTCGTACTCGCTGGACACGGTGAGCGCCTTGGCCACCCCGAAGTCGGTCACCACCGCGATGCCGCGCGAGAGCAGCACGTTATCGGGCTTGATGTCCCGGTGCACCACGCCGCGCTCGTGGGCGTAGGCCAGCGCGGCGGCGACGTCGCGGAGCAGGCGCACCGCCGCCGCCACCGGCAGCTCCCGCTCCCGCAGCAGCCGGGCCCGGAGCGACTCGCCGTCCACGTACGGCATGGTGAAATAGGGGAGGCCCTCCGACTCGCCGGCGGAGAGCAATGGCACGATGTGCGGATGCTGCAGCTGGGCCGCGAGGTAGATCTCGCGGCGGAAGCGCTCGACGCTCACCCCCGCCGCCAGCTCGGGCAGGAGCACCTTCACCACGACCTTCCGCTGCAGCGCCGTCTCCAGCGCCACGAAGACGCGCGACATCCCCCCGCCACCGAGCTCCCGCTCGATGCGGTAGGCGTCTCCCAGCGATCGCTGCAGCTGCTCCTGAACATCGCGGGTCACGGGAGGAAGCTAACTATTAGCTTACTTTTCCCCCCATGCCCTCCCAGATCCTCATCACCATGGACGACCTCGAGACCGCCGTGCCCCTCAACGCGGCGCTGGAAGCCGCCGGCTTCTCCACCGCCATGTTCTCCTCCCTCGACGACGCCCGCGGCGCGGTCCGCCGGGAGAATCCCGATCTCGTCATCCTGACCGGCGCGGTGCACGAGCCGCACGCCACCGGGCTCGCGGCCCTGGCGCACGACGCCGAGATCTCCACGCTCGCCCTCCTGGAGCCCACCGACTCCGAGCGCGCGGAGCGGGTGGGCCGCCTCGGCGTGACCGAGACCATGATGAAGCCGGCCCGGCCCGACGAGATCCTGGAGACGGCGCGGCGGCTGATCGAGCGGCGCCGGCTGCAGGAGCGCACCGGCATCATCGGCGAGAGCGCGGCCATCCAGGAGGTGCTGGTCAAGATCGAGCAGATGGCGCCGGTGTCGAGCACCGTGCTGGTGCAGGGCGAGAGCGGGACCGGCAAGGAGCTGGTGGCCAAGGCGCTGCACGACCTCTCGCCCCGGCGGGGCAAGCCCTTCATCGCGGTCAACTGCGCGGCGCTGCCCGATACGCTGCTCGAGTCGGAGCTGTTCGGGCACGAGAAGGGCGCCTTCACCGGCGCCGCCGAGCGGCGGCTCGGCCGCTTCGAGCTGGCCGACACGGGCACCATCTTCCTCGACGAGATCGGCGAGATCCCCTCGGCCACCCAGGTGAAGCTGCTCCGGGTGCTGGAGAGCCGCACCTTTTTCCGGGTGGGCGGGAGCCAGCCCATCAAGGTGGACGTGCGCGTCATCGCCGCCACCAACCGCGCCCTCCGCGACGCCGTGGCCATGGGCGACTTCCGGGACGACCTCTACTACCGGTTCAACGTCCTCAACATCTACCTCGCCCCGCTGCGCGAGCGGCGCGAGGACATCACCATCCTGGTCCGCCGCTTCATCCGCGAGTTCGCCCGGGCCCACGACCGCACCTTCCGCGGCATCACCCCCGAGGCGATGCAGCGGCTGGTGAGCGCGCCCTGGCCCGGCAACGTCCGCCAGCTCCGGAACCTGATCGAGAGCATGGTGGTGCTGGCGCCCGGCGCCGAGATCCGGGCCAGCGACATCCCGGCCGACATCCTGGACGGCCCCGGCACCCTCCTGCCGGTCCGGATCGGCACCCGGGACGGGCCGGGCCACGAGCTGGAGTTCATCCTCCGGAGCCTGGTCGAGCTCAAGCTCCAGGTGGAGGAGCTGCGCCGGCGGCTGGACGGCCAGCCCCAGCGGCTCCAGGTCATCGAGCTGGGCGACCACGCCACCATCTCGGATGTGTTGCCCGCGGGCGACAGCGATGGGGAGGAGCCTGTGGTCTACCGGCCGGGGATGACCATGGCCGACGTGGAGAAGGCGGCCATCGAGGCGGCCCTCCAGGAGTACCGGGGAAACCGGCGCAAGGCCGCTGATGTCTTGGGGATAGGCGAGCGCACCCTGTACCGGAAGATCAAAGCCTATCGGCTGGAATAGCTTAGCTGTCGAGGATGCCGGTGGCACCTCGGCTAAGTGCCACTGACTCATTGTTTTGCAGCATTGCAGCTATTGACAGTCCGGCCGCTGGCCGTCAAATTGCGGGTACTTACCCCGACTCCCCCTGGCCAGGGTACCCTTGAATTTCGCGATCGACGCCGAGCTCTGTGTCGCCTGCTTGGCATGCGTGCGCGTGTGCCCCACCGACGCCATTGCCGTCGCGGGCGACGAGCCGCTGCTGCTGCAGGTGGTGGACGAGGCCTGCATCCGCTGCGGCCAGTGTCTGCCGGCGTGCCCCCACGGCGCGGTCAAGGTAAATGGCGAAATCGGCAAGGCTCTCGCCATTGCCTCGCAGGGCGATGGGATCCTGATCCTGAGCCCGGAGTCGGTCGCCCATTTTTATCCGGCCACGCCGGAACAGTTGATCAACGCCTGCTACGCCGCCGGCTTCCGGGCGGTCACCCGCGGCGTCATAGGCGACGAACTCGTTGCCGCGGAATATCTTAAACTGCTGGAAGAAGAGCCCTGGGGCACCATGATCCGGTCCACCGACCCGGTCGTGGTGGAGACGGTGAGGAGCCAGTACCCGGAGCTGGTGCCGTACCTGGCGCCGGTGACGCTGCCGGCGGTGGCCGAGGCGCGATATCTGCGAGCGCTCTACCGCACCGGATTGCGCATCGCGTACGCGGGGATCTGTCCCCCGGCCGACAGCGGCGACCTGGACGCGGCGATCACCTTCGGCGACCTGGAGCAGATCTTCCGGATCCGCGGGGTGAACCTGGCGGCCCAGCCCAGCTTCTTCGAGCGGGTGCCGGAGGAGCGGCGGCGGCACCTGAGCACGGCGGGGGGTCTCCCGCTGGCCCTGCTGGACGAGTCGCGCTACTCCAGCCGGCGGTTCCGGAAGATCCGGGGGCTCGACGCGCTCCGGGCGCTGGCCCGGGCGGTGGCGGTGGACCGGATGGACCTCGGCTTCGTGGATATCCTGTCGACGGAGGGGGCGCTGGACCACCCGCTTTCAGGGCCGCACGAGGAGCTGTACTGGCGCCGCGAGCTGGTGGCGAGCACCGAGCCGCCGCGGAGCCGGTTCCCGGTGGTGGATGCGGCGGTGGTGGCGAGCATCGGCGCCACCTTCGCCATCAAGCCCCGCCGGATGAAGCCCGACCCGGCGGCGGTGGCCGCCGTCCTGGACCAGATCGGCAAGGGCCCGAACGGGCGCCCGTGGGACTGCCGGGCGTGCGGCTTCGAGACCTGCCAGCGGTTCGCCGAGGCGGCGGCGCTGGGCCGGGCCAGCATGCGGCAGTGCACGCCCTACCAGGAGCGCCGGGCGGACGAGGCCCAGCGGGCGGCGGCGGTGGACACGATGACCGGGCTCAGCACCTATCGGGTGCTCAGGGACCAGTTGGCGTTCGAGGTGGAGCGGAGCAAGCGCAGCAACGAGGGCTTCGCGGTGCTGTTCCTCGACCTCGACCGGTTCAAAGAGGTGAACGACCAGTTCGGCCACGAGGCGGCGAACGACATTCTCCGCGCCGTGGCGGGTGAGATCCGGAACGCGGTCCGCGCCTCCGACGTGGCGGCCCGGTACGGCGGCGACGAATTCGTGGTGATCCTCACCCGCACCGATCTCCAGGGCGCCGTCCGCGTGGCGGAGGCGCTCCGGGCGGGGATCGAGGGCACCGGGCGCCGGCTCGGCTACCCGCAGGGGATGGTGACGGTGAGCATCGGCCTGGCGGAGTTCGATCCGTCGGCAGCCGGCCGAGGTGGACCTGCTGGTGTCGGCCGACCGCGCGCTGTACCGCGCGAAGGCGGCCGGACGCAACGCGGTGGCGTGACAGGGCGACCTCCTTCGCCCATGAACGATAAGACCGGGAAGAGGGGTAGGATGTGACGGGATTCAGTCCAAGACCGAGTGGACCAGTGAACGTGAGCCAGGCGCCGCTGCCGGGTCAGGCCCCGCGGAGCAGCGGGGCGGTGGAGGCGATACCGGATCCCTGGGGCGTCAGGCGGGCGGAGAACCTGCTGACCAGCCTCGAGGGCATCCTCTCGGCGCGGGTGGTGACCTCGCCGCTGGGCGAGGTGACCGAGGTCCACATCCTGGCCAACGCCGGGCTCCAGCCCAAGCAGCTGGTGCGGAACATCGAGTCGGCGCTGCTGGCGCAGCTCGGGCTCAAGGTGGACCACCGGAAGATCAGCATCGCGCAGACGGCCGAGGTGCGGCCGATCGAGCTGCTGGAGCGGGACGCGGTGCGCGACCGGCTGCTGCAGCGGGCCATCCTGTTCGAGACCATGTCGGTGGCGCCGGGCAAGCGGCCGCACCGCATCGCCATCACCGTGACCCTGTCGTACCGGGGGCAATCGGAGACGGCGGAGGAGGAGGCGTCGGACACGCCGCGGAGCCGGGTGGAGGGTGCGGCCAAGGCGTCGGTGGTGGTGATCGACCGCCTGCTGACCGATTTCTCGATCGCGCTCGAGGGCGCCAAGATCATCGACGCCTTCGACCGCGAGTTCGCCTTCGTGGCGGTGCAGGGGCTGGGCGGGCGGGAGACGTCGCTCCTGACCGGCTCGGCGGAGATCCGGGAGAGCGCGGAGCGGGCGGCGGTGTTCGCCGTGCTGGACGCGACCAACCGGTGGACCGAGGCCCGGCGGCCGGGGTGACCCTTCCGGGTCCCGGTTTTCGGAGCCAATTCTAAGATCAGACTTCTGGGCGCACCCTGGGTGCGCTCACCGCTTCTTTCGGAGGACGATTCTCGGTGGGGCGCCAGGCCGGCGCCGGCAGGCCAACTCACGGTGAAAGGACACAAGGTTAGGGGATCCCGGTCTCTGTAGGTGCAGGACAAACGAGCACAGCGGAGACTAGCGAAAAAACTGATTGAGCGGAGCGTCTGGCGGCCATAGCGAGGCTTGCCACTTCCCGATTTAATGCATTTCTCTCTGGGGGGTGACGCTCATGTTGAAGATCAGCTGGCTCGCGACTTTTGCCAACGCACTCGCCGGTCTGTTTGGTAAGGGCGAAGGGCAGACTTGGCACTAGTCTGACGGTGGGGATCGGGATCCCTTAGCTTGCAAAGCCCTATGTCGCGTGAAGCAAGAGTCCATTGTTTCGTGTTTGGGGTGGCGGGTGCAGCGGCAATCGCCGGCTACACCGTGTACTTTTCTCGCTTGCAATTTCCAGGGTGGTGGCCCCTGGGCACCTTCCTCCTTGTCGCAACCCTCCTAGAAGGACTGACCACAACCAGACTGAGGGTTGCAGCAAGGGGGTCGACGTCGTTCGTCATGCACCTTGCGGCTGCTTTGCTGTTCGGAGGGTTTTGGGCGAGCGTGGTCGCAGGCGTATCCACCTTCCTTGGGGAACTTTCACGCGCTAACTCTCCGCTCAAGATTGTCTTCAATGTTTCCCAGCGGATCTTGTCGATTTCCCTGGCTGTGTCTGTTTATCTCGTCGCAGGAGGGAAGCTTCCGCCGGCTTACTTGAGCGCCAATGGAACGCTCTCGTCCGAAGCAGTCCAGCGCGACCTTGGGCTGTTCCTGCTCTTCGCCACCGTGTACTTCCTCGTCAACTCCGTTGCGGTTAGCACCGCAGTCGCGTTGAGTTCCGACCGCGCGCTCAGAGAAGTTTGGAACCTAAATACCCGAGGGGTACTCGGTTACGATCTGGGGGCGAGTGCTATCGCGGTGTTTGTGGCTTGGCTGTACGTGAGGTTTGATCTGTGGCTGGGCTTCGGTTCTATTGGCCTCATCGGGATAATTCTTCCAATCATCGCCGTCCGACATATTTATGGGCTGTACCATCAATTGCAGGACAGCGGGCAAGAACTCCTGCAGGTGATGGTAAAGGCAATCGAGGCCCGCGACCCCTACACTTCAGGCCATTCTGTCCGAGTTAGCGAGCTCTCGCGGACGATCGCTGTGGAGCTTGGCCTTCCCGCCAAGGAGGTTGAGCAGATTGAGACCGCGGCCCTCTTGCATGACGTCGGTAAGATCCACGAGGAGTTCGCACCATTGTTGCGAAAGGAGGGGCGGCTTACCCCGGAAGAAACTGCTCTAATGCAGACGCATTCCGCAAAAAGTGCGGAACTGGTTGGAATCATTTCGAAATTTCGAGGGTTTATTCAGGAGTCGGTCCGTCATCACCATGAACGGTGGGATGGTGAGGGGTATCCTTCTGGCCTTAGCGGCAAGAGCATTCCGCTCGGATCACGCATCATCCTCATATCCGACACGATCGATGCGATGACAACCGATCGTCCTTACCGAAAACGTCTCCCGCTAGAAGTCGTCATCGCCGAACTTCAAAAGTGCAAGGGAACACAGTTTGACACCGACCTAGTCGATGTGGTGGTTTCGTCTGTTGGCGTACGACGCCTAATAGTTGGCCCTACTGCAGACCTCGATCGGCGGGACATCGCACCGACCAGGTCTCGTCGGGTGAACTGGCCAGTCGCGGGCCTTTGGAAGACTGGTGGTGCGAGCTAGGGAGTACTGGGTATTGAGATCCCCAGATTGGGAGGACGAAGTAGGGCTGCTGGTTCAGCCGAAAAGGGGACATACCCGCGGTTTGCTGGCCACCGGAAGCTCTCACATTCTCACACTCGTTCAGCGCGAGGAAACAGTGGTGTGTCTCTCAGGCATCACGAAATTCAAGAACTCCGAGTCTATGGAGATGGGTAACGACTGCAGACGGCAAATCGGCCAAATTCTCCGCTAACAGATCTCTTAGTTCAGCCTCAGATCTGTGAGACTGGTACACGATCAATCTTGCGCATCCTATCTCCGCGCGATCGACCGCATCAAAATCGTTAGGTCTGTGCCCCAACTCGTCTAGGATGACGCGCGCCCGGTCGAGCGCACCTTCCTCCCTCGAGACAAGCGCGAGCCAGCGAGCAAAGACCCCCGCAAACGAATGTGCATGAAGCGCGGGTTCTGGCCAGCCGATCGCTTCACGGGCTTGTCTCATTGCGGCGCCTTGTTGACCACAAAGGCGAAGGATGTCTGCGCGGTGCAGTTTCCAAGCTTGGACGAGCCAAGGAGCGCTGTCCGGTGGGATATTCGGATCTACGCTGGCAAAAGCCTCACAGGCAGCTCTTGGTTCCCCTCGCATTGCCAAGGCAAAGGCTTGGTTGTAGGCGACCTGCAGGCACTGATACCTCGAAAATCCCACTCCTGAAGCCTTTCTGCTCCACTCCAGCTGCTCGTCATACCTACCAAGACGAAGACAACAAAGGGCGAGATTCGCGGCCAAGGTAACCTGTTGGGCTTCGTTGCCTATCTGAACTGCTATAGCGCGAGCAGCGTAGAACTCAGCGTTGGCCAGGTCATACTGGCCATCGTAGCAACGAATGACGCCTAAGCCTGAGTGAACGCGGACTAGAGTCGAATTGGCGGCCCCGCGCGCCTTCATTGATGTGGCGAGTGCCGTCAGCGCTTCCAAGACTGCTCGGTGCTCTCCCGAATAGTACAGTAGCTGAGTACGACAAAGACCTAACTGGAATTCTTCGTCCTCGGTGAAATCAGTGCGGCTCATGCTGTCGAGCGCTCTGAGCACCGCTCGTGCGAGTGCCCTGTCGCGTACATCTCCCATCAGTTGCGCCGCCGCGTTCGCCGCCTTCAGGCGAACACGTTGTGAGGAATCTGCTTCTACTATTGCGAGCAATCGTTGTACGGCACCTATCAGAGTGTTTCCGGTTGAGGCGGCCGTCCGGTGTTCAGCTAACATCAAGAGAACCGTTCCCATGGCGGAGGACCGAGCGGTCTCTTGGTCCATCAACACTCTGGCTGATTCACCCCAACGGCCCTGCTCTTGTAACACTTCGGTTAGCAGTAGGGTCGCGGCGCACCGATCCTCGTTTGCCAGCTGTCCTAGAGCGGTTCCAAGTGCCCGACCAGCCGCGTCGAGCGCACCCTGCGCTAGCGCTTCCTGAGCCCCTTTGAGAAGAAACGATGGGACTTCAGCGACCCGACCTGCGCGTGTTGCATGCCAGGCAATTTCCAATCCGAGGAAGCGGACTCCCCTCCGCTCTTCGTCCATGAGATGCGCGGCCACAGATGCGTGTAGGGCACGCCGCACCGGAGAAGGTACTCCTAGATACGCGGCTGCTCGCACAAACTCGTTTACGAACTCGAGGCCACGCCCTCCATCCCGCAACACCCGATGGCGGACAAGATCAGCCATGGCGGCCATGACCTGACCTTGGCCAAGATCGGCGACTGAGTATAGCGATAGATCGTTCAGGCGGTGCCCCAATACTGCGGCGACGTTCAGCACATGTCGCGTACCATGATCCAAGGCAAATGCTAGGCGTTCGAAGACTTGCTTGTACACTGGGGGTGCTTCTGCGCTAGTGGCAAAGTCTATCGTCATGGCATCGAGGCCCAACACCAAGGAGCGATCGCCGTTGGCTTCCCAGTCCTGGACCAGCAGCTCTAGGATCATGGGAAACCCGCCCGCGGCTCGAATAATGGCCCGGCGCAAGGGTGCGTCCACGCCTGGGCGGGCTGGACTGAGGAGGGCTTCTAGGAGTTCTGCGCTCTCTTCGTCCGAAAGCGGCGGCAGTTCGATTTCCCGTATACCAATGGTTTGTGCACTACCACGAAGCTGTGCAGCCCGCTGCGAGCGGGGCAATTCGCCCTCCCGTGCCACGAGCACAAGCATTATTGCCTGGTTGTGAACCCGGTGTGCGATCAAATGGAGAACCGAGAGACTGGCCTCGTCGACCAAATGCAAGTCGTCGATCACCAGTATGACTGGGTGTTCCTCAGCGATGGTCTCCAGCATCTGATAGATCGCTTCGGTAAACCTCAGCCGCGCTGTCTCTCCTTGACTCTCCTCGACCACAGGAACGGTGGGAAACCGTCGTCGGACGTCTCGTATCGTAAGCGCAATTTCGGCTAGAGCTTCCGGTGGCGTGCCGGAGACTCCAGGCCTATCTAAAAGCCCTCGTACCAGGTTCCCAAGAGTTGCGTAGGGTATCTCCTGCTCTAGGTCGTAACACTGTGCCCGACTAAAGGCAGCTCCCTCCAATCCAGCGGCCGTGATGAGACGGTCTACCAGAGTCGATTTTCCTACACCCGAGTCTCCTAGAACCAAAACGTGTGATGCCTTGCCCCTTTTTGTTCTTTCCCACGCCTCGTACAGAGTTCGGTATTCGACAGACCGACCAATGAAACATCGGTCACGCCATTGATCGGTGCGAACGGTCGGTATGTCAGCTAGGTCACTCCGCTCCCATCCCCGGCGCCTAAGCCGGACCGCCATACCTTCAATTAGCTCGGAGGGTTGAGCACCAACTGCTTCAGAAAGCTTCCCTTTCCACTCCTCAAAGATCCGTAGTGCTGTCAGTCGATCTCCCGCAAATGCGCGAGCCTCCATTTTCGCCCTTACTGCTTCCTCGCTAAGCTCATCCAGCGCTAGCATCATGTCTGCAAGGTGTTCTATTTGACGAGTGTCACCAGTTCGCCGGCACCCATCTATCAGCTGTACCAGCGCGGCTCTGACACCCGGAAGGAGCCTGGCCCTCTGTCGGTCCTTCCAAAGGCCGAATTCAGCTGAATCAGGGATCTCGAATCCTTCAAGAAACTCCGTGACCTCTAGTGCTTCCCGCGTCGCCGTTCCGACAACATCGCCAGCTAATAGTCGATCTATGTCCATGCTGACACAATTCTCGTTAACAACGACGTGATCACGAGTTGTCGACAGCGCACCGGTACCCAATCGCGGGCGAAGAATCGATAGGGCTGTCGCTAACGAGTGGCGAGCTTGGGGAGAGGGTACGTCCGGCCAGAACAACTCGGCCAGTCTATCACGTCGATGGCTTCGTCGGCCTTCGACGAATAGATAGACGAGAAGGGCAAGATGCTTCTTGGTTCGGATCCGAATGGGTTCACCAGCCGGAGAGAATAAGGCAGGTTGACCGAGGCATTTCAGGTAGGGGCGGCCGTCCATGGAGGACCTCGGAGCAAGGTACTCCGAGATTATGCTCGAGCTACAAGAGTTCGTCAATTCAAACTTGGACGGAAGACTGAATCAATTGACGGTTTGTAATCAAGCGACGTGTTGCTCAACAGCTGCTACTGCGCCACGACCCCCTCCATCTCCCGCTCCACCGCCGCCGCATCCCCCGCCGCTCCCAGCACCGCGAACGTCTGCGCCGCCTCCCGTAGCGCCTCCTGCGCCTCGCCCAGCCGCCCCTCGTGTGCATACAGCCGCCCCAGGTCCCGCGCCGCCTCCGCCTCGGTCAGCCGCGCCCCCGTCATCTTCGCCAGCTCCCGCGACTGCAGCAGCCGGGTCTCCGCCTGGCCGTAGAGCCCGTCCGCAAGGTCACACAGGCCCAGCACCCGGCGCACGTCGGCCGCGTTGAAATGCGCGCCCAGCGCCTCGAACCCCAGCTCCGCCGACCGCACGTCCCGCCGGGCTTCCGCAGCCCGTCCCAGCGCCAGCAGAACCTCCGCCCGGTTCAGCAGGCACAGCGCCACCAGGTGGGCGTCCCGGCTCTGCTCCGCCAGCGTCTCGCAGGCATCGAAGTGCCCCACCGCGGTCTGGTGCTCGCTCTTGTCCGCCGCGAGCATGCCGAGGTTGTGGTGGGCGATCGCGCTGCCGTGCGGGTCGGTCAGCGTCTCGTACGCCGCCAGCGACTTCCGGTAGTGGGTCTCGGCCGTGTCGTGGTGGCCCCGGATGTTGGCCACGATGCCCAGGTTCTGCTCCACCCGCGCCAGGATCAGGGGATCCTCGCTCGCCAGCGCCTCCGCCTCCAGCAGCGCCACCTCGGCCGCCACCAGGTTCCGCGTCTCCAGCTCGATCCCGCCCAGCGTGTTGAGCGTCTCCGCCGTGAGCCGGCGGTCGCCGATCATGGCGGCGATCGCATAGCTCTGCTGCAGCGCGCTCCGCGCGCGCACCGTGTCGCCGGCGTGGTGCGCCAGCACCGCGCGGTGCCGGAACGCCGACGCCAGCGCCGAGTGGTCCTGCTGCCGGGTGGCGGCGACGATGAGGGCGTTGTAGGCGGCGTCCGCGTGGCGCAGCGACCCGGCCAGCTCGTACGAGCGCGCCTCCCGCAGGAGGGCCGACGTATCGACCCAACCCAGCCAGGGAGTGCCGACGTTCGTTGCCGACTTGTTGACCATCGGGGCCACGCGGGATAGAGGAAAACTTTCCGCTTCCGGGACACGGTCGAATCTCTGGAAGAAGCCTGCCACACTAAGGTCCCGTGCCCGTCCGGGTCAAGCGTTCCGAACCTCGATATGTCGAACTTTTTGACGGTCGCGCCGCAGGGGTTGGCAGATCGGGACTCAACCGTTCCAAACGGCAAAGGTTGCCGTGCAGAAATCGATCTCCTCCGGTGCCGGAAGGGCGCGCCGAAGGGGTATCGCCGCGTCGGCAGAGCCCTACGGTCAGGGGAGAACGCCAATGAGCACGGTACTTTACCCGGAAATGCCTTCCGGTTCGGTGCAAGTGAGCCCACGTTCACGTAAGGCTGGGCCCGAACCGACGCGGCGCTCTTCGCCACGCGCTCGGTGACTCCGGCTGACCCTCGGTCTCGTCGCCCGGGGATCTCGGTGATCGGTGCGTCCAAAGGGCTCCCGGAGGGGTACGGGGTCGGTCTGCCGGTGATCTACCTGGTGTGACTCGGGCTGGTCGCGGCGCTGTACCCGTTGTGCCGGCGGTACGCGGACCTGAACGCTCGGAGCGGGGCATGGAGGCTGTCGTACCTATGAGTGCGCCGGTTCGCGGACAGTCAGCCTGTCCTCAACTCCTGCCGCGCGCCGTGGGATGCCGGACAGTGCGGACCTGCAGGTGGTGACCGAAGGCCTGGACCCTGTCTCTCGCCCGCCGTGACAATTGGTG
Organism: uncultured Gemmatimonadales bacterium; assembly: GCA_963846545.1. GTDB lineage: Bacteria > Gemmatimonadota > Gemmatimonadetes > Gemmatimonadales > GWC2-71-9 > CAVVWJ01. The sequence goes on along the minus strand of CAWJWG010000001.1, from coordinate 2,640,095 downwards.
GGCGAGAGCACGGCCCTCACTGACTGGTGCGTCACAGTGGCGGGGCAACGGCGGCCGGGCTCCGGACTTCCGAGCTGATCGTCCCGTTCCCCAGCTCGCCACCCCAATTGTTTCCCCAGCAGTACGCCTTGCCCGCCGCGGTGACACCGCAGCTGTGCATGACGCCGGCACTCACCTTGGTGAACGTCACGCCGCCGGTCACGGCGGTGGGCACCGTTCGCGTGGTCCCGGTCCCGTCGCCCAGCTGGCCCGAGCCGTTGAATCCCCAGCAGAAGGTCTTGGAGGCCAGCGTCACGGCGCAGCTGTGGGTATACCCGGCGCCCAGCTGGGCGTACCGCCGGTTCCCGGCGACCGCGACTGGCGTGTGGTAGTAATTGGTGGTGGCGCCGGTCCCGATCTCTCCGTCCGTGTTGTAGCCCCAGCAGTAGAGCCGGTCGGCGGTGGTGATGGCGCAGACGTGGCCGGCACCCGATTCGATGATCTGGAACCGCAACCCGCCGGCGATGGCGGTCGGCGTGAGCCGAGTGATGACCGTGCCGTCGGGGAGCGTGTTGAGGCCCCAGCAGTACGCCAGATCGTCCTGGGTCACGCCGCAGGTATAGGCGTTGCTTCCGGTGAGCTGGCTCCACTGGTGCCCGCCCTTGACCTTCACCGGCGTGAGCCGCCGGGTGGTCGTGCCGTCCCCCAGCCCTCCGGCGGTGTTGGCGCCCCAGCAGTAGGCCGCGTTCGCGCGGGTGATCGCGCAGGTGTGGTCGTCCCCCGCCTTCACCTGGCGGAAGGCCTGGCCTCCGGCCACCAGCGCCGGGCTCCGGCGCGCCGGATTGGTGGTGCCGTTTCCCAGCTGTCCCTCTGCGCCATAGCCCCAGCAGTACACCTTGAAGTCGGTGGTCACCCCGCACATGTGCAGGGTCCCCGCGCTCAGGTTGCGGAATCGCAGCCCGCCCGCCACGAGGGTCGGCCTGGTGCGGTTGATCCCGGTGCCGTCACCCAGCGAGCCGTTCTGGTTCTCGCCCCAGCAGTAGGCCCGGTCGTCGGCGGCGACCCCACAGCTGAAGCCGTAGCCCACGGTGACCTGCTGAAAGGCAAGCGCGCTCGCCGCCGCGGTGGCGGGGGCCGGGTCGAGCCCGGGACCGGTGGGCGACTCGGCATCTTCGCCACAGCCCGCCGCGAAGAGCCCGAGGCCCAGGGCCAGCATGGAGCCGAGCCGCCCTGCGGGCCGGCGTGGCCGACCGCTGCACCAGACATGTGCCAGCATATACCCCTCTTCGGTTGGAGTGCGGCCTACCCCGAACACACCCATGGCGGCCACCGTCGCGTTCGAACAGAGATCTCGCCCTCGACCGTCAAGCCGATCTCAAGTGCCGAGCTGCCCTTGTCTTGACCCTGGCCGTTCAGTTGGTCTTGTTGGCCTCCCCCTCTACGGGCTATGCTCCCTGCACCACCACCTCGCTTCCGGAGCCCGGCCATGCGCCGCACTTGCCGTCATACGTTCACCGCTACCGCCCTTGCATTCACCATAGCCGCCTGCGGTGACTCCACCGACCCCGACGACGATCCGCTCCCCGACAACGCCGCCACCGCCGTGGGCCTCACGGTGCGCGACAACGTCGAAGCCTCGCTCGACGCCTTCTTCCCCGCGCGCCTGCTCCAGCCCTTCAGCACCGGCAACGCGGTGGAGCCCTGCGTCACGCCCAGCTCGCCCACCGACACCGACGGCGACGGCGTGCCCGACGACGCGAGCTACACCTTCACCGCGCCGCCCTGCCGCTACGAGGGCGTCCGCGGGTTCAATCTCGACGTGGTGGGCCAGCTCCGCATCACCGACCCCGCGCCCGACATCGCCGGCTTCGGCGCCACCGTCACCCTCACCGGCCTCCGCTTCAGCCTCAGCGCCGACGACGCCGACAAGAGCTACTCCGTCACCCGGAACGGCACGGTCACGCTCACCGGCAGCGCCGCCGGCCTCGAGCAGACCACCGACCTCCAGGTGGTGCGCACCTTCACCGGCCTGCCCGACGCGGCGGTGGAGCACCAGTGGACCGTCGGCTTCGACCCCGAGGCCACGCTCCAGATCAACCAGCCGCTCCCCAGCGGCTCGGTCACGGTCGCGGGCACGGTGGGCTGGACCCGCGGCTCCGAGAGCTTCGATCTCACCGTCACCACCGCCACCGCGCTGCACTACGACGCCAGCTGCGACGCCACCGGCCAGCGGTTCGACGACGGCGAGCTCCGCGTGGCCGGCACCTTCGACGAGACGCCGGGCTACGTCCGCATCACCTGGACAGACTGCGGCGACGACCCCAGCATCGGGTTCGTAGCGGAGGAGTAGCCGGCGTGACCGCCGAGGATCTCTTCGCCGGCGGTGGTGAGCTGGGCGAGCTCATGCGCCGCCACGACTGGGCCGCCTCCCCACTCGGCCCGGTGGACCGGTGGCCCCGCGCCCTCAAGACCGCCGTCCGCATCATGCTCACCTCCCGCCAGCCGATGTTCGTCTGGTGGGGCGACCAGCTCATCAATCTCTACAACGACGCGTACAAGACCATCGTCGGCGGCAAGCATCCGCGGGCGCTGGGCCAGCCCGCCAGCGTGGTCTGGCGGGAGATCTGGGACGCCGTCGGCCCCCGCGCCGCCTCCGCCATGGAGCGCAACGAGGGCACCTACGACGAGGCCCTCCTCCTCATCATGGAGCGCCACGGCTACGCCGAGGAGACCTACTACACCTTCTCCTACAGCCCGGTGCCCAACGACGAGGGCGGCGTCGGCGGGATCCTCTGCGCCAACTCCGACGACACCGTGCGCATCGTCAGCGAGCGCCAGCTCGCCCTGCTGCGCGAGCTGGCGGCCCGCGCCGCCCAGGGACGCACCGTCCAGGACGCGTGCGCGCTGAGCGCCCGCGCGCTGGAGAGCGATTCGCGCGACCTCCCGTTCGGCCTCATCTACCTGCTCGACACCGAGCGGCGCTGCATGACCCTCGCCGGGGCGGCGGGGCTGCCGGCCGGACACCCGGGCGCGCCGCTGCGCGTCGGCCTCGAGCAGACCACGCCCTGGCCGCTCGAGGAGGTGCTGGCCGTGGGCCGGCCGCTGCTGATAACCGACCTCTCCGCCATCGGCGGCCTCCCCCGCGGTGCCTGGGACCGTCCCCCCACGCAGGCCGTCGCCCTGCCGCTGGCACCGCCGGGCGAGGGCGTCGAGGCCGGCGTCTTCGTGGCGGGGCTCAATCCCTACCGGCTCTACGACGACCGCTACCAGGGATTTCTCTCGCTGGTCGTCTCCCAGATCGCGGGCGCGGTGGTGAACGCGCAGGCCTACGAGGACGAGCGGCGCCGGGTCGAGGCGCTCGCCGAGCTGGACCGGGTCAAGACCACCTTCTTCTCCAACGTCTCGCCACGAGTTCCGCACCCCGCTCACCCTCATGCTCGGCCCGCTGGAGGAGGTGCTGGCGCAGTGGGACGCCGCCGCCGCGCCGACCGAGCGCGCCCTGGTGCAGACCGCCCACCGGAACGGCGTCCGGCTGCTCAAGCTGGTGAACACGCTGCTCGACTTCTCCCGGATCGAGGCGGGGCGGATGCAGGCGCGCTACGAGCCCACCGACCTCGCCGCGGTCACGGCCGAGCTGGCGGCGACCTTCCGCTCGGCGCTCGACCGCGCGGGACTCCGGCTCGTGGTCGAGGCGCCGCCGCTCCCCGAGCCGGTCTACGTGGACCGCGACATGTGGGAGAAGGTGGTCCTCAACCTCCTCTCCAACGCGTTCAAGTTCACCATGGCCGGGGAGATCCGGGTGACCGTCTCCGCCGCCGCGCGCGAGGCCGTGGTCACGGTGACCGACACCGGCACCGGCATCCCCGCGGCCGAGCTGCCGCGGCTCTTCGAGCGCTTCCACCGGGTGGAAGGCGCGCGCGGGCGCACCCACGAGGGCACCGGCATCGGGCTGGCGCTGGTGCAGGAGCTGGTGCGGCTGCACGGCGGGACCGTATCCGTGGAAAGCGAGCCGAAGCGCGGCAGCACCTTCACCGTCCGCCTCCCGCTCGGCACCGGGCACCTCGATCCCCAGCGGATCGGCGCCACGCCCCGGCTCGAGGCCGCGACCGCCCAGGCGGACGCCTACGTCGAGGAGGCGCTCCGCTGGCTCCCCGGCGCGCCGGTGCCGGCATCCTCCATGCCGGTCGAGGGCGGCGGAACGCCCGCGGCCTCGGCGGCGAAGCCCCGCGTGGTGGTGGCCGACGACAACGCCGACATGCGCGACTACGTCCGCCGGCTGCTGCACGACGGCTACGATGTGCGCGCGGTGGCCAACGGCGAGGAGGCGCTCCGGATCGCCTACGAGGGCGGGGCCGACCTGGTGTTGAGCGACGTGATGATGCCGGTCCTCGACGGCTTCGGCCTGCTCCGCGCGCTCCGCACCGATCCGCGTACCGCGCGCCTCCCGGTGATCCTCCTCTCCGCCCGCGCGGGCGAGGAGGCGCGGGTGGAGGGCCTCGAGGCCGGCGCCGACGACTACGTGGTCAAGCCGTTCGCCGCGCGCGAGCTGCAGGCCCGGGTGGGCGCCACGCTGCACCTGGCGCGGGTCCGCGCCGAGGCCAACGCCGCGCTGCGGGTGAGCGAGCAGCGCTACCGCTCGCTCGCCGAGGCGACGTCGCAGGTCATCTGGACCACCGACGCCGCGGGCAACTTCACCACCCGCTCGCCCAGCTACGAGGCGTACACCGGCCTCACCTGGGACGAGTACAAGGACGGCGGCGCGATGCGGGCCATCCACCCGTCCGAGCTCGAGCGGGTCACGGCCGAGTGGTCCGCCCTGCTCGCGAGCGGCCAGCCGGGCGAGATGCGGTTCCGCCTCCGTCGGGCCGACGGCGCGTACCGCCAGGTGATCGGACGCGGCGTGCCCGTGCGGGACGAGGAAGGCCGCCTCAGGGAATGGGTCGGCACCATCAGCGACATCGAGGACCAGCGGCAGGCGGAGGACCGGCTCCGCCAGGCGGCGAAGATGGAGGCGGTCGGCCGGCTGGCCGGCGGGCTGGCCCACGACTTCAACAACCAGCTCCAGGGGATCGCCGGCTTCACCAGCTTCGTCGAGCGGGATGCGGGCCTGAGCGCCCAGGCGCTGCAGGACCTGCACGAGGTGCGGAAGGCGTCGGAGCGCATGGCGAGCCTCACCCACCAGCTCCTCGCGTTCAGCCGGCAGCAGGTGCTGTCGCCCGAGGCGGTGAACCTCGACGCCGCCGTGGCGGACAGCCAGTCGCTGCTGCAACGCCTCATCGGCAGCAACATCGAGATCGTGGTGCAGCTCGCGCCCGGCGCGCGCTGGGTGAAGGTGGACCGCGCCCAGTTCCTCCAGGTGCTGATGAACCTCGCGATCAACGCCCGCGACGCGATGCCCCACGGCGGCAAGCTGGTCATCGCCACCGCCACCTGGAACGGAGCGCCCGAGCGCGAGGCCGAGGCGGGACCCTATGCCGCGCTGACGGTGACCGATTCGGGCGAGGGCATCTCGCCCGAGGACATGCCCCACATCTTCGATCCCTTCTTCACCACCAAGGGCATCGGCGAAGGGACCGGCCTCGGTCTGGCGACGGTGCACGGGATCGTGGCGCAGAGCCGGGGGCACATCTGGGCCGAGAGCACGGCCGGATCGGCCACCACCTTCACCGTGCTGCTGCCGCTGGCCACCGAGCCCGGGGGACAGACGGCGTCGGCCGCCGCGGCGCCCCGCGCACGGCTGAGTCCCGCGACGGTCCTGGTGGTGGACGACGAGGACATCATCCGCTCGCTCATGAAGCGGGCCCTGGTGGCCGCGGGCTATGACGTGCTCCTCGCCCGCAACGGGCGCGAGGCGCTCGACCTGCTGGAGCGGCACCGGGGCGAGGTGGACGTGGTGCTGAGTGACCTGGTGATGCCGGTCATGGATGGCCGCGATCTCGCCGAGCGCATCCGCGAGGATTTCCCCGACCTGCCGGTAGTCTGGATGTCGGGACATCCCAAGGACACGGTGCTGCTGCAGGGGATGGGGATCGATCGGGAGCCGTTCCTGCAGAAGCCGCTCTCGGCGGAGGTGCTGGTCCAGACGGTGTCCGAGGTGCTGGAGCGCGTGCGGGCCTCCGCGCCACGCTCGTCTCCCGGATGACCTTCTTCGATGAGCAAATAGCTTCCAGCTCCTAGCTATTCAGCCTCCGGCCGCCCGAACATCAACTGCACGAAGGGCCGGTCCTCCTCCTGGGCGATCAGATACACGTGGTCGCCCACCCGGAGGACGGTGTCGCCCTTGGGCGCGATGAGCTGGTCGCCTCTCACGATCAGTGCCACTGCCGCGCTCTCCGGGAAATCCAGGTCCGCCAGCGACAGCCCCGCCACCACCAGTGCCTCATCGATGTAGAAGGAATGGAGCTCGCCGCGGAGCGGCTGGCGCGACTCGATCGCCAGCACCCCCCGCGGCGCGGGCGGCTCCGCCGCCTCCAGCTTGAGGCGCCTGGTCACCCACGCCACCGTGCCGCCCGGGATGAAGGCGCTCACCACCACGAGAAAGAACACCAGGTGAAAGATCCGGTCCGCGCCCGGCGCGTGAGCGAGCACGGGGAAGGTGCCGAGCACGATGGGCACGGCGCCCCGGAGGCCGACCCAGCCGACGAAGGCGACCTCCTTCGCCGGATAGCGGAACGGGAGGAGGCAGAGCGCCACGGTGATCGGCCGCAGCACCACCGCGAGCAGGAGCGCGATCGCGAGCCCGATGCCGGCCACCTCGGGCAGCCGGCTGGGGAAGACCAGCAGGCCCAGGATCAGGAACATCCCGATCTGCGAGAGCCACGCGAGCGCGTCGTGCACCCGGAGCAGGCCGGCCTTGTAGGGCAGGGGACTGTTGCCCAGCAGCAGGCCGGCCAGGTAGACCGCCAGGAACCCGCTGCCGTGCAGGAGCGTTGCCACACCGAAGGCGAGGAAGGCGACGGCGAGCGTGAGCGGCGGATAGAGTCCTCCGCTCACCAGGCCGATCCGGGCGAGCAGCCCGCGCCCGGCCCACGCGATCGCGATGCCGACCAGTCCGCCGACCACGAGCTGGACCAGGATCTCGCCGGTCAGCGCCCAGCCGTCCACGGCGTCGGGGGCCAGCAGGTTGGCCGTGAGCGTGGTGGTCAGGATGACGGCGACGGGATCGTTGAGCCCCGACTCCAGCTCGAGGGTGACGCCCACCCGTCGCTTGAGGTGGAGCCCGCTGCCCCGGAGGATGGAGAAGACCGCGGCGGCGTCGGTGGAGGACACGACGGCGCCGAGGATCATCGCCTCGGGCCAGTCGAGCCCCATGGCGTGGGCCGCGACGGCGACGAGTCCGGCGGTGAGCACCACGCCCACCGTGGCGAGCACGCCGGCCGGCGCCCAGTAGCGGCGCACCGCCTCCATCGGCGTGTTGAGGCCGCCGTCGAACAGGATCAGCGCCAGGGCGATGCTGCCGATCCGGAAGGCGAATGGGTAGTCGGAGAAGGCGATCCCGCCGATGCCCTCGGACCCGGCGAGCATGCCGACGACGATGAAGAGCAGCGCGATCGGCACGCCCACACGCTGCGAGACGCGGCTCAACAGCACGCTCGCGGCGAGCAGGATGCCGCAGGTCGTGAGCAGCAGGGCGGTGGCGGCTGGCTCGCTGATGGACATGTCCCCGCAGGTTACTACGCGACTGGCGAAGCCCGCCAGAGCGGACTCATACTTGTCTCCATGACCCACGACTACTTCGTCGCCGCGCTCGCCCTGACCGGGCTCGTCATCCTCGTCGCGTCGCTGCTCTCGGGCATCGTGGAGCGGTCGGGCTTGCCCCAGGTCGGGATCTTCCTCCTCCTCGGCGCCATGCTGGGGCCGGCCGGCCTCGGCGTGGTGGATCTCACGCTCGAATCCGAGGCGATCGAGGTCCTGGCGGTCCTGGGCCTGGTGCTGGTCCTCTTCACCGACGCGATCGCGGTGGACATCGGCGAGGTGCGGATCCACCGCAAGCTCGCTGCGCTCATCCTGGGGCCGGGCACCCTGCTCCCCGCAGCCCTGCTCGCGCTCGCCGCGTGTCTCCTGCTGGGCCTCCCCCCCGCGGCGGCCGCGATTCTCGGCGCCGCGCTCGCCTCGACCGATCCCGTGCTGCTTCGGGCGCTGGTGCGGAACCCCGCTCTCCCGCCGCCCGCGCGGCTCGCGCTCCGGCTGGAGAGCGGGATGAACGACGTGATCCTGCTGCCGGTGGTCGTGCTGGCGATGCTGGTCCTTCGGAGCGGCGGCGCCGCGACGGCGGCCGAGGTGGGTCACCTGGCGATGGGCCTCTTCCTCCTCGGCCCGCTGCTCGGCGTCGTGGTCGGCTACGTCGCCATCACCCTGCTCGACCGGGTGCGGTCGCGGATGGGCGTCCGGCGCGACTACGAGTCGCTCTACGCGCTCGGCGTGGCGTTCAGCGCCTTCGCCGCGGCCGAGGCGGTGGGCGGCAGCGGGTTCCTGGCCGCGTTCGCCGCGGGTCTCGTCGTCGCCGCGATGGACGTCGAGCTGTGCGACTGCTTCCTCGACTACGGGGAGGCCTCGGCCGAGATGTTCCTGCTGCTCACCTTCGTCGCCTTCGGGGCGTCCATCATCTGGACCGGCTTCGAGGTGGCCGACGTGCCCACGCTGATCTTCGCGGCCGTGGCCCTCTCGGTCCGGACCGTCGTGCTGCTGCCGGTGCTCCGCCTCGGCGGCGTGGATGCGGCGAACCGGAGGATCATCGCGCTGCTCGGCCCGCGGGGGCTCAGCGCGCTGCTGCTGGCGCTGCTGCCGGTGTTCGCCGGAATCGACGGCGCCGTGCGGCTGTTCCAGATCACCTGCCTGGTGGTGCTGCTGTCAGTGATCGTGCACGGCGCCGCCATCGCCATCTTCGTCCGCCGGAACGCGCCGAAGAGCGGCACCAGTGACGCGGCGCCCGCTCCCGCGGCGCGCGTCGAGGAGCCGGAGGCGCTCTCGTTCGGGGGCGCAGAGCCGGCGGAGCCCGCCGCGCGGGGGGCCACGATCGACGTCGGCGAGCCGGTGCCCGAGCGGATCACCATCCCCGAGCTGCGCCGGCTGTGGGAGCGGGGCGAGCCGGTCACCATGCTCGACGTCCGCACCGAGCGCAGTTACCGGGACGATCCGGAGATGGCGCGCGGCGCGATCCGGATGCACCCCGAGGACGCGGTTCGTCTGGCTCGCGAGCAACAGCTCGACAAGGGAGGAGCGCTGGTCCTCTACTGTACTTGACAGGATGAAGCGACAAGCGCCCGTGTGGCGCGAGAGCTGAGGCGGGCGGGATGGAAGAAGGCGCAGGCGCTGGTGGGCGGGTGGACGGCGTGGAAGTCGGCGGGACTGCCGGTGGTGCCGAAGTAGAACGGCATGCGGGTTGCACCTTAGGGGTCAGTCAGGGCCCCTGGCCCTCTCTCCATCTCCCTATCCGATAGTTACTTCGGACCTGCTACCCGCACACGCCGTACGGAGGCTGGACCCATGCGCGTCCCGCAATTCGCGAAGCGGACCCTCACGGCACTGGCCCTGACGGCCCTGGCCGCCTGCGGCAAGGATGCCGCCGCTCCGGAGCCCGAGTTCGATCCGGCCGGCACCTCGAACGACATCGGCGCCATGCAGGAGTCCTTCGAGTCGCCGGCCATGACCGGCTACCTCGCGGCCTCCGGCGCCATCAGCGCGGCGCTCGGCCCGAGCGCGGCCGCGATGGCGGTGCGTGCCGTGCCCACCAAGGCCCTCGTCGTCGGCGGCAAGGATGGAGTGGCGCGGCTCGCGGCCGCCGCCCGGTCCGCCCACCGCTCGCAGCCCGCGGTCGCGGCCGCCGTGGTGCCCGCGGAATACCTCGGCGTCACTTTCACCTACGATCCCGAGACCGACGAGTACGGTCCGTCCGAGCTGCCCGGGGCCCCAGAGAACGGGGTGCGGTTCATCGTGTACTCGGTCAACCCGATCAGCGGGATGCCGACCGAGCCGCTGGTCGAGGTGGGCTATGCGGATATCGTCACCACCGAGTCCGCCAACGCGGCGAGCGTGCGGGTCGAGCTGGTGTCCAACGCCATCACCTACCTCGACTACACGGTCGCGTTCACCGGCGGACTGAACGAGCTCACGATGACCATCTCCGGCTTCGTCAGCAACGGCGAAGACCGGGTGGACTTCGACCTGGACAACCAGTCCTCGAGCACGGCCTTCTCGATCGACTACGTGCTCACGGTGCCGACCCGCGACGGCTTCAGGCTCTCCATCGAGCTGGACGCCTCGGAGAGCGTGGCCACCGTGGACGTCGAAGTCCGCGGGGCGCACGGCAGGGTGCAGTTCGCCGGGTCGGTCACCGACGGCGCCGGCACCGTAGACATCGAGGTGAACGGGGAGCTGTTCGCCACCGTGACCGTCTCGCCCGAGGCCGAGCCGGTGTTCACCGGCGCGGACGGGCAGCCGCTCAGCGGCGATGAGCTGGAGGCGCTCCGGGACATCTTCGTGGTGATCGGCGGAGGGATAAGCTTCTTCGGGGAGCTGATCGACCCGATCGACTGATACACCTCATCCGTCGCGCCTTGCCGGCTAGCCGCCCAGCCACCCTTTGGCCGCGATCAGCTCTCGCACGAGGTCCTCGCCCGTCCGGTCGGCGGCCTCGGCGGCGAAGTTGGTGACCAGCCGGTGGCGCAGCACCGAGGGCGCCACGCTCTTCACGTCGTCGAGGTCGGCCATCGGACGGCCGGCCATCGCGGCTCTCGCCTTGGCGCCGAGCACCAGGTACTGCGATGCCCGTGGCCCGGCGCCCCACTCCACGTATTCCTTGATGAAGGCCGGCGCGTCGGCATCGCCGGGGCGGGTCATCCGCGCCAGCGTCACGGCCGAGCGGATGAGCCCGCGGGACACGGGCACCCGCCTGACCAGGTCCTGCATCGCGAGCACCGACGGCGCGTCGAGCACGGCGTGCAGCGCCGCCCGCACCGAGCCGGTGGTCTGCTCGACGATGGCCTCCTCCTCCGCCTTGCTCGGATAGCTCACCCGCAGCTCCAGCATGAAGCGATCGAGCTGGGCCTCCGGCAGCGGATAGGTGCCCTCCTGCTCGATCGGATTCTGCGTCGCCAGCACGAAGAAGGGATCCGGCAGCGGGTAGGTGGTCCCGCCGGCGGTGACCTGGTGCTCCTGCATGGCCTGCAGCAGCGCCGCCTGGGTCTTGGGCGGGGTGCGGTTGATCTCGTCGGCCAGCACGACGTTGGCGAAGATGGGCCCGTGCACGAAGCGGAAGGCGCGGCGGCCGGTGGTGAGGTCCTCCTCGATGATCTCGGTGCCGGTGATGTCGCTCGGCATGAGGTCGGGGGTGAACTGCACCCGGTTGAAGCTCAGCTCCAGCGCCTCCGCCACCGTCTGGACCATCAGCGTCTTGGCCAGGCCGGGGACGCCGATCAAGAGCGCGTGGCCGCCGGCCAGGACCGCCGTGAGGATGCCGTCCACGACGTCCTCCTGGCCCACGATCCGCTGGGCCACCTGCGCCCGGAGGCGCTGGACGGCCGCGACCAGGCGCTCGAGCTGCTGCACGTCGTCGTGGGGGACGCTCTGCGTTGCCGTCATGCTCTCTCAGTGCGGTGTCTGGGTTGAGATTACCCGGGTATCGGGGGAGAAGCCAGCGCCGGGAAAATCGCTTGCGAAATTTTTCACAAGCCGATAGGTTTGCCCCGTGACGACCCCAGACCCCGGCGGCGGAAAAGGCCCCGGGCCGATGCGCTACGCGGGCCTCGGTTTCCAGCTCGCGGCGAGCCTGGTGATCTTCGTGCTCGCGGGCCAGTGGGCCGACCGGAAGCTGGGCACGGGCGGCATCATCACCATCGCCGCGGCGTTTCTCGGATTCGGCGGCACGATGTACTCCCTGATCCGGACGCTGAACAAGAAGGATGGCGACGGAGGGTGACCCGGGCCGCCCGTTACGGGGGCGGCGTGGCGGCGGTCGGCCTCGCCGGGCTTCTGCTGGCGGCGGCTGTCCCCGGCCCGACTCGGCCCGCGCTGCTCTGGGGCCTTTTTACGGGCCTCCTGCTGCAGGCCCCGCTCGGGTGGTGGACCCTACGGGCCATCGGAACCGAAAGGTTCCTTACCGTGTGGGGACTGGGTATGCTGATGCGCTTCGGGGTGGTGGCGCTCGCGGCGGGCCTCCTGATGCCGGCGCCGCCCGGTGTCGCCGCCCCGATGCTGGCGACCATGGTGGGAGTGCTGGTGGCGCTGCTGCTGGTCGAAGGCGTGGTGGCGATGCGGGAACACTCCGGAGAAGGCGAGCGATGACGCGTTTCGGACGGACGATGCTGGCGGCGGCGGGACTCCTCGGCATGGCGCTCGGCGCCGCGCGCCCGGCCATGGCGCAGGAGCACGATCGCACCGCGGACGTCGCCCAGGACGCGGTCGCACCGGCCTCGCAGGAGGAAGCCTCCCAGAATCAGATCGACATCGTCCACCACATCGGCAACGCGCACGAGATCGAGGTTCCCTTCGGCGTCATCCACCTGCCGCGGTGGGAGCCGATTCACATCGGTGGCTTCGCCCTCGACCTCTCGCCCACCAAGCACCTCGTCTTCATGCTCGGCTCGGCGATTCTCGTCGCCCTCGTCTTCCTTTATACCGCGCGCACCGTGGCCCGCGCCCAGGCGCAGGGCAAGCCGGCCAAGGGATTCGCCGGCTCGATGGAGGCGATGGCGCTCTACATCCGGCAGGAAGTGGTGCTGCCCAACGTGGGGCACCACGGCGAGGGCTTCGCGCCCTACCTGCTCACGCTCTTCTTCTTCATCCTGGTGATGAACATCCTCGGCCTCCTGCCCTGGGGCGCGACGGCCACCGGCAACATCGCGGTCACGGCGGCGCTCGCCCTCATGGCGTTCATCACGATCGAGGTCGCGGGGATGCGGGCGCTCGGGCTCAAGGGCTACCTGCACACCATCTTCTACCTGCCGCCCGGCCTGCCCGGCCCGCTCAAGCCGATCATGCTGGTGATCATGACGCCGGTGGAGATCATCGGAAAGCTCTCCAAGCCGTTCGCGCTGGCCGTGCGACTGTTCGCCAACATGACGGCGGGGCACGTGCTGGTGCTGGCCCTGATCGGCCTCACGTTCCTGTTCCAGAGCTATCTCGTCGGCGCGGCCGCGTCGGTCCTGGCCACTGGCATCATGCTGCTGGAGCTGTTCGTCGCCTTCCTGCAGGCCTTCGTGTTCACGCTGCTGACCAGTGTGTTCATCGGCCTGATGCGGGCGGAGCACTAGCGGGATTGTGGGACCCGACGCCTCGCGCGCTCGCGCGGCGTCGGTGCGGTAGTCCGCCGTCCGGCGGACGATGCCCGCTGCCCCGGTCCGTCCGGGGCGATGGCGGGCCACCGAAGCGGAGTCGCCCCGGGAGAGGCGGCTCGGGCGTCGGCGGGCGCGATCGGCACCGGTCTCCCGACCACAGAGGAGTCACCACATGCTGTCCATGATTGCCCTGCTCCAGGAGGTTGCGGCCGCCGGGGCGGACAAGGGTCTCGGTCTCATCGGCGCGGGTCTCGCCGCCGGTCTCGCGGTGCTCGGCGCCGGTATCGGCATCGGCCGCATCGGCGGCTCGGCCACGGAAGGAATGGCGCGGCAGCCGGAGAACACCGCGCGGATCCAGACCGCCATGATCATCGCCGCGGCGCTCATCGAGGGCGTGGCGCTGTTCGTCGCGGTCATCGCCTTCCTGATCCAGGGCAAGATCAACTTCTGATGACGGTGCTGGCGGCCGGTGCCTCAGGGTGCCGGCCGCTGCACGCCGCCGCTTTTTCGGAGATGCTGATGCTCGACATGATGCTCGTCGCCGTCCAGGACCACGCCCCCGCCGCGCAGGAACACGCGTCGGGTCCGCTCACGGTCGAGGGCGGCCTGATGGTGTGGACCATCGTGGTGTTCGTGCTGCTCCTGGCGATCCTCAGGAAGTTCGCCTGGCCCGCGATCCTCGGCGCCGTGGAAGCGCGCGAGCAGGCGCTCGAGCGGCAGATCGCCGAGGCCGCGCGCGACCGGGAGCAGGCGGCGGCGCTGCTGGCCGAGCACCAGAAGCTGATCGCGGACGCCAAGACGCAGGCGCACGCCATCATCGTCGAGGCGCGCAACGTGGGCGAGAAGGACCGGGCGCTGTCGGTGGAGAGGACCAAGCAGGAGCAGGAGGAGCTGCTGGCGCGGGCCCGGCGCGAGATCGTCGCCGAGCGGGAGCGCGCCGTGGCCGACCTCCGGCGCGAGGCGGTGGACATCTCGCTGGCCGCCGCGTCCAAGCTGATCGAGAAGCGGCTCGACGGCGACACCGACCGCAAGCTGGTGCTCGAGTTCCTCTCCACCCTGGATGAGCAGCGTTGAGGTCCGTCACCATCGCCCGCAACTACGCCGAGGCCCTGTTCGAGCTCGGCGAGAAGAGCGGGGAGACCGACCGGCACGCCGACCTGATCGATGCGGTGGCCGCGGCGGTGGAGAACACGCCGGAGGTGCAGGCGGTGCTCATGTCGCCGCGAGTGCCGAAGGCCGAGAAGGCGCGGCTCCTGGGCGCCGCACTGAAGGGCGCGCCGCCCGAGTTCGTCCGCTTCCTGCAGGCGGTGGTCAAGCGCGGGCGGCAGCGACTGCTCGGGGAGATCGCCACCGAGTTCCAGAAGCTGCTGGACGTGAAGCAGAATCGGGTGCGGGCGGGCATCACGGTGGCGCGGAAGGCGGACGAGGCCCTGCAGCGGGAAATTCAGGCGGCGCTGAGCCGGCAGCTCGGCAAGGAAGTGCTCGCCGTCTTCCACGTGGATCCCGACATCCTCGGCGGGACCGTGGTGCGCGTGGGGGAGCGGATCCACGACGGCTCCGTCCGGCGCCGGCTCACCAAGCTGCGCCGGCAGCTCCTGTCGGGCTGAGCCGGGTCAGCCGAGCCGGGCGCAGGTCCGGCTCGACCCAGCCGAAGCGTGCCTCCGGGGAGTTGAGCCGGGCCCTGGAGTAGTAGGTCAGCGGCAGGTCGCGCGCGCCGTAGCGATCCAGCAGCCGGTTCACCCGCATCGCCCAGTCGTCGCTCGCTCCCTCCTCCTCATTCGCGACATACCGGCAGATCACCCGCATGTAGAGGCGGGTGATCGTCTCGTGGTAGCCTCGCGTCGGCGTGGTGACGACGCCATGGGCGTCGTTGAGCCGCAGGATCCCCTCGCGCATCGCCGCGAGCGCCTCGTCGTGGGCCAGCCGCGTGGCGTACCAGAGTCCCATCGCCAGATGCGCCGAGTGGGTCCACTCCGACTTCGGCAGGGTCGCGTCCGCGAAGCGCCTGGCGAGGTGCACCACCTCGTCCCCGCTCCCGAAGGGCTCCGCCGGTGCCGCGGGGGCCGTCATGCCTCCGCCTTCTGAGCGTGCGGCTCGCGCTTGCCGTGGGCGCCCGGCGCGAGCTGGATCATCAGGACGGCGCCCAGGATCAGCGCCATCGCGCCGATGGTGCGCCCGGTGATCTGTTCGTGCAGGATGAGCCAGCCGAGCAGCACGGCGACCACCGGGTTCACGTAGGCGTACGTCCCCACGATCGTGGCGGAGGCGTGGCGCAGTGCGTAGGCGTAGGCGGTGAAGCCCACGATCGAGCCGAACACGATGAGATACGCCAGCGCGCCCAGGCCCTCGCTGGACCAGCGCCACTGGCCGACTTCGCCCACGGCCACGCCGAGCACCGTGATGGCGAGCCCGCCCGCCAGCATCTGGACGGACGAAGCGATGTAGGGCGAGGTCGTGGTCGGATTGCGCTTGGAGTAGACCGTGCCCAGCGCCCAGGACGCGCTCGCCAGCGTGAGGGACACGGGCCCGCCCAGGTCGGCGTTCATCAGCTCGCCCGGCGTCACGCCCGCGAGGAGTGCGCTGCCGAGGAAGCCGAGCGCGAGCCCGACAGCCACGCGCCAGGTGAAGACCGTCGTTCCTCCCGGCCAGAGCGCGTCGA
Organism: uncultured Gemmatimonadales bacterium; assembly: GCA_963846545.1. GTDB lineage: Bacteria > Gemmatimonadota > Gemmatimonadetes > Gemmatimonadales > GWC2-71-9 > CAVVWJ01. The sequence continues at coordinate 2,624,183 of CAWJWG010000001.1, read as the reverse complement.
AGAACGCCGCCCAGAGCGGCACCGCGGCCACGAAGACGCTGGCCGCGCCGGACTCGACGTGCTGCTCGGCCCAGACCACGACGGCGTTCCCGCCCAGCAGCATGAACAGTCCGGTGACGGCGAGGACCTTCCAGTCGTGCCGGGTGCGCGGCAGATGGTCGCCGATGGCCAGCATGACGCCGGCGAGGATGAGGCCTGCGATGATGAAACGCACGCCGGCGAAGAGGAACGGCGGCAGGTGCATGACGCCGATCCGGATCGCCAGGTAGGTCGAGCCCCAGACGGTGCAGACCAGCAGGTACGCGATGAGCGCCCTTCCACGGAGGCCCGCCATCAGTCGGCCTCCACCGGGACGATGCCCGGCTTCTCGAAGAGGGTGGAGAGCACGATCGTGGTCCGGGTGCTGACCGACTGGCCGGGCACCTTGATCTCGCGCAGCACGCCCTCGAGGCTCTCGATGGAGGGCGCGGCCACCTTGAGCACGTAGCAGTCGTCGCCCGCCACGTGGTGGCACTCGAGGACATGCGGGTTGTCGGCGAGCGCCTGGATACGCGGCTCGTCGCCCGCGTTGTCGGGATACCGGATCGCCACGAACGCGGTGATGGGGAAGCCGGACTTGGGCCGGTCGAGGCGCGCGTGGTAGCCCCGGATGAAGCCGGCTTCCTCCAGTCGCTTGACCCGCTCCATCACCGCGGGGCGGGAGAGGCCGATCTCGTCGGCGACGGCCTGATAGCTGGCTCGGCCGTCGGCGGCGAGGAGCTGGAGGATACGGCGGGCGGTGTGATCGAGGGGCTGAGCGGTCATGGGTGTCTCCTTATGCTTAGTAGGAATTATGCATAAGGTGCCTACGAATCGTCAATATCTATCACATCTGGCGGACTATTAGGAGGAGTAGGTACTTGACGCGGCGGGGGCGCCGGACGGGGGGTATACTGCAGTAGTCGACGTCCCTCCGCTGCCTGCTACTGCCCGATGTGTCCGGGTATCTCAAGGCCTACAATGGGAGCATGGAACCCACCCGGGTTTAGCGGGCGGCATATTATCATTGCCGACGAAGACCCCGCGATGGTCGACTTCGTTATCACCACCCTGCGAAATGACGGGCACGCGGTCTTTCACGCCTACGACGTTCTCTCCGCAACACAGCTCGCCCTGGGACTCGAATTTTGTCACTTGGTCATCAGCAACACCAAGGTCCAGGGTGCCGATGGGGTTGAGCTGATGCTGTACCTCCGGAAGATCAAACCCAACCTCCCCATCATCTATCTCGCCAACATCGGGAAGTCCCCGCCAGAAGCCGAGGCCCAGCTTCCCGCCGACATACCGATCCTCCGCGAGCCCTTCACGGCAGAGGCTCTACGAAGCACCGTGATGGCGATGCTGGACGGCGGGATGCCCAGGAAGTAGTCCCGGCCCGCGCCCATGCGTGAGCCTGTTCATCCTGTGTCACATCTGCTGCCCCCACGAGTCGCTCGCCCTGGAAGGGAGCAAGGTGACCCCCGGGATCAGGAGTTACCATGCTCCACCGCGCCCTAGTCGTGTGGTTCGTCATCCTCGTGCTCGCCATCCTGAACGGTGCCATGCGGGATCTCATCCTGGCCCCCAGGATCGGGGACACAATCGCCCGCGCCATCAGTACGGTAGTTCTCTGCGGGCTGATCCTACTGGTGACGTGGTACACAATTCGTTGGGTAGAACCCCATGGTCCCAGGCAGGCCATCGCGGTCGGGGCGTTCTGGCTGGTCCTGACGATGTGTTTCGAGTTTGGGGCTGGCTGGTACGCGGGGAAACCGTGGTCGGTGATCATGGAGGATTACAACATCATACGCGGGCGAATCTGGGTGCTGGTGCCCGTCGTGACTTTGGTCGCGCCCTACTGGGTGGGCCGGATGCGAATGCTGTGGACCAGCCCCGGCCCCTGAGAGCATCTGCGTGCGCTAGCTTGGGCCATCCCCGATCAGCCAGGCACTCAGGGAGCCACCGCCGCCAGCGGGCTGGCCGAAGTTACAACCGAAGTGGACGGGCCACTACGCGTGGCCGAGCGAACCGCGGCCAGCAGCTGATCGGGTGTAAATGATTCCCTCAGGCTGGGCACATCCTCGGGCATGCCCGGCACTTCGCTCGCCCCGATATGCAGCACCGGGAAGCTCGGACGACGCAACCGAATGGCCTCGATCAGGCTGGGCGTGTCCATCCCGGTGCCGTCGGTATTGAGCACCAGCAATCCAACATCAGGAAGGCGTTTGCACAGTTCAACGGCGGCACTGCCGTCATACGCCTGGAACACACAGTAGCCGCTCATCCTCAGGAGGCCGGTAACCGATTGCAGCAGGGCATTGTAGTCACAGATGACAACGCGAACACCCTCCCTGTTGAGGGGAGGTGGGGGTGAGGACGACATGTGAGACCTTAGGTCCGGCGACGACGGCCGGCTCTGGCAGGAAGCTACGGCACTACCTCAAGATACCCCCTGGCACGGCGGATTGATAGCTCGTCTGGGGGAGCTACCTGCCGCCCCTGCCCTTCTTGTTCGGTGGCGCGAGCCATCCGCCTTTCGGCGATGGTTTCTTGAGGCCCTTTCCCATTCCATCCCACGGGCCTGGCATGACCGGCTTTTCCGGCTTCGGCCCGCGCTTGCGGGGCGGGCTTCCCTTCGACCGTGCTCCCATGCGTCCTCCTGTCGGTTCTGGGGCCACGCACCCGCAGCCCCATGCACAACCTGCCACCGATAATGATAAACAGAAATTCGGGCGATGGCTCCGCTCCCGCCCGAATACCGATCGACCTACCTTTCGCCCGTGATTCTCCTCGCACTCGCCGCGATCCTCCAGCAATCCGATGCGTCGCCGGAATCCTACTGGCAACAGGACGTGGCCTACGAGATCACGGCGCGGCTCGACGAGCCGGCCGGTGTGCTCGCGGGGACCGAGCGCATCCGCTATACCAACGCCTCGCCCGACACGCTCGAGACCTTCGCGCTCCACCTCCACCTGAACGCGTTCCGGCCGGGCTCCCGCTGGTCCGACGCGGATTCGGTCGAAGGCACCCGCCGGTTCAACGATCTCGCGGACCCGGACTACGGCTTCAACCACGTTCGGGACGTGCGCATCGGCGGCTCGCCGGTCGAGGGGATCTATCCCTTCGCGCCGGACAGCACGGTGGTGCGGTTCCGATTGCCGCGCCCGCTGCTCCCGGGCGAGGGCACGACGGTGGAGATGGCGTGGGATGCGCGTCCCTCCACGCTCCCCCGCCGCCAGGGACGCCAGGGCCGCCGCTTCGATTTCGCCCAGTGGTATCCGAAGGTCGTGGTCTACGACCGGCACGGCTGGAACGAGCACCCGCTCTACCCGGGGGGAGAGTTCTACGGCGAGTTCGGCCGCTTCACCGTGGACCTCGACGTGGCGGAGGATCAGGTGGTCGGCGCCACCGGCGTGCCGGTCTGCGGCGACCCGGGCTGGGAGCGCGCCAACCGCGACCCCGCCCGGCCGGTGGAGTACCGCCGCGACTTCTACCGCGCGTCCACGCCATCCGCCGCCGCCTGCGCCGGCGCCGACTCGGGGCGCAAGCGCATCCGCTGGTACGCCGAGCGGGTCCACCACTTCGCCATGTCGCTGAGCCCGTCCTACCGGTACGAGGGTGGGTCGTTCGAGGGCACCGCGGTGCACGTGCTCTACGCTCCGGGCGACGAGCAGACCTGGGGTGGCGGCGTCGCGGTCAATCGCACGGCGCACGCGCTCGCCTGGCTGGGCCGCCTCTTCGGCCCGTTCGGCTGGCCCCAGATGACCAACGTCCATCGGATCGAAGGCGGCGGCACCGAGTTCCCCATGATGGTCATGGACGGCTCGGCCGATCAGGGGTTGATCGTCCACGAGGTGGGGCACAACTACGCCATGGGTCTCCTCGCCAACAACGAGTGGCGCGAGGGATGGCTCGACGAGGGGCTGACGAGCTTTCAGACCACCTGGTTCTGGGAGGCGTCGGGGAAGCCGAGCACCTATCCCGAGACCGAGGCCGCGGTGCTCTTCGGCGATCTCGACGGCTGGTCCGAGCCGCCCAGCCTCGCCGGCGAGGCGTATCGCGACTTCAACTCCTATCAGGAGGCGATCTACACCCGCGGTGAGCTCTTCTTCCACCAGCTGCGGCACCAGGTGGGCGACGAGGCGATGCACCGCATCCTCCGGACGTTCTACGCCCGCTGGCGATACCGGCACGTGGACGAGGCGGCGTTTCGCGCCGTCGCCGAAGAGGTGTCGAAGCAGGACCTCTCGGCGCTCTTCGCCCAGTGGCTGCACACCACCGAGCTCTACGACTACGCGATCGGGAAGGTGAAGCGGCAGCGGCGTGACGGGGGCTGGGTGACGCGGCTCGAGGTCGTGCGCAAGGCGCCGGGGCAGTACCCGGTGGACGTGGCGGTCGTGGCGGAGGGTGATACCGTGGTGACCCGCGCCTCTGGGCTGCCCGAGCGCGAGTGGATCGAGGTGACTACCGGGACCGAGCCGCGCGAGGTGCTGATCGACCCTCTCGTGCTCAGTCACGATTGGAACATGCTCAACAACCGGTGGGAGCGCTTCCGGCTCAGGCGGCTGGTGGCGCCCGTTCCCGGCTCCGAGATCTACTTCCATCCGTATTTCTCCACCCGAAAGCGGCGGGACCGGATGACCGTCGGCTTGCACCCGACGCTGTGGTACAACGAAGCCGGCGGCGTCACGCTGGGGGCCGCAACCCGCACCGACTACCTCGGCCGGTTCGAGCAGGGTATCAGCGAGTTCTCCGTAGGGACTGGACTCGGAAGCGACCTCGACGCGACCGATCCGGACTTCTTCGTACGCGTACGGAATCCGGTCGCGCTCCGCGCCGCCAACACCACGCAGTGGCTGAACCTGTTCGACGTGGAGGGCCGGTTCGGCGCCGGGGTCGGCCTCGAGCGAGCCCGCCAGCGGCACCAGGGTCGTGGGGCGCTCTGGTTGCAGGGAGTCGCCCTGCAGTGGGTGCATCCCGACGACTTCCGATTCCTCGACCGCGGCTACTACGATGATGCGGGCACCGTCGAGCTCACGACGACGACCGGCGTGAGAGGCGAGAGCGGGGAATGGGGACTGGGCGCCCGATGGTCACTCGGCGGCGGGCTGGTGTACAATCGCGGCGGGCTCGGCTCGACCGGCCGAGCCGACGTGGACCCGTTCTACTTCCGCGGCACGCTGGAGGCCACCGCTCGCCGCAGCCTGGCTCCGGCGCTCGGCTTCGCCACCCGCCTCTTCGCCGGCGTGGCCGGTGGGGATCACGGGGCGATCAAGCAGCGGCAGATCTACTTCCAGGGCGCGGACCCGCTGGCCCAGCTCGCCAATCCGTTTCTCCGCTCGCGCGGCGCCCTCCTGGTGGGCGAGGACGTGCAGTACCACCAGCCCGGTGGCGCGGGTGTGCGCGGTGCCGACCCGCGGCTCTCGACCGGGTCCATCGTGGCACTCGACCTCGAGCTCGACCGCACCGTGCTGAACCGGCCGGGCGCGCGGCTCTTCCGGCGCGTCGGCCTCGCGGCCTTCGCCGACCTCTCACACGCCATCGGCGGTGCGGCCCGGCCGGCGCTCGGCGGCCGCATCCGGTTTCTCGGGGACGCGGGCATCGGCGTGCGGGTGGACCATCGCATCGGCGACACGCGGTTCGTAACCCGTCTCGACCTGCCGCTCTGGTTCAGCCGGCCGTCCCTGGCGCATCACGGTGACGCCGATGACGACGAGCTCGCGTTCCGCTGGGTCCTCGGTTTTCAGCCGGCGTTCTGATCGCGCGAGCGCCTCGTCTATATTTCCGCACTCGTCTCACCCGGGGTAACCACGTGCCCGATGTTCCGTACCGCGTCGACAAGCCCTGGGGGTACGAGCTCGTGTGGGCGCGTACCGACCGCTACGTGGGCAAGATTCTCCACGTCCGCGCCGGCCACGTGCTGAGCCTCCAGTATCACAATCGGAAGGACGAGACCATGCACCTGCTCCGCGGGGAGCTGATTCTCCGCACCCAGCCCGGCGCGACGCTGGAAGAGCGCCGCTTCGCCGCGGGCGAGACCGTGCACATTCCACCGAAGCTCATCCACCAGATCGAGGCCGTCGTGGACAGCGACGTGCTCGAGGCGTCCACTCCCGAGCTGGACGACCTGGTCCGACTCCAAGACCGCTACGGCCGAGGCTGACATGCAAGTGATCATTCCGCTGGCGGGGAAGGGCACCCGGCTGCGCCCGCACACCCACCTGGTGCCCAAGCCGATGCTGAAGGTGGCCGGCCGGCCCGTGATGGACTGGGTGATGGACCGGCTCGACGGCCTCGACGTCAGCGAGCTGATCTTCGTCACCGGCCATCTGAAGGACCAGGTCGAGGCCTACGCGCGCGCGCGCTACTCGATCCCGTCCCGGTTCATCGAGCAGAAGGTGCAGGACGGCACCGCCGGCGCCGTCAACCTCGCGCGGCCGTTCGTGCACGAGCCGGTGCTGATCATCTTCGTGGATACGGTGTTCGAAGCCGACCTCACCCTCATCAACCGGAGCGACGCCGACGGAATCATCTGGGCGAAGGAGGTGGAGGACTACCAGCGCTACGGCGTCGTCGTCACCGACGACCAGGGCTACATGACGAAGATCGTCGAGAAGCCCGACACGCCGATCTCCAAGCTCGCGAACATCGGCCTCTACTACATTCGTGCGGTGGACAGCCTGTGGCAGGGCGTCGATCACGTGCTGCAGCGTCCCAAGAACAAGGGCGAGTTCTTCCTGACCGACGCATTCCAGTGGATGATCGAGCACGGCAAGCGAATCCTGGCTGCCGAGGTAGGGGGGTGGTACGATTGCGGCGCGCCGGGCACCTTGCTCGAAACCAACGAGACCCTGCTGCGTCTCGGAGCCGCGCGCCGACGGGATTTCCCCGGCGTCACCATCCACGATCCGGTCTACATCGAGGACGGCGTCACCATCGAACGGAGCGAGATCGGACCCAACGTGTCTCTCGAGCGCGGCACCCGCGTGAGCGACAGCACGCTGCGCAATACGATCGTCGGACGCGACGCGGTGCTGAGCCGCGCGGTGCTCGACGGCGCGCTGCTCGGCAACAATGTCGTCCTGGAGGGCTTCCGTGGCAGCATGACACTGGGCGATCATTCAGAGGTGCGCGCGAAGGGCTGATCCACCCACCCGAGGACCCATGGCATCGGTTGACGATCTCTGTCGGTCCTATCTGGATCTGAAGTACCACTTCGACCCCGCGGCCGCGAGCTCGGCCGGTCTGGTGTCGCACGACGCACGTCTCGGCAGCTTCGATGCCGAGACGGCACTGGCGCATCTCGCCGGACTCCGCGCGATCGCCAATGCGATCGAAGACCTCGAGCCCGACGAGCTGCAGACCGAGATCGACCGCACCGCGCTGCTCGGCGAGATCCGGAGCTCGATGTTCCGGCTGGAGTACGAGCGCCCTCACATCCGCAATCCGTCGTTCTGGCTCTCCCACCTGTTCCAGGGTCTCTACGCCATTCTCTCCCGCCGCAACGGCGCGGTCGGCGGGCGGGCGCCCGCCGCGCTGGAGCGACTCCGGGCCATTCCCGAGTATCTCGCCGCGGCCCGCGACACCTTGGATGAGCCGCCGACGGTGTTCGTGGACACCGCCCTCGGCATGCTCGGCGGCGGCGGCGAGCTGGTGGTGCAGCTGGTCGCCGTGCTGGAGGGCGAGGTGCCCGAGATGCGGGCCGAACTGCAGCTCGCCGGGCAGAAGGCGCTCGAGGCGCTGAAGACGTTCGGCGCCGTGCTGCGCGACGAGATCGAGCCGGCGGCCGATCCCCACGCCTTCGCGATCGGCGAGGAGCAGTTCGGCCGCCGGCTCCACCATGAGCACGCGCTGGTGTCCGGCGCGCCCGAGCTCTGGCGCTACGGGCTGGCCCTGCAGGAGGAGACCGAGGCCGCGCTCTCGACGGTTGCCGCGCGGCTGGGTTCCCGTCCGTGGCGAGAAGTGGTGGAGGAGCTGCGGGGTGACGCGCCGGAGCCCGACGCGCTGCTCGGCGTGTACCGCGCCGAGCTCGACCGCGCGCATGCGTTCGTGGATCGGCGCGACCTGGTCAGCATTCCGCCCGAGCCGGTGGACGTGGTGCCGACGCCCTCGTTCATGCTCGGCCTCGTGCCGTTCGCGGCGTACGAGCCGCCGCCGATCTTCCTGTCCCATCAGACCGGGCGGTTCTACGTCACGCCGCCCGACACCTCGCAGCCGCCGGACACGGTGGCGCGACAGCGCCGAGGCCACTGCCGCCACGCGATCCCCGCGATGGTCGCGCACGAGGCCTATCCCGGCCATCACCTCCAGCTGGTCACCGCGCAGAGTCTCGGCAGCGAGGTCCGGCGGCACGTGTGGACCCCGGTGATGGTCGAGGGGTGGGCGCTCTACTGCGAGCAGCTCATGGACGAGGCGGGCTACTATGCCGACGACGAGGCCCGGCTCTTTCGGCTGGTCAACCTGCTGTGGCGGGCCATCCGCATCGTGCTGGACGTCGGCCTGCACACGCGGGGCATGAGCCCCGCCGAAGCGGTGGACTACATGGTGGAGCACCTGCCGATCGAGCGCGCGAGCGCCGAGGCCGAGGTCCGACGCTACTGCGCCTGGCCGACGTACCAGCTCTGCTATGCCGTCGGCCGCCGCGAGCTGCTCCGCCTTCGCGACGCCTACCGCGACCGCGCCGGCGCTTCGTTCCAGCCCAAGCGGTTCCACGACGAGCTGCTCGCGTACGGGGGAATCCCGGTGGCGTTGGCCCGGTGGGGGATGGAGCTGGGAGAGGCGTGAAAATCACCGTCCTGACGTACCTCGACAGCGACGACGAGAACTCGAAGGAGTACGACCCGGTCGTGCCGCAGGTGGCGCGCACGCTGCGCAAGCTCGGCCATCGCGTCTCGGTCCTCGGCGTGCATGGCGACGTCAAGCGGCTCATCGCCGGGCTCTCGCGGCGGCGGCCTGATCTGGTGTTCAACCTGATGGAGATGTTCGGCGACAATGTCTTCGGCGACATCCCGGTCACCGGCCTGCTCGACCTGCTCGGCGTGGACTACACCGGCAGCGGTCCGGGCGAGCTCTATCTCAGCCAGGACAAGGGTCTCACCAAGAAGCTGCTGGCGTTCGAGGACATCCTGTATCCGCGCTTCGCGGTGTTCGCGCGCGACACCGGGTTCGAGACCGGCGGCAATCTGCGGATGCCGCTCTTCGTGAAGCCGCTCCGCTCCGACGCGTCGCTCGGCATCGGGGGCAAGTCCCTCGTGCACGACGCGACCGCGCTGATGGAGCGGGTGAGCGCGATCCGGAAGGAGCTGGACGACGCGGCGCTGGCGGAGGAGTTCATCGACGGCCGGGAGTTCTACGTCGGCGTGATCGGCAACTCGCAGCCGAAGGCGCTGCCGCCGGTGGAGATCGACTTCACCGGTTTCCCCGAGGGCGTGCCCAAGGTGATGGACAGCAAGGCGAAGTGGGACGAGCGGAGCAAGGAGTACAAGGGTACCAAGTCGGTGCTGGCCCAGCTGCCCGACGAGCTGCGGGCGCGCCTGCAGAAGGTGGCGGTGGACGCCTACCGCGCGCTCCGCGTGCGGGACTACGGCCGGGTCGATCTCCGCCTGACCGACACCGGCGACATCTACGTGCTCGAGGTGAACGCGAGCTGTTACCTGGACAAGGACAGCGAGTTCGCGATGGCGGCGGGAGCGGCGGGGTTCGACTACCGGCGCCTGATCGAGCGCATCGTGGACCTGGCGCTCGCGCGGCACAAGAAGACCAGCAAGTGAATCAGGGCAGGTAGCTGCCCCGCTGCACGTGGTTCATCGCCAGCCCCGTCACCAGCGTCGTCACCGCCACCGTCGCCGCCGCCTCCCGACCCGGGACATAGCCCTGACGGAGATGCTCCGCCCGCTCCGCCAGGTAGCGGATGAGCACCCGGGTGCGCTCGGGGAAATGCCCGGTCCAGCGGAAGACGTTGGCCAGCAGGTCGGGCTCCAGCCGGCGGATCAGCGCCGCCGCGGGCGAGAGCGGTGCCACCGGCGTCACCTCGCCATCGCCTGAGAGGTCCTCGAAGATGGCGCGGATGGCGCCGTCGAGCCCGGGCGGCACCTCGCCCAATCCAATGGCATCGTCCCGGTAGTAGTGCCCCAGCGAGTACTCGATCTCACCCACGTCCTCGTCCAGCTCGCTATTGGTGACCTCAGGGTCGCTGTCGCGCAGGCCCGCCAGGGTCCGGTCGCAGTAGGCCAGCTTGGCGGCCGCGACCGGCCACCCGCTGTACTCCTTCCGCCAGTCGAGCCCGGGCGTCATCCACACGGCGAACGTCTCGGACCAGTCCTCGTCGGGATGTTTCTGGGCGTACCAGCCGGGCAGGTGGCGGACGTAGCGCCGGCTGAAGGGCTCCGGCCGGTACTCCTCGCCATAGGGCTGGGTGATGGAGCCGAACTGCTTGACCCACTCCTCCTGGTCGTACAGCCGGTAGGCATAGTTGACCACGTGGCCCATCTCGTGGCGGAGGTACCGCAGGATGTCGGCCCGGTCGAACCCCTCGACCAGCCCGGTGCGCTCCACGTGCAGCGCCGTGAGCTCCGGCCGGGCCAGGTAGAAGGGGATGGCGATGGCCACGGATTCGAACGGAACTCCCCATTCCGTCGAGAGATAGAAGCGCGGCCGGACCCGGGTGAGCCCCACCTGCCGGAGCTCCCCCCGGAACTCCTGGATGATCGGCTCCAGGGGGGTTCCCTCGATCGTCAGCCCGAAGTCCCGGATCGGCGTGGCCCAGAGATTGGACTCCTGGAAGCGGGGCGACTCGGCGGGCATGGCGACAAACATACATGCTAGCTTTGGGCGATGCCGTCCCCCGCCATCGCGTCGTGAGCGCAGCGCCTCCGGCCCAGAGGGTCCCCCGCACCGTCAAGGGACTTTCCCTCGTCTCGCTGTTCAACGATGTCGCGAGCGAGATGGTGTACCCCCTCCTTCCTGCTTTCGTCACCGGGCCGCTTGGGGCCGGTCCGCTCGCCCTCGGGGTGCTGGACGGGGCGGCTGAGCTGACCTCGGCCGCGCTCAAGCTGGTAAGCGGTCGGCTGGCGGACCGGCCCCGATGGCGGTCGCCGCTCATCCTCGGCGGCTACGCGACGGCGGTGCTGGTCCGGCCGCTGATCGCCGTCGCCAATTCCGCGTCGCAGGTGATCGGATTCCGGATCATCGATCGGGTAGGGAAAGGTATTCGAACCCCGGCGCGCGATGCCTTGATCGCGGCGGTCGCGCCGCCCGAGCTGCGGGGCCGGGCGTTTGGATTCCACCGCGCGGCCGACCATCTCGGGGCCGTGGTCGGCTCGGTCGCCGCGTGGTACCTGCTCGAGCGGGGTCTTGCCGTCCAAGACGTGATCGGCTGGAGCGCGCTCCCGGGCGGGCTCGCGTTTCTGGTCCTTGCGGTTCTCCTCCGCGGCACGAGCGTCACACCCGGCGCCGCTCAGGCGAGGGGCCAGCGGGAGGATGCGGCCGGCCGGATCTTCTGGGGACCCGTACTGGTGCTCGCGGCGCTCACGTTCTTTCGGGTTCCGGAGGCCCTGCTCCTGTTGAGGCTCCAGGACTTGGGGGTGGCGGTGCCGGCGGTTCCGCTGGTCTGGGCAGGCCTCCACGTGGTTCGAAGCGCCAGTTCGTATCCCGGCGGATGGATCTCCGATCACCTCGGACCGCGGGCGACGGTGGCGGCCGGAGGGTTACTCTTCGCCGTGGTCGCGCTCGCGCTCGGGAACCGGCTTTCTCCGACCGGAGCCGTGACGGCTTTTCTCCTGCTCGGGCCGGTCGCGGGACTCACTGAGTCCGCCGAGCGCGCGCTGGTGGCGCGACTCGCCCCGGTGCGCACCGGCAGGGGATTCGGGATCTACCACGCGCTCATCGGCGGCGGCGCGTTACCCGCAGGGCTCGTCTTCGGGCTGCTGTTTCAGATCGCCGGCGGTCCCGCTGCGCTGTGGGCGTCCGCGGCGGGAATGATCGTAGCGGTGGCCCTGTGGTACGCCGTCACCAGCGCGAACGCAGGGGGCCGGAGATGAGCAAGCTCACAATCATACTCCTCACGTTGCTCGTCGGCTCGGCCGGACGCGCCGAAGGCCAGGTGCTAATCCGGGTGGGCGATCCCGGGCGGGCGACGTACTCCGAGCTGCACGAGGGCCTTCGTCCCGGCACCCCGGCGGCCGACTCCGCTCGGGCAGTCCTCGGTGAGAAGCGGGCCGCGGTGCTCTGGCGCCGGGTGCTCGCGGCTCTCGGCGGGGCCGCCGCGTGGAACGACGCGCCGCTCGCGCTCACGCGCCTGGCCGAGCTGCGGGATCGCGGGTATGCCGACAGCGCAGCGAAGCTGAGCCGCGCGATCCAGGCCGGGCAGGTGGACGGCCCGCCGGGGCAGGACCCGGCGGATCTCCTCGCGCCGCTTCGCGCGGTCGAGCTGGAGCGCGCCCGCGCGGTGCGCGGCGATCCGGCGGTGCTGAAGGAGATTCTGGCCATGATCCCCACCCGGGAGTACGGCGTGGGAGACGCGTGGGTGCTCGGGCGGCTCGGCCGCGCGGGCGCCGACTCGGTGCAGGCCCGCTTTCTCGCGGCGAGCGACCCGGAGCTCAAGGTCCGCTACCTGACCCTGCTCTCCTTCTCGGCCGACAGCTCGGCGATCCCGCTGCTCCACCGGGTCTACGCCGCACCCGACAGCTTCGATGTGCCGCCGCGCTACGCGTCACGGGCCTCGGACGCCCTGCTCTGGATCGGGACGCGGTCGAGCCTCGCCGCTCTGCTGGACGCGCGCAAGCAGGCTCGCGCGCGAGGCGTGTACTCGGCGCCCGAGCTCAGCCGAGGCGGCTACGATTTCCTGGCCAACGACAGCTCGGCCGTGATCTCGCGGACGGGGAAGTGGCTGACGGAGTGGATCGCGGAGCTGGGCCCGGGCACCTAGTCCCGGCCCGGGTCCGATAACGCCGGGGGGGGGGAGTCGCGGGTCAGCAGCACCGGGTCGGGCCGTCGCTGTAGCGGGCCCGCACATATTGATCGTAGAACTCACGCTCGCTGGGAACGGGCCTCTCCGGATGCGCGCGCCGGAGGTGCTCCACGTGGGCGGCGTAGTCGGGCATGCCGGCGATCCGGCGCAGGTCCCGCAGCAGATCCGCCATCCGCGCGCGAGCCCTATCCCACATACGCCGTCTGCACGAACGGGGTCTCCCGCACCAGCGCCGGCTTGCGCCGGGTCAGCACCAACAGCCACTCGCGAGCGGATGCAGTCACCACCATCAGCGTCACCAGCATGAACGCCACCGCTACGACGGCGTCCAGCCGGTCGTTGAAGATGAGCCGTGCCCCGCGGGCCGGATCGAGCACACCTTCTGCGACCTGTCGCGCGGTCAGGGCGGCGTGCGAGAGGAATCCCAGGCGCGGATCGGCCGCGAACACCTTCTGCCATCCGGCCGTCAGCGTCACCACCAGCACCCAGGTTAGCGGCAGCAGCGTGACCCAGGCATAGCGGGCCTTGCCCGACTTCACCAGCAGGGTCGTGCCCACGCAGAGCGCGACCGCGGCGAGCAACTGGTTGCTGATGCCGAACAGGGGCCAGAGAGAGTTGATCCCGCCGAGCGGGTCGAGCACGCCCTGCACCAGGAAGTATCCCCACCCGGCGACGATGATGGCCGAAGCGGCGATGATGCTGGGATACCACGAGGTCCGGCCCAGCGGCTTCCAGAGGTGGCCCGCCAGCTCCTGGAGCATGAAGCGCCCGACCCGGGTCCCGGTATCAATGGTCGTCAGGATGAACAGGGCCTCGAACATGATGGCGAAGTGGTACCAGAGCGCCATGAGCCCGTGCCCGAAGACTCCGCTGAAGATCTGCGCCATCCCCACCGCGAGCGACGGCGCCCCGCCGGTGCGTGCGAGCAGCGACGTCTCGCCCACCGCCGCGGCCAGCCCGGTCATCTGCTCGGGCGTGACCTGAAATCCCCACCCTCTGATCGTCGTCGCGGCCGTCTCGACGCTGCCGCCCAGGGTGGCGAGGGGCGCGTTGATCGCGAAGTAGACGCCGGGTTCCAGCACCGCCGCGGCGCACATCGCCATCACGGCCACGAACGATTCCATCAGCATCCCGCCGTAGCCGATGTACCGCGCGTCGCTCTCCCGCATCAGCATCTTGGGCGTGGTGCCCGAGGCGACCAGAGCGTGGAAGCCGCTGATCGCGCCGCACGCGATGGTGATGAACGCGAAGGGGAAGAGCTTGCCCGCGAACACGGGACCGGTCCCGTCGATGAAGGGCGTGACCGCGGGCATGCGGAGCGGCGGCAGCACCACCAGGATTCCGACCGCGAGCAGCAGGATGGTGCCGATCTTCATGAAGGTGGACAGGTAGTCGCGGGGACAGAGCAGCATCCAGACCGGCAGCACGCTGGCGATGAAGCCGTAGGCCATCATCCCATACGCGATGGTGATGCCGGAATGGGTGAAGAGCGGCGCGAGCGTCGGGGACTCCGCCACGTAGCGCCCGCCGACGAGCGAGGCCAGCAGCAGGATCACGCCGACGGCGGAGGCCTCCATCGTGCGGCCAGGCCGCCAGACCTTCATCCAGTAGCCCATCATCACGGCGATGGGGATGGTGCAGAGGATGGTGAACACGCCCCAGGGGCTGTCGCGGAGCGCGTTGACCACCACCAGGGCCAGCACGGCGAGGAGGATCACCATGATCGCGAGCACCGCGATCATCGCCAGCATGCCGGTGACCGCCCCGGTCTCCTCCTTGGCCATCTGTCCCAGTGACTTGCCGTCCCGGCGCATGGAGCCGAACAGGATGATGAAGTCCTGGACGGCGCCGGCCAGGACCACCCCGAAGACAATCCAGATGGTACCGGGGAGGTAGCCGAACTGGGCGGCCAGGACCGGGCCGACCAGAGGCCCGGCGCCCGCGATGGCCGCGAAGTGGTGGCCGAACAGGACCCACCGGGTGGTGGGGACGTAATCCCGCCCGTTGGCGAGGCGCTCGGCCGGGGTGGCCCGGCGGTCGTCGAGGCCCAAGACGCGGTCGGCGAGGAATCGGCTGTAGAAGCGGAAGGCGATCAGGTAGGTCCCGACGGCGGCGATCACCAGCCAGGCGGCGCTGATGGTCTCGCCCCGGTGTAGCGCCATCACACCCCAGCCGGTGGCACCGGCCAGGGCGACGAGGAGCCAGCCCAGATTGGGGAGCATGGAACTAATAAAAGCGAGGGCGGTGAGCGGGGCAAAGGCGTGCGTTTCCGACTGCTTGCCCTCCCCCTGAGCGGACCGTACCTTCGAACTCCATGCCCTTGCCATCCTTTGGTTTCGGCCACCGGCCGTCGTGGGAGTACGAGGCCCCCGACCTGGGGGGCGCCGTGCTCGAGGACCCGGAGCCGCAGCCGATCCGCAAGGGCTGGAAGGGCAAGGTCGCCGTCGTCACCGGCGGTGCCACCGGCCTGGGCCGGGCGGTGGTGATGGAGTTCGGGAAGCTGGGCTGCAACGTCGCCTTCTGCTTCGTGAACCTCCCGGGCCGCGACGTCGTCGAGCAGGCGCTCCTCACCGAGACCGCGCTCGCGGCGATGGGTGTCGGGGTCTACGCCGCCCGGTGCGACGTCCGCGACCGCGACGAGGTCGATCGTTTCGTCGGCGACGCCAAGCAGAAGCTCGGCGGCGTGCACTTCCTGGTGAACAACGCGGGCATCGCCAACGACGGCGCGCTCTGGCGTCTCAGCGAGGACGCCTGGAGCGAGGTGATCGACACCAACGTCACCGGCTCCTTCAACTGCATCCGGTCGGTGGCGCCGATTTTCCGGCAGCAGCACTATGGCAAGATCGTGAACGTGAGCGCGCACCAGGCCAAGCGGCCGGGGTTCGGCGTGGCCAACTATGCCGCGAGCAAGGCCGCCCTCCTCGGGCTGACCCGCGCCGCGGCCGTCGAGCTGGGGCCGGCCAACGTCAACGTGAACGCCGTGGCACCCGGGTTCATCCGCACCGAGCGGATGGCGATGCTTCCCTCCGAGGTGGTCGAGCGGGCGCAGAAGAGCAGCGTTCTCGGCCGGGTGGCGGACCCCGAAGACGTGGCCCACGTGGTGTCCTTCCTCTGCTCCGAGAGCGCGCGTCACATCACCGGCCAGACCATCGTGGTGGACGGCGGGCTGTCGCTGGAGTAACAGGCTTCAACCGGCTCTCCCGACCGGTTACTTTCCCGCCGTGAAACAGATCCCCGTCGCCATGATCGCGTTGGTCTCGTTCAGTTGCGCCGCTGGCGCGCAACAGCCCGTCCCGCCGGCCGCACCGGCGCCCCCGGCGCCGGTGGTACTGCGGGTACCCACCGAGGCGCTGGTCGGGCAGCAGGTGGCGCTCATGCCGCTCACGCTGATCGCCCCGGATCCGGCGCTGCAGGCGGATACGATTTACGCGCCGTATCGCGATCGCCGGACCGCGCTGATCTGGGCTGACTCCCTGATCGGCGACGCGTTCGCCGGCCGGGCGCCCGAGGTCCGCTGGGTCCTGCCCGCGGAGCTGCGCAAGGTGGCGCGCCGCTCGCCGGGTATCGTCGGCGATCCCGACCAGATGGGGCAGGCGGCGCTCCGCGCGCCCAAGATGCGCGATATCCCCGATCCGCTCCGCTCTTCGCTCCGGAACCTCATGGCGGTCGTCGGCGGCCGGGCGGTGATGGTCCCCGCCTCGCTCGGCTACGGTCGGGAAGCCGACGGGCGCATCCGTGCGGACCTGTCGCTCGTGGTGGGCGACACCCGGACCGGCAAGGTGCTCTGGCGCTCGCTGGCCATCGGGAGCGGGACCAATCCCCGTGAGGCGCTCGATTCGGCGCTCGCCACGGTCCTGCCGCTCGACACCGGCGGGCCATGACGTACGACGTCACACTCATTCCAGGCGATGGGATCGGCCCCGAGATCACCGCGCAGACGGTGAAGGTCCTCGAGGCGACCGGGCTGCGCTTCAACTGGGACGAGGAGCTGGCCGGCGTCAGCGCGGTGGAAGCCACCGGGACGCCGCTCCCCGACGCCACGGTGGAGAGCATCCGGAAGAACGCCATCGCGCTCAAGGGCCCGCTCACCACGCCGATCGGCACCGGCTTCCGCTCGGTGAATGTCGGTCTCCGCAAGGAATTCGAGCTCTTCGCCAACGTGCGGCCCGCCAAGACCATCCTCCCCGGCGGCCGGTTCGAAAACGTGGACATCGTGCTCGTGCGTGAGAACCTCGAGGGCTTGTACATCGGGGTGGAGCACTTCGTCCAGATCGGCGACGATCCCCGCGCGGTCGGCGAGTCCATGGCGATCGTCACCCGCGCCGGCTGCGAGCGCATCGTCCGCTACGCCTTCGAGTACGCGCTCCGCCACGGCCGCCGCAAGGTGACCATCGTCCACAAGGCCAACATCCTCAAGATGGTGAGCGGCCTGTTCCTCGAGGTCGGGCGGGACGTGGCGGGGGAGTACGCCGGGCGGGTCGAGTCGAACGACATGATCGTGGACAACACCGCGATGCAGCTGGTCCTGCGCCCGGAGCAGTTCGACGTCATGGTGACGACCAACATGTTCGGCGACATCCTGAGCGACGAGGTGTCGGGTCTGGTGGGTGGCCTCGGCCTCGCACCGGGCGCCAACATCGGCACCAAGGCGGCGATTTTCGAGGCCGTTCACGGCAGCGCCCCCGACATCGCCGGCAAAGGCCTCGCCAATCCGTCCGCCCAGATGTTCGCCGCAGCCATGATGCTGGACCACCTCGGCGAGCTGGACCGGGCCGAACGGGTGCGGCGGGCGGTGGTGGACACGATCGTCGGGGACGGCATCCGGACCCGCGATCTGGGCGGGACCGCATCCACCGAGGAGTTCGGTCATGCTGTCGCGCGGCGGGCTGCCTGAGGTTCCTTGCGCCAAGTGCGAGCGCCGGGTGCTCGGGCTCGCGTGGGGCGATCTCTGCCCCGCGTGTCACGCCGAGCGCTCCAGGCGTGCATCCCGCATCGCCAATCGCATCTCCCTCGCCGCGACGCTCCTGATGGGTGGGTACGTCGCCGTCAGCATGCCGCACGATCCGATGGCGCGGGTCTACGGGGCGATCGCCGTGCTGGCGACCTACATCATCGTGCGGCGGATCGCGAGCCGCGTGGCCATGGAGACGATGTCATGACGAGGGGACAACGCAGGACCGCGCTGGCGGTGGGACTGGCGCTGGCGGGGGCGCCGGGGGCCGTCGCGGCGCAGACGGGCATCACCATCTACAACGACGGGCGGGTGCTGGTGCGGCGGGAGCTGGGTGTCGCGGTGCCGAAGGGCGCCTCGACCCACAAGCTCGTCCTCGGCGCGCTCGATCCCGCCTCGCTCTTTCCGCTCGACTCCGTCGTCGCCGTGACCCGGCTGACCTACGACGGCGCGACCGACGAGGGCAGCGCGCTCCGGCGCTCGGTCGGACGCCGGGTCGTGTTCCGCCTGCCCGAGTCCAAGGACACGTTGAGCGCGCTCGTGCTCGGCGTGGATCCGCTTCGTCTCCAGCTGCCCGACGGGCGCATCACCTTCCAGGCTCCGGGCGCCGCGCTCTATCCCGCCGACGTCGTGGTGGCCGAGCCGAGCGCGAGCGTCGATCTATGGAGCACGAAGGCCCAGTCGAAGCTGCGGGTGGGATACTTCACCGGCGGGGCCACCTGGCAGGCGAGCTATCAGGTGATGCTCGGCGGGCGGGCGGCGCGGGTCAGCGGGCAGGCGGTGCTGGAGTCGCAGGGCCTTCGGGTCGAGAACGCCGACGTGCAGCTCCTCGCCGGCTCGGTCGGCCGCGCCGACAAGCAGCAGCCCGCGCCGGCGATGATGCGCGAGCGCCTGCAGGCGTCCATGGACTTCGCCGACGCCGCGGCAACGGAGCAGCGCGTCGGTGAGTTCCACGTCTACACGCTGCCGGGCAAGACCTCGCTGCTCCCGGGTCTCACGTCGTCGGTGGCGCTGTTCGAGCCGGTGGAAGTGCCCTACGAGAAGAACTATGTCGTGCACGGTCTGGTGCCGTACTGGGGTTTCCTCCCGCAGCAGGGTGACGAGAGCGAGGCGCCGGTCGAAGTGAGCTACACCCTCAAGCGCCCGCACAAGAGTGAGTTTGGGGACCGTCCCCTGCCGGGCGGCGTGGCACGCCTCTACCAGTCGGACAGCGCGGGCCGCCCGCAGCTCGTCGGGGAGGCCTCGCTCGACCACACGCCAGCCGGCCGAGACCTGAAGCTGGACGCCGGCGTGGCTTTCGACCTGACGGCCCGCCGGGTGCAGACCACGTACGTCACCCGCCGCGACAGCACCAAGGCGTACGGCGTCCGAACGATCGCAACGGCCGACTATCGGGTCACGGTGCGGAACGCCACCGACAGCACGGCGACCGTGGACGTGGTGGAGGAGCGAGGCGGGGAATGGGCGGTGGTGTCCAGCTCGGTGCCCGCGGAGAAGCTCTCTTCCACCCGCACGCGGTTCCGGGTCAAGGTCCCCGCGCGCGGCGAGGCCGCGGTGACGTATCGGCTCCGCATCGTCTGGTGAGATGAGCGCCGGCCGGATCGTCATCGCACACCTCTCCGATCTCCACTTCGGCGGCTACGCGGATCTGGCGCAGATCGAGGGTCTCGAGACCTTTCTCCCGACCCTCGGTCTCGATGCCATCGCCATCTCGGGCGATCTCTCCCAGCGCGCCCGGCACGGCGAATTCCAGGCGGCGCACGCGTTCGTCAACCGCCTGCGCCCGCACGCGCCGGTGTTGGTGGTCCCCGGCAATCACGACATCGAGTGGTGGAAGAGTCCCCTCGGCCTGCGGGGGGACGCGCTCAAGTATCACAAGTACTCCCAATACTTCCGCGACCTCCGGCCGGTGCTCGAGATTCCGGGGGCGATCCTCGTCGGCGCGCTCAGCAGCTACGGCGTCGCGTTCGGCTCGCTTACCTGGAACATCCGCGACGTGGCGGTGAAGGGACATCTGCCGAGCAGCGAGACGGACCGCGTGACCGGGATCTTCGGGAAGGCGCCGGGCGATGTAGCCCGCATCCTGGTGTTCCATCACAACGTGCTGCCGGGGGCGCTGTCGAGGCGAATGGGCCTGGCCCGGTGGCGCGCCACCCATCGCCGATTGCTGGCCACCCGCGCCGATGTGGTTCTGTGCGGGCACGATCATCAGGAAGGTGCAGGGCAGATCGACGGGACGCTGGCCGTGAGCACGTCGGGCACGCACAGCTCACGCGTGCGCGGCGGCCGCCCCTCGGTCTTCAACCTGGTCACGATCGATCCCTCGGCGGTCAGCATCCAGCACTTCCGCTGGCAGCCGTCCACCCGGCAGTTCCAGCGATCCGACGCGTTTTCGTTCGCGCGCGCCGGAGTGACCAAGGTGGCGGTGTCGGTGGCCGGCGGGGATCAGGGGCTGTGAGGGACGAGCACCCGGCGGTCCTCGCGCTTCCCGAGCGGCTCGAGCGGCTCGGTCTTCGCGGCTGCTCCCGCGTGGTCACCCACACCAACCGGACGGTCATGGTCAGCGTGGGGGGACGGGGCGTGCTCCGGCTCCACCGCGGCTATGCGTTCGCCTCCGATGCCGTGCTGCTGGCGATTCTCCGATTTCTCGATCCGTCGCTCCCCCGCGCGCGGCGGCGCTCCTCGGAGCGCGAGTTCCTCGCCTTTCCCGTCGAGGAGCATGCCCCGTCGGCCACCCGGCCGCGGCGCGACCGCCCCCGCCCGGGTGACCTGCTGATCCTGCACCGCCTCAGCGAAGCGCACGACCGTTTCAATCGCGATCACTTCGAGCGCCGGCTCTCGAGCCTGCCCATCCGGCTCTCGGGTCGGATGCGGAGCCGGCTGGGGGAGCTCAGCGTCGACCTTCGGAGCGGCCGCCCGATCGAGATCGCGATCAGCAGACGGCACGTGAACCGCCATCCCTGGAGCGAGGTCGAGCACACGCTGTTGCACGAGATGGTGCATCAGTGGCAGGCCGAGAGCGGACTGCCGGTGGATCACAGGAAGGGGTTTCGGGACAAGGCGCGCGCCGTGGGAGTCGTACCCGGCGCGAAGCGGCTTCCCAAGGGGCCGCCGGCTAGTGGAGTCGCTGGTCTAGAAAGTCCACTATCCGGTCGTTGATCGCGGCCGAGCTCGGGATCGTGGGCGCATCGGTGGCCTGGAGATCGTGGTCCGCGTGCTGGACCCGCAGCAGCGACGACTCGACGCCTGCTGCCTGGAGGCGCATGTCAAGGCGTTCCGACTGGGTCGTCATCACCAACTCGTCGTCCTCACCCACGATCAGTAAGAAGGGCGGATCGTCTGGGGAAACGTGGGTGATCGGGCTGGCCTCGATCATTTCCGGAGACTCCGGATCGGGCCACGTGCGGAATACGCGACTGTAGTCGTCGAGCAATTCCTCGGGGTGCGTGAAGTCGGCGATCGTGGAGTAGGCGGCCACTGCCTGCACCCGACTCGACTCGTTCTGAAACGCTCCTGCGATCGGAATTCCGGCGTCCGTATCGGCTGTGCCGAGCAGCGCCACCATCTGGCCTCCCGCACTTCCTCCCCACGCCCCGATCCGATCCGGGTCCACTCCATATCTGTCCGCTCGCGCCCGCAAGTGGCGGATCGCGCACTGCAGGTCCTGAATCTGGGCCGGATACTTGTGCGTGGGTGCGAGTCGGTAGTCCACGCTGACGACGGCGAACCCACGGCCGAGCAGCATGTTCTTCACCGCGGTGAAGCGAGCGCCGGTGGACCGCGTGCCGCTCACCCAGCCTCCGCCGTGCACGTGCACGACGACGGGCAGCGGGCGAGGCTTGCTCGCGTCGGGCACGAACAGATCCATCTTGTCGGCGACACCAGCGATCGTGCAGTACGTAAGGTTCGTGTAGGTGCCTTCCCCGAGGCTGACGGAGATGTTCGCGCTGCCGGACTTCCCTTGACTCGAGGCGGTCAGGGTTGCGGAGCCCGCCGCCAGCGCCGTGACCACCCCGTTGGCGGTCACACCGGCCACTGCCTCGTCGCTGCTGCTCCACTCGACTGATGCGCCTTCGATGACGGTTCCTGCCGCGTCGCGAGCCGTCGCGCCGAGGGTGACGGTCTGGTCCACCAGGAGCGCGGCATCGGGCGGGTTTACCTCGATGGAGGAAACGGGTGGGTTCTCCACAACGATGGTGACTTCGTCGTCGATCGTAACTCCCCCGACCTCTGCCGCGATCGTCTTCGCGCCCGGCGTATCCGAGCGGTAGCTGCCGCTCGCCACGCCGTTCGCATCGGTGACGGGTGGCTGCGTGAACGTGCCGTCCGGGCCGCCGGTCAGCTGCACCGCGGCCCCCGAGATCGGGTTCCCCAGATCGTCCCTCGCGGTGACCGACACGATCGTGGTCTCGCCGGGCGTGACCGAGAGGGGTGTCGCGGTGATCGACGATCGCGAGGGATCGACGCCGGCCGAGGTGACGGAAAAACTTGGGCTCTCGGTGGGGACGAGACCATCGGCCAGCGCGGTCAGTCTGTAGTCGGGTGCGGCCTCATCCACGTGCAGGCCAGGGAACGTCGCACGACCCTCGACGGCACTCGCGACCGCAGGCCCGCCGAGGTCGCCTTGGTTCAGCTCCAGCCGGATTTCCGCCGAGTAACCGGTCACCGTATTGCCGTATCGATCCTGGGCCAGCACCGTCACCGGCGGATCGAACACGATCCCGGCTACCGCGGCGGTAGGGGCATGGTCGAACGAGAGCCTGGCGGGGATGCCGGGGACAGAAGTAGCCGACAGGTCGGCGGTGAGCTCTTCGGTGCGCACCTGGGCCGCCATCGCGCCGACCGCCGTGCCGAGAGTCCAAGTGGCGACGGCCTCCCCCTCCTCGTCGGTTGTGAGCGAGGAGGGGTCGAAGCTTCCACTCCCCTCGGCAGGAACGAACGAGATCTCGACGTCAGGCACTCCCCGGCCCTCGGTATCGACCACCCGAGCGACCAGTGGCTGGCCGAGAGGTTCACCTGCGCTGCCCGATTGGTCCCCACCCGAGCGCACGTCGATCGCGGCGGGCGGCCCGACATCGGGTCCCGGCCCGGTCCCCTCGCTGCTACACGCGCCCGCGACGAGGCACACCATCAAGAGAATCGGCGTGGCCCCGCGAACGGGTCGAAGACGGGTGCGAGGGTTCATCATCCCGAGGCTCGAGTGGGACCGAAGGATGCAACGGCGAACCCGAGCTGACTTCGCAAGATCGAAGCCGCCCGGGCTGGTCCCGAGTCCAGGTGAGAACATAGGCCCAAGATTCGCCGGGACTCCGACTTAGGCCTCCCTGTGGGCGGGGCATGGGACGCATCCCAGACGGGATCAAGGAGACAGCACCCAGGCCAATTGTGGGCGGTTGCCAACACCGCGAGTCACGGGATGCTAAGGCCGACTTGCAGGGGTTGAATGCACCCTGTGTCCCGATATCTTGCCACCTGCATGCCTCGTACCGGGATATTTACCCTGTTCCGGAATACGTGCTACGCCGCCACGCGGAGGCCAAGGAGCTCATGAGGATCTGGAAGCTGACCGGTCGAGTCCTGATCCCAATGCTCCTCGTGAGGCTCTATTACCTTGTGAAGCACCGGGCGTTCATCAGCAGCCGGGCCGAAGTGGATCTCGTCTCGTCTACCGACTGGGGCACCGGGTGCATCATATCGGCGTTCGCGAAGGTCAAGATTCGGGGGCCTTTCGTGATGGGCCGGCGGGTGCACATCGCCAGCGGGTCCTTCATCGGAGTAGGCCCATCGGGCATGACGGTGGGTGACGATGCGATGATCAGCCCCAACTGCACCATCCTCACCGGATCATATCGGTTCGACCGGCTGGGGGTTCCGCTTCAAGAGCAGGGTACGGTAGGGAAGCCCGTCCGCATCGGCCACCGTGTGTGGATCGGATCGAACGCGGTTCTGCTCGCCGGCTCGGATGTCGGGGATGACGCCATCGTTTCCGCGGGCTCGGTCGTCACCGGTATCGTGCCTCCCAACACCATCGTTCTAGGCAATCCCGCCAAAGTCATCTTCACGCGACGGTAGACCGCCAGGCATGAGCTCAGAGCAACACGTCGACAGTACCGCACTCCAGGCCATCGCGAGCCGCGTGGCGCCTGGGGCGCCCTGGTCCGCGTACCAGGCAGCGGCGCGCGAGCTGGATCGGATGCCGCAGGACGCGATTCCCGAGCGGCTTCGGGCGCGAGTGGCGATGCTCGCCTCATTCACACTCGACCCGTTCATCCCGGTGCTGCGGGTAGAGGCGGCTCGCGCCGGGCTCTGGCTCGACACCTACGTCTGCCCATACGGCCAGTATCTCTCCGAGCTCCTCGATGCCGGGTCGGGGCTCTACCGGTTCCGTCCCGCCGTCACGTTTCTGGCCATCGATGCGGATGTACTCTGGCATCAGCGGTGGGCGGAAGCGCCGCCGCTCAAGAGCCAGCCGGTCGTGGGCGGTCTGCTGACCCCGCTGTTCGCCGGCCTCGACGTGTTCGACCGTGCCGGCAGCGGCATCGTAGTGGTCAACGATTTTGCGCTGCCCCGACGGAGCACCGAGGGGGTGAACGCGTTTCGAAGCAAGGGAACCTTCGCCCACACGGTGGCCCATGCCAACAAGCACCTGCGGCTCCGACTCGCGCTCCGCGCCAACACATTCCTCTTCCCATTGGCTGACGTCGTGGCCCAGGTCGGGCGCACGCATGCGTTCAACTGGCGCACGCACTATCGGGGGCACGTGACCTGGTCCGATGCACTGATGTCCGCGGTGGCCGAGCGCTACGTCGGATTCGCACTGGCGGCGCTGGGCAAGGCGACCAAGTGCATCGTGCTGGACCTGGACAACACGCTCTGGGGTGGGGTCCTGGGTGAGGACGGTCCCGCAGGCATCGGTCTCGGCCCCCAGTGGCCAGGCAGCGAGTTCGTCGACTTCCAGCGTGAGCTGCTGGACCTGCAACGGCAGGGGATTCTCCTCGCGCTCTGCAGCAAGAACAACGAGGCGGAGGCGCTCACGGTCCTCCGCGACCACCCGAGCATGCTGATCCGGGCCGAGCAGCTGGCGGCGTACCGCATCAACTGGGAGGACAAGGCCACGAACATCCGGTCCCTCGCCCGCGAGCTCAACATCGGCCTCGACCACATGCTCCTGATCGACGACAGTCCCCACGAACGGGCATGGGTCCGGGGCCAGATCCCGGAGCTACAGGTGCCCGATCTGCCGGTCGACTCGTCCATGTACGCGAACTGGGTGGGCTCACTGCCGTCGCTCATCGTCCTCCACCAGACCAGCGAGGACGCGCTTCGCACGAAACAGTACCAGGAGTCGCGGGGCCGGGAAGACTACCTCAGTTCGGTCGGTTCGCTGGAGGACTTCCTGGCGGGGCTGCATCTGCGGGTCGACATCGGAGCCGTGGATGACGACAGTATGGCGAGAGTAGTGCAGCTCCTCGCCAAGACCAATCAGTTCAACCTCACGACGCGGCGTCACGACGAGACGACCATCCGCCGTCAGTTAGCTTCTGGTGCGTGGCGAGTGTATATGATGCGGGTTGCGGATCGTTTCGGGGATTTCGGGCTGACGGGTGTGGCCATTGCCGAGCCGGGCACGGAGCGCTGGCACCTGGAGTCGTTCCTGATGAGCTGCCGCGTGATCGGCAAGTCGGTGGAGTCCGCCCTGGTGGCCCGGATCGCGGCAGACGCGCGCGGCGCCGGTGCAACAACGCTCTCGGCGGATTTCATCGATTCGGGGCGGAACCAGGTTGCTTCGACCTTTCTCTCTCAGCACGGCTTCGTCGCTGGATCGGACGGACGCTGGGCGCGTTCCCTCGACGACCAGGGACCGGCATGGCCTACGTGGATCGCGGCCCCGGCACACACTGCAGGCGCCGATGTGCCGGTACCGGGAGCGCCGGCACGATGAGCGACTCAGCGCCCATCGGTGACCGCGTTCGTGAGGTGCTCGCACAGGTCCTGGACCTGCCCGCCAGCGACATCGACGCAGATTTTTCGGCGGAATCGACCGGAAACTGGAGCTCCCTGAACCACCTGATGCTGATTTCCCAACTCGAGGGCGAGTTCGGGGTGGTGTTCACCAATCAAGAGATTCCCAAGCTCACTTCGTACGAAGCTATTGTCGCCGCCCTCGGCCGGCATCTATCGACTCCAGGCTGACCCGCCCTGCCGGGCACGGACCGCCCGCACCGCACCGCTTCTCCTTCCGGACAACGTGCATTCAGCCGCCGGCCTTCCGCGAGACCGCTGGATACTCCCTGACCAGTTGCCTGCCCGGTCTCGAATTGCGGCATGAATGCCACAGACTGCAGTGTCGGCCGCGGTATGAACCCGGCCCAAGCCCGTGCGCTGACGGTATGTACCATAATCACTTAGGAGGCATGGAACTTGTAGAGATGCCCGGAAAATCGACCGCGTGCCGCGAGGGGTTGGATTCTTTTCGGGGGGCGCGGGCGGAAATGGCGAGGTTAGCTTGTCTTGCCTGCCATCGGCCCTACCAACCAGGCATCAACACACGGTAAGGAGTGAGCATGCGGGTTCTCGTCACTGGCGGAACAGGGTTCACCGGGACTGCGCTGGTCCGACGCCTTCGGGCGCAGGGTCACGAGGTCGTGGCTCTGGACTACAAGGACGGTCTGCAGTGCGACGCCCTCAGGGCCATGGGGGCGGAAGTCATCCTGGGCTCGGTGACCGACCGTGATGTGGTGCAGCGGAGCATGCAGGGGGTGGAGTTCGTGTTCCATCTCGCCGCGGCGTTCCGCGAGCTCAATGTCGCCAACACGTTCTACGATGACGTGAACGTGATGGGCACCCGGATCGTGCTGGAGGAAGCGATCAAGGTGGGCGTGTGGAAGTTCGTCTACTGCAGCACCTGCGGTGTGCACGGCAACGTCGACCAGCCTCCCGCCAACGAGGACGCCCCGATCCAGCCGGCGGACTACTACCAGCGCACCAAGTACGAGGCCGAGCCTCTGGTCAAGCAGCTCGGCACGGGCAAGCTCGAGACAGTGATCCTGCGTCCCGCGGCCATCTACGGCCCCGGCGACCCGGAGCGCTTCTTCATGATCTTCAAGCGGGTGTCGCGCGGCACGTTCCCGATGTTCGGCAACGGCCAGACGCTCTACCACCCGCTCTACGTCGAAAACCTGGTGGACGCCTTCATGCTCTGCCTCGCGCCGGGCGTGGGCGACGGCCGCGAGTACCTGATCGCCGACGAGCACTACTACCCCATCGAGCAGATCGTGCAGGCCGTCGGCCGAGCGCTCGACGTGCCGGTCCGCATCCCGCACTATCCGGTCATGCCGGTGGTGGTCGCGGGGCACATCGTCGAGAAGCTCTGCAAGCCGTTCGGGATCACCCCGCCGATCTTCCCCCGACGGGTGGATTGGTATCGGCAGAACCGGGCGTTCGACATCAGCCGCGCCAAGCGCGAGCTGGGCTACGCGCCGCGGGTCGAGCTGGACGAGGGGCTGCGCAGGACCGGGCGCTGGTACCGGGAGCAGGGTTACCTGCGGGACGCAACAGCGGATCTGGCTGAGGCCTCAATGGCCTGACCGGGTCCGATCCTTCGTAGCCAAGGCCGCGCTGGTGTCCAGCGCGGCCTTTCGCTTATCCGGTAATTGAGGCGCTTCCGAGGTGCCGCAGCGGAGGCAGGGGATGGGTCGGAGCGGCCCCGCGCCGGTCTACGAAGGTGCGCGCCCAGAATTCCGTGAGCAGCAGCGACCAGAGCCGGTACGCGCGCTCCTGACTATAGGGCTTGCCCGGGGTCCGGCGTCTGAGCCGGGCTACGTAGCCGGTGTCGAAGAGGCCACGTCCGCTCAGGGCCGGCGGAGACAGCAGGTCGTCGGCGAGCCGGTCGAGCACGTCGGACATGTGGGTGTCGTGCTTGAGCCGGTTGAAGCTCTTGCCGGTGGCGAGGATCGACGGCGAGATCAGCCCTTCGCACGCCTTCCGCAGAATGTACTTCTGGGTCCGGCCGTGGATCTTGAGCCGGTCGGGAATGGAGAAGGCGGTCGCCAGGAAGTCGGGACTCGTGTGCTGCGCGTTCATCCGCATCCCGACACCGGCGTACAACCGCTCCACCGGGTGCTGGTAGGGCAGCACCATGAAGCCGCGCTTGAGGAAGTTCGTGAGCGGCTGGTCGGCGTTGTCGCGGGGGAATCCGGTGTAGGGGCCGAGCGGCGGCGTCCCCACGACCTGCGGCGCGGGGAACTCCCGGCCCTTGAAGTAGGCGGTCTTGAGCGCCCGGCCGGCCAGCGACCGCGGCTCGATGCTCCGGAACGTGTAGTCGAAGAACTCCTCGAGCGGTTCCCTGACCACGGGGTATTTCAGGCTGAGATCGACCAGCCTGTGCCGTGGCAGTCCCGCGAACAATCCGTCGAAGCCGAAGCCCGTCACCACCAGATCCACGTGGCGCACGGCCTCCCGCGCAGCCACGAAGAGGTAGGCGATGTCCTCCCGGCCGATCGGCTCCTCCATGTGCCACACCATCCAGGGCAGCAGCGCGGGCAAGTCGTCGGGATCCAGGGCCACTGGGTGGTGGATCGTCCCCAGCTCCTTCGCCACCCGCTCCGCGTTGACCAGCTCCTTGTCATCCGGACCGTAGCCCGCGGAAATGGTGTGCACCTCCCGGTCTCCGGCGACCGCGCGCACGCCCGCGGCGACCACCGCCGAATCGAGGCCGCCGCTCAGCGAGACGCCGATCTTGTCGTAGGGCTCGGTCTGCCGGCGCAGCGTCTCCAGGAAGCTCTGGCGCAGTCGGGCCGCATGCTGGCTATCGTCCACGGCGGCCGCCCGGACCGGTATGTCCCAGTACCGCCGCGTGGCCATGCGGCCGCCTTCGACCTCGATCCAGGTGCCGGGCGCGACCGGGTGAATACCCTCGAGGCAGGTGACGCCGGGGCGCACCCACTTGGTGTTCTGAATGGTCTGGATAGCAGCGCGGTTCGGCCTGGCAGGGACGCCGGCAATCGCCAGCAGGGCCTTGTATTCGCTGGCGAAGAGGAGCCGCTCGCCCACGAGCGCGATGTAGAGCGGGGCATATCCCACGCGGTCGCGCGCCAGCACCAGCCGCCGAGCCTGTGTGTCCCAGAGGACGAGGGCGAACTGACCCGCGACGCGGGCGAGTCCCTCCTCGCCGAAGGCGGCCCACAGGTCGCCGGCCAGCGGTCCGTCGCCCGTCGGCTCGGCGCTATCGCCGGAGCGTCCCAGCGCCAGCGTGAGCTCGCTCCGGTTGTCGATCGCCCCGTCGAACGCCACGGCGCCGCTGCTCTGCAATGCGACCGCGGGGCCGGACCCGCGCACGCCGAGCGAAACTCCGGAGACCGGCGACCATTCCGCGGACTCGGCACCACGATGCGCCAGACGCGCGCTCATGGCCTGCATCTCTCCCGGCTCGGCTCCGCCGAGTATGCCGTACACTGCTCCCACGATTGCTCCGTCCTGGCTGGGGCTGAGTTATTGAGCGGCCGCCGGTTGCTGGGCCGGCTCGGTGACCGGGATCCGGAGGTGCCGCGCGGCCACGTACATCGTGTGGGCGGAGCGGACCATCCATCCCAGCGACACACCGTAGATCACCCCGGCCAGGCCCCATCGGGCGCCGAAGACTCCCGCGACGATGGCGATGCCCACCGAGATCCAGCCGACGACGTTCACGATGGCGAGCTCCTTCTGGGTCGCCAGCGCCGACGCGGCGGACTTGGAGAACGCATTGACGACCTTGGTAATTCCACTGACGATCGCTGCCAGAAGCAGGCTGGCCGGCAGGGGATACTTGCCGGCCAGGACCAGGCGCTCGACAATAGGCGAGACCAGCCAGATCCCGGCCGAGCCGACCAGGACGACCAGACCGACGGTCCGGGCCTCGTGCGCCACCAGCCGGCGGCGGGCGGGGACGTCCTCGGCCGCTCGCAGGCGAGGGAGCATAGTGTAGCCCACGCTCATCTGGAGCACGCGGAAGAGCGACCCGGCGATCGCCGCCAGCACGCCGTAGGTCGCCAGGTCGCTCAAGGGCAACACGTGCGGCAGGATCAGCCGCTCCAGCTGGATCAGGAGAAGGCCGGTGGCCTGCATGCCCGCGTAGGCGAGCGCCTCGCCCATGGGGAAGTCTACCGACCGGTGCGGCTTGGCCTCTCGCTCTCTGAACAGGATGGTCCAGCCCCAGATGGCACCGGGGAACCAGGCGAGCGTTATCACGAGCAGCGGCAGCCAGGCCTCACGGACCCCCGAAACGGCCGTTATCAACGCGCCGAACAGGAGAAGGATGTTGGGTCCCTGGAGCAGGGTGAGCGAAATGCCATAGCGCTGTTCGCTCTGAAACTTGGCCGATGCGACCATCAGCGCCCCGCCGACGACCGTGGAGATGAAAATCATGGCCGTCTGAAACGGCGTGGTCTCGTATCCCAGCCAGCCGATCAGCGAGAAGACCACCGCCGTCGAGGTCGTGGCGACGAGGACGCGCCCGAGGAGCCGCGGCCCGGCCTCGAGGTGTCGCCGGTTCACGATGCCATCGATGCCGGCCGGGGCGAGGGCGAAGCTGACCATGATCAGCGCGAAGACCAGGGTGACCACGGCGTATTCGGACGGCGGCAGGACCCGGGCGAGGATCAGGTTCGCGATCGCGAATCCCGCCCCGGCCCCTGCATATACAACCGCGCTTCGAATGGTCGGCGAGGTCCAGATTCGCTTCACGCGCGCGCTCCGACCCGAGCGGCGCGCGCGCCGATCGTGGCCTCGACCATGGAGTAGAACGAGGTGAGCTTGCGGCGGGCGGCTTCGGGGGTGAACTCGCGCTGCACGTGGTCCTTGGCCCGGGCGGCGAGGCCCTCGCGCAAGACGTCGTCCTTGAGCAGCGTGGCGAGTCCGGTGCCGAGTGCCAGGGGCTCGGGCTCCACCAGGAATGCGGTGCGGTCGTCCAGCACCTGCGTGTGGGTCTGCAGACGGGTGGCCAGCACCGCGGTCCCCGAATCCATGTACGAGTAGATCTTCATCGGCGTGTTGAGGCCCTTGAGGCGCGGCGAGACCAGGACATCCGCCTCGCGCAGGAGGTCCGCCAGCGCGGACACGGGGCGCGGGCCGAGGAAGTGAACGGACCCACCGATCCCGAGCGAGGTGGCACGCTCGCCGTAGTGGGCGATGTCGTCCTCGCGTCCACCCACGATGACCAGCCTGGCGGTCGACATCTGGTCGAGGGTGTGCCGGAAGCCCTCCAGCAGCAGGTCGATGCCCTGGTAATGCTCGAGGTTCCCCACGTACATCGCGACGGGCGCCCCATCGGTGTCTGCCGGCAGGTGCGTGCGGCCGTTGGTGCCCGTCGCCGGCGCGAGCAGGGTGGTGTCCTGCACCAGCCCGATGGATGTGCCGGGTGCATGCCGCTGCGCCACATCCTCGAGCGCCGCACAGACGGTGAGGACCCCCGCGCTCCGCCGCACCGCGATGGCCTCGAAGCGACGGAGGACGGGCGCGAGCCTACCCAGGCGCGGGAAGGCGTCGATCATCTGCTCCGCGAGCGACGAGTCCATGTCGTAGATGTAGGGCACACCGGTGAAGGCCTTCATCGCCGCGGCGATGAAGGCGGACTCCTCCACGGCATGCACCAGGTCGTAGCGGGTCCGGCCCATCAGGCGGGCGCAGCTGCCGACCATGGCCGCATCGCAGAGCAGCTTCTTGGCCGAAAAGCCCGGGCGCACGTTCCGCACGCCTGGAAGGCGGGGGATGCGGTAGATGCGGCAGTTGGGGATGTCGACGTCGCTCCCCTCGT
The DNA here is from genome assembly GCA_963846545.1 of uncultured Gemmatimonadales bacterium. Taxonomy (GTDB): domain Bacteria; phylum Gemmatimonadota; class Gemmatimonadetes; order Gemmatimonadales; family GWC2-71-9; genus CAVVWJ01. The sequence continues at coordinate 2,592,455 of CAWJWG010000001.1, read as the reverse complement.
GATAGGTGAGCGCGTCTACCACGTGGCCGCGGCTGCTCAGGAACTCCAGCACCGCCTTGACGGCGATGGGAGTGCCCCGCGCCTGGAAAAAAGGCTGGGGGGCGAGCAGGAGGATTCTCACGCCGCGACCTCGGTGCCGGTTGGGCGGCACACCCTGTAGTCCAGGCTCATCAGCATGTCATTCCTGGCATCAGCGGCGGCGGCCGTGAGCCCGCCAGGTCGGCGGCTCTGGTCCGGCGTTCCATCATCCGCACGATAAAATGGGTATCAACATACGGGGCGATGAGTTAGCCACAGGCAATCAGATGTTGTCCGCGGCCACGTGAGCGCTCGCTTCCGTAAGTAAAACTGCCGTCACAGGAACCGCAGCGCTGACGCCGGGCCTCTTCGGTGCGTCAGCTCGCCCGAATGCAGGTTCCACGCCCCCACGCCCCTGCGGTCACCATTGGCGATCTCCCCCCGGAGCGCACAGCCCTGCTGCCGGGGAGCACATGCCTGTTCGCAGCACCGCACGGGCGGTCCCGGAGCATGTCGGAGATCTGTCGAGCGCGAGAAGCAAAGCTACCACGAGCACGCGTCTCCAGCGAGGGGCCAGGGCGCCAAGTCTCGCCCGGGCCGCACTTTGATGCACGTGTGCAAGTCAGGTTCGTCTGCCGGAGAGTCGGTTGGCGGGCTATCTTTCCCGCCTGTCTTTCCACCGCCATCGGACGAGGACCTCATGGCCACCGCCACCGCTGCCGCCCAGTTCACCGGGGTCGACTTCTTCAACTTCGATTCGCTGTTGTCGGAGGAGGAGCGGGCCGTTCGTGACACCGTCCGGACCTGGGTCGACGAGAACCTCATCCCCATCATCGGTGAGGCCTACGTCCAGGGGAAGTTTCCCAAGCAGTTGATTCCCGGGATGGCGGAGCTGGGGCTCTTCGGTGCCAACCTGCCCGAGGAGTACGGCTGCGCCGGGCTCAACAACGTGGCCTACGGGCTGATCATGCAAGAGCTGGAGCGGGGTGACTCCGGGATCCGCTCCTTCGCGTCGGTGCAGGGCGCCTTGGTGATGTACCCTATCTACGCATTCGGGTCTGAGGAGCAGAAGAAGAAGTGGCTTCCGCTTCTCGCGGCGGGGCAGGAGATCGGCTGCTTCGGGCTCACCGAGCCCGACTTCGGCTCCAACCCGGGCGGCATGATCACGACCGCGCGGGAGACCAAGGACGGGTGGGTGCTGAACGGGGTGAAGATGTGGATCACCAACGGGTCGCAAGCCACGGTGTCGATCATCTGGGCCAAGACCGGTGACATCAGCGACGCCAAGTCCATCCGCGGATTCATCGTGCCCACCGATACGCCGGGCTACACCGGCAAGGACCAGAAGGGGAAGCTCTCGCTCCGCGCCAGTGACACCAGCGAGATCCACCTGCAGGACGTACACCTGCCGAAGGATGCCATCCTCCCCAAGTCGGGTGGGCTCAAGAGCCCGTTGATGTGCCTCACGCAGGCACGGTACGGCATCTCCTGGGGCGCGATCGGCGCCGCGATGGCGTGCTACGATGAGGCGCTCAAGTACGCCCAGCAGCGGGTGATGTTCGATCGCCCCATCGCCCAGACCCAGATTCAGCAGGTGCGGCTGGTGGACATGCTGACCGAGATCGTGAAGGCGCAGTTCATGACGCTGCACCTCGGTCGCCTGAAGGACCTCGGCACCATGACGCCGGACCACGTCTCGCTCTGTAAGCGCAACAACGTGGACATGGCCTGCGAGGCGGCGCGCGAGGCCCGGCGCCTGCTCGGCGCCAACGGCATCCTCGCCGAGTACCACTCGATGCGGCACATGGCCAACCTGGAATCGGTCTACACCTACGAGGGCACCCACGACATGCACTCGCTCATCCTGGGCCAGTCGATCACCGGGCTGCCGGCGTTCTAATGAAGCGCTGACGTGGTTGAAGGGGTGCTGTGGCAGCATTTGGGGGCTTCGCTCTCGGCCTTCTCATTTTTCTCCTTTGGGTGAGGCTCCTGACCTTGGTCCCGGGCCCGGGATAACTTGCCGCGTGACGCTAATCCCAGTCATGCGTAATGAGAGAAGTGACGTCGCTATCCGTGTCCTCCACGTTCGATAGACCCCCCGCGCCGATCCCCGCGCCTCCTTCCGAGGGCGAGGCGCTCTGTCGCGCGTGGTATGAGGCCCACGGGACCTCCGTCTACAACTACTTCCGCTTCCACGTGCCTCTGGCCGATGTGGCCGAGGATCTGACGGCCGAGACCTTCCTCAAGGTGGTGCGGGCCGCTGACCGATTCGACCCGCTGAGAGGATCGGCCAAGGCCTGGATCCTGACGGTCGCCCGGAACGTCCTGACCGACTGGCGCCGCCGCGCGCGGCTGAGGCAATACGTCACGCTCGGGACGATGCACGATCTGGTCTACGAGGCTCCCTCGCCCGAGGAGCGACTGCTCCGGGAGGAAGAGGTGGGACGGCTGCTGGACGCGGTGGCCACGCTGGCTGACGCCGACCGGGAGCTCATCGGCCTCCGCTACGGAAGCGGTCTGGACACCGCCGAGGTGGCGCAGATCCTCGGGATCAGCGAGGGGAGTGTCCGGACCCGCCTCTGGCGGGTGCTCGGACGGCTCCGGGGAGCCATGGCGGGATGAACGAAGACCCGGATCTGCCACCGGAGCTCGCGGAGATCGATAGGGCACTCCGCGGCGTCGGTTTTCGTCCTCGGGCATCGCTGGGCCCCGAGCTGCTCGGTCGGTTGCGCCGTGGTGAGCGGTCGAAGGGTGCCGTTTCACCGCGGCGTAACCGTCCGGCTCTCGCGGCCGCCGCCGCCCTGATTCTGGCGATCGGCACGGCGCTCGCCCTCCGCGCCCCGGGTCCGGTCGTGGTGGACCGGTGCTGCTACGACCTGGACGGTGGCGTGGATGCGGACGACGGCGTCATCCTGGTGGCCGAGCGCGATGCCAAGGTCCGTGAGCTCCGGATCTACGAGGATCTCGACGACTCCCGGACTTTTTCCGCTGGTGATCTGGTCCGGCTCGAGCGCGGCGAGAGCCCGTCCATGCAGGAGGCGTCGGTCGACGGACTGGTCACCTTCGAGCACTGCTGCCTCGATTTCGACGGCGGCGGGCCGGCCGACGACGGTCTCATCGTGCTCGGCGTCCCGCCCGACCGGGTGGTGATGGCGGCGATCTACGAACGGACAGGCAGTGCCGACCCGCGACGTGCGTCGCTCGGCGGCTTTCCCCTCAGGTAGGCTCCCGCGGGTCCCCCACTCGAGGAGTACCGGTTGATGAATCGGGCAGGTGCGTGCATGACGACAGGTGTGTTCGTGATCGGCGGCCTCCTCGCGGCCTCCGCCGCCCAGGCCCAGGTGGCCGACACCACGAAGGACAGCACGGCCTTCGAGCTTCCACCGATCGAAGTAGTGGGCAGCATTCGGCCCAGCGCCGGCCCGACAGTGGGCTCCGGGGTGCCGGCGCGGGTCACCATCCTCGGCGCCGAGGATGTGGACGCCTACGAGCCACGGGTCCTCTCCGACGCGCTACGCCAGGTGGCGGGCGTCTCGACGTACGACGACCTGGGCAGCCCCTACAAGCTCAACATCAGCTCCCGGGGCTTCTACTCCTCCCCGGTGGTCGGCCTGCCTCAGGGCGTGGCGGTCTTCCTGGACGGCGTCCGTATGAATGAGCCCGAGGCCTCGCAGATCAACTTCGATCTCCTTCCCATGGACCACATCCAGCGCATCGAGGTGCTCTCGGGGAACGGCTCACTGCTCGGGCGCAACGCCCTGGGGGGAGCGATCAACCTCGTGACCGGGCGGGGGGAGGGTCGGCCCCGCGCAAACGTCGAGCTCTCCGGCGGCAGCTTCGGGTTATTTCGGGGAGAGAGCAACCTCTCGGGCGTGACCTCGGGCGGCATGGACTGGTACGTGGGCGGGAACTACAACCGCGAGGACGGCTGGCGGCAGGTCACCTCGGCCAAGCAGTACAGCGGATTCATCAATCTTGGGAAGCTCGGCGCCACCAGCGGCGTCAGGTTCCAGGCGCTGTATGGCAACTCCTTCGCGGAGACGGCGGGCTCTCTTCCGGAGACGATCTTCGAGACCAGCGCCGACTCCAATCTAAGCGCGGAAGACTACGAGGATCTCTGGCAGTTCCAGGGGTCGCTGCAGGCCTACAAGCAGGTGGGGTCGGGGAAGGCGTCGGCGACGGCCTACTTCCGCCGGCACCGCGCGGAGCGCTTCAACGCCAACCAGCCCGAGGATCCGGACGTCTTCGGCATTTCCTACAACTCGACGTTCGGGTATACCGCCGACTACCGGTGGGTCAAGCTGCTCAACGACAACGTCGCCCTCAACCTGCGCGGCGGCGTGGACGGCAGCGTCAGCCGGGTGCACATCGACATCTTCGCCGACTCGATCAAGTTCGGCGGCGAGCGCACCCTCACTACCCAGGCGAGGAGCCCCCTCTGGGATCTGGCGCCGTTCGTGATGGCGGATCTGACCACCGGGCCGGCGACCCTCTCCGCCGGCGCCCGATACGACTACATCCGCCTGCCCTACGAGAACCTGCTCGATCCGAGCGCCGATACGGTCGGGATCTACAAGCAGTTCAACCCGCGGGTCGGGGCCAGCGTGGAGGTCGCCCCGGGGGCGTCCGTCTTCGCGTCATGGGGCAAGACTTTCCGGGCGCCGGCGGTGATCGAGAACGCCTGCGCCGACCCCGAGTCGCCGTGCCCGCTGCCCTTCGCGCTGGGCGACGACCCCCCGCTCGAGCCGGTCAAGGTGACCACGATCGAGGCGGGCTTCCGCTACGCCACGGCGAACCTGGCGCTCGACGGCTCGGTGTACCACTCGAACGTGCGGAACGACATCTTCCTCACTCCGTACGGCGGCGAGGAGCCGTCGGGCAGCACGATCGACGGCTATTTCATCAACCTCGACAAGACCCGGCGCGTCGGCTTCGAGCTCGGCGCGGCCTACCGGTTTCTCCAGGGTCACCGCTTCTACCTCAACTATGGCTTCACTCGCGCCACCTTCCAGAGCGAGGCCGACCTCTTCAGCATCCGCGGGGTGACGGAGGAGGAGGGCGAGGAGATCGAGAATCCCTTCCCCACCGAGAACGAAGCGGAGCCCGGCGACCGACTGCCGCTGGTGCCCGATCACATCATCAAGGCCGGTGCCCGGGCGCAGATCGGCCGGTTCTTCTACGTCGGCGCCGACGGCCGGTATACCGGCAAGCTGTGGCTGCGGGGCGATGAGGCGAACGTCACGTCGGAGCTCGACGACTACGTCGTGGTGGATGCCCGAGTCGGTGTGGAGTTCGACCGATGGGAGATCAGCGGTGTGGTCACGAACGTCTTTCAGAACCGCTACGCCATCTTCGGCACGTTCAACATCAATCAGGGAAATCCGGGCGGCCCCGCGGTCGAGCGCTTCTTGTCGCCCGGCGCGGAGCGCATGTTCCGCCTCATCGTCCGGACCTCGCTCGGCGGCTCGCGCCAGGCTGGCGGCGTAGAGGATTTGGATTGACCAAGGTGTCGTCGGTGTAGCGGTCCGCGTGCTGGCGGCTCGATCCGGCCTCGACTAGCTTTGCCGCCAGTTCGAGGGCGGACCAGGACCGAGGCCGGGAGCGCGCGGTGAAGATCGCAGTCTGCATGAAGCGGGTGCCGGAGATGGAGCTGCGTTTCTCCATCGCCGCGGACCGCAAGTCGTTGGACCAGGCGGGGCTGAAGTACGAGATCAGCGATTTCGACGGCTACGCGCTCGAGGTGGGCCTCCAGCAGGTCGAGCGGGCCGGGTCGGGCGAAGTCGCCGTCATCTGCATCGGCCCCGACGGGGTGCAGGAGACGCTGCGGAAGGCGCTGGCGATGGGCGCCACCCGGGCCGTGCAGCTCAAGGCGGACGAAGTGCCGGTGGACGGTCTCGCGATCGCGACCGCACTCGCGGCCGAGCTCCGGGACGGAGCGTACGATCTGATTCTCTTCGGCCGGATGGCCACCGACACCGCGAGCGGCACGGTCGGCGCCATGACGGCTCAGCTCCTCGATCTCCCCTGCGTCACCGCCATATCCCATCTCGAGCTGGCCGACGGACGCGGCACCGCGCACCGCGATCTCGAGGGCGCCACCGAGACGGTGCGGTTTCCCCTCCCTGCCGTGCTCACCATCGACGAAGGCATTGCGCGGCCGCGACTCGCCACGCTCAAGGGCATCATGGCGGCCAAGAAGAAGCCGCTCGATGTCCGCCCCGCCCAGCTCGGCAAGGTCAGCCTGACCGTAGAGAGCATGGCGCTTCCACCGGAGCGCACCGGCGGGCGCATCGTGGGCGAAGGCGCGGACGCGGTGCCCGAGCTCATCCGGCTGCTCCGCACGGAAGCGAAAGTGCTCTGATGGCCGCGACATTCGCGTTCGCCGAGTCCCGCGATGGCGCGCTGCGCAAGGTGGCCTTCGAGGCGGTGACCGCCGCGCGCCAGGCGGCGGATGCGACGGGCGGCGGTGAAGTACACGCGCTGGTTCTCGGCGCGCCCGGCATCGCCGCGCGTGCCGAGGAGCTGGGCCGCTACGGTGCCGACCTTGTCGTCGTCGTGGAGGATCCCGCGCTGGAGCGCTACAGCCCGGAGGTGGCCGCCGCGACGGCGGAACAGCGAATTCGCGCCGGCGGCTATCGCGCGGCGTTCTTCCCGGCATCGGCGCAGGGCCGCGACCTCGCCCCCCGCGTCGCCGCGCGGCTCGGCGTCAGTCTCGCGTCCGACGTGACCGACTTCGAGATCCAGGGCGATGCGGTGCTCGCGCGCCATCCTGCCTACACCGGCAAAGTGATCGTGACGCTCCGGCTCACCGGATCGCCGGCGCTGATGTCACTTCGTCCCGGCGCGATCACCGCCGCGGAGCAGCCCCGGACGGCGAGGGTCGAGACCGCGGCGCCGGCCCTGGATCCCGCCTCGGCCAGGGTGACCGTGACGGAGACCGCGCAGCGCGGCGGTGCAAAGCTGGACCTGGGCGAGGCACCGGTGATCGTGAGCGGTGGGAGAGGACTCCGGGCGGCGGAGCACTTCAAGCTGGTGGAAGAGCTGGCGGACGCATTCGGAAACGCCGCGGTCGGCGCCACCCGCGCCGTGACCGATGACGGGTGGCGCCCGTCCACCGATCAGATCGGCCAGACCGGACGGGTGGTGAGTCCGGATCTCTACGTTGCGCTCGGCATCTCCGGGGCGATTCAGCATCTCGCCGGGATGCGAACCGCGAAGACGATCGTCGCGATCAACAAGGACAAGGACGCGCCGATCTTCAAGATCGCGGACTACGGGATCGTAGGGGACCTGTTCGAGATCGTGCCGCGACTCACCGAGGAGGTGAGGAAGGCGCGGGCGGGGCACTGAGGACCAGCTCCTCGATTCGCCGGACGCCTTCCACTACGGTGGCTTCGTCCGGTCCGAAGGAGAAGCGCACGTAGTGCCGGAAGCGTGAGGGGCGCCCGCTCCGCCGCTTGCCGGGATTCACATCGAAGAACTCCCCGGGTACGCAGATCACTTTCCGTTCCAGCGCCGCGCGAAAGAACGACATTCCGTCGTTGATCGTCGGCGGAAGCGTCGAGATGTCCCCCCAGCAATAGAACGTGCCTTCGGGCTCGAGATCGAACCGGACGCCCGCCCGCTTGAGTCCGTCGGCCATCAGATCGCGCTTCTTGAGGAACGCATCTCGGATCGCCGCCGTCTCCGCCTCCACCACGGTGGGCGCGAGCAGCGGGACCGCGGAGCGCTGGAGCGGCTTGCTCCCGCCGCCGTCCAGGAACGAGCCGCTGCTCGACACGGCCTCGATCACCTGCCGCGGTCCTACGATCCAGCTGCAGCGCCACCCGGGATAGCGCCAGTTCTTGGTCAGCCCGTCGAAAAGCACCACCGGGTCCTTGTCCACGTTCTCCACGTAGCGCGCCGCGGAGACGAGGCCGTTGCCGTCGGCGGTCTCCCGCCAGACGTAGTGCGAGTAGAACTCGTCGATGAGGAGCGAGCAGCCGAGGTCGCGGGCCACCGCGACCCAGCCGGCCAGCTCCTCGTCGGCGATCACCCGGCCCGTGGGGTTGCAGGGGTTGGAGAGCAGGACCGCCGAGAGGCCGCGTCCGGTGATCTCCTCGCGCAGGTGGTTAGGACTGAAGTGGTAGCCCTCGCGTCCGTCGAGCAGGATGGGGATCGAGGTGAAGAGCTTGAAGATGTCGAGCAGCTCCTCGTAGGCCGTGTAGTCGGGCAGGAAGTGGCCGAGGTTGATCTGCCCCAGCGCCGCGACGGCGCGGGTGAGCGAGGCGCGGCCTCCCCCGCAGATGCAGACATTGTGCTCGCTGTACTGCGAGCGCTTCCCGCTCCGGTACAGACGGTTGTACAGCTCGGCCACCGCGCGCCGCAGCTCCCAGATGCCCGGCACCGGCGCATAGTCCTGATCGTCCACGCCGATCGTCACCTGCTGCACCCGGGGCGGGGCACCCGGCAGCTCGCCCGTCTCCGGCTGTCCCTGGCCGAGGTTGCACCAGTCGGGATGCCCGTAGCGATAGCCCAGCTTGCCGGCCTCCGCCATCACGAAGATGACGCCGGTGAACGGCACGGGACGGAAGCCGGGGATCGGGGGCGTGGGCATAGGCGGGAAGCGTAGCGGGAGACGGTCGGGACGCGGAAGGGCGAGGGTTATATTTCGCCCGTGCCGACCATCCTGCCCCTTCGCCACCAGCGCCCGATTCCCCTCGATCAGGTGATCCGGACCGATCCACCGGGATCCGAGGCCATCGAGATGGACGTGGTGATCGTCGGCGGTGGCCCGGCGGGCCTCGCCTGCGCGATCGAGCTGTCGCGGCTGTCGAAGCTGGACCAGGAGTCCGGCGGCGGTCTGGGTGAGCTGGGCATCGCCGTGCTGGAGAAGGCCGGCGCCCTCGGCGAGCACAGCCTATCGGGCGCGGTGGTCAATCCGCGCGCCTTCCGCGAGCTGTTTCCGGACGTCAATCCCAGCGACTTCCCGTTCCGGCAGCCGGTGGGTGGCGAGGCGGTCTACTTCCTCACCGAGAGCCGCGCGCAACGGATCCCGACCCCGCCGACAATGCACAACGCGGGCTACTACACCGCGTCGCTCTGTGAGATCGTGCGCTGGCTGGGCGAGCGCGCCGAAGCCATGGGCGTGAACCTGTTCGCCGGATTTCCGGTGGATGCCCTGCTGGTGGAGGGCGACGCAGTGCGCGGGGTGCGCACCACGCCCTCGGGGCTCGACCGCGAGGGCAAGCCCACCGGCGACTACGCGGAGCCGACCGATCTCACCGGCAAGGTGACGGTGATCGCCGAGGGGACGCGGGGACTGCTGAGCCAGGGCTGGCGCGAGTGGCAGCGGGTCGGCTCGCCGAACCCGCAGATCTTCGCGCTCGGCGTGAAGGAGGTCTGGCAGACCAAGCGGCCCCTCGACACCGTCGTGCACACGCTCGGCTGGCCGCTTCCGGACGACGCGTTCGGCGGGAGCTTCATGTATCCCCTCGGGCCGACGCAGATCGCGCTCGGCATCGTCGTGGGCCTGGACTACCACGACGCCAACCTCGATATCCACGAGCTGCTGCAGCGGATGAAGCTGCACCCGCTCTTCCATCCCCATCTCGACGGCGGTGAGCTGCTCGAGTGGGGGGCCAAGACCATCCCCGAGGGGGGCTACCACGCGCTGCCGGAGCGGCGGAGCGGCGACGGCGTGGTGCTGATCGGGGACGCGGTGGGATTCGTGGACGTGCCGTCGCTGAAGGGGATCCACTACGCGATGCAGTCCGGCATCTACGCCGCGCGCGCGACGTTCGCGGCGCTCAAGGCGGCGGATGTCTCCGGCGCCCGCCTCGCCGACTACGACCGCATGGTGGACGAGAGTTACATCTCGGCGGATATGTTCAAGACGAGGAACATGCGCCTCGCGTTCAAGGACGGGCTCTATCTCGGCGGCTTCAAGGCCGGGTTGATGACCTTGACCGGCGGGAAGATGTTCGGCGGCCGGATCGACATGCCCGAAGACGCCGCGACCCCGCGGCGTGTCGAGCCCTCCACACCGTTCGTCGCCGACGGAAAGCTGACGTTCAGCAAGCTCGACGCGGTGTTCAAGTCGGGGAACGCCACCCGCGACACGATTCCCTCCCACCTCCTCGTCGGACCCGACGTCAGCGCCGAGGTGGCCGAGTTTTACACCCACGTGTGTCCCGCCGGGGTCTATGAGCGGGTGGGCGACGAGCTTCGCGTCAACGCACCGAACTGTATCGACTGCAAGGCCACCGACGTCCTTGGCCCGCGGTGGACGCCGCGAGAGGGCGGCAGCGGCCCCAAGTACCGGTCCATGTAGACAATCCGTCACGCGCCCGCCGCTCCCCCTGGGCCCTGCAGCGACTGGCACGGCGCGCAGATTGGTGCTCGGCGCGTCCAAAACCACGACACTGTCCGCTTCCTGCGGATTGTGCGTTGCGCTCCGCCTTCCCAGACTGGAATCCAGCCTTTCCATCGTTGACAGTTTGATCGCAGCCGCGCCATTGGCGGGCGGCGGGTGGTGTATTGACGAGCGCGGTCGATCCCCGCGGCTCGTCGGTCGCCGTCCGACCGCCCGCCACCCGCATCGGCAGGAGGCTTCTCTGGAGGGCTCGATGACCGTGTTCCGGAAGGGGCGCTACGCATCGCTGGTCACGCTCGGCCTGCTGGGCCTCGGCACGCCAGCGGCCGCCCAGTCCACCGCGCAGGCGCAGACCCTCGCGGCTCGGCCGAGCCATGCCGCTCAGTTGAAGGGCGCGCTCCGCTCGGTCGTGGCGGCGCAGACCCGATACCAGGCGCGGGCGGGCAGCTTCGCACCGACGGTCGACCTCCTCCGGCTTCCGCCCTTCCCGGGGGTCCACCTGGAGATCCTCGTGGCGGGCCCGTCGGGCTACCAGGCCCGGGCGCGACACATGGAGCAGCCCGGGCGCAGCTGCGTCATCTTCGTCGGCCGGCTCGAGGGCAACGAGGCGCCGCGCACGGACGGCGATCGGGAGATGGCGGGGGAGGAACGGGTGCCGCTCTGCGATCGCATGCGGTGACCGCGGCCAAGCCACGCTGGACGGCTGGAGCGGCGCGGGTCGGTGCGGCTGCCCTCTCAGGGGGTGCCGCGCTCGCGTCCATCCTGAGCTACACCAGCTCGGCCGGCATCGCGATGCCCGGCGCGGCCGCGGTCGCCGCGTTGCGCGCGCACACGGTCACTCTCGGTCCCGCGGTGGACACCGCCGAGGCGATCGGCGACACCATTCAACTCGCCGCGGTGGTGACCGACTCCAGCGGCACCGTCCTCATGGGGATCGTCCCGGCGTGGACCACCGGCGATCCCACCGTGGCGCTCGTTTCCCAGGCGGGCACCGTCACGGCACAAGGCCCTGGCGCCACCGCGATCGTCGTGCGAGTCGGACAGGTGGAGGCGCGTTCGCGGATCGTAGTTCACCAAGTGCCGGCCTCACTCGAGATGGACGATACGGTCGTGGCCGTGCCCGAAAGTCAGCGCGCGGCGCTGACGGCGCACGTGGCCGATGCCCGTGGCAATCCGATCGTGGGGGCCGAGGTGAGCTGGACCGCGACCGATCCGGCCATCGCCGTGATCCAGGGCAGCGAGGTCGTCGGTGTGACGCCGGGCCGGAGCGCGGTGTCGGCCGCCGCGGGACCGCTTCTCCGGTCGCTCGCGGTCGAGGTGGTTCCCGTCCCGAGCTCGATCACGGTGCTTGGCGGCGAAGGTCAGCACGGACCGGCGGGCCGGGTGCTGCCGGTGCCGGTGTCCGCGCAGATCGTCTCCCGCACCGGACGGCCGATGGCGGGCGTTCCCGCGACGTTCACATCGGTGGCGACAGATGGGGCGGCGGACCCGACGGTCGACACATCCGACTCGCGCGGGATGGTGCGGAGCTCATGGCGCCTGGGCGACACGCCCGGCCGGCAGCAACTCACGGTATCGGTAAAAGGCGTGGAGATCGCGCCTGCCCTCGCGGCTGAGGCGGACCCGGTGCCGGCCAACACCAAGCTGGTCTTGCTCGCCACGAAGACGACCGGGGAAGTGGGCGACACGTTGCACGAGCCGGTCGCCGTGCGGGTGAGCGATTCGCTGGGATCCGCGCTAGCCGACGTGCCGGTGACGTGGAGTGCGCTGGACGGTGGTGCTCTGACCGCGGTCACGACTCGCACCGATACGCTCGGCGAGGCGCGCGCGGTGTGGACGCTCGGCGCGAGGGCGGGCCGACAGCGCGCCCGGATTCAGGTGGGCCCCGCGCGCATCCTCCCGCCGATCACCGCCATCGCAATGGCGACGACGGGTCCGGCCGCCGTGGTGACGGTGAAGTCGGGAGACCGACAGCTCGGCACCGTGGGCACGGCGCTGAAGCTGCCGGTCGTGCTGCGCGTGCTGGACCGGCACGGCAATCCGGCACAGGGAGCCGCGATCCACGTGGAGGCGTTCGCAGGCAAGGCGGCCGAAGGGAGGGTCCTCAGCGATTCGCTGGGCCAGGCGAAGATCCGGTGGACGTTGGGTCGAACCGGAGGGCTGCAGCGACTGGAGGTCCGCCTGGACGGAGACAGCGTGGGCACCGAGGTGACCGCACTGGCGCGGCCGGGCAAGGCGGCCAAGCTCGCGTTTGTGGCCCCGCCCGAGGTGGCCAGAGCAGGGAAGCCGCTCCCCAAGCCGCTGGTGGTGGAGGTGACCGACGGGTACGGCAACCCGCTGGGCGGACAAACGGTGCTGTTCAAACCCTCGAGTGGTACGGTGACCCCGGCGCGGGGCCTGACCGACGTCGAAGGACGCACCACCGTACGCTGGACGCCGGGCACCAGATCGAGGAAACCCGAGCTCTCCGGCACCGTCGTCGGCAGCGACGTCCAGCGCACGCTGACGGTCAGCGCTCGCCCATGACCTTGATGATGACCCGCTTGCGGCGCTGACCGTCCCATTCCCCGTAGAACACCCGCTGCCAGGGACCGAAGTCGAGCTTTCCCTCCGTGATCGGCACGATGACCTCATGGCCCACCGTCAGGCTTCGCAGATGGGCCGCGGCGTTGTCCTCGCCGGTCTCGTTGTGACGGTATCGCTCCGGGTCCCATGGTGCGATCGTGCCCTCCAGCCACGTCAGGATGTCCTGCCACAGCCCGGACTCGTGGTCGTTCACGAACACGGACGCGCTGATGTGCATGGCGGACACGAGGACCATCCCCTCCCGGATCCCGCTCGCCCGCACCTGCTCGGCGACCTGATCGGTGATGTCGATGATCTCCTGCCGCTTCCGAGTCTCGAACCAGAGGTAGTGGGTATGCGTGGGCATGGGTCGTCCGCTAGCGCAGCAGGTCCTCGAGGCGCACCGCGGTGTCGGTCTTCTCGTCGCGGTACTTCACGATGATGGGCGCGTAGAGCGCGATCCCCGCCTCGCGACCGGGGCCGCTCGTCACCGGTCGGGTGCCGGGCACGACGACCGCGCCACGTGGGATCTCCAGCGGACGGTCGCCATCGCGACGATAGGTTCGATCGTGCACCAAATCGAACACGACCGTCCCGGCGGTGAGCACCGTCCCCGGTGCCAGCACGGCCCGCTCCCGCACGATGGTTCCCTCGTAGACTCCGCAGTTGCCGCCAACCAGCGCGTCATCCTCGATCACCACAGGCAGCGCCCCGACGGGCTCGAGCACGCCTCCGATCTGGGCGGCGGCGGAGAGGTGCACGCGCTTCCCGATCTGAGCACAGGAGCCCACGAGCGCGTGGCTGTCGATCATGGTGCCTTCGTCCACGTAGGCCCCGACGTTGATGTACATCGGCGGCATGCACACCACGCCGCGCGCCACGAAGCATCCGTCGCGAATGGCCGAACCGCCCGGCACGATCCGAACGCCATCATCGGCGTTGAACGCGCGGAGTGGGTAGGTGTCCTTGTCGTAGAAGGGAAACGGGCTACCCCCTGCGGCGGCCGTAACGCGACCCAGCCGGAAGCCGAGGAGGATGCCCGCCTTGACCCACGCATTCGCGCGCCAGGTCCCGTCGGCCACACGCTCGGCGGCCCGTACGCGACCGGCGTTGAGCTCGATCTTCAGCGCCCGGAAGACCTCGAGCGCCTCCGGTTCCTCGCCCGGCGGCACGCCGGCCGCGAAACGCTCGATGTCGGCTCGGAGACTCGAGGCGTGCGTCGCCTCCACTAGAACTCGACTCCCAGCTCCTTGAGCGTCGTCGCCAGTGTCGCCCGGGTCTTCTCGGTGACCGGCACCAGCGGCAGGCGGAGCACGTTGCGGATGCGGCCCGTCAGGGCGAGTGCGGCCTTCACCGGCGCCGGATTGGTCTCCAGGAAGTTGGCGTCCATGAGCGGGAGGAGCCGGTAGTGCCACTCGCGAGCCTTCGCGACTTCACCGGCGAGCATCAGGTGCACCAATGCCCGCATCGGACCGGGCATCTCGTTGGAGGCCACCGAGACAAGTCCGTCGCCACCCGCGGCCAGGACCGGGAGCGCGAGCCAGTCATCGCCCGAGAGCACGGCGAATCGGTCGGGGCGGCCACGCAGGATCTGCATCACCTGCGCGAGATCCCCGCTCGCCTCCTTGATGCCGGTGATGTTCGGATGCTCGGCGAGCTGCAGCGCCACCGACGGCTGGAGGTTCACCGCCGTGCGGCCCGGCACGTTGTAGAGACAGATCGGGGCGGTGGAGGCGTCGGCGATCGCGGTGAAATGGCGGAAGAGCCCGCCCTGCGTGGGCTTGTTGTAATACGGCGTGGCGGTGAGGATGTAGTCGGCGCCCAGCTTGCACATTCGCCTGACTTCGGCAACGGCCCGGGCCGTGTCGTTGCTGCTCGCGCCGGCCATCACGGGGGTGCGGCCCGAGGCGGTCTCGATCACCGTAGCGACCACCCGCTCCCGCTCGGTGTCGTCCATCGTCTGCGCCTCGCCGGTCGAGCCGCAGGGAACGAGAAAGTCGATCTGTTCGGCGATCTGCCATTCCACCAATGCGCGCAGGGCGGGGTAGTCCACCTCGCCGCGGTCGGTGAACGGGGTGACCAGCGCCGTCCCGCATCCCTGCAGGCGTCTCATCCGGTCCCTCCAAAGAGCATCGCCTCGAAGTCGTACACCCCGATGCGGCCCGGCAACCATTCCGCCGCCGCCAGGGCGCCGGCGGCGAAGCCACGCCGGCTCCGCGCGAGGTGCCGCAAGGTGACGGTGTCGTGCGGGCCGTCGTAGGTCACCGTGTGCGTGCCGGGGATGGAGCCTGCGCGCACCGAGGTGATGGGATAGTTGCGGCCCGGATCTGCGTCCCTGAGGCGCGCGCGCAGCTCGGCCGCGGTGCCGGACGGCGCATCCACTTTCGCCGCGTGATGCTCCTCCAGTATAAAGGCGTCGAAGTCAGGGTGCGTCGCGAACCGGGTCGCGAGGTCGCGTGCCGTCCGGAGGAAAAGCTGCATCGCCACCGAAAAGTTGGCCGCGTGCAGCAGCGCACCCCGCCGCTCCGCGACCAGCCCCGAGATACGGGGCAGCTCGTCGCTCCAACCCGTCGTCCCGGTGACGGTGGGGATGCCGGCCTCGATCAGCCGCTGGAGGTTCGTGACCACCGCGTCCGGCCTGGTGAACTCGATCGCGACGTCCACGCCGGCGAGTCGCTCCCGGGTGAGCGCCTCGCCATTCGGGTTGTCCCGCCGGCCGATCACGGCGTGCACCACATGGCCCCGCTCGACAGCCAGGGCCGCCACGGCCTGACCCATCCTGCCGTCGCCTACGATCGCGAGCCGCATGATGGATTGCGCGGAGGCCGGCAGCGCGTCAGGCCGCGCCGAAGAATTCGGCGTGCAACCGGCGCACCACGTCCGGCCCATCGTCCTCGCGCACGACGAACGTCATGTTGATGGCGGAGGCGCCCTGCGAGATGACTTCGACGTTGGCCGGCTGAACCGCGCGAAAGATCCGCGACGCGAGGCCCGGCGTGCCGCGGAGCCCGATGCCCACCACCGCGACGATCGCCCGACCATCGTCGGTCCACACCTCGCCCAGGTCGGACAGCTCCCGGATCACGGGGTCGAGGCGTGAGCGGTCCTCCACCGTGAGCGACACGCTGACCTCTCCGCTGGCGAGGACATCCACCACCACCTCATGGCGCTCGAACACCTCGAACATCGCCCGCAGGAAGCCATAGGTGCCGAGCATGCGCGGCGCGCGCACGTTGATCACCGTGATTCCGCGCTTCCAGGAGATCGAGCGGATCGGTGAGTCTCCCATCCGCTCCAGCTCCGCCACCGGCTCGATGGTGGTGCCCGGCAGCGAAGGCCGGCTCGAGTTGAGCACCACGATTGGAATGCCGGCCCGCACCAGTGGCATCGCGGTGGCCGGATGGAGCACCTTGGCACCGAACGTGGCGAGCTCCGCCGCCTCCTCGTAGCTCGCGGCGGACAGCGTCCGCGCCGACGGCACGATGCGCGGATCGGCCGTCATCAGTCCGTCGACGTCGGTCCAGATCTCCACCCTGGTGGCGCCGAGGGCGGCGCCGAGGAGCGCCGCGGTGAAGTCGGAGCCGCCGCGGCCGAGCGTGGTCGGGACACCGTCGGCCGTAGCGCCGACGAAGCCCTGGGTCACCGGCACCGATCCCGCCTCGAGCAGCGGACGGAGACACTCGCGCGCCCGGTTGTTGACGACCTGCGTGTAGGGAGTGGCCCGGCCGAAGCGGTCGTCGGTCACCAGGATCGGCCGGATGTCCACCCACGCCGGCTCGAGTCCGGCGCCGGCCATGGCGGCGGCCACGAGACGAGAGCTCCAGAGCTCGCCGAGCCCGGCCAGGTGATCCATCTCCACCGGTCGGAGCCGGCGTCCCAGGGCGGCGGACAGGGATTCGCCGAGCGCGTCGAAGTCCTCGTCGATCGCCGGCTGGGCCTCGTTGCCGCCGGGGAGCTCTCCGGCCACGCTCTCGTGCCGGCGGCGGAGCGCGTCGAGCGCCGCCGTGAGGACAGCGGCGTCGCCGCGATGGGCCGCGACCGCGAGGCCCAGCAGGGCGTCGGTGACGCCCGCGAGCGCCGACACGACCACGAGCGGCCGCTCTTCGACACGGGTACTGACGATGTCGACGAGACGGCGGATCGCCGCCGCGTCCGCCACCGACGTACCGCCGAACTTGCAGACGATCACGCGCGCGGCCCCAGGCGCCCGTCGGCGACCAGCAGCTCGGCGATCTGCACCGCCTGTCCCGCGGCGCCCCGGATCGTGTTGTGCCCCAGGAGCACGAGCCGGAGATCCAGGATGGGGCAGGGCCGGACACGCCCTACGGTGACCGCCATGCCGCGGCCGCGCTCGAGGTCGAGGCGCGGTTGGGGACGGTCGGGCCGCGTATCCACCTCGACCGGCGGGTTGGGCGACGAGGGGAGTCCGGCGACGCAGGGCGAGCCCCGGAACTCGCGCAGCACCGCGATCGCTTCCTCCGGCAGCACACGCCGGCGGAAGCCGATCGACACCGCCTCGAGGTGGCCATCCACCACCGCCACGCGGTTGGTGTGCGCACTGACCGCGAACCCGGCGGGCTCCACGCCGTCGGGGCCGAGCGCGCCGAGGATCTTCCGGCTCTCGCGCTCGATCTTCTCCTCTTCACCCCCGATGTGCGGGATGACGTTGCCGATCGCGTCCAGCGACGGCACGCCGGGATAGCCGGCGCCCGAGACGGCCTGCATCGTCGACACGAACAGCTTTTCGATGCCGAACGCCTGGTGCAGCGGCGCCAGCGCCAGCGCGAGCGCCGCGGTCGAGCAGTTCGGGTTCGCGAGGATCGCGCCGGTCCAGCCCCGCCCCTTCCGCTGCCGATCGATCAGCACCAGATGGTCGGCGTTGGCCTCGGGGATGAGCAGCGGGACGTCCGGCTCCATCCGATGGGTGCGCGTGTTGGTCACGACGAACGCACCCGCCTTCGCGAACGCCTGCTCGATCGGACCGGCGATCTCGGCGTCGAGCGCGGAGAAGGCGACCGCACCCGGCAAGGGAGTGGCGCACGCGCGGACGGTCAGGTCGCCGATCGCGGGCGGCAGCTCCGACTGTTCGCGCCAGCGGACCACGTCGCCATAGCGCTTCCCAGCGCTGGCCGCGGAAGCTGCGACGGCGGCGACCTCGAACCAGGGGTGATCCGCCAGCAACCGGACGAACTTCTGCCCCACCGTGCCGGTGGCGCCGAGGATGCAGACGGGGATCTTCGCGCTCATGACGCCTCGCGGGCGAGCAGGTCGGTGGCCAGGCGGACGTAGAGATCCACGCCGCGCAGGAGATCGGTCTTGAGGATGTGCTCCTCCGCCGTGTGGGCCAGGAGGATCGAGCCGGGCCCGAGCTGATATCCCTCGCCCCACGAGGCGAGGAACGGGAGGTCGCTGGCGTAGCTGACGACCACCGTCTCCCATCCCGGGGGCGCGGCACCTCCCTTGTGGAACGGGAGCTCCACGGGGAATGCCACCGTGACACCCGGCGCGAGCTGCTCCCCGATCGCCGCCATCAGAGCACCGGTGGGCTCGACCGTGCGGACCAGCAGCTGAGCCGAAGCGTGCGGCGGAATCACGTTCGGCGCGACGCCGCCCGAGATGAGACCCAGGTTCAGCGTGGACGGGCCGAGCAGTGGGTCGCGGGGCAGCGGCAGGCGCCGGATCCGCTCGATCGTGTCGAGCAGCGCCGCGATCGCGCTCACGCCCTGGTCCGGATAGGCGGAATGCGCCGCCCGGCCCACGGCCGACAGATCGACGCGCAGCGTGCCCTTCTGCCCGATCGAGAGCCGATTCTCGGTCGGCTCGCCGTTGATCAGAAAGCGGCCCCGTGGCTCCAAGTCCGCGGCCGCCTTCGCCCCGTCGGAGCCGTTCTCCTCCCCCACCAGGAAGAGCAGCCCGACCCGCCGCTCGCCCGCCGCGGCCAGGCGCTCGGCCGCCGCCACCATGGCCGCGGCAAGACCCTTGGCGTCGCAGCTGCCACGGCCGTGGATCGCCGCGGCATCCTCGGCGAGCGGGACGTGAGGCGGCACCGTATCCACGTGAGTCGAGAACACGACCTCGGGCGCCTCGCGGTAGGCGTAGAGGTTGTCCCGGCCGGGGGAGACCCGCTGCCGCTCGGTGCGGTAGCCCGCACGGCGGAGCGCGCCGTCGAGAAACTCGATGGCCGGCTGCTCCGCTCCGGTCGGGGTCTCCAGCGCCACGAGGGCGCGCGTCAGCTCGAGGACGTCCATGAATGCAAACGCCCCGCCGGCACTTGGCACGGCGGGGCTTCCAGGTCAAAGGATGGTCGTGACGTCCCTAAGCCGGTTGGCGCCCGCCGCGTGTGCGGCGCTTCATGAGTGCGGTCATGCAGGGAGTCATGCGTCTAACGTATGGTGGGGGCGGGGGGACGGGCAAGGGCCACTGCTTGACGTGGGCGGGACCGATCTCTAACTCTGAGGCATCATGCGCGCACCCCGGCCGCTCGCCCTGCTCCTTCTCGCCGCCTCGCTCGGCTGCGGCTCGTCTACCGATACGGGCACCGACGGCCGCATCCGCATCACGGTCAGCACCAACGGCTCCGAGCCCCAGACCGAGGAGTATCTCCTCACGCTCGACGGCGAGCGGCCGCAGAGTGTGACCGCCAACGGCTCCGCGATCTACGACGCCGTGACCGAAGGGCCGCACGTCGTCCACCTCTTCGCGCTGGCCGACAACTGCGCCGTGAGTGGCAGCACCAGCCCGCGCTCGGTCAACGTGCGCGGCGGTGACCTGACCGAGATCACCTTCACTGTCGTGTGCGTGCCGCCCACGACCGGTGGATTCCGCGTCGTGGTGATTTCCGACGGACCGCTGGTGGATGAGGACGGCTACCAGCTTTCAGTGGCGGGAACCGATCTCAGGACCATCCCGGTGGACGCGGAGGAGGCCTACGAGGGCCTGGCTCCCGGACTCCATCTCATCACCCTCAAGGATGTCGCGGATTTCTGTGATGTGCAGGGCGGCAACCCGCAGCCGTACACCGTCGTGCCCGGCAAGAGCGTCCGCGTGGTGATCACCGTCCGATGCGGGACCGGGCAGGATGGTCCGGCGGACTGACGCTCAACTCGGTACCACGCCTGTCGTCTCCCGCTCGACCTCCCGTGCCGCCCGCTGCCCCTCCTCCACGTCCACCATCGCCAGCAGCGCCGCTCCCACCGCGAAGAAGCCGATCACCGAGAGGATCGCGTTCCGGCTCGACCCGGTCGCGGCGATCGTGCCCGCGAAGATGAGGGGGCCGAAGATGCCGGCGAATTTCTCGAAGATGCTCCAGAAACCGAAAAACTCGCCTGACTTGTGCTGCGGGATCATGCTGGCGAAGAGGCTCCGGCTCAGTGCCTGGGTCCCGCCTTGGACGATGCCGACCAGACCCGCCAGAATGTAGAAGTGGGTGGCGTTGGTCATGTAGTAGCCGAGAATGCTGATGATCGTATAGGCGACGAGCCCGAGGAACAGCGACGGCTTGGTCCCGATCCGTGCGGCGACGCTGCCGAACAGGAAGGTGCAGGGAATGCCGACGAACTGCACCAGCAGAATCGCGCCGATGAGCGCGCTCTGGCCGATGCCGATCTCGGTCCCGTACGCGGTCGCCATCTTGATGATGGTCTGGATGCCGTCGTTGTAGATGAGGAAGGCGAGCAGCATGACGAAGGCCTGCCGGTAGCTCTTGAGCTCGCGAAAGGTCTCCCCCAGCCGCGCGAACGCTCCCCGGACCGGGTTCTCCCCCCGCCGCTCGTCGGTCTCGAGCCGCGCGGGAGGCTCGGACACCTTCCGGAACAGCGGAATCGAGAATACCGCCCACCAGATCGCCACCGAGAGGAAGGCCAGCCGGGCCGGGAGGGTAGCGTCGCTCTCGGTGAGGCCGGGGCCGGACGGGAGCCCGAAGAGTCCCGGCATCTGAATCCATGCCAGGTTGAGCGCCAGCAGCACCCCACCGCCCAGATACCCGATCGCGTAGCCGGCGGTCGAGACCCTGTCGATCTCGCCCGGCGCGGCGATGTGTGGCAGCAGCGCCTCGTAGAACACGTAGCTGCCCGCCACCCCCACCATGATCAGGATGAAGAGCCAGGACGCGAGGTCCAGATCGCCGGTATGCACGAAAAACAGCGCGCAGCATGCGATGACGCCGATCGCCATGAAAATCGCCGTGAAGCGTTTTTTGGCCGCCCGATAGTCGGATATGGCGCCGAGTAGCGGGGAGACCAGCGCGATCACGACCAGCGCGATCGAGTTGATCGTCGCGAGTCGCTGGGTCGCACCGCCTTCCGCGACGCCCGCGCCCGCCACTTTGACGAAGTAGATCGGAAACACCGCGACCATGATCGTCGTCTGGACGGACGAGGCTGCCCAGTCGTACATGGCCCAGGCCCGCAGCTCCGGACGGCCGAGGCCCAGCCGGTCGAGCAAGGATTGTCGAGACATAGCGGGAGAAGATCGGGCTCGCGGCGTACGCTGGCAACCTTTTCAGCCGGTGGGTTGTCCAACCGCGAGAACTCCGCTCGCCTCCCGGACTCCGCCACTCGCACCAGGTGCGCCGATGTTTTCACCGATCCTTCTGGCGCTCGTCGGTTCGCTCGCCCTTTCCGGCACGCGCCTCGATTCGCAGACTCCCGCCCAGGCTCGTGCCGACACCGCGACCGTGCGCCAATGGCGAGAGGATCTCGCCTACCTGGCCCGGGAGCTTCCGCGCCGGCACAAGAACCTCTTCCACGCCATGCGCCGCGAGCAGTTCGACAGCGCACTGGCGGCCCTCGACCGGAAGCTTCCATCGCTGGCCCGGCATCAGGTGATCGTCGAGATCGCCCGCATCGTCGCCCTCGTGGGCGATGGCCACACCAACGTCGCGCCGACGCGGGATCCCAAGATCGGGTTCCGCACCTATCCGGTGAAGCTCTACTTCTTCAAGGACGGGCTCTTCGTCCGGAGCGCGAGCCGCGAGCAGGCGGACCTCGTCGGGGCCAAGGTCGTGCGCATCGGTCGGCTCACCACGATGCAGGCATACGAGGCCGTGCGCGTGCTGATCGGCCGGGACAATGAGATGAACGCGCGGTTCTTCGCGCCGTTTCTTCTGGCGATGCCCGAGATCCTGCACGCGATCGGTGCGATCGACGACCCGGAGAACGCCCCTCTTCTCCTGGAGCAGGCGGGCGCGCGCACCGTGGCGGTATTGCGGCCCGCCGGGCCGGCATCACTGATGCCCTCCGACACCGACGTCAGCTGGGCCCCCGAGGCGGGGTGGGTGGACATGCGCGGCGTGGACGGGCCGAGAACGCCGATCTGGCTGCGTGGCGATCCGAAGGAGAACTTCCGCTTCGAGTACCTGGCGGAGACCCGCACGGCCTACGTGCAGTTCAACAAGGTCGGTGACGGGCCCAGGGAGACGATCCAGGCCTTCGCCGCGCGGATCCGCGCCTTCGTGGATTCCGGGACCGTGGACCGGTTGGTGCTCGACCTGCGCCTCAACCGCGGCGGCGACGGCACCCTCAATCAGCCGCTGGTCCTCAGTCTCATCCGGTCCCCCAAGCTGGAAGGCCCCGGTCGGCTGTTCGTGCTGATCGGCCGGAGCACGTTCTCCGCCGCGCAGTTCCTGGTGCACGACCTGGAGGCGTACACCGACGCGGTCTTCGTGGGCGAGCCGACGGCGGGCAAGCCCAATTCCTATGGCGACTCGCGCCGGATCACCCTGCCCAACAGCGGCATCACCGTACGCGCGTCGATCCTCTACTGGCAGCGCACCCACCCGCTGGACACCCGGCAGTGGAAGGGGCCGGCCGTCGCCGCGGACATGACCTCGCGCGAATACCGTGACCACGTGGACCCGGCGATGCGCGAGGTCTTCGCCTATCGGGAGGAGCCGTCGCTGGCCGAGCGCATGCGCGACGCCTTCACCGCGGGCGACTCCACCGGCGCGCTCAAGCTGCACCTGCAGTACAAGTCCGACCCCAGGCATGCCTACGCCGACACCGAGCTGGAGCTGAACGCGCTGGGCTACGAGCTGCTCCGTCAGGGCAAGCACGGCCACGCGGTGGTCGTGCTCCAGCTCAACACGGCGGATCATCCCGGCAGCTCGAATGCGTTCGACAGTCTGGGCGAGGCGTACCTGGCCTCGGGACAGCGGGAGGAGGCGATGCAGAGCTACGAGCGGGCGGTAGCGCTCGATCCGGCGAATGAGTCCGCCGTTCAGGCGCTGGAGAAGCTGCGGGGAATGCCGAGCGTTACACCGGCCGGCTCGTCTCCCGCGCGCTCCGACGCAGGGAGAGCCCGACCGCTGCAATCAGGGTGAGCACGATGACCGCCAGCGACACCAGGGTCGAGATATGCACCCAGTGGGTCAGCGTCATCTTGAGCCCGACGAAGACGAGAATGAGCGCCACGCCCGGCTTCAGGTAGACGAACTTGTCCATCATCCCCGCCAGCACGAAGAAGAGCGCCCGC
The DNA here is from genome assembly GCA_963846545.1 of uncultured Gemmatimonadales bacterium. Lineage (GTDB taxonomy): Bacteria > Gemmatimonadota > Gemmatimonadetes > Gemmatimonadales > GWC2-71-9 > CAVVWJ01. The sequence continues at coordinate 2,569,048 of CAWJWG010000001.1, read as the reverse complement.
AGGCCCAGGATGGCGAAGACGTTCGAGCTGTAGACCAGGAACGGGTCCCGCGTGATCGCGAAGATCGCCGGAATGCTGTCGATCGCGAACACCAGATCCGACCACTCCACGATGATCAGCACCAGGAAGAGCGGCGTCGCGAGGGCCTTACCCGACCGCTTCCGGGTGAAGAACTTGGTGCCGTCGTAGTAGTTGCTGAACGGCAGAATTCGGCGGGCCAGCTTCACCACCGGGTTCCGGTCCAGGTCCATCACCTCGTCCTTCTGGGTCACCATCCGGATCCCGGTGATGATCAGGATCGCTCCGAACACGAAGATGATCCATTCGAACCGCTCGAGCAGCAGCGCGCCGAGGGCGATCATCAACAGGCGCATCACGATCGCGCCCAGAATCCCCCATTTCAGCACCTTCGGCTGCGCCTCGGCGGGGACGCCGAAGTAGGAGAAGATCAGGATGAAGACGAAGAGATTGTCGACGCTGAGGGAGAGCTCGATCAAGTAGCCGGTGTAATACTCCAGCGCGGGGCCGTGTCCCTCGCGCCAGAGGATGAACAGGCCGAACAGATGCGCGAAGGCGATGAGCCCGATACTCCAGCTCATCGCCTCCTTGAACGACAGCACATGCGACCGACGGTTCAGGACCCCGAGATCGAGGATCAGGAGGGCGGCTACCAGCCCGGTGAAGCCGAGCCAGACCGCCGCGCCGTGGTCGCCGAACAACTACCGGCCCCCCGCCATCGCCTCGAGCCGCGCGACGCGCTCCGCCGTCGGCGGGTGCGTCATGAAGAGGCGGCCGATGCCGCCGCCGGACGCCGCGAGCGGGTTCACCTGGGCCAGCGACGCGGCCGCCGGCGCCACCTGCATCGGGATCCGGTGCGCCAGCGCATCGAGCCGGGTGAGCGCGTGCGCCAATGGCATGGGGCGGCCCAGAATCTGGGCGCCGACCCGGTCGGCCTCGAACTCGCGTTGGCGCGAGACACCGAACTGAATCAGCATCGCGCCGATCGGCGCCAGGAGCAGGAGCGCGATCTGAGCGAACGGATGCCCGCCGTCGTCATCGCTGCTGCCGCCGCCGAACATCAGCAGGTAAGGCAGGTTGCTGAGCGCGCCCGCGATGCCGGCCGCGATGGTGGCGAGGAGCATGTCACGGTTCTTGATATGCGCCAGCTCGTGGGCGATGACACCCTCGAGCTCCTCGGACGGCATGTACTTCAGAATGCCGGTGGTCACCGCGACCACGGCCTTCCTGGGGCTTCGGCCGGTGGCGAACGCATTGGGCTGCTCGTGCGGCGCCACGGCTACCACCGGCATGGGAAGCCCGGCGCGCTGCCGCAGCCGGTCGACCATCCGGTAGAGCTCGGGAGCCTCGGCCTCGGTCACGACATGGGCCCCGTACATCCGAAGCACCAGCCGGTCCGAGAAGAAGTACATGATGAAGTTGAAGAGACCACCGAAGACCAGGGCCATCATCAGGCCCTGAGAGCCTCCGACCAGTTGCCCCGCCAGGCCGAACAGGCCGATCAGGGCTCCCATGAGTACAAATGTCTTGACGTTGTTCATACGCTCCTCTTCGGCTCGCGCCAGGCGTCATCCGAGGGGGTCAAAAAAAGAGCGAGACCCCGTCCTGACCGCGCCATGCGCGTTGGACGAAGGTCTCGCTCTGGATCGCAGGAGGAAGAATCCTCCCGGCCCCCCACCGAACCGTGCCCGCACTTGGCGGACAGTCCTGACGATTCGGAGGTCCGCCACCCGGCGGATAAGCTACTCCCCTTCTTGCGTTTGAAGATAAGGGAGTCGGGGCTGCCGTCAACTCGCTGCGGCTCACCGCCGCCGAGATTGGTGAAGAGGATCGCGCCGGACGAATCCCCCGCACCGAGCGTGATGGTGAAGGCCGCCACACCGGCGATGCTGTCACCGACCATGCCGAAGGCCGCGTCGCCGGAGGGACGCGCCGCGGTCGCGCCCATCACCGCCGCCTCGAAGTACGAGCCTCGCGCTGCCGCCTCGCTCGCCGAAATGAACGCGCCGGTCGTCAGCGCGATGACTCCGAGACCCAGCACAGCAACCGATTGCATGGTGCACCCCCCGCGAGTTGATGAGATCGTGTTGGTCGTCGTGTCCTTCCACGCGGCAAGACTACCGGAGGGGGTTCACCCCGATCTCAACTCGATCTCATCCCCGGGGAGGGCAACACAAAAAAGGCCCCTTGCGGAGGCCTCGTCACCACAACGACTTGGGGGCTAGAAGCCGGGGTCGGCTCGGTGGACGGTCTCGTCGAGCATGAGGGCTTGCAGCGTGGCCCCCGCGGGGATCTCGGCCCGGCCCTCCGGGACGATCAGCAGGGCATTGGCCAGGAGCATCGAGCTCAGGATGCCCGAGCCCTGAGGCCCGGTGAGGCGGGCCAGGGGGTCTCCGCCATCATGGGTGACCACCGCGCGCAGGAAGTGCTGAAGGGTCGGCGTCAGGCTGATCGCCTCGGCGGTCCGTACCGGGATGCTCCGGCGGAAGGGAAGCGGATGGCCGGCCATCTTCCGGATGGCGGGGCGCACGAAGAGCTCGAAGGTGACCATCGTGCTCACCGGATTGCCCGGCAGCCCGATCCAGGGAAGGCCGTCCAGCAGTCCGAAGCCCACCGGCGCGCCCGGACGCATGCGCAGCCGCCAGAACCGCTGGTCGACGCCGAGCTCGCGCAGGACCTCGCGCAGGTGGTCGTGCTCCCCGACGCTGATCCCTGCCGTGGTCACCAGCAGATCGGCGTCGAGCGCGCGGGTGATGTGCTCCCGGAGGCTGGCCGGCGTGTCCCGCGCGATGCCGAGGTGAACCGGCTCGGCGCCCGCACGGCGCACCAGCGCGAGCATCGCGTGGGTGTTGCTGCTGCCGGTCTTGCGTCCGCTGAGAATCTCCTCGGGCTGGTTCACGTCCACGATCTCGTCGCCGCTGCCGAGGATGGCGACACGCGGCTGGCGGAACACGAGAGGGTTCGCGATCGCGAGTGACGCGAGCACCCCGAGCTGCGCCGGCCCGAGCTCGCCACCGACCTGCAGCACCGTTCGACCCTTCCGAATGTCTTCGCCCGCGAGCCGGACGTTGGCGCCCTGCCCGGGATCGCGCACGATGGCGACCACCTCCGCGCCCTGGTCGGTATCCTCCTGGCGCACGACGGTGTCGGCGCCGTCGGGAAGCACCGATCCGGTGAAGAGACGGGCGCATTCCCCTGCGCCGATGACGCGGGTGGGAAACCGGCCCGCCGGCAGGTGCTCGACGACGCGGAGACGCACCGGCCGCTCGGCCGTTGCGGCACGCACGTCGGCGCCCCGCACGGCGTAGCCGTCCATGGCGGAGTTGGTCCAGGCGGGAATGTCGAGGGGACTGACGATGTCTTCGGCGAGGACCGCGTCGAGCGCGTCGTCCAGCGGCATCCGCAACGCCGGCTGCCGCCGCACCTCGTCGAGGATGCGGCGCGCGGCCTCGGCCGCGGCGAGCGGAGGGGTCACGTCTCGGCGACCAGCGCGTGCTCCCAGGCGAGATTGGACAGGAGCTGAAGCCACATGGTGTCGTTGAAGCGGAGCACGCGGCGGTCGCAGTCGAATCCGTGATCGTCGGTGACGATCGCGACCCACAGATCGGCGTTGGGCGTGCCGGCCTGGTAGATCGGCTCGGGTGCCACCGCGCGGCGGTAGACCTCGATCTTGGGAAGCGGGGAGCGCTTGAATCCCTCGACCAGGACGATGTCGGCGCCGGCGAGGTACTCCCGCGCGAGGCCGATCGGGTCGTACTCCTCGGGCATGCGATCGAAGAGAACGCGCAGCTGGGGGCTCACCAGCAGCACCCGCTCCGCCCGCCCCTCGTGGAAGTGCCGCCAGCTGTCCATGCCCGGCTGATCCACCTGCGCCGGGTGATCGGTGTGCTTCATCGACATGACCCGGTGGCCCCGGCGCGCGAACTCGCTCGCCAGCGCCACGGTCAGCGTGGTCTTTCCGGCGTTCTTCCGCCCGATGATGGAGATGAAGCGAGTCGCCGCCACATGCCGTCCGTGAGCGCGAGGTCGTCAGCGGTGTTCACATTGAAGAACATGAGCGCCGGGTCGCCGTAACGGGCGACTTCGGACAGGGGGAGGATACCGACCCGGATGCGCGCATGGAAGGCGACGGCCCGGAGGTCGCCCGCGTCCAGACGCTCCCGGATGGCCTCGGCGCAGCGCGGCCCGTAGGCGGCGCAGAGTGGCTCGACCCCGCGGCGGCTTCCGCTCTCCGGCATGAAGGCGTCGCAGGTCTCCAGTCCCTCCGCCAGCCTGCGCAGCAGGGCCGCGGGAACGAAGGGCATGTCCCACGCCGCGCACACGACGGGCGCCGGCCCTTCCACGACGGCGGTGTAGAGTCCTCCCAGCGATCCGAGCCCGGGCCGGAGATCCCGAACGACGCGGAGGTCGGGCCGCCAGGCATGGGCATCCGGCGCGTTCGCCACGAGCAACGGCGGCCCGTCACAGGCCGCCGTCATCTCCCGGACCAGTCGATCCAGGATCCGCTCGCCACCCACCGATTCGAGGCCCTTGGGCCGGCCTTCGAATCGTGTGGCGTCTCCCCCCGCGAGGATGGCCCCGCGCGTCAGTATCGCCGTCCCCGGCTCCGCTCGAGCACCACGTCGATGCCCACGAGCACGCTGAAGAGGTGCTTGTAGGCCCGCTCGTGCGGGGGCTCGAACCGAGGCTGATCGGTCGGACCGGTGACGGCCTCGATCCCCACGATGTTGTCCCGCACCTCCCACCGGATGTGATAGGAGCGGCCGATCTGCATCGTGGCCCCTACGCCGAGCGCCAGCGACGGGCTCACCCGCGTCCGCTTCTCGTCGTCGAAGACCGTGAGCAGCACGCCGCTGTTGGTGACGCCCTGGGTCAGGACCGAGCTCTGGTTGGAGAAGAGCAGGCCCGCGTTCGCTCGCACGAACGGCGAAACGAACTCCCGACTGAGGAAGCGGGCCACGCCGCCGAGCGAGACGGTCACCGCCGCCGCGGACTTCGTCTGCTGGTCGATGTCCTGACAGACCTGGGCATTCCGCGTGCTCTGTGCCGGTCCGATCAGCTGGCAGGAGTCGTCGTACCCGAGGCCCAGGAGGACGAAGTCGGCGGTGACCCCGAGGTTCTCGCCCGGGAAATACATGCCGGAGAACGCGGCGCCCAAGGTTCCGTTGACGCTGCGATTGAGCCGGAAGTTGTCGACCACCGGCGTCCCCCCGCCCACGATCACTTCCTGAACCGGCTGGTTCGGCACGGTCCAGAGGCCGCGGCCCTGGATGTAGGCGCCGGAGACGGTGAAGACGAGACGCGACCGGTCGCCCGTGCCCTGGGCCAGGGCCGGCGTGGCGTGGGCCGCGAGGAGCATGGCGGCGGCGGCGAGCAGTTCGCGAAGGCGCATCAACTGGTCCCGGTATCGGTGATCTATCGTGAGGCTGCGGCCGATTCCATCCGAAACGTGGAGACGGCCTCGGCGCCCGCCGCCCACACACGGACCGCCGGCGACCGGTCAGCCCGGCCCGGTACAGTCCGCGTAGAGGGAGGGGTCCTCCATGACCCGAACCCGCTCCAGGCTGACCCCCGCGGGAAGCCGCGGGGCGATGCGTCGGTACAGGTCCAGGGCAATGGTCTCGCAGGTGAGCAGCATCCCGCCGTCCGAGAGACCCGGCACGTCCTCGTTCAGGTGCTTCCCGTGGAGCCGCTCGACCACCTCGGCCGCGAGAACGCGGTCGAGATCACCCAGATCCATCACCATGCCGTTCGTCTCGCCGACCGGCCCGGAGACCGTGACCGCGCAATGGTAGTCGTGCGGGTGCCCCGGCGGATCGCTCAGCGGGCCGAACGCCTCGCGGTTCCTGGCCTCGCTCCACTCCGGCCGGTAGAGTCGGTGCACCGCGCGGAACCCCACCGTGCGCGTCAGTGAAACGGGCATTCCGCTACGGGGAGAAAGAGTAGCCCAGGCCGGCCTGAAGCCAGGATGACGTGGACCACTCGCTTACGCGACCGTCGTCGATCACCGGCGGCGAGTCGGGGTCGACCGTCGATTCCTGGGTGAAGCTGGTCGGATAGTTGAGCTTCCAGAACAACACGCGGGCGTCGCCCCGGAGGTGCAGCCGATCGGTGATGAAGAAGCGGAATCCCGCGTGCGGGGCCAAGTAGATCTTCCGCCCGAGCTTGAAGCCGCTCGTGTCGGCCGGCGTTCCGCCGGCGAAGGTGAGTCCGCCTCCGACGCCCACGAACGGCGCGAGCCGATGCCAGGTCTTGCCGCCGGTGAGATTGAGCTGAAGGTCGATCTCGACGAAGGACACCTTCTGGTCCACCGGGCCGCTGACCCGCTCGGCCACCGGCACGAAGGGATCCACGATCAGCCGCTCCAGGTTCGCCTGGGCGAAGCCGATGCCGAGCTGGAGGGCGCCCGAGGTGCGGATGTCGTAGCGGAGGCCGTACACGATGCCGTCATGCGGCGCGATGCCGAAGCGCCCGCCGGCGCCCCCGAACTGGCCGACGAGGGGCGTGACGGTGTGGCCCTTGGGAATGTCGTGGTATGGCGACCGCCCGGGGTCGTGGCCCACCTGCGCCGATGCCAGACCGGGAGTGAGCAGGGCGATGGCGGTCGCGAGCGACCGGACTGCCGTCTGGGGCCTCGTCATGCCTAGCACTCCCTCAAGTCCCGCCCGGTCATCTCCACCGGAGGCGTGATGCCGAGCAGCCGGAGCACGGTCGGGGCGACGTCGCGGAGCGCTCCGCCCGCCCGGAGCTGCGCCGTCTCCGCCCCCACGGCCACGAACGGGACCGGATTGGTCGTGTGCGCGGTGTGTACCCCGCCCGTCGTCGGATCGATCATCATCTCCGAGTTCCCGTGATCGGCGGTGACGAGGACGCTCGAGCCCGCCTTGTCCGCACTGGCGAGCACCCGCCCGAGGCAGGCGTCGACGGTCTCGACGGCCTGGATGACCGCCGGCAGGACTCCCGTATGACCTACCATGTCCGCGTTCGCAAAGTTGCAGAGCAGAAAGTCGTGCTGACCCGCCTCGATGGCTCCGCAAAGCACGTCGGTGATGCCGTGCGCGCTCATCGCGGGGGCCAGGTCGTACGTGGCGACGCGTTGCGAGGGGACCAGCCGCCGCTCCTCCCCTGGATAGGGGGGCTCGTAACCGCCGTTGAAGAAGTAGGTGACGTGCGGATACTTCTCCGTCTCCGCCGTGCGAAACTGGGTCCGCCCCTGCTCGGCCAGCACCTCCGCCAGGATCCGCGCCAGACTGAACGGGGGAAAGGCCTGCGGCAGGGGCAGGGTCTGATCGTACTGCGTCATGGTGACGGCGGCGAGCTTGGGACGGACGCCCAGGTCGAATTCCTCGAAGCCGTCCACCGCCATCGCGCTCACGATCTGACGCATCCGATCGCTGCGGTAGTTGAAGAAAAGGACCCCGTCGCCATCCCGCATGATGGCCACCGGCTCGCCGTTGCGGTGGTGAACCAGGGGACGGATGAATTCGTCGGTCTCGCCGCGCTGGTAGGCGGCCTGCACCGCCATCACCGGGTGCTCCACCGGCGTGCCGATCCCGTGCACCATGGCGTCGTAGGCGAGCCGGGTGCGGTCCCACCGGCGGTCGCGGTCCATCCCGAAATACCGTCCGGTGAGGGATGCGACCTCCACCCGCGGGCCCGCGATGCGCCGCATGTCCTGGAGCAGCGTCCGCACCACTTCCGCGCCCAGTGTTGGCGCCGAGTCGCGGCCGTCGAGGAAGCCGTGGATCGCGATCCCCGGCACCCGGTGGCGGATCCCCAGCTCTACACACGCGAGCAGGTGCCGGTCGAGGGCGTGAACGCCCCCCGGCCCGAGCAGCCCGACCAAGTGCAGGGTGCCCCCGGTCTGGCGCAGGCCGGTACACAACTCAACCAAGTGCGGAATCTGGTAGAATTCCCCGGACTGGATGCTCTGGGAGATGCGGACGAGGTCCTGGGGGACCACTCGGCCGGCGCCGATGTTCAGGTGGCCGACCTCACTGTTGCCCATCTGGCCTTCGGGAAGGCCGACCGCCAGACTGCTGGCCTCCAGCAGCGTGCGCGGAAAGCTGCCCCAGAGCCGGTGCCAGACCGGGGTGGATGCCAGCTCGATGGCGTTCCCTTCGCGCTCGCGCCGATATCCCCAGCCGTCCAGAACCACCAGGACGACCCGGTTTCGGGGACTTCCGTTTGACATGGATCTCCGCGTGTTCTACAATGGCGGACTGTGAGTTACGCGCCGCAATCTAGTCCCGGCCACCGTTGGCTACCAGCCTGCGCGATGGCCGTGAGCGTGCTTGCCACACCCCTCGTCGCGCAGGAGGAACGGCGGCTCGACAGCGCCGCTCAACTCCATCGCGACCCCGATGGGACCCCCCTCGTGTCACTCCCCGCCGGGGCCCCGGTCGAGACCGGGAAGGCGGATGGGGATTGGCGGGCAGTGACGGTCGAGGGATGGATTTTCCAGCCGTCCACCTCCCGCACCAAGCGGGATGGGTTCGACCTGGTGGTCACCTCCAACTCCGGCGAAAATCTCCGGCGGGAGCCCAACGGCGCCATCGTCGGGCGAGTCCGCGAAGGCACCCTTCTCGAGCGGGTCGGCGAGAAGGGCAAGTGGTTCCGGGTGCGTCGGGACGGCTGGGTCCCGCGGCAGGCCGTGCAGGGCAGGACGGCCACGCAGGCGACGAAGCCGGCGGATACGACGGGGCGCGCCCGGACCCAGGGCCAGTCCCGACGTGGCCAGGCTGCGGTGCCAGCCGCGCCGGCGCCCGCGTCTTCGATCGAAGGCGTGGAGACGGTCCGCCAGACCGGCCTGAGCCGGATGGCCGACAGCGCCGCGATCGCCACCCTGCCGGCCGGCACGCCCGCGCGTGTCGTCGGCCGGTCAGGGGAGTGGGTCCGGGTGCAGGTCGAGGGCTGGCTCCGTGAGGCGGACGTCAAGCCGGCCGAGGCCGGGGTGCTCGCCGGGATCAGTGCCGCTGAGGTCCGCGCGTCACCCGAGCGGTTCGTCGGGCAGACGCTCGACTGGCGGCTCCAGGTCATCGCGGTGCAGCTCGCCGACGAGCTGCGGCCCGAAATGCCGTCCGGCCAGCCCTACCTGCTCACCCGGGGGCCGCTTCCCGAGCCGGGGTTCGTGTACGTCACCATCCCGGCGAGACGCATCGCGGAGTTCCGGGCGCTGCCGCCCCTGCAGGAGATGGTGATGCGGGTGACGCTCAAGGCGGCGCGCACGCGATACCTCGCCACCCCGGTCGCCGACCTCGTCTCGACCCTCGGGGAAGCGGGGGGAGGGCAGTGACCATGAACGATCTGCTCAAGCAGCGGATCGCCCGGGCGCTCGACGGCCTGAGCGACGAGCGCGGGTATCAGATCCTCGACTACATCGAGTTCCTCGACAGCAAATACGCCGAGCGGGCACGCCCCGGCGGCATCTTCGCGAAGCTCACCGAGACGGTCGAAGACACGATGCGGGCCGGCAAGCTGCCCATCCAGGCGATCAGCGGCACGATGGGTCTGGTGGACGGCGCGGCGAAGGTGATGAAGGGACTGGCCGCCGCGGGTCAGGCCGTAGTGGACGAGGCGGTGAAGGCAGCGGAGCATGCCACGAAACCAACGGTATCGTCACCGCCTCCGGCGGCAGCAGTCACCAAGCCGAGCTCCGACACCGGCGGCTGACCCGAGGACCCATGGCGGCTCCTACCCACGCTCCTCCCGCGACGACCCCGCCCAGCGAGTTCATCCGCGGGATCGGCCCCCTGGCCGCGATCTCCCTGGTCATCGGGTCCATGATTGGATCCGGCATCTTCATCGTCTCGGCCGACATCGGCCGTCAGGTATCGCCCTGGGGTCCGGGCGGGCTCCTGCTCGTGTGGATCGTGACCGGCCTCGTGACGGTGGTCGGCGCGCTCTCCTACGCCGAGCTCGCGGCGATGATGCCCAAGGCGGGCGGTCAGTATGTGTTTCTGCGCGAAGGCCTGTCGCCCGCCGCCGGCTTCCTCTACGGGTGGACGCTCTTCGCCGTGATTCAGACCGGGACGATCGCGGCGGTCGCCGTCGCGTTCGCCCGGTTCCTGAGTATCCTGGTCCCCGGGGTCAGCCCCGACGTCTTCCTCCCGCTCGGCCAGATCCGCCTGCCGGGCGCGACCGAGGCGATTCAGCTCGGGCTCTCGCCCCAGCGCATCGTCGCTATCCTCTCCATCCTGCTGCTGACCGCGATCAACGCCCGCGGCGTGACTCTCGGCGCCGCGATTCAGACCACGTTCACCGTCGCCAAGGTCGGTGCGCTGGTGGTGCTCGTGCTGTGCGGGCTCACGTTCTTCCGCCAGCCCGACGTGGCGGCGGCCAACTTCTCCAGCTTCTGGGGGACGGGAGACTGGACCATCGCCATGGTGCCGCTGATTGGCGCGGCGATGGTGGGCTCGCTGTTCTCCAGCGACGCATGGAACAACGTCACCTTCGCGGCGGCCGAGGTCCAGAATCCGAGCCGGAACCTGCCGATCGCCCTGGCGGTCGGCACCGGCGTGGTGAGCCTGCTGTACATCCTGACCAACGTCGCCTACCTGAACGTGCTGCCGTTCTACGGCGACCCGAGCGGCACCGACGCCCTGGCCCGCGGCATTCAGCACGCGGCCCAGGACCGGGTAGGGACCGCGGCCATCGAGGTCTCGGTCGGAAGCGCTGCGGCCGCGGTCATGGCCATCGCCATCCTTCTCTCGACCTTCGGCTGCAACAACGGGCTGATCCTGGCCGGACCCCGCGTGTACTGGGCCATGGCCCGCGACCGATTGTTCTTCGAGCGGGCCGGCCAGCTCCATCCGGTCCACCGCACGCCGGTGTTCGGGCTCTGGACCCAGGCGATCTGGGCGTCGGTGCTCTGCATCAGCGGCACCTACGGCCAGCTGCTGGATTACGTGATCGTGGCGGCGCTGGTGTTCTACTTTCTCACCACCATCGCGCTCTTCCGGCTGCGCGCCCTGCAGCCCGACCTGCCGCGGCCGGTCAAGGCGTTCGGATATCCGGTGCTGCCGGGCCTGTATCTGTTCGCGGTGGGCCTGCTGATGGTGATCCTGCTCTTCCAGAAGCCGCTCTATACCTGGCCGGGGCTGATCATCGTCGCGTCCGGGATCCCGGTCTACCTGCTCTGGCGGGGCAGGTCGGCCAAGTAGTATCTCATCACAGACGACGAGATTCCGCGGGAGTAGAATGGGTTCGCCGCATCGGCGTGGGTCCGGGGACTACACAAGGGGACTGGGACATGAGTCAGATCGAGCTCGACGCCAAGCGCTGCCTCGCTTGGATGGGTCTGGTGGCCGCCGCCGGGCTGCTGGCGTGCGGCGGGGACAAGGCGCCCGCGGGCGGCGAGGCCACCCCAGCTGCCGGAGATGTGCAGCCCGCGCCACCCGCCGCTACCGATAGCCCGGCCGTGCCCGTCGCCGCGGACAGTCCATCGGCCGCTCCCGCTGCAGGCCCAACGAACATTGGTGCCCAGGCAGAGAAACCAGCCAAGGCCCCGGCGGCCACGGGCGGAGGCGGTGGTGACGCCGCGCTCATCGCAGTGGGCGACAGCATCTTTCACGGGCAGGCAGCCGGCGGTACCTGCTACGCCTGCCACGGGCAGGACGCCAAGGGCTCCGCCGTCGGGCCCAATCTGACCGATGCCGAGTGGCTTCACTCGGATGGCAGCCTCGCCGCCATCACCAAGACGATTCAGGCCGGCGTCCCCACGCCCAAGAAGGCCCCGGCGCCCATGCCTCCCATGGGAGGGGCCAGCTTGAGCCCGGAGCAGGTTCGCGCCGTCGCGACGTACGTCCACTCGCTGTCGAAGGGCGGCTGAACGGGCTGGACCGTCCGTCGCAACGCGACTCCGGCGCGCTTGCGTTCACCGGAACCGGGTCCTAGACTTGGAGATGGATCAGCCTACCTTCGGCCTGCCGGACGCCCACCAAGGGATCAGGCAGGTCGTCGTGCATCGGGGACGGACGCCGCGCCCGACGCTGCCCGGGCGCCCATGACCGTCATCCGCCCCAAGCCGGGCCTCACGTTCGACGACGTGCTCCTCGTGCCGCGATACTCGGCGGTGCACCCGCGCGAAGTCTCGACCGTCAGTCGCTTCACCCGCACGATCTCCCTCAACATTCCGCTCGTCTCCGCCGCCATGGATACCGTCACCGAGTCCGAGATGGCCATCGCGATGGCCCGGTCCGGCGGCATCGGTGTGCTGCACAAGAACATGACGCCTGAGCGGCAGGCCGCCGAAGTCGACAAGGTCAAGCGGAGCGAGAGTGGGATGATCCTCAATCCCATCACGCTCGGCCCCGATCGCCCGCTCCGGGAGGCGTACGCCCTGATGCGGCGGTTCAAGATCTCGGGCGTGCCCATCGTGGATGGTCAGGGCCGGCTGATCGGCATCATCACCAACCGGGACCTCCAGTTCGAGCGGAACCTCGACCAGCCGATCCGCGAGGCGATGACCAAGGACAAGCTGGTCACTGCCCCCGTCGGGACCAGCCTGGACGATGCCGAGCGGATCCTGGCCCAGCATCGCATCGAGAAACTGCCGGTGGTGGACGCCCGCGGAATCCTGAAGGGGCTGATCACCGTCAAGGATATCTTCAAGCGCCGCGAGCACCCCAACGCCAACAAGGACCAGCACGGCCGCCTCCGGGTGGCCGCGGCCGTCGGGGGCGGCTCGGACGCGACGACGCGCGCCAAGGGTCTGGTGGACGCCGGCGTGGACGTCATCGTGGTGGATTCCGCTCACGGTCACAGCGAAGGCGTGCTGGCCACGGTCTCGCAGCTCCGCGAGTCCTTCCCCGACGTGCAGCTCGTCGCGGGCAACGTGGCCACCGAGGCCGGCGCGCGCGAGATGGTGCGGCGCGGGGTGGATGCCGTGAAGGTGGGCATCGGGCCCGGGAGCATCTGCACCACGCGGGTCGTCACCGGCGTCGGCGTGCCCCAGGTGACGGCCGTGATGGACGCGGTGCGCGGCGCGGACGACGTCCCCATCATCGCCGACGGCGGGATCAAGTACTCCGGCGACGTGGTCAAGGCGCTGGCCGCCGGCGCGGCGTCGGTGATGATGGGCTCCATGCTGGCCGGCACCGAGGAGAGCCCGGGGGAGTCAGTGCTGGCCGAGGGCCGGCGCTACAAGATGATCCGGGGCATGGGCAGTCTCTCCGCCATGCAGGACGGATCCGCCGATCGCTACTTCCAGGAAGGCGAGATGGCCCCGTCCAAACTGGTGCCCGAGGGGATTGAAGGTCGGGTACCCTACAAGGGACCGGTCTCCGACGTGATTTTCCAGATGGTCGGCGGCCTCCGAAGCGGCATGGGCTATTGTGGGGTGTCCTCCATTCTCCAGCTTCAGTGCGAGGTCGAGATGGTGCAGATCACCAGCGCCGGCCTTCGCGAGTCGCATCCGCACGACGTGACGATCACCCGGGAAGCACCGAACTACAGCGCGTGAACCGCAGTAGCCGATCCTCACCCGTCCTCAAAACCTGAGTGTCTCATGAGCCTCTTCCGTCGCAAGGATGTGTCCGCGCTTCAGGCCGAGGTCGCCTCGGACCACAACCTCAAGCGGGTGCTCGGGCCCGTCAACCTGGTCCTGCTCGGCATCGGCGCCGTCATCGGCGCAGGGATCTTCGTGCTGACGGGGCAGGCCGCCGCCAATTACGCCGGCCCGGGGATCGTGTACTCGTTCCTCCTCGCCGGCACGGCCTGCGCCTTCGCCGGACTGTGCTATGCTGAATTCGCGGCCATGATCCCCATCGCCGGCTCGGCCTATACCTACGGCTACGCCACGCTGGGTGAGCTGATCGCCTGGATCATCGGGTGGGACCTGATTCTGGAGTACCTGTTCGCCGCCTCCACCGTCGCGGTGGGCTGGTCAGGATATACCGTCTCGTTTCTCAAGGACCTCGGCATCAACATTCCGGCGGCCTACACCTCGGCGCCGTATGTCCACACCACGCCGACCGACGCAGGGCTGAACGTCTGGCGGCTGTTCGCCGAGGGGTGGTCGTCCACCGGGCACGTCCTCAATCTGCCGGCGATGTTCATTGTCGGGGTCATCACGATCCTGCTGATCGTCGGGATCAGCGAGTCGGCGACGTTCAACAATATCGCCGTCGCCATCAAGGTCACGGTGGTGCTGCTGTTCATCGCCTTCGGCATCAGCTACATCAACGCCGACAACTGGACCCCGTTCATCCCGCCGGCGGAAGGCCCCGGGAAGTACGGCTGGGACGGTATCGTGCGCGGCGCGGGCGTCATCTTCTTCGCCTACATCGGATTCGACGCGGTCTCCACGGCCGCGCAGGAGACACGCAATCCGCAGAAGGACATGCCGATCGGGATCATGGGGTCGCTCGCGATCTGTACCGTGCTCTACATCGCGGTCGCGCTCGTGCTCACCGGTATCGTCCACTACTCCCAGCTCAACGTCCCCGATCCGATCGCCGTCGGGATCAACGCGGTGGGTCCGCAGCTCGCGTGGCTCCGTCCGATCATCAAGATCGGCGCGATCGCCGGCCTGTCGTCCGTCATCCTGGTCATGCTCCTCGGCCAGCCGCGGATCTTCTACACGATGTCGAAGGACGGCCTGCTGCCTCCGATCTTCAGCGCGGTCCATCCGAAGTTCCAGACCCCATGGCTCGCCAGCGCGGTCACCGGCATCTTCGCGATGATCTTCGCCGGCCTCCTGCCGATCGGCCTCCTCGGTGAGCTGGTCTCGATCGGAACACTCCTCGCCTTCGCGATCGTCTGCGCCGGCGTGCTCGTCCTGCGCTACACCGATCCCGACCGTCCGCGGCCCTTCAGGACCCCGCTGGTGCCGTTCGTACCGCTGGGCGGCATCGGGGCGTGTGTCTACTTGATGCTCGGTCTGCCGGTGGATACCTGGGCTCGTCTGATCGTCTGGATGGTTCTCGGCCTGGCGATCTATTTCCTTTATGGGAAGCGTCACTCCAAGGTCCAGCAGGCCGCCAACAGATAGCGCGTCGCGCGTCCCGGGCGCGGGCTTCCGCGTCCGGGCCGCGTCGGCCGTGCGGGCACAGCGGTTACAGCCCGTGACGGCCTACCATCCCCCCCGTCTCCCGCCCATCTTCCGCGAATGCCTTTCACCATGTCCGCGGAGCGCCTCGCAGCGGCCCGCACCTTTGCCGACACGTTCCTTCCCGGACAGCGGGTCTGCCTCACCACCCACGTGAATCCCGATGGCGACGGGCTCGGCAGCGAGGCCGGCCTGGCCCACCTGCTCAAGGCGCGGGGGATCGATGTGGTCGTTACCAATCCGACGCCGACCCCGGCCCGGTTCGGCTTCCTGTTCGAGGAGCTGCCGGGCGTCGACCGGACCGGTGAGGCGGTGAAGGAGCTGCGGCGGGCCGATCGGATCGTCGTGCTGGATATCTCCGATCTGGGTCGGCTCGGCATGCTGGGTGAGACAGTGCGGACTCGCGGCGTCCCCGTCGCCTGCATCGATCACCACGTCGGCATGGGAGTGCTGCCGGAGGGGCCCCGCTACCTCGATCACGAGGCGGCCGCCACCGGCGAGCTGGTCTTCGAGCTGGCGCTCGCCAACGGCTGGCCGCTCGACCAGCTGGCGGCGCGGGGGCTCTACGTCGCGATCCTCACCGACACCGGCGGCTTCCGCTTCAGCAACACCCGCCCGCGCACCCTCCGGGTCGCGGCCGAGCTGCTGGAGACCGGCGTGGACCCCGAGGAGATCTACCTCGAGGTGTACGCCCGGGCTCCGGAGGGCCGCCCGCGCCTCTTCGCCGAGGCCCTGCAGACGCTGGTGGTCGAGCCCGACTCCGGACTGGCGTGGGTGACCGTGCCGCCAGGAGCCATCGAGCGACTCGGGGTCTCCTCCGATGACCTCGAAGGGGTCGTCGAATTTCCCCGCTCGATCGAAGGGGTGCGCATGGCGTTGCTCTTCCGTGAGGTCAGCCAGGGGCGGGTGAAGGTCTCGCTCCGGTCCGTCGGGTCGGTGGATGTCGCCGCCTTCGCCAAGCCATTCGGCGGCGGAGGGCATACCAAGGCGGCCGGCCTAGCGATCACCGGCTCGCTGGCCGAAGTGCAGGCCACGGTGCTGGCTGCCGCCCGCGAATACCTCGGACGCAACGGCGCACCTGTCCCCCAGCGTGGTTGACCGGTTCTCCGGCGGTCCTATATTTCCGACTATGCTAGTAGGAATTAGGCGGCGGGTGGCCCATGGACACGATTGATCGCATCGAGCGGACCCTCGATACCCTGCGCCCCTACATCGCGTCCCACCGCGGCAACGTCGAGGTGGTGGATTTCGATGAGGGGGAGGGGAGGCTCCTGCTGCGACTCGGTGGCACGTGTCATGGTTGCGCGGCGTCCACTGTGACACTGCGCCAGGGCATCGAAGCGCGCCTCCGCGAGATGGTACCCGAGGTCAAGCACGTGGAGGCGGTCTGATGGCGGAGGAGCTGGAAGCCAGGGTCGTCGCCGCGCTTGCCCGGATCCAGAATCCCCGTCTCGAGAACGATCTCTTCTCGGCCGGGATGATCCGCGACCTGTCGGTGAGCGCTGACGGCGGCGTGGCGTTCACCTTCCTGCTGGCACCGGATGATCCGGCGACCCTGGTGCGCCAGGCGCGGTCCGCGGTGCAACAGGTCGAGGGAGTTCGCCGCGACGCCATCAAGATCACCGTGACCAATCCCTCCGGTCCGGCGAAGGTCACCCACAACCCACCCGGCGCCGAAGCCACGCCGCCTTCCGCGCCCGAGATGCCGAATCTCGGGCGTATTCTTGCGATCTCCTCGGGCAAGGGCGGGGTCGGGAAGTCCACGATCTCCGCGAATCTCGCGGTGGCGCTCGCCCGTGGAGGAGCACGCGTCGGGCTGATGGATGCCGACGTCTACGGCCCCAATATCCCGCGCATGTTCGGTGTCTCCGAGAAGCCGCCGGTGGTCGGCGGCAAGATCCAGCCGCTCGAGGCCCACGGCGTCAAGCTGATGTCGCTGGGGTTCCTGGTGGAGCGGGACGCGCCCGCGATCTGGCGGGGCCCCATCATCATGAAGATCGTGACGCAGTTCCTTCGCGACGTCGAGTGGGGAACCCTGGACTATTTCCTGGTGGACCTGCCCCCCGGCACCGGCGACGCACAGCTCTCGCTGGTTCAGGCCACCCACGTCTCGGGGGCGGTCATCGTCACCACGCCGCAGGAGATGGCGGTGGGCGATGCGCTTCGCGGCGCCCGGATGTTCGAGCGGGTCGGCGTGCCGGTGCTCGGCATCGTGGAGAACATGAGCGCCTTCGACGACCCCGAGACCGGGCGTCGCTTCGAGCTCTTCTCGTCCGGCGGCGGTCGCCGTCTAGCCGACGAGCTGGGCGTGGCGCTCCTGGGCAGCGTGCCGCTGCAGCCCCGCCTGGCCGAGCTGGCCGACGCCGGGCGCCCGATCCTCATTGCCGAGCCGGAGAGTGCGGCGGCCGCCGTGCTGTCGGCTGTCGCCGAGCAGGTGCGGAGCAGGACCGCGGGCCGCACCGCGGCGCTGCCCATCCTGCGTGGGTAAGCCATCGGCTCTGATCACCCTCCTCACCGACTTCGGGACCTCCGACTCCTACGTCGCCGAAGTGAAGGGCGTCCTCAGCAGTGCGGCGCCCGGGATACCCCTGGTCGATCTCACGCATGCGGTCGCGCCCGGTGACGTCCGTGCCGCCGCCTACCTGCTCGGACGCGCGTGGCATCGCTTCCCGCCCGGCACGGTCCACCTCGCGGTCGTAGATCCCGGTGTCGGCACTACGCGCGTGGCCATCGCGCTGACCGCCGGGGGGCATGCGTTCGTGGGGCCGGACAACGGGCTCTTCTCCTTCGTCCTGGGTGATCCCGGGGCGAGCATCGTCTCACTACCGACCCCCTCCGAGGCGTCCGCCACCTTCCATGGGCGCGATCTCTTCGCTCCCGCGGCCGCGGCGCTCGCCACCGGTGCCGCGCTCACGAGCCTCGGCGCTCCTCTGACGGCGCCGCCGACCCGCCTGGTGTACGCGGAGCCGCACTACGAGGGGAAGTCGGTCGTCGGCGAGGTGCTCTACGTAGATCGCTTCGGCACGCTGGTCACCAACCTGACACCGGAGCTCGTGCCGCACTACGCGACGGTCGAAGTTGAGGGGCTGGAGGTCGGACCTCTGCGCCGCACCTTCGGGGACGTGTCGACTGGCGGACTGTTGGCGTACGTGGGGTCGGGCGGCCAGGTGGAGATCGCCGTGCGCGACGGGTCGGCCGCGCGCCGGCTCGGGATGGGCGTGGGTGGAAGGGTCAGGGCCCGGCTGGGCTAAGACTTCGCTTCAGCTTCGTGAGTGCGAGCCGCAGGTAGCTGGATAACTTCCAGATCACGAACACGGCGGCGATCACCAGCACCACAACCAGCGACGCCGTCAGCAGCGGATGCTCCGCCGCCATCCAGGCGAGGAACACGGCGACGCCGTCCTCGAGGATGCTGAGCGTCCAGTTGCTGATTGGCTCGGGGCTCGCGTTCGCGGCCGCGCGGGTACTCGCCTTGGCGCCGTGCGAGGTCAGCGCCACGCTGCCCGCGAGAAGTGCGGCAGCCAACTTCCACTCCTCCGGCACACTCCCGGCGGCGAAGGCGCTGTACGAGAGGAGCGCGGCCGCGGGGGGACGAATGAAGGTGTGGAGTGCGTCCCACGCGCTGTCCAGGTAGGGAATCTTGTCCGCGATGAATTCGACGACGAACAGCGTGAGGGCGATGCCGAGGACGACCGGGTTGGCCAGGACCTGGAGCGGTTCGGGGAGTGTCACGATGCCGAACCGTTGGAACAGGCCGGCGGCGGCGACCGTGGCGTAGAGATTGAGGCCGGAGGCGAACGAGGTGCCGAGGGCGAAGCCCAGGGTCTCGAGGGGGGACATGCCGCAAGTTAATCCGGTGTGGCGCCCTTCTCATCCACCCATTCGACTCTGACACCCCCGACCGCCGAGGTCACGCTGATCTCCAGCTGCCGCTCGGCGCGGGCGTACCCCGGACTCTCGAACGCCGATCCATTGCGGACCAGGCCCGCCGGATCGAAGCTCGCGAAAAAGCGATCGAGGGTAAGCCGCACGCCGACCCGGCGCGGCAGACGCAACGTCAGCTCGCCCATGGCCATCTTGACGTTCGCTCGGGAGCTGGAGCTCCAGGCGCCGCCGAAATCGAGAGTGACCTTGCCCATCCCACCCTCGAAATCGAGCCGGTCGCAGCGGCTGTTTCCCAGACCCAACATCGTCACCTCGGCCGCGCCCGCGGTGATCTCGGCCGCGCGACACCGTGACCGGTTCGGCTGGGAGAATCGGATCACCGCCTGGCTCGCGCCCGCCTGCACCGTGAGTGCCGAGAGCCTCAGGCCGCCCAGCTCCATGTCGGCGTCCACCGCACCGAGGGTCACGCTGAGATTCAGGTCGACCGCCGGCGAGAAGGCGACGTTCGCGTCCTGGCGAAGCTGTCGGGTGCTGACCACGCGCAGGCCGCCTTCGCCCACCGGCTCGAAGCCGAGGGCGACCAAGCCGCGCGCGGCGTCGAAATCGCTGGTGGGGAGGAAGCGAGCCTCGTCGTACGAGGCGTCCATGCGGTAGAGCTCGGTGGGCCGGCCCGGCGCGATCCGGAGACCTCCGGCGCGATAGTCGAGCGCGGCGCTGAGCCGAGTCTCGCCGTGCCGCTGCCGGAAGGTGCTGAAGGCCCGCATGCTCTGCGCCGACAGACTCCCGGCGACCAGGAGCAGGGCGGCCGTCGCGATCACGACCCGTCGCATCAGAGGCCCCGCGTGGGAGTCCGGCCGCCGGGCCGCCGCGCCGCCGGCACTCCGAATTGCGGAGTGGCCCAGAGGTACTCGTCGGTGAGGGCCTCGGGCGGGATCAGGCGCCCGGCGAAGTTTTCCCGGATGCCGGCCCGGCTCAGCAGCGCGGCGCCGAACCCGGCGGTGGCGAGCAGCCACGTGACCAGGAACGCGGCCCCCCGGATCAGGTTGCCGGCGATGGGCACCCAGCCGAACAGCGACCAGACGAGCCACAGCGCCGTGAGGGCGCCTAGTCCCACAAGCAGGTAGCGATAGCTATTGGGCGAGCTGATCACGGTACCCATCGCCATCCGCCGCCGGGTGTAGGTCTCGCCCATGGCGTGGGCCACCGCGAGGAAGCCACCGAGGGCGCCGACCACGACCAGCAGCGCGTAGACCGCGACCGCGAACGGCAGGAGCAGGATGCCCGCCACGCTCAGGATGAGTCCGACGATCAGCATGCCGAAAGTGGGGACGACGAGAATCTGGCCGAGGAGTCCGGTGACGAAGGCGCGCCCGAACGAATGCGAGACGGTGTCGGACACCACCTCGAGATTGGGCCGGCCGAACATCACCAGCCCGAAGCCGAGGGCGCCGAGGGTCAGAAACACCCCGGCTACGCCGGCGAGCCGCCTGCCGGTCGTGGCCAACGCGCTCGGCGGCGGTGCCGCGGCCGCGAGGGGCGTGGAGCCAAAGACGTTGGTTGTCCGGAGCGCCCGGATCTCCCCGCCGATCTCACCCTCGAGGTTCCGGACCTCGCCGCCCAGAACCAGGACGTCCCCGGACAGGAGCGCGCCCGGATGGACGATGACGTCGCCGTCGACGGTGACCAGGTTGCCGTGCAGCCGGCCATAGATGTCCACGTCGCCCTGCACGACGAGGAAGTCCCCCTCCACCGATTCCATGCTGCCGACGGTGAAATCGCCCCTGCGGGCGGTGCCACCGGCGACCGTCGCGCGGATGGTCCCGTCCGTCGTGGCAAGCGCGGTCTTCAGCTTGGCTTCCATCGCGGTGGGATTGGACAGGTCGCTCAGCTCGACGGGCGGCGTGCCGGCCGGCGCCGGCGCGATGGCCTGCGGCTGCGGGCGCGCCTGGCGGTCCTGACCCTGATCGCTGGAGACGAGATCCCAGAAGTTCCTGACCAGCTCCACCGCCGCGGATCCAGCCGGTACCGACCGGATCTTCGCGTGCGCCGCCGAGGGCAGGAGCGCGCCGGCGATCAGGAGGACGAGAAGGGCTCGAGCTCCGCCGCTAGCCGACATGGGCCACCTGCTGGGTCGGCAGAGCCAGCAGGCGACGCAGCGCGATGACCCCGCTCAGGTAGGCCAGCGAGGCCACGCCCACGGCAATGGCCAGGTGGCCGGGATTCCCAGCGAGTGTCCGCGCACTCTCGTACCACGGCTGCTCGATGAAGTTGGAGGCGATGCCGCGGACCGCGATCCAGCCGACCTGGGTGCCCTGCGCCAGCGCCCAGTTGCCGACGGCCGCGAGGACGTCCTGGTTGGCGAGGGTCCAGGCGATGCTGGCGGCCATCGAGCCGACCACCGCGAGCGCGAGGCTCGCGGCTATGGCCATGGACCGCCGGCTGGCGAAGACGCGCCGGCGGATGCTCTGGAGCGAGCGGAGCTTGAAGGGATCGGCCACGGTGACCGAGGCCATGACCCGATCGGCGAACCCGGACGACGGCGTCAACGCCGGGAGGCCGGACAGCTGCTCGACGATCTCACTCTCCATCTGGACGCGGTCGAAACACGCCGGGCACAGATCGAGGTGTCGGGTGCGTTCGGCGTCGAGTGCGCCGCTGAGCCAGCTCTCGACGTCGTCCGGCGAGAGGTGTGAGCCGGGGGCCTGGGTCATAAGTGGACCCTCCTACGGTGCGGGTTGGGCGGAGGTTTCATTCTTTGAGGTGCGCCAGCGCGAGCCGCAGCTCGTTGCGGGCGCGGTGGATATAGGTCTTGACCGTGCCCAGGGGAAGATTCAGAATCTCGGCGATTTCCTCGTAGGCCCGGCCTTCGACGTGGCGCAGGAGGATGCACGAGCGATACTCGGGGCGGAGTCTCCCGATCGCGGCCTCGATCGCACCCCCCAGCTCGCGCGCCTCGACCGCGTCGAGCGGGGACTCCTGCCGCGCCCCGATCTGGAGGGCGGTGGCCTGCATCGCCTCGGGCGTCTCGGCGTGCGGGGAGCCGTCGAGTGACAGGGTATCCAGCTCGCGGCGACGGAGATGATCGATGGCCGCGTTGTTGGCGATCTTGAAGATCCAGGAGGAAAACTTGAACTCGGGACGGTACGAGTCGATCGCGTTCAGCGCCTTGACGAAGGTCTCCTGCGCCAGATCCTCCGCCAGCTCGCGGTCGCGCACCATGCGATACACCAGCGCGAACACCGGGCGCTCGTACCGGCGAACCAGCTCACGGTAGGCCGCCTCGCGCCCGCCCCGGGCGAGAAGCACAACCTCCTGATCGGTCAGGCGAGGCCAGTCCGGCCCCTCAGGCATCGCGCGTCCCGCTTGCCAAGGCTCCTGCAAGGGGACTACATTGTGCGCCTATGTTAGCCTCGGATCGTAAGTTACCCGTCTCGGGAGGCCCCGAGAAGCGGGCCTACGTCCGCGCGATGTTCACCGCCATCGCCCCCACCTACGACCGGCTCAACCGCATCATCAGCCTCCGGCTCGACCAGCGATGGAGGCGGGACGCGGTTCGGCGATTGGAATGGGAGCGGGCGCCGGAGGGAATGTACTTGGATCTGTGCGCCGGCACGCTGGACTTCGGTGCCACCCTCGCCACGCAGCCGGGATTCCGCGGGCGGATCGTCGGCGCGGACTTCGTGGAGCGCATGCTGCGGCTGGGGCGCGCCAAGTCGCCGCGCCTGGCGCCGGTGAATGCCGATGCCCTGTCTCTCCCGTTTCCGGACCGCTCCTTCGACGGTGCGATGGTGGGCTGGGGCGTGCGCAACCTGGTGGACCTCGACGCCGGCCTGAGCGAGGCCGCGCGGGTGCTCAAGCCGGGAGCGCGGCTCGTGATACTCGAGATGACCCTCCCGCCCAATCCGCTCCTCCGGCGAATCTACCAGGTCTACTTCCGCGTCATCCTGCCGCGTATCGGACGCGCAATCTCCAAGCACGACACCGCGTATGCCTGGCTCCCGGCATCCACCCAGACCTTTCCCGGTCCGCAGGAGCTGGCCCGGCGGATGGAGCGGGAAGGCTTTCACGACGTGAGCTACCGGCTTCTCATGGGCGGCGTCACCGCCATGCACGTCGGCACCCGCTCGTGACCGGCGACCGCTGATGGTACTCGACAACCTCCGCGAATTCATCCAGGCCATCGACCAGGCTGGTGAGCTCGTGCGCGTGACGCATCCGGTGCGCGCGCGGCTGGAGATCGCCGAGATCGCAGACCGCTGCATGAAGAGCCCCGGCGGCGGCCCGGCCCTGTTGTTCGAGTACGTCCTGCTCGACGACGGACGCCGGAGCCCCCATCCCGTCGCCATCAACCTGTTCGGCAGCATGCGGCGGATGTGTCTGGCCCTCGGCGTGACCGATCTCGAAACGGTGGGCGGGCGCATCTCGGAGCTGCTCGAGATGAAGGTGCCCGAGGGGCTCTTCGGCAAGCTGGCGATGCTGCCCAAGCTCGCCGAGGTCGGCAAGTTCCCGCCCAAGGTGAGGAGCGGCCGCCCGCCGTGCCAGGAGGTCGTGCTCCGGGGCGACGCGGTGAATCTCGACGAGATTCCCTTTCTCACCACGTGGCCGGGCGACGGCGGACGCTACATCACCCTGCCGATGGTCATCACCCGCGATCCTGTGCGCGGGATTCGCAACGTGGGGATGTACCGCGTCCAGGTGCTCGGCCGCGACACGCTGGCGATGCACTGGCAGCGGCACAAGGTGGGCGCCGCGCACTGGCGGGAGATGGCCGCGGCGGGTGAGCGCATGCCCGTCGTCATCGCCCTCGGAGGCGATCCGGCCAGCATCTACTCCGGCAGCGCGCCCCTGCCGCCCACGATCGATGAGTTCCTCTTCGCCGGCTTTCTCCGGCGCGATCCGGTGGACCTGACGCACGCGGTCACCTGCGATCTCGAGGTGCCGTCGGAGGCGGAGCTGGTGCTGGAGGGCTACATCGACCCGGCGGAGCCGCTGGTGATGGAGGGCCCCTTCGGCGACCACACCGGCTTCTACTCGCTCGCCGATTACTACCCGCTGGTGCACGTCACCGCCGTCACCGCCCGGAGGAATCCCATCTACCCGGCCACGCTCGTGGGGCGGCCGCCGATGGAGGACTACTATCTCGGGCACGCCACCGAACGGATCTTCCTCCCGCTGCTCCGCCTCACGGTGCCCGAGATCGTGGATTACCACATGCCCGCGCCGGGTATCTTCCACAACCTGGTCTTCGTGTCCATCGACAAGCAGTACCCGGGCCAGGCGTACAAGGTGATGAACGCGCTGTGGGGACAGGGTCTGATGTCATTGGCCAAGGTGCTGGTCATCGTGGACAAGGACGTCAACGTGCGCGATCCGGACGAGGCGTGGTGGATCGCGCTCAACAACATCGATCCCGAGCGCGACGTGCGGTTCACCATGGGGCCGGTGGACGTGCTCGACCACTCCAGCCGCGCGTTCACCTACGGGAGCAAGATGGGCATCGACGGCACCCGGAAGTGGAAGGAAGAGGGCTTCGAGCGTGCGTGGCCCGAGCGTATCGTGATGGACGAGGACACCAAGCGAAACGTGGACGCGATGTGGCCGCAGCTGGGGATCCGGCTGAGCGGCCCGGCCACGCCGTAGCCACGCCATGGCCGAGCCTTCCGCCATCCCGCCGCTCCGCGCCAGCGAAGGCCAGACCTTCGCCGGCGAATCCCTCCTGATTCGCTACGTCAACTTCGTCAAGCTTCCCCACACGTTGTTCGCGCTGCCGTTCGCGCTCCTCGGCGTAATCGCGGCCTCGCTCACGGCGCCGGTCACGCTCCGGACGGTGCTGCTGGTCGTGACGGCGTTCTCCGCCGCCCGCTGGGCGGCGATGGGCTTCAACCGGATCGCCGACCGCCGGTTCGACGCCCGCAATCCGCGAACGAAGCAACGCGAGCTTCCGCGTGGCGCGCTCACGATCGGTCAGGCGTGGGCGTCCGTGCTGGTGGCGGGGGTCCTCTTCGTGCTCTCCGCTGGCGCGCTCAACCGACTCTGCCTCCTGCTCAGTCCGATCGCGCTGGCCTGGGTCATGGTCTACAGCCTGTCCAAGCGGTTCACCTGGTGGCCGCACGTCTGGCTCGGCAGCAGTCTCGCCATCGCTCCGGTGGGAGGCTATCTCGCCGTGACGGGCCGGTGGAGCGAGCCGGCGTGGCCGCTGGTGGCGGTGGCCGTCGCCGTGGCGACCTGGGTGGCTGGATTCGACATCTTCTACGCGCTGCCGGACGAGAGTTTCGATCGAGGCGAGGGGCTGAGAAGCGCCGTCGTGCGCCTGGGCGAAGCCCGGGCGATCCTTCTGGCCAAGCTGCTCCACGGTGTGACCATCCCGGCACTGGCGCTCTTCGGCTACGGCGTGGGTTTCGGGACCTGGTACTACGCCGGGCTCGTCGCCGCCGCGGCCATCCTGGCCTATGAGCACAGCCTGGTCCGTCCCGGCGACCTCTCGCGGCTCGGCGCCGCCTTCTTCACCATGAACGGCATCATGAGTGTGACCGTGTTTCTGTTCGCGCTGGTCGATCGCCTGGGCGCATGACCAAAGCGACGACCGCGCTTCCAACCGTGCTCGCGCTGACCGGAGCCTCCGGCGCGCCGTACGGCGTCCGGCTGCTCGAAGTGCTGGCGCGCAATCGCGTGCCGGTATGGCTCATCGCATCGGGCCACGGCATGCGGTTGCTGGAGGCCGAATGCGGGATCGAGTCGCTCGAGGGGCTTCAGGCCGCGAGCGGCGGCGACTGGTCGTCGGTGACCGCGTTCCCCGATGGCGACAGGGGCGCGCTGCCGGCGTCCGGCTCGCAGCGGACGAACGGCATGGTGATCTGTCCCTGCTCCATGGGTACCGTCGCGGCGATCGCGGCCGGGACATCTCGATCGCTGGTGGAGCGAGCCGCCGACGTCACGCTCAAGGAGCGCCGACGGCTGATCCTCGTCCCCCGCGAGACGCCGCTCTCGCTGGTCCACCTGCGGAACCTCGTCAGCGTCACCGAGGCGGGTGCGATCGTCGTGCCGGCCGCGCCTGGCTTCTATCACCGGCCCACGCGAGTCGAGGAGCTGGTGGATTTCATCGTGCAGCGCGTGCTCGACCAGCTCGGCCTCGACATCACGATCGCCCGCCGCTGGACCGGCCAGGGAGACGAGGCGTGAGGCTCGCGCGCGGATGGACCGTCGTCCTGAGCCTGGCGGTGGGCCCGGCGCTGGGTGCCTGCGGCGGATCGGACGGGGGACAGGGGCCGGTGGATGAAGGTGAGCCTCCGGTCGTCGGTTGCACCGACGGCACCGTGGCGGGATCCCTCACGCGCCTGTGCTTCCCCGCCGACTGGAACGGGGACCTCATCATCTACGCTCACGGATACGTCGCGCCCGACCAACCGCTCGCCATTCCCGAAAACGCCGTTGGCGGCACTCCGGTCGAGGACCTGGTGAACGCCGCCGGCTATGCCTACGCCACCACCAGCTATCGTGCCAACGGACTCGTTGCCGACGCCGCGGTCGAGGATCTGGTCTCGCTCGAGGATGAGGTCCGGCGCGCGGTGCGGCCCGATCCCGCCCGCGTCTACGTCGTCGGCGTGTCCGAGGGTGGCCTGGTGGCGACGCTGGCCGTGGAGCGCGAGTCGGGGCGCTATACCGGCGTGCTCGCCGCCTGTGGCCCGATCGGCGACTTCGCCAGGCAGATCGACTACTTCAACGACGTTCGCGTCGTCTTCGACTACTTCTTCCCGGGTGTGCTCCCCGGCAGTCCGATCGACCCGCCCGACGAGCTGCGCGAAGGGTGGGCCGCGACGTACGGCCCCGCGGCCGTGTCGGCCCTCGCGGCCAATCCGGAGGCCGCCCTCGAGCTGGCCGGCGTCACCGGCGTCCCCACCGCAGGCCTCGATGTGGGGGCGCTCGCGGTCGCCGTCGGTTCGGTGCTCTGGTACAACGTCATCGGAACGGCCGACGCCACCGCCCGTCTCGGCGGTCAGCCGTACGAGAATGCCGATCGCACCTATCAGGGTTCGTCCGACGACGTGGCGCTGAACGCCGGCGTGGAGCGCTTCACGGCGGAGCCGAGCGCGCGTGCGGCACTCGGTCGCTTCGAGACCAACGGCGAGCCCTCGGCACCCATCTCCATTCTGCATACGACCGGGGACCCGATCGTCCGGTTCTTCCACCAGCCGCTCTACGCCGAGAAGGTCGCGGCCGCGGGGCTGACCAGCCGGCTCGCTCGACAGGACGTGGACCGTCCCGGTCACTGCACGTTCACGTCGTTGGAGCTTCTCGCCGCGTTCAACGCGCTGCCTCGCTGAGTCGCCATGCGTCTCGGCATCATCTCCGATACCCATGGCCTGCTCCGTCCCGAGGTGTTCGACGTCTTCGAGGGGGTCGATCACATCCTGCACGGGGGTGACATCGGTCCGATCGCCATCCTGGACGAGCTCGGGGCGATCGCGCCGGTGACGGCGGTATACGGCAACACCGACGGCTGGGACGTTCGGTCCCAGCTGCCGCAGGTGGCGACCGTCGAGCTCGACGGGTTCGAGATTCTCGTCACGCACGGCGATCAGTTCGGGTCGCCCACGCCCGAGGCGGTACAAGCGGCGTTCCCGTCGGCGGAGATCATCGTCTTCGGGCACACTCACCGCCCCATCCTCACGCTGGTGGATACGGTCGTGACGGTGATGAATCCCGGTGGCGCAGGGCCGCGCCGGTTCGACCTCCCGCCCTCCGTCGGCATCATGGAGCTGGAGCCGGGCATTCCGCCGCGTGGCCGGCTGGTGCCGCTCGCCCCGTTCGACCCCGCGTGATCGCCCTCTCGCTGCTGCTGTCACTTCAGGTCTCCTCTCGGCCGGTCGCGCCGCTCCGCCTCGTCGACTCCGTGCCTTCCGATCCTTCGGCCGATCCAGCCGCGCTGGGTGCACCCGCGGTGCGGCTGGAGACGGGCCAGGGTGTGGACTCCATCTGGCTCCTCCGCACCGCCGACTCCGCGTTCGTGGTCGCCCGTATGACGGATGCGTCGCCGTACTGGGGCGATGATCTCGTCATCAGCCTGGACGTGTCCGGTGACGGCGGCGCGGTTCCGGGGCACGACGACTTCCAGTGGTATGTCCGGCGGGCAATGGACAGCAGCGTGATCTACCGCGGGCGCGGCTCGCGGTGGGAGGCGCCGCGGGGTGATCCCGACTGGCGGCTCGGCGGATCTCGCGAGGGCGGGGGATGGACCGTCAGCTCGCGCGACGGCCCACGAGGCTGGTCCCTGGTGCTGCGGCTGGACGGCGCCTGGCTCGCCGGCGAATCGGGACGATGTCCCCGCATCGCGTTCCGCGTCTACGACGACAGCCCCGGCGGGTGGTTCGCGTGGCCACAACCGAACTCGGGAGGGCAGGCGACGGCGATCGAGCGATCGCCCGATCGCTGGGGCTGCGTCGGAAGAGCAGCGCCGTGAAAGCGAAGGGGCCACCGCTCAGGTGGCCCCCCTTTTCGTTTACAGGCCCAGTCGCAGGCCCGCGCTCAACGACCAGTCGTGCGTCGTCTTGGTGTCCACGCTGATCGCGGTGGCCTCCCGCGCGTCGAACTTGCCGATGTAGTCCTTGGCCATGAGCTGCAGGCCGAGCCGGGGACCGAGCGGGAGGTCCACGCCGGCGCCCACATTGTACGCGACGTTGGTGGACCTGGTGGCGACCGGTCCGACCTCGATCTCCTGCCGCATCGCGCCCGCGCCGGCCTGCAGGAACGGGCTGATGCCTCGCGTACCCACCGGAACGCGCAGCCGGAGCGCCGCGTCGTACATCAGCGCCGAGCTGCGTCCGAGCGAGAGCCCACCGACAATCGGTACGCCGACCTCGAGATCCGAATTCGCATAGCCCACGTTGCCCACGAGCGCGAGAGCAGGCGTGATGGCGAAAGTCGCCTCCGCGCCATAGACCGGACCGGAGGCGCGCCGGAGGCCGGTGCCGAGCGGTCCGTTCACCAGATTGCCGAACTTCATGTAGCCGGCGTAGGGAGTGATGCCGAAGCTGCCGGAGCGTGCGTTCTGCGCGTGGAGCGGCGCCGCGAGAAGCAGGCCGGTGGCGGCGATGGCGCCGAGTGAGCGGATCATGGTGAGCCTCCTGACCGAGTGAGGGGTCGGCGAGGGAAATGCCGACGCCGGTGGTATGGGAGGCAGGGGGGATGCCACCAACTGCAGCGACGTAAGGCTGTTACGGAGAAACGCTTAGGCGATAGCACCACAACTCCGCACCTGCGAAATCGTCCTCTACAGGGGACAGTTCAGGCTGCCGACCACTCGGAGAGGGGGGAAGTTCGGCGGAGCGCGTCGGGGTGCGCCCTGAACCAAGCCATCAGCAGAAGGATCTCGTCCACCGATTCTAGAGGGAGCGGTCCCGGAGCCGGATCCGGCTTCTCGAGCTCCCCGGCGACGACCGCGCGAAAGGCTTCGTTTTCGATCGGCGTCGTCGGGTCGGCGAAGCAGGCCCGCACGACACCCTGCCGGATGAGGTAGACCCGGTCGTCCCCGTACGTCCCGGGATCGCGGTAGACGAACGTGAGCAGGTCGATCGCGGTCCGGGCGCGGCTGGTGGCCGCCAGCAGCCATTCCAGGTGCTCGAATTTCTCTCGCCAGCGCACCGCGACCTCGAAACGGCCCTTCTCCGCGGCCTCCTGCATCGCCTCGACCACCCGATCGATCGGTTGAATCGTTCGTCCCTCGAGGAATGCGATCGCGGTCTCGAGTTTCGCGCGATACGCGCGCTCGGCGATGAATCCCGCGCAGGGTCCGGCGCAGAAGCCGAACTCGTGCCGCATGCAGGCGGCCTGCCGTGTGGACCCGAAGAGATCGCCCTGACCGCTGAATACCATGGGGACGCTGCTGGCGCAGTCGCGAAGCTGCAGCAGGTCGTTGAGGGTCCGGACGGCCTCGCCGGTCCGGGCCAGCGAGCGGAAGGGGCCGTAGCAGCGCACGTCATCCCGGCCGACCACCTCGCCGGCGTACACCCGCGGAGCGGGCCCGCGCGACACTTTGATGAACACCGCGCGACGAGTGAGGTTGCCGCGATGATTGAAGTAGGGGCGGTACTGCCTGATCTGCCGCAGCTCGCCGAGGTAGGCGGAGAATTCGCTGGGCGTGTACTCCCACGAGATGTCGGCCGCCGCGTAGAGGATCCGCGCCGCCTTGTCGTCGGGATACTCCGCGCGGAAATAGGTGAGGAGGCGGGTGCGGAGTCGCTTGGCCTTGCCGACGTAGATGATGCGGCCGTCGGCGTCGAGCATGCGGTAGACCGCGGGCCGATTCTCGGTCCGCTCCCGAATGCGCTCCTTGAGATCGCGCAGATCGGTCGCCGGCGTCGGCACGGGCCGGCGTGCGAGCCGCCGGCTCACGACTGACACCGGTAGCAGAAGACGGTGGTGCGCGCGTCGATCTCGTGGGTCCCGGCGAGGTGGGTGCCGCAGCGGCGGCATGGCTCGCCCTCCCGGCCATAGACCAGCAGGTCGAGCTGAAAGTTGCCCTCCTGCCCGGTCCCGGTCCGGTAGTCGCGCACGGTGCTGCCCTTTGAAATGATGGCTGCCTGGAGGATGCGACGGATCTCCCGGTGCAGCCGGGTGTGGTCGGTCGCAGTCAGCTTGTCAGCCGGCTTCGAGGGATCGATGCCGGACGCGAACAGCGCCTCGTTCGCGTAGATGTTTCCCACGCCGGCCAGGTGCTTTTGATCCATCAGCACCTTCTTCACCGCCTGGCGCGACCGGCCGAGCGATCGTCCGAGGCGCTCCGGCGTGAAATCATCGGCGAGCGGCTCGGGACCGATCGCGGCATCGTACCTGGTCCACGCCTTGGCGTCGAGCAGCAGGAGCGTGCCGAGGCGGCGAACATCGCGATAGACCAGCTCGCGTCCATCGTCCAGCGCGGCGCGGAGCACGGCGTACCGCCGCTGGTCCGGGCTGAGCGGCCGCTCGTGTACGATCAGCGATCCCGTCATGCCGGGCTGGACGACCAGTCGCCGGTCGCCCAGATCCAGGACGGCGTGCTTCGCTCGGCGAGAGACGCCGTGCACGGTCGCGCCCGTCAGCCCGCGCACGAGACGCCGGCGCGTCACGCCGCGCAGGACGTCGTCGTGACTCAACGAGACACGTTCGAGACGGCGGCCGAGCAGGGCGGGACGGATGTCGCGGACGATGGTTTCGACTTCGGGGAGCTCGGGCATTGCGCCCGGAATGTAAACAGCCGGCGCGTCAGCGGGTGGCCAGGGCGAGTCGGGCGGCCTCGCGCCACCCGATGTCCCGCCGATACACCTTGCCTTCGTAGTGGATGGCCTCCGCGGTCATGCGACTCCGTCGCTGTGCCTCGGCGAAGGTGGTCGCGACCGCCGTCACATTGAGCACCCGTCCGCCGGCGACTCGAAGAATCCCGTCGTCTCCGCGCGTGGTCCCCGCGTGGAAGACGGTCACTCCCTCCGGCAGCTCGTCGGGGATCGTGATCGCCGCGCCCTTGGCCGGTGCGTCGGGGTACCCCCGTGAAGCCAGCACGGTCGTCACCGAGGCCTCGTTCGCCGCGCTCTCGAGCGGCGTCGGCTTCTCGCCGCGGGCCACGGCCCAGAGCGACTGCGTGAGACCGCCCCGCACGAGCGGGAGCACCACCTGGGTCTCGGGGTCGCCGAGCCGGCAATTGAACTCCACGACCCAGGGTGTGCCCTCCTCGTCCACCATGAGACCGGCGTACAGCACGCCGGCGAACGGGGTCCCCCGGCGCCGCATGTCGGCGAGCGTCGGCTCCAGCACGTCCGCGCGGGTTCGCTCGAGGAGCTCAGGCGTCGCCACGGAGACCGGACTGTAGGCACCCATGCCGCCGGTGTTGGGCCCGGCGTCCCCCTCGAGCAGGCGCTTGTGGTCCTGGGACACGGGGAGAAGCTCGACGTCCCGCCCATCGGTGATCGCGAGGACCGACACCTCCTCGCCTCGAAGGAACGCCTCGATCACCACCGTGCGCCCCGCCTCGCCGAAGGCGCCCTCCCCGAGCATCGCGCGCACGGTGGCAGCGGCCTCAGCCCGGGTCTCGCAGACCACGGCTCCCTTGCCCGCGGCGAGTCCCGACGCCTTCACCACCAGCGGCTCGGGATGCCCGGCGACGTAGTCCAGCGCGGCGGCCAGGTCCTGGAAAGTGCGGCTCGAAGCCGTGGGGATCCTCGCCGACGCCATGACTTCCTTGGCGAACGCCTTGGACGCCTCGAGCTGCGCGGCGGCGGCGCTCGGACCGAACACCGCGCGCCCCTCGGCTCGAAGCCGGTCGGCGAGTCCGCGCGCCAACGGAACTTCGGGCCCGATCACCGTCAGGTCGATGCCGTGCATGTCGGCCGCGTCGGCCAGCCGGTCGAGGTCGTCGGCGGGGATGGCGAGGTTCGTCGCCAGCTCGGCGGTGCCCGGGTTCCCGGGAGCGCAGTAGATGTCGGCCCCGGGATTCTCGCGCCGCAGCGCCCAGCAGAGCGCGTGCTCCCGGCCGCCGGCGCCGACGACGAGCAGCCTCACGGCTTCTGCGCGTTCCGGAAGGCGTCGCGGGCGCGCTCCGCGGCACGGCGCGCGGCATCGGCGACCTGCGTCGCGATCTCCTTTGCTTCGCCGGCGTAGTAGCTGCCCGCGGCCGCGAGGTCCTCACCCACGGGGCGGGTGGTCGTCTCCGGCCCGCGGCGCACGTACTCGCCGCGCATGAGCCGGTCGTAGTCGCCCGTGGTGACCCAGCGCTGCAGCTCCGCGGCGCGAACCGTGTGCATCGGGTGGGTGAGCGCGAGGGTGCTGAGCACCTTGTAGACTACATCGAGCCCTTCGCCCGAGGCGGCATACTCATGGGCCTGCGCCATGAAGGCCTCGACGTTGAGCTGGCCGGCGAACGCCTCGCCGCGACCGCCGCCCGCCATCTTCATGTCCACCCGCTGTGCGACGGCCACGTCCTGACCGCCGAGCAATCCCGCCCGATCGGCCGACAGCTCCGACTTCCTCGACCACTCGAGAAACGCCAGGCGCACCGGCAGCACCGCCAGGCTGGCCAGCATCGGCAACGCACCCAGGCTGATCATCGCGAGGATCGCCGCGATGGTCCGGTAGAGGGCGTGGCCGCTCATCACGTGTCCCAGCTCGTGCGACAGCAGGACGCGCAGCTCGTCGTCGTCGAGCAGCTCGATGGCGGCGGAGTGGATCACGATGAACGGCTTGTCGATCCCGTAGGCGCCGGCGTTGAAGAAGGGGGTCTGCGAGACGTAGAGCTCCGGCACGTCAGCCCAGTCGAACGTGGTGGTCACCTCGGTGTGCATGTGCCAGAGCTTGGGGAACTGGTTGGGGCCGACCCGGACCGAGTTGCCCTGGAAGAGGAGACGCACACCCCGCTCGCCGCCGAGCAGCGCGAGGACTTTCCGAATCACTTCATCGACGCCCGGGACTGAGCGGAGCGCCTGGAGCGCCGCCCGGTCGGCGGGATGCTCCCAGCTGACCGCCGAGATCTCCGGAAAGGTGCGGCGTGGGCGGGTGGCGACGGACGTGGTCATGGCTCGCTCGGGTTGGGGATGCAGCACCTACGGGCGAAAGCTCCTTGTGTTTCAATCTGCGACAAACACGCCCGGTCTCGGACATTACACCGCGAGCGCCTGGTCCAGGTCCCCGATCAGATCGTCCGCGTCCTCGATACCGCAGCTCAGCCGCACCAGGCTGTCGGTCAAGCCCATCGCCTGGCGCATCGCCGGCGGGACCGCGGCATGGGTCATGGTGACCGGATGCCCGATCAGGCTCTCGACGCCTCCCAGCGACTCGGCGAGGGCGAAGATCTTGGTGCCCTCGACGATGCGCCGCGCTCGCGCAGGGTCGGAGACATCGATCGAGATCATGCCACCGAATCCGGTCATCTGCCGGCACGCCAGGTCATGCTGAGGATGCGAGGGCAGGCCGGGATAGTAGACCTTGGGGACGTCGCGCCGGCCCGCGAGCCACTCGGCCACGCGGCGTCCGTTGGCGTCGTGTTGCCGCATGCGAAGCGGCAGCGTCTTGATGCCGCGGAGCGCGAGCCAGCAGTCCATCGGGCCCGGCACCGCGCCGGCGGCGTTCTGAATGAAGGCGAGTCGCTCGGCGAGGTCGTCGCGGGTCATGATGAGAAGCCCGCCCACCATGTCGCTGTGCCCGTTCAGGTACTTGGTCGTCGAGTGGAGCACGACGTCGGCGCCGAAGGCGAGCGGCCGCTGGAAGAACGGCGTGGCGAAGGTGTTGTCGACCACGAAGAGATAGCCGCTGGCCTGGGTGAGGTCGCCCACCGCGGCGAGGTCCACCAGGTTCATCATCGGGTTGGTCGGAGTCTCGCAATAGACCACGCGGGTCGCCGGCGTGACCGCGCGCTCGATGTTGGCCAGGTCGCGCATGTCGACGAAGGTGAACTTCAGGCCGAGGCCGGCGTAGACCTGCTCCATCAGCCGCTGGGTGCCCCCGTAGACGTTGTCTCCGCACACCACGTGATCGCCCGACTTGAGGAGCTTGAGCACCGCATCCAGCGCGGCCAGGCCGGAGCCGAACGCGAGCCCGTGCGCGCCGCCTTCGAGGCTCGCGACGTTGCGCTCGAGCGCTTCACGGGTGGGGTTCTGGGTCCGCGCGTATTCGTAGCCGCGGTGGCGACCGAGCCCCTGTTGGACGTAGGTGGAGGTCTGATAGATCGGCGTCATCACCGCCCCGGAGAGCGGCTCGGGGACCTGCCCGGCATGGACCGACCGGGTCGCGAAGCCGTGCTCGTCGTCGTGCGGGAGGATTCTGGTCATTGGGGCCGGCTCGCGTGAAAGTGCAGAAGCGTAACGGTCCGCCGAGGCGGGCGGCAAGACTGAGGATCGGTTGAAGGGTCCCCCCGGTCGCGGTTACCTTCGGATCGTGAATCAACCCGGCTCCGTGAGCACCACCGCCCGCTGTCTGATCGTGGACGACGATGAGGCGGTGCGCCATGCGCTGGCCCGGGTGATCGAGGGCCACGGCCTGGCCACTAGCGAAGCCTCGTCGGGCGTCGAGGCGCTCGCCATCCTCCAGCGCGACGGTGAGATTCCGGTCTGCATCTCCGACGTGCACATGGCGGAAATGGATGGGGTCACCTTCCTGCGCGAAGCGCTCCGCCGCTATCCCGACATGGCCATCATCATGCTCACCGGCGTCGCCGACGTGTCAACCGCCGTGGAGTGTCTCAAGGTGGGCGCGCTCGACTACATCTCGAAGCCGGTCATGATGGAAGAAGTTCGGGCGCGGGTGGACAAGGCGCTCGAGAAGCGCCACCTCGTGCTGCAGAACCGGTTCTACCAGCGGAACCTGGAGAGCCGTGTCCGAGAGCTGGACCGCCGGAACAAGGAATCCCTGATCAACGGGGTCCAGACACTGGTGCACGCGCTGGAAGCGAAGGACGCGTATACCAGCGGACACTCGTCGCGCGTGAGCCGGTACGCGGTCAAGACCGCCATTCAGCTCGGCTACATCGGCGAGCCGCTGGAGCACATCAGGCTGGGTGCCGAGCTGCACGACATCGGGAAGATCGGCACCCGCGAGGCCGTGCTGAACAAGCCCGGTCCGCTGAGCGCCGAAGAGTTCGAGCACATCAAGGAGCACACGCTCCTCGGCGAGAAGATCCTGGCACCGTTCCTCAGCGAATCCACCATGGCGCTCCGCATCGTTCGCTCGCATCACGAGCGCATGGACGGGGCGGGCTTCCCCGACTCGCTCCGGGCGCGCGCCATCCCGCGCGAGGCCCGCATCGTCTCGGTGGTGGATGCGTTCGATGCGATGACCACGAACCGCGCGTATCGCGCTTCGCGCTCGCCTTCCGAGGCGTTCGAGGAGCTGCGGCGCTGCGCCGGCACCCATTTCGACTCCGAGGTCGTGGACGCGTTCACCGGCGCGTTCCGGGACGTCACCGCCCTCCCCATCGGCCGCTGAGCGGCACGCCAGGTCTATGTCCGACACGCTCATGATCAGCGTCAGCGGGATGCGGGGCCACGTGGGCACCGACCTCACACCCGAGCTGGTGGCGCGTCACGCCGCCGCGCTCGGGGCCTGGGTCCGCTCGTCGGGTGCTCGTTCGGCCGTGATTCTCGGCCGCGACTCGCGGACCAGCGGGCCGATGTTCGCTCGCGCCGCGGCGGCGGGTCTGATGTCGGTGGGCGTGGACGTCGTGGACCTGGGCGTCGTCCCCACGCCGACGGTCCAGATGGCGGTGGAGCACCACCACGCCGGCGCCGGGCTGATCCTCACGGCGAGCCACAACCCGATCGAGTGGAACGCGCTCAAGTTCGTCGGGCCGGACGGGATCTTCCTCGATTCCGACTCGGGCGCGCAGGTACGCGCGCTCGCTGAACAGGGCCCGCCACGTGCCGGGTGGGACGGGCTCGGCACCGTGCGCGAGGATCCCGACGCGGTGTCGCGCCATCTCGACGCCGTCCTCGCGCTTCCCGTGATCGATGTGCCCGCGATACGGCGGCGCGGCTTTCACGTGGCGCTGGACTGCGTGCGCGGCGCGGGCGCCGTCGCGATGCTGCCGCTGCTCGACCGGCTCGGCTGCCGGGTGAGCGGCATCAACCTCGAGGCGGACGGCCGGTTCCCCCGCCCGCCCGAGCCGGTGCCGGAGAATCTCGGCGAGCTCGGCCGCGCGGTTCGGGACAATGGCGCCGACCTGGGCCTGGCGGTGGATCCCGACGTGGATCGCCTGGCGGTCGTGGACGAGCAGGGCCGCGCGATCGGGGAGGACTACACGCTCGCCTTCGCCGTCCGGGCCGTGTTGGATGGACGCGGCAGTAAGGCAAAAAACCCGAAGGTGGTGGTGAACCTTTCGACCAGCCTGGTGGTTGATGATGCGGCCCGGTCGGTGGGGGCGACGC
The DNA here is from genome assembly GCA_963846545.1 of uncultured Gemmatimonadales bacterium. GTDB lineage: Bacteria > Gemmatimonadota > Gemmatimonadetes > Gemmatimonadales > GWC2-71-9 > CAVVWJ01. The sequence goes on along the minus strand of CAWJWG010000001.1, from coordinate 2,532,217 downwards.
TGGTCCGGGCGGCGGTCGGCGAGGCCAACGTGGCCCGGGCCATACGGGATGAGGGTGCTGCCATTGGCGGGGAGGGCAACGGGGGCGTCATGTACCCGGCGCTTCACATCGGGCGCGACGCTCCCCTGGGGGTGGCCTTGATCTTGCATCTCCTTGCCACTTCAGGGGTAACGGTCACTCAACTGGTCGACGCCTCCCCTCGCTACACCATCGTGAAGGCCAAGGCACCGCGGGGTCCCGAGCTGGGTCCCCTGTACGACCGGCTGCGGCGGCGATTCGCCGACGCGACCGCGGACGACCGGGATGGACTCCGGCTGTCGTGGGCCGACCGCTGGCTCCACGTGCGACCGTCCGGCACCGAACCTATCGTTCGACTGATCGCCGAAGCGCCCACGACGTCCGAAGCGGACGCGCTGGTCGCCGCGGGTCGAGAACTCTTGCAGTGAGGGCCATGGACGATGTGCGGCATCGTAGGCTATATCGGACCTCGCCAGGCGGCCGGGTTGCTGCTGGAGGGGCTGCGCCGCCTGGAGTATCGCGGATACGACTCCTCGGGGATCGCCGTGGTGAACGGCCACGGGCTCAAGATCATGAAGGCCGCCGGCAAGCTCTCGATGCTGGAGCAGGAGCTCGAGAACGGGATGCCGTCGGGCACGCTCGGCATCGGCCACACCCGTTGGGCCACCCACGGGGCGCCCACCACGCCGAATGCCCATCCGCACACCGACCAGTCGGGCCGCATCGCCGTCATCCACAACGGCATCATCGAGAACTCCAACACCATCCGGAAGACGCTGGAGAAGCGGGGTCACTGCTTCACCTCTGAGACCGACACCGAGGTGCTCGCGCACCTGGTGGGTGAGTACTACGACGGCAACCTCGAGGAAGCGGTGGCGGCCGCGCTGCGCGAAGTCGACGGCGCCTACGGCCTCGCCTTCATCTCGGCCGACGAGCCGGACGTGCTGGTCGCGGCCCGGAAGGGCTCGCCGCTGCTGGTGGGCGTAGGCGAGAACGAGTGGTTCGTCGCCTCGGACGCTTCCCCCCTGCTGCAATACACCCGCTCGGTCGTGTACCTCGACGACGGTGAGCTGGTGGTGCTCACGCGCGACGGCTATCGGGTGCGCAACCTGGAGACGACGCGGATCAGCAAGCCGGTGAACCAGATCGACTGGGACCTGGCGATGGTGGAGCGGAACGGCTTCCCCCACTTCATGCTGAAGGAGATCTGCGAGCAGCCGGAGAGCCTCTGTAACACGCTTCGCGGCCACCTGCTGGAGGAAGAGGGCACCGCACGCGTGAGCGGCCTCAACCTGAGCGATGACCAGCTCAAGCATGTCGAGCGGATCATCATCACGGCGTGCGGCACCTCGTGGCATTCGGCGCTGATCGGCGAGTACATGCTGGAGGAGATGGCGCGGGTACCGGTCGAGGTGGAGTACGCGTCCGAGTTCCGCTACCGGAACCCGGTGGTGGACCACCGCACGCTGGTCATCGGCATCTCCCAGTCGGGCGAGACGGCCGACACGCTGGCGGCGATCCGCGAGGCCAAGCGCCGGGGTGCGCGCACCGTCGGTCTGGTGAATGTGGTGGGCTCGACGATCGCGCGCGAAGTGGACGGCGGCATCTACCTGCACGCGGGTCCGGAGGTCGGCGTGGCCAGCACCAAGGCGTTCACCAGCCAGGTCGCGGCGCTGGCGCTGGTCACCCTGCGCATGGCGCGGCTCCGGAGCCTCAGCATTCTCCAGGGGCGCGAGTTCATCCAGGGGCTGCGGGTGCTGCCGGACCAGATCGCCAAGATCCTGGAGCGCAGCTCGGAGCTGGAGCAGTTGGCCGAGCGGTTCCTCAGTACGGCCACCAACGCGCTCTACCTCGGCCGCGGAGTCAACTTCCCGGTGGCCCTCGAAGGCGCGCTGAAGCTCAAAGAGATCTCCTACATCCACGCCGAGGGGTATCCGGCGGCCGAAATGAAGCACGGACCGATCGCCCTGATCGACGAGAACATGCCGGTGGTGTTCATCGCGCCCAAGGACGCGGTGCACTCGAAGATCGTGTCCAACATCGAAGAGGTGAAGGCGCGGGGCGGCAAGGTGCTCGCGCTGATCAATGAGGGCGATACGGAGATCGAGCGGCTGGCCGACGCCACATTCACCATCCCGGTGACGCTCGACCTGCTGACGCCGATGCTGACCAGTATCCCCCTGCAGCTGCTTTCCTATTACGTGGCGGTGGCCCGCGGATGCAACGTGGACCAGCCGCGCAACCTCGCCAAGTCGGTGACGGTCGAGTAGTCGGCGACATGATAACGCCGCCTCGCCGCACCGCGCTTGGCACTTGCAGACCGACCGGGTCCTCGATGGTTCGAGGGCCCGGTTTGCTTGCGCTCGGATTCCTGGTCACGACGCTGGGCTGTGGGGATCCCAACGACACGCCGGCCACGGGATCGTTGAGTGGAATGGTGCGCGATTTTTCGACGCACGCCCCGCTGGAGGGAGTGCGTGTCATGATTGCCGATCGCGAAGGCCAGTCTGGGCCCGATGGCAGATACGCGATCGAAAGCGTTCCGACAGGCACCTATCCGTTGAGTGGCACGAAAGTCGGGTACGCTACCGCTACGATCGACGCCGAGATCCGGACCGGGATTGTTAATTTCTGGGACCTGGAGCTCATTGCCCCACGACCTGTCGGACTGACGGTCACAACATCGGCACTTCCCGCAGCAACGATCGGTGTTGGCTACCAAGCGGAGCTGGAGGCAGCGGGCGGCATGCCGCCCTACATCTGGAGCTGGAGCAGTAGTTCTCCGCCTGGACTGATCCTCGACGCCAGCGGATCGGTGACGGGCACGCCCGGGTACCCCGCGGGCGTTTACAGTATCAGCGTCAGCGTTATCGATGCCGAAAACAGAAGCGTCACCAAGACCGTCACCATCGAGTTCGTTGACCCGACCGGACTGGAAATTACGAGTCTCCAACTCAGAGCGGCCGAGGCTGGAACACCGTACGCCGACACCTTGGAGGCCGCCGGCGGAACGGGTCCGTACACCTTCGAGTGGTCGGAGCCGTTTGAGGTAGCGGGGTTGTCGCTTGAGGCGTTGACCGGGGCCATTTCGGGGAATCCCGAAAGACCCAGTGGGCCTGCCGGCGAGCCCGTAGACGTGGACGTTTCGGTGCACGATGCAGCCGGTGCCAGCGCTATCGCCACCGTGACCATCGGCATTCGTCCCGGTCCTCTGGTGATGAACACGGACGAGCTGCCCGACGGCCAGGTTGGAGCGCAGTACGAGGGATCACTCTCGGCGACCGGGGGGTACGGAAACAAGACGTGGGTTGTCGTAGCCGGTGCCCTTCCACCCGGATTGGGGGTCCAGAGCGAATCGCTCTTCGGCTCTCGTGTAGCCGGCGTGCCTACACTGGCTGGAACCTACACGTTCGCACTACGGGTGCAGGACGACGTGGACGAGGCAACTCGAGAGTTCACCGTCGAAATCGAGTAGACCTCACGGCACGAGGTTGAACACTATCGTTACGTCGACGTTGCAGGTAACAAACATCAGAGTGCGATTTACCAATGGCGAACGCACATGCCAAGGCGGTGATGGAGGAGTCGCCGGCGACACGATAACGCCGCCTCCCCCCCACCGTGCTTGGCTTTCTCCTGTCCTTCCCCGACGGGCGCGCGGAGGCATCGTCGTCGCGCTGCTCATCGGCCTACCAGTCGGCCGCTTGCGAAACGGCGCGCCCAGCCTGACGATTCCGCATGGCCCAATTCAACCGCAGGCGATTCCTGCGCCACTCGGCCGCGCTCGCCGGCTCGGCGCTCATCGCCCCGTCGCTCTCCGGCCTCGTCGCGTGCTCGCGAGGGATTCGTCCCGATCCACGAGGCGCGGGGGTTCGCGGCGCGGCGCTGGGGCAGGGAGGGTACGGCCCGCTCCGGCCGGCCGGCCCGGAGCTCGCCCTCCCTGACGGCTTCAGCTACACGGTGCTCAGCTCCCCGGGCAAGATGATGTCCGACGGGCATCCCACGCCCTGCGCCTTCGACGGCATGGCCGCGTTCGCCTTGCCCAACGGCAACGTGCGGCTGATCCGCAATCACGAGAATCGCAACCCCTCCGATACCGCGAAGGTGAAGGGCGATCCAGCCACCGCCTACGATCGCAAGGGCGGCGGGGGCACGACCTCACTCGAGGTGCGGATCGGTGAGGACGGCACCGTCGAGCTGGTGCGCGACTTCGTCAGCTTGAACGGGACGATCGTGAACTGCGCCGGCGGACCGACGCCGTGGGGGAGCTGGCTGAGCTGTGAGGAGAGCGTCGAGGGCCGGGTGAACGGGTGGCACGAGGAACACGGCTACATCTTCGAAGTCCCGGTTGCCGCGACCGGGCCGGCGAGGCCGGTGCCGCTCAAGGCGATGGGCCGCTTCGTGCATGAGGCCATCGCCGTTGATCGCGCCACCGGCATCGTGTACGAGACGGAGGACCACTCACCGACCGCCGGCTTCTACCGATTCATCCCCACGACGCGGGGCCGGCTCGTCGACGGCGGCCGGCTCCAGATGCTGGCCATTCACGAGCGGCCGAACTACGACACAGGCACCGGGCAGAAGGTGGGGGACGAACTCCCGGTGCGCTGGGTGGAGATCGCCGAAGCGGACTCGAGCACGGACGGCAACAACCCGACCCGCGTCTTCGACCAGGGGTTCGCGCGGGGGGCGGCGCGGTTCGCGCGACTGGAGGGATGCTGGTACGGAGACGAGAGCATCTACTTCCACGCGACCAACGGCGGCGACGCGGAGGTGGGGCAGGTCTGGCGTTACCGCTCAACCGCCGAGGATCGCGGGAGCTTGATGCTGGTCTTCGAGAGTCCCTCGCGCGAGGTGCTGGACTCCCCCGACAACGTCACCGTGAGTCCACGAGGCGGGATCGTGATCTGCGAGGACGGCGAGGGAGAGCAGTACCTGCGTGGACTGACGCCCGCCGGCGCGATCTTCGATCTCGGGCGGAATGTCCTCAACCAGGGCGAGTTCGCCGGGTGCTGCTTCAGCCCCGATGGCCGGGTGCTGTTCGTGAACATCCAGGGCTCGACGCTGGATGCCGGGACCGAGCCGGGCCGCACGCTGGCCATCCGCGGGCCGTGGGACCGGGGAGGGCTCTAGGCCGGACGAGCGGCCCGAGTAGGGACGGCGGGTACGTCGGGCAGCGTCCAGGTGTCACCGATCTCCCGACCCACCACGCGCCAGCTCTCGCTCCCCGCCGCGGCCAACAGCCGCGCCATCGGCTCCCCGACCGGCTCCCGGCTCAGACGGAATGTCGAGTGGTGCACCGGCAGCAGGTACTCCGCACCGAGATCCTTGAACATGCGCCAGGCCTGCTCCGGCGATGCGTGGTTGGCGATCCACGGGTCGTAGGCGCCGATCGGCAGGATCGCCAGGTCGATGTCCGCCCGCGCGCGGAGCGGCGTCAACACCTCGGTGAAGGCGGTGTCGCCGGCGAACAGGACGGTCCGACCTTGCTTCGCCAGCAGGTATCCGCCGTACCCCCGATGCCGGTCGGTCACCATCCGAGCCCCCCAGTGGCGCACCTCGACCGACTCTACCCTCAGGCCGGCCACCGTCGTCGTCTCACCCCAGCTCAGCTCCTCGACCTGCGCGAACCGGCGTACGAGGTCGCGGTTGCCGTGCTGCACCACCACGGGTACCCCCCTGGGGATCGAGCAGAGGGTGCCGAGATCGGTGTGGTCCATGTGCGCATGGGAGAGCAGGACCAGATCCAGCGCCGGCAGGTCCCGCGCCCGGAGCGCCGGCCGTACGAGCCGGCGGGGACCGAGCTTCGCCAGTCCGCGGCCGATGCCCACGCGCGGCTGCAACGCGGGGTCGGTGACGATCGAGGTGCCGAGCAGGTTGAGCAGGACCGTCGCGTGGCCCAGCCACGAGACCGTGAGCCCGTCGTCGGCCCAGGTCCGGGGATCGGGACGATGCGGCGCGGAGGGAATCCGGCTTATCTTCACCACGTCGGAATGCCGTCGATGTCAGTCACCACGGAAATTTACACCCCATCATGCGCGTCGTCCTGCAGCGGGTCTCGAGGGCTTCGGTCACGATCGAGGGCCGCACCGCGGGCGCGATCGGCCGCGGGTTCTGCCTGCTCGTGGGTCTGACGCACACCGATACCGATGCGGCGGTCGACTGGATGGCGGAGAAGGTCGCGGGCCTCAGGCTGTTCGCCGATGCGGCCGGGAAAATGAACCTGGACCTCGACGAGGTCGGCGGTGGCGTGCTCGTGATCTCGCAGTTCACGCTCTACGGCGACGCGTCGAAGGGACGGCGGCCGTCCTTCGTGGATGCCGCGCGGCCGGAGACCGCGATCCCGCTCTACGAGCGGTTCGTCGCCGCCCTGCGCGGCCGCGGACTCGACGTCGCGACCGGCGAGTTCGGGGCGGACATGCAGGTCGAGATCCACAACGACGGTCCCGTCACCCTCATCCTGGAGCGTCAGGCATGACCCGAGAGCCGCTCACACTGGCCTCCAGCTCGCCCCGGCGCCGTCAGCTGCTCGAGATGCTCGGCCTCCCGGTCCGCGTGATCGCCTCCAACATTCCCGAGGTGCGCCGGCCGCTGGAAACGGCGCTGGACTACGTCGAGCGCCTGGCCCGGGAGAAGGCGCGCGGCGTCAACGGACGGCTGGTGCTGGGGGCCGACACGACCGTCATCGTCCGGGACGAGGTGCTGGAGAAGCCGGTGGACGAAGCCGATGCGCTCCGCATGCTGATGAAGCTGCAGGGTCGAACCCACCAGGTGGTGACGTCGGTGGCGCTGGTACACGAGGACCACGTCCATCAGGCCACCGACGTGACCAACGTAGGATTCCGCCGGATGAGCGAGGGGTACCTCCGCGCGTACGTCGCGACCGGCGAGCCGATGGACAAGGCGGGAGCCTACGGCATCCAGGGCTACGGCGCCGCCCTGGTGGAGCGGATCGAGGGCGACTTCTTCAGTGTGATGGGGCTGCCGATCCGGCTGGTGCTGCGGCTGCTGGACGAAGTGGGGGAGCCTTACGAGTTCGGTGTCGCGAAGGGCCCGCGCGTAGGTGACGCGGTGCCCACCGCCTAGTCTAGCCGCCGCCCGGCGCCATCTTTCCCCCCCGCCCGTTACGCTCTTCACGCGGTACACCTGCACCACTTGGGTCTTTCCCTTCAGGCCCAGCTCGGGCAGATACTCGTGCTCCACCTGCGCCCGGACCACCCGAAGCAGCGCCTCGCTCACCAGGATCTCGCCCGGACCCGCCTCGGCGCAGAGCCTGGCCGCGACGTTGACCGCGTCGCCGAGCACGGTGTATTCCAGCCGGCGGTGGCTGCCGATGTTCCCGGCGAAGACGTCACCGTGGCTGATGCCGATGCCGACGCCGATCTCGGGCCGGCCCGAGGCGGCCCAACCGCGGTTGAGCTCGTCGATCGCGCGTTGCATGCCGATGGCGGCCTCGAGGGCACGATCCGGGTCGTCGCTGTGGGCAATCGGCGCGCCCCACAGCGCCATGACGGCGTCGCCGATGAACTTGTCGAGCGTGCCGCCGTGCTCGAAGATCACCTCCACCATCTCGCTGAAGTACTCGCTCAGCAGCCGCGCCACCGCGTCGGGCCCCATGGACTCGGCCATGGCGGTGAAGCCCCGGATGTCGCTGAAGAGCACGGTGATCGGCCGCCGCTCCCCGCCGAGGCGGATGGCGCCGTCCTGCCGCGCGATATCGGCCGCCACGTTGGGCGCGAAGTAGCGCTCGAAGTTGGAGCGCACCAGCGCCTCGCGCCGGATCTGCTCGGCGAACCGGCTGTTCTTGATCCCGAGGGCGGCGAGGCCGCTGAACGCGACGAGGAATTGCAGGTCCTCATCACTGAAGCTGCCGGGCGCGCTGGTGTTGTCCACGTACAGCAGGCCGAGGATCTCGTCGCGCGCGTCGAGCAGCGGCGAGCACATCGCACTCCGGACACTCTGAGTGACGATGGAGCGACCCTTGAACCGCGAGTCGGCCGGCGCGTTGTGCGAGACCACCGCCACCCGCTCCTCGACCACCTTGTCCACGATGGAGCGCGGCACCGGTTGCACCTGGGTATCGCCGAGGCGGCTCTTGGAGATGGTCGGGACCATCTCGCCCGTGGTCTCGTTCCGGAGGAGGATGGTGACCCGGTCCACCTCCATGACCTGGAACGTCATGTCCACCACCGCGCGGAGGAGCCGGTCGATCTCCAGCTCCGCGGTGAGCTTCTGCGCGACCTCGAGCAGGAGCGAGAGCTTCTTGGCCTGCCGCTCCTCGGCCGTCGCCGCGGCGACGCGGAGCTGGCCGCGGGTGAGGGGTCCGTCCCGGCTGGTGATGCCGGTGGCACCGCCCCCGCTCACCATGAGCTGGCGGACGATGGTGCCGCTGGGTGCCACCGGCTCCGGCAGCGGGAGCGGCTCGGCTCCGCCGGCGCGGGCCTCGCGAACCTGGTAGGTGACCTTGCCGAAGGTGATCGAGTCGTTGACCACCACCCGACCCGCGAGCACCCGGCTCCCGTTGATGCAGGTCCCGTTGGAGCTCCCGAGGTCGCGCACGTCGATGGCATCGGCGCGAGCGGTCAGCTCCGCGTGGCGGCGGGAGATCGTCGGATCGTAGATGGCGATGTCCGTCGCCACCCCGCGTCCGACGACGACGCTCCGGCCGGGCGGCACCTCGAAGCTCTGATCGCCGGAGGCGCTGACGAGGCGAAAGGTGGACATGGATCGAAAATAGCGGGGCGGCGGGGTGAGGGGGGCAGGCGTGCAGCGACCGGCGGGGCTAGGCGGGAGCCTGACCTGGCTTCGGGTTTCCCGCGGCCAGGGCGAGGGCGAGCAGCACGGCCCGCGCCTTGGCCTCGGTCTCGCGCCACTCGGCGGCGGGGTCCGAGTCCGCGACGATCCCGGCGCCGGCCTGCACCCAGGCGCGGTTGCCCCGGATCACGCAGGTGCGGATGGTGATCGCGGTATCCATGGTACGGGCGCCCCATCCCACGTAGCCCACCGCGCCGGCGTAGGGGCCGCGCCGCACCGGCTCCAGCTCGTCGATGATCTGCATGGCCCGCACCTTCGGCGCGCCGGACACCGTGCCCGCGGGGAAGCAGGCCGCAAGCGCGGCCACCGCATCGAGCTCGGGACGGAGGCGGCCGCGCACCTCGCTGACCAGGTGCATCACGTGGGAGTATCGCTCGATCGTCATGAACGCGGTGAGCCGCACGGTGCCGAACTCCGCGACCCGGCCCACGTCGTTCCGCCCCAGGTCCACCAGCATCAGGTGCTCGGCACGCTCCTTGGGGTCGGCCGCGAGCTCCTCGGCGAGCGCGGCGTCATGGGCCGAGTCCGACCCGCGGGGCCGAGTGCCGGCGATGGGTCGAACGGTGACCTCCCCGTCCTCCACCCGCACGAGAATCTCGGGTGAGCTGCCGATCACGTGGATGTCGTCGCAGTGGAGATAGTAGAGATACGGCGCCGGGTTCAGCGCGCGCAGATAGCGGTAGCTCAGGAACGGATCGGGTGCGTCGAGATCGATCCGGCGGCTCAGCACCGTCTGGAAGGTGTCGCCGGCGGCGATGTACTCCTTGATGCGCGCGACGTCCTCCAGGAACCTCGCGTCCGCGTAGGGTGAGGTGCAGGCGGGGAAAGACGGCGACTCCTCGATCGCGAGCGGTCGGACGCTTCCAGGCGCGGCGAGCCGCTCCAGCCACCGGTCGATCCGTTCCTCCGCGTCGGCGTGGAGCGTGCGCAGTGCGCTCGGGTTCGCATCGTCCGGGAGCTCGACGCTGGCGATGACGGTCGCGCGGTTGAACAGGTTGTCGAGCACGAGCAGCGTGTCGGCCACCATGACGATGGCGTCGGGGAGGTCGCGATCGTCCCGGGGCGAGTCGGGCAGCGACTCGATGGTGCGCACGACGTCGTAGCCCCAGAACCCGACCGCGCCACCCGTGAAGCGGGGCAGGCCGGGCACGCTGACCGGCGGGTGCCGCCGCATCGTGCGACCCAGGTGCTCCAGCGGAGCGATGTCGGCTTCGACGACCGTCCAGTCGCGGTCCGGGCTCCAGCGCTCGCAGGTGCGGCCGCGGTAGCGGAATACCTCGCGGGGCTCGGTGGCGAGGAAGGTGTATCGTGCCCACCGCTCGCCGCCCTCGAGCGACTCCAGCAGGAAGCCCCACCGGCCTCGGTGCAGTTTCGCGAACGCGGTCACCGGCGTGTCGCCGTCGAGCACCACCTGGCGGGTCACCGGGACGATCCCGCCGAGCCGCGCCTGGGCCGCGAACCGCTCGAACGAGGAGGTCACCGCGCCGCCGCGACGAGGTAGGTGCCGGCGGCCGGCAGCGCGGACACGAGCACGTCCGGGAAGGGGCGGGTCGACGGCAACAGGGCGATCCTGTTCCCCGGCATCACCCGTCCGACCGAAAGCGCCCGCTCGTAGGCCACGTCCGAGCCGTAGACGGCCCGCGCCCGCGCGGGGGCGGCGAAGTAGCGTGGATACTTGAAGGCGATCGTGGCGCTATCCCGAATCGCGAGACTGCTGGCGACCTCTACGCCGTAGACGCCCGGCCGCGGTCGGACCTCTACGCGCACCTCGCGGCCTCGCTCGGCGAACGCCGAGGCCGGAAACCTGAGCTCCGCGAACACGACATACTCAGGGGGGCCGTGCCGGAGCACGATCGTGCGCCGCTGGCCGGCGATGAAGGTCACGGTGGTGTCGGGCGGCGGAGGTCCCGACGTCTCGACGACGATCGCGTCCGCCGCGGGCACGGTCCGCACAGTGGCCGGAGGCGGTGCCTCGCCGCTGGTCGGCGCGGGGGCGCCTCCGCAGGCGGCTGCCGTGAGACAGAGCCAGCTTGCTCGTCCCCAGAGCCCCGGGAATATTCCGGCCATCGACCCCTTGGCAGTGAGAGGTAAGGTGAGAGGAGTGCGGGTGCTCCGCTGGACGATCGGGCTTTACCTGGCCGGCCACGCCTCGCCGTTGGCGGCGCAGGCGTGGGACGCGCCGGATGTCCTCGCGCTCGTCGCCCGGGCGGTGGACGAGCGCACCGCGGTCGCCGCCGACTCCGCGCTCCGCAGCTATCGCACCCGCGCCCACGGATTCGTGTTCTTCCTCGCACAGGTCGGCGGCGGACTCGCCGCGCCGCCCCGACTGGTGAAAGCGGACGAGTTGGACGTGGAAGTGTATTGGCAGGCACCCAACCGCAGCAAGCAGGTCGTGCTCGGCTGGCGCGACGGCGCGTTCCTTCCGACCGACATCGCGTATCACCGCGACCATCTCGGCATCGTCACCAACAACTTCGGCGACGTCATCCGGATCGGAGACGGTGACGAGGTGCGCGACGCGATTCATCCGCTCGCCCCCTCCGGCCCGGCGGCATACCAATATGCCCTCGGCGATTCGCTCACGATCCGAACGGGTGGGGGCGAGGTCACCGTGCGCGAGGTGCAGGTCCGGCCCCGCTCGTTCGCGTTGCCGCTGGTGGTGGGGACGCTCTACATCGATCAGGCCACGGCGGCGCTGGTGCGCTTCCGGTTCAGCTTCACGCCCGCGGCGTACCTGGACCGCCAGCTCGAGGACATCACCATCGTCCTGGAGAACGGTCGCTTCGCGAACCGCTGGTGGCTGCCATACCGCCAGGAGGTCGAGATCCGCCGCCGGGCGAGCTTCTTCGACTTCCCGGCGAGGGGCATCATTCGCGGGCGCTGGGAGATCACCGACTACGACCTCAACGTGGGCATTCCTCCGTCGGTGCTGGCGGGTCCGGCCATCGGCGGGCTCAAGCAGCCAGGACCCGACGATTCCACGTGGGGCGGCCCGCTCTCCGCGGCGATCGCGGATGTGGCCACGCCGGTCAACCAGCAGGACATGGACGCGCTCCGGGTCGAGGTCGAGCGCATCGCCGGCTCGCGCGCGCTCGGCGGGCTGCCGTCCAGCCGGCTGGCCACCGGCTCGCTGAGCGACGTCGCCCGGGTCAACCGGGTCCAGGGTCTCGCACTCGGGGTCGGGGGCGCGATCGGCGTCCGCGGCAGCCGGATCCAGCTCCGCCCACAGATCGGGTACGGCACCTCGGACGACCGCGTGACCGGTGGGCTCGCGGTGCGGGCCGGCACCGGCGCCACCCAGCTCTCGATCGGCGCCGAACGGGTCATTCGGGACTTCGCGGACCAGCCGGTCATCGCGCCGGCACTCAACTCACTGCTGAGCCAGGAGGCCGGTGACGACTACGGCGACTACGTACTCCTGCACCGGGCCGCCGCGGGCGTGCGCCATCGGGTGAGCGGCCGGACCACGCTGTCGCTCGAGCTCGGAGTCGAGGACAGCCGCTCGGTCGGGGTCGAGGCCTCCCCGGCCAACGGCCGATACCGTCCGAACCCGCCGCTGGGTGCCGGGACCTTCCGCGTGCTGCGCGCCGCGGTCGAGCGCGCCAGCGGAGGGATCGCGGTCGAGCGCGACCTCCAGTGGCGCCTGGGCTTCGAGGCAGGTGAAGGGTCGGGCGAATACGCCCGGGTCGCCGCGGAAGGGCGCTGGGTCCGAACGGCCGGCCCCGGGCAGCTGCTCTCGCGCGTGGCCCTCGGCGTGGGCACTGGTCGGCTGCCGGCATATCGCAGCTTCGTCCTGGGTGGCCGAGGGACCCTCGTCGGCGAGCCGTTCCGGGCCTACGGGGGGCGGTCGGCAGTCCTGGGCCACCTGGAATGGCGGTTCGACGTGCCGTTCCCGGCGATCTCCCTGGGCTCGTTCGCCAGCACCGGCCGTCACATCACGGTCGCGCCGTTCCTGGCGGCGGGGTGGACCGATCGGCCGCTGACGGGGCTTCCCTGGACGGACACCGACGGCGTGCGTCCGGTCGCCGGGGTCGCGCTCGAGTGGCTGATGCGGCTGATCCGGGTGGAGGCGGGTCTGGGGCTGCGAGACGGGCGGATCGGCGTCAGTGTCGACGTGAATCGGGACTGGTGGGGAATATTGTGATGGCGCCCCGGCTGTGGCTCCCGCTACATTTCCAGACTCCGTAATCCCCCGAGCCGCCTTCATGCAGTTCTTGGACGAATGGCTGGTCCCCAGCGTGGAGCCCCTGCTGCCCGGTGATGCCCTCGCGGCACTCCGGCAGGAGCCGGCGCCCGCGCCGGTGTCGCTCTGGGAAACCGTGGTCCAGCGCAAGCTGATCGGCGACGATCAGGTGCTCGCCGCCATTGCGTCGCGCTTCCGATTCCCGGTGGCCGACCTGTCGCGCATCGACGCACGGGTCATCCAGGCCGTCCCGGAGCAGCTCGCCCGCCGCTTCACCGTCGTCCCCGTCGGCCAGACCGATTCCTACCTCGAGATCGCCACCGCCAATCCCTTCGACATCGACGCCGAAAAGGTGCTGGCGTTCGCCACGGGACGCGAAGTGCGGATGCTGCTCGCCTCCCCGGCAAAGCTCCGGGCCAAGATCGACGAGCTCTACCGGAGCGGGGAAGAGGTCGTCTCCCGCCTGCTGGCCGGTATCGGCGAGGAGATGGAGGTCAAGGAGCTCGCCGACGAGGATGAGGACTTCGGGGCCGCGAGCGCGGAGGAGGCGAGCCAGCGTCCCATCATCCGCCTGGTGGACATGATGCTGGCGGATGGTGTGGTGAGTCGAGCGAGCGACATTCACGTGGAGCCGGTCGAAGGCGGCGTCGTCGTGCGCTACCGCATCGACGGTGTGCTGCGCCAGGTGATGAAAGTGCCCCGGAACGCCGGTGTGCCTCTCATCTCGCGCATCAAGATCATGTCGGGCCTCGATATCGCGGACCGGCTCCGGCCGCAGGACGGCCGGGCCCGCGTGTCGGTGAACGGCGAGGCCGTGGACCTCCGGGTCTCGACCCTCCCCGCCTCGCTGGGCGAGAAGGTCGTCATCCGTATCCTGAGCCAGCGCTCCACCGTGTTGACGCTCGAGTCGCTGGGCATGCACACGGATGAGCAGGACGCGGTCAAGCGCCTGCTCACCAACAAGGAAGGCATCATCCTGGTCACCGGTCCCACCGGGTCCGGCAAGACCACCACGCTCTACTCGGCGCTTCGGCTGGTGCAGAACGAGGGCGTGAACATCGTGACCGTGGAGGATCCGGTCGAGTACCGGCTCGGTCAGAACATCGTCCAGGTCCAGGTGCACGACAAGGCGGGTCTCACCTTCGCCTCCGCGCTGCGGTCGATCCTGCGGCAGGACCCCGACGTCGTGCTGATCGGCGAGATCCGGGACCAGGAGACGGCGCAGATCGCGCTCCAGGCATCGCTCACCGGCCACCTGGTGCTCTCCACCCTGCACACCAACGACGCGCCCAACGCCGTCACGCGCCTGGTGGACATGGGAATGGAGCCGTACAAGATCGCCAGCGCGCTGCGCGGCGTGGTGGCGCAGCGCCTCATGCGGCGGCTCTGCAAGGCGTGCGTCCAGCCGTTCGAAGGCGCGGTGCCCGAGCGGCTCGCGCGATTCATCCCGCCCGGCACCAAGCTGTTCCGGGCGGTGGGCTGCACCGAGTGCGCCATGACCGGCTACCGCGGGCGCTTCAGCATCATGGAAGTGCTGACGATGAACCCCGACCTCGAGCGCCGCATCGGGCAGGGCGCCACCGCCGATCAGATCGCCGAAGCCGCGGTGGACAACGGCATGCGCTCGCTGTTCGACAGCGGGCTTCGGCACGTGCTCTCGGGCGACTCCACCATCGAGGAGCTGCTGCGGGTCACCGACATCCCCCACGAGGCGGAGGGCCCACCAGCGCCGCGGGCGCGTCCGTCCGGCCGGAGTCGCGCCGTGACCTCGGAGCCCGCTCCGCCGCCGGCCTCGGCCCCTGTCACCACGCCCGGCGTGTCGCTGGACTTCGAAGCGCTCGAGCTGGTGGACGAAGCGCCGGCGGGGGAGGGCCCCGCGCCGTCGGGCCGCGGCGTGGGCACCTGCGTGCTCCTGGTGGAGGATGAGGACCAGCTCCGGCGGGTGATGAAGGATCTGCTGGAGCGCGACGGGTACACCGTGGCCGAAGCGCGCGACGGCGTGCAGGCGCTGGACCAGGTGGACCGCCTCGCGCCCGACGTGATCATCCTCGACCTCAACCTGCCCGGGCTCGATGGCTACGGCGTGCTGACTCAGCTCCGCTCCCGGCCCGCCACCCGCTCCATCCCCATCATGGTTCTCACGGCCAAGGGCGACGAGGACAACGAAGTCCGGGTCTTCGAGCTCGGGGCCGACGATTTCATCACCAAGCCGTTCCGGGCGCGCGCCCTGTCCGCACGGCTCGAGGCGGTCCTGGGCCGCCACCGCGCTTGAGCCGGCCGCCGAGCCCCGCGACTCCCTCCTCCCCCGTCCGACCGACTTCGCACGAATCCACCGGCCCGGGGGAGTCCCTTCCCGATGGGGCGGAGGGACTGGCGCTGATCAAGTCCGGCGTGAGGGAGCAGGCCGGATACACCTTGCGCGCCCCCGCCGCTCGGCGGAAGCTCAACCAGAACGAGTGTCCGCACGATCTGCCGCCCGATCTCAAGCGAGCGGTGCTCGAGCGCGCCGCCGCCGCCCCATGGCAGCGCTATCCCGAGTTCGTGCCCGCCCGGCTCACGACCCGGCTGGCGGCACATTACGGCTGGGTTCCCGAGGGGGTCGTGGTGGGGAACGGTTCCAACGAGCTGATCCAGGCCACGCTCGCCGTCGCGCTGGAGCCGGGCGAGGCGGTTGTGGCCCCGTCCCCGACGTTCTCGCTCTACCGGCTGCTCACCGGCGTCCTCGGCGGCCGCTACGTTCCGGTGCCGCTCCGACCCGACTTCGCTTTCGACGTGGATCGCCTGGTCGAGGCCGCCGTCCGGGAGCGCGCGCGGGTGGTGGTGGTGAACTCGCCCAACAACCCCACCGGAAGCGCGCTTCCCGAGGGCGCTGTCGAGCGTCTGCTGGCGGAGACCGGGCGCGCTGATTCTGTGCGACGAGGCGTATCAGGATTTCGGCGGCCCGAGCGCCATCGGGCTCCTGCGCCGGAGCTCGCGGCTGGTGGTGCTGCGCACCTTCTCGAAGGCGATGGGCATGGCCGGCCTCAGATTCGGCCTGGCCCTGGCGCATCCCGAGGTGGCGCGCGAGGTGGCCAAGGGGAAGCTGCCCTACAACGTGAACCTGGTGACGCTGGCCGCCGCCGAGGTCGCCCTCGATCATGCGGACGTCTTCGCCGCCCGCACCCGGGCGGTGGTGGAGACCCGCGAGCGATTCCTCACGCGCCTGGCGCGCATCAGGGGAATCGAGATGATTCCGACGGCGGCGAACTTCGTGCTGATCCGATGCCGGGCTCGGCCGGCGAGCGAAGTCTTCCGCCGGCTTTACGAGGAGCACGGGATCCTGGTGCGCGATGTCTCGAGCTCCGCCGGGCTGGCGGAGTGTCTCCGTATCTCGATCGGGACCGACGAGGACATGGAGGCGGTCCTGATCGCCCTGGCGCAGATCCTTCCGTCCGATCCGGAGGCACGGTGACCGTTCGCGCGGCCGAGATCCGTCGTACGACCAAGGAAACCGATCTCTTCGTCCGGGTGGTGATCGACGGCCGCGGCGAGTCCAAGGTCAAGACCGGGATCGGCTTCTTCGACCACATGCTGGACGCGTTCGCCCGGCACGGGCTGTTCGACGTCACCGTCGAGGCGCAGGGCGATCTGCACGTGGATGGGCACCACACGGTCGAGGACACCGGCATCGCCGTCGGCACCGCCATCGCCCGGGCACTGGGCGACCGGGCCGGCATCCGCCGCTACGGCGACGCGATGGTCCCGCTGGACGACGCGCTGGTGCGTGCGGTGGTCGACGTCTCCGGCCGGCCGTATCTCCACTACGACATCGAGATTCCGAAGTGGCAGATGCTCGGTGACTACGACGTATTCCTGACGCCGGAATTCTTCCGGGCCGTCGTGCTCAACGCCGGGCTCACCGCGCATCTCGACCTCGTCCGGGGGGACAACCCGCACCACATCGTCGAGGCGGCCTTCAAGTCGTTCGCCCGGGCACTCGACGCGGCCACCGTGGTGGACCCGCGCGTGGTCGGCGTGCCGTCCACGAAGGGGAGTCTGTGATCGCGGTGGTGGACTACGGGGTGAACAACCTGAAGAGCGTGGTCCGGGCGCTCGAGGCGGGCGGCCACACGGCCACTCTCTCCACCGACCCCGACGCCGTCCGCACGGCCGACCGGGTGCTGGTGCCCGGTGTCGGCAACTTCGGGCAGGGGTCGCGCAACCTCACGACCACCGGGCTCGGCGATGCGGTGCGCGACGTGGCCGCCGCCGGCCGGCCCGTCATGGGGATCTGTCTCGGTCTTCAGCTCCTGTTCGAGACCAGCGAGGAGGCGGCCGACGCGCGCGGCATCGGCCTGCTGCCCGGCCGCGTGCGGCGGTTCACCACCACGCTTCACGTGCCGCATGTGGGCTGGGCGCAAGTGGACCTCACCGACGCCGGACGCCGGCACGCGATGCTTGGGCCACTGTTCAACGGCGAGCCGCGGTTCTTCTACCACGTGCACAGCTACTACCCGAGCGAGCTCCCGAAGGACGCCGTCCTCGGCACCGGAGAGTACGACGCCGTCTTTCCCACGCTGGTCGGCGAGGGCAGCGTGATCGGCGCCCAGTTTCACCCCGAGAAGTCGCAGCGGGCCGGCATCGAGCTGCTGGACGCGTTCGCCCGGTGGAAGCCGTGACCTCCGTGCGCGTGTCGCTGGTGGATGTGTACGTGCTTCGTCAGCGGAAGATCGGGCAGGGCGCGGCGGGTGTGGAATGCCTGGTACTCCGCCGCGCGGGCGGAGGACGCTGTCCCGGCTCGTGGGAAACCGTGCACGGCCACATCGAGGATGGCGAGCGTCCGGCCCAGGCGGCCGCGCGGGAGCTGCGCGAAGAGACCGGTCTCCCGGCCGAGAAGCTGTACAACCTCAGCCGCGTCGAGACGTTCTACCAGCACCGGCTGGACGAGGTGGCGCTGGTGCCGGTGTTCGTCGCCTTCGTGGACGCGGAGTCGCCGGTGCGTCTGGGGAGCGAGCACGACGCGCACGAATGGCTCGCGCCGGACGACGCGGGGCGCCGCTTCGCCTGGCCGCGGGAGCGCCGCGCCCTGGAAGACGCCATCCAGCTTCTCGGCTCGGGGCAGGCAGGCGCGGTCGAGGACGTGCTCCGGGTATGCTAGCCCGGCGCATCATTCCATGTCTCGACGTGGCCGGCGGACGCGTGGTGAAGGGCGTGCACTTCGAGTCGCTCCGGGATGCCGGCGATCCGGTGGAGCAGGCGGCGCGGTATGACGCCGATGGCGCCGACGAGCTCGTCTTCCTCGACATCTCCGCCAGTCCGGACGAGCGCCGGACGACACTCGAGATGGTGGCCCGAGTCGCCGACTCCATCTTCATCCCGTTCACCGTCGGGGGCGGCATCCGATCGGTGGCCGACGCCGGCGCCGCGCTGCGCGCGGGTGCCGACAAGGTCTCGGTCAATACGGCGGCGGTGCGCGATCCCTCGCTGGTCTCCCGTCTCGCCGACAGCTTCGGCAGCCAGTGCGCGGTCGCCGCGGTCGACGCCAAGCGCGACGGCGGCGGATTCCGCGTCATGGTCAACGGCGGCCGCGAGGCCACGACGCTCGAAGCCGTGGCGTGGATGCGGCAGCTCGAGTCTCTCGGGGCGGGGGAGATCCTCCTCACCTCCATGGATCGGGACGGCACCGGCTCCGGCTACGATCTGGAGCTGCTGCGGGCCGCGGCCGACGCGGTCACCATCCCCGTGATCGCGTCGGGCGGCGCTGGGGAGCTCGGCCACCTGGCCGAAGCCTTCGAGGCGGGCGCGCATGGCGTGCTCGCCGCGACGATCTTCCATTTTCGGGGCTCCACTCTCCCCGAGGCACGCGCGTTCCTGCGGGAGCGCGGCTACCCGGTTCGTCCATGATGCTCCTGCTCTCACATGTTCTCGCGCTCACCCTCGGCACCGGCACAGCGGGCGCCGCTCCCTGCATCCGTCCCTCGCGCGCCGGCACTCAGGTCCAGGGCGAAGTGCGCGTCTGCCCCGGCCGCTACCGCATCGCGGACCCCGGCGAGCGCGGCGTCATCGTCGCGGCGGCTTCGGGGACGCGCATCGACCTGACGGGAGTCGTGCTGGAGAGCGGGGATTCGGTGCCCGCGCGGTTCGTCGGGGTCGGTGTGGCAAGCAAGGACGTGGATGGTGTCTCCGTGCTCGGCGGCACCATCCGGGGGTACCGGATCGGCCTGCGCCTCGAGGGAGGACGAAACCACCGAGTGTCGGGGTCGGATGTCTCCGGCAGCCGGAGCGATGCCCTTCGGTCCACCGCCGCGCAGCCGGACACCGCCGACCGTCTCGATCCGCTCCGCCTGGCGGCCTTCACCGGCACGGGTGCGGGGCTGGTGCTCTTCCGCACGGCGGGGGCCAGCGTCACCGGCGTGACGGCTCGCGCGGCCCAGAACGGCATCGGCTTGATCGACGCGCGCGACAGCTATCTCGCCGACAACGAGGTCACCGGCAATACCGGGTGGGGCATCAGCCTGTGGCAGTCGTCGCACAACACGCTGCTGCGAAACCGCGTGCACCACACGTTGCGCTGCGCGCCGCCCACGGTGGACTGCGGGGCCGCGGCCATCATCCTCCGGGAGGGCAGCGACTCCAATTCGATCGCCGAGAACGACCTCACGACCTCGAGCGCTGGCCTGCGCATCAGCGGCCAGGCGCCGCTCACGCGGCCCTCGATCGGCAACCTGATCTTCCGGAACGACGCCTCCGGCACGGGCACGGCGTTCACCGCCAGCCATTCCTGGAGCACCACGTTTCTCGAGAACCGGGGCGACAGCTCGGCCTACGGATTCCGCCTCGACCATGTCAACGGGAGCGTGGTGCGGGCCAACACCGTCATCGGCGCCCGGATCGCGGGGATCGTGCTGGAGCACGGCAGCGACAACACGTTGGAGGCGAACGTGCTGCTGGGGGCCCGCGTCGGCATCATGGTCAGCGCACCCCGGCGGGGCGGTGCCGCGAGCCGCGGACACCGGATCGACGACAACGTCGTCGGTGGGGCGGAGCAGGGCATCGTGCTTCAGGGCACCAGCGGCAGCCGGGTGCGGGGCAACGTGCTGGATGGCCTGGGTGATGGCCTCGTGATCGACAATACCGGGCACGGGACCGAAGTGACCGGCAACGTGTTTCTACGCATGAGCGGATGGTTCGTCGAGGCGCCGGACCTGGCGGCCGGAGGGAACTACTGGGCCACGGCCGACGCGGCCGCGGCTTCCGCGCGCGTGAAGGGCCGGATCAGCGTTCTTCCGTGGCGGCCTGCGAGCGCGGCGGGTTACTAGCGAAGATCTCCTCGGCCAGCGCGCTGAGATCGCGCAGGCTGAACGGCTTCCGGATCTGCCGGGCGCCCCCGGCGAGCGCGGGATCGGGTGCCGCGCCGTTGCCGGACACCCCCACGACGAGACGGGGGCAGGTCTCGGGATGACGCGCCGCGAGCGCCTGGACGAACAGATTCGTGGGCCCCGCCGCCACCATCCCGTCAGCCACGATCAGATCGAACGACCGCTCTCCCACCATGCGCAGTCCCTGACTCCCCGAGCGCACTGCCTCCACCACGTGCCCCTGCGGTGTGAAGAGCGCGCTCACCAGCCGGTGCACGGCGGGATCGTCGTCCACCACCAGAATACGGTTGCCGCCGATCCGGGCCACCTGGGGTAGCGGGTCGGCGTCCGACGGGAGCTGCGAGGCCTGGTAGGCCGGCAGGCTGATCCGGAACTCGGCGCTGCCCTCGGGTCTGGGCTCGTAGACCAGGACGCCGCCGTGGGCCACCACCAGGCCGTAGCTGAGTGAGAGGCCGAGGCCGGTCCCCTCGCCCGGAGCCTTGGTGGTGAAGAACGGCGTGAACAGATAGGAGACGAGGTGCGGCGGCACGCCCGGACCGGAGTCGCCCACGCGCAGGACGGCCGTGCCGCCCTGCAGGGTCGTCTCGATCCGGATGCGCCGCGGACGGTCGGGCGCGAGCTGGCTCACCGCGTGAACGGCGTTGTTCACCAGATTGAGCAGCACCTGCTGCAGCTCATAGCGATCGCCCAGCACCACGACCGGCTCGGGGCTCAACGCCGACTCCAGCTCGATTCCGTGGAGCTGCAGCTCGTAGACGATGAGCAGCGACGTGCGCGCGGCGACGTCGTTGAGGTCCACGGCGACCTTCTCCGCCACCCCCTTCCGCGCGAACGTCAGCAGGTTCCGCACGATCCGGCCCGCGCGCTCGGCCTGGTCGTGGATCACCCGCAGGTGCTCGTGGGGAAAATCGGGATGGGGACCCCGCTCGAGCAGCAGCTCGGCGAGCCCCGCGATCGACGTGAGCGGATTGTTGAGCTCGTGCGCCACGCCCGACACCAGCTGGCCGATGGACGCCATCTTGTCGTTCTGAATGAGCTGCGCCTCGAGGATGCGCTGCTCGGTGACGTCCTCGACCAATAGCACGATCGGCCCGGTGCCGGCGGCGGCGACCCGCCCGGGCTGCTCGGCGAACGGCGCGGCGGTCAGGCGCAGCACGCGCTGGCTCCGGTCCAGCCGGACCACGAGCGGCGCGGTCCGTTGCCGCCGGTAGGCGGCCCGGATCAGCTCCTCCACGGCCTCGGAGCTTCCGAACAACGTCTCACAGAACCCGCGGCCGACCAGCTCCCGCTCGCTCAGGTCGGTGAGCGCGGCCAGCGCGCGATTGGCGCGGAGGATCCCTCCCGTCGGCCCCACGACCGCGATGCCCTCGGCGAGGGCGTTGAAGGCGGTCTCCCACTCCTCCTTGCTCTGCCGCACGATCTCGTACAGGCGGCTGTTGGCGAGCACGACCGACGCGTTGGTCGCGACCGTCGAGAGCAGCCAGAGATCCTCCGTCGTGAACGGCCCGCCCTGGCGGTCGGCCACGGCCAGCGCGCCCATCGTGACGCCCTGCGACCGGAGTGGAGCCACCGCAGCCGACCGCACCGTCACGCCGGCGATCAGGTTCACCGTCGGCGTGCCCAAACCCTGCGCCACCTCGATCCGCTCGCGGCTGATGGCGAACCGCACCAGCCCGGCGTCGTCCTCGTCCGCCTTGCGCCCCTGCAGCGCCTCCAGCGTCCCGGTAGCCGCCACGACGCCGAGCTGGTGCCCGCGCTCGTCGTCGGCGAGCACGACGATGGCGCCGTCGGTCTGGAGGAAGCGGCCCGCGTATCGCGCCACCTGCTCGACGATGCGGTCGAGCTGGATGGACTCGGACAGGACGTAGCTCAGCTCCTGGAGGGAGAAGAGCTCGCTGATCCGGCGATCGAGCTGGTTCGCCAGCGCATCGGACTTGATCTCGGCCTCGCGGCTTCGGCGCCGGCCGCGGGCGATCGCCACCCAGAAGCTGGCCGAGATGGTCAGCACCGCGGTGACCGCCAGCCACCACACCCGGTCGTCCGCGAACCACACGATGACGCCGAGCAGCGTGACGGCCACCGCGTGCAGCGGGACCTCCCACTCGCGCCGCCAAGCCGCCAGCAGGACGATCAGGGCGCCCGCGAACCCCGCCACCAGCGCGAGCAGGCTCGGCACGCCGCCGAGGGCGGAGGCGACGAGGGCGCTCGCGAGGAGCGCCCAGGCGGCGATGGCGGAGGGGGAGAGGTACCAGCGTTCTCGTACGCTAGGCAGGGCTAGGACTCCTTCGGCTCGCGCCGCGCCACGCGCTCGGTGACGTACGCCTCGGGCGGCGCGTTGGGCTTGATCCGAATGGACTTGGCCGGAATGCCCACGTTGACGTGATACGGCCGTACATCCTTGGTCGCGACCGCCACCGCACCGACCATCGCGTTCCGGCTCACCCGCACGCCGGCGAGGACGGTGGCGTGGTAGGTGATGCGCACGTCGTCCTCCAGCACCGTCCGCGCGTTGGTGACCTCTTTCTGATCCACGATGCTATGGGTGTGGCTGTAGATGTTGGCGTAGTCGGAGATGCTCACCCGATTCCCCAGCGTGATCCCGCCGCGGTCGTCGAGCAGGACGTGCCGGTGCACCACGACGTCGTCACCGACCTCGAGGTTGTAGCCGTAGGAGAACTCGGTGGACTGAAAACACTTGAAGTTGCGTCCACAGCGCGCGAAGAGGTGCGCGGCGAGGAGACGGCGGAAGCGGATCGCGAGGTGCACGTTCTGCCCGCCGACCGGCGAGCGGTCGAAGCCGTACCAGAGCCAGAGCAGCGGCTTCACCTTCGCGAAGCGCTCCTGGTCCACGTCGGCGTAGTACTCGGGCTCGAGCGTGATGTTCCGGGGATCGAGCGAGAGGAGCGCCAGGCGCGCGCCGTCCGCCGTCCGCTCGTCCGCGACCCGCTGGTCGTAGTCGCCGAAGCCGGGGTAGTAGAGCTGATACAGCACGTCGCGCGTGAGCCGATACCAGTCGGCGCCCTTCTCGCCGAGGCGTCCCTCGATCTCGGCGAGCCAGGCGTCGTAGATCCGGTTCGTCGCATCGGGGACGGTGATCGTGCGCAACGGCATGTGAGGCATATGGGCTCCGGGGCAGGGAGCGGCGCGATGTGCCGCGAGAGGCCGAAATCTCCCTGCGAGGCGAATGGCGGGCAAGCCGCGGCGATCAGCGCGCTCCGGCCGGAATGCTGTCCGGGCGGGTCGCCCGGGAGCGTGCCGCGACCCGGCCCCGCTCGCGGTCGAGCAAGCGCCGCTTGTTCTGCCAGTCTTCCGACGCCTGCCCGCGGTAGGAAAAGGTGAAGGCATCGGTGACCGGCAGGAGCTCGTCGAACACGTAGATCGCGGTCACCTGCTCGCGCACGTTGAGCTGTTGCGAGGTGAAGCGCGGCGTGAAGGGCACGATCCCGCGAGGCCGCATCACCTGGTTCCGGATGTTCAGGGTGAGCGTGCCGGGATCGAATCGGGCACCTTCGCGCTGGCCGAAAAAAGTCACCAAGGCGAGACCAGGCGACGTGATCCCCGAGAGCCGGGCCACGCTGTCGATCGAGCCGCGCCGTGAGTGCACCAGGCCCTCCAACGACTCATACGCATCGCGCGCGAGCAGCCGGGTGACCCGCTGATCGAGCGGGACGACGCGGACTTCGAGCTCGTCGGTGCCAAGCCGGAGGGACAGCTCGCTCTGCGTCAGCGACCCGAAGCCCGGGGGCGGGAGCGGATCCAGGGCGCCACCGCCGCCCTGGGCGTGGGCGCACGCTGCCAGGATAGCCCAGGCGCAACCCAGCAGCGCGGTCGTCCTCATCATCCCCCTCCGACCGTAGCGAGAATGCTCTCCCCCAGCTCCGTGATTCCCAGCCGCGACTTGCTGCTCGTCACCTGCACCTGATCGTCGTGCAATCCCAGCGCCGCGGCCAGCGCCTTGGCGCGCTCACCCGCTGCCGTCCGGCTCAGCTTGTCGGACTTGGTGAGTGCCGCGAGCACGGGCCGACCGCCTGCGATCAGCATCTCCTGGATCTCCAGGTCGTCCGCCGAAGGGTCACGCCGGATGTCGAGCAGCCAGACCACGCCGGCGAGGGATGCGCGATCGACCAGGTAGCCCGTGACCAGTCGGCGATACCCGACGCGTGCCTCCTTCCCCGCGCGAGCGAAGCCGTACCCGGGGAGGTCGACCAGGTAGAACGTGGGGAGACGAAACGCGTTCAGCAGCGTGGTCTTCCCCGGCGTGGCGCTCACCCGGGCGAGCCCGGGTTGTCCGACCAGCGCGTTGAGCAGGCTCGATTTGCCGACGTTGGAGCGACCGATCAGCGCGATCTCGGGAAGTGCCGGCTCGAGACGCACCTGGAGGTCAGGGTAGGAACCTACGAATTCGGCGGAGCCGAGGACAGTGCGCCGCGAGACGCCCGGTCCGAGGGGCTTGGGCGCCTGGGGCGCCGGGGGTGCGGGCATGGGCGGAATGTGTCCGGCATCCGATTGACAGGCAAGACAATGGGGGGGAGTCTCGTAGGAGGCATTTCAATAGACAATTGATTCTCATTCTCATGTACGTGCCCGAGGCGTCACCCCGATCGGTGAGCGGGCACACCAGCTTCCTGCACGACGGGCGCGCGCGGAACCTGCTGGAGGCGATCCTGTGGCATGATGGAGAAGCGGCCGCGGCTGCGTCCCGGTTCCGGGAGCTGCCTGCGGCCGATCGAGAGGCGCTGCTGACGTTCCTGCGGTCGCTCTAGTGCCGGACCCTCGCTAGGCCTCGCGCTTGGTGCGCGCGCGCTCGGTGACCACCAGCGGCGCGACACCCTCATTGATGGCTTCCTTGGTGATCACGATCTCGCGCACGTCGTCGCGGTGCGGGAGATCGAACATGATGTCGGTCATCATGGTCCTCGAGGATCGCGCGCAGCCCGCGCGCGCCGGTGCCGCGCTTGAGCGCCTTCTGGGCCACGGCGCGAAGCGCTTCCTCGAACGTGAGCTTCACGTCCTCGAGCTCGAACAGCTTCTTGTACTGCTTGGTGAGCGCGTTCTTGGGCTCGTTGAGGATCCGCACCAGCGCCTCCTCGTCGAGCGCCTCGAGCGACACCACGACCGGAAGCCGGCCGACCAGCTCCGGGATCAGGCCGAAGCGGAGCAGATCGTCGGGCTCGACCTCGGCGAAGGGGTTCTGCTTGCTCAGCTCGGGCGACCGCTTGCGGGCCCCGTCGGCGAAGCCGATCTGCCGCCGGCCGGTCCGGGCCTCGATGATCTTCTCCAGGCCGTCGAACGCGCCGCCGCAGATGAACAGGATGTCCTTGGTGTTGATCTGGATGTATTCCTGCTGCGGGTGCTTGCGCCCGCCCTGCGGCGGGACCGAGGCGACCGTGCCTTCGAGGATCTTGAGCAGCGCCTGCTGCACCCCTTCGCCCGACACGTCGCGCGTGATGCTCGGGTTCTCCGACTTCCGCGCGATCTTGTCGATCTCGTCGATGTAGACGATGCCGCGCTCGCACTCGGCGACGTTGAAGTCGCCCGCCTGCAGCAGCCGCACCAGGATGTTCTCCACGTCCTCGCCGACGTAGCCGGCTTCGGTGAGCGTGGTGGCGTCGGCGATGGTGAACGGCACGTCGAGGATGCGGGCGAGCGTCTGGGCGAGAAGCGTCTTGCCGACGCCGGTCGGGCCGATGAGCAGGATGTTCGACTTGTCGAGCTCGACGTCGTTGTCCCGGCCGTTCGAGGCGTTGATCCGCTTGTAGTGGTTGTAGACGGCGACGGCCAGCGTCTTCTTGGCGCGCTCCTGGCCGATCACGTACTGGTCCAGCACGTCCTTGATCTCGCCGCGGCGTCGGGACCTGGGTGATCGCTTCCGCGACCTCGCGCTCTTCATCCTCCGCCAGGATCTCGTTGCAGAGCGTGATGCACTCGTTGCAGATGTAGACTGACGGCCCGGAGATGAACTTCCGGACGGAGTCCTTCGATTTGCCGCAGAACGAGCAGCGGAGGTGCTTGTCGTGGGACATGAACCCGCGTCGCCTGGAGTGGATGGGGGTGCCGGAAAGGTGAGTCCGGGCGCCGGGGGCGTCAAGTCTCCTTCTTGCCGTCCGTCTTGGGAACGAGGTCCCTGCGTGGCGTAAACACGCTGTCGATCAGGCCATACGCCTTGGCCTCGTCGGCGCTCATGAACCGGTCCCGGTCCATGTCCCGCTCGATGGTCTCGATCGGCTGGCCGGTGTGGAGCGCATAAGCGCGTTCATCTTGGAGCGGAGGTAGAGGATCTCCCGCGCCTGGATCTCGATGTCCGCCGCGGTGCCCTGGGCGCCGCCGGACGGCTGATGGATCATGATCCGCGAGTGGGGCAGCGCGCTCCGCTTGCCCTTGGTGCCCGCGGCCAGCAGGAAGGAGCCCATCGAGGCCGCCATGCCCATGCAGATGGTGTTCACCGGCGCGCGCAGGTGCTGCATGGTGTCGTAGATGGCCATCCCCGCCGAGACCACGCCGCCCGGCGAGTTGATGTAGAGGTAGATGTCCTTGTCCGGGTTGTCCGCCTCGAGGAAGAGCAGCTGCGCGATGATGATGTTGGACACGTCGTCGTTGATCGGGGTCCCGAGGAACACGATCCGGTCCATCAGGAGTCGCGAAAAGATGTCGTAGGTCCGCTCGCCGCGGCTGGAGCGCTCGATGATGTAGGGCGGATAGATCGTGGCCATCGTCAGGATGCCGCCTCGTCGACAGTGGATTGACCCAGCAGGAACGCGAACGCCTTCTCCTCGGTGAGCCCCCGCTCGAGCTCGGCCAGCCGATTCGCCTTCTGCAGCGAGCCGTAGAGCTCGCCGGCCGAGACCCCGCGCGCCTCCGCCATGGTGGCAATCCGGGCGTCGATCTCCGCCTCGGAGGCGCGAAGCCCCTGCTGCTCGACGATGGCGTCGAGCACCAGGTCGCGCTTCACCTGGGTCTCCGCGATCTCGTGGAACTGCTTCTCGAAGGCTGGGAGCTGGTCGGGTGGGATCCGATAGATCTCGGCGTAACCGTGCATCAGGCGGTGCACCAGCGACTCCGGGGCCTGGATCCCGTTGGCCTCGACCACCTGGGCGAGCAGCGACTGCCGCACCTGCGCATCCGCTTCCCGCTCGGCGTCGCCCTCGAGGTCGGCCCGAACGGCGGCGCGGAAGGCGTCGAGGTTCTCGAAGTCGCCCATCTCCCGGGCGAAGGCATCGTCGAGCGCCGGGAGCTCCTGCCGCTTCACTTCGTGCAGGGTCACCCGCACGCGGCGGCTCTCTCCCCGCCGCTTCTCGTCGGGGTGGTCGTCCGGGAACTTGACCTCCGTCTCGGTGGTCTCGCCCGGCAGGAGCCCCATGATGCGCTCTTCCAGCTCGGGGATCGCCTGGTTCTGACCCAGCACCAGATCGTACGGCTGCGAGGCGCCCGCGGTCCCGTCCTCGATCGGGGCGACTTCCACGCGGACCATCTGCCCGGGCGAGGCCTTCTCCCCCGCGATCGGGATCCACGCGGCCTTGGCCTCCTGCAGCGACGCCAGCCGCTCGTCGACCGCGCTGTCGGACACGGCCGTCTTCCGTCGCTCGAGCTTGAACCCCCCGACCCGCTCGAGCTTGATCTCGGGGCGCACCTCGATCAGCAGGTCGAACTCGATCGGGCTCCCCTCCTCGAACTTGAGGTTCCGCACCGAGGGGTCCGAGATCGGCTTGAGGGATTCGGTGCTCTTGGCGGTCTCCCAGCCTTCCCGCAGCACCTCTTCCAGGACCGTCTGCCGGATCGCGTCGTTGAAGCGCTTGCGGACGACCGCGTCGGGCGCCTTGCCGGGCCGGAAGCCGGGCAGGCGCGCGCGCTTGGCGTAGTACTTCACCGCCTTGGCCTCCGCCTCGCGCACCCGGTCCACGGGCACGGTCACGCGCAGTGACTTCGAGGCCGAATCCTCGGCGGTCTTCTCGACGGTGATCTGGCTCATTTGACCGGGGAATCTAGTTGGGTGGGGGGAAGGGGGTCAAAAAGGCGAGGAACCGGGCCGAGTCGGCGCACTCGCACTAGTGAGCCCCCTGCCGCCCGCGCCCGGCGCGCTCAGCAGCCGAGCGTGGGGCCGGGGCGCTTGACGAAGCGCATCACGTCGTCCATCACCGGCGCAATCGGCAGCCGCGGGAGCGAGAGCGCGACCGCGATGCCGACGTGGCCGAGGCCGCGATAGGTGATGACCCGTGCGCAGCCGCCGCGGCCGTGGATCAGATCGGCGAGCCGCGTCGAGTTGGCGGCGGCCACGGTTCGATCCCGCTCACCGTGCAGGAGCAGCAGGGGCGGGGCGGTGGCGTTCACATAGCTGATGGGATAGGTCGACGGCCAGCCATCGCGGGGACCCATCAACGCCTGGACGTCGGCATCCGTCCAGCTGGTGGCGACGGGTCCGGCCATGCTGACGATGCCTCGCACCGATCCGGCGGGGACGCCCGCTTGTCGGAGAAAATGCTCGTCGAGTCCGAGCAGGGTGACGGTGTGCCCGCCGGCCGAGTGTCCGACGAGGAAAATCCGCTCAGGGTCACCGCCGTAGCGGGCAATGCTGTCGTGGACCCAGCGCACGACGTGCGCGGCATCCTCTACCCAGCCGGGGAAGCTGACCGCGGGGGCGAGGCGATAGTCAGGGACCACCGCCACCACGCCTTCGCGGGTGAACGCATCGCCGAGCAGCCGGTACTGCTCCTTCGAGCCGTACTGCCACCGGCCGCCATAGATGAAGACGACCACCGGTGCGGGTGCGCGCTCGCCGCGCGGGCGATAGATGTCCAGGCGCTGCCGGGCATCGCTGTCGTAGGGCCGGTCCGCGAGGAGTTGGAAGTGATGGCCGAGCAGCAGGGCTTCGGCCGCTCGGCGCGGCGCGCATCCGGTGGAGGCCAGCGCCATCACACCCACGAAGAGCTGCCGACAACGACGAAACCCCTTCCAGCGAAGAAGGGGTTCGTCCTCGTCCGCGGCTGGAGGCCGCGGAGGCAAGCCGGGTACGTGATGGATCAGCGGGAGTCGCTCTCCTGGCCCACGAGCGCACTGTCTCCCATGGCCCGAGTGGTGTCGCCTGTCATCATGGACGAGGAGTCGTGCATCATCATCGAGGAGTCCTTCATCATACTCGAATCCTTCATCATACTCGAATCCTTCATCATGGTCGAATCGCCCATCGCGTCGGTCGCTCGGCCGGTCGCGCCCGTATCCGGATCGGGGTTTCGCGAACAGGCTGCAACAACGAGCATCGTGGCCAGCAATGACACAGTCCGCATGGTATTCCGCTCCGGTGAGAGTGGCCGGTCCGGTGCGCCCCCCAGCCTCGAAGCGTCGTCCGGACCCACCTGTGTGTGATCTTGCGTTCAAGGACGACCTCGCCCCGCTACTACAGAACGCCCGCGGCGCCGCCGCGGATCTGTCGGATCGGCCTCAGCGCTCGAACCCGGTCAGGCCGATGAACGCCTGCTGGTCGCTCGTGGTGCCGGCGGAGGACGGAATCGGATAGGGTGAAAGGGACTCTTCGGTACGTAGAGGAAGCCATCCGGCGTCTGGTACATGTACGTCGAAAAGCGTTGCCCTGTTCTCGCCCGACAGAAGGCGGTCGGGCCACCGCCGATCCAGCCGAAGATCTCCGGAGAACCGCCGGGCCGTAGGCGGCGTTGTAGGGTTGTTCCCGTTCGGAAGCGCGTGTCACGCCATCATGTCAGGGTCTCCATGACGTCATCCACCCGGCCGTTGGTCAAGCGGCATCACGGCCTGGTCCGGTTGGCCCACTGGCTCAACGCGGTGGTGCTGCTCGGCATGATCGCGAGCGGTCTCCAGATCTACATGGCCTATCGCCATTTCGGCCCGCGTGGCGAGCCCTCGCCGCTCCCCAACCCGCTGGACGGCCAGTCGATTCCCCAGTGGGCTCGACTGGGCGGGTGGCTTGCCGGGGGACTCAACTGGCACTTCGCGCTGGCCTGGCCGTTCGTGATCACCGGCCTGGTGTACCTCGGCTTCCTCGCGCTCTCGGGCGAATGGCGGTCGCTGCTCTTCCGTCCGCGGGACGTGCGGCCCGCGATCGCGATGCAGCTCTACTACCTGCGGCTCCGGAAGGACCACCCGCCGCAGGGCAAGCACAACGCGCTGCAGAAGGGCGCCTACACCTTCATCGTGGCCCTGGGAGCGGTGGCCACGCTCAGCGGCTTCGCCATCTACAAGCCGGTGCAGCTCGCCTGGCTCACCGGTCTGTTCGGCGGGTACGAGCTGGCCCGGTACTGGCACTTCCTGAGCGTGTGGATCTTCGCCGGCTTCACCCTGCTGCACGTGGTGCTTGTCTTCGTGGCGGACCCCGCGTCGCTGCGAGGCATGATCACCGGCTGGTACCGGGGGAGGTTTCCGAGCCATGGCTGAGCGCGTGCCCGGACTGGATCGGCGGGACTTCCTGCGCCTGGGGATCGTGGCCGCGCCCGCGACGCTCGCCGCCTGTGGCTGGAATGGTGGTCCGCTGCTCGAGCCGAAGCTTCGAGCCTTCAGCCGCATCAACGATTGGGTGGGGGAGCACATCCTTCTCTCGCCCAACCGGCTGGCGGCGCAGTACCCCGCGTCGGCGCGCACGGCGCCGGCCGACTTCCCTTCCTACTCGATCACCCGCAACCGGACAGGCCAATTCCCGGCGCTCAAGGATCCCGCGGCCTGGAGACTTCGGGTCGAGGGGTTGGTTCGCAAACCCGTGAGCCTCAGCCGCGCCGATCTCGAGCGGCTGCCGAGCGTCACCTACACGGTGAAGCACCATTGCGTCGAGGGGTGGACGGCAGTGGCGACCTGGACCGGCGTGGCAGTCTCGACGCTGGCGGCGATGGCGGAGCCGGCCGACCGGGCGGAATTCATCCGGTTCGACTCGTTCGACAGCAAGTATTCGAACGGGTGGGACCTCAAGAGCGCGATGCATCCCCAGACGATCCTCGCGTACGCCTGGAACGATCGCCCGCTGCAGGTGAATCACGGCGCTCCGCTCCGCCTCTACTCGCCCATCAAGCTGGGCTACAAGCTGACCAAGTATCTCACGGCGATGACGTTCACCAGCGAACGGCCGGGCGGTTACTGGGAGGACCAGGGGTATCCGTGGTTCGGCGGCGTGTGAGAGGGTGGTGCTGTCGGAAGGCACGGTGAGATAAGCAGTGCGAACGCCGGGAGTCGAACCCGGACCCCTTGCGGGACAGGATCCTAAGTCCTGCGCGTCTGCCGGTTCCGCCACGTTCGCGATTGTTCAATCATAACGGGGGGACTGATCTCTGGCCGAGCGTCCGCAGTCGAGTACGAGCCGGCAAAAGGGAGCCGACGAACGGACGCCTTGTTCGGCGGCGGCACCTCCCGCTAATGTCAGGATGGCCGGATCGACTCAGACTATTCCTGACGGCGCCGGACGGCGGCCCCAGGTGCGGAGGTTGGCGATGAGCAAGGTCGTGCTGGACGTGTCGATGTCCCTGGACGGGTTCACGGCCGGCCCGAATGTGCGGCCGGAAGAGCCGATGGGGGATGGCGGCGAAGGCCTGCACGCATGGATGGCCGGGGAAGGGCCCGATGGCGAGATCGACGACGGCGTGCGCCGAGAAGTGGACGCCACCGTTGGCGCCGTGGTGATCGGACGGCGCACGTTCGATCTCGGCCTTGGCCCATGGGGTGGCACGCCGTGGCCGGGTATTCCCAGCTTCGTGGTCACCCATCAGACCAGGCAGAATCTCCTCGGCAAGAACGGCGGAGCGTTCGCATTCGACGGGCTGCAGGGCGCGGTCCGGCGCGCCACGCAGGCTGCGGGGCACAAGGACGTCCTGGTGCTGGGCGCCGATGTCGCCCGCCAGTTGCTCAGAGCACACCTGCTCGATGAGATACGCATCCACATCGCTCCGCTCCTGCTGGGCGAGGGAACGCCACTGTTCGACGGGGAGCGGGTCGAGTTGATCCCCGAAGGAAAGCCCGTGGTGGGGACCGTGACCCACCTCCGCTTCCGTGTCGCAAAGGCCCCAGGCCGCGCTGCAGGATAACGGCCGGCGGGCCGGCTACCGATACGTGCGCGTACCGGTGGCCTTGAAGCTCGCGTGGACCACGAGCCCCTCCCGAAGCCCCAGCTCCGCCACCGCCTCGCGCGTCACTTCCGCCACCAGCGGTGGCCGGGTGCCGAGCACGACCCGCAGCCGATCG
Organism: uncultured Gemmatimonadales bacterium; assembly: GCA_963846545.1. Taxonomy (GTDB): domain Bacteria; phylum Gemmatimonadota; class Gemmatimonadetes; order Gemmatimonadales; family GWC2-71-9; genus CAVVWJ01. The sequence continues at coordinate 2,499,658 of CAWJWG010000001.1, read as the reverse complement.
CCCGAGGGCGGCTCCGGCGCCAGCTCGAGGATCGGCCCGGTCAGCACATTCTGCGCGCTCCCCTCGGGCGGGCGAACGTGAATCGTGATCTGCTTCGGATCGACGGCCACGAACAGATCCCCCGGATTCGCCGCATCGTAGACCGCGAGATCGCCCTCGCCAGTCCGCACGACCGTCCCCTCGCCGCCGGCCCCCGCCACTCCCGCGAACAAGTTCGTCCCCATGAGCTCGGCCACATAGCGCGACCGCGGGTAGCGCAGGAGCTCGTCTCGAGTGCCGATCTGGGACACGCGGCCTCGCTCCACCACCACGATCCGGTCGCCGAACAGCAGCGCCTCGATGGGACTGTGGGTGACGTAGAGAGTGACGCAGCCGAGGGCTCGGAGCAGATCGCGCAACTCGCCCCGGATCACCCGGCGGGTCTGCAGGTCGAGCGCCGCCAGCGGCTCGTCCAGCAGCAGGAGCCGGGGATCGAGCACCAGGGCGCGCGCCAGCGCGACGCGTTGCTGCTGTCCGCCGGAGAGCGAGCCCGGCAGCCGCGCTCCCAACTCCGGTATCCCGGTGCGCTGAAGCGCCGCCGCGACGCGGGCGTCGATCGCGCCGCGCGGTGCACCCGCCGCCTCCAGTCCGAAGCTGACGTTCCGCGCAATGGTAAGATGGGGAAACAGTGCGTAGTCCTGCGCCACGTACCCGATGTCCCGCTGCCAGGGGGGAATCGCGATGCCCGCCTCGGCATCCGCGTAGACCTCGCCGTCCAGCGCGATCCGGCCGGCCTCCGGGTGATCCAGCCCGGCCGCGAGACGCAGGATCGAGGTCTTGCCGGCGCCGCTCTCGCCCACCAGCACGGTCGTGGCGGCGTCCGGCGCCTCGAACGCGACGTCGAGCTCGAACGCCCCGCGGCGGCTACGAAGCCGGACGTCGAGCACGGCGGAGCGGCAGGGCGGCGTGCGGAGCCGCGAAGCGGATGGCCAGCAGCACGGCGACCGACAGCGCGAGGAGGAGGACCGACATCGCCACCGCGGCATCGAGGTCGCTCTGCAGCGCGATGTAAACGGCGAGCGGCATCGTCTGGGTCACGCCCGGCATGTTGCCCGCAAACGTGATGGTGGCACCGAACTCGCCCAGCGCCCGGGCCCAGGTCATCGCCGCGCCCGCCAGCAGGGAGGGGAAGGCGAGCGGCAGCATCACCCACAGCAGGGTCCGGCCGGGTGACGACCGCAGGGTCGCGGCCGCGTCGAGATAGCGGGGGTCCACCTCGCTCAGGCCGGCGCGCGTCGCGGCGATGAAGAAGGGCGCCGCCACGAAGACCTGCGCGATCACGACGGCGAGCGTGGTGAAGGGAATCGAGAGTCCAACGGCCTCCAGTGCGCCCCCGGCGAGCCCGTTGCGCCCGAACGCGAGCAGCAGTCCCACGCCGGCGACCGTCGGCGGCAGCACCATCGGCAGGTCGATCAGCACCTCGAGCAGGCGCTTGCCGGGGAAGTCCCGGGTGGCCAGCACGTAGGCGACCGGCAACCCCAGCACCGCGACCACGAGCGTCGCCGCTACGCTGGTGAACAGGCTGAGGCGTAACGCCTGGAGCACGATGGGATCGCCGAGCCTGGCGATCAGCTCCGCCGTGGGGACGCGGACGGCGAGGGCGGCCAACGGGAGGCCGAGCAGAGCCACGAGGCCGGCCGCCGCGAGCGCGGCGAGCACGACCCACACACTGCTCCGGGTCAGGGTGTGGCGCCCACCGGCATGAGGCCGTGCTTCGTCAGCACCCGCTGGCCCTCGGAGCCGGTGACGAGGTCGACGAACGCGCGCGCCGCCTCGGCGTGCCCCGATCGGGCCAGCACCACGATCGGATAGCTCGCCAGCACGTTGGCGTCGTCCGGCAGCTCGAGCACGTTCACGTAGCGGGCGACCGCCGAGCCGACGTCGGAGCGGTAGACGAACCCGGCATCGGCTTCGCCGAGCTGCACCTTGGCGACGACCGCCTTCGCGTTCTCCTCCTGCGACACCACGTTTCCGAGGACTCGCTCGGTGTAGTCGGCGGGATACCCGTCGACACCGGCGAGATTCCGGATCGCCTCGCGGGAGTACTTGCCGACCGGCACCGCCTCGGCGCCGACCACGAGCTTGATGCCGCGCCTGGCCAGATCCTGCAGCCGGCGGATGCGCCCAGGATTCGACTTCGGGACGATCAGGACGAGCCGGTTGTGGGCGAACAGCCTGGGCTCTCCGTCGGTCAGCGTCTTCTCCTGCATGTACTCCATCCACCGCTGGTCCGCCGAGGCGAAGACATCCGCGCGCGCGCCCTGCTCGATCTGCACCGCGAGCTGCTGCGAGCCGGCGAAGTTGAACTGCACGGGCGTCCCGCCGGGGAGCATCGACCCCAGCTCGCGGAACGCGTCGGTGAGGGAGGCGGCCGCGAACACGGTGAGACCGCCGCGGCCCGCTCCCTGTGCCGCCGCGGGGGAACCGCCGAGCAGGACGAGCAGCCCGGCGAGCCGCAGACTCTTCATCGTGGTGCGGACTCCTTGCCGATCATGATCTCGGTGGACTTGATCACGGCGACGACCGCGTCACCGGGACGCAGACCCAGTCGCTCAGCGGATGCGCGGGTGATGATGGACACGAGCTCCTGGTCCCCGATCCGGATGCGCACTTCCGCCATGACACCATCGATGGTGAGCGCGGCGAGCGTCCCTCGGAGCTGATTTCTGGCGCTGAGGTCGAGGCCCGGCACCTCCGCTGCTCCCGCGCCGCCTAGAGCGTGGTCGAGGTCGCGGCGGTCGAAGAGCCACTTACGGCCGACCCGGCGTCCCGGGAGTCGGCCCTCGCGGGCGAGAGCCTGGACTCGCTTGACGTTCAAGCGCAGGTACTCGGCGGCTTCGGCGGCACTGATGAGCTGCATATCTCGCCTCTATGTTCCACTATTGTACCTTAAGATACCTATGAAGGCAATTTATGGTCGGCGCCGACAGCCGGAAACCGCGTGACCTCGGCGGGAGGGCGTGGAGTTTTCGGGAGACAAGGGTGCGGCTGATTGCGAATTACGTGTCGTGGAGATCGGGGAGCCGGGGGTCCGCCGGGGGACGCTGGTCACACAGGCTCAAGTAAAGTTCTGAGCCGAGACCGCGGTTCGATGGCCTAGGCCGTGCGCTGCTCGCTCCACGCCGCGAAGAGCTCGTTGCAGTAGTCCACCTTCGCGGAGCTGAGGGTCTTCACCCGCCGGCCATCGGTGAGGACGGCAAAGGCGCAGAACTGCGCCACGGTCGGCTTGCCGTTTGGCCCGGTGCACTCCCGCACCGCCTCCTTGTTCACCATCACCCACACCGATCGCCCGGGATTGGCGCGTTGCCACGCGGCGCAGCGCCCGTTCTGGTCCAGATCCACCTGCATGCCGGACGGCTGCACCTCGATCCGGCTTACCCGGGAGGCCGGGGGCTTCTTGCCGGGCGGAACGGCCGGCGCCGAATCGGCTTGCGAGCTGCCCGCGGTCGGCCGGACGAACTGCCACGGTGTGCAGCTCTCACGGCTCAGCCGACCGCGCGTCATCGGGGCGACGCAGGAATACCCGCTGGCGGTCTGTCCCTGATCGGGTGCGGGCACCCAGAGCGTGTCGACGTGTTCGTCGGCCGGCACGGTGGACACCATGGACACCTGCCCGTCGTTCATTCCCACCTCGACGCGCGCCGATTCCGCCAGCTCGGGTCCACGCGGGAGCACGAGGCGCCAGTCCACCGCGACCCGGAGGGAGTCGCCATCCTGCGTGATGTTGGAGCGCACATCGATCGCGAGGACGGGAGGTGTCGGCCGCTGCCGCGGGCGGAACGCGACGTACCACGCGCCGACGCCCAGCGCGAAGAGAAAGAGTATCGGGACGACGAAGCGGCGGCAGCCACCACGACCGACCGGCTCGATATCCACGACCTTGGCCCCGCCCGCCACTACCGCGCCGCTCCGAGCACGTCCACACCCTGCTCGAAGACGATGTCCACCGGAATGCCCTTGCTGCCGAGGCGGTCCAGGTCGCCCTGGAGCTCGGCGGGGATAGCGCCCCGCTCGGTCAGGAAGCGGCGCACGCCCTCGTAGTCGCCGTCGCCCTGGTAACGCAGGATCGTCGCCGCCATCGAATCCACGGCCATCCGCATCTTCGGAAAGTCCACTCGATACCGGCCGCTCGCCGAGTCGCGGGTGAAGGCGCCGTGGTCCCGCAGAAAGGAGAGCTCGGCGGTGTTCGCCCGGCCGTGCGCACTGGCGGCACCGAACCGGATGGAGCGGAAGATGCCGGCGAGGAAGGTGACGTAGTTGTCGTCCAGGTCCGCGTCGGGGAGCTCACCCTGCTGCTGGAGGCGGGTGATCATGTAGAGTCCCAGGATGTCGGCCTTGCCCTCCTCCAGCGTGCCCGCCTGCTCTTTCAGCGCGTCGCGGACCGTGCCCTTGCCGGCGACCGTGTTCTTGATCCCCAGCCCGTGCGCCACCTCGTGGAACATGACGTTGGCGAAGAAGGCGTCGAACTCGATGTGATCGCGCTGGTCGTCGACGATCAGCTCCTCACCGATCGGCATGAGGATCCGGTCGAACTTGGCGCGCATGGCGTTCTTGAGCTGCAGCCGGCGGGTGCCCTTCCTGAGCTGGACCTGCTCGTCGTTGGGCAGATTGATGGCGATGGTCTTGGAGCCGGAGTTCGCCTGGCCGGCGTAGTACACCGCGTCGTAGGCGTTGAGGTCGGAATCAGTGCCCGGCTTCTCCCGCTTGTAGGCCTCCGCCACCGGCAGGCCGCGCTGCAGGGCGGGGAGCAGCTTGGCGTAGCGCGCCAGCCGCTCGCTCCATCCGCGATCCTTGATCAGGACGTAGCCTTCGTGCGCCGCCTTGTAGCCGAAGAGAGCATCATCGTAGGTCTCGATCGGGCCGATCACCACATCGAGGCCGTTGGACTTCATATCCATCCACGCCAGATCGCTCGGCTGATAGTTGTCCGTCTCGAGGGCGGTCGCGCGAAGCTCGAGGTAGCGCTTGAGCCCCTTGTCGTCCGCGAGCGAGGCGGCCTCGCGCAGCTTGGCGGCCGCCCGGCGGCTCGGCTCGGCGTAGGCTACGCGGTAGGGCACGGTCACGAGCCGGCCGGACGAATCGCGCCGTACGGCGGTGTAAAGGCCACGAAGCGCCGCTCCCGCCGCCGCGCTGGCCTTGGCCGCGCTGTCGAACTCCTCCTTCGACATGTCGCTCGGATAGAACGCGGCACCATCGGGCCGATGCCCGACACCGGCTACGAACGGTGCATTGCCGTCGAGGCGGTCCCAGGGACCGTAGTTGAGCAGGACGTACCGCTGGGTGGCGCTGTCGGCTATCGCGCCGAGCAGAGAGTCGCGGGCGGGATACACCTGCTGCCAGAAGATCGTGTCCATCTCCTGGACGGCCTGGATGAGGAGCGGGATCATCCGGCGCTCGCGGTCGCTCAGGCCGGACAGGTCGGCGGTGAGCCGGACCGATGTATACTGCGCGAGCTTCTGGTCGATGGTCGGCCCGGCGCCGGCCTCGGATTGCGTCGTCTGCGCGCGGTCCTGCCCGCCGCATGCGGCCGCCCCGATCGCCAGCACCCATCCCGCCGTTCGTACCCACCGCCTCATGCGCGTCGCTCCGTTCGCGGTTGGACTCCGTCCACCCCGACCCGTCTCCAGCCCCCTGCGGACTGCACCTATCCTATACGCCCCGGTCCCGGGGCTGAACCCTTCACCGGCCCTCGAGCTCCCGTTCGCCGGGCACATGGCGCTCGGCCCGGCCTTCGCCCGGATGAGCCTTGGCCTCCAGGAACCGCTCTCCCTTGAGCCGGATGAAGGTGACGAACTGCTCGTACTCCTCTTCCGACAGCGCGTCCGCGATGCCCGGGACGAGGCCTTTGACCAGCGTGATGCGCTCCTCCAGGGCCAGGGTGGCGGCCTGGTCCACCAGGGCCCTGATGGCCGGGTGATTCATCCATGCGGTCTCAGCAGAGGTGGTCATCGGAGCGACTCCGGGTGCAGTGTGCCGGTTCTTTGCGGGTGGCTGCTAGCAGAAGGGACCGCGAATGCGGCCCCTTCCGAAGGTGAGCGAGATGGGGTTACTGACCGGCGCCAAGCCGGATCCGTTCGACGCGCCGGCTTTGCGCGCGCGGGTTGTAGATGCGGAGGGTCACGATGCTCCCGGGCTTCTCCGACATGAGCGCCTTCCGGAGATCGGCCTCGGTACGGACGGCCGAGCCCTCGACCGACAGGATGATGTCCGGCCCGCCCCGCTGCGGATCGGCGAAGAGCACCTCCCACGCAGGACCGCCGGCCGTCACGTCGGTGACGATCAGGCCCCGCGTATTGGACGGCAGCTGCAGCTCCGCGGCCGCGTCGGCCGAAACAGGCTCGACGCTGATGCCCAGCCGGTTCATCGCCGTGCCGCCGGGGGTACCCTCGCCCGGCGCCGCCGGTCCGTCCGCCGCGGCCAGGTCATTGGTGTCGCTTAGCGCCTGGAGCTTGACCTCCATGCTCTTACGCACGCCGCCCTTGCGGGCGATCTCCACCTTGACCACTTCGCCCGGCTTGCGGAAGCCGATCACCTGCTGGAGCTGGCCCACGTACTCCACCGGCTTGCCGTCGACCGCCACGATGATGTCTCCCGGCTCGATCCCCGCCGCTCGTGCGGGCGAGTCGTCGCTGGGGATGTCCTTCACCACCACGCCGCGGATCGCGGGCAGGCCGACGTACTCGGCGTCGGTGAGGGACACGTCGGCGATGGACACGCCCAGGGCCGCGCGATGCACCTTGCCCGACTCGATCAGCTGGGTCATGACGGTGCGCGCGAGGTTGATCGGAATCGCGAAGCCGTAGCCGGAGTAGAAGCCCGTCTCGCTGGCGATCGCGCTGTTGATGCCGATGACCTCGCCGCGGACACTCACCAGCGGCCCGCCGGAGTTGCCGGGGTTGATGGCCGCGTCGGTCTGGATGAAGTCCTGGATGCTGCCCTGCCCACGACCGGGCAAGCCGCTGAGGGCACGGCCCTTGGCGCTGACGATGCCCGACGTGACGGTAAACGTGAGTCCCTCGCCCAGCGGATTGCCGATGGCCAGCACCCACTCACCCACCCGGGCGTCGTCGCTGTTGCCCAGCGCCATGGGGGGCAGCTTGGTCGCGTCGATCTTGACCACGGCCACGTCGGTATTGGGGTCGGTGCCGATTACCCGGGCCTTGAACTCACGGCGGTCCAAGAGGCGGACCGTGACCACCTCGGCGCCTTCCACCACGTGGTTGTTGGTCAGGATGTAGCCGTCGGCGGAGATGATGAAGCCGGATCCGCTCCCCTGCTCGATCTCCGGTTGGTTGCGGAAGCGGGGGAAGAAGCGCTCCATGCCCGGCGGCACCCGCTGCTGCTGCTGGGTCGTCCGCTCCGTCCGCTGCGAGCGGATGTAGACCACGCTCGGCTTCACGTGCTCGGCCACCGCGGCGAACGACTCGCTCAGGTCCTGGAGTGGTCGGGCGGCGGGAATGGAGGGCGCCGGTACCTGGGCGATCGTGGCCGTCCCGCGGGCCTGTTCCTGCGCCGACGAGCGGTTGGGCAGGTCGAGCAGCCCGGCGAAGAGCAGCCCCAGAGCGAAGGCCAGGGCTACCAAGCCCCCGAACTTGAGCCAGTTGAGCGAGCGTGCGGACATCGAGCAGTCCTTCGGAAAGCGTTGGAATGGCGCATCCTGCCTTGAGATAATACTACACGATCCGAGCCCCGATTGTGTCGCGGGTCTCGTGGGCGCGTCTGTGCCCGCCGGGACATCGCGGGATGGGGAAGCGGGGGAAACCGACGGGGAAGGCCCGGCTTCGTGGTCCCTGTCGAATTGGCAGAGGCCGGAGACCCCACTACCATATCGCCGAGCGCGGGAAGCGATATGTTCATGACGTATGTCTGATTCGCCCAAACCACGGCTCATGGCCCCGTCCCCCGCCGGTCCGCTCGACCTCCCGGTGGTGCCCCGCAATCCGGGGTTGCCGCTGGAGCTCGACTGGGTCGAGGAGGTCCGGGTCAACCGGAGCGCGGTCGAGCGCCGCGCGGCGACGCTGCGCTCCCGGCGCACGGTGAAGAAGGAATGGCAGGCGGCGTGGCTGCTCCGCGCGGTGACGCTGATGGACCTGACGACGCTCTCGAGCGACGACACACCGGGGCGGGTTCGCCGGCTCTGCGCCAAGGCGAGGCGCCCGGTTCGGGATGACCTGCTGGAGGCCATGGGCGCCGAGCAGCTGCCGATCCGGGTCGCGGCGGTGTGCGTCTACCACGCCTTCGTCGAGACCGCGGTGTCGGCGCTGGAGGGATCGGGGATCCCCGTGGCCGCCGTGTCCACGGGGTTTCCGGCGGGCCTCTCGCCCTTCGAGCAGCGGCTCGCCGAGATCCGGGCCTCGGTCGCCGCGGGCGCCGACGAGATCGACATCGTCATCACCCGCGCGCACGTGCTCACCGGCAACTGGCGGGCGCTGTACGACGAGATCCGGGCGATGCGTGAGGCCTGCGGCGACGCCCACATCAAGACCATCCTCGGCACCGGTGAGCTCGGCACCCTGGCCAACGTGGCTCGCGCGAGCGTCGTCTGCATGATGGCCGGCGCGGACTTCATCAAGACGTCCACCGGGAAGGAAGCGGTGAACGCCACCCTCCCGGTGGGGCTGGTCATGTCGCGCGCGATCCGGGAGTACGGCGAGCGCACGGGGTACCGGGTGGGACTTCAAGCCCGCCGGCGGGATCCGCGCGGCCAAGGACGCGCTCGACTGGCTGGCGCTGATCAAGGACGAGCTGGGCGATCCGTGGCTCCGGCCGTCGCTCTTCCGCTTCGGCGCGAGCGCGCTGCTGACCGACATCGAGCGCCAGCTGGAACACTTCGTGACCGGCCGGTACTCGGCGGCTCACCGACATCCGATGGGGTGAGGGATGGCGTCCATTCGCCGAGATCTTCGAGACGATGACCTACGGCCCGGCGCCGGAAGCGGTGGCGCCGGCGCACGCATGGCTCGACGCGCATGACCGGCGCTTCGGGCTCTTCATCGGCGGGACGTGGTCAGCGGGCGACGGTGAGACCTTCGAGACGGCGAACCCGGCGACGGGCCGGTCGCTGGCCCGCCTCGCGCAAGCGAGTCCCGACGACGTAGACCGGGCGGTGCGTGCCGCGCGCGCGGCGCAGCCAGGGTGGTGGGACCTCGGGGGGCATGGACGCGCGCGCCACCTCTACGCCCTCGCCCGGCATATCCAGAAGCAGAGCCGCTTCTTCGCGGTGCTGGAGTCGCTCGACAACGGCAAGCCGATCCGCGAGTCGCGCGACATCGACATACCACTCGTCGCGCGGCACTTCTACCACCACGCCGGCTGGGCGCAGCTCATGGACCGAGAGCTCCCCGATCGGGTGCCCGTCGGTGTCGTCGGGCAGATCATCCCCTGGAACTTCCCCCTGCTCATGCTCGCCTGGAAGATCGCGCCCGCGCTGGCGATGGGGAACACGGTGGTGCTCAAGCCGGCGGAGTTCACCTCGTTGACCGCGCTCCGCTTCGCCGAGTTGTGCGCCGAAGCGGGACTGCCGCCCGGGGTCGTCAACATCCTCACCGGTGACGGACGCGCGGGCGAAGCGCTCGTCGCCCATCCCGGGCGTGGACAAGATCGCCTTCACCGGCTCGACCGAAGTGGGCCGGCTCATCCGCGCGGCCACGGCGGGCAGCGGCAAGAAGCTCTCGCTCGAGCTGGGCGGCAAGTCGCCGTTCCTGGTCTTCGACGACGCCGACCTCGACAGCGTGGTCGAGGGCGTGGTGGACGCGATCTGGTTCAACCAGGGGCAGGTCTGCTGCGCGGGCTCGCGAATTCTGGTGCAGGAGGGCGTGGCCGACCGGCTCGTCGCCAAGCTGAAGCGCGCGGATGGAGACGCTCCGCGTCGGCGACCCGCTCGACAAGGCGGTGGACATGGGGGCCATCGTCGCACCGGTGCAGCTCGAGCGGATCGAGGGACTGGTGCGGCGCGGACAGGAGGAGGGCGCCACGCTCTGGCAGCCCTCGTGGACCTGTCCCGCGCGACGGGTGGTTCTACCCGCCGACGCTCTTCACCGAGGTCTCGCCGGCGGCGACGATCGCGCAGGTCGAGATCTTCGGCCCGGTGGTGGTCCTGATGACGTTCCGCACCCCGGTCGAGGCGGTCGAGCTGGCCAACAACACCCGCTACGGACTCGCGGCGAGCCTCTGGACCGAGAACATCAATCTCGCGCTCGACGTCGCCCCCCAGCTTCAGGCGGGGACCGTCTGGATCAACTGCACCAACGTGTTCGACGCGGCCAGCGGCTTCGGCGGATACCGCGAGAGCGGCTTCGGTCGAGAAGGCGGACGTGAAGGGCTTCGAGAGTACGTGCGCTGGGCGTGGGAAGAGCCGGCGTCGCGCGGCCTGGCCAAGTCGACGCGGCGGGGAGCAAAGAAGACCGCGGCGACGAAGCGCGGCTCACCGAGCCGCGCCTCCGGATCCCGGCGGGCCGTGCAGACTCTCCCGCCGATCGACCGCACACCCAAGCTCTACATCGGCGGGAAGCAGGTGCGGCCCGATTCGGGCTACAGCCTGCCGGTGCTCGATGGGAGCGGACACCGCATCGGCGAAGTGGGCCATGCGAACCGGAAGGACGTCCGGAACGCGGTGGAAGCGGCGCACAAGGCTGCCGTGCCGTGGGCGCGCACGACGGCACACGGGAGAGCGCAGGTGCTCTACTATCTCGCCGAAAACCTCGCCGCCCGGGCGGAGGAGCTGGCCGCCCGCTCGAGCGAGCGGGAAGTCGAGCTCGCCGTCGAGCGCATCTACACCTGGGCCGCATGGGCCGACAAGTACGACGGCCTGGTACACCACACCCCGTACCGCAACGTGACGCTCGCGATGCCAGAGCCGATCGGCGTGATCGGAGTCGTCTGCCCTGACGCCTGTCCACTGCTCGGCCTCGTGTCCACCGTGCTGCCGGCGATCGCGCTGGGCAATGTGGTCGTGGCGGTCCCCTCGGCTGCGGCGCCGCTCGCCGCGACGGACTTCTATCAGGTTCTCGACACCTCCGACGTGCCCGCCGGCGTGGTCAACATTCTCACCGGGACGCGCGAGGAGCTCACTCCGGTGCTGGCCGCGCACGACGACCTGGACGGGCTCTGGTACTTCGGTGACGCGCAGGGTTCGGCGGAAGTCGAACGGCTCTCGGCGGGCAACATGAAGCGCACCTGGGTGAGCTACGGCCACGGGCGCGACTGGACCGACACCCGCCAGGGCGAGGGCGATGAGTTCCTGGAGCACGCCACCCAGGTGAAGAACATCTGGATCCCTTACGGGGAATAGGCGGGCGGCGGACAGACGGACGGGGGACACACGGAAAGAAAAACAGGCGGACGGCACCAGTCTGATCGACTGAGCCGTCCGCCTGTCCGTCCGTCCGTCCGCTTACTTCTTGTTCTCGTCCACGATCTCGTAGTCGGCCTCGACCACGTCTTCTTGGGCGCTCGGCTGCTCGGGTGATCCGGGCTCCGCATCCGGCGCGCCGCCGGCATCCTCACCCGCGGCCTGACCCGACTGGTACAGGGTGGCGCCGGCTGCCGCGTAGGCGGCGTTCAGCTCCTCGAGTGCGTTCCGGATGGCATCGGGGTCGCCGGTGCGAAGGGCCTGCTTGCCGCCCTCCACCGAGGCGTCCAACCGCGACTTGGCGTCCGCGGGGAGACGATCCACCCACTCCTTGCTGTCTTTCTCCACCCGATAGACGAGGCTGTCGAGCTGATTGCGCTGCTCGATCGACTCGCGACGCTGCTTGTCCTCGCTGGCGTGCAGCTCCGCGGCCTTCACCATCTTGTCGATGTCCGTGTCGCTCAGACCACTGGACGCCTCGATCCGGATCTTCTGCTCCTTGCCGGTGGCCTTGTCCTTGGCGCCGACGTGCAGGATGCCGTTGGCGTCGATGTCGAAGGCGACCTCGACCTGCGGCATGCCGCGCGGTGCGGGCGGAATTCCGGTGAGCTGGAACTTGCCGATGGTGCGGTTGTCGCTGGCCATCTGGCGCTCGCCCTGGAGCACGTGGATCTCGACCGTCGTCTGGTTGTCTTCCGCCGTCGAGAACGTCTCCGACTTCTTGGTCGGGATGGTCGTGTTGCGGGGAATCAGGACCGTGGTGACTCCGCCCAGCGTCTCGATGCCCAGAGACAGCGGCGTCACGTCGAGCAGCAGCACGTCCTTGACCTCACCCCCGAGCACGCCGCCCTGGATCGCGGCGCCGATCGCCACGACCTCGTCCGGGTTGACCGAGCGGTTCGGCTCCTTGCCGAAGAAGTCCTTCACGATCTGCTGGATCTTCGGGATCCGGGTCGAGCCGCCGACCAGGATCACCTCATCCACCGCCTTCGGGTCGAGGCCCGCATCCTTGAGGGCCTGCTGCATCGGCGGGATGGTACGCTGGATCAGATCGTCCACCAGCTGCTCGAACTTGGCCCGGGTCAGGCTCAGGTTGAGGTGCTTGGGCCCCGACTGGTCCGCCGTGATGAAGGGCAGGTTGATGTCGGTTTGCGTGGTGGTGGACAGCTCCATCTTGGCCTTCTCCGCGGCCTCCTTGAGGCGCTGGAGCGCCATCGCGTCCTTGGAGAGGTCGATGCCCTGATCCTTCTTGAACTCCGCCACCAGCCAATCGATCAACCGCTGGTCGAAGTCGTCGCCACCCAGGTGGGTGTCGCCGTTGGTGCTCTTCACCTCGAAGACGCCTTCGGCCAGCTCGAGGACCGAGATGTCGTAGGTGCCGCCGCCGAGGTCGAAGACCGCGATCTTCTCTTCCTTCTTCTTGTCGAGTCCGTAGGCCAGCGCGGCCGCGGTGGGCTCGTTGATGATGCGGAGCACCTCGAGGCCGGCGACCTTGCCGGCGTCCTTGGTGGCCTGCCGTTGCGCGTCGTTGAAGTAGGCCGGGACGGTGATGACGGCCCGGTCCACGGTCGTACCGAGGTAGTCCTCCGCCGTCTGCTTCATCTTCTGCAGGATCATCGCGGAAATCTCGGGCGGCGTATAGCGCTTGCCGTTGATGTCCACGGCGACCAGGCCGTTGGGCCCATCCACCACCTTGTACGGGACCTTCTTGATCTCTTCCTGGACCTCATTCATCCGGCGGCCCATGAAACGCTTGATCGAGAAGATCGTGTTCTTGGGATTGGTCACGGCCTGACGCTTGGCCACCTGGCCCACCAGCCGCTCGCCGTCCTTGGTGAACGCGACGACCGACGGTGTGGTGCGCCCGCCTTCCGCGTTGGGGATGACGACCGGATCGCCGCCCTCCATGACCGAGACGACCGAGTTGGTCGTTCCCAGGTCGATGCCAATGATTTTTGACGCCATTTCGGCTCCAGTCCAGATCGTGTAAGTCGTTGTCCGCAGTCGCCCTTCTGACATGCAGGGGTTCGAAGGGGCATTGGGCAAGTCCTGTACCCGCATTTACTGCCATTGTGGCAGCGATTCCCAGGCGACAATCATCTGGTGACTGGCCTCACGACCGGGAACGGCGGCAATCGCTATCGTTGGACTGTTCCCGGGGATAGGCGCCGCCAGACGGCCCCCCGGGATGAGCACACCGGACATCGACTTCAAGGAGACGACCATGCTGTGGACGATCTTCGTGGTTCTGCTGGTCCTGTGGCTGCTGGGAGTGGTGTCGTCCTATACGCTGGGCGGGTTCATTCACGTCCTGCTGGTGGTGGCGGTCATCCTGGCGGTGATGCAGCTGATTCAGGGAAGACGAGCGCTGTAACAAGACGGCAGGCGCCGTGGAACGACTGGTGGCGGTGTGGGGCAATGCCTCCGCCGCCACGCTACTATTGATCCATGTTCCCCTACCGCGACGACAATCCGACTCTAGGAACCCCGTTCGTCACGATCGCGCTGATCGGCGTGAACGTCGCCGCCTGGCTGCTGATCCAGGGGATGGGCAGCGAGCCCCTCCTGTCCAAATCCGTCTGCGAGCTCGGACTCATACCGGGCGATTTCCTGGGGAGACTCCGACCCGGGGCGTCGTTCCCCATGAGCGATACGATGGCCTGCGTGATGGATGGAGAGCAGAGCCTCTACACCCCGATCACATCCATGTTCCTGCACGGGGGCTGGCTCCACCTGATCGGCAACATGTGGTTTCTCTGGCTCTTCGGGAACAACGTCGAGGACTCGATGGGGCACGTCCGTTACCTGGTCTTCTACCTGCTCTCCGGTGTGGCGGCCGCCGCGGCGCAGACGGTGGTGAACCCGAACAGCGCGATTCCGATGGTCGGCGCATCCGGGGCGATCAGCGGCGTGATGGGGGCGTACGTCGTCCTGTACCCCCGCGTGAAGGTGCACATGCTGGTGGTGCTCGGCTTTTTCATCACCCGGATCGCCGTTCCGGCGTTCCTGATGCTGGGCTACTGGTTCCTGCTCCAGCTGTTGGGCGGGCTCCCGACTCTGGGGGATGAGACCGGTGGGGTGGCGTTCTGGGCTCACGCGGGCGGGTTCCTCGCCGGCGTGCTCCTCGTGTTCGTGTTCAAGGACAACGACCTGGTGGCCAAGCATCGCGCCTTGTCTCGGACGATGGAGCACGGCTTCATGCACCGGGAGCAATAGCGAGAGCAGGCTCTGGGGTGAGCCATCCCCGGATCAGTGCCCTGCCGGCCTGATCACGATGTCGCGTTGCAACAGCTTGGCCAGCACGTCCGCCTTCCGTGACGCTCCCCAACATTCCAATCCCAGATCCGCCTGCGCGTTGGCCGGCTTCACCTTGAGCACCAGCGCCTCGGGCCCGAGCTTCGCGGTCACGGTGTCCACGGCCGCTGAGTGCCCGCGATCGAGACCGTCCGCGACTCGGAGTATTCCGCTGAGACGGCGGACGATGGCCTGATCCCCGGGCGGCAGCGCGGCAAGCTCGGGGTGTTTCTTCCGGGGCCCGGTCTGCCGGTGGTACCGGCTGATGAGGGCGACGAGACCGCGCTCGCGCGGGGCGAGACCAAGCCGCTCCGCATGGGTGATGAGGCTGTAGCTGTGCTTGTGGTGCTTCCGGTAGCTCACGAGCTGTCCGACGTCGTGTAGCAGGCCGGCCGCCTCCAGCAGGAGCTGCTCCTCCGGCCCGCAGCCGAGGGTCTCCCCCAGCTGATCGAACAGCTGCAGCGAGAGGCGGCGCACCTGCTCCACGTGGCGCCGGTCGCACTGACACCGCTCCACGAACTCGCGGAAGAGCCGCAGCGGATCGCGCACCACCGGCTCTTCGGCACCCGCCATCTCCAGCAGGAGGCCTTCGCGGAGCCCGAAGGCGCTCACCGTGATGCTGCGCGAGCGCGCCCAGTCGAGCAGCTCAGCGGTCACGGCCAGGCCGGCGAGGATGATGTCGGCCCTCTCGGGATTGAGGCCCGGCACCTGCTTCCGCTGCTCGGTGGTCCGGCTGGCCAGCCAGTCGAGCAGGCGCTCCACTTCGGCCGTCTCGACGGAGACGCCGTGCACGGTGTCGCCGGCAGGCACTCCCCGGCGCGCCTGGCTGATCCGGCCGAGCGTGGTGAACGTGCCACCGCTGCCGATGACGGCGGCGGCCGCCCATTCGCGGCTGGAGATCTCACGCTTGAAATGCTTGCGG
The DNA here is from genome assembly GCA_963846545.1 of uncultured Gemmatimonadales bacterium. Lineage (GTDB taxonomy): Bacteria > Gemmatimonadota > Gemmatimonadetes > Gemmatimonadales > GWC2-71-9 > CAVVWJ01. The sequence continues at coordinate 2,484,053 of CAWJWG010000001.1, read as the reverse complement.
ATGTGCTTCCGGAGTGCCGTGAGCTCGCGCTGGATGCGCTCGCCGGGGAGATGCAGCTCGGTGAGCCGGACCGCTCCGAGGGGAAGCGAGAGGGTGAGCTCGACCAGGCCGTCCACCGCGCCGATCAGCTCCAGGCTGCCGCCGCCGATGTCGGCCACGAGCGCGCGCTCGCCCGCGAGCGGGAAGTGATGGGCCACGGACCGATACGAAAGCGCGGCCTCGGTCTCGGCGTCGATGATCCGGAGCGGGATGTCCAGCTCCTGGCGCACCCGCCGCACGAACCACGGGCCGTTCTCCGCCTCGCGCACCGCCGCGGTGGCCACCGCCGCGATCCGCCGGACGCCGCGCCGCTGGCAGACCTCGCGCATGCGGCCGAGGGCCAGAACGGCGCGGTCCATCGCCGCGTCGTTGAGGCACCCGGTGCGGGCCAGTCCCGCGGCGAGTCGCGGCTGGTCCTTCAATTCATCGATGATGGCGAGGCCGGAGGCGGGGTCGTACTCGGCGACCAGGAGTCGGACCGAGTTGGAGCCGACGTCGATCGCAGCGATCCGCTCGCGCTCGACGCCGTTGCCGCTCTCGGTCATGCCGTGGCTTTCGCCTCGCCCCGATCTTCGGCGTGATGTTTGATGGATTTTCCCTCCACCAGGAAGACGACGTCCTCGCCGATGTTGGTGGCGAGATCGGCTACCCGCTCCAGGTTCCGGCTCACCAGGAAGAGCTCCATGCCCGCACCGATCATGTGCGGGTCTTCCATCATGTGCGTGAGCAATATACGGAACACCGAATCGTGAAGCTGGTCAACCTTGTCGTCGCGGAGGCAGACCTCGCGTCCGGCCGCGGCGTCGCCTCGGATGAAGGCCTCGAGGGCGTCGGACAGCATGTCGCGGGCGAGCCGGGCCATCTCCACGATCTCGGGCTCGGGCGCGATGGGCCGGCTCTGGTTCAGCCGCTCGGCGGACTGGGCGATGTTGACGGCGTGATCGCCCACCCGCTCCAGGTCGTTCGCGATCTTGAGCGCGGAGGTGAGCATCCGGAGGTCGCGGGCCATGGGCTGCTGGAGCGCGAGGAGGTTGATGCACTGCTCCTCGATCTCGACCTCCATGCTGTCGATCACCCGGTCGCCCTTGATGACGCGGTGCGCCTTCTCGGTGTCGCGCTCGAGCAGGGCCTCCACGGCCAGGCTCAGCGCCGCTTCCGCCTCACCCGACATGGTGAGGAGACGGACCTTCACGTGGCTCAGCTCGTCGTGGAAATGCCGTTGGACATCGAGGCTCATCCGAACCTCCCGGTGATGTAGGCCTCGGTCCGCTCGTGCGCCGGGCTGGTGAAGATGCGCTCGGTCTCGCCGAACTCGACGAGCTGGCCGCGATCGAAGAAGCCGGTGTAGTCGGACACGCGCGCCGCCTGCTGCATGTTGTGGGTCACGATCACGATGGTGTAGTCGCGCTTGAGCTCGAAGATCAGCTCCTCGACGCGCTGGGTCGCGATGGGATCGAGGGCCGAGCAGGGCTCGTCCATCAGCAACACATCGGGCTGGTTCCCGAGCGCACGGGCGATGCAGAGCCGCTGCTGCTGTCCCCCTGACAGTCCCGTCGCCGGCTCATCCAGCCGGTCCTTGACCTCCTCCCACAGCGCCGCCTGCCGGAGACACCGCTCGACCAGATCGGGCAGGTCGCGCCGGGTGACCAACCGGTTGAGCGAGGGGCCGTAGGCGACGTTGTCGAACACCGACTTGGGAAAGGGGTTGGGCCGCTGGAACACCATGCCCACGCGCTGCCGCAGCGCCACCAGGTCGGTGCCGTGACCGTAGACCGACCGGCTCTCCACCAGGATGTCGCCCTGGTGGCGGGTGGCGGTGATGAGGTCGTTGAGGCGGTTGATCGACCGGAGAAACGTGGACTTGCCGCAGCCCGACGGCCCGATGATCGCGGTGACCGCCTTGCGGTCGATGCGGAACTCGAGATCGCGCAGCACCTGCCGTGGCCCGTAGAAGAAGCTGAAGCCGCGCACATCCACCGCGGGCGTGCCCCGCTCCGCCGGCTCGGGGGCGGGGGGTCGGGGCGCCAGGGTCGCCCGCGGCGTGGGCACGAATGCGGGCTTGGGCTTCATGATGGCGCTCATCCGAATCTCCCGGTGATGTACGCTTCGGTCTGCTCGTTCCGGGGCGCGGTGAAAATCTGCCGCGTGGGGCCGGTCTCCACCATGGTGCCGAGATAGAAAAACGTCGTGGTGTCCGACACCCGGGCCGCCTGCTGCATGTTGTGGGTCACGATGATGATGGTGAACGAATGCTTGAGCTCGAAGAGCAGCTCCTCGATCCGCTGCGTGCCCTGCGGATCGAGCGAGGCCGTCGGCTCGTCGAGCAGGATGACGTCCGGCGTGGGCGCGACGGTCCGGGCGATGCAGAGCCGCTGCTGCTGTCCGCCCGAGAGCGCCATGGCGCTGGCATGCAGCCGGTCCTTCACCTCGTCCCAGAGGGCGGCCTGGCGGAGCGAGCGTTCGACGATGGCGTCCAGGTCCGCGCGCGGCACGCGGCCGTGCACCCGCAGTCCCGCCGCCACGTTGTCGTAGATGGACATCGTCGGAAACGGGGTGGGCCGCTGGAAGACCATACCGATCCGGCGCCGGAGCCGCATGGCGTTCACCCGCGGCGCGTAGATGTCCTCGCGGTCGAGCAGCACCCTCCCCGTGATCCACCCGCCTTCCACCAGCTCGTGCATCCGATTCAGTGTGCGCAGGAAGGTGGACTTTCCGCAGCCCGATGGCCCGATCAGGGCATGGACGCGATAGGCCGAGAAGGCGAGCGACACGCTCTTCACCGCCGTGAACTTGCCGTACATCGCCGTGAGCTTGTCGGTCTCGACCCGGACGGCGGTCGGTGCCGACGCCGCGGACGGGGGCGGCGGCGCGGTGCGGAGCAAGGCGTCAACCATTGAGTGTGAACCTCCGGCCGATCGCGAGTCGCGCGCCGAGGCTCAGCACGAACACGACCAGGATCAGGACCAGCGCCGCGGCCCAGGCGTACCGATGCCACTCCTCGTAGGGGCCGGTGGCATAGGTGAAGACGGTCAGCGGGAGCGCGGCCATGGGCTGGTCGACGTCCAGGCTCATGTACTGGCTGCCGAGCGCGGTGAAGAGAAGCGGGGCGGTCTCGCCCGCGATCCGGGCCACGGCGAGCAGGCTGCCGGTCACGATGCCGGGCAGCGTGGTGCGCACCACGATCGAGAGGCTGGTGCGCCACCGCGGGTAGCCGAGTGCCAGGGCCGCCTCCCGGAGCGAGTTGGGCACCAGCTTGATCATTTCCTCGGTCGTGCGCAGGACCATCGGGATCATCAGCATGGCGAGCGCCGCGCTCCCGGCCAGGGCCGAGAAATGCTTCTGCGTCGCCACGATCCAGGCCCAGGCGAAGACGCCGACGACGATGGACGGCGTCCCGTTCATCACGTCCGCGACGAAGCGGGTGACCCAGGTCAGCCGGCTGCCGGGATACTCGGCGCAATAGATGCCGGCCGCGATGCCGATGGGCAGCCCGATCAGGCTGGCCATGCCCACGATGACGAGCGTGCCGACGATGGCGTGCGCCACGCCGCCGCCGGTCTCACCCGCTGGGGCGGGCATCCTGGTGAAGAAGTCGAGCGAGAGGCTGCTGGCGCCCTTCACGATCAGGTCGCCCAGGATGAAGAAGAGCGGCAGCAGGGCGACGACGACGGCCCCCACCATCAGTCCCACCATGGCGTTGCTGGTGGCCCGGCGGAGCGTACGGCGGTTCATGGCGCGCATGGCCTCCGGCTCACAGCGCCTTGCTCCCCACGCCGGAGCCGCGCGCCACCCGCCAGATCAGGAGTCGGGCACCCGCATTCACCAGGACCGTCACGATGAAGAGGAGGAATGCGACGTAGGCGAGGGCCGACAGGTGCATGTCGCCCACCGCCTCGGAAAACTCGTTGGCGATGGCGGCCGCCATGGTGTAGCTCGGCGCGAAGAGCGACGCCGCGACCTCGTGCCGGTTGCCGATCAGCATCGTCACCGCCATCGTCTCCCCGAGCGCCCGGCCGAGGCCGAGGATGACCGCGCCGACGATTCCCGACCGGGCGTACGGCAGCACCGCGGTGATCACCGCTTCCCATCGGGTGGCGCCGAGAGCGAGCGAGGCCTCCCGCTGGGTGTCGGGCACGGCCATCAGGACCTCGCGCGACACCGACATGATGTACGGCATCACCATGATGGCCAGGATGATGCCGGCGGACAGCATGGACGGGCCGTAGATCGGACCCTGAAAGAAGGGAAGGAAGCCGAACACGTCGCGCAGCAGGGGGAAGACGCTGGTCCTGAGGATGGGGACCAGGACGAAGATGCCCCAGAGGCCGTACACCACGCTCGGAATTGCGGCCAGCAGTCCGATGAGAAAGGCGACCGGCTGGCGGATGCGCTTGGGCGCGAACTCGGTCAGGTAGATCGCGACGCCGAGCGAGAGCGGCACCGCGATGGCCAGCGCCACCAGCGAGGAGACCAGGGTGCCGAACACCAGGGGAAAGGCGCCGAACTCCTCGGCGACCGGGTCCCACCGGCTGGAGGTGACGAACGTCAGGCCGAACTTGGCGATCGCCAGGCGGGAGCCCATGTAGAGCTCGAACACCAGGAAGCCGAGCAGCACGGGAATGGTGAGCGCACCCACCGTGAGCAGCCCGCGAAACACCCGGTCGCCGTAGCTCGCCTGCTCCAGCGAGGGCGGCTCGATCGCCGCCGGCCGGGTGGGCTCCTCTGCGAGGGCGGTAGACATGTGGGTGATGTTATCCCCGGCACCCGGGCGGAAGGTCACGGCCGTGTAACGGCCGCGTCACGGACCGGGTCGAGGCTCAATTCGCCATGCGCTTCTGGACCAGTTCGATCACGGGCGCCGGGAGCGGCGCGTAGTGGAGGTCCGCTGCCATCCGCTGTGCCTCGGGCCGCAACATCCATTTGACGAAGTTGCGGATCAGCGCGCCCTTCGCGCTGTCGCGCGGCTCGGACTGGATCAGGAGCCAGGTGAACGACGAGACGGGATACGCTTCGGCACCGGCGGCGTTCGTGATCGACACCCGGAAATCGCTGTCGGGTTTGAGGTCGGCGGCGGCGGCCGCGGCCGTCACGCTCTTGAGTGACGGCTCGACGAAGTGGCCCTCGGCATTCTTGAGATCGGCATAGGGGAGCTTGTTCGAGATCGCGTAGATGAGCTCGACGTAGCCGATGGCGCCGTCGGACTGCTTCACCTGTTGCGTCACGCCTTCGTTGCCCTTGCCGCCGAGTCCGATCGGCCATTCCACCGAGGTCGCGCTCCCCACCCTCTGCTTCCACTTGGGAGAGACCTTGGAGAGGAAGTCGGTGAAGATGAACGACGTGCCCGAGCCGTCGGACCGGTGGACCACGATGATGTCCTTGGCCGGAAGCTTGACCCCGGAGTTGAGTGCCGCGACGCGGGTGTCGTTCCACTTGGTGATGCGGCCCATGAAGACGTCGGCCAGGGTGGCACCGTCGAACTTCAGATGGGTCTGGCCGACTTCCGGCAGGTTGTAGGTCACGACCACGGCGCCCAGCACGGTCGGCAGGTGCAACACGTTGTTGCCCGCCGCCGCGATCTGCTGGTCGTTCATCGGCCCGTCAGTGGCCCCGAAGTCCACCGTGCCCTCGGTAAATTGGCGGATACCGCCGCCGGAGCCGATCGACTGGTAGTTGATCCGCACGCCGGTCTCTTCGGCGTACGCGTGGAACCACTTGGTGTAGATCGGATTGGGGAATGTCGCGCCGGCGCCGGTGAGCGCGCCGCCCCCGGCGGGCGCGCCCTCGCCGACACTGGCACCGGACGCGGCGGAACTGGAGGCCGGGGGCTTCTCGCCACCGCAGGCGGCGAGAAAGACGAGCGCGGTGGTGACGGGCAGTCGGATGGTCACGGAATGCTCCTAGTTGGCGGCGATCGCCTTGCCGCCGGCCTTCAGCGAGCCCAGGCGGTCCTGCACGAGAGTGACGACCTCGGCGGGCAGCGGTGCGTAGTTGAGGTCGGCGGCCATCTTCTGCGCCTCGGGCGAGATCATCCAGGTCAGGAAATCCTTGATGATCTTCGCCTTCGCGACATCCGTTTCGTTCTTGTGCACCAGCAGCCACGTGAAAGACGCGATCGGGTACGACGTGGCGCCGGGAGCGTTCGTGATGGAGACCCGGAAATCGGTGTCCTTCGCCAGCTTGGTGCCGGCGGCCGCGGTGGTGACGGATTCGAGCGAGGGTGCGACGAAGCGGCCGGCCGCGTTCTTGATCTCCCCGTAGCCCAGGCCGTTCGACAGGGCGTAGATCAACTCGACGTAGCCCAACGCGCCCTCGGTCTGTTTCACTTGCTGGGCGACGCCCTCGTTGCCCTTGCCCCCGAGGCCGACGGGCCAGCTCACCGACGTGGCGAAGCCAACCTTGTCGCGCCACTCGCGGGAGAACTTGTTGAGGAAGTCGGTAAAGATATAGGTGGTGCCCGACCCGTCGGACCGGTGCACCACGATGATGTCCATGGCGGGCAGCTTCACGCCCGGATTGAGCGCCGCGATCCGCCTGTCGTCCCAGCGGGTGACGCGGCCCATGAAGATCTCCACCAACACGCTCCCGTCGAACTTGAGCCGTGTCTCGCCCAGCGACGGCAGGTTGTAGGTCACGACCACGGCGCCCAGGACGGTCGGCACGTGCAGCACGTTCCCCTTCACGGCCGCGATCTGCGACTCGTTCATCGGTCCGTCGGTGGCGCCGAAGTCCACGGTGCCCTCGGTGAACTGGCGGATGCCGCCGCCGGAGCCGATCGACTGGTAGTTGATCCGCACGCCGGTCTTCTTGTTGTAGGCGTCAAACCACTTGGTGTAGATCGGATTGGGGAACGAGGCGCCGGCCCCGTTCAGGGTCTGGGCTCCGAGCGGCGCCGCGAGCAGCAGCAGTCCGGTGAGCGCGAGTCTGAAAGTCCGCATGATTCTCGAGTCCTCGGTTGTTGAATCGGTCCTGTCGTCCACATCGCCGCGTCGTCGTGTGTTGTCGGTGTCACCCTGAGCGAAGCGAGGGGGGAGGTGTCGCTCCGGCTCCTTCGCTGCGCTCAGGATGACAACCCCTAGAAGTTCACCGCCAGCATGCTGCGGATGCCGCTGATGCTCTCGGCTCCTTCGGCCTGGAAGCTCTGCCGCTCGTAGGCGACACGGATCCATGCCCGGCTCGACATGTAGAGGCCGAGGCCGGCGGTGACGAGCGTTGCGCCGTTGTCGTCGGTGTCGGTGTCCGGATCCGCCAGATCCACCCTGGCGAACGGCTCGACCGCGTAGAGCCAGGACGTGGGACTGGTCATGCGGATGTTGTAGGCGGCCAGGCCCTGGATGCCACGCATGTCGAGCTTGGCGGCCGAGGCGTCTTTGCCCTGCAGATACTCGACCAGGGCGTAGAGGCCTTCGTCGCCCGGCTTGCCGTACTGCGCGTCCAGGTCGAACGCGGTGTTGCTGAAGCTGGAGTCGGCCACGCCGCCCGTCGTCACGATGGCGTCGTGGGTGAACCAGGAGGCGCCGACGTCGATCTTCGCGGTCACCGCCGCCGTGGCGCGGGCGCCGAAGCTCTTCTTGTCGTTGACGTCGTTCAGGCTCTCGCCCTGCCCGTTGTAGGCCCCGAGCTTCACGGTCACGAGCCGGACGTCGTCCAGCTTGTGCTCGAGGCGCAGGCTGGCGCCGACGTCGTGAGAGAGGAACCCGGCCGACGCGAAGAGGTCGTTGGACCCCCGGGAAAGCAGTCCCTGGCCCGCCCCGCGCTCGATGCTCGGCAGGTTGTTGGACGAGGTCAGCTCGTAGCGGCTGTACGGACGCTTCTCCTGCCCTGCGCGGAGGTACAGCGCCGACTTGCTGGCCTCCTTGCTGAACCGCACGTCGATGTACGCGTCCCGCAGCCGCAGGCCGCTCCGGCCGGTGGTGCGGCAGGTGATCGTCGGGGTTCCTCCGCCCGCCGGCACCTCGTCCGAGGTGCAGGTCGTGGTAAGGTTGGAGAGGTTCCGCCCGCCCTCGAACGACGGTTGGATGTAGACGGACACGTTCTCGGAGATGTTGCCGCGCGCCTCGATGCGGGCGCGCCGGGTGAAGACGTTGCTCTGGGCGCCGACCGTCGACGCAAACGCGTCGTTGCCGAAGTAGTAGAACTGCTCCTGCAGGCGACCGGTCACCTTGACGTTGGGATAGGTGGTCTGCGCCGAGCAGATTCCCGCCGTCGCCGCCAGGACCAAGCCCCCACTCACGATCCCGCGAGCCAGCACACGCATGCGCGTCCTTTCGAGCCAAAGGGTGACTGCCAGGGTCTGTGATCGAGCCTAAGAAGCCCAGGTCACGTCACGAAACACGTGCTGCCCTGTAACGGCCGGGTAACCTGAGGAGTAGCACGGACCGGGGACGATGGCGTGGCGATGCGACCGAATGGGGACTGGGTAGACGGTCGAAGACCGGTGATGGGCGATGGAGATCAAGCGACTGCCGAGCAGCGACCGGTGGGAGGTGGAGGCCGTGAACGGCGTGGGTACGCCACGATCCCCGCAGCTGTCAACTAACGGCTGCCACGCCGTCGGGGAACCAGCAGGTCACCGTCGTGCCGCGCCCGCGCTCGCTGTCGGCGGACACGCGGCCCCCATGCGCCTCGACCAGGTGCTTCACGATGGCCAGGCCCAGGCCGGTGCCGCCCTCTTCGCGGGACCTCGAGGCGTCGGCTCGGTAGAACCGCTCGAAGATGCGCGGCAGATGTTCGCGCGTGATCCCCGCACCGTTGTCGCGCACCGAGACCGCGACGCCGCCATGATCCCGCCGCGCCAGACACGCGATCGCTCCGCCCGCCGGCGTGTGGCGCAGGGAGTTTTCCAGCAGGTTGGTGAGCACCTGGCGCAGCGCGTCCAGGTCGACCCACAGCTTTTCGGCTGCCGGGTCGATCTCGACCGTGAAGGCGATGGCCTGCGCACCGGGCCGCGCGGACACCTCGGTCCACGCCTCGTGGGCCGCGGCGGCGACGTCCGCTTCGACGCGCGTAGGCTGCCAGCGTCCGGCCTCGATGCGCGAGAGGTCGAGCAGGTCGTCCACCAGCCGCTGCATGCGCCGAGCGTTCCCGAGGATCGTGGCGAGGAACCCCCGTGCCATCTCCGGATCCGGAGGGTCTGTCAACAGGGTTTCCGCATAGCCGGAGATCGAGGTGAGCGGCGTCTTGAGCTCGTGGGAGACGTTGGCGACGAAGTCGCGACGGACCGCCTCCAGCCTGCGCTGCTCGGTCAGGTCGTGCATTACCAGCACCGCACCGCCCGTCGGCAGCGGTCGCGCATTCAACAGGAGTGACCGTCCGTCGAGCTCGACTTCGCGGTCCTGCACCGGCGTGCCCGCGAGCACGGCGTCCACCACCTCGCGCGCGCCCTTGACCCGGAACAGCTCGGGGAGGTCGGGAAGGGGGTCGAGCTGGTCGTAGCCGAGCAGACGTCTGGCGGCCGGGTTGGCCGTGGCGATGCGACCGCGCTCGTCGGCCGCGATCACACCCTCCACCATGGACTCGATCAATGCCGCGGTCTCGGCCTGCTCCCGGCGCAGCTCGTCGAAGCGGTCCGCCAGCTGCCGGTGCATCTGGCGGAGCGCCTGCACCAGCTGGTCGATGTCGGGAACGCCGGACCGAGGGAAGCGGGGCGGGGAACCTGCAGCGATCGCGCGCGCCGCCGTGGTGATGCCGGTGAGTGGGCGCGCGATGGACCGGCCCGCGAGCAGCGCGAAGACGGTGCCGACGAGCAGGGCGAGCAAGGCGGCGCCGGTCACGGCGCCCTGCGCCCGGCGGACGATCTCGTCCACCTGGCTCAAGCTCGCGGCGACCCGGATGGCGCCGGGCCCGCCCGGCACGGCCACGTAGAGCAAGGTGCGGCCGACCGTCTCACTCCGCCGCGAAGCGACTCCGGTCTTGCCGTCGAGCGCGGCCTGAATTTCCGGACGGTCGAGGTGGCTCTCGATGGCTGGCAGGGGGCCGGGAGGAAAATCGCTGTCGGCCCGGACCCGGCCGGCCGCGTCGACGATGGTGATCCGGCGGTTGTTCTGGCCGGCCAGCCGGCGGACGCTCTCCTCCCATGTCGTGGAGTCGGGCTCCAGCGCCTCGCGGATGAGCCCGGCCTCACTCTCGAGGGAGCGCTCGATGTCGCCCACGAGGTCGTGCCGCAGCGAGCGCTCCGCGGCGAGCAGCAGGACGGCGACCGCGAGCACGAGGACCAGCAGCGTCCCCGCGACCAGCCGGGTCGCGAATGTCACCGGGTGCGGACTCCCCGCTCCGTTCCCTTGAACCGATAGCCGAAGCCCCGCACCGTCTCGATCATCCTGCCGGCGTCGCCGAGCTTGGTGCGGAGCCGCTGGACGTGCATGTCCACTGTGCGGGTCTGGATGTCGGGCTGAGCCTCCCACACGGTCTCGAGCAGCTGCGGGCGGGTCTGCACCCGTCCGCGTCGCTCGACCAGCGTGAGCAGGAGCTTGTACTCGGTCGCGGTGAGGCTCAGCTCCTCGCCCGCGACGGTGGCACGATGGGCGGAGCGGTCGATCGAGATCGGACCGGCGGCGAGCGTGGAACCCGCGGTCACCGGCGGCGAGCCGAGTCGGCGCAGGAGCCCTCGCACGCGGAGCGAGAGCTCCTGGGGGGAGAACGGTTTGGTGAGGTAATCGTCCGCGCCGAGTGTGAGGCCGCGGATGCGGTCGGTCTCCTCCCGCCGCGCGGTCAGCAGGATGACGCCGACGTCCCTGGTCTCGTCCCGCTTCCGCAGCTCGGCCAGGATGTCGTACCCCGAGATCCCGGGCAGCATCAGGTCGAGAATGACGATGTCCGGCTTCTCCTCGCGCGCCGCCTTGAGCGCATCCGGGCCGTTGCCGGCGGTGGAGACGCGAAACCCGGCCTTGGCCAGGTGATAGGCGACGAGAGCCGTGATGTCGGGCTCGTCGTCCACGACGAGAATGCGATGCGTCATGTCGGCCTCTTGGTTCGCGTCAGCGAGCGGATGGCCGGCGGCTCCTGCACCCGGGCGGTGCGCGTCCGGCTCCGGTCCGCCGCCCGGTGTCGCTCCGCCCGCATCCCCGAATCGTCCTGTACCACCGCCTCGAGGATAGCCGACAGGAGACGGCCGGGAACGCCGGCATCGCGGCGGAGCCGGTAGAGCACGAACTGGGCGATCGGGGTATCCCGCACCAGGTCCGCCTTGCGGAGCACCTGCAAGTGGCGGGAGACGGTGGGCTGCGGCAGATCGAGCACGTCCTGCAGGTCGGAGACGAAGAGGGGCGCCGCGGCCAGGCAGTTGAGAATCCGAAGCCGGGTGGGCTCCGCGACGGTGAGGAGGATGTCGGTGGCCGATGGGGCGCTCATATGCGTTGGAACATATATATGCCTGGGAGGATGAACAAGGGCCAGAGTGCCGTCGAGGCGGAATGTCGGCGGTAGATTTCATCGCTTCACTGCCTACGCGGGGTCAAACCAGTCCTTTCAGCGTCGGGATGTCACATGCGAGTTCGATGGCTTCTCGGGACGATCGTGGCGGTCGCCTTTGCCCTGGTGTTCCACCGGCCCCTCGCGGCGCAGGCCCCGTCCGATACCACCGCCCTTCACAAGCTCGCTCGGGAGTTCTCCGCCGCCTACGTGCGGGGCGATGCCGCCGCGGTGACTGCCCTGTACACGGCGGACGCAGTGCTTTTCCCGGAGCGCTCCGATCGGATCGAGGGTCGCGACGCCATCCTGAAGTACTGGACCCCGTCGCCCGGCCAGCGCATCACTCGGCACGTCCTGACGCCGGCGCGGATCGTGGTGGAGGGGGCTCACGCCTACGACTACGGCACCTACGAGATCGCGGGTGAGCGCGACGGCGTGGCCTGGGGTCCGGCCAAGGGGAAGTACGTTGTCGTCTGGCGGCGGGATGCGAAAGGCTGGCGCATGGTGCTGGACATGTGGAACAGCGGCCCGGAGCCGGCCCGCTAGTCTATATTCCTCCGGCGATGCTCTCGCTCCTCTTCGCAGCATCACTCGCCGTCGCCCAAGCCCCGGACAGTGCCCACGTCGTGCTCGTCGCCACGACCGACGTGCACGGCCGTGCCACGGCGTGGGACTACCTCGCCGACCGTGAGGCGCCCGGAGGGCTGACCCGGGTCGCCACGGTGGTGGATTCACTCCGGCGGCGATATCCGGGGCAGGTCGTGGTGCTCGATGCGGGCGACCTGCTGCAGGGCAATCCGTTCGCGTCCTACGCCGCGCGGCCGGATCGAGATGGATCGAACCCGATCATCGACGCGATGAACCTCGTCGGTTACGACGTGGTCACCCCCGGCAATCACGACTTCGACTGGGGGGTGCCGGAGCTCGAGCGCGCCCTGACCGACGCCGCCTTCCCCTATGTCAGCGCGAACATCTTCCTCGTCGTCCGGGACAGTCTGCTGGTGCGGCCGTACCGCGTGCTGCGCCGAGGACCGGTGCGTGTGGCGGTCACCGGCTTCACCACACCCGGCGCGATGGTGTGGGACCGCGAGCGGCTCCGGGGCCGGCTTCGTGTGGGGCGCATCGAAGCGTCGGCGCGCGCGACATTCGATGCCATGCGACGAACATCGGAACTCGTGGTCGCCTTGTCCCACAGCGGCATCGCCGGCGGCTCGACCTACGACACGACCGGCGTCGGGGCGGAGCACGCGGCCGGCAGCTTCGCGACCCTCCGCGCCCGGCCGGACGTGGTGATCGTGGGGCACTCGCACGGCGAGATCCGCGATTCGGTGATAGGCGGTGTCCACTTCGTGCAGCCACGACCCTACGCGGCTGGGGTCGTGGTGGTGCACGTGGATCTGGCGCGCCCCGAGGACGGCGCGTGGGCCGTCAAGCGAATCCGCAGCGACCTCGTGACCACGCGAGACGTGCCGCCCTCCGCGCTGTTGGAGCAACGGCTGCGGCCCGCGCACGACTCGGTGCGCGCCTGGCTCAGGGCGCCCGTCGGGAACGGCGTCGCGGCGATGCCCGCGTCGGCGGCGCGGGCAGGGCCGACTCCCTTACTCGACTGGATGCTCGAGACGTTCCGCCGCCGCGGGGGAGCCCAGCTCTCCGCGGGACCGGTCTTCGATCTCCACGCGGGCCTGCCGGCGGACACCATTCGTCGGCGAGACATCCGCCGGCTGTACCCGTTCGAGAACACGCTCCGCACCATTCGCGTCACCGGTGAGCAGCTCCGAGCCTATCTGGAGCACAGCGCCGAATACTTCCGCGTGGACCCCGCCGGCCGGGTGTCGCTGAACGAGGCCATGGCAGGATACGACTTCGACATCGTGCGCGGCGCCCGCTACGACATCGATCTCCGTCAGCCGGTCGGGAGCCGGATCACCAGCCTGTCGGTCGGCGGCCGGCCGGTCGAGCCGCAGCACACGTACACGCTTGCGATCAACAGCCATCGGCAGGTGGGCTCCGGCGGCTACGGCATGATCGCGGGAGCGCCGGTGGTCTCGGACACGGGCGAGTCCATCCCGGAGCTGCTGGAAGACGAGATCCGCCGCCGGCCCCCGGATCCCGCCGCCATTGCCCCGTCGGAGTGGCGGATCGTGCCGGAAGTCTCCGCCGTGGCTGTGCGCGAGATCTACGACATCGCGCCGCCACCGCTCCCCGCATCGCCCCGCGATACCGTGGTCCTGCGTGTGCTGGGCACCGCGGGGCTGCACGGCCTGCTGGGCGCGTCGGCCGGCGCGCTGACCCGGACGATGGACAGCCTGGGCGCGGACTGTGGCTGCCCGACCATGCGCATCGACGGTGGCGGCGCGGCCGACGGACGCGCCGCCGTGCCGGTGCTGAATCGGATGGGCTTCGCGGCTTCGGCGATCGCCGAGCGGGACTTCGACCGCTCGGTGGACACCCTGCGCACGCGCTCAGGTGAATCATCCTTCCCCTGGCTCGCGGCCAACGTGTTCGACAGCGCCACGGGCGCGCGCCCGTCGTGGGTGGTCCCGTACCGGATGGTCGAGGTCGGCGGCGGCCGAGTGGCCGTGGTCGGCTACGTCACTCCGGACACCAAGACCAGCCAGGCCGCGGAGCGGACCCGCGGGCTCCGATTCGGCGCCGGCGAGCTCGGTCTACACGATGCGCTCGGCGAGGTCCGACGGGCCAAGCCCGCGCTGACCGTCGTGCTCGCGCACGCGGAGGGCGGCGAGCTGGCGCGGCTCGCGGAGGAGCTGCGAGGCTCCGGGGTGGATCTGGTCGTGGGCGGGAAAGGTGGCCAGGCGATGGACACCCGGATCGGAGGGATCTCCGTCGTGAGCGGCGCCGGTGCCCGTTCGCTCGCGGTGGCCGACCTGGTGAAGACGACGGGAGGCGGGTTTGAAGTCCGCGCGCGCCTCGCGGAGGTCGGTGCGGGCGCCGCGGCGCCGGGCACGCCGCTCGCCGCGGCGCTCGACACCTTCGCGCGCCGGAGCGACAGCCTCGCGCGCCGGACCCAGGCCCAGCTCAAGCGGCCGCTCACCCGCGACGGCGCGCAGCACACGCTCGGAGGAATCGTCGCCGAGGCCAGGCGCAACCTCGCGCGGGCCGACCTCGGCCTCGTCAGAAACGCTTCGCTGCGGGCGGACCTCCCAGCCGGCCCGGTGACGCTCGCGAGGCTCCGTGCGGTCGAGCCTGACGGCTCCGATCTCGTCAGGCTCACCCTCACCGGAGTGCAGGTCCAGAGCCTGCTCGAGCAGGCGGTCGAATCGGGTGCCGGCCCGAACGCGCACCTCGCGGGAGTGCGCGTCCGGTACGATCCCCGCGCTCCGGCGGGCCAACGGATCAAGGAGGTCATGCTCGGTACGGGCGGCAAGCTGCGCCCGCGCGACAGTTACACCGTCGCCACCGACGACTCGACCGCCGCGGGCGCCGGTGGCTACCGCATGCTGGTCGGCCGTCCCACCGAGCGGGTCGGGCTGCTGGACGTTCAGGCGGTGGCGACCTACCTTCGGCGCCTCCCCCAGCCGGTCGAGGTCGAGGCCTCCTCGGCGTTTCAGTCCACTCGGCGCTGAGCTCACCGATGCGAGTCTTCGTGAATGCCGTGGCAGTCGACATCGGAGCGGGGTCCGACGTGCGCGCCGCGGTGCGGGCGCACGATGCCTCGCTGGAACAACGGCTTGCCGCGGGTGGGGCGTTCGTGACCGACGCGCGCGGCCTCGAGCTGCCGCTCGAGAGCGTGCTGGCCGAGGGGTCGATCCTTCGCGTCGTCGTACGCGCGCGGCGGGCGGCCGGCGGGGAGCCCCATGCTGACGCGTGAGCTGCTGACGCGCCTCCCCAAGGCCGAGCTGCACACCCACCTCGACGCGGCGCTCCGGCCGGAGACCATGATCGAGCTGTCGCGCGCGGCCGGCTTCACCCTCCCCACGACGGACCCGGTCGAGCTCCGCCGGTTCATGCGAGTGGACGACGGGTCGAACCTCGAGGACTACCTCCAGCGGTTCGACTACACCATTCCGTTGCTGCAGACCGAGGAAGCGATCGAGCGCGTCTCGTACGAGATGGTGGAGGATGCCGCGCGTGACAACGTTTGGTACCTGGAGGTCCGCTACTGCCCCTGGCTCAGCCGCCATCGCGGGCTTTCGATGGAGCGGGCGCTCGAGGCGGAGTTGAGGGGGCTCGCCCGGGGGGAGCGCGACTTCGGCGTGGTGGCGCGAGTGATCAACTGCTCCCTCCGCCACTACGATCCCGGGGTGTCGCTTGAGATCGCCCGACTCTCGGTGGCCTATCGCGATCGCGGGGTGGTGGCCTTCGATCTGGCCGGCGGCGAGGCGGGGAGACCGGCCGGAGCGCATCGCGCGGCGTTCGACCTCGCCGCCGAGGGCCGACTGGGGATCACGGTGCATGCCGGCGAGGCCGCGGGCGCGCCGTCCATCGCCGACGCCCTCGACCGCTGCCACGCCGACCGGATCGGCCACGGCACGCGACTCTACGAGGATCCGACGCTCCTCGCCTACGTGCGCGACCGCCGTACCCTCATCGAGATCAACATCAGCAGCAACGTGCAGACCCACGCCGTCCGCGACGCCTCGGCCCATCCCGTCCGCAGCTACTTCGACGAGGGCGTCGCCGTGACGCTCTGCACCGATGGCTGGCTCATGTGCGGCGTCACCCTCAGCGACGAATACTGGCTGGCGCACACCGCGCTCGGGTTCACCCGCGAGGAGATCGATCAGATGATCATCACGGGCTTCGAAGGATCGTTTCTCGCGTGGCCCGAGCGACGGGCGCTGACCGATCGGGTGCGCGGCGAGCTGGAGGCGATCACATGAGGGCGTCGAAGACGCTGCTCGCACTCGCCTTGTGCGCGCTCGCGGTCGCGGGCTCGTGGCTGGTGCCGGGGCTGGTCGGCCGTGCCGTGAACGCGGCGGTGGCCCAGACACCCGCCCCACCGCAGGCTGATTCCATCATCCAGGACGCCCCCACCGCTGCGGTCGTTCCCCCCGCTCCGCGTGTCACCACGCTGGGGCAGCGGCTCATCGGTCTCATCGGACTGGCGGCCATCATCGGGATCGGCTTCGCCTTCTCGCGGAACCGCCGGCAGATCCGCTGGTCGGTGATCGGCTGGGGCCTGGCGTTGCAGGTGGCCTTCGCGATCTTCGTGCTCCGGGTGCCGGCCGGGCAGGCGCTCTTCCGCGGCCTGGGCAACTTCGTGACCACACTGCTGAATTTCTCCTACGAGGGCTCTTCATTCGTGTTCGGCGAGCTGGGAAAGCCGAACTCGAGCCTGGGGGTCGTCTTCGCGTTTCAGATCCTGCCGGCCATCATCTACGTGTCCGCGCTGTTCGCCATCATGTACTACCTGGGCATCATGCAGGTGATCGTGCGCGCATTCGCGCTGGTGATGAGCCGGATCATGGGAGCCAGCGGCGCGGAGAGCCTCAACGTGGCCGCCTCGATCTTCATGGGGCAGACCGAGGCACCCCTCACCATCCGTCCGTTTCTCCCCCGTATGACGCAGTCGGAGCTGATGACCGTCATGACCTCGGGCATGGCCCACATCTCCGGCTCCATCATGGTGGCGTACATCGCCTTCGGCATCGAGGCCCGGCACCTGCTCACCGCGGTCATCATGACCGCGCCGGGGACCATCCTGATGTCGAAGCTGTTCGAGCCGGAGACCGAGACGCCGGAGACCTACGGCAACGTCCGGCTCGCGATCCCCAAGACCGACGTGAACGTGGTGGACGCCGCGGCGCGGGGGACGAGCGAGGGTCTCCACCTCATGCTCAACGTGATCGCGATGCTGGTCTCATTCATCGCGCTGGTCGCCCTGGTGAACGGAGGCTTCGGGGTGGTGCACGGCTGGCTGCCATGGTTCCCGGCCAACCTGCAGACCGTGCTCGGCTGGATCTTCCGGCCGGTGGCGTTCGTGATGGGCGTGCCGTGGCACGACAGCGGGACGATCGGCAGCCTCCTCGGCACCCGGATGGTACTGAACGAGTTCATCGCCTTTGCCCAGCTGGGACCCATGCGGGAGACGCTCGATCCGCGCTCCTTCACGATCGCCTCGTTCGCGCTGGCGGGCTTCGCCAACTTCAGCTCGGTCGGCATCCAGCTCGGCGGCATCGGCGCGCTCGCGCCGGAGCGGAAGCACGACTTGGCCCGACTCGGCTTCCGCGCCATGATCGCGGGAACGCTGGCCAATTTCCTCTCCGCCACCATCGCGGGCATGCTCCTGTGACCGTCGCCGGGTCCGAGGCGGCCGCGCGAGTCCAGGCGACCGCGCGGTCCATCCGGGATCGGGTGGGCATCGTTCCCGAGGTCGCCATCGTCCTGGGCAGCGGGCTCGGGCGCCTGGCCGGCCGGCTCGAGGACGCCCAGCGGATCCCCTACGCCGAGATCGCCGGGTTCCCGCAGACCACGGTCGTCGGGCATCACGGCGAGCTGGTGGCGGGCACGCTGGGCGGCAGGCCTCTCCTGGTACAGAGCGGCCGCTTCCACCTCTACGAGGGCCACTCGGCGGATACCGTGGCGTTGCCGGTGCGAGCGATGGCGGAGCTCGGCGTCCGAACGCTTATCCTCACCAACGCGGCGGGGGGCATCCGCCGCTCCTTCGGGCGCGGCGCGCTGATGCTGATCGCGGATCACGTGAACCTCACCTTTCGGAACCCCCTCATCGGCGCGCTGCTCCCAGGCGAGCAGCGTTTCCCCGACATGTCCGAGCCGTACGACCACGAGTTGCGCGCACGCGCGCGCGAGGTGGCGCGGAGCCGGCACATCGCGCTGGAGGAGGGCGTCTACATTCAGGTGCTCGGTCCGAGCTACGAGACGCCTGCCGAGATCCGCATGGCCGAGCGGCTGGGCGCCGACGCGATCGGCATGTCCACCGCGGTCGAAGTGGTGGTCGCACGGGCGAGGGGGATGCGGTGTCTGGCGTTCTCGACGATCACGAACCCGGCGGCGGGGACGACGCTGGAGCGTCTGGATCACTCGGAGGTCATGGAGGTGGCGGGGCGGGTGGCGGGGGATCTCGAGAGTCTGGTGACGGGCGTCGTGGGCGGGTTGTAGCGTGCGTTTGTGACATGTGCGTGGGCACGGGATCAGCGTGACACGTGCGCCGAGACGGTGTGATCGAGCGGGCCGTAGCCGGAACCGATCCCGGGCGCGGCGACGATCGCACGATGCACGTAGTCGAGCGCGTCGGACACCGCGGTCTCCAGGTCGTGCCCGAGGGCGAGCCCGGCGGTGACCGCAGCGGAGAGCGTGCAACCGGTCCCGTGACGCGAGCCGATGCCGATGCGCGCCCGGCGGAAGTCGCGCGTGCCCTGGCGCGTCACCAGCAGGTCGACGATCTCGTCGCCGGCCAGGTGACCGCCCTTCACCAGTGCCGCACCGACGCCGTAATCGAGCAGCGTCTCGCCGGCGCGGGCCATCGAGGCCTCGTCGTGGACGGCGCGTCCGGTGAGAATGGCCGCCTCGTCGAGGTTGGGGGTCACGAGAGCGGCGAGCGGGAGGAGGCTCTCCCGTACCACGTCCTCCGCCTCGGGGCTGAGGAGCCGATGACCCGAGGTGGACACCATCACCGGGTCCACTACCAGCGGCGCCCAGCCCGCATCGCGGATCGTCTTCCCGACGAGCCGGACGAGCGCCGCGTCCGCCAGCATGCCGGTCTTGAGCGCGGCGGGCGGCAGGTCCTCGGCGAGCGCCGCGAGCTGGGCCGCGACCATGGCCTCGGAGACCGTCTCCACCGCGGACACCCCGCGCGTATTCTGCGCGGTGAGTGCCACGATGACCGAGGTGCCGAACACCCCGAATTGCTGGAACGTCTTCAGGTCGGCCTGAATGCCGGCCCCGCCGCCGGAGTCCGACCCGGCGATGGTGAGCGCGATCTTCATCGCACGAGTGTGTGCATGGGCAGCTCCCTCCAGACGATGATCCGCGACCTCCAGCGTCGCCGAGGCCGCGAGCGCCGCGGCCTCGCGCTGGCCGAAGGCGTGCGGCTGGTCGAGGAGGCGCTCGGGGCCGGCGTTCCGCTGCGCGGCGCGGCGATCTCGCCGGCGCTGGAAGGTACTCCCAGGGGAAAGGCGCTCAAGAGCGCGCTGGAGCGGCAGGGGGTGCGGATCGAAGCCATGAGCGACGGCGAACTCGAGGGACTGGCCGACACCGAGCATCCGCAGGGCGTGGTCGCCGTGGTCGAACCCCGCGACTGGTCGCTCGACGACATCGCGCCGGCGCCGGGCTCGCCGGTGCTGGTGCTCGACGGCGTGCAGGACCCGGGCAACGTCGGCACCCTGCTGCGGACGGCCTTCGGCCTGGGCGCCTCAGGCGTGATCGCGCTCAAGGGAACGGCCGATCTCACCAACTCCAAGGTGGTCCGCGGCAGCATGGGCGCACTCTTCCGCCTGCCCTCGGCGTCGAGCGACGTGGCCGCGTATCTCGCGTGGGCCAAGGCGCGCGGAGTGGAGACCTGGGTCGCCGCCGCGGATGGCGAGCAGATCCAGCCGGGCTCGCTCCGGGGCCATCGTGGACTCGTCGGTCTCGCGGTGGGCAACGAGGGCGCCGGTGTGAGCGCGGCCCTCGACGCCGGCGCGAGCCGGCGCGTGGCGATCCGGCTCGCCCGCGGCGCCGAGTCGCTCAATGTGGCGGTTGCCGCCGCTCTCCTGCTGCACGAGGTCGCGCGTGTCGATTGATTCGTACTTTCCGCCGGCGCTGGTCATCACGTACTTCGCGCTGGTGGGCGCCGCCTTCGGCAGCTTCCTCAACGTCTGCATTCTCCGGTGGGGCGCCGAGCCGAAGCAGTCGGTGATGTTCCCGCCCTCCCGCTGTCCGACCTGCGGCCACGCCATTCGCTGGTACGAGAACATTCCGATCGTCAGCTGGCTGACGCTTCGGGGGAAGTGCTCTGGCTGCGGCGCCAGGATCTCGCCCATGTATCCCGCCATCGAGGCTACGACGGCGCTATTCTGGGGCGGATCGGTCGCGCTGTTCGGGCTGGGTCTGCCCGCGCTCGAGCTGGCCGTCGCCTCCACGCTCTTGCTGGGCATCGCCGTGAGCGACGCGCGCGCCTTCATCATCCCGCACGAGTTCTCACTCGGCGGCACGGCCATCGCCCTCGTCTTCGCACTGTGGCCCGAGCCGGCGGCCGTGCTCGATGCGGTGCGGGGCGCGCTGTTCGGCGCAGGCCTCGTGCTCCTCGTCGGCGAGATCACCGAGCTGGTCCTGGGCCAGGAAGCGATGGGCGGCGGCGACTGCGCGCTCATGGGCATGGTCGGCGCCTTCTTCGGGTGGGAGTCGATCTGGCCGGTCATGGCCCTCGGCGCCTTCATCGGCATCGTGCTCCACCTGCCGTCGCTGATCCGGCGGCCGGAGCCTTCACCTACGGCGGCCACGGACGCGCCGGCGGACTCCGGGGTGCGCTGGGGGAAGGTCTTCGTGCTCCTGGCCGGTGGGCTCGTCCTCGCGGGCCTCATGGGCTTCGCCGCGTGGACCGGCGTGATCGGCGGCGTCCTGCGCGCGATGTACCACGGCATCGTCGGCGCGGGGGCGGCGTACTATGTGTCGTTTCTGCTGCCCAAGCGCGTCCTCGGCGGTCCGGTGACGCAGGTCTGGGGGCTGATCGGCGCCGCGGTGGGGATCGCGGTCGGCTCGAGGCATTGGGTCGGCGCGTTGGCCGGACTCGGGGTCGGGGTCGGGGCGTGGGCCCTGGCCAGGGGACGCCCGGTCACGGCGTCACCCGAGACCACCGGCGAGCTGAGCGCGCAAGGCTACCTGCCGTTCGGCGTGGGCCTCAGCATCGCGGCCGTGGTGCTCGCGTTCAGCGGCGGACTCGAGCGGGTGCGGGAGGTCTTCGTCGAGATCGCACCGGGGCTGGGTCTCTGATGCGGCGCGCCCCGTGGCTCGCGCTGATGCTGATGCTGACCGCCTGCCGGGGCGAGGCGCGCCAGGAGCGGCAGGCCAGCGGAGACGCTGAGCTCGCGCTGCTGGTGGACAGCCTCCGCGCCCCGGTGGAGCAGGCCACTGGTCTCCGTTTCACCTCTCCTCCCAAGTCGGCGATGCGGAGCCGCGAGCAGGTGCGCGCCTATCTGCTCGCCAAGCTCGACGAGGAGCTGCCCCCCGCGCGGCTGCGCGGGCTGGAGACCACGTACCGGCTCTTCGGCCTCCTCTCCGACACGCTCCATCTCCGGCCGCTGCTGCTCGACCTCTACACCGAGCAGGTCGCGGGCTTCTACGATCCGGATTCGGCGATGCTGTTCGGGGTCGAGGGCGCCGACCGGACGCAGCTCCGGCTGGTACTGGCCCACGAGCTGATCCACGCGCTCCAGGGGCAGCACCTCCCGCTCGACTCGATCCTCGATGCCCGGGAGAACAACGACCGGCTCGCCGCGGCACAGGCGATCCTCGAGGGACAGGCCACCCTCGCCTCGCTCGAGGTGCTCGCCCCGGGGCAGGGGATCGCCCAGAATCCCCAGTTCTGGGAGCTGTACCGCGAGCAGGTGCGGCAGCAGCAGTCCTCCATGCCGGTGTTCCGCCGCGCACCGCTAGTGCTGCGCGAGGCGCTGATCTTTCCCTATCTCCAGGGGGCGGAGTTCATGCACTGGTGGCGGACCGAGAGTCGCGAGGGGCTGCCGTATGGCTCGCGCATGCCGGTCTCCACCGAGCAGATCCTCCACCCGGCGCGATACAGCAAGGGTGACGTTCCGGTTCCGCTCACATTCCCGGCGGATTCCGGCGTGCTCTACGAGGACGTGCTGGGCGAGGCGGAGGTCCGCGTCATCCTCGCTACCCTCGCGGGGTCGGACGAGGTGCAGACCGTGCTGCCGATCGGCTGGGGCGGCGATCGCTACCGGCTGTATGGCTCGCCGGGTGGTGAGGCGCTCGTCTGGTATGTGGTGTGGGATGACGCGCGGTCGGGGGAGCGCTTCCAGCGCAGTGCCGCCGGCCTCCGCGGCGCCGCCGGGAGGCCGGGGTACCGCGCGACGCTCGACACCCTCACGCTCGGTGGCCACGCGGCGACGCGGTTCGTGCTCGCCCCCAATGGGTGGGAACGCTGGAATCGTCTGCCGGAAGC
Source organism: uncultured Gemmatimonadales bacterium (assembly GCA_963846545.1). Classification (GTDB taxonomy): domain Bacteria; phylum Gemmatimonadota; class Gemmatimonadetes; order Gemmatimonadales; family GWC2-71-9; genus CAVVWJ01. Next base: position 2,461,528 of record CAWJWG010000001.1, on the reverse strand, counting down.
GACCGTCGCGCCGGGTGCGCCCCGGGCTCCCGGCGACTCCGCGTCGTCCACCACGGTCGTCGAGTAGCGACCGGCCCTGCCCCCAGCCGGTCAGCGGGTTCCGTAGCCCGCCAGCTGAGACACCGTGTAGAGGATCAGCCCCACCAAGCCGCCGACCAGCGTCCCGTTGATCCGGACGAACTGGAGGTCGCGGCCGACCGCCAGCTCCAGCCGCTTCGACGTCTCATGGGGATCCCAGTTGCTCACCGTGTGCTCGATCAGCCGTCCCACTTCGTGCCGGTGCTGGTCCACGATCCGGAGCACCGCCTCGACGATCCAGCCGTCCACCTTCGCCAGCAACGCCTCGTCCTCCAGCGCGCCGTCGGCGAGCGCGATGAGTCCCCGGTCGAGGGCGCCGGGTGTGGCATCGGCATCGGACTCCGACTGGCGGTCGAGGACCTGCTTGACCTCGTCCCAGAGCGAGGCGCTGAGCCGGCGGCTGGTGGGATGGTCGAAGAGCTGGTGCTTCAGCGCGTCGGCCCGGGCGATCGCCTCCGGTGACTCCTGCAGTCGCACGATCCAGTCGGTGAGCAGCTCGTCGAACTGCCGCCGCATCGGGTGGGACGGGTCGCTCGCGACTTCGATCAGCGTGCGCTGAATCCCGGCCACCACCTTCGCGTGCACCTTCTCGTCCACGAAGGCCGGCACCCACCAGGGGCTCTCCGCCTGAATCCGGCCGCGGATGAAGGGCTCGTTCTCCACGATGAGGCCGGCGAGGCCGTTGATGACGCGGTCCAGCAGTTGCTGGTGCCGGTCATTCGCGGTGAGCAGCATGAGCCCCTTGGCCAGCACCGGCGCGATCGGGCGCTGGCGGAGCGGCTCGATCACGCTGCGCTCGAGCAGCGCGTGCACGTCCTCGTCCTTCACCACCTCGGTGGCGCTCCGGAGCGCGGAGGCGGCGTGCCCGGCCAGCGAGCGGGCGTTCTCCGGGCGGCGGAGCCACTCGGCGATCCGGCGGCTGGGCTGAACGGCCAGCAGCTTGGGACCCAGGATCTCCGCGGAGAGGAAGTTGTGCTGGACGAAATTGCCGAGGGTGCGTCCGATTCGATCCTTGCGGGTCGGAATGATGGCGGTATGGGGAATGGGAATGTTCATCGGGTGCTTGAAGAGGGCGGTGATCGCGAACCAGTCCGCCAGACCACCGACCATCGCCGCCTCGGCGGTGGCGCGCACGTACCCGAGCCAGGGGTGGCTGGGCTCGAGCAGGAGGGTTCCGATGAACACCCCGGCCATCACCACCAGGAGCCCGGTCGCTCGCCGCTTCATCCGGTCGAGCTGGCGCTGCCGTTCGTCGGCGTCGGGCGGCGGGCGGAGCGCGAAGGACCCGGTGCGCGGGTCCGGGATCGGACGGTTCATGCCGAGAAAGTAGCGCCCCATGCAACCCAGCAGTATCCTAGGGTGACTCTCACCCGGGACACTCCTCAGTGAAGCTGGATGAGCGACTTCGGACGGCTCTGGCCGATCGCTACCAAATCCAGCACGAAGTTGGTCACGGCGGCATGGCGACGGTCTACCTCGCCCAGGACGTGAAACATCAACGGCCGGTGGCGGTCAAGATCCTGCACCCGCACCTCGCCGTGAACGTCGGATTCGACCGGTTCCAGCGCGAAGTCCAGATCGCCGCCCGCCTGAACCATCCCCACATCCTGTCGCTGATCGATTCCGGTGAGTCGAACGGGCTGCTCTACTACGTGATGCCCTATGTCCAGGGCGAATCGCTCAGGGCGCGGCTCACCCGCGAGCGGCGGCTGGGGCTGGACGACGCCCTCGGCATCGCGGGCGACATCGCCGGCGCCCTGGGATACGCCCACGCGCAGGGCGTGGTGCATCGCGATATCAAGCCCGAGAACGTCATGCTGCACGAGGGCGAGGCGATGGTAGCCGATTTCGGGATCGCCAAGGCCCTGAGCGCGCGGGGAGCGGAAACACTCACGCAGACCGGCGCCACGCTGGGCACCCCGGCCTACATGAGCCCCGAGCAGGCCTCGGGCGAGCAGGAGCTGGACGGCCGGAGCGACATTTACTCCCTGGGGTGCCTGCTCCACGAGATGCTCGCCGGCGAGCCGCCCTACACCGGCCCCAACGCGCAGGCGATCATGGTGCGGCGGTTCACCGATCCGGTACAGCCGATCCGGGAGCTGCGGCAGGAGGTACCGGAAGACGTGGAGCGTGCCCTGCTCCGGGCGATGGCCCGCGATCCGGTCGAGCGGTTCGCCACGGCGGGCCAGTTCGCCCAGGCCTTCTCGGCTCGGGGGCGCCCTGGGTCCGGCGGCGTCCTCACCACGGCGACTTCCCAGCACCCCGCCGTCAAATCGATCGCGGTCCTCCCTTTCGCCGATATGAGCCCCCAGAAGGATCAGGACTATTTCTGCGAGGGGATCGCCGAGGAAATCATCAACGCTTTGACCAGGATCGACGCCTTGAGGGTAGCCTCGCGCTCCTCGGCTTTCGCGTTCAAGGGAAAGAGCCAGGACATCCGCCGGGTGGGCGAACAACTTTCCGTGAGCACCGTACTGGAAGGAAGTGTCCGCAAGGCCGGGCCGAGGATACGGATCACCGCGCAGCTCATCAACGTGGCCGACGGCTACCACCTCTGGTCGGAGCGCTACGACCGCGACCTGGAGGACGTCTTCGCAGTGCAGGACGAGATCGCCGAGAACATCGTGAAGGCCCTGCGCCTGGTGCTCAGTGAGGACGAGAGGCGAGCGATCGAGAAGCCGCGGGCCGAGAACGTGGAGGCTTACGAGTACTACCTTCGGGGCCGGCAATTCGTCCACCAGCTTCGAGAAAAGGGACTTCAGTTCGCCCGCCGAATGTTCACCCGGGCCATCGAGATCGATCCCGGTTACGCCAGGGCGTACGCCGGCATCGCCGATTGCAGCTCCCAGCTCCACCGCTATTTCGACGCCAGCTCCGCCAACCTGGAGCAGGCGCAATCCGCCAGTCGAAAGGCGCTGGAGCTGGCTCCCGATCTGGCTGAGGCCCACTCGGCCAGGGGGCTCGCGCTCACCCTGAGTGGGCAGCACGAAGAAGCCAACCGGGAGTTCGAGACCGCGATACGCCTGGATCCCAAGCTCTACGAAGGCTTCTTCTACTACGCCAGCGGGCGGTTCGCGGAGGGGAAGCTGGAGGAGGCGGCGAAGCTGTTCCAGCAGGCCTCGGTCGTGCGTCCCGAGGACTACCAGGCCCCCGCCATCGGCTCCATGTGCTATGTCGCGCTCGGCCGGGAGGCCGAGGCGCAGGAGAGCTTTCGACGGGGGGCCCGCAACGCCGAGCGCCACGTGGAGTTCAACCCCGACGATCCCCGGGCGCTGTATCTGGGCGCGGTCTGCTGGTGCCGCCTCGGGCAGCGGGAGAAGGGGCTGGAGTGGGGCGACCGGGCGCTGTCGCTCGATCCCGGCGACGCGGCCGTGCTCTATAACGTGGCCTGCCTGAACGCTGTCGAGGGACAGGTGTCCCGCGCACTCGAGCTGCTCGAACGGGCTGCCCAGAACGGATTTGGCCACCGCGAGTGGATCGAAAACGACGCGGACCTGGTCAACCTGCGGGACCAGCCTCGCTACCAGGCCCTGCTCAACCAGTTGTAGTCCCGCTCCCAGCGCCCGATTCCCCCACCGTCGGCTTGATAGAAACCCGTCCCCCGGTTATGCTTACGGGCTTATGTTTGACGAGCTTTCCGCCAAGCTGAACACCACGCTCCGGAACCTCACCGGCCGGGGCGTTCTTACGGAAGACGCTGTCAAGGAGGGGCTCCGGGAGATCCGGCGCATTCTCCTCGAGGCCGACGTCAGCTTCGATCTGACCCGCGATTTTCTGGAGCGGGTACAGACCAAGGCCATCGGCGTCAGCGCGCTGACCGACGTTCGGCCGGGGCACCAGCTGGTCAAGATCGTCTACGACGAACTGGTCGTCATGCTGGGCGAGAAGCAGGCGCCGATCACGTTCGCCACGGTGCCGCCCACGGTCATCCTGCTCGTCGGGCTCCAGGGCTCGGGCAAGACCACCACGGCCGGCAAGCTGGCGCGGCGGCTCAAGACCGAACAGAAGGCGCCCTTCCTCGTGGCGGCGGACGTGTATCGCCCCGCGGCGATCGAGCAGCTGCAGACGCTCGGCAAGCAGATCGACGTCGGCGTGCACGCGGACACCGGATCGAAGGACGTCGTTCGTATCGTGCGCGATGGCATCGCCGCGGCGGGCAAGGCGCGGGCGCGCACCGTGCTGGTGGATACCGCCGGCCGGCTGCAGATCGACGACGACATGATGGGCGAGCTCACCCGGCTCAAGGCCGCGGTGAAGCCGCACGAGATCCTGCTCGTCGCCGACGGGATGACCGGCCAGGACGCGGTCCGGATCGCCAAGGGCTTTCACGACGCGCTCGGCATCACCGGCGTGGTGCTGACCAAGATGGACGGCGATGCCCGCGGTGGCGCGGCGCTCTCGGTATACGGCGTCACCCACGCGCCGATCAAGTACATCGGCGTCGGCGAGAAGCTCGACGCGCTGGAGCCGTTCCACCCCGACCGGCTGGCCGGCCGGATCCTGCAGCAGGGCGACATCCTGTCGCTGGTGGAGAAGGCGCAGGGCGTGGTCGACGAGAAGGAAGCCGAACGGCTGGCCAAGAAGGTCACCTCGAAGAAGGGCCTCGACCTCGAGGACTTTCTCGGCGCGATGAAGCAGATGCAGAAGATGGGTCCGCTCAAGAACGTGCTGGGCATGCTGCCGGGTGTGAATCCCGCGATGCTCCAGGCGGCCAAGGTGGACGACAAGAAGATGAAGCAGGTCGAGGCGATCGTGCTCTCGATGACGCCCAAGGAGCGCACCAACCCGGACATCATCAACGGGCAGCGCCGCCTTCGCATCGCCAAGGGCTCGGGACGCACGGTGCAGGAAGTGAATACGCTGCTCGCGCAGTTCAAGCAGATGCAGAAGGTCATGAAGACGGTGGGGAAGACCGGGGGCGTGGGCGGACTCAAGCTCCCGTTCGGCCGCGGCCCTTTCCCCGGGTAACCCCGCACACACAGGAACGCACATGGCAACACGTATTCGGCTGCGTCGCGTCGGACGGAAGAAGCTGCCGCTCTATCGGATCGTGGTGGCGGACCAGGAGTCGCCCCGCGACGGGCGCTTCATCGAAGTGATCGGCACCTACAACCCCAAGGGCGTGACCATCGCGGACAAGGTCACGTTGGACGCCGACAAGGCGCGCAACTGGATCGCGCGCGGGGCCACGCCGTCGGACACGGTGCAGTCGCTGCTCAAGCAGGCCGGAGTCTTCAAGCCGACCGCGGTCTAGTGCCCGACGCCCGCCACCTGGTGGTGGGCCGGCTGAGGAAACCGCACGGTCTGAAAGGCGATACCACCCTCTTCCCGCTCACCGACGACCCCGGCACGGTGTTCGCGCCCGGCCGGGAGGTGTGGCTGGTGGGGCTGGACGGTGCCACGGTGGCCGGACCGCTCACGATCGAGCGAAGCCGATCGTACCACCGGCAGTGGCTGATCAAGTTCGCCGGGGCCGAGAGCCGGGACGCGCTGGACCCGTGGCGTGGGCTCTTCCTCGCGGTGCCGTCGGATCAGCTGGTGCCTCCGGCCGGGGATGAGGTCTACCTCCACGAGCTCGAGGGATTCTCGGTCCGTCTGCCGGACGAGTCGCCGCTCGGGCTGGTGAGCGCGGTGTACGAGCTGCCGTCCGGCGTGATGATCGAAGTGCAGGGACCCAAGCGCGAGTTCCTGCTGCCGTACAAGAAGGAGTTCGTGTGCGAAGTGGACCGGCAGGCGCGGAGACTGGTGGTCACGCCGCCGGAGGGACTGATCGAGGAGTGAAGCGTGCTCCTTCGTTCCGCTCAGGATGACAACGTAGATATGCTGAACATCGACGTCGTCACCCTCTTCCCTGAAGTCATCGCCCCGTTCCTGGCCAAGAGCATCCCGGGGCGCGCGGCGGCGGCGGGACTGGTCCGGTACAATCTGGTCCAGCTGCGCGACTTCACCCACGATCGGCACCAGACCGTGGATGACTACGCCTACGGCGGCGGCGCGGGGATGGTGCTGAAGCCGGAGCCCTTCTTCGAGGCGGTGGAGAGTCTCGAGCCGGCGGGGCCGGTGGTGCTCCTTTCGGCGCGGGGCCGGCGGTTCGGCCACGACGACGCGGTCCGGTTCGCGGTGGGGCAGCGGCTCACGCTGCTCTGCGGGCACTACAAGGACGTCGATCAGCGGGTGGCGGAGCGGCTGGCCACCGAGGAGCTGTCGGTCGGCGACTTCGTGCTGTCGGGCGGTGAGGCGGCGGCCCTCTGCGTGCTCGATGCGGTCGTCCGGCTCCTGCCGGGAGCGCTCGGGGACCACGAGTCGGCCAGCTCGGACTCGCACTACGAGGGTCTGCTGAGCCCGCCGAGCTACACGCGGCCGCCGGAATATCGGGGTCTCGCCGTGCCCGAGGTGCTGTTGTCGGGCGATCACGCGCGGATCGCCGCGTGGCGGCAGGGTCAGGCCGAGCAGGTCACGAAGGAGCGGCGGCCCGATCTGTGGGAGCGTCACCAGGAGCAGGAGGCCCGCGAGGGCCAGTAGGCTCGGGAAGTCCCCGGGTGGCGGACGGCAGGGCAGTACACCAAGTTCAAGCGCATAACCGCGCGGAGGATCTACCAATGGAGCGGCTGGCAGAGGTGGCCCGTGAGGGCTTGCGCACGGACATTCCTCCGTTCGACCCGGGTGATACCGTCCGCGTCATGGTGCGCGTCCGCGAGGGCGACAAGGAGCGGCTGCAGGCGTTCGAGGGTCTGGTGATCGCCCGCCGGGGCGGCGGGATCAGCGAGACCTTCACCGTGCGGAAGATCTCCGCCGGCGTCGGCGTCGAGCGGCTCTTTCCGATGCACAGCCCGACGATCGCCACGGTCGAGGTGGTCCGCCGCGGCCGGGTCCGCCGCGCCAAGCTCTACTATCTGCGGGCGCTGAGCGGCAAAGCCGCGCGCATCCGGGAGAAGCGCGAGGGCTGAGACGATGGCCGTACGCCCCTCGCTGAAGCGGGAGCGGGCGGCCTGGGCCGACGAGTATTTGCTCGTCGGCGTTGATGAAGCGGGCCGCGGCCCACTGGCTGGACCAGTGGTTGCCGCGGCCGTCGTGTTTCCGGTCCGGTGCGCCGCCGTGCGCGGGCTGCGCGACAGCAAGGTGCTGCCTCGCGCGCGTCCGCCTGCGCCTCGCGCTCCTGATCCGCCAGCGCGCGCTCTGCTTCGCCATCGGGGCGGCCTCGAGCCGCGAGATCGACCGGCTCAACATCCGGGTGGCCACCGCCCTCGCCATGCGCCGCGCCATCGCCCGGGTGCTGCTCAAGAGCCCGCTGGCCGCATGCATGCCCCACCGCGTGCTGATCGACGGACTGCCGCTCCCCGAGATCGGGTTCGACCACGAGGCCCTGGTGGACGGCGACGCGCGCTGCCATTCGATCGCGGCCGCGGCGGTGCTCGCCAAGACGGTCCGGGACCGCCTCATGCAGCGGCTCGCCCCGCGCTATCCCGGCTACGGCTGGGATACGAACGTGGGCTACGGCACCGAGGAGCATCAGGTCGGGCTCCGCATCCACGGTCCCACCCGCCATCACCGCCTCACCTTCGCGCCGCTCTCCCAGCTCTCGCTGTTCGCGTAGTCCGACCGACCGACACGACCGCTTTCGCCACCCGTTCTCCGGCACTCTCGTGCGATTCGACGCGCTCGCTCATCGCGATCGTGCTGCTCCCCGTCGGAACCCTGTCCGCGCAGACCAATCTCGAGCGCGTGGTGAATGGCAGCTTCTCACCGTCCCACGACTACGACCTGGTCCATCAGCGCATCGAAGTGGAGCACTTCGACTGGGACTCGACCTCGTTCGACGGACGGGTGACCACCACCTTCGTCTCCCGACGGCCCGGCCTCGACCGGGTGGTGCTCGACATGGAGCGCAGGCTGGACGTGCGAGCGGTGACGGCCAAGGGTGGCGCGCTGCGGTACGACCGGCCCGGCGATTCACTGGTGGTCCGTCTCGCGTCGGCCGTAGCGTTCGGGGACACCGCGCGGTTCACGGTCTCCTATCATGCGCGGATCGCGCAGGGACGCGGGCTCTATTTCTTCAAGGCGGAGCCGGGGCGCCCACACCGTCCGCAGCAGGTGTACAGCGGCGGGGGCACCGACGGCAATCCGCGCTGGATCCCCACCTACGGCGCGCCGCACGACAAGGCGACGTGGGAGGTCATCGCGACGGTCCCGGCGCCGCTCACCGTGGTGAGTAACGGGCGCATGGTGAGCGATCGCCGTGTGCCGGGCGGACTCCGGACGACGCACTGGACGCAGGAGAAGCCGGCCTCGACCTACCTGATTTCGCTGGTCGCGGCCCGGCTGGTGAAGGTCACCGACCGGTGGCGGAACGTCCCGCTCGAGTACTACGTCTATCCCGAGGACAGCGCCCTCGCCCGTCCGCTCTTCGGCATCACCCCAGACGTCATGGAGACATTCGGCCGGCTGACCGGCGTTCGCTATCCCTGGGGCCGGTATGCGCAGGCCACCGTGGCCGACTTCATCGGCGGCATGGAGAACGTGGGGGCGACGACGCTGGTGGACTGGCTGCCCGACCCGCGCGCCTACCGCGACCGGCCCTGGTACCAGCACACGCTCGTGCCGCACGAGCTGGCGCACCAGTGGTTCGGCAACCTGGTGACGGCGGAGAACTGGGCCAACTACTGGCTGCACGAGGGGGCCGCGCAGTTCATGCCCGGCCAGTACTGGGGCGCGAAGCTGGGCCGCCACGCGGAGGAGGACTTCTACCTCGAGGAATACCGCCAGTACCTCGGACGCGATGCGAAGCGTCGCACGCCATTGGCGAGCTACAACTCCAGCGTCGTCTACCCCAAGGGCGCGCTGGTGCTGGAGATGCTCAAGCAGCATTTGGGTGCGGAGCGTTTCTGGGCCGCGATCCGGACCTATCTCACCGACCACGCCTACGCCACCGCGACCAGCGACGATCTCCGCCAGGCTGTGCTCGCCGCGACCGGCGAGAGTCTCGACTGGTTCTGGTCGCAGTGGATCTACCAGGCGGGCCACCCCGAGTTCGACATATCGGCCTCCTGGGATTCAGCCTCCGCCGCGCTTACGCTGACCGTGCGGCAGACGCAGACCGACACCGCGTCGCCCGGGCCCGATGGCGTGCGGTTCTCCACACCCCAGGCCTTCCGCGCGCCGGTGGCGATCCGGGTCGGCACTCCCACAGGCGACGTGGTGACGCGGGTCGTGATCGACCGGCGGGAACAGGCGGTGCGGATCGAGGGAGTTCGCGGAGCACCCACCATGGTCGTGTTCGACGACGAGAATGCCGTGGTCAAGACGCTCGCCTTCCAGCAGCCGACGGGCTGGCTCGCCACTCTGCTGCAGCGTCACCCCAACCTCTGGAACCGGAGCTGGGCCATCGGTCAGCTCGCCTCGCGGACGAGCGACACGTTGGCGGCGGCGGCGCTGGCGCAGGCGGCGACGTCCGCGGACTACGACCTCACCCGCGCCGACGCGGCGACGGCGCTGGGCCGCTTCGCCGGCGAGCGGGCTCGGCCGGCGCTCGAGCGCGCGCTCGTCGACACCTCCGCGCGCGTGCGCCGTGCGGCGGTCGAGGGGTTGAGCAGGGTGGGCGGGGAAGGTGTGGCCGAGCTGCTCAAGGGGGCATGGGTGCGGGATCCGAGTGACCGTGTGCGCGCGGCGGCGCTGGCCGGGTTGGCTCGCCTCGCGCCTGCCGCATCCCGCGAGCTGGTCCTGAAGGGGCTCCGTACCCGATCGTACCAGGAAGGCATCCAGAACGCCGCGATCTCGGCGGTGGTGCAGCGGCCCGACTCGGGACTCGTGGCCGAGCTCGAAGCCATCGCCGGGGATCAGCCCCTGCCGGTCACGGCGCTGGCGGCGCTGGCTGCCCGGGGCGACGCCACCGCGCGCGCCGCGCTGGAGCGACTGCTGACTGACCGGCGAAGCTGGGTGCGAGGGTGGGCGCGGGAGGTGACCGGTCAGGGCCCCGAGGGGTGATACAGCAGGATCTTCTGGATCGCCCGCAGCCGCTCGGCGAAGTCCAGGGGAGTGAGGTCGTACACTTCATCGTCCGCTCCCGTCAGCGCGCTCATCGCGGCGGCAGCGGCGCCCTCTCCCATCCGCATCTCGGATTTGCGAATCAGACGGATCTCCGTGATCCGGCCGACTGGAACCGACACCACCGAGTCGCTCTGCCTCACGAGCAGTGAGTCGCCCTCCAGGCGCATCAGTCGAACATCCCATACATACGCGCCCGGCCCCAGCGCGATCTGCCACCGGTCGTCCGCCTGCGCGGATGCGTGCGGCGGCACCAGCACATGAGCGATGACCGCGCAGAGGAGGAGACGGATCATGTGACAATCTTAGCCCGAACGGGCCTCCGGCACCTCCTGGGGGTGCCCAGTCTGACCGGGATGCGGGTCAACATGCCCGCGGGCACACGATACCAGTGACCGTTGACGGCGACCACGATACCCTGTGGGAGGCACATTCACTCCGGCACCCGCATGGGAGGACGGGTTGGCGGAGGGTGATCTGGTCGAAACCGCGATGGAGCTCGCCCGCGCCATGCCGGGCGGGAGTGAGCGCGACTAGGCATCCCTCCGCCGACCGGCGGGATTCTCCCTGCCGTTGGGCCGACGCGGCCGAATCGCCCGGCGCACCGCTTCCAGCAGCTCGGCCCGGGTGAAGGGCTTGGCCAGGAACTGCACCCGCAGATCCTCCAGGCCTTCGCTTGCCAGGATCTCCGCCGGGTAGGCGGACATGAAGAGGATGCTGGGCTGGGTCCACCGCTCCCGGATCATCCGCACCAGGTCCACGCCGTTCACTTCCGGCATGATGACGTCCACCAGCACCAGGTCGAGGTGGCCGTGCAGCATCTCGATCACCTCGAGCGCTTCCACCGCGCCCGCGGCCTCGAACACCCGGTAGCCGGCCTCGGACAGGGTGCGGAACGAAATGCGGCGCACGACGCCGGCATCGTCGACGACGAGGATGGTGTGAATGACGGGGATGTCTGGATTGTTCAGGCTCTCGCTGTTCATCTTTGCAGTCGTCCGTAGGTGTCTGCCATCTCACAGCCGAACTTTGATTGGTAGCGCGTCGTCACCAGTGAGCGGCTGTGACGCCCGTCACTTTTCGAGGCCGCCCACGGCGATGGTAGTGGCGTTTCAGGAGGCTCGGGGAGTGTCGTGGTGGGGCGTGCGCGGATAGGTTTGTGTTGCCTGCGTGATTTCCGTGCCGGGGGCGTAGCTCAGTTGGTAGAGCAAGGGACTTTTAATCCCTAGGTCGTGGGTTCGAGTCCCACCGCCCTCACTTCGATAAAACCGGTTGGGCTATGGTGGCTGCCCGGCTAGGCGACCCTGCTCCTGTTCGAGATCGAACAGCCGCACATCGCCTTCCAGTGCTCTCTGCACCGGTGACATCAGAAATCCCTCCGGCGATAGATGGCTACGGCCATCGCGAGCGGCGCCGCGCACCACACCCACAGTCCCGCGACCACCAGGAGCGCGCCATCCGACGGCCCCAGCAGCTTCGCGAACGCGGCGCCGGTCGGCCCCAGCAACACATCGGCGCCCAAAGTCACGAGGCCCAGCGCCCGCATGCCGTCCAACGGATTGACAGCTAAGAGGCCGAGCAGCAGCGGCCCCGGCTGGCCGTCGCCGACGAACTGCAGGGCGGCAATCGCGGCGAAGTCGAACAGTACGGCGAGCACCACCCACGCCACTAGCGCCGTCGCTACTGCGGTGAGTCGTCGCCGAGCGCGGACACCAAGCAACACACCGAGCGCGAGTCCGGCGAGTCCGACCACGGTGCAACCCCCCGCCACCAGGAGGTAGCCGGCGAGCCCCTCGGTGCCCGCGCCACCCACGACGACCACCCCCGCGAGGCCGAATCCAGTGGCGGCCACCAGGACCAGAGTCAGGGCGAGCCCGGCGGTGCGGCCCACCAGCACGGCACTCCGCGAGATCGGCTGGGCCAGCAGCAGCTCGGTACCGCCGTCCTCAACGCCAAAGGAGTGTGCGCCCAGGACCAAGCCCACTAGCGGCAGGAGGTACAGTGCAAGGCTGAGTAGCGAGACCGCGGTGCGGGTGAATCCCTGAATCAGGAGCTGCCCGCTGGCGGCAAATCCCACGGTTGCAATCGCGAGCGCCGTGAGCGCGAATATGGCTCCGAATCCCTGAACCAGCCGGCTCGCGAGCGCGCCGCGGTACTCCGCGCCGGCCACGATCAGTACCGCCCTCGCGCTCACGCCACCCTCACTTCGGGGAGGGGCACTAGCCCGGCGGCGAGCCGGCGATACACCGCTTCCAGGCCCCGGCCACCGGCGCTGGTCTCGAGCTCGGTGAGTGTCCCGGCGGCGACCACGGTTCCTGTGGTGAAGATCGCGATCCGGTCCGCCAGCGCGGCCACCTCGGCGAGATCATGCGAAGACAGGAGCACCGTCGTGCCCTCGGCAGCGATGGCGACGATGAGATCCCGGATCAGGAGCGCGCCGGTGGGATCGAGGGCCGCGGTGGGCTCGTCAAGCAGCAGGATGCGTGGGCGCCCCAGGAGCGCGACCCCGATGCCGAGCCGCTGCCGCATGCCACCGGAGAACCCGTCGGTTACCCGGTCTGCGGCCTCGGAGAGCCCGACGCGATCCAGGAGTCGCTCGACGTCTTGGCGGGAAGCATCACGTAACCGCGCATGGAACCGCATCACCTCACGGGCCGGCGTGCCTTCCGAGAAGGAAACGCGCTGCGGCAGATATCCGAGTCCGGCGCGGGCCTCAGGTCCGGCCGCGACATCGCGACCGTTCACCAGCACGCGTCCTGCGGTGGGATGCACCAACCCCACGGCGGCCTTGAGGGTGGTGCTCTTGCCCGATCCGTTGGGCCCGATGAGGGCGAGCGTCTCACCGGCACGGACTTCAAGGTCCAGGTTGCTTACCGCCGGCACTCGGCCGTAGCGCTTGGTGAACCCCTCGTACCGGATCATCGGGACGGTGCCAGCGGCGCCGAGTCCACGACTCGGGGGAGGCCAAACACCGGGAAAGCTTCCTCCGCCCAGGAAAGCGCCCGTGCGGCGAGAGTACCGCCAAAAACCTCCAGCGCGGGACGGGATGCGGCAAGGGATAGGAATGGATCCCCCGCCCGGTAGGGCCGGTCGCCGATGCCGTCGCGATCCAGATCGAACACCGCCGGGTCGCCCCAATCGTTGCCCCGCCCCTCGAGGCTCCAGGCGTTGTCGCTGCTGCCGAGCACCATTCGCACCGACGTGCGGTTGTCGCGAAAGACGTTCTCGGTGAACACATTCTGCTCCGCGCTCGCGGGCAGCTCGATGCCAGTTCCGTTCCCGGCGATGACATTTCGTCGGAAAGTGTTGCGCGACGATCCGTCGAGGAAGAGCGCAGTCAGGTTGCCCTCGAAGCGGTTACCCTCGGCCAGGATCTCCTCGCCCGTGTGCAGCAGCAGTCCGTAGGCCCGATAGCCCACGTGTCGCGCGAACACGTTGTCACGGAGCACAATCCGCTTGGAGAACATGATGGCCGCGCCCGCCGCGTTTTGCGCGAAGACATTGCGCTCGAACCGGTTGTCGTCGGAGTACATATAGTGCAGCCCATAGCGGGCCCCGGCCACCTCGTTTCCGACCACCAGGTTGTCGCTGGCGAAGGAGAAGTAGATGCCGTCACGGGTGGACCGGACCCGGTTGCCGGACAGGCGGTTACCGCTGGAGTTGAAGAGATGGATGCCGTTGCCTCGGGCGGACTCCATGAGATCATTGGCTCCAAGGATGTCGTTGTCTTCCAGGCTGACACCATGGGACTCGAGCAGGTAGATCCCGTGCAGGGGGTCCCTCACCACCAGCCTCCGAACTGCGCAGCCATTGCAGTGGTCCAGCTTGACCGCAGCCTCGTCCCGGTCCAGGGATCGGCCGCTGGCCCGCACCGTGAATCCCTGGAGGGTGACCGAGTCGGCAGCGACGGTGATGACGGTGCCTCGTCGCCCTCCGTCTACCACCGCCCTGCGGGAGCCGACGATCGTAAGGCCCGGTACCTGCACCACCAGCGGTCCGGCGTGGATGCCGTCCCTGAGCCGGATAGTCTCGCCCGGCCGGGCGGTGGCGAGCGCCTCGGCGACGGTGGTGATCGCAGTCCGGTGCTGGCCACCGAGTCCCATGACCATGGCCGCGGAGAGCAGCAGAGGGCCAAACATCAGGCGGCCGCGAACACGATCTTGGGGAACGGTGGCTGGGCGCGTCGCCTGTCGGCGAGCAGCACGAGCGTCACCAGCAGCCCGGACACAAGCGGCAGGAAGAATCCCCAGCTGAAATAGCTGTAGGTGGCGAACTGGGCAATCTGATTGAGGCCAACCATGGGCGGCGTGAACGGCTCGATGGTGATCGCCGCCTGGGGGTCGAGCTGGTGCCCGAACTGCCAAAGGCGGTACCGCATGAGGCCGAGGCCGACGGCGCCGAGTCCGGTCATGCCGGCGAGCGCGACGGGAGTTAGCCACGACACGCTCCGGGCCAGCGCAGCAAGCGCGAGGGTACCGGCCAGGAGTATCAGGGCGGGTCGGAGGTAGCGCAGCTCGGCGAAGAAATCAGCTGAGATCGGCGTCATCCCGATGTAATGGTTAAGCGCGTTGATCTCGTTCAGGTCTCCCCCGATCGTCGCAGGATAGACTACCAGCCGGAGACCCTCGGGATACTGGGTACTGACCAGCGTCATACCCCAGAGCGGCAGCATCGTCGCTGCCGTGAGCAGAAGCGCCGCCGTGATCAGCAGCGTCCTGCGCCGGCGGGCGATCGCAGGCAGGATGCGCGTGAGGCTCACCGCATGCCTCCCGCCGCGCCATGGCCGTCATGAGCTGCCTCCGCAGCGTGCACCTGGCGGCGGCTCTCGGGAGGCGTTCGCATTGTGCCCTGGCCCCCATCATACAGCGCCAGCGGCCGGCCCCGTGGGACTACTTCCAGGTAGCCCTGCATCTCCTGGTGCAGCGCCGAGCAGAAGTTGGTGCAATAGTACGGGTACACGCCCGACTTCCGTGCGATGAACTTGAGCGTCTTGGTCTCGCCCGGGTCGACCACGACGTTCTTGTCGAACGACACCAACCCGAAGCCATGGATCTCGTCGCGAGCCTGCTCGGCGTTGGTGATGTGCAGGATGACGGTGTCGCCCTCCTGCACCTGAATCCGGCCCGGCTCGAAATAGGTCCGGATCGCGAACACCGTACCTTCGACCGTCCGTGTGGCCGCGTTGCGGGTGACCTTGACGTCCTTAGCGGCCCACACCGCATGCTTGTGGTGGCTCTCGCTCTTGGGGTAGAACTCGATCGTGTTCTTCAACACGTCCTTGTGGATCAGCTGAGCGAAGTGGGGCTCCGGCTCCGTATACGCCTCGTAGACCATCCGCATCTTGCCGCTGCCCGTAATGTCGATCAGCTGGGAGCTCTCCGGGATGGACGGCCCGGTCTTGATTGAGCGGCCCTTCGACATCTTGTTCATCGCCACTAACCAGTCACCCTTAGGGTGCCGGGTGTCGCCGTGCGCGGTGACCAAGTGCCCCACGTTGAATTGCACCGGAATCTTGTCCACCACCATCGCCTTGGGATCTGCCCCGGCCTCGTAGGGTGGCAGCTTCCACTTGGCGATCGCGCTCTCCACAAACAGCGAAGTATACGCGAAGCCCTTCCCATCGAACTGGGTGTGCAGGGGGCCCAGGCCCACCGGTACCTCCATCACCATGGCATCCTCGTAGTTGATGACCGGGATGCCGTCCTCCGCGCCACTAAAGCTCTTGCGCGCGATGGCGTCCTGTATCTTGCGGAACGAGAACACCGTCGACGTGGGCTGCAGCTTACCCGAGCAGATCACATACTCTCCGCTCGGATCCACGTCTACGCCGTGGGGACTCTTGCCGCAGGGCAGGAGGTACATGACGCCGGGAACCTTTGCTGGGTTCATGACGTCGACGCCGCTGGCTTTGAACCAGCCCGCACCGCCCTCCGCCGCCGCCCGCTCCGCCGCCTTCCAATGCACCACGGCCACGTAGTCGCGGTCCTTCTGGGTGGAGGTGGTTTCCAGTTTCCCGGTGGCGCGCTCGGAGTTGTATGAGGTCCAGAAGGCCCACTCCACTGAGGGTCCCTTGCCGGTGGCGCCGAGGTCCCAGTTGAAGGGCGGCGTCATGATCTGCCAGCCGAGTTTCATGGTGCCGCTGGCGGAATCCACCCGGATGCCGGTGATCGCGCCCTTGTACTTCGTCGCGTAGTCCTCCAGCGGGGCGTACTCACTGCCGATCGGTACCGAGAACCGGGTAGCGACCAGCGCGTACTCGGTGTTGTCGGTCACCATGGACGAGCCGTGGTTGCCCATCGTGTTGGGAATTGGCCCGAGGATCTGCTTGGTCTTCAGGTCCTTCAGGTTGATCCGCGCGATACGGTTGTTCGCGTTGTCGTTCACGAAGAGCCAGCGGCCGTCGTAGTCCCCGGCGGTTTTGGAGGCCGCGGGGTGGTGCACGTCTCCCCAGGTGAAACCGCCCAGCATGGCCTTCGAATCTTCGTCGTAGCCGTACCCGGTACCTGGGTAGGGCGTGAAAACCGGAATGGTGAAGATGTGCCGCATGGAGGGCACGCCGGCCACGAAAACCTGGCCCGAATGGCCGCCGGAGTAGAAGAGGTAGTACTGGTCTTGGTCGCCTGGCTTCACGTAACTCGCCAGCGCGGCGGCCTGGACGTCGCCCGTGGCCATCGGCTGGGTGCCCGGCGCCTTGGGCGTCACCCTCTCACAGGCTGAGAGGGAGAAGAAGGTGAGGGCAATGGCGCCGTACCTGACGCGAGACATGATCCTGCCTCCAATGCGAGTGGTAAGACACCGTTCAGTCATCTTCGACCTCCAACTTCCCGACCATGCCGAGGGCGGCATGCGGATCGCACTGGAACGCGTATTCGCCAGGTCCGAGAGTGATCGGCACGTCGAACGTCTGGCCGGGGAGCTGCAGCATGTCGGTAGGGCCGGGGAGGCCGGTAGCGCCGGGATTGCGCTCGGCGGGAAAGCTCAGGTTGTGGACCCCGCTCACCAGGACCACGCGCAAGACATCCCCCTGGTGAACCTCGATTTCCTTCGGCTCGAAGCGGTTGCCCTGATCGTCGGTGATGGCCTTGATCTCGACAACCGTGCCGGTGGGCGTCATGGCCGGAGCCGCCGTCGGAGTGTCCTCGCTGCTCGGCGGAGCGGGTGCGGGACCTTTGTCCCCGCACGCGGCGATGGCGGTCAAGGAGAAGAGGAGAGTCCACCGGGTGCCAGCGGTCATGACCGGATCCTTTCGCCGTCTGCCGGGTCGCGCGGGTAGTCCACCTCGAAGGGGCGGGCCCATCGCTCAGACCAGTCTAGTGCGTGAGGGCGAATCGAATCGTGAGAGCGGCGTGAACCATTCTTCATGGTCAACCTGCCATGGGATCCACCAGTCGTGGATCGGCTCTGGGCCGGCCCGCTGACGGCTCTGTCAGCCTACGATTGATCGTAGTGCTGGGCGGCGCCGCTCAAGCTGCGGGCCTCAACCTCTTCTTCTGGACCATGTGGACCCGAATCCGGGGTCGGTCCGAATAAGTGCGCCATCGCCGCGCCTGGACCGCCCGGCTTCTGTCCCAACAGGCCCGCCGGATGCCGACCCGCTCCGATCGGGGCAGTGCCGGAGTTCGATGCCCAGAGAATCCGTTCCAGGCGAAGTTCAGAGACGAAGTTTTCGACGCGAGGTCTGGATCAGGGATCGATGGGACGGGGGGCGGGCATGGGCGGTGGCGCCCCCACCCGGAGCTCCGGATGGCCGATCGGACCGCCAGTCCAAGCGGTCGCTGCGACCGCTGCTGTGCCTGTCAGGAGTCCACCCAACACGACAAGGATGGTCGCTCGATGTAGGCGGCCGCCGGCGCGTGAAGTGATCAGACCCGCCGCGGCCAGGAGGGCGGTGGTCACGATGAGGACCGCCGCGGCCAGGGCTACCTCCTCATGTCGCTCCACCATGTCATGATCGAACGTTGGGAGGGATTCCACCATCTCTTCAGCCGCTTCGCCGGTCAGGTACACCACCGCAGTCGCTGCCCCCAGCAACAGGGTACACCACAACGCGAGCCGGGTGACCTCGGGCATCCTCCGGGCGTAACCCCAGGCGAGCAGGGCCAACAAGGCCGGTGCGCCCAGCACCGGCAGATGGTTCAGGATGAGGTGAAGATGCCCTAAGTCCATCGCCGCCTCGGTACGGTTAGACTGTCGCCGGCTTCACGACCAACGCCGTCACCATCCCAAACATCCCGTGCTGCGACTCGGCGTGCGGGAGAATGTGACAATGAAACGCCCAGGTCCCGGGGTTGGTGGCCTTCACCAACACGTCCCACCGCTCGCCCGGCGCGATGTTCAGCGTGTCGCACTTCCACGGCATCGGCTGGTCCCACCCGTCTTTCGCGATCACTGTCATGTGCATGCCATGGAGGTGCATCGGGTGGATCATCATGCCCTCGTTCATGAATCGGAGCCGCACCGTCTGGCTCTGCGTGCAGACGATCGGTTCGGTTGCGGGGAAGCCCTTGCCGTTGAGGGTGTAGCCGTGAGAGCCGTCGTTCAGCACCATCACATGGTCCACATCGGCCCGGTGTGCCTTCGCAGGTCGCTTCGGCTCTACCACGAAAGCGCCCAGAAGGCCCAGCCCGACCTGAAAGGCCGCGTTGTGGTGCGAGTGGTACATGTGGGAGCCGGCGTTGGGCACGGTGAATTCATAGGTGTAGCTCTCGCCAGGCTTGACGGGTGGCTGGGTGATGAACGGCACGCCGTCCTGGTCATTCGGCAGCTCAAGGCCATGGAAGTGGATCGACGTGGACTCAGGCAGGTTGTTGGTCAGGTTGACCCGGACGCGGTCGCCTTCGCGTACGCGCATCTGGGGCCCCGGCACCTGCCCGTTGTAAGCCCATGCCTTCACCTTCCGGCCTGGCTCTACCTCCCACTCCAGCTCCACAGCCTCCAGATCGTATACCTTCACCCCCTTCTCGAACCTGGGCTCGACGAGCTGGTTCCCTTTCCCCTCCGTCTTCGCTGGAAACGCCTTCATTCCCTTCTCGTGCATCGCATCCATCTGATCGGCCTTCTGCTGCGCTGTTGACGGTGGGGGTGGTGCCGGCTTGGCGATTCTGACGGGCACAGTGGCTGCCTTGCTGTCACCGCAACTCAGGGTCGAGACCACCGCGGGCAGCGCGACCGCCGCCACGGCGCCGTGGCGAATGAAGGAACGGCGGGTGGCGGCAGTCGTGGGTTGCGCGAAGTCGGACACGGGCACCTCTGCATGAAGTTGGCGCAGGTCAAAGGTCTGCTCAGATTGTAGTGACCCCTACCTGAAGTCCCGGTGGAAAATTCATGAACGAGTCTTCAGGCGAACCCCGATAGCAGTCCGCATGGCCGGACAATAGCGAGCGCTGGGCGAAGCGAGCCCGCGGTCCGGATGAAGACCTTTTCATGATCCCTTCACGGGCTCTTGACGTGGCGCATCCGATATTCCGTGACCTGCAGGCACTCTGAAGAAGGACGGAGACCATGAGCTCTGCCACGTTGTCGGGCACATCGATGGGTACGGTCCTCGCCACCATTCACCAGGACTGGATCGAGCGGGTGACGGCTATTCTCGCGCCGGCAACGGACCCTGACACCACCTTCTGGATTCAATGGGGTGCTGCGCGCTATCTGAATGATCAATTCGGCGACGGATTCCGCCTGGAGTGTGCCCTTGCTGACGCCGTAGGCGGCTTCATGCCCAGCGAGGCTGTGGCACGCCTCAACACCGCGCGAGCGGCGATCGAGAGCACTAAGGACGAATTTATCGCCTCTGCCCAGCGAAGGGCCCCTTCCGCACTGACCGCGGAACTCGCACAGCGGCTTCTCGATGAGATCGCTCGCTGGTGCGTTGAGATGCAACGCGCAACCGAGCATCTGCCCCCCGGTATGCTCCCCGGTAAGATGCTGGCTCGGCTTCGCCTCTCACATGCGTTCGGTCGATGAAGCATGCTGGATAGGAGGCTCGCGCGCACTCAGTTCCAATTCACCCGGTGGTGACGGCAGTGGACGGCAACGTCTGCGGATGAAGGGTCATTGCGGAGTCCAAGGATATGGCCAAGGCGATTAGCATGACCCGTAACGTCGGAATGTTCGAGCGACGGGGTTCTGTCCCCTTCGCGCTACGTGGCTCCGGAGGCGCGTATGAAGCACACCACTCCGGTGCCAGATCGCAGGCGTCCGGTGGCTCGGGATCCTTGTTAGGCGTTCGCTTCTGCCTCTTCGGGGGCCACGGCCGGCGCCAAGGGACGGGCGGCTGCACCCGCGCGTGATGTTGCGGGTGATTCGTTCCCCTCCAACGGAACGACCAGAACCATGTGCCTCGCTCCCCGAACCACCTTGGCACTCACGCTGCCGAACAGCGCGCGCGCCAGACCATGCCGCCGGGATCCGACGACGATCAGGTCGTACCCTGGACCTCGCGCGAGCCTCAGAATCTGGTCGCTGGCCGCGCGCTCGACCACGACCTGCGCCTTCGCCCTCACGCCGCGATGACGCAGCCGTTGGACCACGTGCTCCAGTCGCCCGGCCGCCGCAGCTGCCAGTCGTTGCCCCCAGCCATCGGAGACAGGATCCTGCAGACCCAACTCCTCGAGCATGAACGAGGGCGGGAGCTGCAAGACCTGCAAGAGCGTGTACCGTGTTCCAACGGTCAGCGACCCCAGGGCCAGCGCGGGCTCGAGCAGCGCATCCGCGTCACTCTCACTCTCCAGTGCGATGAGGATGCGGTGCAGTTCCATGGCCGGAGTTCCGACGGACGGACGCAGTACCAGAGTGGGGCAGGGAGCCAGGTGGATCAGCCCGTCCGCCACGCTGCCGAGCCAGAAGCGCTTGAGCCCGCCCCAGCCATGGGTGGTCATGACGATCAAGTCGATGTCGTACGAGTCCGCGTGGTGCGCGAGGGATCGAGCCACCGGTCCCTCGAGCACGAAGCACTTCACGGGGAGGGACGGAGCACGCCGGCGACACGCGCCAGCCTGCCCGTCGAGGTAGCGCCGGAATCCTTCGCGGAAGGCGATCTCCGGAGGCAGCACATCGGCCAAGGGCCCGGTGTCGCCCGAAAAGGTGGAAATGGGAGGCGAAACCGTAACGAGATGCAGCGCGGCGTGCTCCCTTTGTGCGATCGTCATGCCTACCGAAAGCGCTTCCTGCGACAAGGCTGAGCCATCGAGGGGGACCATGATGGCGCGGAGTGGGGAGTTCACGCTTCCTCCTGCTGGGTCGCATCGTTCATCTCCGACGGCCACCCTTCATGGCGGCATGGGCTGGCATCCCGGCATTGCTGCGGGTCTGGTGGAGGATGCACCCGTCGGCCTGACACCTGGGTGAAATCAGGGTGAAGCTCTTTTCATGATGACCCTGCGTGCCGTTCGCACGGCGAGAAGGCTCACCGTCGCCGAGGCGCTCGCGCCGATCTAAGGCCTGCTGGGCGGCAGGCACGTTTCCGCAAGCTTCGCGTAGGCGCGGCCCCGGAACTCTTGGAGCACTTGCTCGACCTCCCCTGAGGAAACACCCACCTGCCTCAGCAGAGCCCCTGCGAGGTGCAGGCTACCCTCGACGACCTCAGGCACAGCCGCCGTGGTGCCAGCGGCCGCGAGCATCTCGCATTGCGTGAGGTCGCGCGCCCGCGCGAGCAGGGGCAGGTCTGGGGCAATCTTCCGTACGACATGGACCATGCGCATGGCCGAATCGGGTTCATCCACGGTGATCGCCAGCGCCGCCGCATGCTCCAGGCCAACCGACCGCAGGACGTCGGCCCGAGTCGTGTCGCCGTAGTAGACCGGGAGCTCCTGCTGTCTGGCCTCCGCGACGAGCTCGGGGTCGAGCTCGAGCGCGAGATACGGAATGCCGCATGACTCCAGCAACAGCGACAGGGTGCGCCCGACCCGACCGTACCCGGCGATCAGGACGTGACCGCGGAGGTCACCGGTATCCTGCGGCAGGACTTTGTGGGAAGACGCGGGTCGGTCCAGGTGGTCCGCGATCCGCCGCCCGGCGGAGAGCAACAGCGGGGTCGCCGCCATAGTCAGGACCACGACCAGGGTGGCGATCTGGGCCAGTTCGAGGTCCAGGACCCTGCTTTGGACCGCCAATGCGAGCAATACGAGCCCGAACTCTCCACCCTGGGCCAGCATTACGCCGAGGGCAGCCGCCGTTCCGGCCGCAATCCCGAGCAGGCGGGCGACCCCGAACAGGACGGCACCCTTGACGAGCATCAGGCTGACCAGCAGCGTGGCGAGGAGCGAGGGCTGTCGTGACAGCAGGCCGATGTCGATGCCCATCCCCACCGTCATGAAGAACAGCGCGAGGAGCACGCCTCGGAAGGGCTGGATATCGCCCTCGATCTGTGGCCGGTACTCCGTCTCCGCGACCAGCACGCCCGCCAGGAACGCGCCCAGCGCCATCGAAAGCCCCGCTTGCTCGGTCATCCATCCGGCTCCGAGTACGAGCAACAACACGATGCCGGTAAACAGCTCCGGGTCCCCTCCACGGGTCACGGCCCGGAACAATGGCCGGAGGAGGAGCCTCGCCACCGCCAGGATGAGCAGCAAACCGATGGCGCCCCTGACTACGGCGAGTCCGAGGGCCGGCAGGACCGGGGTCTCGGGGCCCTTCAACAGGGGGATCAGGGCGAGCAACGGCACGGCCGCCAGGTCCTGGAGCAACAGGACGGCAAACGCGACCCGTCCACGCGGGGTGCCGCCTTCACGCCGCTCCCTCAGCACATGCACGACCACCGCGGTCGAAGAGAGGGCGAGTCCACCGCCGAGCACCAGTGCCTCGGCGCTCGACACACCCAGCAGGCGCAGAAGCCCCCAGAGGCACAGTGTCGTGACTCCGACTTGAGCCATGCCCAGGCCGAAGACATAACGCCGCAGGGCGATCAGCCGCCCTACCGAGAGCGAGAGGCCGATGGAGAAGAGGAGAAAGACGACGCCGAACCGTCCCACCACGTTCGCCGCTTCGACCTGACGCACCAACCCAAGGCCGTAGGGGCCGATCAGCGCGCCCGCGACCACATACCCCAGCACCGCGCTGGCACGGAATCGTCGGACCAGCGGGACGACCGCGACCGCCGCCAACAGGATGATCAGCAGATCCTGGAGCCCGCTCGAAGCGCCGGTCAGGGGACCGGCTCCCGTCCGTCGCCTGGCAGGGTGGCACGGAGCGCGTTCAGAATGACCGCGACGTCGATCGCCTCCTGAGCCAGCGCACCTGCGACAGGAGGCAGCCAGCCCAAGCTCGCGGCGACCATGCCGATGCCGCTCAGGCCGAGCCCCGCCCAGGCGCTTTGTCGCGCGAGGCGCAGTGTTCGTCTGCTGATGGCGATGGCGCTGACGACCCGCGACGGGTCGTCAGCGAGAAGCACGGCATCGGCCGCTTCCGCGCTGATCCCGCCACCGCCGGAGGCCAGGGCGATGCCGACAGTCGCGGCACTGAGTGCCGGCGCGTCGTTGGTGCCGTCCCCCACCATGAGTACGGTGTCACCTGCCTTCACCATCCGCTGGATGTGGGAGACCTTGTCCCCCGGCAACAGATCTCCGTGAGCCTCGTCGATTCCAAGTGCCTTGGCGACGTCGTGGGCATGGGCGCCGTCGTCTCCCGAGAGCAGCACGACGCGGTGGACGCCGAGGCTTCGCAGCCGACCCACCAGCCCCGCCAACTCAGGCCGTATGCGGTCCGCATACTCGATGATGCCCGCCGGGCGGCCGTCGACCGCCACGTAGGCCCGAAGCTCGGCCGTGCTTCCCGGACCGTGCAGCGCGCGAAGCGCGGCCGCGGCCGTGGGAAATCCCTTGGCGAGAAACTTCCATCCCCCGATCGAAACCTGGTGATCCCCGACCGTCCCCGACACGCCTTGTCCCGGCGCCTCCACGACATGCCGGGCCTGGCGGATGTCGACGCCTTGCGCAACCGCTTCTGCGACCGTGGTGCGGGCAAGCGGGTGGGAGGAGGCCTGCTCCACGGCAGCGACCAGGCTCAGCAGTTCTTCCGTTCGGTACCCAGGCCCGGCCAGCACCCGGGATACGCGGGGATGTCCCACCGTCAGCGTCCCGGTCTTGTCGAAGACCGCCACCGAGACCCGGCCGAGCTGCTCGATGGCAGCACCGTGCCGAAAGATGATGCCCTCACGGGCGGCGCGATTGATACCACCGATGATGGCGACGGGCACCGCGAGGATGAGCGGACACGGCGTGGCGACAACCAGCACGGCCAGGGCACGCACCGGATCGCCCGAGAGCGCGTAGGCGCCGCCGCACACGGCGAGCGTGAGGGGCGTAAACCAGACGGCGTAGCGATCCGCCAGCCGCTGGATCGGCGCCTTGCTCGCCTGGGCCGTCCGCACGAGGTCGACGATCCTGGCATACTGGCTCTCGCCCGCCAGGGCGACGGCCCTGACGCGCAAGGCACCATCGAGGTTGAGACACCCGCTCGGGAATCGAGCGCCCGGCTGGGCGGCCGCCGGGATGGGCTCTCCCGTCAGTCGGGACGTGTCGACGCTCGAGCTGCCGTCCACGACTTCGGCGTCACAAGGGATGAGCTCGCCCGGACGGACCAGCAGCACGTCGCCGACGGCGATGGCTTCGACGGGGATGTCTTCGAAGGTGTTGTGGTTGAGCCTGTGGGCTTGCCGCGGAGCGGCCGCTTCCAGCTCGCGCACGGCGTCCGAGGCGCGTCCTTCGGCGTACCGCTCGAGCGCTTCGCCACCGGTCTGCATCAACACGACGATGAGGCCGGCCAGCGGTTCACCCACCACCAATGAGGCGACGATCGCCAGCATGGCGACCACGTCGGCCGCGAATCGGCCCCGCGCGAGTCCTCGGAGGGTACGCCAGACGACCGGGGCTCCGGCTGCGACCAGACCGGCGCTCCACACCAGCGTGGCCGCACCGGATCCGACGGTATACCGAAGAGCGAGACCGCCGATGATGGAGAGAAGGGCCGCGGCGGGGAGGAGAGCCGCGCCTCGGGCCGTCACTGCGACTCGGCTTCCACCTCGGACTCGCCGGAGCGCCGCAGGCTGAACCCCACGCCCCGCACCGTCGTCAGCAGCTGCTCCCCGGCCGCTTCGCTCAGCTTCCGGCGCAGATTCCCGACGTGCACGTCGACCACGTTGCTCTCCGGATCGAAGTGCATGTCCCATACCTTCTCCAGGAGCGTGGTCCGGCGAACCACTTCCTCCGGGTGAAGGAGGAAGTACTCGAGCAACTGGAATTCCTTGGGTGTGAGGTCGAGCTTGCGGTCATTGGTCGAGGCCTGATGGCGCAGCCGGTCCAGCGTAATGCTCCGGTACCTCAGGACCTCGAGCCGCTCGGCGCCACCCCGGCGGTGAAGGGCGCGCATGCGGGCCAGCAGCTCGTCGAACCGGAACGGCTTGGCCAGATAGTCGTCCGCTCCCGCATCGAGTCCGCGGACCACGTCCTCCACCGCATCGCGGGACGTGAGCATCAGGATGGGTGTACTGCGCCCCTCGCGTCTCAGCTCGATGGCCACCTGAAAGCCGTTCTTCTTGGGGAGCACGACGTCGAGCAGGATGATGTCATAGTCGTAGACGTGCGCCAGCATCACGGCTTCATCGCCATCGGGGGCGACGTCGACCACGTAGCCTTCTTCCTTCAGGCCCTGCTCGATGAACCCGGCGACCTTCCGGTCGTCTTCCACCACGAGAATCTTCATGTTCAGCAATCTGCCCCAGACGGTCTGAACACTCCGCCAAATTCGCATGAAGAGATCTTCATGATTTCGCGGCAGGCAGCTCCAGGACGAGCTCACCTCCCTGCCCCGGATGGGCGAAGGCACGAAGGTCGCCACCCAGAAGACGTGCCAGGCGTCGCGACAGCGGCAACCCCAGCCCGACCCCACGCATGTCGCCCTCCTTCTTCGTCGCATAGATGTCGAAGATCCGCTCGAGATCGGCCTCCGGAATGCCGGGACCGTTATCCCTCACGGTAAACACGATGCGCTCTGCACGATGCGTCAGCCCGAGCCACACCGAAGTCCCGTGCCGCGTATGCTGGATCGCGTTGCCGAGCAGGTTCCCCAGGATCTGCTCGACCCGGCTCGCGTCGGTCTCGCAGGTCGGCAGCCCCTCCCCCAGCTCCAGGATGACGGACACCTCCCGCGCATCGGCGGCGGGCGTGAGGCGGCCTATGGCGCGCTTCGCGACGCTCGCCGCATCAACGGCTCGGATCACCGGCTTGAGACGGTCTTCATCCAGGCGGCTGAGGTCGAGCAGATCGTTGATGAGCTCGACCGCCTGCTGGGCCGAGTCCATGACTTCGATGGCGGCCCGGGGAACCGTGGCCGGATCCTTTTTCCGGACCAGCATCTCGGACCACCCGTAGACCGCGGCAAGCGAATTCCGCAGCTCGTGATTGACCATGGCGAAGAACCGCTCGCGCGAGCGGTGCAGCTGTTGGACCTCGTCGATCAAGCGTGCGCTCTCCTCGTGCAGGCGTGCGTTTTCCACCGCCGCCGCCACGGTGGCGGCCAGAAGCACGGCGATGTACTCGTCCTCGTCCGTGAACGCCGCGCCGGCGAGCTTTTCGGTGAGATAGAGGTTCCCGAACGCACCGCGCCGCCCGGTGATCGGCACGCCGAGGAAGGAATGCATCGGGGGGTGATGCGGAGGAAAGCCGTAGGAGTCGGGATGCCGGACGAGATCGGGCAGCCTGATCGGACGCGCCTCGCGGATCACCAGTCCCAGGATGCCGTGTCCTCGAGGTGGGGGACCGATGCGGGCTCGTTGCTCCTCGTCGATCCCGAATGTCGTGAAGCTCTCGAGCAGGCGGCCATCGGGTGCGAGGACACCGACGGCGGCGAACTGCGCGCCGATCAGCTGTGCGGCGGCCTGGACGGCATGCGTCAGGACGCTGTCGATCGATACATCGGTGATGAGCTCGGAGGTGGTGATAACCAAGCGCTCGAGGCGTTCCTGGGTACTGCCGTAGAGGGGTATCGTGGGAGGCTTCACGGAGGCAATGTGCATCCGTCGCGAAGCCCTCGAAACCCCCGAATCCCTTCGCGGCGGCTTCATCATGTCTTCACCTGCGAGGTGCTAGTCTCCCGAGCGTACTCAAGGGGGACCGCTCGTGAAGCTGGCTCACATCGTCGTGGCCACTGATGCCTCGGACGTCTCGCGGGCAGCCTACATTACCGCACTGGATCTGGCGAAGCGGGCGTCCGCGACCGTCTCCGTCATGCGAACCGTCACCGGTCGCGCGATCCCCGTGGGCGCCTTCCGTGACTCGTCGACGCGCCAGGTCGACGAGCTGGCGCGGTGGGCACGAGAGTCGTCCGAGCTCCTGACGATCGGTGTGGAGTCGCACATCGAATTCGGCCATCCCAGCATCGAGATCCCGCGTCATGCCGAGACCGCCATGGCCGATCTGATCGTGCTGGGACGAAAGCCGCGAACCCGGGCCATGCGTTCTCATCAGGGCGATGTCGCGGACGAGGTGATGCGGCGGAGCACGTTGCCCTGTCTGCTGGTGCCCCCGCACGCCGCCCCGATCCACCGGGTGCTGGTGGCGGTGCACGCCAGCGTTCGCGGGTGGAGAGTCATCACCGAGGCCAGGGATGTGACCAATGCCATCGGCGCGACGCTGCGTGCCATCACCGTGGAGCCTGGGGTGGAGCATCCTCAGGCGATATCACAGGCCGGTACACTCAAGCTCCGGGCGGAGTTGGGCGACATCCTGACGGTTCGCCATGGCGTGGTGTTCGATCAGGTGCTCGCTGAAGTGCACGAGACCAGTCCCGATCTCCTGATCATCGGCGTGGAGCGGGGGGGACCGCCGGCAACCCTGCAGCGGGGCAGCGTCAGCCGGCAGCTCGCACATGCCGCGCCGTGCCCGGTACTGACGATCCCCACCTGAACTCGCTGACTCGGCGGATGCCATGACTGAGGCGCTCCGGATACGCTCGCTGCTGGTTCCCCTGGACGGCTCGCCGTTCGCCGAGCAGGCGCTACCCTGGGCCATTGCGATCGCGCGCAAGTTTCGGGCGCGTCTGCGTCTCGCCATGGCTCACCAGTTCCCGTCGCCTCCACCGCTCGATGAGACGACGGCGCGGCTCTACACCAAGGTCGAGCTCGCTCTGAGAAAGTCTCAGGGTGACTACCTGCGTCGCACCGCAACCCGCATCAAAGCGGATGAGGGAATACAGACCGCGACCGCGATGCTCGAGGCGCCGGCCGCTCCGGCCCTGGCAAAGTACGTCGCCGAGATCGGCGCGGACCTCGTGGTGATGACCACCCATGGACGTGGTGGTCTGGAGCGCGCGTGGCTCGGGAGCGTCGCCGATCGGCTGATCAGAACCCTGGAGATACCGATCCTGCTCATCCGGGCCACCGCGGGTCAAGGCGCGCCGCCCAGCGCCCAGCGGCTGCTCGTGCCGCTGGACGGCTCGCGCCGGGCGGAGGCCATCCTGCCGGCGGCCATGGCATTGGCCGCCGTCACCGACGCGGAGATCACCCTGCTGCAGGTAGTGCCGCCCGTGCCGGCGATGGGCGACCTGCCCACGACCTACCCGATGGGGATCGACGAGGAGCTCACCCAGCTGGAGCGGAACCAGGCTCAGGACTACATGAGCTCCCTGGCTGAGCAATTGACCGCCGGTGGATTCCGGGCATCGGGCGTAGCCGTGCTAGGTGCGTCTGCCTTCGGCACGATCCAGGATGCGGCAAGGGAGCGGGGAACCGGGCTGATCGCGCTGGCAACCCATGGGCGGGGAGGCGTTCGTCGCATGATACTCGGCAGCAACGCCGACAAGCTCATCCGTGCCGGCGACTTGCCGGTGCTGGTCACGCACGCGAGAGGTAGGTAGCCGCGGCTGATGCGCTCGCTGGGCGGCCAGGCCTGGGAGACATGCCGCGTTTAAGGAGGGGAATCTCATGCGCCCGACGAAATCGCGCTCCTGGTTCTCCATTTTCGCCAAGGCGACCTCGCGGCTCAGTGGTCGCCCCGCTGTGTTCATTCTAGCGGTTGGGGTGATCGCCGTATGGCTCGTGACCGGCCCGCTGTTCGGGTTCAGTGATACCTGGCAGCTCGCCATCAATACGGGCACGACGATCATCACGTTTCTGATGGTCTTTCTGATCCAGAACACGCAGAATCGAGATGCGGAGGCGGTGCAAGTAAAGCTCGACGAGCTGTTGCGGGTGACAGCTGGGGCGCACAACGCGTTGCTGGACCTGGAGGAGCTGGAAGACCACGAGCTGGACCGCATTCGGAGTATCTACGCGAGGCTTGCGGAGCGGGCGCGTGAGGATCTTCGGGTGGGAGGCGTCGACACCGGGATTGGGGACCTCGCCTAGACGCTGGTGAAGCCTGCGGCACTCCGCGGAAAATGGCGCCACCAAGCCCGACTCGTTTGACTATAGGGTGTTGTAACATTTAGTATCAGACATGTCCTCCTCACTGCAGGCCGAGCTCAAGCAGCGGAAGCCATTCCGCAGCCTCGAGCAGGAAGCCATGCTGAGCATCGCCCGCACCGCCGCGATCCTCGACCATGCCACCGCCGAGGCGCTCAAGCCTTCGGGATTGACGGCCACGCAGTACAACGCCTTGCGCATCCTCCGCGGCGCGGAGCCGGAAGGCCTCTGCCGCAACGAGGTGCGGGACCGACTCATCGCGCGCGTACCTGACGCGACTCGCCTGCTCGACCGGATGGAGGACATGGGCCTCGTGGTGAGGACGCGGGAGGGGGATGATCGGCGGTATGTGCGCAGCCGGATCACCCGGCACGGATTGGATCTCCTGCGCTCCCTCGAGAGCGTCGTCGAAGCCCTGCACGAGGAACGGCTCGGGCACATGGGCGAGCGAAAACTGCGGACGCTCATCGACCTCCTCGGCGAGGCCAGGCATCCGCGATAGGCACCACCTCCCGGCACTGCCTCAACTCGACAATCGCGGGACCGAGAGCCGTTCGCGGAGGCGAGTGACGATCGTCACCGCTGGCGACTCCGTCGCGCCCTACCAATGATCGAATACTCCGTGGCGCCCGCCGCCCGAAAGGACCTATGCACCCGCTACCGATCACCGCAGCCACGCTGCTCGCCCTGACTGCCGCCACCACGGCTTGCGGCCCCCGCTCCGGCGACTCCGCCGCGCGCGCCGAATCGAGCTCACCGGCACGGGCCGATAGCTCCGCACCCTGCCCGCCGCTCGAGTCCCGCCAGCCCAACGCTCCCGACCAGAAGCCGGCGTTCAAAGAGCAGAGTCGCGCCTGCGGCATCACCTCCGACGCCGCGTTCGACGTCACCGTAGTCGCCACCGGGCTGGAGAAGCCCTGGGCCGTCGAGCCGCTCCCGAGTGGAGACCTTCTGGTGACGGAGAAGCCCGGCCGCATGCGCATCGTGTCCGCCGCGGGTGCCGTGGGCAAGCCGATCGCCGGCGTGCCCGAGGTGGACGCCGGCGGGCAGGGCGGTCTCCTCGACGTAGCACTCAGCCCGACGTTCGACAGCGACCGCACGATCTTCTGGAGCTACGCCGAGCCTCGCGACGGCGGCAACGCGACCAGCGTCGCCCGCGGCGTGCTCTCGGCCGATCGCGGCAGGCTCGAGCAAGTCAAGGTCATACTGCGGGCGTTGCCGACGTATGACGGCGACAAGCATTTCGGCTCGCGCCTCGCGTTCGGACCGGACAAGATGCTCTACGTCACTCTGGGCGAGCGCTCCGACGCGCCCATGCGCCCGCAGGCGCAGCGGCTCGACAGTCACATGGGGAAGATCCTGCGCATCCGGCCGGACGGGACCGTGCCGGACGACAATCCCTTCGTCGGCAAGAGCGGCGCGCGGCCCGAGATCTGGTCGCTGGGACACCGCAACGTGCAGGCGGCCGCGTTCGACGGCGGCGGACAGCTTCTGGGGCGTCGAGCACGGGACGAACGGCGGCGACGAGCTGAACCAGATCGAGAAGGGCGAGAACTACGGCTGGCCGCTGCAGGCGTACGGCGAGGAGTACTCCGGCGTGCCGATATCGAACGCCGCGACCGCGCTCGAGAGAATGGAGCAGCCGGCCTACTACTGGGATCCGGTGATCGCGCCGTCAGGCGCGCAGTTCTACTCCGGCGCCGCCTTCCCCGCATGGCGCGACAACCTCTTCGTCGGCAGCCTCAGGGACAAGATGCTGGTGCGCCTGACCCTCGCGGATGGCCGCGTCACCGGCGAGGAGCATCTGCTCACCGACCGGGGCCAGCGGATTCGCGACGTGCGCCAGGGACCCGACGGCGCGCTCTACCTCGTCACCGACCAGAAGAACGGAGAGCTCTGGAAGATCGCGCCGCGCCGCTGACCCGTCCTATCCCTGACCCTCTGCGCCGCCGGGCGGCCGGCGCTTGGGCGCCAGCGCGGGGAAGCCGTGCCGCCGCCGCACCAGCATCCAGAGCACCGGCGCGATCAGCAACACGGCGATCAGCGTGATGCCGGTCGTGCCGTTGCTGACACCGAGCAGCTTGAGCGCCGACGCCAGCAGCACGAATGCCAGTGCCCGCCGCACCAGACCGCCCGGGGCCCGCGCGGAGAGATGCGCGCCGACCCAGACGCCGGGGATGCAGCCGAGCAGCAGGGACGTGGTGAGGTCGAGGTGGAAATCGCCGAACAGCAGGTGGCCGATCGCAGCCGAGGCGACGAGCGGCACCGCCTGCACCAGGTCGGTGCCGACCAGCTCACTCGCCTTGAGCGTCGGGTAGAGCATCATGAGCGCGATGATGATGAGCGAGCCCGAGCCCACCGACGTGATCCCGACGACGATGCCGCCCACCACGCCCACCAGCACCGTCGGGACAGGACGCATGGTCAGTGTCGGCTTCCCCTGCGGCAGCGGCGGGGCGCGCCCGTCGCGTCGGCGCGCGTGCTCGACCAGCCGGAGATATGCCCGCACAGTCAGGCCGGCGGCCGCCAAGAGCAAGGCGGCACCCAGCGCCAGGCGGATGACGTCCTGCACCTCCTGACCCTGCCCCAAGGCCCGCGCGATGAGCACGCCGCTGAAGGCGCCGGGGATCGAGCCCAGACAGAGCCACTTCACCAGGCCCAGGTGCACCGTCCCCCGCCGCAGATGGACGAAGGACCCCACGGGCTTCATCACCGCGCTGGCGACCAGGTCGGAGGACACCGCGGTCAACGGAGGAATCTGGAAGAAGAGCACCAGCACCGGGGTCATCAGCGCGCCGCCGCCCATGCCGGTCAGGCCCACGACGATGCCGATCCCGAAGGATGCGATGGTGAGAAGCCAGTCGATGGTCAAGCGAACTCCGAATGGTCGAGTTTCAGGGTTGTCCCGCTATCTCGCCAGATGCGACAGTGCCCGCACGACGGCAATGATCACCACCACCCCCGCCAGGTCCAAGGCCAACCCCCATCGGATCATGCGGCCCAGTGGGATATACCCCGAGCCGTAGACGATCGCGTTGCATGGGGTCGAGACCGGCATCATGAATCCGAGGCTGGACGCAAGCGTCGCGCCGAGGGCGGGCTCGAGGGGGTCCATCCCGGCGGCGTGGGCGATGGAGATCACGACCGGCACCACCATGTTGGCGGCGGCGGTATTCGAGGTCGTCTCCGACAGCAACGCGGCGAACACGACCGATCCGACCAGCAGCCCGAAGCTCCCCTCGATCGGCAGCAGGCCGGTAAGACCGCGTCCCATCGCCTCGGCGAGCCCCGTCCGGAACGACAGCACGCCGAGTGCGAACCCGCCGCCGTAGAGGAGCACCACACCCCAGTCGATCTCCGCGGCCTCCCGCCAGGTGATGGCCCGCCCGCCTCGGCCGGGCAGCACGAAGAGTAGCGATGCGCCGATCACCGCCGCGACGCCCTCGGGCATCCGCCGGCTCAAGGTCCGATACACCGTGCTGCTTTCACCCAGCGCGAGTGCCGCCAGGCCGGGGACGATCCAAAGCGCGATCGTGACCGCGAACGCGGCCGCCACCGATCGCTGCCCCGCCGTCCAGGGACCGAGACCCTCGCGCTCGCGCAGGATCACCGCCGCCCCCGCGGGCAGCTCCTGTACGCCCGCGGGTCCCATCCGGTCGAGGTACCAGTACAGGAAGGCGAACAGGATGACCACGATGGGGAGCCCGATCAGCATCCATCGGAAAAAGGTGATGTCTATGCCTAGCCTGTGACCGGATGAAGCCGATGCCGATCAGGTTGGGGGGCGTGCCCACCGGGGTCGCCAGTCCTCCGACGGACGCGGCGAACGAGGTCATCAGCATGAGCGCGGTGGCGTACCGCGGGTCGATCCGGACGTCGGTGCCGGACGTGTTGAGCGCACCGAGGATCGAGAGGCCGATCCCGAACATCATCGCGGTGGTCGCCGTGTTGGAGATCCACGCCGAGATGAGCGCCGTCGCGAGGCCGAAGGCGAGCAGGATCCGGCTCGGCCGCGCGCCGACCCACGGAAGCGACAGCACCCCGTAGGCGAGTCGGCGGTCGAGGCCGTGGAGGAAGATGCCGCGGGCCAGGATGAACGCGCCGATGAAGAGGAACATCAGCGGGTCGGCAAAGGGCGCGAAGACGTCCTTCGCGGGCGCGATGCCCAATACCACGCACGCCGCCGCGCCCAGCAGCGCGGTCACCGGCAGCGGGAGCGCCTCCGTCACCCAGAGGACCACCACGGCCGCCAGCACGCCGGCGAGCCGGTGCGCTTCGGGCGTCACCCCCGGCATCGGCCACCAGAGGAGCACGAGCCCGAGCGCCGGGGCGAGCGTGGCGCCCGCGATCGCCCGGCCGCGTCCGGCACCGGCCGGTTCACTGATGGAGACGGGCTCGCTCATCTGACCACTGCCTCGTGACGGGGTGGGGTCCAGGATAACCGAGCCGGTCCGGTGACCGCCACACGCCTTCGCTGGTGATGCAGACGACTTTACGGACGCCTTCGGAGCCGTCGACCCCCGACCCGATGAGCCCTGTCACCATGCGCGAGCGCCCAGTCAGTTATCGTCGCCACCGCAGGAAGAGCCACCCACATATGCCGGACCAATCAGGAGGAAGGCTACCTATGAAAGCGATGGCCTGTGCTGCGGCTGTGCTGATGCTGGCGCTCAGCACCGCCTGCAAGGATCGCGATGACCGTGACGCGGCGAGCCGGATGGACAACGCCGCCGAGGACGTGGGCAACGCGGCCGAAGATGCAGGAAGATCCGTCGAGGAAGCCGGCAAGGACGTGGGCGACGCCGCCTCGGACGCCGGCGACAAGATGAAGGACGCCGTGAACTCCTCGTACGAGAAGCGCGACGCGTACCGCACCGAGGTGCGCGAGCGGCTGGCCAGGCTCGATGCCGAGCTGGCCGAGCTGGGTCGCGACACCAAGGCCGGCGCCGCGAACGCTCGTGTCGATGCCCTGGCCGCCGCCCGCGACGCACGCCAGGCCGCCGGTCGTGCCGCCGACAAGCTGGGCAACGCGACCAGTGCCACCTGGGACGACCTGAAGCGCGCCACGAGAGACGCGCTCGACGTGGCCGAGCGTCAGGTGCAGGCGCTGCGGCCCGATGCGAAGCCGATGGGTGGAACCGGCGGGCCGAGCTGAATCGCCCCGACAACCGCCGAAGTGGAAGGGCCGGATCGCGATGCGCGGTCCGGCCCTTCTCACGTCCCGAATCGTTGCAAACCCCGGCGAACCGTGACCAGACGCGGGATCGGTTCCCGCAGTCGCCCGGGCGGCTCTCTTCATCTTCTTGCCATTGCTGGGGATATGGTGACCTCGCGCGGTGGTTTCCGTCTTGCACTCACCGCCGACCGAGATGGGCCCCGGCACCACGGGGCGCCACTGGCTCGATTCACCACGACAGCAGGAGGCCGTGCGATGTGGCAGCGACCTGATCCCCGCAGCCGGCGTCGAGGGCGTCGGCACGCTCGCGCCGTTCCGCGCGTGGCGTTCGTGACGAGCCGCGACGATCGTGCGCGCGATTCACGGGGAAGGGATCGGTCTCGGCGGGGGACGCCAGGGCGGTCCGCGCTGGGCTGGGCGCTCTTGAGCCGGTGTCGGAGGCTCCGTCAGGAGCGAGCCACCGCCGCGGGACGCTAGGAAGGCTGGTCGACCCCTTCGGGGAAATACCGCCGCCTCAGCAAGGCCAGCACCTCCGGCGTGAGTCCCGGCGGATCGAGCGCGACGGCGATCTCTCGCCCCACATGACGGATCACCTGGCCGCGCACCGGGATGACCGTCTCCGAATCGAGTCTGAGCTCCCCCGCGACATGGCTTCCGGTGGCAGGCGCCCGCTCCGACGGCGCGAGCGCGTAGCGCAGCCCGGTGGCGCTCACGTCGCGAAGCGGCGTGCTCGCGGCGGCTCCCGGCAAGGCGGGTAAGGGGAGGCGCGGGGCGCTTCGACGCTCGTGGTGCCATCGCACCAGGGACGACCGCTCGGCGTCGATGAGGTCGAGATCGGGCCACCCCTCGTCGTCGGAGACCAGGGCCAGGCCCGCGCGGTCGATCCTTCCGATGGTCGCGCCGATCTGCACCAGCACTCCGGCTCGAAGTTGCAGGACTCCAAACACCCGCTCTCCGACTTCCCATACGCGGCCCGCCGGAGCCGGCTCCACCCGCAGACCCCCCGGGCCGAGGTCACGCACGGCGCATCGATAGCCCTCGAGCTCGAGCAGGCCGGGCGCCGTGCGGCGGTATTCGGCGCGGGGATAGGACCTGCGGTCCAGCTGTGGCTCGCTCCAACGATTCGGACGCATGCCGTATTGTCGCCAAGAAGCCTCCGCTTTGCCATCCCTGTACCCGGGGATAGATTTGCCCTCATGTCGACCACCATGAAACCCTCCAAGCCTTCGACCGCAACGGGAGCGGGCGTGCCCACAGTCTGGCTCGATGGCGAATGGCACGGCCGCGAAACCGCAACCGTGTCGGTGTACGATCACGGCCTGCTCTACGGCGACGGTGTGTTCGAGGGCATCCGCGTGTACGGCGGCAAGATCTTCAAGCTCTCCGAGCACCTCGACCGGCTCTACGACTCGGCCAAGGCGATCTGGCTGACGATCCCGATGTCGAAGCAGGAGATGGCCGAGGTCACCGAGGAAGCGGTGCGCCGCTCCGGGATCGCCGAGGCCTACATCCGCCACATCGTCACCCGCGGGGTGGGCGACCTCGGGCTCGATCCCAGGAAGTGCCCCAAGGCATCCATCATCATCATCGTGGACACCATCCGGCTGTTCCCGGAGGAGGTCTACGAGACCGGCCTGCGCGTCGTGACGGCAGGCACGCCGATTCCGCAGCGCGAGTCGCTGTCGCCGCGGGTGAAGTCGCTCAACTATCTGGCGCACATCCTGGCCAAGATCGAGGGCATTCACACCGGCGCCGACGAAGTCCTGATGCTCGACAGCGAAGGCCATGTGGCCGAGGGGTCGGGGCAGAACATCTTCGTGGTGAAGCACGGCCTCATCAGCACGCCGGCCGCCTACGCCGGCATCCTGAAGGGCGTCACCCGCGATACCGTGATCGAGCTGGCGCGCGGCGCGGGGTACGAAGTGCGGGAGACCATCCTCAACCGCTACGATATCTACACCGCCGACGAGGCGTTCTTCACCGGCACAGCCAGCGAGCTGATCGCCATTCGCCAGGTGGACGGGCGCAGCATCGGCACGGGCAATCAGGGCCCGGTCACTCGCGACCTGCGCGCGCGCTTCCAGGCCCTGGCGAGGGGCTGACCACGGATCGGTCGGCCCTCGCCGTCTTCCTGCACGCACCTCGCCTCGGGAACGTCAAGTCCCGCCTCGCCGCCGACGTCGGCGACCGCCACGCCCTCCGACTCTATCGCATCATGGTCGCTCGCACGCTCGCCGCCGCGCGCGCGTCGGACTGCGACATCACCGTGTGGTTCGCGCCCAGCGACGCGGGCCCGGAGATGCGCCATTGGCTGGGCGACGGGTGCGACTACCGCCCCCAGGCCTCGGGCGATCGCGGGATCCGACTCGGCACCGCGGCCCGTGCCGCCGATGCCGGCCGCGCCTGGCTGGCGCTGCTGGGCGACTGTCCCAGCCTCGATGCGACGATGCTCATCGAGGCGGGCACGATCGTGGCGCGCGGCGAGTTCGTGATCGGGCCGACCACCGATGGCGGCTACTATCTCGTCGGCGGAACACCCCCGATGCCCGACATCTTCACCGCCATGCCGTGGGGCACCAGTCGATTGCTGGGGGAGACGCGCGCGCGTCTGGCGCATGTCGGGGCGTCGTGGCGCGAGCTCGCCCCGCTGCGTGACGTGGACACGATCGCGGACGCGCGGGCGGAGCGGCTCTTGACCTGATTCCCGGCCGCGGCTCATATTGGCCGACCTTTCGCTCGACTTCGTGGAGTCGTCGATGGCTTGGAGAGTGGTGGAGCACGGGGACCGACGCTGGAGCGTCACGGTCGCCGCCGAGCGCCGGGCGAGCTCGGCGCAATGGAATCTGGTGTTCTCATTCCGGTGCGCCGGCACCGCGCCAGAATCGTTCTGGGCGACGTATCCGCTGACGTCGTCGTCGAAGGCCGCGCTCTTCGCGCAGGCCGAAAAGCTGTCCAACGACGCCCTCACGGCCTTCCTGTCCCAGCACCTGGATTGAGAAGGTCGGCGCCCCCCCGGGTGGCATAGGGCTTGCCCCCTTCGGCGTCTCGCCGTAGTCACTCACCGCGCTCGTGCCAAGGAAGGTCATGTCGGCACCCAATCCCCTCAGCGAGCGCCTGCGCTTTGCCGAGTTCGTGCTGGACCGTCTCCCCAACGGACGGTGCCGCGCGAAGGTGAGTCTCACCTGGCGGGATTCGGAAGCTTTTTCCGGTGACAGCGAGGGCCTGGCGTCCCAGGCGGGCGAGCTCCGCTGCGCCGCGATGGCCTGCGTGAACGCGCTGGCCCTGGCGGTCGCCGGTGGCGGCGGCGGGGTGGCCTTCGAACTTCTCGGCGTCAAGGCCGTCCGCGCGTTCGATGCAACGGTCGTCATCGTCTCCCTCTCGACCAATGCGGAGGGCTCCGATCAGCGGGTGGTCGGCTCGGTGCTCACCGAAGACGACCCTGCCCGCGCCGCGGCATTGGCCGTGCTCAATGCCACCAACCGGCTCCTCGGCAACCGTCTGTTCATGCGTTAGCCGGCGGACCTCGCCGTTCCGGTGTCTCAGAACGCCTTCCGCCCCGCGGAATGCACCCCGAACACACTCCGAAGCTGAGGCTCAATGCTTCGATCGTCCGGACTGCTCGCGATCGTTCTTCTCGCCGCCTGTGGAGGCTCTCACCGGCCGCCCGAGTCGCCCGCACCCGACGCCGCGGCCGTCGAGCGCCCGCCCACGGTGGCGGAGGCGCTCCAGGCTGAGCAGGCCGACACACTCGTCGCATTCGCGCTGCCCCCCGCTCCCGAAGTCGATTCGCCGATTCCCGCCGCGGAGCTCGCCGCCGAAACGCGGCAGGCCGCCGACAGCGCCGCCGACGAGGAAGTGCTCGAGGCGCTGGCGGAAGCCACCCCGACCGACGCCGAAGCCGCCACCGCCGATATCCCGATCGAGGGGAACGACACCAAGGTCCTCGCCAACGCGGTCACCTGGGACATCGACGTCGAGACCTACAACAGCCACCATCGGGTCAAGTGGTATCTCGATTTCTTCCTCGGCCCCGGCCGCCAGCGCATGGGCATCTGGCTGGACCGGATGCAGCGCTACGAGCCGATGATCCGCGATCGTCTGGCGCGCGAAGGCATGCCGGGCGACCTCGTATACCTCGCACTGATCGAGAGCGGATTCTCCAACACCGCCACCAGTCGCGCCAAGGCGGTGGGGATGTGGCAGTTCATGAAGGGGACGGCGAAGTTCTACCACCTTCGGGTGGATTCCTGGGTGGACGAGCGGCGCGATCCGTTCCTCGCCACCGACGCGGCGGTGCGCCATCTCCGCGATCTCAACGCCCGGTTCGGCTCGCTCTACCTCGCCGCCGCCGCGTACAACGCGGGCTCGGGCCGGGTCTCGCGAGGTCTACGGCGCCTGCGGGACAACGACGCCGGCCGGAGCAGCGACGCCGCTTTCTTCCGCCTCTACGACACCCGCCTTCTCCGCCGCGAGACCAAGGATTACGTGCCGAAGCTGATCGCGGCCGCCGTCATCGCGAAAGAGCCGGCGCGCTACGGCTTCAGCGTGACGCCCTCGGAGCCGCCGGCCTACGACTCGATCGTGGTACCGACCATGACCGGTCTCGACGTGATCGCGCGGTTGGCGGACACGACCGTCGCGGCCATCCGGGAGCTCAACCCGCAATTCCTCCGTCTTGCCACGCCGCCAGCGGTGGCCTCGGTGGTCCGCCTTCCGGCGGGCCGCGGACCCGCGACGGTCGCCGCTTACGCGGAGCTGCCGGCCGACAAGCGGGTGACCTTCGTCGAGCACTTCGTCGCCCGCGGCGAGACCATGGGAGGCATCGCGCGGAAGTACCGCGTCAGCAGCCGCCTGCTCGCCGACGCCAACCCCAAGGCCAGCGCCAAGCGGCTGCGGATCGGCCAGCGGCTCATCGTGCCGACCGGCGGGGCGATCTCGAGTTCGATGGCCCGCCGCATGTCCGAGCCTGTGCCGGCCGCCGGCACCAACTCCTCCGGCTACCACCGGGTGAAGCGTGGCGAGACGCTGTCGGGGATCGCCGACGAGTATGGCGTGAACCAGAGGGATCTGCGGCTGTGGAACAAGCTGGACGCCCGGGGCAGCATCCGCGCGGGCCAGGGTCTCCGGGTGGCGGCACCGACCGCCAAGGATGCGCCGAGCACCAAGGCTCAGCCGGGTTCACGCACCCATGTTGTCCGGCGCGGCGACACGCTGAGCGAGCTGGCCAAGCGCTACGGCGTCACCGTGGCCGAGCTCCGGCGCGCGAACGGCCTGGGCGAGGGCAGTGCGTTGAGGACAGGGGAGTCGCTCAAGATTCCCGGCTGACGATACGCCGGTGAAAGTCTGGACGCGACGAGGGGGCCGAAACACCGTTTCGGCCCCCTCGTCGTTCTTCGCCACATGCCGCTGGAGTCTTACTGCGCCTCCGTGGAGCCTCCCAGCGGCTGGTACCCGGCCATGACCGCCTCGGCGTAGCCATTGGTCGGATCGCCGCCCTTGGCGAGGATCCCGGCGACCTTGCCCGGGCCTCGATTGTAGGCAACGAGCGCCAGCTCCATGTCGTGGTCGAACTGCTCCAGCAAATCGCGCAGGAAGCGGAACCCGATGCGCAGGTTGGTGTCGCGCTGGTACAGGTCGCTCTCCGTCACGTCGGCGTCGTAGAAGCGGGCCGTCGGCAACTGGAGCTGGGTGTACCCGAACGCATTCATGGACGACCGAGCGGTCGACTTGAAGCTGCTCTCGATCTTCACCAGCTGAAAGCCGAGGGCGGGATCGATGCCCTCGCTCAAGGCGATGTCGTAGATCGCCTCGGACAGGTCCACCGGGATGCCGTAGCGGGTGGAGTTCGCCATGATCGCGCTGGTGCGCTCGAGTTGAAGCTTGACCAGCTCGAGCTCGCCCCGGGTACCCTGGAGCTGCTGCTCGAGGCTGCCCATCTCGCGCGCCACGAAGCGCGCGTCCGGGAGGACGACGTCATCCGCCGCACCCACACCCTTGGTCCAGCCGGCCAGAGCGCCGATGACACCGGTGGTCACCAGCAGCAGAGCGCCTCGGGTGAGGACGCGCTGTGCCGGGCTCCGCTGTCGCTCGCGGTACTCCTCGGTCGGTTGCATGACGGTCGAGCCTCCAGTCTATGAGTCGTGAGCAGGCCGCTTGGTCTTGCTCACCAACTTGACGTCCTCGATGACCATCCCTTTGTCCACTGCTTTGACCATGTCATATACTGTCAAACAGGCGATGGTGACCGCTGTGAGGGCCTCCATCTCCACCCCTGTGCGCCCGGTCACGCGAGCGGCTGCCGTCACCTGCACCCCCGGCAGCTCAGGGTCAAGCCGGGCTTCGACTTGCACGTGATCGAGGCCAAGCGGGTGACACAGGGGAATCAGCTCCCCGGTCCGCTTGGCGCCCATCACCCCGGCCACTTCCGCCACCGCGAGGACATCGCCTTTCGGCACTCCCTCGCCGGCCACCAGCTCGAAGGCCTCGCGCGACATCCGCACCGCCCCCTGGGCCACCGCCGTCCGATCGCTGACCGGCTTGTCGCCCACGTCCACCATACGCGCGCGCCCTTCGGCGTCGAGATGGCTCAGCTTCACAACACCTCCGCCAGGTCCTCACTCAGGACGGCCAGGAGAAGCTGGGGATTCACGTTCCCCGCGGCCGACTCCCGTGCCTCGGCCACCTTCTCCAGGGCCTGCAGCAGCGGACCCGGCGTCCGGTGCCGCAGGAGCGCCGAGGGGACCGCACGCCGAACCGGCTGCCCCATCGTCCCGCGCGCCGCCTCGCCCAGCGTATCGGCCAGCGCGTCGAGCATGGCGGCGAAGTCTCCTCGAGCCGCAAAGGCCGCCTGACCCATCGCGCGCTCGAGAGCTGGCCCGCGACCCTCGACCACCGCCTGCAGCAGCTGCTCCGCCGAGCGGTACGCCTTGCCCACCTCGTCTCCCTGACTCAGCGCCTGCCCGATCGACCCCGCGGCCGGCGCGATCCGCATCTCGATCTGTTCGGCCGACCAGCGCGGCTCGGTCTGCTCCGCCAGGAACCCTCGGACTTCGTCGTCCGACAGCCGCTGCAACCGGACCGGTGACGTGCGCGACCGGATGGTCGGCAGCAGGCGTCGCGGATCCGTGGTCGTGAGGAGGAAGTACGCCCCGGGGGGCGGCTCCTCCAGCAGCTTCAGCATCGCGTTGGCCGCATCGGGACTCGACTCCTGAGGCACCAGCCGATCCGCCTCCCCGATGATGAACACGCGCGGTCCGCCTTCGACCGACGTGAGCGCGGCCCGCCGCTGCAGCAGCCGCACGCTGGCGATCGAGTGACTCGCCATGCCGTCCGCGGGCGCGTAGAGGGGACGCTTGCGCCGCTCCTCCATCACGCCGGCCAGTGCTTCCGCGGCCTCCTCCACCTGCTTGTCCGGATCACCCGCCTTGGGCCGGGTGATCGGAACGAACCAGTGCAGGTCGGCGTGAGCCAACCCACTCACCAGGCGGCAGGCGCGGCAACTCTCACAGGGCTCCTCGCCGCCGCGCTCGCAGTAGATCAGTTGTGCCAGCCAGAGCGCCAGACGCTGCTTGCCGATACCTGTCGCCCCTGTAAACAGTAGGACCTGGGGCAGCGTGCCCGCGCGAAGCGCCCGGGCCAGGCGGTGCCTGGTCTGCGGGTGCCCAATCAGGGGCGGCAACGGCATGAACACAAGGTAAGGTCGGGGGAGTGAAAAGCGAGTAGGGTCATTGTAACATATTCTTCAACAATGGGTTAGGCATAATTCCTGAGGCTACTTTATACAGCAAAGTCGCCGTGGATTTGGGGTGACCGACAAGTGAGCAGACACTTGCAATCGAAGCATGCAACACGGTGCACTGGAGGGAATGGATTGCGAGAAAAGTTGACGGCTGCCCTCACGAGGTGCCCGTCCCCTGTGCTCGCCTCGGGGCCGCCCTTCTCCACGCTCCACACTGACGGTGGGAACGTACGCTCTGCCGACGGGCAGTGCAAAACGGCTTGACCCTCGTGGGAGCGTTGGCGAGATTGCACCCGCCTTTGAGGTTTGTCCTTCCCGAGTAGCTCAGTTGGTAGAGCAGGTGACTGTTAATCACCGGGTCGGGGGTTCGAGTCCCTCCTCGGGAGCTTCACCGGACATCGCTGCACCAGACTTCTCCACCGACCCCGGCTCCGCCGGGGTCGGTGCTTTGTTCCCGGCCGTAGCCAGCCGAGGAGAATGCGAGCGATCAAATGGTGGTGCGTCACCCGGAGCGCTGGGCCGCCCGCTCCAGCGGAGCCAGCACCAGGTCCGCCGCCGAGGCCACGTGCTCACGCACGACCGGTAGCCCGGCACCTTCCCACTCGTTGAACCCGCCGGGCTGATCCAGCACTTCGGTCACGCCACGCGAGTCGAGCAGGCTCGCGGCTATGGCCGACCGAGTCCCGCCCTGACAGTGGACCACCACCGGCCGGCCCCGCGGCACCTCGTCCAGCCGGTCCACGATCTCTCCCGCCGGAATGTTGGGAACGCCCTCGATGTGTCCCGCTTCCCACTCGGCCCGGCTCCGGACGTCGAGCGCCTGCGCGGTACCCGCGGCCAGGCGCTCGGCCAGGTCCCGCGCGGTGATCCGGCCGTAGGTGGCGAGGCTGCGTCCTGCACGGGTCCAGGCCCCGAGCGCGTCGGCGCCGAACGTGCCCGTCACGCGGTCGAGCCCGATCATCGCCATGTCGCGCAGCGCGAGCTCGGCCTGCCTCCCGTCCGGCTTGGCCGACAGCAGGTAGACGTCGCGCTCGTAGGGCACGACCCATCCCACCCACGTAGTGAAGGCGTTGTTGAAGGGGATGTTCACGCTGCCGGGGAGGTGCCCCGAGGCGTACTCGGTCGAGGTGCGCGTATCGATCACCAGCTCACCGCGATCGAGCAGGGCGACGATGCTCTCCGGCTCCATCGGCGCGGGCTTCGGCAGGCCGCCGAGGAGGCGCGGCCCGGCCTTGTTGATGCGCTTCATGGTGCCGAAGTACTTCGGCGGATCGGGTTGTCCCTCCAGGACGAGCCGCACGAACTCCGACTCGTCCGTCACCCCGAACGCCCAGTTGAACTTCCGCTCGTAGCCTACGGTGCTGTGGGGGATCGCGCTCATGCCCTTGCCGCACGCCGAGCCGGCGCCATGCCCCGGCCAGATCTGGAGATAGTCGGGCTGCGCCTTGAACCGCTGGATGCTCCGGAAGAGCGTGCGTGCCGCCGACTCCATCGAGCCTTCGATCCGCGCGGCGCGCTCGAGCAGGTCGGGACGGCCCACGTCGCCCACGAAGACGAAGTCGCCGGTCACGGCCGCGATCGGCTCGGTCGCCGCGGCGCCGTCGGTGACGAGGAAGGTGAGGTGCTCAGGCGTGTGTCCCGGCGTATGCATCACCTGCACCCGCACCCGGCCCGCGCCGAACACGTCCCCCTCGCGCAGCGGGACCGCGCCGTCGCCCGCGGCGAAGTCGTAGCGCCAGTCGTCTCCTCCCTCGTCGGAGAGATGGAGCGTCGCCTTGGACCGGGCGGCGAGCTCGCGGCTTCCGGAGACGAAATCGGCGTGGATGTGGGTTTCGGAGACGTGGGTGATGCGAAGATTGAGCGACGCGGCGAGGGCGAGATACTGCTCGACGTCGCGGGTGGGATCGATCACGATCGCCTCCCGCGCCTCGGTACAGCCGATAAGGTACCCGGCCTGCGCGAGCTTCGCGTCCCAGATGCGGTGCAACAGCACTATCGGCGCCCGGGACGCCGGAAGACGGGCCGGCGCTCCTC
This sequence comes from uncultured Gemmatimonadales bacterium, assembly GCA_963846545.1. GTDB lineage: Bacteria > Gemmatimonadota > Gemmatimonadetes > Gemmatimonadales > GWC2-71-9 > CAVVWJ01. Next base: position 2,417,068 of record CAWJWG010000001.1, on the reverse strand, counting down.
TTCGTCGAACTCGATCCGCGGGCGGCGCGGTCCCGACGCGCGCGGCTCCGGTTTCTTGGGCTCCGGCGGCGGCGCGGGCCGGCGTGCGGCCGGCGCGGGGCTCTGTGCCGGCGCCGGGCTCTGTGCCGGCGCCGCGACCTGGGGAGGTGGACGGCGCGAGACGTGGAGCTGCCCGGGGCCGGCCACATCCTTGGGGCGATTGTCTGAGGCCGTCGTGGCGAGCAGTCCCATCGCCGACTGGGTCGCGACGCGGATGGTCTGCAGCGAGGTGTCGAGGGCGTCGCGCAGTCGCGCGTCCACCCGCGGGGCCTCGGCGGCCAGGATCTCGCGCAGCAGCGCGCGGGCCGTGTCGGGCCCCACGGCCAGGCCCAGCTCGGCGAGGCGGTCGCACACCATCTCCACCGTCTCGAGCCCGGGCTCGTAGGTCGGCTGTTTCGGTTCGTTCGTCACGAATGCCTCCGTGTCAGAGGTCGCACGCGCGCCAGAGATACCAGCACGCGACCGAACGGTACGGACGCCAACGCTCCGCGCGCCGCTCTATGGTTACCGCGGCAGGCAGGCGCCGCACGCCGAACGTGAGCGCGAATCCCTTGCGAATGCCCAGGTCGCTGACCGGCAGCACGTCGCCGCGTCCCAGCCGGAACATCAGCAACATCTCGGCCGTCCACCGTCCCACCCCCCGGACCTGGATCAGCCGCTCGATGATCTCCTCGTCGGCCATGCGACGAACCGCCGACATGTGGGGCACGGTCCGATCCAGGCTCCGCGCCGCCAGGTCGCGAATTGCGGCCGTCTTGGCGGTCGAGAGGCCGGCGGCACGGAGCCGCTCCGGCGGGGTGTCGAGGATGTCGCGCGGGGAGGGGAAGCGCTTCGGCGCGTAGATGGCGACGACCCGCCCGAGGATCGTGGCGGCCGCGGCGCCCGAGAGTTGCTGGTACACGATGGCTCGCGCCACCGCGGCGAAGAGGCTCTGGGCCGGCCGGGTCCGGAGACCATAGGCCCCCACCCGTGCCATCAGCGCGCCGAGTGCCGGATCGGAGTCCGCGAGGTGCCGGCACGCCAGGCCCGGATCGTAGTCCAGGCCCGACACGGCGAGCGGTCGTGCGGTCATGCCCGAAAAGATAACGACGCCGGTCGCGCGCGACCTCAGGCCGGAGCCCGACCGCGCCGGTCCGAGGCCGCGGCCGAGGCCCCGACGATGGCCGTCGCTGCGAGCACCAGAACCGACCCGGCGATCTGCCATGCGCTGGGGCGGTCGGGGAAGAGCGGCAGCGCGAGCAGGTAGGTGAAGACGACGCCAAGGTTGCTGAGGGCGGTCACCGGTGTCGCGCGATGGAGCGAGTAGGCCCGCGTCATGGCGACCTGTGCCCCACCGCCGCCCAGTCCGGCGCCGAGGAGGTACAAGGCACCGGTGCCGTCGGGCCAGGTCCAGGACGGAATCGCGATCACCAGCATGGTGGCGAGCGCCACCAGGGAAAAGTGCAGCACGACCGCCTCGTGGCTCTCGCCCGGGCCGATCCGGCGAAGCCAGATCATCGCGAGCGCATAGAAGAACGCGCCCACGGTCGCCACCAGCGCCACGGGTGCGGCGGAGGTGAACGAGGGACGCACCAGCAGCACGATCCCGATGAAGGCCACCGCGACGGCGAGGCCGAGGCGGCGCCCGACTCGCTCGCCGAGCAGCGGGCCGGAGAGCATGGCCACGAAGATCGGGCCGGTGGCGCCGAGCGTCGCCGCATCGCCCACACTCACCATGGGCGAGGCCAGCGAGTAGAAGGCGCCGACGGCCGCGAGGGTGCCGAACACGCTGCGACGCCAGGTGCCGGCCCGGTCGGTCACCCGGAGCGAGGCGCCGCGCGCGATCGCCAGCGCGACGGCGACGGCGCCGCCGACCAAGAACCGGGCGGAGGCGATCTCGGCCCACGGCAAGTGCCGCGCGCCGAGCCTGGTGAAGACGTTCATCGCGGCGAAGCAGAGCTGGGCCAGCAGCATCCACCCCAGCCCGCTCCATGCGGACCCGGCGCGCACGACGACCTTTCGAAACGGAACGGCGAAAAGTAGCGACTCGCGCCATCCTTGACGCCATGCGAGGAGCGCGTTCGCTTTGGCCGATGGATCCCGAAGAATTCCGACGCCACGCGCACGAGCTGGTGGACTGGATGGCGGACTATCTGGGCGGCGTCGGGGAGCTGCCGATCACCCCGTCCGTCCAGCCTGGCGACGTCCGCCGCCGCCTTCCGACCGCGCCACCCGCCGCCGGTGAACCCTTCCCGGCTCTGTTCGCCGACTTCCGTGAGCTGATCGTGCCGGGGATGACGCACTGGAACCACCCGGGGTGGTTCGCCTACTTCCCGGGCAACAACAGCCCGCCGTCCATCCTGGGCGAGATGCTCACCGCGACCATGGGCGCGCAGTGCATGTCGTGGGTCACCTCGCCCGCGGCCACCGAGCTGGAGCAGGTGACGATGGACTGGCTCCGGCAGATGATCGGCCTTCCCGAGACCTTCGTCGGATCGATCCAGGATACTGCCTCCACCGCGACGCTCGTGGCATTGTTGACGGCGCGCGAGCACGCGACCGGCGGCGACGCGGGGCGACGAGGCCTGGACGGATCGCCCGGACTCACGGTGTACGCCTCGGCGGAGGCGCATTCATCGGTGGACAAGGGGGTGAAGCTCGCCGGCTACGGGCTCGATCGTCTGCGCAAGATCCCGGGGGATGCCGCGTTCGCGCTGGACCCCGCGGCGCTCGAGCGCGCCATCCGTGAGGACATCGCGGCGGGCCTCAAGCCCGCGTGCGTGGTCGCCACCATCGGCACCACCTCCTCCACCGCGGTGGATCCGGTTCCCGCGATCGCCGACATCTGCGCGCGCCACGGCGTCTGGCTGCACGTGGACGCGGCCTATGGGGGCGCCGCGGCCATCGTGCCCGAGCTGCGCGACCGGTTCGTGGGGATGGACCGGGCCGACAGCATCGTCCTCAACCCCCACAAGTGGCTGCTGACCAATTTCGACTGCACCGCCTACTACGTCCGCGATCGCGAGGCGCTGCTGCGCACGTTCAGCTACACGCCGGAATACCTCAAGACCGCGCACGACGCCGACGTGGTGAACTACCGCGACTGGGGTATTCAGCTCGGGCGCCGCTTCCGGGCGCTCAAGCTCTGGTTCGTGATCCGGAGCTATGGGGTCGAGGGCCTGCAGGCGATCATACGCCGCCACGTGACGCTGGCCGCGGAGTTGGCGGCGTGGGTGGACGCGGTGCCGGGCTTCGAGCGGGTCGCACCGGTGCCGTTCGGACTGGTGTGCTTCCGGTACCGGCCCAAGGGAGTGGGCGAGGAGGAGACCGACCGTCTCAACGAGCGCCTGCTGGCGGCGGTGAACGCCGAGCACCGGGTGTTCATGACGCACACCCGGCTCGGCGGCCGCTACGTCATCCGCCTAGTGATCGGCCAGCATGGCACCGAGCGGCGCCATGTGGCGGAGGCGTGGGCGATGATCCGGGAAGCGGCGGCCAAGCTCGGAGCGTGAGCGGGAGCGTCAGCCCGCCAGCGCGTGCGCGGGGAGCGCCAGCAGGGGCCGCAGGTAGGCCGCGGTGTGGGACCGCTCGCACTCGGCGACCATCTCGGGCACGCCCTGCACCACGACCTGGCCGCCCGCGTCACCCGCCCCGGGACCGAGGTCCACGATCCAGTCGGCGCGCTTGATGACGTCGAGGTGATGCTCGATGATGACGATGGTATGGCCGGCGTCCACCAGCCGGTCGAGCACCTGCATGAGCACGCGCACGTCGTCGAGATGGAGGCCGGTGGTGGGCTCGTCCAGGATGTAGAGCTTCCGGCCTTCGCGCTTGCCCGCCTGAATGAGCTCGCGCGCGATCTTGAGCCGCTGCGCCTCGCCGCCCGACAGCGTGGTCGCGGGCTGCCCCAGCCGGAGGTAGCCGAGCCCCACCTGCTGCAGGTGCCAGAGCGCCGTTCCCAGCCTGGGCTGGTGGCGGAAGCGGGCGATCGCCTCCTCCACCGTCCACTGCAGCACGTCGTGGATGGAGCGGCCCTGGATTCGCACATCGAGCACCTCGCGACGATACCGGCTGCCGCCGCACGCCTCGCAGGGCACGAACACATCGGCCAGGAACACCATCTCCACCTGCACGTGCCCAGCGCCTTCGCAGGTCTCGCAGCGACCGCCGGGCATGTTGAACGAGAAGGTGCTGGCTGCGTACTTCCGCTGGCGGGCCAGTGGCTGGGCCGCGAACAGCTCGCGGATCTCGTCGAACGCCTTGATGTAAGTGATGGGGTTCGAGCGCGGCGAGCGCCCGATGGGGGACTGGTCGATCAGCAGCACGTCCTTGAGGAACTCCCACCCGGTGATGGACGTGACCAGGCCCACCGCCTCGCCCAGGTGCGACTTCGCCGAATGCCCGCCGCGGAGCTTGCCCTCGAGGTTGCGATAGATGACATCGTAGAGCAGCGTGCTCTTGCCCGACCCGGACACGCCGGTCACCGCGGTCAGCGCGCTCAGCGGGATGTCCACGTCCACCCCGCGCAGGTTGTGCAGCCGCGCGCCGCGCACCTTGAGCCAGAGCGGTCCGGCGGGCCGGCGCGCGCTGGGCACCGCGATCCGCTTCTGGCCGGTGAGGTACTGCCCCGTGAGCGACTGGGTGGCCCCGGCGACCGGACCCGCGTACACCACGCGGCCGCCGTGATCGCCCGAGCCGGGCCCCAGCTCGAGCATGAAGTCGGCCTGCTGGATGGCGGCGAGGTCGTGCTCGACCACGATCACCGTGTTGCCGCCGTCGCGCAGGCGGCGCAGGAGCGCGAGGAGGCGGTCGGTGTCGCGCGGGTGCAGACCGACGGACGGCTCGTCGAGCACGTACAGCGTGTCCACCAGGCGGGCGCCGAGCGCGTTGGAGAGGGAGATCCGCTGGGCTTCGCCGCCGGAGAGCGTGCGGGTCTGCCGGTCGAGCGAGAGGTACCCCAGCCCGACATCGCGCAGGAAGCCGAGGCGCGCGTCGAGCTGGTCCACCACGAGATGTCCCACCTCCCGCTCGAACGGTGTGAGCTCGAGTGCGCCGAGCCAGTCGTGGATCGCATCGATCGGACGGCCCGCGACGTCGGCGATGGTCTCACGGCCGATCCGCACGGCGAGCGCGTCGGGATTGAGTCGCGCCCCGCCACACTCGCCGCAGGTCTTGGCCAGCTGGTACTGCCGGAGGAACACGCGGATGTACTGCTTGTAGCGCTTCTCCTCGAGGTCCTTCAGGAAGGGGAAGATGCCGACGTAGCGGCCCTTCCGGCCGTAGAGCAGCTCGCGCCGGTGCGCGGCCTTGAGCCGGTGCCACGGCTTCGACGGATCCGCTCCCAGGCTGCGAGCCCGCTCCAGCAGCATCTTGCGGCGGGTGTCGTAGCGGGGCTTGGTCCAGGGATCGATGGCCCCTTCGGCCAGGCTCATGCCGGGATCGGGCACCACCAGCGACTCGTCGTATTCCAGCACCGCCCCGAAGCCGTTGCAGGCTCCGCACGCGCCGCGGGGATTGTTGAACGAGAAAAGCGCTGGGGTGACGGTGGCGGCCGGCGTGTCACACACGCTGCAGGCGGGCCAGCGGGTGAAGCGGAGGCGCCCGCCGTCGTGCATCGCGAGCGCGATGCCTTCTCCCTCCTGGAACGCGACGGCCACCGCCTCCGAGAGACGGCCCAGCGACGCGGCCGACCCGCCGAGGCGATCCACCACCACCAGCAGCTCGCCCGCGCGCGTGAGGTCGAGCGACCGCGGCAGCTCGTCGAGATGGTGGGGCGCCCCATCGGCGATCACCCGGACGAAGCCGAGGGCACGGAGGTTCTCGACGACGGCCGCATGGGTCAGCCGGGCCACCGGCGGGAGTGGAAACGCGATCTGGAGGCGGCTCACGCCCGCGGCGACGATCTCGTCGGCGGCCGACTGGGGCGTGTCCACCCGCACCGGCGCCCCGCAGGCCCGGCAGAAGCTCCGGCCGATCCGCGCCCACAGGAGGCGCAGGTGGTCATACACCTCGGTGGCGGTCCCCACGGTGGAGCGGCTGGACACCACCGGATTCCGCTGCTCGATGGCGACGGACGGGGCGATGCCCTCGAGCCGGTCCACCAGCGGCTTGGGCATGCGGTCGAGGAACTGCTTGGCGTAGGTGGAGAGCGACTCGATGTACCGCCGCTGCCCCTCGGCGTACAGGGTGTCGAAGGCGAGCGTGCTCTTGCCCGATCCCGAGGGACCGGTGATGACCGTGAGCGCGCGGTGCGGCAGGTCGACGGTGACACCCTGCAGGTTGTTCTGGCGAGCGTTGACGATGCGGATGACGGAATCGGCCACGCCGGAACATAGCCGAAGCCCGGTCTTCGGGATAGTTTCGGGCGGACGGCGGAACTCCGCCGGCGTTGAGGGTGATGGCCTCTCGCGTGGCGACTCTTCCGCCCTTCCGCCTTTCCGTCTTCCGCCCCTCCGCCTCCTTCCGCCCCGCGACTATCTTTTCGTCTCCAATGCCCCGACTGGTCACTCCCAAATTCCTTCTCCGCGGGTTCGAGTTCTCGGTGCTGGCCTCGATGGCCGGCTTCGGGATCATCCTGCTGTACGGGAACGATCTCCCGGCCTTTCTGCGCGGGCTGCGCGGCGTGCACTGGGGATGGGTCCTGACGGGAGCCGCGCTGGCGTCGATGGACTGGATCGGGGGCGGTCTCCGCCTCTGGATCTGCGCCCGCCACGTGTTTCCCCGTCCCTCGCTCAAGGGGTGCATCCTGGCCGGCGGGATGGGGGCCTGGGCGGGGTTCCTGACTCCGCTCAACTCCGGGGCGGGGCCGATGACGATGTACACGCTGCGCCGCTACGGCATCCCGCTTCCGGTCGCGGTCACGTCCACCTTCATCAGCTTCGTCTCGACCGTCCTGTTCTTCGCGCTCGCGGGGCCGCTGGCGCTCGTCTTCGGCGCGGGGAAGGGACTGGGCCAGCGGGGCGACGTGCTCGGCCTGTCGCTGTACGACCTGTTCCTCGGCAGCCTCACGATCGTGGGGGCGATCGGCGTGCTGATGGCGCTCGTCATCTTCGCCCCGCGGCTGGTGCGCGACCTGATCCACCGGGCGGCCGAAGCCATCGGGCGCCGGAGCAAGCGCGTCGCGGTGCGGCTCGAGCGCCTCCGCACCGGCATCGACGAGGCCCATCTCAGCGTGGTGGCCTTCAACAGCCCGCGCGGCTGGCTGGCCATCTTCTGGTCCACCGTCCTGTCCGCCGTCTCCCACGGCAACAAGCTGCTGGCCGGCTACGTCGCGCTCCGCGCGATCGGCATCCACGCCAACTTCGTGGACATCCTGCTGGTGCAGACGCTGGTGATGTTCCTGCTCTACTTCGCCCCGACCCCCGGCGCCTCCGGCATCGGTGAAGTGCTCTCCGCCGCGGTGATGTCGTCCTACGTGCCGCGGGAGCTGACGCCGATCTACATCCTGATCTGGCGGCTCACCCTGACCTACTTCACGCTCGCCTTCGGATTCGTGGTGTTCTCGGGGTGGCTGCGGCAGGGGCTCAAGTCCATCGACCAGGGTGCGCTCGCCGAGCCCACGGGCGGATAGCGGGACGATGTCGGACGACCAGGATCTCCCCGTCAAATACGATGCCGCGCTCATGCGCCGGCTGCTTCGCTACCTCCGGCCCTACCGTGGGCTCGCGGCCGGGGCGATCCTGCTGCTGCTGGTGCAGTCGGGGCTCGCCCTGGTGGGACCACGGCTGACCGAGCGTGCGCTCGACGTCGCCATCCCGCGGGGCGACCTCGGCCTCCTCGGCCTGCTGGCGACGCTGTACCTCTCCGCCATCCTGTTGGACCTGGTGGTGGAATACGGCGGGACGCTGCTCACGACCTTCGTCGGCCAGCGGGTGATGTACGATCTCCGGATGGAGATCTTCGACCACCTGCAGCGCCTGAGCGTCACCTACTTCGATCGAAATCCGGTAGGCCGGCTGATGACACGGGTGACCTCGGACGTGGAGACGCTGAACGAGCTGTTCTCGTCCGGCGTGGTCACCATCTTCGGCGACGTGTTCACGCTGGTGGCGATCATGGGCATGATGCTCGTGATCGACGTCAAGCTCGCCCTGGTGACCTTCGCGGTGATCCCGCTGGTGTGGCTCACGGCCGCGCTCTTTCGCCGGCGGGTGCGGGAAGCGTTCCGGGACATCCGCTATCGGCTGGCTCGGCTGAACGCGTTCCTGCAGGAGCGCCTGAGCGGGGTCCGGGTGGTGCAGCTCTTCGGGCGGGAGGCCGCGTCGGCCCAGCGGTTCGCGGAGCTCAACCGGGACCACCTGGCGGCGCATCTCAGGTCCATCACGGTGTACGCCATCTTCTTCCCGGCGGTCGAGGTGCTGACCGCCGTCGCGATGGCGCTGCTCCTCTGGTACGGCGGCCTGCGGGCGCTGGATGGCACGCTCACCGTGGGCGTCCTGGCCGCGTTCATCCAGTACACCCGGCGGTTCTTCCAGCCCCTGCAGGACCTCTCCGAGAAGTTCAACCTGCTGCAGAGCGCGATGGCCTCGTCCGAGCGGGTCTTCGCGCTGCTCGACGAGCCTGTCACCGTCCGCGAGCCCGCCGACCATCGCCCACTGAGGCGGCCGGTGCAGGGCGAGGTCCGCTTCGAGGGAGTCTGGTTCCGCTATTCGACGGACGGGCCGTGGGTGCTGAAGGACATCTCGTTCACCGCGTCACCCGGGCGCACGCTCGCCCTGGTGGGACATACCGGCGCCGGCAAGACGACGATCGTCAACCTGCTGCTCCGCTTCTACGACCCTGAGCGCGGGCGGATCACGGTGGATGGGGTCGATATCCGGGAGCTCACCACGGCCGATCTCCGGTCGGCGATCGGCTTCGTGCAGCAGGATCTCTTCCTCTTCACCGGCGACATCCTGCACAACCTCACCCTGGGCGCGCCGATCTCGGCCGACGCGGCGCGCCTCGCCGCCCAACGCGTGGGGGCCGACCGGTTCATCGAGCGACTCCCCTCCGGCTACGGCCATCGGCTGGGCGAGCGGGGCCGCAACCTGAGCGTCGGCGAGCGGCAGCTGCTCAGCTTTGCGCGCGCGCTCGCGCTCGACCCCCGCATCCTGGTGCTGGACGAGGCGACCAGCTCGGTGGATGCGGAGGCGGAAGCCCAGATCCAGCGGGCGATCGCCGAGCTGATGGCGGGCCGCACCAGCCTGGTGGTGGCCCACCGGCTGAGCACGATTCTCCACGCCGACGAGATCCTGGTGCTGCACCACGGCGAGGTGCGGGAGCGGGGCACGCACCGCGAGCTGCTCGCGGCCGGCGGTCTCTACGAGCGACTCTACCAGCTGCAGCTCAGTGGCCAGGAGGTCCGCAAGATTGCCTGAGACGATTTTGCTTGCCTGCCCCCTGAGCCCGGGATACGTTTGGCATCCGGTTCATCCTTCGGGATCCGAATAATGATGCAATTAGAAGTCGGTGGGCGGCGGATACCCCTCGCCACCGGAGACACTGTCATAGGCTCGGCGCCGTGGTGTGCCATCGTCCTCGAGGGTGAGGGCGTCCGGCCGCACCATGCTGTCGTCCAGGGCACCACGGGTGGCGCGGCCGCGATTCGCACGGCCGGCGCCGACGCCGAGGTGTCCATCAACGGCGTCCGCCTGGGCACCGATCCGACGCCGGTGCTCCACGGCGACAAGATCCAGATCTTCGGACACGAGATCCTGGCGGTCGACCCCCAACGCGCGGGCAACACGCAGCTCTTCGATTCAGGCGCCTTCGCCGACCTTCCCCCGGTCCCCGCAAAGGGGCCCCAGGGGCCGGGGGGAGGCCGGGTGGTCTGTCTGACCGACGGGCGGGAGTACCAGGTCGGGGGCGAGGCGCTCGTGTTCGGTCGCGATGCGTCGTCGGACGTGGTCGTCACCTCAGGCGACGTCTCGCGGCGGCACGCCGAAATCGAGGTCGGCGCCGAGGGCTATGTCCTGACGGACCTGAGCGTCAACGGGACCTACGTCAACGGCAAGCGGGTGGGCCGCCGGCACCTGCTGGCGCGGGCCGACGTGATCCGGATCGGTACCGATGAGTTCCGCTTCTACGCCGAGGCCGCTCCCCCGCAGTCTCCGATGGAACCTCGCTCGGTGCCCTCCGAAAGCGCGCTGCATACGCCGACCGGCGCCATTGCGCGCCTCTCGGACACGATGCACGGCGTGCCTCTGCCGCTTCCCCGGGACCCTCTGCCGACTCCGGTCGCCTCCGCCGCTCCGGTACTGGCGCCCATCGCCTCGCTCCTGGTGCGCACCGGCGAGCTGCGCGGGCGCCGTCTCCCCATCACGCTCTCGGTGGTAAACGTCGGCCGGGCGGACTACAACGACGTGATCATCGCCGATCCGAGCGTCAGCACGACACACGCCAAGCTGCAGCGCAAGGACGACGTCTGGGTCCTGAGCGATCTCGGCTCGACCAACGGGACCTTCGTGGAGGGCGAGCCGGTGACCGGGGAGACCGCGCTGACTCCGGGGACCATCCTCCGGTTCGGCGACGTGGCCGCGCTGTTCGAGCCGCATGACGAGCCGGTGCCGCCCGCGCTGCGCCAGCAGGCGGGGCCGGAAGTGGAGACGATGCCGCCCTGGGCCAGCGTGGCGTCGGCCCCCGGGGAGGAGGAGCCCCGGGCGGCTCCCGCCAGACGCCCGTTGCGAGCCTCGGCACCCAAACCAAGCGGGCCGGCTCCCTGGGTGATCGCGCTGGTCGTATTCGCCGCGATCGTCATCGCCTACGTCCTTTTGACCTCGAGCTGACGGGGCCTCGTGCACTTCACCTGTGCCGCTCGAACCGACGTCGGTATCGTCCGCTCGGGCAACGAAGACAACTACCTCATGCTGGCCGAGCGCGGCGTGTTCATCGTGGCGGACGGCATGGGAGGGCACGCGGCCGGTGAGGTGGCGAGCGAGATGGCGGTGCGGATCACGTCCCACGAGATCGGGTCGCTGCGCGGCCTGTCGGACGCCGAAGCCAGCGACCGGATGCGGACGGCGATCCGGGCCGCCAATGACGCGATCTTCGAGCGGACGCTGTCGGAGCATGACAAGCGGGGCATGGGAACGACAGCGACGGTGCTGGTTCTCATGCCCCGCCGGTACATGATCGGCCAGGTGGGCGACAGCCGCGCCTACCTCCTGCGCGGCGGGCAGCTCCTCCAGGTCACCAAGGATCACTCCTACGTGCAGGAGCAGGTGGACGCCGGACTGCTCACGCCCGATCAGGCCCGGGTGCACCCGTACAGCAACGTGATCACCCGCTGTGTCGGGGCCAGCGGCGACGTGGTGCCGGACATCTACTTCGGCACCCTCGAGCAGGGCGATATCCTGCTCATCGCCTCGGATGGGCTGACGGGGATGCTGGAGGACGAGCACCTGATCCGGATCATGTCGTCGGACGGCGGCCCCCAGCACTGGGTGGACCGGATGATCACGGAGGCCAACCGGCGCGGCGGGCTCGACAACATCACCGCGATCGTCGTCCGAATCGAATCGGTGGACAGCAACACGGGCGAGCAGCCGGCGGTCACCGCGGCGGCCGGCGGGGCGAACTAGGGAAGGAGCGGAATCTCGAGCTGGATGTCGGCGCGGGAGTAGCCGGTGCCGGGGTCGAGCGGAACGTCCCGGAAGCCGTGTTTGCGGTACAGTGTCAGCGCGGGGCTCAGTCGGGAGTTGGACTGGAGCATGAGCGTCCTGGCGGGAGTGCTGCGGGCGAAGGCGATGGCGGCCTCCACCAGACGATCGCCGTAACCGCGTCCGCGCGCCGAGGGCGACACCGCCATTTTGGCGAGCTCCCACGTCTCGGCGTCATGGCGGATCACCGCGCAGGTTCCTCGCACGCCTTCCTCGTCCACCACGAAGAAGATCTGTCCTCCCGGCCGGATGACGATCCCCTCCGGGTCTCGAAAGACCTTCTGGTCCTCCTCCTCCACTGCGAAGTACTGCTCGATCCACTCGCGGTTGAGACGCTCGAAGTCCGCCCGGTACTCGGGGCGCCAGACCTCGATGCGCGCGGTGGTCGAGTCTTGCGAATCGGTTGGCATGGGTCGTATCCGAGATGGACGCCTACCGGTGCGAGAAGACCTCCGACGAGCCGTCGCGCTGAAACAGCACGACGTCGAACGGCTCGTGCGGCTCACCAGCCACCGCCATGCCGGGCGAGCTGGCCGGCATCCCCGGCGCGGCGAGGCCCGCGGCCTTGGGCTGCTGGTCCATCAGCTGCTTGATGTCCTCGGCCGGGACGTGACCCTCGATGAGGTACTGGTCCACCTGCGCCGTGTGGCAGGATCGGACCTGTGACGGCACCCCGAGGCTCTGCTTGACCGTGTCCATGTCCTCGTCCTTATGGACCACGGTCTTGAACCCGGCGGCCTTCACGTGGTCCACCCACTTGGCGCAACAGCCGCACGTGGGGCTCATGTAGATGGTCATGGTGGGATTGGCGCCGCGGCGCGGCGCGGCCGCCCAGAGCGACTTCCCGCCGGCGAGCGCAAGGCCCAGTCCCGCGGCCTGACCCACGAACGAACGACGCGACAGCATCGATGTGCTCTCTTTCATATTCAAACCAGTGAGACCTCGTCCTGGAGCCGGCGCGCCACCTCCTCGGCCGGCCACGTCAACAAATCCAGCAGTCCGTCGAGCGAGCGCTCGGGCGGCCGCGCCACGAACACGCGGAGGCGCCGCGCGCTGCGATACAGCTCGTCCGCCACTCTCGGCAGGCCCAGCTGACCCGCGCGACCGGCGTCGGTGAGTCGCTCGACAGTCCCCTCGCGCGTGCGGAGCGGAAGATCCACCCCCAACATGGACGACCTCGCCGGGAAATCCAGCAGGAGCTCCCCGTGGCCGAGCCCGAACCGCGCGGCCACGGCGTCCTCCACCCGCTCGAGCAGCGCGGGATCGTCGGCGACCCAGGGCTGGGCCTCGCCGGGCACGTCGCTGGCCGGCAGATCGAGGGCCCGTTTGTACAGCCGCCGCGAACGGATGGCGGCGGCGAGACCGTTCCGGTCACGGCCGATCAGAAGCTCCATGAGGCCGTCGTCGGTGGCATCGGCGATGGTCTCGACGCTCACGTCACCCCGCGCCACGGCGCCGCGCACCGCACGCTTGAACATGCAGGTGGCGGACCGGACCGCGTGGTGCCAGTACACGTTCCGGTACATCTGGTACTTGGCGAACAGCAGCGACTCCAGCGCGCTCACGCCCTTCTCCTGGACGCCGACCTCGTAGCGTCCGGGGCCCGACTCCACCAGGGTCAGCGAAGTCAGCAACCGGTCCACGTCCACCGTGCCGTAGGGTACGCCGCACATGTGCGCGTCGCGGCTCAGGTAGTCGATCTTGTCCAGGTCCAGCGAGCCGGAGATCAGGCCCTGGAGGGGACTGTCGCTCACGCCGCCGATGAGGCGGCCGACCGCGGCGGCGAAGTCCGGACCCCCGATCTCGACCATCCGGTCGCCCAGCTCGCCGCGGGACAGCTTGGCGATGCCGAGCTTCTCGTGCGAGGGGAATCCCGCCTCCTCCAGCGCGTGGGAGAAGGGGTAGTGGCCGATGTCGTGGAGCAGAGCGGCCATTCGGACCGCCAGGCAGTCCTGCTCCCGGACCAGCCCCAGCTCGCCCCGCTCCTCGAGGGCGGCCAATGCCCGGCGCGTCAGATGGTAGGCGCCGAGGGCGTGCTCGAATCGGGTGTGGGTGGCGCCGGGATAGACGAGGAAGGCGTGGCCGACCTGCCTGACATAGCGGAGGCGCTGCACGGTGGGGGTGTCGAGCGCGAGGAGCGCCGACCGATCGAGGCGGATGTTGTCCCAGAGCGGGTCGCGGATGATCTCGATCTCGGACGACCGGATGTCTGGACCGCCGGGCCGCCCCTCCTCACCACGTCCCGCCGATCGTCTGGGCACAGCCCGGTCTCCCTTCCCGCGGCGCTCCGGAGCTACCTCGGGGCCGCCGCGCCGACCGCCTCGGGGACCTGCGAGCGGAACTGCTCGAAGTTCTCCCGGAACATAGTCGCCAGCTTGCGAGCCTGGGTGTCGTACGCGGCGCCATCGGCCCAGGTGCGGCGGGGGGCGAGCAGCTCCGACGGGCACGCCCGGCACCGCCACCGGCACGTCGAAGCCGAAGACCGGATCGCGAACGAACTGCGCCGCGTCGAGCGCCCCCGAGAGGGCCGCGCGCACCATGGTGCGCGTGTGCGCCAGCTTCATGCGCGAGCCGGTGCCGTACGGGCCGCCGGTCCAGCCGGTGTTGACCAGCCAGACCCTGGCGCCGTGCCGTGCGATCTTCTCGCCGAGCATCTTGGCGTACACGCCCGGCGGCAGCGGCAGGAACGGCGCGCCGAAGCAGGCCGAGAACGTGGCCGACGGCTCGGTGACGCCTCGCTCGGTGCCCGCGACCTTGGCGGTGTAGCCCGACAGGAAGTGGTACATCGCCTGCTCGGGGGTGAGCCGCGCGATCGGCGGCATGACTCCGAAGGCATCGGCGGTCAGGAAGACGATATTCCTGGGATGGGTGCCGGCGCCGCTGGGCAGATGATTGGGGATGTAGTGAATGGGGTAGCAGGCGCGCGTATTCTCGGTGAGGGCATCGGCGTCGAAATCCGGATTTCGATTCGTCGGATCGAGCACGACGTTCTCCAGCACCGTCCCGAACATCTGCGTGGCCGCGAAGATCTCGGGCTCGGTGTCGGGCCGGAGCCGGATGACCTTGGCGTAACACCCGCCCTCGAAGTTGAACACCCCGCGGTCGCTCCAGCCGTGCTCGTCGTCCCCGATGAGCTTACGGGTGGGATCGGCGGAGAGCGTCGTCTTGCCCGTGCCGGACAGACCGAAAAAGACCGCGGTGTCGCCGCCGTCGCCCATGTTCGCCGAACAATGCATCGGCAGGACGCTCTGCGACGGCAGCATGTAGTTGAGTGCCGTGAAGATGGACTTCTTCATCTCGCCGGCGTACCTGGTGCCGCCGATCAGCACCAGCTTCTTGCCGAAGTGGATGACCACGAAGGTCTGGCTCCGCGTGCCATGGCGCGCGGGATCGGCCTGAAAGTCCGGCGCGTGGAGCACGGTGAAGCCGGCGCGGAATTGGGCCAGCTCCGCCGGCATCGCGCGGAGGAACATGTTCCGCACGAAGAGCGCGTGCCAGGCGTTCGGGGTCACGAAGCGCACCGACACCCGGTAGGCGGGATCCGCCCCGGCGAAGAGGTCCTGCACGAAGACCTCGCGGGCGTCGAGATACCCGCGCACGTCCTCGTGCAGGCGCTCGAAGGCCGCCGGCTCGAGCCGGGGGTTCTTCTCCCACCAGATCTTTTCGGCGGCACCCGTCTCTTCGACGACGAACTTGTCCCTGGGCGAGCGTCCGGTGTGGGGCGACGTGATGGCGCAGAACGCTCCGCGGTCCGTCAGCATGCCTTCGCCACGAGACACGGCATGCTCGACCAGCGCGGCGGGCGTGAGATTGGCGTGAATACGGATGGGGAACAGGCCGTGCTCCACGAGAGTGAGGCTCTCACGCGGAACTGTGGTCGTCTCGGTCATAACTCCCGTGCGCCCGGCGGCGCGGAAGAGGGACTCGGCGGCCTCCCCGGCCGCCTCAGCGGAGCGGGAAAGATCGGCATGGCGCCCCCCGGGTGCAACCGGGACCTTCCGGACGCTCGTATCCCACCGACACATCTAGGCTTAGACGGCCGGGCCGGGCTTCTCCAGGGCCGCTAGGGTCTCACAGCCTCAAGGGTAGGGGGGGTATGGTAAGCCGCTTCGGCGGTCCGACGGTCGCGGTCACTGGGCAGCGCCACCTCCGGGTCCGCGAACATGATGTCCTCGGGATCGTCGGAATGAGCGAAGATGCCGAGCGCGTGGCCCATCTCGTGGATGCTGGTGAGCGCGAGGCACGGGGCGATGCCCGGGTCATCCGGGAGCGAGCGGGGATCGAGGAACACACGGATCGGGAGGCGCAGCTCCGCGCTCGCGACGTCGATATCGAGATCGGTCGCTCCGGCGCATTCGGGGGCCATCGCGCTGTTGAGCCGCAGCCGAACCTTTGGCCCCGGGGCGCCGGTCCGGACGATCACGTCGGCCCCGGCCGAATCGCTCACGATCTGCGCAGCGAACTCGCGATAGAGGAACGCGGACTCCCAGACACCGATGGCGCGGGTGACGTGCGCCGGCAGATCGTTCTCGTCCTCCACCCAAACGCGGACCGGCAGCGCGATGCGATCCCAGTGGAACGCGAGCGTATCTATTCCGGGTCCGGGAATGGCCGGCGTCTCGATCCGCCATTCGTAGAGGTCGCCGCGCACCGGTGCGGCGATGTCACCGCAGGCCAGGGCGGTCAGGACGACGGCGCCCAGCGCCGCGCTGCGGGACAGGGCGCTCATCGGATACCTCGCGCGAGGCCCAGTGACAGCGAGACGCGGCTCACACCCTGGGCCTGGGAAAACCCGCGGCGCTCGAGCTCGTCAGTGGAAAACCGATGCAGGTCGTATCGCGCCGAAACCATCAGATCCCACGCCGGCATCACCGGCCGCCGCCAGTCGACGCCGGCGCCCGCCAGAAATCGGACCGGGCCGCCCTGCAGGAAGATGCCGGTTTCGTCGGAGGGCCAGTAGAAGATCCCGCCCAGGCCGACTCGCCACCGAAAGGTTCCCCAGATGGGTCCGTCCAATCCCAGCAGCACCGAGCCCGTCCGGATGGTGCCGAGGTCGGTGCTGGTCCCACCCTGCTCGGCGTCGAACCCGCCGGACACAAGCGTCGCCTCGACACCGACCCGGTATCCGGGCGAGATCGGCATCGAGGCGCCGAGTGCCACCATGGGAGCGATGGACTGGCGCACCGTGATCTCGCTGCCGAGCACGTCGCGCACGAGGGTGCTCGAGCCGATCGCGCCCACCCGGGCGTAGTAATCCGTCTGGGCGTTCAGAGCGCCGGGGCCGGCCACGAGCAGCAGGGCCGGAATCAGGAATGGTCTCAGCATCGGTGGAAGATGAGCCGCTCCTTGAGGGTGGTCAACGCGCCGGCCGCGCGTACGCGCGGAGCCGTCGCAACATGCGACGATCGCAGGTTACCTCGTCGTCGCCCTTGGGCGTCTCGATCACCTTCATCACCGGGCGGAATCGCGGGTCGCGCATGATGCGCCGGAAGGGCTCGGGCCCGAGCGAGCCGTCTCCGATCAGCTCGTGCCGGTCGCGCCGGGAGCCGAACGGAGTCTTCGAGTCGTTGAGATGGAGACAGCGGAGGTGCTTCAGGCCGATCGTCTTCTCCCACCGGCGCCAGACGCCGTCGTAGTCGCGGCGCAGGTCGTACCCGGCGGCGAACAGATGGCAGGTGTCGGCACAGAACCCGATGCGGTGCCGCTCGCTCTCGTCGATTGCCTCGCGCAGCGCGGCGAGCTCCTCGAAGGTGGCGCCGAGTGAGGTGCCGGTCCCCGCGGTGGTCTCGAGCCAGACCATCACCTCGCCCGGCACCGCGCGCAGGCACCGGGTGATGGCGTCCGCGTTCCGCCGGATGCCCGCCTCGCGGTCGTCCATGAAGTTGCCGGGATGGGACACGATCGCGGCGATCCCGAGCAGGTCGCAGCGCCGGAGCTCGGCCGTAAAGGATTCGATGGAGCGGGCCGCCAGTACCGGATCGGGCGACGCGAGGTTGATAAGGTAGGAGTCATGCGCCACTATACTGGCTATCTCGCTCCGGTCGCGCTCGCGCCGGAACGCCTCTCGGGACTCTTCCGTGAGCGCAGGCTCGCGCCACTGGTTGGGGGTCTTCGTGAACACCTGGATCGCCGTGGCGCCGATCGCCTTCCCTCGGCCCCATGCCGTCTGCACGCCGCCCGACGTCGATACATGGGCGCCGAGCCGCTCGGCACGTTTCAACTGATGCATACGACCTCCCTCGTCGCGTGACGAACGGCAGCCGCGTGCTGCTCGCGGGGGACGCCGCGGCCCGGCCCGCGGGCCTGGAGCGCGCTCTCACCCGCGCCGGATTCATCGTAACCGAATCGCTGCCTCCCGAGGGTGAGCACCATGCCGACGCCGTGCTCGTGACCCTCGCCGCCGCGGGCGATGCCGAGCTTCGCGCGGCGATCGACACTGGGCGGCAAGATTCCCCGCCGGTCGTGGTTCTCGTCAACTCGCCCGACCCCGACGCCGCGGTGGCCGCGCTCGCCCTGGGCGCCGACGACGCGCTGGTGTCCCCGGTTCATCTTCCCGAGCTCTGTGCCCGCCTGCTCGCCCGCATTCGCGACCGCCAATGCCCGCGCGGCACCGCGCGTGAGGGCGAGGTGCGCCGTGCCCTGGACGGTCTCGTCGGGGAAGCCCGCATGACGCTGCGGCCGGACGAAGTGGTGCTCGCGCTCGTGCGGCGCCTCGCGCGGGCCTTCGACCTGCAGGCGTGCTCCTTCGTGGCGGTCGGCGACGGCCCCGACGAGGCTCGCATCATCGCGGAAGTCGGGTCGGGCCCCATCGGGCTCGGCGGCGACGGCCCGCTGGACCCGTCCGAGTATCCCGCCATCGCCGAGGCGATCCGATCGCGCCGGACGACCACGCTCCCCGGCGGTCCGGTGGCACTACCCGCCGTGGCCGACGGGCGGGTCCTGGGCGTGCTGCTGCTGCAGCATCGGCACGAACATCCCGAGCTCGGTCCGGCGCAGCTCCAGTTCGCCGGCAGTCTCGCGGAGGCGGCGGCACAGGCCCTGGATCCTCACGGCGGGTCGTCCCCGGGCGGCAACGGGAACGGGGCCTCCGCGGCGAGCCAGCCGCACGCGCCTACGGACCAGACGCTCGACCACCGCCTGCAGGAGGAGTTCGAGCGCGCCCGCCGATATTCGCTCAGCTTCAGCCTGGTGCTGCTGGACTTCGGGGCGCGCGCGGCCGAGTCCGGTGAGTCGGTGCTGCTGGACACGGTGGACCGGCTCCGCCGGGAGCTCCGTCTGCCGGACTACGTCTCCCGCTACGCCGGCGGCGAGCTCGCGATCGTCCTTCCGGAGACGGGGCTGGACGGGGCTCGCCGTTCCGTGGCCCGCATGCGGGATCAGCTCGCCGCGCGACCGCGCGACGTCGGGGCCGGCCACGCCTCGTTCAGCGCGGGCATCGTCACCTATCCGCACCCCGCGGTCACCCAGGCGGACGACATGTTCGCGCTGGTGGAGGCCGCGCTCGCGCGCGGTAAGGCCCAGGTCGGCGAGCGGGTCGGCGTGGCCGACTGACGCCGCAACCAGTTCACCCGCGCGTCAGCGCCGTCGCAGCCACTCCGTCGGGTCCAGCGCGACCTGATTTTCCCCTCGAATCTCGAAGTGCAGGTGCGGGCCGTAGTCGGAGTTCTCGCCGCCGACGCTCCCGATCGCCTGCCCCCGCGCCACGGTCACGCCGAGCTGCACGGCGGCGGATTGGAGATGGGAATAGACCGAGTAGTAGCCATTCCCGTGCTCCAGCACGACGGTGAGGCCGTAGGTGCCGAACTGTCCCACCAGCCGGACTTTCCCCGCTTCGACCGACTTCACCGGCGTTCCCAGACTCGCCGCGATCCCGACCCCGTTCCACCGGATGATCCCGCCGCTCGGCAGCGTGTCCCGACCGAAGCGATAGACGACCGCGCCTTCCACCGGCCAGTCGAGGCGGCCGAGGTCGGCGGTCGTGATCGAGCCCGGCACCGGTGCCGCGGCCGCCGGGTTGCGCGCCTCGTCCCGGCGCGCGCGCTCGAGCGCGGCAAGCACGCTGTTGAGCCGTGACTCGTCCCGCTGAAGGGAGTCGAGCCGTCGTTCGGTGGTGCGGGCCGTGCGGCGGAGCTGGCTCAGCCGCCGGGCGCGGGTGGTGGCGAGGTCGGTGTACTTGCTGTACTCGGCCTCGCGCTCCTCGCGCGTCCGGTCGAGCTGCTTCCGGACGTCGAGCAGATCGTCCCGCTGGTCCACGACCCGGTTGCGGAGATTCTCGACGTCGCCCACCAGGGCGCGATCCTGCCGGCTCGTGAGGTAGAGGTACTTGTAGCGGCTCAGGAGGTCGCCGAACGACTCCGCCGCCAGCAGGGCCTGGAAGGTGTACATCGGCCCGCGCTTGTAGATGTCCACCAGGCGGCGCTCCAACACGGCACGGCGCTCGGCGAGGTTGTCCTCGGCGAGGATGAGCTCGGCGCTGGTGCGGTCGAGCTGGCCGGAGAGCCCGCCGATCTGCCGCTCGATCTCGTCCACGATCTTCTGGGTGGATTCCCGCTGCCGCTCGATGTTCTGCAGCTCGTCGTTGACGTCGTGCACCTGGCCCTGGAGCCGCTCCTGCTGCTGCTGCAGGCGGTCCCGCTCGCGCCGGATCTCCTCCAGCCGCCGCTTGCTCCGCTCCATGTCGGTACTGTCCTGCGCCACCACGGGGGCGGCCATTCCCGCGGCCAGGGCGATCATCGCGACCAGCGCGAGGGCGCGGCCGCGAGACTCACACATTCCGGAGATGTCTCCCCACGCTCACCAGGCTGCCGCCCAGTCCGATCAGGACACCGAACACGATGATGAGAATCATGTGCTCGGGCCGGAAGAAGATGAGGCCGGTGAAGGGGCCGCCGGTGGTATCGCGGAAGAGGAGGTAGCCCGCGTAGCAGAGGAGGAGCGAGAGGAACCCGCCGAGCAGGCCCTTGAGCGCGCCTTCGAGCAGGAAGGGGCCTCGGACGAACCAGTTGGTCGCGCCCACCAGCCGCATGATGCTGATCTCGCGCGCGCGCTGGAGAATGGTGAGCCGGATCGTCACGCCGATGATGACCACGGCGACGGCCGCGAAGGCGAGGCCGATCACGAGCCCGACCAGTCCGGTGACGTTCCGGAGCTGGTCGAGCCGCTGCACCCAGTCCCGTCCGTAGCGGACGTCGTCCACGAACCCGAAGCCGCGCAGCCGCTCGGCCACGCGCGCGACGCTGGCACTCTCACGGAAGCCCTCGCGCATCCGCACCTCGATGGACGCGGGCAGCGGGTTGGCCTTGAGGTCGCGGTACGCGTCGCGGAACTCCACCAGCTCGGTGCGGGCGCGGGCGAGGGCCTGCTCTTCGGACACGAACGTCACGTCCTGGACCTCGGGGAAGGCCGTGATGTCCTCGGTGGCGAGGGTGACCGTCTCGGTCGGTGTCCCCCGCAGGATGAAGGCGACGATCTCCACCCGCTCCTCGATTCCCCGGAGCGCCTCCCGCAGGTTGATCGCCACCAGGCCGAAGAGCCCGAGCGTGAAGAGGGAGAAGGCGATGGTGGTGATGGACAGCGCGG
Organism: uncultured Gemmatimonadales bacterium; assembly: GCA_963846545.1. Lineage (GTDB taxonomy): Bacteria > Gemmatimonadota > Gemmatimonadetes > Gemmatimonadales > GWC2-71-9 > CAVVWJ01. The sequence continues at coordinate 2,395,832 of CAWJWG010000001.1, read as the reverse complement.
AGAGGAGCGGGGCGCGCCGGAAGGAGAGCAGGGCCTCGCGGGTCAGGAGCCTCACGACGCCTCCGTCTCTTCCGTCTCGTCCGTCTCGTCGACCGCCGTATCGTAGACCACCGAGCCCTCACGCAGCTCGATCGTGCGGTAGGGCGCCTGCCGGACGAGATCCAGGTCGTGCGTGGCCATCACGACGACGGTCCCGCCCGCGTTGATGTCGCGCAGGAGCTGGAACACCCCGCGGGTGGCTCGCTCGTCGAGGTTTCCGGTGGGCTCGTCGGCCACCAGGATGGCGGGATCATTAACCAGGGCGCGCGCGATCGCGATCCGCTGCTGCTCGCCGCCGGAGAGCTCGCGAGGGTAGGCCCGGCTCTTCGACGCGAGCCCGACCTGGGTGAGCACCCGGGTCACCCGGGCCGCGATGGTGTCGCGCCGGGCGCCGATCACCTCGAGCGCGAACGCGATGTTCTCGGCCGCGGTGCGGTCCTCGAGCAGGCGAAAGTCCTGGAAGACGATGCCGAGGCGGCGGCGCAGCCTGGGCACCTCGTCCACCCGGAGCGCGCTCACATTGTAGCCGGAGACGCGGACCTCGCCGGCGGTGGGCTGCTGTTCGGCAAAGAGCAGCTTCATGATGGTGGACTTGCCCGCGCCGGAGTGGCCGGTCAGAAACACGAATTCGCCCTTGAGGACCCTGAAGGTGATGTCCTTGAGGGCGAGGGCTCCGCTGGGATACGACTTGTAGACGTGGGAGAAGCGAATCACGATCGGAAAGTTAAACGGGCTCAGGCGTCCTTGCCGAGCGCCTGGCGGAGGTCCTCGATGATGTCCTCGCCGTCCTCGAGGCCGCAGCTCAGGCGCAGGAAGCCGTCGGGAATCCCGGCGGCCGCGCGGCCTTCCGGACCGAGGTCGCGGTGCGAGGTGAGCCGCGGCTCGGAGATGAGACTCTCCACGCCAGCGAGACTCGGCGCGTGCGTCACCAGCTTGAGGCGCTTGAGCATCCGCTCCGCGCCACGCACTCCGCCCTTGATCTCGAGCCCCACCATGCCGCCGAACCCGGCGAGCACGGTGCGGGCGTGACGGTGGTCGGGATGCGACGCCAGCCCGGGGTAGTGCACCCGCACGATGCTCGGATGCTTCTCGGCCCACATCGCCACGGCGAGGCCGTTGGCGTTGTGCCGCTCCATCCGCACCGCCAGCGTCCGGAGCCCGCGATCCACCAGCCACGCGGTATGGGGGTCGATGGCCTGCCCCCAGACCCGGAGCAGCCGGTTCACTTCGTCCACCACCGAGGCGGAGCCCGCGACGGCGCCGGCCACGAGGTCGGTGTGCCCGTTGAGATACTTGGTGGCGCTGGTGATGACCACGTCCGCCCCGTGCTCCAGGGGCCGGAAGTTGATCGGGCTCGCGAAGGTGGAATCCACCAGGAGCGCGAGGCCGAACTCGCGCGACACCTGGGCGAGTGGCACCAGATCGAGCACCCGCATCACCGGATTGGTCGGGGTCTCCACGAAGATGGCGCGGGTGTTCTTCCGGACCGACTTCCGCCAGAGCCGGGGCTGGGACGGATCCACGAAGGTCACCGTCATCCCCAGTCGAGTCAGCTCTTCGGCGAAGAACCGGCGGGTTCCGCCGTAGATCCAGTTGCTGCTGACGAGATGATCGCCCGGGCGCAGCACGGCGAGATGCGCGAGCGCGGTGGCACCCATGCCGCTGGACACGAAGATGGCCGACTCGGCGCCTTCCAGCAGCGCGTATTTCTTCGCCAAGTCCACCTGAGACGGGGTATTCCCGTAGCGGACGTAGAGGACATCCTCCTCGGAGCCCACCGGATTGGTGAAGGTGCTGCTCTGGACGATGGGTGGCGCGACGGGGGTCCAATCGGGCCGGCGGCGCGGGACGCCGTGGATCGCCAGCGTCGACAGGCCGATGCGGCGGGGGCTCATGCGACCAGCAGCGGGTACCGCAGATCGCCGTCGGGGCGGACCAGCCGGTGCAGCGTCAGGACGTCGAGGGCGTCGCTGGCGCGGGGCTCGGGCCAGTCGAGCGCCACGGCGACATCGCCCGCGCAGGCTCGCCCCAGCCGGCAGACACAGCCGAAGGCCGCCCGCGCATCGGGCGTGACCCAGCCGACCAGGATCGGCTCGGCGTCGGCCACCAGGGCCGCTACGGCGAGCCGATGGTGCGTCAGCACCTGCTCGATCGCATCGTGCTGGTCGTCGCGGAGGCCGCGCAGCAGCAGAAAGCGCGGCCGCCCCGTGGCCTGGGCCAGGAGCAGCTTGGCCACGATCTCTTCGGCGCAGCTGAAGTCGAGCAGCTCGATGTCGGAAAAATCCAGGAGGGCGGTCAGGCAGTCCGAGCGGGCCAGGGCGTCCTCGATCCGGTTCCGCACGGCCGCACCGGTGGGACGGGTGACCAGGTTGCGATAGGGCGAGGCTGCGGTGTCGCCGAGAAGGTGGCCGACCTGGATCGTCTCGATCATCTGCTCTCGGCCTCCTGCGCTGGGATCGTGATCTGCACCTGGGCTCCGGGGAAGAACGGAAGGTGATCGGCCAACGGAAGGTCGTCATCCCACGCCGGCACGATCGAGAGGCGCGCCGTGCCGCTTCGAATCGAGATCTTGCCCTTCCACCGATCCAGGAACCCCTTGATGCCCGCGAGGCCCTGTCCGCGGCCCGGGTCCCGGAACCGGCTGACACCCTGGATCAGCGCGGCCTCGAGCGCCGCGCCGTCGCCCCACCGCTCGCCGAACCGCTTGGCGTGGGTGCTCTCCAGCGATCGCCGGAAGCCCACGCCGGCGTCGCTGACCGCGATCACCGCGACTCGGCGCCCTCCCAACCGGCGCCGGAAGGTATACACCTGGACCGCAACCCAGCCACTGGTGCCCGCGTGCTCAACAATATTCTGACACGATTCCGAAAGCGCCATACTGAATCGCCCGACCGCGCCGCGCTCCAGCCCGAGCTCGCCGTGAAGAATGCGCGATGAGGCCTCGCTGATCTTCTCTACGACCTGATGCACGTCTTCCATGGCGCGCACCGGGGTGACGTCGAGCAGCACGTCGCTCGGTCCGGTGGCGGCCTTCGGCACCCGGCCGTGGAGCTCGAACAGCTCCGAGGCGTGGCGGAAGAACCCGATCCGTGCCCAGTAGCGCTTGACCTCTTCGCTCGTGGGGACAGTGAAGAGCGGGCGCTCCCCCTTGATCTCCGCGATCGCCTGGCCGGCCGTGAGAATGCCGATCAGGCCGTAGGGCGACGCCCACTGCGCCGCCCGCGCGTCCACCAGCAGCTTTTCCTCGGGCGGCCACTTGCCGAACCCGGCAGCGAACTGGTCGAAGCTCCGGTCGTCGAAGTGGGCGGGAACCTCGATCACCCGGGTCACGGCATCACCAGCTCGCCGCGCAGGTGCCGCGAGAGCCCGCCCGCGCCGCGGAATGCCGCGTTCCGGGCGGCCATGGCGTTGGCGTGGCGGATCGCGGCCTCGATCGAATCGCCGGCGAAGAGCCGTGCCGCCGCCGCCGCCCCGAAGACGTCGCCGCAGCCGGTCGGGTCGAGCGCGTCGACCACAGGCGCCGGGATCAGGGCGGAGCGGAGGGTGGCGGACGGGCGGATGGGCGGACAGGCGGTAGAGGTCCCCGTCAACGGCCGGGAGTCGCTTTCGACGGCCCCGTCCGCCTGCCCGCCCGCCCGCTCGTCGGGCCACCCGTCGAATCCCGGTGACGCCACGTACGCCGCGCCCTTCGCGGCGAGCGTGACGATCAGGAGCGAGGTACCCGCGCCGATGGCGTCGGCGGCGAGGCTCAGCGGGTCGGGGGATAGCTGGCGCATCTCGTCCTCGTTCAGCTGTACCACGTCGAAGCATCCCAGCCACGCCGCCGCGTCCTGCAGCGGGCGTAGCACACGGACGCCGTCGTGCTGCATTCCCAGCAGCAGGCTGTGCAGGTCAACGTAGATCGGGCCTCGGAAGCCTTGGCGGAGCGCCTGGGCGGTTCCGAGCGCCAGCTCGAAGCCGGAGATGAAATTCAGGTAGATCGCGTCGAGGTCGCGCACCATCGGGCCCAGCTCGCTCCAGGTCCACCCCGGCACTCCGCCCGACATCCGCTCGGTGCGGCGCTCGGTGGAGTAGTAGTGGAGCACCACCCGGTTGTTGGGCGCCGGTACCTCGACGCAGCGTCCGCCGGGGGTCAGCCGCTCGAGCCCGCCCAGAAACTCGCGTGCCTTGCCGGCCAGATCCTGCCCGACCTTGATGAGCGGCACGATCTCCCAGCCGGGGGCGACGCTGGCGTCGAGGCTCGCCAGGGCGTAGGCGATGCCGCCCCACTCCTCCACCGGCGCCGCGCGCGGGTCGCGACCGTAGATCTGGTCCCAGACGAGCGAACCGAGGATGCCGACCCTAGGCATCCAGGAAGGTCTTCGCGGCTCCGTACACGCCCGCCGTCCCCACCAGCTCGCCTGGCACGATGCGGCAGGCGGCGACCGCGACCTTGAAGGCGCGACGGGCCGTCTCGCGGCGCAACGGGACGAAGAGGTGATCGCCGGCGAGGGTGACGCCGCCGCAGACCACGACCACCTCGGGGTTGAACACGTTGAGCAGGTTGGCGACGCCCACGCCGAGGAACTTGGCGGTGTCGTTCACCACCTCGAGCGCGAGCTCGTCGCCGTCGTGGGCCGCCTCGTAGACCGTCTGGGCGGTGATGCGCTTCATGTCGCCCCCGACGTAGTCGAGCAGGCGGGTCTCCGCGCCGGCCTCGATCGCCTCGATCGCCCGCATCGCGATGTTGGGGCCCGAGGCGTAGGCCTCGAGGCAGCCGTAATTGCCGCACTTGCAGCGGCGTCCCTCGGTGTCGATCGTCGCATGGCCGATCTCGCCCGCCACATCCGAGGCGCCGTGGTAGAGCTTCCCCTCGAGGATGAGCCCGCCACCGATGCCGGTGCCGATGGTGATTCCGATCGCGTTCCGGGTGCCCCGCGCGGCGCCGACCCACCACTCGCCCAGCACGGCGCAGTTGGCGTCGTTGTCGAGCTCCGCGGGGAGGCCGATGCGGTCCCGGATGATCTGCCGGAGGGGCAGGTTGACCCACCCCAGGTTCGGCGTCAGCAGCACGACACCGCTCTTGGTGTCGAGCGGACCCGGCGCTCCCACGCCGACGCCGATCACCTCGGCGGCCGGCATCTCCTGCGCGGTCTGGGCGATGCACTGCTGCGCGAGCGACACCAGCCGGTCCACGACGTCCTCCGCACCCGCCTCGGCATGGGTCGGCTCGGAGGCGAGGCCGTGGAGCGCGCTGCCGTCCTCGGCCACGCACCCCACCACCAGGTTGGTTCCGCCGACGTCAACGCCGAGGACGAATCGCACGCCGCTCCTCTGCTTCCGCGACCATGACCGTCGCCTCGGCGACGGTCTCGACCGGTAGCTCTCGCATACAGCGATGATGGCCCAGGGGACAGACTTCCGGACCGTGCGCACTGCAGGGCCGGCACGCCAGGCCGGCGTGGCCGAGCGCCAGGCTCCGCGACCCGCGCGGCCCGAAGCCCTGCTCCGGCACGGTCGGCCCGAAGACGGCGACCAACGGCGTGCCGACCGCGGTGCCGAGATGCAGGGGCGCCGAGTCGTTGGTCACCAGCACGCGCGCCCGCCGGATCAGCGCCGCCGATGACCTGAGCCCGAACGCGCCGGCGGCGCTCCAGGCGCGACCCGGGGCCGCCGCGACGATCGCCTCGGCCAGTGGCGCGTCCTCGGCTCCGCCGATCACCACGATCGGACCGCTGAGTGCCGACGCCAAGGCGGGATAGTAGGGCCAGCGCTTGGTGCCCCAGACCGAGCCCGGCGCGACGGCCGTGAATCCCGGCGCGAGCCCCCGCTCGGCCAGCCAGCGGTCGGCCGCGGCCTCGTCGTCCGGACCCAGCGCCAGCGAGACCGGCGGTGTCCGCACGCGGCGGCCCGCGAGGGCCAGCAGGCGCTCGACCTCGTGTCCCACCGGGGCCCGCGTCACTCGCGTGGTATAAGTAATCGCGGCGGCACTGTCCGCGAAGCCCGTGCGCTCCGGCACCCGCGCCAGGAGCGCGAGCGTCGCCGACCGCCATGACGCGTGGGGCAGAAAGGCCCGGTCGTAGCGCGTCGCCCGGAGCGCGCGACCCGTCCGCCACACTCCGGCCGGGCCCGCATCCCGACCCCGCTTGTCGTAGACGATGACCTGCCGGACGCTGGGATGCCCGCGAAGCAGCGGCGCGGCCGCCGGCGTGACCACGATGTCCACCGGCTCGAACTTGTCGGCCAGCGCCGCCAGCAGCGGCGTCGTGAGCACCACGTCGCCCAGAAACGCCGTCTGGATGACGAGCGTGCCGCTCATTCGACCTGGAGCACCGCCAGGAAGGCCTCCTGGGGAATCTCCACCGCGCCGATCTGCTTCATGCGCTTCTTCCCCTCTTTCTGCTTCTCGAGGAGCTTGCGCTTGCGGGTGATGTCGCCGCCGTAGCACTTCGCCAGCACGTCCTTGCGGAAGGCGGAGATGGTCTCGCGGGCGATGATCTTGTTGCCGATGGCGGCCTGGATGGCCACTTGGTAAAGCTGGCGCGGAATCAGCTCCTTCAGCTTCTCCGCGACCTTCCGCCCGTACTCCTGCGCCTTGTCGCGGTGGATGATCACGCTGAAGGCGTCGATGGGGTCGCCGTTGATGAGCATGTCGAGCTTGACCAGCTCCGACGCCCGGTAGCCGGCCATCTCGTAGTCGAGCGACGCGTAGCCCCGGCTCAGCGATTTCAGTTTGTCGTAGAAGTCGAGCACGATCTCGCCCAGCGGGAAGTCGAAGTTGAACTCGACCCGCGCGGTGTCGATGTAGTGCATGCCGCCGTACACGCCCCGGCGCTCCTGTCCCAGCTTCATGATGCCGCCGATGTAGTCGGCGGGCGCCATGATGCGCGCCTTGACGTACGGCTCCTCGATCCGCCCGATCGACGCCGGGTCCGGCAGGTTGCTCGGGTTCTCCAGCAGGAGCATCTCGCCGTCGGTCTGGTAGACGTGGTATTCGACGGTGGGCACCGTGCTGATGAGGTCGAGATTGAACTCCCGCTCCAGCCGCTCCTGCACGATCTCCATGTGCAGCAGCCCGAGAAAGCCGCAGCGAAACCCGAAGCCGAGCGCGGTGGACGACTCCGGCTCGTACTGCAGGCTCGCGTCGTTGAGGCGGAGCTTCTCCAGCGCGTCGCGGAGCCCTTCGTACTGATCGGACTCGGTGGGGTAGAGCCCGGCGAAGACCATGGACTTGACGTCGCGATAGCCGGGCAGGAGCTGGGACGCTCGGTTGTGGGCGTCGAGGATGGTGTCGCCCACGCGGGCATCCCGCACGTCGCGCAGGCTCGCCACCAGGTAGCCGACTTCGCCGGCTTCGAGCTGCGCCGACGGATGCTGGCCGAGCTGCAGGTAGCCCACCTCGTCCACGTGGTGGACGTCATCGGGATGAGCGCCGAAGACGATCTCCATCCCCTCCCGCACGCTTCCGTCCACCACCCGGATGCTGGGGATGGCCCCGCGATAGCGATCGTAGTAGGAATCGAAGATGAGTGCCCGGAGCGGGGCGGCGTCGCTGCCACGGGGCGGCGGCACGCGAGCCACGATGGCCTCCAGGAGCTCGGGCACGCCGGTCCCTTCCTTGGCGGAGACCGCGAGGATCTCCTCCCGCTTGGCCCCGATCAGGTCCATGATCTCCTTGGCCCGCTGCTCGGGCTCGGCGCCGGGCAGGTCGATCTTGTTCAGCACCGGAATGATCTCCAGCCCGGCGTCCATCGCCAGGAAGAGATTGCTCAGGGTCTGAGCCTGCACCCCCTGCGAGGCGTCCACCACCAGGATCGCGCCTTCGCACGCGGCCAGCGAGCGCGAGACCTCGTAGGTGAAGTCGACATGTCCGGGGGTGTCGATCAGGTTGAGCTCGTACTCGCGTCCGTCCCGAGCCGTGTAGCTCATCCGGACCGCGTTGAGCTTGATGGTGATGCCGCGCTCGCGCTCCAGGTCCATCGTGTCCAGCAGCTGGTCGCGCATCTGGCGTTTTTCGACGGCGCCGGTCGCCTCGATCAGCCGGTCGGCCAGGGTCGACTTGCCGTGATCGATGTGGGCCACGATGCAGAAGTTGCGAATGGCGGACTGAGACATGGGGCAAAGATAGTATACTCTTCCCCCGTGACCGACCGCCGCCCCGCCGCCGCCGATCTCGGCATGCTTCTCGTTGCCTTGATCTGGGGCATCAACTTCACCGTCACCAAAGGCGCGTTCCCGCGCTTCCCGCCGCTGGCCTTCACCGGCGTCCGATTCGCTCTCGCGAGCCTGTTGATTGTCCCCCTGGTGCGTCGCCTGGAAGGCACGGCCCCCCTCCCCCGGAGCGTGCTCACGCGCCTCGTGGTGCTGGGCGTGGTGGGAAATACGATCTATCAGCTGGCTTTCATCTCCGGGCTCGCCCGGACGACCGCCTCCAACAGCTCACTCATCCTGGCGTCGATGCCCTCCATCGTGGCGGTGCTCGCCGTGGCGCTCGGGTTCGAGACCTTTCGCCCGAAGGTGCTGGTCGGCGTCCTGGTGGCGACGCTCGGCGTGGTGCTGGTGGTCGCGGCGCGCGGCGCCGGCTTCGATCAGGCCAGCATGTCGGGCGACCTGCTGACGGCCGCAGCCGTCGTCTGCTGGGCCGGGTACACCCTGGGGCTCCGGAGCCTCCCACCGGAGGTGTCGCCCCTCCGCGTCACGATGGTGACCACGGTCGCCGGCGCCCCGGGTCTCATTCTGGCCGGCGTGCCCGAGATGCTCCAGATGAACTGGAGCGCGGTGGGATGGCAGGGGTGGGCCGCGATGGGATACGCGACGGTCTTCTCGCTGCTCGTGGCCTACCTGATCTGGAATCGGAGCGTGAAGGTGGTGGGGCCGAGCCGGACGGTGATCTACATGTGTCTGACGCCGTTGGTGGCGGTGGCCACCGCCGCCGCGTTTCTGGGCGAGCGTCCCAGGCCGCTCCAGGCGATCGGCGCGGCCCTGATCATCGGCGGCGTGCTGGCGACGCGGAGCGCCGCGGATGCCCGCGAGTCCAGAGCCGTCCCGGCCGCCGAGGGGTGAGCCGCTGGCGCTCGAGCTCCTCGAGCCGAGCCCCCTCCAGGAATTCCTCCCGCGTCCGCGCCCAGGATGAGATCGTTCATCCGGGCGCGGAATGCATTGAAGCCATCGATCGTGTCGGCCATCCCTCACTCCTCCACGATCTGGCGGCGGCTCTCGGGATCCCAGGCCGGCCGGGCCGGCGCATTGCCGATCTCCTGCCCGAGGTAGTAGAGCAGCTTGAGGATGCGTGACTCCTTCTCGCTGTCGATCTTCTCGGGCGAGTCGGTGACCTGGTGGTAGTCCTCGTGCACCCCGTTGAAGAAAAAGAGGACCGGCACGCCCTTCCGGGCGAAGTTGTAGTGGTCGGAGCGGAAGTAGAAGCGCTCTTCGGGCCACGGGTCGTCGATCGCGGCTATGCCCAGCTCGGGATGCGCGGCGTTCACCCGCGCGAGCGTGGCGCCGAGATCGGAGTGCTCCTTGCCGATCGCCACGATGGTGTCGGGCCAGTTGCGGCCCAGCATATCGAGGTTCAGATCCGCCACGATCGAGGGCAGGGGGACGGTCGGATGCTCGCTGAAGTAGCGGCTGCCCCAGAGTCCCTTCTCCTCCCCGCTCACCGTCAGGAACATGATGGACCGCTTGGTCGGTTGGCGGCGGAACGCTTCGGCCAGCTCCATGACGCCGGCCGTGCCCGAGGCGTTGTCGTCCGCCCCGTTGTTGATGCTGTCGAGCGCGCCCGGCGTGATGCCGACGTGATCCATGTGCGAGGAGAAGACCAGGTACTCCTCGCGCAGCTCGGGATCGGTGCCCTGCACGATCCCGATCGTGTTCGGTGCGCTGAGCGAGTCGGTGACGGTCTCCGCGAGCTCCACTGAGGCGGTCAGGGCGGGAAGATCCCGCGCGACCGGGCTGGTGGCGCGCCGAACTTCCTGGAGGTCGACCCCTGCCGCGCGCAGGGCCGGCACTACCGCCGCCTCGGCTACTTCCACCGAAGGGGGAGAGTTGAGCCGGAGGTCCATACCGTAGCGCTCGGGGGCCGTCCGAGGAATCCGGGCCGCGAACGCCGCGGCGTCCACGTTGGAGATCGCGACGATGGCCTTGGCCCCGCTGACTCGGATGGCGCGGGCGACCTGCGTCGCGTTGTTGGGGATCGGCTTCCGGTAGTCGTGCACGTAGAGCACGACCTTGCCGCGGAGGCGCATGCCGGCGACGGCTTCCGGGGTCACCGGGCCGCCGACCAGCACGACTGTCCCCGTGGTCGGCTGGCGCGGCACATCTCCAGAGACGTACCGCGCGTCGCGATCGAATGAGGCGGTCGCCTTGGCACCACCGCTTCGGAGTACGACCCGCGAGCCGGCCAGCTCGAACCGCCGTCGGGTGATGGGATAGCGCTGAAACCATGAGCGATTCGCGCCGCCGGGCGTGAGCCCGGCCAGGCGGAAATGGTCCGCGACGTAGCGCGCCGCGGTCTCCAGGCCGTGGCTCGGCGTGTCGCGGCCTAGCATCGAGTCGTCAGCCAACACGCCGATTCGCCGCGCCACGTCGGACGCCGTGATGGTCTCCACCGCGTTACCGCCTGGGCCGGCCGGCCGGGCCGCCTGCGCCACCAGAGGGCCGGCGGTGCAGAGGGCGATGGCGATGACAGCCGGGAGTCGGGGCCTCATGGCGCCTCCACTCCGGGCGCCGTGCGTCCCTGATGCCACCGGGGCCGCTCCGCCGCCTCACCCACGGCGGCGGCGGTGTAGAACACCAGCCGCGCCAGGCGCGCCGCCTTCTCGGAGTCGATGCGGTCGGCCTCGTCGGTGGGTTGGTGGTAGTCGCCATGCGTACCGCTGGTGAAGAAGAGCACGGGGACGCCTTTCACGGCAAAGTGGAAGTGATCGGACCGGTAGAAGATTCGTTCCTCGGGCCACCGATCCGCCAGCGGGGTCATGCGGAGCGTGGGATGCGCGGCGGCGGTCCTGGCCACGGTTTCGCCCAGGGTGGACAGCTCGAGGCCGCTCACGATCACCGAATCGGTCCAGTTCCGGCCGATGAGGTCCATGTTGAGATCGGCCACCACCTGGGGTAGCGGGACCGTCGGATGCTCGACGAAGTACCGGCTCCCCCAGAGTCCCTTCTCCTCGCCGCTGGGCACCAGGAACAGCAGGGACCTGGCCGGGCGCGCGTCGGCGCGGCTGAAGGCTTCGGCGATCTCCAGCAGGGCCGCGACGCCCGAGGCGTTGTCGTCGGCGCCGTTGAAGATGCTGTCGGTTCCGCCACCGCGCACGCCGATGTGGTCGAGGTGGGCGGACACGGCCACGTACTCGCCGCGCCGACGGGAGTCGCGACCGTCCAGCACGCCGACGATGTTGGGCGCGGTTGCCTGCGCCAGCACGTGGCGGACCAGCCGGACCGTGACTCGAACGGCGGGCAACGGACGCACGGCGGTAGTGTCCGAGGCGCGGAGCCTCGCGGGATCGAGCCGCGCCGCGGCCAGGACCGCGGCCAGCGCGCGCTCCCGCACCTCGAGGATCGGTGGTCCACCGGCCTGGGCGCGGAAATCCGGAGTGAGTCGGGTCTCGACCGAGGTGGCGACCCGGCGCGCGAAGGCCGCGGAATCCCGGTTGGAGACGATGAGCACGGCCCGCGCGGTGCGCGCGAGCTCGGCCACGCGATCGCCGAGGTCGTCGGGCAGCGGACCGGTGTAGTCGGGTACGATCAGTACCACCCGGTCGCGCAGGGCCGGATCACGCGATATCCCGGCGCGAAGCGGGCCCGTCACCAGCACGGCCTCGCCGGTGAGCGGCTCGCCTGAGACGGCGCCGGCGATCGCTCGCACGTCGCGCGCGAACGTCACCGCGCTCCGAGTGCCCCCCGCCGCGACCTCGACCGACGAGGCACCCACGTCCAGCGTCCAGCGCGACAGGCCGAAGCGCTGGACGTAGCTGCCCGACTCGCCCATGGGCCGCAGCCCGAGCCGGCGGAACTCGCCGACCACGTACTCGGCGGCGCGCTCCAGCCCCGGGCTCGGCGTGTCGCGTCCCATCGTCGAGTCGTGGGCCAGGAGGGTGATCTTCGAGCTCATGTCGCCCGCGGTGATCGTCTCGGCGGCGGCGTCGAGCGGGCTCGGGGCCTGGGCGAGAAGTGTGGGGGTGGCGGCCAGCGTGAGGAGGAGGAGGAGCGAGGCGCGGCGGATCATTCCCGATCAGGCTTGCGTCGGCGAAGCTCGGGCTCGCCGGTGCTGCGCGGCTCGGCTTTGGCTCGCGGCTCGACCGTGGTCCGCGGTTCGGCGGCGCGTCGGGTCCCACGCGGCGGCTCGGCGGTGGTGGCCGGGCGTGGGCTCTCTTTGCCCGTCGGCTCGAGACCCTTGGGCGGGGCGTCGGACGGCGTCGCCACACGGGGCGTGGCTTCGGTGGGCTCGAGCTCGCTCCGCCGGCGACCCTCCGGTTTGCCATCGCCGAGCCGCGGGCGAGACGGCACCGCGCGCAACGGTGGCGCCATCCGGAGTGTGGGCGCCGCGGAGGACATGGCGGGTGCGGGCACCGACCCTCGCCCGCCGACGTCTCGACTGGTCCGTCCCAGATCGTGATCTCGCCGCTGTTCCACCGCCTGGCCTCCGCGCACGCGCGTCACGTAGTCTCGCCCCGGATCCGCGTCGCGAAAGACAAAGCGCGGTCCGGGCCGGACGGGACGGGCGACGACGATGTTTCGGCCCCTGCCCGAGCGGTAGGGGTAGAATCGCGGGTCGTCGTAGATCACGACGCGAAACCGGGCGCACGCCTGACGATAGGGATCCCACTCGTCGTACTTGGCGTAGGCGTGGCAGTCGTAGCAGAGGAAGCGCGGATAGTCGTAGCGGCGGTCCACGTAGTAGGGGCTGACGTCGTAGTCGTAATCGCCGCCGGGGGCGATCCGCGCGGCGAGGTCCGCGAGGGCCACGTAGGGGTCGCCCTCGATGCGTCCGCCGGCGATCAGCCGGTAGTCCCAGTGGTCGCCGCGGGCGATGTCGTCGAAATCGAACGGGCGGGAGGAGGCGATGGCGAGGAGGTAGCCGATGCCAGGGTAGTCGTCCACCACGAAGCTGCGGCCGCCGCGGCCCCCGGTCACCTCGAAGTCCCGGGCATCCGGCACGCGGGTGTCGCCCCAGGGCTCGCGCGGGAACAGCACCCGCAGGCGTCCGTCGGTGTCCACCCGGAGGACGGTCACGTGGGCGGCGCGCTCTGCCCGAAGGAACACGCGAGCCCCATCGCCTCGGCGGTACGGGTCGTCGCGGTCGGTCCACACGGCCACACGCCCAGCCGGGGCCCGAGCCGCATGACTCGCACTGTCTATTGTAGGGGAGCTGGAGAGTGGGAGGCCGGCAAGCAGCATCCAACCCAGCGCGACGAACATGGTCCCTCCGGACACTCCGGGCCTAGTCCGCGCCAGGGCAGCAGGTGGCGTGCCACCCGGGAGCGCGCCGATAAGATACGCGATCATAACGTGTTGGGTGATGGGCCGACGGTGGAGACGAGGCTCGAGCCGTCACCAGCGCCGGACACTCGACCCCTCTGGATCAGCGTTGCCTCGGGCGGAAAACCCCGGTACGTTGCGCCCGTCATGACCAGCGGCCGACTCGATCTCCTCGATCCACTCGACGTCTCGAAGCTCGGCGGGATCGAAGTGGTCACCGAAGGCGTGGTGGAGGGCTTTCTCAGCGGGCTGCACCGCTCGCCCCGGCGCGGCTTTTCGGTCGAGTTCGCCGAGCACCGGATGTACCAGCCGGGCGACGAGCTGCGATACGTCGACTGGAAGATCCTCGGCCGGAACGACCGGCTGTACGTGAAGCAGTTCGAGGAAGAGACCAACCTCCGCGCCATGATCGTATGCGACGTCAGCCGCAGCATGGCCTGGTCCGGCGATCCCGACACCGTCCTGCCGAAGCTCGCCTATGCCCAACGCCTCATCGCGGCCCTGACGCTGGTGCTGCTTCGCCAGCGCGACGCGACCGGCCTCATCGCCTTCGACGACGAGGTCCGCACCGTGCTGCCGCCGCGCGCGCGCCTGAGCCATTGGCGGCAGCTGGTGAGCACGCTCGCGGGATTGCAGGCGGGGCAGGGCACGGCAGCCGAGCCGGCCCTTCGACGGGTGGTCGGCCAGCTCCGCCGACGCGGCCTCGTCGTTTTCGTCTCCGATCTCCTGCTCGACCGGGACCTCGCGCTCAAGGCGCTGCGATTCCTGCGGCACCGGGGGCACCAGGTGGTCGTGCTGCACGTGATGGACCCGGCCGAGATGACCCTGGCGGGGCCGGCTGAGGCACGCTTCGAGGATCCGGAGACGCGGAGCGCCGTGGTGCTTCGCCCGCGTGACTGGGCCGGCGCGTATCAGGAAACGGTCCGCCAGGTGATCGGTGAATGGCGACTGGCCTGCCGCCGCCACGGCATCCGCTACCATCGCGTCCCGACCGACACGCCCTATGGCACCGTCCTTCGTGAGGCGCTTGCCCCCGACATGCGATCGGGATGATCGGATTCCTCCATCCGTGGGCGCTGGTGGGTCTCCTCGCCGCCGGCCTCCCCATCCTGCTCCATCTCCTCGCCCGCAGGGAGCCGCCGACCGTCGTGTTTCCGGCGGTCCGCTATCTCATCACGACCACGCAGGAGCACCAGCGACGGCTGAAGCTCCAGCACCTCCTCCTGCTGGCGGTGCGGACGCTGCTCATCGTGGCCCTGGTGCTTGCCGCGGCGGGCCCGACGCTCCCGCTGCGCGGCGTCCCCGGCCACGCGCCCAGTGCGCTGGTGCTCGTGGTGGACAACTCGCCGAGCGCCGCGGCTGTGGTCGGCGGCGTGCCTCGCATGACGCCGATTCGCGATGCCGCGCGCGGTGTGCTGGCGCGGGCGAGCCCGGACGACGCGCTCTGGCTCCTGACGGCCGACGGCATTCCGCAGCGTGGGGACCCCCGCTCCCTGACGACACAGCTCGCCGCGCTCGAGGTCTCGCCCCAGCGGCTCGATCTCGGCGCCGCCGTCGCCCTGGCGCGTGACGTCCTCGCCACCGACGCCCGTCCCGGCGAGATCGTGCTGCTGTCCGACCTCCAGGCGAGCGCGGTCTCCCCGGCCGATCCGGGCGGGCCCCTGCTCGTCGGCCGCCCGGGCGAGCCGCCGCCGCCCAATGTCGGCATCGCCCGGGTGGAGACCGGCGCGCAGCCGTGGTCCAGCGACGGCGGCCGGGTCCAGATCGTCCTCGCGGGAGACTCCGGCCTCGCGGTTCCCCTCACCGCGCGTCTGGCCGAGCGGCCGCCGCGCCAGGCGCTGGGACGCGCGGGCTCCGCGGCGACGCTGACGCTGCCGGGCGTGCCGAGCGGGTGGTGGACCCTGACGGCGGAGCTGGGCGCGGACGAGCTCCGCGCGGACGATCGGCGCGTCGGTGTGGTGCGGGTCGCTCCCGTAGCGCGCGTCACGTGGGACTCGGCCACCCGCTACGTCGCCGCCGCGTGCGAGGTGCTCGCCGCCAACCGCCGGATCGTGCGGGGCGATGGGGTGACTTTCGGTCGGCTCGGCCGGGGCCACTCCATCGTGCAGCCGCCCGAAGATCCCGCCGCCGTCGGCGCGCTGAACCGCGCGCTCGCGGCGCGGGGTGTGGCCTGGAGCTACGGGCGTCTCGCCATCGATCCCGTCAGGACGGACAGCGGACCGGTCGTGGGACGGGCGCGCGTGGCGCGGCGCTACGTCCTGCAGCCGACGGGGAGCGGACGCACCGGCGTGCTCGCCACCGCCGGCGGCGAGCCGTGGCTGGTGCGCAGCGGTGACGTGCTCCTGCTGGGCAGCCGGCTGGATCCGAGGTGGACCGACCTGCCGCTGTCGGCGGAGTTCATGCCGTTCGTGGACCTGCTGCTCAACCGCCTGGCGCGCGGCGAGGTGATCGTCGCGCAGGGGGCGCCGGGCGATGCGGTGCCGCTTCCCGATCTCGCCACCGGGGTGCGTCAGGGCGAGCGCGAGTGGCGGGTCGAAGGCGGCGGGCTGTTCCGCCCCGCGGACGTGGGCGCGTTCTATCTGGTCGGTGGGCCGGACACGCTCGGCGCGATCGCGTCCAACGTGGACCTGCGGGAGTCGCTGCTGGCACCCGCCGCCGACGACCAGGTCCGCCGTCTCTGGCGCGGCGCGCGGGTGATGTCGCTGGACCGGAGCGCCGAGCTCGCGTTCGCCGCGGGCGCGATGGGTGACCTGCGGGGGCCGCTGCTCCTCGCCGCGCTCCTGCTGGGACTCGCCGAGGTCGGCCTGGCGAGTCTCTGGAGGCGGCAGCGGTGAAGCTCAAGCCGGTGCTCGACGCCTTCGCGCGGACGCCGGCGACCGCGGATCTGGCGGCGCGACTGCCGGCGCGCGGAGAGACGCTGCGTCTGGGCGGATTGGCCGGATCGAGTGGCGGCGTCCTCGCCGCGTGGCTGGCCAACGGCCAGCCGCAGCGGCAGATCGTGGTGGTCGCCACCACGCCGGGCGAGGCCGAGCGCTGGCTGACCGACCTGGCCCTCCTCACCGACGGCACCGTGGCACTCTATCCCCAGCGCGAGGCGCTGGGCGAAGAGGAGCCGCACTACGAGATCGCCGGCGAGCGGGTCGAAACGCTCGAGGCGCTGTTGCGTGGGCAGGTCCGGATCGTCGTCACCACCGCGCGCGCCACCGCGGAGCGGACCCTGGTCCCCGCGGCGCTCGACCAGCTCCGGCTTCGCATCGTCTCCGGCGAGCGGCGAGCGCCGGCGGAGGTCGCGGTCACCCTCGAGGCGATGGGGTATCGCCGGGTCGCCACGGTCACCGAGGTGGCCGAGTTCAGCATCCGCGGGGGCATCCTCGACATCTACGGCTTCGGCATGGCGGTGCCCGCCCGCCTCGAGTGGTGGGGCGACGACGTGAGCTCGATTCGCGGCTTCGATCTCACCACCCAGCGCTCGCTGCAGCCGCTCGACGAGGTGACGGTGTTGCCGGTGAGCACGCGATCGCTCACCGAGGCCGCGGCTTCCCAGCCGGCGACGCGCAAGACGCTCCTCGAGCTGCTGCCGTCCGACACCTTCCTGATCCAGGAGTCGGCGGGTGCCGACGGCGACGAGGTCGATCGCGCGTGGAGCGAGGCGGAGCACCACCTGGAGATCGCCCGGCGGCTGGGCGAGGACGTGCCCAAGCGCGATGCGATCCTGGAGAGTCCCGAGGCGTGGCGCGCGCGACTCAAGGCGTTCCCGCGTCTCACGCTGCGCGACGATCGCCCGGACCTCCAGTTCGGCTTCTTCCCCCCGGAGAAGATCGACCGCGATCTCAATCGGCTGCGCTCGCTGCTCGCCGGCACCCCGCCCACCATCATCCTCTGCGACAACGAAGGCCAGCTCGAGCGGCTCGACGAGCTGCTGGACGAGGGCGGGCGCGGCGCCACGCGGGCGACGCTCGCCATCGGGGCACTCGACGGCGGATTCGTCATGCCGCTGCTCCGGGTGCTCACCGACCACGAGATCTTTCGCCGCGCGCGGCGCCTCCGCCGGGCTCGGCGCTACCGGCAGGCGGCACCGTCACTCGCCACCGGCGCCCTCACCCTCGGCGACTACGTGGTCCATCTCGACCACGGGATCGGGATCTACCGGGGGATCCAGACCATCATGGTCGGCGAGTCCACGATCGAGGTGGCCATCGTGGAGTACGAGGGCGGCGACCGGCTCAACGTCCCGCTCTACCGGCTGGATCAGCTCGAGCGCTATCGGGCCGCCGGCGAGGATGGCGACCGGCCGCCGCCCAGGATCCACCGGCTGGGCGGCTCGTCGTGGCAGCGGGTCCGCGAGCGCACGCGCCAGGCGATCAAGCAGATGGCGGCCGAGCTGCTCGACCTGTACGCACGGCGCACCGTGTCGGCGGGATACTCCTTCCCGCCGGACGCCAAGTGGCAGCGCGAGCTCGAGAGCAGCTTCCTGTACGAGGATACGCCCGACCAGCGGAAGGCCACCGAAGAGGTGAAGACCGACATGGAGCGTCCGCTGCCGATGGACCGGCTGCTGGTGGGGGACGTCGGCTACGGGAAGACGGAGATCGCGGTGCGGGCGGCGTTCAAGGCGGTGCAGGGTGGCAAGCAGGTCGCCGTGCTGGTGCCCACCACCATTCTGGCGGAGCAGCACGGTCGCACGTTCACCGAGCGGCTCGCCGACTTCCCGGTCAAGATCGAGGTGCTCTCCCGCTTTCGGACCGCGAAGGAGCAGAAGGCCGCGCTCGCCCGTCTCGCCGACGGTGGCACCGACATCGTGATCGGCACCCACCGCCTACTCTCCAAGGATGTCGCGTTCAAGGATCTCGGTCTGCTGGTGGTGGACGAGGAGCACCGATTCGGCGTCAAGCACAAGGAGCGGCTCAAGGCGCTGCGGCTCGCGGTGGACGTGCTCACGCTCACCGCCACTCCCATTCCTCGCACCCTGCACCTGTCGCTCGCCGGGCTCCGCGATCTGACGCTGATCGAGACCGCGCCGCGCGACCGGTCGCCCATCCTCACCTTCGTCGAGCCGTGGGACGATGGGCTGCTCGAGGAGGCGTTCGCCCGGGAGATCGATCGTGGCGGCCAGGTGTTCGTGGTGCACAACCGGATCGAGACCATCGAGACGATCGCGGCGCGGGTGCGCTCGCTGGCCCCCCGCGGGCGGGTGGGCGTCGCGCACGGCCAGATGCCGGCGGAGGAGCTGGAGACCGTGATGCGCGGGTTCGTGTCCGGCGAGGTGGATATCCTCGTCTCCACCATGATCGTCGAGTCCGGTCTCGACGTTCCGAACGCGAACACGATGGTGGTCCACGACGCCCACCGGTTCGGGCTGGCCCAGCTCTATCAATTGCGGGGGCGGGTGGGCCGGAGCCACCGCCGGGCATACTGCTACCTGCTGGTGCCCGACGCGATCGACGCCGATGCGGACGAGCGCCTGCGGGTGCTCGAGCACCACACCGACCTCGGGGCGGGCTATCGCATCGCTCTCAAGGACTTGGAGCTCCGCGGCGCGGGCAACCTGCTGGGTGCCGAGCAGTCGGGCCACGCCCACGCGGTCGGCTTCGACCTCTACATGCGGTGGCTGGAGGAGACGGTTCGGAGCCTTCGCGGGCAGGGGGCCACGGAGCAGCCGGCGCCGCCCGACGTCGTGCTCGACCGTCCGGCCCACCTGCCCGACGGGTTCGTGCCGGATGATGACGTCAAGCTCGATCTGTACCGCCGACTGGCGCGGGCGCTGACACCGGGCGAAATTGACGGGCTGCGGGACGAACTGCGCGAGCGCTTCGGGCCCCTGCCGGCCGAGGCCGAGACCCTGCTCCATATGGCACGCCTCCGCGTCCTGGGAGCATCGCTCGGCCTGCAGCACGTGCTGGTCCGGGGAGACGAGGCGCGGCTCACCTTCCGCCCGGGCACCCAGCCCAGGCTCACCGGGCTCACATCGGCGCTGGACGACGTGCAGCTGGCCGCGGAGGTACGCCGCACGGTCCCGCTCTCGCTGCGGCTCGTGCGACTGGGTGGCGAGCCGATCGTCCCCGCGCTGGTGCGGGCGTTGCAGAAGGCAGTCTGAGACCACGGTCTTCAACCGGAGCATTCATGCGTCGTCGTCCTGTCCTTGCCGTCCTTCTCCTGACCGCGGCCGCGATCACCGGCTGCTCCAACTTCCGCGACCTGTTCTCGGCACACGCCGACGTCGCCGCCGAGGCCGGTTCGCTCGAGCTGCCGGCGACGCGGCTGTCCGACATGGTCATGACGGTGACCAAGGGCCAGGTGCAGCGGGTGACCCGGGAGACGGCGGACTTCATCACCGACACGTGGGTGGACTACGCGCTCTTCTCCCAGGCCGTGGCCCGCGGCAAGCTGCCGGTGGACTCGGCGAGCGTTGCCGAGGCCGTCTGGCCCGAGCTCGCCGAGCTCAAGGGCACGCACTTTCATGACACGCTGATGTCCCGCCGCGCCGCCATGTCGGACACCGCCGCGGACAGTCTCTACCATCAGCCCGACGTGCGCCTGCTGCAGCACATCCTGTTCAGCGCGCGCAACGCGCCGCCGCCGCTGAAGGAAGCCACGCGCAAGAAGGCCGAAGCCACGCTGGGCCGGATCCGGAAGGGTGCCAGCTTCGGCCAGCTCGCGTCGGAGCTCTCCGAGGATCCCGGCAGCAAGGCCGACAGCGGCTATCTCCCGCCGGGCCCGCGCGGACGATTCGTCCCCGCGTTCGACAGTGCCGGGTGGGCGCTGCAGCCGGGCCAGACCAGCGGCATCGTGGAGACCCAGTTCGGATTCCACCTGATCCGCCGGCCGGCCATCGGCGAAGTGCGCGAGCGCTTCAGCGACTTCCTGCTCGAGCGCGCGGGCGCGGCGGTGGACTCGACCTTCATGGACAGCCTCGCCGCCGCCAGCGACATCAAGGTGGACGCGAGCGCCGCCGCCACCATGCGCTCGGCGCTGGGCTCGGCGGAGGAGTCGCGACGCTCCGGCACCACCATCACGACCTACAAGGGTGGGTCGATGACGGTGCAGGAGTTCCTGCGGTGGGTGCGCGCGCTGCCGCCGCAGTACCTCCAGCAGCTCAAGAGCGCGGACGACAGCACGCTCCTGCGCTTCGCGCGGGTGCTCACCCAGAACACCCTGCTCCTTCGGCAGGCGGATGCCGCGGGCATCCAGCCGTCGCAGCTCGAATGGAAGAATCTCGAGCGGCAGTACCTCGCCCAGCTCGACACCCTGAAGGGCGAGATGGGGCTGACGGGAAACGAGTTCAGCGACTCTACGGTTGCCGCCGGCGAGCGTGAGAAGGTCGCCGGCATCAAGATGGAGCAGTACTTCGACCAGCTGATCAACGGGAAGGCACGGCTCCGCCCGCTGCCCTCCGCGCTGGCGTCGCTCCTACGCGAGCGCCTGCCCTTCCAGATCAATCAGGCCGGCATCGGCCGCGCCGTCGACATGGCGAAGGAAGCGAAGGCGAAGGCGGACTCGGTGGCCGGTCCGGGCCCGGTCCGCCGTGCGCCCGGCGGTCCCCCGATACCGGGCATGAACCCACCGGGTGGTGCGGCACCGGCCCCGAGGGCCGCTCCGCAGGCCGCGCCGTCCACTCCGCAGGCCGCGCCGTCCACTCCGCAGGCTGCGCCGTCCGACACCGCAGCCCGGCGCCCGTAGAACCTCGAAGGAGACACGACGGTGAAGCTCATCGCGGCGGCGGTCGTCGCCATCGCTCTGGCGGCGGATCCTGGGATACTCTGCGCCCAGGACAGCACGGGGACGGCCGCGCCAGTCGCGATCGACTCCACTCGGCCGGATACGTCGGCCCCGCCGAGGCCGACGCCCGCTCCGGCTGATACGACGGCACCGGCTTCCACGCCGGTCGATACCACCACCCCGGCCCGTACTCCTGTCGACACCGCGGCTCCGAGTCGTCGTCCCGGCGATACGACGTCGGTGTCTCCCGGCGCGGCCGCGGAGACGGATTCACTCCCGCCCAACGTGGGCCAGGCCGCGACCGTGCCTCCGGACTCGGTCATCGTGGTGGATCGGGTCGTGGCCGTGGTGGGCAACCGCCCGGTGCTCGCGTCCCAGGTGGACGAGGAGCTGTTCAGCCGCCAGGCCCAGGGTACCGAGCTCCCCAAGGAAGAGGATCGGCTGGAGGCACTTCGGCGCGAAGTGGTCTCGAGTATCGTGGACGAGGAGCTGCTGGTGCAGCAGGCCGCGCGCGACACCGCGATCCAGGTGACCGACCAGGAAGTCGCCGACGGGGTGGAACAGCAGGTGCGGAAGGTGCGCGGCAACTTCACGTCCGAAGTGGACTACAGCAACGAGCTCAAGAAGGCCGGGTTCCAGACGCCCGAGGAGTACCGGCGCTGGCTGACCGATCAGCAGCGCCGTGCGGCGCTGCAGAATCGGCTGATCGACGGCCTCCGGAGCGCGGGCAAGCTCAAGCCGGTGTCCCCCACCGAGCAGGAGATGAAGAAGTTCTTCGAGGCGCAGAAGGGGAATCTCGGCTCCAGGCCGGCCACCATCTCGTTCCGACAGGTCGTCGTGGCGCCCAAGGCGAGCGCCGCGGCCAAGGCGCGGGCGAGGGCGCAGGCCGACTCGATCGTGCTCGAGCTGAGGCAGGGCGCGGACTTCGCCACGGCGGCGCGGCGGTTCTCCCAGGATCCGGGATCGAAAGACCAGGGAGGCTCCCTCAACTGGTTCCGGCGGGGCGTGATGGTGCCGGAGTTCGAGCGCGTGGCGTTCAGTCTCAAGCCGGGTGTGGTGTCGGATCCGGTCGAATCGCCGTTCGGGTATCACATCATCCAGGTGGAACGGACGCAGCCCGCCGAGATTCACGCGCGCCACATCCTCCTCACTCCGACCATCGACTCGGCCAACGTGGAGCGCGCCCGGTCGCTGGCGAACCGGCTTCGCGAGCTGGTCGCCAACGGCGCGTCGTTCGACTCGCTGCAGCGTCTCTACCACGACCCGTCGGGCGGTGAGCGTGAGGCGGCGAATGTGCCGGCCGACAAGCTCCCCGAGACCTATGCCAAGGCCATCGCGGAGTCGGACTCCGGCACCGTCGTCCCCGTATTCACCCTCAAGGGCGCCGGGGACCGCGATCAGTTCGTGGTGTTGCAGGTGACCGGCCGGCGCCAGCCGGGGGAGATCCGCTACGAGGATGTGAAGGACCGGATCCGCCAGCAGCTCGGTCAGGAGCTCGCCATCCGCCGCTATCTCGATCAGCTGCGGAAGTCCACCTACGTGGAGATGAGGATCTGAGGTGGGCTCCGCCCCGCCGACGCGCATCGCGATCACTCTGGGCGATCCTCGCGGGATCGGGCCGGAGATCACCGCCCGTGCGTTGGAGCAGCCGCTAGACGCCGAGGTGACGCTGGTTGGCGCCGACGATCAGATCGCGGCGATTCCCGCGGCGAACCGGGTGTCGGTAGGTGGATGGGGTCTCGGGAGCGGCGAGCAGCCCGACGATCGGGCTCGCGCCATCCGGGCCGGTCGGCTCGCGGGGCACGCGGTCGAAGCGGCGGTGAAGCTCGCTCTTGCCGGCGAAGTGGATGCGATCGTCACCGCCCCTGCCCAGAAGCACGCTCTCCATCTCGCAGGCTTTCCCTATCCCGGACACACCGAATGGCTGGCCCACCTGGCCGGCGACGTGGACGTCGCAATGATGCTCGCGGCCGACGAGCTGCGCGTGGTGCTGGTGACGACCCACGTGCCCTTTCGCGATGTGCCGGCGCTGCTCACGCAGGAGCGCGTGGTGCGCACCGGGAAAATCACGGCGCGGGCGCTTCGGACCTGGTGGGGGATCGAGCAGCCGCGTCTCGCGATCTGCGCCGTGAATCCGCACGCGGGGGAGTCGGGTCTGTTCGGCGATGAGGAGGAGCGGGTGCTGCGGCCCGCGGCGGTGAGCCTCGGCGCGGTGGGTCCCCTGCCGGCGGACACGGTATTCGTGCGGGCGATCCGCGGCGAGTTCGACGCGGTCCTCGCGCCCTATCACGACGTCGGCATGACCGCGATCAAGGTGGCGGCGTTCGGGCGCGCGGTGAACATCACCCTGGGCCTGCCGTTCCCTCGCACCTCACCCGATCACGGCACCGCGTTCGACATTGCGGGGACCGGCGCCGCCGACGCGTCCAGCATGCGGATCGCGATCGAGACCGCGGTTCGCATGGGCCGCGCCGCGGTCAAGGTGGAGACGTAACTGCGGCCCATCACCCTGCCGTGCTTCCCGCCCGCTCCAATCGTTCCATCAGCGCCAGGTAGGCGTCCAGCTTCAGCTTCTGACTCGCCCGGTTGGCCACCAGCACCGCGCCGCATTCCAGGATCGTCTCCCGCTCGACCAGTCCGTTCGCGCGCAGGGTGTTTCCCGTGTCCACCAGGTCCACGATCCAGTGCGACAGCCGGAGCAGCGGGGCCACCTCGACCGATCCATTGACCTGGATGATGTCCACCGGGCATCCCGCCGCGGCGAAGTGCGCGTGCGCCAGCCGGGGATACTTGGTGGCCACCCGGGCGGTGATGCCGCCCTCGAGCCGCGGGTACGCCGTGCCGTCGGGTGAGGCCACGACGAGCCGGCAGGCGCCGAAGCCGAGCTCGAGCGGCTCGAGCACGTCGGCGCCGGTCTCACGCAGCACGTCGGTTCCCGTGATGCCAAGATCGGCGGCCCCGGACTCGACGTACACCGGCACGTCGCCCGGCTTGACGGCGAGGAACTCGATCGCCGGATCGCTGGACGGGATCAACAGCCGCCGGCCGGCGTCCGCCGCCGGCTCGATGCCGGCGGCCCGGAAGCGCTCGAGCGACGGCTGGTAGAGGCGACCCTTGGCCAGGGCGATGCGAAGCCGGCTCACGACGGCACCTCGGCGATGGCATCCAGATCGAGAGAGACACCCACGGCCGGCATCGGCCGGCCGAACCGGCCCATGAGATCGTCGTATCTCCCGCCCGCGCCGGCCGCGCGCCCTGCGCCGGAGACGTACACCTCGAAGTGCACCCCGGTGTAGTAGTCGAGTCCGCGTACCTCGCCGAGATCGTAGACCACGTGGGCCCGCTCCGGCGGGAGCAGTGCGTCGTCCAGCGCAAGCAGGTGGTGCAGGCCAGCGATGGCGGCCGGTGGCGCATTGCGCAGCGCGCTCTCGAGTGCGTCCCGGCGCCCGATCACGAACGGGAGCTGGATCAACGTGGCTGCGTCGGCGCCCAGCCCGGCGAGCCCACGGGTCAGACCCGCCCGATCCTTTCGGTCGATCCACCGGCGCACCTGCACCCGGAGCGGCTCTTCCAGCGCGGCGAGACCGGGGGCCAGCACGCCCACGTGCCCCAGGTTGATCTGGAAGTCCTCCAGCCCGGCGGAGCGAATGAGCGCGAGGGTCAGTCGCACGACCTCCACGTCCGCCGCGAGTCCGCCGTCGCCGAGCAGCTCGGCACCCACCTGCAGCGTCTCCCGGGGGCGGCCGCCACGCTCGGGCTCCTGCCGGTAGACCTTGCCCGAATAGCTGAGCCGGAGCGGGAGCGGGGCGCCGGCGAAAGTCGTCGAGGCGATTCGCGCGATGCTGGAGGTGAAGTCGAAGCGGAGCGCGAGAATTCGGCCGTCGCGGTCGGGGAACCGCAGCAGCCGCTCGGCCACCCCCGCGCCACCGGCGCGGAGGAACACGTCCTCGTATTCGAAGGTGGGCGGCAGCAGCTCCTCGTAGCCGGCACGCTCGAGCACCTCCACCGCGCCGCGCTGCAGCGCGCGGCGCCGGCGGGCCGCGTCACCGGTGAGATCGATCGCGCCGGGGGGTGTGGCGGCTGGTACGATGAGCACTACTCCTCCGCTTCGGCCATGGCCTGGCGCACCCGCTCGGCGAGCTGCTGCGCGGTGAACGGCTTTTCCAGCAGCGCACCGCCCGCCGGGAGGGCGCCCTGCCGCTCGACCGCCTCCTCGGCGTAGCCGGTGATATAGAGCACTCGGAGCGCGGGTTGCTGCGCGAGCAGGCGCTCGACCAGCGCCGGTCCGCTCATCCCCGGCATCACGATGTCGGTCACCAGGAGATCGATCGGCTTGCCGTACCCCCGCGCGATCCGGATCGCGTCCGCCGGCTCGGCCGCGTCGAACACCCGGTACCCGTTGGAGCGGAGCACGCGGCAGGCGAGGCGCCGAACGGTCTCCTCGTCCTCGACGATGAGGACGGTGCCGCTCGCGAGCGGCGGGTCGCTCCACGGGGTTGAGCCGTCGGGTTGGTCCACCGAGCCTTCGGCTCTCGGCAGGTAGATGCTGAAGGCACTGCCGTGGTGCAGCCGCGTGGCCACCCGGATGTGCCCGCCGCTCTGCCGCACGATGCCGTAGACCGTGGCCAGTCCGAGACCGGTACCGCGCCCCAGCTCCTTGGTGGTGAAGAACGGCTCGAAGAGGCGGGCCTGGGTCCGCTCATCCATGCCGATGCCGTCGTCCGTCACGCTCAGCTCCACCTGCGGCCCCAGCAGTGAGGTCGCCTCCGGATTCGGCTGCGGAATGTCGGCGGCGTCCACGTTCGCGGTGCGGATGGTGAGTGTGCCGCCGGCCGGCATCGCGTCCCGCCCGTTCACCGCCAGGTTGGTGATCACCTGCTCGAGCTGTCCCGGGTCGGCGAGTACGCGGCCGAGGGCGGGCTCGAGCTGCAGCCGGAGCTCCACGTGCTCCCCGATGATCCGGCGCAGCATCGTGCTCAGCTCCGCCACCACCGCGTTGAGGTCGACGATCCGCGGCTGGAGCACCTGTTTCCGGCTGAAGGCGAGCAGCTGGCGGGTGAGGGTGGCCGCCCGGTGCGCGGCCCGGTTGATCTCCAGCACGTCGAGCCGGCGCTGGTCGTCGTCGGCGATCGTCCGCAGCAGCAGCTCCGCGTTCCCGATGATGGCCGTCAGCAGGTTGTTGAAGTCGTGGGCGACCCCGCCGGCGAGCTGGCCGACGGCCTCCATCTTCTGGGCCTGACGGAGCTGTTCCTCCAGGATCTTCTGCTCGCTGATGTCCCGGATGTAGACGAGGAAGTAGAGCGGCCGGCCGGCCGCGTCCTGCACCACGGATGTGTTGGTGTAGACCCACACGGTCTTGCCGTCGCGCCGGAGCAGCCGCTTCATCAGATCGTACGACTTGCCCACACCCGCGATGAGGCGCCGCCGCTCGGCGCGATCCAACTGCACGTCATCGGCGTGGGTGACGGCGTCGAGGTCCAGTGCCATCAGCTCGGCTTCGGTATAGCCGAGCAGCGAGCACAGGGTCGCCGGCACCTTCCGCCACCCGCCCTCCAGGTCGGCGTGTGCCGTCATGACCAGCGCCACGCTCACGGCGCGCTGCAGCTCCGCCTGGCTCTCGCGCAGGGCGGCCTCGATCCGCAGCCGCTCCAGGGCGCTGCCGCAGTGATCGGCCAGCGTCTGGAGGACGGCGAGGTCGGCTGCGTCGTACGCGCGCGGCGTGTAGCTCTGAATGGAGAGGATGCCCGCCACCCGCTCGCCATGGCGCACCGGCACGAACATCAGCGACGCGGAGGGTCGGCTCACGGCGCCGAACGGCGTCAGCCCCTCACCGGACGAGGCGGACGTGCCCAGGTCGCGGAGGATCAGCTGGGCGCCCTCCGTCAGCACCTTGCGCGTCATCGGCCCGGGCGGACCGGAGGTATAGGCGTGGGGGACGTCCACCGGCTCGGCCCCCTCGAGCCGGTCCATGCTGACGATCGCCTGGACCGTCACCGACTCGGTGAAATAGAGATCGAGGCTGTAGGCGTCCCAGCCCAGCAGGTCCTGCGCGACGCCGGCGATGATGCGCGCGGCTTGTTCCGGTGTACGGACGCCGGCCAGCCGGTATCCGAGATCCAGGAGGGCAGTGCCCAGCTCAACCCGCGACGAGTCCGAGGTCACCAGGACCGCCCGGTCAGGACGCGCGACTCTCCCGGCCGGCGACCGGGGACTCGGATTCGGGCTCGGCCTCGGGCGGCGCGTGCAGGCGAAGGGATTTGACCCGGCGTCCATCCATCTCGACGACCTCGAGCGCGTGGCGCCCGGCCTCGACCCGATCGCCCGGGCGGGGCAGGCGGCCGAGCTGGCCAAAGACGTATCCGCCGATCGTGGTGTAGTCGGTGTCGTCCAGCTTCTCGTCGTACTCCGAGTTGAACTCGGAGATCGGCATGGCCCCATCGAGCTGCGGCGTTCCCGTCGGGCGGGCCTTCACCTGCGGATCGTACTCGTCGAAGATCGGCCCGACGATCTCCTCGAGGAGATCCTCCATCGTCACCAGGCCCGCGGTACCGCCGTATTCATCGAGCACCACGGCCAGGTGGGTCTTGAGCCGCTTCATGTCGGCCAGCACGTCCTCGACCTGTCGCGTGCCCGGCACGAAGAGCGGCGGGCGGAGGATCTCCCGGACCGTGCGGCCCGGCTGGGCCCGCATGGCGGCCAGGATGTCCTTCGCGTGCACCACGCCGACGATCTCGTCGAGCGAGTCGGTGAACACGGGATAGCGCGAGCGGCCCGCCGCGGCCACCTCGTCGGCGGCGCGCTCCACGGGGATGTCCGCCTCCAGCGCGACCATCTGGGTCCGCGGCGTCATCACCTCCTGGGCGGTCTTCTCGCTGAACTCGAAGACGCCCTCGAGCAGCCGTGCGTCCTGCCTCAGCAGGCTCCCGCCTTCGGTGCTCTGCTCGACCAGCATCCGGATCTCCTCGGGCGAGTGCAGCCGCTCGTGCTCGCCTGGTGGGTCGATCCGCATCAGACCCAGGAGCCAGTTGGCCGTGCCGTTGAGGATCGCGATGGGGAGCGCCATCACCCAGGCGAAGCCCATGAGCGGGACGGCGACCCAACCGCTCACGGCCTCGGGATAGAGCAGGGCGAGCGCCTTCGGCACCAGCTCGCCCAGGATGATATGGAGCACGGTGATGATGATGAACGCGACCACCGAGGCCACGGTGTGGCTCGCGACGGCGGCAGCGGCGGGAGGCAGCCACCCGAAGATGCCGTCGATCAGGTGGGCGAGCGCAGGCTCGCCGATCCAACCGAGTCCGAGGGAAGCGAGCGTGATGCCGAGCTGGGTGGCCGAGATGTACCGGTCGAGCGATTGTACCGCACGGCGGGCCAACCTAGCTTTGCCGTCCCCGGCGCGGGCCATCTCGTCCAGTCGGGTCTTCCGCGCTCCCACCAGCGCGAATTCCGCCGCGACGAAGAAGGCGTTGGCCAGGACCAGGACGACGACTGCGCTCAGGCCGAGGAGGATGGACGGTGACTCTGTGGGTTCCATACGGTTCAACCTTAACGCCGATGCGGTGTTACCGCGAGATAGCGGATTGATCCGCCGCCTTGCGGTGCCGCCGTTCGAGGCGCTCGACCCCTGGCTGCCCCGCCGGAGGGGCAGCGACGCGGCCACCCGGGATGCGGTCGCCGCAATCCTGGAGGACGTGCTCCTGCGCGGGGACGAGGCGGTCCGGGAGTACACCCGGCGGTTCGATGGGGTGGACCTGGCCCCCGGGCAATGGGAGCTGGATCCGGCGGGCTGGCCGGGGGCCCTCGACCGCGTGGCTCCCGCGCTCCGGTCGGCGCTGGAACGGGCGGTGGATCGGGTGCGGGAGTACCACGCGCACCAGAAGGAGGAGGGCTTTCGGCTTGCGGACGGCGACGGCAGCCTCGTGGGCATGAAGGTGACGCCGATCGATCGGGTCGGGCTCTACGTCCCCGGCGGCAAGGCGTCCTATCCCTCCTCCGTGGTGATGAACGCGGTGCCGGCCCTGGTCGCCGGGGTCCAGGAGATCGTCGCGGTAGTGCCGCCGCAGGGCGTGACCGACGCCGTCCTGGCCGCGTGCGCGCTCTCCGGCGTGACCCGCATCTTCCAGGTGGGCGGCGCCCAGGCCATCGCCGCCCTCGCCTTCGGCACGGCGACGATTCCGCGAGTCGACAAGATCGTGGGCCCGGGCAACCGATTCGTGGCGGAGGCGAAGCGCCAGGTCGTGGGGCAGGTCGGGATCGACATGATCGCCGGCCCCACCGAAGTGCTCATCATCGCCGACGGGACGGCCGACCCGGCACGGATCGCCGCCGACCTGATCGCCCAGGCCGAGCACGACGAGGACGCCGTGAGCTGGTGCGTCACCACCGACGCCGACCTGGCGGACGCGATCCCCGCGGCGCTCTCAGCCGCGCTGGAGACGGCCCCGCGGGGCGCGATCGCCCGTACCGCGCTGGAGCGAAGCGGGCTCCTGATCGTGGTGCCCTCCATGCGTGACGCGATCGAGGTGGCGAACCTCCGGGCCCCCGAGCACCTCGAGATCCTGGCCGAAGGGCCGGAGCGGATCGCCAGCGCCGTGCGGCACGCGGGGGCCATCTTCCTGGGCGACAACAGCCCGGAGCCGGTGGGCGATTACCTGGCGGGTCCGAGTCACGTGCTTCCCACCGCGGGGACGGCGCGCTACGCCTCCCCCCTCGGCGTGTACGACTTCGTGAAGCGTACCAGCGTGATCCGCTACTCCCGGGCCCGGCTGGACGCCGACGCCGCCGCCATCATCGCGCTGGCCGAAGCCGAGGGGCTGCACGGACATGCCGAGGCCGTGCGTATCCGGGTGGGTGGGCAGCGCGCCGGCGGGACAGCCGACTAGGATACGGGCATGCCCTCGAGCCACGGACTGCCGCGTCTCAAGTGGGTTCTCGCCTTCACCACCGTGTTCATGGTGGTCGAGGCGGTCGGTGGGTGGGTCTCCGGCTCGCTCGCGCTCCTGGCCGACGCGGGCCACATGCTCACCGACGTCGGCGCGCTCAGCCTCAGCGTGCTCACGGCCTGGATCGCGCAGCGGCCGGCGGACGACAGCAAGACCTACGGCTATCTCCGGTGGGAGATCCTGGCGGCGCTGGTGAACGGCGCCGCGCTCTTCGGGATCGCGGGGTGGGTCGTGATCGAGGCGATCCAGCGGATTCAGCACCCGCAGCCGGTCCGCACCGACCTGTTCCTGCTGGTGGCCTCGGCCGGGCTGATCGTGAACCTGGTGAGCCTTTGGGTGCTGCACGCCGGGCGCCATGGAAGCCTCAACGTGCGAGGGGCCTACCTCCACGTTCTGGGGGATGCCCTCGGCTCCGTCGGGGCGGTCGGCGCCGCCGCGATCATCGCGCTCACCGGCTGGACCCTCGCCGACCCGATCGTCTCCATCCTCCTGTCGCTCCTCATCCTCGTCGGCGGCTGGCGGCTCCTCCGCGAGAGCAGCGAGATCCTCCTGGAGTCGGTCCCCCGGCACGTCTCCATGGCCGAGGTCCAGCGCCGCATGCTCGGCGTGCCCGGCGTGGCGGCGGTGCACGACCTCCACGTCTGGACCGTCACCAGCGGGATGGTGGCCATGAGCGGCCACGCCGTCGTGCCCGACCTCGGCGCCCACCCCGGCGTGCTGGACGGGATCCGGACCGAGATGTCACGCCTGGGGATCGGCCACGTCACCATCCAGCTCGAAGTCGAGCACGGCTGCGAGGGGTGTGATGACGCCCGGGAGGCGGCCACGGCTCCCAACTGGGGGCAGGCTGCGGACACCCTCCATCAGGGGCACCGGCACTGAAGGGTCCGGCACCCTCCTTTCCACTCTCTTGCGGCATGGGACGGCGTTGTCTATATATGCGCCGCGGAGGCCCGGACCCCCGGGCCTCCGACGTTCTAAACCCGTGGCGTTCAGGGAAATCCAGTTGATCCGTAACTTGGCCATCATTGCGCACGTCGACCACGGCAAGACCACACTGGTAGACAAGATGCTGCGGCAGGCGGGTGCATTCCGCGCCAATCAGCACGTGGAAGAGCGCGTGATGGACTCGAACCCGCTGGAGCGGGAGCGCGGCATCACCATTCTCGCCAAGAACACCGCGGTGAATTGGGAAGGCACCAAGATCAACATCGTGGACACCCCCGGCCACGCCGACTTCGGCGGCGAGGTCGAACGCATCCTGCGGATGGTGGACGGCGTGCTGATCCTGGTGGATGCGGCGGAAGGACCGATGCCGCAGACCCGATTCGTCACCCGGAAGGCGCTCGCACTCGGCCTCAGGCCCATCGTCGCGATCAACAAGATCGACCGGTCCGATGCGGAGCCGCTCAGGGTGCACGACGAAGTGCTGGGGCTCTTCATCGATCTGGAAGCGACCCACGAGCAGCTCGACGCGCCGTTCCTCTACACGTCGAGCCGCGCCGGCACCGCCACGACCGACCTGGAGCACCCTGGCACGGATCTCCGTCCGCTCTTCCAGGCGATTCTCGATCACGTGCCCGAGCCCACGGGTGATCCCGAGGGCCCGTTCCAGATGCTGATCTCCACGCTCGACTTCTCCAGCTTCCTCGGGCGGATCGCGATCGGACGGATCGAGCGGGGGCGGGTCAAGGTGGGCGATCAGGTGGCGCTGCTGCCGCTGGGCGAGCCGGGCATGGTCGAGGACCTGACTTACGAGCGGAATCGTGTGACCACGCTCTACACCTTCGACGGGTTGAGCCGGGTCGAGGTGAATGAGGCATCGGCCGGCGACATCGTCGCGCTCTCGGGCTTCGAGACCATCGAGATCGGGCGCACGTTCACCGATGTCGAGCACCCCGAGCGCCTCGCCGGCATCGCGGTCGAGGAGCCCACGATCTCGGTGGACGTGATCGTGAGCAACAGCCCGTTCGCCGGGCGGGAAGGCAAGTACGTCACCAGCCGACAGCTCAAGGACCGGCTGTACCGCGAGCTGGAGCGGAACGTGGCGCTCCGGGTCGAGGAGACCGATACGCCGGACACCCACACCGTCTCCGGACGCGGCGAGCTCCACCTCGGCATCCTGATGGAGACGATGCGGCGCGAAGGGTACGAGTTTCAGGTCTCCCGGCCCCGGGTCATCACCAAGCTCGGCGAGGACGGCGAGCGGCTCGAGCCGTATGAGGAGTTGACGGTGGACGTCGCCGAGGAGTACATGGGCGTGGTGATGGAGAAGTTGGGCCCCCGGCGGAGCGAAATGATGGAGATGCGGAACCCGGGACAAGGGATGGTCCGCCTCACCTTCCGGATTCCCGCGCGAGGGCTCTTCGGGTACCGGTCGGAGTTCCTCACCGATACCCGAGGCAACGGGATCATGCACCATCGCTTCCTCGACTACGGGCCGTGGGCCGGCCCGCTCGCGGGGCGGAAGCGGGGTGTCCTGGTGGCCGACCGCGAGGGCAGCGTCGTGGCGTTCGCCCTGGGCAACCTTCAGGAGCGGGCCCAGATGTTCGTGACGCCGGGCGAT
Organism: uncultured Gemmatimonadales bacterium; assembly: GCA_963846545.1. Taxonomy (GTDB): domain Bacteria; phylum Gemmatimonadota; class Gemmatimonadetes; order Gemmatimonadales; family GWC2-71-9; genus CAVVWJ01. The sequence goes on along the minus strand of CAWJWG010000001.1, from coordinate 2,363,114 downwards.
CTGGTCTACGAGGGGATGGTCGCGGGGGAGAACTCCCGTCCGGGCGATCTCGACGTCAACGTCACCAAGGAAAAGAAGCTGACGAACATGCGCACCACGGCGTCGGACGACAACGTGGTCCTGGAGCCGCCGCGCCAGATCACGCTGGAGTACGCGCTGGAGTACATCGAGGAAGACGAGCTCATCGAGATCACCCCGAAGACCATCCGGCTGCGCAAGCGGGTCCTCACGGCGAACGACCGCAAGAAAGCCGCCCGGGCCTCCCGGGTCCTGGACGCGTCCTGAGATGTCGGGATCACACCTACTGTTGGCGGAGGACATCATGTCGGCCTGGGAGACGACGGTAGAGGCTCTCGACTCGCAGATGCGTCGGAAGTTCGATGATGACGAGGAGTTCGAGGACGACGGGTTCACCTTCGACGACGACGACGACGAGGACGAGGACCTGGAAGACGACGAGCTCGACGACGACGACGACGAATTCGACGACGATGAGCTCGGAGATCTCGAGGAGTTGGGGGAGGAAGAGGAAAAGGAGTGAGGGCCGGGTCGGTGAGGGCGCTCGCTCGTGACCGCGGGGTCCTCGACCGGCTATATTCACCTGCCCGAAGGGCCTGTAGCTCAGGTGGTTAGAGCGCACGCCTGATAAGCGTGAGGTCGGTAGTTCAACTCTACCCAGGCCCATTCGTCTGAAAACTGCCGCCCCGTGGTCACTCCCGTGATCGCGGGGCCGCGTCGTTCCATCCCCTGACCCGCAGTCTCATCCACCCAGCGGATACCGGGACCATTGTATATACATTGCAGTTCTATGTATAATGCTTCTATGTATCACCGACCGCGGCCCGGCAGCTCTTCAACGAAGTCGGCAGTCCACGCCGGCCGGCCGGAGCCCGCCGGCCCGATGAGCATCAACAAGGACCTGGTCGCGGCCACCTCAACATCCCTCGTGCTCGCCATACTGGCCGAAGGTGACACCTACGGCTACGCCATCCTGAAGCGGGTCCGTGAGCTGTCCGGGGGCGAGCTGGAGTGGACCGACGGCATGCTCTATCCGGTCCTCCATCGATTGGAGCGCTCCGGCCTCGTCAAATCCCGGTGGGAGAAGACGGAGTCGGGAAGGCGGCGGAAGTACTATCGAGTGACCGAGAGCGGCCGGGAGCAGTTGGCCGAGGAGCGCCGTCAGTGGCGGGCCGTGGACCAGACGCTACGGAACGTCTGGTCCGTCCTGGCCGACTCCACGCGCAGCGATGGAATTTTCGTTCCTCTCCCCCAGCGGAGTTGAGTCCATGGACCGGAAGCGCCCGGACGATTCCGGGGTGAGCTCCCTCGAGGACCAGCTCGATGCGTGGCGGGCCCACCTCCGGCGGAGCCGGGCGATCACGGGTTCGGACGCGGAGGAGCTGGAAGATCACCTTCGTGAGCAGATCGCTTCCCTCAGCGACGGGGGTCTCTCCGCAGACGAGGCGTTCCTGGTGGCGGTCAAGCGGATGGGGGCCATCGACGCGCTGACACGGGAATTCGCCCGTGAGCATTCGGACCGGCTGTGGAAGCAGCTCGTCCTCTCCGGCGACGGGGGGGACGGAGGCGCAGAGTCGCCCGGGACCTACGGCTCTCGGAAGATGTGGGTCGCTCTCGCGCTGGCGGCGGCGGCGGGTGTGGCGATCAAGCTGCCGGCCTTCTTCGGGATGGACTTCGACAAGGCCGGCCCGCTTTACGCGCTCAACGCCAGCTTCTTCACCCTCCCGTTCATCGCCGCGTACTTCGCCTGGGACCGGCCGCTTCCGCGATCGAGCCGTATCTGGCTGGCCGCGACGTTCGCCCTGGCGGCCACCGTCGTGAATGCCTTCCCCTTCTCCCCTTCGCCCGGCGCCGACACCCAGGTCCTGACCATCATCCACCTGCCTATCGCACTCTGGCTGGCCGTGGGCGTGGCCTACACCGGCGGACGGTGGCGGGGGAGCGACAGGCGGATGGATTTCGTCCGCTTCACCGGCGAGCTCTTCATCTACTACGTCCTCATCGCTCTCGGCGGGGGTGTGCTCATCGGTCTGACCTTCGCCCTCTTCCAGGCCATCGGTATCGACCCGGAGCCCCAGGTGCAAAGCTGGATCATGCCCTGTGGGGTCGTGGGCGCCGCGGTGATCGCCACCTGGCTGGTGGAAGCGAAGCAGAGTGTCATCGAGAACATGGCGCCCGTGCTCACCCGGATCTTTGCTCCACTCTTCGCCCTGGTTCTCCTCGCCTTCCTCGCGACGATGGTGTTGACGGGACGAGGCATCGACGTGGCGCGCGAGGTTCTCATCGCGTTCGACCTCCTGCTGGTGGTGGTCTTCGCCCTGCTCCTCTACTCGCTCTCGGCCCGGGACCCTCTGGCCCCCCCGGGTCTCCTCGACTGGATCTACCTCACGCTGGTCGGGGCCGCTCTCGTGGTGGATGCCTTGGCGCTCTGGGCCATCGGGACCCGGATCTCGGACTTCGGCTCTACCCCCAACCGGGTCGCCGCGCTGGGAGAGAACCTGATTTTGCTGGTGAATCTGGGCGGCTCGGCGCTCCTCTACGCCCGCTTCCTCCGGGGCGGCGTCGCCTTTTCACGCCTGATCGACTGGCAGACTTCGTATCTCTACGTCCTCGCCGCCTGGGCGGCGGTGGTGGCCTTTCTCTTTCCGCCGCTGTTCAAATTCGCCTGAGCGCCATACTCCGTTTCCCGCGACGCTTTCGTCCCCGGCGGACGTGGTGAAGACGGCTTGCGCGGTAACCATTGACCGAGGTCCGGGAGATCGTTGGGCAGGTGGATCCCAACGCGCCGGCGCGGCGGGCCACCCGGGTGGACCCGAGCGAATCTCTGCGCGGGGAAGGCTGAGTCGAGCGAGCCGCTCGACCAAACGAAAACCGCCGCCCGAGGGCGGCGGTTTTCTCTCATCTCCTGCACCGCGCGTGCTGCGCAGCATCACCCGCCTAGCTGCGTGTCCGACACGACGAGCCCGCCCGCGCGCCGGCCCGCGCGGCAACCGCGCGCAAGGCACTCCGCACGTCCGACCGGCCGAAGTAACGCTCCTCGTAGCGCGACAGGAGCATGCCGCACACGCGGCTGTTCGCGACGAGTGTCGAGCCCCAGGTCTGCAGCTGGGTCGCGCTCATCGCGTACTTGCCCTGCGTCGTGCCGGGCAGGCGGCTGGTTCTCGTGCCGCCGTTCAGGACGTTCATGCTCACCATCAGGCCGAGCTTCGCCTTCGCGGCCGCGCTCGCCTGTCCGTTGATCCAGGCGCCCGCGTCACCATACTCGGCGGTGAACACCGACACCCCGGCGTCGAGCGACTGCCACGCCGACGGGTTGGCGGCCAGCCATGACGCACTCTCCTGCACGATGGTCGTGAGGCCCGGCCAGCGCTGACGGCTGTATTGCGCCATCTGCTCGAGGGTGGCGTAGGAGATCCGCTGTCCCCCCCACGCGCCCGCATTCGCCGGGTTCTGCACCAGCATATGGCCGGCAATCGTGCCGTCCGTGATGTACGAGTTCAGATTGACGCGCGCGTAACGATCCACGGCGGCCTTCCACTTCGTGAGGCTGAAGGTGCCGTTGGCGTTGCTCACGTCATCGCCGGCGGTGAGCCGCAACACGACCCTGGCGCCGGCCTGCCGTGACGCGGCGGCCGTGGCGAGCACGTTCGCCGACGTCACGCCCCGGAGACCGCCGCTGAACGAGCCGATCTCATTCATCGGCACGCCGATGGGGCCGAAGGGCACGCCGTCCGACGGAACCGGGGGCGCGGGAGGCCCGACCGGCGGCGGCTCGGACGGAGGCGGCTGCGACGGAGGTGGCTGCGTCGGGGGCGGCTGCGTCGGCGTGCCGCCCGACGACGAGCCCCGGCAGGTCCGGGTGCTCCGATTCTGCGCCTGGCGGCGCAGGACGGCCATCGCGGTGCGCATCCCGGGTGTCGCCAGGAAGCGCGCATCGTACGTCCAGCTGATGAACGCGCAGGGGTACGTGCTGCCCAGCATCGCGGAACCCCACTCCTCGACTTCGGCGGCACTCATCGAGCTCAGATTCGGCGTCCCGCCATCGAGCAGGTTGATGCCCACGACCAGACCGAGGCCACGCTGCTGGGCATCGGCGACGTTTTTGCGCAGGAAGTCGGCAGCCGACCCCTTTCTGCTCAGATACTGCGCCCAGGCCGCGTCGAGATACTTGTGATTGCCGGCGAGGTAGCCGGGCTCGGCCCGGACGATCGTCGCCATGTCGGGCCAGAGTGACTTGCTGTAGCGCGCCATCTCCTCCACCACGCTGGGGGACACCACCTGTCCGTTCCAGTTGGCCGGATCGTACGGCTCATCGAGAATGTAGTGCCCGATGATCGTGCCGTCGTTGATGTAGGAGGTGAAGTTCACGCCTTTGAACCGGTCGATGCGGCCTTTCCACTTCGTGTAGCTGAAGTGCCCGTTCTCCTTGTAATGGTGCTGGCTGCCCGCGAACATGACGATGACCTTGCCGCCGCGAGCCTTGATCTGGGCCAGCGATTGCAGGAGCACCTGGGGAGCGTTGTTCTGCATGGCGCCGTTGAACACCGCGCCGAATTCTTCGTTGGGCATCGCGAAGATGCCGATGGGAATCCCGCCGGCGTAGGCGGCCGCAGTCTGGGGACTCGCGGCACCGGGACCCTGATCGGCGTTGCCGGACAGGTCGGGGTCGAAGGAGTTGCCGCCGTCGCACCCGGCGAGGGCGACGAGCAGGGCAGCGGCCAGGGGCGCTCGAAGTCGAGCGATCCGGCGGGACAACTTGAAGGTGTAGGTCATGGGAACTCTCGTGCGAAGTGAGCTGGTGTGAACATCGAGCGAGTTTTAGGGGGGAGGCGGCGCGAGGCAGCCGCTTACGGCGTGCGGTTATGCAAGGCACGGGCCCCGGACGGGCACGGAACCTCTCGACCGCAGCAATCGGCACCGACGATCGCGTTAATCGTCCCATGAGGGGGTTAAGCCCCGACCGGGTCCCGAGGAATGCACCTGGTTGCAGCCCGTATCCTCAGGCGGCAGGCCCGGTTGCGGGGCGGGTTGCAAGATTTCTGGCAGAGTGGCAGGGCTGGGTCCCCGCTCGCGTGGTGCTCGGAATCCGCTTACAATCCACCCGCCCCACACGGGAACTGTCCATCGAGAGCCGGCAACGGCTCCTTCCCGACCTCGTGAGGATCCAGATGAAAGCCCGCCAGCTCGCGATCGCCCCAGGCAGTGTGTACGTGGTGGACCCCACCGGTGAGGTTCACACCATTGAAAGAGGCGAGGACGGTCTGTGGGGTCGCTGGCGCGACACCGGCGGCCGTGCGAAATCCATCGTGCATGCGGGTCCGATCGTGGGTGCGATCGGCAACGACGGTCGGCTCGCCGCGCTGCAACGAAGCCCCGCGATGCCATGGCACACGTGGGACCTCGGTGCGTCCGAGCTGACCGCGACGCGTCTCGCGGACGGCACTCCTACGCTCTTCGCCCTCACCGACGATGGCGAGGTGCAGTACACCTGGAAGGCCACGCCCGCATCGCCCTGGGGTGCGTGGCAGCCGCTTGGCGGGTCGGTGACCGGCATCGCCTCCGCGCTGATTCCAGGCGGTGGACTCGTGGCGTTCGGCATCGGCGAGGGGACGGTCTATCACAAGTGGCAGGACCAGCCGGGCTCATCCTGGCACGGCTGGACCGCCATCGGCTCACCTGCCGGCGGGGCGCGCACCCTGGCCGCCACCACGATCGTCGGCGGCGGGCTCGTCGTGTTCGCGCGGGCGGCCGACGGCACGCTGCATCACCGCTGGCAGGACAGGCCGTTCGGCCCGTGGCGCGATTGGGAACTTCTGGGAGGTCCGGTGGGAGACTTCTCGGTCAGCAAGTCGGCCGGGGGCGGCCTGGCGGTCTTCGCGGTCGGGTCCGGCGGCGACACCCGGTGTCGTTACCAGCTGAAGCCCTTCCGCGAGTGGAGCGACTGGGTCGATTTGAAAGGCCCTGCCAGTCGGATCGCCGGACAGGCGGGGTACGAAGAGGGGCTCGAAGCATTCGCGATCGATCTCTCCGGCGACGTCCGACACAAGTGGTGCGAGCGACCCGACGTTCCCTGGACCGACTGGATCTCGCTCGATTACGAGGCGTCGCCGCTACGCCTGCCGTCCCGATAGAGCGGCGACGCGCCCCTCAGGTCTCGAGCACGACCTTTTCGCATCCGTCGCGCTTGTGCAGGAACATGTCGTACCCCTCGGAAGCATCCTCGAGCCGGAGACGGTGTGTGATCACGAAGCTGGGATCGATCTCCCCTCGCTGAATGCGGCCCAGCAGAGGCTTCATGTAGCGGTGCACGTGGCATTGCCCGGTCCGGATCGTGAGCGAGCGATTCATGACCGAGCCCATCGGAAACTTGTCGATCAATCCCCCATAGACGCCGATCACCGAGACCGTGCCGCCGTTGCGGCACGCCATGATCGCCTCGCGCAGGGCGGGCGGCCGGTCCGATTCCAGCATGAGCGCCTGCTTGGCACGATCGTAGGCGTACATCGCGGGGTGTCCGTGCGCCTCCATCCCGACTGCGTCGATGCAGGCATCGGGACCCCGCCCACCCGTGAGCTCGTTCAGGGTCTCGAGAACGCTCGTCTCCTCGTAGTTGATCGTATCCGTCGCTCCCGCCTTCTCGGCCGCGAGCCGCAGCCGGTAGGGGAAGCGGTCGATCGCGATGACCCGCTCCGCTCCGAGCAGCCTGGCGCTCGCGATGGCGAACTGTCCCACCGGACCCGCACCCCACACCGCGATGACGTCGCCCGGAGAGATGTTGCACATCTCCGCGCCCATGTACCCGGTCGGGAAGATGTCGGACAGAAACAGGACCTGCTCGTCGGGCATCCCCTCGGGGATCTTGAGCGGGCCGACGTCGGCGAACGGTACCCGAGCGTACTCCGCTTGGCCGCCCGCATATCCGCCGGTGAGATGCGAATAGCCGAACATCCCGCAGGTGGCGTGACCCCAGAGCTTGCTGGCCAGCCCGGCGTTGGGATTGGTGTTCTCGCAGAGGGAGAAGAGATCGCGCTGGCACATGGTGCAGCTGCCGCACGCGATGGGGAAGGGAACGACGACGCGATCCCCCACCGCGAGGTTCTTGACTCCGCGGCCCACTTCGACCACTTCGCCCATGAACTCATGCCCCAGAATGTCGCCCTTCTCCATGCTCGGCACGAAGCCGTTGAGGAGATGGAGGTCGGAGCCGCAGATGGCGGTGGAGGTCACCCGGACGATGGCATCGCGCGAGTTGAGGATCTTCGGGTCGGGTACCTGTTCCACCCGAACCTTCCCCTTGCCCTCCCAGCACGTCGCTCTCATGACCGTCTTTCCTCGAACCGCTGCCACTCGGCCGACGGCCGCGCCGGATGCAGACCCCGGTGGATGCTCGCGTCCGAACTCACGACCTCGCCCACCTCGAGCATCTGCTTGAAGCGGCGGAGATCGCCGTCAACCTGCACGCTCGGCTCCTCCCCGAAGAGCTTTGCGATCGTGGCTCCGACCATGCCCCCTGGCGGGTCGTAGGTCAGATCCACCCGGACTTCGACACCGCGATCCCCCGGCGCTGGGGTGAAGCGCACCTCCCCCTGGTTGGCGACGCCGGCGCCTTCGACCGAGCGCCAGGCGATCCGCTCGTTCGGGACGTCGGCGGTGATCTCCGCGTCCCACTCGACGGCCGCGCCGAGCGGCGCCTTGGCCTTCCAGTGGGAGCGCCGCTCGTCCAGGATGACCACGGCCTCGAGGTGATCCATGAACCGCGGCAGGTTCGCGAGGTTGCGCCAGAGACCATACGCCTCTGCGGCCGATGTGTTGATGGTGATCGCCTTCTTGACCCGGATCCGGTGCGGCTGCTCGGAACGAGCGGGGTCGTCGTCCTCCGCCCGGCTCAACCCCTGGCTGGCCAGCATGTCGAGCGCCGTTACACCGACCACCGCGGCGAGGGCCGCCGCCACCCGGCCGTGCCGACTCCGCGGCGACGCCAGCGCTCGGCCCAGGACCGCCAGATCCATCACGTCACCGATGACGCGCCCCCACGCGAATGCGGTGGGACGCCGCCGGGTGAGCAGGCCGACGCCCGTGGCGGTCTCGCGAAAACCGAAGGCGCGCATGGTGGATCGGTTGCGATCCGTGTCCTCCAAGCCGATCGCCCGAGTGACCGCCCGAGGTGCCAGCACCTGGCTCAATCCCAGGCCGATGCTGAACAGCCCGAGCATCCGGGCCAGTCGCCGGCTCTCGGCGCCGTCGGGCGACCATGCGTCATCCTCACCCCAGGGATCGGCCCCGTCGTGCTGGAGGTCGAAGTCATCGGAGGTGGGGGCGTCGGGTTGTGTGGTGTGCGGGCTGGCCGTCATCGATCCTCGTCTGGGTTCTGCTCGTGATCGCGAGAGGAAGGTCCATCGCTTCACGGTGGGAGGAAGGTCAATCGCTCCACGATGGACTGAGCGCACCTGGGTTGATAGCGCGTTGGACGAGGCGAATCTGTGAGTGGCATCACCCAGTCGCGGTTGGATCGGCTCGCGCTTCGGAGCGTGCCATTTGCCCTGGCAGGGCGGTTGGTCAGCGGAAGGTGCCGGGACTCACCTGATAGACCATATGGTGCGCGCCGACCTCCTCCTCGGGCGACCAGAAACCGAGCTGCTGGGTCCAGCGCGTGGTCTGGAGCCGCTGACCAGCGAGCGAGAGAAAACCCGCGGCCCGCGTGGTGACCACGCCCAGCTTCCGAAGATCGGCCAGCGAGCGGATGCGCGTTCCTCGCCGCTCGGCCACGATGCGCCGCGCGGAGGTGGGTCCGATTCCCGGCACCCGCATCAGCTCGACCGGGTCGGCGGTGCGTACCTCGATCGGGAAGCGCTCGGGATGTGCGAGCGCCCACGCGCTCTTCGGGTCCACGGCGAGCGGCAGGTTGCCCGTCGGCTCGAAGACCACTTCGGTCGAATCAAATCCGTAGTCGCGAAGGAGATAGTCGGCCTGATAGAGTCGATGCTCGCGCAGCGCGGGCGTGGCGGGGGCGCTTTCCAGCGGGGTGTTCTCGATCGGACGGAAGGCGCTGAAATGCGCGTGATGGATACCGCCGCCCTGATTCAAGCGGGTCACCGTGTCGAGAATCGACCGGTCGGTATCGGAGGTGGCCCCCACCACGAACTGCATGGTCATGCCCGACGTGCCCCCGGGGTGGAGCGTATCCCGCGGCTTGCCTTCCGCCTGCTGAGCGCGCTCGCGCAGCAGCAGGCCGCGCACCTGCTCCAGATCCGAGACCGTGGTCCCGAAGCTCTTGTCCGGCGCGATCTGCGCCAGACTCGCCCCGCAGGGTGCCTCCAGGTTGATGGAGACCCGGCTGGCCAGCTCAGTGAGCCGTTCCACCTGCGCGGCCTGGCCGCCCGGGACGAGCTTGACGTGGATGTAGCCGCCGAAACGGTGCCGCTCCCGCAGCAGCTCGAGCGCGGTGATCAGATCGTCCATCACCTTCACCGGCCGTCCCGGTATGCCCGTAGTGACGAAGAGACCCTCGCACCACCCCCGGTCTCGCGCCCCCAGGAAGATCCGCACCAGCTCTTCGGGCTTGAGAAGGGTGCGGGGCATCTCGCGATCCCGGCGCATCGGACAGTAGTGGCAGTTGAAGCTGCAGGCGTTGGTCATGAGAATGCGCAGCAGCGACATCCGCATGCCTGGGGCAGGGCGGAGATGGCGAATGTTGACCGGTCCGAGCGCACCCACCGACGCCGGCGTGACGCAAACGGGGCGGGAGGCCCTCGCGGTCGTCTGCCGCCAGAGACATGAGGATGGCGAGCTTGCGCTCCAACTCCGGGGTTCGCGACATTGGCACCTCCTGGTGCCTTCACTATACCCGAACAAAGACCGAAGCACAAGCGTGCCCGACGCGCACCTCCCCCTCAGCCATCTGAAAGTTCTCGATCTCACCCGCGTGCTCGCGGGGCCATACTGCACGATGGCCCTCGGCGACCTCGGAGCCAGCGTGCTCAAGGTCGAGCGGCCGGGGATCGGGGACGAAACCCGCGGCTGGGGCCCGCCGTTCGACGCGAACGGGGCCAGCGCCTATTTCCTCTCGGTCAATCGCAACAAGCTCAGCATCGCGCTCGACTTCGACGATCCGGGCGACCGGAGCGTGCTGCACCGGCTGATCGCCGACGCCGATGTCGTGGTCGAGAACTTCCGCCCGGGCGCGCTCGAGCGACGCGGTGTGAGCGCGCTCGACCTGCTTCGACGAGACCCGGAGCTGCTCTGGTGCCGGCTCATCGGTTTCGGCGACAACGATGAGCGTCCGGCGTACGACGCCGTCATTCAGGCCGAATGCGGCTGGATGGCCATCACCGGCGAGCGGGATGGCGCCCCGATGAAGGCCGGTGTCGCCCTGGCGGATGTGTGCGCGGGGAAGGATGCCGCCATCGCGATCCTCGCCCGACTGACTTCGAGGCACGGGGTCGCGCCCGCCGGTCGCCTGCTCACGGTCTCACTGGCCAGAAGCGCAACGGCAGCGTTGGTGAACGTCGCCCAGAACTGGCTGGTGACCGGCGCCGAGCCGGGCCGCTGGGGGAACGCGCACCCGAACCTGGTGCCCTACCAGCTGTTCGAGACGGCGGACCGGCCCATCGTGGTGGCGGTCGGCAGCGATGCCCAGTGGCTGGCATGCTGCCGCGCGCTCGACCGTGCCGACCTGGCGCACGATGGCCGCTATCGGGAAAACGCGGGGCGGGTTCGTCACCGAGACGAGCTCGTGGCGACGGTGGCCGCCACGTTGCTCGGCGGGAATGCGGTGCACTGGCTCGATCGACTGCGGCAGGCGCAGGTGCCGAGCGGGATCGTGCGCCGGGTCTCCGAAGCGCTGGCGGACGTGCCCGCTGACCCTCGCACCGGCATCGCGCCTCAGCCGCCGGGCACCGTACGTCTCCCGCCTCCCCAACTCGATGAGCACGGCGCCGTGGTGCGAGCCCACGGCTGGGCGGCATTCAGCGAGCGGCCGCCTTGAGGGAGGATTCCGCGGGCGTCAGCCGGTCCGCGTTCCAGGTGTCGAGCCGATACACCGTCGAGTCCCCTGCCGCCCGGACCCAGAACCCGGTCCCGGTCGAATCGAACTCCAGCGCCAACAATGGCGTGCCATCCGCTCGAAGCAGCGACGCCTTGCGGTCGGGCCGTCCGAATGTGGCGGAATCCGCCTGAGCCCGCGTCGCGAAGCCGGCAGCCTCCACGTCGGCGTATGCGGCGATCAACGCGGTCACGGCCGTCGAGTCCACCGCGCCGCCCGAGGCCATCTTCCAGCTCTTGCCGTCGCGCCGGAGCACGTAGGCTCGCCTGCCACGCTGTACTTCGATCCGACCCACACTGTCCCGGGCGACGCTCCCGATCCGATGGTCACGCCACTCGTCCGACGATCGATCGAGCGCCTGGGCCAGGTCCCCACTCAGCAGGTAGACCGCCGAGTCCGCGCGGTGCCGGAAATATCCGCCGTCGAGGCTCGGTCCCCGGTTGCCCTGGATCAGCTCGAGCAGGGTGGAGTCGCCTCGCACGATCCGGATCGTCGCGCCTTTCTCGCTGTCCACGCCGAGGCGTGCGTGCGAGGCTGTGCGCGTCGCGACCAATTCAGTGCGCCGCGCCGTGTCGCCCAGCGCGGAGAAGAGACCCCTCACGGCGGTGGCGGACGCCTTGTGTCCGTTGACCAGCCAGGTGGAGTCGCGCCGCACGAGACGGGTGGTGTCCGCGGGGCGGGTGATCAGTATCGAGTCCGCGCGGTCGGAGGTGATCGGCGGAATGGCGAAGCGGTCGGCGGCGGACGGACCCCTGGATCCTCGCCGCGCCAGCGAGGCCGCGCCCCACAAGAGCAGCAGCGACCCCAGCACCACCGCCACACGAGCGAGCTGTTTGGAGCTCATCCGGCGCCCCCGGACACCGGCACGAGCGGGCGGTAGGGCTCGCGCGTCCGCCGCCGCCGCCGCATCAGGCGAACCGCGCCCGCCAGCGCGACCAGCAGGGGCAGCCCGACGAGATTCGCATACTTCACCGCCTCCCGCAGGGCGGGCCGCTCGAAGAGCAGCGGTGGCGGGCGGCGATCCTTGGAGCGGATCGCGATCAGCTCCTCGTCCTGCGCCAGCCAGTCCACCGCGTTGAGGGTGAACGCGAGATTCTCCGGCGCCGTGCGGACGAAGCGGTCCGTCGCGAACTCCATGCTGCCCACGACGACGACGCGGCCTCGCGGCTTGGCGCCGCCGGTCACCGGCGGGGGCGTCACCATTACCGCCAGCAGTCGGGGATGCAGGTCGGTCTGGGGGAAGTCCTGCGTCGGCGCGATGGTGGTGACGTTGCTGAAGGTGCCGGTGGCCTGACTGCTGCCGAGCAGCGGTGTCAGGGTTCCCTTGGTGGCGCCGGTGGTGTCGATCGTGCTCGCCCAGGTGAGCACCACGGTCCCGAGATCCTGATTGACCGGCGTGGATCGAGTGCTTTGCGCTCTGATGAAGAACGGATAGATCTGCAGCACACGGCCGAAGTCGGTCGGCAAGGGGATGACCTCGTTGGCGAGCAGGTCGTACGCCATGTCGCTCCGGATGGTCACACCGAGCGGACGGAGCAGCGCGTTCCAGGCGACCGGCCGCGGCTGGGCCGTCGGGGCGCGCTGGGAGACTTCCATCCCCGAGGTGAGCACCAGGACGCTGCCGCCTCGATTGACGAACGCCTCGAGACGTTTGAGCTGCTCCGAAGGCAGGCTGTCGGGCGTCCCCGCGAGTACCAGCGCCACGACATCGGGCCCGGGCTGCATGGAGTCGCTCAGCTCGATGTCGCGCACGTCGTAGGACCGGCGGAGCTGACCCTGCATCTCCTGAAAGGACGCCTCCGGGCCATGCGCATCGGCGACGAAGCCGACGACCGGCTTCTTGGCGCGGCTCAGCTGCCGGATGGTCGAGGCGAGCCGGTACTCGAGATCGTCGGTCCGCTGGACGAAGGGAATGGCTTCCGTCTGCCCACCATGCTGCACCGCGAGTCCGAGGTAGCCCTGCTTCACCTGCAGCTCGGCCTGGCCGATCACGTTGAACTGGACCGCCTGGATGCCGAGGGACTCCGCCTCTCGCCGCGCTGCCTCATCGTCCGAGGGATCGCGCTCGATGACGCGCACCTGCCCGTGCCCGGCGGAGCGCAGATCGCGCAGCAGGTCGTCCACGTCCCGCTTCATCAGCGCCACTTCGGTCGGCAGCTCCTGCGAGGCGAACATCTTGATGGTGACGATATCGTCGAGATCGCGCACGATGCGCCCGGTGGCCGGGGAGAGGGTGTACGCGTTGCCGGGCGTCAGGTCCAGCCGTCCGCCGATGTAGCTCCCGAGCAGATTCACCACGACCAGTGAGGCCGCCAGCATCCCGACGCCGAGCCGCAGCCGGCGGGCGCCGGCGCCGGGGGCGAGCTTGCGCGCGAGCAGCGCGCCGTAGGCTAGCGCCAGGAATACTCCGGCCAGCGAGAGGAAGTAGATCACGTCGCGGAGGTCGATCACGCCGCGGCCGAGGCTCTCGAAATGGGAGAGCACCCCGATGCGCGCGGCCATGGCGCCCAGTCCGGGGGGCAGGCCCACCAGCAGTGGGTCGAGGCCTACCAGCACCAGCGCGAACATCACGCCGGCCGCCACGATGAAGGCCGTGATCTGGCTGCGGGTGAGACTCGACGCCCAGATCCCGACGCCGGCGAGGCCCGCCGCGAGAAGGCCCGCGCCGACGTACTGGCCGACGACGGTGCCCCACGGCAGGTCGGAGCCGGCCGCGAGCCCGAGCGGAATCGCCATGGTGAGGAGCAGTGCGACCCAGAGGAACAGCACCGAGCCCAGATACTTCCCGAGCAACAGCTCGAGCTCGCTGATCGGCTGAGCCAGCACCACTTCGATCTGCCCGCCCCGGATGTCTTCGGCCAGGGCCCGCATGGTGACGGCCGGCACGAAGAAGAGGAACTCCCAGGGGAGCAGGTCCAGCATCGGACGGAGGCTGGCGGTGTTGGAGAGGTAGGCCTGGCGAAAGAAGAGGAACCCGTTGATCGCCAGGAAGACCACCAGGAGCACGTAGCCGGTCGGCAGGTCGAACAGCGCCCGCAGCTCGCGGCTGGCGACGGTCCAGATGCGCCTCATGCCGGCTCCTGGTCGGTGGTGAGCTGGCGGAACAGGTCCTCCAGGCTGGCAGCCTCCTGGTGCAGCTCGTACAGCGTCCACCCGGACGACTTGGCGAGCTCGAACACGCGCGGGCGCAGGTCCTCCGATCCGGCCACCGTCACCGTCACCCTGACGCGGCCGCCATCTCCGCCTCGCGCCTCCACTCCGCGGACTCCGGGCAGCTCACCCAGGCGGTCGGCCACGCCGGTCCCGGCTGCCTCGACGCTGATCCTCGCGCCGTCCTTGGCGCGCGAGACCAGGTCGTCCACCGGACCATCGGCCACGATGCGCCCGCGGTTGATGATGAGGAGCCGGCTGCAGGTGAACTGCACTTCGGGCAGGATGTGGGTCGAGAGGATGACCGTGCGCTCCCGTCCCAGGTCGGAGATCAGCCGGCGGATCTCGACCCGCTGATTGGGATCCAGTCCCTCGGTCGGCTCGTCGAGCACGAGCAGGTCCGGCCGGTGCAGGATGGCGGCCGCCAGCCCGACCCGCTGGCGGAAGCCCTTGGACAGCTCGCCGATCGGGCGGTGATAGACCGCCTCGACGCCGGTGGCCGCGATGGCCTCGTCCAGCGACGACCGGCGCTCCGCACCGCGGATGTCTCGAAGGCCGGCCACGAACTCCAGCCACTCCGACACCAGCATCTCGGCGTAGAGCGGGTTGTTCTCCGGCAGGTACCCGATCCGCCGCTTGGCCTCCCGCCCACCTTCGGCGAGCGGCACCCCCTCCAGGCGGATGCTCCCGGCGTCGGGCTCGAAGTACTGGGTGATCATCCGCATGGTGGTGGATTTGCCGGCCCCGTTGGGGCCGAGGAACCCGACCACCTGGCCGCGATCCACCCCGAAGGAGACGTCGTCGACGGCGGGGACGCCGTCGAACCTTTTGGAGACCCGCTCGAGCGTAAGCAACGACATGGCGCGCTTTGGGTTGGTGGGAAGCCGGGCGGGATACTAATGCGCGGCCGCGCGGCCATCAAGCTCCATCCCACGGAAATGCACGAGCGTGGCGCCCGGTCGCGCGGCCCGGTCGCCGGGGACCGATTACATTCGCACCCGTGCCCCCACGCTCCCGGCGGACGAATGCGACGCATGCCACCCTCCTGGGGGCGGCGTTTTGTTTGCTGGCGGCGCCGCGCGTGGGCTGGGCCCAGGAGCGGGCCGCGGTGGGTGCCCAAGTCGGATACAGCCGCGCCGACTTGATTGGTGAGAGCTCGTCCGCCGTGAGCAGCCGTCAGGGCGCGATCACCGGGGTCTACCTGCACCTGCCCCTCGCGTCGGTGTTGAGCTTGCGGCCCGCGGTCCTGTTCTCGCTCAAGGGCGGCCGGACCCTGGCCCAGATCGACACCACGGGGACCATCGCGTTGGTGGACATCGAGCTCGCCTATCTCGAGCTGCCGATCCTCGCTCGCGCCACCCTTCCGCGTGGCAAGTATCGGCCGGCCGTCTTCGGCGGGCCGTCCGCCGGTCTCCAGATCGGCTGCAACTTTCTGGTCATCACCGACACGACGACCACCGTCACCTGCGGCCAGGAGGGCGTCGGCGGCATCCGCGAGTGGGATATCGGATGGATCGCCGGCGCGGCGATCGAGATGCACCTGCCGCGCACGACGCTCGTACTGGAGGGCCGCTATTCGGTCGGGTTCCGCTCGGTGATCGAAGGTGCCGTGGACCTGAGGAATCGCGGGATGGCGGTGTTGTTCGGTCTCACGTTCTGATCGACGGCAGTCATCCGCCAATGGCCCTCGTCCGTAGGTTACTGGAGATGGGCGGGGTGCAAAAGCACGTGTGGGACGCCGGCCTCGACGTCCCACACATGCTTTCAGGCTCGCGGTCCGGCGTCAGGCGCCGGGTGCGGTCACTCGAAGAAGTACCGCAGTCCCACCTGCGCCCGCCACCGAGAGAAGACGCCTGGGTCGTCAATGAAGGTCTCGGCCGGCCCCGTAAAGTTCAGCACCGGTCCGCCGTTGGCGTCGAACTGCGGAACACCGCCGGCATCGGTGACCAGGCGGAGCGGCGAGGTCGCCGCCGAGCTGGCGACCTTGCGGACGCCCCACTTCGAGCTGATGAGGTTTCCGAAGTTGAGCACGTCCACGCTCAGCTGGAAGTTGTGCCGGGTGATCCCACCGAACGCGAAGTCCTGCAGGATCCGGAGATCCACGTTGTTGTACCAGGGGTTGAGGGCGCCGGACCGCTCGGCGATCTGTCCGCGGTGGGTCCGGAGGTACTTGTCCTGCTCGATGAAGGCGTCGAGCGCATCCCACTGCTGCTGGGCGGTCACGTTGGTGCCGCAGCCGGTCGGGCAGTCGGCGAGGCTGATCTCGCTCTGATCCCGTGGGATGTAGATCAGGTCGTTGCCGCCGGTCCCGTCTCCGTTCACGTCCCCGGAATAGATGAAGGAGTAGCGGTTGCCGCCGGCGCCGGAGAACCGGTTGCCCTGCGCGACCTCGACGAAAAGGCCGATGGACGTCTTGAGGCTGGGTGACCACGACTTCACGTAGGTCGCGCCGCCCACGATGCGATGCTTCTGGCCGAACTCGGAGAAGCTCAGCTCGGGGTCGTTGGGGTTGCCCTGGATCGGCTGGCTCTGCCACAGCACGCTCGCGATCTCAGTGGACTTCAGGTTGTTCTTCGCCTCGGTGAAGCTGTAGCCCATCACCGCGCTCAGGCCGAAGGCGAAGGTCTTTCGCAGCTGCGCGGTGGCGTTGAAGTTGTGGCCCTCGTCGGTGTTGTCGAGCACGTAGATGCCCGCGCCGCCGTCGGGGTTGAGCTCGTTGGCGCCGGCCCCGCCGTAGTAGGGCCGCCCGTCGGGCAGGGTCCGGACCGGTGCGACCAGGTCGGCGTTCCGCACGATGACATTGTTGATGTCCTTGCCGTAGATCACCTCGAGGGTGCCGAGGAAGCCGCCGCCGAGCTGCTGGTCGACCCCGACGTCGCTGATCCAGGTCTGGGGCCACTTGAAGTCCGACACCATCGAGTTCACGTCGAACGACTGGGCCAGCGTCGCGTCGTCTCCGGTCGGCCGCTCCGGCCCGGTGGGGAAGAGGTTCGGGTTGGCGCCCGGATTGGAGATGACGTTGCCGATCCACACGAAGGGCACGCGCCCGGTGAAGATGCCGGTGCCGCCGCGGAGCTGGGTCCGCCGGTCGCCGGTCACGTTCCAGTTGAAGCCTACGCGGGGTGAGAAGAGAGGGTCGCTGCCGGGCAGCTCGCTCTGGTCCACCGTCTCGGGGGCGCCGTTCGCGTCCAGCGCCGTCAGGCCCCGGGAGAAGGGATTGTCCACCGGATTGGTGAAGTAGATCGGGAAGTCCGCGCGGACGCCGAAGGTGAGGTTGAGCCGCTCGGAGGCCAGCAACTCGTCCTGCGCGTAGACGCTGAACTGGCCGACGTCGATGTCCTCGCCCTTGAACGGGCCGCTCCCGATCAACCCCCGCAGGTCCTTCTGGTTCGGGTTGGTCGGGTCGGTGGCGTCGAAGAATTCCTGCAGCGAGCTGAAGGTGCTGCCCGGCGGAATCGCCGCCGGGAGGAAGAACACCCCGTTCCGGAAGATGTTGAACGAGTTGAAGAAGCTGAACTTCTCGAAGTTCGCGCCGAAGGTCAGCGAGTGCCGGCCGCGGAACATCGTGAAATTGTTGGTGAGCTGTAAGACGTCCTGATCCAGGATGTTGTGGATCGAGAATGGCTCGTGGCCCAGTGTCGTGTAGGTGACGCCGCCCTCACCGATCTCCACCGTGGGGAACGGATCGCTGAAGGGCTGCCGGAAATCACGGAACCGGTTGTAGCTGGCGAACAACCGGTTGGCGAACCCGGTGCTCCGGCTGTTCAGCTCCATGGCGAAGGAGTGGAGATCGTTGTTGATCGCGTAGCCGGCGTTCCGGAACGGCAGGCTGCTCTCGTTGGGCCCGCGCCCGGTGTTGGCGAAGCTGAGCACGAACGGGTGCGGCGGCAGATCGCGCTTGGCATCGAGGTAGTTGTACCGGAGCGTCAGGTTGTTGCTCGGGTTGATGTTCCAGTCGAGCTTGGCGAGCACCTTGTTGTTGTTGGTCTCGTTGATGTACCCCTCGTACACCCCGGGATCGTACTGATACGCATCGATCATCCGCTGCCGGATGGCGTCCATGACCGACGCCTCCACCCGCGAGATCCCGAAGCCGGGGGTTCCCTGGCTCGCGGCGAAGCTGGTCCCCGGATCGTCGGTCCGCTCGAGCTCGGCGTTGACGAAGAAGAAGAGCTTGTCCTGCACCAGCGGACCGCTGAGGGAGAAGCCCGACTGGATGAAGCTCAGGTCGGGATCGGCCACCACATCGGATCCGCGGACGGTGTTCCCCTGCAGGACCTCGTTCCGCGCGAAGGTGTAGAGCGAGCCGCGCAGCTGGTTGGTGCCGCTCTTCGTCACCGTGTTGATGTTGGCGCCGGTGAAACCACCTTCACGCACGTCGAACGGAGCCAAGGACACCTGGACCTGCTCGACCGCGTCGTAGGGCACCGGCTCGGCGTTGGTCTGGCCGCCCGGGGCCGGGTCGTCCAGGCCGAAGGGGTTGTTGAAGTACGATCCGTCGAGCGACACGTTGTTGTAGAGCCAGTTGCGCCCGGCAAAGCTGAAGTTGCCGTCACTCCGAGGGTCCAGGCGCGTCAGGTCGCGCGTGCTGCGCTTGATCGACGGCAACACCTCGACCTGCTGGGGAGTGATGTACGTCGCCGCGCCGGTGCGTCCCGCGTCCAGCACCAGGTCCCGCTCCGCGGTCACCGCGATCTCCTCCAGCTCCACCGCCTGCGCCGTGAGCGCGAGGTCCAGCCGAAGAGTCTCGCCCAGCCGAAGCTCCACGTTCTCCTGCGACTTCGGCTGGTAGCCGATCATCGTGGCCGTGACGCGGTACGGGCCGCCGATGCGCATGTTGAGCAGGTTGAACGCGCCGCCGGTCCGGGCTGCGGTGCGATACTCCGTCCCGCTCGGCACGTGCACCGCCACCACGATCGCGTCCGACAGTGGAGTTCCACCGTCGTCGGTGATGAATCCGTTGATGGCGGACGTGGTGACGCCTTGCGCCCCCAGCGACGTCGGAGCGACGAGGCCGGCAGCGAGCGTCAGGAGTGTGAGCAGGAGAGCGAAGCGGAAGGCGTTCATGGCGAAAGCGAGGGTGGGCGGACGCTGCAGCGGCATACCCGAATCTCCAGGTGAGCAGAAATCCCGTGATCGATCCGGTCGGAAGACCTGGGGTGGCTCTGCGGAATGGGCTGGGGTTGGCGATAGCATACCGTGCGGCGGAGAACTCGGCAAGACACGATGGGCTCTTCGATCAGCGCTCCCGAAGCTGTGGGTAGAACTGCACGAACACATTGTCCAGTGCGGCATGCTCGGCATGGCAGCGCGCGCAGCGCGTCGGCGGGAAGGCCCGCGCCGTAGTCGCACTGGTTCCGAAGTCGAAGTAGGCCCAACCACCCTCGAAGCGCGCCGTATCCTTGACCGCCATCTCCAGCGCGGCGAGGTCGCCCTCGGTCCAGCCCGCGCGGCTGGGCGGCACCCGGCGGGACGGGTTGCGGATCGACAGCGCCAGCATGGTCCCGTCGGGAAAGGCGCCGGTCCGCCGGTAGTGGTCGTAGGCGCCGGTTTCGAGGGAGACCCGGTGGAACCTGCCAGGTCCCGGTTCCGTAACGTCGGAATAGCCCAGTCCCAGCGAGGCACCCACCACGATCCACCGCTCGATGCCGGACGGTCGCCGAAGCGCGCCGGACGCGTCGTAGGTCGGACGGAGCGGCCCGGCCCCCACCGCCGGTAGAGCGGGGGACGCCCCCATGGCAGCGGCCGCGACGGCAGGAAACAACAGACGTCTGAGCATACGCGGGTCCTACCCCTTGCCGAATTAGGTATCCGACTCTATCATACATCAGTGACCTAGGTATCGCAACATCCTCGCCCGGGGGCCCCGCATGGCCGGTAGCGACCTCTACGTCGGCACGCTCGACGTCCTCATTCTCAAGGCCCTGAGCCTGGGCCCGATGCACGGCTACGGCATCGGCCGGTGGATCCGGCAGACGACCGACGAGGCGCTGACCGTCCAGGAGGGGGCACTCTATCCCGCGCTCCACCGTCTCCAGCGGCGGGGGTGGCTCGAGGAGGAATGGGGAGTGAGCGATACCGGGCGCGAGGCGAAGTACTACCGGATGACGCCCGTGGGGCGGCGGCAGCTGCGCTCAGAGGTGGAGCGCTGGCGTGCCTATGCCCGTGCGGTCGCGGCCGCGCTCGATGTCGCACCGGCCTGACCGGTGAGCATGCGCCGCCTCTTCCGGCTGCCCGGACGCTCCGCCGACGTCGGCCGCGACGTCGGAAGTGAGCTCCGTTTCCATCTCGATATGCGTGCCCAGGAGTTGATCGACGCCGGTCTGGCCCCCCAGGCCGCCCGGCTCGCCGCGCTTCAGGCTTTCGGAGACCTGGACGTCATCGAACGCGAATGCCGGACGATCTCGGTCCGGGGGGCGCGCGAGCGCGCCAGGAGAGACCTCATGACCGGCCTGCTGCACGATCTGCGATTCGGCTTTCGCTCGCTGCGGAAGAGCCCCGGCTTCACCCTTGTCTCCATTCTGACGCTCGCCCTGGGCATCGGAGCCAACACCGCGGTGTTCAGCATGATCCGAGGCGTGCTGCTGCGGCCGCTCCCGTACGCAGACGGCGAACGGCTAGTGTACCTCCGGCAGCCGGCGCCGCTCGCCGGCGTTCAGAACGCTCAGTTTTCCGTGGCCGAGCTGGGGGACTACCGGGCGCGGAGCCGGGGGCTCCAGTCCATCGTCGAGTACCACTCCATGCCGTTCATTCTCCTCGGCCGCGGCGAGCCGCGCCGGGTGCAGACCGGCGTGGTCTCCGCCAACTATTTCGATGTGCTGGGGGTGAAGCCGCTGCTCGGGCGCGGCTTCCGCGCCGGTGAGGACCAGATCGGCGCGGAGCCCGTGCTCGTCCTGAGCTACGCCTTCTGGCAGAACCGTCTCGGCGGCGATCCTGCAATCGTAGGCCGGACATTCGAGATGAACGACCGGATCCACACGGTGATCGGTGTCCTGCCGCCGGTGCCGCAGTATCCGGCCGAGAACGACATCTACATGCCGAGCTCGTCCTGCCCCTTCCGATCCTCACCGTTCACCATCAACAGCCGCACCGCCCGGCTTCTGCATCTGTTCGGCCGCTTGTCACCGAGCACGACGCTGTCCCAGGCGCAATCCGAGTTGACCGGGATCGCGACCGCGGTGCGGAGCGAGAACCCGGCCGCATATCCCGGCGGACGCGGGTTCGCCATCGAGGTCGCCTCGCTGCACGACGAGCTGACCAAGGCGGCCAAGCCGACCCTGCTCCTGCTGCTCGGCACGACGGCGTTCGTGCTGCTCATCGCGTGTGCCAACATCGCCAACCTCACGCTGGCGCGTCTCACCCGCCGCTCGCGCGAGATAGCGCTCCGCGCCGCCCTCGGTGCCGACCGGGCGCGGCTCTTCCGCCAGATGCTCGTGGAGGGGAGTCTCCTCGCCATCGCCGGTGGCGTGCTCGGGCTGGGCTTCGCGGCCGCGACCATGCGGATGCTGACCGGCTTCGCGGCCAGGTTCACGCCGCGGGCGAGCGAGATAGCGCTCGACGGCGAGGTACTCGTGTTCACCCTCGCGGTCTGTGTGCTGACCGGGTTGGCGTTCGCCGTGCTGCCGGCGCTGCCGTCCCGTGCGAATCTGGTGTCCGCGCTCAAGGAGGGCAGTGCCGCGGTGAGCGGGGGCGGCTCGCACCGCGTCCGTTCCGCGCTGGTGGTGGCGCAGGTGGCGGTATCCATGGTGCTGCTGGTGGGCGCCGGCCTGATGCTCAGGAGCCTGCTCGCGCTTCAGGCGGTGGATCCCGGGTTCGACCCGCAGCGCGTGCTCACGATGACGCTCGATCTGAACTGGTCTCGCTACACCACCAACGAGCTGGTGCTCGGATTCCACGATCGCCTGCACGCCCGGCTCGCGGGTCAGCCGGGGGTGATCGCCACGGCATCGTCGCTGACGTTCCCGCTCGACGGCCACCGACGGATCAACGTGGGCTTCGTCATCGAGGGCCAGCCGCCTGCCGAGGACGGTGCGGAACCCTTGGGCGATCTCCGGAGTGCGACCCCGGCCTACTTCCAGACGCTCGGGATTCCCCTGGTGACCGGGAGGTTCTTCACCGAATCCGACGGCCCCAAGTCGACGAGCGTGGCGATCGTCAATCAGACGCTGGCCAATCGCTACTGGGGACGCGAGACCGCGGTAGGGCACCGGATCTCGGCCGACAGCGGCAAGACCTGGATCAACATCGTCGGAGTCGTGGGCGACGTCCGGCACTACGGGCTCGATAGCGAGCCGTCGGAAGAGGTCTACCTGCCCTTTGCCCAAGCGCCGTTCCGCGAGGGGACCTTCCTCGTCCGCACCATCGCGGACCCCGCCGCGATGGCGCGCCGCATCGGCGAGGAAGTGCTCGCGATCGACCCCGGCCAGCCGCTGGCCAACGTGCAGACCCTGGAAGAAGTGCGCGGCGAAGCACTCGCCCAGCCGCGGCTCACCACCACGCTGCTCCTGCTCTTCGCGATCCTGGCCTTGTGCATCACCGCCGCCGGGCTCGGCGGAGTGGTGGCGTTCTCGGTCAGCCAGCGGACCCAGGAGATCGGCGTCCGCATGGCGCTCGGCGCAGGTAGGGGCGAGGTACTCGGCATGGTACTCCGCGAAGGACTGCTGCTCGTGGCCATTGGCCTGGGGTTCGGCATCGGCGCCGCCATTCTGCTCACCAGGCTGATGTCAGGTCTGCTCTTCCACGTCGAAGCCACGGACCCGATCACGTTTGTCGCCATGGCCCTGGTCCTCGTCATGATCGCAGCGGCCGCCTGCCTCGCCCCCGCCCGGCGCGCTTCCAGCGTGGACCCCATGGTAGCGCTCCGCGCCAGCTAGACCGACCGGGGAGGGTGTAAGCAGTCTCACAGACACCTCCCCCGGTCCCGGCCCATCTTCGTCTCGTCCCCCGCATCTCAGTGCGCGAGCCTCGCGAATGCGGGGGGATCCGTGCTTGTCACCAGGCGGGCACCGTGCCCGGGATCGGACGAACATGGCCCAGAGTGGCGGGACGCAACTCGTCGACATTGCCCGCACCCGCTGGCGCGAGCGCTTGCGCGACTCGGCGGCCTACTGGAGGGCCGGGGCCGAGATCGTGTGGGGGCCGCTCCTGACGCTGGCGGCTCTCATCATCATGGACCAGTTCGCCCGACAAGGGACCCCGGTGCTCCACCCATTCACGGTGCTGCTCCTCACTATCGTCATCTCGGGGTTCATCGGGGGCTTCCGGACCGCGCTGATCAGCGCCGTGCTGACGGTGCTCTATGCGGTCCACTATTTCGCCGAGCCCGGGCTGCCCCTGAGCTACAGGCCGAGCGGGGCGTACAGTCTGCTGGTCATCGGTATCGTTGCGCCCGGGGTCGCGGTGCTGGTGTCGCGGCTGCGCGAGGACGCCGATCGCGGCCGCGCCGCCGCCCTGGACCGCGACGAGGCGGAAGCGCTCGATCGGCGGGTGTCGTTCCTCTCTCAGGCGAGCCGCACGCTCGCCTCGTCCATGGACTACGAGGTGACGTTCCGCGAGCTGTCGCGGATCACGGTGCCTGCGCTGGCCGACTGGTGCGCCATCCATGCGGTCGATGCCCGTGGGAAGCCACACTTCCTGGCGGGCGCGCACCGCGATCCGGCCCGCGACCTCTACGTGCGCGCGCTCTGCGAATTCGACGATAGCCGCGTGCCGTTCGACGGGCCGGCCAACAGCGCGCTGCATCCCGTCGAGGTCACGGAGAGCCGTATTCGGTTGCTGGCTTCCGGCGAGGACCACCGGAAGCTCTACCGCGCGCTCACGGCCACGTGGACGCTGCAGGCGCCGTTGCTCGCGGAGGGACGGCTCGCCGGGGTCATCACGCTGGGCATGACCTCGGAGACCGGACGCCGCTTCCACGAGTTGGACGTCCGGTATGTGAATGAGCTGTCGGGGCGGGCCGCGCTCGCCATGGGGGCCGGACAGCTTTACCGCGAGGCGCAGGAGGCCGATCGGCGCTATCGGCTGCTGTTCGAGGCCAACCCCCAGCCGATGTGGGCGTTCGACGTGGCATCGCTCGAGTTCCTGGCGGTCAATGACGCCGCGGTCCGGTTCTACGGCTATTCCCGCGACGAACTGCTCGCCATGACGATCATGGACATCCGGCCGGCCGAAGAGCCGCCCGGCCTCCCATTCGCGGGCGAGGCGGGCCGACGCGGCGAGTCGGCCCTCACGCGGCACCAGCGCCGGGACGGCACGGTGGTAGATGTCGAGCTCATCTCGCACGAGCTCGATCTCGACGGACGCCGCGCCCGGCTGGTGCTCGCCACGGACATCAGCGATCGCAGCCGGACGCGGGCCGCGCTGCAGGAGAGCCAGGAACAGCTGCGGCAGGCGCAGCGCCTGCTGGCCGTGGGCAGAATGGCCGCCGGTGTCGCGCACGACTTCAACAACATTCTCACCACCATCCGTGGCTTCGGGGACCTCCTGCTTCGTCAGCTGCCCGAGGGCGATGCGCGCCGAGGGGATGTCGACCAGATCCGGCAGGCGGCGGACCGGGGGGTGGCGCTGACCAGTCAGCTACTGGTGTTCGGCGAGCGGCAAGCGCCGGTGTCCCGCCTGCTGGATCTGCACCAGCTGCTCGGCTCGATGGAGGGGCTGATCCGCCGGCTGGTCGGGGCGGACATCCAGGTGGAGCTGAAGCTCCGTCCGGGCGCCGCGATGCTGCGCATGGATCCGAGTCATCTGGAACAGATGCTGGTCAACATCATTCTCAACGCGCGCGATGCCATGCCCAAGGGCGGCGTGTTGACGATCGAGACAGCCGAGCGTCAGGTCAGCGCGCGCGCGAAAGGCCGGCGCGTGCGCGCGGGCACCTACGTGATGATCGCGATCCGAGACACCGGTACGGGGATGGATGGGGAGACGCGCACCCACCTCTTCGAGCCATTCCACTCGGCCGATGCCGCCGAGCAGCGCGCCGGCCTGGGCCTCTCGATCGTCTACGGTATCGTGCGGCAGAACGGCGGCGCGGTGCGGGTCTCGAGCGATCCGGGGCAGGGCACCAGCGTGAAGGTCTATCTCCCGCAGGCCGCGGCCGAAACCGCACGCGCTGAGGAGCCCGAGCTGCCGCAGGGCCATGAGACGATCCTCGTGGTCGAGGACGAGGACGGTGTGCGCGAGCTGGTGCGGCAGATTCTCACCGAGCAGGGTCATACCGTGCTGGCCGCGCGGCAAGGCCGCGACGCGATCCTCATCGCCGAGCGCTACGAGCGCCCAATCGACCTGATGGTGACGGATGTCGTGATGCCGGAGATGGGCGGGGCGGAGCTGGTCCGACGGATGGCGGCGCTCCGGCCGAACATGAAGGTGCTCTACATCTCGGGCTACACGGGAGGCGAGCTGCTGCGGCGGGGCGTTGAGGGCAGAGGGACGGCGTTCCTGCACAAGCCGTTCACGGCCGATGGGCTCGCGCGTCGAGTGCAGGAAGTCCTGAACGGGGAGACTGCGGCGACTACCTGACCCGGCTCCGGAGGTTGCGAAGCACGTCCGCACCAGCCTCACCGCTCAGATGCAGCGAGATCTCGCCGGCCAGCCAATGCGGCTCGTTTCCGGGCGAGCTGGTGGCCTGTCCCGGCCGAACCCGTTGCTGGTCCAGAAAAATCAACCGTCCCTGCGAATCCTGATAGACGACACGCACCACCGGCCGGGTGACGTCCGCGCCCGGCGAGACCCGGCCTGAGGCCAGGCCCATGAACAGTTGGCTCATGCCCTCCATCACGTGCACCGGACGACCCAGCTGCTTGGACGCCTCGTCGAGACCGATGCGCAGGTAGATCTGCGCCCGCTGCTCTGGCGTTCGAGGGGCCGGCGCCGGAGCAGGGGCGGACGCCGCGGCGATCTGCCGGAGTTGCGCCTCGCGACGGCGCGCGCTGTCGAGCGCGGCCGTGGCAGCGTCGGCCCGGTCCATCTGCCGCTCCCGATCCAGGTCCCGTAGCGCGCGTGCGGCCTCGGCGCGCACGTCGGCCTGGGAAGCGGGCTGCGCCTTTTCGTCCAGGCCTTCCTCCTGTTGGGCGTCGTCTTTCATCGCGCCGAGGCTGGCTCGGGCTCCTTCGCCCTCGCCCCTGGGGATCAAGGGGGCCGTCTCCGCGGGAGCATCCGCGGCATTCTTCCGACGCTCGCTCCGCGCGGCAGTCGGAGCCGGGGCGGCACTTGGAGTAGCCGGGCGCGCTGTCCGCTTGGGCGGCTCCGCTGCGTCCGTCGCTTTCCCCAATGCTGTGTCCAGCTGGTTTGCCGGAGTGGCCTCTTCGGCGCTCACCACGGGCCCGCCGAAGGAGTCGGAGGCACCGTCGCTCATGGGTAGCGGCGTGAGATTGACGCCACTGGTCTGTCGCATCTGGGTGCCCAGATATCCGGCGCCGACGGTCACCAGGATCAGGGCCGCCCATCGCATCCGGCGCATCATTCGGCCGGAGCCGTATTCCGGATTCTCCGGCAGAAGAAGCGGAGGAGGCTCCGTCACGGAGCCCGAGTTGCGGGGGAGCCGCCGGGACTGCCGCGGCGCGGCGACGGCCGTGACGGGCCGCTCCGCTGCTTCCTCGACCTCGGGCTCCACCGCGACGCGCCGCGAGGGCTCGCCGGAGATCTCCAGCAGCCCTACAAGGCGGTCGGACTCCCCGTGAAACTCCTTCACCTCGCGCAGCCGAGTGCCGCACGAAGCGCAGCTGCCGATATGGGCCTGTATCTCCTTCACCTCATGCAGGTCCAGCTCGCCATCGAGCAGGGCGTGCAGAGTGCCTTCATCAAGATGCGACATGGTTTCCTCGTTCCTGCCCGCGATACGCCTCGACCAACCGCCGTCGGGCCCGCGCCAGCGTGGTCCCGACCGCGCCCTTGGCGAGTCCCAGGGTGGAGGCGATCTCGTCGTATCCGAACCCCTCCGCCTTGAGGAGGAGGGCCTCCCGATCGCGCTCGTTGAGCTTCGCCAACGCCGCGCGCACGCGTGCGACGTCTTCGTTGCGATCGAACTCCGCGTCGGGCCCCGCCACCGGGCGATCCTGCTCGTTACGGAGCAGCTCCAGGCGGCGGCCCCGTGTCACGGACTTGCGGCCGTCCTCGCGCACCAGGTTCAACGCCACGGCGAAGAGCCAGGGCCGTGGGTTGTCCGGCGGCGCGGCCACCGCTCGTGCGAAGGTCTCCTGCGCCAGATCTTCGGCGCGATCCCGATCCCCCGTCCGCCGGTAGAGCATGCGGACGAGCGAGGGGTAGAACTCATCGAACAGGCGGGCGAGATCGGCCGTCATGTGCCCCTGGTATCACGGACCACCGCCAGCTCGCCGGGCTTCGAGAACTTCATCCCGTGCTGGACGATTCGAATGCTCCCTCGCCGGCCTGCCACCAGAACCTCCTAGCCAGCCGAGAGATAGGGGCCATCCTCGGCAACAATCGCACCACGCCGGAATATGCAGCCTGGGACCCGGTATGGCGGTGATAGAGATCCTATCGAGGTTCCCGGGATCAGTCCAGACCGTCGTCACGGCGGTCATCGAGAGGTGCCAATCCGTGCATCGACCCGGGAAGTCGTCCACCGCCGGTCCCGCCCCTTCCGCGCTATCCATCCGGCTTGGTGGATTGGGCACAAGCCGTTTGCTAGGATAAACTTACCAAGTCATGGGCGATGACACCGACCGCTGAACGGCTTCCGCCGATCCTGCGCTCCGGCGGCACGGCGAGGGGCCTTCCGAAGCCTTCGCCCGGGGGCTTCCCGCTCCGACAATCCACACGCCTCACCAAGAACGCCGAGGGCAGGTCCGGCGTCTCGGATTTTCTCTCTGAGGACACGCACAGTCCCCGCGACACACCGAGAGCCGATCACCCTCGCCGGGCCCGGCCTGAGTGTCGTTCAGCCAAGCTTGTGTGAGGCCGGTGGAGATGCACCGCCAGGACACTCTTGCACGCGTGCTCCGTCCGGCGGGTAACCCTGCGAGTCAGGGCCCGGGCGGATCCACTCCTCGGGGAAGAGAGAAGGCGCGTGCGTTTGGGGTCGCGAAAGAGGCGTCTGACAGGGTGATCAGAAACCGCTGTTCGCGTCAGGCTCGCCGATCTCGAGAGTTCGCATCCGATTGCTGAAGGCCCCGCGAGACGGGATGAATTCGCATTGGTGCACGCGTCGACAAGAACACAGGTGCAGATCGTTGCGTGATAACGGATGCATCGTTTGCGTGATCCCTCTCACATGTGTTGCACGACGCTTGCTTGGGGCCGAGGAAGCTGTGAGGTTGCGTGATGGAGCGACGCGAGACATGATCGCAGACCAAACAGCAGTTCTTCCTTCGGTGCGGACCCAACTCGTCGAAGAAACGAGCCGCGCGTTGGAGGCGGCCACCGGGCTGGAGGCGGTCGTCAAGGTCGCTCTGAACACACTGATGCTAGGCATCGCCGACCTCGGCGTCCTGGTACTGGACCACGTTCCCGAAGGCCACCGGGTGGAGCTGGTTCACTCGCGCCCTCATCTGACACCGCAGACTCGTCGCACCATTTCCGACACACTCGAGGCGATCCTGACGTCCGCGATTCCCCGCGAGCGCGAAGGCCGGACGGCGCGATGGATTCCGACTGTCACCGATGCATCCCTTCACTTCGCCGCGAACGGCGACCAGAGTCTCGGGCCGTTGCTTCGCGAGCTCGACGTCCGGTCACTGATGACGGTCGCGCTTCGGGCCGGCGGGCGCACCATCGGCGGCATCGCGTTGGCCCGGTCGAGCGCGCGTGAGCCGTTCCATGCCGCGGATTTCGCGACGGCGCAGGTGCTCGGGCGCCGCATCGCTCTGGCGATCGATGCCGCGTGGCTGAAGGACAGCCTCCGTCTCGCGCCGCCGCCTTCCACCGGCCTGGGCGACGCGATTCAGAAGTGGGCGCGGGTATTCGATCTTTCGTGGTGGGGCGCCGCCCTCGTGGATGGCGTCGACCGACGGATCGACACGGTGAATCCCGCCTTCGCGAGACTCCACGGCTATCGCGACCCCGCCAGTCTCGCCGGCCGGCTCTTCTCCGAGCTGCTGCCCCCCGACCGTGTGGCGGAGCCGGCCGAGTGGTGGTCCGAAGGCGAGGCCAAGGTCTACGAGAGCGTCCACCTCCGGAGGGACGGCACGGCCGTGCCGGTGCTGGTGAGCGTGACACCGCTGGATGCCGACGCCCACCCCGGCGCCTATCTGGTGACGGTGCAGGACCTCTCGGATCTCAAGCGCACTGAAGAGCGCCTGCAGCGGGCGCAGCGCACGGAGGCCGTGGGCCGGCTGGCGGGCGGCGTGGCCCACGAAGTGAACAACATGATGACCATCATTCTCGGCTTCAGCGACCTGCTGAGCCGCGAGCCTGTGGTGGCGGACGAGCACCAGCGCGAGGTGGACGAGATCCGGAAGGCGGCCATGCGGGCGGCGCGGATCACCACGCAGCTGCTCGCGTTCAGCCGCCAGCAGGAGCTCCAGCCGGGCGATCTCCGCCTCAACAGCGTGATCGAGGAGATCGTCCCCGTTCTCCGTCTCATGCTCCCCGTCAACATCCGGGTGGAGACGGCCCTGACCGATCAGGATCGCTCGGTGCGGGCGGACAAGTCGCAGCTCGAGCAGGTGCTGATCAACCTGGCCTTCAATGCGCGGGACGCGATGGTCGGCGGCGGGACGATTCGCATCGTGAGCGAGTTCCGGAGGCTCGACGAAGCCACGGGACGTCGTCTCATCGGGATCCCGATTCCGGCCGGCCGCTACGGGGTGGTGTCGGTGGTGGACACCGGCCATGGGATGGATGCCGACACGGTCGCCAAGGTGTTCGAGCCGTTCTTCACCACCAAGCCGGTGGGATCGGGCACGGGTCTGGGTCTCTCCACGGTCTACGGCATCGTGAAGCAGAGCGGCGGATACGTGTGGGTGGAGAGCGCGCCCGGGCAGGGCACCAGCTTCTCGGTGTGTCTGCCCGAGGTGCGCACGGCTCGCGAGGACGTGGGCGATGAGAGCTCGGAAGCCGAGGTGCTCCCTGAGGCCGGCGGGCTGGTGCTCATCCTGGAGGATGAGGATGCCGTCCGCGAGCTGGCGGCTCGGATTCTGACCGAGCGAGGATACCATGTCATCCAGGCGCGCAGCGGCGCCGAGGCGCTCGCGCTCCTCCGGGAACGACGCCACCGGCCGAACCTGGTGTTGACCGACGTCATCGTTCCCGACATGGGCATGGGCGAGCTCGAAGCCCACGTGCGCAAGCTGCATCCCGACCTGCCCATCCTCTATATGTCGGGCTATCCGCGGGACGACATCCTTTACCGGGGCCTGCTCCGGGAGGAACAGCCGTTCTTGCAGAAGCCATTCACTGGCAGCGACTTAGTTCTCGAGGTCGCGAAGATGCTGCCCTATAGCTGAGGGCGTGGTGGGTCGCTGGGATCGGCGTTACTTTTCTGGTTGCAGCACCGTCACGGACACCCGCCGAGGTTCAGGGGGACCCATGCAGACCGATACGATCGCCGTCGCCACCGAGACGACCGACACCTTCCCCATCAACGGCACCGACTTCGTCGAGTTCTTCGTCGGCAACGCCAAACAGGCCGCCCAGTACTACCAGTCCGCCTTCGGCTACCAGCTTGTCGCCTACCGGGGCCCGGAGACCGGCACCCGGGACCGGGCGAGCTACCTGCTGCAGCAGCACAAGGTGCGTCTGGTGCTGACGTCGGCCCTCGCGCCGGACCATCCGATCGCGGACCACGTCAACCGCCACGGTGACGGCGTCAGCGACATCGCTCTCTGGGTGGATGACGCTCGGGAGGCGTTCACTGTGGCCGTCGAGCGCGGCGCCCGTCCGGCGGCCGAGCCCGTCGTCCTGCGCGACGACGACGGCGAGGTGGTGATCGCGGGGATCCACACGTATGGCGACACGATCCATAGCCTGGTGGAGCGGCGGAACTACCGGGGACTGTTTCTTCCGGGGTTCAAGCCGATCACGAGTCGCTACGCACCACCGCCGGTGGGCCTGCGGCACGTGGACCACTGCGTCGGCAACGTGGAGCTGGGCCGGATGAATACGTGGTGCAAGTTCTACGAGGACGTGATGGGATTCCGCAACCTGATCTCGTTCGACGACAAGGACATCTCCACTGAGTACAGCTCGCTGATGTCGAAGGTGGTGGCGAGCGGCAACGATCGAATCAAGTTCCCGATCAACGAGCCGGCGCAGGGCCGCAAGAAGTCCCAGATCGACGAGTACCTGGAGTTCTACCGCGGCCCCGGGGTGCAGCACCTCGCCATCGCCACCGATGACATCGTCGAGACGGTCACCGCCCTCCGCGACCGCGGGGTGGAGTTCCTGCGGGTGCCGACGACGTACTATGGGGACCTCCAGGCCCGAGTCGGAAAGATCGACGAGCCGATCGACACCCTCTCGGAGCTCGGCATCCTGGTCGACCGCGATCCGGACGGGTACCTGCTCCAGATCTTCACCAAGCCGGTGCAGGACCGACCGACATTGTTCTACGAGATCATTCAGCGGAAGGGTGCGCGCAGCTTCGGCAAGGGCAACTTCAAGGCGTTGTTCGAGGCCATCGAGCGCGAGCAGGCCTTGCGCGGGAATCTGTGAGTGTACGGAGATCGTCACCCTGAGCCCAGCGAAGGAGCCATGATTCGGGTCATATCCCCTTCGCTGGGCTCAGGGTGACACCTACGAGGCGCGCATGCCGATTTACCACACGATGGGCCAGATCCCCCGGAAGCGTCACATCGCCTTCCGCAAGCCGGATGGTGGGCTCTACGCCGAAGAGCTGATGGGACACGAGGGGTTCACCGGAACCGCCTCGCTGCTCTATCACGTTCACCCGCCGACCACGGTCAAGTCGGCGCGCCGGCTTCGGGAGACGAAGTACGAGGCCGATCCGGATCAGACGCTCCGGCACCGTCATTTCCGCACCTCGCAGATCAAGCAGGGCGGCAGCCCGACGCTCGACCGGATTCCGCTGCTCTTCAACAACGAAGTGGCGATGCTGTACGTCGAGCCCGACGAGAACGACGCACACTTCTACCGCAACGCCCAGTGCGACGAGCTGGTGTACGTGAGCAAGGGGACCGGCACGCTGGAGACGGTGTTCGGTGACGTCCCCTTCCATGAAGGCGACTATCTCATCATCCACCGGGGAATTCTCCATCGGTGGCGTCTGGACCTGAGCGCCCCCGAGAAGACCAAGCTCCTGTTCATGGAGAGCCGCGGTCACGTGCGCTGGCCCAAGCGGTACCGCAACGAGTTCGGGCAGCTGATCGAAGGCGCGCCGTACAGCGAGCGCGACATCCGCCGGCCGACCGCGCTCAGAACCCATGACGAGAAGGGCGACTTCCCCATCCTGGTGAAGCAATACGACGGTCTCAACGAGATCATTCTCGACCACCATCCGTTCGACGTGGTCGGTTGGGACGGGTACTTCTACCCCTGGGTCTTCAACATCCACGACTTCGAGCCGATCGTGGGCCGCATCCATCAACCGCCGCCCGTGCACCAGACGTTTCAGGGCGATGGTTTCGTGGTGTGCAGCTTCTGTCCGCGCCCCTACGATTTCCACCCCGAGGCGGTGCCCGCGCCGTACAATCACAGCAACGTGGACTCCGACGAGGTGCTCTACTATGCGTCGAGCGAGTTCATGAGCCGGAAGGGCATCGAGTTCGGCAGCATCACCCACCACCCCGACGGCATCCCCCACGGTCCCCACCCGGGGCGCGCCGAGGCGAGCATCGGTGCCAAGTACACCGAAGAGCTGGCGGTGATGATGGATACGTTCCGGCCGCTCCGCGTGGCCAAGCCCGCGCTCGCGCTCGAGGACGACAACTACCACAAGTCGTGGCTGGACGCCCAGCACGCGCAGTTCAACCCGCCGACCAGCTAACGACGCTGTCCTTGGCCGAGCCGATCTGGGCTCCCGGCGCCGAGCGGATTCGGCGCGCGAACATGACCGCCTTCCTCGCGCGGGTCCGGGATCTCCGGCCCGCGGGCGCGGAGGCGGTCTCCGATTTTGACTCCCTCTATCGATGGTCGGTGGCGCGGCCGGAAGCGTTCTGGCCCGAGGTCTGGTCCTTCTGCGGCGTGGTCGCGGCGAAGCGGGGGGACCGGCTTCCGTGGGACGAGGCCGCGGTCGGCGTAGACCGCATGGCCCCGCCTGACCCCCTGCTCGGTCCCCGGTGGTTCACCGGCGCGCGGCTCAACTTCGCGGAAAACCTGCTGCGGTACGATGACGATCGCGATGCGCTGGTGTTCTGGAACGAGGCGGGGCGTCAGCGGGCGCTGAGCTATCGAGAGCTGGGGATCCAGGTCGCTCGCGCGGCGGCGGCGCTCCAGGCCCACGGTATCGTGGAAGGCGATCGGGTGGCCGGATTCCTGCCCAATCTGCCGGAGACCGTGATCGCCATGCTGGCCAGCGCGAGCCTCGGCGCGGTCTGGTCGTCCTGCTCGCCGGACTTCGGCGCCAACGGCATCCTGGACCGCTTCGGTCAGATCCGCCCCCGCGTGCTGGTCTGCGCCGACGGCTACCGCTACGCGGGCAAGCGGATCGATTCGCTCGAGCGGGTGCGCGAGGTACGAGCGCGGATCCCCTCGATCGAGCGAGTCGTCGTGGTCCCGTACCTCACCGCTCAGCCGAACCTTGCCGGCATCGACGGCGCAGTGCTCTGGACCGACTGGCTGGCGGCGCCCGCTGAGCGAACATGGACCCGATTCCCCTTCGATCATCCGCTCTACATTCTGTACTCATCCGGCACGACGGGCCTTCCGAAGTGCATGGTGCATGGCGCCGGGGGGACGCTCCTGCAGCATCTCAAGGAGCTGGTACTCCATACCGATCTCACCAGGGACGACCGGATCTTCTACTTCACCACCTGCGGGTGGATGATGTGGAACTGGCTGGTGTCGAGCCTGGCCGTGGGCGCGACCGTCGTGCTGTTCGATGGCGCGCCCATGTTCCCGCCGGCGATGCTTTGGGACCTGGTGGCGCGCGAGCGCGTGACGGTGTTCGGGACCAGCGCCAAGTATCTGGCCCTTGCGGAGAAGGAGGGTCTCCGCCCCGGTTCGACCCACGACCTCCAGGCTCTCAAGGCGATTCTCTCCACCGGGAGCCCGCTCGCGCCGAGCGGGTTCGACTACGTCTACCGAGACGTGAAGGCTGATCTGCACCTCGCCAGCATCAGCGGTGGGACCGACATCGTCTCGTGCTTCGCGCTCGGCAATCCCATCGGCCCCGTGTGGCGCGGCGAGCTGCAGACCCGCGGGTTGGGCATGGCGGTGGAAGTGTTCGACGAGCAGTGCAGGGCGGTGCGAGGTCGGGACGGCGAGCTGGTGTGTACCCGGCCGTTCCCCAGCATGCCCACGGCATTCTGGGACGATCCGGAGGGCGCTAAGTACCGTGCGGCGTATTTCGAGCGGTATCCGGGCGTGTGGCGCCACGGCGACTGGGCCCGTCTCACCGACCACGGCGGGCTGGTGATCACGGGGCGGAGCGACGCGACGCTGAATCCCGGCGGGGTCCGGATCGGCACGGCCGAGATCTACCGGCAGGTCGAGCAGATCCAGGAGGTGTTGGAGAGCCTGGTGGTCGGTCAGGAATGGGATGGCGACGTCCGGATCGTGCTGTTCGTGCGACTGCGCGAGGGTATGACCCTCGACCAGACCCTCCGGGATCGGATTCGGCAGATGGTCCGCCAGCACGCGAGTCCCCATCATGTCCCAAAACGCATCCTCCAAGTCGCCGATATCCCCAGAACGATCAGCGGCAAGATCACCGAGCTGGCCGTCCGGGAGGTCATCCACGGGCGGCCGGTGACCAATGCCGAGGCTCTGGCCAATCCGGGGGCATTGGCGCTCTTCGAAAACCTTCCAGAACTCCGCTCATGACAAGGGTTTACCTGCACTGGTCGCAGCCCTCCTCGAAAGTGTGATCCATGACCTAGTACGTTCTAAGACGGAGCGTTAGGTTAGCCCCCGCGAACGAATGCGACCTTTCGGCCCGCGTCCACTCGGACGTCAGATGTTCGCGGAGCGGGCATGACTTCGTTGAACCCAGGGGAGCAGCCCATGAAGATGCTATGGATTTTGGCCGCCGCCGCCACTTTCGCGGCCTGCGCCAACCGGAATGAAGAGGATGTCGGAGCGGCCCCGGATCGTGGTGACACCACGGCGGTGACCACTCAGGTGGATACGGCCACGGGGACGTGGGACACCACCGGAGCGACCGGTGACATCAATTCCCAGCCGAGCGACACGGCGCTGACGCCCACCACTCCGAGCGATACGAGCGTCGGTCAGTATCCGACGCCGAGCGATGCCGCCCCGGATACGTCGAGCATGGATCCATCCATGCCGGCTCCGACCCCGTCGGACACTGGCGCGTACATGCCTGATCCGAGCGCGGCGGGTACCGATACCTCCACCACCGGTATCGATCCGGCGGCCGATCCTACGGTCGGTGCCGACACCGCGGGTATGGACAGTGGGATGGGTACCGATACCCTCGGCGTCCCGGCTGATACCAGCGCGGCGGCTCCTCAGTAAGCAAGGCTGGCTGTACCTCAGGACGAAGGCCCCGGGCAAGTTGCCGGGGCCTTTGTCCTTTCTGGCGCGGGATGCGGTCGGCGGCTAGAATGTCGCCATGCCCACCGTTGAAGTCGTTCGAACATATCTCGAGATGACGTCACCCGACCTGCTGGTGGCGACGGCGACGCCGGCCGATCCGCCGCGACTCGAGCGCATCG
Source organism: uncultured Gemmatimonadales bacterium (assembly GCA_963846545.1). Classification (GTDB taxonomy): domain Bacteria; phylum Gemmatimonadota; class Gemmatimonadetes; order Gemmatimonadales; family GWC2-71-9; genus CAVVWJ01. The sequence goes on along the minus strand of CAWJWG010000001.1, from coordinate 2,327,150 downwards.
AGCGATGCCCCGGCTCGTTCTTTCGATATCTGTACGCCGAGGTCGGCAGGGCCTACCATTGGGCCGACCGGCTCAGCTGGAGCGACGAGCAGGTCGGGAGTCACCTGGCCAATCCCGGCGTGACACTGTGGCTCCTGAGCCATCGCGGGGCCCCGGCCGGCTATTTCGAGTTGCGCACCCACGACGACCGCTCGGTCGAGATCGCCTACTTCGGATTGCTGCCGGAGTTCGTGGGCCGAGGGTGGGGAAGCTATCTGCTCACGAGCGCGGTCCGGGAGGCGTGGGCGCTCGAGCCGTCTCGGGTCTGGCTCCACACCTGCACGCTGGACCACCCGGCCGCCCTGCCGAACTACCTGCACCGCGGTTTCTCGCCGGTCCGCACCGAGACGTACGCAGCGACGGTGTGAGAGACACTTTGGAGACCATGTTGGCGAGCGCATGAGCCCCACCTCCAAGGCCAAAGACCCGGGATGGGGTTCGGGTGACATCCTGCGGGCCACCGTGATCGTTGCCGGCGTGTTCGTCGCGCTGCAACTGCTCTGGGTGGGTCGCAGCGTAGTGCTGCTCGGCTTCTTCGGCATGCTCCTCGGCATCACGCTGTCGGCGGGTGTGGATCGGCTGGAGAAGCTCCGGGTGCCTCGCGGCGTGGGCGCCGTGTTGATCGTGGCGGTGGCGATCGCGGCGCTGGTCGGGTTGGGCTTCCTCACCGCCCCCCAGATCACCAAACAGGTAGGGGAGCTGCAGCAACAGGTCCCGCAGGCCATCGACCGCGCGGAACAGTGGATTCAGCAGAGGGGCGGCGGTGTCGCCGAGCTGATCCAGGCTCCGGAATCCCCGCCGGCGCCGGCGGGTAAGGCGGACTCGACAGAGGGTGATACCGCAACCGCTGCCACGGTCGGAGCGGGATCATCCCGCGAGTCGAAGCCCGAGCCGGGCTCGAAGCAGGAGACAAAGGGGCCACCGGTAGATCTCCGCCAGAGCATGGGACAGCAGCTCTCGGGCGTCACCAAGCACTTCTTCGCGGTGTTCTCCTCCACGGTCTCGGTGATCGGCGGCATCATTCTTCTGCTGTTCGTCTCCATCTTCATCGCCGCCGAGCCGGGTCTGTACCACCGCGGGCTGATGCATCTCTTCCCGCATCGGACGCGGGCCAAGGCCGGCGAGGTGCTGAGCGCCACCGCGACCACTCTTCGCCGCTGGCTCGTGATGCAGTTCCTGGCGATGCTGGTGATCGGCGGGGTGACGACGGTGGCGCTGCTCCTGATCGGCGTGAAGGCGGCGGTCGCGCTGGGCATCATCGCCGGACTGCTCGAATTCATCCCCTATGTCGGACCCATCCTCTCCGCGGTGCCGGCGATCGCGATGGGGCTTGTGGATGGCCCCGACAAGGCGCTCTACGTCGTCCTCGCCTATATCGCGATCCAGCAGCTCGAGGGCGTGGTGCTCCAGCCCCTGCTGATGAAGGAAGGGCTGGAGCTGCCGCCGGTCATGACGCTGCTCGGCCAGGCGCTCTTCGCCATGGTGTTCGGCTTCATGGGGCTGCTGCTCGCGGTGCCGATGCTCGCGACGGTGATGATTCCGGTGAAGATGCTCTATGTGAGGGACGTCGTCGGTGACGACGTGACGGTGCCAGGGGAGGACGAGTGAGGGTGCACTCCTGACTTCGCGCTCGACCGCCCGCCTGCAGCTCGCCGCGGCCGCCCTGCTGTTCTCCACCGGCGGCGCCGCGATCAAGGCGGTGGATTTTACGGCCTGGCAGATCACCTGTCTCCGCTCGGGCATCGCCGCCGTCGCGATCTTCCTGATGACGCGCGAGGCGAGGCAGCGGTGGACCGGTCGGACCTTGATCGTCGGTGTGGCCTACGCGGCCACGCTCACGCTCTTCGTCCTGGCCAACCGGCTCACCACCGCGGCGAACACGATCTATCTCCAGTCCACGGCCCCGCTCTACCTCGCGCTTCTGGCACCGTGGCTCCTGCGGGAGCCGACGCGTCGCCAGGACATCGTATTCATGGCCGCAGTCGCGCTCGGACTCGGGCTCTTCTTCGTCGGGGTGGACGCGCCGGCGGAGACCGCGCCCGATCCCGTGCGAGGCAACATGCTCGCGCTCGCCAGCGGGCTCTTCTGGGCGCTCACCGTGTGCGGACTGCGCTGGATGGGTTCGGCCACGGATGGAGCGCGCGGCTCCGCGACGGCGGCGGTGGTCGCGGGCAACGTCATCGCCTGTCTGGCGGCGCTGCCGTTCGCTCTGCCGTTCGGCAGTCACACCGCGGGCGATTGGACCGTGATCGGCTACCTCGGCGTCTTCCAGATCGCCCTCGCGTATGTGCTGGTCACCCGCGGACTGGGGACGATGCCCGCGCTCGAGGCCTCGCTGATCCTCCTGATCGAGCCGGTGCTGAATCCCGTGTGGGCGTGGATCTTTCAGGGTGAGCGGCCGGGTGTGTGGGCCCTGGTGGGCGGCGGCGTGATCCTCGGCGCGACGACCATCCGCGCGGGGCTGGATGCGCGCCAGGGACCGCCCGACCCGGCGGTGTCGCTCGACGCCGAACGTCCTCGCGTTCCGGTGGGATAGCCGATGCCCTCGCGCATGCCGAGCCTGATCGAGACGGTCCGCGTCCGGAACGGCGTCGCGCCGCTCTGGTATCTGCACCTCCGGCGGCTCGCGGGGAGCTGCCGGGCGCTCGGCGTACCGCTCCCCGGCGACCTCCCGACACCGTCGGGCGGCCGGGACCGCGTCCACCGGCTGGTGGTCGGCCCCGGCGGCCTCGAGGTCGGCGAGCGCTCGGCCGGTGAGAAGGATCCGGTCTCGCTTGCGCTGGCGCGCGAGCCGCACCGGCCGTACCCTCACAAGACGACCGAGCGGGCGCAGTTCGACCGAGCGCTCGCCGAGGCCCGCGCGGCCGGGTCAGACGATGCGCTGCTGGTGAACGAGGGCGGCTACGTCACCGAGTGCGCCATCTGGACCCTGTTCTGGTGGGAGGGAGACCTGATCTGCACGCCGGCGCTGATGCTGGGGATCCTGCCGGGCGTGGCCCGGGCGAGGATCGCCGAGCTGGCGGGCGATCTGGCCGAGCGGCGGGTGCGCGTGGGGGACATCGAGGGGCGGAGCCTGTTCGTCGCGAACGCGGTGCGGGGTGTGGTTCCGGTGCGAAGTTTTCAGGGTCATCCGGTGCCGCAAAACCCCGGAACATTGCGGCTTTCAGCCTCGTTCTGGTCTTGACCGAGAGGCCCCGAACCCGGTAGTTTCTGCGGCCTTATCATGGGGCGCTGGCTCCGCCGCGGTGGTTGTAGCTCAATCGGTTAGAGCGCCGGACTGTGGCTCCGGAGGTTGCGGGTTCGATCCCCGTCAGCCACCCTGGGCTGGGAGCTAATGGCTGTTAGCTACGAGCTATTAGCTATGAGCTGTTAGCTGTTCAGCAAAGGTCCGTAGCTCAAGTGGTAGAGCACCGGTCTCCAAAACCGGGGGTTGCAGGTTCGAGTCCTGCCGGGCCTGTGGGAGTACCCGCGGCGCTATCGTCTAGGGGACTAGGACGGGGCCCTCTCAAGGCCCAAACACGGGTTCGAATCCCGTTAGCGCTATCGCAGAAGGGTCGGCCCCATCGTCTATCGGTTAGGACGCGACCCTTTCAAGGTCGAGAGAGGGGTTCGACTCCCCTTGGGGCTATGGAACCACCAGCGCCGCTAGCTCAATTGGCAGAGCAAGTGACTCTTAATCACTAGGTTGTAGGTTCGATTCCTACGCGGCGCATGCAATGCAAAACGGCCCGGCTTCCGCCAGGCCGTTTTCTCATTCCCTCAGCGCGTATACACCTCGGTGTTGTTGGGAGTATCGCCGACGAGGCCGCCCGCCGCGAGAAGCTTCGGCTTGCCGTTGAACACGATGCGAACGACGCCGTCATGATTCCATTTCGGTGCGGCGATCGGGCTCCATTTGTCAGTGGCCGGATCGTAGACGTAGGCGGTCGAGCCGGCTATGACGTACAACTTGCTTTCCAGGGCGGTTCCGATGACCCTGCCGGCAACCGGTAGCGGAGCCCGGGTCGTCCAGGTGTCGGTTGCCGGATCGTAGACATCGAGATCGGCCACCGGTTGATAGCCGTTGAAGCCGCCGACTACGTAGAACTTGCCGCCGATGAAGCCACCCGCGCCCAACCTGTGGTAGTGCGGCGCAGATTTCCGGGCTGCCCACTTGTTCGTGGCGGGATTGTAGCGATAGAGTCGGCGGATCGGCTCCTCGACACAGGTGCCTGGCCGGCTCCCGGTGCTGTTACACAACCCGGGCAGCACGTAGAGCTTGCCACCGAAAGCGCCGGTGACTCCTTCCGCCGAGGCCTTCGGCATGTCGGCGATCCGGGTCACCCGGCGGGCCACCGGATCGTAGGACCAGGCTTGACTGCTCGCATCCTCGTCCCGATGAAGAGTGGTAAAGCCGCCGGAGGAGTACAGCTTGCCCCCGATTGTTCCGACGCCGTTGCCATTCCACACAGCGACTTCATTCGCACGATCGCCCGTCCGGGTTTGGGTCACCGCGTTGTAGATCCCGATCGCCGGCACCGTGCAGTAGCCACCGCCGTCGACCACATCGCATCCGCCGAAGGTGTAGACAACCGACTGTCCCGCCGAGTTGGCCATGACACCGATGCCGACACCACTCACGGTGCTCAACTGGTGCGGCCTTTCTCGCCAGATGTCCTCGGACGCTGCCACCGTCGAGGCAGCCGGCACCATCGTCCCTCTCGCCTCGGGCTCGGTCGGGCCATTCTCGGAGGCACACCCCAGCAGCGCGACTGTTGCGCAGGCCGACAGCGCGGTAGTCGTTCGCATCGCAGATCTCCTTGTGCTGACCCGCGAGCGGACGCAGGTCGTCAGTGCACGAAGGGGAGGGTGTGCCGCTCACCCGCAAGAACCGGCAGCCATACTGGCCACGGCTCGTCAAGCGGATCTCAAGTGAAGTGGCGGGGCGGGAAAACAAACGGCTTGGCGGAAGCCAAGCCGTGTTCCGACTGCGGAGTGACGCTCTTGTCTCAGATCCGGCAGGTCCGCTTTGGAAGGGCCTCGGCTCGCTGGCTCAAGTCCCGCATCGCGGCGATGACGTCGGAGCGCGAGAAGTAGTCCTCCCGGTACTCCCACATGATGAAGCCGCAGATGTCCGGCTCCGCGAAGAATCTCCCACCCCAGGATCGCAATTGCGACGGGTTCATCGCGCGCTTGCCCTCCCGATAGCTCGGCATACCGCTGGTCTCGCCGCCACCATCGATGACGTTCAGGCCAGCCAGCAGGACGAGGCCGAGATCACGGGTGAGCTGGACGTTCTTGTTGATGAACTGGTCGATATCACCGAAACGCTCGTGGTACTGCACCCGAACGGCGTCCAGGTGGGGATACCGGTGGCCCTTCAGAAATTCCGGCCAGGCACGGATGATGGTGGGCAGGGTGGGCCAGATCTCCTTGCTGTACCTGGCCATCTCCTCGATGTCCCGATGCGCGACCAGGTGACCGTTCCAGTTGCTCGGATCATCGGCCTCGTCCAGGATGAAATGACCGATGATCGTGCCATCCTCGATGTAGGGCGTCATGTCGAACGCACGAAAGCGATCCACCCGCTGCTTCCATAGTCTGAGGCTGAATCCCTTTTCATCCCGGTTGTAGGGGGCGCTGCCACACAAGCTGATGAAGAGGCGAAGACCGGCTCGCCGCGCGGTTTCCAGGTCGCGCTGGAGGTTCTCGACGTGGGCTGTGTAGACCGTCCCGCTGAACTGCGGCCCCCAGCCGGTCACCGGCTGCTGGGCTGGCCCGAACGGGATGCCGACATGCTCCAGCGGCGGCCCGGAGGGCGGCGGCGGCGGTGGTGGAGCGACGGTGTCGGGTGGGGGAAGAACGGTGTCCGGCGGCGAAACGATGTGTCCGGCGGCGAAACGATGGTGTCCGCCGGCGGAAGGAGAGTGTCGCCAGGAGGTGCGATCGAGTCGCCGGGCGGCAGCGGCGATTCAGAGGCGAGCGAGTCGCCGCCACCGCCGCACCCGGCACATAAGAGCATCATCACGGCGAGCAGGGCTCTTACGGCGGAGCCACTCGGTGAGCCAGCCAGGGGGCCTGTCACAGGGGGACCTCGAGGCCTCGATGGGAAGTCTGTTCGGCGGTAGCCACGGGCGCCGCCAGGTGGTGCAATTTCCTGCATAGAGGCAGCTTGTCAAGCATTTCGCGGCTGGCGAGCCCTGCCAGCCCGGGCCTAAGTTGCGTCTCGTTGGTATTTTACAGGCTCCATTACGACGCTCCCCATCGAGCTCCCTCGAGGTTTGTTTCTCTTCTTGACATTGCTCTTGACATTCTCTTGACGACCCGGCGCTTGCTTGGCGGAGATCCAACGTGGGGTCCGTTCCCCAAGGAGAGTGCCATGACCACCCGTCCGGTTCCGCCGCGCAACACCATTCTCGTGCTCGTGGTCATCTACGGGGCCATCGCCGCGGTGGCGTGTCGGGAGCATAGTCCGCGCGAAGGAGCACCCCCCTCCTCCGCGGCTGCCCAGCCGGTCGGATCCACGGCGAGGTAAGCCGCGGAGTCGACCGGTGAGGTCGCATCACGAACGGGCCACCCTACGGGGTGGCCCGTTTGCATCTACGCCAGTGTCTTGAAGAACCGGCCGGGTCGGTCCATACTTCCGAAACGGGTCATCGATTCCTCTTGGCCCGGGCTTACAGGAGGTTGTATGGCAATGAATTACACCCGTCTCACCGAGCCCCTGGTTCGGGAGGACGGACAGCTGCGCACGGCCACCTGGGACGAGGCGCTCGATCGCGCCGCCGCGGGGTTCCGCGCGGCCCTCGCCAAGGGTGGCAGCGACGCCATCGGCACCTTCAGCTGCTCGAAGGCCAGCAACGAGGTCAACTTCCTCGCGCAGAAGCTGGTCCGAACGGCGTTCCACAGCCACAACGTGGACAGCTGCAACCGAACGTGACACGCCCCTAGCGTCGTCGGTCTGGCGACGGTGTTCGGTGCCGGTGGGGGAACCAACTCCTACCGTGAAGTGGAAGAGACGGATGTGATCTTCCTCTGGGGCGCGAACGCCCGGGAGAATCACCCCATCTTCTTCCATCACGTCCTGAAGGGCATCCACAACGGCGCGAAGATGTTCGCCGTGGATCCCCGGCGGACCTCGTCCGCCCAGTGGGCGGACCATTGGCTCGGGGTCAACGTCGGCACCGACATCGCTCTCTCGAACGCGATGGCCCGGGAGATCATCCACAGCGGGCTCGCCAACGAGACGTTCATCCGGCGGGCGACGACCGGATTCGAGGCCTATCGCGCCTCGGTCGAGCCGTTCACGCTCGAGTACGCCGAGCGGGAGACTGGTGTGCCGGCGGCGGTGATCCGCGAAGCCGCCCACACGTACGCGCGGGCCGATCGGGCCGTGATCTGCTGGACCCTCGGCATCACCGAGCACCACAACGCGGTGGACAACGTCCTCTCGCTGATCAATCTCGCGCTGCTGACCGGACACATCGGCAAATACGGATCGGGCGTCAACCCGCTCCGCGGGCAGAACAACGTGCAGGGCGGCGGCGACATGGGCGCGATTCCCAATCGCCTCGTGGGATTCCAGGACTGGACCGTGGACCCCGAGGTTCGCGCCCGTTTCGAGAAGGCATGGGGCGTCACGCTCGAGCCCAAGTACGGCCGCAACCTGACGCAGATGTTCGAGGGGATGGAGCATGGGGAGGTACTCGCCGCGTACGCCATCGGCGAGAACCCGGCGCAGGCCGAGGCGGACCAGCACCGCACGATCCGCCTGCTCGAGGGGCTCGACCACCTGGTGGTGCAGGACATCTTCCTCACCAAGACGGCCGAGCTGGCGCACGTGGTATTGCCGGCGTCGTCGAGCTGGTGCGAGTCGGAGGGCACCGTCACCAACAGCGAGCGCCGCGTCCAGCGGGTGCGGAAGGCACTCGACCCGCCCGGCAACGCGCGGGACGACCGCTGGATCATCTCGGAGATCGCACAGCGCCTGGGCGCCGGCTGGGGACATCCGTCGGCCGAGGAGGTCTGGAACGAGGTGCGCTCGCTGGCACCGATTTTCGCCGGCATGAGCTACGAGCGGCTCGAGCGCGAGGGCGGATTGCACTGGCCCTGCTACGACGAGACGCCATCCGGGCGAGCTGTTTCTGCACAGCCGCCTCTGGAAGGACCCGGTCGAGGGGCGCCCCGCGCCGTTCTCGGTCGTGCAGCACGAGCTGCCGGTGGAGATGCCCGATGCCGAGTATCCGTTCCTGCTCACCACCGGGCGCCGGCTGGACTCCTACAACACCGGCGTGCAGACCGGCGGCTACACCTCGCCGCTTCGCCGCGGTGAGAGTCTCGACCTCTCGCCGGAGGACGGCGAGCGGATGGGCCTCGCGGACGGCGATCCGGTCCGGGTCACCTCCCGGCGGGGCACCGTGGTCGCACCGGTGCGCATCGATCGCTCGCTCCGGGCGGGCCTGGTGTTCATGACCTTTCACTTCCAGGACGAGGTCAACGTCAACCTGCTCACCATCGACGAGACCGACCCCAAGTCCGGCACGGCGGAGTTCAAGGCGTGCGCGGTGCGGGTCGAGCCGGTGAACACGCCGAAGCCGCGCCAGCGGGCTGCGGCGCGCGAGCGCGTGGGAGCCTGAGTGGATCTGAAACTGATGGACGCCACGCCCACCGAGGCCGAACGCGCGGCGGTGGACGCGCTGCTCGGTCCTCCAGCCTCCGGGTGGGACGGTGGAACCCGGGACGAGGCGCGGGACGCCCACGCCTCGAGTGGAGGCCATGAGGCCCGATCCGAGCGGCACCTGCTGCTGCCGGCGCTGCAGGCGGTGCAGTCGGGCATCGGCTGGATCAGCGAAGGGGCGCTCAACTACGTCTGTGAGCGACTCACGGTGCCGCCAGCGGATGCCTTCGGTGTCGCGACTTTCTACGCGCTGCTCTCGACCACGCCCCGTCCGCGGCGCGTGCTCCACGTCTGCGACGACATCGCCTGCCGGATCAAAGGCGCCGCGCGCGTGTGCGAGGAGCTGGAGCGGACAGCGGGTCACGCGCCCCACCACGGCCCCGACGGCGATCATGTCGAGCTGGGCGAGGACGACGCGATCTGGCTCCGCAGTCCCTGCCTCGGACTTTGCGATCAGGCGCCGGCCGGGTTTCTCACCATCGCCGGGACCGAGCCGGTCGAGCGCCTGTTCGGCGAGCTGGACGCCGCCAAGGCCGGGCAGATCCTGGCGGGGGACCTGGCGCCGAGTCTGACCGCACATCCTCGTCTACCCCAGGCGGGCGATGCGTCGCTTCGGCTCCTGCACCGGGTGAACGTGGCAGATCCTACGAGTCTGGACGGCTACCGCGCGCACGGCGGGTACGAGGCACTGCGCGCGGCGTTCGCGCTCGGTCCCGAGGGCGTCATTCGCGAGGTCACCGACGCCAAGCTGCTGGGACGCGGCGGCGCGGCATTCCCCACCGGGCGGAAGTGGGACGCCGTCGCCCGGCAGCCGGTGCGCCCGCACTACCTGATCTGCAACGCGGACGAGTCCGAGCCCGGGACCTTCAAGGACCGTGTCATCATGGAGGGCGATCCGTTCAGCCTGGTCGAGGCGATGACGGTGGCCGCCTATGCCACGGGATGCGAGAAGGGATTCATCTACGTGCGCGGTGAGTATCCGCTGGCCGCCGAGCGGCTGCAGGGCGCGATCGAGGCTGCGCGCGCGCGGGGGTTGCTGGGGCCGAGTGTGATGGGCTCCGGGCTCGCTTTCGACCTCGAGATCCGGAAGGGCGGCGGCGCGTACATCTGCGGGGAAGAGACCGCGATCTTCAATTCGATCGAGGGGTTCCGCGGCGAGCCGCGCAACAAGCCCCCGTTCCCGGTGCAATCCGGCGTGTTCTCCAAGCCGACCGTGATCAACAACGTCGAGACGCTGGTGAACGTGCTGGAGATCCTTCGGATCGGCGGGCCTGAGTACGCCCGGATCGGCACCGAAGCATCCGCGGGGCCCAGGCTGTTCTGCCTGTCGGGCCACGTCTCCCGGCCCGGTGTCTATGAGGTCCCGTTCGGCGCCACGCTCCGCCAGATGCTGGACATGGCGGGCGGCGTCGCCGGCGGCCGGCCGCTGCAGGCGATCCTGCTCGGCGGCGCCGCGGGCGTCTTCGTCCGCCCCGACGAACTCGACATGCCGCTCACCTTCGAGGGCGCCCGCGCCGCGCAGGCCACGCTCGGCTCCGGCGTGATCATGGTGTTCGACGACACGGTGGACATGACCGACATCCTGCTCCGGATCGCGGCGTTCTTCCGCGACGAGTCATGCGGGCAGTGCGTCCCATGCCGGGTCGGAACGGTACGGCAGGAGGAGGCCCTCCATCGCATTCACGTCAGCAAGCCGCGCGGGGGGATGAGCGGCGAGCTCGCGCTGCTGGAGGAGATCGGAATCGCCATGAAAGATGCCTCGATCTGCGGCCTGGGGCAGACGGCGTACAGCGCCGTGGAATCGGCCGTCAAGCGCCTCAAGCTCTTTTCCCCGGCCGCCGCCCCATGACAATGACACCACTGGTCCAACTCCGTCCGCCCAAGCGCACGGTCGAGCTCACGATCGACGGCAAGAAGGTGCAGGCGCCGGAGGGGAGCACGATCCTCGACGCCTGCCGGGCCGAGGGCACGGCGGTTCCGACCATCTGCTATCTGGAGACGCTGCACCCGGTGAACGTGTGCCGGGTCTGCGTGGTCGAGGTCGAGGGCTCGCGGGTGCTGGTGCCCAGCTGCGCGCGCAAGGTGGAGCCGGGGATGGTGGTCAAGACCGACTCCGACCGGGTGAAGCACAGCCGCAAGATGGTGATGGAGTTCCTGGCGTCGTCGGTGGATCTCTCGACGACTCCGGACGCGGACCAGTGGCTGGACGAATACGGCTGCAAGCCGGAGCGCTACGGCCCCCCGGCGCCACCGGCTCCCGCCGGCGTCCGTGACAGCCTCGTTCCCGGCCACCACGCGCCGCCCGATCCGGACTATGCCGCGACCGTGGCCCAGCCGGTGAAGGTGGACAACGAGCTCTACATCCGCGACTACGCCAAGTGCGTTCTCTGCTACAAGTGCGTGGAAGCGTGCGGGAAGGATTATCAGAACACCTACGCACTGACCGTGGCGGGGCGGGGGTTCGACGCGCGGATCTCGACCGAGTTCGCGGTGAAGCTGCCGCAGTCGGCGTGCGTGTACTGCGGCAACTGCATTGCCGTGTGCCCGACCGGTGCGCTGATGTTCAAGAGCGAGTTCGACCACCGGGAGGCCGGCACCTGGGACGAGTCGCGCCAGGCCGTGACGACCACGGTCTGCCCCTACTGCGGTGTGGGCTGCAACCTCGAGCTGCATGTGCAGGACAACGAGATCGTGAAGGTCACCTCGCCGCTGGACCACGAGATCACGCGCGGCAATCTCTGCATCAAGGGCCGCTTCGGCTGGCGGTACGTGCAGAATCGCCCGCCCGACGCGAGCGGGAACGGGCGGAAGACCAAAGGCTCCACGACGGCGTGAGCGGTCAGTCGGTCAGGCGCGCGGGGTGGGTATAGACCGTGTGCCGGTCGCCCCGGGCGAAGCCGACCAGCGTGAGCCCCGCCTGTTGCGCCACCCGGATGGCGAGCCCGGTCGGACCCGAGACCGCGGCCAGCAGCGGGGCGCCGAGCACGGTGGCCTTCTGCACCATCTCGAAGCTGGCCCGGCTGGTCACCACCACGAATCCCGTCTTGGGATCGGTCTCCCGCCGGAGCAGGGCGCCGACCAGCTTGTCGAGCGCGTTGTGCCGTCCGACGTCCTCCCTCACGACCTCGATCGTCCCGTCCAGCGTCGCCCACCCCGCGGCGTGGATCGCGCCCGCCGCCGCGTTGAGCGTCTGGTGGGACGCCAGTGATCCCATGGCCGTCTCCAGCGCCGAGGGCGAGAGTCTGACCTCGTCGCTCACCGGCCGAAGCGTCTTCAGGGCCGAGGCGATGCTGTCGGCTCCGCAGATGCCGCAGCCGGTGCGTCCGGTGAGGCGCCGGGACCGCGCCGCGATCACCTCCTCGCACGCCGCGGAAACCGTGGCGTGCACCTCGATCCCCCGGCTGTACTTGATGGACTCGACCTTGTGCAAGTCGTCTCGGGAGCCGATCAGCTCCTCGGTCAGGCTGAAGCCGAGGGCGAAGTCCTCCAGATCCTGCGGCGTGGCCATCATGACGACGTGAGGAATGCCGTTGTAGACCATCGCGACCGGAATCTCCTCGGCGACGGTCTCCGCATGCTCCACCGCACGGCCGTCCTGCCAGCGCCGCGCCCGCAACTCGAGCAGGGGGCCGGCGTATCCCAGCCGCTGCAGCCCCAGCGGATCCTCCATCTGGGCGATGTCTGGGGTCATGGTGACTCCGGTGGTGGGAGCTACGAGCTATGAGCTATGAGCTAGAAGCTAGAAGCTAGAAGCTGTCAGCTACAGGCTGCTAGCTATAAGCTATAAGCTCACAGCTCATAGCTCATAGCTCATAGCCCACAGCTCATCGCTCCTTCCCAGAGAGCCATATGCCCGCAGCCTCCTCCACAGTCACCGGCCTGCACCATGTCACCTGCATCGCCGGCGACCCACAGCGCAATCTGGACTTCTACACCGGTACGATGGGCATGCGTCTGGTGAAGCGCTCGGTCAACCAGGACGCGCCCGATACCTATCACCTGTTCTACGCCGACGCCGAAGGGCACGCGGGCAGCGACCTGACGTTCTTCCCATGGCCCGACCTGCCTCCCGGACGACGCGGGACCGGCCTCACCAACGAGGTCGCGCTGGCGGTTCCGCCGGGGACGCTGGACTGGTGGTCGAATCGGTTGGTCGCCGGGGGCGTCCAGCCGGGAGCGAGGACCGCGTGGTTCGGCGAGCCGGTGCTGCCTTTCACCGATCCCGACGGGCTCACCCTCGCGCTGGTTGAGACCGCTGCGCCTCGCGAGTTCACGCCCTGGGACGAGAGCCCGGTGCCCGCGGATCGGCAGGTCCGTGGGCTCCACGCGGTTCGGCTGGCGCAGCGTGACCTCGGCCCGAGCGCTCGCTTCCTGACCGCGGGGCTCGGCTTCACCGCGGCGGGCGAGGAGGCGGGATGGCACCGCTTCGCGGTCGGGGGAGGCGGATCCGGGCGGGTGCTCGACATCCAGGTCACGCCCGATGTCCCGCGCGGCGAGTGGGGTGTCGGGAGCGTCCACCACGTCGCTTGGCGAGTGCCCGACGGGAACGCCCAGCGCACCGTCCAGTCGGCCGTCGCCTCGGCGGGCGCTCGGCCTACCGAGGTCATCGATCGGTTCTGGTTCCAGTCGGTGTACTTCCGGGAGCCGGGAGGGGCGCTGTTCGAGGTGGCGACCGACGGGCCGGGCTTTGCGGTGGACGAGGCGTCGGAGTCACTCGGCGAGAGGCTGATCCTCCCGCCGTGGCTGGAGCCGCGCCGCCCCGAGATCGAGCGCGCGTTGCCGAAGCTGAGTCGCTAGCTCTCCATCTCCTGCGTCCCGCAGTAATTCAGGAAGGCGGCCAGCTCATCCGCCTCGTGCTGGGTCGCGACCATGATCGTGGTGGCACCGCGCGTGACCGTGGGAATGTACGGCACGCCGCCTCGCCCGGGCCGCTTGAGCGGCTTGCTCCCGGTGCGCCACGGTCCCGGGTCGGTGACACCGGGCGCACCGCTGCTCAGCAGCTGCTCCACACAACGGCGGAGCAGCGCCGAATCGCGGCGGATTCGGTGACGAGGCTTGCGCTGGTGCCGCACCAATGCCGCCAACTCGAGTGCCGCGCGTTGACAGTAGGTCTGCGGTGCCAGCTGCTCGATGCCGCGATCCGGGATCCAACGCGAACGAGTGTCATCCATAGATGGAGCCTCCGTGGCATCAGGAAGCCAAAGCCGGCCGGTTGCGGATGTGTGCAGAGTCTAACGTAAGGTACTTCCCGGACCAGAGTTCGGAATGGTGTCCGCTGGCCCGCCAGTTGCCCATTCGGTCACGATCGACACCGGTGGCGGGACGCCCCGCCCTTACCTCCATCGGGCAAACATCTGTCACAGAATCACTTGCGTCGTCCCGTCGCGCCGATCCATGCTGCTCGGTGCGGTGCAGAACGCCGGGTTCGCGTCCGTTTCGCTGGACACGGGTTACCCTCATCACGGCCAGGTATCGCATGACCCGCCGCCATCTTGCCGTCACCGTGCTGGCCCTGCTCGGTGCGTGTGGAGGTGGCTCGACCGAGCCCGCCACCGGAAGCCTCGCCGTCGCCGTGTCGGGACTGCCCGATGGGGTGGATGCGGCCGTGACGGTGGCCGGACCAGGCGGCTACCACAGACTGGTCTCGGAAACGGCAACTCTTGCCGGGTTGGCGGCGGGGAACTACACCGTGGTGGCCACCGGCGTAGCCGCCGGATCGGCCGCTTACGTGCCGGCGCCTGCTTCCCAGGGAATCGTCGTCGGCAGCGGAGATGCCGCCACCGCGGACGTGGTCTACTCGACCGCGGCGGGTGCGCTCGCCATCACGATCGCCGGCCTGCCGGGGGGCACAGACGCGGCCGTCACCGTATCGGGGCCGGGCGGGTATACCCACCAGACGACGGCCAGCGAGACGCTTACCGGGCTTGGGGCGGGCCAGTACACGCTCACCGCACTCCCCGTGACCGATGGGACCGACCAGTACTCACCCGCGCCGTCCAGCCAGGTCGCCACCGTCGGAGCCAGTGGCACGGCCCCCGCGACCGTGACCTATTCGACCGGCGGCACCGCGGGCTTCAACCTGCGAGTGGACGGCCTGTACCTGGTGCAGAGCGTCCAGACCTACACTCGGACCGTCCCCCTGGTGAGCGGCCGGAGCGGACTGCTCCGAGTGTTCGTCACCGCGAACCAGGTGAACGCCGCGCAGCCGACGCTGCGGGTCAGGCTGTACGACAACGGCACGCTGGTGTCGACCAGCACCGTGGTGGCACCGGCGCTCACCACGCCTCTCGCCGCCGACGAGAGCGACCTCGCCAAGTCGTGGAACCTCGCCATCGACAAGGCCCTGATCCAGCCAAACCTCTCCGTGCTCGTGGATGTGGATCCGGACAACACGATCGCCGAGGGCAACGAGTCGGACAACGTCTTTCCCGCGAACGGCACCCCCATCGCGCTCGACGTCCGAACCACCACGCCGTTCAACGTGCGGTTCATCCCGGTCGTGACCAAGGCCGACAACCGGCAGGGCAACGTCACCCAGGCGAATCGGGAGCAGTACCTCGACGCTACGATGCGGATGCACCCGCTCGCGAGCTTCACGTCGGCGATGCACGCCCCGTACACCACGTCGACCAACCTCGCGCTCCAGTCGAACAACACCAACAACGCGTGGAACGTCGTCGTCAACGAGATCCTGACGCTGCGCCAGGCGGAGAGCGATTCGCGCTACTATTACGGTGTGGTGAACCCCACGTACAACAGCGGTGTCGCCGGCGTGGGCTACATCGGCGCGGAAGCCGCCGTCGGGTGGGACAAGCTGTCCAGCGGCAGCTCGGTCGCCGCGCACGAATGGGGGCACAACTGGGGTCGCCAGCACGCCCCGTGTGGCGGCGCCGGCAACCCCGACGGCGGTTATCCCTACGCCGGCGGAGAGATCGGCGTGGTGGGATACGACCTCGTCGGGCAGGAGCTCCGCCCGGCGAGCTCTCACGATCTCATGGGATACTGCGACGACGAATGGATCAGCGATTACACCTACAACGCGGTGATGACCTACCGGTCCGCCGAGTCCTCGATCGCCGGCATGGCTGAAGTGATTCAGCCGGGCCTGCTGGTCTGGGGCCGGATCGAGGGCGGACGGGCGGTGCTCGAGCCCGCCTTCCGCATCACCGCGCGGCCCAATCTGCCGCGCCGCCCCGGTCCATACCACATCGAAGGCCGCGGCGCCGACGGCGGCCGGCTCTTCTCTCTCGACTTCGCCCCGCTCGAGGTCGCTGACGACCGCAACGGCGCGAAGCACTTCGCCTTCGTGGTGCCGCTCCGCGCGGAGCGGGCCGAGCGAGTGACATCGCTGCATCTGAATGGGCCCGGCGCCTCGGCATCCACCGCCATGGCGGACGCCGGCCCCACCAGCGTGCAGGTGAGCCGCGGGACCGCTGGGCGCCTCAGGCTCCGGTGGGATGTCGCCAAGGCCCCGATGGTGCTGGTGCGTGATCCCGTCACCGGCGAGGTGCTCTCCTTCGCGCGTGGCGGCGAGGCCGAGGTGACCACGGCGCGCGACGAGCTGTCGCTGTCCGTCTCCGACCGTGTGGGCAGCCGGGACGTCCGGGTGCGGGCCACCTCGCGATGACGCGGCCACCGATCCTTCCCGGACTCCTTCTCGCGGCTGCGGTCGCCTCCTGCGCCCCGCGCCCACCGGCCACTGAGGCCGCTCCCGATGCCTCCACGGCTCAGGCCGCAGCGCCGGCCGGCGATTCGGCCGCCGTCACGCTCGAGCGCACGCCGTGCTTCGGCACCTGCCCGGTGTACCGCGTCTCGGTGGCTCGGTCTGGCGCGGTGCAGTTCGTCGGCACACATCACGTCGCCCGACCGGGGACCTCCACCGACGACATCGGCCCCGAGCGAGCGGACAGTCTGATGAAGGCGCTGGAGGCGGGAGGTTACTTCGACTTTGCGGACGAGTACGTCATGAATGCGCCGGCCTGCGGCCAGTATGCCACCGACTCACCGACCGTGATCACCTCGGTGACCGCGGGCGGACGCACCAAGCGGATCCGGCACGACTACGGCTGCTTCGCGGCGCCGCAGGCGCTCGCGGCCTTCGAGCAGCTCATCGACGAGGTGACCGGCACCGCGCGCTGGATCGGCGGCAACTGAGACTCAGCTCTAGCGCTGCGCGGCCAGTGAGGGATCGAGCCGGTCGCGGACGGCGTCCCCCAGCAGCGTCGCACCCACCACCACCAGCACGAGGGCCACGCCAGGCGCCGCCGCCACCCAGGGCGCGTTGACCAGCGTGTCCCTGCCCGACGCGATCAGGTTGCCCCACGACGGCGTCGGCGGCTGCACACCCAGCCCCAGGAACGAGAGCCCAGCCTCCAGCATGATGGCGTTGCCGAGTCCGAGCGCGGCGGCGACGATGACCGGCGTCATGGCGTTGGGCAGGACGTGCCGCACCAGGACCCGAAGATCCGTCGCACCGAGCCCCACCGCGCCTTCCACGAACGGCCGCACCGCGAGTGCCCGCACCTCTGCATGCACCAGTCGGGCGATCGTCATCCACCCCGTGAGGCCCAGCACCAGGATCACCAGCCCCGCGCTCGGCTGCCACAGCGAGGCCAGCAGCAGCAGCAGGACCACGCGGGGCAGGGCCAGCGCGAAATCCGTGAGCCCCAGGAGTGTCGCCGCCGCCCAGCCACGCCAGAATCCGGCGGCCGCGCCGACGGCCACGCCGATGACGACCGAGACGAGCACCGCCAGCGTGCCCACGCCGAGCGATACGCGGGCGCCGTAGGCGAGCCGGGCCCACACATCGCGACCGAAGCGGTCGGTGCCGAGCAGATGGAAGCTGCCGTGCACGTCGGAGCTGAGGGGCGCGAGGAAGCGGGTTGCCACGATGTCGCGCTGCGCGATGGGGTCGCCCGCCACGAGCGGTGCGAAGAGCGCCACCAGCACCGCCGCGCCGAGCACGGCGAGCCCGACGGTGGCGCGCCGGTCGCGCCAGAGGGCCCGGCTCACGTGGCCGACCCTCCGTGCGCGCCGGCGCGGACCCTGGGGTCCGCCCAGCCGACCAGGGCCTCCGCCAGCAGGTTGCCCGCCACCACCAGCGTCGCGCTGACCGCCGTCGCCGCCATGATCACCGGGTAGTCGCGGGCGACGACGCCCTCCACCAGCACGCGGCCAACACCGGGCCAGGCGAAGATCGCCTCGATGAAGACGGCTCCCGAGAACAGCGTGGGCAGCGAGAGGCCGAGCAGCGTCACGACGGGGATCATCGCGTTGCGCAGCACGTGCCCCACGGCCACGCGGGTCGGCGAGAGGCCCTTGGCTCGCGCGATGGCGACGAACGGCGCGCCGGCGACATCGAGCATGGCGCCGCGGACGAATCGGGCGGTGCCGCCGATGCCGATCAGAGTGAGCGTGGCGAGGGGCAGGGCGAGGTGGCGGAGGCGGTCCGCGAGGCGGTCCCACCCGGTCAGGAAGTCGGAATCGAATCCCGCCGCGCCGAAGGCCGGGAGCATTCGCGCTTGATAGGTGAACACCATCACCAGCATCAGACCGAGCCAGTACCCCGGCAGCGCGAACAGCGTCACCGTCGCCACCGAGAGCGCGGTATCGAGCCGCCCGCCGTGGGTGGCCTGGAGTACGCCGACCGCGATGCCGATGAGGTAGCTGAGCACGAGGGAGACGCCGACCAGCCGCACCGTGGCCGGCCACGCCTGCGCCAGCGTCGCCGCGACCGGCCGGCCGGTCGCGATACTGGTGCCCCAGTCGCCCCGCGCGAAGCGGCCGAGCCAGGCCGCGTATTGCGCCGCCACCGGCCGGTCGAGGCCGAGGCTCCGACGCTGGGCCGCGACCTGCGCCTCCGTGGCAGCGGGTCCGACCAGCAGGCGCGCGGGATCGCCCGGGGCGAGCCGGAGCAGGAAGAACATCAGCGTCAGCACGCCGAAGACCACCGCGGCACCGCTCACGGCACGCCGCACCAGAAGAAGCACCATGGCGGGAATCTCCAGCCTCCCCATCGCTGCCGCCAGTGAGATACCTTCCGGCGTGCTTCGACGTCTGCTGCCGGCACTGCTCGCGGCCGGGTCGCTGTTCGGCTGCCAGCCGCCGGCCGACCGGCGAGGCGCTACCGTGCTCTTCGCATCGGGCGCCGACCTCCAGAGCATCAATCCTCTCCTGACTCAGCACCCCCTCGCCCGCCAGGTGCAGCGGTACGTGCTGCTGACCACGCTGGTCCGTTACGACAGCGCCCTCGTGCCCGTGCCGTACCTGGCCAGCCGGTGGCGATGGAGCGATGACCGGCGAAGCCTCAGCTTCACCATCCAGCCCGGCGTCCGGTGGCATGACGGCGCTCCGACGACCGCCCGCGATGCGGCGTGGACCCTCGCCCGCGCGAGAGATCCGGCGACGGGTTATCCGCGACTCGCCGAGATGGCCGACCTGCAGGCGGTGGCCGCCCCCGACGACTCGACGCTCAGGCTCCGCTTCACCGCGGCCCAGGCGCGGATACCCGACGTCCTCACCGATCTCGCGATCCTGCCCGCGCACCTGCTCGACACCGTGCCTCCGGATCGGCTTCGCCGCGCCGCGTGGAACGAGCGGCCGGTCGGCAACGGGCCGTTCAGGTTCGTCGCGCACGAGCCCAACCGGCGCTGGGTCTTCGCGGCGGACAGCGGCTTCCCGGCCGCGCTCGGCGGCCCGCCCCGGCTCGACCGACTCATCGTCGTCGTGGTGGACGAGCCGACGACCAAGCTCGCCGCGCTCACGTCGGGAGAGCTCGACTTCGCCGGCATCCAGCCGGCCCACGCCGCCTTCGTGCGGCGCGACCCCGCGCTCGAGATCCGCACCTTCCCCCTGCTCCTGACCTACGGCATCGTGTTCAATACGCGGCGTCCGCCGTTCGATGACCCGGCGATTCGACGCCGCGTGAGCG
The DNA here is from genome assembly GCA_963846545.1 of uncultured Gemmatimonadales bacterium. Lineage (GTDB taxonomy): Bacteria > Gemmatimonadota > Gemmatimonadetes > Gemmatimonadales > GWC2-71-9 > CAVVWJ01. The sequence goes on along the minus strand of CAWJWG010000001.1, from coordinate 2,307,525 downwards.
CGGCGATCGACCGGCAGGAGATCGTGGACGGGTATCTGTACGGCTTCGGGACGGCCGCGACGGGACCGGTGCCTCCCGGCGTGCCCGGATATCTTCCGATGCCGGCGCCGGAGACTCGTTCTGCGTGGGCCGGCGGGGCGACGCGGCGGTTCGAGCTCCTCACGGTCGGGAGCGGCGAAGCGGCGCTCGAGCAGATGGTGCAGGCGCGCCTGGCCGCCGCCGGCTTCGAGGTGACGATCCGGCAGCTGGAGCTGTCGACGTATCTCGACCGGGTCTACGGCCCGGCGCGAGATTTCGACGCGGCCGTGCTCGGCATCGCGGGCGACATCGGCCTCGGCTACCTGGCGACGCTGGCCGAGGCTGCCGGGCTCGAGGCGCCCGCCGATCCCGCGGCGGCGCAGCGTTTCTTCACCGACTCGATGCCGGTGGCGTTCCTCTATCACGCGGCGGGACTGCAAGGAGCCAACCGACGGGTGAAAGGCGTGGAGATGGACCTGCGTGGGGAGCTGCCAACGGTGCAGCGATGGTGGATCGCGCCGTGACGAACTTTCGCGCGGCGGCGCCGGTGCGGCTCGACTTCGCGGGTGGGTGGACCGACGTGCCGCCGTATTCCGCGCGCGAAGGCGGCGTGGTGGTGGCGGCCGCGGTGCAGCTCCATGCCTACGCGGAGGTGGCCCCGCGCGAGCACGGTTATCTGCTCATGTCGAAAGACCTCGGCCAGGCCGAGGAGTTCGCCGACCGGGCCGCGCTCGCCGGCGATGGTCCTCTCTCACTCCTGCGAGCGGGACTTCGGATGCTGGAGTCCGCGCCCTGCTCGCTGGTGACCCGGTCGGATGCGCCGCCGGGCAGCGGACTCGGCAGCTCGGGGGCGATCGACGTGGCCCTGGTGGCCGCGCTCGCGGCCGCGGCAGGACGTCGTACCACCATCCGCGAGATCGCCGATCTCGCGTGCAGGCTCGAGGGGGTCGAGGCGGGAATTCCGGGCGGCCGACAGGATCAGTTCGCCGCCGCCCACGGCGGCTTCCTTCGACTCACCTTCCGCGATCCCGACGCCACCGTCGAGCCGCTCGTGCTCGACCCGGCGTTCGCGACGGAGCTCGAACGGCGGCTGCTGCTCTGTTACACCGGTGCCTCCCGCTTCTCGGGCGCCACGATCGGCCGGGTCATGCGTGCCTACGAGCGGGGCGACGCGACCATCGCCGGCGCGCTCGACGGCCTGCGCGAAGTGGCGGAACGCATGGCCGACGCCCTCCGCGCCGCCGACTTCGTGCGCATCGGCACTCTCATGAGCGAGAACTGGCGGCTGCAGCAGATCCTCGACCCGGGCATGTCGACGCACGACATGGCGGGGCTCGAGCGAGCCCTGCTCGACGCGGGAGCGCTGGGCGGAAAGGCCGCCGGCTCCGGCGCCGGCGGCTCGATGTTCTTCCTGGGACCCGATGATCCGGCTGAAGCCAGGGAAGTCGTCCGGCGACAGGGCATGCGCCTCCTGCCGGTCCGCTGGGCACCGATGGGCGTGCGCCCGTGCTGACGGCGGACCTGCTCGAATCCCGCCGCGCTGCGGTCCGCGAGTCCGCCGACCTGTCCGCACTGCTCGACCGGCTCACCAGCCGCTCCGCCGCGATCCTGCGCGGAGCCCCGGAGCTGTCGCCATTCAAGGCCGAGCTCACCACGGACGGCGGCATCTGTCCCGACGACGGGGGCGCGCTCGAATTCGATCCCTGGCGGCCCGCTGCCCACCGCTGCCCGTCCTGCAGCCGCACGGTCGCCGGCGCGCGTCACGACCGGGCCTGGGCCCGCTGGCACCATCTCTGGATGGCGGAGCGCGCGGCGGAGCTCGCCGCGGTGGCGGTGTTCGCGGATCGCGAGGATGCGGCCGGCGCGGCGAGCGAAATCCTTTCGGCCTACGCGTCGCGCTACGGCGACTATCCCAACAGAGACAACGTGCTGGGCCCGAGCCGACTCTTCTTCTCCACCTATCTCGAGTCCATCTGGATCACCAACTATCTCGCGGCGGCGGCACAGCTGCGCGAGGCGGGCCTGCTCGACCCGTCGGTGGAGGAGGGGGTGAATGCGGTAGCCGATGAGGCCGCGAACCTCATCGGGGAGTTCGATGAGGGCTTCTCCAACCGGCAGACATGGCACAATGCCGCTCTCGCCTGCATCGCGGTCTGGTTCCAGGACGAAGAGCTCGCCGGCCGCGCCGTCGAGGGACCCACCGGGATCATCGCGCATCTGGTGCGCGGTTACGGCAGCGACGGGATGTGGTACGAGGGCGAGAACTACCACCTCTTCGCGCTGCGCGGACAACTCCTCGCCATGGGTTGGGCCCGCCAGGCGGGCGTGGACGTGCTGGCGGACCCGAGGCTGGCCGCGCGACTCGAGGGCGCGCTCCGCGCTCCCGCGCTGAGCGCGCTGCCGGACTTCACCTTTCCGGCGCGAAAGGATTCCCGTTTCGGCGTCTCGCTGGCGCAGCCCATGTACCTCGAGCTGTGGGAGGTCGGCCTCGCACGGCTGGGCAACATCAGCTCCGATCTCTGGGACTGGCTCCGGGCGCTCTACCGGTCGCCGGCGCCCGAGGCGGAGCGGTTCGACAGCTACCTGCACGAGACCGGTGCCGAGGCGCCGAGAGGACCCCGCACTCGCGCGGACCTGTCGTGGTGGGCACTGCTCGAGATGGCGCCCACGCTGCCCGGCGGATCGGGCACCTGGCGGCCCGGCAACACGCTGCTCGAAGGTCAGGGTCTGGCGATTCTCCGCCGCGGCGACCGCTACGCCAGCCTCGAGTGTGGCGCCTACGGTGGCGGTCACGGGCACCCCGATCGGCTGCACCTCACGCTCCACGCCGGCGGCACCCACTGGCTGGCCGATCCCGGCACCGGTTCGTACGTGGCGCGCGATCTGTTCTGGTATCGGTCCACGCTCGCCCACAACGCGCCCCGGCTCGACGGCGTCTCCCAGGCTCCGCGCGGCGCGGAATGCACCGCCTTCGGTGAGTCGGGCGATTGGGCCTGGACACGCGGCGCCTACGACCGGTTCACCCGGACGCTGGTGGCCGGGCCGCGCTACCTGCTCGACATCGTGGAGTTCTCCGCCGAGGAGGAGCACCTCGTGGAGCTGCCATGGCACCCGGCGGGTGACGTCGAGCTCGTCTCGACCGGGCGGTGGGACGCCGATGCGCTGGCCGACGAATTCGTGACATCGTCCGAGCGCTTCATCCCGGGCGTAGGGGAGACGCTTCTGGCCCGCGCCGGCAATACGTCGGGCGGCACGCTCTCTCTGCACCTCGATCGTGCGGTGGAGCTCGTGAGAGCGATCGCGCCCGGCAGGCCGGGCTCGACGGCACCGACTCGGATGCTGCTGCAGCGCGCGCGGGGTCCCGGAGTGCGCCTGGTTTCCGTGGTGGAGGCGGCGTCGGGACAAGGCCTGGTTCGTTCGTGGCGGGCCGCCGGCGACGTGATCGAAGTGGAGACCGGCGAGGGCGTCGACCGCCATGTGCAGACGAGCGAGGGCTGGGATGTGACCGCGGGGGGGGCGCAGGTGTCGCTTCGCGGCCTCCGCCGCTCGACGCCGCCACCGGCGCGTCCGCTGATCGATCACGAGCGTCGGACGCCGGCCACCGGCCTCGCGCTGGGCATCGCGGATTCCCCGGTGCTCGACGGCACGCTGGACACCTTCGACGCGTCGGCGCCACTCGCGCTCGATCACGAGGACCAGTACCGTCGGAGCGACGAGCCGTACACGGGGGCCGAGGAGTTCTCGGCGGTCGCCGCGGTCAACTGGGACGCCGACGCGATCTATGTCGCGGTGGACGTGCGGAAGCCCGAGCTTCGTGTGCGTCCCGATGGCGCTCCCCCGCTCGGTCTCGACAACGAGCCCGACGACATCCACGCCGATGGCATTCAGCTTTACCTCGGGACGGACAAGGCCCGGACACCCCTCGGCTTTCTCATCGCCCCGGCCGGCGACGACGGGTCGATCCGGGTGCGGGTCGCCGGAGGCACCGCGGGAGAGGTCGGGATGGTGAGGGGGGCGTGGCAGCCTACGGACACCGGCTACGCGATTTCGGTTGCGGTGACACCGCCCGAGTGGACTCCCGCTCCGGGGGACGAGATCGGCTTCGACCTGCTGATCAACCGGATCGAGGAGGGTCGGCAACGGCGCTCGGGCCAGCTCGTCTGGAGCGGTGGCGGCGGATGGGTGTACCTGCGTGGCGACCGGCAGGATCCCGCGAGCTTCGGCATCCTGGAGCTGCGCTGATGGACCGGGTCGCGGGCTTCACCTCCACGGGCAGCAAGCGGCCCGAGGCCCTGTTCGGATCCTCGGTCGAGGGGGTGCCCGCGCGCATGACGCGCTCCGCCGGCTGTTCGGTGTGGGACAGTGAAGGTCGCGAGTACACCGACTACATCATGGGCCTGGGCTCGGTGGCCCTCGGCTACGCCCATCCCGAGGTGAGCCTGGCGGTGGCGGAGGCCGCCCGGCTCGGCGTCGTGGGGCCGCTGCCGCCGGTGCTCGAGGAAGCGCTGGCCGCCGACCTCTGCCGGCTCATCCCGTGGATGGAGCGCGTGCGGTTCCTCAAGACCGGCGCCGAAGCGATGGCGGCCGCCGTACGCTTGGCGCGCGTGGTCACGGGCCGCGACGAAGTGCTGGGCTGTGGCTATCACGGCTGGCTCGACTGGTGTCAGACCGGCGAGGGGCGAGGGGTGCCCGCGGCGAGCCGAGCGCTCTACCGCGAGTTGCCGTTCAACGACCCCGAGGCGGCCCGAACGACGATCCGGGCGGCGGGCGACCGCCTCGCCGCGGTGGTGTTCGAGCCGGTCATCCTCGAGGCGCCGGACCCCACGTGGCTCGCCGTCCTGCGCGAGGAGACCATACGCGCCGGCGCGCTTCTGGTGGTGGACGAAGTGAAGACGGTCTGCCGCCTCGCCGTCGGCGGCGGCTGCGAGCGCTACGGCATCCGCCCCGATCTGGTCGTGATCGGGAAGGCCATCGCCAACGGCTTCCCGCTCGCCGCGGTCGGCGGGCGCGCCGACGTGATGCAAGCGGTCACCCACACGTGGATCTCGTCTACGCTTGCGACCGAGTTCGTGTCGCTCGCGGCCTCACGGGCGACGCTCGCGGCGATCGTGCAGCAGGACGTGCCGGCGCACCTCACGCGGGTGGGCGGCCGCCTGCTGGCCGGCCTCGAGTCTCTCGCCGCGCGGCATGGGGCGCTCGTGGCGCGCGCCGCGGGCCTCGCGGAGATGTGCCACCTCGAGTATCGCGACGAGGCGGTCTCCGGCCGCGTGGCCGCCGCCTGCGCCGCGAAGGGGCTGCTGTTCAAGCGCGGCGCCTACAACTTCGTCTCCCGCGCGCACGACGAGGCGGCGATCGACCGGACGCTCGAGATCCTCGACGGCGCCCTCTCCGCGGTCGCTCGATCCGCCTAGATTGGGCATCGTGCTGATCGACGTCCACGCCCACTTCCTGCACGACCGCACACCGCGGGCCGACTGGCGCGAGCGCAACGCCAGCCGGCTGCGCGCCGGCGAGCGCGTGGGCATCACGATCCACGTCGCCTCGATCCTCGGGAGCTGGGGCCACACTTCGCCCATCTACTTTCCGTCGCCGGACGACTGCCGGTACGGCAACGACTACATGCTGGGCCTCCAGCGCGAGCACCCCGATCGTGTCCGGGGCTACGTCGCGGTCAATCCCAACTACACCGAGCACGCCCTCGCCGAGATTCGGCGTTGTCTCGACGCGGGGATGATCGGCGTAAAGCTGGCCGCCAGCCGGCGGGCCGACGACCCGCTGCTCGACCCGGTGTGCGCGCTGGCCGCCGAGAGAGGGGTACCGGTGCTGCAGCACATCTGGCAGCACCGGCGTCGCGACTACCCGGGGCAGGAGGCCTCGGACGCGGTCGAGCTCGGGCGCCTCGCGGTTCGGCACCGGTCGGTCCCGTTCATCCTGGCGCACATCGGCGGCGGCGGAGACTGGCTGCATACCCTTCCCGTCGTGCGCGGTCTCCCGAACGTGCTGGTGGACCTCTCGGGGAGCGGAGTGGACGGCGGCATGCTCGAGGCGTGCATCGACGCCGTCGGTGTAGAGCGTCTGCTCTGGGGTTGCGATCTCACGATCGAGACCGGGTTGGCCAAGCTCCGCTACCTCGAGCGGCTGCTCTCGCCGGCGGACCTGGAACGGGTGGCGTGGCGCAACGCGGCCCGGATCTTCCCGTCCGGCGCCTTCCCCGGCGATTGATGCGCGTCGACGTCAACGCATTCCTCGGGAGCTATCCCTACCGCCGCGTACCGGGGACGTCGGCCGACGCGCTCGTCGCCGCCATGGATCGCGTCGGGATCGACGAGGCCTGGGTGAGTCACCTGCCCGGGATTTTCTGGCGCGATCCCGCGGCAGGCAACGAATGGCTGTCGGAAACAGCGGGACGGTCCGCGCGACTCCGCCCGGTGCCTGCGGTGCACCCGGAGATGGCTGGGTGGGAGCGGGTGGTTGCGACCGTCGCCGAGTCCGGCGCGCCTGCGGTACGCGCCGACCCGACGTTCTACGGCATCGCACCGAATGGGCCGTCCATGCGCGCGCTGGCGGCCGGCGTGCGGGGGTGCCGGCCTCCCGCTGATGCTCGCGGTTCGGCTGGAAGACGGACGCCAGCGACACCCGAACGATCACGCGGCGGATCTTCCGGCGGCGGCCGTTCGCGCGTTGATCCGTGCCGACGCCCGGGTCCGACTCATCGTCACCCACGCCGACCGACCCTTCATCGAGGAGGTCCACTTCGGTGCCACGCCGGATGAGGCGGCGCGCATCTGGTGGGACATCTCCTGGGTGTGGGGACCTCCCGAGGATCATCTGGAGACGCTGCTGCGGACGGTGGGGCCCCAGCGCTTTCTCTTCGGCACCGGCCAACCGCTCCGGATTCCCGAGAACGCGATCGCCAAGCTGGATCTGCTCGAGCTGAGCGCCGGCGATCGATCGGCAATCGAATCCGGTAACGCAGGCCTGGCGCGACGAGCGACGCGATGATCGGATCCCGCATCGCCTGGGGATTGATTCCCGCGGTGCCGGTGCCGTTCCGCGGCTCCGAGATGGACACCCGCGCCCAGCGTGCATACGCGGCGTGGATGAGCGCGCATCCAGTCGCCGGTGTGGCGGTATGGGCCCACACGGGCCGGGGACCCCACCTGAGCCCCGAGCAGCGCCGGGAAACGCTCGACACCTGGCGCGAGGCGCTGCCGGATCGCGTGGTCGTGGCCGGCGCGCGTGACATCACCATGGCGATCGAGGCCCGACGCGGCCGCGCCGACGCACTGCTCGCCTTTCCCCAACGCGCCGATCCCGTTGGATACCATCGCCGGCTCAGTCGCGAGCTGCCCGTCATCGCGTTCTATCTCTACGAGGCGGCCGGCGGCGTGGCGTACGACGACGCCACGCTTCACGCGATTCTCGAGCTCCCCGGCGTCCTCGGCATCAAGGTCGCCACGCTCGATTCGATCATCACGTTTCAGCGGATCGCGGCGCTGATGCGCAGTCATCCCGACAAGGTGCTCATCACGGGCGAGGACCGATTCTTCGGCTATTCGGTGATGGCGGGCGCCACGGCCGCGCTGATCGGCATGGGTGCCGCCCTGCCCGAGATCCAGGCCGAGCTGCTCACGGCCTGGCGGGACCGGCAGTGGGAACGATTCGTCACCCTGTCGGCGCAGTGCGACCGGCTGGCGCAGGTCACCTTCACTGAGCCGATGGAGGGGTACATCCGCCGCATGTTGTGGGCGGCGGCGGCCGAGGGTGCGATTCCGCCCGAGTCATGCGACGACCCGTGGGGTCCCTCGCTGCCGGAGCTGGAGCGCGAGGTCGTGGAACAGGTGGTGGCGGATGCGCGCGCAGCTCGAGCGTGATTTCGAGCGCTTCCGTGCGGAGCTCCCACCGGATCCGGCCGCGCACATCCGCGATGCGTATCGCATCGATCTGACTGCCCGCTATCTCGGCGTGGACCTTCCCCATCCGATCGGCAAGGGGTCGGGCCAACTCTCGCTCAATCAGGAACAGCTGGAGACCGACCGCGCGGCCGGCCTGGCGTTCGTGATCCTCAAGACGGCGATCGCGGAAGACGCCACGGGACGCCAGGCCATGGCCGCGTGGGCGATCCACGAGACGAAGATGCGCGTGGAGCACGTGCGCTCCGGCTCGGGGCTCGAGGGGTGGACCGTTACCTGGAAAGGCCGCGGCTGGGACCGGCCGTTCGAGGACTATCTCCAGCTGGTGAAGCTGGCGGCGGAGATGACGCGCGCGGGTCCGATGCTCGTGGTGCCGTCCGCCAAGTTCCATCTGCCGATGCTGGACGAGCCGTTCGGCGAGGACGAGTATCGCCACACTACGGGCCGCCTGGCCGCCGCCTGGGGCGAGGATACTCTCCTTCTCGAGAAGGACTTCTCTCCCACGCTCGCCGGGGATGCGCTGGCGGATGAGCGGGATCGAATCCTCCGCTGGCTGCGCGAGGTCCCGGGATTGATTCGCCGGTCCGCCGCGCCCTCGCCGGTACGCATCGCCCTCAAGCTCATGAACGCCCGCCATGGTGAGCCGTTCCAGGTCGAGATGATCGAGGCCGCGGCCGGCGCCGACACGCTGGTGTGCTTCAACCGGCTCTGGTCCGAGGCTCGCCGCGCGGCCTACGGCGGGTACGATCTGAGCGATCGCAACCTGCGCGCGCTCGAGACGGCGCGTGCGAGACGTGTTCGACATCCACCACTCTCCGGCACCGGCAACGTGTCGTCGGGGCGGATGATCCTCGAGTACGCCAAGCTCGGCTGCGAGAGCGTGCAGCTGCACACGTTCTTTCAGCTTCCGCTCTCGCAGTATCCCGCCACTGCCGGGTCCCGCACCCAGCGAGCGCTCCACGCGCTCCTGTTTCATCCGGTGAGCGGACTCATCGCGGGACTGCTCGATCTGGAGGCCGAAGGCGGAATCCATCGCCGCGACGGCGAGCTCCGCTACCTGGACGTGACGGAGTCCTGATGCGGATCGCGCGAGTCGAGCTATACGAGCTGTCCCTGCCGCTGGTGGAGCCCTTCGTCATCTCGGGCGGCACCATGCACGAACGCCGCTCCCTGGTCGTCGTGCTGCACGACGAAGAGGGGCACCGGGGATACGGCGAGTCGCCGCCGTTCGAGCTGCCGTTCTATTCCGACGAGACCATCGCCGGCGCCCGCCACCTGCTCGAGCACGTGCTGATCCCGCGCGTGCTGGGCGCCACGGTCGCCGGTCCCGAAGCGGTGGACGCTCTCCTGCGGCCGGGGGTGCGCGGCAATCGCTTCGCGCATGCCGCGGTGGAGACGGCGGCCTGGGACCTCGAGGCGCACCGGCGCAACCTCGGGCTCGCGGCGCTGATGGGAGAGCGTCTGAATGCGGCTCCGGCGGAACGCGTGCCCTGTGGCGTGGCGCTCGGGATCCCGGTGGATCGCTCCCCCGATACGCTCCGTCGCTGGGTCGAGGACGCGCTGGCGTCGGGCTACCGCCGAGTGAAGATCAAAGTGGCGCCGGGATGGGACGAAGTGCCCGTGCGCGTCGCGCGCGAGGCGATGGCGGGTACCGACCTGCCGCTGACGGTGGATGCGAACGGCGGATACGAGTGGCCCGAGCACGAGCGCGCCCTCCGCGCCCTCGACGACGCCGGCCTCCTCTACATCGAGCAGCCACTCCATCCCGATGAGATGGTCGGCCACGCGCGGCTGGCGGAACGGCTGAAGACCGACATCTGCGTGGACGAGACTCTGCGCGATGCGCGAGCGGCTCGTCAGATCGCGGAGCTCGGTGGCCCGCTCGTCTGGAACGTGAAGGTCCATCGCATGGGTGGCCTGTCGGAGGTGTGCCGGGTGGTTCGGATCGCGCGCGAATGCGGTGCGAAGCTCTGGGCGGGCACCATGCCGGAGTCGGGTGTCGGCTCCCAGGCGGCGCTGGCGGCGGCCGCGATGCCCGGCTTCGTCTACCCGTCGGATCTCGAGCCCAGCGCCCGCTGGTTCGGCCGAAACGTCGACGTCATCAAGCTGACGATGTCCGCCCAGGGGGAGATGCGGGTGCCCGGCGTGCCGATTGCAGCGCTGCTCGACGCCGGGCGCTTCTCCGCTGCGTCACGCCAAGTCCTAAACCTTTCCCGGTAGCCACCTTAGCCAATTGGATGCCCTATGGTGGAGTACGCCCTCCTCCTGGCCCACTCCTCGTTTGCGAGCCTGGGTACGCTGAGTCGGTCGGCAGAGTTGTGGCTTTCCCGCGTCAACTGGCAGGTGGTGGGATATGCTGCACTCGCCCTAGTCGTGCTCCGCATCGCGAGTTGGGCCTTCAAGACCCGGTGACCCGACCGACTCACCCCTGGCGCGTGACCTGCACTACAGCCTGACAGCCGCGATGCGGCCATTGTAGTGGTGTATCCCCTGTCAGGAGCCACCCGATGTTTGCGAGCGAGGACGTGCAGCGCTGGGTCGGCCGGTCTTGCCTTCTGCTGGCGGGATCGCTTGCGATGATCGGCTACTACTTCGCGAACGTCCGATTCATGCCGCTGGTGGCGGGGTTCGCCATCCTCGCCGGTGTGTGCTACAGCGGCCGGCTGACGTCGGTGGGAACACGACCGCTCCGCACCTCCGGACATCACCACGTGCTCTAAGCGCGACGCGTGGCGCTGACCCGGGAGCAGGTTCGCGAGGCGGTCGAGCGAGCGGGCGACGAGCACTGGCAGGCGCTGATCCGCTACCACGAGGATGCCTACCCCGCGAGCCGTCCGACTCCCGGCGATATCTGCAGAGGCGAGGCCGAGCGACTCAATCGGCTCGGCCTCGGCACCGATCCCGACCTCAAGCTGATCGAATCCCGCGTCGAGCCCCTCGACTCCACCGTCCGCCTGACCCACGTCTTCGAGCGCCTGTCCACCCACAAACGCGAGACTGCCGAGCCGTACGAAAACTACGGTTAGCTTGTTGGCATGCCGACGCGCACGTATCACCTCATCCCCCATACCCACTGGGACCGGGAGTGGTATCTCACGCGCGCGGAGTTCGTGTGCCGGCTCGTGCCCGCGCTCGACGATCTGGTGGCGCGGCTGGAGACGGACCGCGCGTACCGCGCCTTCGCCCTCGATGGCCAGACCGTGCTGCTCGAGGATTATCTGGCCGTCAGGCCGGAGATGGAGCCGCGCCTTCGCGCCCTGGTGGCCGCAGGCCGCCTGCAGGTCGGCCCGTGGTACGTCCTGGCCGATGAGCAGATCCCTTCGGGCGAGTCGCTGATCCGCAACCTGCTCGCTGGCAGCCGGGATGCCGCCCGCCTTGGGGCCAGGCTCGATGTGCTCTACTCGCCCGACGCGTTCGGACATCCGGCGATCTGGCCCGCGCTGGCGGCCGAATTCGACATCTCAGCCGGCGTGCTCTGGCGGGGCGTCGGTGGCGAGCCGGATCAGGACGGAGATCTGTACCGCTGGCGTGCGCCCGATGGCCGCGAGATCCTGGTGCATCATCTCTCGCCCGATGGATACGAGGCCGGCGCCTCGCTTCCTGCCGATCCCTCAGCGCTCGCCCGGGCCTGGCCGCGGCTCAAGCAGCAGCTCGTTCCCCGCGCCCGCTCCCCTCATGTCGCGGTGTTCGTCGGTGCCGACCACCACGCCGCCCACCCTGCGATCGGGCGGGTTCGCGAGGGACTCGCCGCGCTCGAGCCAGGTGCAGACGTCCGGGTCTCCTCCCTGACCGAATATCTCGCGGCTGCCGCGAAGCACGCGGCCGCCGCGCCACGCCTCGAAGGCGAGCTGCGGTGGTCGTACGGCTACACCTGGACGCTTCAGGGCGTGCACGCGACCCGGGCGCCCCTCAAGCGTCTGCATGGGGAGGCCGAGCTGGCGCTCGAGCGGATCGCGGAGCCGCTCGTCGCGCTGGCGCGGTGGCGACGCGGTCACGATGCCCGGGCGCTGCTCCACCATGCGTGGCGCACGCTCCTCCGCTCGCAGTTCCACGACTCGATCGGCGGTTGCACTTCGGACGCCGTGGCCGAGCGCGTGACGGCTCGCCTGGGGGACGCGCGCACGATGGCGGGGTTGCTCGCGCGGGGTGCGCTCGACGCGCTCACGGGGAACGATCCGGACACCGCGCGCGATGATCCCACCGGCACTCGCCCTCGCCTGGTGTTCTTCAATCCCGTCCCAAGGCCGCGGGCCGGTATCGTGGTGGCCGAGCTGACCTGGTTCCGGCGCGACGTGCTCGTCGGGCCGCCGACCGCGCGAAAGCCTCGCAGTGGGGCAGCCCCGTCGGCGACGGAGGTGGCGGCGACGCTGACGGGACTGCGACACCAGGTCGTGGGCCGGTACCAGGCCGATGAGCGACTGGACTCCGCCCGGCACTATCCCGACCAGGACGCGGTTGATGTGCTCCGCGTCGCGATCGCGGCGCCGAGGCTGACCGGGTTCGGTCTGTCCGCCGCCGGCCGCTCGGATCAGCTCCACGGGGTGGTGACACACCGCGGTGGCGCCCTCGACAACGGCATGGTGCGGGTCGAGATCACGGCGGACGGCCTGGTGAGCCTCACGGACCACCGCACCGGCGCGCGACACGAGCGGCTGCTGCGTCTCGAATCCGACTCCGATTCGGGTGACACCTACAGCTACGCACCCGCCGACGGTGATCCCGGTGCGGGACCGGCGCGATGGACATCGCTCCGGCCGGTGGCCGACGGGCCCCTGGTCGGCGCGCTCGAGGCCCGCGCTTCCCTCCGGGGAGGACAGGTGCGTGCTCGGCTCCTGCTCACGCTCCACGCCGGCAGTCCGGTGTTGCGTTGCACGCTCGATCTGGAGAACGGCGCCACCGATCACCGGCTGCGCCTTCGCATGCCCGTCGGCAAGGGAGCCGAGGCCATGGCAGGCGGGCCCTTCGGGCCGCTGCGCCGGTCCCCCGTTCGCGCCGCAGCCCGGAGCTACCCGCGCGAGACCCCGGTGGCGACGGCGCCGGCGCAACGCTTCGTCGCGGTGGGTGGGAGCGCCGGCGGCCTCGCCGTCTTGGCTCCCGGCTTCTTCGAGTACGAGCACACCGACGAGGGCGACCTGCTGGTGACGCTGCTTCGCTGCGTGGGTCAGCTCTCGCGCGACGACCTGCCGACCCGCCCGGGCCACGCAGGCTGGCCGACCCCAACGCCGGGCGCTCAATGCCTCGGCCGCGAGCGACTCCAGCTCGCGCTGGCACCGGTCACCGCCGAGGAGGCTTCCAGCGGCGCGCGGCTGGTGGAGCTCTGGGAGGACACGTTCGATCCGCCGCGGGCGGTTTGGCTGCGCCAGGCGACGGCGTTGGACCCGGAGCCGATCGATGTGCGGCTCGAGGGTGTCGGTCTGGTGTACTCGTCGCTCAAACCCGCCGACGAAGGCGACGCGATCGTCTTCCGCTGCTTCAATGCCACCGACTCGGAAGTGGCCGGCCGCCTCGAGCTGAGTGTGCCGGTGGGTCGCGCGTCGCGTATCCGCGCGGACGAGCGCGATGCCGAGCCGCTTCCGGTGGAGGGTGGAAGCATCCGCTTCCTCGCCGGCCCGCACGCGATCGTGACGCTGCTGGTCGAGACCTGACTGGGGACCTGCCGAGCGCCGGTGGCCGCGGCTATGTTCTCGCATGCGCGATTTCCCGGCGCTGCCGTGCTATCCCTGTCCCCACCAATCCGCGTGCTGCGCGTTCGGCGTCACCCTCAGCGAGGACGAGGCGGCCGCGATCGCGGCCGCGCACGGAGCCGCCGCCGTCTATCGCACGCGATGGGGCGAATGGCGCACGCGGGTGCGCGGGCGCAGGTGTGTCTTCCTGCGCGACAACGTCTGTACCATTCACACCGAGTCGTATTACCCGGCCGTCTGCCGCGGGTTCCCCTGGACCGACGCGGAGACGGGCGGACCGTACGAGTATGACCGGACCATCTGCCCCGAGTTCATCCTGCGTCCCGAGCTGGTGCACATCAATCGCCCGGTCTGATCACGACCTCGGCGATCTTCCGATCATCACTCCCACACCGACACGAGTCTGCCCATGCTCACGGTCCATCGCTCCGTCCTTCTGCTCCTCGCCCTGCTCGTGACGTCGGCTGCGCCCGCGGCCGCGCAGGGCGACCCCGCGCTGGACCGGGCCCGGAAGGTGTTGCGGTCCGTCCCGCTGATCGACGGGCACAACGATCTGCCATGGGAGATTCGGAACTCCAAGACCGCGCCCCGCGACGTCGCCGCCTACGACCTCCGCCGGCGCGCCCCCGGCCACACCGACTTCGAACGGCTCAAGGCGGGCCAGCTCGGCGCTCAGTTCTGGTCGATCTACGTGCCGGGCGAGGTGAAGGACAGCGGATTCGCCAGGATCCAGCTCGAGGAGTTCGACATCGCCCGCCGGGTGATCGCGCGCTATCCGGACCGGCTCGCCCTCGCCCTCACCGCGGCGGACATCGAGCGTGAGTTCAAGCGGGGCCGCCTCGCTTCGCTGCTCGGGATGGAGGGCGGACACGTCATCGAAAATTCGCTGGGGGCGCTGCGCAGCTACTACGACCTCGGGGCGCGGTACATGACGCTCACCCACAACGTGACGCTCGATTGGGCCGATGCCGCGGCGGATTCCGCCCGGCACGGCGGCCTCACCGAGTTCGGCCGCGAGGTCGTGCGTGAGATGAATCGGATGGGGATGCTGGTGGATCTCTCACACGTCTCACCGGGAACGATGAGCGACGCGCTCGACGTGACCGAGGCCCCCGTGATTTTCTCCCATTCGTCGGCCCGCGCGCTGACGGATCACGTGCGCAACGTCCCCGACTCGATCCTCAAGCGCCTGCCGAAGAACGGCGGCGTGGTGATGGTGACGTTCGTGTCCGCGTTCGTGTCGCAGGAAGTGGCGGATTGGGAAAAGCTCGCGGGCGAGGAGGTCAAGAAGATCGAGGCGGAGGTGAGCGACACGGCCGAGCGCCGCCGGCGCGGCGATGCATACGAGGTTGCCCATCCCCGCCCCAAGGCCACGCTGGCCCAGGTGGCGGACCACATCGACCATGTTCGAAAGGTCGCCGGAGCCGATCACGTCGCGATCGGGAGCGACTTCGATGGCTTCGACAATCCGCCGGCGGGACTGGAAGACGTGTCCACCTTCCCTCAGCTCTTCGCCGAGCTGGTGCGGCGGGGATGGAGCGACGACGACCTGCGGAAGCTGGCGGGACGCAACCTGCTGCGGGTGCTCAAGACGGCCGAGGCGACGGCCGCTCGGCAACAGCGTGACCGCCAACCGTCCACCCGAACGATCGAACAGCTCGATCGGCCGGTCGTCAGCGTTCCTTAGTCCGTCCCACGACGAGTACCGCGAACGCGACCGCCATGGCCGCGAAGAGGAACCACTGGATGGCATAGGCGAGGTGCGGACCCTCGGAAGGTTCGGCGACGGGCAGGCGGCGAGGTGAGCGGGGCAGCGCGGAGTCGGGAGGCTGCTGCACCGCGACGGGCAGGAGAGGGTAAGGGATGCGCGCACGCAGCGCGTCGAGATCCAGGCGCGCCCAGGTGGTGCGGCCGGCGTGCTCGATGGGCTGTCCGCCACCGCTCGCGACCGCCGTCGCCAGTCCCTTGATCCGGACCTCGCCGGGCTCCTCCAGGCTCGCCGTCTCCGCGCGTACCGCGTCGGCGGCGGGGACAAACCCTCGCAGCACCAGGACCGCATCATCCCGCCCCGCGAGGCGCAGCGGCGTCACCACGTGGACTCCCGGCGTCCCCTGAAATGCCTGTCCGCGAACCACGATCTCGTGGCTCCGATCGTACGTCCCCACCGCTTCGACCCAGCGATGGACCAGCGAATCGGCCGGCCACGTGGCTGAGGTGCCGAGGTCGATCCCCGGCCTGGCTCGCGCGGCCGCGGCGGCCTGGTTCAGTGCCCGGCGATCGCTCAGCCGGTGCACCTGCCAGAACCCCAGTCGGACACAGACTGCGGCGACCAGCATGAGGAAAACGATGGCCGCGCGACGGGAGGCGGAGGACATGGGCTGTCTGTGGTCGAGGACGCGAGACGTGACGATCGGCCACGCATCGATTCGTAAAGCCCTACTGGCTAGCCACTTCCGCTGCGACATCGCGCGGTCCGGGGTTTGCCGTGGCTGGTGACGCCGGTGCCCGTGTGGTCTACGACCCAACATAAACGACCCGAGGCTGTCATCATGCGTATCGTGTGGCGCGGCTTTTCCGCCGCGGTCGCCCTCGTCCTGATCGCAGTGGGAAGCGCCTCGGCTCAGGATGCGCCCCGGGGCCTGTCGCTGGCTCGGGAGGATGGTCGCTCGGGATTCTGGGGTGGGTTCTCGCTCGGAGCGGGCGGTGAGTCCTTCGATCTGCGGGACGGGGCCGGCTACAGTGAAGAGCTCTACCGGCCGTCGGTCTCGTTCCGGGTGGGCGGCACGGTCAATCAGCACCTCAGGCTTGGCGGCGAGGCGCTGGCGTGGATCAACGAGGAGAACCGGCGCGTCGAGTCGCTGACCAGTCTTCTCTTCATCGGCCAGTTCTATCCGGTGGCGACCACGGGGCTCTATCTCAAGGGCGGGCTCGGGCTCGGGCGCAACGCGGTCGATTTCGAGGAGGGTGGGGGTGTGGGTGACACCGGCTTCGCCGGGCTGATCGGTGCGGGCTGGGAGCTGCGGGTGGGACGGCGGTGGTACCTCAACCCGTCTGTCGATGTCGTCGGCCACAGCTACACCGGCCGTGGGAACGAGCGCTATCGCGAACGGTTGGTCAACTTCGGGCTCGGCATCCTCTTCCAGAGCGGCCGCTGAGGCGCTCCGTGGCGTGGAAGCCTGGCGGCAGGTGGTGATCGCGATGAGAAACTCAGATGCTCGGACATTGGTGATCGTGTCGCTCGCTGTCGCGGGGGCGATCGGCTGTGGGAGCGATCTCCGCCTCCCCAGCGCGTCAGGCGAGGGCGTGGCCCTCGCGATCGTCGGAGGAAACGGGCAGACCGGAACCGTGGGTCAGGCACTCCCGGATCCACTCGAGGTCAGCGTCGCCGCGGATGGGGTCCCCATCCCCGGACACATGGTCGCTTTCGTGGTGACTGGTGACGCCGCCGCGGGGCGGCTGGAGCCCGACACCGCCGTCACCGGCTCGGACGGCCGCGCTACCGCTCGGTGGGTGCTGGGCTCCGAGGCCGGCGCGTACGAGGTCCAGGCCCGCCTCGTGGTGACTGAGCCCGCGCCGCCTCCCAGCGCTGTCTTCGAGGCGTCGGCCCTCGCCGGGGAACCCGACACGCTGAAGGCCGCCAGCGCGGTGAGCCAGCCCGGGAGAATCGCGCAGGCCGTGTCGGACGCCCCCACGGTGCGAGTCGTGGACCGGTTCGGCAACGCGGTGCCGAGCGCCGTCGTGAGCTGGGATGTGACCGCTGGTGGGGGGACCGCCAGCAGCCGCGAGACCGCCACGGGAGCCGACGGAAAGACAACCGTAACCTGGACCCTGGGACTCGGGATCGGAGTGCAGAAATTGACTGCCCGGGTGGAGGGTGCTCACGGCAGTCCGGTCACCTTCACCGCCACCGTGCTGTTCTGACCCCGGGGCGGCGTAGCACCCCCGCGACATGCATCCATCGAGGGTGGATGAAGTCGTAGCCGGACAAGACATTAGAGAGTTCACCCGGGCTCCCCTTCCGGCACGCATCGTGCTTTCTTCCCCGGTGCCGGACGGGCGTCCGGCAACCACTCAATCCAAAGAGCACACGTGATAGAGCCGCGCCGGCGCTACGCCGTACCGTTCGGGGTCCTCTTCGCCCTCATCACCGCCGGCTGCGGCGGCGACGTGACCCTGCCCGGCGATGGCGAGGCGGCGAATCTCGAGATCGTGAGCGGCGACGAGCAGATCGCTCCCGCCGGCGCCTCGCTTCCCGCCCCGGTCGTGGTCCGCGTGAGCGACACGCAGGATCGCCCGGTGGCGAATCAGGACGTGACGTTCGTGGTCGAAAGCGGGAGTGGGCAGGTCGCGCCGGCGACGGTGAAGACGAGCGCGACTGGCGAAGCGTCCGCGGCGTGGACCCTCGGAACCGGCGTCGGCGATCAGCTCCTGCGAGTGCGGACCGCTCGCGGCGGGTCCACCACGCCGCTCGAAGTGACGTTCGGGGCTACCGCCATCGCCGGCACTGGCAGCATCCTGGTCGGCGTGCGCGGCGACGACCAGACCGGTCCGGTCAGCTCCGCGTTGGCCGACTCGCTGGTCGTGCGAGCCACCGACGCACTCGGCAACCCGGTTGCGGACGTCGAGGTGACCTGGTCGGTCACCGGCGGCGGCTCCATCAATCCCGTCACCGTGCGCACCGACGTCGATGGTCTGGCGGGTGCGGAGCGGGTGCTGGGCCCGACCGCGGGGCCGGTGGCCGCGCGCGCGACCGTGGCCGGCTTCAACGGGTCACCGGTGACATTCAGCCACACCGCCGTCCCGGCCAACCCCACCGCGCTGGTGCGCGTGTCGGGTGACGACCAGACCGCCCCGGGCGGGTTCGAGGTGGCCGGGGATCTGGTCGTCCGGCTCGAGGACGACAACGGAAACGGGATCGGCGGCCGCCAGGTGACGTGGGTCGTCCCCGCCAGCGCCGGATCGGTCACGACCATCAACAGCGTCACCAACGTGAATGGGCTCGCGGTCACCCGCTGGACCCTTCCCAGCACGGTAGGGACCTACACCATCAACGCCGTATTCTCCGGTCTCCCGCCGGTGCCGTTCTCGGCCACCGCGACGGCCGACCAGCCGACCACCGTGGCCCTGGTCAGCGGCAACAACCAGAGCGCCGCCGTGGGCACGCAGGTCCCCAGCCCCCTCGTCGTCCGGGTCACCGACGCCAGCGACAATCCGGTTCCCAACGTGTCCGTTACCTGGACGGCGGGCGTGGGGGGGTCGGTCTCGGACGTCACGACGGCCACCAACAGCGCCGGCCTGGCACAGGTGCAACGGACGTTGGGTCTGCTGCCCGGACCGTACACGACGACCGCCGAGGTCGACGGGCTCACGGGCTCGCCGGTGACTTTCACCTCGACCGCGACGGTGGGGCCGCCGGCCAAGCTCGCGATCGTCACCCAGCCCGGCAGTCCGACCACGAGCGGCACCGCGTTCGTCCCGGTGCCGGTGATTCAGGTCCAGGACCTGGTGGGCAACCCGGTCAGCCAGGGTGGCATCGCGGTGACGGCCAGCATCTCGTCCGGTCAGGCCGGCGCGACGCTGACGAACGAGGATCGAAACACCAATGGCAACGGGCGCGTCACGTTCAGCAACCTGCAGATCACGGGTCCGCCGGACAACGACTACGTCTTGACCTTCACCGCCTCGGTGGGCGGCAACCCGCTCCTGCCGGTGTCCTCACAGCAGTTCACCGTCGTGGCGGGCGGTGCGACCCGGATCGTGATCCAGACCCAGCCGTCGGCCACGGCCCAGGTCGCGCAGATTTTCCCGCAGCAGCCTGTGGTCGAGGTGGTGGACGCGACCGGGAACCCAGTCGCCGGGAATCGGACGATCACCGTGGCCATCGAGGACGGTGCCGGCACGCTCGGCGGCACGCTCACCGCCACCACCGGCGGTGGCTCGACCGCGACGTTCAGCGGTCTCCGGATCACGGGAGCGGTCGGGGTGCGCACGCTGCTCTTCTCATCGGGGGCGCTGACGCCGGTCGAGTCGGGCGACGTCAACATCACGCTCGGTCCGCCGAGCTCGCTGGCGATTCAGGCGGGTGACAACCAGACCGCGCTCGCCGGCGACGCGGTGGCGGTGGATCCCGCGGTGATCGTCACGGACGCGGGTGGCAACCCGGTGTCCGGCGTCGACGTGGCGTTCGCCGTCACGGCAGGCAACGGGACCGTCATCCCCACGACCGTCACCACGGGTGCCAACGGGATCGCGACCGTGACGAGCTGGACGCTGGGCAACGCGGGGGCAAACACCATGGTCGCCAGCGTGCCCAGTGCCCCGGGGCTCGGCACCGAGACGTTCGACGCGACCGCCACCGCGGTCAATCAGGCGCCGACAGCCCAAGCGGACGGCTACGCGGTAGACGAGGATCAGACCCTCGACGTGAACGCGGCCAACGGCGTGCTGACCAATGACAACGACAACGACGGCGACGATCTGACCGCGGTGCTGGACCAGGGTCCGTCGAACGCGCAGGCGTTCCAGCTCAACGCCGACGGGTCGTTCAGCTACACCCCGGCCGCCGATTTCAACGGGTCCGATTCGTTCACCTACCATGCGTTCGACGGGCAGGCGCAGTCGGGCGTGGTGACCGTGACTATCACGGTGAACCCGGTCAACGACGACCCCGGCTTCCAGGCCGGGCCCAACCAGCAGGTCTCTTCGCTCTCGACGATGCTGACGGGGGTGAGTGTGCCGGCTTGGGCGACCGGCATCGACCCGGGGCCGCCCGACGAGGATGCGCAGACCGTCAGCTTCCAGACCACGACCGACAACGACGCCGCCTTTATCGACCTGCCGCAGGTATCCGCCGATGGAACGCTCACCTACCGCCCCCAGCTCACCGTCATCCAGACCGCTGTGAGCGTGACGGTGACCGCGCTGGACAGCGGTGGGGCCCAGAGCGCGCCGCAGAACTTCACGATCACGATAGACCCCTGACCGCGGCGGCAGTCCGCCGCCGTTGTGATCCAAGTCCTAGTCCCGGAGCCGGGTGGTACGCGATGATATCGCGTGCCCGCAGAATCTTCTCCCCGACTCCGCTCTCCGAAGTGTCGATCGGCCCTGCGATTCGCCGTCTTCCTGCTCCTGCCATCCTGTGGCGGCAGCGACCTCGTGCTACCGGTCGAGGGTGAGCCCGCGCGAGTCGTAGTTCTTGAAGGGGAGGGCCAGAGCGGCCGCGTCGGGGAGCCGCTGGCCCAGCCGCTCGTCGCACGCGTGACGGATGAGGCGGGACGGCCGGTCCAAAACGCCCGCGTCGGGGTCGAGCTCGAGGGCGCGACCGTGGACCCCGACACCGCGGTGACTGACAATGAGGGCCTGATACAGGCCTCCCTGGTGCTCGGCCCCACGGTTGGCACGATCGCTGGTCGGGTGCGCGTGCTCGACTCCGGCGGCGAGGAGATCGCGGATGACTTCACCGTGACCGCGCTGCCCGCGGCGGCGATCGGCCTTCACCCCCTGTCCGGCGACGAGCAGACCGGTAGGGCCGGAACGCAGCTGGCCGATCCGCTCGTCGTCGAGGTGACGGACGCGTTCGGCAATCCGATCGATGGCGTGATGATCGCGTGGAGTGTCGAGGGCGGTGGCGACGTGAGCGACCCAGAGACGGTGACCGGCGCCGATGGTCGAGCGTCTGTCACGAGGACGCTGGGTGTCACTTCCGGTCCACAGGCGACGATCGCCACGGCGGAGGGCCTGGCCGGGTCCACGGTGACCTTCACTCACACCGCGGTCCCAGGCGCACCCGCATCGTTATCGGTAGTCAGCGGACAGGGGCAGGCAGGGACGCCGGGTACCGTGCTGACCGACAGCCTGGTCGTCCTCGTCGCCGACGAAGCCGGCAATCCCACCAGCCGGGTGTCGGTGACGTGGGTGGTGACAGACGGTGCCGGCACCGTGAGCCCGGCAGCGAGCGTCACCGACGACCTTGGCATCGCTTCCACCAGCTGGATCCTGGGTGCCGAGCCCGGAGCCAACGTGGTGGATGCCGTCGTCTCGGGGCTGGGCTCGGTGGAGTTCAGGGCGGTGGCCGCCCAACCCGGCGCCCGCGTCCTGGCGCTCGTGCGCCAGCCGTCAGCGGCCGCGACGGTGAGCGAAGCGATGGAGCAGCAGCCTATCGTACAGCTTCGCGCCGCATCGGGAGCAGACGTGCGGACGTCCGGCATCCTCGTCACCGCGGCGATCGCGAGTGGGGACGGTCGGCTGACAGGGCTGGTGAATCGCAACACCGACGAGTCCGGACGGGCCGCCTTCCGCGACCTCGCCATCGATGGCGCTCCTGGGACCTATACGATCGTGTTCACCGCGGACGGCTTCCTTCCCGTGGTCTCGGAGTCGGTCGAGGTCCAATAGGCTGATTCGTAACCAACTGTTGGACAACTACTTGCGCATGGCTTGTGACGGACCTCCTAGCGCCTCGGGCCCGGCAGGGCTATCCTCGCCGACGATGCGTCTACGACTCCTGACCACTGGTGCCCTCGCGGTTCTGGCTACCGCTATCGGCTGCAGCGGGGACGACCTCGTCCTGCCGGGCGACGGAGATCCCGCGACCGTCGTCGTGCTGGCGGGCGACGGTCAGAGTGGCCGCGTCGGGGAAGCACTCGCCGAGCCGCTCGTCGCGCAGGTACTCGACGGCGCCGACAGGCCGGTGTCCGGAGCGACCCTCGTCGTGGAAATCGATGGCGCGGCGGCCGAGCCGGACACTGTCGTTACCGCTGGGGACGGGAAGGCGAGCGTCGCCATCACGCTCGGATCGGCTGTCGGGGAGGCGGGAGGTGTGGTCCGCGTAATCGCCCCCGAAGGCCCCACGGAGATCCGCACGACATTCACCGTGGAAGCCGTCGCCGCGTCGGCGAACGGCTTGACCGCTGTCTCGGGGCAGGATCAAACCGGATCGGTGGGGACCGAGCTGCCCGACCCTCTGGTCGTCGAAGTCACCGACGCGTTCGGCAATCCGATTCCAGGCGTCCCGATCTCCTGGACCGTGGAAGGCGGGGGTGCCGTGAGCGAGGCCGCAACCAGCACCGGCGCCGACGGCCGCACCTCCGTCATCCGAACCCTCGGACCCACGGCGGGGACCCAATCCACGACCGCGACCTCCGAAGGCTTGGCGGGCTCGCCTCTCGTCTTCACTCACACGGTGACCGCCGGGAGTGCGGCGGGGGTGCTCATCGTGGCTGGCAACAATCAAGTCGCCACGCCAGGCTCGACCCTCCCCGACCCCCTGGTCGTGCGGGTGGTGGACCAGGAAGGCAACGCCGTCGTCGGTGCGGCGGTGACGTGGGTGGTAACCGCGGGTTCCGGCAGCGTCTCGCCAACCACGGGGACGACCGCCGACGACGGAAGCGCCTCGACCGCATGGACGCTGGGAGCGGCCGCGGGTGCCAACACATTGCAGGCGATCGTCTCGGGCGTCGGCCAAGCCGAGTTCAGCGCGACCGCGGCGGCGGGGGCGGCCAGCAAGATCCGAATTGTCTCGGGTGACGGTCAAAGTGGAGCGGCTGGTGGCCGGCTACCGGGACAGCTCGTCGTACAGGTCTTCGACGATGCCGATAATCCCGTCGGCGGCGTGGCGGTGACGTTCGCTGTGCTGACGGGGGGCGGATCGGTTTCACCGACATCCGCTCCGACCGGCGCCGACGGACGTGCCGCCACGGCCTGGACCCTGGGCTCGAGCATTGGCGCCCAGCAGGTCAGGGCCACGGCGACGGGAGCGGGGTCGGTCCAGTTCGACGCAACGTCTACCGCCGGAGCGCCGGCGGTGCTCGGGCTCACGACACAGCCCTCCGCACGCCCCGTGGTCGGTGTTCCTTTCCCCCGCCAGCCCGTCATCCAGGTCCGCGATGCGGCCGGCAATCCGGTGCAGGCCGCGGGCGTCACCATCACCGCCGCCATCGCGTCCGGCGCCGGCCAGATCGGCGGCACCACGTCTCAGACCACGGGTGCCAACGGGCGGGCGACGTTCACCAATCTCGAGATCGCCGGCGCCACCGGATCGCACCGCCTGATCTTCGCGGCCGCGGGCTTCAGCTCGGTCACATCCAACGCCATCGACGTGGAACCGGGGCAGACCACCACCCGGATCACGTCGGACTCGCCGGACCCCTCGGCGCCGGGACAAGGGGTCGAGGTGGTCTTTCAGGTCACGTCGCCCAGCGGCACACCGACGGGCACGGTCCAGGTGACGGCATCGGGCGGCAATGAGACCTGCAGTGCCGATGTCGCGACGGGCCGATGCACCATCGTGCTCAACGGGGCGGGCAATAGAACCCTGACGGCGCGCTACACGGCGGCTGGAGTCTTCAGCGCGAGCTCGGGCAATACGGGCCATTCGGTGGTCGTTCCGAACACCCCGCCGACAGCGTTGGACGACGGCTACGCGGCCACGGCCGGAGTCCTGCTGACGGTCCCCGCGCCGGGCGTGCTGGAGAACGACAGCGATCCGGACGATCCGATCAGCGCGCAGCTGCTGACCAATCCGGGCCACGGTACCCTGACGTTCAATGGGAACGGCTCGTTCACCTATCTGCCCGACCCGACGTTCTTCGGGCAGGACCGCTTTACCTATCAGGTGACCGGCGGGTCCGCCACGGCCTCGGCCACCGTGTTGATCACGGTCAACCTGCCGACGGGACCTTAGCAGTCGGGTATCCGCAACTCTATGTAGTGAAAAATCTTGCACTGTTTCGAGTTGAGCAGGATGTGTGATCTGCGCCCTATCGTCTGCCCGCCGCTCGTGCTAAGGTAAAGCTACCGAAATCATCGATTCGACCGTCGCTCATGGGGTGCCGCTTGCGCCTGGCCCGTCCGCTTGTCGCGGCTGCTCTGCTCGTCTCCGGCGTCGCCTGCAGTGGGGGCGATCTCGGACTGCCGCAGGACACCGGTCCGGCAGAGATCACCGCGGTGGCCGGGAACGGTCAGACGGGGCTGGTGGGAGCAGCGCTCAGCAGTCCTCTGGTCGTGCGCGTGGACGATGCGCAGGGCTCGCCGGTGGCCGACGCCCTGGTGGCATTCGAGCTGGCAGAGGGCGCGGACGGGGGTGAGATCGCGCCGGACACGGCGGTGACCGATGCCGACGGGGAAGCCTCGTCCCAATGGGTGTTGGGCGGCAGCGAAGGTGCGCAGTCCGTGACCGCGTCGGTGGTGGGTGCGAGTCTGGTGGCCACCTTCTCGGCGGAAGCCCAGCGCTCGTCGACGCTCTCGCTCGAACGGTCATCGGGGGATGGTCAGGAGGCCGAGCCAGGCGAGGCGCTCTCCTCGCCCCTCGTCGTCCGCCTGGTGGACGACCGGGGCGACGGTGTGCCGGGCCGCGCGGTGGCGTGGGTGGTGGCCACCGGCGGAGGACGCGTCTCTCCCGAGACCAGCACGACCGATCCCGACGGCGTCGCGTCCACTCAGTGGACCCTGGGCGACGATCCGGGGGCCAACACACTGAACGCTGTGGTCTCCGGTGTCGGCGTGGTAAGCTTCACCGCATCGGCGGTGAGCGATGGTGCCGGGGAGCCGAGCGCGAGCCGCTCGTCCATCTCCGCTTCACCCGACCGGGTTCCGGCGGACGGTACTTCCACTATCACGGTCACCATCCGCGACGCGCTGGGCGATCCCGTCGCCGGAGTGAGCGTGGAGCTGGACGCCACCGGCGGCGGCAACGATCTAACGCAGCCGGATTCGCCCACCGACGGGAACGGCCGGACCACGGGCAGGCTCCGAAGCTCGGCGCCGGGGACGAAGGTCGTTTCCGCGGTCGCCGGTGGAGTCGAGCTCGACGAGACCGCCGAAGTCACGGTGAGCGCGCCCCCCGATCCGCCCGACCCGGATCATCTGGTGTTCCTGGTGGAGCCGTCGAGCCCGGCGGAGGACGAGGTGATCACTCCGCCCCTGCAGGTGGCTATCGTTGACGCGGACGGGGACGTGATTCGGCTTTCCGGCGTGGAGATCGTGATCGAGCTGTTGCGGAACAACCGCTCGCACGACTTCGACGGGGATCCGACCCGGAGCACCGTGGATGGGGTGGCGGTGTTCGACGACCTCGAGATCGATCACAGTCACCGTGATTTCCGCTTCCGTGCGAGGGCACCCAGCATGCCGGAGCTCGGAATCGTCGAAACGTCCTTCTTCGAGGTCGAGGACTGATGCCTCGTCGCGCACCGCTTCGCCTTGCCCTCGCCCTGGCGGCCCTGTTGCCGGCCTGTGGCGGCGACAATCTCACCCTGCCGAACGAGGGTGAGCCGGCCGAGATCGCGATTCAGGACGGTGACCGGCAGAACGGCACTGTCGGCGAGGCGCTGGGCGATTCGCTCGTGGTCGTGGTGACCGACCGATTCGGCGATCCGGTCGCCGGCGTCCCGGTGACGTGGTCTCCCGAAGGCGGCGGCAGTGTGGACCCCGCCGAGAGCATCACCGAGGCCAACGGCCAGGCCGGCACGCGCCGGATCCTGGGACCGCAGCCGAGCACGTACTTCACGGTCGCGGCGGTGGAAGGGGTCTCGGAGCCGGCGACCTTCACCAGCACCGGTCTCGCCGCGCGGCTGATCCTCACCTCGGTGTTACCGGCGATTGCGGTGTCCGGTGTGCCGCTGTCTCCCCAGCCCGCCCTCCAGCTCCAGGACGCGGACGGAACTTCCATTGCCCGCGGGGGCGTCATCGTCACGGTGCAGATCGCCTCGGGCGGGGGCTCGCTCACCGGCGCCACCAGTGCGACGAGCGACGCGGAGGGAGCGGTCGTCTTCACCGACCTCGGGATCCGCGGCTCGCCGGGGACGCGCCGGCTCATCTTCGCGGCCGACGCGTTCGCGCCCGCCACGACGCCCCCGATCGCCGTCGGTGTCGGCGCGCCGGCGTCCATCGAGCTCGCGGCCGGGGACGATCAGAGCGCGACCGTGGGCACCGCGGTCCCGGTGCCCCCCGCGGTCATCGTGCGCGATGCCGACGGCAACGCGCTGAGCGGTATTCCCGTCACGTTCACGGTCACGGATGGCGGCGGCTCGGTCACCGAGGAGACGCCGGTGAGCGGTGATGACGGCGTGGCCGTCGTGGGGGCGTGGACCCTCGGCACGGAGGCCGGTGCCAACGCCCTCTCCGCGGCGGTGACCGGCGTCGAGCTGAGCGGTGGTCCGGTGGTCTTCAGCGCGACCGGCGTGCCGGGTCCCATCAGTGCGTCGCAGAGCACCGTGACGGCCGCGCCGGCCAGCATCAGCGCCTCGAGCGGGTCGAGCGCGTCCACGATCACGGTGACCGTGCGCGACCAGTTCGGCAATCCGTTGCAGGGGGTGAGCGTAACCCTGGCGGCCAGCGGCACCGGCAACACGCTCACGCAGCCGACCGAGCCGACCAGGGCCAACGGCACGACCACCGGCCGCCTGAGCGCGGCGACGGCCGGCAACCGGACCGTCTCGGCCACGGCGGGTGGCGTGGCGATCGAGCAGACCGCCACCGTCAACGTGGGGGCGGGTGCGCCCTCCGCGGCGACCAGCACCGCGACGGTGCCGAATGGCCGGGCGGGCGAGACGACCACGATCGAGATCCAGCTCCGCGATGCGCAGGGCAACGCCGCCCCTGGCCGTGCGAGCGCGATCGCGGCGGTGATCTCGGGCGCCAATAACGTCGGTGGTGTGGGGGCTTCGGATCAGGGCGGCGGCCGCTACACCGTGAGCTACACGCCGCAGGTGGCGGGCGCCGATCTCGTGACCATCCGGGTGTCGGGAGGCGACCTCCCCGGCTCACCCTTCACCAGCCAGGTGTCGGCGGGCGCGGCGGCGGCGGCGCAGAGCTCGGCGGACGTTCCGGCGTCGGCGTCTCTGTTCAGCCCGGTCGTCATCACCATCACGGCGCGGGACCAGTTCGGGAATCCGGTGGGCCGGGGTGGCGACGTCTTCTCAGTGAATGTGGATGGCACTACGGAGCTGGCGGTGACCGACAACGGCAACGGCACGTACACCGCGACGATCGCGGCTTTCTCGCTCGGGACGGGCACCCATCAGGTCTTTGTGAGCCTGGGAAGCAGCGGGATTGCGGGCAGTCCCTACACGCTCGTGATCACGTTTTTCTGAGGTTGATCTCGCCTCGGGCGGCCACTATCTTGACCCGCCACGCCCTGGTGGTGAAACTGGTAGACACGCTATCTTGAGGGGGTAGTGCCGAAAGGCGTCGCGGTTCGAATCCGCGCCAGGGCATCCCGACCGGGGGCGCGTCCATACGCGCCCCCTTCTTGCTGGTCCGCCACTGTAGCTCAGGGGTAGAGCTCTCGATTCGTAATCGAGCGGTCGTCGGTTCAAATCCGACCAGTGGCTCTCGCGGCACCCTTCCTTCCCAGCAGGGCTCGGCACCGCTCACGCGCCGAGCATGCCCTGGTAAATGCCACCAACTCCTCCGCCCACTCACACGCCCGACATCAGCCCCGCCTCAGCCGAAACGAGTGAGGAGCGCTACCGCGCCTTCATCGAGCAGACGTCCGAGGGGGTCTGGCGCTGTGAAATTCGCGCGCCGATCGACATCACGCTCAGCCCGGACGAGCAGATCGCTCGGATCTACGCCGATTCCTTCCTCGCCGAATGCAACGACGCGATGGCCCGGATGTACGGGCTGGAAAGCGCCGATCAGATCGTCGGCGTCCCCCTGGTCACGCTGATGCCGCGCGATCCCGCCAACATCGAATACCTGCGCGCCTTCATCACCAACGGCTACCGGATGACCGACGCCGAGTCCCACGAGATCGGGGCGGACGGCGGGAGCCGCTACTTCCTCAACAACCTCGTCGGCATCATCCGCGACGGCTGCCTCTGCCGCGCATGGGGCTCGCAACGCGACATCACCGCCCGGAAGGAAGTGGAGTCGGCGCTCCGCGCGAGCGAGGAGCGCTACCGCGCCCTCGTGATGGCGAGCAGCGTGCTGGTCTGGACCAGCGACGCCTCCGGCCAATTCGCCGAGCCTCAGGCCTCGTGGGAGCGCTACACCGGACAGCCCTGGAGCGTCCACCGCGATCTCGGATGGATCGACGCGATACACCCGGACGACCGCGAAGCGGTGCGGCGGGCCTGGCAGAGGCGCCTCGGGGAGCCCGGCGTGGTGCACGAGGACCACGCGCGCCTCTGGTCGGTCGAAAAGAACGGCTACCGGCACGTGATCGCCCGGTCGGTGCCGGTGCTGGAGACCGATGGCGCCGTGCGGGAGTGGATCGGCACCGTCACCGACGTCGAGGAGCGCTGGCTGGCCGAGGACCGGCTCCGGCGCGCCGAACGGATGGAGACGGTGGGACGGCTCGCCGGAGGCATCGCGCACGAGGCGAACAACCAGATGTCGGTGATCCTCGGCTCGGCCCAGTTCGTCCTCCGGCGAACGGACGTTCCGGACGAAGCGCGCGAAGACGTCGAGCACATCCAGCGCGCGGCCGAGCGGACGGCTGGCATCACCCAGCAGCTGCTCGCCTTCAGCCGCCGCCAGGTGCTCCAGCCGCAGGTGCTCGACTTCAACGCGCTGATCCAGCGGAGCGAGCCGATCCTGCGGCGGACGCTGGGTGAGCGCTCGCGGCTCGTCCTTCGTCCCGGCAGCGGCATCGGCCGGGTGAAGGCCGATCCGGGCCAGCTCGAGCAGGTGCTGCTCAACCTGCTGCTCAACGCGCGCGACGCCATGCCCGACGGGGGAACCGTCACGCTGGAGACGTCGAACGTGACGCTGTCCGACGAGTACGCCGCGCTCAAGCCGGTGGCGACCATCCTTCCCGGTCCGCATGTGCTGCTGACCGTGAGCGACACCGGGCTGGGCATGAGTCGCGAGGTGACCGGCCGGGCGTTCGAACCCTTCTTCACCACCAAGCCGATCGGCGAGGGCACCGGCCTCGGCCTGGCGACGGTCTACGGGATCGTGAAGCAGAGCGGGGGATACATCTGGGTGTACAGCGAGCCGGGGCAGGGCGCCACGTTCAAGATCTATCTCCCGACCGTAGGCGGGCCGCCGTCGGAACGGCGCCGGGGCGACTCCGCGCCGGTGGCGATCGAGGGGGAGACGGTCCTGGTGGTGGAAGACGAGCCGAGTGTGCGGTCGATTCTGAGCCGGGTGCTGCGCGAGCAGGGCTACACGGTTCTCGAAGCCTCACAGGGGCGCGACGCGCTCGGCATCGCCGCCGATCCGGCGGCCCGGATCGACCTCATCATCGCCGACGTGGTCATGCCGGAGCTCGCCGGGCGCGAGCTGGCCTCGCAGCTCGGCGTACGGCGACCGGGCGTCCCCATCCTGTTCACCTCCGGCTACACCGGCCACGACGTGGTCGAGCGGGGCCTGATCGAGCGCGACTGGCCCTTCATGCCCAAGCCGGTGGCCCCCGACGCGCTGGCGCGGAAAGTTCGTGAGCTGCTCGACGGCTAGCCGCTAGATCCGCTCGCCGGTGAGCAGAGAGCGGAGAGGATGGTTCGCGTAGACCGGCTGCAGGGCCAGGAACCGCGCCATGGTCGCGGTCCCCGGGACCAGCAGCTCGTACTGCTCCAGGAGCGACGCGGACGCGCCGGGGGCGCTCGCGGTCGCCTGAAGGAAATGCACCGCGAATGCGATCGCCTCGGCCTGGTGCTCCGACACGCTGTTGTGTCCGTAGCGCCGCCGGTCGGGAATCGGGGCCACACCCTGCCACAGGGTGCGGAGTTGCGCGGGCGAGTGCGCCTGCCAGCGATGCGCCAGCTCGTGCGTCATCGCGTGCCGGAGCTGCTCCTCGCTGCTCATGCGCGCCGGATCGAGCGCGAGCGAGTCACGCGACGCGATGTACTCGCCGAGCCGGCCCGCGTGACGGCCGCTGACCCCCACCAGCCCCGCAGAGCGCGCCGGCCGGCCGAAGAGCGCGAAGAGCGTGTCGGCGAACCGGCTGCGCTCGATCGTGCGGGTCACCAGCCAGATGGCGGCGGTGTCGCGCGGATTGACCAGCGGCCGATCGGGCCGCAGCTCGCGCGAGGGCACGCTGTCGAGCCAGCGGGGCCGCGCGGCCACGTCCATCAGGGGACCCGGCGTCGCGGTCCCGAACACGCCACCGTCCATCCGGAACACGTACACCGGGCCGCCCATGGCCGAGTCGGTGTACGCCAGCGCGACCATGGGAGCCCGCCATGGGCGCCCCTCTCGCATGCGCACGGGGCCGATCAGGGGGTAGGTCTGAGCCAGCCGGCCGTCGGCGGAGAGGAAGACGAGACCGGTGTCGGTCACGACGAATCGGCCCGGACGCGGCGGGAGGCCGCGGGGAGACAGGAATCCGCCGATCTCCGCCCCCACCGGCAGCGCGCTCAGCCGCTCGCGCGAGCCGACCACCGCGGCGCGCACCTCCGCGCTCCGGGCCGTGTCGGCGCCGGCGGCTGGCGGAGCGTACCCCTTGGCCCCGGTGGACGGCGGGTGCCCCGCGACGACCGCCGCGAGTGCCAGGAGGATGCTGCAGCGAAGCGCGGCCCGCACGGCGCTCAGCGCTGGGCGTAACCCACCGGCGCCGCCGGCGGGGTGTCGGATGCGCTCGCGCGGTCCACCCACGTGGTCTGCACCAGGATGGCGACCAGGAGCAGGATCAGGAAAATCATGGACCCGAGGATGGCGGCGGCGGCGCGCTCGGGGACCGGAGCGACGGCGGCGGTCGGCTTGGCGCTGGAGTCGGCGGACACTGGGTGGATTCCGGTCTCGGTGAAGGTTGTGGTGGTGATCAGCCGGGGATGCGAAGGCGCGTGCCGGCCATCAGCGCGTGCTCGTTGCGGATGGCGTTGGCCCGCCGGAGCGCCTGGACCGACACCCGGTAGCGCAGGGCGATGCCGCCGAGCGTCTCACCGCGGCGCACCCGGTGCGTGCGGGAGCTGGCGGAGTGATGCGGACGGCGCTCACCGGCCGCGCGGATCGCGAGCGCCGAAGGGATCGCCACCGTGGGGACGACGAGGCGCGCACCCGCGTGGGGCTTCGCGGCCTGCTTCGGGTTCGCGGCCTTGAGGTCGGCCACGGGAATCCGGTAGGTGGCGGCGATCGTCGTGAGCTTCTCCCGGCTCCGGACCACGTGCGTCAGGTACCGCACCCGCTGCGACGAGGGGAGCTTCTCGTACGCTTCCGTCACGGTCGCGCCGGTCCCCGCGGGCACCCGGATCACGGAGCGGGTCTTCGGCGGGGTGGCGAGACGGAGGTACTGCGGGTTGTAGTCGCGGATCTCGTCCAGGTCGGAATCCGCCAGCCGGGCCACCACGTCGAGGCCGGTGGCGTCGGTGACGATCAGTGAGTCGTACGCGAACGGCTCCACCGGCTGGGTCTCGATCCCGTAGCGCGCGGGCTGCTTGGCGATGATGGCGGCGGCGATCAGCTTGGGGACGTAGTCGCGGGTCTCGTTGGCGAGGAGATTCGACTCGGCGAGACGGAAGAAGGCGGCGTTGCCGGCCTCGTTGTCGTCGTCGTCCGACTCGACCGACTCGAGCTTGCCGAGGCTCCGCGAGACTTTGCCTGCGCCGGCGTTGTACGCCGCGGCGGCGAGGTACAGCGAGCCGAACCGGGTGCGGAGATCGCGCAGGTGGCGGGCGGCGGCTTCGGTGGCCTTCACCGGGTCGCGGCGCTCGTCGACCCAGGTGTCCACCCGAAGGCCGTACCCGCGGCCGGTGCGCCGCATGAACTGCCACATCCCGACGGCGTACGCCCGGCTCACCGCTTCGCTCGAGTACCCGCTCTCGATCAGCGCGAGGTAGAACAGGTCGCCCGGGAGGCCCTCGGCCACGAACCGCTCTCGGATCATGGGCTCGTAGCGCGCACCGCGTTGCAGCACGACGGCCATCCGGCTCGGCGGCACGCCCTGGAAGTAGCTCAGGTAATGCTGCACCCGCGGATGGGAGGCGTAGGTGCTGACGTCGATGTCCCAGGTGACGTCGGCCGCGCCGAGGGACGCGACCTCGGAACCCACGCTGTCGTCGGCCAGGCCAGCGAGCAGGACCGCGTCCGGCTGCTGACTCGGAATCGGGGCTACGGCGATGGGGGAGAGGCTGTCGGCGACCGGTGCAGACATCGGCGCGGTGCTCGGCGCCGGCGGCAGGCCGCTGGCGCACGCACCAAGGACGACGACTCCGAGGGAGATATTCAGTAGTCGGTGCATGACGACCGCGGCGAAAATTTTTGCGCAGGGGGTGATCTGCCGTCCATAGAAGCACAAAACGGGCCGTGTGGGGATGGCTGCTAAGCGATTGTGAAGTGTTTACTTAGGTCAGTAATTCGGAGGGGAATTCAGGGCCGGCCCGGGCGAATGTCCAAGCGGTCGGCAATGTGCCGCTAGACGCCTCCTTCCTGGGTGAGCCAGGTCGAGAACACTTCGTTGCTCTCGCTCTTGCCGTCCGGGCCCTGCACCACGGTGGTCACCGAGAGCCGCACCCGCCCGTCGCGGGTCACATCCAGCCGCATGAATCCGGCCGCCTCGCGTTTGAAGAGCGAGCCTTCGATGTCGCGCACCACACTCTCGTGGCCGAGGATCCCGGCACCGCTCACCAGCTGGTACTCGGCGTTGGTCACCCGGGGCCGGCCGCCGCGGATGACCTGGAGATCATGGTCATGTCCCGAGGCAACCACCAGCGGGGGATAACGGGCGAACACCCGCTCGAAGGCATCCCGCATCTGGCTGTAGCGGCGGCCGGAGATGTCCTGGTTGGAGATACCCATCTGCCGCGCGAACGGGTAGGCCGAGCCGATCAGCGGCAGGGGAATCCAGAGCCACCGCTTGAAGTTCCGGAGCGGGAAGATGTGGTCCATCAGGGTGAACGAGCCCCCGTGGATCCCGCCCGAGCGGAGGGGGTGGTGGGTGAGCACGATCGCGTGCCGGGTGCCCTTGTCACGAAGCGCCCCCGCGAGCGAGTCCGTGACCTCCTCGTTGGAGCGGGTCGGGCAGGGCGACTCGGGACCGAACGGCTTCAGATCGTTGTGCACCCACCACTCGGTGTCCATCGCGATGAGCCGCACGTGATCGCCCAGGTCCACCACGTCGGGTCCGGGACAACCGCCCGATGGCGCCAGACGCACGTCGGGCGCGCCGAACTTGTGGACCAAGGTGTCCTGTCGGAGGATCGAGGCCCAGCCGTCGCGTCCCTGACGGTCCCAGTCGTGGTTGCCCGGAATCAACAGGCCCTGTGCGCTCCCCCTCCGGATCGCGAGCACCTGCGCCGCGACTCTCCTCTCGGCGTCGTCGCGCGCCGGGTGGCCCAGCGGGGGCACGCCCCGGGGGTACACGTTGTCGCCGAGGAAGACCACGAATTGCCGGACGGGTCGCAGCGAGTCGGACTGTTGCGCCAACTCCTGGAGCACCGGCTCACCGTCGTAGGCGGAGCTGCCGGCGTCCCCGATGAGGAAGACGGCGACCTCGATGCTGTCCTTCGGCGGCACCGGCGAGGGGACCGGCTTGGCGGGCTCCAGCGCGGGGGTACATGCCGCGGCCGTGGCCACGGCGGCGATCCAGAGCGCCGCCCTAACGGCGGTACGCATAGCCGGAGATCGTCGCCGCGTGTCCCGCGCCTTCGTCGCTGATGAGAAGGGTCAGATCGGACGCGATCGCGATGCCCTCGGGCTGGCGGTGCCGCGCGGCCGGCAGCCTCGCCCCGCCCAGGACGGCGCCGGTGGAATCGATCTCGGCGATGGCGCGCTGCGGGCCGGCGAGCAGGAGATAGGTGCCGGTGCGCGGATGTCGCACCAGCGCCGTTCCCGCGAAGCGCTTCTGGCCCGTCACCCGGCGGAGGTCGCTCTCCGGTACGGCAATCCGCGGCTCCGGCTCGAACTGCCCGGTCTCCACCGCCACCGCGAGCACGACCACGTGATCCTTCCACTTCCGGCTCTCGATCGCCTTGCAGAGGAGCAGCATGGAGCCGGACGCCGGGTCCCACGTCATCCCTTCGACCTCGCAGCCCGCCTTGAGTCCGCGCGTGGCGCGCACGACCGGTGTCGTCTCGCCATCGGCGCCTTCCCGTCCCTCGATCACCTGTCCCGTGCTGCTGACGAGGTAGACCCGCTCTCCCACGACCTCGATGTCCTCGAAGTCATCGATCGCCGGACCGTTGCGCCCGCCGATCCCGAAGCGCTTCACCACCCGGCCACTGGGCCACTGCAGCTCCCAGACGACCGCCCGCTCATCCCCGTGCGCCAGCAGCCGGTCGTCGCGAGTGAACGCGATGCCGGACACCTCCGACAGGTCTCCCGGGAGCCGGATGCGCTGTCCCGGGTCCGCCGCCAGGTCGTAGCGCGCGAGCGCGCCGGGGGATGAGGTCTGCGCCTTCGCCGCACCCTGACCGAGCAGGCCGAGGCACAGAAGGAGATGGATGACGCGGCCGCGGTGTCTCCGGCTCACCCGGGCTCCTGCCCGGATGCCGAGTCGGCCACGCGTGCGGACAGCTCGGGGCCGAGCCGCTGTTGCAGCGCATCGAGGAGCTCGGTCCACTCTCGCCGTTTCTTGAGCTGGACATCGTAGGTCAGCTCGGGCAAACCATCCGGTCCCTGCTCGTCGGACTCGAGGGTCCAGCGCTTGGCGACGGTGCCCAGGACCTCGTCGATCGTCCGGCGGGTGGCGACGTCGTTCGCCGCCCGAACCCGCAGGATACCGTGCCGCCGCGCCTTCCGCGCGCCACCATTTCCAGCCTGTGAGGGCTCCGCGTTCGCCTCCGCGGCCCGGGTGAGCGGCTTGGCGTCCGTGACTTCGAGCCACTCAGCCACCGGTTCCGGATGCACCGCCCCCTCGCGCGGCGCACGAATGGCCTCGAGCACGGATTGACCTTCCGGCACCTGCTGCTCGCCGAGCGCGATGTCCGCGATCGCGGGGTGGGAGCGGTTCCACTTCCACAGGGCGATCACGACGAGGTTGAACAGGCCGGACAGGGCGGCGGATGCCTCGAGCGCGCCGACCCCCGCGCCGAGTCCTACGGCAATGGCGACGAAGACGTACATTGCATCCTTGGTGTCATCGAGCGCGTTCCGGAAGCGCACCAGTCCCGCGATGCCTGCGAGGCTGAACGCAACGGCGAGACTGTCCTGCACGATGACGAGGATAGCGGCAACGGCGATCGGCAGCAGGGTGATGGTGGTGACCACGGAGCGGTCCACCTTCCGCTCCTCCCGGGTGGCCACGTAGGCCCAGGCGATCGGTAGCATCAGCAGCAGCGCGCTCACCATCGCCACCACCGCCACCAGCCAGCCGCGCCCGCTCCACGCAGGCTGATGGACCGCACCGGGCAGCGCACCGCCCGCCAGGTCGCGCAGCTCATCCTCGAGCAAGGGTCCGGTGGCGAACCCGGTCGTCAGCCGAGCGAGCCCCACGACGATCGCGATCATCGCCACGTGGAAAGCCAGCAGCCACCAGAGGCGCGGCTGGGGCAGTCCTGGCGAATGCGGCGTCACTCGGTCGGGTGCGTGAGTCTGGGCCATAACCTCGTCCGGGATGGCTGCTGTCGGTCGGGACGCTCGAATGCTAGGGACGAACCGGGATCTGCGTCGTGACGCGCGTCCCGATCCCAGCCGTTTCGATGGGGAACTCCGCCTCCGGGCGCAGCGTTCCCGGCAGATATAAAGTTGGCGCCTGCCCCTTTCGCAAGCACGCATCCCGTCGGAGGTTGTACCGATGCCGATCACCACGCATCGCGCGCTCGTCGTGGCCGCCCACGCGCTCCTGATCGCGACCTGCCTCGGCCCAGGACTCGCCGCGGCCCAGTCGAATCGGGACAGCACGTCAGCCGGCGATTCGCCCCGCGTCGCTCCAGGACCGCAGTACGACGCCGGTTGGTTGAAGCGCTTCTTCTTCGGCAACCACTACCGGGACCTGTGGACCACGCCGATCGAGGCGCCTCCGCTCGACATGGACAGCTTCGCCGGCGGACTCCAGGTGACCCAGCGGGGCGGCGGCCAGCAGACCAAGTCGCTCCGGCTGGAAGGGGCCGACGGCAAGGAGTACCAGTTCCGGTCCATGGACAAGGATCCGGTCAGCGCCCTGCCGCCCGCGCTGCGCTCGACCGCGGCCGCGTCCATCGTGCGCGACCAGACCAGCGCCGGTCATCCGGTCGGGGCGCTGATCGCGCCGCCGATTCTCGAGGCCGCGGGCGTGCTGCACTCGACTCCGAAGATCGTCATGCTGCCCAAGGACGACCCGCGGCTGGGCGAGTTCGCCGCCGAGTTCGGGGGGATGCTGGGCACGATCGAGGAGCGGCCCGGCGACGAGGAGGGCGCCGCGTTCGAGGGCGCCGCCGACGTAGTGAGTACGACGAAACTGCTCAAGGAAGTGGAGGACGGCCCGGGCGATCAGGTCGACGCGAGAGCGTTCCTCACCGCGCGGCTGGTAGACGTGCTCATCGGGGACTGGGACCGCCACGCCGATCAGTGGCGCTGGGCGCGGTTCGGCGACGACAAGCCGCATCGCTGGGTCCCCATCCCTCGCGACCGGGATCAGGCCTTCGTCCGGTATGACGGCGCGCTCCTCTCCGTGGCGCGCGCCAGCACCCCGCAGCTGGTGAAGTTCGGCCCCAACTACTCGGGGACGCTGGGGCAGACCTGGAATGGCCGCGACCTCGATCGGCGATTCCTGGTCTCGCTGGAGCTGCCGGCGTGGGACTCGGTCGCCGCGGCGCTGCAGGCCCGGCTCACCGACGACGTCCTCGAGTCGGCCGCGGCGCAACTCCCGCCCAGCTACATCCCCCTCGACTCGGCTCGCCTGGCCAACGCGCTGAAGCACCGGCGCGATGAGCTGCCCAAAGCCGCGCGGGACTACTACCGCCACCTCGCCGGCGAAGTGGACGTGCACGGCACCGACCGGGATGAGGTCGCGGATGTCCACCGCGTCGACGGGCGATTCACCGAGGTCTCCTTGGCGGTGGCGGATCCGGGCGGTGAGATGGGCGAGCCGTACTTCCGCCGCCGGTTCGATCACGCCGACACCAAGGAAGTACGGCTCGTCATGCACAACGGCGCCGATCGCGTCCAGGTGCGCGGCGAGGGGGGCGGAGGCGTGCGGGTGCGGGTGCTCCCGGGGAAGGGCACCGACGAAGTGGTGGACTCGTCCAGGGGCGGGCGGGTCGCGATGTACACCGAGGAGGCGGACGATCGCGTGCTGCCCGGCCGCGACGTCAGCGTCAACCGGAAGCCGTATGCCCCGCCCGATACCGCCTCGCGCGACTGGGGCGATCGGTGGCTCTCGGTCACCTGGCTCGCGGCGGGCCCCGACATCGGCATCTTCGCGGGGACCGGGATATCCCTCACGCGGTTCGGGTTCCGCCGCGATCCCTGGGCCGAGCGGTACCGGCTGCGCGCGGGATGGTCCACCGGAGCATCCACCGGGCGAGCCGACTTCAACGCCGCCTGGATACCACCCAACTCCCGGCTTCGCGCCGGCCTGCTGGCCCGCGCCTCGGGGATCGACGTCCTTCGGTTCCACGGGTTCGGCAACGAGGTGAGCGCGGATGAGGAGGACGAGTTCTACCGGGTCGAGCAGATCGACCTGACTCTGGTGCCTTCGCTCACGTTTTCAGTGGGACACGGCACGGAACTCACCTTCGGTCCACGGCTCCGGTACTCGGCCACCGATTTCGATGACGTGCGGTTCCTCACCCGCAACACGTATGGGGCGGGGACGTTCGGCATGCTCGGCGCGACGGGGGCGCTGAGGTACCGAGCGCAGGCCCAGCCGCTCGGCGCCACTCGGGGCCTGGGCCTCGAGCTCGGCGGCGGCATCTATCCCGCGTTGTTCGACGTGGATGAAACGTTCGGCGAAGTGCACGCGGAGGCGTCGGGCTTCGTGAGCTCGCCCACGCTGCCGATGCAACCGACACTGGCCCTCAAGGTCGGCGGGAAGAAGGTGTTCGGCGACCTGATCCCGTTCCAGGAGGCGGCCTTCATCGGCGATGCCTCCACCGTGCGTCTCGGTCGGCAGAACCGCTACGCCGGCGATGCGTCGCTGTACGCGATGAGCGAGCTGCGTCTCTTCCTGACCAAGTTCTACTTCCTCGCGCCGGCCGACTTCGGTGTGCTGGGTCTGGCGGATGTGGGTCGGGTCTTCCTCGACGGCGAGGAGTCGGACCAGTGGCACGCCGCCGGCGGTGGCGGCATCTGGGCCTCGTTCCTCGACCGCTCGTACATGGTCAGCCTCTCGCTCGCCAAGAGCTCGGAGCGGACGGCGGTCTACTTCCGGATCGGATCGGGGTTCTGACGCAGGAGGCAGGCGGAGCGTTGGTGGTCCTCAGGGTGACATTCCCGGGCAGCGATCAACGAAGGTGACTCAGGGCGTTTAGTACCCCGTGAGACTCGGGGCGGGTCCGCTTTCGAGCAGGTCGGCCAGGCGAGTGAGTCCGTCGTCTAGACGTGCCCGGCTCGCCGTGGCGCCGAGACAGACGCGCACGGCGTGGGGCGCACTCCCGCGGCCGACCATGAAATCCTCCGAGGGGCTCACGACGACCTGCCGCCCCCGTGCCTGGGCGACGAACTCCTCGGTGCGCCACGGCTCGGGCAGCGGAAGCCAGAGGTGGAAGCTCCGCGGCTGTCTGGCCGGGAGCCATCGGCCGAGAATCTCGAGCGCGGACGCATGCCTCGCCGCCGTCTCTTCCCGCTTCCACGCCACCATGCCATCGGCCTCGCCCTGCTCGATCCACTCGCTCGCCACCTCCGCGAGCAGAGGGGCGATGAGCCAGACGCTCGCCCGAATCACCCCCGCTACCCGATCCACTCGCGACTCCGGTGCGACGACGTACCCCACCCGGAGCCCCGGCGCCATGCTCTTCGAGGTGCTGGTGATGTAGTAGGCGTTGGCGGGTGCGATGGCGGTGAGCGGCGGGATGGGATCGTCGGGCAGGAATCCGTACACATCGTCCTCGATCAATGCCACGTCGTACCGCGCCGCGACCTCGGCGATCGCGCGGCGCCGCTCGAGCGGCATGGTGCGGGCGGTGGGATTCTGCAGCGTCGGCATACAGTAGAGTGCGCGGGGCGCACTCTCGCGGCAGGCCGCCTCGAGCGCGTCCGGCAGAATGCCTTCGCCGTCCATCGCGACGCCGCGCAGCTGCAGGTGCAGCAGGCTCGCGATCGCCTTCATGCCGGTGTAGGTGACCTGCTCGGTGAGCACCACGTCGCCGGGCTTGGCGAGCGACGCGAGCACCGTGGCGGCCCCATGCTGCGCCCCGCTGGTGACGATGACCCGCTCGGCCGGGACCGTGAGTCCCGCACGCCGCACCCACCGCGCCCCCATCTCCCGGTGTCGCGCCATGCCGGGGGCGGGCTGGTAGAAGTCCATCAGCCGGTCCAGGTCCGCGCGACGCGCGAGACGCTGAAGGACGTCGGTCATCGAGCCGACGCGAGGATCCCGCACCAGGCGGCTCTTGCTCAGATCGATGACGGCCGGGTCCTCGCCCTCCACCGAGCCCTCCTCCAGTCCCGGCTCCGGTCCCCGCACGAACGTGCCGCGCCCCACTTCGCCGCTCACCATGCCGCGCTGCTCGGCGACCGCGTAGGCACGACCCACCGTCCCGATGGCGACGCCGAGGCGGTGGGCGAGGTCCCGTTGGGTGGGGAGTCGGGTGCCGGGGGTGAGGGTACCGGATTCGATGTCTCGCTGGAGGGCGTCGATGAGCGCCTGGTACTTGGGCTCCGCATCGCGGGCGAGGGCAGGATTCCACATTGTCATAATGACAATATGGCAATTGACACTACTTCAGTCAATAGCAATATTGTGCAATCAACGCATTGACTTGGGTGGTAGCCATGCCGACCTCCGCGACCCTCGAACACGACGATTCCGCCGCGCACGTGGAGGGACAGGTGTATGCCCATCCACGCCTTCAGGTGTCGCACCCCTCCCAGCCGAGGGTCGGCGGCCGGCTCAAGGCGGTCACAGCTTTCGTGGTCCTCTGCCTGATCTGGGGATCCACCTGGATGGCCATCAAGGTCGGTCTTCGCGACCTGCCCCCGATCAGCTTCGCCGGCATTCGATTCGTGCTCGCCGCGCTGATCCTGTACGGGATCATCCTGGTCAGGGGCGTTCGGCTGCCGTGGGCCGGTCGTGACTGGCGTCTGCTGGCCTGGACCGGGCTGCTCACGATCACGATCAACTACGCGCTGGTGTTCTGGTCCGAGCTGCACATCTCGTCCGGACTGGCCGCGGTCCTCAATGCCACCATCCCGTTGTTCGGGTTGCCCCTGGCGCACCGGGCCCTCCGCGCCGAGCCGATGACGCCGCACAAGGTGGGCGGCGTCGTCGTGGGGGTGCTGGGCCTCGCCATCGTCTTCGGCACCGAGCTGGGCGGGAGCGATCCGTTGGCTGCCTGGGCGAGCGCCGGTGTGCTGGTGGCCTCGCTGGCCGGCGCCTACGCCGGCGTGTTGATCAAGGCGAAGGGCACCCACATCGACCCGGCCGTGCTCGCCGGTGTGCAGATGACCTCGGGCTCGATTCCTCTGGTGATCGGGGGGGCGCTGCTGGAAGGCAATCCGCTGCGATTCGCCTGGACCAGCTCGGCGGTCATCGCCCTGCTGTATCTGACCGTCATGGGGTCGGTGGTCGCGTTTCTCGCCTACTACTGGCTGATCCGGCGCGTCCCGGTGTCGCGGGTGCTGCTGATCCCGCTCATCACGCCTCTGGTGGCGGTCGGGCTGGGCGTGACGTTTCTCGGGGAAGCCGTGACCTGGGGAACCGCAATTGGGGGAACGACGATCCTGGGTGGGGTAGGCCTCGCGGTGTGGAACGGGGGACGCCGCTAGACCGCGGGCCTACTCGTCTTCGCCTTGATTCTTGTAGAGCCAGTACTCGGGGCCGGCCAGATTTTCCGGCCAGTCATCCGAATGGAGCTCGCCACGCCACGCGTCGGTGTCGGCGGGCTCCCAGTCCGCATCCGGCGTGTCCCAGGGGAGATCGCCTTCGCCCTCCCATGGTCGCCCATCCTGTAGGCTCATAACCCACTCCTCGATTGGTCTCCGGGATTCCTGCGGGTGGATACGAGCAAATGCCGGGCCGCGCGCCTCGATCCGGTCGAGGCATCCGCGTCTCGCGGGGCTCCAGCACCTACCGCCGGTCGCCTGGCCGGACTACAATTCCGTCCCGCAATGACGGGACGTGGCGCAGCCCGGTAGCGCACTGCAATGGGGTTGCAGGGGTCGCGGGTTCAAATCCCGCCGTCCCGATGGGCACAGAGCCGACCGCACCCGGTCGGCTTTGTCGTGACTGGAAAGCCGGACGGCAGGATCCACCTTCTACACGAGGTGCAGCATGCGGCGGACAACTCTCGCTCTGTTTGCCCTTATTCTCTCAGCCTGCGGCGGTGGCGAGAAAAAGACCGCGGAATCCGGAGGCGCGATGGCGATCGACTCGGCAGCGCTCACCAAGACCGCGACCGGTCTGCAGTACCAGGACATCGTGGTCGGCACCGGTCCCGAGGCAACTCCGGGACAGGTCGCCGTGGTCCACTACACCGGGTGGCTCACCGACGGGAAGAAGTTCGATAGCAGCAAGGATCGGGGAGAGCCGTTCGAGTTCCCCCTGGGCGGCGGCCAGGTCATCGCCGGGTGGGATCAGGGTGTGGCAGGGATGAAGGTGGGAGGCCAGCGGAAGCTGGTGATTCCGTCCGAGCTGGGGTACGGCCCGATGGGGAGCCCGCCGGTGATTCCGGGCGGGGCGACGCTGGTGTTCGACGTGGAGCTGCTCGGGCTCAAGTGATCGGGGCGCTCGCCCCGATCACTCCCAGTCCTCATCGTGGTCGCGACCGCGATCGTGATCGTGGTCCTCGTCACTGTCGCTGTCCCGGTCCCGTGCGCTCCGGTTGCTTCCGGGGCGCACGAGCTCGATGGATCCCTGGAATGACTCCAGCGTCATCTGGGCGCTGCCGGTGCCGAGCCGGAAGCTGAACCGCTTGCCCTTCCGGGTCTCGGTCAGGGTGACCGGAAACTCCGAGGCGAACTCGCCGTTGAAGGTGGAGACCGACACGGCCGCGTTGCTGTTCTGCGGCACCGTGACGGTGATGTCGCCGTTGTGGGTGGAGAAGCCGTAGCGGCCTCCGTCCTTGATGGTCCCGTTGTACACCATCTCCCCATTCACCGACGTGGCGCTCACGCTGGTCGCATCCACGCGCTCCAGCGTGACGTCGCCGTTTACCGTCTCGGCGGTCACCTCGCCCGAGCTGTTGCTCACCGTCACGCCCTCGTTGACCGAGTGCACCTCGAGCCGTCCCTTGGCGTTCTTGAGCGCCACGCTGCCCTGGACCGACCGGAGCGACACCAGGCCGTCGCCGCCGTCCACGCTCACCTCGCCCTGGACCGTCTCGACGTTGACCGGTCCCCTGGCGCCGAGGACCGTCACGTGGGTGTAGACGCCCGACAGATCCAGCGGCATCCAGGCGGGGACGGTGATCGTCATGTCCACCATGCGTGGCGCCCCGCGGTGTCCCTCGGTGCGTACCGAGATCGACGCTC
Source organism: uncultured Gemmatimonadales bacterium (assembly GCA_963846545.1). Lineage (GTDB taxonomy): Bacteria > Gemmatimonadota > Gemmatimonadetes > Gemmatimonadales > GWC2-71-9 > CAVVWJ01. The sequence continues at coordinate 2,264,483 of CAWJWG010000001.1, read as the reverse complement.
CGGTCCGCTCGATCTCGACCCGGGTCCGTTGGCCGGGGTCGGCCTCCACCCGCACGGCGCTCCGATCCCACGTCTTCACGTCGATCTCGCCGGCGTAGGCGCTGACCTCCAGGCGCTGCCCTCGCTGCACCGGGACGGTCGAGTCAATCTGCTGCAGCAGCGCGAGTACCAGTAACACGGCGAGGTCCTTTCAGCTCACGGCCGAGACGAGCGACGCCGCCTGCCGCAGCAGGTCGAGCTTGCGCCGCATCGTCTCGGCCAGGTGGGAATTCAGATACACGTTGGCGGAATCCGCCGCCACCGCGCGCTCGGCCTGCGCGATCGCGCGGTCGATCAATGCGAGGTTCTGCTCCAGGACGCGCACCGTGGTGGTGTCCAGCCGGCCGCGTCCCTCGATCAGGATCCCCTCGAGGTCGCTCACTGCGGCGTCGTAGCTGCGCACCGCGGGAGCGGTCGAGCCCACCGTGGTCGCGGTGGGGGCGCCTGGGGATGGCTGGGCCGGAACCGCGGCGATCCCCGTGGGAGCGGGATGGATCAGCCAGGCTCCGCTGGCGCTCAGCACGGCGAGCGCGATGCCCGCGGCAAGGAGTTGGGGCACCGAGAAGGTGATCCCCCGACGGCGTGGCGCCGCGACGATCCGCTCACCCGTCCCGATTCGGACGGCCGGGTCGGGCCGCTCGCCCGTGCCGATCCAGTCGGGCATGCCGATCCGCGTGGCGACGCCGGACCAGAGGTCGCGGGTCGGCGGCCGGTCGTCGAGGGACCGCGCCCGCGCCACGATGCGCCGGAGGTCGGCCAGGGTGTGCCGGCATGCCGGGCAGGTGTCGAGATGCGTCTCCAGCGCCTCCCTCTCGGCATCGGCGAGCTCGCCGTCGAGATAGTCGGATAGCCGGTCGGTCCAGGTATCGGTCATGCGTCTCTCCTAACGGTCCAGATGCTGGCGCAGCGCCATGCGCGCCCGGTGGAGCTGCGACTTCGAGGTGCCACTCGCGAGGCCGAGCATCTCGGCGATTTCCTCGTGCCGGTATCCCTCGACGTCGTGCAGGACGAAGATCTGCCGGGCGCCATCGGGGAGCCGCGCGATCGCACTGTCCATGTCCATCGAGGTCTCCGGGGTGGCGCGGCGGGCGGGCACCGCATCCAGGATCGTGTCGCCCTCCAGATACCGCTGCCGCTGGACGCCTGTTCGCTCCCGCCGGCCCAGGATCACATTGATCGCCAGCCGGTGCAGCCAGGTCCCAAACGCCGCTTCACCTCGAAACGTCCCCAGCTTTTCCCAGGCTCTCACGAAGACATCCTGAGTCGCCTCGTCCGCCTCATCGTCGCTGAGCATCCGCCGGGCCAGGCTGTGGACCCGCCCGATATGGCCGCGGTAGAGCCGCTCGAAGGCATGCGCGTCCCCGCTGGCGGCCAGAGTGGCATCCACGGCGTCCGAATCGGATTTGGAGGTCGGGTCTGTCCGCAGCGTCACCGGTCCTGGATGGGTTCGGGTCATCGCGAGGAATTGGATCGGAAACCAGGGGAAAGGTTGCAGGAGCGCGCGGTGGCGTCGAGGGTTGCACCGGGCGATCTTGTCCTCACATCCAACCGCGCATGCCATGACCGCAACGACCGCAGGCCCCATCCACGCCCCCACCGGCACGACGCTCTCCTGCAAAGGCTGGCACCAGGAGGCGGCGCTCCGCATGCTGATGAACAACCTCGATCCGGCCGTCGCCGAGCGCCCGGAAGATCTCGTCGTGTACGGCGGGAGCGGGAAGGCCGCTCGCGACTGGCCCTCGTACGAGCGGATCGTCGCCACGCTGCGCCGGCTGGAGAACGACGAGACGCTGCTGGTGCAGAGCGGGAAACCGGTGGGGGTGTTCCGCACGCACGACGAGGCCCCGCGCGTGCTGATCGCGAACGCGCACCTGGTGCCGCGCTGGGCCACCTGGGACGAGTTCCGCCGGCTCGAGGCCCTCGGGCTCACCATGTACGGCCAGATGACCGCCGGGTCCTGGATCTACATCGGCACCCAGGGGATCCTGCAGGGGACCTACGAGACCTTCGCCGAGTGCGCCCGGCAGCACTTCGGCGGCACGCTCGAGGGGCGTCTGGTGGTGACCGGCGGACTCGGCGGCATGGGCGGCGCGCAGCCGCTCGCCGCGACCATGAACGGCGCCGCGTTCCTCGGCGTGGACGTGGACGAGAGCCGCATTCGCCGCCGGGTGGACAGCGGGTACTGCGATCGGATGGAGACCGACCTCGACCAGGCCCTTCGCCTGCTGGACGAGGCGCGTCAGACGCGGCGGGGGCTCTCCGTCGGTCTGCTCGGTAACATCGCCGAGGTGGTGCCCGAGCTCGCCCGCCGAGGAATCGTCCCCGACGTCGTGACGGACCAGACCTCGGCCCACGACCTCCGCCTGGGATACGTTCCGGTCGGCTGCTCGCTAGAGGAGGCCGCGGCGCTCCGCGAGCGCGACCCCGCCGGATACGAGGGGCGGGTGCTCGACTCCATGGTCGCTCACGTGCGCGCCCTCCTGGATCTCAAGTCTCGCGGCGCCGTGGTGTTCGACTACGGCAACAACCTCCGCGGCCAGGTGGCGGACCACCGTGGCCTCAAGGAGGCGTTCGACATCCCGGGGTTCGTCCCGGCCTACATCCGGCCGCTGTTCTGTCTGGGGGCCGGGCCGTTCCGCTGGGCCGCGCTCTCCGGGGACCCCGCGGACATTGCCACGACCGATCGCGCCGTCCTGGAGACGTTCCCGAAGAAGGAGTCCCTCGCCCGCTGGATCCGGCAGGCGCAGGAGCGGGTGCAGTTCCAGGGGCTACCCGCGCGGATCTGCTGGCTGGAGTACGGCGAGCGGGCGGAGATGGGGCTCCGGTTCAACTGGCTGGTGCGGAAGGGCAAGGTGGCTGCTCCGATCGTGATCGGCCGGGATCATCTCGACACCGGGTCGGTGGCGTCGCCCAACCGGGAGACCGAGGCGATGCGCGACGGGTCGGACGCGATCGCCGACTGGCCGCTGCTCAACGCGCTGCTCAACACCGCCTGCGGGGCGAGCTGGGTCTCGCTGCACCACGGCGGCGGCGTGGGGATCGGGTACTCGATCCACGCCGGCATGGTCGCGGTCGCCGACGGCACCGACGCGGGCGACCGCCGGCTCCAGCGCGTCCTGACCGCCGATCCCGGGACCGGGGTCATGCGCCACGCCGATGCCGGCTACCAACTGGCGATCGACACCGCGCGCGAGCGCGGCGTGGACCTGCCGTCCGCGCCCGATCGGTGAGCCGCGCGGAGATCACGTGAAGCTCCTCGAGAACATCGGACTGCTGGCGACCTGTCGCGGCGAGGGTGGCCAGGCCGAGCTCCACGCCGTCGCGGACGCGGCGATGGCGTGGGAAGGCGGGACGATTCGCTGGGTGGGCCCCCGCCGCGAGCTGCCGCAGGAGTACTGGCGCGCGGACCGGTTCGATGCGCTGGGCGGTTTGGTCGTGCCCGGTCTGATCGACTGCCACACTCACCTGGCGTTCGGCGGCTGGCGCGCCGACGAGTTCACCCGACGCTTGCAGGGCGAGACCTATCTCGACATCGCGAAGTCCGGCGGCGGAATCGCCCGCACCGTCCGGCTGACGCGGGAGACGCCCCCGGAGGCGCTCTACCAGCGAGCCCGGGGCTTCGTGCGCGAGATGACCGCGCTCGGCGTGACGACGATCGAGTGCAAGAGCGGGTACGGTCTCGACCGGGAGCACGAGCTGGCGCTCCTGCGCGTGTACGCGCGCCTCGCGAAGAGCGAGGCGGTTGGCATCGTAGCCACTTTCCTGGGCGCTCACGTGGTCCCCGCGGAGTATCGCGATCGGCGCGAGGCCTACGTGACGCTCCTGGTGGACGAGCTGATCCCGGCTATCGCCGCCGAGCGTCTCGCCTCCTGCTGCGACGTGTTCGTCGAGGATTCGGCATTCAGCATCGACGAGGCCCGCCGCATTCTGCTCGCGGGCCGTGCAGCGGGGCTGGCCCCGCGGCTGCACGCCGACCAGCTGACCTCGGCGGGCGGAGCGGAGTTGGCAGCGGAGGTCGGGGCGCTCTCGGCCGACCATCTGGAGCACGTGTCCGAGGCCGGGATCGCGGCCATGGCGCGGGCCGGTGTGATCGCGGTAAGTCTCCCGATCGCCACCCTGTACCTGGGGCAGGAACCCATGCCGGCCCGCCGGTGCATCGAGGCCGGGGTGGGCGTCGCGGTGGCGACGGACTTCAACCCCGGCTCGGCGCCGAGCTATCACCTCCCGCTCGCCATGACGTTGGCCTGTACCCTCCAACAGATGACTCCGGCGGAGGCGCTCAAGGGAGCTACCTTCTACGCGGCCAAGGCCTTAGGCCTCGATCAGCGGGTCGGCTCCCTCCAGCGAGGCATGACCGCCGACTTCGCCGTGGTCGACGCCCCGGACCCTGAGACCTGGCTATATCACTTTCGGCCGAACGCCTGCCGGATGACCGTGGCGCGGGGCCAGGTGGCCTGGCGGTCGGCCGGATCGTCCGGCAGCCGGGAACGTCCCTGAAGCCGGGCTGGGCATGCCTGCAAGAACTTGCGTGAAACACCGTGCAAGTGCACTGTAGGGCTCCAGATTCAGTAGACAACACCCCTTCATAACTCGGAGGCGCCATGGCATCTCGCCTGTTGGGCTTGTGCCTGCTATCCAGCGTCCTTGTGGCCTCTCCGGCAGTCGCGCAGGTCCGCGAGCTGACCGGACGAGTCATCAACCAGGAGACCAGTCAAGGGGTCGCAGAGGCCACAGTTTCGGTGGTGGGTACCGGAATCGCCACGCGATCAGGCACGGACGGACGTTTCACCCTGAATGCGCCGGATGGGGACCAGACTCTGTCGGTTCAGGCCATCGGGTTCAAGCGCCAGACCGTGGCGGTTCCCGCTGCCGGGAATACGGCCGAGATCGCGCTCGAGCCCGACCCCTTCAAGCTCGAGGAGGTCGTGGTGACCGGCCAATCCACGGGCATCGAGCGGCAGAATCTCCCGAACTCGGTGGCGACGGTGGGTGCCGACGAATTGACCCGGGCGCCGAGCGGGACGCTCGAAGGAGCGCTGCAAGGCAAGATCCCCGGCGCCAACATCTCGCAGAATTCCGGCGCGCCCGGCGGCGGCATTCAGGTGAGCATGCGCGGCGTGTCCACGATCAACGCCGGTGCCGAGCCGCTGTTCGTGGTGGATGGGATCGTGGTGGCCAACTCCCAGATCCCCAACGGCGCCGACGCCGTCACCGCGGCCCAGGCGGGCGGCAACCCGCGCAACCAGGACAATCCCACTAACCGCATCGCCGACCTCAACCCCGAGGACATCGAGCGGATCGAAGTTCTCAAGGGCGGTTCCGCGGCGGCCATCTACGGCTCGAAGGCCACCAACGGGGTGATCATCATCACCACCAAGCGCGGCCAGCAGGGCAAGCCGCAATTCAACATCACGCAGCGCCTGGGCACGTTCTGGCGCGCGAACACGCTGGGCTCCCGCGTGTTCGGCAGCCTGGCCGAGGCGCAGGCCGCGTTCGATCCGGACACCACGGTGGCCCGGCTTTTCGATGCCGCCGGCGGACAGACGTTCGACAACGAGGCATTCCTTTACGGCGAGCGCCCGCTGTCCTACGAGACCGACGCCAGTGTGAGCGGCGGGACGGATCAGACTCGGTACTATATCTCCGGCCTGCTCAAGAGCGATGGCGGCATCGGCGTGAACACTGGGTACAAGAAGCAGGGGCTGCGAGTGAACGTGGACCAGCAGCTGGGCACGGGGCTCCTCTTCTCGGCGAATACCAATGTGATTCATAGCCGCTCGAAGCGAGGCCTCTCCAACAACGACAACGCCGGCACCTCTCCCTACCTGGTGTTCCCATTCACTCCAAACTTCGTGGATCTCCGGGCACCCGGCGGGATTCCCGAGGACGAGCTGGTGGCGGCCGACTTCCCGGCAAATCCGTTCGAGCGCAGCAATCCACTCCAGACCTTCGAGTTCCTCAAGAACGAAGAGGACACCTGGCGGGCCATGGGCACGCTGACGGCCAAGGCCACGCTGCTCACCCGGGAACATCACACCTGGCAGCTGATCGCCATCGGGGGGGCCGACTACTTCGAGCAGGACAACGACTTCGTGTCGCCGCCCGAGCTGGAGTACGAGCCCAATGATGGGCAGCCGGGCACCGTGGTGCTGAGCAAGTCGTCCAATCGGAACCTGAACCTGGCGGTCAACAGCAACTGGACCTATGTCCCGGGATCGGGATCCGTCCAGTCCACCCTTTCAATGGGTGCCCAGTACGAGGACCGCGACCTGGACGCCACCCGGATCCTCGCGCGCACGCTACTGAGCGGGCAAGAGAATCCGGACCAGGCGACCAGCGTGACGACGTTCCAGGACGAGCAGCTGGTGCGCGACCTCGGCCTGTATGGCCAGGAAGAGCTGCTGCTCATGGACCGCAGGCTGCTCCTCACCGCCGGGGTTCGCGCCGACAAGACCAGCAACAACGGGGCGACCGGGGACTTCTTCTTCTACCCCAAGGCGGCGGCCTCCTACCGGATCATCCGTCCGTTCGGGGGGCTGGACGAGATCAAGCTGCGCGGCGCCTTCGGCCAGACCGGGAACCAGCCCCTGTTCGGTCAAAAATTTTCCCCCGATACCACCGGCACCATCGGCGGCCTGTTCGGCGTGATCCCCGGCCCCCGGGCCGGCGACGCCCTGATCCAGCCGGAGAAACAGACCGAGTTCGAGTTCGGATTCGACGCCCAGCTCGCCGGCGGACGGGCCGAGGTGAACGTCTCGGTGTACCAACGGATGATCACCGACCTGATCCTGGAGCAGACCCTGGCACCCAGTGTCGGGCAGGGTACCCGCATCTTCACCTCCGATAGCCGGCTGCGGAATCGCGGGTTCGAGGCCGCGCTCAACGTGTCGCCGGTGCAGACGCAGGACTTCAACTGGCTCTTCCGCACCACCTTCTTCCTCAACCGAAGCCAGGTCCGGGCGCTGGACGTCCCCGCGTTCGAGACGGGCGGCTTCGGGACCTCGCTGGGCGCGTTCTTCATCCAGCCCGGCAGGTCGGCCACCCAGATCGTGGGCACCGAAGGGCTGGTGGGTGACGCCAACCCCGACTTCCAGATGTCGTTCTCCAACGACCTGACCTGGAAGCGGCTCAGCTTCGGCTTTCTGTGGGACTGGAAGCAGGGTGGGGACATCATCAACCTGACCGAATTCCTCTACGACGCCGGCCAGAACAGCGTCGACTATGCCGAGCCGGGCGGCGGTGCCGATCGGCAGACGGCGTTCCGCAGCGGGCTGACCAAGACGTACGTGCAGGACGGCTCGTACCTCAAGCTTCGCGAGGTCACTCTGGCGTACAATCTGCCGGAGACCATTACCCGCAGTCTCTTCGGTGGTACCGCCCGCTACGTGCGGCTGACGGCGAGCGCGCGCAATCTGCTCCGCTTCACCGGCTACCGCGGGCTCGATCCGGAAGTCAGCAACTTCGGCAACCAGGCCATCATCCGGAACATCGACGTGGCACCTTTCCCGCCGAGCAAGAGCTTCTTCTTCGGCTTCGACCTGGGCTTCTGACCATGAGAACAACCATGACGATTCGTCGCGTTGTGCTCCTGGCCGGCGCGCTCGGCCTGGGAGCCTGTGGGTTCGACCTTACGACCAACCCCAACAGTCCCGATCCCATCGGGGCGAACCCGACCCGGGGCCAGGTGTCGGCCGCGGCCAACGGGATGCTGATCTCGCTGCGTACCGACGTGCAGGACTTCGCCCTCGATGTCGGCATTCTGGGCCGGGAGGCGCTCCGCATCGACGGATCCGATCCGCGGTTCGTGGACGAGCTCCTCATCGGCCAGCTCGATCCCGGTGGCGGCGCCTTCGGCGGCGACCACTGGGCCGAGGAATACAACGCCATCCGGGGCGGCAACCTGCTGCTGGATGCGCTGACCACGGCCGAGCAGCTCACCGCCGAGGAGGTGAGCGCGACCTCGGGCTACACCAAGACGATACAGGCGTACGCGTTCCTCGTGGTGTTGAACGCGCATACCCAGGACTCGATCGTGATCGACCCCTCGACCGATGTGACCGCCGCGCCGGCGCCGTTCGTGACCCAGGCGGCGGCCTTCGATCGAGTCATCTCGCTGCTGGAAACGGGCAACACCGAGCTGCTGGCGGGTGGGGCCGCGTTCCCCTTCTCACTCCCCCCGGGCTTCGCGGGCTTCGACAGCCCGGCAAGCTTCGCCACGTTCAACCGGGCGCTGCGGGCCCGGGTGGCGGCCTACCGGGCGGACTGGGCCGGCGTGCTGACCGCGCTGGCGTCGTCGTTCATCGATCCGCTAGCCGATCTCCAGCTCGGCGTCTACATGAGCTACGGAACGGGACCGGGTGATTTCGCTAATCCGTTGGCGCAGGACCCACAGGCCGGTGAGAACTTCGCGCACTCGTCGCTGCCAAGCCTCGCCCAGACCCAGACCGACGCGGTCACACTCGACCAGCGGCTGGTGACCAAGACGGTGACCCGAACCGAGACCAACTCGAACGGTTTCAGCTCCGCGCTGGGCTGGACCCGCTATCCCAGCCCCACCTCACCCATCCCGCTGATAAAGAACGAGGAGCTGATCCTCCTGCGCGCCGAGGCCAACATCAACCTCAGCGATCTGGCGACGGCACTCACCGATATCAACCAGATACGGACCCAGTCGGGCGGCCTCGCGGCGCTCGTGAGTCTGGGCACCGCGGAACAGGCCATCGACGAGCTGCTGTACAACCGGCTCTTCTCCTTGCTGTACGAGGGTGGCCACCGGTGGATCGACCTTCGTCGGTACGGTCGTCTGGCTTTGACTCCGACCGGCGATCTCCCCGCCACCAGGGTGGGCGGGAGCGAGTCGGTCTTCCTGACCTTCCCCGTTCCGCGTGCGGAGATCCTGGCGCGCTAACGGAACCGCTCGATGCTACCGCGGGCGAGCCTCCACTAGCGTCACGGGGGCTCGTCCGGCATTATGGACCTCCGGGCCGGTTTCGCGAGCCCGGACTCCCCGAACGCCGCAGGCGGGCTCGCCTGTCTGATCCATGACCTGAAGGTGACTGGTGAAGGTCGTGTCGTTTCTTACATGGAGGGGACCGAGATGATCCACCGCATCACCCGAGTTTCGGGCGTTCGTCTGCTCGCCGCCGCCGCCGCGCTGCTCACCGTCGCCGCATGTGGTGGCGAAGCATCCAAATACTCCGGCTCCTGGAAACGGGATCTCTATGGCGAGGGAGAGGTCCAGATGAAGCTGGCCTCGAACGGTGGGCTGGAGCTGATGCTGCCGTCACCCCGCTGGCCGGATAGCGTCGACATGAAGGGCCGCGCCGCCTTTACCGGCGATACGCTCGTCTTCAAGGCCGACACCTCGGGCAGCGCCTGCCAGACCGCCGACGCGCGCTATGTGGTGAGCCGGACCGAGAACGAGCTGCATATCGCGGGCCTGGGGATGGATTCCTGCGGAGGGCGGCGCGCCGCCCTGGTCGGCACCTGGACCAAGACCTGAGGCCGGTTACCTCGCCGCCAACGGGAGCGCCGGCCACTGTTGGGTGACGCAGTGGAAGGCGCCCAGGCCCCAGACCAGGTCGGTGCAGTCGACGCCGACCACCTCTCGGCCGGGAAACAGCCGCTGGAGCGCTGTCTGCGCCTCGGCGTCCCGCTCGGGATCGTAGGTGGGTAGCAGGACGAGACCGTTGGCGATGTAGAAGTTGGCGTAGCTGGCCGGCAGGCGCTGACCCTCGTGATAGAGCGCTCGCGGCATCGGCAGGGTGACGACCCGGAGAGGGCGTCCGTCCTGATCCCGCATGGTCCGGAGCCGCTCCAGGTTTTCCTGGAGCGGCTCGTAGTTTTCGTCGGCCGGATCTTCTTCGATGACGGTCACCACCGTCTGGGGGTCCACGAAGCGCGTCAGGTCGTCGATGTGGCCGTCGGTGTCATCCCCCACGATCCCGTCCCCCAGCCACAGGATGTGGCGCACGCCGAGATGGGCGCACAGGGTGGCCTCGATCTCCTCACGGCTGAGCTGCGGGTTGCGATTCGGATTGAGCAGGCAGGCTTCGGTGGTGAGGAGGGTGCCACGGCCGTTCACCTCGATGGATCCGCCCTCCAGGATCATCCCCGGATGATGGACCGGAATGCCGAGCTCGCGTCCGATCCGGGTGGGGATCACGTCGTCGAGGTCGTAGGGCGGGTACTTGTCGCCCCACGCGTTGAATCCCCAGTCGAGAATCGCCTGCTCGGCCACTTCGCCCGACGTGCGCTGCACGAAGATGGGGCCGTGGTCCCGGCACCAGGCGTCGTTGGTCGGGTTGCAATGGAAGAACACGTGCCCGGTGTCCGCGCCCTCGTCGGCGAGCAGCCGCCGGACGTCGGCCTCCATCTCGGGCCCCGCCACGTTGATGTGGACCTCTTCGCGGCCGGCGAGCAGCCCCACCATGCGCGCGAAAATGTCGGGGACCGGGCCGAACTTTCCGGGCCAGGACGCTTCCTTGTGTGGCCAGCTCAGCCAGGTGCCGCGATGCGGCTCCCACTCGGCCGGCATGTGGAAGTCGCGGAGGGCGGGGGTGCTAATCGATGTACCGCCGTGTGAGGTCCTGATACGCGTCGATCCGCCGATCGCGCAGGAACGGCCAGTGCGTCCGGCTGGTGTTCACCTTGGTGAGATCACAGGGGACGACGAGGATCTCTTCCCCGCTGCCGCCCTTGGCAAGGAGGCGTCCGCCGGGGTCGGAGACGAAGCTGCCACCCCAGAACTCGATGCCGGCGGGCGGCTCGCCCTCCAGCCCGACGCGATTGACCGCGCAGACGTAGACCCCGTTGGCGATCGCGTGACTGCGTTGAATCGTCTCCCAGGCGGCCTGCTGCTGGGCCCCGTGTTCTTCCTTCTCGGCGGGAAGCCAGCCGATCGCCGTCGGGTAGAACAGGATCTGGGCACCGCTCATGGCGGTGAGCCGCGCCGCCTCCGGATACCACTGGTCCCAGCAGATGAGCACGCCGATCCTGCCGTAGCGCGTGTCCCAGGCGCGGAAGCCCAGGTCGCCAGGGGTGAAGTAGAACTTCTCGTAGTATTGCGGGTCGTCCGGAATGTGCATCTTCCGGTACTTGCCGAGATATTGCCCGTCCGCGTCCACCACGGCGGCGGTATTGTGGTAGAGTCCCTCGGCGCGCTTCTCGAAGAGCGAGGCGACGATCACGACCTCGAGCTCCCGGGCGAGCGTCACCAGCCGGTCGGTGGACGGGCCGGGAATGGTCTCGGCGAGATCGAAGAACTTGTGATCTTCGGTCTGACAGAAGTACTGACTGCGGAAGAGCTCCTGCAGGCAGATGATCTGGGCTCCCTGCTGGGCCGCTTCGCGCACGCGCCGGATGGCCTTGTCCAGGTTGTCCTGCGGGTCGGGTCCGCACTGCATCTGCACCAGACCGACCGTCACCGACGTTCCGAGGGGATTCATAAGTCTAAGATAATGCCGCAAAAGCGTTTCGTTGAGGTGATCCAGATCACCCGGCGACCGTGGTAACAGGTCGCGGCAGCGGAAGCTCCATGGGCGCTAGCATGGGTATCGGCAGTGAAGGATTGGCCACAACCTGGAAAGGACGGCGAGGGATGCACACTGTGTGGCTCGAGGCCTCGGAAGTGCGGCGCGGGGCGATACGCTGTCTGACGGTTGCCGCGGTGACGCTGTTTGCCGCCTGCGGCGGTGGAAATCGTGATAACGCCGGCGGCACGGAAGGGGCCACGGTCACCGACTCGGCCGTCCCGGCACCAGCCGACAATACGGCCCCAGCAGTTGACTCCGCCACCTCCGCGGCACCAGAGACCGCCGCACCCCCGACTCCTGCAGTGGTGGCGGACAGCACCCCCAAGCAGACCGCCCAGCGCCCGAGCAAACCCTCCGCTCCAGCCAAGCCAGCGAAGGCCGCCAAACCAGCCGCCGGCGATACCAGCGTCGCGTCGGCCCCAACCGTCAGCAAGCCGGCCGCGCCGTCGCCGCCGTCCGCCGCGGCGCCGAGCGCTCCGAGCTCCGGCGAAACTCAGACCGCCAGCGAGCCCCTTCGCGACGCCTACCACCAGGCCCCCAGGGACACGGTGGACCAGGCGACGTACGACGGCTGGAAGCAGTTCAACCTCAACTGCGCGCGCTGCCATGGCGAAGACGTGATGGGGACGACCATCGCCCCGCATCTCATCCTGTCGCTCAAGCCGGATGGGCCGGTCAACACGCCCGAGCTGTTCATGCAGACCGTGTGTGCCGGTCGCCCGGCCAAGGGCATGCCGGCGTGGTGTTCCCTCGGCATGGATCCGGCCAAGATCAACCAGATGTATTCCTACGTGAAGGGTCGGAGCGCCGGCAAGATTGGGCCGGGCCGACCCGCGGTCAAACAATAGGGGTAACCCATGAATCCCTTCGTCTTCACCATCGTGCTCCTGTCCCTGCTCACCCTCGCCCGCGTCGGCCCGGCCCAGGGACAGGATGGTGCTGCGGTCAGCGCCGCGGAATACGAAGGATGGCGGCAGTACAACGTGCATTGCGCCCGGTGCCATGGGCAGGACGCCCTGCCGAATCCCGTCGCGGCCAACCTGCTGGAGAGTCTCGCACCGGAGGGACCGATGGCCGGCAAGGCGGCCTTCACCAAGGTCGTCGTCGACGGGCGTGTGGACCGCGGTATGCCGGCGTTCAAGAAGACGGTCACTGCGGAACAGGTCGACGCGATCTACGCCTATCTGTCCGGTCGGGCGGCGAAGCGTATTCCGGCAGGGCGGCCCAAGGATCCCAAGGGGGCCGGCTAGCAGCCGCTAGGACGAGGCACGGAACGACACCGCTGCCTCTCCGAGGCGAGCGGGCCATCGGAGCGTGAGCGATTCGCCCTGCTTCGTGCGGTCGAGTCCTCGCTCCGATTTCGCGACTGTCTCGATCTCGAAACGCCACTGGTCGGACGCAGGCGTCGCCTCGACGTCCATCAGGCCGGCGAGCGAGATTTCGGTAGAAAACACGTCGTCCGCCGCGAACGCGGCGGCGTCCCACGCAAACTGCACCGTCACCCGTCCGTCGCTTCCGAACCGGATCAGCTTGGCCAGCCTCTCCCGCCCCTCGCCGGTGGCGCAGGCGATTTCCATCGCGCCCCGCCGCCGCTGGATCGCGTAGTGGAACGGAGCCCGAGCCCAGGAATACCTTGGCTGATACTCACCGCCGGCGTACGTATCCATGCCGAGCGATGCCGGCAGGATCCGCTCCAGCAGTAGTGCGCGATCCTCGCTGTCCACCGGCGGACGCGCGTCGAGCCGGATGCCCTCTTCGATGTCGTGGATGCTGGCGGTGCCGCCGTCCGCGTGACCGGCTGAAGCCGCCGCGCGCTCGAGCGCCAGGTCATGATACGCCTCGCGGCGACGAGTCAGGACGTTGGCGTAATTGATGCCCCGCTGGAAAACGGTGTATTCCTCCACGCCGGCGCCACGGACGGGGCTCAGCAGCGCCGAGAACGACTCGGAGTGCACCCAGATCTCCTCATGGCCGTCGCCATCGAAGTCGAGCACCTCCCACGCCAGACCCTTTCCTTGACGCAGGAGTCCCTCCGCGAGGGCCAGCTCCCGCCAGATGGCATCTCTGAGGTGAGGCAGGTAGAGGCCGCCGAAGACCCCGTGCCAGTAGGCGTCGTTGCATTGGGCCTTCCCGATGGCACGCCGCGCCTCGGCCGGATTGCCCCTTCGCCGGCAGAGCGCGGACAGCGCCTGCATCTTCTTGTGCATCCGATTCGACTCGGAGTAGCGCACCAGGAAGTTCCGCCAGTGCGCGCCCCGAACCAGCGCCCCATCGGGTCCGGCGAGGCGCGTCTCGCCCATGTCGTTGCGGAGACGGGTGAGCCGCAGCGCGGCGTCCGGCGGCAGCGACCATACCTCCATCTCGGTGTATGAGGCGGTCGGCAGGTAGGCCAGTCCGTTGCTCGGCACTTCGGCCAGCGCGTCGTCGAGCCGGCTGAGCTGAACCTCTCCCACCTCGACCAGCCCGCCGATCGTGCTCATAAACTGATCCAGCCACCCGCGCTCGTAGACCCACTCCTTGGTTCCCGGCCAGCCGCCGAACTTCTCACCGTCGTCGGCCAGCACGGCCAGGCGGTGGCCTGCCCCCCGCAGCTCGCGCAGGTAGTGCGCGGTCTCCTCCGGCGGTCGGAACGGAATCAGGTAGCGCAGGCGCTCATCGATCGGGAAGAGCGCGAGCCGGCGGCCGTCGCTCTCCGTCCAGAACGGCGCATGCAGCCGGTCGCTCTCGAAGCCGGTCACCAGAAAGTGTCGATCGTCCACCAGTGCGTAGCCGACACCGGCGTCGGCGAGGTCGGCCGCCAGCTCCGGCTCCCAGACGCGCTCGGTCAGCCACAGCCCCTTGGCGTCGACACCGAACCGCCGGCGCACGGCCTCGTGCATCCAATGGATCTGCTCGACGCGGTCGGGGCGGGGCAGCGAGGCGAGGACCGGCTCGTAGAAGCCCGACAGCAGGATCTCGATCTTGCCGTCGGCGGCCAGCTTGCCCAACCGGTCGAGGTAAGCGGTCTCGTGCTGCTCCAGCCAGTCGAGCAGCGGACCGGAGAGATGCAGGACGATCGGCAGGAACCCCCGGCCCGCGAGGCGCTCGAGCAGCGGCCGATACACATCCTCCACGTGCTGGGCGAAGACGTGGTCGAAATTGCCCACCGGCTGGTGCAGGTGGAGCCCGAAGACGAAGCGTATGGGTTGCATGGTCAGGTCAGCACGAGGGAGCGGGAGCCGCCGAGGGCCGCCGCGATCGCGGGCAGGACGTCCGGGAAGAGGTCGTCGCGGCGGGCGAGCTCTTCGGCGCGCGCTTGGGCCTGCGCGATCCCGGTCTCACCGGTGGCGAGGCCATCGAGCAGGGCATCCGCGTCGTCGCAGTGGCCCCGGAGCCGGCGCTCCGCGTAGTCCGCCGCGGCCCCGGTCGAGAGGATGAATTGCCAGTCGGATGCCTGGGCGAGGAGCAGCTCGCGCGCCGCCTGGGCGAGCACCGGACGCGCCGACGGGTCGGCCAGCGCGGCTGGCGCCGCGTCCCAGAAACGCTCCTCCAGCGGCCAAAGCCGCTTCCAGGTCCAGGCGGTACGGTCGTTGAGCCACATGCTGAAATCGCCTTCGGCGCCCCACGACCCCGATCCGAGGCGAATCGGTTGCCGGGCCGGATGATCGGTCAGATGTCGCGAGGCTGTCGCCGGCCTGATGCCACGGTCGTCACGCGCCAGCGCCCGGTAGACCGCCGCGAGCCAATCGGGCCCCTCGAACCACCAGTGTCCGAACAGCTCGGTATCGAACGGCGCCACCACCGCCGCCTCGCGCCGGTGGCGCTCCGCGGACGCGATCTCCGCCAGCAGCCCGGCGAAGTGGTCGGCGTGCTCGCTCGCGCGCTCGAGCGCGACCAGGGGATCGTACGGCTCCTTGGCGCCGAGGTCCACGTCTCCGCCGCTGACCCGCCAGAGCTTGAGGCCGCCGGGCCACCGCATCTTGTGGAACTCCAGGTAGCGCGCGTCACCTGGATAGCCCTGATACCGGCTCCAGACCTGCAGAGACGAGCGCGGATCGCGCACCAGCGCGGCGACGCCGTCGCGGCGCGTCGGCGCGATCTGATACGCCACGTACGGCGAGCGATGCGCGATGCCCCCGAGTCGCCCCGTCGAGCGCGGCACGATGGGATCCGACGCGGGGTCGCCGTAGATGCCGAGCGGGCGCCCGGCGGATGCCAGGTGCGCGTCCACGAAGCAATAGCGGAAGCCGGCATCGGCCAGGTGCTCCTCGATGCCGCGGCGGATGCCGGTGGCGGGGGCGAACCGCGACGGCCGCCAGGGTCCGCGTGGCCGGTAGGCGCATTCGGGAAGCCAGACCCCTTCCGGCGCGCGGCCGAAGAGCCGCTGGTGCTCGGCACGTCCCAACGCGAGCTGGAGACGGATGCTCTCGTCTCGGGCGAGGAGGGGCAGGAAGCCGTGGGTGGCGGCGGACCCGATGGTCTCGAGCCGTCCGGCTCGCTCGAGGGCGCGCAGGGCCGCGAGGATGTCGCCATCGATCTGGTGGAAGAATTCCCGCAGGCGGGTCAGCCTCTCGCGCCAGAAGTCCACCAGCGGCAGCAGACGGCCTTCTCCCGTCGCCGCGAGAGAGGCGGGCGCCTCGTCACAGGTCGCGAGCCGGTGCTCGAAGAAGGTCTCCATCTCGGTGACGAACGTGGGGCTGGCGAGCTGGTTGGCGAGGACCGGTGTGATGCCGATGGTGACGGGGGCGGGGATGCGGTCGGCGTCGAGGCGCCGGAGGTGCTCCAGCAGCGGCAGATACGTGTCGAGCGCGGCTTCACAGAGCCAGTCGCTGCCGTGCGGCCATCGTCCGTGGTTCAGGACGTAGGGCAGGTGGCTGTGGAGCGCGAGCACGAAATCCATCGGAGACCTATCGCATGGCGGCGTAGGCGACGGCGCGGCGGTACACCTCGAGGTACTGGTCCACCGACCGCTCCCAGCTGAAATCGCGGGCCATGCCCCGGCGGATCATGGCGGTCCACTTGGCGGTTTCGGCGTATCCGCGGAGCGCCCGGAATCCTGCGTCCTGGAAGGCGTCCGGCGTATAGCCGTCGAAGGCGAACCCCGTCACGCCGTCATCGACCGTGTCGGCCAGCCCGCCGACCCGGCGCACGATCGGCGGTGCGCCGTAGCGCTGCGCGCGCATCTGGGTCAGGCCGCACGGCTCGTACAGCGAGGGCATCAGGAAGATGTCCGCGCCGGCCATGAGCCGGTGCTCCTGCCGGTCCGTGAAATCGAGCTGCACCCCGATCCGGTTCGGCGCCGACGTGGCGAGCTCGACCAGCGCCTGCTCGTATCGCGGATCGCCGCTCCCGAGAAACACGAACTGGGCGTCACTGCCGAGCAGCTCCCCGGCGCCGAGAATGAGATCGAGGCCCTTCTGGGTGACCAGCCGGCCGGTCAGGCCGAAGAGCGGCACCCGCCGCCGCTGGGGCAGGCCGAAGGATCGCTGGAGTGCCGCCTTGCAGCGCCGCTTGCCCTCCAGTTTGTCGGCGGAGTACTGCGCGGTGATCTGGGTGTCGGTGGCGGGATTCCAGATCCGCTGATCGATGCCGTTGATCACGCCGACCAGCCGGCCGCCGAGCATGCCGAACAGGTGATGCAGCCCGAACCCGCCGCCCGGTGTGCGCAGCTCCTTGGCCTGGGTCGGGCTCACCGTGGTCACCGCATCGGCGAAGACCACGCCGCCCTTCAGGAAGTTCACCTTCCCGTACCACTCCAGCTGCTGCCAGTTGTACACCTCCCACGGGAGGCCGATCTCGGGCATGACCTCGGGGCCGAAGTGTCCCTGGTACCCGGGATTGTGCACCGACACCACGCTGGTGGTGGCGCGGGCCCAGCGCTCCTGCGCGAGGATAGTGCGGAGGTACACGGGCGCCAGCGCGGTGTGCCAGTCGTGGGCGTGAAGCAGGATGGGACCCTGGACCAGCCGCGGGAGCGCCATCAGTGCGGCGAGCGCGAAGAACGCGAACCGGCGGTGGTTGTCGGCGTAGTCGCCGCCGGCCTCGCCGTAAATGCCGTGGCGGTTGAAGTAGTCGAGGTGCTCGACGAAATACACCTGCGGTCCCGTGTGCGGTCCGCTCACCCGGAAGATCCGGCCCTCTTCGTTCCGGGTCCCGAGCGGTACCACGAACGGCTGGCCGACCGGTTCCAGGTCGGGGTCCTCGTCGCGGACGCTGCGGTAGAGCGGGAGGATCGCGGTGACCGGCAGTCCCGCCGCGTGCTGGAAATTGGCGAGGCCCGCCACCGCCTCCGCGAGTCCGCCGGTGCGGGCGTAGGGGGAGTATTCGGCGGTGATGTGGACGATCGAGACGGGCTCGCCCGTCGTGGTCAGCAGACCCGCCATCAGCCGAGCCTCATCCCGTCGGCGGGTCGTCGCCCGCCGCGTCGCCACGGATCGCGGGTGCGTAGTACTCCTGCACGTAGTTCTGGATCATCCGCCGGGCGGTGAACTTCGAGCCGGCGAGCCGGAGCGCGTGCCGCATCTTGTCCACCCAGCCGATGGGCACCCCGGCGTCGTTCCGCGTGTGGTAGAGCGGCACCACCTGATCCTCGAGGAGCCGGTAGAACCGCTCCACGTCGGCGGCATCGGCGTCCTCGGTGTCGCCCGCGGGGGAGATGGCCCAGCCACTGAGGCCGTCGAAGCCCTCCTGCCACCAGCCGTCGAGCGTGCTCAGCTGCGGGACGCCGTTGAGCCCGGCCTTCATCCCACTGGTGCCCGAGGCCTCCAGCGGCACTCGGGGCAGGTTGATCCAGAGATCCACGCCCTGCACCAGCAGGTGGGCGAGGTGCATGTCGTAGTCTTCCAGGAACGCCACGCGTCCCTCGAACTGGGGATCGCGGGTGAACTGGTAGACGGTCTGCAGCACTTCCTTGCCCGGGTTGTCGGCCGGGTGCGCCTTGCCGGCGAAGATGATCTGCACCGGACGCCGCTGGTCGGTCAGGAGACGGCGCAGGCGGTCGAGATCGCGGAAGATCAGGTTGGCGCGCTTGTAGGTCGCGAACCGACGGGCGAAGCCCAGGGTGAGCGCGGTAGGATCGAGCAGGGTGCCGGCCCCGGCGACCTGCGCCGCTTCCTTGAAGCGGTGGGCGAAGCGCCGGCGCGCATCCTCCCGGATCCGCGTGGCCAGGACCTGCTTGAGACGGACGTGCGCGCTCCAGAAGCGTCCGTGGTCGAGCGTGAGCACCTGATCCCAGAAGCCGGGATCATCCAGCCGGTCTCCCCAGTCGGGACCGAGCTGGTGATCCAGCAGCTCCATGATCGGGGTCGCCATCCAGGTGGCCAGGTGGACGCCGTTGGTCACGTGGCCGACCGGCACCGCCTCCCACGGCCGGCCCGGCCAGAGATCGCGCCACAGGTTCCGCGACACCTGGCCGTGGCGGCGGGAGACGCCGTTCACCCGGGCCGACATGCGCATGGCGCACACGGTCATGTGGAACTGGCCCTCGATGCTGGGATGCTTGCCCAACCCGAAGAGCGTGTCGCGGTCGATCCCCATCTCCTTCCAGATCGGACCCGCGCAGGCCTCGAGCGCCTCGACGGCGAACGCGTCGTGCCCCGCCGGCACCGGCGTGTGGGTGGTGAACACGCTGCGGGCGCGGACCTCCCGGATCGCCTGGTCGAGCGGCATGCCGGCCACGCGCAGCTCGCGCAGTCGCTCGATCATCATGAAGGCCGCGTGCCCCTCGTTGGCGTGCCACACGGCCGGGTCGATGCCGAGCGCGCGCAGCACGCGCACGCCGCCGACCCCGAGGATCCACTCCTGCCGCACGCGCAGGTCGGGTCCGCCGGCGTACAGCTTGTTCATGAGGCCGCGGTCGTCCGGATGATTGAGCTCGAGGTTGGTGTCGAGCAGGTAGATCGGCACCCGGCCCACCATGATGCGCCAGGCGCGCACGTGCACCGGCCGGCCCGAGGTCTCCACGATGGTGAGGAAGGGCTTCCCTTGGGGCCCGCTCACCGGCTCCAGCGGCGTGAGCGAGATGTCGTACTCGTCGTCGCTGTCCTCCTGCCACCCGTCGGGGCGCAGGCGCTGGTCGAAGTAGCCCTTCATGTACATCAGGCCGACGCCGACCAGCGGGACGCCGACGTCGCTCGCCGCCTTGCAGTGGTCGCCCGCCAGGACGCCGAGACCGCCGGAGTAGATCGGCACCGAGCTGTGCAGCCCGAACTCGGCGCAGAAGTAGGCGACCGGCCGGGCGTCGAGCTCGGCGTTGTGCCGGTGGAACCAGGTGTCGCGGCTGGAGGTCTCGTGCGCCATCCGCACCATCACCTCGTCGTACCGGCGGAGGAAGTCCGCCTCGCTGGCGCACGCCGCGATCCGCTCGGGATCCACCCGGCAGAGCAGCTCCAGCGGGTTGTGGCGGGTCATGCCCCAGAGCGCGGGGTCGATGCTGCGGAACAGGCCGCGCGCCTCGCGATTCCAGCTCCACCAGACATTCTTCGCGATCGCGGCGAGCCCCTCGATGCGAGCGGGCAGGTAGGGTATGTGGCCGGTTTGGACAGTCATAGGGCGGTAGTATAGCCGGGCCAGGAGGACGGGCGGAATGGCGCCTTACCGCACCAGCTTCTTGTACCGGATCCGGTGCGGCTGGCCGGCCTCGACGCCTTTGCGCCGCTTGAGGTCGGTGCTGTAGTCCGCGTAGTTGCCCTCGAACCACACCACCTCGCTGTCGCCCTCGAACGCGAGGATGTGGGTGGCGATACGGTCCAGGAACCAGCGGTCGTGGCTGATGACCACCGCGCATCCGGCGAAGCCCAGCAGGGCTTCCTCCAGGGCGCGCAGGGTATCCACGTCGAGGTCGTTGGTGGGCTCGTCGAGCAGCAGCAGGTTGCCGCCGCTCCGGAGGAGCTTGGCGAGATGGAGACGGTTGCGCTCGCCGCCCGAAAGCGTGGCGACCTTCTTCTGCTGGTCGGCGCCGCGGAAGTTGAAGCCCGCGCTGTAGGCCCGGGCGTTCACCGTCCGGCGGCCGAACTGGAGCTGGTCCTGGCCGCCCGAGATCTCCTGGTACACGGTCTTGTCGGGATCGAGCGCATCCCGGCTCTGATCCACATAGGAGATCTGGACCGTGGATCCCACCGTCAGCTTGCCGCTGTCGGGCGTCTCCTGGCCGGTGATCATCCGGAAGAGGGTGGTCTTGCCGGCGCCGTTGGGTCCGATCACGCCGACGATCCCCCCGCGCGGCAGCGAGAAGGTCAGGTCCTCGATCAGCAGGCGGTCGCCGTAGCCCTTGCTCAGCTTCTCCGCCACCACGACCTCGTCGCCCAGGCGATCCGGGACGGGGATGAGGATCTCCGCCGAGCCCTCGGTCTGCCGTGCGGCCTCCTCGCGGAGCTCCTCGTAGCGGGTAATGCGCGCCTTGCTCTTGGCCTGGCGGGCGCGGGGCGACATCCGGATCCACTCCAGCTCGTGCAGCAGCGTCTTCTGCCGGGCGGAGGCCTGCTTCTCCTCCTGCGCCAGCCGCCGCTCCTTCTGCTCCAGCCAGGAGGAATAGTTGCCCTCCCAGGGGATCCCCGCGCCCTGATAGAGCTCGAGGATCCAGCCCGCCACGTTGTCGAGGAAGTAGCGATCGTGGGTCACCGCGACCACGGTCCCGGGGAACTCCGCGAGAAAGCGCTCGAGCCACCAGACGCTCTCCGCGTCGAGGTGGTTGGTCGGCTCGTCGAGCAGCAGCATGTCCGGCTGCTCGAGCAGCACGCGGCAGAGCGCGACCCGGCGCCGCTCGCCGCCCGAGAGGCGCGACACGTCGGCGTCGCCGGGCGGCAGGCGGAGCGCGTCCATCGCGATGTCCACCTTGTGATCGAGCTCCCACAGTCCCTGCGCGTCGATCCGCTCCTGCAGGTTGCCCTGCTTCTCCAGCAGGCGGGTCATCTCGTCGTCATCCATCGGCTCGGCGAACTTCGTGCTGATCTCCTCGAACTGGCGCAACAGTCCCCGCTGCTCGGCCACCGCCTCCTCCACGTTGCCGCGCACGTCCTTGGCCGGATCGAGCTGCGGCTCCTGCGACAGATAGCCGATGCGAGTGCCGGGGAGCGGCCGGGCGTCACCCAGAAAGTCCTTGTCCACCCCGGCCATGATCTTCAGCAGCGACGACTTGCCCGCGCCGTTGGCGCCGAGCACACCGATCTTCGCGCCGGGGTAGAAGGCGAGGTGGATCCCCTTGAGGATCTCGCGGGATGGGGGCACGACCTTGCGCAGGTCGCGCATCGTGAAGACGTATTCGCCGGCCATGTTAGCTATGAGCTATGAGCTATGAGCTATGAGCTGAAAAGCATGGGACATCGCCCCTGCCGCCAGCGTGGTCACCGCGGGTGCAACCTAATCGCTCCAGGCTCATGGCTCATAGCTCCAAGCTCATAGCTCATAGCTCCAAACTCATCGCTCCCAAAAAAAAGGGCGTCCCAGCGGGGACGCCCTCGAAGGTCGGGGTGAAGAAGATCAGCTGAGGTGCTTGTTCACCTTGCTGGTCATCTCGAACATGCTGACCTGACTCTTGCCGCCGAAGACCGGACGGAGCTTCTCGTCGGCGTTGATGTTGCGGCGGTTCTTGGAATCCTGCAGGCCGTTCCGCTTGATGTACGCCCAGAGCTTCTTGGTGACTTCGGTGCGGGGCAGAGCGCTCGAGCCGACCACGGCCGCGAGGGCTGCGCTGGGCTGCATCGGCTTCATGAACGCCGCGCTCGGCGTCCGCTTCTTGCCGGCTTTCTTCGTCGCCTTCCGCGCCGTGGCTCTCTTCGCGGGCTTACGGGCGCTCTTCTTGGCGGACTTCTTGGCTGTCTTCTTCTTGGTGGCCATCGCGTGTCTCCCAGTGTTTGTGAGGACCGTGCGTGCCGCGGTACCGCAGAACTCCCGTGACAAACAGTACACGACCGGCCCCGCGATGCAATAGGGAAACGCCGGATTTCCCCCGGAGAATCGGTCTCTTCACCCCCGAGGAAGATGTTCGCGAGCCTCGAGCGCGCGCTCGACCTCGCGCAAATCGGCCGCGATTTCACGGGGACGATTGGCGCCTGGCGGCGGCGGTTCGGCCTCGGCGTGGTAGTGCAGCAGCATGGCCGGATCCTTCAGCACGTGCCCCGTGAGCACGGCGACGACGCGCGCGTCGGGTGCGATGGCGCCGCGACGCACCAGCTCGCGCACGCCCGCGACACTGGCCGCGCTGGCGGGCTCGCAGCCCACGCCGCAGCCGTCCACCGCCGCCTTCGCCTCCAGGATCTGCGCGTCGCTCACGGAGAGAACGACGCCGTCCGTCTCCTGGATGGCGCGCACCGCGCGATCGTGCGAGGCGGGATCACCGATCCGGATGGCCGTGGCCACCGTGTCCGGCTCCACCCGATAGCGAGTGCGAAACCCCTCGGCGAAGCTCCGCGCGAAGGGCGCGGCCCCCTCGGCCTGCACCGCCGCGAGGCGCGGCGTGCGGTCGATCAGGCCCCAGGCCCGCGCTTCGCGCAGTGCTTTGCCGAACGCGGCGGTGTTCCCCAGGTTGCCGGCGGGGAGCACGATCCAGTCGGGCGGATCCCACCCCAGTTGCTGGAGCAGCTCGAGCACGATCGTCTTCTGTCCCTCGAGCCGGAACGGGTTGATGGAGTTGAGCAGATAGACGCCGAGCCGCTCGCTGGCCTCCTCGACCAGCCGGAGGCAATCGTCGAACCCGCCGCGTACGAGCAGGGTCCGTGCGCCGTACGCGAGCGACTGCGCCAGCTTCCCCGACGCCACGTTGCCGGCCGGCACCAGCACCAGCGCCGGCAGTCCCGCCTGCGCCGCGTAGGCGGCCAGCGACGCCGAGGTGTTCCCGGTGGAGGCGCAGGCGACCGCGCGGGCGCCGATCCGGGTCGCCTGGGTGACCCCCACCGTCATGCCCCGGTCCTTGAACGAGCCGGTGGGATTGTGGCCCTCGTGCTTGAGCAGGAGGCGGCCGAGGCCGGTCCAGACGTCGAGCGCGCCGCGGTGCAGCAGCGGCGTGTTGCCCTCGGGGTGGGACACCACCACGTCCGCCGACGGCAGCACGCACTCGCGGAAGCGCCAGACACCCGACGCGCCCACACCGGGCGGCAGCCCTCGCCGCTCGGTGAAGCGAAGCACCAGCTCGGCCCGCGTGAGCGTGGGAGTCCGGTGGACGATCTCCAGCAGCCCGCCGCAGGTCGGACAGCGCGACCGAGGATCCATCTCGGTCAGCTCGCCGCCGCAGGAGATGCATGCCTGCCAGGTGACCGGACGGCCGGTCTCGAACTTCATGGGGCTCCTCCCTCGTGACGCACCGTCGCTCCCTCGCGGTCCACCGGGCCGACGCGCACCTGGCATTCGATTCCACGGGCGGCATAGGCCGCCGCCATCGCCGCGGCGATGCGGTCGGCGCTGGCCCGGCCGCGCGCGAGGGCGAACGCGGTGGGACCGCTCCCCGAGATGCTGCTGCCGAGCGCGCCCGCCGCGAGCGCGGCCGCCTTCGCCTCGGCGAACCCGGGGAGCGAACCCGCGCGCGCGGGCTCGGCGATACGGTCGTCCACCGCGCGGGAGAGCAGGTCGTAATCGTCGAGCGCAAACGCCGCCACCATCGCCGCCACGTGCGCCGCCTGGTGCAGCGCGACCTCGCGCGACACTTCTCGCGGCAGCACGGCGCGCGCGTCCGCCGTCCGCATCCGCTGCTCCGGCCGCGCGAGCACCACGAAGACCTCCGCCGGGACGGGAACTCGAATCACGTCGAGCGGTGCCATCGAGCGAATGAGTATCATGCCACCCAGCAGCGACGGGGCGATGTTGTCGGCGTGCCGGCCCGCGACCGCCTCTTCCGCGTCGAGGCACGCTTCGATGAGGGCCGTGGGGCCGAGGGGCTCGCCGAGCAGCGCGTTGACCGCGACCGCGCCCGCCACCGCGGAAGCGGCGCTGCCGCCCTGTCCGCCCGAGAGCGGCAGGCCCTTGGTGACCGAGAGCCCGATGCCACGTCCGCGGCTGAGCCCCTCGCGCGCGCGGGCGAGGACGGTGAGCCCCGCGAGTCCGGCGGTGTGCCGCTCGGCCTCGCGAGGGAGCTCGGGATGTCCGGGGTCGAGGATGTGGATGCCCGGGCGGTCGAGCCACTCGGCGCGCACCGCGTCACCATCGCCCGCGACGGCGAGGCCGAGGATGTCGAGGCCGGGGCCGACGTTTCCGATGCTCCCCGGGGCGAAGGCCGTGACCGCGGCGCCGCTCACGCGCCCGCCAGCCGGAGAATGTCGTTGAGCACGCCCGCCGCGGTGACTTCGGCACCGGCTCCCGGTCCCCGGATCACGAGCGGGTTGGCCTTGTACCGCGCCGTGGTGAACACGAGCTGGTTGTCCGCGCCCTTGATCGAGGCGAGCGGGCTCGACAGCGGAACCGATCGCAGTCCCACCGCGATCTTCCCCGGCGTGACCGTCGCGACGTAGCGCAGCACGCTGTCCGCCGCGCGTGCGGCGTCCACCCGCCGCTTCCACCCGGCGTCCAACTCGTCGAGCCGGGCGAGGAAGTCGGCCAGAGTGAGCGTGCGGGCCCACGCCGGCACCAGCGACTCCACCGATCGCCGGCTCAGCTCCCCCTGGTACCCGAGCAGGCGGGCGAGAATCAGGGCTTTCCGTCCGACGTCCATCCCCGACAGATCCTCGCGCGGGTCGGGCTCGGTGTAGCCCAGCCGCTTCGCCGCGCGCACCGCGCGGGAGAAGGGGACCCCTTCGCCCACCTCGCTCAATACATAGCCCAGCGTGCCCGAGAGCAGCCCTTCGATCCGCTCGACCCGGTCGCCCGATTCCGTGAGCTTGTGGTAGGTGTCGATGATGGGGAGGCCCGCGCCGACGGTGGCCTCGTGCAGGACGCGGCGGCCGCGCGCGCGCGCGGTCTGCCACAGCGACTCGCTCGCGCTGCGCTTGCCGGCGAGCGGCCGCTTGTTGGCCAGCACCAGGTCCATGCCGTGGGTGAGGGCCGCCTCCAGCGCGGCGCCGGTGTCGTCCGCCGTCAGGTCCACCACGACGGGGCGGGTGAGCGCGTAGCCCGCGATGTGGGCGATGGCCTCCTCCGCCGATCCCGCCTGGCCGCGCGCGAGCTGCGCCAGCGGCCGGCCCTTTCGCTTGTCCGCGGCCAGCGAGGCGAGCCGACGCGCGCTGAGGCCTCGCGGGTCGAACACGAAGCCGCTCCGGTCGATCACGGCGGCCACCGACAGCGACAGCGCCGGCCGGCGCACGCGGCTGATGAGCGTCGCCAGCGTGCGTCCGATCTGGCCGAAGCCGAGCAGGATGATCTCCATGCGCTCCGGCCGGATGACGGCCCCACCCGCGATGCGCGCGAGCTGGAATGCCGCGTGGATCCGGCGCTGGGCGTCTCCCGCCTGCCGCGCCTCGACCACGATCGAGATGTTGAGCTCGGACGACCCCTGCGCGATGGCGACGACGTTGATTCCTCCCGCCGCGAGCGCGGAGAAGACGCCGGCCGCGATGCCCGGCGTTCCGTGCATGCCGAGCCCCACCACGGCGATCGTCGCCATGCCGGTGCCGACCTCGATGCCGTCGATCTCTCCCCGGCCGATCTCGCCGCGGAACTCGCGCTCGAGCCCCTCACGCGCATCGGCGGCGAGCGGCTCGGGCACGCTGAAGCAGATCGAATGCTCGGAGGAGGCCTGCGAGATCAGGGAGACCGAGATCCGCCGGGCGTGGAGTGCCGCGAAGGTGCGGGCCGCGATGCCGGGCACGCCGAGCATGCCGTTGCCGGTGACGGTGAGCAGCGCCTGGCCGCCCGCCGCCGTGAGCGCCTTGACCGGATTCCGGCCGGCGCCCACGCGCTCGGAGACCTCGGTACCCGCCGAGTCGGGGTCGGCGAAGGGGCGCACATACACCGGAATGCGGCGCCCGGCGACGGGGATGAGCGCGCGCGGATGCAGGACCTTGGCGCCGTAGTAGGCCAGCTCCGCCGCCTCGCGCACGTGGAGCTGCGGAATCACCCGGGCGTCGGGGACCACGCGCGGATCGGCGGTGAGCAGGCCGGGCACGTCCTTCCAGAGCGAGACCCGCGCGGCGCCGAGCCCGCGCGCGAGCAGCGTCGCCGTGAGGTCGGAGCCGCCGCGGCCGAGCGTGGCGACCTCACCGCCGGGCGTGGCGCCGATGAATCCGGGCACGACGGGCACGACGCCGCGCGCGAGCAGCGGGCCGAGCACGCGCTGCACGGCGCGATCGGTCCGCGCGTGGTCGGGCGAGGCCTGGCCGAAGGTCGCGTCGGTGTGCACCAGGTCGAGCGCGTCGACGAATTTGGAGCGGGTCCCCGCCGCCTCGAGCGCGGCGGCCACGAGCCGGGCGCTGAGTCGCTCGCCCCGGCTCACCAGATAGTCGGTGGTCCGCGGGGTGAGCTCGCGGAGGAGGCGGAGGCCCTGCGCCAGCGCCTCCAGCTCGGCGAAGAGCTCGCCGACGTACAGCAGCGTATCGGCCCTGAGGCGGCCGCCCGGCAACAGCGAGCGCGCCACCTCGGCGTGCCGGGAGCGCAGGCGGGTGATCAGCGCGGCGACGGTGCGCGACTCACCGCTTCCCGCCTGCTGGGCCACCTCGAGCAGCGCGTCGGTGGTCCCCGCCATGGCGGAGACGACCACCACGGTCGGCTCGGAGCGATGGCGGCGAACGATCTCGACGGCGTGGCGGACGGCAGTGGAGTCGGCCAGCGACGCACCGCCGAACTTGTGCACGTGGGGTGCGCGGCGGGGACGGGGCATGCGGGGAAGTATACATTCCCTCCATGTTCGCCCTCCTCAAGCTGATCCAGTCGCTCATCAAGACCCTGCATTCGGACGGCACGCCGGGTCAGGTCGCGGCGGGCATGGCCCTCGGCGCGGCACTGGGCCTCACCCCGCTGATGAACGTTCACAACCTCGTGGTCTTCTCCCTGATCCTGCTGCTCAACGTCTCGTTCGGCGGCGCGATGCTGGGCTGGGCATTCTTCGTCCCACTCGGGTTCATCCTCGATCCCCTCTTCGACGGCATCGGACTGCGCCTGCTCGAAGCACCGGCGCTCCGGTCGCTCTGGACCGGCTGGTACAACACCCCGCTGCTGCCGTACACCAACTTCAACAACACCGTCGTGCTCGGCAGCGTGGTCGGTTGGCTCGCCTTCGCCGTGCCGATCTTCTTCGCGGCGCGCTGGGGAGTGGCGCGCTACCGCGCGACGCTGGGCGCGCGGGTGCAGCAGTCGAGGCTCTACAAGGCGATCACCGCCTCGAAGGCCTACAACGTGTACCGACTCTTCCGGCCGGAGTGAGCCGATGGCCGTGAAGATCTTCCGATGGAAGGCGATCGGCCCGCTGGCGCTGCTGCTGGTGCTGGTGGCGCTGTTGACATGGCTGTTCGCCGAGCCGATCGCGAAGGACACGACCGAGGAGGTCGGCACCGAGCTGCTCGGCACGCAGGTGGACGTCGGCTCGCTCGACATCGAGGCGGGAGAGGCCTCGGTGGCGATCGGCGCGCTGGAGATCGCCGATCCCTTCGACTCCACCCGCAACCTGGTCGAGGCGGCCCAGATCCGGCTCAAGCTCAACCCGCTGGCCCTGGCGGAGAAGAAGTTCGTGGTGGACAGCTTCCGGCTGGGCGGGATGCGGTTCGGCACGACGCGGCGCTCGCCCGCGCGGCCGGTGAAGGGCGACGGGTTCGCGCCCCAGGCCCTGCGCTCGGTCCGGCAGTGGGCGGAGAAATTCGACGTGCCCATCCTCAAGCTCACGCCGATCGACACGGTGAAGCAGCTGGTGCTGAACCCATCGCAGCTCACCACGGTGCGCTCGGCCCAGGCCCTGGCGGGACGGGTCGATTCGGCGCGGAGCGGACTCGATCGCTCCTTCCAGCAGCTCGACGTCTCCGGCACGGTGGATACCGCCAAGGCGCTGGTGACCCGCCTCCGCGCCACCGACGCCCGCGCGCTGGGGATCGACGGCACGCGGCGCGCCATCGAGGACGCGCGCGCGAGCCTCGCGCGCCTGGAGGACGCGAAGCGGCGGGTGGAGACGCTCGAGCGCCAGGTCACCAGTGGGGTCGGGTCGCTCACCGCGGGGCTCCAGACCCTCGACGAGGCGCGGCGCAAGGACTACGCGTTCGCGCGGTCGCTCCTCCAGCTGCCGTCGTTCTCGGCGCCGGAGATCGGGCAGGCATTCTTCGGGAAGGTCAGCATCGACCGGTTCCAGCAGGCGCTCTACTACACCGAGCTGGCGCGCCACTACATGCCGCCGGGACTGCTGCCCAAGCGCGATCCGGGCCCGCAGCGGCTCCGCGCCTCGGGCCGAACGATTCGGTACCCCAAGGAACACGAGTGGCCCAAGTTCCTCATGCGGCTCGGGCAGATCGACCTGGCGATCGAGGGGGACAGTCCGCTCCGCGGCGCCTACGAGGCGGTGGTGCAGGGGCTGACGTCGGACCCGTCGCTCTACGGGCAACCGACGCTGGTCCGCTCCAGCCGCCGGGCCGCCGGCAGTGCCATCGCCTCGATGGACGTGCGAGCCGTGATCGACCACGTGCACCCTGACCGCGTGAGGGACTCCGCGTCGGCCCGGCTGCGGGGCGTGTCGCTTCCCAGCTTCACCATCCCCGGGCTGCCGTTCCGCCTGCAGCCGGGCGTCGGCGGCGCCGACCTCGCCTTCGGGCTCAGCGGCGACCGCGTGGCGGGGCGCTGGTCCATCAGCTCCGATCGGGTGGCCTGGGCGCTCGACAGCACGGCGCCGCGGCTCAACGATCTGGAGCAGATCGTGTGGCGCGTGGTGTCCGGACTCAAGCAGCTCTCGGTGGATGCACGGGTGAGCGGAACCGTGCGCGCTCCCCGCCTCTCCGTGTCCAGCAACCTCGACCGCGCCATCGCCCAGCGGCTGGAGGCGGTCATCGGCGAGGAGGTGGCCAAGGCGGAGAAGCTGGTGCGGGCCAAGGTGGACAGCGCGGTGGCGTCGGCGGTGGCACCGGTGCAGCGTCAGATCGCCGACGTGCGCACCCAGGCTGAGGCACGACTCGGCACCCAGCGGGGTGAGGTCACCGGGGTGGAGCGCCAACTGCAGGCCGAGATCAAGCGCCTCACCGCCGGCCTCGCGCCGGGAATCAAGCTGCCCAAGCTCGGTCTCTGACCGTCGCGCCCGATTGACGGGCGGTCTGGCTCAGGCGGACTTGGCGGATAAGTTTGCTCATCCCATCCCGAAGCGGAGTCCCCATGCGCATCGCTGTTCCCAGAGAAACCGCCCCGGGCGAGCGGCGCGTGGCGCTGGTGCCCGAGTCGGCCAAGAAGCTGATCCAGGCCGGATACGAGGTGGAGGTGGAAGCCGGGGCGGGGATATCGGCCGGCTATCCCGACGCCGGCTACCGTGACGCCGGCGCCACGGTCGCGGTGGAGGGAGCCGGGTTCCTGGGCGGCGCGGACCTGGTGCTGAAGGTGGGAGCGCCGACGGTGGGTGGGGCGAGGGATGAGGTGGGCGCCATGCGGACGGGCGCCATCTACGTCGGCTCGCTGATGCCGCTCCGCAACCACGACGTGGTCCGCTCGCTCGCCGCCCGCAGAGTCACCGCCTTCTCGACCGACGCCATTCCTCGCACCACCCGCGCGCAGTCGATGGACACCCTCTCCTCCATGGCCAACATCGCGGGCTACAAGGGCGTCCTGCTCGCCGCGGGCGAGCTCAACAAGTACTTCCCGATGCTGATGACCGCCGCCGGCATGGTGCCGCCGGCCAAGGTGTTCGTGATCGGCGCCGCGGTCGCGGGCCTCCAGGCCATCGCCACCGCCAAGCGGCTGGGCGCGAACGTGGTCGCCACCGACGTCCGGCCCGAGGTGAAGGAGCAGATCGAGAGCGTCGGCGGGAAATACGTCGGCATCGAGCTCGGCGCCGCGGCGTCGGCGGGCGGGGGATACGCCAGGGAGCTGTCCGAGGAGGACAGGGCCAAGCAGCGGGAGATGCTCGCCGCCCAGGTGGCACAGTCCGATGTCGTCATCACCACCGCGCTCATCGGCGGCGTGTTCGCGCCCCGTTTGCTCACCGGCGAGATGGTCCGCAGCATGAAGCCCGGCGCGGTGATCGTGGACCTGGCGGCGGACGGCGGCGGCAACTGCGAGCTCTCGCGGCCGGGCGAGACGGTGCGGGTGGACGGTGTGACGATCCTCGCGCCGCTCAACCTCGCGGCCTCGATGCCGCTGCACGCCAGCCTGCTCTTCTCCCGCAACCTCACGGCGTTCGTCCTCGCCTTCACCAAGGACAAGCAGTTCGCGCTCGATTTCTCCGACGACATCCAGCAGGGCGCGCTGATCACCCACGACGGCGAGGTGCGGCATGCCCGCACCCGCGACGCGCTCCAGAAGGGGGCCGCATGACACTGCTCGAGACCGCCGCGCCGGCCGCGGCGCAGGCCGGGGACCTCTGGTCCCAGATCTTCGTCTTCGTCCTCGCGACCTTCATCGGCCTGGGCGTGATCCGGCGGGTGTCGCGCCTGCTGCACACACCGCTCATGTCGCTCACCAACGCGATCTCGGCGATCGCCGTGGTGGGTGCGATCCTGGTGGCGGGGCCCGACTACCCGATCGAGATCCGGATCCTGGGCACGATCGCGGTCTTCGCGTCGATGACCAACATCGTGAGCGGGTTCCTCATCACCGAGCGCATGCTCAAGATGTTCAAGACCGCGCCGAAGTCGGGTGAGGGCCACGGCTCATGACGGCAGGCCTGGTTCAATTCGCCTACCTCATCGCCACCGGGCTCTTCGTCTTCGCGCTCCATTGGATGAACACGCCGGCGACGGCGCGCAAGGGTGTCTACGCCGGCGTGATCGGCATGACACTCGCCGTCGCCGCGACCTGGGCCGAGCCGGAGGTGGTGCACCATCTCTGGATCGTGATCGCGGTGGTCGCCGGCTTCGCCGTCGGCATCCCGCTCTCCCGGGTGCCGCTCACCGCCGTGCCGCAGCGGACCGCGCTGTCGCACGCGTTCGGCGGGCTCGCCGCGGGCCTGGTCGGCGCCGGCAAGTTCTACCTCTGGAGCGGCGAGGGCTCGGAGCAGCTCACCGCCTTCCGGACCACGGCGATCATCGCCGAGGTGCTGCTCGGCTTCCTCACCTTCACCGGCAGCCTCATGGCCGCCGGCAAGCTGCAGGAGGTCAAGTGGATCCCGCAGCGGCCGGTGACCTACCCGCTGCAGAACCTCACCAACGTCGGGCTCCTGCTGCTCGCCGCCGCGCTCGGCGTCGGCGTGGTGCTCCAGCCGACGGCCGCGTGGGCGCCCCTGGCCTTCGGGGCCATCATCGCCCTGGCCCTCACGTTCGGCGTGCTGCTGATCATCCCCATCGGCGGCGCCGACATGCCGACGGTCATCGCCATCCTCAACGCCTACGCCGGCCTCGCGGCGGTGGCGATGGGCTTCGTGCTCGACAACAAGCTGCTGATCACCGCGGGCGCGCTCGACGGCTCCAGCGGCCTCATCCTCGCCGTCATCATGTGCAAGGCGATGAACCGGTCGTTCACCAACGTGCTCTTCGGCGCCTTCGGCCAGGTGCAGCAGGCCAAGGCGGGCGGAGAGGAGCGGCAGTACAAGGCGGAGTCCATCGAGGGGGCGGGCCAGGTGCTGGAGCAGGCCAACCTCGTGGTCATCGTCCCCGGCTACGGGATGGCGGTGGCCCAGGCGCAGCACAAGGTGCGCGAGCTGTACGATCAGCTCCGGAAGCGGGGCATCACGGTGAAGTTCGCCATCCACCCGGTGGCGGGCCGCATGCCGGGCCACATGAACGTGCTGCTGGCGGAGGCGGATATTCCGTATACCGACCTGGTCGAGATGGACGAGATCAACGCCGACATGCCGCAGGTGGACGTGGCGCTGGTGGTGGGCGCCAACGACGTCGTCAATCCGGCGGCGCGCTCCGACAAGGGGAGTCCGATCTACGGGATGCCGATCATCGACGCCGACCGGGCCCGCACCGTGTTCGCCATCAAGCGGAGCAAGAACCCGGGGTTCGCCGGGATCGACAACGAGTTGTATTTTTCGGACAAGACCTGGATGTTGTTCGGCGACGCCAAGAACGTCATCGGCGAGCTGGTGAAGCAACTGGCGGGCGGCAGCGGGATGCATTAGGGGGAGCCCGTCCTCCAGCGGGGACGGGGCAAACCTCATCACGGAGACGCCGCAGGACATGCCCGGGCTGGGATCCAAGTAGGGGGGACCCCTATAGCAGCGAGGCGGGCCTTCCCGCCGGTAAGTCCTTCCGACTGTCAAAGTTGCAGTCGGTCCCGGCCGCACATCACATAGATGCTGCGCCCCGGGCCGACTACACGCAAACTGCCATCCCGCTACGATTTAGCCTAAGGTGTTGATTTTCCGCATCTTAGGTGCTATATTCGCGCGTCTCGACCTGGGGGCGGCCCCCAGGTTCCGTTGCAGGTATACGTGCGGGGGACGGGAGTCCGAGGAGGCAACCAGCGTGACGATTAAGGCACGCAGCAAGCGTCGCCCGGTGCGACCAGCGCAGATCGCCCGTGCAATCGACGAAGGGCGTGAGAGTCTGGACCTCTACCTGGATGAGATCAGCCGTGTACCGCTCCTCAACCGCGAGGAGGAGATGGAGCTCGCCCGCAAGGCCTTCAAGGGCAGCGTGGTAGCCCAGGAACGACTGGCCCGGCACAATGTCCGCTTCGTGGTCTCGGTCGCCAAGAAGTTCCAGAACCGTGGCGTCCCGCTGGTGGACCTGATCGGAGAGGGCAACCTCGGCCTGATGACGGCCGCCCGGAAGTTCGATCCGGATCGGGGCGTGAAGTTCATCTCCTATGCCGTCTGGTGGATTCGCCAGGCCGTTCAGGCCGCGATCGCCCGCCACGGACGCCCGGTACGCGTGCCGCTCAACCGGACCGCCGACCTCAGCCGGCTCGGCCGCACCACCACGCTCCTGAAGGACAAGCTCGGCCGCATGCCGACCACCGAGGAGCTGGCCCGGGCAACCGGGCTCACCGTCGAAGCCGTCCGCTCGCTCAGTGCCCTCAACTCCGAGGCCGTGCGCCTCGATCATCCCACCCGGGACGGCGAGGGCAACGAGCGGATCGAGCGCTTCACCAGCGGTGAGCAGGAAAGCACCGACATGACGACGATGGCCAACAGCCAGACCCGGGACATCGAGGCCGCGCTCGCGGCGCTCCCGCCCCGGGATGCCAAGGTCCTGCGCCTGTATTTCGGGCTCGACGACGGCAACAGCCGCACGCTGGAGGAGATCGGCCGCATGATGGGTGTCACCCGCGAGCGGATCCGCCAGCTGCGCGATCGGGCGCTGCTCCGGCTGCGCGAGGGTGAAACGGGCGACCGGCTGCGCGACCTGGTGGCCTGAACCCGCACCATCGCAGTCTCCAATGCTCCTCGAGTCTCGGCTCGGGGAGCATTTGTTTTGGGGCGCAGTTGTTCCAATGATGCCGGGAGCCGGGACACCGTACACGGGAGTGAGATGATATGACCGCCTTCACGTCGCCGGCGGAGTTCGAGCCGCTGAGCGGCTATCGCGAGTATCCCCCCGCCGAGATGGAAGCCAGGAGCCGCGGATTCGCCGCCGACATGCAGCGGCGCCGCACCACCCGGCATTTCAGCAGCCGCCCGGTCCCGCGCGCGGTGATCGAGGCCTGCCTCGAGGTCGCCGGGACGGCGCCGAGCGGCGCCCATCTCCAGCCCTGGCACTTCGTGGTGGTCACCGAGCCCGGTCTCAAGCGCGCGATCCGCGAGGCGGCCGAGAGTGCGGAGGCGGAGTTCTACGCGACCGCGCCGGGCGAGTGGCTGGCCGCGCTGGCGCCGCTCGGAACGGACGCGCACAAGCCGTATCTGGAGACGGCGCCGTATCTGATCGCCGTCTTCGCCCAGCGGTACGGACGCACGGCCACGGGCGCCCGGCGGGCGCACTACTATGTGAACGAGTCGGTCGGGATCGCGGCCGGGTTTCTGCTGGCGGCGCTGCACCAGGCGGGATTGGTGGCGCTGACCCACACGCCGAACCCGATGGGCTTCCTGGGCGAGCTGCTGGAGCGGCCCGACAATGAGCGCGCGGTCATGCTGGTGGTGGCGGGCTATCCCGCGGATGACGCGGTGGTTCCCCGGTTGCGGCGGAAGTCTCTGGGTGAGATCGCAACGTTCCGATAGCCGAAGAGGAGCAGCCCCCGCTCACCGTCACGGGGTGGAGCCGAGAGAGTCGGCGGCTCAGGGGTCGGCGGGATCGGGTGACGTGGTGGCGGAGCCGCTCGAGGCAGCCGAGCTATCCGGCTCGGTGGAGATGCTGTCGGGCTCCTCAGTCGCCGGCCCCTGCGCGGTCTCTTCGGTCGCGCCCTCACCGACCGTGCCGGGAGCGCCGTACTCGCGGGTCGCCTGCGCCGACACGCTCGCCGCTGCCCGTTGCGTGACGTCCCCCGTGGCGCGGCCGAAGAAGGTCAGCATCCCCACCAGCGCCAGCCCTAGCCCGGAGGTCAGCAGGGCGTACTCGATGACGCCGGCTCCCCTTTCACGATCGTGAAAGCGCCGAACGAGGTGTCGCACCGGAACTCCCGTCTCAGGCTGGTGGGGGAACGTCGAATGAGCAGCTGGGCACCGCGAACGCACAGGGGGCGGTAGGGATTCGGCAGAATCCGTGCCCCCGGCCCCGCCGCGGTTGGCAAGCGTCTAAGCGGATGGTGGGTTGGGAGTTCTGACATCGTGGGTGGGCGGCACACTCCCGGATGAATTCCTGTCCGGCAAGCACGACGCAAGTCCGGGCACATTTCGCGACAGCATCTTGCCGTCTCGGGCGCCGACGTGGGGTGGACGTGACACTGGATCGGCACCGATTGTCTCGTGGCTGCGTCAGGGTAAAGTTGCGACGGCTGCCATCAAGAGGGTGGCGGAGACTCATAGAAGGAGAACGCTCCATGGCTACTACCACGACGACGCACCCGAGCGGGACCCGCAAAGAGTGGCTCGCGGCCCGGGTCAGACTGCTGGAGGATGAGAAGGAGCATACCCGGCGCGGCGACGAGCTGACCCAGCGGCGGCTGGACCTCCCTTGGGTTCGGATCGACAAGGCGTACGAGTTCGACACCGATGAGGGGAAGGCCTCGCTGGCAGACCTGTTCCGGGGGCGCTCGCAGCTCCTGGTCTACCACTTCATGTTCGGGCCCGACTACAAGGTGGGCTGCCCCGCCTGCTCTGCGATCGCCGACGGCTTCAACGGCATCGAGACCCACCTGGCCAACCACGACGTGATGCTGTGGGCGGTGTCGCGGGCGCCGCTGGAGCAGTTGCAGGGCTTCAAGCGGCGGATGGGCTGGAGCTTCCCCTGGGCCTCGGCGTTCGGGGGCGACTTCAACCCCGATTTCAGCGTGTACTTCACCGAGGAAGAGCAGCGCGAGGGCGAGATCGAGTACAACTACCAGCGCGAGGAGCCGGTGAAGCCGAGCAGCAAGGAGACCGACATGAAGTCGCGGACGGCGCCCGACGGCTCCAGCGTCGGCGCTTCACTCTCGGGCACCGACGTGGGCACCTACACCCGCGAGCGGCCGGGGATGAGCGCGTTCGCGCTGGAGGACGGGGTGGTCTATCACACGTACTCCGCCTTCGCGCGCGGATTGGACGGTCTCTGGGGGATGTATCAGTGGCTGGACCGGGCGCCGAGGGGGCGGAACGAGAAGGACTTCTGGATCCGGCACCACGACAAGTATTAGCGCGCAGTGACATCGCTGCGGCGCGCCGTCGGTCCGGCTCCGTTGGACGCCAGACACTAGAGGACGGAGATGCCAAAGGAGAAAGAACTGAAAGCGAAGCAGGCTGCAGGTCTGCTCGAGGCGTTGAAGACACGGTTCGAGAAGAACATGGCCCGCCACCAGGGTGTCCAATGGGCCAAGGTCCAGGCCCGGCTGGAAGCCGACCACGCAAAGCTGTGGTCACTCTCCGAGATGGAAAGCAGTGGCGGTGAACCGGATGTCATCGGGCACGACACGAAGACGGGCGCATACATCTTCTGCGATTGCTCGGCACAGAGTCCCAAGGGTCGCAGAAGTGTCTGCTACGACGGGGAAGCCCAGCGGTCGAGGAAGGAGCACCCGCCGAAGAACAACGCGCTCGATGTGGCAGGCGCCATGGGCATCGAGATCCTCACCGAGGAGGAGTATCGGGCGCTGCAGAAGCTTGGGGAGTTCGACACGACGACGTCGAGTTGGGTGAGGACGCCGGCTGCGGTCAGAGGGCTCGGCGGCGCCCTCTTCTGCGATCGCCGCTACGACACGGTTTTCCTGTATCACAACGGCGCGGAGTCCTACTACGCCGCCAGGGGATTCCGGGGCTCGGTCAGGGTCTAGCGAGTGGGGCTCAGGCTCCGCGCAGCGCGACCACGAGGCCGGCCAGTGCCATCATCAACGGCGTTGAACCAGTCCACCAGCTCATTGGCGACATCCTCGCCCACGTGCTGGTGAGTAGTGGAGATTCAGCCGATCGAATGAGGAGACCCGTACACCCGTGAACGTTCAGATCCTCCTCGTACCTTACGATACGGCACACCGGGGCTGGCGCTGCGGCGCCGGCCCCGAGCATCTGCTCCAGGCCGGCCTCGTCTCCCACCTCGAGCGCCGGGGCCACGTGGCGGATGTCCGGATGATCGAGGACGACCCCGATGAGGCGCCGGCAGAAATCCGGACGGCATTCGAGCTGATGCGGCGGGTCGCCGTCGCGGTCCGAGACGCCCGCTCGGCCGGCCGGTTTCCCGTGATCCTCAGTGGCAACTGCAACGCGGCCGTGGGCGTCCTCAGCGGGCTGTCGCCGGCGAACCGGTCGATCCTCTGGTTCGATGCCCATGGCGAGTCGAACACGCCCGACACCACGGCCACGGGGTTTCTCGACGGAATGGGCCTCTCGATCGCGCTCGGATGGTGTTGGGGGACGCTGGCCGCGACGGTGCCCGGGTTCCAGCCCGTCGCCGCCGAGTCGGCCTTCCTTCTGGGCGTCCGCGATCTCGACGGGGAAGAAGCCGCGCTGCTCGCCTCGTCCAGCGTCCATCGCCTCCCCGCCGGCAGGATCGCGGAACAGCTGCCCGGCTTGCTGGCCGCGCCCGTCTTCGAGGGCGCGGTCGGCTACGTCCATCTCGATCTCGACGCGCTGGATCCCGACACCGTCGGTGCGGCCAACACCCATCCGGTGCCGGGCGGCTTGTCCGTCGCCGAGACGCTCGGGGCCATCGCGGCCGTCCGCGCCCGCATGCCGATCGGCGCGTTCACCATCGCGTCGTACGCCCCGGAGTACGATGGCGATCAGGCGGTCTGTCGAGCGGCGTTCGCGGCTCTCGACGCGGTCCTCGGCTGAAACCCCTCGCCATTCGGCTCATCAGGAAATTTCTTCCGGCCACTGCCGAGGTGATAGCGTCCTCCGGATCGGACACTCACCGATGGTGCGCGCCTCGAACGACCGAGTCTCCCATCCGAATCGACTGACCTTCCATCGCGATCGCGGCTCCTTCACGTCCGATAGGGACGCAGTTCCGGCCCGCACTTCGACTACGCAACTCCGCACGGACAGGGAGCGCGGCCGATCACGGCGGCATCGTGGTCGCATGGTGGTGGCCCGGGTCCGCCAGCGTCACCCGGCGCTGCGTCAGCGGGGCCGCGGGGCTGGTTGGCGGAGGCTACGCGGAGCCACGCGGACGCCACCGGCGCGAACGGCGGATCTTCGCGTCCCATCGGAGCTTCGCGCAATCGATACGCGACGCCGCGCGGCCCGTGCGACAGGTCCCGCGCGACGATAGCCGACGCCCCCGGCCGGCGCGCGCCGTGGTGCGCTCTCTCCGGTGACGCCCGCGGCCGGCACGTTGCACCGGCGGGGGCGCGAATCGTGGAGTCCGGTGTGCCTGCGGCGCCCGGCAATCGGAGCGCGATGCCGTCCGCTCGCGCAGCACCGTCGTCCGCCGTGCATGACGCCGAGTCTGGCACACCTGATGCTTTCTTCGAGGCCGCGGCCGGCACGCGCCGGGTGTGTGCCGCCGCTTTCAATCGATCAGCATCATCACCAGTGCCGGAGGAGACCCGGCCGCCTGCGGCGCTACGCAGCAGGAGGGAAGTATGAACGCGCTGTCTCGTAGGAAGATCGAGATGGGGATGCGGGCGTTGGAGTTCAGCCGCGCCCATCCGGACGCCGACGCGGGGTATGCCGTGGCGGCGGCGAAGCTGGAGCAGCTCGTGGCGCGGGCCCGTGAGGCCGCGACGGTCCAGCTGGAGGGAAGGAGGCGCACGAGACGATCGACGCGTTCCTCGGCGGGTTGGCACGAACGGACTGACTACCGTCGTTCAGGGCGCCTCGACACTCGCCCGCACGCGTCGAGGGCTGACCGCCGTCACCCCCACCAGTCCGGCCAGCAACACCCCCGTCACCTGCAAGGAATACGGCCCCGCCGCGCTGGCGAGGATGAGGGCCGCACCGGCAGGCATGACGATGTTGACCGCTCCACCGAGCAGCCGGCGAAGGATCAGCACCCACACCATGAACACGTAGAGCGCCGCCGGCACGGTGTAGGTCAGTGCCGCGCGCGTGGCCTCGAGCGAGATCTCGTGGGTCGAATACTGGAGCGCCACCTCGATCCCCGGCGCGATCGCGGCCGCGGCGAGGAAGATCGGGAAGTGCCCGTAGCCCCAGAGCACGCCGGTCCGCAGGTCGGTGATCAGGCCGTGCTGGGGCACGGCGAAGTAGAGCCACCACATGGCCGCCACGATGACCAGCGCGGTGGCGGCGATCAGGACCAGGGACGGCAGATGCTCCGCCGACGTGGCGGCATGAATGACGGCGTTGGTGGACGCCAGCATC
Organism: uncultured Gemmatimonadales bacterium; assembly: GCA_963846545.1. GTDB lineage: Bacteria > Gemmatimonadota > Gemmatimonadetes > Gemmatimonadales > GWC2-71-9 > CAVVWJ01. The sequence continues at coordinate 2,225,126 of CAWJWG010000001.1, read as the reverse complement.
GACTCGCCCAGCACGATGATGGTGAACAGCCCGTACCGCTCGGCGATGTGATGCCGGTTCCACGACGTATACCCATGCCGTTCCGCCCAGACCGGCACGGCCAGCTCCAGCACCGCTCCCAGCCAGAACAGCGATTGCGCGCCGCCGAACGCGCCCAGCGCGTACCCGGCCCAGTAGAGCTGCGCCAGACCGATGCCGAGGGCGTAGCGCAAGGTGGTGGGGCGGCACTCGGGATGCTGCCACGCGGCGCGGAGCCACTGGCTCACCATGGCCAGGCGCATGATGACGTAGCCGATGAACACGACCGCGATGTCGGGCGTTTCGCCTGCCATCATCGCGGGCACGCCGGCGGCGAGGGTCAGCGAGCCCCCGATCTGCACGAAGGTCGTGAGCCGGTACACCCAATCGTCGCAGTCGAAGGAGGTGGCGAACCAGGTGAAGTTCATCCAGGCCCACCAGATGGCGAAGAACACCATGAGGTACCTGGTGATGCCGAAGAAGAAATGTCCCTCCGCCTCGGCGTGGTGCAGTCCGACCCCGGCCTGGGCGATCGCGACGACGTAGGCCAGGTCGAAGAAGAGCTCGAGCGGCGTCGCCGAGCGGTGCGGCTCGTGCGGGTCGCGCGGGGTCATGGTCTTCAGCATCGGGGGACGGTCAGGATGGGCTGACGGCTCGGGCACAGCTACTCCTTTGAGGTGAGCGACTGTCGCTTGAGGTGAGCGACTGTCGCTCGGGGGCGCCCAGTTCATGGCCGCCTGGAGATCTCTTCGGCCCGGACACCCCACTCGGACTGCCGCGTCGAGCGCTGCGCGATTCTCGCGTGCCGATACGCAGATGAAGGGTAGGCGCCGTGAACTTGGTCCTCAACCCTGACGGGCCCTCGCCATCGGCGCCCCTCGGCAGCACATTCCACCGCTTCAAGTCCACCGCACCACCCGGAGGCTTCCACCGTCGTGACGGACACCCTCGCCGCCGCCCTCGGCCACGGCTACCGCGTCGAGCGGAAGGTCGGCCAGGGCGGCATGGCCACGGTCTACCTCGCCGAGGACCTGAAGCACGACCGCAAGGTCGCGGTCAAGGTCCTCCGCCCCGAGCTCGCCGCCGTCATCGGCGCCGAGCGCTTCCTGCGCGAGATCAAGACCGTCGCCACGCTGCAGCACCCCCACATCCTCGGCCTCATCGACAGCGGCGTGGTGGACGGCACCGCGTACTACGTCATGCCGTTCGTGGAAGGGGAATCGCTGCGCGACCGGCTGGAGCGCGAGAAGCACCTTCCCATCGCGGACGCAGTGCGCATCGCCTCCGAGGTCGCCGCCGCGCTCGACTACGCGCACCGCCACGGCGTCATCCACCGCGACATCAAGCCCGAGAACATCCTGCTGCACGACGGCGCGGCGCTGGTGGCCGACTTCGGCATCGCGCTCGCCGCCAGCAAGGGCGGCGGGGGCCGGATGACCGAGACCGGCATGAGCCTCGGCACGCCGCACTACATGTCGCCCGAGCAGGCGATGGGCGAGCGTGAGATCACCGCGCGCTCCGACGTCTACGCGCTGGGCGCGATGACGTACGAGATGCTGGTGGGCGATCCGCCGTTCACCGGCAGCACCGCCCAGGCGATCGTGGCGAAGGTGATGACCGAGCGGCCGCGGGCGATCCATCCCCAGCGCGACACGGTGCCGGCCGCGGTCGAGGACGCCGTGCTCACCGCGCTGGAGAAGCTCCCGGCCGACCGCTTCGCCACCGCCGCGCTGTTCGCCGAGGCGCTGCAGGCGCCGTCCGGCACCGGGGGCACGCGGGTCTCGACCGGCGCGCGCGCGCGTGGCGCGGCAGGGGCCAGCGGCGGCTGGCGCGGCCGGCTCCGCGATCCAGTGGTACTCGGCCTCGCCGGCATCGCGGCCGCGTGCGCGATCGTGGCCGCTTGGGCCTGGCGGCGATCGCCGGCCGCATCGACTCCCGCCGACGTCATCCGCTTCACCATTCCGGCGCCGCCGAGCGGCAGCACCAACGCGCTCGGCTACAACATCATGGCCGTGTCACCGGACGACCGGACGCTGGTCTACGTCAGCCAGGGCGACGACCGCCGCCAGCGGCTGATGATCCGCCGGCTGGACGAGGTGGCGGGGCGGCCGCTGCCCGGGACCGAGGACGCGGCCTTTCCGATCTTTTCCCCCGACGGACGCTGGGTGGCCTTCATCCGCGGCAACCAGGTCTCCAAGGTGTCGGTGGACGGGGGCTCGCCTCAGACCCTGGGGATGGCGCCGGGCACGTTCGTCGGCGCCAGCTGGTCGAAGACCGGGGTGATCGTGGTCTCCGGCAACACGGCCCTGTACGTCATCCCGGAGACCGGCGGCGCGGCCCGGCTGCTGGGCGACCGAGCCACGGTGACCGGCGAGCTCTACCGCGACGCGCCGCTCGTGGTAGACGACGCCGGCGTGGTGCTCTACTCCAGCTGGCACACCAGCTCCCTGACCAGCGCCAGGATCGCGATCGCCTCGCTGGCGACCGGCGAGGCGACTGCGCTCGACCTCCGGGGGATCCAGCCGCTGGGCCTGGTGAACGGCACGCTGCTGTACGTCACGGCCGCTGGCACCATCATGGGCGCGCCGGTCGACGTGGCCGGGCGGCGCCTCCTGGGGCCGCCGGTGCAGCTGGTGGACAACGTGGTGGTCAACAACAGCACGGGACTGGCGCGAGCCACCGTCTCGCCCCGCACGCTCTTCTACCAGAGCGGCACCCAGGTCTCCCAGGTCGTGATGGTGGGGCCCGGCGGAACGAAGCGCATTGTCCTCGGCGACCGGCGCGACTACTCGTTTCCCCGGCTCTCCCCCGATGGGCGGCGGCTCGCGATCACGATGGGCGTCTCGGACAAGCGCGACGTGTGGCTGCACGACTTCGGCCCGGGGACGCTCACGCGGCTCACCACCGAGGGCACCACCAACGAGCGCCCGGAGTGGTCGCCCGACGGCAGCCGGGTGCTGTTCCGCTCCGACAACGAGACCAGGACGTCCATCTGGTGGCGGCCGGCCGACCTGAGCGCCCGGGCCACGCCGCTGCTCACGGGCCCGCGGCTCGACGTGTTCGAGGCCGTGCTCACACCCGACGCCCGCACGATCGTCTACCAGCTCGACACCCTCGGCGCCGACATCTACTATCGCGCACTGTCCGGCGATACCACGCCCAAGCCGGTCGCTGCGAGCACCACCGCCATCGAGTCGATGCCGCGGCTCTCGCCCGACGGGCGCTGGATCGCATTCACGACCGACGAATCGGGGCGGAACGAAGTGGTGGTGCAGCCGTTTCCGGGGCCGGGGGGTCGGTCGCAGGTCTCCGTCACCGGCGGGACCGAGCCGATCTGGGCGAGGGATGGGCGGCGGCTGTTCTATCGCGGGGATGGACGGCTCATGGCGGCGGTGCTGCGGCCGGGGGCGACGTTTGAGGTTGCGTCGCGGGATACGGTGCTCGTCGATAACTATGTATTCGCGGGCAATCCGCACGCGAACTACGACGTGATGCCGGATGGGAAGAGCTTCGTGTTTCTCGAGGGGGAGTCGACGGGCGATATGGTCGTGGTGTCGAACTGGGACGCGGTGGTGCGAGCGCGGATGCGCGTCCGATAGCCGAGGGGTGGAGCCGCCGGGCACCGTACCGCGGCCGATGCGCCTCGGCGGCTCCACCCCTCGGCTATCGGACACGACCGCTCCGGGGGGCGCGGGCAGCAGTGGGAGATCTTTTTGGCCTGACTCTGATCTCTATACGCGGCATTCCAAAGTCCACCTCATGGGACGCGTGCGCACACTCACACCGGTATGTCAGTGCCGAGGGCCCACAATATGACGAGGAGGCAGCGATGAGCACGACCGCAGTTCCCAGTGGAGATGCAAGCACAAACGCCGGTGTCGGGAAGGGGGCCATGAAGCTCGAGGTGGTCTCCATCCCGGTGTCGGATGTCGATCGCGCGAAGCAGTTCTACACCAAGCTCGGATGGCGGCTCGACGCCGACTTCACCGTGGGAGAGAGCAAAGCGGTCCAGTTCACGCCGCCGGGCTCCCCGTCCTCGATCCACTTCGGCAGCCACATCAGCCCGGTCACGCCCGGCTCCGCGCAGGGGCTGCTGCTGATCGTGTCCGACATCCAGGCGGCGCGGGAGGAGCTGGTGGCGCGCGGAGTCCAGGTGAGCGAGGTGTATCATTACGCCGGCTTCAACCGGGTGGATCCCACCCAGCGGCTCAGCGGCCCGGCGCCGGAGCGGCAGAGCTACGGGTCGTGGGTGTCGTTCAACGACCCCGACGGCAACGGCTGGCTGGTGCAGGAGATCACGACCCGGCAGCCCGGCCGCGTAGAGGGCGACACGACCTACTCGTCGGCCGCGGACCTGGCCGCCGCGCTGCGCCGCGCGGGCGCCGCGCACGGCGAGCACGAGAAGCGCAACGGTGGTGAGTATGACACCAACTGGCCGGACTGGTACGCCGAGTACCTGGTGCGGGAGCAGTCCGGGGAAGAGCTGCCACTCTGACGGTACCCCACGGTGACATCACTCAGAAGCTTGAAGAGCCAGGCCCCGGGGCAGCCGACGGTGCCGCGCGTTGCATGACGTCGATTTCATGGTGAAGGACAGCAAGCGATTCGGAGACAGCGGCGGGCGGGGTAGAAGACAGGGGGCACGAACTCTCGGGGCGCGCGGCCAGTTCATGATCGGGAGTTTGAGATCTTTCCTGGGCCGAATGGCGGCAGGGTAGCGCCGCCGAGGCGCATCGGCAGCGGTACGGTGCCCGGCGGCGCTACCCTGTCGCTATTCGGCCCTGACCGAGATCTCCAGGCTACCTCCCCATGAACTGGCGCAGCACCCGCTGAAGGATCCCGCCGTGCCGATAGTAGTCCAGCTCGACCGCCGAGTTGAGCCGCACCACCGCGGGGAACTTCGTCTCCTTGCCGCTCTCGTCGCGCGCGGTCACGGTGACACGGCCCCCGGGCGTCAGACCCTTCGCGATCCGCATGACCGTGAAAACGTCTCCCGCCCGCTGAGACCGAGGCTCTGTCGAGTGGTGCCCGGCTCGTAGGCCAGCGGCAGCACGCCCATGCCGACCAGGTTGCTCCGGTGGATCCGCTCGTAGCTCTCGGCGATCACGGCCTTCACGCCGAGCAGTGACGGTCCCTTGGCCGCCCAGTCCCGGCTCGATCCGGTTCCGTACTCCTTGCCTGTCAGGATCACCAGCGGCGTGCCCGCGGCCTGGTAGCGCATCGCGGCATCGTAGATCGAGACCACTTCGCCCGTCGGGAAATGGAGCGTCCAGTTGCCTTCCTTGTCGGGAACGAGCGCGTTGCTGATCCGCACGTTGCCGAAGGTGCCGCGCATCATCACTTCGTGGTTGCCGCGCCGCGAGCCGAACGTGTTCCAGTCGGGCTGCTCTACGCCGTGCTCGCGGAGGTACCGCGCGGCCGGGCCGTTCTTGGGGATCGAGCCCGCCGGCGAGATATGGTCGGTGGTCACCGAGTCGCCCAGCACCGCCAGGACCCGCGCACCAGCGACGTCCCGGAGCGGGAGAGGATCGGTCGGCAGGTCCAGGAAGAACGGAGGCTCCTGCACGTAGGTCGAGCTCGCGTCCCAGGCGTACCGGCTCCCGGTCGGCACCTCGAGTCCCTGCCAGATCTCGTCGCCCTCGAACACCGACGCGTACTGCCGCTCGAACAGCTCCGGCTTGAGCGAGGCCGCCATCGCCGCCTGAATCTCCTCGGCGGAGGGCCAGATGTCGCGCAGGTATACCGGCTTGCCGTCGCGGCCCCGGCCCACCGGGTCGCGGGTGAGGTCGATGTCCACCCGTCCCGCCAGGGCGAAGGCGACGACCAGCATCGGCGACGCGAGGTAGTTGGCTCGCACCTGGGGATGCACCCGTGCCTCGAAGTTCCGGTTGCCGCTCAGCACCGCCGCGGTGACCAGCGAATGCTCGTCCACCAGCTGGGAGATGACCTCGGGCAGCGGGCCGCTGTTCCCGATGCAGGTGGTGCAGCCGTAGCCCACCACGTTAAAGCGGAGCTGGTCGAGATACGGCAGCAGGCCCGATCCTACGAGATAGTCGGTGACGACCCGCGAGCCCGGCGCCAGGCTGCTCTTCACCCAGGGCTTGGTCATGAGCCCTCGCTCCACTGCCTTCTTGGCGAGCAGGCCCGCGCCGATCATCACCGACGGATTCGAGGTGTTGGTGCAGCTGGTGATCGCCGCGATCACCACCGCGCCGTCGTGCAGGGAGATCTCGCTGCCGTCGAGCATGCCGGACACCACGGGCGGCGCGTCGGGATCCACGCCCGGGTCGACGCTATCGGCCCCGTGCTCGCCGATGGTGACGCCGGCGCCGCCCTCACCCACCCACCGGGAATACGCGCTCTCCGCCAGCTCCTTCCGCGCGGCCGGCACGGTGGCGCTCATGAGGCCCGGGAGGTTGACGATGAAGTTGCGCTTGAGGTCGGTGAGCGGCACCCGGTCCTGCGGGCGGCGCGGCCCCGCGAGACTCGGGGTGATGGTGGACAGATCGAGCTCGAGCGTCGAGCTGAAGACGGGGTCCGGCGTCGCGTCGGTGCGGAAGAGTCCCTGCTCCTTGCAGTAGCGCTCCACCCGCTCGACCACCGCGCGGCTCCGGCCGGTGCGCTGGAGGTAGCGGAGCGTCTCGGCGTCCACCGGGAAGAAGCCCATCGTGGCGCCGTACTCCGGCGCCATGTTGGCGATGGTGGCGCGGTCGGCGAGTCCCAGGCTCGACAGTCCCGGCCCGTAGAACTCCACGAACTTGTCCACCACGCCCTTCTTGCGAAGCATCTGCGTGGCGGTCAGCACCAGGTCGGTCGCGGTGGTGCCGACCGGCAGCGCCCCGACCAGCTTCATCCCCACCACCGCGGGAATCAGCATGAAGTAAGGCTGCCCCAGCATCACCGCCTCGGCCTCGATGCCGCCGACTCCCCAGCCCAGCACGCCGAGGCCGTTGATCATCGTGGTGTGGGAGTCGGTACCGACCAGCGTGTCGGGATATGCCGTCAGCGTGCCGAACTGCTCGCGCAGCTGCACCACCGGCGCGAGATACTCGAGGTTCACCTGGTGGACGATGCCGGTGCCGGGCGGCACCACCCGGAAGTTCCGGAAGGCGCGCTGGGCGAACTTGAGCAGCTGGTAGCGCTCGACGTTCCGCTCCAGCTCGAGCTGGACGTTGAGCCGGAAGGCGTTGTCGGAGCCGTAGTGATCCACCTGCACCGAGTGGTCGATGACCAGGTCGCAGGGGACCACCGGGTTGATCCGGTCGGGATCGCCCTGCATCCGCGCCATCGCGTCGCGCATCGCGGCGAGGTCCACCACGCAGGGCACCCCGGTGAAGTCCTGCAGCACCACCCGGGCGGGCATGAAGGGAATCTCCGAGCGCGCCGCGCCGTCCCGGTGCCACCCGCCGAGCTGGCGGACATGCTCCTCGGTGACCACGCCGCGGCCGGCGTTGCGGAGCACGTTCTCCAGCAGCACGCGGATGGAGAACGGCAGTCGGTCGAGCTCGGCGAGGCCCTGCCGCGCGAGCTCGGGCAGACGGTAGACGGCGGCCTCTTCGCTCCCCAGGCGCACCGTCCCCAGGGAGCCGAAGGGATTGATGGAATCAGCAGGCATTGGGGGTCCCGATGGGGTGGATATCGATGGTTTGGGCAATATATGCGGGCGAGAGGTCGGACGGGCGGAACGGCGGAAGGGCGGAACGATGGTGGTCGCGGGCGGGTATCATTGACGCATGTCGACTGTGATGCCCTATGCCATCAACCGGCGCGACGACGGACTCCTGATCGAATGGGACACCGCGGGTCACACGGCGCTCTACCCGGCGCGTGGGCTTCGCCTGGCCTGTCCCTGCGCCGCCTGCGTGGACGAGATGAGTGGGCGAGCGCTGTTGAATCCGGCCTCGGTGGCGACCGAGGTGCGGCCGGTGTCCGTCGCGCTGGTGGGGGCGTACGGACTCCGGGTGCGCTGGAGCGACGGCCACCACACCGGGATCTACACCTTCGAGCGGCTCCACGCCGCCTGCCCCTGCCCGGCCTGCGCCGATACTCGTGCCTCCGGGTGACGGTGGACACATCCTTCCGGGCGCGCCCATCTTAAGTTGAGACAGACACTTAGCGTTATTCACTCCGAGTCCGGAGCCGGCATGCACGCGCAGCAACATTCGACCGTTCGCGAGGGCCTCATCGCCGGCCTGCTGGGGGCCGCCGCGGTCGCGGTCTGGTATTTCGTTCTGGACACGGCGTTCGGCCGGCCGTTCCACACCCCCAACGCGCTCGGCAAGGTCTTCTTCCGCGGCGACCTGGAGCCGGGAGTCCGGAACATCGTCCCCGGCATCGTCGCGGGCTACACCGTCGTGCACGTGACCATGTTCGCCCTGCTCGGGATCGGGCTGATCGCCCTGGCTCACCTCGTGAGCCGGAACCTCGATCTCCGCATGGGGCTGTGGATCGGGTTCGTGGTCGCCACCTGCTTCCTCATCGGGATCACGTACGCGCTGGTGACCGCCACGGGCGAGCGGGTGCCGCTCTGGTCCGTGGTCGGGGGCTCCGTGATCGGCGTCGGCACGATGGCCTGGTACGCCTGGCGACGCCACCCACGGCTCGCCAGCGGCGCGCCGCTCGGCGCCGAAGAGCGGTCCCCGTCGCACGCACCCGGGTCGCCGAGGGGCTGACCCGGCGCTTGCGCCCGGTCGGCCGGCTGTGCACTGTGGGAGGGTAGCCCTTGCCGCAGGAGGCTCCGCAATGGCAGACCGTTCGCATTCCATCGGCGTCGAAGGCACCGACGTCGGCATCATCGGCGGCCTCGCCGTCGCGCTCTGGTTCCTCATCCTCGACAGCATCGCGGGACGCCCGCTCCTCACGCCCAGCCTGCTCGGGCAGGTCGTCCTCATGGGCGACTCGACCCCCGACACCGGCCAGGTCGTATTCGGCGCGTTCCTGCTGTACACCGCGTTCCACTTCGTCGTCTTCGCCCTCCTCGGCATGGGGCTGGTGGCCCTGGTCCACTGGGGCACCGAGAATTCGGTCGTCCGCTACGCGATGCTGCCGGTCTTTCTCGCGTTCGAGGTGATCTTCTACGGGCTGCTCGAGGTCCTGTCCGAGGGCACCGGAGCACTCTTCCCGTTCTGGGCCGTGGTATCGGCCAACACCCTGGCCGCGGTCAGCATGGGTCTCTACCTCTGGATCCGGCATCCCGCTTTCCGTCGCTCGATTCAGGACACCCCCTTGGGAGCGGCCCCGCTCCACTGACCTCGCCGCCTTCGAATCCCAGCCCCGGGTCGTGTAGCTTTCGCTCTCACAGTCCACACGGCCCGGGGTTCTCGTTGCGTCTCGCCATCACACGCCCGCTGACACTCGTTCTCGCGCTGCTCGCGATTCTTCCGGCGCGCGCGTCCGCCCAGCTCGAGCCGCCGGGGACCGGCGGCGTCGTGGCGCTCGACCGCGAGCTCCGCATGCTGGGCCATTACCGGCGCGTGCTCATGATCGGGGCCCACCCCGACGACGAGGACACCGAGCTGCTCACCGTGCTGGTGCGCGGCATGGGGGCCGAGGCCGCGTACCTGTCGCTCAACCGCGGGGAAGGGGGACAGAACCTGATCGGCCCCGAGCTGGGCGAGGCGCTCGGCCTGATCCGCACCGAGGAGCTGCTCGCCGCCCGGAAGCTGGACGGCGCCCGGCAGTACTTCACCCGTGCGTACGACTTCGGCTTCGCGAAGACGCTGGAGGAGACCTGGCAGCAGTGGCCCCAGGATACGGTGCTGAAGGACGTCGTCCGGATCGTCCGGCGGTTCCGTCCGCAGATCATCGTCACGGTCTTCACCGGACTCCCGCGCGACGGGCACGGCCAGCACCAGGCGGCGGGGTGGGCGGCGAAGGAGGCGTTCGCCGCCGCCGGAGACTCGACCCGGTTTCCCGAGCTCGCCCGAGAGGAGGGCATCCGCCCGTGGACGCCCCTCAAGCTCTACCGGACGACGCAGTTCGACACGACCGCGACGACGCTCGTGCTGGACGGGGGCGTGCTCGACCTCGCCGTGGGCAAGTCCTACCATCAGATCGCGATGGCCGGCCGGAGCCTGCATCGCTCGCAGGACATGGGGCGGCTCCAGCGCGTCGGGCCGTCGCCGGTGCGACTCGCGCTTCTGGAGGACCGGACCTCGGAGGGTTCGTCCGGACTCTTCGACGGGATCGACACCTCGCTTCCCGCCATGCCGTGGCGCGACGCGCCGGGCATCGACGGACCCGCGGCGCGGCGCCGGTTCGCCGCCCGGGCCGACAGCGCCCGCGTGGCGCTGGGCACCGGCGCTTTCCGGCGGGTGATCGCCTTGCTCGACCGGGGCAAGCGCGACCTGCTCCCGCAGTCGGACGACACCCGGGCGCAGATGCTCTTCTCCACCCCCGAGCAGGCCGATCAGCGCCGGCACACCGAGCGCGCCCTCGGCATCGCCGGGGGGCTCGTCGCCGACGCGCTCGCGGATGACGACCGGATGATCGCGGGCCAGTCCGACAGCGTCGAGCTCGTCCTCTGGAACGCGGGACCGGACACGCTCACCGTGACCGGCGGCGTGGTGCCCACGGCCGCCTGGCACGTGCAGGCCGACTCCGCCACCGGCCAGGTCACGCTCGGTCCCGGTCTGGTCGAGCGGTCCACGGTCATGCTGATGCCGGACTCGGCGTCTCCTCCGACCACACCCTACTTCCTGCGCCGCCCGCGCCAGGGCGCGCTCTACGACTGGTCCACCGCGACCTCGGTGGAGATGGGGGAGCCATTCGGTCCGCCGTCGCCGGTCGCCCGGTTCGGGCGGATCGGTCCCGGTGGCGAGATCTCGAGGGACGTGACCTTCCGGGTGAACGACCAGGCGCTGGGCGAGGTGCGCCGGCCGATCACCGTGGTGCCCCGGGTGGACGTCAAGCTCGACCCCGCCACCTACATCTGGTCGCTCCTGACCCCGGGCAGCCACCGGTTCACCGTGACCCTGACGCACGGTGCGCGCGACACCACGGTCGGCACCGTCGGGCTGGTGCTGCCGTCGGGCTGGCCGGAGGTGCGGCGCGAGCCGTTCCGGCTCGTGGGGGAGGACGAGCGGGAGACGTTCGCCTTCGACGTGCGCGCGCCGCGTGGCAGCGGCCGGAGCAGCGCCACGATCCGCGCCGTCGCCCGGGATTCGGCGGGGCGCGAGTACGAGGCCGGCGTGTTCACCGTGAGCTATCCGCACATCCGTCCCCGCTCGTACGTACTGCCTGCGACGGCCGAGGTGCATCTGGCGCCGGTCGCGCTGCCCCGGCTCGCCCGGATCGGCTACGTGCGCGGCGCGTCGGACCTGGTACCCGAGGCGCTGGAGCGCGCCGGACTTCCGGTCACCCTGCTCGACGCACGCGCCCTCGAGCGCGACGACCTCTCGCGCTTTCCCGTCATCGTGATCGGACCGAGGGCGTACGAGACCGACTCGGCATTGGTGGAGAACAACGCGCGGGTGCTCGCCTATGTCCGGGGCGGGGGAACCCTGATCGTGCAGTATCAGCAGCATCTCTTCTTCAACGGGAACTTCGCTCCGCTCCCGCTCACGGTCGGCGGTCCCGCGTTGCGACCGGCGGCCGAGGTGGCCCATGCTGATAGCGCGGCCGCGGCCGACAGCGCCATGGCGGGTGACAGCACCGCGGGAGGCGGCTCGAACGGCACCCCCACCCCGGCCGATACGGTCGCCGAAGAGCGGACGGTGAGCCATGACCGGGTGGTGGACGAGCATGCGCCGGTGACCGCGCTGGCGCCCGAGAATCCCGTGCTGCGGCGGCCCAATCGGATCTCGGAGCTGGACTGGGAGGGGTGGGTGCAGGAGCGCGGGCTCTACTTCGCCCGGAGCTGGGATCCAGCGTACGAGCCGGTCCTCGAGACCCACGACGCGGGCGACGGCGAGCTCCGGGGCGGGATGCTGATCGCCACGGTCGGAAAGGGGACCTACGTGTACACCGGTCTCAGCTTCTTCCGCCAGCTGCCCGCGGGGGTTCCGGGCGCGCTCCGACTGTTCGCCAACCTGCTCGCACTTGGCCAGCCACTGCCTCGCTGAGGTGTGGACGCGCTACGGAGTGCCGCTCGGCTGCGCGCTGCTCGTCGCGTGCGGCTCCGACGGGCGGACGCCGGTCGTGCTCTACTCCCCCCACGGCCGTGACCAGCTCACGCTGCTGGAGCACGCCTTCGAGGCGGAGCGGCCGGACATCGACGTCCGTTGGCTCGACATGGGCTCGCAGGAGATTCTCGACCGGCTCCGGTTCGAGCGGGTGAACCCCCAGGCGGACGTCTGGTTCGGCGGGCCGACCACGACCTTCGATCTCGGCATCGAGGACTCGCTGCTGCAGCCGTATCGGCCGTCGTGGGCCGACCGGGTCGGTCCCAACGGCGTCGGCCCGAACGATCTCTACTATCCCGCCTACCGCACGCCTGGGGTGATCGCGTACAACAGCAAGCTCGTGCGGGCCGACGAAGCGCCCCACGACTGGGACGAGGTGCTCGAGCCGCGCTGGCACGACAAGGTGCTGATCCGCGACCCCATGGCCAGCGGCACCATGCGGGCGATCTGGGGGCTCATCCTGGTGCGCAGCATCGCCGAGACGGGCGACACCGGGCGCGGCATGGATTGGCTCCGACGACTCGACGCCAACACCAAGACCTACACGCTCAACCCCGCGATTCTCGACGCCAAGCTCGCCCGTGGCGAGGGCCTCGTGACCCTGTGGGACCTCCCCGACATCCTGATCGGCAAGTCGAAGGGTCTGCCTTTCGGCTACACCTTCCCCCGGAGCGGCACGGTGGTGATCGACGACGCGGTCGGGCTGGTGAAGGGCAGCCGGCACCCCGAGGCGGCGAAGGCCTTCATCGACTATGTCGGTGGGATCGAGGGCCAACTCCTCGCGGCCGAACGGGTCTATCGGCTGCCGGCTCGGCACGACCTCCCCGCCGCCCGGGTGCCCGCCTGGGTCGCCGAGGTGGAGGCGAGCATGGTCGTCGCCCCGATGGACTGGGCCCGGCTCGCGCGCGACGGCATGGGGTGGATGGGCTATTGGGACCGGCACGTGCGGGGCCAGGGGGATGCCGCGCGATGACGCCGTTCCTCAGCGTCGAGGGGCTGACGAAGCGTTTCGGTCCTACCCTCGCGGTGGACGACGTGACGCTCTCGCTGGCGCAGGGCGAGATGCTGGCGCTGCTGGGTCCGAGCGGCAGCGGCAAGACCACGGTGCTCCGGCTGCTGGCGGGCTTCGAGTCGCCGGACGGGGGGCGCGTGATGGTGGAGGGCGAAGACGTCACCCGGGTCGAGCCGGTGCATCGCCGCCTCGGCATGGTCTTCCAGCACTATGCCCTCTTTCCCCATCTGGACGTGGGGCAGAACGTCGGATTCGGACTCGAGTCGCTCGGTGTCCGGAAGGCGGAGCTCGCCGAGCGGGTGGCACGCGCGCTCGCGCTGGTGGACCTGGCCGGACTCGAGCGCCGGCGGGTGGATCAGCTCTCGGGCGGCCAGCAGCAGCGGGTGGCACTCGCGCGCGCCCTCGCGCCCGAGCCGCGCGTCCTCCTGCTCGACGAGCCGCTCTCCAACCTCGATCCCACGCTGCGGGAGCGCACCCGCCACGAGATCCGCGATCTCATTCGGCGGGTCGGCATCACCACCGTGCTCGTGACCCACGAGCAGGACGAGGCCTTCGACCTCGGCGACCGGGTGGCGGTGCTCCGGAGTGGCCGCCTGGAGCAGGTGGGCACTCCCGACGAGCTCTACGCCGCGCCGGCGAACCGGTTCGTCGGCACCTTCGTCGGGCGCTCGACCGTGCTGCCGGTGACGGTGCTCGGTCCCACCGAGTGGGGCACCCGTGTCGCCGTGGAGGGCGCCGAGTGGGAGATCGAGCGGCCGGCCGGGCACCCGGTGCTGCTGCCGGGGCCGGCCGTGCTGCTGGTACGGCCCGAGGCGCTCCGTCTGGGCGAGGACCCGCAGGCCATCATGGGGACGGTGACCCTCCGCCGCTTCACCGGGCCATCCTCGTATTTCACGGTCCAGACGGAGAGCGGTGCGACGATCGAGGTCGTGGCGCCGCCGGCCGCGGTCCGAGAGGGTGAGCGGGTCGGCCTCCTGCCGAGCCGGCGGGCGGCGGGCGGTCTCCACCTCTTCCCGCCGGACGGCGGGTGAGCCGCCGCACCGGCGCGATCGTCGCGGCACTGCTCCTCGCCGTGCTGCTCTGGCTCGTGGTCTATCCACTGGTCCTCGTGCTCGCCGAGGGCGTGCGCGGTCCCGCGGGCTGGACCCTCGATCACGTGCGGGCATTCGTGGCGCGTCCCACCGAGATGCGGGCGCTCTGGGGGAGTCTCTGGACCTCCGCCGCGAGCGTGGGACTGGCGGCGCTGCTCGGCATCCCGCTCGCGTTCCTCGTCGCGCGCTACCAGCTGCCGGGAGGACGCGTGCTCGCGGGTCTGGTGGCGCTGCCCGCGGTGCTGCCGCCGCTGGTCGGCGTGGTCGCCTTCCTCTTCCTGTACGGGGAGACCGGCTTCGTCTCGCTCCTGCTCATGCGCGTGCTGCGGCTGGAGGATCCGCCGTGGCGGCTGGAGGGACCGGGCGCCATCCTGCTGGTGCACGCCTACTCGATGTACGTCTACTTCTACCTGCTGGTCCGGACGTCGCTCGTGTCGCTCGACGGCTCGCAGCTCGAGGCGGCCGCCAGTCTCGGGGCCGGCCGCTGGCGGACGATGCGGCGCGTGGTCCTGCCGCACCTGAAGCCCGCGTTGAGCGCCGCCGCGCTCCTCACGTTCATGACCGCGCTCGGGTCCTTCAGCGCGCCGTACGTGTTCGGCGGCGGGTTCCGGGTGATGCCGACCCAGATCGTCGCCACGCGGCTCAACGGCGAGAACCAGCTCGCGATGGTGGAGACCGCGTCGCTCGCCGCGCTGGCGTTGCTGGCACTGCTCCTGTTCCGGAGCGGCCCCGCCGCGGGCGGCACCGGCCGGAAGGGCGCCGGCCCCTCTCGCATCGCGATCAGGAGCCGATCCGCGCGGCTCGCCGCGGGATTCACCGGCTGGACGCTGGCCTTCCTGCTGCTGTTGCCGCACCTGACGCTGGTGCTGGTGTCGTTCGTGCCCGTGGGCACCTGGACCACCCAGCCCATTCCCCCCGAGTACACGGTGCGGAACTACTTCGCGCTGATGAACGACCCGGTGCGGGTACGGCCGCTGGTGAACAGCCTCTGGCTCGCGTCCGTGGCCACCGCCGCGGCCGTGCTGGTGGCGCTCGGCGGCGCGCTGCTGCAGGTGGGGCGGAGGAGCGTGCCGAGGCGCGCGATCGAGGGATTGCTCGCGCTGCCGTGGGCGGTGCCCGGCACCGTGTTCGCCATCGCGCTGGCGACCGCGTTCAGCGTGCACCAGCCATGGGCCGGGCGTTTCGTGCTGGTGGGGACCTTCTGGATCCTGCCGCTCGCCTATCTCGTACGGAACCTGCCGATCACGAGCCGCGCCCTCGTGGCCGGCGTGCGGGCGCTCGACCCCGCCCTCGATGAGGCCGCCGCGAGTCTCGGTGCCGGGCGTGCGCGCACGCTCCGGCGGGTGACCCTGCCGCTGCTCCGTCCCGCGCTGCTCGCCGGCGCGAGCCTGGCATTCGTCACGGCGTTCGGGGACTTCGTCACCTCCATCATGCTCTACACCTACGACACCCGTCCGATTTCGCTGGAGATTCTCTCCAGCCTCCGACAGGCCGACGTCGGCGTCGCCGCGGCCTACGGTGTCGTGCTCATGCTGGTGAGCGCGGTCGTCTTCGCCGTCGGCTCCGGCGGGCAGGGGCGGGGAGGCAACGCCGGGTGACGGCACCGAACCCGAGCGGCTTCCGGCGCCTGGTGGTGCTCATCGCGGTGAATTTCGTGGACATGGTCGGCTTCATGATCGTGCTCCCGCTGCTGCCGTTCTACGCCCTCGATCTCCATGCCACCCCGCAGATCATCGGTTTTCTGATCGCCGCCTTCTCCATCGCGCAGCTGGTCTCGGCCCCGCTCTGGGGACGGGTCTCGGACCGGTACGGCCGCCGCCCCGCGCTCCTCATCGGCCTCACCGCGTCGGCCATCGCGTACGTGGTCTTCGGGTTCGCGGAGAGCTTGTGGCTCCTGTTTCTCTCGCGGCTGGTCCAGGGCGCGGGCGGCGGCACGACCGGTGTGGTGCAGGCGTACGTGGCCGACACCATCCCGCCCAAGGAGCGCGCCAAGGCGCTCGGCTGGCTCTCGGCCGCCACATCGGCGGGTGTGGCCTTCGGCCCGGTCATCGGCTCGTTCGCGGCGCATCTGGGCCAGGCGGCGCCGGGGCTGGTGGCCGCGAGCCTGTGCGTGGTGAACATCGCCTTCATGTGGCGCTGGCTCCCGGAATCACGTGTGCGGGACACGGGGCCGACGGCGGTTCGGCGCCCCATCTGGCACCCGGCCTGGACCGCGATCCGACACCCCGGCTTCCCACTCTCCCGCCTGCTCTGGATCTACGGCATCGGGATGATCGCCTTCTCGTCCCAGACCTCGGTGCTGGCGCTCTATCTCGGGGCCGAGTTCGGCCTCAACGAGCGAAGCATCGGACCGATCTTCACCTACGTCGGTGTGCTGTCGTTCGTGATGCGCAGCGTCCTGCTCGGGCCCATCGTGGATCGGCTGGGTGAGCTCTGGACCATGCGGCTGGGCGCGATGACGCTCGCCCTCGGCCTCTGGCTCTACCCGACGCCTGATTCGCTCTGGATGTTCGCCGCGGTCATCCCCCTTGTGCCCATCGGCACCGCGCTGCTGTTTCCATCGACCACGTCCCTCATGTCCCGCCAGTCCGACCCCCGCGAGCTGGGCACCACCATGGGTGTGGCCCAGACCTTCGCCGGCCTGGCCCGCGTGGCGGCGCCGCTGCTCGCGACGACCGCTTTTCAGCGCCTCGGCCACGGGGCGCCATTCTACATCGCCGGGGGCTGCGTCGCCCTCGCCGGCGTGCTCGCCTTCCAGATCCAGGTCGGTCCCAGCGCCGCCGTCTCACCGCCGGTGGAGGACAAAGCGAGGGTCTCATGAGCACGGACGATCGGCTCGAGCGGCTGGAGCGGAGGGTGGAGGTGCTGGAGACACTGCTGCGCGCGGGAGCGCGCGCCGGCGGATTTGTGGAGCCGCCGGCATCCACGCCGGCCCGGGCCGAGGTAACTCCGCCCCCGGCGGACGTCGCCCCGGTTGCGGCGGCGACTCTCCTCCCGGCGGCTCCCTTCGAGACCGCTCCGCGAAGCCCGCTACCCCCTCCCTCGCCCGCCACCACCCCTCCGCGCCCCCGATCCGCGCCGCATCCCCCATCCGCCTCCTCCGGCATCGATGAGCGCTGGATCGGTCAGCGCGGATTCCTCGCGGTCGGCGTGGTCGCCCTTCTGATGGCGACGGGCTACCTCCTCAAGCTGTCGTTCGAGCGCGGATGGATCTCGCCGATCATGCGATGCGCGGGCGGAGTCGCCCTCGGGGTCGTGGTGGGAGGGATCGGCTGGTGGCTGCACGAGCGCTACCGCACGTACGGCGCGGCACTCATCGGCGCCGGTGGCGGCATCATCTACCTGTGCGTGTGGGCGGCGTGCCAGCTCTACGAGGTGATTCCGCCGACCACCGGTATCGTAGGCCTCGCGCTGGTCTCCGTGGCGGTCGCCGTGATCGCGTTCGCGATCAATGTCGAAGCCCTCGGCACGGCCGCGGCGCTCGGCGCCTTCATGGCGCCCGTGCTGCTCGGGCGCAACGAAGCCAACGCGAATCTGCTCCTGCTCTACCTCACGAGCATGGCCGCGGGTCTGGGACTGGTGGCCGCGCGGCGGGGCTGGCGGCTCACGATGCTCGTCGTCGCCGCGAGCTATTTCGGGGTGGGAACCGCGGGAGCGGGGGAGCACGCGCTGCCACCGGCCCTGCTGGCGTACGGAGTGCTGGGCGGAACGGCCGGCCTCTACGTGGGCCTCAAGGAGCAGTGGTGGGAGACGAGGCTGCTCACCTTCAGTGGGGGCTGGCTCCTGATCGCCGCCGCCAGCGAGCGGATGACCGCGCACTGGCCGGTGATCGTGGCGGGACTCATTCTCTCCGCGCCGGTGTGGTGGCACGCCCTGACCCACCCCAAGGCCCTGCCTCTTCGGCTCGGCACCGCGCCCGGCAAGGCCGATGGCGGCGCGGTGGACGGGTGGTCCGTGGGAGAGGCGCTCTACTTCTTCGCCACCCCGATCCTGCTCGGGTGGGCGGCGTACCAGCTCGCGCCAGACCGCTTCGACGCGACACCGGGTCTGCTGCCGCTGCTCGTCGCCATACCCTACCTCCTGGCCGGCTACCTCCGGGCGCGCCCGCCGTTCGCTCTCGTCGGCGTAGCGGCTGCCGCCGTCGCGGCCCAGGAGCACTGGGAAGGGCCGGCGGAGGTCGGGGCCCTTCTGCTCCTCGCCGTGCTGTGGCCGACGCTCGATGCCCGGCTCGGCCGCGCCGACGGACGCTGGTACGGTCTCTTCACCTGGGGCGCGGCGGTGCAGCACCTCCTCGGAGCCGCGCTCCTGGCACGCACCGCGACGGATGCGGCGTTCGTGGGGCCGTGGGCGCTCGCGCTCTGGGGCGTCACCGCCGTCGCCGCGCTGCTGGCAGCGAGCCTGTTCCCGGTGCATCCCGACGAGGGCGAGGCGCGGCTGGTACGCTCGGGTCTCTGGATCGCGACCGGGTTGCTGGTCCTCTTCGGCGTCACGGGGGAGATCCGCCGGTACTTTGAGCTGGAGAGCTTCTCACCGGTGACCGCCGAGCTGGCGGCCGGGCTGGCGGTCAGCGCGTGGTGGCTGACCTTCGCGGCGGCGCTCATCCTGGTCGGCTTCCGCCGCGCGATCAAGCCGCTCCGTGTCGCGGGGCTCTGCGTGGCGGGCCTCGCGGTCGCGAAGGTGGTGCTCTTCGACCTGTCGTCGCTCGACGCGCTCTACCGCGTCGGCTCCGTGTTCTTCCTCGCCCTGGTGATGCTCTCCCTCGCCTACGTCTACTACCGGGCCGACCGCTCGGAGCGAGTGCCATGAGAGTGGAGATTCCATGCCCGACCTGAACCGCCGAGAATTCGCCGAGGCGCTCGCGCTCGCCGCCCTGGTGCCGATGCTGGGCACGCTTCCGGGAGCAGGCCATCTGCCGGCATTCACCTCGGCCGCGGGCAGTGCGGGTCTCGAGCCGGGGAGTCTCGCCAAGGCACTCGCCTCCGCCATCCGCGCCCAGTACGGCAGCCGCCTCAGCGAGGCCGACCTCGCCACGATCACCCGACAGATCCAGAGCGGTCTCGAGCGGGCGGACACCATCCGGAAGGCGTCGCTCGCGAACGGCGACGAGCCGGACGTGGTGTTCTCCGCCGTGCGGCCGGAGGCGACCGGGTGAGCGCGCCGACCTGGCTGGCGCTGCCGGAGCTCGGCCGCCTGCTGCGGGCGCGGGAGCTCTCGTGCGTCGAGCTGGCGGAGCACTTCCTCGACCGCCTGGAGCGGATGGGCTCGACTTATAACGCGGTGGTGACCGTGCTTCGCGAGCCGGCGCTCGCCGAGGCGAGCCTCCGCGATCGGGAGCTGATCTCCGGCAGGGACCGCGGCCCGCTGCACGGCATTCCCTACGGCGCCAAGGACCTGCTGGCTGCCGAGGGCGCGCCCACGAGCTGGGGAGCGCAGCCGTATCGGAGCCAGATGTTGCGCGGGGATGCGACGGTGGTCCGACGGCTTCGGGACGCGGGTGCGGTACTGGTGGCCAAGCTGGCGATGGTCGAGCTCGCCGGTGGCATGGGGTACAACCAGGCGTTCGCGAGCTTCACCGGCCCCGGCCGCTCACCGTGGGATCGGGCCCGCTGGTCCGGCGGGTCCTCCAGCGGATCGGGGTCGGCGGTCGGCGCCGGATTGGTTCCCTTCGCGATCGGCTCGGAGACCTGGGGATCGATCCAGTACCCCGCCGCCTTCTGCGGCGTCACCGGCATGCGCCCGACCTATGGACGAGTGAGCCGTCATGGCGCCATGGCGTTGAGCTGGACCATGGACAAGCTCGGCCCGCTGGCGCGGACGGCGGAGGACTGTGGGACGATCCTCGCGGCGATCTCCGGGCCGGATGCGGCGGACCCGTCGGCCCTCGCGCAGCCGTTCACCTACGCGCCCGGCAGCCGGCCCCGCGGGCGGGTGCGACTGGGCATCCTCAAGGGCACGCTGGACAAGACGCAGCCCGAGGTTCGCCGCAACTTCGAGGACTCGATCCGGGCGCTGGGTGAGTTCGCCCAGATCGTGGACGGGCTCGCGCTGCCCGATTTCCCCTACGAGGAGATGGCCTCGCTCGTGATCGAGGCCGAGGCGGCCAGCGCCTTCGAGCCGCTCTTCGAGAGCGGCAGGATCACCGAGCTCACCGCGCCGGAAGATCGCATCGGAGGGTATGCCGGCCAGGTCGTGCTCGCCAAGGACTACATCCGGGCCATGCGCCTTCGCCGGCCGGCCGCGGCCGCCCTGGACCGTCTGCTGGCCGGGGTGGATGCGATCGTGGCGCCCACGCTCCCCACCGTGGCATGGCCGATCGATGCGCCGTTCGACAAGGTGTACCCCGACTATCCCGGAGGGGCCAACATCAGCGGGCCGGCGAACCTCTGCGGCGTGCCGGGGCTCTTTCTCGTGAACGGCACCGGCGAGGGGGGATGCCCGACCAGTCTGCAGCTCACCGGACGGGCGCTGGGGGAGGCGTCGCTCCTCGCCATCGGCCAGCGCTACCAGCAGCGCACGAAATTTCACCTGCTCCGCCCGCCGGGATTGTGACCCGCAAGGTTCCCCCCTATATCTCCTGCCTTGTGCCGCCCTAGGGCGGCTCAACCCCCTCGGTACCCGCAACCCATCAGGAGCTCAGCGTGACCGTGCTGGCCCTCCCGTCCTCTCCCGGCTCACTCGCCCAGGCGCGCTGGGAGGACATCGTTCCGTACTTCGACGATCTCGCCGACCGCTCGCTCGACGAGGCCACGATCGAGGGCTGGCTGCAGAGTTGGTCCACGCTGGAAGAGTTGGTGACCGAGGCGGCGGCGCTCGCCATGATCGCCTACACCATCGATACGTCGGACCAGGAGAAGGAGGCCGATCACCTCCGCTTCTCCACCGACATCCTGCCCAAGATGGAGGAACGGAGCGTCGAGCTCGCGCGCCGGTTCGTCGAGTCCGGCTACCGCACGCCGGAGCTCGAGACCACGGTGGCCCGGTTTCGGACCTCGATCGAGATCTTCCGCGAGGCCAACGTCCCGGTCTTCTCCGAGCTGGAGGAGCTGAGCGCGCGGTATCAGCGGATCACCGGCTCCATGACGGTGGAGTGGGAGGGGCAGGAGCGCCCGCTGCCGCAGCTCCAGCCGTTCCTCAAGAGTTCCGACCGCGCCGTCCGTGAGCGCGCCTTCCGCGCCGCCGCCGGCCCGTACGCCGAGAAGCACGACGAGCTGGCCGCGCTGTTCGATCGGATGTTCGAGCTCCGGCAGCGGGCGGCGCGCAACGCGGGCTTCGCCAATTTCCGGGACTACATCTTCCCGGCCAAGTTCCGCTTCGACTACACGCCCGCCGACTGCGAGCGATTCCACGACGCGATCGAGGCCACGGTGGCGCCGGCGGTGGAGCGCCTCCTGGCCGAGCGGCGCCGGCGGCTCGGACTCGACACGCTCCGCCCCTGGGACCTCGCGGTCGATCCCTATCGCAGTACGCCGCTGCGCCCGTTCGCCACGAGCGAGGAGTTCGTCGGCCGCGCCCGACAGGTCTTCGGCCAGGTGGATCCGGCGCTGGGCGCCGAATTCCAGACCATGATCGAGGAGCGCCTGCTCGATCTGGACAGCCGCAAAGGCAAGGCGCCCGGGGGCTACTGCGAGACGCTTCACCACCGCGGGCGGCCGTTCATCTTCATGAACGCCGTGGGCCTGGTGGACGATGTCATGACCCTGCTCCACGAGGCCGGGCACGCGTTCCACGCCTTCGCGTCGCACGAGCAGCCGCTCATCTGGCAGCGCCATCCGGGGTCCGAGGCCGCGGAGCTGGCCTCGATGAGCATGGAGCTGCTCGCCGGGCCCCATCTCTCTCAGCCGGTGGGATACTTCACCGCGGCCGATCACCGGAGCGCCTGGCTCGAGCATCTGGAGGACATCCTGCTCAGCCTGGTGCACATCGCGTCGGTGGACGCCTTCCAGACGTGGATCTACACCAGCGGTGAGGGCGGCGACGCCGGGGCCCGCGACGCGGCCTGGCTCCGGCTCCGCGGGCGGTTCGAGCGCGGCGTCGAGTGGAGCGGCCTCCGGCGCGAGCGGGTGGCCCGGTGGTATCGCCAGCTGCACATCTTCATGTACCCGTTCTACTACATCGAGTACGGCATCGCCCAGGTGGGCGCGCTCCAGGTGTGGCGCAACAGCCTGCGCGACCAGAGCGGTGCCGTGGCGCGCTACCGCGAGGCGCTGGCCCTCGGCGCGGTGCGCGGACTGCCTCAGATCTACCGTACCGCGGGCGCCGAGCTCACCTTCGATGTGCGGAAAATCGGCGAGCTGGTAAAGCTGGTGGAGTCCGAAATCGAGCGCGTCCGCGCCGAGGTGCCCGATGCCTGATCCCGTGCCATCCGCGGCGCTCCGGTTGCTTCCCGGCTCACGCGCGACAAGATTCCACGGCGTCCGGCCCCGGTTTGGGCCGTGAGGGCAGTGTCTCGCAGCGGAGATCGTGGATGGCGAAAGAGGAAGGCATCGAGATGGAGGGCGTCGTGTCCGAGGTCCTGCCCGACCGCAACTACCGGGTCATGCTGGAGAACGGCCATGAAATCCTGGCGTACGCCGCCGGGAAGATGAGCAAGTTCAAGATCCGGGTGCTGGAAGGCGACCGCGTGAGCGTGGTGCTCTCCCCGTACGATCTGACGCGCGGACGGGTGATCTACCGGCACAAGTGACAGCTCCAAGCTCATAGAACGAAAACGGGCCGCCCTGTGGGCGGCCCGTTTCGTTCCAAAGTCTGCCTGCTTACTTGACCTTGGTGACGTTCTCGGCGGCGGGGCCCTTCGCACCCTGCACGATGTCGAACTCCACCCGGTCACCCTCGGAGAGGCTGCGGAAGCCGTCCGCCTTGATGGCGGTATGGTGGACGAAGCAATCCTTGTCCCCATTCTCCGGAGTGATGAAACCAAAGCCTTTTGCGTCGTTGAACCACTTCACCGTGCCGAGGGTGCGAGCCATTGGTCCTACTCCATTGTTGTTTGACTGCTTCGGGGGCCGGATATTCCGGCACACCGAGTTTTTATGAGCGCGGGCCAATCCCGCGTCATAAAAAATGAAAGACCCGACAGGGGTTATCCCGGGTCCTGGAATGCTGGTGCAGTTTCTTTATGAGCTCCGAAGGGGGTCGTTCGAGGGGACAAATCTGTACACCGGCGTCGTTTAGTCAAGAGGGGAACCGCGGAGCCACCGCGCCGCCGCCCGGGCCCAGTCGGCCACGGGCTCCCGGTTGCCGGCGTCGGTGGCGCGGTTGACCGCCTGGAGGAACTCGGCCGCCGAGGCGTACCGGGCGTTGACGTCCGCGCTGAGGGCCCGGTCCAGCACCTGTTCCAGCACCTCACTCACGTCCTCACGGCCCTCGGTGGCGTCGGGGAGCTGGTTGGTCGTCTGCTTGGCGAGCACTTGCTCAGGTGTGATTCCGGGGAAGGGCGGGCGTCCGAGCAGGGCGTAGTACGCCACGGCCGCGAGGCTGTACAGGTCCGACCGCTGGTCCACCCGCTCGCCGAGCAACTGCTCCGGACTGGCGAACTGGGGGGTGCCGCTCTGGCTCGTCGCTCCACCGAAATTTCCCCGAAGTGCCAGAGCGAGGCCGAAGTCGGTGATCTGCAGGCTGCCATCGCGCGCGATCAGCAGGTTCTCCGGCTTGATGTCCCGGTGGATGAGGCCGAGCCCATGAGCGTGCGCCAGGGCCGACAGGGCCTCCCGCAGCAGCCGGAGCACTTTGTCCATGGGGAGCGGGCCGTCTCGCTCAACCAGCTGCGCCAGGCTCGGCCCGTCGATCAGCTCCATCGTGTACCAGATGAGCCCCGACCGACCGCCGATATCGTAGATGTTCACGATGTTGGGGTGGTCGAGCTTGGCGGCGAGCTGGGCCTCCCGGCGAAAGCGCTCGACCACGCTCGGGTCCCGGGTGAGCGCGGGATGCAGGACCTTGAGCGCGACGAGCCGCTCGAGCTGCAGGTCGCGCACCCGGTACACGCGGCCGAACCCGCCGGTGCCGAGCAGCTCCAGCAGCTCGTAGTCGTCGCCCAGGGCGCGGCGCAGCCGCTTCTCCCAGCGGGCGCGATCCTCGTCGGGCGCCATCGTGGCACCGCCCACCGAAGGCTGCACCAGGTCGTAGCTCCCCGCGTCGGAGGCGAAGTCTTCCAGCATCTCGGCCGCCGTGAAGTAGCGCGCCTCCGGCTCCGGCTGCAGCGCGCGGAGCACGATGCGCTCGATCACCCGCGGGCAGGTCGGCCTGAGCTCGGCAGGCGGGCGAAGCTCGGCGGGCTCGAGCGGGGGCTCCTTGCCGGTCACCGCGAAGTACAGGATGGCGCCGACCGTGTAGATGTCGCTCGCGGGGTCGCCCACCTTGCCCTGGCGCACCTCCGGCGCCATGAAGCGGAGCGCCGGTGGCGAGGCGGACGCTGGAACGGCCGACAGGCAGTAGCTGCAGTACCGGACGTCGGTCACCGTGGCCCGGCCCGCCGCGGTGACCAGCACCGACAGGGGAGAGATCGCGCGCACGATGATGCCGTGCAGATGCGCGTGCTCCAGCGCGCCCAGCAGGTCGCGGGCGAGGGCGAACACGGTGGGGATCGGACGCGGCCCCCTGAACACCGCGTCCTGCAGACTCTCGCCTTCCACCCAGTTGCCGACCCGGAAGGCCAGGTCGCCCACCTGGCCGGCGTCGTACACATGCAGGATGCCGGGATCGTCGAGCTGTCCCAGCGCCTCCGACTCCCGCATGAACCACGCGCGCACGCCCTCGTCGAGGAAGAAATTGACCCGCACGCTCACCCGGCGCTTCAACGTGACGTCCTCGGCCTCGAACAGCACGCGCTCGGCCGACGAGGCGACGATGCGCGTCAACCGATAGCGCGGTCCCAGCGCTTCGATCGTGCGGTCGAACGCGGAACGTGGGCTGGGGGCGCTCAGCGGCGCTGACCCCGGCGCCGCTCGACCCGGCGGTCGGCCCCGCAAACGGCGGAGCTGCACCAGCGGCGGCTGTGGGTGGGGGACGTGTCGGCGAAGAAGAGGGAGCAGGTCGTGCCGGCACACTGGCGCACGATCACGGCGCGGTCGGCCAGCGTGGTCGCCGCGGAGCGGGCGATCGCCTCGAGCGGCGCCAGGGATCGGGTCGGCGCGAACTGGAGCCGCCATTCCCCGCCGATGCGGGTGAGCCGGTGGCTGCCGGTGCTCGCGGCGAGCACCCCGTTGATGGCGGCGATGGCTCCGGCAGGGGGCTGCTGGCTCAGGCCGAGCGATTCGGCGAGCTCGGTGAGCTGGCACCGGAAATCGCGGATGACGGGGTAGGGCACGCTGCCGTTCAGCTGCATCAGGCGCTGGGCGTGGGCCCAGCGGGTGAAGGCGGCGGCATCAGGGAGAAGATCGGGTGGTGTTGGAGCGCGTCCACGGGCGGAGTTGACGAAGTCGAGCCAGACCGCGTCGCCGAGCAGAGTGAACTCGGGGTGCGCCATTCCCTAACCGTCCGCGACCTCGACGGCATTGCGACCCGAGCGCTTGGCCCGATACAGCGCCGTGTCGGCCGCGGCGAGCACGCTGCTCACCGTGGTGCCGTGCCGCGGCGACTCCGCGATCCCCATGCTCAGGGTGCAGGGGCCGAAGTCGGGATTGCTCTGCTCCATCTCGCGCAGGCTCTTCTGCACCCGGTTGACGAACACCTGCGCCTCGGCGGGCTTGGTCATGGGGAGGATGACCAGGAACTCGTCGCCTCCCAGGCGACCCACGACGTCGAGCGCCCGGCATTGCTGGCGGAGGATCCGGGCGACCTGGATCAGCAGTCGGTCGCCGGCGGCGTGCCCCATGGTGTCGTTGACCACCTTGAAGCGATCGAGGTCGAGGAGCAGAACGCTGGTGTGCAGCTGGTGCCGAAGGCTCCGGGAGATCTCGGCGCCGAGCCGCTCCTCCAGCGCGCGCCGGTTGTAGAGCCCGGTCAGCTCGTCGGTCGTGGCGGCGCTGTGCAGCTGCTCCACCAGCTCGGAGTTCTTGAGCGCGATCGCCGCGGCGAACGACAGGGTGCCCGCCAGCTCGAGCTCGGCACGGCCGTACAGCTTGTCGCTGATGCGGCTGCCCAGCACCAGCACGGCCATGCGCTCGGCGCCGGCATCGAGCGGCACCACCAGCTCGGCCCCGGGACCGACCAGCGAGGCCACCGAGACGTCCTCCGCCCCGCTGGACGCGCTGCCGGCCGGGAGGGCGAGGTCGAGTGCGGACTTGTCGATGGGGGCGGGGCGGAGGCGGTCGTTGAGGGAGCGGAAGACCTTGGGCGCGTAGACCGAGCCTTCCGGCCGGTAGAGACAGGCCCACCAGGCGAAGAACACCTCCGCCATGAAGTCGAGGATGAGCTGCTCGGTCTCCTCGATCGAATGCACCGACGAGAGGAGGCGGGCCACCTGGCGAAGGGCGCGGAGCTGGAAGACGGCGTCGTCCAGGGCGGCCTGCCGCTCGAGCAGAATGCTGCGGAGCTCGAGCACCACGCTGAGGCCGAGGGCGAGGGGCATCGCCACGGCGCGCATCTCGTTGGCCGCGTCCCCGTCGGCGTGGATGACCACCTCGGTCTCCCCGCTGCCCAGGCGCGCCACCTCCACCGCCTCGGCGAAGCCCTCGTCAGGCCCCACTCGCGGGATGCTCTCGGTGGGCGAGACCAGCCCGAACCAGATGCGCTCGCTCTGGAAGCGGCGCACCAGCGCCATCCGACACCGCTCGAACAGCTCCCCCTCGGTCCGGGAGAGCCGACATGCGGCTGCGAAGGCACTGGGGAGACTGGTGAGAGCGGATGGCGTGGATGCCATGTCCTATAATACCCGTAGCCGCGAGTTCAAGGGAGACGACGCCACCTCAGCCCGGACTTGCACCAGCCTCCACGATCCGCCCCCGCGCGGGCACGGCGACCTTCCCGCCGAGCGAGTCGGCGAAGTACCGGATCAGGAGATCCGCCGCTCGCGGCCCCGACGCGGCGCCGGTACAGCTCGAAGCCGCCTCGGCAATCTTGTAGCCGTCGCCGCCTTCGCACGCCGCATACGTCCCCATGGCCACCCGCACCGTATCCGTCGGCGCGATCACCCCGCCGCCGGCGCGGACCACGTCGCCCACCAGGCGGTTTCCCGAGGCTCGCTTGCGATCGTAGGTGAACTGGATGCCCGCCACCTGCAGGAAGCCGCCCTTGCCGAACGCCGCGTTCGAGACGCCATGCTCGAGCACCTCCCGGAGCCGGGCGCCCGAGAGCGGAAAGACCACGACCCGGGTCTCGTCGGCGAAGAGAAAGAGACTCTCGAGCTGGTAGGTGCTGATCGGTCCGGCGGGGATCACGTCGTCCAGCCGCATCGCGCCGGCGTTGAGGAGCGCCACGTCGGCGCCGGTGCCCGCGCGGATCGCATCGGTCGCCAGCGCGCCGATCGCGGACTCACGGCGACGCGACACGGCGTCGCGGGCGTCGATCGCAGAGTCGGCGGTGCCGACCGTTCGCTCCGGTCCCAGCCGATTCCGCAGGCTGTCGGCCCACGCCTCGGCCACGCGCGCGGTGGCCGTGTCGTCGGGCAGGCGCGAGTCGATGGTCACCAGCCCGACCGCCTGCCGCCATTTGCCCTTGCCGCCCCAGAGCGTCGCGAACTGTGCCGAGCGGGAGTTGGCGTCGGCCTTGAGCACGTGGCGGCCGGAGACCACCGAATCGTGCGCCTCGTGCTCGTGCCCGCCCAGGATCAGGTCGAGCCGGGGCTCGCGCGCCAGCAGGTCGCGATCCGCCTCGACACTCTGGTGGGTGAGCCCCACGATGAGGTCGGCCTTCAACGCGGTGAGCGTGTCCACCGCGATCTTGGCGGCGCTGTCGGGATTGGCACAGCGGACATAGCTCCGGTAGTCACCGGTGAGCGTGAGGCCGAAGAGGCCCACCAGGTGGCCCGACACGCGCACCGTATCCCAGGGGAGCACCTTGGGAAACCGGCCGCCGTCGGCCAGCGTGCAGTTGGTGGAGAGCCACGTGAACGAGGACTCCCCGATCCGCGCGATCAGGGTATCGCGGTTCAGCTCGAACTCGTGATTGCCGAAGGTCGCGTAGTCGAGCTTGGCCGCGTTCAGCGCCTCGACCATCTGGCGACCGTTGTAGTACTTGCTGAGGAGGCTGGGGCTCAGCGCGTCGCCGGCGAGGACGAAGAGGACGGTGCCCTGGTCGGCCAGGCGGCTCCGCACGGTGGCGACGCGGGCCAGCCCGCCGGACCCGTCGGACAGCGTGTCCATCACGTAGACGTCGTTGATGAGCAGGAACCGGACCGGATCGAGCGGCTCCGGCGCCTTGGCGCCGGGCACGCAGGCGGCTGCCAGGAGCGCGCTCAATCCCAACCACAGCTTCGACCTCACAGCTCCTCCTCGCTGAGCCGCAGGCCGCGCACCAGGTCGGTGCTCATCAGCCGCAGCTCGGACAGCATCTCCCGGCGCGGCCAGTCCGCCCGGGCGTCCAGCACTTCCAGCATCGAGCGGTACCACCAGACGGTCTGTTCCGATCCCGCGCGCGACAGCGTGCGAAGATACTCGACGCCGAGCCGCCGGAGCGCGGTGATGGTGGAGCCGCAGGCATGGAGCTCGTCGGCCACGCAGACGTCGAGCGCGCGGGGATCCGCCGTGGAGAGCTGGCTCAGGTACTCCTGCTTGCAGGGCTGCCAGGGACGCTCGCCGCCGCGCCGGTCGTACTTCGGCTCGAGGGCATCCCGGGCGATCGCCAGCGCGATCGGCCCGAACTTGTCCGCGATCTTGCGCTCGATCGCGGGACGCTCCTCGAGGCCGGTTTCTTCCAGGACGTGATGCAGGATGCCGCCGACGATGGTCACCTGCTCGCAGCCGTAGCGGGCGAGGATGATGGCGACGTTGGCGGGGTGGGCAAGATAATCCATGCCCGAGCCCACGGGTGCCGCGGCCCCGTAGTACTTCGCGGCGAAGGCGAACGCGTGGTTGATCCGGTCGGAATAACCGTGCATGTCGGAGGGGCAGAGGGCAGACGGACAGGCGGGCAGTGGTCGGCGGACCCGGTGTGCACCCGGCCCGCCCCGCGCTGCCCGCCCTACGGAATGCCGAGAAGCTTATGCGTTTGGAGGCTGAGTCGCCAGCGCGGATGTGCCAGACAATAATGTAGGGCCGCCGTGGTGTTGGCCTCCCGGGCCGGGCCGTCCATCGGCTGAAGGAAGAAGTGGTCGAAGGCCAGCGCCTCGAATCGGGGGGGCGGCGCCTCCGCCTGTGGGTACACCAGCTTCAGCTCGTTGCCGCCGTGGACGACGAGCGGCGCCTCCGCTTTGGGGCTGACGCAGAGCCAGTCGATGCCCGGTGGCGGGATGACCGTGCCGTTGGTCTCCACGGCCACCTCGAACTCCCGGGCGTGCAGCGCCTCGATCAGGGCGGCATCGAGCTGGAGGAGCGGCTCCCCTCCGGTGCAGACCACGAACCGCCGGGCAGCGGCGCCGCCTCCAGGCCACGCGGCCGCCACTGCACCGGCCAGCGACGCCGCGTCGGCGAACTTGCCGCCGCCCGGGCCGTCGGTTCCGACGAAATCGGTGTCGCAGAACCGGCAGACGGCTTCCTCGCGGTCCTGCTCCCGCCCGGTCCACAGGTTGCACCCGGCGAAGCGACAGAACACGGCCGGCCGCCCCGTCTGGGCGCCCTCCCCCTGCAGGGTGTAGAAGATCTCCTTGACCGCGTAGCTCATCGGGAGCCCACCGCGTAGGCGATCGGGTCCTCGCGTCCGGCCTCCTGGAATCCCTTGCGCCGGAGGAGGCAGGACTCGCAGCGCCCGCACGCCGTGCCGCCGGGCGCCGGGTCGTAGCAGCTCCAGGTGGTTGCGAAGTCCACCCCGAGGCGACCGCCCAACTCGACGATCTCCGCCTTGGACAGGCGGATCAGCGGTGTATGGATCCGAATCCGGCGACCTTCGACACCGGCGCGCGTGGCCAGGTTCGCCATGCGCTGGAACGCCTCGATGTACTCGGGTCGGCAATCCGGATAGCCGCTGTAGTCGAGCGCGTTGGCGCCGATGAAAATATCGGCGACGCCCAGGGTCTCGGCCCAGCCGAGCGCGAAGGACAGGAAGATCGTGTTGCGCGCGGGCACGTACGTAGCCGGGATGCTGGTGCCGATGCGATCGAGCGGGGTGTCTTTCGGCACCTCGAGATCGCCGGTCAGGGCCGAGCCGCCGAACGCCCGGAGGTCGATATCCAGCACGACGTGGCGGCGTGCGGGCAACCGCTCGGCGATCCGGGCCGCGGCCTCCAGCTCCGTGGCGTGGCGCTGGCCATAGCGGAAGCTGAGGGCGTAGACCTCGTAGCCCTGATCGCGGGCTACGGCGGCCGCAGTCGCGGAGTCCATGCCGCCACTCAGGAGCGCCACCGCACGGGGAGTCGTCATGGGGGAAAGGTAAATGGGAGCTAGTAGCTCACTTCCCCAGCACATGCCGCAGGGCCTGCTCCAGCCGCGGATGACGGAAGGTGTAGCCCGAGGCGGTGAGGCGTGCCGACGAGAGCCGCTGACTCGCCAGGAGGGCGGTCTCCGCCATCTCGCCGAAGAGCAGCTTGAGCGCGGGCGCCGGAGCCGGAATCAGCGCCGGGCGGCGCAGTACCCGGCCGAGCGTGGCGGCGAACTCCCGGCTCGTGACCGGCTGGGGTGCGACCGCGTTCACCGGCCCGGATAGCCCCTCGGTGAGCAGCGCGTGGTGGATGGCGCCGATCTCGTCGTCCATCGAGATCCAGCTCACCCACTGCCGTCCGTTTCCGATTGGCCCGCCGACCCCGAACCGAAACGGCGGCAGCATGCGCGCCAGCGCGCCGCCCGCGGGGGTGAGGATGAGCCCGGAGCGAAGGCACACGACCCGGATGCCGGCAGCGCGGGCGGGCTCGGTGGCCTGCTCCCATTCGCGCCCCAGCTCGACGAAGAAGTCGCTCGAGGGGCCGGTCGGCACCGAGTCCTCGCGGAGCCATTCGTCGCCGCGGTTGCCGTAGATCCCCATCGCCGAGCCCGAGACCAGGACCCGCGGTGGCTGCTTGAGCCGCGCCAGCGTCCCGGCGAGGAGTCGGGTTCCGCCGACGCGGCTGTCCCGCATGCGCCGCTTCCGCTCGGCCGTCCAGCGCACGCCGACGTTTTCGCCGGCCAGGTGCACTACGGCGTCCAGTCCCTCGAACGCGCCGGCGTCGATCTCCCCTGTGGCAGGGTCCCAGTGGATGGCGTGGGGGGTACCGCGGCGCCGCGTCACGGGTATGACCGTGTGGCCGCCGGTCGTGAGGAACGGGGTCAGCGCCGATCCGATCAATCCGCTCGCTCCGGTGATCGCGATGTGGAGCGGCGCGTGATCGCGGAAGCGGCGATGCGCGGCGAGGTCCGCGCGCACCGTCTCGTGGCGGTACTCCAGCATGTGCTCGGCGCGCGGGCGAGCCAGCCACATGCCCGCCGCGGTGCCCAGGGTGCCGAAGGGCGGCGCGAACTCGATCCGGTCGGTGTAGCGCGATGCGTCGGGACCGATGGGATCGAAGAGGTGGCGGTGCACCCAGTGGGCGAACGGTCCCTCCACCTGCTCATCCACGAACTGCCGGTCGCGGACGTAATCGCGATGCACGGCCACCCACCGAATGGGGATCGGACCGACGTGCACCCGTATCACCGTGCGCGCACCGTCGTGAATACCGGCCGAGCGCTCGAGCACTTCCAGCCGCTCCCAGGGTGGCGCGAGGCGCTCGAACGCGCCGTCACGCTCGTGCCAGGCGAAGGCCTCTTCCGCTGAGACCGGGAGGGTGCTGGTCCGCTCGACCTGGTGTGCCGGTGGTGCCATGGCGCCTGGTTCTCCGTAGATTGTCGGCTCATGCACCGACCAACGCTGTGCTGCCTGATGAGCTTGGGCCTCTTCCTGCCGGCCTGTGGCTCCGGGCCGCCGCCGGATTCGCCTCCGCCGGATTCGCCCGCGCCTGCCTCGTGCGTGGTGGCCCGGGTGGCGGACGGAGACACCTTCACCTGCCGCGACGGGCGAAGGGTGCGGTTGCTCGGCGTGGATACGCCCGAGCTCGCTCAAGGGGAATCGGGAGCCAAGGCGCACGCGGCGCTGCGACGTCTGCTCCCGGTGGGCACGCCCGCCCGGCTCGAACTCGACGCAGCACCCCGCGACCGCTACGGACGCGTCCTGGCCTACGTGTGGACCGGCTCGCGACTCGTCAACGAGACGCTGGTGCGGGAAGGGTGGGCGATGCTCTATACCCTGCCGCCGAACGTGAAGTATGCCGGGCGGCTCGGGCGGGCGCAAAAGGAAGCCCGCGCGGGGAGCGCGGGCCTCTGGCAGTCGGGTGGCTTCGCTTGCGCGCCCAGCGCGTACCGCCGCGGGGAGTGCTCCGCTCGCTAGGTCAGTCTTCCCGGTTCACGCGCCCGCCCGCCGGATCAGCAGCAGATCGGTGATGTTGTCGAGCGTGAGCAGGCCCACCAATCGTCCGTTCCCATCCACCACCGGCAGGGCGGGGAGGCCGCTCCCCTTGAGCCGCTGCAGCGCCTCCTGAAACCCGACGCGTGGCGATATGGCGTCCACCCGCGCGGTCATCGCTTCGCCCACGGTGGACGTGGTCCCCCGCTCGGTGATGCCGCGGATGAGGCCGTCGCGGGTCAGCATCCCTTCCACCCGCCCCAGGTTGTCCACCACCGGGAACTCCCGCTGCTCGCCGGCCAGGAGCAGGGCCACCGCGTCCGACAAGGGCGCAAAGACCGGAATCGTCCGGAAGTCGGTCACCATCATCTGATCTACGGTGAGCCCGAGGCCCGCGACCCGGGTCTCGACCGCCGCGGCCTCGGCACCGGCGCCGAGGAACACGAAGAGCGCCACCAGCGCCAGTAGCGGCGCCCCCGCGGTCAGTCCGTACACGCCGGCCACGACCGCGCTCGCCTGGCCGAACCGGGCCGCGATGCGGGTGCCCCTGGCCAGGCCGAGCCGGCTGGCCAGCAGTGCCCGCAGCACCCTCCCCCCGTCCATGGGAAAGGCCGGGAACAGGTTGAAGACCAGCAAGTAGAGATTGACCCGCGCGAGGGTCTCGAGAAACGGCCCGTCGGGATCGAGCTCACCGAGGCGCGGAACGTCGCCGCTCAGCGCGAGGAGGCCGTACAGCAGGAGCACGAGCGCGAGGGTGACGGCCGGTCCGGCGAGCGCGATCAGCAGCTCCTGGCGGGGCTCGTCGGGGATCCGCTCGAGGCGGGCGACGCCGCCGATCGGGAGGAGGATGACGTCCGGCGTGCGGACGCCGAACCGGCGGGCCATCAGGATGTGCCCGAACTCGTGCAGCAGCACACATCCGAAGAGGGCGAACAGCAGCAGGCAGGCCGCGATCGCGCCGGGGATCCCGGCCTGCTCGTAGCCCGCCATGCCCCAGAAGATGACGAGGATGAAGAAGGTGAGGTGGACCTTGATCTCGGTCCCCGCCACCCGTCCGATGGTGATCGTCCAGCCCATGCCGCGACGCCTCCGGTCTGCGCCCGGATATCGGGCACCACCCCAAAGATACGCGGGTGGAGGCGCGCGCCGGTCAGCCGATGGCGGCGCGCAGCCCCAGTCGGATCCGGCCCCCGAAGTGGAGCTGGGCGCCGCTGGCGCAGAGCGTCATTGCCGGCGCGACCGGCTCCACCCGATCCAGGCCGAGCGGGTCTCGCTCCGCCCAGCTCGCCATCGCCCGGCGAAAGATGATCTGCGCGTCAATGGCCGGCAGGCTGAACGAGCGGACGTAGTGCATGATCGCCTCGTCCGGCGTGCACTCATCCGCCAGGAGGTCGGCGACGTCGAGCGCCATCCGCACGTGGGTCGCGGCCACCGCCTCGTCCGCGATGGACGCGGCCAGGCGGCATTCGAGGTTGGTCTCCTCGACATACTGCGCGCGGCGCCTGAGCGCCCCGATGAGCCGGTCGGGCCGGAGCGGATTCCAGTCGGGCGAGGACGGCGCCTCTTCGATCTCCTCCGCGTCCTCCACCAACGGGGCCAGGGCGATGAGCGCCCGGGCGCGGACCGTCTCGCTCATCGCGGACGGGACGCCGACTTCGCGGAAGTATCGGTCCAGCGCCTCTTCCAGCGCGAGGTGCACCTTTAGGCGGCGAACGAATTCGGCGGCCTGCAACTGATAGGTATCGGCGAGCCGCTCCCAGGCGCGGGCGAACAGCACCTGAAGGCGCAGGCGGGTCGTCGGGGAAAAGCGTCGGGTCGAGATCATGCTCGTTGCGGCCATTGCTCCCTCCCAATCTTCGAACGGTGGTGCAGCCCGCTGCTCTCGGCTGTCACGGGCTGCACCTCCTGAAGGTGCGAGCTTCGTGCCCGGGACCGGGGTGCTTACTCCCCTTGGAAGTCGCCTTGGCGCGGCGCTTTATCCGGCATGACGGGGCCTGCACTGCCCCTCGGCAGCAGCGCCTGTAGCGACCCCGCGACGACGCTTTCCCTCACTGTCGCTTACCATTACAATTGCCCCTTCGCCCCCTGCCAGGAGTTCGACATCGCCACTTCCGCCGCACCGCCTGCCTGGGCCGTCAAGGACGCGGAGAAGCTCTACAACATGAACGGATGGGGACTGGGCTACTTCCGCGTGAACGGCGACGGCCATGTCACCGTGCACCCCGACGCCAACCGGAAGCGCGGCCTCGACCTCTTCCACCTGGCCACCGACCTCCATGCGCAGGGCGTTGGTCTTCCGCTCCTGCTCCGCTTTTCCGACATCCTGAAATCCCGAATCGAAGCGCTCTCGGGCGAGTTCTCCACCGCGATCAAGGAATTCGGCTACGAGGGGACCTACACCACGGTGTATCCGGTGAAGGTCAACCAGCAGCGCCACGTGGTGCAGGAGATCGTCGAGTTCGGCGCGCCGTACCACGTGGGTCTGGAGTGCGGCAGCAAGCCCGAGCTCCAGGCGGTGCTCGGGCTCAACGAGGACACCCGGCACCTCATCGTCTGCAACGGCTACAAGGACGAGGAGTACATGCGGCTGGCCCTCATGGGCCAGAAGCTGGGGCACACGGTGATGGTGGTCCTGGAGCAGCTCAACGAGCTGGAGGTGCTGCTCAAGGTGGCGGACGAGATGGGCGTCGAGCCGACCGCCGGGGTCCGCATCAAGCTGGCCACCGAGGGCTCGGGGCGGTGGGCCAAGAGCGGCGGTGAGCGCTCCAAGTTCGGACTGTCCGCGGTGGAGCTGATGCGCCTGCTGGACGAGCTGCACCGGCGGGGACGCAAGGATCTGCTCAAGCTCGTCCACTTCCATCTCGGCAGCCAGATCACCGACATCCGCCACGTGAAGGCGGGACTCGAGGAGATCAGCCGCTACTACGCCGAGCTTCGGGGCATGGGCTTCGGCATCACTCACGTGGACGTCGGCGGCGGGCTCGGCGTGGACTACGACGGCTCGCGCTCCACCCGATCGGCCAGCGTGAACTACACGATGCGCGAGTACGCCAGCGACGTGGTGTACACCATCGGCACCGCCTGCCGCACCGAGGAGCTGCCGATGCCCCACATCATCAGCGAGTCCGGTCGCGCGCTGACGGCCCACCACGCGCTGCTCCTGGTGAACGTGACCGAGGTGGAATCGCTGATCGAGCCATCCGCTCCCACGCTCCGCGAAGACCCGCATCCCCTGTTGCTCGAGATGGCGGAGAACCTGGAGTCGCTCGCCGCGGAGCGGATCGAGGAGATCTTCCACGACGCGATCTTCGCCAAGGAACGCACCCAGGAGTACTTCGCGAGCGGCGTGTTTTCCCTCCGCGACAAGGCGGACGCGGAGCAGCTCTACCTCGCGACCCTCCACGCGCTGCAGCAGGCCATCGGCGACGACAAGACCGCGTTCCCCGAGATCGTCGCGCACATCGACTCCGCGCTGGTGGATCGGTACTTCTGCAACTTCTCCGTCTTCCAGTCGCTGCCCGACCACTGGGCCATCGATCAGCTGTTCCCCATCATGCCCATCCATCGGCTGCTCGAGCCGCCCAGCCGGCGGGGCACGCTGCAGGACATGACCTGCGACTCCGACGGCGTGATCGACCGGTTCGCGGGCGGCAGAAAGGGCAAGCCGTCGCTCGAGCTCCACCCCGTGTCCGAGGGCGAGCCCTACATCCTCGGCATCTTCCTGACGGGTGCCTATCAGGAGATCCTGGGCGATCTGCACAATCTCTTCGGGGATACCAACGCGGTGCACATCCGGCTCACCGAGCAGGGGTACGAAGTGACCGACATGGTGCACGGGGATACGGTGACGGAGGTGTTGAACTACGTGCAGTTCACCGCGAGCGATCTGCTCGCCACCTTCCGCCGGAAGGTCGCCAACGCGAAAGGGCTGTCGCGGCAGGAGGCCAACTCGTTCATCGCCGACTTCGTGGCCGGCCTGGAGGGCTACACCTACTTGGAAGAGGACGCGGCGGGGACTAGTGGCTAGGACTCCTGGCTAGGACTCCTGGCTCTCGTACATCTCCTTGAGCTTGTTCACCACGTTGGGATCGGCCAGCGTGGTCGTGTCGCCCAGCGCGCGGCCCTCCGCGATGTCCTTGAGCAGCCGCCGCATGATCTTCCCGCTTCGCGTCTTCGGCAGGTCGGCGGAGAAGAAGATGTCGTCCGGCCGCGCGATCGCCCCGATCTTCCGTACGACATGCGCCTTGAGATCGTCCATGAGGCCGGGCGACGGCGGCTGGCCGTCCTTCAGGGTGACGAACGCCGCCAGGGCCTGGCCCTTGAGGTCATGCGCCCGCCCGACCACTGCCGCCTCGGCGACCGCCGGGTGGTCGACCAGCGCGCTCTCCACCTCCATCGTGCCGATCCGGTGCCCGGCGACGTTCAGCACGTCGTCCACCCGCCCCAGGATCCACCAGTAGCCATCCTCGTCGAGCTTGGCGCCATCGCCGGTGAAGTAGCGGCCCGGAAAGCGGCTCCAGTAGACCTCGCGGTACCGCTCGTCGTCACCGTAGATCGTGCGCAGCATCCCGGGCCACGGCTGGGCGATGGTGAGGAAGCCACCGCCGGATTCGAGGCGATTGCCCTTGGCGTCCACCAGCTCCGGGACGATCCCCGGATACGGGATGGTGGCCGAGCCGGGCTTGGTGGTCACCACGGCGGGCAGCGGCGTGATCATGATCCCGCCGGTCTCGGTCTGCCACCACGTATCCACGATGGGGCAGTTGCGATGTCCGATGTGCTCGTGATACCAGATCCACGCCTCGGGATTGATCGGCTCCCCCACCGTGCCCAGCAGGCGGAGGGTCGAGAGGTCGTGGCGGGCGGGATGTTCGGTGCCCCACTTCATGAAGGCCCGGATGGCGGTGGGCGCGGTGTACAGGATGGTGACCCCGTACCGCTCGATGATGGACCAGAAGCGGTCTCGCTCGGGCCAGTCGGGCGCCCCCTCGTACATCACCACGGTGGCCCCGTTCGCCAGGGGACCGTAGACGACGTAGGAGTGCCCGGTCACCCAGCCGATGTCGGCGGTGCACCAGAAGACGTCCTCATCCTGGAGATCGAAGACGTGCTTGGCGGTGGAGGCGACGTGGGTGAGATAGCCACCTGTCGTGTGCACGATGCCCTTGGGCTTACCCGTGGTGCCGGAGGTGTAGAGGATGAACAGCAAGTCCTCGGCGTCCATCGGCTCGGGCGTGCACACAGGGGACTCGGCCTGGAGCAGCCGGTGCCACCAGTGATCTCGGCCTTCCTTTATCTCGGCCCACGATTCGTCACCGGCCACGCCGGCTTGCCGCCGCACGACCATGCAATGCCGGATGGATGGGGTCTCGGCCATGGCCGCGTCGGCCATCCGCTTGAGCGGAAGCATCTGTCCCCGACGGAAGCCGCCGTCCGCCGTGATCAGGACGACGGCCCCTGCGTCGTTGATCCGATCGCTCAGCGCTTCAGCGGAGAACCCGCCGAATACGACCGAGTGCACCGCACCGATGCGGGCGCAGGCCAGCATCGCGATCGCGGCCTCGGGCACCATGGGGAGATAGATCGCGACCCGGTCCCCGCGGTTGACGCCGAGCCGCTTGAGCGCGTTGGCGCAGCGCCCCACCTCGCGGGAGAGCTCCCAGTAGGTGAGCACGCGACGGTCACCGGGCTCACCCTCCCAGATGATCGCCGCCTTGTTGCGCCGCGGACCGCGCACGTGACGGTCGAGACAATTGGCCGAGGCGTTGAGCTTCCCGCCCACGAACCACTTGGCGTGCGGCGGCTTCCAGTCGAGCAGCCCGGTCCAGGGCGACATCCAGTCCAGCGTCCGGGCCTGCTCTTCCCAGAAGCGCTTCCAGTCGTGCCCCGCGGTGTACAGCGCGGCGGTGCCGGACGCGCGAGCCGCGAACTCCGCGGTGGTGGGGAAGCGGCGCTTCTCCGAGAGCAGGGTGTCGAACTGATCGCTCACCAGCTCACCGCTTCTCGATCGGGACGAACGGGCGCTCGGCCTTCCCGGTGTAGATCTGCCGCGGCCGGGCGATCTTCTGGTCCTTGTCGAGCAGCATCTCTTCCCACTGCGCCAGCCACCCCGGCATCCGTCCCAGCGCGAACAGCACGGTGAAATACTCCGTGGGATAGCCCATCGCCTGGTAGATGAGGCCGGAGTAGAAGTCCACGTTGGGGTAGAGCTTCCGCTTGACGAAGTACTCGTCCTCCAGCGCGATCCGCTCCAGCTCCAGCGCGATCTCCAGCTTGGGGTTGAGGCCGGTCTCCGCGAAAACGTCGTTGGCCACTTTCTTGATCAGCGTGGCGCGGGGATCGTACGACTTGTACACCCGGTGGCCGAAGCCCATCAGCCGGCCGCCGCCGCCTTTCACTTCCTTGATGAACTCGGGGATGTTCTTCTTGTCCCCGATCTCGTCGAGCATCGTCAGCACCGCCTCGTTCGCTCCTCCGTGCAGGGGACCGTAGAGTGCCGCGATCCCCGCCGAAACGGCCGAGAACGGATCCACGTGGGACGAGCCCACCGCCCGCACCGCGCTGGTCGAGCAGTTCTGCTCGTGGTCGGCGTGGAGGATCAGCAGGATCTCGAGCGCCCGCTGCAGCACCTTGTTCGGCTTGTGGCGGCCGCCGATGCTGAACGTCATGTTGACGAAATTGGCGATGTAATCGAGATCGTTGTCCGGAAAGACGAGCGGCAGCCCTCGCGAGTGGCGGAACGCGAAGGCGGCGATGGTGGGCGACTTGGCCAGCAGACGCACCCGCTGGAGATAGCGGTTCGCCGGGTCGTGGATGTTCTTGGCGTCGGGGTAGAACGTGGAGAGCGCGCCCACGACACCGAGCAGCATACCCATCGGATGGGCGTTGTAGCGAAACCCCTCCAGAAACCGGGTGATGTTCGTGTGGACGTAGGTGTGGTACTTGACCATCTCGGTCCAGCGGTCGAGCTGCTCCTTGTTCGGGAGCTCGCCCTCGACCAGCAGGTAGGCCACCTCGAGGAAACTCGCCCGCTCGGCGAGCTGCTCGATCGGGTAGCCGCGATAGCGAAGGATCCCGCGGTCGCCGTCGATGTAGGTGATGGCGCTCCGGCAGGCGGCCGTGTTCATGAACGCAGGGTCGTACGTCATAAGGCCGAAGTCGTCGTCCGCGACCTTGATCTGGCGCAAGTCGGTGGCGCGGATGGTGTCTTCGGCCACCGGGACCTCGTAGGTGCGGCCGGTGCGATTGTCGGTGATGGTCAGGCTGTCGTGGGGCACGAAACTGCTCCTTCGGGTGACGCGTCGGAGGGAATACCACGGCGCGGAGTCGAGTATAACTTGAGCCGACGCGCGTTCGCCAGCAACTCCCCTCAACGGGACATATGTCGCATGCACACCGCGTCCACCCTGCTCGCCACGCTGCTGATCGCCGCCCCGCTCCAGGCCCAGAACGCCGTGGACACCGCCGGCACCGGGGCCCTCATCGCCGAGGCGGTCGAGCGCTCCGAGGTGATGGAGAACCTTGGCTACCTCAGCGACGTCATCGGCCCGCGGCTCTCGACCACGCCCGGCGTCCGCCGCGCCAACGACTGGACGGCCCAGCGCTTCACCAGCTACGGTCTGACGTCCTCGCTCGAGCCCTACGACTACGGCGTGCCCTGGGAGCGGGGCGCGATCGCCTTCCGGCTCACCGCACCGTTCGAGCGGGCGGTCACGGCACACAGCTGGGGGTGGACCGTGGGGACCGACGGCAAGACCCGGAAGGGGCCGGTAGTGCAGGTGGACCTGTCCACGCCCGACAGTCTCGCCCGCTATCGTGACCGCGTCCGTGGCGCATGGGTGCTTCCCAAGCCGTCCAATCCGGTCTGGAACCCGGACGGGCCGCCGCAGACCGCGGCGGATTCCGCCCGCCTTACGGCGATCTCGACCGCGCGAGCCGCCCTCACGGCCGACACCTCCGCCGCCGCCGTGCTCCAGCGCCGCCAGTTCCAGATCGACCTGCCCTATCTGTTGAGGGAAGCCGGGGCGCTCGGTACCCTGGTGGACGGCGGCAAGGAGCACGGCCTCATGACGATGAGCGGCTCGCCCAACCGGGTCGCGCCGCTGCCGAACGCGGTCGTCTCCCACGAGGACTACATCCTGCTCGAGCGCCTGCTCCGGCGCGGCGTCACCCCCCGGCTCGAGGGCCGGATCGAGAACAAGCTCGGCAAGTCGCGCGTCCAGCAATGGAACACCGTCGCGGAGATCAAGGGGAGCGAGCGCCCGGGACAGGTCGTGATACTCGGCGCGCACCTCGACAGCTGGGACCTGGGCACCGGCGTGACGGACAACGGCGCCGGCTCGATGGTGGTGCTGGAGGCGGCGCGAGTCATCGCGCGCTCGGGCCTCAAGCCCAAGCGGACGATCCGGTTCATCCTCTTCACCGGGGAGGAGCAGGGACTGCTGGGGGCGAGGGCCTACGCGGCCGCGCACGCGGCACAGGCCGACAGCATCCAGGCCGTGCTGGTCCTCGACAACGGCGCCGGCCGCATCGTGGGGCAGGCGCTTCAGGGGCGGTCCGACCTGGAGTCGACCTGGCGGGCGCTGCTGGCGCCGGTGGCCCACCTCGGGGCGAGCGGGATCCGGGATGCGGTGAAGACCGGCACCGACCATCTGGCCTTCGCGCCGTATGGGGTCCCGTCATTCAACTTCGACCAGGATCCCCGCGGCTACTTCCACACCCACCACTCGCAGAGCGACACCTACGACAAGGCGGTGGGAGACGACCTGGCGCAGGCGAGCGCCGTGATGGCGGTGACGGCATTCGAGCTGGCGAATCTGGGGGAGCTGCTGCCTCGCGGACCCAAGCCGGGTCCCGAGCGTATTCCGAACCGGCCCAGTGAGGCGGTGGCGGGAGGGAAGTGAGTCACCCCAAGCCCCAACTCCGAGACTACGTGCCCTTCAACTCCACGGTACACGTCGTGTCGAATCCGCCGCGCGTGTTGTAGATCGTGGTTACCGCCAGCCGCTTGGGCCGCAGCGCCTGCTGCAGGTCCTCCGCGATCTTGGCGGTGGCATGCTCCTGGAAGATGCCGACGCTCCGGTAGCTCGTGATGTAGTACTTGAGGCTCTTGAGCTCGATGCAGCGGTCCGAGGGCACGTACACGATCCGGAGCGTCGCGAAGTCCGGCAGGCCGCTGTAGGGGCACACCGGGCTGAACTCACGGGTCTCGGTCACGATCTCCTGGTCGGGGCCGGCGTAGGCGAACGTCTCCAGCACGCCCACATCCACGGCTTCCGGTCCCACGAACGGAATGGTCCTGCCTTCAGCGATGGTCATGGCGGAATCCTATCCTTCCTCGCCGGATCGGACCATCCCGGTTTCGAGCCAGCTGTGCTCGCCCCGCAGCACCTGCTGCGCCACGCGGTAGGTCGCGACGTCGTCATTGTCGAATACGGCGTCGAACCGCTCCTCCACACGGCGGCGCGCCTGGCGGCAGAAGACGTCGGCGAGATCCACCGGCCCCGGGGCGGTCTCGTCGCCCGGGGGCGAGGCCGCGGCCCGGCTCATCGCCTGCGCGCGCGAGCAGGCCGCGGTCATGGCCAGCAGCTCCGCCCCGATCTCCACCAGGCGGCCCAGCACGGCCTGCCGCTTCTCCAGCTTCGGCCCGAACCGGATCATGCAGTGGAACAGGGTGCGGGCCAGGCGGCGGCAGGAACGGTTCACGAACCGGACATGGGTGGCGAGGCGCCCGAACTCGCCGTACCGCGGCGCGCGGCCCCACCCGATAAAGAGTTTGGGGTACCAGTAGGCGTAGTAGGCGCCCGAGCGGAGCAGCGACAGGATCTTCCGGCCCATCGGCGCCTTGGGATCGATCAGGTCGCCGGCGAGGCGGAGGTGGGTATCCACCGCCTCGCGGGCGATGAACAGCCGCATGATCTCGCTGGACCCCTCGAAGATCAGGTTGATCCGGAAGTCCCGCATCATCCGCTCGATCGGCTCGGGCCGCTCGCCGCGGCTCCGGAGGCTGTCCGCCGTCTCGTACCCGCGGCCGCCCTTGATCTGCAGCGTATCGTCCACGATCCGCCAGCCGACCTCCGTGTTCCACATCTTGGCGATCGCCGCCTCGAGCCGGATGTCGGAGTCGCCCCGGTCGGCGAGCAGCGACGCGAGGTCGGACACCGCCTCCATGGCGAAGATCTCCGACGCCATCCGGCCGAGCTTCTGGGCGATGGCGTCGTGCTTCCCGATCGGCGCGCCCCACTGCACCCGCTCCGCCGCCCACCGTCGCGCGAACTGCAGCGCGCGCTTCGAGCCGGCGACCGCGGACGCGGGCAGCGTGAGGCGCCCGGTGTTGAGCGTGATGAGCGCGAGCTTGAGCCCCTTGCCCTCGCCCCACAGCACGTTGTCCACCGGCACCCGCACGTTGGTGAAGCGGATGACGCCGTTCTCGATCGCCTTGAGGCCCATGAAGTGGAGCCGCTGCACCACGTGCACGCCGGGCCAGTCGGTCTCGACGATGAAGGCGGTGATCTTCTTGGGACCGGTGCGGGCCATGACCACCATC
This sequence comes from uncultured Gemmatimonadales bacterium, assembly GCA_963846545.1. Lineage (GTDB taxonomy): Bacteria > Gemmatimonadota > Gemmatimonadetes > Gemmatimonadales > GWC2-71-9 > CAVVWJ01. Next base: position 2,181,956 of record CAWJWG010000001.1, on the reverse strand, counting down.
AGCTCCGCGATGGTCCCGTTGGTGCACCAGAGCTTCTCGCCGTTGAGCACGTAGTGGCTGCCATCCTCGGAGAGCGTCGCCGTCGTGCCGAGGGCCGCGGGGTCGGAGCCCACGTTGTTCTCGGTGAGGGCGAAGGCGGAGACCGCCCCGCGCGCGAGCCGCGGGAGGTAGCGCTTCTTCTGCTCCGGCGTGCCGAACAGCTTGAGCGGTGTCGGGACGCCGATCGACTGCGCCGCGGAGAGCAGCGCCGTGAGGTTGCCGTCCTGGCTGGTGACCAGTCCGATCGCGTGGGTGTAGCTGTACTGGCTCAGTCCCAGTCCGCCGTACTCGGTCGGGATCTTGATCCCGAACGCGCCCAGGTCACCCAGCGCCTTGACCAGATAGCTCGGGATCTTCCCCTCGCGATCGATGGTGTCGCTGTCCACCCGCTCCCGCATGAACCGCTCGAGCCGCTCCATGAAGGGCCGCGCGCGCTCGAGGTCGGCCGGATCGGGGGCGGGGAACGGGTGGACCAGATCCAGGCGGAAGGACCCCTCGAACATCTCGCGCACGAAGCTCGGGGCCTGCCACTCCTTCTCGCGCGCCGCTTCGGCGACTTCGCGAGCCTCCTGCTCGGAGGCGAGGGGCGTGTGTGACGCATCGCTGGGAGGGGCGAGCAGGTCAGTCATGGCCACCGGCGGAGGTGAGAGTGGAGGCGACCGGCCGCTCGAGGCCGGCGAGACCCTGGAGGACGAGGCCGACGATGTGCCGGCGCCGCCGCTCGAGATCCTCGGGATTCTCCAGGGTGACGCCGACGGCCGGCGCCACGGTCCGGGCGTGGATCAGGTGGAACCAGCAGAGCGCGATGATGCTGAGCAGGAGCTGCGAGGCCTCGCCGGAGGGGGTGTCGTCCAGCCCCAGCTCCGCGCTGATCGCGGCCAGGGCCTCCTGGCCCGCGGAGAGGTGGCTGACCCCGTCGAGGTGATTGCCGCCGTTCAGGGCTTCACGCTCGATGAGGCGGATGAAGTAGGGGCGCGCCGCCAGGAAGTCGAAGTAGTCCGACACGGCCCCGGCGAGGATCGCTTCAGAGCTCTGCTGGCTGGCCAGGGCGCGGGCACGGCCGACTCGAACCGCCTCCCGCACCTCCGCGAAGCTCCGGTCGAGCACGGCCTGGTACAGGTCGCCCTTGGAGCCGAAGAAGTAGCCTGGCGTGCCCCGGGACACCCCGGCTGCCGTCCCCACCTCGCTCAGGCTCGTGGCGTCGAACCCCTTGAGTGCAAACAACTTCTCAGCGGCGTCGAGGACGGCGACGCGGGTGCGGTCGGGGTTGCGTTCACGGTCGGATCGGCTGGCCATGGGTCCCTCGGTATGGCTTGCTTGTTGTTCAGCAAGTTGGGGATTCCGAGCGCCTCCGTCAAGAGGCGAGTCATCGGGGCCGGCCCCGGGCAGCCGGCCTGGTACGCTACGCCGTCCGCCGCTCCAGGGTCGGTTCGATCTCCGCCCGCTCACCCGCCAGGTACGAGTCCAGCGTTGCCGCGATATACGCCTCGGCCCCTTTCGGCGCCACCTTCCGGAAGAGCGGGAGATAGTTATCCCACTGCACCAGGATCGTGCGCGCCCGGGCGCTCGCGGTGCGCTCCTCGTGCTCCCGCACCAGCGTGTGCACCAGCTCGGCATCGCGCTCGTCGAGCTCGGCGATGTCCACCATGTCCCCGTTGACCCGGGCCGGGAACGAGCCCGGCTCGTCGAGCACGTAGGCGACGCCGTTGGACATGCCGGCGCCGAAGTTCCGACCCGCGCGGCCCAGCACCACCACGATGCCCGACGTCATGTACTCGCAGCAGTGGTTGCCCGCGCCCTCGATCACCGCGACGGCGCCCGAATTACGCACCGCGAAGCGGTCGCCGGCCTGCCCGGCGGCGAAGAGCTTCCCGGCCGTCGCGCCGTAGAGCACGGTGTTGCCGAGTATGAGATGCTGGTGCGGTGAATCGGCGTACGCAGCCCGGCGGAACGGACGGATGGTGATCTCCCCTCCGCTCAGCCCTTTGGCGACGTAGTCGTTGGCCTCGCCCTCGAGATCGAGGTGCATGCCGCGGCAGGTGAAGGCGCCGAAGCTCTGCCCTGCGGAGCCGGTGAACCGGAGCCGCACCGAGCCCGCGGCCAGCCCGGCGTCACCGGTTCGCTCGACGATGGCGCCCGCCACGCGCGCGCCCACCGTGAGATGGTGGTTGTAGATCGGGTAGCTGCCCGAGAACGGCAGACCGCTCTCCAGGTAGGGCTGCAGATCCTCCAGGATCTCCGTGTCGAGCGAGACGAGCCCGGGCCGGTCGTTCCGCTGCAGGGTGCGCCGCAACGGACCCGTGGGCACCCGAGGCTGGCCGTCCTCGCCGGTCGGAGCGAGCAGCACCGAGAGATCGAGCATCTGCGCCCTCGGTACGTCGGGACGCTCCACCCGCTCGAGCAGGTCCTGCCGGCCCACGATCTCGTCCATGGACCGGAATCCCATCGCGGCCAGCATGCGCCGGACTTCCTCCGCTACCATCGTGAAGTAGGCGATGACCTGCTCGGGTGTGCCCTTGAACTTCGCCCGCAGGTCGTCGCGCTGGGTGGCGATGCCGGTGGGGCAGGTGTTGATGTGGCATTGCCGCGCCATCGCGCAGCCCATCGCCACCAGCGGCGCGGTGCCGAAGCCGTAACTCTCCGCACCGAGCAATGCCGCGATGACGACGTCGCGGCCGGTCTTGAAGCCGCCGTCGGTCCGCACCTCGATCCGATGTCGCAGTCCGTTCCGCAGCAGAGTGGCCTGCGCCTCCGCCAGGCCGAGCTCCCAGGGAGAGCCCGCGTGTTTGATCGATGAGAGCGGGGATGCCCCGGTGCCACCGTTGTGGCCGGCGATGAGCACGTAGTCGGCGTACGCCTTGGCCACGCCGGCCGCGACCGTTCCCACCCCCACTTCCGACACCAGCTTCACGCCGACGCGAGCCCGGGGGTTCACCGTCTTGAGGTCGAGGATGAGCTGGGCCAGGTCCTCGATCGAATAGATGTCGTGGTGCGGCGGCGGTGAGATCAGCTGGATGCCGGGCACGGCGTGACGCAGCCGCGCGATCAGCTCGGTCACCTTGTGCGCGGGGAGCTGTCCGCCTTCGCCCGGCTTGGCGCCCTGCACGATCTTGATCTCCAGCTCCTCGGCGCGCACGAGATACTCCGTGGTGACCCCGAAGCGCGCCGACGCCACCTGCTTGATCCGGTTGTCGGCGCGATCGCCATCTTCGGTGGGCAGATAGTTGTGCGGGTCCTCGCCCCCTTCGCCCGAGTTGGACCGGGCGCCCATCCGGTTCATCGCGATCGAGAGCGCGCTGTGCGCCTCGGGCGACAATGCGCCGAGCGACATGGCCGAAGACACGAATCGCTGCCGGATGACCTCGGCCGGCTCGACCTCGTCGAGCGCAACCGGTGTCCCCGCCCGCATGGTCAGCAGGTCGCGAGGGCCGGCGGGTCGCCGCGAGGCGCTCTTGGACAGGAATGCGCTGTAGGAATCTTCGCCCGTGCCCTTCACCGCCTGCTGCAGGGCCACGACGATCGGCGGCGACCACCCGTGGTCCTCGCCCTCCTTCCGGAAGCGCACCCGGCCGTGGTCGGGCAGGGTGGCGGCTGCCTCCTCCGCGGTGGGATACGCCGCGTGATGCCGCGCCAGGACGTCTTCCGCGATCTCCTCGAATCCGATCCCGCCGATCGGCGAGGCCGTCCCCGCGAAGCAGGTGGACACGACATCGTGGCCCAGGCCGAGGATTTCGAAGATCTGCCCGCCGCAGTACGACGACAGCGTGGAGATGCCCATCTTCGAGAGGATCTTGAGCAGCCCCTTCTCGGCGGCTATCCGAAACCGCCTGCCCGCTTCGGCGGCGGACGGCCGAGGCTCGGCCGGCTCCTTTCGGCTCGCCCGAGCCGGCTCTTCTCTGCCGAAAGCGTCACGCACCGCAGCCAGCGCCAGCCACGGGTGCACCGCTTCGGCCCCGTAGCCGATCAGCGTCGCGAAGTGATGGATGTCGAGCGCGTCGCCCGCTTCGGCCACCAGGCCGACCCGAGCGCGGAGGCCCGTGTGCACCAGGTGCTGGCGCACGGCGCCGACCGCCATCAGCATCGGGATCGGTGCGTGCGCCTGGTCGGCGGTCCGGTCGCTGATGATGATCACCCGCGCACCCCGGCGCGCGGCGCGCTCGGCGCCGCGGCGGAGGGCGGTCAGCGCGGGGCGCAGTCCTTCCACGCCCTTGGTCACGTCCCACACCGCGTCGAGCGTGACGGTGGAGAAGCCGGCCACGTTCCGCAGGGCGGCCATCTCGTCTTCCAGCAGAATCGGATGCTCCAGGCGGAGCATGCGCGCATACGAGGGCCGTTCCAGCAGCGGCGAGCCGCGCCGGCCGAGGTGCATGCGCAGCGACATCACCATGCTCTCCCGCAGGGGATCGATCGGCGGATTGGTGACCTGGGCGAAGCGCTGCCGGAAGTAGGCGTAGACGCTCTGCGGCACGGCCGACAGCGGCGGGATCGGCGTGTCGTCGCCCATGCTCCAGACCGGATCGGCGCCGGTGGAGCCCATGGGCTCCAGCACGAGGCGAAGATCCTCGGCCCCGTAGCCGAACGCGCGCTCGAGCCGGGTCAGCTCGTCGGCCTCCGGCGCCGCGGGGACGCGGGCCGGATCCGGCACCAGGGTCGCCATGTAGCGCGCCACCCAGCGCGCGTACGGCCGCCGGCCGGCGATCTCGCGCTTGGCGTCGAGGTTCCGGATCACCTCTCCCCGCGCCGTATCCACGACCAGCACCTCGCCCGGGCCGACCTTGCCGCACTCGACGACCTCGCGCGGATCGAGATCCACCACGCCGACCTCGGAGCCCGCCACCACCAGCCCATCGCGGCGCACCTTGTAGCGGCAGGGTCGCAGGCCGTTCCGATCGACCGCTGCCGCGGCGATCACCCCGTCGGTGAACGCGATGGCGGCGGGGCCGTCCCACGGCTCGAGCACGCACTGGTGGTACTCGTAGAACGCCTTGATCCCTGGGTCGAGGTCGGGATACTTCTCCCACGCCTGCGGCACCATCATCATCGCCGTGTGGATCGGATCGCGGCCCGACCGCACCAGCAGCTCCATCGCGTTGTCGAGGCTCGCCGAGTCGCTCCCCTCCCGCCAGATCACGTCACGCAGCCGCTCGATGCCCTTGCCCCAGACCGGACTCGCCATCATCGGCTGGCGCATGGTCATCGCGTTCCGGTTGCCCCACAGCGTGTTGATCTCGCCGTTGTGGGCCAGCAGGCGGAAGGGCTGCGCCAGCGGCCAGCTCGGCAGGGTGTTGGTCGAGTAGCGCTGGTGAAAGACGGCGATCGCGCTCTCGTATTCCGGATAGCGGAAGTCGGTGTAGAAGGCCGCCAGCTGGGTCCCGGTGAGCAGCGCCTTGTAGATGACGGTGCGGCAGGAGAGGGAGCAGGCGTAGAAGCCCTCCAGCTCGAGCGCGGCCGCGCGGCGCTCCATCTCCCGGCGCGCGAGGTAGAGCGCGCGCTCCCAGGCGTCCTCGTCAGGCGCGAGCGCGGGACGGCCCACCAGGACTTGGCGGATCACCGGACAGCTCGCGAGCGCCGTGGGGCCGAGCGCGCCGGGATTGATCGGAACGTCCCGCCAGCCGAGGAAGGGGATGCCGTCGCTTGCGAGGACCTCCTCGACCAGGCGGACCGAAGCGGCCAGCGCGTCGGGTGCCCGCGGCAGGAAGAAGGCACCGACGCCGAAGGGCAGACCCGGCTGCAGGTGCAGACCGAGGCGGTAGGCGTCCCGATAGAAGAGACGGGCCGGAATCTGGGTGAGGAGGCCGGCGCCGTCGCCGGAGTTGTCGGTGGACGCCGCGCCGCGGTGGGCCACGCGGGTCACCGCTTCGAGCGCCATGGCCACCACTTCGTGCGAGCGGGTCCCGGACGCGGTGGCCACGAAGCCGACGCCGCACGCGTCGCGCTCCCGCGCAGGGTCGAGCGCGGGGTCCGCCGCGCTGGCGGCGTGAGGATGGGGACCGGAGCGTGTCCTGCGGGAACCGGCCGGGTGGATCCGCTGCCCAGTGGCGGCCATGGTGCCTCCTGCGGGTGGGTGCCCCATCGGCCGGAGAGGCCGGGTGCGGGGCAACAAAAAAGCCCGCTCCACTGCAGAGCGGGCCGGGAGCATCGCGTGCGCGACGAGCTACCCGGTCGCTCCAGTGGAGCGGACGGTATTAAGGAGGACGACCGGGGCGAGCGTGCGCGTCATGCCTGTATTATTATGCATCGCGACGCATTTCGTCAACCGGCGGGTTTCGCCGCTCGCCCCTTGACAGTGCGAGGCGCCGCACGTTAGCCTCACGAACGTCGCAGACGCGCCCTTCGCGCGGCGGCCCACCCGATCTCGAGGCACACCGCCCCAAATGCCGCTCGGTCTCATGCTCGTCGTCGTCGTCCTTCTCGGCCTCCTGCTTACCAGCCTTATTGGCGAGCCAGGGATCCGCGGCGTGCTGACACGAGCCACCTGAGACAGTAGCAGCGTCTCGATCGAATGCTCCAGCGCCGCGGACCAAGAGGTCCGCGGCGTTCTTCGTTCACTCTCACGCAGCCGAAAGCGTCTATGCGCACCAGCGACGTCCTGATCTTCGATACCACGCTCCGCGACGGCGAGCAGGCTCCCGGCAACAGTCTCACCCCTGAGGAGAAGCTTCGTCTTGCCCGGCAGCTCGACGCGCTCGGCGTGGATGTGATCGAAGCAGGGTTCCCTGCCGCCTCGGAGGGGGACTACCGCAGCGTGCGCGAGATCGCCACCGAGGTCCGCCGTCCGGTCATCGCGGCGCTGGCGCGCTGCACCGATCGGGACATCGATCTCGCCGGCGAGGCGCTGGCGGGCGCGGAGCGGATCCGGCTGCACGTGTTCATCTCGACGTCCGATCTGCACATGCGCGAGAAGCTCCGGCTCAGCCGAGACGAGGTGGTCGAGCGCGCCCGCGCCGCCGTACGGCGCGCCCGCCGATTCACCGACGACGTGGAGTTCTCCGCCGAGGACGCGAGCCGGACCGATGCCGACTTCCTCTGCCGCGTAGTCCAGGCCGCCATCGAGGAGGGCGCCACCACGATCAACCTCCCGGACACCGTGGGCTACGCGATGCCGGACGAGTACGCCGCGATGTTCCGCGATGTGCTCGCGCGGGTACCCGGCGCCGACCGGGTGACCCTCAGCGCGCACTGCCACGACGACCTGGGGCTCGCGGTGGCCAACTCGCTGGCGGCGATCGCCGCGGGCGCGCGGCAGGTCGAGTGCACCGTGAACGGCATCGGCGAGCGGGCCGGCAACGCGGCGCTGGAGGAGATCGTCATCGCCTCGCACGTGCGCGGCGCCGCCCTCAATTTCCGCTGCAACGTCGAGCCCAAGGAGATCTTCCGGACCAGCCAGCTCCTCTCCTATCTGACCGGCGTGTTCCCCCAGCCGAACAAGGCGATCGTCGGGCGGAACGCCTTCGCCCACGAGGCGGGCATCCATCAGCACGGCATGCTGCAGAACGGGCTCACCTACGAGATCATCCGCCCCGAGATGGTGGGGATCCCGCGGTCCACGCTCGTCCTCGGCAAGCACTCCGGACGGCACGGGCTCGAGCGCCGCTACCGGGAGCTGGGCTACGATCTCACTGAAGCCCAGCTGGGAGAGGTGTACCGGGAGTTCACGGCACTGGCCGACCGCAAGCGGGAGATCCTCGACGAGGACCTGCTCGCCCTGCTGCACGACAGCCTGCAGGACGCGCCCGAGGAGTTCCAGCTCACCCACCTGCGAGTGGTGTGCGGCAGCGTGAGCCCGACCGCGGAGGTGCGGATGACCGGAGCCTGGACCGGCGAGCGGTCGGCGCGGGGCACCGGCGACGGACCAATCGCGGCCGCATTCACCGCGATCAGCGAGATCACGGGCCGCGCGCTCGAGGTGCTGAGCCTGCAGCTCCGCTCGCTCACACCCGGCCGCGACAGCGTGGGACAGGTCTTCCTCCAGGTGAGAGTGGACGGAAAGTCGCTGTCGGGGCACGGCGCGTCCACCGACATCGTCGAGGCCAGCGCCCGCGCCCTCACCAACGCGCTCAACAAGGCGCGGCACGCGGACCGGCTGGAATCCACCTCGCTCAACGCGGTGTACCTGTGGGGGGTGTGATGCCGTCGAGCGGCCCGACCGAGACGCTCACCGGCTCGCAGGTCCTCTGCCGCGCGCTGCTGGAGGAGGGCGTGAGCGTCGTGTTCGGCTATCCCGGCGGGGCCATCATGCCGTTCTACCACGCCCTGCCGGAATACCCGGCGCTGCGCCACGTGCTGGTGCGCCACGAGCAGGCTGCCGCCCACGCGGCGGATGGCTACGCCCGCGCCACGGGACGCCCGGGTGTCTGCGTGGCGACATCGGGGCCCGGCGCCACCAATCTGGTGACCGGACTCGCCACCGCGCACATGGACAGCACGCCGGTGGTGGCGATCACCGGGCAGGTGCCGCGCGCGATGATCGGCCGGGACGCGTTCCAGGAAACCGACATCATCGGCATCACCCAGCCGATCACCAAGCACAGCGTGCTGGTGGACGACGTCGACGATCTGGCCGATGCGGTGCGCGAGGCGCTCGCGGTGGCGGTGGAGGGTCGGCCGGGTCCGGTGCTGGTGGACGTGCCCAAGGATGTGCAGCAGGCCAAGACGGAGTGGCGCGGCCGGCCCGCGACGAAGCCCGCCGCGGGCAGCCGGGCGGCGGCAACCGCCGGGGCGCTGGCCGAGGCGGCGCGCCTCATCGCCCAGGCGGAGCGCCCGCTCATCATGGCGGGCCACGGCATCATCCTCTCCGGCGCCTACGACGAGCTGCGCGCCTTCGCCGAGCGGACCGGCATGCCGGTGATCACCACGCTGCTCGGGATCAGCGCGTTTCCCGAGTCGCACGCGCTTCACCTGGGCATGCCGGGCATGCACGGCGAGGTGCACGTCAACCGGGCGATCCAGCAGGCTGATCTCATCCTCGGCGTCGGACTCCGGTTCGATGACCGGGTCACCGGGAACCTCGCCGCGTTCGCCCGCGGCGCGACCGTCATCCACATCGAGCTGGATCCGTCGGAGATCGGGAAGAACGTGGCCACCGCGGTCGGGCTCGTGGGCGATGCGCGGACGCTCCTCGGCGAGCTGCTCGCCCGCGTCGCGCCGCGCGACTGCGAGGCCTGGCGCGCGGAGATCACCGGGTTCATGCGGCCCCGGCCGGACAACTACCGCGGCGATCTCTCGCCCGAGGGGATTCTCGGCGCGATCGACTCGGCCGCGGGCGGGCGCTGCACCATCGTGTCGGATGTGGGCCAGCACCAGATGTGGGTGGCGAAGCTGTTCCCCTATCGCCGGCCCAACACCCATCTCACCTCCGGCGGGCTGGGGACCATGGGCTTCGCGGTCCCGGCCGCGATGGGTGCGGCGCTCGCCCGGCCGGACGAGCCGGTGTGGGCCATCTCGGGCGACGGCGGGTTCCAGATGAACATGCAGGAGATCGCCACGATGGTGCAGGAAGGAATTCCGGTGAAGATGGCGATCTTCAACAACGGATACCTCGGGATGGTGCGGCAGTGGCAGCAGTTCTTCCACGGGCGCCGCTACTCGGCCACGCCGATCTGGAGCCCGGACTACGTCCGGCTCGCGGAAGCCTACGGCATCTTCGGGCGGCGGGTGGAGCGCGGCGACGACGTGGACGGGGCGGTGCAGGCGGCCCTGGCCTATCCCGGCCCCGCGCTGGTGGAGTTCATGATCGAGCAGGAGGCGAACGTGTTCCCCATGATTCCGCCGGGCGCCTCGCTATCGGAGCCGATCGAGGGCGAGCCGGCCGCTCCCCGGCTCGTGCCGGCATGAGCCGTGTCCGGGTCGTGTCGGTGCTCATGGAAGACCGTCTCATCACGCTCACCCGCGTCGTCGGCCTCATCCGGCGGCGTAACTTCCCCGTGCGCAGTCTGTCGGTCGGCCCGACGGACATGGCGGGGGTCTCGAGGCTCACCATCATGATGCAGTCCGACGACGACGCCACGGCCGAGCGGGCCGCCCAGCACCTGCAGAAGATCATCGGCGTGCGGGACGCGGCGCCGATTCCCCAGGCCGATGCGGTGACGCGCGAGCTGGCGCTGGTCCGGCTCCGACCGGGGGCGGAGCGCTACGCCGAGCTGCTGGACGTGGTCCAGCTCTACCACGCCACCGTGGTGGACGAGTCGGCCGATGGCGTGATCGTGGAGCTCACCGGGACGGAGGCGTTCGTGCTCTCCTGCATCCGGGCGCTCGAGCGCTTCGGGATCCTGGACGTGGCGCGGAGCGGCGCGGTGGCGCTGGAGTCAGCCGGGGCGGAGCTCCGGGTCGGCAGTCAACCTCAACTGGAAGCGGGAGCACGATGAGCGACGAAGCCGTGCGGGTCTACTACGACGCCGACACCGACCGGACCCGACTCGACGGACGCACCTTCGCGATCGTCGGCTACGGGAGCCAGGGGCACGCCCACGCCCTCAACCTGCGCGACAGCGGCGCCCGGGTGATCGTGGGCCTCCGCGCCGGCAGCCCGTCGGCCGAGCGCGCGAAGGCCGCGGGCCTCGATGTCCGGCCGGTGGCGGTCGCCGCGGCGGCGGCGGACACCATCATGATGCTGGTGCCCGACCAGGACGGCCGCGCGATCTACGAGCGCGACGTCGCCCCGGGCCTCGCACCGGGCAAGACGCTGATGTTCGCCCATGGGTTCAACATCCACTACGGCGAGATCGCTGCGCCCGAAGGGGTGGACGTCACCATGGTCGCGCCCAAGTCGCCCGGCCATCTGGTGCGGAGCGAGTACGAGGCGGGGCGCGGTGTGCCCGCCCTGGTCGCGGTGCACCAGGACGCCAGCGGCCACGCCCTGGCCGATGCCCTCGCCTATGCGTCGGGGATCGGCTGCACCCGCGCCGGCGTGCTCGAGACCTCCTTCCGCGAGGAGACCGAGACCGACCTCTTCGGCGAGCAGGCCGTGCTCTGCGGCGGAGTCACCGCCCTAGTGAAGGCCGGCTTCGAGACGCTGACCGCGGCGGGGTATCGGCCGGAGATGGCCTACTTCGAGTGCATGCACGAGCTGAAGCTGATCGTGGACCTGATGTACCGGGGCGGGATGCAGTTCATGCGCCACTCCATCAGCGACACGGCCGAGTACGGGGATTACACCCGCGGGCCGCGCGTGATCACCGAGGCCACCCGGGCCGAGATGCGCCGCATCCTGGAGGAGGTGCAGAACGGCTCCTTCGCCAGGGAGTGGCTGGCCGAGAACCGCGCGGGGCGCGGCAACTTCGACCGACTGCGGCAGGCGGACCGCGACCACCAGATCGAGCGCGTCGGCGCCACGCTGCGGGCGATGATGCCGTGGGCCGAGGAAGGGAAGGCGAGCGGGGGAGCTGCACGCAGCGCCGAATCGTCCGGTGCCGAATCGTCCGGTACGGAGCGTCCGGCAGCCCGGCGCCCCGCGGCTCCCGTCTCCCGCTGATGGCGCCGCGCACGCTCTTCGAGAAAGTCTGGGACGCCCACGTCGTGCACCAGGACGACGCAGGCGGGCCCGTGCTGCTGTACGTCGACCTGCATCTGGTGCACGAGGTCACCTCGCCCCAGGCGTTCGAAGGCCTGCGGCAGGCGGGCCGGCGCGTGCGCCGTCCCGATCTCACCCTCGCGACCGTGGATCACAACGTGTCGACCGGCGACCGCCGGCTGCCGATGGCGGACGAGGTCGCGGCGCTCCAGGTCTCGACCCTGGTCCGGAACGCCCGCGAATCGGCGATCGAGCTCCACGACCTGGAGTCGCCCGACCAGGGCATCGTGCACGTCATCGGGCCCGAGCTAGGGGCCACCCGCCCCGGCATGGTCATCGTCTGTGGCGACTCGCACACCTCGACCCACGGGGCCTTCGGCGCGCTCGCCTTCGGGATCGGGACCAGCGAGGTCGAGCACGTGCTGGCGACGCAGTGCATCGTGCAGTCGCGGCCCCGGACCATGGAGGCGCGATTCACCGGCGTCCCGCGGCTCGGTGTCGGCGCCAAGGATCTCGTCCTCGCGCTGATCCGGCGCATCGGGACGGCGGGTGGCACCGGCTACGTGCTGGAGTACACCGGCGCGGCCGTGCGGGCGCTCTCCATGGAAGGGCGCATGACCATCTGCAACATGTCCATCGAGGCGGGCGCGCGGGCCGGTCTGATCGCGCCCGACGAGACCACCTTCGCGTTTCTCTCGACGAGGCCGAAGTCGCCCCGGGCCGATGCGTGGATCCGCGCAGTAGAAGCGTGGCGCGAGCTGGTGAGCGATCCCGGCGCGCACTACGACCGCACGATCGAGATCGATGCCGCATCGCTCGGCCCTCAGGTCACCTGGGGCACCAGCCCGGGCATGACGGCGGAGATCACCGAGCGCGTCCCCGATCCGGCCGACGCGTCCACTGAAGCGGACCGGCAGTCGTACCGGCGCGCGCTGGAGTACATGGCGCTCACGCCGGGCACGCCGCTCGAGGGTCTCCGCGTGGATCGCGTGTTCCTCGGCTCCTGCACCAACGGACGGCTGAGCGATCTGCGCGAGGCCGCCGACATCGCGCGCGGACGTCGCGTGGCGAGCGGCGTGCGCGCGATGGTCGTCCCCGGCTCGCAACGGGTGAAGGCCGCGGCGGAGGCGGAGGGACTCGATCGGATCTTCACCGAGGCGGGATTCGAGTGGCGCAATCCCGGCTGCTCCATGTGTCTGGGCATGAACGAAGACATCCTCGCGCCGGGCGAGCGCTGCGCGTCGACGTCGAACCGGAACTTCGAGGGACGTCAGGGTCGTGGGGGTCGCACGCACCTGATGAGTCCGGCGATGGCGGCCGCGGCGGCGATCGAAGGATGCCTGGTGGATGTCCGCGGAGTCATCGCGGGCGTTCGTTGAGCGCCAATCATGCCACCGAGATCTAGTACATCAAGTCAGATGCCTAATATCGTTGACAGTTAGTGGCTTACGAACGTTCACTTGAAGTGATTTCTAATAGGAGTTAGATGGAACGCTTCATCGTTCACACCGGTCGGGTCGCCGCGTTGCCTCGCGCGAACGTCGACACCGATCAGATCATTCCCAAGCAGTTCCTCAAGCGGATCGAGCGCACCGGCTTCGGTCCGTCGCTCTTCTACGACTGGCGCTACCGCCCGGACGGCTCGCCCGATCCCGCGTTCGAGCTCAACCGTCCCGCGGCGCGCGAGGCGACGATCCTGCTAGCCGGCGAGAACTTCGGCTGCGGCTCCTCTCGGGAGCACGCGCCGTGGGCCCTCGCCGACTACGGCTTCCGCGCGATCATCGCGCCGTCGTTCGCCGACATCTTCCACGGCAACTGCTGTCAGAACGGACTGGTGCCGGTGACGATCTCGCCCGCGGGATCGGAGGAGCTCTTCCGACGCTGTGCCGCATCGGAAGACGGATACGTGCTCACGGTGGACCTGATGACGACGATCGTGCGCGACGCGCGCGGGTTCGAGTCCGCGTTCGATATCCCCGCCTACCGACGCGCGATGCTGCTCGAAGGGCTCGACGAAATCGGACGCACGCTCCGGCACGAGACCGCGATCGCCGAGTTCGAGCAGGCCCACTCGTGACGCGCGCGAGGATCGCCGTGCTGCCGGGTGACGGCATCGGGCCCGAGGTCACGGCCGAGGCGGTCAAGGTGCTGCGCGCAGTTGGCGAGCTACATGGTGTCGAGATCGAGACCCGCGAGTATGCGGTGGGCGCCGCGGGCGTCGCCGAGTCGGGCGACTCGCTTCCCGAGCGCACCCGCGCCGGCGTGCTCGAGGCGGATGCCGTGCTGCTGGGTGCCGTGGGCCATCCCGACCTGGCGGCGGCGGAGGGCAGGCGCCGTCCCGAGGCGGGGCTTCTCGCGCTCCGGAAGCTGCTCGGCGCGTACGCCAATCTCCGGCCGGTGACGGTACATCCGTCTCTGATTCACGCCTCCCCGCTTCGGCCCGAGCGTCTCGCCGGCGTGGACATGCTGATCGTGCGGGAGCTGACCGGCGGCCTCTACTATGGCGAACCGCGCAGTCTGGGGCGGGACAGCGCGGTCAATACGCTCCGGTACACCGTGGGGGAGATCGAGCGGGTGGCCCGGGTGGCGTTCCGTGCCGCCGGCGAGCGCCGGAGCGTCCTGACGTCAGTGGACAAGGCCAACGTGCTGGAGGTGTCTCAGCTCTGGCGGGAGACGGTCACCCGGATCGGCGCGACCGAGTTTCCCGCGATCAGGCTTGAGCATCTCTACGTGGACTTCGCGGCCATGCGCCTGGTGGCCGAGCCGGCGCGCATCGACGTCCTCCTGACGGAGAACCTCTTCGGCGACATCCTGAGCGATGAGGCCGCCGTCCTGACCGGCTCGCTTGGGCTGCTGCCGTCCGCCTCCCTTGGGGACGGTCCCGGCCTGTTCGAGCCGGTCCACGGGTCCGCGCCGGACATCGCGGGACGCGGGATCGCGAACCCCATCGGCGCCATCGCGAGCGCGGCGCTGCTGCTGCGGTACGGCCTGGGCTTGCCCGAGGCGGCGGCGGTGGTGGACCAGGCGGTGGTGGCGGTCCTGGCTTCCGGGGCTCGGACCGCGGACATCGCGCGGGCCGGAGAGACCGTGCTGGGAACCAGGGAGATCGGCGACGAGATCGCGCGGTTGGTGTTGTGGGGCAGGGCCGTGGAGCCGGTCGTGGAACGCTGATCTTGACCAACTCTGGGAGCAGGCCGCGGCCCGGGTGCCGGAGTAGCCGCTACGTGCCGGCCGGCGCCGGCAGGTCCGTGACCGCTCCGAGGCTCGCACTCGACACCTGCCGCGCGTACTTGTACAGCACGCCCGCGGTGTAGCGCGGAGACGGCGGCGCCCAGGCGGCGCGCCGCCGCGCCAGCTCCGCATCGTCCACGTTCACCGCCAACAGCTTCCGCTCCGCGTCGATGGTGATCGAGTCGCCCTCCTGGACCAGCGCGATCGGCCCGCCCACGGCCGCTTCCGGCGCCACGTGACCCACCACCAGTCCGTAGGTCCCGCCTGAGAACCGCCCGTCCGTGATCAGTCCCACGGAGTCACCCAGTCCCGCGCCGATGATCGCCGAGGTCGGCGCAAGCATCTCCCGCATGCCCGGCCCGCCCTTGGGACCCTCGTAGCGGATCACGAGCACGTCGCCTGCCTTGATGGCCCCCTCGAGAATCGCCTCGAGGCAGCGCTCCTCCGACTCGAACACCCGCGCCGGCCCGGTGATCCGCGGCGACTTCACGCCGGCGATCTTCGCGACCGACCCCTCGGGCGCGAGATTGCCCCGCAGCACGGCCAGGTGTCCCTGTGGGTAGAGCGGGCGGTCCCACGGGCGGATCACTTCCTGGTCCCTCCGCGGCTCAGCGGGGATCTCGCGGAGCGTCTCTGCCACGGTCAGCCCCGTGATCGTGAGCGACTCGCCGTGCAGCAGGCCGTGCTCGAGCAACATCTTCATGACCTGAGGCACGCCGCCCGCGCGGTGGAGATCGGTGGCCACGAAGCGGCCCGACGGCTTCAGATCGCAGAGCACCGGCACTCGCGCGCGAATCGCCTCGAAGTCGTCCAGCACCAGCGGCACCTCGGCGGCCCTGGCGATGGCGAGGAGGTGCAGCACCGCGTTGGTGGAGCCGCCGAGGGCCATGGTGACCGCGATCGCGTTCTCGAATGCCTGCCGGGTGAGGATGCGGCGCGGGGTGAGCCCGCGCTGGACCGCATCCACCAGCATCTCGGCCGACGCGGCTGCGCTGTCGGCCTTCTCAGCGTCCTCCGCGGCCATGGTGGAGGAGTAGGGCAGGCTCATCCCCATCGCCTCGAAGACCGACGACATGGTGTTGGCGGTGAACATGCCGCCGCACGAGCCTTTGCCGGGACAGGCCCGGCGCTCGACCTCGAGCAGCTCGCGGTCGCCGATCTTGCCGGCGCTATGCTGGCCCACCGCCTCGAAGGCGCTCACCACCGTCAGGTCGCGCCCGTCGTAGTGGCCCGGCTTGATGGTGCCGCCATAGACGAAGATCGCCGGGATGTTCATCCGCGCGATGGCGATCATGGCCCCGGGCATGTTCTTGTCGCACCCGCCGATCGCCACCACGCCGTCCATGCTCTGCGCCCCGCACGCCGTCTCGATCGAGTCGGCGATCACCTCGCGCGACACCAGCGAATACTTCATCCCTTCGGTCCCCATCGAGATCCCGTCGGACACCGTGATGGTGCCGAAGATCTGGGGCATGGCTCCCCGGGCCCGGGCCGCCGCCTCTGCCCGCCGGGCCAGCACGTCGAGGCCGGCATTGCAGGGCGTGATCGTGCTCCAGCCGCTCGCGATGCCCACGATCGGTTTCTCGAAGTCCGCGTCGGTGAAGCCGACGGCTCGCAGCATGGCGCGGTTGGGCGCGCGCTGGACGCCCTGGGTGATGGCACTGCTTCGGAGATGGTCGGACATGGGGTCAATCTACGGAGGCGCGGCGGAGGTTGTCACCTTGAACGACAGGTATCGGCCGCCGAGATCAGGCGTCGGAGTACAGGACGCACTCGTACGGGTGCGGCCCCCAGCTAACCCGCAAAGCACTGCAAGAACCGGCACATTCACCCGGTCTGGACAATCGGGTTAACCTTGTAGGAGCCGCAGGTGACACCCCGGAGGCGCTCTGGCAATTCTGGTCTGCTCGTCCTGTCATACCCCGCTGCGCGAAGGCAGCCCTCACTGTCCGCGCTGTGGCCCCGGAAGCCTCGCGCTCTTCGGAGCCGAGCTGATGTCCGTCACGCCCGATGCCGCGGACAGCGCCGCGCTGAACCGCCTGGGCCGCGCGCTCGGCCGGCAGTATCGCGTGGTTCGCCTCGTCGGCCGCGGCGGCTTCGCGACGGTCTATGAGGTAGTGGACACCGACCTCCAGCGGCGCCTCGCCGTGAAGGTGTTGCGCTCCGATCTTCCCTGGACCGCGGCCACGATCGCCCGCTTCAAGCAGGAAGCCCGCGCCGTGGCGAGGCTCAATCACCCCCACACCGTTCCCATCCACTTCGTGGGCGAGGCCGAGGGCCTGGTGTACTACGCGATGCCCTTCCTCGAGGGGCGGACCGTGACCGAGCTGATGCGGTCGGAAGGGCCGCTCCCGCCCGAGCGCGCGCTGGCCATCGTCGAGCCGATCGTCGAGGCGCTGCAGCACGCGCACGATCACGGGCTCGTCCATCGGGACGTCAAGCCCGACAACATCCTGATCGAGACCGCCACCGGCCGTCCCATGCTGGTGGATTTCGGGATCGTGAAGTACCTCGACGGGCCGGCCCATCTCACCGAGGCCGGATTCATCGTCGGTACGCCGCTCTACATGAGCCCGGAGCAGGCCCTCGGCAGCCGGAGCGTGGACGCGCGAAGCGATCTCTACGGTGTTGGCGCGGTGCTCTATCAGCTCCTGACCGGTGCGCCGCCCTTCGAAGGCGGAGACTCGCAGGAGATCGTCGGACGCCACATCGCCGAGCCGGTCCCGACCGCCAGCCTGTCCCGCGACGGCATCCCACGCTGGGTGTCCTCCATCGTTCTGCGCTGCATGGCCAAGCATCCTGACGACCGCTATCCGACCGCCCGCGACCTGCTCGAGGCGATCCGGTCGGCGCGCGTGGCGGCCATCGGTGCGGGAGCGGTGGATCCGCTCACCCTGCTTCCGCGGGCCGATGAGACGCCGACCAAGTCCATGCCCGTCGGCCGGCGGAAGACCCCGTCGAGTGGATGGATGGTCGCTGCCGCGGCGGGCTTCGCCGTGGTCCTGTTCGGTGTCTTCGGCCGGGAGCGCCATCAGGAGCCGCCGGACGTCGTCGGCTATGCCACCGGCGACCCGGCCGACGCGATGGCCGATGACGCCGGACCACCCGGGCCCTCGCTCGTGATCGAGAACCATCTCACCGAGCCGATCGCCGTGACAGTCCAGGACACCGGTCTCACGATCTCACCCGGCGACAGCGGACGACTCCCGGTCGCGGCGCACGAGGCCCTGGAGGCGAACTGGGCGATGGTGCAGCCGTCCATGAACGGCCGGCTGCTCGGCGGCGTGGTGGAGGGCGCCATCGTCGCCCGACGGGTGGACGGCGAGCTGCGGCGCGTGGTGGACGCCGGGGCGGCGGGAGAGCCGCGCTTCACGCCGACGGTGGTGAACCGCGCGGGCCGGCCTCTCCGGGTGACGGTCGTCGCGGGGGATGACAGCCTCGAGTGCCACTGCCGGGTCGCCAACGGCGATTCGCTTCGGCTCGGCTACTACCGCTACGCCGAGAAGAACGCCGTGCGCGTCACCGACGGCGCGGGGTGGAGCGCCCGCTACGCCGACTTGGCCCAGGACCGCGACTCCGCCAGCGGGGCCGTCGTCGTCCTCGTGACGCGCGACGACCTGCGTCCGCCTTCCCGTCCCCGGCGAGCCCCGCGTGCCCGAGCGGCGCGGTCCGACGACGTTCCCCGGAATCCCCTCGAATCGTTCCTCCCGATCCGGTAGCGCGTGCGGCGACTCCTCGCGCTAGGGCTCCTGGTCGGTCTGGTGGCGAGCGCATCCGCCTGCTCGCTGCTCGATGGTGCGCGCCTGCGCTTCAGCAACCGGCTCGCCGCGCCGGTGCGGCTGGCCTATGGGCGCGAGACGCCGCGAACGGTCGCGCCGGGCGAGACGGTTGAGCTCGCGGTGGCGCGGGGCGGAGCGTCGGTGGCCGAGTGGGAGCTGGTCCGGCCGCTCTCGGCGGACGACAAGCCGATGGGTGAGGAAATGCGTGGGGCGATCGTGCCGCGTGCGCGGGGGATCACCGCCGACAGCGCGTGGCTCCATCAGGGGGACGCGGACTACTTCGCGCCACTGGTGACCAACGGCGGCACGGGGCTGCTGCGGGTGACGGTCAACGCCGGCCTGGCGGGGTCCCGCGACTGCGAGTGCGCGGTCCGTCCCGGCGCCACTCGCGTGTTCATCGGCTACTACCGGCTGTACCGGAACAGCACGGTGCAGGCGCGCTCCCCGTCGGGCGCCGAGGCCACCTTCCGCGATCTCGGACCGCAGGTCACCAGCAGGGACGGCACGGTCGGCCTTCGGTTCGAGGACAAGGATCTGCGACCGCCCCGCTGACAGCCTCAGTCCCGGTCCCGCCGGTGGGCTCGCAGCACCGAGCCCGGCGTCATCGCCTCGAATCCGTACTTCTCCCTCACCTTGTCGACCGCGACCGAGAGGTCCCTCAGCCGCTGACGCGCCGGCGGCTCGAACAGGTCCGCCTCGGCTGTCACCGCCAGATTCGTGGCGGCGATGCCGATGAGCCGCACGCCGCGATTCCGGTCCCGCACTTCCGCGAACGCCGCGCGGAAGAGCGTCCGAGCGGTGTCGTAGAGCTCGGCGTCGAGGTCGGTCGCCATCTCCAGCGTGTGCCGACGCGTCACCGTGCGGAAGTCGTCGTGCCGGAGCTTGAGCGTGACGGTGCGTCCGACCAGCTGCTCGTCACGGAGCTGTCCGGCCACCCGCGCCGTAAGGAGCGAGAGGATCGCTTCCAGCTCCTCGGGATCCCGCAGGTCGCGGGAGAGTGTCGTCTCCCGGCTCACCGATTTCGGAAGGCGCTCGCCGCGCAGGGTCGCGCCGCCGTGGCCGTGCGCGCGCCGCTTGAGGGCGCGGGCGTCCCCGCCCATGAGACGGCCCAGCGCCTCCTCCGTCATCGTCTGCACCTGGTGGACGTCCACCAGCCCGAGCTCGGCCCACCGCCAGGCGGTCTTGGGCCCGATCCCGGGCAGGGCGGCCAGCGGCAGGCCCGCGAGGAAACCCTCCTCCCAGCCGGCCCGCACCTCCATCAGACCGCGCGGCTTGGCGCGGTCGGAAGCGATCTTCGCCACCATGCGGTTGGGCCCGATCCCGATGCTGCAGTCGAGACCGGAATCGGCCTTGACCGCGTCCCGGATCTCTTCGGCCACGGGCAGCAGCGAGACGGGGTAGAGCCGGTCGGTTCCGCCGAAGTCGAGATAGGCCTCGTCGAGCGACCCCATGACGACCGTGGGGGAGAAGCGCTGCAGCACCGCGCGGACCGCGCGCGACGCGTCGCGGTAGTGGACGAACGAACCCTGGAAGAAGGTGGCGTCGGGGCAGAGGCGGACCGCTTGCGCGATGGGCATCCCGGCGTGGACCCCGAAGCGCCGTGCCCCGTAGGAGGCCGATTGGACGACGCCGCGCTGGTCGCGCCGGCCCCCCACCACGAGCAGCTCGACCGCGCGCAGCTCGGGATGCCGCTGGCGGCAGACTTCGACGAAAAAGGCGTCGAGATCCACGTGGAGAATGCGGGCGCTCATGCTATCTTCGACGCACCTACGGAATGGAGCTCCCGCCGATGATGAGCAAGACAATGCAGGACGCGCTGAACGAGCAGATGAAGCACGAATTCTACTCGTCTTACCTGTACCTCTCAATGTCGGCGTTCTGCGATGGCGCGAATCTTCCCGGGCTGGCGCGGTGGATGCGCGCGCAGGCGCAGGAGGAGACCCAGCACGCGATGAAGATCTTCGATTACCTCCTGGACCGCGGTGGCCGCGTGGAGCTGCAACAGCTCAGCCGTCCCCCCGCGGAATTCACCACACCCCGAGAGGTCTTCGAGCAGGCGTACCAGCACGAGAAGCAGGTGACCGCCAGCATCAACAAGGTCTATGGCCTGGCGGTGGACGAGCGCGACTTCGCCACCACCGCGTTTCTCGACTGGTTCGTGCGCGAGCAGGTGGAGGAGGAGAAGACCAGTGGACTGCTGGCCGAACAGATGCGCATGGTTGGTGAGGACCGGCCCGGGCTCCTGATGCTGGATCGCGAGCTCGGCCAGCGGAAGAGCGGTGAGGCTGCGGCGCCGACGGGCCCGCCGTGAGCGAGCCGCCGGCCGCCTTCCTGGGGCTCGGCGCCATCGGCGCTCCCATGGCGGCCCATCTGGCCCGCGCGGGAGCGCTCACCGTCTGGAACCGTACGGCCGAGCGTGCCGAGACGTTCGGCCGGACCCACGGGGCGCGGGTGGCGGCGACGCCGCGCGAGGCCGCGGCGGGCGCGCCGGTCGTCATCACCTGCCTGCCGACGTCGCGGGAGGTCGCAGCCCTCCTCGACGGCCCTGACGGTCTGTTGGCCGGGCTCGCCCGCGGCGCCCTCCTGCTCGACTGCACGTCGGGCGATCCCGCCACCTCGCGCCGTATCGCGGCCCGTCTTGCGGAGCGGGGCGTCGCGTTTGCCGACGCGCCGGTGAGCGGGGGCACCAACGGGGCCGAGGCCGGGACGCTCACCATCATGGTAGGCGCCGACGCCGACACGTTCGCTCGGGCGCGTCCGGTTCTGGCACACATGGGAAGCCGAATCGTGCACGTCGGACCGGTAGGCGCGGGCGACGCCCTCAAGGCGGTCAACAACGCGCTGCTCGCGGTGAACATCCTCGCGGTCGGTGAGGGGCTCGCGGCCCTGGTCAAGGCGGGCGTATCCGCGCGTACGGCGCTCGACGTAGTCAACGTCTCCAGCGGGCGGTCGTTCGTGAGCGAGACGCTGGTGCCGGAGCGCGTCCTCACCGGGCTGTGGCCCCGCACCTTCCGGCTCGCCCTGCTCGAGAAGGACGTCGGGATCGCCCGCGACCTGCTACGCGACGCCGGTGTGGACGGGCCGATCCTCGAGCTCGCGGGCGCGGTGTTCCAGCGAGCCCGCGCCCAGCTCGGCGAGGCCGCCGACTACCTCGAGGCGATCCGCCTGATCGAGGCGCAGGCCGGCGTCGAGATTCGCGGCTGACGCTCAGCCACTTGCCGCAGCTCCGCGGTCACAGCGACTTTTCGCCATCTATGTCCCACAAGGCACCATGAGCGACTGGGGCTCGACCAATCGCCTGCCCGCACACGTGGCCCTGATGGAGGGCATCGTGCTCGACGGGGATCTGCACCTCCTCACGCGGCCCGCGTATCCGCAGCCCGGCGGCTCAGAGACTCCGCTCGAGATGCTCAACCGGCCGGATGCCTTCTTCGCCCTGACCCTGCCGGAGGGCGGAGTGGCCCTCGTGCCCAAGAGGCAGGTGCTCGAGATCACCTGCCCTGAGGACGTGCCTGCGCCCGACCCGGATCGGGTCACCGCGGCCAAGCAGGTGGAGATCGAAGTGATCTTCCCGGGGGGTGCGCAGTACCGCGGCCATGCGACGGTGGAGATGCCTCCGGGCCGTGGGCGGACGCTCGATTTCATGAACGGGACAGGCGATTTCTTCGCGCTCTGGTGCGACGGCCGGACCCGCTACATCAACAAGCTGCACGTCCGACTCATCCGTCCCCTCGACTGAGACCGCCGTGGCCCGACTCGATCGGTTCATCCAAGTCCTGCACGAACAGCGCGCCGACGCGCTGCAGTTGGCCGTGGGCCAGCCCGTGGCCCTGGTGACCAACGGCGCCGCCCGGGCGATCACCCGAGACGCCTTGAACGACGGACAGATCGTCGGGCTGGTTCGAGAGATCGCCGGACCCGAGACGGCCGGTCAGGTGGGCGCCGCCGCCGTGACCTTCGGGTATCACTCGCCGACGGCGCGGTGCAGGTCGAGGTCACGCCGGGCGCCGACGGGTCCCGCGCGGTACTCCGGCCCGCTCGCGCGGGCGCACCCGCCGCCGCGGCCCAAGGCCCGGATCTGGCCGCCGCCCGCGCCGAGATCGAGGGCCTCCTCCGGCTCCTGGTCGAGGCGGAGGCGTCCGACCTGCACCTGCGCTCGGGGGAGCCGCCCCTCCTGCGGCGGCACGGCGAGCTGGTGCGCGAGAAGCTCGCACCGATTCCGGCCGAACGGCTGGAAGCGCTGCTGGTGAGCCTCATGTCGCCGCGCGAGGTCGGAGAGTTCCGGGAGAGCGGCGACACCGACTGGGCGTACGAGATCGAGGGGCTGGCCCGCTTCCGCTGCAACGCGGGACGCGACCGCCACGGCCCGATGGCCGTGTTCCGGGTCATCCCCACCACCGTGCGCACCGCCGACGAGATGGGATTGAGCCGTGAGGTACAGAACCTCTGCTATCTCACCAAGGGCCTCGTGGTGGTGACCGGGCCCACCGGGTCGGGCAAGAGCACCACGCTCGCGGCGCTGGTGGACCTGATCAACCGCACCCGCACCGACCACATCATCACGATCGAGGACCCGATCGAGTTCGTCCACCAGAGCAAGAAGTGCCTGGTGACCCAGCGGCAGGTGGGCCTGCACACCCGGGGCTTCAAGCAGGCGCTTCGCGCGGCGCTGCGCGAGGACCCCGACATCATCCTCGTTGGCGAGATGCGTGACCTCGAGACCGTGTCGATCGCCATCGAGACCGCCGAGACCGGCCATCTCGTGTTCGGCACCCTGCACACGACGACCGCGGCATCCACCGTGGACCGGATCATCGACCAGTTCCCCGCCGACCGGCAGTCGCAGGTGCGGGTGATGCTGTCGGAATCGCTCCGGGGCGTGATCGCCCAGACGCTGTGCAAGCGGATGGGCGGCGGGCGCGTGGCCGCGCGCGAGATCCTGCTGTCCATCCCGGCGGTCTCGAACCTCATTCGCGAGGGCAAGACCTTCCAGATCCCGTCCATCATGCAGACCAACCGCAAGATCGGCATGGTGACCCTCAACGACGCGCTGATGGAGCTGGTGGAGGCCAGGCAGGTCGAGCCGAAGGAGGCCTACATGAAGTCGGTCGAGAAAACCGGCTTCGCGGCGGCTCTCCGGGCCAGGCGGCACGACACGTCCTTCCTGGACGAGGCGTGAGCCCGGTTCTCGTACTCGTCAATCCGCAGGACATCGTCAACATCGCCAGCGCAGTGCGGATCGCGAAGAACTTCGGCATCGAGCGCATGCGCCTGGTGAACCCCGAGACCTTCGATCCCTGGCGGATCGAAGGAATCGCCCACAACAGCGCGGCCTTCGTGGCGGGGATCGAGATCGTTGATTCGCTGGACGCCGCGGTGGCCGACTGTGTGTACGTCGCGGTGCTGACGGCGCGGGGGCGGACCGCCAAGCGGCGGACCATCCGGCCGCGCGAGGCCGCCGTCGAGCTGGTGGCGCATGCGGAAGCGGGCCCGGTGGCGATGGTGGTGGGCCGGGAGGATCGGGGGCTCACCAACGCCGAGCTCGACGTGGGTCATGTGCTGGTGACCATCCCGACCGACCCGCGGAGCTCGTCGCTCAATCTGGCGCAGGCGGTCGCGATCATGGCGTACGAGACGTGGCTGGCGAGAGGCGGCGAGGCCGCGCCGCTCAAGCCGCCACGCAAGGGCACCGCCCCGGCCACCTCGGCCCAACTCGAGGACCTGTTCGAGGACTGGCGGCGCACCCTGTGGGCGATTGACTTCTTCAAGACCCGGCGATGGGAGAGCGTCATGCGCTCGTTTCGTGAGATCGTGCACCGCGCGGCGCTCGATGGCCGTGAGGCCACGCTGGTCCGGGCGATGGGCATCGAGGTCGTCCGCTACCTGGCGCGCATCGGCGTGCCCGTCGCTGAGCCCCCGGCGGCGGACCGCACATGAGCGTGGGCCGCTCGAGTGCCTACTGGTCGGCCAACCGGTATCCCGACGCGAACGCGGAGCCCGACTCCTCGGCGCCGCTGCATGACCTACCCGCCGCGGCCGCCGCGCGCTTCAAGGCGATCCGCGCCGGGCTCCTGTCCATCAAGGGTGTGGGGGAGAACGTCCGGTTCATGGGCGCCAACTGGCGCTGGACCTGGGAGTACGGCGTGGGGAGCCGCAAGCTCTGCTGGCTGCACGTGGTCGGCAACGGCGTCTCCACCACCTTCACGCTGAGCGACATGGAGGAAAGCCGGCTCCGCGGCGTTCCGCGCCTCCCCGCCGACCTCGCGCGCGCGGTCGCCGAGTCGCAGCGGACCGGGCCGGTGCGGTGGTGTTGGCTGGAGCTCACCGATCGCCGGATCGTGGACGGTTTTCTCACCTTCGCCCGGCGCAAGGGCGAGTGGCTCAACGAGCGTCCGGCACCGCATCGTGGCCCTCGCGCTCGGGGCGCTGGGGCCAAGGCCCGCAAGGATCCGGAAGCCGAATGAATTACTCGGGTTACGCCACCGGATCGGGTTGTGCCAATTGGTGTCTGGACTATGTTTCGGCGCTCGGGGAGCCCGGTGAGTGTCCATTCGAGTCCCGCGAGGGCGACACCGCTCTACGTCGTCGAGATCAGCGGGGCTCTCTCACAGCACGGAATCGATAATGCGAACGTTGGCAATCGTGCTCGGCGGCGTGGGGGCCGGCGGACTCGCGGCCGTCCTGGCGTTCGCGAGTCCGACCCCGCAGGCGCCCCAGGCCCAGTCTCCCGCCGACTCCATCATCGCACCGGTCATCAGCGACACGGGATCACTCAAAGGCCCCCGCCAGCCGATCTTCTTCCGGCACGACATCCACGCGGGCCAATTCAAGATCCAGTGCCAGTACTGCCACTATTCGGTGGCGGTCTCCCCCGAGCCGGGCATTCCCACCATGCAGACCTGCATGGGATGCCATTTGGTGGTGGCCGGCAGCGACAGCAGCAGCCGCACCGAGATCCGCAAGCTGCGGACGGCGTGGACCGAGAAGAAACCGGTCGAATGGACTAGGGTCCACTTCCTCCCGCGCCATGCCCATTTCCCCCACCAGCGTCACATCAAGGCACTGGGCCCCACCGCCTGCGCCACCTGCCACGGCGACGTGACGCGGATGCCGCAGGTCTTCAAGGTGCAGCAGGTGGACAACATGGGCTTCTGCATCACCTGTCACGTGGAGCGCGGTGTGTCGCGCGACTGTTCCGTATGCCATTACTGAGAGAAGCTATGAGCTGTGAGCTGTGAGCTACGAGCTATGAGCTATGAGCTGACAGCACACGGAAGGCACCGGGCCGAAGCACGGCGTGCTCATAGCTCATCGCGACCTGGAGCCCCATGCCTGACGAATCATCCTTAGACCGCCGCCGCTTCCTCAGTGTGCTGGGCGTGACCGCCGGCGGCGGCGCCATGGCACTGAGCGGATGCTCCACGGACCGGGTGCAGAAGCTGGTGCCCTACCTGGTGCAGTCCGAGGATCAGGTGCCCGGCGTCGCCACCTGGTACGCGAGCACCTGCACCGAGTGCTCCGCCGGGTGCGGCGTGCACGTCCGTACCCGCGAAGGCCGCGCGGTCAAGCTGGAGGGGAATCCGCAGCATCCCGTGAACCAGGGCAAGCTCTGCTCGCGCGGCCAGGCCGCGCTGCAGGGGCTCTACAACCCGGGGCGGATCAAGGCGCCGATGGCGCGCTCCGCCGACGGGGGCTTCGTGGAGATCACCTGGGACGAGGCGATCGGGCGCCTGGCCGGGAAGCTGGGCGAAGCCGGCAGCCGGGTGGCCGTGATCAGCGGCGCCGGTCGCGGCACGTTCTCCGATCTCCTGGCCGAGTGGACGACGGCGCTGGGTGGGCGGCTGGTGCGCCACGAGAGCTTCGATCACGAGCCGGTCCGGGCGGCGAACCGTCAGGTGTTCGGCCTCGACGAGGTCGCGGCGCACGATTTCAGCAAGGCCAAGTACATCGTCTCGTTCGGCGCCGATTTCCTGGAGACCTGGGGCGCGTCGATCGAGCATCAGCGCGGCTTCTCCCGCGCGCACGGGTTCACCGAGGGCGATGTCGCCAAGTTCGTCTACGTCGCGGCCCGGAGGGACCTGACTGGGCTCAACGCCGACGAGTGGGTCTCGATCAAGCCCGGGTCGGAGGCCGCGCTCGCGCTGGCGATGGCCAACGTCCTGGTGGCGGAGCGGGGAGACGACCGGGTCGGTCTCGCGTCGGCGCTCGCCGCGCATACGCCCGAGGTGGCGGCCAAGGAGACCGGGCTGCCCGCCGAGCAGATCGAGCGGCTGGCGCGGGAGTTTGCCGCCGCGCGCCCGAGCCTGGCCGTCGCGGGTGGGATCGGCTCGCAGCACGCCTCATCGGCCGAGGTCTGCGCCGCGGTCAACGTGCTTAACTTCGTCGCCGGCAACATCGGCGAGACCGTCCGGTTCGGTGCCGAAATGCCCACCGCCGACGGGCACGCCGAGCTGGCTGGGCTCAGCCGGGCGATGGAGGCGGGCGAGCTGGCGGTGGTGCTGGTACACGACGCCAACCCGGCCTACACCCTGCCCAGGAGCAGCGGCTTCGCCACGCGATTCGCCAAGGTGGGATTCAAGGTCTCCACGTCGCTGTACCTCGACGAGACCGCCAGCCTGTGCGACCTCCTGCTGCCGCAGAGCCACGCCCTCGAGCGGTGGGACGATGCCCGCCCCCGGGCCGGCGTACACGGGCTGATGCAGCCGGTGATGGAGCCGGTGTTCAACACCCTTCCCGCGGGTGAGATCCTGCTCCGGGTGAGCAAGAAGGCCGCCGGCTCGCTGGCGCGGTTCACCGCGCCGTCGTGGGACGAGCACCTCAAGACCCGCTGGCGCGCGCTCGCGGGCGAGCTGGGCGAGGCCGACGCGGCCGGGTTCTGGCACGCGGCCGTGCAGCGGGGCGGCGTGTATCGCGATCCGCCGGCGGCGGCATCGGTGTCCCTCGCGCTGGCCGACGGCAAGCTGGGCTACACCAAGCCGGTGTTCGAAGGCGACGGGCAGTTCGTCTTCCTGACCTATCCCCACCCGATGCTCCACGACGGCCGCGGGGCCAACAAGCCCTGGCTGATGGAGAACGCCGACCCGGTCACCAAGATCACCTGGCACTCGTGGGTCGAAGTCAGCCCGAAGACGGCGGTGAGCCTGGACGTGCGAGACGGCGAGATCGTCGAGCTCACCTCGCCCTACGGCACGGTGGAGGGCCCGGTGTACGTCTATCCCGGCATCCGGGACGACGCCGTGGCGATCCCGCTCGGGTTCGGCCACACCGCCTACGGCAGCTACGCGCAGGGGCGCGGGGTCAACGCCCTCGACCTGCTCGGCGCGCCCCGGGGCGACTTCGTGCCCTATCTCTCCACCCGCGTCTCGGTCCGGAAGACCGGCCGCTACCGGAAGCTGGCGAGCGTCGCCGGCAATCCCCGGCAGCTCGGCCGGGGCATCGCCGAGGCGATGCCGCTGGCGGCGGCGAAGAAAGGGCTGACCCTCCAGCAGGCGTATCGCGAGGAGGGGCACGAGAAGCACGAGATCAACACCGAGCGCGAGCTCGCGGCGATCCACGGCTGGTCGGAGGAGCAGCGTCGCGCCACCGAGCACGGGGATTACGCCAAGGAGCATCCCCAGTGGGGCATGTCGATCGACCTCGCCAAGTGCACCGGGTGCTCGGCGTGCGTCACCGCCTGTTACGCCGAGAACAACATTCCGACGGTGGGCGAGTCCGAGGTCCTGCGGGGCCGGGAGATGACCTGGCTGCGGATCGAGCGCTACTGGGAGGACGGGCATGAGGAGGGCGCCGCGCCCGATGCGCGCTTCGTGCCGATGCTGTGCCAGCATTGCGCCAACGCGCCCTGCGAGCCGGTCTGTCCGGTCTACGCGGCGTACCATACGCCGGACGGCCTCAACGGCCAGGTCTACAACCGCTGCGTCGGCACGCGGTACTGCGCCAACAACTGCCCGTACAAGGTGCGCTACTTCAACTGGTACAAGTACAACGAGCAGGCGTGGCCCGAGCCGCTCAATCTCCAGCTGAATCCGGACGTGACCGTACGGGCCCGGGGCGTGATGGAGAAGTGCACCTTCTGCATCCAGCGCATCCGGGACACCCAGAACCATGCGCGTCTGGAGGACCGTCCGATCAAGGACGGCGAGTTCACCACGGCGTGCGCCCAGGCCTGCCCGTCGGACGCCATCGTGTTCGGCAACGTCAGAGATGCGACCGGCCGGGTCGCGAAGATCAAGCAGGACCCGCGCGGCTATCACGTGCTCGAAGACTTGAACGTACGGCCCTCGGTCACCTACCTCGCCAAGGTCCTGCACGAGGCGGAGGCTTAAGCGATGGCCGCTGTCGTCCCTCCGCATCCGGTGACCCACGACGGGCCGGTGATCACCCAGACCCACGCCGACGTCACCCGCGATGTCGTCGGGACGCTGAGTCCGCCGAGCCGGGGCTACGTGCTGCTCCTGCTCGGGGCCATCTCCCTGTTCCTCATCGGCATCCTGACGTTCCTGGTGCTGGTGAAGGACGGGCTGGGCCACGCCGGCTACCAGCCGCCGATCTTCTGGAGCGTCTACATCACCACCTTCGTGTTCTGGGTCGGCATCGGACACGCGGGCACGCTGATCTCGGCGATCCTGTTCCTCTTCCGCTCGCCCTGGCGCACGGCGGTCTACCGATCCACGGAAGCCATGACCGTGTTCGCGGTCATGACGGCGGGACTGTTCCCGATCATCCACATCGGCCGGCAGTGGATCTTCTACTGGCTGCTGCCGTATCCGAATTCGCGCTTTCTCTGGCCCAACTTCAAGTCGCCCCTGATCTGGGACGTCTTCGCCATCTCCACCTACCTCACCGTGTCCACCACGTTCCTGGTCTTCGGCCTGGTGCCGGACGTGGCCGCGGTGCGCGACAAGGCGACCGGCTGGCGGAAAAAGGTGTACGAGATCGCGTCGGTCGGCTGGCAGGGGACCGACAACCAGTGGCGGCACTACTCCCGCGCGTACCTCTACCTGGCCGCACTGGCCACGCCGCTGGTGCTCTCGGTGCACTCCGTGGTGTCGTGGGACTTCGCGGTGTCGATCGTGCCGGGGTGGCACGGGACGATCTTCGCGCCCTACTTCGTGGCCGGCGCGATCTATTCCGGCATCGGCATGGTGCTCACGCTGATCATCCCGCTCCGGCGCGCGCTGCGCATCGAGCACATGATCACGGACTATCACTTCGACAACCTGGCGAAGCTCACCCTGCTGACCGGCTCGATCCTGTTCTACGCCTACGGCATGGAGTATTTCGTGGCGTGGTACAGCGGCAACACCTTCGAGCAGACCACGTTCTTCCGGCGTGCGTTCGGCCCCTACTGGTGGGCCGGCTGGACCATGATCATCTGCAACGCGTTTGTCTCCCAGCTGCTCTGGTTCCGGAAGATCCGGACCAACCTCACGTCGCTGTTCGTGATCTCGATCTTCATCAACATCGGCATGTGGTTCGAGCGGTACGTCATCATCGTCTCGTCGCTGAGCAACGACTACATCCCCTGGGCCTGGGACCAGCTGAATCCCACCTGGGCCGACTGGGGCATCCTGGCGGGCTCGTTCGGCTGGTTCGGCATGTGGTTCCTCCTCTTCGCCAAGAACTTCCCGATCGTGGCGATTCAGGAGATCAAGGAGATGATCCCGATGCCTCGGAAGCGGGGAGGGCACCACTGATGGCTCGGGTCACATCGGGCGGTCGCCGGCGCATGCCGGGCGTGCTGGCCTCCTTCACCCACGTGGACGCGGCCGCCGACGCCATCCGGGCGCTCCGCGCTCGCGGGCTCAAGAACCTCGTCGTCTACACTGCCGCGCCGAATCACGAGATCGAGGAAGCCCTCGAGCATCGCGTGAGCCCGGTCCGCCTGATCACGCTGATCGGTGGCCTCACCGGGTGCGCCGCGGGCTTCGGCATGACGCTCTGGATGTCCTACGACTGGCCGACCCTCGTGGGCGGCAAGCCGATCGGGTCCATCCCGCCCTACGTGGTGATCGCGTTCGAGCTCACCATTCTGCTCGGTGCGCTGAGCACGGTCGCCGCGGTGGCGCTCTTCTCGATCCTGATGGGAAAGCGTGGCGTGCCTTACGACCCGCAGTTCAGCGACGACAAGATCGGGGTCTTCGTGCCCGCGACCGAGGACCAGGCCGGGCAGGTCGAGCAGATGCTGCGGACCGCCGGCGCGGAGGAGGTCCGCCATGAAGGGGCGTGACCTCCGGACGGCGCTCGGCTGCGCCCTCCTGCTGCTGTGCGGCGCGTGCGATTTCTACTACTACACGGTCCCCTCGCCGGACAAGCTGTGGCACATCATCCCGTGGTTCGACCACATGATCACCGCCCGGTACGTGCGTCCCTACCAGACGGCGGCGGTGCCGCGCTACACGCCGGAGGGAACCGTTCCGGTGAGCGGGGGCGAGCCCGACTGGTCGGCCGAGTGGTTGGGGGGCAAGACCACGACGGCTGACGCCCTGCGGAGTCCGTATGCCCTGACCAACGCCGGGCGCGCCTCGCCCGCGGGCCCGGATGTCGCCGTGCTGCCGCGCGAGGCCGAGGCGGCGGGCGACACGTTGTACCAGAACTTCTGCACGGTCTGCCATGGCGCCGCGGGAGACGCGAAGGGACCGGTATCCGGTCGGATCGGAGCCCCCTCGCTGCTCACCGGCCGCGCCAGGGCGTACAGCGACGGGTATCTCTACAGCATCATCCGCTACGGGCGAGGGGTCATGCCGCGCTATGGCGACAAGGTGTACCAGCCCGCCGAGCGCTGGGCGATCGTGAGCCACGTGCGGAAGCTGCAGGCGGCGAGCCCCCCGCCCCAGGAGCCGGCCGGCGCCGCCGTCGGGATTCCCCCCGGGCCCAGCGCCACCGGATCCACCGGAGGGCGTCCTCGATGAGCCCCGGCACGGTTCATCAGCGCCTGGTCGAGCGCTCGCTCGTGGGCAAGTACGGCGCCTTCATGGGCATCGGCGGCGGCTGCGCCGGACTCGGCCTGATCCTGTTCGTCCTGGCCCTGACGGGGGACGACGCGGCGCGCGCGTGGCAGCTCTTCCACGTCAATTGGCTGTACTTCACCGGGCTGGCCGGCGGCAGCGTCGCCTTCGTGGCGGTGCAGAAGATCACCAATGCCAAGTGGTCCGGGCTGGTGATCCGGTTCGCCGAGGCGTCGGTGGCCTTCCTGCCGGTGTCGCTGATCGGTCTGTTGCTCATCTTCACGCTCGGCTACCACGCGGTCTACGGACCGATGGAAGCGGCCGCGCACGCGATGCCCCACTCGAAGGCCACGTGGCTCTCGTGGCCCTTCATGTTCGGCCGGTTGCTGGTGGGCCTCTCGATCCTCTACTGGGTCGGCTGGAAGCTGATCCGGGCCGATCTGGTGCCGGACATGCACGCCACGCGCGGCGTCGTCGGACCGGGCCGCCGGTCGCTCTTCGATCGCTGGACCCGTGGATACGACGGCACGCCGCCCGCCGCGGTGGCCCAGGAGGCGCGCCTTCGCCGGCTGGCCCCGCTCTACGTCGTGCTCTACGCGATCGTGTTCAGCCTGGTGGCGTTCGACGGCATCATGGCGCTCCAGCCGCACTGGTTCAGCAATCTGCTCGGCGGCTTCTACTTCATGGGGTCGTTCCTCGGGGCGCACATGCTGCTCGCCCTGATGGCCATGTATGGCGCCGCGCACCTGGGCATCACCGATCTGGTGTCGCCCAAGCAGCGGCACGATCTGGGCAAGCTCTGCTTCGGCTTCACGGTGTTCTGGACCTACCTGATGTGGGCCCAGTTCCTCGTCATCTGGTACGGCAACCTGCCCGAGGAGACCGGCTTCGTCTTCTCCCGGCTCTGGGGCGATTGGTTGCCGGTCGGGGCCACGGTCCTGGTCGGGATGTTCGTCATCCCCTTCTTCGGTCTGCTCGGCGTGACGCCAAAGAAGTTCCGGCCGACGATGGGGTTCTTCGCCTCGGTGAGCCTGCTGTCCCTCTGGCTGGAGCGCTACCTGCTGGTCATGCCGTCGGTCACGGCCTTTCCGGGCCCGAAGTTCGGCATCCCCGAGACGGGTCCGACCCTGCTCATGCTGGGCTGTTATCTGCTGGCCTACGGACTCTTTGCCCGCACCTTCCCCATGGTCTCGCCGCGGCTCGCCGAGATCACGCTGGGCCGCGAGCGCGGTCACGCCACGGTGGCAGCCGAGTTCGACCACGAGGAGGGGCCCACCGACTACGTGAGCCCCGACCTGATCGAGCGCCGCGAGAGGCCCCGCTAGACCCGCGCCGCAGGGCGGGAAAGCCAAGGGGGCATGCCGATGATCGGCATGCCCCCTTTCTACTGCGGTCTTACGACGTCGCGCTTCGCGGGTCCGGCTACTTGCTCCGCATCTCGGCGTTGATCCGGCGGATCATCGCCCGGAGGCTGTCGGAGGGCAGGGCACCCGTGATGGCGAGCATGCGGTCTCCCACCTGCATCGCCATGGCCTCATCCGCCGCCGGCTCGGCACCGGTCACCGTCACGGAGAGTCCGCCGCTGGATGCGGTGGAGGTGCGCCGCGAGAGCAGCTGGGAGACGTCGCTCGCCGGCCCCTCGATCATCTGAATGACCTGACCCGAGGCGAGCTGCTGGGCCACGACCATCAACGGCCGCTGACTCCGGTCGTTCTCCTGGACCTGCACCCGAAGCACCGGCAGCCCGTCGATGTGCGGCAGGCTCTGTCCCGCGGCGCTCTGGGCTCCGGCCCACGACATGGTGCGCCAGATGCCGCCGAACTGTCTCCCGCCTTCCGACTGCGTCACCTGAAGCGGGGGCAGCTCGGCGGCTGGCGCCGGATCGAGCACGGCCAGCTTCGCGGCGCGTATGGAGTCGTCGCGCAGCGGGTTGGCAACGAGCCGAGTCGCGGCGGGGGCCGCTGTGTCACGTGCGGTGGGTACCGGAGTCTCAGGACGGACGCGCGAAGGCGCCGGCGCCGGTGCGACGGGCGACGAGGACACCGGCGTCGCGGTGGCGACACCAGCGGCTCGGGGGGCGGTGGCAGCGGCCGGAGCCGCATCGGCGGACCGTGTGGTCCCGGTGACGATGGCCGTACTCGGGGCGGAGCGCAGCACGGCGCTCGCGCTCCAGCCGACCCCGACCGCCGCAACCAGGCTGGCCGCCCACGCGACCGCGCGGACGCGGCGGCGGCGCGTGGTGACGCGCTGCGCGGCCTGGCTCCGGATGGTCTCGAAGGCGGGAGGGAAGCCGCGCGGCGGCGCCAGCTCGGCGAGGAGCGCGGTGGTCCGGTCCCGTAGCGCGGCGATGCCGTCGCGAAGGTTACGGCACGACGAGCAGCCGGCCAGATGCCGTTCGATCTCGACGCACTGAGATCGACTCAGGCCCTGGTCCAGATAGGCGTGCAGCTCGTCTTCAGGAATGTGCCGCATTGTCTCTCGTCTGTTTCTGCTGTCGGTCGTGTGCGTCCACCAATCGGCGGCGCGCGCGTGCCAGTGTCGTGCCAACCGCTCCAACCGCCAGCCCGGTCTGCCCGGCGATCTCCGGATAGCTCAAGCCCGCATCCCACAGCAGCAGGATCTCGCGATCTCGCGGTGTCAGGGTGTCGAGCGCCTCCTGCACCGAGGCCATCTGCTCGTCGTGCTCGACCGTCTCGTCGGCCGCCGGCGTCATGGTCGGCTGGGCGATCGGATCGCCCTTCAGCAGCGTGAGGTGTCGCTTCCGACGCACCGCCGCCCGGGCTTCATCGCGGGCGAGGTTGGCGGCCACCGCGAATACCCAGGCGCGCGGCTTGTCGGGCCGATGCGCGAGAGCGCGGACGAACACCTCCTGCGCGAGATCTTCAGCGCGCTCCGCGTCCCACACCTTGCGGTAGAGAAAGCGCACGACGGCAGTGTAGGTGCTTTGGTACAGTTTTTCGAGCTCGTCGCTCACGACACCTCAGCGGGTTGTCGGGTCGCCCATGAGGACGGGCAACTTACGTGCTCTTGCACACTTGGAGCACGGTCAGTCGCTGGACGGACGTCGCTTCTTGCGACGCGGGACGAACACGCATCCCGGGTGGAGGCCCCGGTTCTTCGGGGGCCATTCGGTGCAAAGATCGGGCTTGGCGGGCCGGCCATCGGCCCGGAGTCGGCCATGGAGCGAGCAGGCGACCCCATCATCCCCCAGATAGCCGCAGGCGGAGATCATCTCGACCTCGAGCGAGAAGTCCCCGGCTCGCTCCACTTTACAGAGGTACGGCGACCGGCGGGATCGCACCAGAGCCTCCAGCCGTCGCTCGGCCTTGGTGCACATGATCTCGACCTGCAGATCGCGGCAACACGCCGCGACCCGCCGGTTGTCGGCGGTCCGGCAGGGGGCGGTCGCACAGGGGTTTTCCGAGGCGAGCACCGGCAGCGATCGCTCGGGAGCCGGGGTATCGGGCAGGGACCGGGTCACCATCCGGGTGCCCTCGATGACCCGGAACCGCTGCCCGCCGAGCCGTCGCGGCTGCTCGGTGTGCGGCGGTCGCCGGGGGGGGCGGCCGCTGTAGCCGTACAGCGCGCAGGCCGCGGTCGTGCCGTCCTCCCGCAGGTAGCGGCAGGGCACGTGAAGGATGGCCTCGACGTAGAGATCGCCGTTGCCGATCCAGGGCTCGCCGAACGTGATGTTCTGGGTGTGACCGAGGAGCCAGGTGGCCTCATGGTCCAGGGAGGCTTCGCCGTCCTCGAGCGATCCCACGCGCAGCGTGGCGCGGAGCGCGCGGCACTGCGACCCCATCCGCTGACACGGAGGCGTCGCGAGCGCGCGCGGTCGAGATGCCTCGGCGATGCTCGTCATGACCATGGCCTCAATAGTAATCGTCCAGCGGGTGTCGCCCTCCGGCCCCGTGCCCACTTCCCTTCACGCATCGGCCCTGTATCTTTGTGAACGAGTTCACAAAGTTCGAGTTTCCACGGTTCTCGGACCATTCATAGCTTCGGAGGCAGAGCGGCGATGCGTGTGACTTCCATGCTGGCGGGCCTGGCGTTCGTAGTGGCGGCCTGCGGCGGCGGCGAAAATAAGACTGAGGATCAGCAGACGACGGGTACTCCGGACCAGGCGGCTCCTGCGGCGGACGCTGCGGCGCCGGCGGGCGGGGGCACCACCCACGACGTGAACATGGTCCTCGAGGGCAGCTCCTACAAGTACGTTCCCGACCAGCTCACCATCAAGGCGGGCGACGTGGTCAAGTTCCACAACGTGAGCGGCGGACCGCACAACGTCTCGTTCTGGGGGGACAGCATTCCCGCCGGCGCGGCCGATGCCCTGAAGGCCGGCATGCCGGACCAGATGGCGCCGCTCGAGGGCTCGCTTCTGACCGAGCCGAACGGCGTCTACACCGTCAATTTCGCCAAGGCGCCTGCGGGCGAGTACAAGTACTATTGCCTGCCGCACCTCGCGCTGGGGATGAAGGGCAAGCTCACCGTTCAGTAGGCGGCGAGCCGAAGTCCGGGAGAGGGGGACGGCCCACGCGGCCGTCCCCCTTTTTCTCGTCCATCTCAGCGCTTCCCGCCGCGAACCATCACGTCGGCCGGAGCGTCGCGTGCCGGCGCTCCACTGCGGCGGCCACGATTCCACCCACGAGCAGGCCGGCCAGCGCGTCGACCCCGTAGTGCATCTGGCAGTAAACCACGGCCACCGTGAGCAGGACCGTGGGCAACGCCAGCGCCCAGCCCAGCGTCTTCGAGCCCCGTGCGGCCGAGAGGACGACGGCGACCGTCGCCGCGACGTGCGAGCTGGGGAACGCGGCGCCGTAGGAGCTGCCGGCGGCCAGGGTGTCGTACACCATCCGGGCGAACACGTTGTCGGTGAACCACGCCGCGGGGCGGGGAAACACGTAGTACGGCCCCGCGACGGGGAAGAAGATGAAGACGAGATAACAGGCCACGAACGTGATCATCACCACCAGCACGAAGTGCCGCAGGGCCGGCAGGTCGCGGCGCCAGACGAAGTAGAAGGCGGGGGCCACGACGATGAGATAGTAGGACAAATAGGCGGCGTGGAGCACGGCCGACCAGAACCGGCTCGGCATCGAGCGCCACCACTCCATGCTGACCTGGGCCCCGAAAATGGCCAGCTCCCACCGCTGTACCGTCGCGTCGTAGGTGTGCAGGGTGCCCGGGCCGGCGAGCACGTCGAGCTCGGAATAGAGACCGACCAGCAGCAACAGCGGGTAAATCTCCCGAACAGTCCGGCCCACGGGGCCGAGTCCGGGTCGGGTCACCAGATAGAGTAGCACGCCGATCAGTACGTGCGCGGCGAGGAGCCACCAGCACCCCGGCTGGTCCGGCGCCCGCAGGAGAGCCACGGCGCTCACGACGACGAGGTATCCCGCGAGCAGCCAGTCCACGGGCCGGAACGACCGGCCCTCTTCTCGTCTCCCTAGAGCCATCCTGCGGTCCGATACCAGCGGTAGGTGTCTGCCATGCCGGAGGCGAGATCGTGCAACGCCCGCCATCCCGTATCCCGGGTGAGCGGACTCGGATCGCCGGTCCAGGCGGCCTGAAAGAACTCGTTCGCCTTGTCTCTGGTGAGGATGGTCGTCCGGCCCACGAGGCGGGCGGAGGCTTCCGTGACGGCGAGCAGCGCGCGTCCGACCGGCGACGGGACGGGCACCAGCGCCACGCGCCGGCCCATGGCGGCCCCGACCGCCCGCACCAGCTGCGCGCTCGTCGCGATCTCCGGATGGCAGGCGTAATAGATCTTGCCCGCGGCGGCGGGTGCGCTGCCGGCCGCGACCAACGCGCCGGCCAGGTCCGCGCCGTGGACGGCGGAGAGCTGCTGGCTGCCGTCGCCGAAGACCGGAGCCAGTCCCAGTCGAACCATCCGGAACACCTTGAGCACTTCGCGGTCGCGCGGACCGTAGACGGTCGGAGGACGCACGATCACCCAGGGCAGCGTGCCCGCCGTAACGGCGGCCTCGGCGGCCAGCTTGCTCCGACCGTAAGCCGTCACCGGGTGTGGGGGCTCGCTGCCGGTCAGCGGCCGGCCCGGCTCGGACGGCCCGGCCGCCGCCATGGAGGAGACGAGAACGAAGCGCGCCGAGCCTGCGCGGGAGGCGCTCGCCACCAGATCGGCTGTGCCATCGCGGTTGGCTCGGAGGAACTCCGCCTCGTCGCGTGCGGCGACTACCCCGGCAACGTGATAGATGACGTCCTGTCCGGCCACCGCACGATCGAGCGAGGCCGTGTCCTGCAGGTCCCCGGGCACGACGCGCACGCCCAGCGGCGCGAGCGCGGCGGCCTTCGCGGCCGAGCGTGCCAGCGCCGTCACCTGGTCACCCCGACGACGCAGCGCCTCCACGAGGTGACTTCCCACGAAGCCGGTGGCGCCGGTGACCAGCACGTTCATATCGGGCGATCGTAGAGCCGGTAGGTCTTGTAGACCCGAAACGTCATTTTCTCGAGGCTGGCGTTCATCGCGGGGTTGTCGTCGAGAATCCATCCCGCCTCGCCCCAGCTGAAGCCGAGCTTCTCCGCGCGGGTCCAGATCCAGTGATAGAGCATGGCGTCCACCGCCTTGCCCCGGTACTCCGGCACCACGCCGAGCAGAAGGATCCTGGCCCGCCGGATCTTCTTCATCTTGAGCGACCAGAGGAGCCGAGGGAGGACGGGGAGGAGATAGCCCTGGCGGTTCTTGCGGAAGACGACGTTGAGGTCGGGAAGGGCGATCCCGAAGCCGATGACCTTGCCGTCCTTTTCCGCAACGGGGACGAAGTCGGGGATGACGACCGGCCGAAACTGCTCGGCCAGGTGATCGATCTCGTGCTCGGTCATGGGGACGAATCCCCAGTTCTTCTCCCACGCCGCGTTGTAGATCTGCTTGACCATCTCGACTTCCTGGTCGAACCGCTTCAGGTCGAGCGGACGGATCGTGATGCCCAGCCGCTGGCGGATCAGCTCGGTTCCGCGCGAGAGCCGCTCGGGGACCGGCACGTAGTAGTCCTCACGCCCCCCCTGGTACACCAGGAGGTTCTTGGCGCTGGTGAAGCCGGCGCGCTCCACCAGGGGGACGTAGTACGGCGGGTTGTGCGGCATCATGAGCGTCGGCGGGAACTGAAAGCCATCCACCAGGAGACCGCACTCGTCGTTCACCGAAAACGACGCGGGGCCGCGGAGCACATCGTGCCCCTTGGCGCGACACCACTCCTCGGCGGCGGCGAACAGCGCGTCGGCCACGGCCTGATCGTCGATGCACTCGAAGAAGCCGAAGAAGCCGACCCGGTCGCCATGGGTCTCGTTGTGCAGCCGGTTGGTGATGGCCGCGATCCGGCCGACGGTCACCCCGTCGCGCTCGGCCAGGAAATACTCGGCTTCGCCGTGCTCGAAGAATGGGTTCTTGGTGCGGGAGAGGAGGGCGGCGATGTCCCGACGCAACGGCGGGACCCAGATCGGGTCCCGCGCGTGGAGTCGGTAAGGGAAATCGATGAAGCGCTTGAGGTCCCGTCGGTCCCGCGCCGCGCGGACGCGCAGCGGTGGGGTCAGATGACCCCCAGGTCCCGGCCGATGCGTGAGAACTGCTCCAGGGCGAAATCGATCTGGTCGAAGGTGTGCGTCGCCATGACACTGGTCCGGAGCCGGCATTGCGAGGCCGGGACCGCCGGCGGCGCCACGGGGTTGGTGAACACGCCCGCGTCGAACAGACGGCGCCACATCAGGAACGTCTTCTCCAGGGGACCGACCAGTACCGGCACGATCGGTGTCTGGGTGGGCCCGATGTCGAAGCCGAGCGATCGGAAGCCGTCCTGCAGGCGCCGGGTGTTGGCCCAGAGTCGATCGCGCCGCTCCGGCTCGTTCTGCAGCACGGCCAGGGCGGCGATCACGCCGGCCGTGTTGGCCGGTGGCAGCGAGGCGGTGAAGATCAGCGGGCGGCTGTGATGCTTCAGGTAGTGCACCACGTTCTCCGACGCGGCCACGAACCCGCCGATGGACGCCAGTGACTTCGAGAACGTGCCGGCGATGATGTCCACCTCGTCCGTGAGGCCGAAGTGCGCCGCGGTGCCGTCGCCATTGGGGCCCAGTACGCCGAGCGCGTGGGCGTCGTCGAGGGCGAGGGCGGCGCCGTACTTCCGTGCGACCCGGACCAGCCCCGGCACGTCGGCGATGTTCCCTTCCATGGAGTACACGCCGTCGACGACGATCATCGAGCCGCGGCCGAAGCCATTCCGCTCCATCCGGCGCTCGAGGTTCGCGAGGTCGCCGTGATTGAAGCGCTCAGTCTCGCCGTACGAGAGCTTGGCGCCGTCCACGATCGAGGCGTGATCGAGCTTGTCGAGGTAAACGGTCTCCCCACGGCTCACCAGCCCGGCGATGAGGCCGAGGTTCGCGGAGTATCCGGTGGAGAAGACGAGGCAGGCTTCCTTGCCCAGGAACTCCGCCAGCGCCGTCTCGAGCTGCTCGTGCAGGTCGAGCGTGCCGTTCAGGAACCGGCTGCCGGTGCACCCCGAGCCGTAGCGGTGCAGCGCCCGCGAAGCCGCCTCGAGCACCTTCGGATGGTGGGTGAGGCCCAGGTAATTATTGGACCCCAGCATGATCCGCTTGTGGCCGTCGATGACGACGACGGTGTCTTCCGACTCCGAAATCGGCTTGAAGTAAGGATAGAGGCCGGCGGCCTGGATCTCCCGGGCCTTGGTGAACTGCCGGCACTTCTCGAAGAGCGCGACCTGTTGAAGCTCTTGGGTATCCACGGGTCCTCGGAGCAGGGAGGAGGTGATGATTGCCCCCACATCGCCTTGTGGCTGAACGATTTAAACTAGTAATCCCGGTCGGGTGACACAAGTTGCAGATCCCGATACCCGGATGTGCGGACGGGTCGGAGCGGGCGTCGCAAACCTTGCGCCGAAACGATGCAAACCGGCCCTCGAAATATCGTTACGCGGCGAAAGGGTTGCACGGGCTTGGCTTGGCGCTGTCCGGGCTCGACCACCGGTTGGACTCGCCCGGTGGTGACCTGTCGCCTGGAGTGTCCGGTGGGTGCGTGGGCTGTCCTGCCCAAAGGACTCGAAAGGACTCGAAAGGCGGCGGTGCCTTTACTTGACTTGACCGAGACAGGGGCAGACCTTTCGATCATGCCGCAGCCCGACGAGCCGTCCCGCCGAATTTTTCTCCGCAGCGCCGCGTTGGCGGCGGCCGGAATGGTCGCCTCCGGCGGGATTCTGGACGCGGGGCGGCTGCTGGCGTCGGTGGGGACGGGGTCGCCGGATCCCGAGGTGCCGAACGAGGAGATCGCGCGCATCCTCCGCGAGATCACACGTGGCGCGCCCATTCGGCGCCAGCACCTCTCGCTCGACATGCCGCTCGTGGCCGAGGACGGCCGGATCGTCCCCGTGATCGTCGAGAGCGACCTCCCAATGACTGCCGACCGGTACGTGAAGTCGATCCACCTGGTCGTGGACCACAACCCCGATGCGCACTTGGCCGCGTTTCAGCTGACCCCTGCCCTCGGATCGGTCTCGATCTCCACTCGCATCAAGATGAAGCGGACGACCTGGGTCCGCGCCCTCGCGGTCACCAATACGGGCGAGGTGTGGGCGGACTACGCGCGCGTCCAGGTGACGCTCAACGGGTGCGGCTGATGCCGGCCATCGGCGAGGCCCGCATCCGCGTCCCCGACCGGGTCAACCGGGGCGACCTGATCGTGGTCAATGCGATCATCTCGCACCCGATGGACACGGGCTTCTTCCGGAATGCGGACGGCCAGCCGATACCGGCCTACTTCATCAAGGACGTGGTCGTCACCTACGGCGACCAGGAAATCGCCCGGTTCACCTGGACCTCGGGCATCAGCCGGGATCCGATCATCAGCTTCACCCTGCGCACCGACCGCGAAGCGCCGCTCACCATGGTATGGACCGACAACAAGGGCGGGGTGTACAAGCAGTCGTCCGACATCATATTCGCCTCGGCCTGACCCTCGCCGCGGTCGCGGCCGCGCTCTCACTGGCCGCCCCCCTCCACGCTCAATCCGCCGACACCGGCGCCACGCTGCAGGTTCGCGAGCTCGCGCCCGGCGTCTATGCCGTCCTGGGTGACAGCGGCCGCGGAGTCGAAGGCCGGCCGAACGCGGGATTCATCGTGACCAGCGACGGCGTGGTGGTCGTGGATGCGTTGGCGAGCCCGCGGCAGGGCGAGCAGCTGGTCCGGACCATTCGCCGGATCACACCCCGTCCGATCGCGTGGCTCCTGCTCACCCACCACCACCCCGACCATCACTTCGGCGCGATCGCGTTGCGGAAGGCGGGAGCCAGGGTCATCGCTCACCCGGACAAGCGCGTCCTCGCGTCCGAGGGCGGGGAGAACGCGCTGATCGCGGACTGGGTGCGAGTCGTGGGACTCGACGCCATGCGCGGGTTCGAGTTCGCCGACACGCCGGATCGTCCGGTGACTCGCGCGGACACGCTCAGGCTCGGCGGGCGTACCATCGTCATCAGCCACCCCGGGGCGGGGCACTCGCCGGGCGACCTGATCGTGTGGCTGCCGAACGAGCGTGTCCTCTTCGCGGGCGACGTACTGGTCGAGGACGGCGTGAGCATGGTGGTGGATGGCAATGCCGATGAGCTTCTGCGCGTGCTCGACACGGTGTCGGCGCTGGACCCCCGCGCGGTCGTGCCGGGCCATGGAGCCATCCCGGCGAGGCCGGCCGACCTGATCCAGCGGACCCGGAACTACCTGACAAGTGTACAAGGTGCGATGCGCACCGCGGTGGAGAAGGGCGTGCCCATGCGGCGCGCCATGGCCGACCTGCCGCCTGCGGACTCCACGCGTCCGGTCTCGCTCAATTCGCGCCGCCGCCGGAACGCGGTGCGGGTGTACGTGGAGGAAGAGCGGAAGTACATGGGATTGGGGGCGCCGTGATGCGCGGGTGTTCCAGTGCCTGGCGGGCTGGCGGAAGGGCCGCCGTCCTGCTGCTGGCGGCGTGTACGTCTCGCGGTCCATCGACGGTGTCACCGATAGCTTCGTCGGTTCCCGCAGGCTCGCTCCCCGGCATCGTCGGCACCGACACCCTTGCCGCCTGGCAGGCGCGAGGCGCGGTGACGCTGGTGGACATCCGGACCGACGTCTTCACCTATCTCAAGAGCCATCTCCCGGGCGCGGTGTATCTCAACACCGAGACCCTCCGTGCCAGTCGAGGGGGCATTCCCACCCGGCTGCTGGATGCGGAGACCTACGCGACCCTGTTCTCGCGGATGGGCCTGCCGTTCGACCGCCCGGTCGTGGTGTACAGCGCGGGTGAGACGCACAACATCGACGCGACGTTCCTCGCGTGGATCCTGGCCGGGTTCGGCCACCGGCACGTCTTCGTTCTCGATGGCGGATTCTTCAAGTGGCAGCTGGAGCAGCGCCCGGTGGTGGCGCCCTACCCCCGGCTTCCGGAGATCGGTTTCCCCTCGGCGCCGTTCGCACCGGAGCAGGCATCGCTGGAAGACGTGCAGCGCGCCCGGGAAACCGGCGACGCGATCCTGGTGGACGCCCGCCCGCCCGATCAGTTCGCGGGCGATGCCGGCGCGCAGATGCGCCGGGGCCACATTCCAGGCGCGATCAACCACTACTGGCAGGACGACCTGGCGCGAGAGGGATTCGGATACGTCTGGAAGCCGCGCGACGAGCTGCGGCAGGCCTACGAGCGGCAAGGGATCACGCCCGACAAGGCCATCATCGCCTACTGTAACAGTGCCACCGAGGCGAGCCACGTCCACTTCACTCTTCGCAACCTGCTCGGCTATCCGCGCGTGCGGGTATACGTCGGGTCGTGGACCGAGTGGTCGGAGCGGGTGGACCTGCCGGTGGAGCGGGGCTCGGCGACTCCCTAGCGCATCGCGATGCCGGAGCGGAGCTGCCCCGGACGCCACACCTTCCCGCCGATCATGACCAGCTCGACGTACTCGAGATTGCCGATGTCCTCGAGCGGGTTCTTCGCCAGGAGGACCAGGTCGGCGTAGCGGCCCTTCTGAATGGTGCCGACCTGCCGGCCGGGCGTGCCGCCGATCGCCCGCGCGGCGTCGCGCGTGGCGGTGAGCAGCGCCGCGGTGGGCGAGAGGCCGATGGAGTCCACCAGCAGGCGGAGCTCGCCGAAGAGCGTCGCGCGGTCAGCGGCGGGGCCGTAGGCCACGTGATCGCTGCCGGCGCTGATCCGCACCCCGCGCTTGACCGCTTCCCGCGTCACCTCCATCCCGAAACGCGCGGCCGACCGCACGTACTCCTCCTGCAGCGACGGGATGTGGCGCATCTTGGCGTCGTAGGACGCGACGCTGTGGCGCACGGCGTCGAGCGTGGGCTCGAACACCGTTCCTCGCCGCGCCATCGAGTCGAGCGCCGCGAGGACGCGCGAGTCATGCGCGGCACCCGGGGTGGCCACGCCCGCCGTGGCGGCCTGGAGATCGCCGTCGCGGACCAGCGTGTCGCGCTCCTCGACCTCGAACAGCTCGCCCGCCAACCCTGCCGCGTGGACCACGCCGTTCTGGCCGGCCATGACCTGCTCCATCACGCTCGCCGGCTGCACCCAGGCATGGCCCCACACCGGCATCCCGGCGCGATGCGCGGCATCGGTGAGCCGCCGCACCGAGCCTGAATCCATCTGCGCGTACAACTTGAGTCCGATGGCGCCGGCCTTGGCGGCTTCGGCGACGATCGTGTCCGGATCGTCGTCCGGGTCGAACTGGAGCGGCTTCCACCCCAGCGACTGCATGGCGAGCGCCGGCGGCTGGCGGTAGATCGTGCCGCGTGCGGTGGCGGTGCCGCGGAAGCCGTTGAAGAAGAACCGCCG
The DNA here is from genome assembly GCA_963846545.1 of uncultured Gemmatimonadales bacterium. Lineage (GTDB taxonomy): Bacteria > Gemmatimonadota > Gemmatimonadetes > Gemmatimonadales > GWC2-71-9 > CAVVWJ01. The sequence continues at coordinate 2,137,625 of CAWJWG010000001.1, read as the reverse complement.
GCCCGCGACGAGCTGCATGGCGTGCACCCGCGGGGCGGCCTGAAGCGCCTGCACCCGGGAGAGAAGACCTGCCGGATCGGTCCCCATATCGCGCACCGTGGTGACGCCCTGCGCCAGCAGGTCTCTCAGATCGAGGCCGAGCTGTTCGCCGGCGCTGCCGCGCGTCAGGAAGAGCAGGTGGACGTGGCTGTCGATCAGGCCGGGGATGAGATAGCGGCCGTGTCCGTCGATGATCCGCGAGCCATGGGGGACGGTGCACTCACCCGAGGCACCGGCGCAGAGGATCCGATCGTTGCGAACGATGGTGACCGCGTTGGTGACCGGCGCTCGGCCGGTGCCGTCCCAGAGCGTGGCGCCGACGATTGCGGTGGAAGGCGCGACAGGGGCGGGCTCGGGCCGGGGGGCCGAGGGGCTCCCACAGGCGCCGCCGACCAGGCCGACGCTGACCACCAATGTGGAGACGATGGAAGACCGTAGCATGGTGCGGGTACCTCATCCTGCGATCGGCCAGCGCCGATCCTCGTCGGGCTGGCGGAACGCCACGTTGCGCGAAAGATGCGATGCTCCAGTGGGCCGAGCCGTGATACGCGCTCGTCTCGCACCGTGACCCACGGCACCGGATCGCGCTCCGGGCGGCGGGCTTAACTGACGCGGCGGGCTTGGGATCGTTCACGAGAACGTGGCCCATCCAAAGGGCTTCCCGCAGTCTAAGCGGGCTCCCGCCGCCCGCGCGACCGGGGTCGCGCGAGCCGTTGCCGAAGGAACGCGGCAACGGTCGTGCCGGGTTCCCCGCGGACACGTTTCACGCGGTTGCAATGGGTGCCCGCGCTCCCTAGTCTTACCCTCGTGACCCCCACCCCCAGCCAGCGTCCGCGCCGCCGCCGCCGAACCGAGGCCCTGCGCCGTCTCGTCCGGGAGCACGAGCTCGCGCCCGGCGACCTCATCCAGCCGATCTTCGTGGTCCACGGGACGCAGGTCGAGCGCGAGATCGAGTCCATGCCCGGCGTCTTTCATCTCTCGGTGGACGACTCGCTCGACCGGGAAGCGGATCGCGTTGCGGCGCTCGGCATTCACGCCGTGATTCTGTTCGGGCTTCCCGCAGCCAAGGACGAGATCGGAGCGGAGAACTTCTCCGACGACGGCATCGTTCAGCGCGCGCTCCGGCGGCTGCGCGAGCGCATCCCGAGCCTGCTTCTCATCACCGACGTGTGCTGCTGCGAATACACCAGCCACGGCCATTGCGGCGTGCTGCGTGGCGATACCGTGGACAACGACGCCACGCTCGACGTGCTCCGCCGGGTCGCGGCGAGTCACGCGCGAGCCGGAGCCGACATCCTGGCGCCGAGCGGAATGATGGACGGGATGGTCGCCGCGATCCGCGGCGCCCTCGACGACGCGGGTCACCAGGACCGCGCCATCCTGAGCTACGCGGTCAAATACGCCAGCGGCTTCTACGGCCCGTTCCGGGAGGCGGCGGGGAGTGCGCCCTCCTTCGGCGACCGGCGGCAATACCAGATGGATCCGGCCAATCTGCGGGAGGGACTGCTCGAGGCGGCTCTGGACGAAGCCGAGGGCGCGGACATGCTGATGGTGAAGCCGGCGCTCGCGTACCTCGACGTGGTGCGCGCGGTGCGGGAGCGCACGCACCTGCCGCTCCTCGCCTACAACGTGAGCGGCGAGTACGCCATGGTGAAGGCCGCCGCGCGCCTCGGGTGGATGGACGAGCGACGCCTGGTGCTCGAGATGCTGACCGGGATGCGCCGCGCCGGCGCGGATGCGATCATCACCTACCACGCGAAGGACGCCGCGACCTGGCTGGCGGAAGAGGCGGGCACGTGACCGGTTTGAAGACCACGCGACCGACCGCCGCGTCCGAGCGGCTGTTCGCCGCCTCGCAGCGCGTGATCCCGGGTGGGGTCAACAGCCCCGTCCGCGCCTTCCGCGGTGTCGGCGGCACGCCGCGGTTCATGGAGCGGGGCGAGGGCGCCTGGCTGGTGGACGCCGACGGCAACCGCTACGTGGACCTGGTGCTTTCCTGGGGGCCGCTGATCCTGGGGCACGCCCACCCCGAAGTCCTCGATGCCGTGATCGAGGCGGCGGGCCGGGGCACCACGTTCGGCGCGCCGACGGAGCTCGAGCTCCAGCTGGCGGAGCGCGTGGTTGCGACCTTCCCGTCGGTGGACATGGTGCGGTTCGTGAGCTCGGGAACCGAGGCCACGATGAGCGCGGTGCGATTGGCTCGCGCCGCCACCGGTCGCACCCTCCTCGTCAAGTTCGACGGCTGTTACCACGGCCATGCCGATAGCCTGCTCGCGTCGGCCGGCTCCGGGGTCGCTACGCTGGGGCTTCCCGATTCGCCCGGCGTACCCGCGGCGGCGGTGGCCGACACCGTCGTCCTCCCGTTCAACGATCTGGCCGCGGTCGAGGCGCTCTTCCACGAGCGGGGAGAGCGGATCGCCGCGCTGCTGGTCGAGCCGGTCCCCGGCAACATGGGGGTGGTCCCCCCGGTCGCCGGCTTCCTGCAGGGGCTCAGGTCGGTGACCCGCCGCTACGGCGCCATCCTGGTATTCGACGAGGTCATGACCGGCTGGCGGGTCCACCCGCGGGGAGCGCAGGTGCTCTATGGTGTGGAGCCTGACCTCACGTGTCTCGGCAAGGTCGTCGGCGGCGGTCTGCCCGCCGCGGCTTACGGCGGCCGGAAGGACCTGATGGAGCGGGTGGCACCCGCGGGGCCGGTGTACCAGGCGGGCACCTTGTCGGGCAACCCGCTGGCCATGGCGGCCGGGCTCGCCACGCTGGAAGTGCTCGCGCGTCCCGGCATGTGGGAGCGGGCGGAAGCGTTCGCGGCATCCGTCGCGGACGCGATCGCACGCCGTGCGGGCGACGCGGGCGTGCCGGTCGTGGTCCAGCGCGTCGGGACCATGCTGACGCCGTTTTTCACCGACGCCCCGGTCCGGAACTTCGCGGAAGCCCGCGGCACCGATCGGGCCGGGTACAACGCATTCTTCCACTCCCTGCTCGAGGGCGGTGTCTACCTGGCACCCTCGGCGTTCGAGGCGGCGTTCACCTCCGCCGTCCACGGCGACGCCGAGCTCGCGGCGATCGAGGCGGCCCTGGCTTCCACATGGCGGCGGTAGCGATCGTCGGCGCGGGCGTCGCGGGTCTCACCGCCGCCTATCGCCTGAAGCGCCGCGGCATCCGTGTGGTGGTCTACGAGGCATCCGACCGCGCGGGCGGTGTCATCCAGACCGACCGGCGCGAGGGCTACCTCGCGGAGGTAGGCCCCAACTCGGCCATGGCGGGCGCGGCGCTGACCGAGATCGTGAGCCAGCTCGGACTGGACGGCTCGCGCGTCGACGCCCAGCGCGAGGGCCGCAAGCGCTACGTCGTCCGCAAGTCCAAGCTCATCGCGCTCCCCACGTCTCCCTCCCAGCTGCTCACCACCCGCCTGCTCTCCAACGGCGCCAAGCTCGCCATCTTCGGCGAGCCGATGGTGGAAACCGGCGACTCGCCCATGGAGGAGAGCGTCGCGACCTTCGTGCGGCGGCGATTCAACCAGGAAGTGCTCGACGTCATCGTCAATCCGTTCGTCGCCGGCATCTTCGCGGGCGATCCCGAGCAGCTCTCGGCCCGTCACGCGCTGCCGCGGCTGCACGACCTCGAGCACACGCACGGCTCGGTGGTGAAGGTCCTGTGGCAGATGATGCGGTCGGGGCGAGGCGAGGACGGCGCGCCACCCGCGCCCACCCTGATGTCGTTCGCCGGCGGGATGCAGGAGCTGCCCGACGCGCTCGCCCGCGAGCTCAAGTCGGAGATCCGCTTCCAGGCGCCGGTGACCCAGCTCCGGCGCGGCCCCAAGGGCTGGACCGTGAGCGCCGCGTATCAGGCGTCCGAGCTGTACGACGGCGTGATCTACACGGCGCCCGCCCACTGCGCCGACGAGGTGGATCTGGCCTTCGAGGGCGGTGACCGGCTGAAGACGCTGACCAGCATCACCCACCCGCCGGTCGCGGTGGTGGCGCTCGGCTTCCGGCGGGAGGACGTGGCGCATCGGCTGGACGGCTTCGGCTTCCTCGTGCCCGACATCGAGCGGCGCAACGTGCTCGGCACCGTGTTCGCCTCGACGCTCTTTCCCGGTCGAGCGCCCGCCGGCCACGTGCTGCTCACCTCGTTCGTCGGCGGTGTCCGCAATCCCGATCTCGCCAACGCCGACCACAGCACCCTCACCGCGCGGGTGCTCGATGACCTGCGGCTGCTCCTCGGGGTCCGCGGCGAGCCGACCTTCCGGGCCTACCACCTGTGGCCCAAGGCCATTCCGCAGTACACGCTCAGCTACGGGCGCTTCAAGGAGATCATGGACGAAGCCGAGCGGCGGAATCCGGGGCTCGCGCTGGCCGGATCGTACCGCGATGGGGTGGCCGTGGGTGATGTGGTGGCCGCGGCGGATGCGGCCGCCACACGGGTCGCGGAACAGGTGGGAACAGGCCAGGGGACGGGCGGCGCGTGACCGGGGCGGGAGCGCTCCGTGTCGGAACGCGCGGCAGCGCGCTGGCGCTGTGGCAGACCGAGCGCGTCCGCGAGCTGCTGAGGGCCGCGGGCACCCCCACCGAGCGAATCGAGATCCGCACCACCGGCGACATCGTGCAGGACGTGCCACTGGCCCGGATCGGCTCGGCGGCGCTCTTCACCCGGCAAATAGACGACGCGATGCTCGCCGGCACGATCGACATCGCGGTCCACTCGCTCAAGGACCTGCCGACGGCGCTCCCGGCCGGCATCGCCCTGGTCGCCATCGGCGAGCGGGAGGACCCCAGCGATGCGCTGGTCGGCCGCGGTCCGCTCCGGTGGGCCGACCTGCCGCGTGGCGCGGCCGTCGCCACGAGCAGCCTGCGGCGGCGGGCCCAGCTGCTGCACGCGCGGACGGATCTCCGGATCGATGACGTGCGAGGCAACGTCGGGACCCGGCTCGCGAAGCTCGATCGCACCGATGAGTGGGCGGCGATTCTGCTCGCGAGTGCTGGGCTGATCCGGCTGGGGCTGGGCGAGAGGATCGGGGAGCGTCTGCCGTACGACGTGATGCTGCCGGCGCCGGGACAGGGCGCCCTGGCGGTGACCGCGCGGAGCGATGACGCCGCCGCGGCCGCATCGGTTCGCGCCGCGGTGCACCATGAGCCCACTGCGCTCGCCGTGGAGGCGGAGCGCGGGTTCCTCCGACGGCTGGAGGGCGGCTGCCAGGTGCCCGTCGCCGCATACGCGGAGGTGGCCGACGACGGCGACCGCCCGATGATTCGACTCCGCGGGCGGGTGATCGCGCTGGGCGGCGAGCGCCTGGTGGCCGGCGAGACGCGGCAGCCGGTCCGGACTGCAGCCGATGCCGAGCAGCTCGGCAGCAGCCTGGCGGAACGCCTGCTGGGGGAAGGTGCCGCCGAGATTCTCGCCAAGGTCCGGGCCGGCGTCGCTCCGGCTGTCTCCGAGCCGTGAGTGGCCCGGTGGTGCTCACCGTGTCGCCCGGAGGATTTCCCGGGCTCGCCGACCGGCTCCGTCGCTTGCCGGTGGACGTCGAAGAGCACCCGCTGCTGACGTTCGCCCCGCCGCTGGACTGGGGACCCGTGGACCAGGCGCTGCGCGACCTCCATCGCTTCGAGGCCCTCGCCTTCACCTCTCCCCGCGCCGCCGCGGCGTTCGCGGAGCGCCATGCCGACGCAGGTGGACGAAATCGCCGCCGGCACAGCGACATGCCGTCCGTCTGGAGTGGAGGTCCCGGCACGGACGCCGCCTTGGGCGCGCTCGGCCGGCCGGTGCACCGCGCGTCGGACGAGGAGATCGGGCGCATGGGCGCGGGAGCCGCGCTCGCCGCGGCGATGGTGGGAGCCGGGGTCATTGGCCCGGTCCTCTTTCCCTGTGGCGAGATCCGACGCGACGAGCTGCCGATGCGATTGCGGCACGAAGGGATCGAAGTTCACGAGGTCGTTTGCTACCGCTCGGTGCTGGCGGACGAGACCGCGGCCCGCGCGGCGGTCGAGCGGGCCGGCATCGTCGTCGTGGCCAGCCCGAGCGTGGCCGACCTCCTGACCCGTGCGGCGAGAGGCGCGCGGCCGCCCCTGCTCGCCGTGGGACCGACGACCGCGGCGGCCGCGCGCGCGTCGGGATGGACGCCGGCGGCCGTGGCGTCGCGTCCCGACGTCGAGGCGCTCATCGCCGGCGTCAGGTCGCTGCTCGACGGCGACGGTGCGTCACCATGAACGACCTCTTCCTTCGCGCCTGCCGGCGCGAGGCGACCGAGCGGCCGCCCGTCTGGATGATGCGGCAAGCCGGGCGCTACCTGCCGCAGTACCGCGCCGTTCGCGCACGGTCCGACTTTCTGACCATGGTGCGCACACCGGAGCTCGCTGTGGAAGTGACGCTACAGCCGGTGGATCTCCTCGGCGTGGACGCGGCGATCATTTTCAGCGACATCCTGGTGGTGCCGCAGGCCATGGGCCTGACCCTGACGGTCGAGGAGGGGACCGGGCCCGTATTCCACGATCCCGTGCGCGCGCCCGGCGACCTGGAGCGGCTGCGTCCGGTGGATCCAGTCGGGGACCTGGGCTACGTGCTGGAGGCCGTGCGTCAGGCGCGTGCCGCCCTCGCGGGCCGAGTGCCACTGATCGGATTCGCCGGCGCACCGTGGACGCTGATGAGCTACATGGTGGAAGGCGCGGGGACCAAGACCTTCACCAAGGCCAAGCGCTTCTTGATGGAGCAGCCCAGGAGCGCCCACGCCCTGCTCGAGCGTCTCACCACCATCGTGGGTGCCTATCTGGCGGCGCAGATCGAGGCCGGGGCCCAGGCGGTGCAGCTCTTCGACTCCTGGGCCGCCGCGCTGGGCCCGCGCGATTTCCGCGAGTTCGCGCTGCCCTATCTCGCCGAAACCGTCCGACTCGCCAGGCGCGGCAACGCGCCGGTCATCGCGTTTGCTCCGGGTGCGGGATGGGCGTTGGAGGAGTTGGCCGACCGGAGCGGCGCCGACGTGATCGGGGTGGACTGGCAGACCGACGCCGGCGAAGCGCGGCGCCGGCTCGCGAGCCGCCCGGTGGCGCTCCAGGGCAATCTCGACCCCACCTGGCTGTACGCGGAGCCCGCTTCGATCCGTGCGCGCACGCACGCGATGCTCGACGCGTTCGGCGGCACCGGCCACATCGCCAACCTGGGACACGGCATCCTGCCCGATGTCCCGGTGGCCCACGCCGAAGCGTTCGTCCACGCGGTGCAGGAGTGGCGCTCTCGGTGAGCGAGCGGCCGCCGGAGGACATGGCCTCGACCATCGTCTCGCTGCACGACGAGGCGACCCGGTTCTTCGCCGAGACGGATGGAGGCGGCTCGTTTCGCGAGGACGCGTGGGAGCGTCCGGGCGGCGGTGGAGGTGTGTCCCGCGTCCTCACCGAGGGGGTCACCTTCGAGAAGTGCGGCGTCAACCGGTCGGTGGTGGAGGGAGATCTGCCGGGGCAGATGGCGCAGCGGCTGGGAGCGAGGGCAGGGGGTGGGGAAGGCTCGCGGTTCTTCGTCGCGGGGATGAGCATCGTGGCGCATCCTCGGAATCCGAAGGTGCCCACCGTGCATCTCAACGTGCGCTTCTTCGAGATCCGCGGCCCCGACGGCGCCGTGGCCGATGCATGGTTCGGCGGCGGCACCGACCTCACGCCGACCTATCCCTACCCCGAGGATGCAGTCCACTTTCACCGCACGCTGAAATCCATCGCCGACCGGCACCACCCGTCCTTCCACTCCCGCTTCAAGGCGTGGTGCGACAACTATTTCGTCAACCTCCACCGGGGCGAGGAGCGGCGAGGCGTCGGCGGGATCTTCTTCGACCACCTGCGAGCGGGGGACGGCGGGCTCGACCTGCCACGTCTCGGCGCGTTCATGGCCGACGTCGGCCGCGCGCTGCCGGCGGCCTACGGCCCCATCGTCGCGCGGCGGCGGGACGAGGCCTACGGCGAGCGCGAGCGCCGGTTCCAGCTCGCCCGCCGCGGCCGCTACGTCGAGTTCAACCTGGTGCACGACCGGGGCACGCTGTTCGGCCTGCAGACACAGGCGCGGATCGAGAGCGTCCTCATGAGCCTGCCGCCGGTGGCCGCCTGGGAGTACGACCCGCGCTACGAGCCGGGCTCGTTCGAGACGCGGCTCATGGAGATGCTGGAGCCGCGCGACTGGGCCGCCGGCTCAGGAGAAGGCCTGAGCGCGTGAACGCCGACCGGGCGTATGACGAGCTGATGGCTCGGGTGAAGGACGAAGCCACGCTCGCCTCCATCGAGGCGCTGCTCGAGTGGGACGAGGAGACCTACATGCCCGCCGGGGCGGTCGAGAGCCGGAGCGAGCAGCTCGCACTCGTGGCGGGGCTGCTCCACGAGCGCGGAACCGATCCCCGGATCGGCGAGCTGCTCGACGCGCTCGAGGGCTCGGCGCTGCTGCGGCCGGCCGACTCGCCGGCGGCGGTGAACGTGCGTGAGCTCCGGCGGGACTACGAGCGCTCGCTCCGCCTGCCGACCAAGCTGGTCACGGACCTCGCCCGCACCACCGCGGTGGCCCAGCGCGCCTGGGCCTCCGCGCGCGCGGCCTCCGAGTTCGACCTCTTCCGCCCGCACCTCGACCGCATCGTCGAGCTCAAGCGCGCCGAGGCGGAGTGCGTGGGGTACGCGCGCGAGCCGTATGACGCGCTGGTGGAGGACTACGAGCCGGGCATCACCAGCGACATCCTGGGACGGTTGTTCGACGCATTGCGGCGCGAGCTGGTTCCCCTCGCCGCGAGCATCGCCGATGCGAGTCCGCGGCCGCAGGTGGCCGTGCTCCGGCGCGCCGTTCCCCTGGACGGGCAGCGGCGCTTCGGGGAGCACGTGGCCGCGGCGGTGGGGTTCGATTTTCAGCGCGGCCGCCTCGATCTGGGCGTGCATCCGTGCTGTACCAGCGTCGGCGCCGGCGACTGTCGCATCGGCCTGCGCTACGACCTCCGCGACTTCGCGGGCGGCGTGTTCACCGTCCTGCACGAAGTCGGTCATGGGCTCTACGAGCAGGGCCTCGATCCGCGGTACTACGGTACCCCGATCGGTGAGGCGACGTCGGTGGGGATGGACGAGTCGCAGGCGCGGCTCTGGGAGAATCGCGTGGGGCGGAGCCGCGGGTTCTGGGCGCACTGCCTCCCGCTCGCGCGCGAGCGCTTCGCCGACGCGCTGGGAGACGTGGACCTCGACGAGTTCCACTTCGCCGTGAACCGGGTGACGCCCTCGCTCATCCGGGTCCACGCCGACGAGGTCACCTACAACGTCCACGTCATGATCCGCTTCGAGCTGGAGCGCGCGCTCATGCGCGGCGACCTGCGCGCCGAGGACCTCCCCGGCGCGTGGAACGAAGCCTATCGCGAGTATCTCGGCGTGACGCCGGCGACCGACGCCGAGGGATGTCTGCAGGACGGGCACTGGGCGGATGGCCTCATCGGCTACTTCCCGACCTACACGCTCGGCGATGTGTTCGGCGCCCAGCTCTTCGCCCGCGCCGGGGAGGAGCTTGGCGACCTGGAGGCGAGCTTCGCGCGGGGGGAGTTCAGGGAGCTGGTGCGGTGGCTGGGCGAGCGGATCTACCGCGAGGGGGGGCGCCATCCGTCGGCGCGCCTGATCGAGCTGGTCACCGGCTCACCACCCGACCACCGACCTCTGGTCGAGGCGCTCCGCGCCAGGTACTCCGCTCTCTACGACCTCTGAGCCGCTCTCTCGCCCTCCCCGCGCGCTCACGCTCCGTTCCTTCACTCGACGACTCAGGCGCTCGCGGCCACGTCGGCAGACCGCTCGAGCGTGACGTGGAGCGATTTGTAGGTCGGCGTGTTGCTCTCCATTGCCACGCTGCCGATCGGCACCAGCACGTTGGCCTCGGGATAGTAGGCGGCGACGCAGCGGCGAGGGATGCCATAGGCCACGAGCTGGAACCGGCGAGCCATCCGCCGCTCGGCGTTGAAGTGGCTGGTGATGTCCACCCGCATGCCGTTCGACCACCCTCGTGCCGCGATGTCGGCGGCATTCATGAAGAGCACGCGCCGCCCTCCGTGGACACCCCGATAGCGGTCGTGATATCCATAGATGGTCGTATTGAACTGATCGTGGCTCCGGATCGTCATGAGGATGTACCGGTCGCCGCCGAGGTCGTGTGACGAGATCGGGGCCACCGCGAAGTGTGCCTTGCCCGACGAGGTGACGAACTTCCGCTCCCGCGCGGGATTGGGGAGATAGAACGGCCCGGTCGCGAGCCGCTCGTTGAAGCGCTCGAACCCCATGACCACTCTCCCGATCCGATCCCGCACTTTGTCGTAGTCGCCCGCGAGCTCGGTCCAGGCGACGGTGCTTCGCCGACCCAGGGTCGCCTGCGCGATCCCCGCGATGATCGCCGACTCGCTCCGGAGGTTGGGCGAGACCGGCTCGAACCGGCCGGTGGACGCGCTCACCACGCCCATCGCATCCTCCACGGTCAGCGTGCCTCCCGGGTCCCGCTCCGAGCGGCCGAGGCAGGGGAGAATGAGCGCGGTGCGGCCGGTCATGAGGTGCGACCGGTTGAGCTTGGTGCTGATCTGGACCGTCAGCTTGCAGCGCTGCAGCGCGTCCGCGGTGCACACGGTATCGGGGGCGGCGGAGAGGAAGTTGCCGCCCAGCGAGACGAAGGCCTCGATCTCGCCCTCGTGCATGGCGGTGATGGTGTCCACCGTGTCGTGGCCGGGATCCCGCGGCGAGGCGAAGCCGAACTCCTTGTCCAGCGCATCGAGGAAGGGTCCGGTCGGACGCTCCCAGATCCCCATCGTCCGGTCGCCCTGGACGTTGGAATGGCCGCGGACGCAACAGGTGCCGGCGCCCGGGCGGCCGATGTGCCCGCCGAGCAGCAGCAGGTTGACCAGCATGCGGATGGTGGAGACCGCGTCGCGGTGCTGGGTGAGGCCCATGGCCCAGCAGGCGATGACCCGCTTGGACCGGGCGACCATGCGGCCCGCCCGCTCGATCTCCTCACGGGGGACGCCCGAGCCCTCGACGATGTCGTGCCAGCTCGTCGCCTCCAGATCGGCGTAGAGCTCGGCGAAGCCGCCCGTGTGGTCGCGGATGAACGCGTGGTCCAGCACCCCGCCCGTGGTCTCGTCCTCGGCCAGCAGCACCTTCATCATCCCCTTGAGCAGCGCGATGTCGCCGTTGATCCGCACGGGCAGGTGCAGATCGGCGAGAGGATCGCCGGAGCCGAGCAGATGCGCGGCGAAATGGATCGGGGTGGGATACTCCTCGGGATTCGGGTCGGTGAACCGGAGGAATCCCGTCTCCGCCAGCGGGTTGATCGCGATGATCGCGGCGCCCTTCTTCTTCGCGTGCTCCAGCGAGGTCAGCATCCGCGGGTGATTGGTGCCCGGATTCTGCCCGACGATGAGGATGAGGTCGGTCTGCTCGAAGTCCTCCAGCGTGACCGTTCCCTTGCCGATGCCGAGGCTCTCGACCAGGGCCGTGCCCGAGGACTCGTGGCACATGTTGGAGCAGTCGGGCAGGTTGTTGGTCCCGAACTGGCGCGCGAAGAGCTGATAGAGGAACGCGGCCTCGTTGCTGGCGCGGCCCGAGGTGTAGAAGGCCGCCCGGTCGGGCGAGTCGAGCGCGCGCAGCTCCTCGCCGATCAGGGCGAAGGCATCGTCCCAGCCGATCGGCTCATAGTGTCCGCATCCCTCGCGCCGCAACATCGGCTCGGCGAGCCGCCCCTGGGCGTTGAGCCAGTGATCGGACTGGGCGGCCAGCTCGGCGATGGACCACTTGGCGAAGAACTCGGCGCCGATCGTCTGGGTCATGCCTTCGTCCGCCATCGCCTTGGCGCCGCTCTCGCAGAACTCGAAGCGGTGCCGCTTGCCGTCGGGCGAGGGCCAGGCGCAGCTCTGGCAGTCGAAGCCGTCCTTCTGGTTGACCTGGAGAAAGGTGCGGAGCGTCTTCGAAATGCCCATCTTGGGCAACGCGACGCGGAACGTGTTCGCGATGGCGGGGAGGCCGGCGGCGGAGTGCGCGGCGCCGCTGGAGCGCGCCGGCTCGGTCTCGATCGGCGTCTGGGCCTGCTCCGCCAGCAGCGACGCTTCTTCCGTGGCGTCGCAGCAGCGGTCCACGGCGGCTTGGGTGGCCGGGGTGTAGGCGGTGCCGGTGGATCGGGGTGCGTGGGTAGGGAAGAATCCGGCGGCCAGCAGGGCCAGCGTATCGACACCGGGCATGTCGCCCGGACCGCGGTGTGGGTCGTCCGTCACGGTCGAGTCCTTGCGTTGGGAGGCTCAGGCGCCTCCTCCGTACCTCGGGAGGCTCCGATGCCTCCCTTCTACGGCAAGATAGGCTGTTCAGCGTGTGGGGATGTGATGTGGGCCGATCGTCCGGGCGTTGGCGGGAGGGGGCAGGATCTGGTTATTGTGAGGGGCGTGATGCTCGATTCGGGGCGGTAGCTCAGCTGGGAGAGCACCTGCTTTGCAAGCAGGGGGTCGCCGGTTCGATCCCGGTCCGCTCCATTCTTCACCAGCTCGTAGCGGGTAAAGTTGCTCTCCGGAGTAGACAACAGCATAGGTAGTTTCTCCATCTTATCGATCGGCGATCGGACTCGGCACCAAGGGGGATGGGGACATGGCGACACCATCATGGCAGGTCACCGGTCAATACTACGAAACCTGCAGCTGCGATTTTGTCTGTCCCTGCATTCCGGGGCAGTTGGCAGCGATGCCGACCAAAGGGTTCTGCACGGTTGCCATGGCGTTTCAGATCGAGCGCGGCCGCTACGGCACGGTTCCACTCGACGGACTCGGCTTCATCGTTCTCCTATGGACCCCTGAGGAAATGGGCAAGGGGAACTGGTCGGTCGGTGTCATCGCGGACGCGGGGGCGAGCGCCGAGCAACACGACGCCATCACCTCGATCGCGAGCGGGTCCGCGGGCGGTCCCATGGCTGCCCTGTCAGGGTTGGTTGGCAAGTTTCTGGGGGTGGAATCGGCGCCGATCCGATTCGATCGCACCGGCGCCAAGTGGTCGGTCACGGCCGCGAAGCTCGTCGCCATGGCCGCCGAAGGGGCCATGGGGATCGACCCCAGCATCACCGAGCCGATCCATCTGGACAACACGGGCCATCCCGCCGCGAGCCGCTTTGCCCTCGCCCATGCATCGAAGAGCCATGTCGACGCCCTGGGGGTGAGTTGGGATGACACCAGCGGAAAGAACCATGGCCAGTACGCTCCCTTCTCCTGGCGAAGCGCGTAGCCCATCACCGGTCCCGGCCCCTTCCCGCCGCGACCGCGCCCTCATCGCGAGCTGCATCGTTGTCATCACCGCGCTGGCCTGGGCCTACCTCGTCCACCTGAATCATCGCATGGCGTCTCCCATCGAAGGCGACACGATGATGGAGGCGATGAGCATGGTGATGACTCAGCCGTGGGGCGCCGGTGATCTGCTGCTGACATTCGTGATGTGGGCGGTGATGATGGTCGGCATGATGGCCGTGTCGGCCCTGCCCGTCCTGCTCCTCTTCGCCGGGATGCACGCCCAGCGCGTGGATCGCGGCGTGGTGCCGGCGGTACCGGCGTTCGGCCTCGGCTACCTCATCGTCTGGCTGGCGTTCAGCGCCTGTGCGACCGCCGCCCAATGGGCCTTGCACGAAGGCGCGTTGCTGTCATCGACGATGGCGACATCGAGCACCTCGGTCGCGGGCGTCATCCTCATCGCGGCGGGCGCGTATCAGCTGACGCCGCTCAAGACCGGATGCCTGGCCCAATGCCAGAGTCCGCTGGGATTTCTGATGAGCCACTGGCGCGACGGACCGAGCGGCGCGTTCCTGATGGGATTCCGACACGGCATCTTCTGCCTGGGGTGCTGCTGGGCACTGATGGCCGTGCTCTTCGTGGTCGGCGTGATGAACCTCGCGTGGGTCGGGGTCCTGACCCTATTCATCCTCGCCGAGAAGCTCGGACCCGCCGGTGCCCGCGTATCACGAGCCGGCGGCGCGATCCTGATCGCTCTGGGAGCCGTCCTGGTATCCGGAGGGGCCTAGTCCAGGGCGCCGAGCGGGGGAATGATCCCCGGCGCCGACTCGAACCGCCTTAGGCATACCCGGTGCGCTCCACCGGAAAGCGAAGCCCCGCTACTCCTGACGGAGTGAACGGGGCAGTCGTTTTTGTCAGCAACCGGTCCTTGAGCTAAGCCAACCTCTCAAGGTGTCGACGTCTTCCGCGGGTCTTCCTTCGGATCGACGTAGGTGATCTCGAAGGGGCCGGTGCTCTGGACCTCCAGGACCACGCGGCTGGCGGCGTGGAGGTAATGGGGCTCCTTGGCGCCCAGCGTCACGGGCTCCCCCGTTGCCATGGCCTTCATACCCTTCTGGTCCCACTTGGCGCCATGACCGTAGTGCAGCGTCCCCTCCAGCAGACGGAGCTCCTCGCTCGCGGGATGATGGTGCGGGCGAATTGTGTATTCCGCCGGCATGTCGACCCGGATGGTGAAGGGGCCGGCCTTGGTCGGGTCGCCCGAGACGACGGCCACTTGAGCGCCGGCGGGCAAACCTGGCGGCGCCGGTCCCCAGGTGAGTGCAGCATCCGTGTCCGCGGTCGCTGTGGAGGCAGAAGCCATCGTGTCGGTCTGTTGGTCGGCGGCGGCCGCAGTCTCGCGATCGGCGCTACCGCCGGCACCGCCTCCGCAGCCGAGCAGCAGGCCGAGGGCGGGCAACAGCATGAACGGTTTGCGCATGGAGGTTCCTCCGAAGATACGTGGGATGTTAACCCCGGCTGATCCAGTCTGTCCGCGGCCGCACTCCCTCCGTCCGGTCCCGCCGCCGCGCCCGCGGCCGCGCGGTGCCCGGCAGCGTGAGCGCGCCGCGCGGCGGCCCCAGCAACGGCGTGATCAGCTCGTAGATCTCGCGGAGGCCGAACGGGCGCCGGAGCACCGGGAGGTCGGCGTACTTCGCGAGGATCGCCGCCGGCCGGCCGATCGGCACGTACTCAGCCACCAGCACCACCCGCGTCCCGGGCCAGGCCGCGACCACGCGGCCGGCGAGCTCGCCGCCGTCCATGTCGGGCAGGAGCACGCTGGTGATGACCATCTGATAGAGGGTGGGGTGCTGCCGGAGCATCAGGAGCGCCTGGGCACCGTCCCGCGCCGGGCGTCCGTCGTACCCCAGCGCCTTGAGCAGTCGGCACGTAGTCGACCGAGTCGTGGTGCGGCTTTCGACGACCAGCACGATCGGCGGCCGATAACGGGCCAGGGCGAGAGGCTCGAGGGAGAGCATGCGCGGCTCCAGGGCCGAAGGAACGGCCAGGAACCCTCTCCACGACGAGGGGGTGGTTGGACTGTTGGCTACCGCTCTAACTGAGCGCCCGGACGGCCGCTCCGCAAGGGCCCGCTAGCGCTGCCCGCTCCACGGCCCCGACTGGGAAGTCGACCCCTGGGTGAGGGTGTGATCACCCTCGAGCACGTCGCCCGCGCGCTCGCCCGAGAACGTCCATGTCACGTTGTCCGCCGAGCTGGTGACGGTGAACTCCACCACGCCGCTCAGGGTGACCGTAGCGTCCTGCAGCTCGATGTCGTTCAGCACCAGGTTCCCCGCTTCGGCCGTCAGCAGGAGATCGGCGGTGCCGCCCAGGGTGCTCAACTCCACCGATTCCTGCTCAATGGTGACGGAGCCGGTGAACGACGCCTCCTCCGGGGTGAAGCCGTCGAAGGTGCCCTCGACCGCGTAGACGCCCGCCACGTCGGGAAAGACATCGTTGGGCCCACCGCCCGAATTGTCGTCCCCACACGCGATCACCGCGAACGCTCCGAGGGCCGCCAGCCAGTGTCGAGGCATACGTCTTCTCCTGGTGCTTGATGAACGTACGGGGTGGCGCACCACGCGCCGGCGTACAATCGGACGTGCGAACGGGCTCGGGAACCACACGGGGTGGTCCACCGGTGTCCGGCGCCATCGAATGTGGTACGCGATCGAACGCGGTAGAAGATAGGCGACCGGCGTCGCGGGTGGTCAAGCTTGCGGCACAGACCAGCGGGTGGATCGGGTGAGGAATGCGGGCGGGACTCGAGCGGTGCCGTGGTGAGGGACCCGAGGCGGATGGCCTGGGCGCTATCCGCGGTCGGGTGGGGCGGCGGCGTCGCTCATGCGGGTGAGTCCCGATGGCCACCCCTCGGGGCGCGGCGAGGCGCCGCGGAACTCGAAATGATCCTCTCGAAGCAGGCGCGCGCCCGTGATCCGGCCCGAGCTGCCCGGGTCCCCGTACAGCATCGTGACGACGCGGTTGATCAGCGCCTCGACCGGCATCCAGGCGGCGTCGTCGATCCCCGGATAGAGGTAGGCAAAATCTGCAAGAACCCGGGCCTCGCGCCCGCGCGGCTGGGCGGGCTTGGCGTGACGGGATGGGCGCGAGCTCACGCGGGACCTCCTCCAGATCGAGAGCCGGTGCGACCACGAGTTCGCCGCGGTCGCCACAACGCTATCCGGCCGTCCGGGCCCTCGCAACCAGTCCCACGAGGTGGTCCACGACGCGTGCCGATCGGCGGTCGCGTAGGCCGCCGACCAGCGAATCATTGTCCGACCGCGCGCGCCGCGGGCCGGATGTCGCTGCCGAACGTACTGAGGGTGAGCAGCTTGTTCACCGCCGCCCACATGGGATTGAGGTCGCCCCGGACGACCACGTCGAACGCGCCGCGCAAGCGCGCGGACTGGCGGATCTGCACCGAGATGTAGGCGGTGTGGGGCAGAATCGGCGTGAGCGCGGCCTTCTCGCCCACCGCGCGGAGCGCGTGCAGGGCGGTGGCCTCGGGCAGCTTGGTGTCGAGCATGACGAGATCGAATCGGCGCGCGCCGAGCGCCGCGAGGCCCGCGTGCAGGTCGGGGACCTCCGTGACGCGTACTCCACCCCTGCCGCGCACCGTGAGCAGCTCGGCCACCAGCTCGCGATCCACTTCGTTGTGCTCGATGATGAGCACTTCCCAGGGGTTGGGCACGGTCAGCCTTCCGAGGCGGGCTGGGACGCGCCGGCCGACAGCGCCATGGCGCTCAGGGTCACCGAGAACAGCGGTGTAGCCGGCATGTCCATGCTCCGCGAGGGTTCGCGCGATCGGCCCGGCGAGGGTGCCTGGCGACCCGCGATAGCCGAGGAGGCCAGAGGCATGCCACCTGTCAGTTCCGTCATACGACGCTCCAGGGGATTCTTGCAACCATTGTGAGGGCTGAGGCTTGCGCACCTGAGCGCGCCTCGCTGCGGAGCCGGGTTGCAACGGCCTGCAGTCCTTGCCGGAGGGGTCTGTGGCCTCTCACCTGTGGCCGCGGCCCTACACGCACCACACGCCGGCCACCCGCGCCCGTGGGCGCGGATGCCGGCGTGTGGGGCTGGGGTCCCGGGGACTCGTCCCCGGGAAATTTCAGGTCGTCAGGACGTTGCCGTACCGATTGAAGTCGTCGAGGATCCGGCCGGTCCCACGAACCACGGACGTCAGCGGATCTTCATCGACACGGACGGGAAGACCCGTCTCGTCTATCAACAGCTGATCGAGGCCGCGAATCAGCGCGCCGCCGCCGGTGAGGATGATGCCGCGGTCGAGGATGTCGCTGGCCAGCTCGGGCGGCGTCATCTCCAGCGCACGGCGGACCGCGTTCACGATCCGCGACAGCGGCTCCTGGATCGCATCGCGCACACCGGACGAATCGATGCGCACGATCTTGGGCAGCCCGGAGACCAGGTCGCGCCCCTTCACGTCGAGCTCCTCCTCGGGGAGCAGCGGCACGGCGGAGCCGAGGCGGATCTTGATGCGCTCCGCCGTGGGCTCGCCGACGAGGAGGCTGTAGGTCTTCCGCATGTACTGCACGATGGCCTGGTCGAGCTCGTCGCCACCGGTGCGGATCGAGGCGTCGCAGACGATGCCGGAGAGGGCGATGACCGCGACGTTGGTGGTGCCCCCGCCGATGTCGATCACCATGCAGCCGGCCGGCGTCTCGACCGGCAGGCCCACGCCGATCGCCGCGGCCATCGGCTCGGCGACCATCAGCAGCTTCTTCACGCCGGCCGAGCGGGCGGAGTCGCGCACCGCGCGACGCTCCACCTCAGTGATGCCGGACGGCACGCAGACGATGACGCTCGGCTTGACCTTGAGGATGGTCCGGTCGATCACCAGGCGGAGGAAGTGGCGGAGCATCTTCTCCGCGATGTCGAAGTTGGCGATGACGCCGTCCTTCATCGGGCGGACCGCCAGGATCCCGTCGGGCGTGCGGCCGAGCATGCGCTTGGCCTCCAGCCCGATCCCCATGATGTTCCCCGTGGCCTGATCCACCGCCGCCACGGAGGGCTCGTTGAGGACCACGCCTTCACCCTTCACCAGGACCAGGGTGTTCGCCGTCCCGAGGTCCACGGCGAGCTCGCTGGCCGGGCGCCACGTCTTGCGCTTCGGGAGCTGCCGGCGCCGTTCGGCACCCTCTTGCGCGATCGTATCGGGCGTCGCGGAGATCAGGTCGACTATGGCTGTCACCGTGCGGTTCCTGAGATGAGATGAGAGTCGCCTTGCAGATGTCCCGCGGGGGTCGCGTTTCACCCTGCCGCCGGCCGTCCTGCGTTCCCGGCCGGATCACCGTACCCTCGCGCGTCCCCGGGGGAACTCCCGGGTCGCGCTGGTCGGCGAGCCGTGCACGATATGGCGTAAGAGCAAGAGTCCAGCCACGTTCGTGACATCGCATTATCCCTCCACCATCGTGATCGGCTGGGTCGCCCTGGCTCTCGGGGCGGCCCTTCTCGGCGATCCACGAGCGCGCCGGCTCGCCTGCGCCGGGCTGCTCTGCCTCGGGCTGGGTCTGGCTGCCTGGCGCGTGGGCTCGGGTCCGGCCGCATCGCTGGACCCGCCGGCCTCGCTCGAGCGCGGGTTTCTGGTGGTGAATGCCGGATGGCTCCTCCTCGGCGTTGCGCTCCAGGTCTGGGCCGCGACCGTGGCCCGGCGCGACACCAGTCGCATTCCCGCATGGGCCGCGTTGGTGCTCGGAACCGCGCTGGTCGGCGGTGTGTGTCTCGAGTTCGTCCGGGCCGCGGGTATGGTGTCGAGCGCGGGGGCGGCGGTGGGGCTCGCGCTCGGCGGGGTACTGCTCGGCAGAGCCTTACGCGCCGTGGCGTCCAGCGGACTGGGCGTCGGTCTCTCGCGAAGTGTCTTCAGCGACCCGGCGCCGATACCGAGCAGCGCGCGGCCTTCCCGGACCGGGGCTGCGCTCGTCGGGATCACCGCCGCAGCGCTCGGACCCCATCTGTCGCTGGTGCTGGTCGGAGTGATCGTGGGCGCGTGGGCGGCTCAGATGCAGTCCCGACAGAACCTTCCGCTCGGGGCGCTCCTCGCCACCGCGACCCTTCTCCCGGCCTACGCGCTGCTGGCGACGATCGCGGGGCCCGATGGACTCTGGATGGCAACCCTCCCACTCGTTCCTCTCAGCCCAGCGGCCGAGTCGCTGCTCGCGCCCGCGCTGCTGCTCGCGGGGTGGGGCATCGCGGGCCTATGGCCGTTCCACCGCCAGTCGGGCGGAGTCCTCTCGGCGCTGCTGGGCGTGCTGCTCGTGGTGCGAGTCGGCGTTCCGCTCTGCCCCGACGGGATCGAACAGTGGCGCCCGCTGCTCGCGCCGATCCTCGTGCTCGGCATCTGGCACGGGGCGGCACGCAGCCGCTGGAGCGCGGTGGCCATCGGGTCTGCATGGGTAGGTCTTCTGAGCGTTGCTCCCGCGGGGATCGTCGGCGCGGCGGTGCTGCTCACGGCGGCGTTTGCGGTCGAGCTGCCCGGATTCCTCCGGCCTTCGCCGAGCACGACCCGCGTGGCCGCGGCGCTCGGCACGGCGCTCGGCAGCGTCGGCGGGTTGCTCGCGCTCGAAGCCGCACTCGGAACCGAGGTGGTCTACACGGTGCTCGCGGCGGTTGGACTGGCGGTGATCGCCGTGCAGGCTGCGAGCGGAGACGAGTCCCGGGGCGTCCCGCCGCGCGTTGATTCCTCCAGCGGGCCGGTCCATATTGCCGGTTGAACGAGGTAAGTCATTCGGAATTTGCAGCTTCCACATCAGGAGCCGGCCATGGCGTTCTCCCTCCCCCCTCTGCCGTACGCCTACAACGCGCTCGAGCCGCACATCGACGAGCAGACCATGCGGATCCACCACGACAAGCACCACGCGGCCTACGTCACCAATCTCAATGCGGCGCTCGAGCCGCATCCCGACTTGCAGAAGAAGTCCATCGAAGAGCTCATCGCCGGAGTGGACACCCTGCCCGAGGCGATCCGCACACCGGTCCGCAACAACGGTGGCGGACACGCGAATCACACCGCTTTCTGGGAAATGATGGCGCCGGGCGGCGCGAAGGAGCCGGGCGGTGCGCTGGCCTCGGCGATCACCAAGGCGTTCGGCGGCCTCGACCAGTTCAAGGAGCAGTTCGCCAAGGCCTGCACCGGGCGCTTCGGCAGCGGCTGGGCCTGGCTGGTCGCGGACAAGTCGGGCGGCCTGTCGATCGAGAGCACCCCGAACCAGGATTCGCCGATCATGGCGGGCAAGCACCCGATCCTCGGCTGCGACGTGTGGGAGCATGCGTACTACCTCAAGTATCAGAACCGCCGGCCCGACTACGTCACCGCGTGGTGGAACGTGGTGAACTGGACCGACGTCGGTGCCCGCTTCGACAAGGCGGCGAAGAAGTGACCGGAACCGCGACGACGTCGGCCATGCCGGCGGTGGGCTCGCCGGCTCCCGACTTTACGCTGCCCTCGACGGCGGGTACCGACGTCACGCTGTCCGGTCTGCGGGGGAAGAACGTACTCGTCGCGTTCTTCCCGCTGGCCTTCACCCGGGTGTGCGCCGTGGAGCTGTCCTCGTTCACCGACGACTACGCCGCCTTCCGCGATTCCGACACCGAGTTGCTGCCGATCAGCGTGGACTCGATCCCCACGCTGAAGGAGTTCAAAGCCAAGGAGCGGATCTCGGTGGATCTGCTGAGCGACTTCAAGCGCGAGGTGAGTCGTCGCTACGGCACGTTCCTGGAAGACCGATTCCACTCCAACCGGTCCTACATCCTCATCGATCGGACCGGAGTCGTGCGCTGGACCTTCGCCGAGGACAGCACCGGCAATCGGCGGGAGAACGCCGAGTTGCTCGCACAGATCCGCGCGCTCACGTAGCCTCCCCCAACCCGGGACCTCGATGCGTGGTCTCCTGCTCGCTCTCTGGCTCGGCGCGACGGCGGCGGCGTGCCGGATCGAGGATCGCACACCGGCCGGCACCCGCCGCGACGAGGACGCGGTCCTGGAGCTCGTCGCCAAGTACGCCCGACGGCTCAGCAGCCGCGACTGGGACAGGGTTCGCGCCCTTTTCTGGCGGAACGGGACGTATTCCGGCCCGTTGATTCCCCGGTCGGCAGGGAACGCCCTCTCCATCGACTCAGCCCTCCATGTCATCGCCCGCTCGGTGGACGGCCCGGACGCCGAGACCTTCGACGTGCGGACCCTACGCACCGACCTCCGGCAGGAGGGCGATCTCGCGGCCGTGTGGGTCGTGCTCCGGCGCCGGACCCCGCTGGCCGGAGCCGAGCCGGTCGAGCGCGACTGGGTGGAGCACATGGTGCTGCGGCGGATCGGAACCAACTGGCGCATCCTGAGCGTGGCCGGCTCATCGGTGCCGAGAGGAACCGCGCGTGATTCCCGATGACCGGTCGGCGCTGGCGCTCATCGGCTCGGTCGCCGAGCTGATCGGCGGCGGCCACGAGGCGGAGTCCACGCTCGTCGCCGTGGCCGACGCCCTGCGGCAGGGTCTCAGCGCGGAGCGGGTGCGGCTCTGGGTGCGGGCCACCGGGGCCAGCAGCTTCGGCGCGATCTGCTCCCCGGCCACGGCGGCGCCAGCGCGGGTGGCGTCCCTCGACGGCGTGCCGCGCGAGCCGCACGACATTCGGCTGTCGCTGGATTACGACGGCGCGGAAGTCGGACTGCTGGTGGCGCGGTTGGAGGTGGGAGACCGCGAGCGGGAGACACTCGGAGTCATCCGGCACGTCCTCGCCCCCTACGTCGCCTCGCTCGAGCTGTCGGAGGACCTGGCGGGAGAGGTGGTCGCCCAGTCGCGGGAGATCGAGGAGCATCGCCGCTTCACCAGCCTCATCATCGACAGCCTGCCGGTCGGACTCTACGTCGTGGACCGCGAGTACCGGATCCAGGTCTGGAACCGCAAGCGGGAGACCGGGACCCAGGGCCTGCGGCGCGATGCCGTGGTCGGCCGTCCGGTGTTCGACGTGCTCACCCGGCAGCCCGCGGAGCAGCTGCGCGACGAGTTCGACCGCGTCTTCCGGACCGGTGAGATTCAGCAGAGCGAGCAGGAGGTCATGCTGGGGAACGAGGTCCGCCACTTCCGGTTGAGCAAGATCCCCATGCGCCTGGGCCGCGACGCCATCACCCACGTGATCACCATCGGCGAGGACATCACCGATTCGCGGGCGGTGCAGGGACGCATCATGCAGTCGGAGAAGCTCGCCGCCGTCGGCCAGCTCGCCGCCGGCGTCATGCACGAGATCAACAATCCGCTGGCCACGATCGGCGCCTGCGTCGCGGCCATGCAGGGCAAGCTGGAGGACGGGCAGGGTACCGCGGCGGCGCTCGCCGAGTATCTCGACATCATCGACCGCGAGGTCGAGCGCTGCAGCAAGATCGTGGACGGGCTGCTCGACTTCAGCCGCCCCAAGGGACAGTCGAAGGTCCCGCTCTCGATGGCCTCACTGGTGGACGATACGTTGTTCCTCCTCAAGCACCACCAGCGCTTCAAGCGCATGACCGTGGATCGGGAGCTGGAGCGCGATCTCCCCCGGATCGTGGGCAACAAGGAGCAGCTCATCCAGGCCTTGATGGCGCTGCTGCTCAATGCCGTGGACGCGATGGATCAGACCGGCCGCCTGACCGTCCGCGCGGCGCGGGGCGCGCGGGGCGACGAGGTGGTGGCCGAGGTCGAAGACACCGGAGTCGGCATCCCACGGGAGGATCAGTCCAAGATCTTCGAGCCCTTCTTCACCACCAAGCAGCCGGGACGCGGCACCGGGCTCGGCCTCTCGATCTGCTACGGGATCGTGGAGGACCACCGGGGGCGGATCGAGGTCGAGAGCGTTCCGGGACGCGGATCCACCTTTCGTCTCTACCTGCCCGTGGCGGGGGACGCGTGAAGATTCTCGTCGTGGAGGACGACCGCACGGTCGGACAGTACGTCAAGCGGGGCCTGGAGGAGCAGCGCTATCAGGCCGATCTGGTGGACGACGGCATGGAGGGCCTGCGACTGGCGTCGGGCGGGAGATACGATCTGATCGTCCTCGATCTGCGGCTGCCGGGCATGAACGGATTCGAGATGCTGCGCACGCTGCGCGACCGGGGCACGACCACGCCCGTCCTGGTGCTGACCGCGCAGGACTCCGTGGACTTCAAGGTGCAGGCGCTGCGCGCGGGCGCGGACGACTACGTCACCAAGCCATTCGCCTTCGAGGAATTGCTCGCGCGGGTCGAGGCCCTCGGCCGGCGCCCCAAGGAGATCCGCGATCCCGTCCTCAGCGTCGGGGACCTGGAGCTCGACATCGCCACGCGCGAAGTGCGACGCGCCGGCGAGCGAATCGACCTGACGCCCAAGGAGTACACCGTCCTCGAGTACCTGATGCGCCACACCGGACGGGTGATGTCCCGGACGCTCATCACCGAATACGCCTGGGACTATCACTTCGACCCGGGCACCAACATCGTCGACGTGGTGATCAACCGGCTCCGCAAGAAGGTCGACTCCAATCACAGTCATAAGCTGGTGCACACGGTGCGGGGCGTGGGGTACGTCGTGAAGGCGTGAGATGACCACCATCCGCCGCAGGCTCACTCTCTGGTATACGGTCGCGCTCGGCGTGACCGTCGTGGCGTTCGGCACCCTCCTGTACCTCGAGCGCCAATCGTCCAGCCTCCGCGAGCTGGACCAGCGGTTGCTGCTGGAGGCCGACCTCGCCGACCGATGGCTCGCCGAGTCCTACAAGGTGCTCGGCCGAATCGTCACCACCGAGGAAACGCGTCCGGCACTCGACCCCGGAATCAGCGCCTACCTCGATGCGGCGCGCGACTATCTCGTCGTGGTGGACACCAACGGTCAGGTGCTGGCGCTGTCGGACGTGGCCCGCGAGCTCGGCGCGGCCGATCTCCAACGTCTGACCCGCGAGGTGGACTCACTCCGCGTGCGCAAGCAGGCGGGCAGCGTGGACCTGGGGCGTCCGACCGGAACCGTGCGCTACCTGGCCGTGCGGGTGGACCGGGCGGGCCCGGATGTCGGGGGCATCCTGGTGGCTACGCCGACGTCGCGGGTGGCTTTCGGACCGTCGGCGCTGCTGCAGTCCATGCTGCTGATCGCACCCGTGATCCTCGCGGCGGCGGCGGTCGTCGGGTACTGGCTGGCGGGTACCAGCCTCCGGCCGGTCGAAGGAATCATGGACGAGGTCGAGGCAATCAGCGATGGCCGGAGCCTCCATCGCCGGCTCGTGGTGCCGATCTCGGGGGACGAGATGGCGCGGCTCGCGCTCACCGTCAACGGCATGCTGGCCCGGCTGGAGCAGAGCTTCGGCAGCCTCCACCGGTTTACGGCCGACGCCAGCCACGAGATGAAGACGCCGCTGATGGTGCTGCGCGCGGGGGTCGAGCGGGCGCTGGTGCACCCTGGCATTCCGGCGGAGCTGCTCCAGTCGCTCGACGAGACGCTGGCCCAGATCAACCAGATGTCGGAGATGGTGGAGAACCTGCTCACCCTGGCCCGCGCCGATGAGGGCCGGGCGCCGTTGGCGGTCGAGCCCTGCGACCTGCGCGACGTCCTGCACGACGTGGCCGAGACCGCCGGCATGCTGGGGGAGAGCGCGGACATCAGCGTCACCAGCGAGATCCCCTCCCATCCGTTGCTGATGGCGGTGGACCGGCACCGGATCCGGGAGATGCTGCTCAACCTCCTCACCAACGCGATCAAATACACGCCGGCGGGCGGCACCGTGGCGCTCACGCTGTCACAGGAGGACGGCTCGGTCGTCTTCAGCGTGGCCGATACCGGGATCGGCATCGCGCCTGGTGATCTACCTCACATTTTCGACCGGTTCTGGCGGGCGGACCCTGCTCGATCGCGCACGGGGGATCGTCCCGGGACGGGCCTGGGCCTGGCGATCACCAAGTGGATCGCCGAAGCGCACGGTGGCTCGATTACGGTTCAGAGCCGTCCGGGGCGCGGATCGTTGTTCACGGTGCGGCTGCCGAAGGATCAGTTCGCTCAGCCCGCCGCCGCGGAGGAGGAGGTCACCGATTCCGTTCCCAGGTGAGACCGGAAAGCTGTACTGGGGTCGCAGCTAATCTGCTTGTCATCGAATTGTCATCTCCGGGGTAGGGCGGTGCTATCGGGCGAGTGCTAGCTTCCTCGGCACGATTACCCTCCCCTGGAGGTCGTTGCGTGTTCGAGAATCTCATTGAGTCGCAGCCGAAGGCGAAGAAATCGGTTGGGCAGACGATCGTCTCCTTCCTGGTGCACGCGGCCGTCATTTTCGCCGCGGTCAAGGTGACCGCCGGTGCGGCCGAGACGATCAAGGACATCGTGGCCGACACGACCATGGTGTTCCTGAAGCCACCCCCACCGCCGCCGCCACCGCCCGATCAACCGCCCCCCGATGTCATCGTCGCCCAGAATCCCCCGCCCAAGGGGTTTCAGACGGTCGTAGCGCCGACCGACATCCCAAAGGACATCCCGCCCATCGACCTGAACGAGAAGCCCTTCGATCCGAAGGACTTCACCGGCAAGGGTGTGGAGGGTGGCATCGCCGCGGGCATCGTCGGCGGCACCGGTCCCGTGACCGGCGAGGTGTTCCTGGAGGCGCAGCTGGACGATCCGGTCCGGCCGATCTCCATCCCGCAGCCGCGGTATCCGCCGGTGCTCCAGAGCGCCGGGATCGCCGGTTCGGTCGATCTCCAGTACGTCGTGGACACGACGGGTCACGCGGAGCCCGCGTCGTTCAAGATCATCAAGACGTCGCATCCCGCTTTCGCCGAGCCGGCGAAGGAGGCGATCGCGAAGGGCGTGTTCAAGCCGGCCAAGTTCAAGGGTCAGGCGGTCAGGCAGCTGGTCCAACAGCGTATTTCGTTCAAGGTCGGCAACTAATTCCGACAGGAGAGAATTCCAGATGAGCGTTGACCTGATTCACCTCTGGGGTACGATGGGCTGGTTCGCCAAGGGCGTCGTGATCATCATGGCGTTCATGTCGATCTGGTCGTTGACCGTCATGATCCAGAAGTTCTTCCAGTTCCAGCGGAGCCAGGCCGAGACCCGGAAGTTCGCCCCCCAGTTCTCGCGGGCGATCCAGGAGGAGAACCTCGACCAGGCGATCGCCCTGGCCGAGAAGAACAAGAAGAGCCACGTCTCTCGTGTGCTGGGCGAGGCCCTCGCCGAAGTGAAGCCGCTGCTGCGCGACCGCGCGACCATCACGGCCGCCGACATCAACTCGGCCGAGCGTGCGGTGGAGCGGCAGATGCTGATCGTGCTCTCCGAGTTCAAGCGCGGCACGGGCATCCTGGCCACGGTGGGCTCGACGGCGCCGTTCGTCGGCCTGCTCGGCACCACGATGGGCATCGTGAACGCCTTCACCGGTATGGCCCAGGCGGGTGCGTCGGGCGGTCTGGCCGGCATCTCGGCCGGCATCGCCGAGGCGCTCATCACCACGGCGTTCGGCCTCATGGTCGCCATTCCGGCGGTGTGGGGGTACAACTACTTCGCGACCAAGATCGAGAACCTCTCCGTGGAGATGACCTACACCTCCAAGGAGCTGATCGACTACCTCATCAAGAGCGTCGGCAGCGAGTTCGGCCGCTCGATCTTCACCAAGGAATTCCAGGCCCAGAAGGCGGTTTCGGGCAGCGGGCACGTCTCCGGCTGAGCCGGCGCTACCAGTAACCCCGAGCGGAGGTAAGGGCCATGGCAATAGGAGTCAGCAAATCCGGACAGACCGCGGTCAAGTCCGAGCCTAACGTGGTACCGATGATCGACATCATGCTGGTGCTGCTGATCATCTTCATGATCGTGACGCCGCTGATCGCGGCGGGGTTCAAGGCCACCTTGCCGAGGGGCAAGAACCTGGATCCGCGCCCCGAGGGCGACAACGAAGTGGTTCTGGGGATCGACGAGTCCGGCCGGTATTTTCTCGACGGCCGGCCGCTGGCGGAAGGCACGCTGGAGGACCAGCTGCGCTCGATCTTCGCGGCCCGGACGGAGGACAAGATCCTCTACTTCAAGGCCGACAACCAGCTCAAGTACGGGAAAATCCAGGAAGCGGTGGAGACCGCCCGTCGGTCGGGTGTACGCGTGATGGCGGCTATCACGGAGCCCAGCGTGCAGCAGGCGATGTTCGCCGACACCGAAGACGAAAAGGAGAAATAACATGGCGGGAGGAGGCGGAGGAGCGCGCGGCGAAGTTGCGTCCGAGCCGAACGTCGTTCCGATGATCGACATCCTGCTGGTGCTCCTGATCATCTTCATGATCACCCAGCCGTTGTCGCGGATGGCGATGGACATTCAGGTCCCGCCGCCGGAGCAGACCACTGCGACGCAGCAGGCCAACAATCAGATCGTGCTGGAGCTGGGCGACGACGGCAGCTACGCCATCAACGGCCAGCCGTTGCCCAAGGATCAGCTGGACACTCAGATTCACGCGATCTTCGATCCGCGGCCGGCCAAGCTGTTGTTCATCAAGGCCGGGGTCAACCGGCTCTACCAGGATGTGGTCGAGGCAATGGACGTTGCCCGAGGCGCGGGAGTCCAGATCATCGGATTCACGCCGCAAGAGGCGAATCGGCAGCAGTAGTCCAGGCCAGGAAATGCAGCAGGCGCGCGGGAGCCCACGGGCTCCCGCGCGTGCTTTCAAGGAGGTCCGGGGCGTCTCAGGAGGAGCGGACCGTTATTTTCCGCTGAGGCTGACGCACCGTCTGGGGGGACACCACGCGAGTACCGGGCTCACCACCGAATCTGCTGCTTCCCGCGAGCCGCCGGCGCTACGTCGGGTGGGCCGCGTCCCTCGTGCTGCACGGGGCGCTGCTCGCTTTGGTGGTCATGCAGGGCGACCGGTTGTGGAAGCGGACGCTGGCGCCGGGGACGCCGAGCCTGTTTCTGATGCAGGGGGGCGGCGGTGGCGGAGGCAACCGCGTGGCATATATTACCCTGCCTTCGCCGCCGCGGGCCGCACCACCACCGCCGGCGGCGGTCGCACCACCCGAGACGCCGCCCGAGGAGATCCCTGCCCCGGTGCCTGAGGTGGAGGTTCCCCAGCCCGTCGCACCGCCACCGGTCGACAGTGTGCCCCAGACCGCCACGACCGACAGCGCCACCGGGTCGGCCGTCACGACCGGGGCAGGCACTCTTGGGGCCGGCGGTGGCGGTCCCGGCGAGGGCACCGGTCCGGGAACGGGCACCGGCAAGGGCGACGGCAGCGGGCCCGGCATGGGCGGCGGTGGAGGCGTGGTCCGTCCCCCCGAGCTCCGCGACCTGGCCTTCCCGTTCGAGACACCGCCCAAGGAGTTGCGGGGCGCCTCGCTCGACGTGACGTTCTGGGTGCGCGGCGATGGCCGGGTCGAGCGGTACGTCGTGCGGCCAGCCATCGTCGACCGCGACTACGCGCGCAAGTTCGACGAGGTCATCCGCGCCTTTCGCTTCACCCCGGCCCGGGCGCCGGACGGTAGCCGCATCGCCGGAACCACCCGGGTCACGTTCACACTGCCGGGCAAGCGCAGCTCCTGATCGCAGAACGCATCTCCCGCATTCCAACCGAGGTCATTGATGAGCCGGCTCCTCCTCCGGAAGTCCGTCGAGGATTGCGAGAACGACATCGCCGAGCGAGGCGGGCTGCGCCGCTCGCTCAACAAGTGGCATCTGACCGCCCTGGGCGTCGGCGCCACCATCGGCGCCGGCATCTTCGCCACCACCGGCACCGCGATCGTGGGCGACGCGCTCCGGCCCGGCGCCGGACCGGCCATCGTCGTTTCGTTCCTGCTCACCGCCGTGACCTGCGGATTCGCCGCGCTCTGCTACGCGGAATTCGCCGCCATGGTGCCGATCTCGGGCTCGGCGTACACCTACGCCTACGCGTCGCTCGGCGAGCTGGTGGCGTGGATCATAGGATGGGACCTGATCGTGGAGTACGCGGTGGGCAACATCGGGGTGGCGATCGGATGGTCGGGCTACTTCCGCGAGCTGCTCTCGCACTTCGGGGTCGCCCTCCCGGCCTGGCTGGCCACCGACTTTCGCTCGGCGCACGTCGCGGCCGAGGCGGTGGCGGCCGGCGCCACCGACGCCACCAACCAGTATCTGGCCTCCGCCATCACCACCGCGCCCAACGTCCTCGGCTTCCCCTTCATCGCCAATCTGCCGGCCTTCCTCATCGTCGCCTGCATCACCTGCATTCTGGTGATCGGCATCCGGGAGTCGGCCTCGTCGAACAACGCGATGGTCATCCTCAAGATCGCCATCATCCTGTTCTTCGTGACCGTGGGTCTCACCCTGATTCGCCCGATCAACTGGAACAATGCGGAGTTGGGTGGCTTCGCGCCCAACGGCTTCGCGGGGATCAGCGCGGGTGCCGCGATCATCTTCTTCAGTTATATCGGGTTCGACGCCACCTCCACGGCGGCCGAGGAAGCCAAGGATCCCGCACGCGACATGCCGTTCGGCATCATCATGAGCCTGATCGTCTGCACCGTTCTGTACATCATGGTCGCGGCGGTGATGACCGGGATGGCGCCGTGGACCAAGCTCGGGACCGCCGAGCCGATGGTCACCGCGCTCGCGTTCGCCGAAGGGTCACCCGGCCTGATCAGGACATCCCGCTTCATCGTCTCGCTCGGCGCCGTAATCGCGATGAGCAGCGTCCTCCTGGTGTTCCAGCTGGGCCAGCCGCGCATCTTCATGTCCATGTCGCGGGACGGGCTTCTCCCGCCGTTCTTCTCGAAGGTGCATCCGCGGTTCAGGACCCCCTACGTCGGCACGATCATCACCGGCTTCTTCGTGGCGACGTTCGCCGCCTTCGCCAACATCGCGGAGGTGGTGGACCTGACCAACATCGGGACGCTCTTCGCCTTCGTGCTGGTGTCCGCCGGCGTCATCGTGCTGCGGAAGCTCGAGCCGGACCGGGTGCGGCCGTTCCGGGCGCCGTGGGTGCCGTTCACGCCCATCCTCGCGATCCTGAGCTGCATCTACCTGATGTTGCAGCTCCCGCTGCTGACCTGGATCCGGTTCGGGGCCTGGCTGGCGCTGGGGCTGGTGGTCTACTTCGTGTACGGAATGCGGAACAGCCGGCTCGCCAAGGAGCGCGGCCTCCGAAGCTAGGCAGGATCCTCACCCGGAGCGCAGCGACGGGGTCGTTACGCCGCTTCGGCCGCTTGGCTCCGCACAGCGTGACGCGCGACGAGCAGCAGGGAACCCCTGGCCGGCGCGCGTCAGTCCTTCGCGCGGCCCGCCAATCGTAGGGCACCCGCCACCGCGTCCACCCGGGCATCGATCGGACGGAGCGACGCGTCCTCCCCCAATCGCGCGAGCACGCTGCGGCGAAGCGGCCGGTCCTGAGCCAGCAGTCCGCCAGTGAGGGCGACCCCCATGGGCGGGTCGACGTCGAGCAGCGGCAGGAGACAGACCGCGAGCTGGACCAGCTCGCGCGCCGCATAGTCGGCGATGCCCTGGGCGAGCGGATCGCCCTCGGCCGCGATCTCGAGCACGTGCGGCGCCAGCCCCGCCAGCTCCGAGGGAGAGGCGCTGGCCGCCCAGCGCACCAGTGAATCGAAATCGGGGCTCCTGGTCGCCGCGAGCACCCGGTCGCTCAGCAGGGTGCGAGGGCTTCGGCCGTCGTGCGCCCGGCTCACCGCACCGAGTGCCGCTCGCCCGATCGCATAGCCGCTCCCCTCGTCGCCCATCTGCCACCCGTAGCCGCCGATGCGCCGGTGACCGCCCTTGCCATCCCGGCCCACCGCGATGCTCCCGGTGCCGGCGCTCACCACGATCCCCGGTCCCTGGTCGAATGCACCGGCGAGCGCCAGCTCGATGTCCGTGGTCACGACGACCAGCCGGGCGAGGCTCTCGGCCCGAAGCGCCTTGGCCAGCTCGCTCCGCTCCGGCTCGCGTCCCGCGCCGGCCGCGCCGACCAGCAGCACGTCGCCTGACAGCTTGCCGGTGGCGGCCAGCGCGCGCCGGACCACTTCGGCGATCATCCCCGCCGAGGCCAGGGCGCGGCCGGGCCGGACCGCCGCGCCGGGACCATCGGCGCGCGCGAGCACCTCGCCGCCCTCGGATACGCCAACCGCGGTCTTGCTGCCGCCGACGTCGGCGCCGATCAATAGGGGCATGAGAGAAATCGGGTGTGCGGTATAACCGGCCGCTGATGTTACGCCGCGGTGCCTGCCCGGGCGCGAGGCGGGATCGGATCGGCCGGTGATCCGCCCGCCGGAAGATAGCTGAGCAGCACGCCGGCGCCGAAGGCGAGCAGCGTGCCGAGCGGCACGTACCAGGGCCAGGCCAGGCGGCCCACCGGCTCGAGCCAGTCGAGACCGGGCAACACGGCGAATCGCTTGGCGAAGATGACGACCAGCATGACGCACACCGTCACGGCGACGGCCCCGACCACATCGCGACCGCGCGCTCTCGGCCACTGACCGGCCAGGAGATACGTCCCGAGCAGCGGCCCGTAGGTGATCGAGGCGATCGAGAGTGCGAGCACCACCACCGGCGTGTCGTTGCCGCGCGAGGCAAGGTGGAAGTACAGGGCCCCGAAGATGAGACCCGTGGCCCAGGCCGCGGAGAAGAGCCGACCGACCCGCAGCAGGTGCACCGGATCGGAGCGTCCGGTGTACGAGGCGTAGAGATCGTGCGTGGCGGATGAGGCGAGGGAGTTGATCGCCGAGCTGTGGGTGCCCATCGCGGCGGCGAGAATCCCGGCGATCACCAGCCCCGCGAGTCCCACCGGCAGCTGCTCCACGATGAACCGGGGGAAGATCTGGTCGCTCGCCATGCCCTCGGGCGCCAGGCCGGCGGACCAGATCGCCAGGCCCACCAGGAGGAAGAGGGTGAACTGGAAGATGACCATCACGCCCGAGCCGACCAGCGCCACGCGCGCGTCGCGGAGCGACCGCGTGGCCAGCAGCCGCTGCACGATGAGATGGTCCGTGCCGTGCGACGCGGCCGACAGCAGCGCCCCGCCCACGATCCCGCCGAGGAGCGTGTAGGTGCGCGTCAGCGAGATCGTCGGGTCCACCAGGCGGAGCTTCCCCTCCGCCGCGGCGAGGGCGAAGGAGTGTCCCGCGCCACCGGCCAGGTGCCACGCGACGAACAGGGCGCCGATACCCCCGGTGAGATAGACGGAAAGCTGCAGCACGTCGGTCCACACCACGGCCTTGAAGCCTCCGAACCAGGTGTAGATCATCGTCACCAGGCCCATCGCCACGATCGACGTCGGAATGCTCCATCCCGTCACCAGGGCCAGGGGAATGGCGCTGGCGAAGACACGGACCGCGTCGCCCAGGAAGCGCGAGAAGAGGAAGATCGTGCTGGTGAGCCGGCGGGTGGTGACCCCGAACCGGTGCTCGAGCCGCGCGTAGGCGGTCTCCTGGTCGCCCCGGAAGTAGCCGGGCAGGAGCCACAGCGCGACGCCGATCCGGCCGATCAGATAGCCGAGCGTGAGCTGCAGGAAGGTGAGATCGCCGCGCGCGCCGATGCCGGGGATGGAGATCACCGTCAGCGCCGACGTCTCGGTCGCGACGATCGAGAGCAGGATCGCCCACGCGGGCAGGTCGCGGGCGCCGAGGAAGTAGTCGGTAGCGCTGCGTTGGTGCCGGGCCACCCAGAGCCCGACGCCCAGCGTGAAGACGAAGTACAGGCCGACGACGACGACGTCGAGGGTATGCAGGCCGTTGTCCTTCAGGAAGTGGAAACGTGAGGGAGCCGCACGCGATCCGCAGTGATGCCACACGCGAAGAGGGTGGCCGGGCGAGCGATGCTCGCGCGGCCACCCTCTTCAATTGTCACGCAGTGCGCGTCACTCGGTCAGGCCGTGAAGCTGCTGCCGCACCCGCACCCGCCGGTCGCGTTGGGGTTGCTGAAGGTGAATCCCGACCCCTGCATCGAGCTCACGTAGTCGATGGTGATGCCCGTGAGGTACTGAGCGCTGAACCCGTCCACGAACAACCGGACGCCGTTCACCTCGGTGACGAAGTCGTCGTCGAGGGGCCGCTCTTCGACGTTGAGGCTGTACTTGAAGCCGGAGCAGCCGCCCGGGAGCACGCTGACCCGCAGGCCCGCGCTCTCCGCCGGCACCTGCTCCTGCACGATGAATTTCTGGACTTCCTCCGCCGCCCGCCCCGTGAGGATCACGGTGAGCCCACCCGTCGGGGCCTGCTGGTCGGTACCACTCATTGGACGCTCCTTGACGGACGTTGGCCGGCTGGGCGCCGGACCGATGGGTGTAAAGCTAACGACGGCTAAGCGGCGCTGTCAACGTCCGAGTTGAGCCGGGTGTCACGTCGTAAGTTGTTGTATATCAAGAGGAAAGACAGTAGCGAAGCGATTCCGTAGACGATTCCGCGCCCGCCTTGTCCCGTGACGGTGGCCCCGATCGAGAAGACGGCCGCGTAGACCGCGCAGACACCGGCGACCCAGTTGACCCAGCTGAGCGCTCCACCGGGGATCGGGTCGGACCCGAACCCCAGGACTGTGCTGATCCTGCGCCACCCGATTCCGCCCGGCCGCACCCGGCGGTAAAACCGCTCCAGGGTGGCGTCGGATTCAGGCGGCGTCAGGAATGTCACCGCGAGCCAGACCGCCGTGGTGACGCCGACGGTGATCAGCATGGTGACCGCGTAGCTGGTGGACGCCGTGTCGCCCAGGTCGAGCCCCATGGTCTGCAGCACGACGCTGGTCACGAGCGAGGCGCTCATGGCGCTGATCTCCGACCACGCGTTCACCCGCCACCAGTACCAGCGGAGGATGAGGACCAGCCCGGTCCCGGCGCCGAGACCGAGGAGCAGCTTCCATCCCTGCTCGACGCTCGAGAGGAGGGCCATCACCGCGAGCGAGAGCACCATGAGGAGCCCGGTCGCGACCCGGGACGCGACGACCTGCGCACGCGGCGTCGCATGCGGACGCAGGAAGCGCAGGTAGATGTCGTTCACCAGGTACGACGCACCCCAGTTGAGATGGGTGCTGATCGTGCTCATGTAAGCCGCCGCGAAGGCGGCGAGCATGAGGCCCTTGAATGGGGACGGGAGGACGTCCACCATCACGCGCACGTACCCTTCCTCCGGATTGGGCAGCCCGGGATAGCGGATCGCCGCCACCAGGCCGACGAGAATCCAGGGCCAGGGCCTGAGGGCGTAGTGCGCGATGTTGAACCAGAGGGTCGCGAGGAGCCCGTGCCGCTCGTCTTTCGCGGACAGGATCCGCTGGACGATGTAGCCGCCGCCTCCCGGCTCCGCGCCGGGATACCACGCGGCCCACCACTGCACCGCCAGGAACACCAGCAGGGTGGAGAGCGGGAGCCAGGCACGGTCGGTCGGCGGAATGATGCTGAAGGCGGCTTCGGCGGAGCCGTAGTGCGTGGTAGCCTGCGCCACCAGCGAGTCCATCCCGCCGATCCACTCCACCGCGAGCACGGCGAGCAGGATCGATCCGCCCATGGCTATGGCGAACTGGAAGGCGTCCGTCACGATCACGCCCCAGAGTCCGGCGAGCACGCTGTACAGCGCGGTGAGGCCGAAGAGCGCGATGGCCGCCACCCACGGGTTCACGTCCAGGGTGATGCCCACGATGGTGACCATGGCGCGCGTCACCCAGCCCATGATGATCAGATTGATCGGAATGGCCAGATACACGGCCCGGAACCCCCGGAGCACGGCCGCCGGCTTCCCGCCGTACCGCAGCTCGGCGAACTCCACGTCGGTCAGCACTCCGGCGCGGCGCCAGAGCCTCGAGAAGAAGAACACGGTCAGGATGCCGGACAGGGCGCCGTTCCACCACAGCCAGTTGCCGGCCACCCCGTACTTCGCCACCAGGCCCGCCACGGCGAGCGGGGTATCCGCCGCGAACGTGGTGGCCACCATCGAGGTGCCCGCGAGCCACCAGGGCAACGAGCGCCCGGAGACGAAGTAGTCCGCGAGGGACTGTCCGGCCGTGCGGGTGTAGGCGAGACCGATGGCAGCCGACACGACGAAGTAGAGCGCGATGATCAACCAGTCCGACAGCACGAGAGTCATCGGGTCTCCGGCAGGCGGTGAGGTCTCACTGGGGATTCGACACCCGTCGTTCCACCCCCCAGCCGCGGCGGTAGAGTGGCGGTATGGAGATGGGCAGCTTTCCCGTGATCGGGGCCGCGCCCGCCAGTGCGCGGGCCATCGCTTCCTCGGTCACCGAGTTCGAGCGCCAGCCGATGAGGTACGACCCCACCTCCGGCAGCCGGGAGATGAGGTATGGATTCCCCAATGAGACCAGGATCGTCGGGCGGGCGCGCGCGGTGGCGGTGATGAGCGCCGAGAGCCGTTCCGGCAGCCCGATGTTGCCGCGCCACGCGGTCGGCTTGTCGGCGGTGACGAAGAGCGCGACCGGTCGTTGCCGGAGCGCCGCGGCCGCCGAATCGTAGCTGGCCGCGCCGCTCCCCGGCCAGAGGCGCATCACCGCCGGCGCGAACCCCAGCCGGCGCAGCTCCGCCGCCAGCGCGAGACCGAGCGTCCGGTTCTCCTCGTCGCCGAAGGTCACCAGCGTGATCGGTGGCCGGGCCGCGCGGAGGCCGTGCACCGTCCCGTTCACGTCCTTCACCATCACGACCGACCGGCCGGCCATGGTCCGGGCTTCCTCGAGGAAACGGGAGCTGCCGACGATCTCCGGCACGCTGTCGAGCGCGACCGTGCGACGGGTGAAGAGACCGAGGTCGCGCTTGATCTGCAGCACCCGCCGCACCGAGCGCTCGAGGCGCTCGGGGGCGATCGTGCCCGCGGCGACCGCGGCCGCCATCGCGTCGATGGCGCGAGCCGGGTCGGCGGGCTGGAGCAGGAGGTCGGCGCCGGCGAGGAACGCGCGGACCGACGCATCGGCCCCGTACGCGTTCACCACCGCGCCCATGTCCAGCGCGTCGGTCACGACCAGGCCGCCGAACTTCAGCGAGTCGCGCAGGATCCCGGTGAGCACACCGGGCGCCATGGTGACGGGCCGGAGCTCGCCGCGGTCGATCTCGGGCAGCGCGATGTGGGCCGACATCACCACCTGCACACCGGCGCCGATCGCCGCCCGGAACGGCACCAGCTCGACCGAGTCGAGCCGGGCCCAGTCGGAGCCGATCACGGGGAGGGCCAGGTGCGAATCCGTCCCCACGTCACCGTGCCCGGGGAAATGCTTGGCCGTCGCGAGCATCCCGTTGTCCTGCAGGCCGCGGACCTCGGCGGCCACCATGCGTCCGACCGCGCCGGGATCCTCGCCGAACGAGCGCACGTTGATGATCGGATTGTCGGGATTGTTGTTGACGTCGGCGACCGGCGCGAACGCCAGGTGCACCCCGACCGCGCGTCCCTCCAGCGCGGTGATGCGGCCCATCTCGTACGCGAGACTGTCGCTCCCGGTCGCGGCCACGCCCATATTGGGTGGCAGCGGCGTGCCGCCGTTGAACCGGATGCTGGTGCCGGCCTCCAGGTCCGACGCGACGAGGAGCGGCAGCGCCGAGCGCTGCTGCAGCCGGTTGAGCTTGGCGGCGATGTCGAGCGGCGAGCCCACCGACACGATGATCCCGCCCACGTGGAGCGAATCCACCCACGTCTCCATGCGGGCGAATGCGTCCGCGTCGTACGCCGCATAGGTGCCCGGGATCCAGGCCACCACGAGCTGGGCGATCTTGTCCCGGACGGAGAGGGTGGCGAGCAGGTCGTCCACCTCGGGCACGGCGCGGAGGTCGGGACGGAACGGCTCGGGCTGGGGCGAGGCCGCGGGCCCGGCCGCCCCGCCACCGCAGGCGCACAACACTACCGTCACGATCGCGAGGAGCTTGGCGTGCACAGGTCTCATTTCCTGCTGTC
Source organism: uncultured Gemmatimonadales bacterium (assembly GCA_963846545.1). Taxonomy (GTDB): domain Bacteria; phylum Gemmatimonadota; class Gemmatimonadetes; order Gemmatimonadales; family GWC2-71-9; genus CAVVWJ01. Next base: position 2,100,525 of record CAWJWG010000001.1, on the reverse strand, counting down.
GGGATGGGTCTGCTGGCTCATGGGATGCACGGCGCCGGGACCGGTCTCCGCGCCGGCAGGTGCGGACCGGGTCCGGCCCGGCATCGAGGTCCTGCTCGCGGACAGCGCCGCGCTGGTCCGCGACCGGCGGGTCGGGCTGGTGACCAACCAGTCGGGCGTGGATGCCGACAGTATCAGCGACGTGGTGCGATTGCGGTCGGCCGGTGTGCGGCTCGTGGCGTTGTTCAGCCCCGAGCACGGCTTCCGGGGGGCGGCGGATCCCGGCGCCGCTGTCGCGTCGTCCACGGATTCGGCCACTGGCCTTCCAATCTATAGTCTTTATGGTCGGACTTCCGCCCCGACCGACGAGATGCTGGCCGGCATCGACGTGCTGCTCGTGGACCTGCAAGATGCGGGCGCGCGCTACTACACCTACATCACCACCACGGTAGACGTGATGCAGGCCGGGGCCCGCAACCGGATCCCGGTCGTCGTGCTGGACCGGCCGAATCCGATCGGCGGGGCAGTGCAGGGCAACGTGCTCGAACCCGAGCACATCACCGCGGTCGGCCGGCTCGTGGTGCCCATGCGGCACGGCCTCACCCTGGGGGAGCAGGCGCGCCTCGCGCGAGCCGACCTGGGGCTGGCGGTGCAGCTGTCGGTGGTGCCGGCGAGCGGCTGGCGGCGTGACATGGCGTTCGACCGCACCGGCCTGCCGTTCATCCCGCCGAGTCCCAATCTCCGGACGCTCGAGAGCCTCTACCACTACCCGGGTCTCTGTCTGTTCGAGGGGACCAACCTGTCGGTGGGCCGCGGCTCCGGCGCGCCCTTCGAGCAGGTCGGAGCGCCCTGGCTGGACACGACCGCCGTGCTGGCCGGCTTCCGGGCCGCCGGGCTCGCCGGCGTGCGCGCTCGCGGCGTCACCTTCACGCCCCGGGTCCCGGGCGACGGCAAGTACGCCGACACGGCGCTGGTCGGGATCCGCCTGGAGGTGACCGATCGGGCTGCCTACGACCCGACGGCCGCCGCGGTCTACCTCCTCGCCGCGGTGCTGGGCCGGCATCGCGAGACCTTTCGTTGGATTCCCAGGCACATTGACCGGCTGGCGGGCACCACGTCGCTCCGTTCGGCGCTGGACGCGGGCACCGATCCCGGCACCATCATCGAGGGCTGGGAGCCAGGGCGTCGAGCCTACCTCGCGCGGCGGAAAGCCTCCCTCCTGTACCCGGAATAGGGGGCCGCGAAGTCGTGCACCGACCCATTTCGCGTAATTGCCCTAAGCGGTTCTGCCGATTATCCTTTGCCCCGGCGTTGGGTCGGGGTCCGGGCGTGTTTCCATGCGGCTTTACCGAGGGGTGGAGACAAGCGTGAAGCTCCTGGGAGCGCTGGAGAAGCCGTTCTACGCCGCGGTGAATCCGCTGGTGGACCGGCTGATCCGGGCCGGAGTCCGGCCGAACACCATCACGACCGTCGGGACCGGCCTCGTATTGATCTCCGCGGTGGCCTACGCGCTCGGGCACGTTCGGCTGGGTGGCGCCCTGCTGCTGCTCAGCGGGGTGGCCGACACGCTCGACGGCCAGGTGGCCCGCGGCGGTGCCATGGTGACCAAGTTCGGTGCGTTCTACGACTCCACGCTGGATCGGGTGGGAGACGGCGCCACGTTCATCGGCATCGGGGCCTTCCTGCTGACCGCGCCCGACGTCGCCTACCGGGTGCCCGCGGTGATCGCCTGCATGGTGGCGATTCTGAGCTCGCTCCTGGTGTCGTACGCGCGGGCCCGGGCCGAAGGGCTCGGCCTCGACTGCAAGGTCGGCATCGCCCAGCGGGCGGAGCGTATTCTCGGCCTCGGCGTGGCCTCGCTGATCGCCGGCGCCGGTCCCAGCGCCCTCTTGCTGGAGGGACTGGTCGCGCTCCTCGCGGTCGCCTCGATCATCACGGTGATCCAGCGTTTCGCCTACGTGCACCGCGCCGCCAACGGGGTGGAAGAGCCCCGTCCGCGGCCGATCGAGCGCACCGCGACGCTGGATCCTCTCGCGAAAGGACGTTAGCAGTGCCTGAACAGGCTGCCCGGCGGATCGCGCCGGCGGATGGAAAGCTGGGAGTACTCTGCGTCGGGCTCGGCGCGGTGGCGACGACGTTCATCGCCGGGGTGGAGAACGTGCGCCGCGGCGGGGCCAAGCCGATCGGCTCGCTCACCCAGATGGGGACGATCCGGCTGGGCAAGCGCACCGAGGGCCGGGCGCCCCTGATTCGCGACTTCGTGCCGCTGGCGGCGCTGGACGATCTGGTGTTCGGGGCCTGGGACCCGGTGCCGGACGATGCATACGCCGCCGCGCTGCACGCGGGCGTCCTCGACCGCCACGAGCACATCCAGCCGATCGGCGACTTCCTGAAGTCGGTCAAGCCGATGCCCGCGGTCTTCGACCAGCAGTACGTGAAGCGTCTCGAGGGGAAGAACGTCAAGACCGGGAAGACCAAGCGCGACCTGGCGGAGGCGCTGCGCAAGGACATCCGCGACTTCAAGACCAAACACGGCTGCAGCCGCCTGGTCATGGTCTGGTGCGCTTCGACCGAGATCTTCATCAGCCCCGGTCCCACCCACTGGACGCTCGACGCGTTCGAGCGGGCCATGGACGCAGGCGACCCGTCTATTGCGCCGAGCATGCTGTACGCGTGGGCGGCGCTGATGGAGGGCGTGCCGTTCGCCAACGGCGCCCCAAATCTCACCTGCGACTTCCCGGCGATGGAGCAGCTCGCCAAGGACCGCGGGATCGCCATCGGCGGCAAGGACTTCAAGACCGGCCAGACCATGGTCAAGACGGTGCTCGCCCCGATGTTCAAGGCGCGGATGCTCGGCGTGGCCGGCTGGTACTCGACCAACATCCTGGGCAACCGGGACGGCGAGGTGCTGGACGATCCCGAGAGCTTCAAGACCAAGGAAGAGTCCAAGCTCGGCGTGCTGGAATACATCCTCCAGCCGAAGCTCTATCCCGAGCTCTATGGCAACCTCTTCCACAAGGTGCGGATCAACTACTATCCGCCCCGCGGCGACAACAAAGAGGGCTGGGACAACATCGACATCTTCGGGTGGCTGGGCTACCCGATGCAGATCAAGGTCGATTTCCTCTGCCGGGACTCGATCCTCGCGGCACCGCTGGTGCTCGATCTGGCGCTGTTCTTCGACCTGGCGCAGCGCGCCGGGTTGAGCGGCATTCAGGAGTGGCTCTCCTTCTACTTCAAGAGCCCGCAGGTCGCTCCGGGGCTCTATCCCGAGCACGACCTCTTCATTCAACACACCAAGCTGAAGAACACCCTCCGATACCTGATGGGTGAGGAACAGATCACCCACCTGGGCATCGAGTACTACCGGAATGATTGAGACCCGCGCCGCGCGATGAAATACTTTCATCGCACCCACGCCTCGCCCGACCAGACCCTGGCACTCGCCACCGAATTCTTCGGCTCCCGGCTCACACCGGTGGCCGAAGGCGTCCGGCAGCGGACGTTCTCCGGCACGATCGGCCGGATCGACGTCGCGGTGCAGGCCGAGGGCGGCCACTACACCCTGGTGACGATCGAGACAGATCAGGTCGGCGAGAGCGAGGCCGACAAGCTGGCGAAGCGCTTTCTCACCATCGCGCACGCCGCGACCCATGCCGCCCACCGTCCCATCGGCGCTTACTGAGCGCCGCCCGAAGCCCAGGAGAGATTTCACGATGAAGCTGCCCCGCCCGGCGTTCCGTTCCCTCACGTTGCTGCTGCTCCTGCTGGGGGCCTTCGCCCCGGTGGCCGTCCCGCTGGCCGGCGCCCAGGAAACCGCGCAGGTCGCGGCTCCCGAGCACCGTCCCGGTGGCGAGGTGAACATCCGCCTGCCCGACCTGAACCAGGGCGATTTCCTCGGCTTCACCGGACACGAGATCCTGCTCTCGGGGCTCCTCGTGTGCGTTCTCGGCTTGCTCTTCGGCCTCTGGAGCTACACCCGGGTGAAGAACCTGCCGGTGCACCGCTCGATGGCGGAGATCTCCGACCTGATCTACGAGACCTGCAAGGCCTACATGATCCAGCAGGGCAAGCTGCTGCTCGTGCTGCTCGGCTTCATCGGCACGGTGATCGTGGCGTACTTCCTGCTCACCGGGCTGGAGATCTCCAAGATCGCCATCATCCTGCTGTTCAGCGTGATCGGCATGGCGGGCAGCTACGGGGTCGCCTGGTTCGGCATCCGGATCAACACCTTCGCCAACTCGCGGACCGCATTCGCGAGCCTCAGAGGGAAGGCGTGGCCGGTGAGCGATATCCCGCTGCGCGCGGGGATGAGCGTGGGGATGATGCTGATCTCGGTCGAGCTGCTGTTCATGCTCGCCATCCTGCTCTTCATTCCGGCCGATGTGGCGGGGGCCTGCTTCCTGGGCTTCGCCATCGGCGAGTCGCTCGGCGCCGCGGCGCTCCGGATCGCGGGCGGCATCTTCACCAAGATCGCCGACATCGGGGCCGACCTCATGAAGGTCGTCTTCAAGATCAAGGAGGATGACGCGCGGAATCCGGGCGTCATCGCCGACTGCACCGGCGACAACGCCGGGGACTCGGTCGGGCCCACGGCGGATGGATTCGAGACCTACGGCGTCACCGGCGTCGCGCTGATCGTCTTCATCGTGCTCGCCGTGCCGGATACCGCGGTTCAGGCCCAGTTGCTGGTCTGGATCTTCCTCATGCGCATCATGATGGTGCTCGCGTCCGGTTTCTCCTATCTGATCAGCAACGCCATGTCCCAGGCCCGGTACGGCCACGTCGCCCGGTTCAACTTCGAGTCGCCGCTCACCCACCTGGTGTGGTTCACCTCGATCCTCTCGGTGGTGCTGACGTACATCCTCTCCTACCTGATCGTGCCGGACCTCGGTGGCAACGGCGACTTGTGGTGGCAGCTCTCCAGCGTGATCACCTGCGGCACGCTCGCCGGCGCGATCATCCCGGAGATGGTGAAGGTCTTCACCAGCACCGACTCCCGCCACGTGCGCGAGGTGGTGAGCGCCTCCCGCGAGGGCGGCGCCTCGCTCAACATCCTGTCCGGACTGGTCGCCGGCAACTTCTCGGCGTACTGGCTCGGCATCGCGATCATGCTGCTGATGTCGATCGCGTACGGCGTGAGCACGCTGGGCCTGGGCGAGCTCATGCAGGCGCCGGCGATCTTCGCCTTCGGCCTGGTCGCCTTCGGATTCCTGGGCATGGGGCCGGTCACCATTGCCGTCGACAGCTATGGTCCGGTGACCGACAATGCCCAGTCGGTCTACGAGCTTTCCGTCATCGAGCAGATCCCGGGCGTGCAGCAGGAGATCAAGAAGCAGCACGGGTTCGACCTGAACTTCGAGCTCGCCAAGGATCTGCTGGAAGAGAACGACGGGGCGGGGAACACCTTCAAGGCCACCGCCAAGCCGGTACTCATCGGCACCGCGGTGGTGGGCGCCACGACGATGATCTTCTCGATCATCATGGCGCTGACCCACGGTCTCACCAGCGGTATGGAGAACCTGTCCATCCTCCATCCGCCGTTCCTGCTCGGTCTCATCACCGGCGGCGCGGTGATCTACTGGTTTACCGGTGCCTCCATCCAGGCGGTGACCACCGGCGCGTATCGCGCGGTGGAGTTCATCAAGGCCAACATCCGGCTGGAAGGGGTCACCAAGGCCTCGGTGGAGGACAGCCGCAAGGTGGTCGAGATCTGCACCCAGTACGCCCAGAAGGGCATGTTCAACATCTTCCTCGGCGTGTTCTTCTCGACCCTCGCGTTCGCCTTCATCGAGCCGTTCTTCTTCATCGGCTACCTGATATCGATCGCCATGTTCGGCCTCTACCAGGCCATCTTCATGGCCAACGCCGGCGGCGCCTGGGACAACGCGAAGAAGATCGTGGAGACCGAGCTCAAGATGAAGGGAACCGACCTGCACGACGCCTCGGTGGTGGGCGATACGGTCGGCGATCCGTTCAAGGACACCTCGTCGGTGGCGCTGAACCCGGTGATCAAGTTCACCACCCTCTTCGGGCTGCTCGCGGTCGAGCTCGGGGTCTACCTGGTCGCCGGGGGCAACGCGACCCTGTCCAAGGTGCTGGCCGTGGTGTTCTTCGCCCTGGCGATGGTGTTCGTCCACCGGTCGTTCTACGGTATGCGGATCCAGTCGGAGGCGACGGGCGCGGGCCGCGCGGTGCCGCTCAAGGTCTAAGCTACGGCGCGTTCCCCGGAGCGTAGTCCCCGTACTCGTCGAGCGCCTCCTGCGTAGCCTGCCGGAGGCGCTCTGCCGTCTGCGGGGTTAAGCCCACCGGTACCGGCCCGGCCGGCGGCAGCCCGGAGAGCCCCGCGAAAATCGTAAGCGCCGCCGCATAGCTCCCCGCCATGGTGGGGTGGAAGCCATCGCCTCCGTAGAGCGCCAACCCCGACTCCACCCGCCAGGCCGCCCGCCACGTCTCCCCCGCGGGCAGGAAGTATCCGCCGACGTCGCGCGCGGCTAGCGCGTACGAATCGCGGACCCGGTCGAAGAACGCGAGGCGCGCTCGCTCCGGCCAAACCATATAGAGCGCCGCGCGCCCGCCCGCCGCCCGGATCAATCCGTCGAATTCCCCCACCCACTGCCGGAGGTTGAGCCGGCTCTCGGGGAGCGACGAGGGTCCCTGCTGGAGCACGACGGCATCCCAGTGGCCGCTCTGGATTCGTGTGCGGGCCGCGCCACGGTCCCAATGATCCTGCAGGCTCGCGCCACCCAGGAGCTGGGCTTCGATGTGCCAGCCGAGGCCGGCGGCCGAGGCGAGCGACCGGACCAGGCCGGGCACATCGTTCCCATCAGTGAGGCTGTTCCCGATGAACAGGATCCGCGCGCCGGCCCCGAGGCCGGGGGGATTCGGGATCGGCGGCCCCGGCGGCGGCGCCGGGGGCGGCTCGGTCGGGGGCGGCGGTGGCTCCGGTGTCGGTGGTGGCGTCGGAGGCTGGGTCGGCGGCTCCTGCGGCGGCGGATTGCCAGTGGGCGGCGACGTCAGGTCCGGTGACGAGCTGGCGCAGCTCAGGAGCAGGAGAACTGCAAGCGAGCGAGCGAGCGCCGGCCGCCGACGGTGAGCCATGGGGTCGTTTCCTCGTCCGTTCGCGCGTGTGATGGGGTCTCCTGCCGGTCATAGGTGACGCCGAGACACCGCCGGCAGACACCGCGCGGATTCCGCTTGACTCCACTTCTCCCCCGGTGGATTTTCCTGCCCGGGTTCAGGCACCCGCACCCAGGAACCGCATGGCCGCCACGTCAGCAACCGTCCCGTCCCGCTCCACCGCCGGTGGTCTCCCCCGCGACCAACTCCTCGAACTGTATTACTGGATGAGGCTTACCCGCTCGCTCGAGGAGCGGCTGGTCAACCTCTACCGGCAGACCAAGGTGGTGGGCGGACTGTTCCGGTCGCTGGGTCAGGAAGCCGACGCCGTCGGCTCGGCGTACGCGCTCCGGCGCGAGCGACGTGCTGTCGCCGCTGATCCGGAATCTCGGCTCCATGCTGGTAAAGGGCGCGACGCCGCTCGAGGTCCTGCGGCAGTACATGGCGAAGGGCGATTCGCCCACGCGCGGACGAGAGCTCAACATCCACTTCGGCGACGTCGAGGAGCGGACTTCGTCGGGCAGATCTCGCCACCTGGGTGACATGGTGCCGGTGATGGCCGGCGTCACGCTCTCGTTCAAGCTCCGCCAGCAGCCGCGGGTCGGCCTCGTCTACGTCGGCGACGGCGCGACCTCGACCGGGGCCTTCCACGAGGGGATCAACTCTCGCGGCGGTGCAGCGGTGCCCGCTCGTCGTGATCGTCGAGAACAACCGTTACGCCTACTCCACGCCGACCGAGCAGCAGAGCGCGGCCGAGCGCCTGGCCGACAAGGCCGCCGGGTACGGTATCCCCGGCGTGCGGGCGGACGGCAACGACGTGCTCGAGGTGTACCGGGTGACCCGTGAGGCGGTGGATCGCGCTCGCGGCGGCGAGGGCGTCACCCTGGTGGAGCTCATGACCTATCGCCGGAAGGGTCACGCGGAGCACGACAACCAGTCGTACGTGCCGGCCGGGGAAATCGACCGCTGGGCGAGCGAGAACGATCCGCTCGACCGCTACGCGAAGGTGCTGACCGAGCGGGAGGAGATCACGACGGACGAGCTCGCGGCGATCGACGCGCGGGTCATCGCGGAGATCGACGCGCGCCACGGATGAGGCCGAGGCGTCGCCCGCGCCCGAGCCGCTCGACGCGCTGGACGGCGTCTACGCCGAGCCGGCGCGGATGCCGGTGCTGTGGTACCGGGAGGGCATCCGGAGCGCGGTCGACCGGCACGAGCGCCCGTCGAGCTGGGGTACGCACGATGGCTGAGATCACCTACCTCGAGGCGATCCGCGCAGGGGCTGTTCGAGGAAATGGAGCGCGACCCGAACGTCTTCTGCATGGGCGAGGACATCGGCGCCTACGGCGGCGCGTTCAAGGTCACCGAGGGGCTTCTCGATCGGTTCGGGGAGGGGCGCGTCATCGACACCCCGATCACCGAGATCGGGATCGTCGGCGCCGCGGCCGGTGCGGCGCACATGGGCATGCGTCCCGTCGTGCGAGATGCAGTTCATCGACTTCATCGTCCTGCGCCTACGACATCCTGACCAACTACGTTGCGACAGCGCGGTATCGGGCGTTCCTGTCCGTGTCCGATGGTGGTGCGCGGGCCCGAGCGGCGGGTACGTGCGCGGCGGCCCGTTTCACTCGCAGAATCCCGAGGCCGCCTTCCTCCACACGCCCGGGTCTCAAGATCGTCTATCCCGCCACCGCCGCGGACGCCAAGGGCCTGCTGAAGGCGGCCATCCGCGACGACGATTGCGTGCTCTTCTTCGAGCACAAGTACCTCTACCGGCGGATCAAGGAAGAGCTGCCCCAGGGCGACCACGTCGTGCCGATCGGCAAGGCGCGGCTGGCGCGCGAGGGGAAGGACCTCTCGATCATCACGTATGCCGCGACGGTGTGGAAGGCGCTCGAGGCCGCCGAGCAGCTCGAGCGGGAAGACGGGCTCTCCGTCGAGGTGATCGACCTGCGCTCGCTGCTCCCGATGGACGACGAGGCGATCGCGGCGACGGTGAAGAAGACCAACCGCGTCCTGATCGTGCACGAGGACACGCGTGACCGGCGGCATCGCCGGCGAGATCACGGCGCGGATTCAGGACCTGGCCTTCGAGTGGCTCGACGCGCCGGTGAAGCGGGTCGGCGCGCACGACGTGCCGCTGCCGTACGCGCCGCAGCTCGAGGACTTCGTGCTTCCGCAGACGGCGGACATCGTGAGGGCGGCAAGATGGCTGGCTGGCTATTAGCTATGAGCTATGAGCTATGAGCTAACCGCACACCGGGCGTCCTACGAGCGACGCGCGCTGTGCCGGCCCGGGCAGGCCCAGGACTCAACTCGGTGTGCTGTCAGCTATAAGCTCATAGCTCATAGCTATCTCAAGGAGCATCGGCAATGCCGACCATAGACGTCATCATGCCCCAGATGGGCGAGTCCATCGCCGAGGGCACCCTCTCGCGCTGGATCAAGAAGGTGGGCGACGCGGTGAAGCGGGACGAGCCGATCTTCGAGATCTCGACCGACAAGGTGGACGCGGAGATCCCGGCGCCTGCCGCCGGCGTGCTCAGCGAGATCCTGGTGCAGGAGGGCCAGACCGTCGCCGTCCAGACCGTGGTGGCCAAGATCGACACCGAGGCGGCCGCGGGCGCGGCCAAGCCTGCACCGGCCGCGCCGGCGTCGACCCCCGCTGCCCCCGCCGCTGCGGCCCCCGCCCCCGCGGCCCCGGCGAAGCCGGCGCCAGACGGTGCGAGTCCGCCGCCCGCGCCGCCGAAGCCCGCGCCGGTTGCCGCCACCGCTCCCGAGCCCGCGGCGCGGCCCGCCGCCGAGAAGCCTCGGACGGCCACGGTCGCCGACGGCAACGGTGAGATGGAGACGGCGGAGGAGCGACTCCGCCGGCGATCCACGCCCCTGGTCCGGAAGATGGTGGCCGAGCACAATCTCGACCTGCGCGAGATCCCGGGAACCGGCATCGCCGGGAGGGTCACCAAGAACGACGTGCTCGGTTACATCGACAGCGCCGGCAGCCGGGAAGCACCCGCGGCCGCGCCGTCTACGCCAGCGTCGGCGCCGCGCGCCGCCCCGGCGGCTCAGCCCGCCATGGCGCCCACCGGCGTGGAGCCCTGGGAGGGCGACCGGGTCGAGCCCTGGAGCCGGATCCGGAAGCTCACCGCCGAGCACATGGTCATGTCGCGCCGGGTCTCCCCGCACGTCAACACCATCTTCGAGATCGACTACTCGCGCGTGGCCCAGCTTCGCGGCAAGCAGAAGAAGTCGTACGCCGACCGCGGGGTGAACCTCACTTTCCTCGCGTTCATCGCCAAGGCGACCGCGGATGCGTTGCGCCGTCACCCGACGCTCAACGCGGCAGTGGCGGGCGAGGGGACCATCCTTCGGCGCGATATCAATCTCGGCATCGCGGTGGCGCTCGACTGGGGGCTGATCGTCCCGGTCATCAAGCACGCCGACGAGCTGGCGCTCCTCGGCCTCGCCCGGGCGATCAACGATCTGGGCGAGCGGGCGCGTGCCAAGAAGCTGAGCCCCGATGAGGTCCAGAAGGGCACGTTCACGATCACCAACCCGGGTGTGTTCGGCTCGGTGATCGGCACGCCTATCATCAACCAGCCGCAGGCCGCCATCCTGTGCGTCGGCGCGATCGAGAAGCAGCCGTCCGTGATCACGGTGGACGGCATCGACAGCATCGGAGTGCGCACCAAGGGGATGCTGGCCCTCGCCTTCGATCACAGAATCGTGGACGGTGCCGATGCCGACCGGTTCATGGCCGACGTGAAGAAGTCCCTGCAGGAGTTCCCCGAGGCGGGAGTCTGAGATGAGCCGCACCCTCACCGTCTCACGGGTGAGCGTGCGGCCGGGGAAGGAAGCTGAGTACCTGGCGGCGGTGCGCGAGCTGGCCCGCCTGGCAGAGGTGCGCGGCTGGCATCTCTGGGTGTTTCGGAGGCCCGACGAGTCGGGCGCCTTTCTCGAGTGCAGCGAGAGTGGGAGCCGGGAGACGCACCGCGCGGTCGCGGTCCGCCCCGACGACGAGCAGCGATTGGAGCAGCGGATGCGCGCCGTGGCCGAGTACGCCGATGGTGCGTGGGAGCTTTGGGAGGAGGTGCGGTAACATGCCCAGACGGATGATCGACGTGGACGGAGAGCGCTGGGAAGTCTCGGTCAGCGGCCGGTCCACGCAATACACCAAGGACGAGTTCGGCCTCATATTCGCACGGGGGACCGGACCCGAGCGTGAGCGGCGCGTGGCGCGCTACTCGCCGCTCGGCGCCAAGAGCCGGGAGCTGTCGCTCAATCAGTTGAGCGACAAGGAGCTGCGCGACCTGCTGTCGTGGTCGCAGCCCGCATGGACCGCTCCCGAGCTGGGCTACCGGCGCTGACCGCGCTCGGTCAGGCGCCGCCTGCCGGGTCAATCATCGATCTCCACGTTCACTCGACGGCCTCCGACGGAGGCCTGGCCCCGGAGGTGGTGGTCGAGCGGGCGCTGGCGGCAGGGTTGGGCGCGATCTCACTCACGGACCACGACACCGTGGCGGGCGTGCCCGCGGCGATGGCCGCGGGCGACCGCCTGGGCGTGCGCGTCATCGCCGGCTGCGAGTTCTCCACCGCCGCGCCCTGGGGCGAGATGCACGTGCTCGGCTACTTCCTCCCGACCGAGTCCGCCGCGCTGGAGACATTCCTCGAGCGCTGCCGCGCCGACCGGCTGCGCCGCGCGCGAGAGATGGTGGAGCGGCTGCAGGCCCTGGGTGTGACGCTCGACTTCGACGATGTGCTACGCCAGGCACGCGGCGGCGCCGTGGGCCGCCCCCACGTGGCACGCGCCATCGTACGCAGCGGGGGCGCGGCGACCATGTCGGAAGCGTTCGATCGCTACATCGGTCGGCGCCGGCCCGCGTTCGTCGAGAAGGTGCTCCCCACGTTCAAGGAAGTGGCCGACCTGGTGCACGCGGTGCGCGGGCTGGTGTCCGTGGCCCATCTCAAGGACCGGGGGACGCGCTCCTTCATCGAGCGGCTGAAGCAGGAGGGGCTCGACGCGATCGAGACCCGCCACCCGAGTCACGATCCCGACAACCGCTCGCGATTGACCGACATCTCTCTCCGCCTCGGTCTGCTGCGCACCGGCGGCAGCGACTGGCACGGCGATCCCGAGCCCGGCGAGAGTCACGGCGCCCTCGGCTCGCAGGAGGTGCCGATGGAATGGCTCGAGCGGCTCGACCGGCTCCGCGCCGACCTCACCACCGCCGCGACCTCTTAGAGCCTCCGAGGACCCATGACCACTCGATTCGACTTCTCCGGCAAGGTCGCGCTCGTGACCGGCGTGGGCCGCGCCGGCCAGATCGGCAATGCGGTTGCGCTGGCCTTCGGAAAGGCGGGCGCCAAGATCATCGCCTGCGACCTGAACGCGGTCGGCGTCGCCGAGCGCGTGCGCGAGTTCGCCGCACAGGGCGTGGATGCGCGCCCGTGCGCCGGCGACCTGACCCAGCGCGACATCGCCGCCCTGGCGGTCGAGATGGCGCTGCGCCACTTCGGCCGGCTCGACATCGTCGTCAATGTGGCGGGCGGACTCACGACCTACGGGCCGATCGCCAAGCTGTCCGTGGCCGACTTCGACCGCGAGCTCGCGATCAACCTGAAGACGACGGTGCTGGTCTCGCAGGCTGCCATCGAGGCTCTGAGCCGGACGCAGGGCTGCATCGTGAATTTCGCCTCGATCGCCTACTTCGAGCCCCAGGCGCCGATGGCGGTCTACAGCGCCGCCAAGGCCGCCGTCGCCGGCTTCACGCAGAGCCTCGCGCTGGAGCTGCGCGATCGGAAGGTGCGGGTCAACGCCGTCGCGCCCGGCACGGTCCGGACCAGTGACAACGTTGCCGCCGCGGGCGAAGGTGCGACGTACGTGGAGCTGCACGACATCACGGACGGCGTGCTCTCACTCGCGAGTGCCGACTCCGCCTCGATCACCGGGCATATCCTGCCGATCGCCCCGGCTTCGTCCGGCGCCGACTGATGGAGCTCGGGGGCAAGGTCGCCCTGGTCACCGGCGCCGGTCGCCGCCTCGGCCAGGCGATGGCGCGGGCGCTGGCCGGCCGCGGGATGACCCTCGCCATCCATCATCACGCATCTTCTGCCGGTGCCAGGCAGCTTCGCGACGAGGTGAAGGCCGCCGGCGGCCGCGCCGAGTGCTTCGCCGCCGACCTCTCGGATGCGGAGGCGGCGTGCGCCCTGGCCCCCCGCGTGATGGAATCGTTCGGGCAGCTCGACGTACTGGTCAACTCCGCGGCGGTGATGCACCAGGTGTCCTTCGAGGACACCACTCCCGAGCTGTACGACGCCGTGCTCGGGCTCAACCTGCGATCGGTGTTCTTCTGTACCCAGGGCGCCGCGCCCGCGCTTCGGGCCTCCCGGGGCAAGGTGGTGAACCTGGCAGACCTGGCCGGCCTCCAGCCCTGGCCCGGCTTCGCGGCGCACTCGGTGAGCAAGGCGGGGGTGGTGATGCTCACCAAGGTGCTCGCTCGATCGCTGGCGCCGGACGTGACCGTCAACGCCATTGCCCCTGGAGCGGTCCTGGTTCCCGACGACTACGACGCGGGTGAGCGAGAGCGCCTGGCGAAGGCTACTCCGCTGGGGCGCCTGGGCTCCCCGGGCGACGTGGTGGCCGCGCTGCTGTTCCTCCTCGAGGGCGGCGACTTCGTCACCGGCGAAGTGCTGACCGTGGATGGCGGACGACTCCTCCGATAGGGTCTCGCTCGGCGAGGTGGCCATCGTCGGGGGCGGCTGCTACGGGACCTTCTACGCCGGCCAGCTGATCCGCGCGCGGGAGCGCGGCAAGGTGAGCTACCGCCGGCTGCTCATCGTCGACCGCGATCCCCATTGTCGCTTCGATCGGGAAATCGGCTCGGGTGACGAGGGTCGGCTCGTCGTCGCCGAGTGGACGGCCTTCTTCGACGCGTGGTTGGAACCCCGCCACGGCCACGTGGACGACCGGTCGGGCGATGCCATCGTTCCATCCCCCCTCATGCCCCACCTCATGTACGAATGGCTGGTGCGCCGAGCCCGCCTTCGCTGGCCGGGGCGCTCCGTCGAGCAACGGCCACTCGACGAGCCGATCGGCACGCCCTACGATGTGGCCGCGCCCGACGGCACGCGGTACGTATCCTACGCGGACTGGCTCTGCCCCACGCATTGCATCGAACCGGCGGTGTGCCCGGTGACCCGCGGCCCCCGGACCTGGGAGATGAGCGAGGCGATGGAGCACCTGACCGCCCGACTGGCCCGGTCGGCGCCCACCGCGGGTCCGGCGCTCTTCGTCTGCCGCCACCGGGTCTTCGGGGTCGGGATGTTCGACGTGGATGCGGTTCAGGCCGGCGACCGGCTGGTGGCGGAGGCCGGGGCGGGGGAGGGCGGCGTGGATGTGGTGGTGGGGACGGTGTCGGGGTGCCATGGTGCGGCCAGCCTGCTCCGCCTGGGCGCCCAGGCCGGTGCCGGTGAACGGGCGGGAACCCCAGCGCGTTCTATATTTGGGCAACCCAAACTCGGTCGGAAGGGGGGAGCGGCATGAGCCGAAGCGAAGTACACGATCTGGTGATCATTGGAGCGGGGCCGGCCGGCCTCTGTGCCGCGATGTACGCAGGGCGGGGCATGCTCGACGCCGTCCTGCTGGAGCGGGGTGTGCCGGGGGGCGAGCTGCTCAACACCGAGTGGATCGACGACTACCCGGGATTCGAGCACGTGCTCGGCCGGGAGCTCGCGGCCAAGATGGCGGATCACGCCGCCAAGTTCGGCGCGGACATCCGGCAGGAGAACGTGGAGGCCATCGCCCGTCGCGGCGACGGGCTGTTCGAGATCACCACGTCCGGCGGGACCACCTATGAGGCTCCGGCCGTCATTCTCACCGCCGGCGGCACGCCCACCAAGCTGGACGTGCCGGGCGAGGTGGAATACGCCGGACGTGGCGTGTCGTACTGCGCGGTGTGCGACGGCGCCTTCTTCAAGGGCGAGGTCCTGGCCGTGATCGGCGGGGGCGACGCGGCGGTGGAAGAGGCGGACTACCTCACCCGCTACGCCAGCAAGGTGTACGTGGTGCATCGCCGCGATCAGTTCCGGGCGTCGAAGATCCTGCAAGAGCGTCTCTTCGCGAATCCGAAGATCGAGGTGATCTGGAACAAGCAGGTGCGCGAGTACAAGGGCGGGCCGTCGGGACTGCAGTCGGTCGAGCTGGAGGACACGGTGACCGGCGAGCGGTCGTCGCTCGCGGCCAATGGCTCGTTCATCTTCATCGGCTTCCGGCCGAACACCGGTCTCGTGCGCGATCACTTCCGCCACGATGCCGCGGGGTACATGCTGACCGACGATCGCATGATGACATCCATTCCGGGGCTCTTCGCGGCCGGCGACGTGCGCGCGCAGCTCACTCGCCAGATCACCACGGCGGTGGGCGACGCGACCACAGCCGCCATCGCGGTCGAGAAGTACCTGACCGAGCGGCGAAGCGCCGCGGTCGCGAAGGCGGACGTCGGTGTCTGATCTCGAGGTCGTCTCACTCCCGAACGGACAGTTTGCGGAGAACTGCTACCTGGTGGCTGACCGCCGCACGTCCGAGGCGGTGATCATCGATCCCGGCGAGGAGCCGGACATGTTCCTCGCCGAGCTCGACACGCGGGCGTGGACGCTTCGCGCCATCTGGCTGACGCACGCGCATGTGGATCACATTCTCGGGGTCGCCGATGTGAAGGAGGCCACCGGGGTGCCGATTCACCTGCACCCCGCCGACCGCCGGATCTACGACGCGATGCCCCAGTTCGGGGCCTGGCTCGGCAAGGAGCTGGAAGCGCCGCCGCCGCCCGACGTGGACCTGGAGCCCGGGGCCACCCTCAGGATCGGCGAGTTCGGCTTCGAGGTGCGGTTCACCCCGGGTCACTCGCCCGGCAGCGTCAGCTTCGTGGGCAACGGCATGGTCTTCGGCGGCGACGTGTTGTTCAACGGCTCCGTCGGCCGGACCGACCTGCCTGGCGGCGACTTCGACACGCTGATGTCCACCATTCACACGCAGTTCCTCTCGCTCCCCGATTCCACTGTCGTCCACAGCGGTCACGGACCCGACACCACCATCGGCATCGAGCGGTTGACGAATCCCTTCATCACCGGGAGCGTGAGAGCGTGAGAGCGTGAGAGCGTGAGGACAGGCGGACTGCCGGACAGGCAGACGGACGGACAGGTCGAATCGCACCGGGACGTTGGATTCCTGACGGTCCGTCCGCCGGTTCGCCTGTCCGCCCCTCTCTGCCAGCGCTGCCACTTCCCGGTCCCCTGGCGCTCGATGGGCTGCAAGAACCCGTGCGCGAACTGCGGAACCGTCTATCCCCTGGGAGATTGCTCTGACTGAGCGCTCGGCTGCGGGCATTCTCGACCTCGTCCCGGTCACGGCCGGGGCGCCTGCCGCGCTCGACATCGCCCGGATCGCGCTTCCGCCCCGGCTCCGACCCGCCGCTTCGGTCGGCGTGCTCGACATCTCGGAGTTCTTCGGCGACACGACGGGCGGAGTCCGCACCTACCTGCTGGAGAAGGCCACCTACGTGCAGCGGCACCCCGCCCTGCGCCAGGTGCTGGTGGTGCCGGGCGCCCGCGACGAGATCCTCGAGGCAGGGGGCGTTCGCTGCTACCGTCTCCACGGACCGCACATTCCCACCCAGAAACCCTACCGGTTCATGCTGGCCACCCGCTCGACCGCCCGGATCGTGGCGCACGAGCGTCCCGACCTGATCGAGGTCGGGAGCGCGTGGTGCGCGCCCTGGCTGGTGCACCTGGCGACGCGAGGCGTGGACATCCCGGCCGTCTGGTTCTATCACAGCAACTTCCCTCGCATCATCGCGCCGCGCGCCGAGCAGGCCGGCTGGGCCCGTCTGACGGCGAGTGCCCTGGCGTGGCGCTACGTGCGACGTCTGGGGCGTCTGGTGCGTGCCACCATCGCCCCGTCGCGCGCCGTCGCCGCCGAGCTGGAGAGCGCCGGGGTGGAGAACGTGGTGCATGTGCCACTGGGCGTGGACCTCGACCGCTTCAATCCGGCTCGTCGCGCGCGGGCCGCTGAGACTCGACGCCGGTACGGATTGCCGGAGGGCCCGCTGGCGCTCTACGTCGGGCGGATGGCCGTCGAGAAGGACCTCGATCTGCTGCTGAAGGCGTGGCGCGACGTGGAGCGCCGCACCGGCGCTCGACTCGCGCTGGTCGGGGCCGGTCCCGCGGCGCGGTCGCTCCGGCGCGGCCCCGGCGGCGCGCTCGCGATCTGGCTGCCCTACGAGCGCGACCGCGACCTGCTCGCCGACCTCTACGCGGCCGCCGATCTCGTCGTCGCCCCAGGCTCCGCCGAGACGTTCGGGCTCGCCGCCCTCGAGGCGCTGGCGAGCGGCACCCCGGTGCTCTCGGCCGATCGGGGCGGCGTAGCCGAGACGGTCGGACGATCCGGCGCGGGACGCCTCTACGCCTCGGGCGACACCGCGAGCCTGGTGGAGGAGGCGATCGCCCTGCTGCGCGAGGACCTCGATGCCCTCGGCCGGCAGGGACGCGCATACGCCGAGGCCCACCATGGATGGGACGCCGTGTTCGACCGTCTCTTTCAGACCTATCGCAGCGTGCTCGAGGGGTGAGCCTGCTGGTCTCCATTCACGACGTGACGCCCGCGCTCGAGTCCGGCGTGTGGCGCCTGTGGGACATGTGCGCCGCGCGCGGCATCGCGCCGGCGCTCCTCGTCGTACCCGACTGGCAGGGGCGGTGGCCGCTCGACCGCCATCCGGCGTTCGTCGAGTGGCTCCACGACGCGGTGGCCCGCGGTGCCGAGATCGTGCTGCACGGCGAGCGGCATCTGCACGGGGAATTCCGTACGCTGGATGGCGACGAGGCGGGTGAGCGGATCCAGCGAGGCGTCCTCCTCCTGCGGCGCCTGGGCCTCGCGCCGACGGGCTTCGTGCCGCCTGCCTGGCTGGCGCGTGAGGCCACGCACGACGCGGCCCGCGCCGCCGGACTCGCGTTCAGCGAGGACGCCCACACGGTCCGGATCCTCGCGTCGGGTCGCCGGATCCGATCCCCGGCCGTGCGCTGGAGCGCCCGCACCTCCGTCCGCGCGTGGGGATCGGTGCTCGTGGGCCGCGGCCGCTGGCTGCTTCAGCGCGGGGCGCCGTATCCCCGAGTCGCCTTCCACCCGCAGGACTATGACCACCCTCGAACCGCCCGAGACCTGCCCGTCACCCTCGACCGCTGGCTCGCCCGCCATCGGCCGGTCCCGTACGCCGCGTTGACCGACGCCGCTCCGACGCTTCCCGCATAGTGACACTCGAGCTGTCGCTCCTCGAGGCCACGCTCGTGTGCGTGGTGCTGGTCCTGCTCGACCTCCTCGCCCGCGCCTGGCGTATTCAGTGGATCGTGCAGGGGCTGGGCTATCGGATCGGTTTCTGGGATTCGTTCGTGGTGAATGCGTACGGGGACGCGGCCTGCGCGCTCACGCCGCTGCGGATCGGAGGGGAGCCGGCCCGCCTGGCGGGCATGCTCCGGAGCCGGGTCCCCGCGACCGCGGCGTTCGTGGCGATCAGTCTCGAGGTTCTCGCCGCATGGCCGGTGATCCTGGTGGCGGCGGGTTGGCTGGCCTGGCGCTATGCGCCGTCGTGGTGGTCCATGGCGGGCCCCCGCCTGGCGGGCGCGGCGGCCGACGCGTGGCCGTGGGTGGCGCTGGTCGCGGTGGTCAGCGTGACGCTCTGGGTGTATGCCCGGCGGCGGGTTTCCTCGCCGGCGGTGCGCCAGGTCCGGCGCCCCGTGCGGCGCGCGATGGTGTACTGGCGCCGGATGCCGCGCTGGCCTCTGGTGGCGAGCATGCCGCTCACCTTCGTGAACCTGGCGACGCGCGTGGCCATCCTCCCGGTGCTGGCGGCGACGCTGCCGTCGCCGCCCGAGCTCGGTCCGATGCTGCTCGGCTCGTTCGCGCTGCTCTACAGCCAATTGCTGCTTCCCACGCCGTCCGGTGCCGGCGCCGTCGAGCTCGGCTTCCTCGGGGGCGCGGCGGGCGATCTGGGCGATCGGGCGGGATGGCTGCTGCTCGCGTGGCGCTTCTACACCAACGGTGCCGGTGTCGTGCTCGGCGTCGGGCTGGCGGCACACGCCTACGGGTGGCCGGCCCTACGGCGCCTGGCCCGGCGGTGGAGCGATCCCGACTAGCAGCACCGTGCGCTCCAGCGCCTCGACCACCCCGTGCACCACGCCGGCCGGCGCCCACACGATCGCGCCCTCGGACACCTCTCGCAGTTCCTGCCCCACGACCAGGCGCGCCCGCCCCCGGCACACATAGTAGAACTTGTCGGCACCGGCGTGGATGTGTGCCGCCTGCGACTGGCCGGGCTCGAAGCAATTGAGCCCGACGAACAGTCGCTCGCCGCGGCAGAGGTCGGCCTTGGTCGGCTTGGCAGCATCGAATGCGGCCCGCCCCATCGCCGTCTGAAAGAAGTCGGTCATCGCCCGCGGAGTGGAAGGTTTGACGGCGCGTGCGGCCGATTGGCGATCCGCCGCGCCCGGACTAGAATAAGCCCATGACAGACACCCGCACCGAGCGCGACCCTCTCGGCGAGAAGCCGGTCCCCGCCTCCGCGCTCTATGGCATCCAGACGCTCCGCGCCGCGGAGAACTTCCCGATCTCCGGCCTCCGGCCGCTCCCCGCGTTCGTGGATGCCGTCGTGTGGATCAAGCGGTCCGCCGCGCTCACGCACAAGGACACCGGCCGCCTCGAGGCCCGTCTGGCCGACGCGATCGTGAAGGCGGCGGACGAAGTCCTGACGGGACAGCACCGCGATCAGTTCATCGTGGACGTCTACCAGGCCGGCGCCGGCACCTGTCACAACATGAACGTGAACGAGGTGCTCGCCAACCGGGCCAACGAGATTCTCGGCGCGAAGCGCGGGGCGTACGACCCGGTGCACCCGAACGATCACGTCAACATGGCGCAGAGCACCAACGACGTGATCCCGACCGCGATGCGGCTCGCCACGCTGGCGTCGCTTCCGCCTTTCCTCCTCGCGCTCGAGCGGCTGGCGCACTCGCTCCTGGCCAAGGGAGTGGCGTTCGACGACATCATCAAGTCGGGGCGCACCCACCTGCAGGATGCCATGCCGATCCGGCTCGGGCAGGAGTTCACCGCCTACAGCCACACGGTGCAGCGCCACCACGCCAAACTGGTGCAGGCGGCCGACTGGCTCCGGGAGATGAACATCGGCGGCACCGCCGTCGGCACCGGCATCAACGTCGAGCCCGACTATCCGCGCCGGATGGTCGCCCATCTCCAGCAGGTGAGCGCCCTGGAGCTCCGCGAGGGGGAGGACCGCATCCAGCTCATGCAGTCCATGGGCGACATCGCCTCCTTCAGCGGCGCTCTCCGGGCTTACGTGCTCGATCTGAACAAGATCGCCAACGACATCCGGCTGCTGGCCTCGGGCCCGCGCACCGGCCTCGCCGAGATCCTCCTGCCGGCCGTGCAGCCGGGCTCCAGCATCATGCCGGGCAAGGTGAATCCGTCCATCGCCGAGATGGTGAACCAGGTCTGCTACCAGGCGCTCGGCCTCGACACGACCGTGGCCATGGCCGCCGAGGCGGGACAGCTGGAGCTCAACGTGATGATGCCCGTCATCACCCACAACATCGTGTTCGCGCTGAACATCGTCGGGAACGCGAGCCGGGTGCTGGCGGAGAAATGTGTGGACGGAATCGAGGCGGACGCGGCGCAGTGCGCCTACTGGTTGGAGCGGAGTCCGGCGCTGGTGACCGCGCTGGCCCCGAAGATCGGCTATGCGGAGGCGGCCAAGCTGGCGAAGGAGGCGGTCACGTCCGGACTCACGGTGAAGCAGCTGCTGGAGCAGAAAAAGCTCCTCCCGAAGGAGGAGCTGGAGGATGTACTGGATCTGCGCGCGATGACGGAGATCGGCGTGCCGGGCGGGAAGGGAATTCCCGCCGGCGGCTGACCCAGGCGGCGCTACCCGGCCCCGTTGCCGCTTTCGCCGCCTGAGCGCGCCGGCCGGCCGGCCGGGCTCTCGGACCTCCGATCGGACTGTCGCTCCACCCGCCGTTCCACCTGGCCGGCGTCCCGCCGGTCGGACCCCGTCTCCAGCTCCACGATCCGAAACGGCGGCTTGTCCGGAAAGCTCCTGGTGAGGAGCGAGAGCGAGACGTTGTAGACCGTCACCCCACCCACAGTCTTCCCCTCCAGCGCGCCGTGATGCGCGTGGCCGTGGAAGACCACGTCCACCGGATACCGGAGGAGCGGCTCCTCCAGCCGGCTCGAGCCCAGGTAGGGATAGATCTCCCGCGGCTCGCCTTCCACCGTCCCCACGATGGGGGAGTAGTGCAACAGCGCCACTTTCCGATCGGTGCGGAGCTTGCTGAGCGACGTCTCCAGCTTCAGCGCTTCGTCCACCGCCTCGCGCACGAAGAGCTTGATGGTCTCCTCGCCCCAGGGCCCCAGCGCCCGGCGGCCAAAGCCTCCGGCGAACCCCTTCACCCCGGCGAAGCCGACGCCCTGGATCTCGCAGGCCTCCCCGCCGTCGAGCACCTGCACGCCGGACTCACACAGAATCTTGCTCAGCTCGGAGACCTTGGCCGACTCGTAATCGTGGTTACCCAGGACCGCCACGATGGGAACGCCGACGGTTGCGAGCGCCCGTCCCAGCTGGCGTCCCTCCTCGGGATCGCCCCGGTCGGTGAGATCGCCGCACAGCGCGAGGATGTCGGCCAGCTCGGCGACCTGCGCGAACAGGGTCTGGATCGGCGGGCCGTAGGCGGCGCGGCCGAGGTGGATGTCGCCGACCGCGGCGACGCGGACCACTCCGGGGGTCTTCGGCATGTGTCGGTAATCAATCACCAACCCGGTCCGGCCAGCGGTGATGCGGGCCACAAACGTCTCGCCCGGCGGCGACCTATGATATCCATCCACTCACGGGAGAACCGGATGGGGCTGTCGCCTACGCATTCGATGGTCGAGACTCCGTCCCGCGAGTTCTACCGCGAGACGATGGAGTTCCTGTCCCGGGCCAACGTGCCGTTCCTGGTGGGCGGGGCTTTCGCCTTCGTACACCAGGCCGGGATCGACCGCTCCACCAAGGATCTCGACATCTTCGTCCGGCCGGCCGACGTCCAGGGCCTGCTCAAGGCCTCCGCCGACGCCGGCTACGAGGCCGACCTCTTCTTCTCCCACTGGCTCGCCAAGATTCGCTCGCCCTCCGGGTTCGTGGACGTGATCTTCAGCTCCGGCAACGGCATCGCGGTGGTGGATGATCAGTGGTTCGAGCACGCCAGCGAGCGCGAGGTGCTCGGCGTGCGCGTGCTGGTGGCCCCTCCGGAGGAGAGCGTCTGGTCCAAGGCGTTCGTCATGGAGCGCGAGCGGTACGACGGGGCCGACGTGGCCCACATCATCCTCGCCGCCGGCGACCAGATGGACTGGGACCGGGTGCTCGAGCGCTTCGGCCCTTACTGGCGTGTCCTGTTCGCGCACCTCGTCCTCTTCGGCTTCATCTACCCGAGCCAGCGGTCCAAGGTGCCTGCGGAGGTGATCGAGGAGCTGCAGCGCCGACTCGCCGAGGACACGAAGGGCGCCGACGCCGAGGACCCGGTCTGTTACGGCACGCTGCTCTCCTGGTCGCAATACCTCGGCGAAGTGCTCGGCGGGACCTTCCGCGACGCCCGGATTCGCCCCTACGGCAACCTCACGGCCGAGGAAGTCGCCCGCTGGACGTCGGCGGAAAAGAAGTAGATATTGCAGCCACGATGCGGGTTACGACCTGGACCGAGTACAGTTTGATCATCTCCCTCCACCTGGCCAAGCGGGGCGGCACAGGGGGAGGACCGGTCGCGGCCCGCGAGCTGGCCGACTCGGAGCGCCTGCCGGCCGACTATGTCGAGCAGATCCTGTTGCGCCTTCGCCGCGCGGGCCTCGTCGAGAGCGTCCGGGGAGCCAAGGGCGGCTATTTCCTCGCCAAGCAGCCTTCGGCCATCTCGGTCCGCGACGTGATGAGCGCCTCCGAGCACCAGACGTTCGAGGTCAACTGCGAGACCCATCCGGTGGACGCCGAGCGATGTAGCCCAGGCGCCACGTGCAGCATCCGGCCGGTCTGGCATGCTCTGCAGCAGCGGGTGGACGATCTGCTGGCGGGGATCTCGCTGGCCGACCTGATGAAAGAAGAGCCTCAGGTCCAGGAGCTGGTCGGGATCTCGTCGGCGAGCTAGCGCGCCCGACGGTGCGTGTGCGCAGCCCGACCTGCCGGTCGGGTTTTTTCGTTTGGAGGAGTCATGACCGCGGTAGAAGAGCGTGCCGCCACTCGGGAGCCGGCCCTCTGGAGTCTGGTGGGTAACACCCCCCTGGTGCCGGTCGAGTTCGACGGCAACGGCCGTGGCAGACTCTGGCTCAAGGCCGAGTGGCTCAATCCGGGCGGAAGCGTCAAGGACCGCGCGGCGCGTGCCATTCTGCGGGCGGGCATCGCCGCGGGGCATCTCCCGGCGAAGCGATTGCTCGATGCCTCGAGCGGGAACACCGGCATCGCCTACGCGATGCTGGGGGCGGCCGCCCACGTCCGGGTCACGATCTGCCTCCCCGGCAATGCCAGCCCGGAGCGCTGGGCGCTGCTCAAGGTCTACGGGGCCGAGGTCGTCGTCACCGACCGCATGGACGGCACCGAGGGCGCGGCCAAGCGAGCGCGGGAGCTGGCCGATGCCTCGCCCGACAAGTACTTCTATGCGGATCAGTACAGCAACCAGTGCAATCCCCGGGCCCACTACGAGACCACCGGCCCCGAGCTCTGGAGCCAGACCGGCGGGAAGCTGACGCACTTCGTCGCGGCCATGGGCACCACGGGAACCATGATGGGGACCGGCCGCTTCTTGAAGGAGAAGAACTCGGCGATCACCTTGGTCGGAGTACAGCCCGACTCGCCGTTTCACGGGTTGGAAGGACTCAAGCACCTGCCGACTACCTCGCACCCGCCGGCGCTCTACGACCCGTCCGTTCCAGACCGGGTCGCCGAGATCCCGACGGAAACGGCCGATCGCACCGCGCGCTGGCTGGCGCGGGAGTCCGGTCTGTTGGTGGGTTGGTCGGCCGGCGCGGCGATGGCAGCCGCGCTCGATGTGCTCCGGCGCGAGCCCGATGCCCAGGTCGTCGTGATCGGCTGCGATACCGGCACACGCTACATCAGCGAGCCGCACCGCTGGGCCGACCGATGACGCTGCGGCTTGCCGATGAGCTGCTCGGTGAGATCCGCCGCCACGGCGAGGCGGCGTACCCGGCGGAGTGCTGCGGGGCGTTGGCGGGCCGGGTCGAGGCCGGAGGGGCGAAGGAGGTCGTCCGGCTGGCGCCGGCCGTGAACCGCCGGACCGACGATCCCCACCGCTACCTCATCGCACCCGACGACCTGCGGCGGCTCGAGGCCGATCTCCAGCGAGAAAAGCTGGTCATCGTCGGCTACTATCATTCGCATCCGGACCACCCGGCGGTGCCCTCGGTGTTCGACACCGAGCACGCGTGGCCCTGGTACAGTTATCTGATCGTGCGGGTGGAGCGGGGCCGCGGGCTCGAGGCGGCCAGCTGGACGCTGGACGACGAGCAACCGCTCATGCGGCCCGAGTCACTCGAAGTGCTCAGCGAGGTGTGAACATGTCCGTGACCGTGACCATTCCGACTCCGCTCCGAAGCTTCACCGGCGGCCGCGACGCGGTCGAGCTCGCCGGCGAGACGGTGGGCGAGGTGATCGACGGCCTTCTCGCCGCGCACACCGGCCTCAAGCGCCACCTGGTGCAGGACGACGGACGTCTCCGGAACTTCGTCAACCTGTACCTCAACGACACCGACATCCGGCACCTCGACTCGACCGACACGCCGGTCCACGAGGGCGACATCCTCACCATCGTGCCGAGCATCGCGGGCGGGCGCCCCGCGGTGGAGACCGAGCTGCCCAAACTCTCGCAT
This sequence comes from uncultured Gemmatimonadales bacterium, assembly GCA_963846545.1. Taxonomy (GTDB): domain Bacteria; phylum Gemmatimonadota; class Gemmatimonadetes; order Gemmatimonadales; family GWC2-71-9; genus CAVVWJ01. The sequence goes on along the minus strand of CAWJWG010000001.1, from coordinate 2,075,462 downwards.
GCCGAGGTGCTGCGGTACTCGAGGCACCTGCTCCTCCCCGAGGTCGGCGTGGAAGGGCAGCGCAAGCTCAAGGCCGCCCGGGTGCTGACGATCGGCGCCGGCGGGCTGGGCTCACCGCTCTCGCTCTATCTTGCCGCGGCCGGTGTCGGCACTATCGGCATCGTGGACTTCGACGTCGTGGACCTGACCAACCTGCAGCGGCAGATCGTCCACGGCACCTCGACCCTCGGCCGCCCGAAGCTCGAGTCCGCCAAGGCGCGGCTCACCGACCTCAATCCGAACCTGAACGTCGAGAGCTACGAGACGCGGCTCACGGCGGAGAACGCGCTCGACATCATCCGGGAGTACGACATCGTCGTGGACGGGACCGACAACTTCCCGACCCGGTATCTGGTGAACGACGCCTGCGTGCTGCTCGACAAGCCCAATGTGTACGGCAGCATCTTCCGCTTCGAGGGGCAGGCGTCGGTGTTCTACGCCAAGGAAGGCCCCTGCTACCGCTGCCTTTACGCCGAGCCGCCTCCGCCGGGACTGGTGCCGAGCTGCGCCGAGGGCGGCGTGCTGGGTGTGCTGCCCGGGATCATCGGCAGCATTCAGGCGCTGGAGACGATCAAGCTGATCATCGGCGCCGGCGATACGCTCGTCGGCCGGCTCGTGCTGTTCGACGCGCTGAAGCTGCGCTTCCGCGAGCTGAGGCTGCGGAAGGACCCGGCCTGCCCGATCTGCGGAGACCACCCGACCATTCGGGAGCTGATCGACTACGAAGCCTTCTGCGGGATCGGCGCCGAGCCGGCCTATCAGGGGCCGGAAGTCGTCGCGGAGGCGCTCCAGCAGGAGCGGGCGGACAAGGGAGACGATCTCGTGCTGATCGACGTGCGCGAGCCGCACGAGTGGGAGATCGCGCACATCGACGGCGCCCGCCTGATTCCCCTGGGACAGCTTCCCGAGCGCATCGGTGAGCTCGACGGCCACGCCGAGATCGTCACCTACTGCCACAAGGGCGTGCGCTCGATGAAGGCGCTCGAGATCCTGCGCGGCGCCGGGTTCGGGAAGGTGCGGAGTCTGGCGGGCGGCGTGGACGCCTGGGCGAGTCGCATCGAGCCGGGGATGGCGCGATACTGAGGCGAGTCGGTATCCGGACAGACGTGTCACTCTGAACGGTCATCTCACGCTGAACGCGCCGTGTCGGCTTGGCCGTGTCAGCCTGAAGGCAGTGAAGGGGCCATAACCTGGGTTATGGCCCCTTCGCTTTGCGCAGGGTGACATCGGCATTGCCTGCACATGACATCGGCTCTGCTCAGGTGACACCGATAGATTCGAGCGCCGATATCATGCCGAAGGCGGGACTCGAACCCGCACGGGCTTGCGCCCACTGCGCCCTGAACGCAGCGCGTCTACCAGTTCCACCACTTCGGCGAGAGGGCGCAAAGCTAGTGCGGTTGCCGGAGACGGTCAACCCGCGCCGTTGACCCACCCGAAGTGGTGGCCTATCCTTTGCTTAGGATTCCCACGTGAGCCCCGATTCTTCCCCCCCGGCCGAGCGCCGAAAGTCGGTTGCCAGGAACCCCAAGGCAACGCACGACTACCACATTCTGGAGACCTGGGAGTCGGGGATCGTCCTGACCGGTACCGAGGTCAAGTCGCTCCGGAACGGCAAGGCATCCATCAAGGAAGCCTACGCCCGGGTCCGAAACGGCGAGGTCTTCCTCGAGGGGATGAACATCACGCCGTACGAGCAGGGCAACCGGTACAACCACGATCCCGTCCGCACCCGAAAGCTCCTGCTGCACCGCCGCGAGATCGAGAAGTTGATCGGCTCGGTGGAACAAAAGGGGCTCACGCTGGTGCCGTTGGAGCTGTACTTCAAGGATGGGCGGGCCAAGGTGGTGCTGGCATTGGGCCGGGGCAAGAAAACGCACGATAAGCGCGAGGCATTGAAGCGTCGGGTGTCCGAGCGCGAGGCGGCGCGGGACGTGTCCCGGGGACTCAACCGCGCGGCGCGGGAGCGCTCGTGATCACAGGGGTCGCGCTGCTCGTCGCGCTGGTCGCCGGCAGCCCCACTCAGATCACGATCGCGGGTGCCCGGGGCGATGTGAAGGTGCCCGTCCGCGGGGACCCCTCCGGGGCGCCGGTGCTCTCCGCCCCCCAGCTTCTGGCGGCCCTCGGCGGCTCGGTGCAAGTGGGAGAAGGCTGGGCCGACGTCACCATCGCCCGGCAGCCGTTCCGATTCCTGCTCAACGCGCCGCTGTACGTCTTCAGCAATCAGCTCCAGCCCCTCGCCAATCAAGTCTGGGTCGCGCGGGACACCGTCTACCTGCCACTCCAGTTCGTCACCGAGATCCTGCCGTACTACCTGGGTGAGCGCTACCGTTACGACGCCCGCTCGGCGCGCTTGGAAGACGTCTCCACGCGTGCGGTGGCGGCTCGACCGGCCAAGCCCGTCGATCGGTTGCCGAACGGCCTCCGCTCGGGGCACGTGGTCACGATCGACCCGGGCCACGGAGGCGTGGACCCCGGCAATCCGGGAACGTACTTTCCTCGCGGCACCAGGGAAAAGGACGTCACGCTGCAGGTCGGGCTGCTGCTTCGAGAGGAGCTGCGGAGTAGAGGAGTGGGCGTCCGGATGACGCGCACCACCGACACCCTGATCGCGCTGGGCGATCGCGGTGGATTCTGCACCGCCGCCTGCGATCTCTTCGTGAGTCTGCACGTGAACTCGCTGGCCCGGCGGCGCGGATACACCGAGGTGCGCGGGTTCGAGACCTTCTTCCTTGCCGAGGCCCGGACCGAGGACGCTGCCCGGGTGGCCAAGATGGAAAACGAAGCGGTGCGCTTCGAGACCGGCGAATCCGAGGGCCCCATGACCGGCGGACTCGACTTCATCCTGAAGGATCTCCAGCTGAACGAGCATCTCCGTGAATCCGCCCGCGCGGCGGAGCTGGTGCAGAAGAAGCTGCGCACCGTGCACACCGGCGACGACCGCGGCGTGAAGCAGGCCGGCTTCATGGTGCTCACCACGGCCCGCAGGCCGGCCATTCTGGTCGAGATGGGCTACAGCACGAACCCCCAGGATGGCAGGTACCTCACCTCGCGCCGGAGCCAGCGCACGATGGCAGTGGCGATCGCGGACGCGGTGGTGGAGTACCTGCGCGACTACGAGCGGAAGACGGGTGGTGCCGAGGCGGGAGGGGGCCGGTGACGGCGTTTCGCGCGGTCCGGCTCGCGTCCGTGCTGCTGCTGGGCGGATGCGTGTACTACAACGGCATGTACAACGCCAAGCGTCTCGCCGGGTCGGCCCGGAAGGCCGAGCGCGACGGCCGCACCTTCGAGGCGAACAACCTCTGGGGCCAGGTCATCACGCGCGCCGACACGCTGATCGCTCGCCACCCGGACAGCAAGTACGTGGACCAGGCGCTGGTACTGAAGGGCGTCGCGCTGGCCCGCCTCAATCAGTGCGAGTCCGCGGTCGCCCCGCTCGGCCGCGCGGCGCTGCTCCGGGCGGATGACGAGATCGCCGAGGATGCTACCTTGGCGCTGGGTCGCTGCCACCTGGTGCTGGGGAACGCGGCCGTGGCCGAGCCGATGTTCGCGCGGTTGGCCGAAAGCAGGGACCCTACCCGCCGGCGCGAAGCGATACTGCTCCGAGGTCGTGCCTTGCGCCTGACGGGGCGTGCGGGCGAGGCCGTGCCGATACTCGAGCGGTCCACGGACCCGCGCGCGGCGGAGGAGCGCTTGCTGGCCCTCGCCGGCGCCCGGAAGCGTGAGGAAGCACTGGCGCTGGCGGACTCGCTCCTGGCATTGCAGGACAGCACCGCCCGCTGGGACACGATGGTCGTCGCCGTCGGACGCGAGGATGCACAGGTAGCCTCCGCGCTCGTGGACCGCCTGCAGAGCCGCCCCGGCGTCACCGAGCCCGTCCGCGCGCGATTGCTGCTCGACGACGGGGAGCGGCTCGCCCGTGTCGACTCGGCCCGGGCGACCGCACGGCTCCGCCAGGTAGTCGCACTGACCGGCGCTGCCGCGGCCGGAGAGCGAGCCAGTCTCCACCTCACCCGGCTGGAGCTCAGCCGCGCCGCGTCGGTGGCCGATCTCACACCTATCGCCAAGTCGCTCGACGAACGCGTCGCCGGCAGGGGTGAACTGGTGGGTGAGGCGGGGGAGCTTCGGCAGAGCATAGCCAGGATCCAGGCCGCCGACGATTCCGCTTCGGCGGGCGCGGCTCAGGCCGATCTCCGGCTCTTCCTCGCCGCGGAGAACGCGCGCGACTCTCTCGCCGCTCCGTCGCTCGCGGCCTCGCTGTTCCGCCGCATCGTCGAATCGACGCCGGATTCGCCCTACGCGCCCAAGGCCATCCTCGCCGGGCAGGCACTCGACCCTGCATGGGGAGAGTCGGCCGTCGGTCTCCTGGAGGAGCGCTACGCGACGAGCCCCTACGTCGCCTACCTGCAGGGCATGGAACCGTACGGCTATCGCGAGCTGGAAGACTCGCTCCAGGCCTTCGCGCGGGTCGCGGGATCCGGCGCCGCCGCCACACGCCGCCCGGCCACGCGCCGGGACACGCTGCCCACTCGCCCCGGCGCCGGCCCGCCGCGGCGCGGGCTCGAGCCGTGACGGCCACGGAGTCCAGCCTCTCCCGCCTCGTCTTCGGCCGTCGCTTTCAGAATCCACTGCTCCTTGCCGCTGGCACCGCCGGTTTCGGGCGCGAGCTGGACGGAGTGATGAACCTCGACCGACTCGGCGGTCTGGTGACGAAGGCGGTCTCACGGGAGCCGCGCGCCGGGAACCCGCCGCCTCGCGTCGCCGAGTTTCGCGGCGGCATGCTCAATTCCGTGGGGCTCGCGAATCCGGGGCTCGAGGCGGTGCGGTCGGGGCATCTCCCCTGGCTGGCGCAGCACCTTCGTCACGCGCAGGTGCTCGTGAACGTCGTAGGGTTTACCGTCGAGGAGTACGCCGACGTCGTCTCGGGGCTCGACGGCATCGCGGGCGTCGCGGGCTTCGAGCTCAACCTCTCCTGTCCCAACACTTCGGCCGGCGGCATCGAGTTCGGGGCCAGCGCCGACTGCGTGCAGCGAATCGTGTCGCTCTGCCGGACGCGAACCCGGCTGCCACTCGTCGCCAAGCTCTCGCCTGTCCTGCCCGATATCGCCGGCATGGCCATCGTCGCGCGGGACGCGGGAGCGGACGGCATCAGCGTGGTCAACACGCTCCCCGGGCTGCTGCACGCCGAGAGCGGCGCTCGGCGCCTGGGCAACGGCAACGGTGGCGTGAGCGGTCCCGCGCTGCTGGCGATCGGGGTGCTGGCGGCTGCCCGCGTGGTCGAGCGGACCGGCGGCATGCCGGTGATCGGCGTCGGAGGTGTGCGCTCGGCGGAGGATGTCCGGCAGTATCTGTCGGTCGGCGCCACCCTGGTGGCGATGGGAACCGCTGCCCTCGCGGATCCCCACCTGCCGGAGCGTATCGTGCGAAACCTGGAGCGCGGTGATGGCTGAGGTCGTGCTGGCACTGGACCTGCCGAGCGCCGCGGAGACGATGCGGCTGCTCGATCGCCTGCCCGAGGCTCGTTGGGTCAAGGTGGGATCGATCCTGATGACTCGAGAGGGCGCTCCCTTCATCCGCGCGCTGACCGGCCGCGGACTCGATGTATTCCTCGACCTCAAGTGGCACGACATTCCCAACACCGTCGCCGGGGCTGTCACCGCGGCGCGCGAGCTCGGCGCGTCCATGGCGACGGTTCATGCACTGGGTGGACGAGCGATGATGGAGGCGGCCGCCGCCGCTGCCGGAGAGGAGCTGTCGCTGGTGGCCGTCACGGTACTCACCTCACACGACGCCGCCTCGTACCGCCGGGCCACTGGCCGCGGCGAGGTGGACCTGGCCGACGAGGCGGCGCGCCAGGCGAAAGAGGCGACCGAGGCGGGTCTCCGTGGAGTCGTCTGCTCCACGGCGGAGCTGGGCTCGGTCCGCCGAGTGCTGCCCGACGATGCCCTGCTCGTGGTTCCCGGCATCCGTCGCGACAGCGAGCTCTCGGGCGACCAGGTCCGTGTCGCCACCGCCAGGGAGGCCGCGCTCGCCGGCGCCACGCATCTGGTAGTGGGCCGGCCGGTGCTGCACGCGCCGGATCCCGCTGACGCGCTCCGCCAGCTGCTCGAGGAGGCACGTTGCGTCGCCTCCTGATCCTGCTCAGTCTGTTCCTCACTCCAGCCGTGGTCGTGGGCCAGACCGCCGCCCTCAGCGACGCGGCCGAGAACGCCCGCGGGGCGTGGTTCGAGCATGATGCGCGTGGCCTGGTGGCCGATGCTCCGCGCCTGCTGGTCCAGCTGCCGGGCGCGGACCCCAGTGTCGCGCTCGGTCCGGCCCAGGCCGCGGCCCTGCTGACCGACTTCATGGTGCAGGGACAGGAGGTCGAGACCGTGGTGCGCGCGGCGAAGGAGGTGGAGCCCGGACGGGGGTACGTCGAGCTGCAGAGACGGTACCGCATCGCGGGTACCCAGGACGTCAGGGTCCAGAGCCTCCTGCTCGGCTATCGCCTCCTCCGGACGGGCTGGCGACTGGTGGAGCTCCGGGTCGTCGGATAGACCGTTCTCCGGGGGCACTCCGCTTGCCCCCCGCGCGCACACCCGGTACTGTGGACTGCCTCCCATGAAGGCCTCCGATGCCGTCGTGCTCCCAGCTGCTCGATCGACCCCACGCGCATGAACACCTCGTTCAACTGTATGGCGATGACCACGAGACGCTCGCCGGGAACGTCTCCAGCTTCCTCGCGGAAGGCTGGAGAATGGGCGAGGGCCTGCTCATCGTCGCGACCGCCCAGCATCGCGAGCTGCTGACCAGGCAGCTTCGGAAGGACGGCGTAGATCCGATCGAGGCCGTCCGAGAAGGTCGTCTCGTCTGGCTCAACGCCGAGGCCGTCCTCGCGGGCATCATGGTCGGCGACGAGCTGTCGCCCGACCGATTCGGGCAGCTCGTCGGTGGGGCGGTCCGGGCGCTGCGGGCGCATCCAGGCACCCCGGGTGTCAGGGCGTTCGGCGAGCTGGTCGGCCTTCTGTGGCGCTCCGGCCGATCCGCCATCGCCATCCAGCTCGAAGAGCTCTGGTGCGGATTGCTCGCGGTCGAGCCCCTGAAGCTCTTCTGCGCCTATCCGATCGATGTGCTGGGATCCGAGTTCGACGAGAACACGGTCGGACCGCTGCTCGATGCTCACACCCGGCTCGTCTCCTCCCTTCCCAATCTCGACCGCGCGCTCGACCAGGCCATGCGCGATGTCCTCGGACCGGGCCCTCACCCGCTCAACCCGGTGCTCCAGAGACCGATGGAACGAGACGGCACCGACCTTCCGCCGGGTGAGGCCGCCGTGCTAGGCCTGCGTCGCTCGCTGGACGGCGCGGTGCCCCGAATCCTGCATCGAGCGAAGCGCCATGCCGGTGCGACGGTGAGGCGGCGCCGGCCATCCCAGACGGAGGGACTCACGACCGGCGCAGCGGCCGAGATGCTGGGCACCACCGCGCGGACGCTGATGTTCTATGAGGAAGAAGGATTGATCCGCCCGCGGCGCACGACTCGGGGAAGTCGTGTCTACTCGGAGTTCGATCTGTCGCGGGCTGCGATGGCGATGCGGCTCTCCCGTCTCGGATTTCCGCTTCGACTGATCAAGCAGCTCGCCTCGATCCGTCCTCAAGCCCGGACCGGTAGCGAGGCGTGCGCGAAGCTCACGGCGTTGCTGGAGTCGATCCAGCTCGAGACCGTAGGGCGGGTGGCCGAGCTCCAGGCGCTATCGCGCGATATTGCGAGCGCGGTGACGGTGCTGCGCCAGTGTGGGGAATGCTCCTGTCCGCCCACTCGAATCGGCTGCCCCGAGTGCCCGTGCGAGATGAATCCCGACCTTTTCGGTCTTATTCCGCTCACTCTGAAATCCAGATAGTAGGAGTCGCGCCGAGTCTTGACACTCCGCCGATGTTGACGGATATATGAAAAACCTGACGTACACGTTAGGCCACAAGCAGTGACCCCAGCAGGTCCGCCCGTCGGCATCCCATACCGAGCCCTACACGGCACCCCCAGCCTGGGCCGGAGTGAATTGATGAGAAGTTCGATCTACCGCCTCCGCTCGCGGCACCGCGGACCTCCACCAGAGCCTTCGAACTGCTGTCACGGCTCCCCATCGAACAGTCCTACCGGCACAGATTCCTTCCTGCGCGCAGTCAGTCTCGTGTTCTACTTCCTCCGCTGGTCCAAGCCCAGACCGATCCAATTCAACTCGAACCCACCGCGCCCGCGCCACGCGGCGTTCGGGAGAGTCTGCTGATGTGTCTCGCAATACCAGGTCAGATCGTCGCCATGGTCGACGAGCAGAATCGACTCGCCAAAGTCGACGTGGCCGGTGTCCAGCGCACCGTCAACATCGGCCTGCTCGACGAGGGCGGAGGTGGCGCGGCTCCGGGCGACTGGGTGCTCATCCACGTTGGTTTCGCCCTTTCGAAGGTGGACGAGGCGGAAGCTCGCGCTACGCTGAGGCTGCTCGAGAAGATGGGACACGAGTACGAGATGGAGCTCGCCGAGCTCAAGTCGAGCGTGATCGAATGATCGACCGCGACTCCACCATGTGCGGCGCGGACGGGCACTGCATTACGTGCTCCGACGAAGGAGTGCCGATGCGCGTGGCCGGGCCCGCCTTCTCGGGGCTGGCTCTCTGCGCCGATGCCGCCGGGCGTGAGTCCGAGGTGGAGGTGTCGCTGGTGGACTGCGTCGTGCCGGGGGACCTGCTGCTGGTGCATGCCGGCGTGGCGATCGCCCGTCTGACGGCGGAGGCCGCGCCATGAAGTTCGTGGACGAGTATCGCGATGCCGAGCTGGGACGGGTCCTGTCGGCGCAGATCCTGGCCACGGTCGAGCCCGGTCGCCACTACAAGGTGATGGAGGTGTGCGGCGGCCACACGCACACCATCTACAAGTACGGCGTCGACGATCTCCTTCCCGCCAACGTCGAGCTGGTGCACGGTCCCGGCTGTCCGGTCTGCGTCATCCCCATGGGGCGGGTGGACGACGCCATCGCCGTGGCCCGCCGGCCCGAGGTGATCTTCACCTGCTTCGGCGACATGATGCGCGTGCCCGGATCGTGCGGCACCCTGCTCGAGGCGAAGGCCGAAGGCGCCGACGTGCGCATGGTCTACTCGCCGCTCGATGCGCTCCGGATCGCGCGCCAGAACCCAGACCGCGACGTGGTCTTCTTCGCGATCGGATTCGAGACCACCGCGCCGTCCACGGCGCTGACCCTCCAGCGCGCCAAGGCGGAGGGCATCCGCAACTTCTTCTGTCTCTGCAACCACGTCACCATCGTCCCGCCGCTTCGAGCCCTCCTGGAGTCCCCGGACCTGCGGCTCGACGGCTTCATCGGCCCGGGCCACGTGTGTACCGTCGTCGGGGCGCGCCCCTTCGAGTTCATCCCCAAGGACTACGGCAAGCCGGTCGTGATCTCCGGGTTCGAGCCGCTGGACGTGCTGCAATCGGTCCACATGGTGCTCTGCCAGCTCGCCGAAGGCCGCTGCGAAGTCGAGAACCAGTACACCCGCGTGGTGCCCTACGACGGGAACGCGCGCGCGCTCGAGGCGCTGGCGGAGGTCTTCGAGCTGCGGCCGCACTTCGAGTGGCGGGGACTCGGGTTCATCTCGCAGAGCGGACTTCGTCTGTCCCCCGCGTACAGCGATCTCGACGCCGAGCAGCGGTACACCGTACCGGGCCTCCGCGTCGCCGATCCGAAGGCGTGCCAGTGCGGCGAGGTGTTGAAGGGCGTCATCAAGCCGTGGGAGTGCAAGGTCTTCGGGACCGCCTGCACGCCGGAGCGCCCCATCGGGACCTGCATGGTGTCGAGCGAAGGCGCCTGTGCCGCCTACTACAACTACGGGCGCTTCGCCCGCGAGCGTGAGGTCGTGTGACCGCGATCGGCGATGCGGGACTGGATGCCCGTGAGCAGCAGGTGCTGGACCGGATCGAGACCGCGCGGTCTCGCCCCATCCGGTTCCGCGACACGCAGATCACGATGGCGCACGGGGCGGGCGGGAAGGCCACCCGGAGCCTGGTCGAGGGCCTCCTGGCGCCGGCGTTCGCGTCCGAGACGCTGAGCCAGCTCGCCGATGCCGGCATCGTCACCATCGGCGGCCTCGGCCTCGCCCTCACCACCGACAGCTTCGTCGTCAAGCCGTTGCAGTTCCCCGGCGGGTCCATCGGCGAGCTCGCGGTCAACGGCACGATCAACGACCTCGCGGTGGTGGGCGCCCGGCCGGTCGCGCTCACCCTCTCGCTGATCCTGGAGGAGGGCCTCTCCTCGGAAGTGCTGGAGAGAGAGGTCGCCGCGATCGCGCGCGCCGCGCGTGAGGGCGGCATCGAGATCGTTTCGGGCGACACGAAGGTGGTGGAGCGGGGACACGCGGACGGGATGTACATCTGCACCACGGGGCTCGGCCGGCTGGATGCGCGGGCTCGCCTGTCTCCCGCGGCGCTCCGGCCGGGCGATCGGGTGATCGTCTCGGGCCCGATCGGCGAGCACGGCGTGGCGATCATGCTCGCGCGGGGGGAGTTCGAGCTGGACGCCGCGGTCGAGTCGGACACCTGCTCGCTTTGGCCGGCGGTGAATGCCCTGCTGCACGCCGCAGGGCCCGGACTTCGCTGCATGCGCGACGCGACGCGGGGCGGGGTGGCCTCGGTGCTCAACGAGCTGGCCCGCGCGTCGGGCGTCGCGATGCTGGTGCGCGAGGCCGCCGTGCCGGTCGCTCCCGCGGTGGTGGGTGCCTGCGAGATCCTGGGCATCGATCCGATGTACGTGGCGAACGAGGGCCGGTTGGTGGCGGTGGTGGCCCCCGAGCTGGCCGAAGCGGCGCTGGATGCGGTGCGCATGGTGCCGGGATGCGAGGCCGCGGCCGAGATCGGCGAGGTGCGGACGGACCCACCGGGCATGGTGCTGGTCGAGACGGCGTTCGGCGGGAAACGGGTGATGGACCTTCTGGTCGGCGATCCGCTCCCGCGGATCTGCTAGCTCACCGGGAAAGGAGCGGCGGTATGGTACCTGCGGCGAAGATGGACTTCGCGCCCAATCAGCGGAAGACCGAAAAGATCGTGGCGCACGTCATCTGGATGACCACGGGGCAGGGTTGCGACGGCGATTCGGTCGCCATGACGAGCGCCACCAACCCGAGCCTGGAAGACATCATTCACGGCATCATTCCGGGGATGCCCCAGGTGGTGGTGCACACGCCCGTCCTGGCGTACGAGAACGGCGCCGAGTTCATGCAGGCCTGGTATGATGCCGAAGCCGGGAAGCTCGATCCGTTCGTGCTGATCCTCGAGGGATCGGTGCCGAACGAGAAGATCAAGAAAGAAGGCTTCTGGGCCGCGATGGGCGTGGATCCCAAGACCGGGCAGCCGATCACCACCAACGAGTGGCTCGATCGCCTGGCTCCCAAGGCGGCCGCGGTCGTGGCCGTGGGGACCTGCGCCACCTACGGCGGCATTCCCGCGATGAAGAACAATCCGACCGGGGCGATGGGCCTGCCCGACTATCTCGGCTGGAACTGGAAGTCGAAGCTCGGCCTCCCCATCGTGTGCATCCCCGGCTGCCCCACCCAGCCCGACAACCTGACCGAGACGCTGCTCTATCTCGTGCTCCAGCTCGGCGGCATGGCGCCGATGATCGACCTCGACGACCAGCTCCGTCCGCGATGGCTCTTCGGCCGCACGGTGCACGAGAGCTGCAATCGCGCGGCGTTCTACGAGCACGGCAATTTCGCGGACGAGTACGGCAGCGATCACCGCTGCCTGGTGAAGCTGGGCTGCAAGGGGCCGGTGGTGAAATGCAACGTGCCGCTCCGCGGGTGGGTCAACGGCATCGGCGGGTGCCCGAATGTCGGCGGCATCTGCATCGCGTGCACCATGCCCGGATTCCCCGACAAGTTCATGCCCTTCATGGATGCCGACCTCAAGGCGGGCGCCTCTTCTACCGCGGCGGCCTTCACCTACGGACCGATCCTGCGGTTCTTCCGCAACCAGTCGATCAAGCAGATCAGCGACAAGGAACCCTCCTGGCGGAAGCCGGGCAACAAGTTGACCACGGGATACAAGGCCCGCTGGACCTAAGGAGGAATTGAAGCAATGGCAACTCTGCTCGAGCCATCCGCCCCAAAGCAAAAGGTGATGATCAAGGAGATGTCGTGGGATCCGATCACCCGGATCGTCGGGAGCCTCGGCATCCACACGGAGATCGACTTCGCGAATCGCGAGGTCCTCAAGTGCTACAGCACGTCGATGATCTTTCGCGGATTCGACATCTTCATGAAGGGCATCGATCCGCGCGACGCGCACTTCATCACCAGCCGGATCTGCGGCATCTGCGGAGACAATCACTGTACCGCGTCGTGTCTCAATCAGAACATGGCCTACGGCGTCAAGCCGCCCAAGCTCGGCGACTACGCCTATAACCTCGCCGAGTCGGCCGACTTCATGTTCGACCACGCGATCTTCAACGACTGCATGGCGAACGTGGACTTCTCCGAGCAGATGGTGAAGGAGACCAACCCCTCCGTGCTCCGGAAGGCCGAGCAGACGCCGTCGCCACATGCGAATATCCACGGCTACAAGACCATCGCGGACATCATGCGGGCGCTCAACGCCTTCACCGGCTCCTTCTATCTCGAGACCCTGCAGGTCGCGCGGTATACGCGGGAGATGTACTGCCTCTTCGGCGGGCGCCATACCCACCCGTCCACCATCATGCCCGGCGGGGTGAGCGCCGACATCACCCACCAGACGTGCACCGATTACTACGTGCGGCTCATGCGGTACTTCGAGTACTGCAAGCGCACCATCCCGATGCACGACGACCTCTACGACTTCTGGTACGACGCGCTGCCGGGTTACGAGAAGGTGGGATATCGGGAGACCGACCTGGTGTGCTGGGGCTGCTTCGACGATCCCGACTACGTGGACTACAACTACAAGACCATGACCGAGTGGGGGCGGCACCGGTTCGTGACCCCCGGCGTGGCGCTCGGCGGCGAGCTGATCACGACCGACCTGGTCGAGATCAACCTGATGATCCGCATCCTGCTCGGCAGCTCGTACTTCGACAATTGGGACAACGAAGAGACCTACGTCACCAAGGATCCCCTCGGCAATCCGGTGCACAAGAACCATCCGTGGAACAAGACCACCCTGCCCAAGCCGCAGAAGCGCGACTGGGCCGACAAGTACAGCTGGGTGACCTCCCCGCGGATCTTCGACAAGCGCACCGGCCGTCACGTGGCCTGCGACACCGGCGGCGGCCCCTTCGCCCGCCAGTGGGTCACCGCCAAGGCCGGCCTGGTGGACCTGGGCTACCTCAAGGCCACCGGCAACAGCATCCAGATGGCGCTGCCGCGGACCGCGAGCATGCCGGAGATGGAGCTGGAGTGGAAGGTGCCGCAGTGGTCCAACGCGATCGAGCGCGACCGCGCGCGGTCGTATCACCAGGCCTACTCTGCGCTGGTGGGGCTCTACTGCCTGGAGAAGGCGATGGGTGAGGTGCGCGCCGGCCGGACCAAGAGCTGGAAGGACTTCAAGGTGCCGAACGAGGCGGTGAGCTGCGGCTTCCATGAGGCGGCGCGCGGCGTGCTCTCGCACCACATGGTGATCCGCGACGGCAAGATCGCCAACTACCAGCCCTATCCGCCCACGCCGTGGAACGCGAACCCGCGCGACGTGCACGGAACGCCGGGACCCTACGAGGACGCGGTGCAGAACACGCCGATCTTCGAGGAGAACGGGCCGGACAAGTTCAAGGGGATCGACATCATGCGCGCGGTGCGCAGCTTCGACCCGTGCCTCCCCTGCGGCGTGCACATGTACGACGGCAAGAGTCTGGTGCGGAAGGTGGTGCACACGCCGACCGGGTTGGCCTGAGGTATGGCGTCCCCGGCGATAGCGGCCCCTGGACCCGAAGGGTTGATGGAACGGGTCCAGGCGCTCACCACCCGGCTCGAAACGATCGATGATCCGGCCGCGCGCGAGACCGCGCAGGATCTGATCGGCGCGATTCTCGACATGTACGGCGAGGGCCTGGAGCGGATCTTCCAGGCCCTCGCCGATCCCCAGGCGACGGGACCGGCGATCCGGGACCGGCTCACCCAGGACGGTGTGGTCGGGAGCCTGCTCCTCATTCACGGGCTCTACCCGGTCGGCCTCGAGGCGCGGGTCACGGCCGCGCTGGAGAAGGTGCGTCCGTACATGGCCTCGCACGGTGGCAACGTGGAGCTGCTCGGTCTCGAGGGCGGTGTCGCCCGGCTTCGGCTGGAGGGCACGTGCAACGGCTGCTCCGCGTCCTCCGCCACGCTCGAGCTCGCCATCAAGCGCGCGCTCGACGAGGAGGCGCCCGACCTCCTCGGCATCGAGGTCGAGGCGGCGACGGCCCCCAACCACGGACCGCCCGTGATCGACAATGGCCTCACCCAACTCGCCTGAAGTCCCCGCCTCGCTCATCGCCGACCTGCGGCGGCTCACCCGGAAGCGCGCGACCCCGCTCGAGCGTACGCCGGCGCCGGCGGGTGGGCCCGAGGAGCGCTGCGACTTCTGCTCGACGACGATTCCGGCGGAGCATCGCCACATGCTCGACGTCGAGGAGCGCTCCATCCTCTGCGCATGCGAGGCCTGCCTCGTCCGCCAGTCGGCCGATGCGCGGTACCGGCCCACGGGACGTCGCCTGCTCGCGCTGGGCGACTTCCACCTGTCCGACGACATCTGGAGCCGGTTCGAGGTGCCGGTCGGCCTGGCTTTCTTCCTCCACAGCGCGAGCGCGGGGAAGGTGATCGTACTGTACCCGAGCCCGATCGGAGCCACCGAGTCGGAGCTCGATCCGGGGGCCTGGGAGGAACTTCGTCAGGCGAATCCGATCCTGCTCGACCTGGAGCCGGACGCGGAGGCGCTGCTGGTCTGCCGTACCACGGACGAGCCGCAGTATTTCATCGCACCGATCGACGAGTGTTATCGCCTGGTCGGGGTGATCAAGACGCGATGGGCGGGCATCTCGGGCGGGAGCGAGGCCGAGGCGGCGATCGAGGATTTCTTCACCGAGCTGTCCGCGCGGGCGTCCCGGTGAGCGCGCCGGACCCTCGCTTCGCCGTCACGGGTGCGGCCCCGGTGGAGTTCGCCGCCGCGCCGACACTCGCGTTCGACCTCGAGGTGACCGACCCTTCCGAGCGCGAGATCTTCACGATTGCGCTCACCTGCCAGGTCAACATCGATCCCGCCCGGCGCGAGTACGACGCGGACACGCGGGAGCGCTTGATCGAGCTGTTCGGCGAGCCCGGTCGCTGGGCCCAGACCACGCGCAGCTTTCGATGGCTGCAGGGGAGCGTGCTGGTGCCGGCGTTCCGCGCGTCGGCCACTTTTCAGCTCCCCGTGCTCTGCAATTTCGATCATGAGCTCGCGGCCACGAAGTACTTCTACTCGCTGCCCGATGGGGAGATTCCTCTCACCTTCCTGTTTTCCGGTACGATCCTCTATCGGGGAGACGCCGGTGAGGTGCAGGGGGCGCAGGTCTCGTGGGACTTCCACTCCTCCTACCGGCTTCCGGTGGCGGTCTGGAAGGAGCTGATGGCCCACTACTATCCGCAGACCGGGTGGATCGGGATTCACGCCGACACCCTCGCGGCGCTCGGCCGATTCAAGGCGGCTCGAGGATTGCCCACCTTCGATGCCTGCGTGTCGGAGCTGCTGGCCGCGCCGGTCGGCAATGGTCCCCCCGCGACCCCAGGGCGAGACTGACCGGTGTCCCGTCCTCTCGAGACGCTGGTCGCGTCGCTCCTGTACGAGGGCTACTGCCTCTATCCCTACACGCCGGGCTCGGTGAAGAACGCGACCCCGACACCATTCGGCATCGTCTATCCACCAGGCTATGCGTCCCGGCACGCGAGCACGTTCGACCATCTCCAGATCGAGTGCGTGCTCCAGGGCCCTCCCGGTGCACTGCTGAAGGGCGCCGCCGTCTTCCTCCAGGCCAATGGCGACGGGCATCGGGCGGCGGAGCGCCGGCTCGAGTGCCCGGCGCGGACGGTGACCTCGGTGGCGGACGAGTCGCAGCCGGTGGAGTTCTCGTTCGTGGGCGAATCCGGCCTGGGCGTGAACGGGCGAGCGATCCTCTCGGCCGTGCCCGTCGCAGATCGCTGCTGGCGGGCGCGGCTTCGCATCGAGAACCACACGGCGCTGGATGACGGGGTTGCGGCCGACATGGATCGCCGAGGCGCGCTCGAACGCTCGTTGCTCTCCACCCACGCCCTGCTCGAGGTGTCCGGCGGCCGGTTCGTATCGCCGCTGGAGCGCGAGGGCCCCGCGGGCAGGGCCGTGGCCGACTGCCGCAACGTCAACAGCTGGCCGGTGCTGGCCACCCCGCTCGACGACGCCGTCCTCGGCGCCGCCATCTTCCTCCCTGACCATCCGCAGATCGCGCCGGAGAGCCAGGTCAACTTCTTCGACAATACGGAGATCGAAGAGGCACTGATGCTGCACGTCCAGGTGTTGAGCGACGCGGAGCGCGAGGCGATCGGCGGAGGGGACGGGGCGGTCCGGGAGATGTTCGAGCGGGCGGCGGCGGCATCGCCCGAGGAGCGCCTCCGCCAGCACGGGATCATGAAGCCCGTCGACGACGCGGACCGGATAGGCAACCGCCATGGATGACGCGAGCGACAACCTCGCCTACATGATGCGGCCGCGGGCCGAGATCGTTCCGGGAGAGGAGCGTTTCTCGGTGGATGGCGTGGAGTTCCGTCGAGGCGGAAAGGTGCGGTTGCACCTCGGGCGGCCGTGCGGATCCGTACGTTCGCGCCCTCGACGGCAAGGTCGCCACCATCGAGCGGCTGTACTACGACTACGAGGACAACCCCTACCTGGTGGTCACGATGGACGATGATCCCGCGCAACAGCTGATGCGGGACACCGGGCGGTTTCACTATTTCTCCCCGCGCGAAGCGGAAGTGATCCAGTCATGAACGATCCAGCCCTGAGCCACCGCCCCGAGAAGCAGATTCTCGTCGCCGGTGTAGGCAACGTGTTCCTTCAGGACGACGGGTTCGGGACCGAAGTCGCCCGAGTGCTCGGCGCCCAAGGGGTACCGTCCGGCGTCACCGTGCTCGACTTCGGCACCGGCGGGCTCAAGCTCGCCTACGAGGTCATGCGGGGCTACGACGCCCTCGTGCTGGTGGACATCAGCCGGCAGGGAGGTACCCCCGGCACGCTCTACGTGATGGAGCCAGACCCGGCCTCGGTCGAGGGACCGATGGAGGAAGGGGACGCGATCAATCCGCACGGGATGGATCCGCGCACGGTGCTCCGATTCGTGAAGGCGGTCGGTGGCTGGCCCGGCAAGGTGGTGGTGATCGCGTGCGAGCCGGCAACGATCGAGGACCTGGGGATCGGTCTCAGCGAGTCGGTGAGCCGGGCGGTGGCGGGGGCGGTGGCGCTGGTGCTGCAGACCGTCGCGGAGCTGCAGACCGACGCGGCGTACCAGACCTAGTGATTGGATGACATTGCCGCAGGACCGACGGGGTGTCTCCCATGCACGAGTTGTCCCTGAGCAGCGCGATTCTCGATACCGTCCTCAAACATGCGGAGGGGCGGCGGGTGAAGGTCGTCACCCTGCGCATCGGCCACCTCCGCCAGGTGGTACCCGACTCGCTCGCGTTCTATTTCGACATCGTTGCCAAGGGCACGGTGTGTGAGGGCGCGGCGCTCGAGCCCATCGAGGTCCCCGGCCGCCTTCGCTGCTCCAGCTGCGGCGTCGAGTGGGACCTGGAGTCGCCCAGCTTCCGGTGTATCGCCTGTGGGGGAGCCGACGTGGCGGTGGTGGCAGGCCAGGAATTCGAAGTGGAATCCATCGACGTGGAGGAGGATCCATGCATGTCAAGAAGGTGAGAGTGGTGATGGACGCGCTCGACGCGAACGCCACGATCGCCCAGGCCAACCGGGCCGATTTCGACCGGGCGGGCGTCGCGGTCGTCAACCTGATGAGCGCTCCCGGCTCGGGGAAGACCTCGCTGCTGGAGAAGGCACTTCACCATCTCGACGCCATCGAGGTCGGTGTGCTCGAGGGCGACGTCCAGGGCAGCTTCGACGCCGACCGCCTCGCACGACTCCACGTCACGGTCACCCAGATCAACACCGACCCCGGCTTCGGCGGCGAATGTCACCTCGACGCCAACATGGTGCGCTCGGCGCTGCCGTCCATCCCGCTGAACGACCTCGACCTGCTGATCATCGAGAACGTCGGCAACCTCGTCTGTCCCGCCGAGTTCCGCGTGGGCGAGGATGTCCGGGTCATGGTCTGCTCGGTCACCGAGGGCGAGGACAAGCCGCTCAAGTATCCCCTGATGTTCCGCACCTGCGACCTGATCCTGATCAACAAGATCGATCTGCTGCCCCACCTCGATTTCGATCTCGACCAGTTGCTGGCGAACCTGGACGCGGTGCACCCCGGCGTGCCCCACATGCTGGTGAGCGCGCGGACCGGAGAGGGAGTCGACGCGTGGCGCGACTGGCTGGTGCAGGTCGCTTCCCGACGGGCCGTCCCGGCGTGACCTCCACGGCCTCGACCGGGGTCCGGGGCCGGGTCGAGGAGCTGCTGGATGCACGGACCGAGGCCAACCGGCACTTCTTCCGCGCCGAGGCCGACCGGATCGCGCGCCTCTGCCACCGGATGGCGGAGCGCTTCGCGCGCGGGGGTCGGCTGGTCGCCTTCGGCTCGACGCCCGCCGCCCGGTCCGACGTCCGGCACGTGGCCGTGGAGTTCGTGCATCCGGTCATCGTAGGCAAGCGGGCGCTGCCGGCTATCGGTCTCGCGGCAGAGGGCGGGTCGGTCAGCGCGCAGGCGGGGCTGGTCGCCGAGCCCGGCGACATCGCCATCGCGTTCGGCGGGCCCGACGATCCCGACATGGTGGAAGCCGTCTCGCTGGCGCGGGCGCGGGGCTGTCTCACGATCGGCTTCGCGCGGGTGGGCGCGGAGTGGGAGTTCGAGCCGCCGGGGAGCGATCCGTTCGTGCACCAGGAACTGGTCGAGACCCTGTACCACCTCCTCTGGGAACTGGTCCATGTCTTCTTCGATCACCGCGGGCTCCTGAGCGGTCGGGACGCGCGGGCGGTGCACGACGCCGGAGCCTCCAGCTTCCTCTATCCCTTCCTGGGCGAACAGGAACACGACCTGCCGGCGGTCGTCGCCGACGTCCGCCGCTCGATCCTGCTCAAGGCCGACGAGATCGGGGCCCTCCGCGTCCAGACGCTCACCGAGAATCGCGACGTCCTGTGCGCGGCCGCCGCCGCGCTGCGGCGGTCGCTGGATGCCGGCGGAAAGGTGCTGGCACTCGGCAACGGCGGCTCAGCGACGGATGCGATGGACGCGGTCGCCGATTTCCGCCAGCCGCCACGCGGGTGGCCGGCGCGGCGCGCGCTGGACCTGACCGAGGATTCGTCCATCCTGACCGCGGTCGCCAACGACGTCGGCGTGGACGCGATCTTCACGCGGCAGGTGATCGCCTATGGCAGGGCGGGGGACACCGTGCTGGCCTTCTCCACCAGCGGCAACTCGCGAAACGTCATCCAGGCGCTGGCCGAGGCCCGAGCTCGTGGTATGGGGACGGTCGCGCTGGTCGGCTACGGCGGCGGACAGGTGACGGAGAGCCGGTTGGCCGACCATGTGGTGGTCACACGATCGGAGCATGTGCCCCGGATCCAGGAGGCGCAGGCGAGCGCCTACCACGTGCTCCGCGAGCTCATCGAAGCGCCGTTGTCCGGCCTGCCGACATGAGCCTCGGATCGCCGCCGGCGGTGGGTGCGCGCCGGGTTCGCGCCCGTGTCGAAGGGGTGGTCCAGGGCGTGGGCTTCCGTCCGTACGTCTTCCGCCTGGCCCGTTCGCTCGGTCTCGGCGGGTTCGTTCTCAACGACGCATCCGGGGTGTTGATCGAGGTCGAAGGCGAGGGGGCGGCGGTGGACCGGTTCCTCGAGCGACTCGCCCCGGAGGCGCCGCCGCTCGCCACTGTCGAGCGGGTCCTTCCCCAGGAGATCGCCTCGGCCGACGAGCAGGAGTTCGCGATCGTCGAGAGCGCCGGGGGTCGGGAGCCCGATGCCCTCGTCTCGGCCGATGCCGCGACCTGCGCGGCCTGTGTCGGCGAGCTGTTCGATCCTGCCGATCGCCGCCATCGCTACCCCTTCATCAATTGCACCGACTGCGGCCCCCGCTTCACCATCGTCACCGGCATACCGTACGACCGCTCCCGCTCCACGATGGCGGGCTTCACCATGTGCCTGCCGTGCCGAGAGGAGTACGACGAGCCGGCCGACCGCCGTTTTCATGCGCAGCCGAACGCGTGTCCCACCTGCGGTCCGTCGGTGTCCTTGCTTCGCGCGGATGGGACGCCGGTCGAATCGACCGCCGCCGGCGACGCGGTCGCGGCTGCGGCGCGCGCGATCCTCGGTGGATCCATTGTCGCGGTGAAGGGATTGGGCGGGTTCCACCTCGCCTGCCGGGCGGATGACGAGACGGCCGTCGCCGCGCTTCGGACCCGCAAGCATCGGGAGGAGAAGCCGTTCGCGCTCATGGTGCGGGACGTGGCGGCGGCGCGTGAGCTGGTGGAGCTCCTGGGCGAAGAGGAGGCCCTCCTGGAATCACGGGAGCGGCCCATCGTCCTGTGCCGTCGCCGGGACGGCTCGGCGGTCGCGCCGGCGGTCGCCCCCGGCTCCCCCGAGCTCGGCACGATGCTGCCCTATTCGCCGCTGCATCACCTGCTCCTGGCGGACGCGGGCGTTCCCCTCGTGATGACCAGCGGCAACGTGTCGGACGAGCCGATCGCATACGATGACGACGAGGCCCTCCGGCGACTCTCGACCATCGCCGATCTCTTCCTGGTGCACGACCGACCGATTCACATCCGCACCGACGACTCGGTGATGCGCGTCGTCCGCCACGGGGAAGGCGCCCGCCCGGTGACGCTGCGCCGGTCGAGAGGCTACGTGCCGGCGAGCCTGGAGCTGCCGCTCGCCACACGGCCGCTTCTCGCGTGCGGCGCGGAGCTCAAGAGCACGTTCTGCCTGGCCCGCGGCCGGCGGGCCTGGTTGGGGCATCACATCGGCGATCTCAAGAATTACGAGACGCTGCGATCGTTCACCGAGGGGATCGCACATTTCGAGCGGCTCTTCGCGGTCCAGCCCGAGATTGTCGCTCACGATCTCCACCCGGATTACCTCTCCACCGCGTACGCGATCGATCGCACCGGCGTGACGCTGGTCGGCGTTCAACATCATCATGCCCATCTCGCCGCCTGTCTCGCGGAGCACGGGGAGCGGGGACCAGCCGTCGGCGTGATCTTCGACGGGGCGGGATATGGGACCGACGGGACCGTGTGGGGCGGGGAGCTGCTGGTTGGAGGACTCGAGGGGTTCAAGCGAATGGGCCATCTGCGAGCGGCGCGGCTCCCCGGCGGAGACAAGGCGTCTCGCGAGCCGTGGCGAATGGCGTGCGCCTGGCTGGTCGACGCCCTCGGCCGAGTGCCGCCGATTCCGAGGGGCATCGCGGGACGAGTCGACCCCAAGACCTGGCATGCCGTGGCGGAGCTGGCCCGGAGCGGAGTCGCCTCTCCTCTCACGACCAGCATGGGGCGTCTCTTCGACGCGATCGCGGCGCTCTGCGGGCTCGCGACGCGCACCAGCTATGAAGGGCAAGCCGCGGTCGAGCTCGAGGCCGCGGCATCCGATGAGCCGACGACCGGCTACCCCATCCGGGTCGACGACGACTCGGCCGGCGATTCGTTGATCCTGGATCCCAGGTTCGCCGTGCTGTCGGCGGCACGCGACCTCGAGGCCGGGGAGCCCGGCCCGCTCGTGTCGGCGCGATTTCATGAGGGCCTGGCCCGCGCGATCGAAGAGGCGTGTCTCACGCTGAGCGATCGCCAACGGATCCGGACCGTCGTATTGTCCGGCGGGGTGTTCCAGAACCGTCGGCTGCTCGAGCGCTCGCTCCAGCGGCTCGAGGGCTCGGGACTTCGGGTGCTCACCCCGTGCCGGGTGCCGCCAAACGACGGTGGCATTGCGTACGGGCAGGCAGTGGTCGCGGCCGCGAGGATCGCCGCGCTCGAAGAGAGAGGATAGGTAGCCGTGTTCGGCCTGGATCAGTGGATGGCTCAGACGTTCGGCCCCGGGGCCATGGGCATCGTGATCGCGGTGCTCCTCGGCCTCCGGCACGCGACCGACCCCGATCACCTGACGGCGGTGTCCACCCTCGTCCTGTCCGAAGACCGCGACGGTGCTCGCGAGGCGGGCCTGCTGGGGTTCGCGTGGGGGCTGGGACACGCCACCACGATCTTCGGGTTCGGTCTCCCGATCGTCTTTTTCGGCGCCCACCTGCCGGAGCGGGTGCACCAGCTGGCCGAGGCGGCCATCGGGCTCCTCATCGTCGGACTCGCCGTGCGGCTCCTCGTGCGCTGGCGGCGGGGATATTTCCACGCCCACTCCCACGCCCACGGAGAAGTCCGTCACGCCCACCCGCACGTGCACGAGGGAGCCCGCGCAAAGCACGTATCCCGTGTGCACGGCCATGCCCATGCGGAAGGACTGGGGCGGACGCCCTTGGCCGCCTACGGCATCGGCCTCGTCCACGGGATCGGCGGCTCGGCGATGGTGGGGCTCTTGGTGGTGGGGGCCGCGTCGAGCCGGACCTTGGGCGTGATCTCGCTCCTCCTCTTCGCCGGCGGGACCGCCGTCTCCATGGCCCTGGTCTCGTCCGCGTTCGGCTATGCCCTGGCGCGGGGCCCGATCGCCCGGCTCGTAGCCCCATTGGTGCCGGTCCTCGGCCTTGCGAGCCTGGCCTTCGGGGTGTGGTACACGGCGGGAGCGATGCTCGGGTAGGGAGGAGGACCCCTAAGCCTGCCAGCCCCCCTCACTTGCATGGCCTTTCCGGCCCCGGTATATTGGCAAGCTAGCCCTTAACCGGTCCGGAGTTCACGCGTGAAGGTTCGTTCCAGCGTCAAGCCGATCTGCGAGCACTGCAAAGTCGTCAAGCGACAGGGCGTGGTTCGCATCATCTGCAAGCGCAATCCCAAGCACAAGCAGCGGCAAGGCTGATCATGGCACGCATCGCAGGCGTGGATCTCCCGCGCGAGAAGCGGGTCGAGATCGCCCTTACCTACATCTTCGGCATCGGCCGTCCCACCAGCAGCCGGATCCTCGGTGAGACCGGGGTGAATCCCGATACCCGAGTCCGTGATCTGTCGGATTCCGAGGTCGCCCGGCTCCGCCAGATGATCGAGCGGGCGGTCAAGGTGGAGGGCTCGCTCCGGACCGAAGTCGCCATGAACATCAAGCGGCTGATGGATATCGGCAGCTACCGCGGCATTCGCCATCGCCGGGGTCTGCCGGTGCGCGGCCAGCGCACCCACACCAACGCGCGCACCAAGAAGGGTCCGCGCCGGGCCATCGCCGGCAAGAAGAAAGTGACGAAGAAGTAAATGACCGATCCGACTCCAGCGCCCGCCCCGGCAGCGGCAGCAGAACCGTCCGCGACCCCTGCGCCGGCCAAGGGCGCCAAGCGCAACAAGAAGGTCGTCGAGTCGGAGGGCATCGCCCACGTCTCGGCCACGTTCAATAACCTGCTGATCACGATTACCGACATGCGGGGCAACACGCTCGCCTGGGGATCGGCGGGCAAGGCCGGCTTCAAGGGCTCCAAGAAGTCCACGCCGTTCGCCGCCACCGTGGCGGCTGAAAACTGCGGCCGTGAGGCCATGAATCTTGGTCTCCGCCGGGTGCACGTGCGCGTGCAAGGCCCGGGCAGCGGCCGTGAATCGGCCATCCAGGCGCTCGCATCCGTGGGGCTCCGGGTGGTTTCGATCCGCGATGTCACTCCGATCCCGCACAACGGCTGCCGTCCGCCGAAAAAGCGCCGGGTCTAACGCTCTGACTGACGTGACCATGACCATTGATCTGACCGGGTTGGTCCGCCCGCACCTCGTCGAAATGACGAAGCGCGACGACAATCCCAACGCCGCCGAGTTCCGCCTCCAGCCGCTGGAGCGGGGCTTCGGCTACACGCTCGGCAACTCGCTCCGCCGCCTCCTCCTGTCGTCGCTGCGTGGCAGCGCCGTCTGGGGTTTCCGCCTGGACGGCGTGGTGCACGAGCACCAGACCGTGCTGGGTGTTCTCGAGGACGTGCACCAGATCGTGCAGCGGCTCAAGTCGCTGACGCTCGTGCTCGCCGAGGAGGTGGACGATGCGGTCCTCCACATTCGCCGCGAGGGCGCGGGCCCGGTCTACGCCCGCGACATCCAGGAGCACGGCTCGGTCTCGGTGAAGAACCCGGACCACCTCCTGTTCACGCTCCAGGACGACCGCGAGGTCAGCATGGAGCTGTACGTGAACAAGGGACGCGGCTACGTCGAGTCCGAGATGCATCCCGCCGACCGGTCGCTCCCGGTGGACCTGGTACGGATCGACGCCATCTACAATCCGGTTCGGCGCGCCAACTTCGCCGTTGCCGAGACCCGCGTCGGCCAGCGCACGGACTACGATCGCCTCACCGTGCAGGTCGAGACCAACGGCACCATCACCCCCGAGGACGCGATCACCTACGCGGCGGCGCTGTCCCAGGTGCACTTCCAGTACTTCGTCGACTTCGGCAAGGTGCCGACGATGCGGGATGCGGGTGCCAGCCCCAACGTGGCGGGCGCCACCAACCTCCGGCAGCGTCTCGCCCGCCCGATCGACGATTTCGGGCTCTCGGTGCGGTCGCTGAACTCGCTCAAGAACTCGAACATCCGGACCCTCAAGGATCTGGTCGAGTTCTCCGAAGACGACCTGCTCAAGGTCAAGAACGTCGGCGAGAAGTCGCTCAGCGAGATCGCGGAACTGCTGCAGCGGGAAGGCCTCAACTTCGGCATGGGCTTCGACGAGGCCGATGGCGAGCTCCGGATCGTCCGGCCCGGCGTCGCGCCGATGGCCCAGCCCTCCGCCGGTACCGGAGAGGTCTGATGCGTCACCGCGCGAAGGGGCGTCAGCTCTCCCGCACGTCGAGTCATCGCCGCGCGCTGCTGAACAACATGGCCTCCAGCCTGTTCGAACACGGCCGGGTGGTAACCACCGAGGCCAAGGCCAAGGAGCTCCGGCCCTTCGCCGAGAAGCTGATCACGCTGGCCCGGCGCGGCGATCTCCACGCCCGGCGGCTGGTCGAGCGGCGAATCAAGGATCGCGACACCCTGGGCAAGCTCTTCGCCGAGATCGGGCCCCGGTTCGCGGCCCGTCCCGGCGGCTATACCCGGATCCTCAAGCTGGGACACCGCTCGGGCGACGGCGCGGACATCGCGCGGATCGAGTTGCTCGCCGAGTGACGGCCGTGCACCGAGCAGCCGAAACGACGAAGGGGACCCTGTCGGGTCCCCTTTTTCTTGACGGGTCAGGCGCTCGCTCAGGCGACGGGCTGGGCCACCCGGGGCGCCTTCACGATTCGGTTACTCTTCAGGCACTGAGTGCAGACTCGAACCCGCCGGGGCGCCCCTTCCACCAGGACGCGAACCGTCTGCAGATTCGGGTACCACCGGCGCTTGGTCCGATTGTTCGCGTGACTGACATTGTTGCCGGTGACCGGCCCCTTGCCGCACACGGTGCACACCCGAGCCATAGCGCCATCCCTCACGTGATCGTTGCGTCACTTCGGAAGCCCGTAAAGCTAACCCAGCGAGCAGCATGAGACAACCCGCCCGCCGTCCAGCGCATGCCTAAAGCGCTCATCACCGGGGTCACCGGCCAGGATGGGTCGTACCTCGCCGAGTTCCTCCTCGGCAAGGGGTACGAAGTCGTCGGCATGGTGCGGCGCACCAGCCATCACAGCTACGAGCGCATCGACCACCTGATCGACCGGATGGAGATCGTGGCGGCGGACCTGCTCGACCAGCATTCCCTCACCGTGGTCCTGCAGGAGACCAAGCCCGACGAGATCTACAACCTCGCCGCCCAGTCGTTCGTGCCGACCTCGTGGAGCCAGCCGGTGCTCACCGGAGAGTTCACCGCCCTCGGCGTGACCCGGATCCTCGAGGCCATCCGCCTGGTGCATCCCTCCGCCCGGTTCTACCAGGCCAGCTCGTCCGAGATGTTCGGGAAGGTCACCGAGACGCCACAGAGCGAGAAGACGTCGTTCTATCCTCGCTCGCCCTATGGCGTTGCCAAGGTCTACGGGCACTGGATCACGGTCAACTACCGCGAGTCGTACGACCTGTTCGCCGTGAGCGGGATTCTCTTCAATCACGAATCGCCCCGGCGGGGGATCGAGTTCGTGACGCGCAAGGTCACCGACGGGGTGGCCCGCATCAAGCTCGGCTTGGCCAAGGAGCTCCACCTGGGCAACCTGGACGCCCGGCGCGACTGGGGCTTTGCGGGCGACTACGTCGAGGCGATGTGGCTCATGCTGCAGCAGCCGAAGCCGAAGGACTACGTGATCGGGACCGGCGAGACCCACAGCGTGCGGGAGCTGGTCGAGCTCGCGTTCGGCCACGTGGGGCTCGACTATCGGGAGCACGTGGTGAGCGATCCGAAGTTCCACCGGCCGGCTGAAGTGGACCTGCTCCTCGCCGATCCGTCAAAGGCGCGGCGCGAGCTCGGCTGGAAGACGAAGGTCACCTTCGCGGAGCTGGTCACCATGATGGTGGACGCCGACCTCGGCCGGCTGTCGTCGCCCTCTCGCCGGTGAAGCTGCTCGTCACCGGCGCCGATGGGTTCGTCGGCCGGCACCTGGTCCGCCGGCTGACCCAGGACGGACATTCGGTCGGGGCGGCATGCCGGCCCGGCGGTCGGTCGGTCGATTGGGGGAGCGGCGACGTGACGGCGGTGCCGCTGGAGCTGACCGACGACGCATCCGTCCGCGGGGCGGTCGCGTTCGGTCCCGACGCGGTGATCCATCTTGCCGCTGTCGCCAGCAACCGCGAGGCGTACGCCGACCCCGGCCTCGCCTGGACCGTGAACGCCGCCGGCACGGCGCGGCTGGCCGAGGCGCTCGGGCGGCAACGGGCAGGTGGGGCGACGGCGCGATTGCTGCTGGTGTCGAGCGGGGAGGTCTACGGCTCCGGCTCGAACGCCCCGCGGCGGGAAACCGACCCGATCGCGCCCTCTACGCCCTACGCCGCCAGCAAGGCCGCCTCGGAGCTGGCGGGGCTGGAGGTGTGGCGCAGGACCGGCCTGCCGGTGGTGATCGCGCGGCCGTTCACCCACACCGGCCCGGGCCAGGAGACGCGGTTCGCGCTCCCCGCCTTTGCAGAACGGATGCGTGAGGCGAAAGCGACGGGGGCGACGAAGGTGAGGAGCGGCAATCTGGCTCCGGTGCGCGATCTGCTCGACGTCCGCGACGTGGTGGACGCCTACGTCCGCCTGGTCGCCTCGGGCGAGGCGGGCGAGACGTACAACATCTCGCGCGGAGAAGGGAACACCATGCGGGAGCTGTTCGACCGGATCGCCGGGTTGATCGGCGTGCGGGTCGAGCCCGAGCCGGAGCCGTCGCTGGCCCGGCCGAGCGATATCCCGCACCTTGTGGGAGATTCGACCAAGCTGCGTCGCGCCACCGGATGGGCGCCGACGCGATCACTGGAGCACACGCTGCGGGGACTGGTGGATGCCCAAGCGGACTGACCTCGAGACCATTCTCGTCATCGGCTCCGGCCCGATCGTCATCGGGCAGGGCGCCGAGTTCGACTACTCCGGCACGCAGGCCGTGCGAGGCGCTCAAGGAGGAGGGCTACGAGGTCGTCCTCGTCAACTCCAATCCGGCCACGATCATGACCGACCCGGAGCTCGCGGACCGGACCTACATCGAGCCGGTGACGCCGGAGTTCGTCGAGCCGGTGATCGAGCGGGAGCGGCCCGACGCGCTGCTGCCGACGATGGGCGGCCAGACGGCGCTCAACGTCGCGATGGCGCTGCAGCGCGACGGGGCGCTCGAGCGGTACGGCGTCGAGCTGATCGGCGCCAACGCGCGCGCCATCCGCATCGCCGAGGACCGCGAGGAGTTCGCCGCCGCGATGCGGCGGATCGGGCTCGCCACGCCCGAGGGCGGCACGGTCCGGAGCGTGGACGAGGCGCTCGACGTGGTCGAGGTGACGGGCTATCCCGTCGATCATCCGCCCGTCGTTCACGCTGGGCGGCACCGGCGGCGGCATCGCCTACAACCGCGACGAGTTCGAGGAGATCGTGCGGCGCGGCCTCGAGCTCTCGCCCGTGCATCGGTGCTCATCGAGCGCAGCATCATCGGCTGGAAGGAGTTCGAGCTCGAGGTGATGCGCGACCACGCCGACAACGTCGTGATCGTCTGCTCCATCGAGAACCTCGACCCGATGGGCGTGCACACCGGCGACTCGATCACCGTGGCGCCGGCGATGACGCTCACCGACCGCGAGTACCAGGTGATGCGCGACGCGGCGATCGCGGATCATCCGCGAGATCGGCGTGGACGCCGGCGGCTGCAACATCCAGTTCGCGGTGAACCCCGCTGACGGCGAGCATGCTGGTCATCGAGATGAATCCGCGCGTGTCGCGCTCCTCGGCGCTCGCCTCGAAGGCGACCGGGTTCCCGATCGCGCGGATCGGCGCGAAGCTCGCCGTCGGCTACCGGCTCGACGAGATGCCCGAACGACATCACGAAGACGACGCCGGCGTCGTTCGAGCCGGTGCTCGACTACGTGGTCGTGAAGTGCCCGCGCTTCGCCTTCGAGAAGTTCCCGACGGCCGACCCGACGCTCACGACGCAGATGAAGTCGGTCGGCGAGTCGATGGCGATCGGCCGCACGTTCAAGGAGGCGTTCCAGAAGGGGCTGCGCGCGCTCGAGATCGGACCGGACCGGCTGGGTGGTCGGCGCGCGCCGTCCGACGACCGCCTGGCGGACGAATCGCTCGAGACGCTGCGCGGCGCGCTGCGCCAGCCGACGCCCGAGCGCATCTTCCAGATCAAGCGCGCCCTGCTGCTGGGTGCCTCGGTGGACGAGATCGCACGAGCTGCAGCGGCATCGATCCGTGGTTCCTGCAGCAGATCGCCGAGCTGGTCGAGGCCGAGGCGGAGTGGGCTGCCCCAGCAGGCGGAGCGCGCGACGACGCGAGCGCGGTGCGGCGCATGAAGCGGCTCGGCTTCTCCGACCGGCAGCTCGCCGACGCTGCGCGGCGAGCACCGAAGCCGAGATGCGCGACGATGCGCCGCTGGCGCTCGGCGTGCGCCCGGCCTACAAGATGGTCGACACCTGCGCCGGCGAGTTCCCCTCGGCGACGCCGTACCTCTACTCGTCGCTACGACGAGGAGAACGAAGCGCCGCGCGGTCGGGCGACCAGTCGGTCGTGATCCTCGGCAGCGGACCGAACCGGATCGGGCAGGGCGTCGAGTTCGACTACTGCTGCGTGCGCGCGGCGATGGCGCTGCGCGAGCAGGGGTTCCGAGACGATCATGATCAACTCGAACCCGGAGACCGTCTCCACCGACTTCGACATCTCGGACAAGCTGTACTTCGAGCCGCTGACGCTCGAGGACGTGCTCGAGATCGTGCAGCGCGAGCAGCCGCTACGGCGTCGATCGTGCAGCTGGGCGGACAGACGCCGCTCAAGCTCACGCGGGCGCTCGAGGCGGCGGGCGTGCGCATCCTCGGCACGTCGCCGGACGCGATCGACATCGCCGAGGACCGCGGCGGTTCGAGGCGATCGCGCGGGAGCTGGGCATCGCGCAGCCGCCCAACGGCACCGCCACGAGCGTGGACGAGGCGGTCGCGGTGGCGCGACCGGATCGGCTATCCGGTGCTCGTGCGTCCGTCGTACGTGCTCGGCGGCCGCGCGATGGAGATCGTCTACGACGACGCCGTCGCTCCGGAACTACTTCGGCCGCGCCGCGCGGGTCGCGAGGACCGCCCGGTGCTGATCGACCGCTTCCTCGAGGACGCGTTCGAGGCCGACGTCGACGCGATCTGCGACGGCACGCGCGTGCGTGATCGGCGGCGTGATGCAGCACATCGAGGACGCCGGCATCCACTCCGGCGATTCGGCCTGCGTGCTGCCGCCGTACCTCATCGCCGAGCGCAGGTGGACGAGATGCGCGAGCACACCGTCGCGCTTCGCCGAGGCGCTCGGCGTGGTCGGCCTCATCAACGTGCAGTACGCGATCAAGAACGGCATCGTCTACGTGCTCGAGGTGAACCCGCGCGCGATCCGCACGATGCCGTTCGTCTCCAAGGCCATCGGCGTGCCGCTCGCGTCGCCTCGCCGCGCGCGGTCATGCTGGGCGAGACGCTCGAGGAGATCGGGCTTCACGAGGAGATCGTGTCCGCCCTACGTCTCGGTGAAGGAGGCGGTGTTCCCGTTCAACAAGTTCGCCGGAGTTCGATCCCGTGCTCGGCCCCGAGATGCGGTCGACGGGCGAGGTGATGGGTATCGCCGACTCGTTCGGCATGGCGTTCGCCAAGGCGCAGCTCGCGGCCGACGGCGCGCTGCCGCTCGAGGGCGCGGTCTTCGTCACGGTCAACGACCACGACAAGGCGACCTGGTGCCGATCGCGCGGCGCTTCCACGAGATGGGCTTCCGCCTGTTCGCCACCGACGGCACGGCGCGCTACCTCCGGGCACGCGGCATCCCGGTCGAGCGCGTGCTCAAGGTGCACGAGGGTCGGCCGAACGCGATCGACCTCCTGGTGTCGGAGCGGTCCAGCTCCTGGTCAACACGCCGCTCGGCAAGCACCCAGCAGGACGACTACGCCTGCGGCAGGCCGCGCTGCGCAGCGCGTGCCGTACACCACGACGCTCTCCGCCGCGTCGGCCGCCTGCGACGCGATCATCGCGCTGAAGAGCCGTGCCGGAGAGGTCCGCTCCCTCCAGGAGTGGCATGTCCTGGCCCGGGAGATGTCCCCCGAATGGACGGGCTGACCGCGCGGGACCCCGGGTTCGCGGCGCGGGTACGCGCGCGGATCCAGGGTCAGGTGCGGGAGTCGGAGCCGCTCGCCCGCTACAGCACCTACCGCATCGGCGGTCCCGCGACCGTCGTGCTTCCCTCTTCGGCTGAGGATGTCGCCGCCGCCGTGCGGACGGCGCACGAGGCGGGCATTCCCTGGTTCGCCATCGGGCTGGGGTCGAACATTCTGCTTCCCGATGAGGGACTCGACGCGCTGGTCATCCGGCTGGGCAAGGGACTCGACCGACTGGATCGGACCGACGACCGCTGGGTTGTGGGCGCCGGACTGCCCGCCCCGCTGGCCGCGCGCCGTACGGCCGGGGCCGGGTACGCCGGCCTCCACATCTTCGTCGGCGTCCCCGGCACGGTAGGCGGTGGGGTATACATGAATGCCGGGTGTCACGGCGGCGACTGGTCCGAGGTGGTGGAGTCGGTCACCGTGGTGGACGCGACCGGGCACGACGCGGTCATCCCCCGGGCGTCCATCCCGTTTACCTACCGTCGAAGCGGGCTGGACGCGCGGATCGTGGTCGAGGCGGCCGTCCGCCTCCGGCCGGAGGAGCCGCACCGCCTGGACGAGGAGATCACCGAGATGTTCGAGTGGCGGGAGCGCGGGACGCCATTCAATCAGCCGTGCTGCGGCAGCGTCTTCAAGAATCCCTCGGGTCCCAGCTGGAAGCGCGAGGGCGGCCCGCGGACCGCGGGTCAGCTCATCGAGGCGGCGGGGCTCAAGGGATTTCGGGTCGGAGCCGCCGAAGTGTCGCCCATGCACGCCAACTACTTCGTGAACACGGGCGGGGCCAGCGCGGCCGACGTGCGTGGCCTGATCGCCGAAGTCCAGCGGCGGGTGGAGGCGGAGTTCGGCGCGGCGCTCGAGCCCGAGGTCAAGATCATCGGGTCGTGGGGCGCGTACATCAACCCGGATTGAGGCGTTCAAGCATGGCTTCGCCTTTCGTGCACGAATCGTCCTACGTCGACGACGGCGCCGTGATCGGTGCCGACAGCAAGATCTGGCACTTCTGTCACGTGCTCTCCGGCGCGGTCATCGGCGAGCGATGCAACCTGGGGCAGAACGTGGTGGTGATGGGTGGGACGAAGCTGGGGAACAACGTGAAGGTCCAGAACAACGTGTCCATCTACCAGGGCGTGGAGCTGGAGGACGACGTCTTCTGCGGGCCCAGCTGCGTGTTTACCAACGTGAACAACCCGCGGAGCCACGTCTCGCGCAAGTCGGAGTACCGCCGGACCCTGGTCCGGCGCGGCGCGTCCATCGGCGCCAATGCCACCATCGTCTGTGGGGTCACCCTGGGCGAGTACGCGTTCATCGGCGCCGGCGCGGTGGTCCGGAGCGACGTTCCGGCTTACGCACTGATGGTGGGCGTGCCTGCCCGGCGGGTCGGCTGGATGTGCCAATGCGGTGTTCGCTTGCACCTCGAGAACGGGCGCGCCTCTTGCGCTGCCTGTGGCTCATCCTACCAGGAACAGGACGGTATTCTGCATCGGATTGACCACCCTGGTGAGGCCAGCTAAGTTACTCGGCTGCCGATGGTTCCGTACGATTGCGCGCCCGTGGCCACCTGGCGGCAGCCGGTGCCCGGGCGCCTCGCGTGTGAGGCTTCGAAGCCACAACCAGGACGGAGAACGGTGATTCCGGTGAATGTGCCGCTGCTCGACCTCGTAGCTCAGTACACTGCGATCAAGGATGACGTAGTCCGGGCGATGATGACCGTCGTCGAGCGGCAGGGCTTCATCATGGGTCCCGAGGTCGCCCAGCTCGAGAAGGAAGTGGCGACGCTGTCCAACGCCCGCCATGCCATCGGCTGCGCGAGCGGGACCGACGCGCTGTTGCTGCCGCTCCGGGCGCTCGACCTTCGCCCCGGCGACGAGGTGATCACCACCGCCTTCACCTTCTTCGCCACGGCCGGCGCCATCCACAACACCGGGGCGCACCCCGGTCTTCGTAGACATCGATCCAGGGACGTTCAACATCTCGCCGCGCGCCATCCAGGACGCCATCACGCCCCGCACCAGGGCGGTGGTGGCGGTGCACCTGTTCGGCCAGATGGCGCCGATGGAGGATCTCGTCCCGCTGGCGGCCCGCCACGGCCTGGCGCTCATCGAAGACGCCGCGCAGGCCATCGGCGCCCGCCGGCAGGTGGATGGCGCGTGGCGCCGGGCCGGCGAGCTCGGCACGGTGGGCACGTTCTCCTTCTTCCCCAGCAAGAATCTCGGCGGGTTCGGTGACGGCGGGATGATGGTGACGCAGGACGACGCCCTGGCGGATCGGCTCCGGAAGCTGCGCCTGCACGGCGGTGCGCGGCAGTATCACCACGAGGAAGTGGGCTACAACAGCCGCCTCGACACGCTGCAGGCCGCGGTGCTGCTGGCCAAGCTGCCGCACCTCGAGGGGTGGAGCCGGGCGCGGGCCGACCGGGCTCGCCGCTACACCGATGCCTTCACCGGGCACCCGGTGGTCTGCCCGCCGAAGATCGACCCGGCGAACGAGCACATCTTCCACCAGTACACGATCCGGGTGCCGCGGCGGGACGAGCTTCAGGTCCATCTCAAGGCCAGCGGCATCGGCAACGCCGTCTACTACCCCGTGGCGCTGCATCTGCAGCCCTGCTTCGCCCATCTGGGCTATACCCGCGGGACCTTGCCGGTGACAGAGGCGGCGATGGACTCTGTCATCTCGCTCCCCATCTTTCCCGAGCTGACCACGGAGCAACAGGACGCCGTCATCGCGGCGGTCCTATCGTTCTATGACTGATCGCGCCCAGGGAGTCGAGACGGACGTCGCCGAAGAGCTGATCCGCAAGGCCGAGCGTCGGGAGGCGCTGTTCGGGATCGTGGGGCTGGGCTACGTCGGCCTGCCGCTCGCCCTCGAGCTCGCCAAGGCGGGGTATCGCGTCCTCGGCTTCGACATCAGCGAGCGCGTGGTCAACAGCCTGAACGCCGGCCATTCGCACGTGAAGGACATCTCCGACGAGCTGCTGCGGGACGTCGTGGCGGACGGCCGATTCGAGGCCACGCGCGACATGGACCGCATGGGTGAGCCCGACGTCGTGTCCATCTGCTGTGCCGACGCCGCTCTCCAAGTTCAAGGACCCCGACGTCAGCTACATCGTCGCGGCCACCGATGCGGTCAAGCGCACCGCTCCGCCGGGGCCAGGCGATCATCCTCGAATCCACGACCTATCCCGGGCACCACCCGGGAGATCCTGCAGCCGGCGCTCGAGAGCACCGGCCTGAAGGTGGGGCACGATTTCTTCCTCGCCTTCAGCCCTGAGCGGGTGGACCCGGGCAATCCGACCTGGCAGACCCACAACACGCCCAAGGTCGTCGGCGGCATCACGCCGAGACCTGCTCCCGCGTGGCCTGCGCGCTCTATCAGCCGGCGATCGAGACGCTGGTCCCGGTGTCCACCACCGAGGCGGCCGAGCTGGTGAAGCTGCTCGAGAACACGTTTCGAAGCGTCAACATCGGGCTCGTGAACGAGATGGCGATCGTCTGCGACAAGCTCGGCGTGAACGTCTGGGAAGTGATCGAGGCCGCCTCGACCAAGCCGTTCGGCTTCATGAAGTTCTTGCCGGGGCCGGGGCTGGGCGGGCACTGCATTCCGATCGACCCCCACTACCTCGCGTGGAAGATGCGCGGGCTCAACTACAAGACCCGGTTCATCGATCTCGCGGGCGAGCTCAACACCGAGATGCCGCTGTTCTGGGTGCGCAAGGTCGCCGAGGCGCTGAACGCGCACGGCAAGGCCGTGCGCGGCGCGGCCGTGCTCGTGCTCGGCGTGGCCTACAAGCGGGACATCGACGACATCCGGGAGAGCCCGGCACTCGACATCATCCGCCTGCTCGAGGGTCAGGGCGCGCGGGTGGCCTACTCCGATCCGCACGTGCCCTGCTTCTCCGAGGACGGACACGAGCACCGGTCGGTGCCCCTGGATGCCCACACCGTCGCGGCGGCCGACTGCGTCATGATCGTCACCGACCATACGTCGGTGGATTACCGGATGATCAAGCGGCAGGCGAAGCTCGTGGTCGACACTCGAAACGCACTACCCAAAGAGGTTTGATGTGCACGTCGCGGTAATCGGCAGCGGATACGTTGGTCTCGTGGCCGGCGCCTGCCTGGCGGAGACCGGCAACGACGTCGTCTGCGTCGACAAGGACCCCGAGAAAATCGCCCGGCTGCAGCGCAACGAGATCCCGATCTACGAGCCGGGGCTCGAGCCCATGGTGCAGCGGAATCAGGCCGATGGCCGACTGACGTTCACCACCGACATCGGGGCGGCCATCCGCGGCGCCAGGGTCATCTTCATCGCGGTCGGCACCCCGCCGGGCGAGGACGGCTCGGCCGATCTCCAGCACGTCCTCGCGGTGGCGCGCGAGATCGGTCGCAACATGAACGAGCCCAAGGTCGTGGTCACCAAGTCCACGGTGCCGGTCGGGACCGCCGAAAAGGTGCGCGCGGCGGTGCAGTCCCAGACCAAGACGGCCTTCGCCGTCTGCAGCAATCCGGAGTTCCTGAAGGAAGGCGCCGCGATCGAGGACTTCATGAAGCCCGACCGCGTCGTCATCGGGGTGGACGACGACGAGGCGCGCGCGGTGATGGGCGAGCTGTACGGGCCGTTCACCCGGCAGGGCGGCAACCGGATCCTCTTCATGGACATCGCGTCGGCCGAGGTCACCAAGTACGCCGCCAACGCCATGCTCGCCACCCGCATCTCGTTCATGAATCAGATGGCGCTGTTCTGCGAGCTGGTCGGCGCGGACGTCAACAACGTCCGGCTCGGCATCGGCTCCGACCAGCGCATCGGCCGGGCCTTTCTGTATCCGGGCCCGGGCTATGGCGGGTCGTGCTTCCCCAAGGACGTGAAGGCGATCATCAAGACCGCCGACGACCTCGGTCTCTCGCTCAATGTGCTCAAGGCCGTCGAGGACGTGAACGAAGAGCAGAAGCTGGTCGTGCTGAACAAGGTGCAGCGCTACCTGGGGGCCGACCTGACGGGCAAGACGGTCGGGCTCTGGGGCCTCGCCTTCAAGGCGGAGACGGACGACATGCGTGAGAGCCCGACGATCCCACTCATCGAGGGGCTGCTGGATGCCGGCGCCCGGGTCCAGGTCCACGATCCCAAGGCCACCGACTCCGCCCGCCACATCTTCGGGGACCGGGTGATGTACGCCGCCGATCCCTACAGTGCCGCGCACGGGGCCGACGCGCTCTGCGTGATGACCGAGTGGCTGGTCTACCGCAATCCCGACTTCGAGCGGGTCCAGAAGCTGGTCCGCCGGCCGCTCCTGGTGGACGGGCGGAATCTCTACGATCCCGAGCGGATGAAGGCGCTCGGCTTCGAGTATCACGGGATCGGGCGGGGCGGCCGGTGACGCGAGTCCTCGTCACCGGTGCGGCCGGCTTCATCGGGTCGCACCTGGTCGAGGCACTGGCCCGCCAGGGGGACGAGGTCATCGGAGTCGACAACTTCGACCCCTTCTACCCCCGGGCGATGAAAGAGCGGAACCTGAAGGAAATGGGAAGACTGCCCGGCTTCACCTTCCGCGAGCAGGACCTCCTCGACGCCGCCGCCCTCCAGACCCTACTCACTCCGCAAACCGTTATCGTGCACCTGGCCGCGAAGGCCGGCGTCCGGCCATCGCTGGCCGATCCGGTCGGCTACGCGCGAGCGAACGTCACGGGCACGGCCGCCGTGATCGACGCCGCTCGCGGCGCCGGTGTGTCGCGCGTCGTATTCGGTTCGTCCTCGTCGGTGTACGGAGACAGCACCCCGGTTCCCTTTCGCGAGGATGCTGTGGCGGTCGAGCCGGTGTCACCCTACGCCGCCACCAAGCGGGCGGGCGAGCTCCTGTTCGCCTCGGTCGCGCCGATCTACGGCTTTCGAGTCGCCTCGCTGCGATTCTTCACCGTCTATGGCCCTCGGCAGCGCCCGGACCTGGCGATCCATGCCTTTACACGGAAGATGGTGGAAGGTCGGACCCTCACGCTGTTCGGGGACGGCACCCAGTCGCGCGACTACACGTACTGTGACGACATCATCGCCGGCGTCGTCGCGGCACTCCGCTGGACCGAGCGGGCGGGTGTCGGCGTGGAGCACTTCAACCTCGGCGGCAACCGCTCGGTGCCCACCGGCGTGATGGTGGACGAGATTGCCGCCGCGCTGGGCATCACGCCGGCGATCGAATGGGCGCCTATGCAGCCGGGTGACGTGCAGCGGACGGCGGCCGATCTGGCCAAGTCGGGCGCGATCCTCGGGTATGCGCCCGCGACCCCATTCCCGGAGGGGATCCGGCGCTTCGTCGCCTGGTTCCGTGAGGCCCATGGCCGCGCAGACTGAGCGGGCCCTGTCCCGAGCGCGCGAGCGCTTCGCGGTGCAGGACTACTACGGCACGGTGCATCTGCTCGAGGAGATCGTCGCCGGCGGGCGCGCGTTCGCCGACGTGCATCATCTCCTCGGTGTGTCGCTGTCCCTTCTCGGTCAGCACGAGCGCGCGCTGGCCGAGTTCGGCCGCGCCCTGGCGCTCAATCCCCGCTACCTCGAGGCCTTGATCCATCAGGGCCTGGTACTGTCCGAGATGGGGAGGGACGCCGAAGCCGAAGAGTCGTTCCGCCGAGCGTCGGCGAGCGTGTCGCCCTCGAGCGAGGGACTGCCGGCGCCGGTCACGGCGCGCCTGGCCAACCAGCACGCCGAGCTGGCGGAGGCGTACGCGGAGGCCGGGGCACTCGATCGTGCGGTGGAGCAGTACGAGCGCGCCCTCGAGCTGGGACCGGGCTACGTGGATCTGCGCTATCGCATGGCGCGGCTGCTGCTCGAATCCGCCCGTCCGCTCGAAGCACGCGAGGCGCTGGAGGAGGTCCTTCGCCTGCGGCCCAACTTCGTCGACGCGTCGGCCGCGCTCGGCCTGGCCCACTACCTGTCCGGCGACGCCCTCGGTGCGCGGGACATCTGGAAGGGATGCCTCTCCCGCCGCCCCGAGAACGCTCGGGTCGAAGCCTACCTGGCGATGCTCGGCCGCACCGCCCCGTGAAGCGCTGGTGGGTCACCGCCCTCCTGGCGGCCGCGGGCTGCGGGGGCTCAGCGGACGGCGAGCGCCGGGGCGACGACGCATACGGCCGCGGGCAGTACGCCGAGGCACTCCGCGAGTACCGGTCGGTCGCGGGAGGCACCGCGGCGCCGCGGGTCTACGCCAAGGCGGGGGCCGCCGCGCTCAGGGCCGGAGATCTGCGCGAGGCGGCGGACGCCTACCTTCACCTCGCCGGCGAGGATCCGTCGCGTGCCCAGGAGGCCGCTGAAGGACTCGAGGCGGTCGCGCGGGCGGCCGAGCGGTCCGATCGGCCCGAGGCGCTCAAGCAGGCCGTGGTCGGCCTTCAGACGGTGGCGCCGGATCGGGTACCCGGGGCCTACGCGCTCCTGCTCGCCCAGCAGGAGGGCGCGGACCCCAGCGAATTGGTCACCCTGCTGCCCCGCGCCATCGCGGCCGCGCCGGATCAGGCCACCGCCGACTCCCTCCTCGCCCTCCACGCCCGGCTGCTCGGGCAGACATCCGGCTGCGGCCAGGCCATGTTCCAGTACCGCGCGGTGCTGCGCCGGTCGCGCGACACGGCCCTGGTCAGCGGGGCGCGGCACGGCGCCGCCGACTGCGCCCTCTCGCTCGGGCGCCGGTCGGCGACGAGCGGACGGGGGGAGGACGCGGCCCTCTGGTTCGCCGAGGCCGCCCGAATGGATTCGAGCTCGACCACCGGGCGGGCCGCGCTGCTCGCTTACGGCGACACGCGGTTGCAGCAAGGCGACACGCTGGCGGCGGCGCTCGCCTTCCAAACGGTCGTCGCCGACCCTGCGGTGTCCGACTCCTTCGGCGTCGTCGCGCGAGCCCGGTTGAGCCGGCTCGGCCTCACCACCCAAACGGAGCCCGCTCAAGGGCCCGGTACCCGATGATCCGTTTCCGGCTGGTCGCTTTCACCATCGCGCTCTGGAGCCTCACCGCGTGCGGCGGCGGCCGCGCCCCCGGTGCCGGCGACGGCGCCACGGCGGTCCCCGCCCAGGCGGAGGGCGCGAGCCCGGGGGAGATCGATTCGCTCTTCAAGCTGGCCGAGGGCGAGGTGCGGCGGGGCAAGTGGGGAGACGCCGTCGAGACCCTGGAGCGGGTGCTGCTCGAGTTCTCTCCCGGCGACGGGCGGATCCCTCAGGCGCGATACTTCCTGGGCGAGGCGAAGTTCGCCATCGGCAGCCACCTGGAGGCCGCGCGCGAATTTCGTCGAGTGTCCGATGAGACGCCGAACGATCGGTTGGCGCCGGAGGCGCTGCTCCGGGTGGGCGACGTCTACACCGATCTGTGGCGCCGGCCCGAGCTGGATCCGTCGTATGGCCAGACCGCGCTCGCCACCTACCAGGAGCTGATCAACCGATACGCCAACACATCCGCCGCCTCCCGGGGCCAGGAACGCATCACCGACCTGCAGGAGCGCTTCGCATACAAGGAGTACCGGGCCGCGCTCTTCTACTTCAAGCTCAAGGCGTACGACTCGGCCATCCTCTACCTGAAGGACGTGGTGGCGACGTATCCGCGTGCCGCCATCGCTCCGAGCGCCCTCCTGAAGCTGGTCGAGGCGTACCGGCGGCTCGGTTACCAGGAGGACGTCCGCGAGACCTGCGGATACCTTCGACGCTTCCACCCCACCGCGGTCCGCGGCGCGACTCCGTGCCCTGCCGACACGGCCGGTGCCTCATAGCCCGAGGGTAGGCCTGTTCGGCGGGTCGTTCGATCCCGTCCATCACGGCCATCTGATCGTCGGGCAGGTCGCCCTCGAAGTGCTCGGCCTCGATGCGCTGCGGTTCCTGCCCGCACGGTTGCAGCCGTTCAAGCGCGCCGGGCACGGGGCGTCCGCCGCGCATCGAGCAGCGATGCTGGAGTTGGCTGTGGCCCGGACGCCGGGCTTCGAGCTCGAGCTCGCCGAGCTGGGCCGTCCCGGCCCCTCGTACACCGTGGACACGCTGCGCGCCCTCCAGGCCCGCGATCCCGAGGTCGAGCTGACCTTGTTGATCGGTGCCGACGCGGCGGCCGAGCTCGAGGCTTGGCGTGAGGCCTCCGAGGTCGCTCGCCTCGCCACCGTCGTCGTGTTCGGCCGCGCCGGCATGCCGGCTCCCACCTCCTCACTGATCTCCCGGACGATCGAAGTGCCCGCCATCGAGATCTCGGCCACCGAGGTCCGCCGGCGGGCTCGGGAGGGGCTGTCGCTGCAATACTGGGTGCCGGATGTGGTCGCGGAGTACGTCGCCCGGCATCGGTTATATTTGGACCCAGCATGATCAAATCCTTGATGACCGCGGTCTTCGGCACCCGATTCGACCGCGAGCGCAAACGCCTCCAGCCGGTGGTGGACCTGATCCACGCCGCCGAGGAGCGACTCCAGGCACTCAGCGAGACCGAGCTCAAGGCCCAGACCCAACTTTTCCGCGAGCGCCTCGCGGAGCGGACCGGCGCGGTCAAGCAGGAGCTCGAGCAGGTCCGCGCCGCCAAGCACGCCTGCGCCGACCCGGTCGAGCGCGACGGGCTGGAGCAGCGGTTTCACGAGCTGGAGGCCCAGTTCAAGCGGGAGCTGAAGGCCGGGCTGGACGACCTGCTGCCCGAGGCCTACGCCACCGTGCGGGAGGCCTGTCGCCGGCTGGTGGGGACCACGGTCTCGGTCATGGGGCACGACCTGCCGTGGGACATGGTGCCCTACGACGTGCAGCTCATCGGCGGGGTGGTCCTCCACCAGGGCAAGATCGCCGAAATGGCGACGGGCGAAGGCAAGACCCTCGTCGCGACGCTGCCGCTCTATCTCAACGCCCTCGCCGGCCGTGGTGCCCACTTGGTCACGGTCAACAACTACCTCGCCCGCCGCGACTCGCAGTGGATGGGACATGTCTTCTCGTATCTCGGCCTGACAGTCGCCTGTCTCGACGACACCGAGCCGTCCTCCCCGACTCGGCGCGCGGCCTACCTCGCGGACATCACCTACGGCACCAACAACGAGTTCGGCTTCGACTACCTCCGCGACAACATGGTGTTCTCGCTGGAGCAGCGGGTGCAGCGCGAGCACGCGTACGCGATCATCGACGAGGTGGACTCGATCCTGATCGACGAGGCGAGGACACCGCTCATCATCTCCGGGCCCGTCGGCAACGAAGTCGACGACAAGTACGCTCAGTTCAACCGGCAGGTGGCCGAGCTGGTGCGGAAGCAGACCGGCGTGGTGAATACGCTGCTGGCGGAAGCGGAGAAGCTGCTGGACGACGAGAAGACCCGTCCCGAGGCCGGCATCAAGCTCTACCAGGCTCACCTCGGCATGCCGAAGAACAAGCGGCTGCTCAAGCAGCTCCAGGAGTCCGGCATCAAGCAGATGGTGCAGCGGATGGAGCTGGACTCCATCGCGGACCGGAAGCTGCCCATGCGCCAGCAGCGCATGCGCGAGACCGAGGACGTGCTCTACTTCGTGCTCGACGAGAAGGGGCACTCGGTCCATCTCACCGATCGCGGCGCCGAGGCGATGTCGCCCAACGAGCCGGGCCTGTTCCTGGTGCCGGACATCTCCGAGGAGATCCACCGGATCGACAAGGACCCGGAGCTCTCGCCCCACGACCGGGTCGAGCGCCGCCGCGAGGTCGAGAGCGAGTACGCGCTCAAGAGCGAGAAGCTCCACATCATCCACAAGCTGCTGCAGGCCCACATCCTCTACGAGAAGGAAGTGGACTACCTGGTGCAGGACGGCCAGGTGATGATCGTGGACGAGTTCACCGGCCGGGTGATGACGGGGCGCCGCTGGGCCGACGGCCTGCACCAGGCGGTGGAGGCCAAGGAGATGGTGCAGGTGAAGGGCGAGACCCAGACCTTCGCCACCATCACCATCCAGAACTACTTCCGGATGTACGACAAGCTCGGTGGCATGACCGGCACGGCCGAGACCGAGGAGACCGAGTTCTTCCAGATTTACGGGCTGGACGTCAACGTGATCCCGACCCACCGGCCGGTGAAGCGGGCCGACCAGGTGGACCGGATCTACAAGACCCGGCGGGAGAAGTACAACGCGGTCCTCGACGAGGTGGCGCGCCTGCACGCGCTCGGCTGGCCGATCCTGATCGGCACGGTGACCGTCGAAGTGTCCGAGACGCTCTCGCGCCAGCTCAAGCGGCGCGGGCTCAAGCACGAAGTGCTGAACGCGAAGTACCACCAGCGCGAGGCCGAAATCGTGGCCGGGGCGGGGCAGCGCGGGTCGATCACGATCGCGACGAACATGGCGGGGCGGGGCACCGACATCAAACTCGGCAAGGACCTCGATCTCACGCTGGACGAGGCCGGCCTCCAGATCATCGGCACCGAGCGCCACGAGTCGCGGCGCATCGACCGCCAGCTCCGCGGCCGGTCGGGCCGGCAGGGCGATCCGGGGCAGTCCATCTTCTTCCTGTCGCTCGAAGACGATCTGATGCGGCTGTTCGGCTCCGACCGGATCGCCCGTTGGATGGACAAGAGCGGCGCCGAGGAAGGCGAGGTCATCACCGGGGGCCTGGTCACCCGCGCCATCGAGCAGGCGCAGAAGCGGGTCGAGCTCCAGAATTTCCAGCAGCGGAAGCGGCTGCTGGAGTACGACGACGTGATGAACCAGCAGCGCGAGGTGATCTACTCGCTCCGGCTGTTCGCGCTGGAGCGGGGCGAGGAGCTCAAGGCCGAGGCTC
This sequence comes from uncultured Gemmatimonadales bacterium, assembly GCA_963846545.1. Classification (GTDB taxonomy): domain Bacteria; phylum Gemmatimonadota; class Gemmatimonadetes; order Gemmatimonadales; family GWC2-71-9; genus CAVVWJ01. Next base: position 2,032,781 of record CAWJWG010000001.1, on the reverse strand, counting down.
GGCGGATGATCGAGGCGGCGCTGGAGCGGGCGACGACGCAGTTCCTCGCGGGCGCCGAGCGGCCGGAGGAGTACGACCGCGGCGGCCTGCGCGAATCGCTGATGCTGCAGTACCTGGTCGGCCCCGAGGCGCTCGTCGACTCCGAGGCGGCCCCGTCACTCGAGCGCATCGTGGAGGTCGTGAAGGCCGAGGGCGAGGAGGCGTTCCGCCGAAAGGTCTCCTACCTGTCGGACTTCGGGGAATCGATCGGCCTCACCGACGTGGACAGCCAGGTGCTGTCTCAGGTGATGCTGGCGGTGCTCGACGAGCGGTGGAAGGACCACCTGTACGACCTCGACCAGCTGCGGAACGCCATCCAGTACCGGGCGTGGGGTCAGAAGGATCCGCTGGTGGAGTACAAGCGCGAGGCCTTCGAGATGTTCGAAGACCTGATGCGCGACATCCAGAGCACGTTCACCGAGCGCTTCCTCAAGATTCAGGTGAGCGCGGAGCCGCCGCGGCAGGAGATGCCGCGACCGGTGGCCCGGCGTCCCGAGCCCGCTCCGCCGGCGCTGGAAGCGCCGACGTCAGGAGCGGACGACCTGTTCACCGGCGCCACCGCGCGCGTGCCGCCCCCACCGCCGGTGGCCCCCACGTCCCGCGCGCCGGCGCCGGCGCTCAGCAGCTCGCTCGGCCCCGTGGGCCGCCAGGCGGCGGCCACCGTGCCCGAAGTCGGCCGCAACGATCCCTGCCCCTGCGGGTCGGGCAAGAAATACAAGAAATGCCACGGGGCCGGGCGCTGAACACCGATACGATCAACCCCCTGCAAGGAATTCGCACGACATAGCCTGACACGGAGGTGTCCATGGCTCACATCACGCAAGTCGGCAGCCTGCTGGCCGTGACGGCCGCAATCACCGCCGGATGCTCAGGCGCCGAGGGGGCCCGCCGGGCGGAGCGCGACGCCGCGGCGAGCGACTCGGCCGCTACGGCAACTGCCCCGACTCCGCTGCGCGTCTCCAACGTCATGATCGGCAAACGGATCGGACCCGGAAACAGGATCACGGAGCCGACCTTCCAGTTCGCTCCGCAGGACACGGTGTACGTCTCCGTCGCGACCCAGGGCACCGAGGGGTCCGGCATCCTCACGGCAGCCTGGCGGTCCCAGAGTGGAGAGATCCTGCTCAAATCCTCGGAACCGGTGACTCGAGCGGGCGAGAACATTCAGTTCAGCCTCTCGGAGCCCAAGGGGCTCAAGGTGGGGACGTACAAGATGGTCCTGTTTCTGGACGAGGACTCGGTGGAGACCAGGGTCTTCGCGGTGAAGAAGTAGCGGAAGACGCGCCGCCGCGGTTCTCCGGCCACGACCCTCCGATCGCAAGACCGGAGGGTCGTTTGTTCCCCAGACAGTGGGCCTGCCCCGGCCGCGTCAGCACGGCACCGGGATGGCGAAGCTCCTCTCGGCCCTCCGCTGGAGACACTTGGGGGGCTCAGGGAAGGTGGGCTTCTTGCCGACCGGATTCAGAATCACCACCGTCGCTGAGCCATGCGCGGTACTCCAGGTCGCGGCTATCTGGACCCGGCCGGCCTTCCGTGCCTCCACCAGTCCGGAGCTGACGGTAGCCACGTTGGTGTCGGAGCTGGCCCAGCGCACCTGAGACGCCGGCACGCCGGCCGCACTGCCCGAGAGCGTCGCCGTCAGCTTGAGGAACGGCTGGCCCTCGATCGTCGCGAAGCTCGGTGCGACGGTCAGCACCGCGATGCCAGGGTCGCCGGGCAGCGTGGGCTCCGGGCCAGTGGTCGAGTTGCACGCGGCCGACAGGAGGGCCGCGGAAACGAGGACTTCGAGCGGGAGCACGGCGCGCATGGCAACCTCCGGTTGAGTGGTGCAGCTCGTCGCGGCTTGCCCGCTCCGAACTGCGGGGCCACTATAGTCGGCGGGGCTCACGCCCTACTCACTCCCTTCTCAGCGGCTGCTCATGCTCCGGTTCGGGACCTTCGGAGGCATTGCACTCACCGACGACGCGGGCAACGCGGTGATCTCACAGCGTCGCAGGCTCGCGCTCCTCGCCCTGCTGGCGGTGGCCGGCGAGCGTGGCCTCACCCGCGACAAACTCCTTGCCTACCTTTGGTCGGAAAGCGCTTCGGACAACGCCCGCCATGCTCTCGAGCAGCTGCTCTATTCCATGCGCCGACAGGTCCCTGATGAGTTGTTCCGGGGCACCGACCCGCTCCGGCTCAACACCCAGCTCGTCCATGCCGATGTGGTGGAGTTCACCCGGGCGATCGCCGCCGGCGACCCGGCGCGTGCGGTCGCGGCATACCGCGGTCCATTTCTCGACGGCTTCTACCTCGCCGACGCGCCGGAGTTCGAGCGCTGGGCCGACCAGGAGCGGGCGCGTCTCTCGGGCGAGCACGCCCAGGCGCTCCGGAAGCTGGCCGGGGAAGCGCACGCGCTCGGGCGCCACACAGCTGAGATCGACCTCTGGCGGCAGATCGCCACCACCGATCCACTGGCCGAGCGGGGTGCGATCGGGCTGGTCCGCTCCCTGGCCGAGGCGGGAGACTGGGCAGGGGCGCTCCGCTACGCACGGGAGTACGAAGCACGGGTACGGGAGGAGGTCCCGGGGGCGCCGGCGACCGGCTTGGTCGCGCTGGTCGAGCGCATGGGAGGGGACCGGACCCCGGTACGAAGCCCGGACCACTCCACAACCGAAACCGGTGAACGGTATGCTATCGAGCGCGAGCTCGGGCGGGGCGCGACGGCGACGGTGTACCTGGCACGCGACCGCAAGCTCGACCGCGCCGTCGCGCTCAAGATCCTCCGGCCGGAGGTCGCGTCCGTCTCGGACGCCAAGCGATTCACTCGCGAGATCGGAATTCTCGCCCGGCTGAATCACCCGCACATCCTGCCCCTCTACGATTCAGGCACGCGGCTGCTCGCCGACGGCCGTGCTGGGCTCTTCTACGTGATGCCGTACGTCCGGGGCGAGTCACTCCGGCAGCGGCTGGACCGTGAGGTGCAGCTTCCCATCCCGGACGCCGTGCATTTGGCCCGAGAGGTCGCGGATGCGCTGCGATACGCGCATGGCGAGGGCGTCGTCCACCGTGATATCCGGCCGGAGAACATCCTGCTCGAGTCAGATCACGCCCTGGTGGCGGACTTTGGGATTGCCCGCGCGCTCGAGACGGCCGGAGGCGAGAGGCTGTCGGCCGCGGGGGTGCTCCTCGGGGTACCGTCGTACGTGAGCCCAGAACAGGCCAGTGGCACCGGGGAGCTCGATGGCCGCACCGACATCTACAGTCTGGGCTGCGTGCTCTACGAGATGTTGACCGGGCTGCCGCCGTTCACCGGTGCCACACGGGGAGCGGTGCTCGCCAGGGTGATGTCGGACGCGGTGCCTTCGCTCCGGACCGCGTGTCCGGCCGTCCCGCTCGCGATCGAGCGCGCGGTCGCCCAGGCGTTGGCCAAGCGCCCCGGCGACCGCTTCGCAAGCGCGGCCGAGTTCGGCGCCGCCCTCGACCCCGGCCGAACCTGACCTGTATGAGTGACCGCTATAGTGCGTGGGTGATTTCGCTACGGAACTGTCCGCCACTCGGCCTATCTTCGGCCGATGTCCCTGCAGCTGGCGCTGTCACACGCCGAGCGTCCGCGCGAGCGGCTCTGGTCCCTGGGTCCGTCCGCTCTCACGTCTGTCGAGCTGGTGGCCGTCCTCTTCGGGACTGGCGCCGGCGGCCGCACCGCGCTCGATATCGCCACCGGATTGCTCGAAGTGGGCGAGGGTTCGCTTCGGCGTCTGGCACAGCGCCCCCGGGCGGAGCTGCTGCAGGCTCAGGGGATCGGCCCGGGAAAGGCCGGGCGCCTGCTCGCGGCGTTCGAGATCGGCGCCCGGCTCTCGCGGGAGGACCGTCCATCGGTCCAGCGAATACGCGAGCCGGAGGATGTCGTGCGGCTGTTCCAGCCTCGGCTCCGCGACCTGCAGGTCGAGGAGTTTCACCTCCTGGCGCTCGACAGTCAGAGCCAGGTCTTGCGAGAGATCCTGGTCACCCGTGGGCTGCTGAACAGCTCGTTGGTCCATCCGCGCGAAGTGTTTCGCGCCGCCATCGCCGAGGCGGCGGCAGGCATCATCGTGGTCCACAATCACCCGAGCGGCGATCCGACCCCATCGGCCGAGGACCGGGCCGTCACCCGCCAGCTTCTGGAGGCGGGTCGGCTGCTGGACCTGCCGCTCTACGATCACGTCGTGATCGCCGGAGACCGGTTCGTGAGCTTCGCCGCCGCCGGGCTGCTCTGATCGCCGACCGCCGAGACGAACGGGCGTAAGTCCAAAGCTCACGGCCTCATAAGCCGTCTCGCGCTCGGTCGACGACGCTCCACCTTCCCGCGCGGCTTCCGGCCGGTGCGTTGACGCGCCCCCACCCGAGTCCCCATCCTGAAGGAGGCCGCTGGCTTACAGCAACCCGGACGACACGGTACTCGTGACCTCGACGCTGCCCGAATTGGCGCCAGATCTCTCGGCCGTGCTGGACAAGCACGCCGATCGGCTGGACCTCGATCTCATCGATCGGGCCCTGCGCTTCAGCGCGTCCGCGCACCGGGGGCAGAAGCGGATGTCGGGCGAGGACTTCGTGTCCCACAGCATCGCGGTGGCGCTGATCCTCGCCGAGCAGCTGCTCGACAGCGCCACCATTTCGGCCGCGCTGCTCCACGACGTGGTCGAAGACTCCGACGTCCGGACCGAGGACATCGCGCGCGAATTCGGCGGCGAGATCGCCGGGATCGTGGACGGTCTCACCAAGATCTCCAGCCTCACGTTCCGGAGCACCGCCGAAGAGCAGGTCGAGAACTACCGGAAGCTCCTGCTGTCGATCGCCAAGGATGCCCGGGTCATCATCATCAAGCTCGGCGACCGGCTGCACAACATGCGGACGCTCGAGCACCTGCCGCCCGAGCGGCGCCACCGCATCGCGATGGAGACGCGGGAGATCTACGCCCCGCTGGCCCACCGGTTCGGCATGGCCGGCATCAAGGCCGAGTTGGAAGACCTCGCCTTCAAGTTCCTCGAGCCCGACGACTATCGCGATCTGGTGAGCCAGGTGGCCTCGAAGAAGGCCGCGCGGGAGCAGACGATCCTCAAGCTCCGCACCCCGCTCGAGTACGAGCTCAAGCGTGCGGGTATCGAGTGGTTCGAAGTGACCGGACGGCCCAAGAACCTCTGGTCGATCTTCCAGAAGATGCGGAAGCGCAACAAGGGGTTCGACGAGATCTACGACCTGATGGCGATCCGCGCGATCGTACGGACGGTGCCGGAGTGCTACCACGTGCTCGGCGTGATTCACCACAACTGGACACCGATCCAGGAGCGGATCAAGGACTATATCGCGAGCCCCAAGTCGAACGCCTACCAGTCACTCCACACGACGATCTTCGGCCCTGGGGGCCAGCTCTTCGAAGTGCAGATCCGGACCCAGGAGATGCACCGGACGGCGGAGTTCGGCATCGCGGCCCACTGGCTCTACAAGCGCGACGGCAAGTCCGACGAGCTGGACCAGCATCTCGGCTGGTTCCGGCAATTGTTGGAGCTGCAGCAGGACACGCACAGCCCCGAGGAATTCCTCGAGTTCCTCAAGGTCGACCTGTACCAGGACGAGATCTTCATCTTCACGCCGCAGGGCGACGTGAAGCGGCTGCCGAAAGGGTCGACGCCGATCGATTTCGCCTTCCACGTGCACACCGAGGTCGGTCTCCGCTGCCAGGGCGCCAAGATCAACGGGCGCATCGCACCGCTCCACCGGGAGCTCAAGAGCGGAGACACGGTCGAGATCCTCACCAGCCCCTCGGCCAAGCCGAGCCGCGACTGGCTGAGCCACGTGCGCACCGCGCGGGCGCGCCACAAGGTCAAGCAGTGGATCAACCACGAGGAAGAGAAGGTGAGCCTCACGCTGGGCAAGGAGATCCTGGCGCGCGAGGTGCGGCGCCGGCGGCTCGACGCGCCGGACGATGCGCGACTCGGGCGCGCGGCGATGGCGCTCTCGCTGGCCGACGGAAGAGGACTGGAGATCGCGGTGGGCCGCGGCGACGTCGCGATCGGCCAGGTGATCCGCGCGATGTACCCGGACCTGCCCAACGACGAGCTGCAGGAGCCGAAGCCTACCGTGTTCGGGCGGGTGATCGAGCGGATCCGGCTCGGCCGCGGCATCAAGATCCAGGGCGTGGACGGGCTGATGGTGCGGTACGCGCAGTGTTGCCAGCCGGTGCCCGGCGACTCGGTCGTGGGTTACGTGACGCAGGGTCGGGGAATCTCGATCCACCGCGCCGACTGCCCCAACCTGCTCACGCTGTCGGCCGAGGAGCGACGGGTGGAGATCGACTGGCAGGAGAGCCAGGGCGAGTCGTTCGCCGTACGCCTCGCGGTGACGGGTGAGGACCGACGCGGTCTCTACGCCGACATGATGGAGGCGATCAGTCAGACGGGCACCAACATCCGCGCCGCCGATATCCGAACCCGGGACGGCACTGTCTTCGGGACGATCTTCGTCGAGGTGGACAACCTGCCGCACCTGGCCAAGGTGCTGAAGGCGGTCCGCCGGGTGAAGGGTGTGACCGAGATCGAGCGAAGGGAGGCTCCCCCGGCATAAGCCCTACAACGCTGCCGTTCGTTGCACTCCGCACTGGCATACAAACTGCAAAACCCCGCTGCACTATTAACGTAAATGGGTTCTACTACCGTACTTGCGTCCCCCTCAGGTCACGGCGGTGCTGCGTTATGCGAGAGATTGCAAAGCTCTTGCGGCTGGTGGTGCTGTGGGTGATCACCTCTGGATCGGTTGCGCGGCTTCAGGCGCAGCAGACGCCGGACGACTCCGAGATCCTCGGAGAGGCCGCGCTGTTCCAGGAAGTGCCGAGCGTGACCGCGGCATCGAAATACGAGCAGGACCCCCGCGAAGCGCCGGCTTCCATCACCGTCATCACCCGCGACGACATCGACCGCTACGGCTACCGCACGCTGGCCGAGGCGCTCAATAGCGTCCGCGGATTCTTCACCAGCTACGACCGCAACTACACCTACGTCGCGGTCCGCGGCTTCACCCTCCCGGGCGACTACAACACCCGCATCCTGCTGCTCGTGGACGGCCACCGGCTGAACGACAACGTGGCCGACGCGGCCTACGTGGGCACCGAGTCGGCGCTCGACATGAGCACCGTGGACCGGGTGGAGATCATTCGCGGTGCCGCCTCATCGCTCTACGGCACCAACGCCTTCTACGCAGTCGTCAACGTCATCACCCTGAGTGGCCGCGCGCTGCAAGGCGGGCAGGTCCAGGCGGACGCGGGCACCTTCGGCGCCTACCGGGCGCGCGGGGTCTACGGACGGAAGGCGCGGAGCGGCATCGAGTGGCTCGTGGCCGGCGGCTACTATCGCACCAGCGGTCCGGATCTCTACTTCCCCGAGTTCGACGCCCCCGAGACGAACAACGGAATCGCGAGCGGTCTCGACGGCGATCGCACGGCCGACGGGTTCGCCAAGATCGCGTATCAGGACTGGAGCCTCGAGGCCGGCGTGCAGGGGCGGCGGAAGGAAGTGCCCACCGCCTCCTTCGGCACGACGTTCGACGACCCCCGGCTCATGACCCGCGACGGCCACGGCTTCGCCGTCGCCCGGTACGATCACCCGTTCGCGGACCTCTCCCGCATCAACGTCACGGTCGCCTACGACCGCCATCGCTATCGCGGGACCTACCCGTACGACGGGGTGCTGCAGCGCGACTTCCAGAGCGGTGACTGGACCACGGTCGAGGCGCAGTACGTGCGCCCCATCGGCCAGCGGCACAAGGTCGTGGTCGGCGCCGAATACCGGTACAACATCCGGCAGGATCAGGCGCTCTATGACGAGGATCCGTTCCAGAGCTACCTCGACGACCAGCGCAGCTCGCACGTGTGGGCCGCGTTCATCCAGGACGAATTCAGGATCACCCGGACACTGCTGCTCAACGCGGGCCTCCGTCACGACGACTACGAGACGTTCGGCGGCACGACCAACCCCCGGGCCGCGCTGATCTATTCGCTCGATGACGCCACCACGCTCAAGGGCCTGTACGGCCGGGCGTTCCGGGCCCCCAACCTCTACGAGCTGTACGCGCAGGACGGTGGGATCAGCCAGAAGCCCAGCGAGCGGCTGCGCCCGGAGACGATCGAGAGCTACGAGTTCGTGGCCGAGCGGGTGCTGACCCGGGGGCTTCGAAGCACCGTGTCGCTCTACCACTTCACGGCCGCGCGCCTCATCAGCATCTACGCCGACAGCACCGACGGACTGCTGGTGTTCGGAAACTTGGGCCGTGTGCGGTCCACCGGAGTCGAGGTGGAGACCGAGGCATCGGTGGGTACCGTCTCGGCGCGCGCGAGCTACGCCTTCCAGCGGGTGCGCGACGCCGATGCGGACGAGGCGCCGGTCAACTCGCCGGTTCACGTGGGCCGGCTCGGCGTGTCCGTGGGCCTCCTGCGCGAGCGCGCTCGTGTGAGCACCGAGTTCCGCTTCCTCGGCGAGCGGCGGACGGTCACCGGCGGCGAGGTGCCTGCCTACGGTCTGGTGAACCTGACGCTGCTGGCCCGCCCGATCCCGTCCGGGCCCGACGTCTCCGCAAGCGTCTACAACCTGTTCGATCACCGTTACGGCGATCCAGGGGGTGAGGAGCTGGCGCAGGATATCGTGATGCAGGACCAGCGCGTGGTCCGCGTCGGCTTGCGCTATCAGTTCTGAGCTCCATGTGCCGCTGATCTCCAAGCTCCCGACCCTGGCCGCACTCTTCGGCCTGGCGCTCCCCACGCCACCGCGGGCCCCGGCCCCGGCCGCGACCAGCGTGCTGGCCGTGGTGAGTCAGGAAGGTCAAGCGTACCGCGACGCGTTGGCCAGCTTCCGAAAGGCGATGGAGCGCCAGGCGGGCCCGGTCGAGCTCCGCGTGATCCAGCTCGACGGCAACGCGGCCCACGTGGCCCAGGTGATCCCCGCGACCACGCAGGCCAACCTGGTGCTCACCCTGGGCACGCTGGCGACCCGTGAGTCGCTCAAGCGCTATCCCTCCACGCCGCTGGTGGCGGGGATGATCCTCTCGGCCGAAGAGCTCGCCGGCTCACCCAACGCGACGGGCGTGTTTCTCCAGTTCCCCATTCAGACCGAGCTCGAGTGGCTCGCGCGGATGCTGCCATCGCTCCGGCGCATCGGCGTGATCTACCACTCGGACGATACCAAGGGGCGCGTCGCGCGCGCCGAGCGGATCGCGGCGGAGTCCAACCTGACGATCCAGAGCTACCACATCGACGGCCCCCAGGAGCTGCCCGACGCGCTGGAGAACCTCGCCGATCGGGCGGACGTGCTCTGGGGCGTGACCGATCCGGTCGTCTTCAATCCGGAGACGGCGAAGTCGCTCCTGGTGTTCTCCTTTCGCCATCAGATACCGCTGATCGGGCATTCAACGCCCTGGGTCAAGGCCGGAGCGCTGTACGCGCTCGACCGCGACTATGGCGACATCGGCGCGCAGTGCGCCGAGATGGCGGAGAAAATCCTGGCGGGCCGCTCACCCAGCGCGATGCCGCCCGTCCCCCCTCGCAAGATCCGCTACACGCTGAACCGGAAGACCGCCGAGCAGATGAAGCTCGACCTTCCGGAGCGCGTGTACCGTGACGCTGCGGAAGTCGTGGAGTAGCGCATGCCGATCGGCCGACTCAGTCTCGCCGCCAAACTGCGGCTGCTCACGACGGGCTCCGTCCTGTTGACGACGCTGTTCGTTCTCGGTGCGGCGTCCTACCGCACGGTCAGCGACCGGTTCGACCGGCTCGCCCACAAGGGCGAGACGCTGGCGCACATGGTGGCGCAGAACAGCGAGTTCGCGGTCTACACCCAGAACGGCGAGGCGCTGCGGCAGATCGCGCACGGGCTCAAGGCCGACTCGGACGTCGCCTACGTGCGTTTTCTCGGCGCCGACGGCAAGGAGCTCTTCGCCGAGGCGCTGCTGTCGAACTCCGAGCTGCCAGCCAGCCCGGCCGCCCGCGCGCCGGCGCAGGGTGATCTCGACGAGCCCAAAGTGGTCTCCCGGACGGACGGCGCGCGGGTGGTGGATGTGATGGTTGCCGTGGGCGGCGCCGGGTCGGCCGGCCTGCTCTCGGACGACGTCATGGGGCAGGGCAGCGGCCCGCAGAGCGCCGGCTGGGTGCAGCTCGGGCTCAGCGAGGCGCAGACGCGTCGCGAGCTGCAGAGCTTTCTCCGCGAGGCCGCGCTCGCCGCGCTCGTGGTGAGCCTGGTGGGTGTGCTCCTCGCCAACCTGCTGGTCCGTCGAATCTCCGCGCCGATCGCGAAGCTGGTCGGGGCCACGCAGGCCGTCGCCCGAGGCCAGCTGGACGTCGAGATCGAGGCCAATGGCGCCGACGAGATCGGCGGACTGGGTCGGTCGTTCCGCGCGATGGTCGAGCGGCTCCGCGCCTACCGCGGCGAGGTCGAGGAGTACCAGCGTGGACTGGAGCGGAAGGTCGAAGAGCGGACCAGCCAGCTCGAGGCGACCACGCGTGAGGCGCGCGAGCTCGCCCGGCAGGCGGAGGAAGCAAGCCGGGCCAAGTCGCAGTTCCTCGCGAACATGAGCCACGAGATCCGGACACCGATGAACGGCGTGGTCGGGATGACCCAGCTCCTGCTCCGGACCAACCTGTCGCCGCAGCAGCAGCGCTACGCGGAGACGGTGCGCGTCTCCGCCGAATCGCTGCTCAACGTCATCAACGACATCCTCGACTTCTCCAAGGTGGAAGCCGGCCGGCTGGAGCTGGAGGAGCTGGATTTCGACCTGCGCGAGTCGGTCGAAAGCGTCTGCGACATCCTGGCGCAGCGGGCGCACGACAAGGGACTGGAGCTGGTGACCGTGGTGGACGAGCGCGTCCCCGACGCGCTGGTCGGCGACTCGGGCCGTCTCCGCCAGGTGCTGATGAACCTCGTCGGCAACGCCGTCAAGTTCACCGAGTCGGGTGAGGTGACCGTCCGCGTGGACCTCGTCGAGGAGCGGGAGGACGCCGCGCTGCTCAAGTTCGAGGTGCGCGACACCGGCATCGGCATTCCGGCCGACGCCCTGCCGCGTCTCTTCCACGCCTTCGTGCAGGCCGACGGGTCCACCACGCGGAAGTACGGCGGCACCGGCCTCGGTCTCGCGATCTCGCGCCAGATCGTGGGCCTCATGGGTGGCGAGATCGGCGCGACCAGCACTCCCGGCGCGGGCTCGCTGTTCCGCTTCACGACCCGGTTCACCCGCCGGATCGGTGCCGCCGGCCGCCGTGTGGCACGCCGCGCCGAGCTGCTCGGCCGCCGCACACTGGTGGTGGACGACAACGCGACGAACCGCGAGGTCCTGGCCCGCTCGCTCCAGTCCTGCGGCATGGCGGTGACGTGCGCCGCCGATGGCGCGTCGGCGCTGCGCCTGGCGCTCGACGCCGCGGAGCGCGGGATGCCCTACGAGCTCGGCGTGCTCGACATGATGATGCCGGGCATGGACGGCCTGCAGCTTACCCGGGCCATCCGCGGCTCGCCCGAGCTCCCCCACATGGGCCTGCTCCTCCTCACGTCCGTCGGCGGCCAGGGCGAGCCGGCCGAAGCCCGGCGCGCAGGGGTGGACGCCTACCTCACCAAGCCGATCCGCCAGCAGCAGTTGATGGATTGCCTGGTCGGCATGCTGAGCCGGGACGAAGGGGCCGTCGCCGTCGGCGGGGATGCCGCGGCAGCGGAGCCCACGCGCCCGTCAGGGGCACGCATCCTGATCGTGGACGACAACGTCGTCAATCGTGCGGTCATCGTGGGGATGCTGGAGTCGTTCGACTGCGTCACGGCGGAGGCCGCCAACGGCCGGGACGCCGTCACCGCGCTGGGCGCGGGGTCGTTCGACCTGGTCTTCATGGACTGCCAGATGCCGATCCTCGACGGTTTCGAGGCCACCGGCGAGATCCGCAAGCTGGAGCGTCTGGGTGGGCGCCGCCGCGTACCGATCGTGGCGCTGACGGCGTCGGCCCTGAAGGGTGAGCGCGAGCGGTGCCTCGCTGCCGGCATGGACGACTACCTCTCCAAGCCGGTCCGCCAGACCGAGCTCAACGACGCGGTGCGTCGCTGGGTGTCGGGGCCCAGCGCGCCGGAGATCGGCGAGGCCGTCCTCACCTTCGCCGTCGCGCCCCAGCCTCCGGCACCGTCCGCTCCGACCAACGGCTCGGCGCACGGGACCAACAACGTGCTCGACGCGAATGTCATCGACGCCATCCGCGCCATGCCGAGCAAGCGCCCCGGACATACGCTGGGCCGGCTGGTCGGCATCTACCTCGAGCACACACCCATCGCGATTCGGAACCTGCGCGCGGCGGTGGACGCGGGCGGCTGCACCGAGGCTCAGCGGATCTCGCACACGATCAAGTCGAGCACCGGCATGCTCGGGGCCGCCGGGCTGGCCACCCTGCTGAACGAGGCGGAGGCGGCGGGACGAGCCGGGGCGCACGCCGAGCTCACCGGCATCATGGAGCGGATCGAGGCCGAGTATCAGAAGGTCCACCACGCACTCAGCGAGCTGCTGCCGAGCGAGTCCAATGCCTGACCTCCTCGAGGGCCGCTCCCCGCTGATCCTCACGGTGGACGACGACGTCACCACCCGGGGCTTTCTCCGCGCGTCGCTGGAGGGGGCCGGGCTCACGGTGATCGAGGCGTCCGGCGGCGAGGAGGCGATTCACCTCTTCGCGGAGCGCCGTCCCGAGCTCGTGTTGCTCGATGTGGCGATGCCCGGACTGGACGGGTTCGCCACCTGCGCGGCCCTGCGCGCGATGCCGGGCGGCGCGAGCGTCCCCATCGTGATGCTCACCGGCAGCGACGACCTGCCGGCGATCGTGCGTGCGTATGAGGTCGGCGCCACCGACTTCGAGCTCAAGTCGGTCAAGTGGATCGTCCTGGGCCAGCGCATCCACTATCTCCTGCGCGCCAAGGCGACGCTCGACGCGCTCCGCGCGAGCGAGTCGCGGCTGGCGGCGGCGCAGCGGATCGGCAAGATCGGCGACTGGCAGTGGGACTCGTCCAACGGGCGGCACCACTGGTCGGAGCAGACCAGCCGTCTGCTCGGTGTCGCCCGCGAGGCGGCGCCCACACACGACGGGTTCCTCGCCTGCGTCCATCCCGAGGATCGCACGGTGGTTCGGGACGCGTTCGAAGAGGGACTGCGCACCCGCGCGGGGTTCAACATCGAGTTCCGCGTCTGCGTGGCACCGGAAGAGCTCATCGTGCATGCGCAGGGCGAAGTCGTGCGCGGCACGGACGGGCGCGCCATCGGTCTCGCGGGCACGGTGCAGGACGTCACCGAGCGGCGGCGGGCCGAGGAGCGCATCCGGCGGCTGGCGTACTTCGACGCGCAGACCTCACTGCCCAACCGGGTGCTCTTCCAGGAGCGGGTCCAGCAGGCGATCGCGGACGCGCGGCGCTCGCGCAAGCTGGTGGCCCTGCTCTTCATGGATCTCGATCACTTCAAGCAGGTGAACGACACGCTGGGTCACGGCGCCGGCGACGTGCTGCTCGGCGAGGTCGCGACGCGGCTCAACCAGGCGGTGCGCGACACCGATCCGCTGACCCGGGGCTCCAGCGAGGCCGAAGAATCGGTCCTGGCGCGACACGGCGGCGACGAGTTCATCGTGTGCCTCTCGGGGATCACGTCGGCGGCGGACGCGGCCCGGGTGGCCGGCCGCATCCTGGCCGCGCTGGAGGCGCCGATTCAGCTCAACGGGCCCGAGGTGTTCACCACGGCCAGCATCGGGATCAGCCTCTATCCCCAAGACGGGGACGATCCGGAGACGCTGCTCAAGCACGCGGATGCCGCGATGTACCAGGCCAAGGCGTCGGGCCGCAACAACTATCACTTCTACGATCCGTCGCTGAGCTTCCGTGCGTTCCAACGGCTGTCCATGGAGACCAGCCTCCGCCGGGCGCTCGAGCGCGAGGAATTCGTGCTCCACTGGCAGCCCATCGTGGACGCGCGGACCGGCGCCATCACGGCGGCCGAAGGCCTGATCCGGTGGTTCCACCCCGAGATGGGGCTGGTGCACCCCGACGAGTTCATCCCACTCGCCGAGGAGACCGGGCTGGTCGTGCCGATCGGCGAATGGGTGCTCAAGCAGGCCTGCCACCGGCAGCAGGCGTGGATCGCCGCCGGCCACGACCTCCGCGTGGCGGTGAACATCTCCTGCCTTCAGGTGCGCGGCACCGGCCTGATTCAGGCCGTGGGGCGCGCGATCGAGGAGTCGGGCGCGGACCCGCACCGGATCGAGCTCGAGATCACCGAGAACGCGTTCCTGCAGAATCCGCAGGAGGCATTCGAGACGCTCTCCCGTCTGCGCGGCCTCGGTCTTCGCATCTCGATCGACGATTTCGGCACCGGCTACTCGTCTCTGAGCTACCTCAGGCGGTTTCCCGTCAACACGCTGAAGATCGACCGGTCGCTGGTGCGCGGCGTGGAGCACGACGCGAGCAGCGCCGCGATCACCGCGGCCATCGCCGCGATGGCGAAGGGCCTGCAGGTCGAGGCGCTGGCCGAGGGAGTCGAGAGCGAGGCCCAGAGTGACGTGCTGCGTCGCCAGGGCTACCAGCGAATGCAGGGCTACCTGTTCGGCAAGCCGATGCCGGTCGAGGAATTCGATGCCAGCCTGCGCCGTGGGTGCGCGGGGTTCACCCCGTCGCCGAAGGAAGCCGTCTGATGGACAAGGTCCTTGCCCCGCGCATGCTCGCCATCCTGATCACGGCGGGACTGGCTCTCCTCGCCGTCATCGGGGACTACTTCCTCAAGCGCGCCAGCAGCGCGGACGCCCCGTTCCGGACCTCGTGGTTCCTGATCGGCTTCGTGATCTACGCGTCGACCGCTTTCGGCACCGTGTTCGTGTTTCGCCACCTGAAGCTGGCCACCACGGGCGGGATCTACGCCGTGTGCTTCGTGGTCATGCTCACGCTGCTCGGGATCGTGGGGTTTCGGGAGACTCTGCGGGCGTCCGAGCTGCTCGGACTCGTCATGGCGGTCGGGGCCCTCGTGCTCCTGACCCGTTTCGCCTGAGGGAGCAGCGATGCCGCACCTTCCGGTACGCGTGGGACCGTGCGCCTTCGGACGCGGACTCTTCGCCGCCCAGGCATTCCAGCCGGGGCAGGCCATCCTGATGTTCGCCGGGCCGCTGCTCGATCACGCGCAGGTGCTGGCCCTGGGGGACGATCAGGCCTACGCGCTGCAGATCGGACCGGATCGCTATCTCGATACCATGGAGCCGGGGCGGTACACCAACCACTCCTGCGACCCGAACGCCGGGATCGTGGACGACCGTGTGCTCACCGCGCTCAGACCCATCGAGCCGGGCGACGAGATCCGGTTCGACTACTCGACCACCATGAGTGAGGACCACTGGACGATGGAATGCCGGTGCGGCGAGCCGTTCTGCCGCCGCGTGATCCTCGACTTCCACCACCTGCCGGTGATCGCCCAGAACCGCTACCTGCAGCTCGGCATCGTGCAGAGCTTCATCGTCGAGGAAGTGCGTCAGCGCATTCCTGTCGTCCCGCCTCGACGGCAGCGCGGAGCCCGACGGGTCACTTGAACGTGTCGCAGGCCTCCGGCTGTCCCGTTTGAAAGCCCCGCTGGAACCATTCCTGACGCTGTTCCGATGAGCCGTGGGTGAAGGACTCGGGAACCACGCGTCCACCGCCCATGCGCTGGAGTCGGTCGTCGCCCACCGCCGCCGCGGCGCCCAGACCCTCCTCCACGTCACCCGGATCCAGCAGTTGCCGCTGGGCCGTGCTGTTCGCCCAGACGCCGGCGTAGCAGTCGGCTTGGAGCTCGAGCCGCACCGACAGGTCGTTCGCGAGGTCGGGGCGAGCGGTTCGCTCCTGGCGCACCTCCGCCTCGGTGCCGAGCAAATTCTGGATGTGGTGCCCGATCTCGTGGGCCAGCACGTAGGCCTGGGCGAAATCCCCTGGGGCGCCGAACCGCTGCTGCAGCTCGTCGTAGAAGCCGAGGTCGATATAGACCTTCTCGTCGGCGGGGCAGTAGAACGGCCCCGTGGCCGCTTCGGCGAATCCGCAGGCCGACTGCACCGCATCCCGGAAGAGCACCAGCTTGGCCGGCCGGTAGCTGCCCGCCTGGGCCAGCTTCGTCTGCCAGACGTTCTGCGCGTCGTCCAGGACGTAGGAGACGAACGACACCAGCTTCTCTTCCTCCGGCGTGGTCTCGGCCGGCGGACCGGCGGCGGTCTCGGCACCCGGAGCGGCCCCACCGGCACCCACCAGGGAGAAGAAATCGCGCTTGAAGATCAGGCTCAGGGCGAGGAGAACCAGCAGCGTCCCGGCGCCCATCCCCCCGGCCCCCCGCATGAAACTGCCGCCACCTCCCCGGCGGTCTTCGACGTTGCCACTGCGGTGTCCCGGGCTCCAACGCATGACGTGCTCCCTGGCGGAGGGTGAGATTTCCACCATAATAGGGTCCGCCTGGCCGGACCGCGAGCACGCCCCACGACCCCGGGGTCGTGACTCTCGTCACCGTCGGGAGCGGGTGCCCACATTAGCTTGGGGGCGTCCACGACCAAACTTCTGGAGGCTGCAATGCCGAAGCCGAACGATCCGCTCCCCGACTTTTCGGGCGTACAGAGCGGCGGATCCTCGACCGCCCCGAGCGCCGAGCCCGCCAAGACCTACACGGTCAAGCCGGGTGATAGTCTGTCGAAGATCGCCAAGTCGGTCTACGGCGATGCGCAGCAGTGGCGCAAGATTCACGAGGCCAATCGGGACATCATCGACAACCCCGACCTCATCTACCCCGGCCAGGTGCTGAAGCTGCCCGAGGCCTGAGCACACCTTTTCGGAGGACGCCAAGATGACGCACGTTGCACGGGCCCTCGCCGCGGTGGCGGTGGTGGCCCTGATCGGCTGCAAGGGAAAAGACGCCCCGCGTCCGGACGCGGGCACCGAAACGGGAGCGTCCACGGCCGCGCCGGCCGCGGTGTCCAAGGAGCTGTCGGTGTCAGGCGTGATGATTGGCAAGCGAATCGGCGATAGCAAGCTCATCACCGAGCCGACGTTCCAGTTCGCCCCCGCGGACACGATCTACGTGTCGGTCTCCACCGAGGGTGCGCCCGAGAGCGCCGACCTGACCGCGAAGTGGCGGTTCCAGACCGGGCAGACGGTAGACTCCTCGAGCCAGACCATCAACCCGAAGGGCCCGGAGAACACCGAGTTTCACGTCATGAATCCGAAGGGCTGGCCGGTCGGCACCTACAACGTGACGATCTACGCCAACGGCGACTCGGTGGATTCCAAGAACTTTGCCGTGAAGAAGTAGGCGGGCCGCCGACCACGTCGCATGGCCCACTGGATTCTCAAGACTGAGCCCACGACCTACGCGTTCGCCGATCTCGTTCGAGAGCGGCGAACGCGGTGGGAAGGTGTCAGCAACGCCGTCGCCCTCAAGCACATTCGTTCGATGCATGAGGGCGACCACGCGTTGATCTATCACACCGGCAACGAAAAGTCGCTGATCGGGTCGGCCCGGATCGTGAGCGAGCCCTATCCCGACCCCGCGCAGGCGGATCCCAAGCTCGTGGTCGTGGATCTCGAAGCCGGCACACCGCTCGCCCGCCCGGTCACGCTCGCGGAGATCAAGGCGGACCCCGCCTTTCGCGATCTGGGCCTGGTCCGGCTCTCCCGCCTCTCGGTGGTGCCGGTCGAGCCCACACTGTGGAAGCGCCTCCTCGCCATGGCCGCCCGCTAGCCTCAGCTCGACAACCCGATCCCCATCCGATCCAGCAGGCGCAGCAGCAGGCTGGGGCGCCCGCCTGCGTCCACCCGTCGGAGCGCCCGCGTGACGCGGTCGACGGACCAGGCTCGGAGTGGCTCGGGCGGGAACGGCCACGGCGGGCGCCTCACCATGGCCAGATCCAGCAGCTCGCTGGGCCGATCGAGCGCCATGTGGGCGAGGATGCGACCGGCCAGCCTCGTCGTGCCCAGCCCGTGGCCGGTGTAACCGAGTCCGTAGAGAACGCGACCGTCCATCGCGCGGCCGAAGAACGGAGTCAGCCGCGTCGTCGAGCAGATCGGCCCGCCCCAGGCATACGGAAACTCCAGGCTCCCCAGCGCCGGGAAGTGTCGGCGGAAGCTCTCGCGGAGGGCATTGTAGTGGGGCGGGGAGTGGTCGCAGCCGGCGTCCACCCGGTTGTGCCCCCAGTAGGCGGCCTCGCTGGTGCCCCAGAGGATCCGGCCGTCGGCCGTCAGGCGATAGTAGTTGAAGAAGCTGCGCCCATCGGTCACGCCCTGACGGCCGCGCCAGCCGATCGCCTCGCGCTGATCGGAGGTAAGGGGCTCGCTCACGAGGATGTAGTCGTACAGCGGGATGAAACGATGGGCGACCGACGGCCAGAGCTGGTGGGTGTACGCGCTGGTCGCCAGCACCGCCCGGCGCGCGGTCACCCGCCCGCGACTGGTGCGAACTTCCACGCCGGCGCGATGTGGACGGACCGAGTCGACCTTCGACTGCTCGCGCACCCGCACACCGAGGCGCTCCGCCTCCGTCCGGAGCCCGTCCACCAGCATCACCGGATCGAGGATGCCGCCGCCGCTGACCTGCACGCCTCCCAGGTAGAGCGGGGAGTGGATCTCCCCGCGGAACTCTTCGCGAGTGAGTGTGCGGTAGCTGTCGAGCCCGAGGTCGCGGGCGATCTCGACGGTCCGGTGACATTCCTCCAGCTGCCCCCCGGTCAGCGCGGCGATGAGCCGGCCGGTCGGCTCGTACGCGCAGTCGATGCCCCGCTCGCGCAGGAACCCGGTCATCTCCACGATGTTGCTCTCCCCGAGCCGGGCCAGCGTTCGCGCTTCGGCCTCACCGAAATGCTGGATGGCGAGGCCATGGCTGTGATCCACCGTCTCGGCGAGCATGCCCGCGTTGCGGCCGCTCGCCCCGTAGGCCGCGATCTCCTGCTCGAGGATCACTACTTCGGTAGCGGGGTCCAGGGCCTTCAGGAACAGCGCGGTCCAGAGTCCGGTCAGACCTGCACCCACCACGACCACGTCCGCGTGAGTGGTGCCCTCGAGGGGCTTCACCGGTCGAGGGGAACGCCGGGCGAGCCAGTAGCAGGCGCGCTCGATCGGGGGGAAGGTCATGGCTGCGTTGGGCTCACCCGAATAAACTCCGGCATTGGTGCTATATTTCCCCGACTATGTCCAGTTCACGCTTCGTGGTCCAGGCGCCATTCGAGCCCGCCGGCGATCAGCCGAAGGCCATCACCGAGTTGACCGCCGGTCTTCGCCGGGGCGACCGGTATCAGACCCTGCTCGGCGTCACCGGGTCGGGGAAGACGATGACCCTGGCCCACACGATCGCCAACTACGGTAAGCCCACCCTGGTCCTTTCGCACAACAAGACCCTGGCGGCACAGCTCTACGGCGAGCTGCGCCAGTTCCTCCCGCGCAACGCCGTCGAGTACTTCGTCAGCTACTACGACTACTACCAGCCCGAGGCGTACGTCCCCTCGACCGACGTCTACATCGAGAAGGACGCGTCGATCAACCAGGACATCGAGAGCCTGCGGCTCCGGGCGACCACCAGCCTGATGGAGCGCGACGACGTCGTCATCGTCGCCACGGTGAGCGCGATCTACGGCCTGGGCGATCCGGTGGAATATCGGAAGCTGATGGTGACGGTGCGGCGGGGCGAGCCGCGCGGCCGCGACGAGGTGCTGGCGGAGCTGGTCCGGATCCAGTACTCGCGCAACGACGTGTCGTTCGAGCAGGGCACCTTCCGGGTGCGCGGCGATTCGGTGGAGATCTTCCCGGCGTACGAGGAGCAGGCGATCCGGATCGAGTTCTGGGGCGACGAGGTCGAGCGGATCAGCAAGATCAATCCGCTCACCGGCGACACCATCGCCCTGGTCGACCAGTGCGCGGTCTATCCGGCCAAGCACTTCGTGACCGAGCGATCGAAGATCGAGCGGGCGGTCGGGCTGATCCGCACGGAGCTCGCCGAGCGGCTGGCCGAGCTGAAGGGAGCGGGCAAGCTGCTGGAGGCGCAACGGCTGGAGTCCCGCACTCAGTTCGACATCGAGATGCTGCTCGAGATGGGCACCTGCGCCGGCATCGAGAACTACTCGCGCCCGCTCAGCGGTCGCCGGGCCGGGGAACGCCCCGCGTGTCTCTTCGACTACTTCCCGGCCGACTTCCTGGTGGTGGTGGACGAGTCGCACGCGAGTCTCCCCCAGATCGGCGGCATGTTCAACGGCGACCGCGCGCGAAAGACGACGCTGGTGGAGTACGGCTTCCGGCTGCCGTCGGCGCTGGACAACCGGCCGCTCCTGTTCGACGAGTTCCTGTCGCTCACCCCCCAGATGATCAGCGTCTCGGCCACACCCGGCGAGTACGAGCTCGGTCTCTCGGGAGGCGTCGTGGTGGAGCAGATCATCCGGCCGACCGGGCTGGTCGACCCCGAAGTGGATGTGCGTCCGGTGCGGGGCCAGGTGGACGACCTGCTGAACGAGATCCGGCTGCGCGAGGCCAAGGGCGAGCGGGTGCTGGTCACGACGCTGACCAAGCGGATGTCGGAGGATCTGACCGACTACCTGCAGCAGACCGGCGTCCGGGTGCGCTATCTCCACTCGGACATCGATGCCATCGAGCGGATGGACATTCTCCGGGGACTCCGGCTCGGCGACTTCGACGTGCTGGTGGGGATCAACCTGCTCCGCGAGGGCCTCGACCTGCCGGAGGTCTCGCTGGTGGCGATTCTCGATGCGGACCAGGAGGGCTTCCTCCGCTCCGATCGGAGTCTGGTGCAGACCATCGGCCGCGCCGCGCGCAACATCAACGGCCGGGCGATCCTCTACGCCGACCGCATCACCGGCTCGATGCAGCGGGCGCTGGAGGAGATGGACCGGCGCCGCGAGATCCAGCGGCGGTTCAACGTGGAGCACGGGATCACGCCCCGCTCCATCGTGAAGTCCATGGACGAGGTGCGGCTCTCCACGCACGTGGCCGACGCCCGCACCGAGAAGCCGGAGCCCAGGGCGGCGATCCAGGAGCGGGTGGATCTGCGCGATCCCGCCAAGCGCGCGACGGCGATCCAGGCGCTGGAGCGGCAGATGCGGCAGGCGGCGGCGAACCTGGAGTTCGAGCTGGCCGCGATGCTGCGCGATCAGGTGAACGAGCTGCGCGCGGCGTCGGCTCCCGATGTGAGCCGGTCGGTCGCGGGAAAGATCCGGCGTCGCGCGTGATCCGGACGCTCACGCAGCATCAGCTCGAGGCCGAAGGCGTGACGCTCGGCCGCTCGTCGCCTCCCGGGGCGCTGCTCACGTTCGAGGGCGACCTCGGGGCGGGGAAGACCACCTTCATCAAGGCAATCGCCCGCGGATTGGGCGTGGCCGGCCCCGCCAGCAGCCCCACCTACGCGCTGGTGCACCGCTATCGTGCCGCGCGAGGGCCGATCTTCCATCTCGACTGCTACCGGCTGCGCACCGCGGACGAGGCCGCCGACCTCGATTGGGAGGGACTCCTGCGCGAGGGCGACACCGTGCTGGTCGAATGGCCGGAGCGCGCCGGCGCCTGGCTGCCCCAGCCCACGCGCCGGTTTCGGCTGCACCACGTCGCCGATCCGGATCAGCGTGGACTGGAGTCGCTCTGATGTGGCTCGCACTCGAGACGGCGACTGATCGCGCCTCGGTCGCGGCGGGCGAAGGCGCTGCGGATGCGGTGGAGGAGAGCCTGGAGGGCTCCCGGCGCCACGCCGCGGCGCTCCTGCCGATGGTGGAGCGCGTCCTCCGGCAGCGGGGCACCTCGCTCGACCGCCTGAGCGGCGTGGTCGTGAGCGACGGCCCTGGCAGCTTCACGGGGCTCCGGGTGGGGGCTACCGCGGCCAAGGCCCTGGTGCGGAGTCGGGGGCTCGCTCTCCATGCGGCACCCTCGCTCATGGTGCGTGCCGCCGGGGTGGCCGATGAGGGTGCGTTGGTGCTCGCCGTCGCGGACGCGCTCCGCGGGGACGTCTATGCCGCCGCGTACCGGTTCGAGCGGCGTCGAGTCGTGACCGTTATCCAGCCCGATGTCTACCGCCCCGAGGCGCTGGCCCAAGCCGAGCTTCGGCCCGACATTCTGGTCGGCGTGGTGCCGGCCGTCGCTGCGGGCGTGCTCGAAAGGTGGTCAGGCCGTCCGCTGGTCGGCCTTCCCGCGGCGGCGCCGCGCGCCGCTCGACTGCTTGGTCTTCTCGGACTGGAACATGGGACGCGGGCGGTGGATGATCCCCAGGAGTGGGAACCGGTCTACGGCAGACCCGCGGAAGCACAGGCACGCTGGGAGATCGCTCATGGACGCCCCCTTCCGGATCCGGTCGGCGGCGGTCGCTGACGCGGCCGCGCTCGTCGCAATCGAGCGCCGCTGCTTCAGCGATCCCTGGACCGAGCCCAGCTTTCGTGAGGCGCTGGGCTCGGAGTGGACCTTCGGACTGGTGGCGGAGACGGGTCGTGGAGTGGGCGGCTACATGATCGGACGAGAGGCCGCCGGGAGCGGGGAGGTCCTCAACCTGGCGGTCGCGCCGGAGTTCAGGCGCCGCGGTATCGGTGGCGCGCTGCTCGAGGCCGGCCTGGTGGCCTTTCGACGGCGTCGGGCCTCGGAGGTATTTCTCGAGGTGCGGGAGTCGAACCACTCCGCCCAATCGTTGTATCTGGCGCGCGGGTTTCGCGCGGTGGGCCAGCGCGCGGCGTATTATCGCAATCCCCCAGAGGACGCCCTGGTGTTGCGGCTTCCGTTGTCCCAGAGCGCGTGAGTCTGGTCCCGGGGGCGTTATCGTGGTTGGCAAGACCTGACCTGAACTGCATTTTATCCGGGTCCCGAGCGGGCCCATCGTCAGCAGCCTGGAGGTGCATGTGAGCCGGAGCTTGAACAAAGTCACGCTGATCGGAAACCTGGGGGCGGACCCCGAAGTCCGCAGCACCTCGAACGGGTCGCGGGTGGCCACGCTGTCGCTGGCCACGTCGCGCCAGTGGAAGAACCAGAGTGGGGAAAAACAGGAAAAGACGGAGTGGCACCGCGTCATCCTGTGGAACAACAAGGGGTCGAGCCTCGCCGATCTCGCCGAGCGGTACTGCAAGAAGGGCGACAAGCTCTACGTCGAGGGGAGCATCGAGTATCGGTCGTGGCAGGATCGCGAAGGCCAGACCCGCTACACCACGGAGATCACGGCCCGCGAGGTGATCCTGCTGAGCGGCAAGGGAGACGGGTCGGAGACGTACACTCCGTCGGCCAAGGTGGCGGCGGCGGCCGCCGCTCCCAAGGGCAAGGACCAGTCGTTCGAGGACTTTCCCGAAGCGCTCGATTCGGAAGACGACGACCTGCCATTCTGACCTCGCCGGCCCACCGGCCGCCGGGCCCTCGCCGGCGGCGGGCGCGGCACGGTTCCCAGTGCCCGCTCAGGGCCCTGGGGAGTTGCCAGCTCCTCTGGCGGTGCGCGGCGGCGAGGGGCTCGGCGGGGGCTGCGCCCTCTTGGGAACGCTTCTGTAAATAACAGAGCGGCAATCGGTTAGCCGCATACTGCAGAGCCTGTCCACCCCTGGCGTTGGATTTGCTCGGGATCGCCCTGAACCGTCAGGAAGTCCGTCCCTTCCGGGAGATCCCGAATGCAGCGCACGTACCGCTGGTCTTGGCTGGGCGCGATCGCGTTGGCCGTCCCCACCCTGGCCGCCGCCCAAGACTCGTCGACCCCCAGCCACACCGTCCGCGAGGGCGATACCCTGTGGGACCTGGCCCGCACCTATCGCGGCGACCCGTTCCTGTGGCCGGACATCTTCCGCATGAACACCAGCGTCGTGGAAGATCCGCACTGGATCTATCCCGGCGAGATTCTTCGTCTGTCAGCGACCGAGGGAGTTGCCGCGGTCCCCGCGCAGGACACGCCGGCGATCGTCACGGCCGATTCGGCGGTGACCGCTTCGGCGGTGACCGCGCCCGCGACGCCTGCCCCGATGGGTGACGCGCTGGCCGAGTCCCCGGCGGCCGACAACGAGGCTTACGAGCCGGTCCCGGCGAGCCTGGTCTCGCTCACGACCCCGAGCCCGGACGAGAACAAGTCTTCGACCGACCTCTTCGGCCGCCGCAGCGGCGCCACCACCGCGGAGACGCTGAAGGAGTACACCAACACGCCGTACCGGGCGCTGCGTCGCAGCGAGTTCTACTCGTCCGGTTTCCTGACCGAGAAGCAGAAGCTTCCCTTCGGCAAGGTGTATGGACCGGTTGCACCGCCCCAGATCCGGGCCGCGGCGCGGAACACCAACGCCATGCCGTACTCTTCGATCGCGGTCTCCGCGCCCAAGGGCGCCCGCTACCAGGTCGGCGACACCCTGTTGGTCGTGCAGCTCGGCCGTGAGGTCGAGGGTTACGGCGACCTCGTGCTGCCCACCGGAATGGTGCAGGTCACCGACACGGCGGACGGCAAGTACCTCGCGAACGTGATCGCGATATACGGTTCGATCCATGGGGGCCAGAGCGTATTGCCCCTCGAGAAGTTCACCGAGCCGGGGCCCGAGAAGGCCGCGCCGGTCAGCAACGGCGTCCGGGCGCGTCTGCTGGGTGGGTCGGGTCGCCAGGACCTGAAGGCGCCGCAGATGGTCGTGTTCCTCGACAAGGGCAGCAAGGACGGCGTCGCCAAGGGCGACCTGTTCGAGATCCGCCGCCATCCCGAGACCTTGAACGACGGAACCGTGCGGGTGGACGATGTGATGGCCACGCTGCAGATCGTGCACGTGGGCGAGCGCTCGGCTACGGCCCGGCTGCTCAACGTGATCTCTCCCGACATCGCGCCTGGCACCGAGGCGCGGCAGGTGGCGAAGTTGCCGTAAGACACCGGGACGCCGCCTGATTGCCAGCGGGGCGAGGAGCCATGAGCTCCTCGCCCCGCTGCACGTTCGGCCTTGCCGTATGCTTCCTTGTCAGCATCCGCCGGGCTCCCGGCGGCGTCGCCGCATCCCCGCGCCCTACCGTCGGACAGCCACACCTCCCTACATTGCTGGCTGTTCCGCGTGCTCCGCGGCCATCGAAACTTCCTTGGAGATTCCATGACGAGGCGTAGCGAATGAGCGGCCGGGTTCTGGTCACCGGCGGCGCAGGTTTCATCGGCTCACACATCGCGGAAACCTACCTCGCGGCAGGGTGGGAGGTCGTGATCCTCGACGACCTCTCCCGCGGCCACGAGCGCAACGTGCCGTCCGGCGCGCGCTTCGTCCGCGCCGACGTCCGCTCTCCCGAGGCGCGCAAGCTGCTCGCCGACGGCGGCTTCACGGTGCTGAATCACCACGCGGCCCAGATCGACGTGCGGGTCTCGGTGGACGAGCCGGCGCTGGACGCCTCGATCAACGTGGTAGGCTTGGTGAACCTGCTCGATGGTGCCGGTGCGGGTGGGGTGAAGCGAGTGGTCTTCGCCAGCAGCGGCGGTGTGGTCTACGGCGACCCGGAGACGGTGCCCACCCCCGAGACCGCGCCGAAGGCGCCGATCTCGCCCTATGGCGTGAGCAAGCTCGCGGGCGAGTACTACATGCGCGCACTGGCGGCGCTCCGCGGCTTCGAGGCCATCGCCATGCGCTACGCCAACGTGTTCGGCCCTCGGCAGGACCCGAAGTCGGAGGCTGGTGTGGTTTCCATCTTCGTCTCCCGCCTGCTCGAGAACCGGCCGCTCACCGTATTCGGCAACGGGCTCCAGACGCGGGATTACGTGTTCGTGCGCGACGTCGCGCGGGCCAACGTCCTCGCCAGCACGGCGAAGGTGCCCGCGGGCGCCGACATCGATGCCACCGCCTTCAACATCGCCACCGGCAAGCAGACGAGCGTGCTGGAGCTGGCCGAGCTGGTGGGCAAGGCCATGGGGCAGAAGCCCGTGGTGGAGCTCGCCGAGGCACGGGCGGGTGAGCTCTTCCGGAGCTCGCTCGACATCGGCAAGGCGCGCAAGGTCCTGGGGTGGAAGCCCGAGGTCGGCTTCGACACCGGGCTTCCCCAGCTGATCGACTGGTTCCGAAAGGAGGGTCGGTGATCCTTCAGACCGGGGGCGCGATCCCCCGCACCCCGATCGAGCTGGTCCTCACCGCCAGTCTCGAGACCAAGATCGTCCTCGTCATCACGGCGGTCTTTTCCCTGGTCTCCTGGTTCATCATCATCGTCAAATGGTGGCAGTTCCGCCGGCTGAACAAGCAGGCCGACCGCTTCTTCTCCGAGATGGAGCGCACCACCCGGCTGCAGGACGCGTATCACGCGGTCATGAAGCAGCCGCCCTCGCCCTATAACCGCCTTTTTCGCGAGGCCATCACCTTCTACTCCGAGCTGCGCCCCGGCTCGCTCAGGGAAGAGCGGGGTGCCGACCGGAGCGCGCTCTCGATGACCCAGCTCGAGGCGCTCAAGATGGTGCTGGGCAAGGAGGTCGCCGCCGAGCGGGACCTCTTCGGCCACTACATCCCCTGGCTGGCCACGATCGGCTCGGTGAGTCCCCTGCTGGGCCTGCTGGGCACGACGATCGGCATCATCAACGCCTTTACGGGCATCGCGACCAAGGGCTCGGGTAACCTGGCCGCCGTGGCGCCGGGCGTGGCCGAGGCGCTGGTGGCAACGTTTGCCGGCCTCGCGGCCGCGATCCCCGCGGTGATCGCGTACAATCTCTATGTGAACCGGGTGCGCCTCTTCGCCGGCGAGCTGGAAGGCTTCGCCAACGAGCTGATTGGCACCATGGCCCGGGAAGGACTGGTCTGATATGGCAGGACTGGGCGGCGGACTCGGCAGCCAGCGCGGCGAGATGCAGCTCAACGCCGACGTCAATGTCACGTCTCTGGTGGACGTGATGCTGGTGCTCCTCATCGTCTTCATGATCACGGCACCGATGATGCAAGGCGGGGTGGACGTCGAGCTCCCGAGGGCCGAAGCGCGGCCCCTCACCCCCAAGGAAGGCATGGTCGTGTCCGTGAATCGGGACGGCCGCATCTTCGTGGATCAGACAGCGGTGTCGTTTCGTGACTTCAAGGTCACCTTCCGCTCCCTGGTAGCGACCCGGAAGCCGTCGGGCGTGTACCTGCAGGCCGACGCCCGGGTGCCCTACGGTGAGGTCGTCCGGGTGCTGGCGGTGATTCGTGG
The DNA here is from genome assembly GCA_963846545.1 of uncultured Gemmatimonadales bacterium. Taxonomy (GTDB): domain Bacteria; phylum Gemmatimonadota; class Gemmatimonadetes; order Gemmatimonadales; family GWC2-71-9; genus CAVVWJ01. The sequence continues at coordinate 2,005,641 of CAWJWG010000001.1, read as the reverse complement.
CGCCGGGGTCCAGAACGTCGGTCTCGTGGCGCAGGAGGAAGATCCGTCGTGAACGTGCGGCCGCCCGCTCCGGGGGATCCCCGCAGCAACGTGGCGGGCATGATCGGGAGCGTCCTGGTCCACGCGGCGGTGATCGGCTTTCTCTTCAGCCAGGTGCGGACCTCCACGGCGACGCCGCCGGTCTACGCCGTGAATCTGGTGGCGGCGCCGGCCCCGACGACGCGGAAGCGGATCGCGAAGGAAGCGGTGCCGACGCCGCCGCAGGACAAGCCGGCACCGGTGAAGCCGAAGCCCACGCCGCCGCCGAAGACGGCGCCCAAGCCGGAGCCGAAACCTCCGGCCCCGGCGGACCCCGACAAGGAGCCACCGCCGCCGACCGCGGCGCCGGTGACGCCGGTCGAGGGCGAGACGCCGAGCACCGGGACGGACGTGGTCAGCATCAAGACCCCGGGACTCGAGTTTCCCTTTCCGGAGTACCTCCGGAACATCGTGAACCAGGTGTACCAGCGGTGGGACCGTGACAACGCCCGGCGCGAGGCCTTCGCCGAGATCAGCTTTCTCATCCGGCGCGACGGCACGGTGCACGACATCCGGTTCGTCACCCGCTCCGGCAGCTTTGCCTTCGACCTGGGCGCACAGGGCGCGATCGAGGCGGCGGGCAATTCGCTTGCCTTCGGTCAGCTTCCCGATGGATGGGATGCCGACGTGCTGCCCGTGAGTTTCTACTTCAAGCCGGTCACGCAATGAGACGATATCTCGCTCCACTCCTGATCGCGCTCGCCGCGACTCCGCTCTCCGCCCAGGACAGCACCCCGCCGGTGCGCGAAGGCGTGCGCGTCGGGGTCGAGTACACGGACACCCGGCCCGGCCTCGTGGTGCTTCCAGGCACCGGGGTGGACTCCGCGCGAGCGATCGTGCGGCGCGACCTCGACTACAGCGATCGCTTCGAGATGGTGGGCGGCGATCTCACGTCGTCGGGCTCGTCGGGCCCCGCGGAGCCGGCCGGCGCGGTGAGCTACGGGATCTACAAGACGATGGGTGCGTCGTTCGGCGTCGAGGTGGTGGCGGCCGCGGGCGGCGTGACGGCCCGGCTCCACGACATCAACCTGCAGAAGGTCCGGAACCAGCAGACCTTCACCCTGCCGCCGGAGACCGACCCTGGCTATCGGCTCGAGGTGCATCGCATCGCCGACGAGATCGCGCGCTGGGCCGGCGGCACCGCCGGGTTCGCGGCGACCCGTTTGCTCTTCGTCTCGAGCGGCCGGGTGCATCGCATCGACAGCGACGGCGAGGCCGCCACGCCGATCACGCAGGACGGCGTGACGTCGCTCTCGCCGGTCTGGTCGCCCGACGGGCAGCGCATCGCGTACACCCGGCTCGAGGCCGGCCGGGGCGGCGTGATCGTCCAGACGCTCGCGACCGGCGAGACGCAGGTGGCCGCCGGCGCGCAGACCGCGCTCAACATCACGCCGGCGTTCGCCCCCGACGGCCGGACGCTCGCGTTCGCGCACTCCGACGAGAACGGCACCGACATATTTACCTCGAATGTCGTCGATCGCTGCTGCGCGCAGCGCTTGACCGTGGGACGCTACGCTGACAACTTGTCACCAACCTTTTCTCCAGATGGGCGCCGTATCGCGTTCGTGTCCACGCGCTCGGGTCCGCCCCAGATCTACGTGATGGCCGCGAACGGCACCGATCAGGAACTGCTGGCCCCATTCGACTACGGGGCCACAGGCGCGTCGAACGCTCCTGAGTGGTCGCCGAACGGGGCCAAAGTCGTATTCCACCGCGACGTCTCCCGGAGTCCGCAAATCTTTCTGGTGGATGTCGCCGGACGGCGCGTCACCCAGCTCACGTCGTCCGGCCGCAACGAGGATCCGACGTGGGCCCCCGACGGACGCCACATCGCCTTCATCTCGGATCGCAGCGGGCGCCGTCAGATCTGGATCATCGATACCGAAACCGGCCGGGTACGGCAGCTCCAGACGCCAGGAGCGGCCCGGCTTCCTTCGTGGTCCCGCCGGATGGGCCGGACCGCGGTCGCCTCAAACCCATGAACATGGAGTGATGATGCGCGCTTCTTCCCTGATGCTCCTGGCTTCCGCCGTACTCGCCGCCTGCGGCGGGGGCACTCCGCCCGAGGAGCCGGCACCCGAGCCCGCCCCGGCGCCGGCGCCGGCGCCGGCCCCCGTCGATGACAGCGCCGAGCGTGAGCGCATGGAGCAGGAGCGCATGGCCCGCGAGGCCGCAGAACGAGCCAAGGCGCTGGCCGCCGAAGTCGGCACCATGATCAACTTCGAATTCGACCGCGCGGAGATCCGGTCGGCCGACCAGGGCACGCTCGACCGCAAGGCCGCCATCCTGAGCGCCAACTCGGCCCTCCGCCTCCGCATCAGCGGTCACGCGGACGACCGTGGCTCCGACGAATACAACCTCGCCCTCGGCAACCGTCGCGCCGCGGCCGCGAAGCGCTATCTCGAGAACAAGGGGATCGACGCCTCGCGGATGGAAGTGGTGTCCTACGGCGAAGAGCGGCCGCTCAATCCGGGGGCCGACGAGTCCGCCTACGCCCAGAACCGCCGCGACGAGTTCGAGGTGACCGCGGGCGGCGACAACCTCGTCGCGCCGCAGTGAGATCGGGCGCCGGAGTCCTGACGGCCCTTCTCGTCCCCGCGCTGGTGGCGGGGGCGGGGCTCGGCGGATGTGCCTCGAAGGGCGACGTGCAGATGGTGCAGGGCGAAGTGGCCCTGCTCAAGGCGGAGATGGCGCGGCGCGACTCCGCCCGCGCCGCGGAGCTGGGCGACGTGATCCGGCTGCAGCGGGAGGTCATGGATTCGCTCACCGGCAACCGCCGCGCGGTCGCCCAGCTCAAGGGCGATCTCTCCAGCGACCTCTACAACATCCAGCAGCAGCTGGTGCAGCTGCAGGAGCTCACCGGGCAGAGCCAGCAGCGACTCACCGAGCTCCGCACCCGGCTGGAGGCGCGCGGCGCGCAGATCGAGTCGGCGCCGCAGGCCACGCCGGGCGACACCGCGCGGCCCGACCCGAGCGGCGGCGGCACCAGCGCCTCGGCCGACCAGATGTACGAGGCCTCGCTGGCCCAGCTGCGCCGCGGCAGCCTGTCCACCGCACGGCTCGGGCTCCGGGAGATGATCCGGCTCTATCCCACCAGCGAGCGCGCGCCCGACGCGCTCTACTTCATCGGGCAGAGCTTCGCGTCGGAAAATCCCGACTCGGCCGCGGCCTACTACGGCGAGGTGGTCGGGCAGCACGCGGCGTCGCCGCGCGCCGCGTCGGCGCTCTACAACCTCGGCCTGCTGGCCGAGCGGCGGAAGGACATGGCGCGCGCGCGGGAGTCGTATCAGCGCGTGTCGGAGAAGTATCCGCAGTCCGACGAAGCCGCGCTGGCACGTGATCGACTGAAGGCGCTCGGGCGCTGAGCCCGGGCGGCCGCCCAGCTCGATGACCGGCGCCGCGGGAGAGATGCCGTTCCTCGATCACCTCGAGGAGCTGCGGTCCCGGATTCTTCGATCGCTGGCCGCGGTAGTGATCGGCTTCGCCGTGGGGCTGTGGGCGGTGCAGCAGTTCCAGCTGGTGACTCTGATGAAGGCGCCGATCGCCCCGTACCTGCTCGGCGGCAAGCTCATCGTCACCAGCCCGACCGAGCCGGTGATGATCGTCCTCAAGCTCGGGTTCATCGTCGGCCTGGTGCTCGCCTCGCCGGTCATCCTCTGGCAGCTGTGGGCCTTTCTCGCGCCCGCGCTCTACGAGCGCGAGAAGCGGGCCCTGGTGCCGGCGCTCTTCGTCGGGCTGGTGCTGTTCCTGACCGGAGCCGTCCTCGCGTACCTGTTCGTGGTGCCCCAGGCCCTCCGGGTGCTGTTCAGCTTTCAGAGCGACGCCATCTCTCCCTTCATCACGTACGACGCCTGGTTCGGCTTCGTGCTCCAGATCGTGCTCGCCCTCGGCATCTCGTTCGAGCTGCCGCTGATCATGATCATCCTGTCCTGGCTGGGCGTCATCGGTCCGGGCGAGCTCCACCGGTTCCGCCGATACGCCGTGGTCTGCGCCTTCATCGGCGGCGCCGTGCTTTCGCCGGGCGCCGACCTCCTGTCCATGCTCATGATGACGGTGCCGCTCCTCTTCCTCTATGAGGTGGGAGTGGCCGGCTCGGCCATCGTGCACCGGAGGCGCAAGGCGGCGGCGGTCGCGGCCATGATCCTCGTGGCGCTCGCCCTTGGTGCGACGTCGGCGACCGCCCAGGAGCCGGTGCCCCGGCGCCCGACAGCGGATTCGCTCCGGGCCGCCGGCGACGAAGCCGATCTCGGGGACGAGCCGGGTGCGGGCGCCCGCCCGGGCCAGTCGCTCGACAGCGCCACGGCCCGGCGGCTCGGCCTCCCCACGGCGCCGAGCCGGAGCTTCGCGCCGCCTGACTCGGTGGTCACCGAGCTGCTCAATCGCCGGGGCTATCGCCCGACCCGCTACCGCGCAGACTCGGCGACCGTCTTCGTGGAAGACCAGGAGGTCCGTCTCCAGGGCGAGGCCTTGACCGAGCGACAGGGCGCGTTGCTCGAGGCCGACTCGATCAGCTATCGCCGCGACAGCTGCATTCTGGACGCGTCGGGGAATCCGCACCTCTTCGATGGGGGTCAGGTGCTGGTGGGCGAGGGGATCAGCTACGACACCTGCCGTCGCCGCGGGATGATCAACGACGCGCTCACCAACTTCACCGAGGGCAGCACCGTCTGGTTCCTCCGCGGCAACGTGGCCCAGGACTCGAGTTCCAGCCGGATCTATGCCGGGTCGAGCGACATCACGAGCTGCGACCTCCCGACACCGCACTACCACTTCGCGTCCCGCCAGATGAAGTGGGTGTCCCGCTCCGTGCTGGTCGCGCGGCCGGTGACCCTGTACGTGCGTGACGTCCCCATCCTCTGGCTGCCCTTCATCTTCCAGGACATGCGTCCGGGTCGCCACTCCGGCATCCTGGTGCCGCAGTTCGGCATCAATGACCTGGTGCGACCCACCCGGGGCTACAACCGGCAGGTCACCAACGTCGGCTACTACTGGGCACCCAACGACTACCTGGACTTCACCGGCCGACTCGACTGGTTCGCCAACCGGTACGTCCAGTACGGCGTCACCGGCCAGTATCGCTGGCTCAACCGGTTCGTGGCGGGCACGCTGGGCTTCAACCAGCAAAGACAGGTGGGAGGCGGCTCGGGACTGGCGCTCCGGTGGGACCACCGCCAGACGTTCGACCTCTCCACCAGCCTGAACCTGGACTTCAACTACGCGAGCAACACCCGCGTCGTCCGGCAGAACGCGATCGATCCGCTGCAGAACACCCAGCAGCTCACCAGCTCGCTCAACTTCTCCAAGCGCTACGGCTGGGGCACCGTGACCCTGGGCGGCAACCGCCGGCAGGACATCACCGACGGCGGCGTGCAGCAGCTGCTCCCCGCGCTCACCGTGTCGCCGGTGCCGCTCGCCCTCGGCTCGGACATCACCTGGTCGCCTGGCCTGAGCTTCACCAACAACACCACCTCCGACCCCTCGCGCGACTCGCTCGTCCAGATCCTGCCGGGCGGAATACTCGACACCATCGCGGTGGACGCGGGCACGCGAGTGACCGCGCTCAACTTCGACACGCCGGTCCGCTTCGGATCGTTCAACTGGCAGAACTCGATCCAGGTGACCGACGAGACGAGCGACGGGCGCGACTCCGTGACGTTCCGGGTAGACGACCCCTCCACACCCGACCCCAGCGATTCGCTGGTGGTGAACCGTATTTTCGCGGGGGACTTCCAGAGCACGCTCGACTGGAACACCGGCATCAACCTCCCGATCCTCTTCCGGGGGTCGTGGAAGTTCCAGCCCTCCGTCGGGATCTCGAACACCACCAGCGGCCCCTTCGCCCTCCGGAACCGCAACACGGACGGCGCATGGGTGCAGCAGGGCAAGCGCTTCCGGCTCGGCGTCAGCTCCACGCCGACCCTGTTCGCCTTCTATCCCGGGCTGGGGCCGCTCTCGCGCATCCGTCACAGCGTATCCCCGGTCATCAGCTATGCCTTCGAGCCCGGGGCCGACATTCCCGAGGACTACGCGCGCGCCATCGCCGCGCCGGGGCAGGACGTGCTGCTGCGAAGCGACGCCCGTCAGCAGCTCTCGGTCGGCCTGAGCCAGACCTTCGAGGGAAAACGGCGTCCCACCGGGAGCGACACTTCGTCCGCCAACGCGACCAAACTGCGCATCCTGAGCATCAGCACGAGCCCGCTCGTCTACGACTTCGAGCAGGCCAAGAAGCCCGGCCGCACGGGGTGGGTCACCGACGCGATCACCAACTCGTTTCTGAGCGACCTGGTCCCCGGCTTCAGTCTCAGCGTCAGCCACGATCTCTGGGAAGGGCAGGTGGGGATCGATACCGCGCGGTTCGACCCGTTCCTTCAGCGGGTGGACGCGAGCTTCGCGATCTCCGAGAACACGCTGCGGGCGATCGGCTCCGTCGTCGGTCTGGGGGGGAAGAAGGATGACGCGGGGGCCCGTCGCCGGGACGAGGACATTCCCACCTATGTCGCCCAATCCGGACGCCGCGCCCGGCCGGGCTCGTTCTACAATTCGTCGCAGGCGCCGCTCCGGCCGGGCGGCGGGCGCGGGTTCACCGCGAGCTTCAACTATTCCTTGACCCGGACTCGCCCGCTTCCCAATCAGGTCGCCGACGACGCCCAGAACCTCGGTCTGAGCATGAACTTCTCGCCCACGCCGTTCTGGTCGCTGAGCTGGTCCACCCAGTACGACATCACCAACGGCAGCTTCGAGGGGCAGGTGATCCGGCTGGAGCGCGACCTCCACGAATGGCGCGCCGGGTTCAACTTCGTGAAGAACCCCTCGGGCACGTTCGCGATCTACTTCTCCATCTATCTGACCGATCTGCCGGACCTGAAGTTCGACTACGACCAGACGACGTTCGAGGAATGACCTGTCCCCGCCCGCGGACAGCCGGTGCTCGTGACGGGCGGCAGACTGAGGCCAACATCGCGCCTGGGGCGCACTCAGCCATGGCCCGACCGTGGCACATCTCCTGCCTCAGCCAACTCCATCCCTTTCGGAGCCGTCCCATGCGATCCTGGTGGATCCCCGCGCTGGTCCTCATTGCGGCCTGTAGCGGCGACGACGACAACACCGGCCCCGGCGTCACGCCGGAGACGCCGACCTCCCTGTCGAGCACCTCGCTCGACGGCGCCATCGCCCTGGTCTGGTCCGACAACCCGTTCCAATCCGACCCTGACATCTTCGGCAACTACCGGGTCTACAGCACGACCTACGACATCGACTTGGACCAATGCGGCGACCAATGGACCGTCGAGGGGACGACGGTAGCCCCCGAGTTCCTGGTCGGCGCGCTGGCCAATGGGGTGCCGCGCTGCTATTCGGTGACCGCGGTGAGCGTGGATGGCCTGGAAAGCGACCGATCGCCTTTGCGGGGCGACACGCCGCGTCCCGACTCGCGGAACATCGCCCTCGCCGCCGCGCCGAGCACCCCGAACGGCTCGGGCTTCCGCTTCTGGGACGACCTCAACGCTGACGGCTCGACCCAGGCGGGCGAGCTCGGCATCGTGCGTAGCGCCAACGCGCCGGACATCGATTTCTTCGTGGACCGCGACAACAACGGTGACCTGTTCCTCACCCCCGTTCGTGCAGGCACCGGGGTGGAGTTCTACGACGAGAACGATCCGGTCGAGGACCTGACCAGCATCGATTTCGCCGCCGACCTCACCTATCGGACCACCGGGATCCAGGCCCTGCCCGGGTTCGGCTATGTGTTCGAGACGGACGGCGGCGATGGGTTCGTGCGCTACGGCGCGGTTCGCATTCAGCACGTGGGCACCACGTTCCTGATCCTGGATTGGGCGTTTCAGACCGATCCCGGGAATCCGGAGCTGCTGGTCTGGGGCGGTAAGCACTAGGTCGCTTGCCCCGCGTTCGGGGCGTCGCCAACTTCGGGGCGATGCCCACCTCATCGATCACGCTGGACGGCCGGTCCCTGGCCATCGCCGACGTCGTGCGCATCGCCCGCGAGCCGGGCACGGCGGTGCGACTCGACGCAGGAGCCCGGCAGGCACTGGTCGCGAGCCGGGGGCTGGTCGAGCGGGCGATCGCGTCGGGCCAGACGATCTACGGGATCAACACCGGCTTCGGCAAGCTGGCGAACGTCCGCATCGCTCCCGACAAGCTCGACATACTCCAGGTCAACCTGATTCGCAGCCATGCGGCCGGCATGGGCACGCCGCTCGATGCCGCGGTGGTGCGCGCGGTCATGCTGCTTCGCGCCAACGTGCTGCTCCGTCCCACCAGCGGCGTCCGTCCGGACCTGGTCGAGGCGCTGGTCGCTCTGCTGAATGCGGGGGTGATCCCCCGGGTGCCGGAGCAGGGGAGCGTGGGGGCGAGTGGGGACCTGGCACCGCTGAGCCACATCGCCCTCGCCCTGATCGGCGAAGGGGAAGTGCTCGGTGAGGGAGGCGCCGCGACGCCCGCTGCCGGCGCCCTCACGGCCGCCGGTCTGGCCCCGTTCCGATTCGCCCCCAAGGAGGGGCTGGCGTTCATCAACGGCACGCAGGCGCAGACCGCGCTGCTGGCGCTGCTGGTGCACGATGCCGAGGTGCTGTGGCGGACTGCCGTGGGCGCCGCGGCGATGAGTCTGGAGGCGCTGCGGGGCACGCCCGCGCCGCTGGACGTGCGGATCCACGAGGCGCGTCCGCATCGCGGCCAGCTCGAGGCGGCGGCGCTGATGCGCCGGCTCCTCGCCGAGAGCGAGATCCGGGAATCCCACCGGGAGGACGATCCCCGGGTGCAGGACGCGTATTCCCTTCGGTGTGCTCCTCAAGTGCTGGGCGCCGTCGGGGATGCGATACGGTTCGCACGGGACACGGCCGCCGTCGAGCTCAACGCGTCCACCGACAATCCGCTCGTGTTCGATAACGGCGAGGTCATCTCGGGCGGCAACTTCCACGGCCAGCCGGTGGCGCAGGCCCTCGACTTTCTCGCGACCGCGCTCACCACGCTCCAGGCCATCGCCGAGCGACGAGTCGAGCGGCTGGTGAACCCCGATCTCTCCCAGGGTTTGCCCGCCTTTCTCACGGCGGACCCCGGGCTGTCGTCGGGATTCATGATGGTTCAGATCTCCGCGGCGTCACTGGTCGCCGAGTCGCGCACACTGGCGATGCCGGCGAGCATTGGGTCGATCCCGACCGATGCGAACCAGGAGGACTTCGTACCGATGGGGATGGGTGCCGCGTACAAGGCCCTGCGGATTCTCGCCAACGCCCAGCGCGTGGTGGCTGCGGAGCTGCTGTGTGCCGCGCAGGGACTCGAGTATCTGCAGCCCCTTCGGCCGGGCGCCGGCGTGGAGAGTCTGTATCGCCGTCTCCGAGGCCTCACGCCCGCCGTCGCCCCGCTTGGCGCGGATCGTCCGCCGGGCCCCGATCTGGAGCGGCTGGCGCGGGCGGTGGCGGCCGGGGAGCTCGACCCGGGCACGTGAGTCGGGGCGCTGCTCTGATTCTTGCCCCCTCAGTACCCGCCCCGGTATCTTTTGACCGCTAAACCCCTTATGCCCTGAGTCCCCCCTTCGCCGCCCGAGTCGCATGAACCTCGAAAAGCTCAAAGACACGGCGCGGAAGTTCGAGCAGAAGGAGGACTGGCGGAGGGCCATCGAGGTCTATCTCAAGGCCATCCAGCAGATCGAGTCGGGGCAGGAAACCTCTCCCGACCTCTCCCTCTACAACCGGGTCGGCGACCTCTACCTCAAGACCAACGACACGCCCGCGGCGGTTCGCTCCTACGAGCGGGCGGTGGACCTCTACGCCGACCAGGGATTCTTCAACAACGCCATCGCCCTGTGCGGCAAGATCCTCCGGGTGAACCCCGGGCGCACGCAGACCTACCTCAAGCTCGCCCAGCTCCACGCCCGCAAGAACGTCGTCATCGAGGCCAAGCGGAATCTCATCGAGTTCATGGAGCGGATGAACGCCCTGGGGCAGCTCGACCAGGCGTTCGGCTCAGTCAGGGGGTTCGCCGACCAATTTTCGGGGAGCCAGGAGATCCGCCTGATGTTGGTGGAGCTGCTGCGTGCCGCCTCCCGCGAAGAGGAGGCGAGCGAGCAGCTGGAGAAGCTGGCGGGTGAGATCGAGGGCAGGGGTGAGCGGCCGGCCCCACGGCCAAGTCAGGAGAGCTCGCCCAGCAACGAGGATGAATCCCCGCGCACGCAGCGCCCGCCGCCGCCGGCCGGGTTGGTCTTCCTCGACACCGGCGTCGACCTCGGCTCGGTGGCACCGGACGCGGCGGAGCCCGGCGCGGCCGCCGATGTCGAGCCGGCTGACGGGCTTCTGCTCTCCATGCCGATCGACTCCGATACCGCCGAAGCGCTGACATACGATGACCGGATGGCCGTCGTCCCCGGCCTCGAGCAGTCGACCGAGATCGAGCTCGAGACCACCGGCGCCGACGTGGACCTCGGCCTCGAACGAGTCGAGCCCACCGATCTCGAGTTCATCGGTGAGCCGATGGAGGGGATGCACGAACCGGCCGACGATCCGTTCGGGGAGGCGCTGCTCGACACCAGCGACGACGACCTGATCGTGTCGGAGGTGGGGGACGCGAGAGCCGGTGCCGACGGGCGGGCCGAGGTCGAGCTCGACCTCCTGGAGCCGGGACCGGAGTTGGAGGAGGCCGAGCCGATCATCGAGGAAACGGCTGATGGCGAAACGCTGGAGGCGGAGCCGGTGGACGCTGCCGTGGCGTTGGGCAATCTCCCCCTCCTGCACGTCGAGCCGGCGGGTGCGCCGAGCGTGGTCGAGCTGGAGAGCCTGATTCTCGACGATCCCGACAATGCCGGTCTTCACCTGCAGCTCGCCGACCGGCTGATCGACGGCGGGGAAGAGGGCCGGGGGCTGGAGGAGCTGGAGCTGGCGCTGGCCGGGTACGAGCGCCTGGGCGATGGCCAGCGAGCGTCGGAGATCGCCGAGCGGCTCACGCTGCTGGCGCCGGATACCATTCGGCACCATCAGAAGCGGGTCGAGCTCGCGTTTCGCTCCGGTGAGCGGGCCCCGCTCCTCGCGGCCTACCTCGCCCTCGGCGATTCGCTGGCCCGGGCCGGCGCCACCGATAAGGCGCTCGCCGTCTTCGGGCGCGTACAGGAGCACGACCCCGGCAACGCGCACGCGCTGTCCGCGCTGGTGGCCCTTCGGGCCGAGCCCGAGAGCCAGGATGATACCCAGCCCCGCGCGGGTCTCGCGCCGCCGGCAGCTCAGGCTCCCACACCTGCGCCACCGAAGGACGAGCCCCCGGCGGCCGCGCCCCCGCCCCCGCCCAAGCGGACGGCGGGCTCCGACGCATTCGTGGATCTCGGCTCGATGATTCTGGACGAAGGCGCCGTGCGGGACACGCGTATGCGGGTCGACCGCGCGGACCCCAAGGACAAGGACGAGCAGCGGGAGTTCCAGGAGATCCTGGAGCAGTTCAAGCGCGGAATCGACGAGAACCTCGATTCCGAGGACTACGAGGCCCACTACGACCTGGGCATCGCCTTCAAGGAGATGGGTCTCCTGGACGAGGCGATCGCCGAATTCCAGAAGGCGCTCCGCTCGCCGGACGGCCGGCTCCGGACCTCCGAGGCGCTCGGCATCTGTTTCTACGACAAGGGGCAGTACGGCATCTCGGAGACGGTGCTGCGACGCGCGGTGGAGACGGTGGACGGGGGAGACGAGGCGAAGATCGGTCTCCTGTACTGGCTGGGCCGCGCGGCGGAGGCGCAGGGCAAGGAGATGGACGCAATCACCAGCTACGAACGGGCGCTCGCGGTGGACATCAGGTTCATGGATCTGAGCGACCGCATGCACCGTCTCGCAGCGGATCGGCAGAAATGAATCCTCAAATCGCTCCCGTGTCGCTGGCCGACATCCAACACCCCCTGCGCGCCCGGCTCGAGCGGGTCCAGCAGGAGCTCCGCCGGGTGGTCGAAGCCGACTTCGGGCTCATCACCGAGGTCAACAGCCATCTCTTCCGGATGCAGGGCAAGCTCTTCCGCCCCACGCTCCTGCTGCTGGCCGACGAAGCCACCGGCGAACCCGATCCCCGCGCGACCACGCTGGCGGCGGTGGTGGAGCTGATCCACCTGGCCACGCTGGTGCACGACGACTCGGTGGACCACTCGGTGCTTCGGCGGGGCATGCCTACGATCAACGCCCTGTTCAGCCACCAGATCTCGGTGATCATGGGGGATTATCTCTACTCCCGCGCGGTGATCGAGCTGGTGGGGGTGGGCGACCTCGAGCCGCTGCGGGTGCTGAGCCGCGTCACCAACGAGATGACCGTGGGCGAGATGCGCCAGCTGCTGGCGCACGATCCGCTGCAGTATTCGGAAGAGGACTACGACCTGCTGATCCAGTCGAAGACGGCGTCGCTGGTGTCGGGCGCGTGCGAGGTGGGAGCGCTGCACGCGACGCCGGACGAGCGCCTCGCGCTGCGGCGCTTCGGCGAAGCGCTGGGCATGGCCTTCCAGATCGTAGACGACCTGCTGGACTACGTGGGCGACGCGAGCGTCACCGGGAAGCCGACGGGGTCGGATCTGCGGGAGCACAAGGTCACGCTGCCGCTGATCGCGGCGCTGCCGCGGATGGGCGAGAGCGACCGGCGGAGAGTGGCGGACCTGCTCAAGGCGCCCGAGCCCACCGACGAGCAGATCCACGCGGTGGTCGAGTCGGTCTCCGACGCCGGCGGCCTCGACTACGCGCGCGAGCGCGCGCTCCGACTGGCGCAGCAGGCCGACGCCGAGCTCGACAGGCTGTCGCCGTCTCCCGCGCGGGATGCCCTCCGCGCGAGCATCGGCTACGTCGTGGATCGCCGGCGCTGATGGCGAGCGGACCGCATCGCCCCGGGTTCTACCTCGGCGTCCTGGTGGCGGGGTTCGTCGCGGGCGGCGCGCTGACGGCGCTCCTCCGGCAGACCCTGCCCGACAGCGCCGCCCGAACCTTCTTCACCACCAGCTGGACCGCCCAATTCGGGCCTGTCTCGGCCGACCTCTTGGTGATAAGCTTCACACTGGGCCCGATCGGGCTGCACGTGTCGGTCCTGAGTCTGATCGCCGTCATCCTGGCCTACCTGATCGCGCGATCGCTTTTCTAGGGGGTCCCCGTGGGCAACCTCGGCTTCACCGAGATCATGGTCATCCTGCTGGTGGTGCTGCTGCTCTTCGGCGCCAAGCGGCTGCCGGAGATGGGGGCGTCCATCGGGAAGGGCATTCGGGAGTTCAAGAAGAGCCTGACCGAGACGCAGGATGCGATCATGGGGAACGAAGACCAGAAGAACAACCTGCCACCCCGGGAACCCGACGAAACGCAGACCCGTCCCTCGTCGGGTGAGCCGAAGCGGCTCTCTCAGTAACGCCGCGGCCCGCGCCGCCGGTCAGCTGACCGGCGGCTGCTGGGTCTGTGCGGCCTCCTGCTGTCGCTGCTGAAGCTTGGCCCTGTTGTCCACGATCTTCGCCGATTCCCGCAGCGCCCCCATATAGCCCCGAATCCGATCCTGCCGGGCGAGGTTGATCATCTTCGACCGGTACTCGTCGAGCTCCTTGACGAACTGGGCGGAGTCGGCCTTGGTGTGCTCCAGCAGCTTCAGGACGTACATCCCCTCGGGCACGTCGAGCAGACCGCTGCGCTGACCGACGTCGAGGCCGAAGGCCGTGCCCACGACGGTCGGGTCGGTGATCGGTGGATTGACCCGGGAGAAGGGTCCGAACTCGCGGTGCGCCAGGTTGAGCGCCTTGGCCGCCGACTCGTCGGACTCGCCCGCCTGCACCCGCTTCAGGAATTCCTCCGCCTTCGGCTTGGCCAGACCTTTCTTCTTGTCGGCGCGCAGCGAGGCTTCCACCGCCGGCCGCACCTGCGCCAGGGGTGGCACGCCGGCCGGCTGCAGGCTGTCGAGACGGAAGACGTAGTACGCGATGGAGGCTTCGATCACCGGGCTGGTGCTGCCCGGCTTGGTGCCCTGGAACGCCCACGCCCCGGCGTCGGGCACAACGAGGTTCCCCAGCTGTACGCGCGTGCCCTGCTGGACCGGACCGCTGCGCCCGATCGGGAGCGAGAGGGCGCGGGAGACCGTATCCAGTGCCGCCGGGTCGTCTCGCTCCGCGCCAAGGCGCTCCAGCGTGTCGGCCTGCGCGTCGAGGCGGTCCCGGTGGGCGCCGGCGATCTCGATCGGGATCAGGATGTGGCGGCCCTTGATCTTGTCGCCCTTGCGGCTGGTGACCTCCATGACGTGAAAGCCGAACTGCGAGAGCACGGGCGCCGACACCTTCTTGAGCGGCAGCGCGAACGCCGCCGAGTCGAAGGCCGGATCCATCGCGCCCTTGGTCCACTCTCCGAGGTCGCCACCGTTGGCGGCGGAGGCGCTGTCGTCGGACTCGCGCCGGGCCACGTCGGCGAACGACTCGCCGCCCGCAATGGCCGCGCGGGCGGAATCGGCGCGGGCCCGGGCTGCCGCGGTGTCGGACGCGTCGGCGAAGCGGGGCAGGGCGACGAAGCTCAGGTAGGCCGTCTGCTCGCGCTTGAAGTCGTCCTGATGCGAGCGAAAGTACGTGGTGACCTCCGCGTCCGTCAGCTTGACCGACGAGTCCGGGACCACGTTAGGCGGGATGATCGCGGTGAGGGCGACCTTGACCTTTTCGTTCTCATCTCGGAACTGCTCCCACAGGGCGGCGTCGGACAGGTAGATGTCGGCCGCTACCACGCGAAGCAGCTTCGACCGGCGGAGCTGGTCACGGTACTGGGCTTCCAGCGCGGGCAGATACTGCGCGCCGACGCTCGAGGTCAGCCACCGCTGATACTTGGCGATGTCGAACTGGCTGTCGGTCTGGAACTCCGGAATGGTGCGGAATTCGGCCGGGGGTGTGGTCCGCATCGCCTGGACGATCTCATCCGAGGACGCGGTAATGTTCCGCCGGCCGTACTCGGACTCGAGCATCTGGCTCTCGACCAGCTGCTCCCAGACCTGATCCTCGATCTGATTGCGCTCCTCCAGCGTGAGCGAAGTCGCCGCGCTCTTCTGCCGGCTGTCGATGCTCTGCTGGACGAACCCCTGGTAGGTGCGGGCGTCGATGCTCTGGCCGTTGATCTTTCCCACCGTCGAGGATGAGGTCAGGCCCGACCAGTCGACGCTGGTGAGCACGAAGATCAGCATGAGGAGGGCAAAGATGGCGCCTGCCACCTTCGCGCTGTTACGGAATGCTTGCATCATAGGGCGGCGCTCGGTGCTCCGGACCTGGGGGTTGGAAAGAGGGTTAAGTCTAAGCCTGGGGTCAGGGAAGCTCAAGGCACGGCGCGGCTTAGCAGTTGACAGCGGGAAGCCGGATCGCTACTGTCACCAGACTCCCCACAACGGCCAACAGCGTCGTCTCCCGACCTGCTTCACACCACGACAAACCGGGACCCGGATGGCACTTAGCGAGATCGAGAAGCTCGAGCGCCGATACGCCGAGAACCCTCAGGGTCTCACCTTCGCGCCTCTCGCCGAGGTGCACCGGAAGAACGGTGAGGTGAAGCGCGCGCTGGACCTGCTGGGCCCCGGGCTTCAGCACCACCCCGATTACATCCCCGCGAGCATCGTCCTCGGCCGCTGCCACATGGACCTGGGCGACGTGCAGGCGGCCGAAACCGCGTTCCTCCACGTGCTGTCGCTCGACGGGGAGAATGTGATCGCCCTCAAGGCGCTGGGCGACATCAGCGAGCGTCTGCTCAAGTTCGACGACGCCGAGCGGTGGCTCAACACACTGCTCACCCTCGATCGCAGCAACGACGACGCGCGGGAGCAGCTCCAGCGGGTCGAGATCGCCCGCCGGCAGGCGGAGGTGGCCTCCTCGGCCGAGCCTTCGAGTGTGGCCGACGCCGAGCCCCCGCCCGCCATCGCCTCGCCCGCCATCGCCTCGCCCGCCTTCGAGCCGCCCGTGGCGGAGCCTGCGGTCGGCTGGGTCTCCCACGCCGGTCCGGTGGACGATCCCCACGCGATGAACCTCGACGACCTCGAGCCTTCGAGCCTCGACGACCTCGAGCCTTCGACGCTGCGGGACCTGCCGATCGAGCCCTCGGCGATGCAATTCGAGGAGCCCACGGGATTTCAGGATACGGTGGAGCCCATCGACGGTCTGGTCGGCCGCGAGGTGGACACGCCCGACGAGCTCGGCGACGAGTTCCGAGTCGAGACCAGCGAGGACATCGTCCTGAACAGCGCGGGCGGCAGCGAGTTCCAGATGCCCGACGCCTCGCAGGAGTTGTTCGCGAGTGGCGCGCGGGGCAAGCGGGGCCCGTTCGAGGAAGACACGCCGGTGACTCCGCGCCCCGCGGCCGCTGCTCCGGCGTCCGAGGTGACACCCGAGCCGATGCCGACCGAGTCGACGGCGTCAGGATCGACGGCCCACGATCTCGCGTCCGCCGAGCCCATGATGTCGGACGCCGCTGCATTCGACCTGGGCCTCGCGGACCTGCCGCGCGCGGATCACTCGGCGGCGGAGTCGGGTGCGAGCGAGGGCTTGTCGGCGTCGTCCGCGCCGGAGGCGCCGGCTGCACCAGAGCCCTCCGAGCGGGAGGCGACGACTCCCCCCGAGCTCGCCGGTTCCGGTGCGATGGCCGCGCCGTGGGACACGGAGCCGATCACTCCGGGCGGGGACCAGGTGAGTCCCGCGGAGCCCGCTACCTCGATGGCATCCGAGCTCGCCGACTCTCGGCCCGAACCCGATTTCCGCTACCCGCGCCGGAACGAAGATCGGCCGGCCGCCTCCGCTCCCGCGGTTCCGAGGCGCTCCTATGCCGCCGGGGAAACGGGTGGGCACTCGGTTGCCCAGCTGTTCCAGGGCATCCTCTCCGCCCGTCCGCCGATCCAGGCCCCGGCGCCGGCCGTGCGGCAGCCGCAGCCGGGTGGCGGCGCCGGCGCGCCGACGCGCCCCGCGGCGGACACGCTGTCGTTGAGCTCGGTCTTCGGCGAGGAGGGCTCGGACACGCCGCCCGCCGTTCCCGCCACGGGCTCCGGGTCGGGTTCCGTCTCCTTCGATGATTTCTTCGGCTCCTCTCCCGCCGCCCCCTCGGCGCGCACTCCGCGCACTCCGGATCCCAAGAGCGACGACCTCGACCAGTTCCATGCCTGGCTTCAGAACCTGAAGCGCTGAATGCTGATCGCGGTGCTCAACGGCCCCAACCTCAACCTGCTGGGGCAGCGGGAGCCGGAAGTGTACGGGCGGACGACGCTGGGCGAGATCGAGACCATGGTTCGCGAGGCGGCTCGCCCCCTGGGCGCGGAGATCGAGTGGTTCCAGACGAACCACGAGGGCGCGCTGGTGGACGCGGTGCAGGGGCTGCGCGGCCGGGTGGATGGCGCGTTGGTAAACGCCGCGGCGTTCACCCATTCCAGCCTCGTCGCTCCGCGACGCGATGCTCGCGGTCAAAGTTCCCTTCGTCGAGCTTCACCTCTCCAACATCTTCGCGCGCGAGCCCGAGCGGCGGCACTCGGTCATCGCCGATCTCGCGGTGGGGCTGGTGACGGGCTTCGGCGCGCAGAGCTACCTGCTGGCACTGCAGGCGCTGGTGGGCCGCATTCGTGCCGGCTGATCGGCGCGGCGAGCGACAGGCGGCGCTGCGGGCGGCGATGGGGACGGAGGGGATCGATGCGCTCCTGGTCACCCACCTCCCCAACGTCCGCTACCTGACCGGCTTCTCCGGCTCGGCGGCCCTGCTGCTGGTAGATGCACGGGCGACCACGCTGGTGACGGACTTCCGATACGCGGTGCAGGCACCGGCCGAGGCGGGCAACGCGGCGGGCGTCGAGGTGGACCAGAAGAGCGTGTGGGACCGGCTGGGGCGTATGCTCTCGGCGATGCCGTCGGCGGTGATCGGCATCGAGTCCCACGCGGTGACGGTCAAGGACGCGGAGCGGATCGGCGGCCTGACGCGGAGTCGGGTGGTGCCGGTCGCGGACCTGGTGGAGCGGCTCCGGACGGTGAAGTCGCCCGAGGAAGTGGCGGCCATTCGCGCCGCCGCGGATCTCGCGCAGGAGGCGCTCGCGGAGGTGCTGCCGACGGTTCGGACCGGCCAGACCGAGCTGGAGATCAGCGCCGGCCTCGAGTCGGCGCTCCGGAGGCGGGGCAGCGAGTGGCATCCGTTTCCGACCATCGTTGCGTCGGGTCCGCGGTCGGCCCTCCCGCACGCCCGCACCAGCGGCCGCGCCGTGGCTCGGGGCGATTGGCTGCTGCTCGATTTCGGGGCCCAGGTCGACGGGTACTGCGCGGACCTGACGCGCACGGTGGTGGTGGGCGCGCGGGCCGACGAGCGGCAGCGAGCGATGTACGACCTGGTCCGCTGCGCGCAGGCGCGGGCGCTGGAGCATCTCCGGCCGGGCATGACCGGGCGTGAGGGCGACGCACTCGCCCGGGACGTCATCGCGGCACGCGGGTTCGGCGATGCGTTCGGACACTCGCTCGGCCACGGACTCGGCCTCGAGGTGCACGAGGCGCCCAGGCTGGCGCCGACGTCCGAGGCGGCCGTGCCGTCCGGCGCGGTGGTGACGGTGGAGCCGGGCGTCTATTTTCCGGGGTGGGGTGGTGTCCGGCTGGAGGACGACGTGTACCTGGGTGCGGATGGGCCGGAGCTACTCTCGAACGGGCGGACCGAGCTGGTTGAGCTGGTCTAGCCCGAGGAAGACCTTCGATCTTCACGATGCCATCGACGAATGCGATTTCCGGGCCCTGCGGGCCCCGCCCCTTCCGCGCGGCAGCGACGCCGCCGGCGGGGGTGCCATGACGCCGGCCAATCGAGGAGGCTCACGTGACCCGGACCGCGCGCCGCGACGCCGCAAGGCCGACGGAGGCATGACGACGCCACAGGACATGAAGCAGCTCGCCGAGCTGCTCCAGAACGTGCCGGGCATCCGGTCGATCGAGCTCAAGGACGTGAAGGGCCTCGCCCAGCTGCTCCGCGAGTCTCCCGAGATCGGCTCGATCGAGATCAAGGGTTGGTTCGGGACCGGCGTCGTCATTACCCGGACGTCGGCGACCCCGACCTACGTCCCGGCGGTCGCGGCCCCGCCCGCTCCGGTGGCCCTCGCCACCCCCGCCGAGCTCGAGGCGCGCGAGGCGCCGCGCCCCGTGGCCGCACCGGCGCTCAAGGAGATCAAGTCGCCGATGGTCGGGACCTACTACAAGGCGCCCGAGCCGGGCGCGGACCCCTACGTGAAGGTGGGGAGCCGGGTGACCTCGGGTCAGACCGTCTGCATCATCGAAGCGATGAAGATCATGAACGAGATCGAGGCCGAGATCACCGGCGTGGTCCGAGAGGTCTGCGTGGAGGACTCGCAGCCGGTCGAGTTCGGCCAGGTCCTCTTCCGGGTCGATCCCCATGGCTGACCAGCCCGTCACCGGCGCCACTCCGCGCGTCCACGTTCAACTTCAAGGACACCATCGGTCAGATGGTGCAGCGGAACGCCTCCGACCTGCTGCTCAAGGTGGGACGGCCGCCGACGGTGCGAGTCAACGGCGAGCTGCTGACGCTCGACGTGCCGCCGCTCAAGCCCGAAGACCTCAAGGCGCTGGCCGAGCAGGTCATGACGCCGCGGCAGGTCAAGGAGTTCGCCGAGAAGAAGGAGGCGGACTTCGCCATCGGCGTGCCGGGCATCGGGCCGCTTCCGCATCAACATCTACCAGCAGCGCGGCACGCTGGCCTTCGCCTTCCGGGCGATTCCCTACGAGGTCAAGACCATCGGGAGCTGTACCTCCCGGTCGGTGCTGGAGGAGCATCGCGCTCAAGCCGCGCGGGCTGGTCCTGGTCACGGGGATCACCGGCTCCGGCAAGTCCACCGCGCTCGCGGCGATGATCAACCACGTCAACCAGCACCGCCGGGTCGAACGTGATCACGATCGAGGACCCGATCGAGTTCCTGCATCGCGACATGATGTCGAACATCACCCAGCGCGAGGTCGGCAGCGACACGCTGTCCTTCGCCCTCGGCGCTGCGCCACGTGCTGCGGCAGGACCCGGACGTCATCCTCATCGGCGAGATCCGCGACCTGGAGACGCTCGACACCGCGCTCAAGGCCGCCGACACCGGACACCTCGTCTTCTCCACGCTCCACACCACCGACGCGACCCAGACGATCAACCGCGATCATCTGCGTTCTACCCGCCGTACCAGCACCAGGAGATCCGGTTGCTGCTCGCCACCGCGCTGCAGGCGCGTGGTCTCGCTGCGGCTCGTGCCGCGTGCGGACGGGCCGGGGCGGGTGCCGGGCTGCGAGGTGCTGATCAACACCGCCGCGGTGCGCGGACAACATCCGCGACATGGAGAAGACGCTCAACATTCCCGACCTCATCGCCGAAGGCACCGTCTCCTACGGCATGCAGACCTTCGACCAGTCGCTGATGAAGTGGTTCAAGGACGGGATGATCTCCTACGAGAGCGCGCTGTTCTACGCGTCGAACCCGAACGAGTTCGCGCTGCGGGTCTCGGGCGTGGACTCGGCGTCGGACCGGAAATTCTCGGAGATCACGGGTGATGCTGGGGCCGCGCGGTCGCTGGACCTGACGCCCTGATGTTCAAGAAGGTCCTCATCGCCAACCGCGGCGAGATCGCCCTGCGGGTCATCCGGGCCTGCCGCGAGCTCGGCGTGCAGACGGTCGCGGTCTACTGCGAGGCCGACCGCGAGTCGCTGCACGTCCGCTTCGCCGACGACGACGTGTGCATCGGCCCGCCGCCGAGCCGCGAGTCCTACCTCAAGCATCCCGCGCCTCATCGCCGCCGCCGAGATCACCGGCGCCGACGCGATCCACCCCGGCTACGGCTTCCTCGCCGAGAACGCCGAGTTCGCGGAGATCTGCCGGGCGTCGAACATCACGTTCATCGGCCCGACCGGCGACCAGATCCGCCTGATGGGCGACAAGGCGACCGCGCGTCGCCTGGCCCAGGAGGCCGGGGTGCCGATCGTGCCGGGGTCGCCGGGCCCGATCGAGGATCCCGAGGAGGCGCTCGCCTTCGCGGAGAGCATCGGCTTCCCGGTCATCATCAAGGCCACCGCCGGCGGCGGTGGGAAGGGGATGCGGATCGCCCTGGACGCCGAGCAGTTCGCGCAGTCCTTCCGGCTCGCGCAGAACGAGGCGCTGTCCGCGTTCGGGAACGGCGACGGTGTATGTCGAGAAGTACCTGCAGCAGCCGCGGCACGTCGAGTTCCAGATCATCGGCGACTGCGGTGGGCGGGTGATGCACCTCGGCGAGCGCGACTGCTCGGTGCAGCGCCGCCACCAGAAGCTGATCGAGGAGAGCCCGAGCCCCGCGATGACGCCGAGCTGCGCGAGCGCATGGGGGCCGCCGCGGTGGCGCTCGCCGCCAACATCGACTACGTCGGCGCCGGCACGATCGAGTTCCTGCTCGACCAGGACGGCTCGTTCTACTTCATGGAGATGAACACCCGCATTCAGGTGGAGCATCCGGTGACCGAGATGGTCACCGGCTTCGACCTGGTGAAGGAGCAGATCCGGGTGGCCGCGGGCGAGGGGATCAGCTTTCAGGGCGACGGGCGGCGCCTCCGCGGGCACGTCATCGAGTGTCGGATCAACGCGGAGGATCCCTACCGCGGATTCCAGCCCTGTCCCGGTCACATCACCGCGTATCACCCGCCCGGCGGTCCCGGCGTGCGGGTCGATACGCACGTGTACGCGGGCTACACCGTGCCGCCGTACTACGACTCGCTGCTGGCCAAGGTCATCGTTCACGGCAACGACCGCAACGAGGCGCTGACTCGGATGGGGCAGGCCCTCGACAGCTTCATCCTCGAGGGCGTCACCACCACGATCCCGTTCCTGGCGCGCGTGATCCGGCATCCGGACTTCGTGGCGGGGAAGGTGGACACCCGGTTCCTCGAGCGGGAGTCGCACCTCCTCCGACCCGACGTATGACCCTCGACCTGCTCTTCACGCCGGCCGGCCTGACGCTCGCGGAGATCCAGGGCCGGACGGTATTCGTGATCGACGTTCTCCGGGCTACCACTACGATGTGCGCCGCGCTGAGCAGCGGCGCGAAGGCCATCCTCCCGGCGGCGGCGACCGACGAGGCGCTCCGGCTGGGCCAGACACTCGGCAGCGACGACGTGCTCCTCGCCGGTGAGCGCAACTGCACGCGGATCGACGGCTTCCACCTGGGCAACAGTCCGCTCGAGATGACCGAGGCCGCCGTGCGCGGCAAGACGCTGATCCTCACGACCACGAACGGCACCAAGGCGCTCCTCGCCTGCCAGGGCGCCGCGGCCGTCTATCCCGCGTGCGCCGGCAATCTCTCGCTGGCGGCGGAGCGGGCGCGCGAGGCACTCGAGCGGGACGAGCCGGTGCTGGTGGTCTGCGCGGGCCGCGAGGGCGCGTTCTCGCTCGACGACGCCTACGCCGCGGGACGGTTGGTTTCGGCCGCGCTGGGCGGGCCCTCCGCGCGCCGGGGCCTGAACGACTCCGCGCTCGCGGCCCTGGACCTCGTGCGTCGCTACGGTGAGCGCTGGGGGCGGCCGCTGCGCCGAAGCCGCGCGGGCCGCGAGCTCATCCGACTCGGCTTCGGCAACGACGTGCGCGACGCAGCGCGGCAGGACGCCTACCCGGTGCTTCCCATCTTCCAGGATCGACGCGTGACGCTGGCGACTGTCGCCGTATGACGACCCCGAGTCCCGCGACCTCCGACGACAGCCGGCGCCGCCGACTCGGCGCGCTCACGGCGCTCGTCGCCGGCCTGTTCCTCGGGCTGACGTTGCTGCCCGTGGGTCTCACCGGTCCGGTCGGCGGCTACATCGGTCACGCGCTCTGGCAGCTGCTCGGCGCCGGCGCGCTCGGGCTCCCGTTGCTCGGCATCGGCCTCGCGCTCGCAGGCTTCGACCGCCTCGGCGGGCTCGACATGAAGCGGTCGGCCGTGCTGATCGTCGGCCTGAGCGTGCTGGTGCCATACGTCGTCGGGGTGTTGACCCAGGTGACGCCGGCCGACCTCGACATGGACGTCGGGCAGCGCACCCTGGCGGCTCGCTCGGTCGGGCTGGTCCCCGGATTCCTGGCGGAGACGATCACCGGCAAGATCGGCGTGGCGGGGGCGGTGCTCGTCGGATTCCTCGCCCTGTCGGCCCTCACGCTGGCGACCTTCGCGTGGCATCCGCTCCAGCGGCTGGAGGCCGGGCGCGGGGAGCCCGCGCCGGCGCCGTTCCGCCAGACGCGTCCGCCGGAGCGTCGGGAGCGGGGGGCTGCGGAAGGGGAGGAGCCTCGTCTCGAGCGGCGGAAGAAGGGCCGCGAGGAAGCCGTGGCCGACGGGCCGGCTGGAGCGTTGGCGGCGGTGTCGCCGTTCCGTCGTTCCGCTGCCGCGGCCGAAGCTGCCGCGGCGAAGCCTCGTAAGAAGGACAAGAAGCCGGAGTCGGCGGGAGCGGCCGTGGCCGAGGAATCGGACACGCCCCCCATCGAGCTGCTCACCCCGCCGGCGAGCGAGGACATCGACGCGGGCGAGGCCCAGCTCGACCGGCTCGGCCAGTCGCTGCTGGAGACGCTCCGGACGTTCAAGGTCGAGGGGCAGATCTCGGGGCGCACCACGGGACCGGTGGTGACCCAGTTCGAGGTCGTCCCTGGTGCCGGCGTGAAGGCGGGCCGGATCGTGGCGCTGGCGGACGATCTCGCCATGTCGATGCGTGCGCCCTCGATTCGCGTGGCTCCTATTCCCGGCAAGGGGGCGGTTGGGGTGGAGGTGCCCAACCCCATCGCGCGGATGGTCACGCTGCGCGAGATGATCGAATCGGCGGAATGGAGCCGGGGGCGCGCCGCGCTGCCGATCGCGCTGGGCCGCGATCTCGAGGGAAAGCCGATCGTGGCCGATCTGGCGAAGATGCCTCACCTGCTGATCGCCGGCGCGACCGGCACGGGCAAATCGGTCACCATCAACACGATCATCACGAGTCTGGTGTACCGTCACACGCCGCGCGAGCTGCGGTTGCTGATGGTGGACCCGAAGATGGTCGAGCTGTCCATGTACAACGCCCTGCCGCACCTGCGGCACAAGGTGGTGACCAACAACCACGACGCCGCCACGGTGCTCAAGTGGGCCGTGTTCGAGATGAACCGCCGCTACGAGCTTCTGCAGGCGAACGGCGCGCGCAATCTGGCCGACTTCAACCGGAAGGTCGAGGAGGGGAAGCCACTCCGAAATCCGCCCCGGCCCAAGATCACGCTGGTGGCCGTCAGCGCCGAAGCACCGGACACGCCACCCGAGCCTGCCGCCGAGGAGACCTACGCGGAGGGCGTGCTGCCCATGATCGTGATCGTCATCGATGAGCTCGCCGATCTCATGATGACGGTGCAGGCGGAGGTCGAGACCCCCCTCGCGATGCTGGCGCAGAAGGCCCGCGCGATCGGGATTCATCTCATCCTCGCGACCCAGCGGCCGTCGGTGAACGTCATCACCGGACTCATCAAGGCCAACTTCCCGAGCCGGATCGCGTTCCGGGTGGCGTCCAAGGTGGACAGTCGCACGATCCTGGACCAGAACGGCGCCGAGGCACTGCTGGGTAACGGCGACATGCTCTTCCTCCCGCCGGGTAAGAGCGAGCCGATGCGCCTCCAGGGCGCCTACATCGGCACCGAAGACAGCGAAAAAGTGATGGAGTGGTACGTCGGCCGGCGCGAGGCGCGGCGGGCGGCGGTGCAGGCGGTCGCCGAAGCCGACATCCTCGAGATGGTCCGGTCGCAGGAGAGCGAAGGCGAGGGAGGGCCGGGCGACGACGAGGTGGGCGAGCGCGACACGCTCTTCCGTGACGCCGCCGAGGCCTGCATCCAGAACCAGGGCGGCTCGACCTCGCTGCTTCAGCGACGTCTCCGCATCGGCTACGGACGCGCCGCGCGGATCATCGATCAGCTCCACTATGCCGGTATCCTCGGACCGCCCGACGGCAGCAAGCCGCGCGAGGTCCTGGTCGGCTTCGATCAGCTGGACGAGTACAGCAAGTAACAAGACAGCCCGGGCAATGCGACCGGGGTCTCTGCCCGGAGAGGATTTTCTCATGGCGCGTCACGTGGTTGTCCTGCTGCTGTGTCTCCTGCCGAACGCCCTCTTCGCCCAGTCCGACGGGGCGTCCCGCCTCGCCGGCGCCCTCGTGGGCGACACCCCGATGGTCAGCGATCTCGAGGCACTCACCGACCAGATCGGCGGGCGACCGACCGGCTCGCCCGCGAACCTGCGCGCCTTGGACTGGGCCCTGGAGCGCTTTCGGGATGCCGGCGTCGAGGCGAAGAAAGAGCCGTTCCAGATGCCGGGGCTCTGGCTCGAGCGCTCCGCTCGGGCGGTGGTGAAGGGCAAAGGCGTGGAGTTCACGGCGCGGGTGGCGGCACTCCCGTTCTCCACCGCGACACCCGGCGGGGGACTCACCGCCCCCCTGGTGGACGGCGGTCGGGGCACCGAAGCCGATTTCGAGGCGCTTCGAGCCCGGACCAAGGGCGCGTTCGTGCTGATCGAGAGCGACGAGCTGAGGGATCTCGACGGCCTGTTCCGGGAGTACAACGAGGCCGGCCATATCGAGCGGCGGGCCATCGCGGCCGGTGTGGCCGGACTGGTCTACATGTCGTCACGCCCCCACAACGCGCTCGCCCGGCACAACGCGGCGCTGGGCTGGGCGAACCGCCACCCGATGATGATGATGGAGCGTGATGCGGCCGCCCGGGCCCTGCGACTGCTGCGGGGCGGGAGGCCGCTCACCCTCAACGCCGTACTCGACATCCAGTCCGGGCCATCTTACCAGACGCACAATGTGATCGCGGAGATCCGCGGCAGCACCCGGCCCGAGGAGGTCGTCGTGATCGGAGCCCATCTCGACTCCTGGGACCTCGGCACCGGCGCGCTCGACAACGGGGCGAATGCGGTGATGGTGATCGACATCGCGCGGCAGATCCGCCGGCTCGGCCTCCGGCCGGTGCGGACGATCCGCTTCGCGCTCTGGAACGGGGAGGAGCAGAACCTCAACGGATCCTACGGGTACACGCTGAGCCACGCCGGTGAAATGGACCGGCACGTCATGGCGTCGTCGTACGACATCGGCACCGGACGGATCACCGGCTTCTTCACCGGCGGCCGCGCCGAGTTGCTACCGGTGCTCGAGCGGGCGCTCGCCCCGGTGGCGGGTCTGGGGCCGTTCACGCAGGTCAACGTGCCGATCGTCGGCACCGACAACTACGACTTCATGATGCAGGGCGTGGCCAACCTGGTCGCCAATCAGGAGTCGGCCAACTACGGGCCCAATTACCACGCCCGCTCGGACGACTTCGCCCGGGCAGATCTGCAGCAGCTCCGTCACAACGCCGCCATCGCGGCCGCGGTGACCTGGGCCTTCGCCACCATGGATCTCTCCCTGCCGCGCCAGTCACCCGAGCAGGTGGACTCGCTGGTGCGCAGCACCGATCTGGGCGATCAGATGAAGGCGTTCAACGTCTACGATGCGTGGATGTCGGGGAAGCGCGGGCTGCGCACCGGCTCTCGCTGATTGAGGGGACAGGACCGGCTCGTCAGCCGAGCAGCTCGATCGCGATCTCCGCGGCGCGGTCGAGACCCTGGGCTCCGAGCAACAGGATCAGATCTTTCGCCGAGCTGGCCGTCACCGCGCGCCGCACCGCATCCCTCAGTGCGGCTTCATAGCTGAACTCCACACCGGCCTCCCGTAGCACCGCCAGCAGGGCCTCCCGCTCCTCGGACCTCACCTGATCCCGCGGCCCTGCCGCGTCCTCGCTGGCCGTCACTACCAGCAGCACCGGACGGGCCGAGGC
Source organism: uncultured Gemmatimonadales bacterium (assembly GCA_963846545.1). Taxonomy (GTDB): domain Bacteria; phylum Gemmatimonadota; class Gemmatimonadetes; order Gemmatimonadales; family GWC2-71-9; genus CAVVWJ01. Next base: position 1,978,795 of record CAWJWG010000001.1, on the reverse strand, counting down.
TCGTACTGCGCGAGCCAAGGCCTCCGCCAACCGGCGATTGATCCCCGGCCCACGTGAGCCCCGGATCCCGAATACGATGCGGAGTGCATCGTGCGCGATGGGACGGATGCTGTGGAACACGGCGTCCAGCGCGCGCGGATTCCCCACGGTGTCATCCAGCACGACGGGTGAGGCCGACCGGACGATCTCCATCCGACGCCTGATCTGCGGCTGCTCGGCGACCGATTCGGTCACTCCCCGCGAAGTGCCTCCCGCAAGCAGTGCCACGACGGCAGCGAGCGCGGCATTGGCGACCTGGTGCACCCCCAGCACCGGGAGCACCAGCGGGACCGATCCCACGGGTACCACACCGCCATCCATCCGGGGCAAAGGCTCCCGGATCTCCAGGGCGAAGGCCGATCCCGCCGCGTCGATCCTGAGGCCCGTCACCGCCGCCTGCGCCCTGGTGTCGCCCGCGGCCGAGACGGCGATCACACGCCGGCGCGCCGCGACATCGGCTTCCGCCACGAGGGTCCCCACCCGCGCGTCGTCGTGGTTGACGACCAGGGGAGCTCCGTCCGCCAGCATGTCGAAGAATCGCGACTTCGTCCGCAGGTAATGCTCCGCGGTCCCGTGGAAGTCGAGGTGTTCGTCGGGGACGAGATTGGTCACGGCGCCGAGCCGGAAGGTGAGCCCCGCCACGCGACGTAGCGCGATCCCGTGCGATGTCACCTCGAGAGCCGCGGTCCGGACGCCGACGTCCACCATTCGCCGCAGCGCGCGGTGGATGGCCGGAGCGTCCGGCGTGGTCATCCCGGTCTCGGCGACCCGGCCCTGAATTCGCACCCCGAGCGAGCCGATTACACCGACACTCACGCCACTCGCCGCGAGAGCGGACTGTACCAGCAGGGCGGTGGACGTCTTGCCGAGCGTGCCGGTGATGCCGATCAGGTCGAGCTCGCGGGCGGGATGCCGATAGAGCGCGGCGGCCAGCCGGGGCACGGCGCCGCGAGGATCGGAGGCGACGATGGTGGGGAAGCCGGGGATGGCATCGGGGGCGCATGCGGCCACTGCACCCCGGGAGCGCGCTTCGGGCAGGAAGGCCAATCCGTCCGCCCTGGCCCCCAGCTGAGCCACGAAGAGGTCGCCGGCGGCGACCTGGCGGGAGTCCACGGCTATGCCACCCACCTCGACATCCCGGCCATGCAGGGGCAGGGCGAGGGCGCCCGCCAGGTCGGAGAGGAGGATCATGGCCTCGGCGAAGGGGTTACATCAGTGTAGCACCGACGGGCTGAGCACGCCCGATCTGGACAATTCCAGCGGAGAGCGGAGGGGAACAGGCATGCCCTATCGCGGCGACTCCCGCCGCTGTCACCCACGATTTCGTCCGCGGCTGCGCAGAATCGGTGCCCGGCTTTCGAGCCTGGCCTCTATCCTCGGCCATGCGCACGCGTCGAGGGTTCGTGCCGCTCAGCGAATGGAGCGATCGCCGCCACCGCCGAGGTCTCGCGGGCGAGCGGGCCGCCATCGCCTACCTGACGTCCTGCGGATGGAATGTGGAGGCACACCGCTTCCGCATGGGTCGTCACGACCTCGACGTGGTGGCGCGGCGGGGCGCCGTGGTCGCTTTCGTCGAGGTCAAGACCCGGCGATCGAGCGTGTGCGGGGCGGCCATCGAATCGGTGAGTGCGCTCAAGCGACATGTGCTCGGACGCGTGGCCACGGCCTGGCGGCTCCGGCACGGGCGAGCCGGGGACACCTATCGGTTCGACCTGCTCGCCATCAGGGACCTGGGGGGCGGCCGCTACGATATCGAGCACGTGGAGGATGCGTGGCGGCTGGGGTGGACTCCCTGTTGAGTGCCCCCAAGTCAGGGCAGCCCGGCCCCGGATCAATGCGAGCACGCTGATCTGAGTGACTCGAAATAAGCCACATTTGTACTATTGATTCGGAAGATGTTCGGTATTAGCTTGGTCCGGACGCTCGTTGTGTAGCAAAATCGGTCACTCATATACCCCGAGGAACGCATGCCCGCTGAAGGAGAAACCCGCTTGGAGGCCGATCGCCGAAAGGCCCTCGGACTGGCCATCTCCCAGATCGAGAAGCAGCTCGGCAAGGGGTCGATCATGCGCATGGGGGCCGAGTCCGCTCGGGTGAAGATCCCGGCCATTCCCACCGGCGCCATCAACCTCGACGCGGCCACCGGCATCGGCGGCGTACCGCGCGGCCGCATCACCGAGATCTACGGCCCCGAGTCCTCGGGCAAGACCACCCTCACCCTGCACCTGGCCGCCAACGTCCAGCGCATGGGCGGCGTCGCCGCCTATGTGGACGCCGAGCACGCGCTCGACATCGACTACGCCAAGAAGCTGGGCGTCAACGTCGAGGACCTCCTCGTGTCCCAGCCCGATACCGGCGAGCAGGCGCTGGAGATCGTGGACATCCTGGTGCGCTCGGGGGCGGTGGATCTCGTGGTCATCGACTCGGTCGCGGCCCTGGTGCCGAAGGCGGAGATCGAGGGCGAGATGGGCGAATCCAGCATGGGCGTGCAGGCCCGGCTCATGAGCCAGGCGCTCCGAAAGCTCGCCGGTGCCATCAACCGCTCGAACACGTCGGTGGTGTTCATCAACCAGCTTCGCGAGAAGATCGGCGTCATGTTCGGCAATCCGGAGACCACCACCGGCGGCAAGGCGCTCAAGTTCTACGCGTCGCTCCGGCTCGACATCCGACGCATCGGCCCGGTGAAGGAGCGGGAGACCGTGATCGGCAACCACGTCCGGGTCAAGGTGGTCAAGAACAAGGTCGCGCCGCCGTTCCGGCAGGCCGAGTTCGACATCATGTTCGACGAGGGGATCAGCCACACGTCGCTCCTGGTGGACCTCGCCTCCGAGGCCAACATCATCCAGAAGTCGGGCGCCTGGTATTCCTACAACGATCAGCGCATCGGGCAGGGGCGTGAGAACGCGAAGCTGTTCCTGCGCGACAACCCGCCGCTCATGACCGAGATCGAGGGCAAGGTCAAGGAACTCCTGGGCGTGCGGCCCGTTGGCGCGGCGGCGAGCGAGGAGTGAATCGGATAACCGCCCTGGTCCCCGAGCCGCAGGGACCGGGCTCGGTACGGATCGAGCTCGACGGCGAGCGATTCGCTTCGGTCGCGCCGGAGGTGATCCGACAGCAGGGACTCCGGGTCGGGCAGGAGCTGGATCCCACGCTACGCCAGCGATTGACCGTGGATGCCGACGCGGAGGCGGCCTACCGCACGGTGCTCCGCGCCATTGAGCGCCGCTCCTTCGCCCGCGCCGATCTCGGCCGCCGGCTCCGCCGCAAGGGGCACACGGCGGAGGCCATCGAATCGGCCCTCGAGAGGGCGGCGGAGCAGGGCCTGCTCGATGACGCAGCCTTCGCGGCCAACTTCGTCGAGACCCGGTCAGCGCGCGGGCGCGGGCCGGCCCGTCTAGCCCGGGACCTGGCGGCCATGGGTGTGGAGCGAAGTGTGATCGACCGCGCCGTGGCCGGACACGCCGGCGCCTCAGGAGGGCAGGCCGACATGTCCGTGGCCCTCGCCACCAAGCGCGCCGCCCAGCTCCGGGATCTGCCACGACACGTGCGGCGGCGGCGTGTACTCGCGTTCCTGGCACGCCGCGGGTTCAGCGGGCGGCAGGTATCGGAGATGGTGGGGAAGCTGCTCGCCTAGCGAGGGGCTTCTCCCCCTTATATTCTCTCCCCATGCAGTCGGCACAGATCCGTCGTCTCTTCCTCGATTTCTTCGTCGCCAAAGGGCACCGCGAGGTGCCTTCTTCGTCGTTGGTGCCCGCGGACGATCCGACCCTGCTCTTCACCAACGCCGGGATGGTCCAGTTCAAGCGCACGTTTCTCGGCCAGGAGCAGCGCGACTACAGCCGGGCCACCACGTGCCAGAAGTGCGTCCGCGCGGGGGGTAAGCACAACGATCTCGAGCAAGTGGGGCACACCAGGCGGCACCACACGTTCTTCGAGATGCTGGGCAACTTCTCCTTCGGCGACTACTTCAAGCGCGACGCGATCGCCTACGCGTGGGAGTTCGTCACCGATCCCGCGTATCTCGGCATTCCCGCCGAGCGCCTCCGGGTCACCGTCCACCACACCGACGAGGAAGCGCGCACGTACTGGCGGGAGATCTCCGGGCTCCCCGATCACCGGATCTATGGTCTCGGCGACAAGGACAACTTCTGGCAGATGGGCGATACCGGCCCCTGCGGTCCCTGCACCGAGATCTACGTGGACCTGGAGTGGCCGGACGGTCGGACGGGCGGAGGGGCGGTCGGCTCGGCGGACCAGGAGGCGAGTGTCGGGGCGGACTCGCCCGACCGTCCGACCATCCGCCCGTCGGCCGACGCCGTCATTCCCCAGGCCGAGTTCGAGCGCCTCGCCGAGGACGGCCGATTCCTGGAGATCTGGAACCTGGTGTTCATGCAGTTCGACCGCTCGGCCGACGGCACGCTCACGCCGCTGCCGAAGCCGTCGGTGGACACCGGCGCGGGGCTCGAGCGGATCGCGGCCGTGCTGCAGGGTGAGGACGACAACTTCCATACCGACGTCTTCGGCCCACTGATCGAGCGTGTCGGGGCGCTGGTGGGGACGCCGTACGATCGGAGCGCGGCCAACCGAGCGTCGTACCGCGTGCTGGCCGATCACGCGCGGGCGGTGGCCTTTCTCCTGGCCGACGGCGTCTACCCCAGCAACGACGGCCGGGGCTACGTGCTGCGGCGGATCCTGCGCCGCGCCGTCCGCCATGCCTGGCTGCTGGGCCGCCGCGAGCCGACGCTGGCCGACCTCACCGACATCGTGGTGCGGCAGATGGGCGACGTGTATCCTGCCCTCAGCACCAAGGCCCCGTTCATCCACGAGGTCACCGAGACCGAGGAGCGCCGGTTCCTGGAGACGATCGAAGGTGGCCTGCGCCGTCTCGAGGAGATCTTCGCCTCCGGCGCGACGACCATTCCGGGTGACGACGCGTTCCGGCTCTACGACACCTTCGGGTTCCCCATCGACCTCACCCAGATCATCGCGGGTGAGCGCGGCGTCACGGTGGACCTGGAGGGATTCGAGCGCGCGCTCGACCAGCAGCGCACGCGGTCGCGATCGGCGCGCGCGGGCGCTGGAACGCCGGCGGCGCGGGTGGATGTGAAGGGCACCGGCGCGTGGCGGCCGGTCAAGCGAGGCAAGCAGAAGTTCGTCGGCTACGAATCCACCGACGCCGACACGCAGGTCCTCGCGTTCCGCCAGGAGGGGCCGCGCGTCGAGCTGGTGCTCAAGGAGAATCCGTTCTACGCCGAGTCGGGCGGCCAGGTGAGCGACGTGGGCTCGCTGCGCGGCGAAGGCTGGTCCATGGCCGTGGACTCGGTGCGGAAGGACCCGAAGGGCACCGTGGTGGCGGGCGATTTCGCCGAGCCGTTCGAGCCGACCGCCGTGCAGGCCTCGGTGGACACTCCCCGGCGGCGCGACATCGAGCGGAACCACAGTGCCACCCACCTCGCCCACTACGTGCTGCGGAAGCGCCTGGGCGGACACGTGCGCCAGCAGGGATCGCTGGTGCAGCCGGAGCGCCTGCGGTTCGACTTCTCCCATCACGGCCCGATCGACCCCGCGGCGCTCCACACGATCGAGGACGAGATCAACGATCTCGTGCTCGCCAATGATGAGGTGACGACGCGCGAGATGCCCTATCCCGACGCGCTCGCGCTCGGCGCCATGGCCTTCTTCTCCGAGAAGTACGGCGACGTGGTGCGCGTGGTCCAGATGGGTCCGTCCATCGAGCTGTGCGGCGGCACGCATGTGCGCACCACGGGACAGGTCGGCCCCTTCCGCTTCAGCGGCCAGAGCGGTGTGGCGGCAGGGGTCCGCCGGGTCGAGGCCGCCACCGGGGCCGGGGCGTGGCGCGCGCTGCGCGAGCAGGAGAGGCGGCTGGCGCAGGTGGCCGAGACCTTGAAGTCGCAGCCGGAGCACGTGGTGCGGCGGCTCGAGCAGCTGCTCGAGGAGCGCCAGCGCCTCGAGGCACGACTCGCGGAGGCCCTCAAGAGCGGCGGGCCGGCGCCCATGACGGGGGACAAGGCCACCGTGGAGGGCGTGGACCTCACCATCGCCGACACGGCGAGCGACGACCGGGCGGAAGTGGGCCGCATGTCCGACCAGTTCCGGGAGGGCGCGCGCAACGGGGTGCTCGTGCTGTTCAGCACCGGAGGGCGGGGCGGGATTCACGTGACGCTCACCGACGACCTGGTGCGCGCGGGGCGCAACGCGAGCGACCTGGTCAACCGGATCGCGGCGCTCAGCGGCGGCAAGGGCGGGGGCCGCCCGCATTTCGCCTCGGCCGGCGCGGGCGACCCGGGCAAGCTGCCGGCCGCCCGGGCGGCGACGCGCGACCTCGTGTCGCACTGGCTCGGTGGCCGCTCCGAAGGGAACGGCGCCTGAGCCCCGCCGCCGGCTGGCTCGACCGGGAGACCGCGCGCGCGCCCGAGGCGCTGCGCACCCGGGTGCGTGAGCACCTCGCCGGCGCCGACCCGACCCCTGACGCTCTGGCAGGCGCCGGCGGCAAGGCGCTGGACCGCGTCCTGACCCGCGCGGGCGATCGCTCGGTCGCGCTCGACCTTCTCGCCGCCGACGCGCTGGTCACGCTGGCGCTCCTCGCCCTGGCTCAATCGTCTCCCGATCGGCTCGGCGCCTTCGCCGCCTCGGTGCTGCGCGACGTGTCGCCACGCACGTGATCGATCTCCACTCGCACCTGCTCCCCGCGGTCGACGACGGCTCCAAGTCCGTCGCACAATCAGTCAAGGTGATGCGCGCGCTCGCGGCGGGGGGTGTCACGGACGTCTGTCTCACACCGCACCTGCGCGCCGGCCAGTTGGGGGGTGCTCCTCCCGGGGCGCACGACGAGGCGTTTGCCGCGCTCACGGCCGCCGCTCCCAAGGCCCCCCGACTGCACCGCGGCGCGGAGGTGATGCTCGATCGGCCCATCACGGTGACGGGGCCGAAGGCCCGGCGCTTCACCATCGCCGGCACCCGGTACATGCTGGTGGAGTTCCCCCGGATGGTCGCCTTCGATACCGTGAGCATCGCGCTCGGCCGCGTGCTCGAGCTCGGTCTCGTGCCGCTCCTGGCCCATCCCGAGCGCTACACGTGCTGCAGCCCCGAGGCGGTCACGCGGTGGCGGGAGCTCGGCGCCTGCATGCAGGTGGATGCAACGACGCTCCTCTCCACCCAATCGCGCGGGCAGCGAGCGCGGGCGTTGCTCTCCGCCGGCCTCGCCGACATCCTGGCAGCCGACAACCACGGCGACGACCGCAGCATCGCGACCGGCCGGCAGTTCGTCGAGGCCCAGGACGGCGCGTCCCAGGCGGAGCTGCTCACCGTAGTCAATCCGCGGGCGATCCTGGAGGACGCGCCGCTGACCGCGGTGCCACCGATTGAGATCCGACGGACCTGGATGCAGAAACTCCGGCAGCTGCTCGAGGGGATCGAGTGACGGCGTCGGGCGTCCGCGCCGGTCTGGAAGCGCTGTCGCGCGCGGTACTCGACAGCATGGAGCTGAGCGACCGCGTGGCCGCCGTCGCGCGGCGCTACGTCGAGACCTTCCGCCGCGGCGGGCGACTGTACTTCTGCGGCAACGGCGGCAGCGCGGCGGACGCGCAGCACATCGCCACGGAATACGTGGTCCGCTACTCCGCCACCCGCGCGCCACTCGCCGCGATCGCCCTGACCACCGACTCCTCGCTGCTCACCGCCGCCGCGAACGATCTGACCTTCGAGCAGGTGTTCGCCCGGCAGGTCGAGGCACTGTGCCGGCCGGAGGATCTGCTGGTACTGCACAGCACCAGCGGCGAGAGTCCCAACCTGCTGGCCGCCGCCCGGGCCGCGCGCGAGCGCGAGGTGGGCACGGTCGGGTTCCTCGGACGCGGTGGTGGAACCCTGGCCGGCCTGGTGGACGAGGCGGTCGTCGTCCCGTCCGACGATACGGGCCGCATTCAGGTGATTCACCTGGCCCTCGAGCATCTGATCGTCGAGCTGGTGGAGGAGGAGCTCGCCCGCGGCGCATGATCGCACTCCCCGGGAAGACGGCATTCGTGACCGGCGCGAGCCGGGGGATCGGGCGAGCCGTCGCGGTGATGCTGGCGCGAGCCGGTGCCGACGTGGCGGTCGGCTATCGAACGCAGGTCGTGGAGGCCGAGGCGGTCGCCGGCGAGATCCGCGCGCTCGGGCGGCGGGCCCTGGCGGTCGGCGGCGACCTGGGGGAGCTTGCCGCGGTCGAGCGGGTCACGGCCGAAGTCGCGGCGGCTTTCGGCAAGCTGGATCTCTTCGTCGCCAATGCCGGCCTCTGGCCGGTCGAAGACATTCCCCTCGGCCGCCTCCCGCCCGACCGCTGGCGCGCCACGATGGCCGCCAATCTGGATGCCGTCTACTACAGCACCCGCGCCGCACTCGGTCTCATGGGCTCGGGTGGACGTGTCGTGCTCGTCTCCAGCACGGCCGGCCAGCGGGGCGAGCCGGGGCACGCCGACTACGCCGCGACGAAGGGGGCGCTCATCGCCCTCACCAAATCGCTCGCCGTGGAGTGCGCGCCGGATATCCTGGTGAACTGCGTCGCGCCCGGCTGGGTGGACACCGACATGTCGGCGCCCGCGTTCGGCGGGAACGAGAAGGCTCGCATCGCCGCGACGATTCCGCTCCGCCGCATTCCGACGGCGGAGGAGATCGCGGGGCCGATCGTCTTTCTCTGCAGCGATCTCGCGCGCCACATCACGGGCGAGGTGCTCAACGTGAACGGGGGGAGCGTGCTGTGCGGTTGAGCCGATGATCCACATCCTGTTCACCGGCGGCACCATCTCCATGCAGCCCGATGCGTCGGCGGGTGGCAACGTGCCGGCGCATGGTGGCGAGGCTCTGCTCCAGCTGGCGCCGGGCATCGAGCGCCTCGCCCCGCTCCGGATCGAGGACTGGGCGCGGATGCCGGCGTGCCACTTCGACCAGGAGCGGCTCTGGGCGCTGCGTGAGCGCGTCCGCCAGCTCTCGGCCTCGGGCGAGGTCAACGGCATCGTGATCACGCACGGGACCGACATCCTGGAAGAGACGGCCTACCTGCTCGACCGCACGCTCGACCGGCGGATTCCCGTGGCGATCACGGGCGCGATGCAGACCTCCAGCGACGACGGATGGGATGGCCCGGCGAACCTCCGCGATGCCGTGGCGGTCGCGGCCAGCCCCGCAAGTGCGGGCCGCGGCGTCATGGTGGTGTTCGCCGGTCAGATCTTCGCTGGGCGGACCGCCGTCAAGCGGCATGCGACCGACGTCGACGCCTTTTCGGCGCCGCACGCCGGGCCCGTCGGGCGGGTGGATGGCGGCAGTGTCTCGTACACGACCCAGCCGTCGTCGGTCACGCCGGTCCGGCCGGCCGCGCTCCCGGCGCGGGTGGCTCACGCGCCGATGGTGGTGGGCGACGACGGCACGCTGCTCGACCTTCTTCGCCCCGGCCACGACGGTGTGGTGATCGAGGCGTTCGGCAGCGGCAACGTGCCGCCGGGGGCGGTGCCCGCGATCGGGCGGTGGATCGAGGCGGGGAAGGCCGTGGTGCTGGCCAGCCGGTGCTGGTGGGGTCAGGTCACGCCGGTCTATGCGTTCGAAGGCGGCGGAGCGCGCACCAGTGCCATGGGCGCGCTCCAGGCGGGTCCGCGCACGCCCTCGCAGGCCCGCATGGAGCTCACCATCGCGCTGTCCGCCGGCGTGCCGTACGGGGCGACATGACCCCCACCCACAGCGTGCCCGTGACGCCCGAGGTGCTCGAGATCGCGCGCGTGCTCGAGGAGGCCGGGTTCGAGGCGTGGTGCGTGGGCGGCGCGCTCCGCGATACGCTGCTCGACGATCTCCATGCGGACTTCGATCTCGCCACGTCGGCGCGGCCGGCGGACGTCCAGCGGCTCTTCCGCCGCACCGCGCCCATCGGCGTGGACCACGGCACGGTCGGCGTGATCGATCGACATCGGGTCATGCACGAAGTCACCACGTTCCGCCGCGACGTGCAGACCGACGGGCGCCACGCCGTCGTGGAGTTCGGCGCCTCCCTGGAGGAGGACCTCGCCCGGCGCGACTTCACCATCAACGCGATCGCCTACCATCCGCTGCGCGGCGAGTGGCGCGACCCGTTCGGGGGCGAGCGCGATCTCCGCGCCGGCGTGGTGCGCGCCGTCGGCGATCCCGCAGCTCGGTTCCGCGAGGACTACCTCCGGGTGCTCCGGGCGATCCGCTTCGCCGCGCGCTTCGGCTTCGCGATCGATCCCGCGACGTGGCAGGCCGCGCGCGAGGCCAGCGGGGGCCTGGGTCGCCTGTCGGCGGAGCGGGTGCGGGAGGAGTGGTTCAAGGGCCTTCGAACGGCCAGGGAGCTGGAGACGCTGCTGCGGCTCTGGCACGAGTCCGGTGCGGCGGCCGAGTGGCTGCCGGGATTGCGGCGACCGGAGGCGGATGGGATCCCCTCCCCGGCAGTCTGCCCGCCGCCGCGCGACCCCGTCCTGCTCACGGTCGCCCTGACCGACAATCCCGCGGCGCTGCTGCGGCGGCTCCGCGCCTCCAACGCGGAGATCGGCCGAGCCGAGGCGATGGTCGCTGCTTCCCCCGAGCCTGCAGAGAGCGGCGTGACCGGCGTGCGCCGCTGGATGGCGGCAGCCGGCCCTGCGGTAGACGACCTGCTCGCGCTGGATCGGCTCCGCCAGGGCGAGGACGCCGCATGGCTCGAGACCGTGCGCGCCGTGCGAGAGCGCGGGGACCCGTTGACGCGGGGCGAGCTGGCCGTGACCGGGCGCGATCTCGAAGCGCTGGGCTACAGCGGCAAGGGCATCGGCGACATCCTCGCCGTGCTGCTCGAGCGGGTGCTGGAGGATCCGGCCGCGAATTCACGCGAGCGTTTGCTCGAGATCGCGCGGCCGCGCCCATGAGCCCGGTCGGATTCGCGATCGCGGCGGCGCTGGGCAACCTGGCCGGCGCGCTGGCGGTGGTACGGAGTCTCCGGCGGGGGCTGCGGCTGATCGATGCCTGCCTCGCCTTCGGCGCCGGGTTCATGCTCGCCGTGGCCGTGCTCGGCGTGCTGCCCCAGGTCTTGCGTGACGGGTCGGATGGCGCGGTGTACGTCCTGGTCGGCTATCTCGCCGTCCACCTGGCGCAGCACGTGCTCACGCCGCATTTCCACTTCGGCGAAGAGACGCACCGGGTGAGCGCCTCCGCCGGCATCTCGGCGCTCCTCGGGCTCACGCTGCACACGTTCTTCGACGGCGTCGCCATCGCCAGCGGATTCCTCGTGTCCGGTGAACTCGGCGTGTTGCTCTTTCTCGCGGTGTTGCTGCACAAGCTCCCCGAGGGCGTCACCATCGCCAGTGTGATGGTGGCCGGCGGCCAGTCGCGGGGCCGCGCCATCGGCGCGGCCGCGGTGCTCGGCCTCGCTACCATTCTCGGGGTGGTGCTGACCGAGCTGGTGGCGCCGCTGGCCCGCCATGGGCTCGCCCTCTCGGCCGGGGTCACCATCTACGTGGCCGCGTCGAACCTGGTGCCGGAGTTCCAGGCCAAGCGAGGCTGGCTGACCGCGCTGGCGTTCTTCGGCGGGGCGATGGGATTCGTCCTGACCGAGCGCCTGCTGGCGTCGTGGATGCGATAGGACGGCCGGAGAGGCGATGGTGAAGAAGCGGAGTGGAGCACAGGGCGAGTCGCTCTTCCGGGCGACGCGCGAGGGACAGCCGCTGGCGGCGCGCATGCGTCCGGTGACGCTGGACGAGTTCGTGGGCCAGCAGGACCTGCTGGCGCCGGGCAAGCCGCTGCGCGAGGCGATCGAGCGCGGCGTCCCGGGGTCCATGATCTTCTGGGGCCCTCCCGGCAGCGGCAAGACGACCCTTGCCCACCTCGTGGCGAGCACCACGGCGCGTGTGTTCGTGCCGTTCAGCGCCGTCTCCGAGGGGGTGCCACGGATCCGGGAGATCGTGGCGGAGGCGCGGGCACGGCTCGAGTCGGGCGCGTCCCAGACCATTCTCTTCGTGGACGAGATCCACCGGCTCAACAAGGCGCAGCAGGACAGCCTGCTCCCTCCGTCGGAAGACGGGACGATCACCCTGATCGGTGCCACCACGGAGAACCCCAGCTTCGAGATCAACGGCGCGCTCCTGTCGCGAACGCGAGTCTTCGTGCTGCAGCCGCTCGCCGCGGAGCACCTGGCCCGGCTGATCGGTCGAGCGCTCGAGGACCGGGAGCGGGGGCTGGGGCAGATGGAGCTCCAGGTGTCACCCGACGTGCTCGACGCGATCGCCACGGAGGCTGACGGCGATGCGCGCCGGGCGCTGACCGTGCTGGAGGCGGCCGCCGCGCACGTGGGGCAAGGCGGCACCATCGATATCGACGTGGCGCGCGAGGCGATGCAGAAGCGCTTCGCACGCTACGACAAGTCGGGCGAGGAGCATTTCAATCTGCTTTCCGCCTATCACAAATCGCTCCGCGGCAGCGACCCGCAGGGGGCGCTCTACTGGATGGCGCGGATGATTGACGGAGGCGAGGACCCGATGACGCTGTTCCGGCGGGCTATCGCGATGGCGGCGGAGGACGTCGGACTGGCCGATCCCAACGCGTTGATGCTGGCGGTCGCCGCCCGCGACGCGTTTCACATGCTGGGGCCGCCCGAGGGCTATCTGCCCCTGGCGGAGATGACGATCTACCTGGCGACCGCGCCGAAGTCGAACAGCGCGAAGGCGGCACTGGGCCAGGCGCTGGCCGCGGCGCAGGAGACGCCGGCCGCGCCCGTGCCGATGCACATCCGGAACGCGCCGACGGGTCTCATGAAAGACCTGGGCTACGGGAAGGGCTATCGCTATGCCCACGATTCGCCCGACGCCTATCTCCCGCAGGAATATCTCCCGGACCAGCTCCGCGGCACCGCGTTCTACACGCCCGGTGCGTTCGGCTACGAGAAGCGAGTGGCCGAGCGGATGGCGTGGTGGGACAAGAAGAAGCAGGAGTCGGCGGAAGGCGAATCGGGAGGGCCAGGCGAGGCCGCTGGATCGGGCGACTCGGGCGGGTCGGCATGACGACGGGCCCGGGTACCAGGGCTTATCTTGCTCTGGGACTGGCTCTGGTCGTGGGCGCATGCGCCGGGTTGGGGAATGCGCTCAAGGAGCCCGGGGTCCGGCTCGACCGGGTGGTCGTCCAGGAGGTCGGGATTCGGGGCGGCGTCCTCCACTTGATGGTGGAGCTGGACAACCCCAACGCGTTCGACCTCCGGGGGACCGGGATCGAGCTGGGATTCGACGTCGATAGCGCGCATGTGGGCGACGTCAGGCTCTCCGACGAGTTCAGCGTCCAGAAGGGCGGGAGCACGACGCTCGAGCTGCCGCTCCGGTTCGAGTGGGCCGGCGTCGGCAACGCGCTGCGCGCGGCCCTGGGTACGGGCGAGATTCCGTACACCATGAAGGGTCAGATCAGTCTGCAGACACCGTGGGGCGCGCACAGCGTCCCGTTCACCAGGGAAGGCCGTGCCCCGCTCTCCAGCCTGGGCGGCGCGCGCTCGATCCCGACCAGCCGCTGAGCGGCGAGGAAGCACGATCCATCAGTAGAGCACCCATCGAAGTCCGCGATCCCATCGAGCGAGCCGTGCTGGTGGCGGCGCCGCGCAAGGGATCGGGCGACGCCCGGCACGTGGCCGACCATCTCGAGGAGCTCACCCGCCTCGTGGATACCGCCGGCGCGGAAGTCGTCGGCCGGATCTCCCAGCAGATCACCTCCCCCAATCCGGCGACGCTCATCGGCGAAGGCAAGGTCGAAGAGGTCGGGCGTGCCGTCGCCGAGTCGGGCGCCACGATCGTCATCTTCGACGAAGAGCTGGCGCCGGTGCAGGGCGCCAATCTCGAGAAGGCCCTCGGAGTCCGCGTCATGGACCGCCCCGAGGTGATTCTCGACATTTTCTCCACCCGCGCCCGCAGCCACGAGGCCAAGCTGCAGGTCGAGCTGGCACAGCTCCAGTATCTCCTGCCGCGGCTCACCCGCATGTGGACCCACCTCTCCCGTATCCGCGGCGGCATCGGCCTCCGGGGCCCGGGCGAGACCCAGCTCGAGACCGACCGGCGCATCATCCGCCGGCGGATCCAGGGACTCAAGGTCAAGCTGCAGGATGTCGAGCGGCACCGGGAGAACCTGCGCGCGGGCCGCGACCCGATCCTGGGGATCGCCCTGGTGGGCTACACCAATGCGGGGAAGTCGAGCATTCTCCGCGCGCTCTCGGGCCAGCACGAGATCGTGGTCGAGGACCGGTTGTTCGCCACCATCGACACGCTGACGCGAGAGGTCGACCTGGGCGAGGGCCAGCGGGCGCGGGTCACCGACACGGTGGGCTTCATCCGCAAGCTGCCGCACCATCTCGTGGCCAGCTTCCGGGCCACCCTGGAGGAGGCGCGTGCCGCCGACCTGCTGGTCCATGTGGTGGATGCGAGCCATCACGATTGGGAAGGCCAGATGCGCGTGGTGGATCGTGTGCTGGCCGAGCTCGACCTCGCGGATCGGCCCCTGGTGCCTGTCTTCAACAAGATGGATCTCGTGAGCGACCCGTCGGCGTTTGCCGCGCGGGTGAACGAGCTCTACCCCGGCGCGCTGATGGTGACCACGATGCGCACCAGCGGGCTCACGCCCCTGAAGGCCAGACTGCGGGAGCTGGAGCGGGCCGGCCGTCCCACGGTGCACGTTCGCCTGCCGCTGTCCGATGGCGCGGGGTTGGCGGCACTCTACCGGGACGGCGAGGTGCTATCCCGGCAGGAGGACGCTGGCGCGCTCGACGTCGTCGTGCGGCTCCACCGCTGGCAGGTGGATCGGCTGCGCGCCGAAGGTGTGGAGGTCCTGGAGGCGGTACCGAGTGGAGAGGTGGGACGGAGGGCGGGGTAAAGTGTTCTGCCGTACCGGTTGACGCGGTGCTTGACGCCCACTTGCTGGTCGAACGTCAAGATGGTCCGCATCCCACGCGCCGGGACGAGCTGCGGTTCGTTTGCGCGACGGCAACAACCCCGGACCCCAGAGAGAGGGCTGCAACGTGATCTCCAGGATCGCGCTACTCGCCGCGCTAGGCGCGGCGGCCCAGGCAGTGGTTTCCGACGCTCCCCCCCGATTGGGAGGTCCGCCATTCCCGCACCTGCCGCCCAGGTTCGCGTCGCGATTGTCTCGAGCGGGGATGTCGGTCAGTACGCCGGCATGTGCGACGCCGCCGGCGGTACCGACTCCCTCAGCGGCACCCTCGATCTGCAGGGTCTCGATGACGACGGCTCCGCCTTCTACGCGGGCAAGCTGACCAGGATCACCGAGGTCGACGCCTGCGGGACCAGGCCGGCTCCGACCGAGGATCAGGTGGCCATGTGCGTGGCACACCTGTCCGGCAAGGCGCCTATGGACGTGACCCTCGAGGTCTACGAGGGTGACCGCGGTGCCTGGGTCAAATCGAAGCCGGCCGTTGCCTTGCCTTCCGAGACGGTCAGCAAGACGATCACGGGCTGCCCGGAGCCAAGCGCTTGGCTCGCAGACTACCCTGACGATGGATGGATGAGCGGTCTCGGCCTCGAAGACGTGCCCTCGGGGCCGCTGGGGACGGGGACGTACACGACCGGTAGCCTGACGCTGACAGTCTTCTAGGGCTGCGAGTCTACGAAATACGAACGCCAAGGAGCCAAAAGCAAATGGAGCCACGCGCCGGCGCGTGGCTCCATCGCTGTCTCACGACGACACCTGGCAGCCTACTTGCCGCTCAACACCTGCTCCAGCACCAGCCAGCGATTCATGCCGGCGAACTTCTGATGCATCTTGGTGATCGGCGGCTGCTCCTGCGAGTCCTCTTCGATCTGCAGGTCGGCCAGCGCTTCGATCCCACTGGTCAGGAACTTCCGAAGGCCCTTCTCCAGCGCCATGCCCGCCGTGCGGAAATTGAAGAGCGTCGAGAACTGCAGAATGAAGCCGAGGTCGGCGAGCTGCTGGTTGGTGATCAGCGTGCCGGCCTTCTTGGCCTTTCCGAAGTAGAGCGAGGGCGAGAGGTTGAAGCCCAGCATCTGTTTCGGGTAGTACTTCCGGACGCCTTCGGCGAACTCCCGCGGCTGGTCCAGCTCGACGTTGTTGAACTCGGGCCAGATCACGTCCACGCCGAGCTCCGCCGCCTCGAGCGCGTCGTCTATCGCCATCTTCACGCCGCCCGGCTCCTGATCCGGCAGCGCGCCGTCGATCGAGTCGGTGCGGGCGATGATCACGACGTCCACGCCGGTCGCTTCGGCCGCGCCCTTGATCGCCTTCAGCTTGGCGAGCCAGTCCTTGCGCGGTACCAGCACCTTGTTCCGCTTCTGCTTGCCCACGTTGACAATGTGACCGCAGGTGCGGTTGGAGGGATCCTGGTTCTCCAGGTGCACCCCGGCCGCGCCGACCCGGATCAACTCCGTGGCCAGCGTGAAGGTCTGGGTCGGACCGCCGAAGCCGGCCTCCATGTCCACGAACGCGGGCGGAGCCTCGACCTGGTCCTTGCCGTCGCTGTCGTACCACGACGTATTCCGAGCGCCCTCGATCCCCTTCCGCATCTCCAGCACCAGTTCCACCATCTGGTGGGACTGATAGATGCCGATATCGGGATACATGCTCTTGGTCGCCGCGAGCTGCCAACCGCTCCCGTAGAGCGCCTTGAATCCCAGCTTGGTCATGATGGCGGACGTGAAGGCGTCGTACGCCCCCGCCGTGTGCAGGTAGGTCTTCTTGTCGCGAGCCTCGTGCAGCAGCCGGCGCAGCTTCAGGGCCGGCACCTCGGCCTCGGGCGGCGCGAACAGCCGGCTCACGGCATCGGCGGGGTAGGCAGCGTTCGGGGACACCGGTCGGGTCGCAGTCGCCATGAGTCCTCTCCTCTAGTTTGTGAAACTATTCACAAGATAGCGAACGGCCCCTCGATCCGCCAGAGCCGCCCCCACCCCCCCGGCAAGACCCCTCATCCATACCCTAAACGGGTTTCCCGCATGTAGATTTGCCGACCTATGTTCATAACCAAGCCATTCATCAAGGATCGCAAGATCCGGTTCGCGCTGGCGGGCTGCGGGCGGATTTCGGCCAATCATTTCGACTCTCTGGGCACCCACGTCGACCGGGCCGAGCTCGTTGGGGTATGCGACGTGGACCCGGCGGCACTCGACCAGGCCGTCCAGCGGACCGGAGTGCGCGGGTTCCCCTCGCTGGACAAGATGTTGGCTGGCACCGAGGCCGACATCGTCATCCTCTCCACGCCCAGCGGCATTCATGCCGAGCAAGCGGTCCAGGTGGCGGCCGCGGGCCGGCACGTGATGACCGAGAAGCCGATGGCGACGACCTGGCAGGACGGCAAGCGGATGGTCCATGCCTGCGATGTCGCGGGCGTGCACCTCTTCGTCGTCAAGCAGAACCGGCGGAACGCCACGCTGCAGCTGGTGAAGCGCGCGGTCGAAAAGGGCCGCTTCGGGCGGATGTTCATGGTGAACATCAACGTCTTCTGGAGCCGGCCCCAGTCCTACTACGACAGCGCCGGCTGGCGGGGCACCTGGGAGTTCGACGGCGGCGCCTTCATGAACCAGGCGAGCCACTACGTGGACCTGCTCGACTGGCTCATCGGGCCGGTCGAGAGCGTGCAGGCATACACCGCCACCCTCGCCCGCAACATCCAGGTCGAAGACACCGGTGTGGTCAGCATCCGCTGGCGCACCGGGGCGCTGGGCTCGATGAACGTGACGATGCTGACCTACCCCAAGAACCTCGAGGGGTCCATCACCATCATCGGCGAAACCGGGACGGTCCGGATCGGCGGAGTGGCGGTGAACAAGGTCGAGCACTGGGCGTTCGCCGACAAGGACGCGGACGACGACCTGGTGGAGCAGGCGAGCTACGAGACCACGTCGGTCTACGGATTCGGCCACCCGCTCTACTACGACAACGTGATCCGGTCTCTCCGAGGCGAGGCGTCACCCGACACCGACGGCCGCGAGGGGCTCCGGTCGCTCGAGATCCTCATCGCGACCTACCTCTCGGCGCGGGACGGTCGGCGAGTCGCGCTGCCTCTCGAGTACTAGCCCTGGCGCGCGCAGCACCTCCCCGCCTTCGACCTCCTTCAGCCCGAGGCGGTCTCCTGGATACAAGCTGGAACCCACCTCGGCGACGGCCCCGTGTCCGACGCAGCGGTTCTCGCAGGCGGGTTGACCTCTAGGGAGTCATTGCCGATGCCTTTCGCGGGAAAGTCAGTGCTCATCACCGGCGGGACCGGCTCCTTCGGAAACGCGATGACCGCGTTTCTGCTGGCCGAGCACCAGCCGAGGCGAGTGATCATCTACAGCCGGGATGAGTTCAAGCAGTACGAGATGCGGCAGCGCTTTCCGGATGAGCGCCTGCGCTTCTTCATCGGTGACGTGCGCGACGCCGACCGTCTGTACCGTGCCTGTCAGGGTGTCCAGGTGCTGGTGCACGCCGCTGCGCTGAAGCAAGTCCCGGCCGCCGAGTACAACCCCTTCGAGTGCATCAAGACCAACGTCCTGGGGGCGCAGAACGTAATTGACGCCGCTCTCTCCGCCGGCGTCGAGCGAATCGTGGCGCTGAGCACCGACAAGGCGGCCACTCCAATCAATCTGTACGGGGCGACCAAGCTCTGTTCGGACAAGCTCTTCATCGCAGGAAATGCCTATTCGGGCAAGGGCGGGCCCAGGATGGCGGTGGTGCGCTATGGCAATGTCGTCGGAAGCCGTGGCTCGGTGATCCCGCTCTTTCTGAAGCTCCGTGAGTCGGGGACCATCCCCATCACGGATCCCAGAATGACACGGTTCTGGATCACCCTGGATCAGGGGGTCAAGTTCGTGGTCGATTGTCTCGAGCGGATGCACGGTGGGGAGCTGTTCGTGCCCAAGATCCCTTCCACCGATATCATCACGCTGGCCGAAGCGGTCGCGCCGGGGTGTCGCCGGGAGACGGTCGGAATCCGGCCGGGGGAGAAGCTGCACGAGCTCATGATCGGAGAGGATGACGCCCGATACACTCGCGACATGGGGACCCACTACGTGGTTCAGCCGGCCTTTCCCTGGTGGAAGGACAGCAACCTGACTGAAGGTGCACCGGTACCCGAAGAGTTTTCCTACAGGAGTGACGCCAACCCGCACAGGCTCGGAGTGGAGGAGCTGCGCGCGCTCCTGGGCAGTCTCGGCTATCTATGAGCGCGATTCCCTACGGCCGGCAAGAGATCACTGACGAGGACGTCGCCGCCGTAGTGGACGCGCTTCGCGACCCCTTCCTCACCCAGGGTCCGCGGATCCAGGAATTCGAGGAGCGGCTGGCCGAAGTGACCGGCGCCCGTTACGCCGTGGCGTTCAACAGCGGGACCTCCGCCCTCCACGGCGCCTATTCTGCGGCCGGCATCGGGCCGGGCCGAACCGTCCTCACCAGCCCGATCACCTTTGCCGCCACCGCGAATGCCTCGTTGTATCTCGGGGGTGGCGTGCGCTTCGCCGATGTCCACCCCGACACGATACTGCTCGACCCCGCCGCGGTCGCCGCCGTCACGGCCCCGGATATCGGCGTACTCGCGCCGGTGCACTTCGGCGGCCAGGTGGCGGAGATGGAGCATCTCAGCCGATTGGCCGCCGCACGTGGATGGGCGGTTGTTGAGGACGCTGCGCATGCGCTTGGAGCTTCCTACACGACGGCAGACGGGGGACGCTACCGCGTCGGTGAGTGCGCGCACAGCACGATGTGCTGCTTCAGCTTCCACCCCGTAAAGTTGGTCACGACGGGCGAAGGCGGAGCGGTGACCACCAATGACGAGCAATGCTACAGGAAACTCCTCCGCTTTCGGACCCACGGGATAACCCGTGACCCGGCAGAGCTCCTGCGGTCGGACGGTCCGTGGTACTACGAACAACTCGATCTCGGCTTCAATTACCGGCTGACCGACTTTCAGTGCGCGCTCGGGATCAGCCAGCTCGCCAGGCTGTCCGCGTTCGTCGAGCGGCGTCGGAGTGTCGCCGCACGCTATGACGAGGCGTTCGCCGGGATCGCCGGGGTGCGGACACTCCCCGTACCCCGGTGGTCAGCCGGCGCCTACCATCTCTATGTGATTCGAGTGCCCGCGCCGCACCGGCGGCGAGTCTTCGAGGGGCTGCGCTCGGCCGGTATCGGCGTGAACGTGCATTACATCCCCGTGTATCACCATCCCTACTATCGCGAGCATGGCTTTCGGGACACGCACCTGCCGCGTGCCGAATCGTACTATGAGGAAGCCATCACCCTTCCCATGTTCCCCGGCCTGACCGACGCCCAGGTGGACTTCGTCGTCGCAGCTGTCCGAGAGCAGCTCCGCGCACCTCTGTGACCGCTGCCGTGAAAGGCGTCGACCTCCTGATCCGGGCCGACGCGCTCCCGGCCTCCGGTGCCGGCCACGTGATGCGCACATTGGTATTGGCTGAGGCATGGGCCGACGCCGGCGCGGGACAAGTCGGTCTGGTGGGGTCGATCGGCATCGAGTTCGTGCGGCGGCGCATGGTGGAGCTCGAGATCCCATCGCACGCGAGACTGCCGGCCGACGGCGGGCCGACCGTCTTGGTAGTTGATAGCTACGACGACGCGGTACGCCTGGAGGGCGGGGCCTGGGAGCGTGGCACTCTCCGTGTCCTGGTCGACGATCTGGGCGGTAGTCTGCCGTCCGGGTTCGAGGTGGTCTGGAACCCAAGTCCTGGCGGCGGCGCGTTCCTGTATCCCGGATTTGCGGGGACGGTCCTGAGCGGAAAGGCTTGTATTCCCGTGCGCACCGGCCTCCCGCATTGGAACGGTGGTGAGCCCCGGCGGGTCGCCGTGGTCCTTGGCGGGGGCCGGGTGAGCCAGACACTCGCCGGAGCCATGACGCACCTGGCCGACGAGAACCCCGGCATTTCGTTCAGCGGCGCCGGAGACTGGGTGCCGCCCTCGTGGGAGCGCCTGGAGTCCGGTCAACTGTGGCTTGGACTGATGCGTGCCTCCGCACTCATCACGGCCGCGGGTACTTCCCTCTGGGAGGCCGCGAGCGCAAGGATTCCGGTCGTGGTGGTGTGTACCGCGGACAACCAGGTCGCCGGGTCCGACTGGGCCAGGCAAGCCGGCGTGCCGGTGATCGACGCGCGGCAGGCGACAAGTGCTCGGGAGATCGCCACCGAAATGCGTGCGGCTCTTCCTCTTGCCCGGCCGCTTCCGCCGATCGAGAACGGCGCGCCGGCGGTCGCGCGGAGACTTCTGGAGCTGGCATTGCCGCGGGGTACATCCGCGTGAATTCCTCCGCACTGCGGCTTCGTCCCGCGGAGCTCGGGGATCTATATTGCCTCTGGCTGTGGGCCAACGATTCGAGCACGCGACGCGCGTCGTTCGGCCGGTCGATTGTTTCCTGGAGCGACCATGTGGCCTGGTTCGAGCGCCAGCGGCGCGGTGCGGCGCACGTTCTCATCGGCGAGACCGCCGAGGCACAACCGGTTGGATCGATTCGCTTCGATACTACCGACGGGTGGCGGACGGCCCGGCTGAGCTATGTGGTCGCGCCGGAGGCAAGGAGGCAGGGCTGGTCGCGCCCGCTCGTGACCCATGGCGTCGCGTTGCTCGGCGTCCGGCAGCCTGGCGTGGCGATCACGGCGCGGGTGATGGCGGACAATATCGGGTCTCTCCGGCTGTTTCGAGGACTGGGTTGGAACGAGACGGTCGACGGCGGTGACCACCTGTTCGTGCAGCTGATGCCTGCGTGATATGACGATATCGATCAACCGCACGCCGGTCGGGCCGGGCCATCCGGCCTACCTCGTCGCCGAGCTCTCCGGGAACCACAACCGGGAGCTGGGCCGGGCGCTGGAGCTCATCCACGCCGCCGCCGAGGCCGGAGCGAACGCCGTCAAACTCCAGACGTACACCGCCGACACCATCACGATAGACAGCGATCGCCCCGAGTTTACCATCACCGGCGATGGGCCTTGGCGCGGGCGGACGCTGCACGACCTCTACGACGAGGCGCACACTCCCTGGACCTGGCATCCCAAGCTGTTCGAGGAAGCCAGGACTCGCGGGCTCGATATCTTCTCGTCGCCGTTCGACTCGACCGCGGTGGACCTCCTGGAATCGCTCGGGGCGCCCGCGTACAAGATCGCCTCGTTCGAATTGGTGGACGACCCACTGCTGCGCAAAGTCGGGAGCACGGGTAAGCCGGTCATTCTCTCCACCGGGATGGCGAGCCTGGAGGAAGTCGTGCACGCGGTCGGCGTGCTGCGTGCGGCCGGAAGCGCGGGTGTGATCGTGCTGCGATGCACGAGCAGCTACCCCGCGCCGGACGAGACCATGAACCTGGCGACGCTGCCTCTGCTCGCGCAGGTGACCGGTTGCCCCGTAGGTCTCTCCGATCACAGCCGAGGCACGGTCGCCCCGGTGGTCGCCGTGACGCTGGGGGCATGCTTCGTCGAGAAGCACCTGACTCTTCGGCGCGAAGATGGCGGAGTGGACAGTGCCTTCAGTCTCGAGCCCGATGAGTTTGGGGCACTGGTCCGCGGTGTTCGGCAGGCGGAGGCGATGATGGGCGAGGCGAGGTTCGGGCCCGGCGTGGCCGAAGAGGGGAATGCCGCCTTGCGCCGCTCGCTCTACGTCGTCGAGGACGTGCCGGAGGGTGCGGTGTTCACGGAACGGAACCTCCGCTCGATCCGCCCCGGGCTCGGCCTCGCTCCCCGATACCTCGACATGATTCTCGGGCGGCGTGCGCTGCGGCCCATCGGGCGAGGTACCCCCATGAAGTGGGAGTTCCTCTTTCCCTCGTGAGGGCAGGGGACATTCGCGAAGGAGTATCTCTGCCGAGAGCGCCGTCGGTCACCGCGGTCGTGCAGGCCCGGATGAACTCGACCCGGCTCCCCGGCAAGGTGCTGCGCGTGCTCGGCGACACCACCGTATTGGGGCACGTGGTCCGCCGCCTGCATGCCTGCTCCAGCCTCACGCGAGTGGTGGTCGCCACGACCCGTGAAGCGGTGGATGACGCGGTATGCCGCGAGGCAACCTCGCTCGGCGCCCTCGTCACTCGGGGCTCTGAGGACGACGTCCTGGGCCGTTTCGTCCAGGCCCTCGACGAGCACGGTGGCGACATCGGCGTGCGCATCACGAGCGATTGTCCGTTCCTCGATCCGGCGCTCATCGATCGCGGCGTTTGGCGGTTCCTCGCAAGCACCCCCTCCCCCGACTATCTCTCCAACACCCTGCTGCGAACATACCCGAGGGGGTATGACTTCGAGGTCTTCCTGGTGGAAGCGTTGCGGACGGCCGGACGGGAGGCGCTCACGCCGGGGGAGCGGGAGCACGTCACGTCGTTCCTCTATCGCCACCCGGATCGGTTCCGTTTGGAGTCGCTCGAGCGCCCCGATCCTCGGGGCAGCGGCGAGTGGCGCGTTACGCTTGACACCCCCGAAGACTGGGACGTTATTCGGGCCCTGTTCGATCGCCTGGCACCGGCCAACCAGCTCTTCGGACTCGACGAATTGGAGCGACTGGTGGCCCGAGAGCCGGCGTTGTTGGCGGCCAACCGGGATATCCGGCAGAAGCCGCACTGACCAGATGAGGAGCTCATGAAGCAGACCCACCAGATGGGGATCTGGAGCGGTACGTTCGGCCGGGAGTACACCGACCGGAACGCCATGTCGGTCGAGGAGCTCGACGCGCTGTACCAACGGGAGTTCGGAATCGGCCGGAAGGCGATGAACCAGGCGTTCCTCGATCCCTTGACCCGCGATCTGCGGGTGCTCGAGGTGGGATCGAACATCGGCAACCAGCTCCTGCTGCTCCAGTCCATGGGGTTCACCCGCCTGTACGGGATGGAGCTGCAACACTACGCGGTTCAGCGCTCGAAGCGGCGGGTGAGTGACGTCGGCTTCATCCAGGGATCGGCCTTCGACATCCCCTGCCGGGACGGCGCCTTCGACCTGGTGTTCACCTCTGGCGTCCTGATCCATCTCGCGCCCCAGGATATCGGCACCGCTCTCGGGGAGGTCCATCGCTCCACCAGCCGTTACATCTGGGGGATGGAGTACTTCAGCGACACCTACAAAGAGGTCTCGTATCGAGGCGAGCAGGGGCTGCTATGGAAATCCGACTACTGCAAGCTCTACCTCGAGCGGTTCCCTGACCTGAGGCTGGTGCAGCAACGGCGCTACCCTCGCCAGGACGGGAGCAACGAGGACGTCATGTTCCTGCTCGAGCGGGTAGGCTGAGCGAGTGACGCGTCCCCGAGCGCGCAGCCACGAGTCGGGGCCGCTCAGGGTTCTCTACGTCATGCACACGTCGGCGCCGAGCGGCTCGGGGCGCAGCCTGCGATACCTGATCGAGCACTTTCCCCGCGGCGCCGTCGAAGCCACGGCGCTGTGTCCGCCCGGCCCGGTCGCCAGTCAATTCCGTGCCGGCGGCATCCAGGTTCAGCCGATTCCCGGCGTCTCGATGTTCCACAGCGCCGAGGGCATCCCCTTGCGGGGCCTGCGACTGCTCGAGCTGGTGCGCACGGTGTGGCACATGCGCCATGGCGGTGTGATCCGACGCGCCATCGCCCAAGTGCGACCGGACGTGGTCCATTTGAACGACCGCGGCATGCTGCACGCGGCGCGGATTGCCCACCGCGCCGGAGTTCCGGTGGTCATGCACGCCAGGGGTGTGGCCGACTCGGGAACGCCGTGGGTCGGACGGATATCGGCCGCGGTGGCGCGGCGGTACGTTGACCGAGTGATCGCGATCGACGAGAGCGTGCGCCGGTCCCTCCAGGGGTGGCCGAACGTGGACGTGATCTACAACCCGTACCCGACCTCCGCCGAATTCCCGGGACGGGAGGGCGAGGGCTCGGGTCTCACCGGAGCTTCAGCAACGGTTCGGGTGACGTACCTGACCGGGCTGCTGGCCTTCAAGGGCATCTGGGAGCTGCTCGAGGCCGCACGTCTCCTGCGCGACCGGCACGACATCCAGTTCCTGGTGGCTGGAGACAACAGCCGGCCGGACTCCTTCCATCGCTCGCTCCGGGGGAGGGTGGCGCACTTGTTCGGGTTCGCTCCGGACGTCAAGAGTGCGGTGCGGGCATGGGTGGAGCGGCACCGGCTCGAGGTCACGGTCCGGCTGTTGGGACAGGTGGATCGGGTGGAGACCGTGCTGCAACAGTCGGACATTCTGGCGTTCCCCAGTCACTTGAACGGCCCGGGCCGAGCCGTCTTCGAGGCGGGCATGCACGGGATCCCCGCCATCGTGGCCCTCAAGGACCGGGTCGAGGACGTGGTGGAGGATGGAGTGACCGGGCTCATCGTACCTCCCCGCGACCCCCACCGGCTGGCCGACGCGATCGTGCGATTGGCCGACGATCCGGCTCTCCGGCGTCGCCTCGGGAGTGCCGCCCGAGCGCGGTACGCAGCCCAGTTCGAGCCGGCGGCGGCCGCCGCCCGGATGCTCGAGGTGTACCGGGAGCTGATCGCTCCCGGTCAGGGTTCAAGGATGACCCCGCCTGTCGCGAGCGGCCTGGCTCGCCGCTGATGAAGGAATGGACCGAGCCTACCGCCGGATCCCCGACGAATACACCAGGCACTACGGCGACTGAGCCGACCGCGGTCGCCGGTGCCCATGCGGGCGGGGTGGGGACCGCGCTGCGAAAGCTCGCCGGCGCGTCTGTCGTCTACGGGCTGGGAAGCGTGCTGGCGCGCGGCCTCGCGTTCGCGCTCCTCCCGGTCTACACGCGCTATCTCACGCCGGCGGAGTACGGGATCGTCGCGCTCACCGTCACGTGCACGGTCGTCCTCGGCATGCTGTACCCGCTGGGACTGCGCGGGGCGGTGTCCCGGACTTTCTACGAGGGCGGCACGGTAGACGAGCGGAAGGAGCGAGTCGGTACGCTCTGGATCGCGATGCTCGTGTTTGCGACCGTCTCGGCGCTCGTTCTGGATCGACTCGGACCCTCATTGGCCGCCGCGCTTCTCCCCGGCGTGCCCTTCCATCCCTACCTGCGACTCGCGGTCTGGACCGCCTTCCTGGGGGTTCTGGGTCTCACGCCTCTGGCCCTGCTTCAGGCCCGAGAGCGCGCCCTTCCCTACGTGCTTCTCACTCTCTCGACGGCGCTCATCACGACGGCAGTCACCGTCTGGCTGGTGCTGAGAGGAGGTGGGGCCGAAGGGTACCTCCAGGGGGCGCTCATCGGCGCGGCGTTGGCCGCGATCCCTTACCTGGCGCTGACGATCGGGCAGGTCCGGCCGGTGTTTCGGATGAGCATCCTCACGCCGGCGCTCGCGTTCAGCCTTCCGCTGGTGCCGCACGCGATGGCGGGCTGGGCGCTGGAGATGTCGGATCGCGCCATCCTCACGCGATTCTTGCCGCTGCACGATGTCGGAGTGTACTCGCTCGGCTATCAGCTCGGCGCCGCCATGGGGCTGGTGACGATGGCGTTCAACGCGGCGTGGGTTCCATTCCTCTTCGGCACCTTGAAGCACGAGGGCGAGGAGGCGCACCCGAAGCTCGCCCGTCTGGTCACCTACTACGCTCTCCTGCTCTGCTTCGTCGCGCTCGGCTGGGCGCTCCTGGTGGAGCATGCCATCACGCTGATTGCCGGTCCCGAGTTCCGGGAAGCCTACCGGATCACGTTCTGGGTAGTGGGGGGATACGTCTGCGCCGGACTCTACCTGATTCCGACGAACCTCCTCTTCTGGCGCCAGCGGACCCGGGTGATCCCCCTGCTCACACTCGCCGCCGCCTCGGTGAACGTGGGCCTCAACCTATGGCTGGTGCCTCGCTACGGTGCGATCGCCGCCGCCTGGTCTACACTGGCCGCGTACGCCGTCCTGCTGATTCTCACCTGGCGGTCCGCGGAGCGGTTGCATCGGTTCCCGTACGAGTATCGCCGGCTAGGGTTGATAGCCGGGCTTGCCCTCGCTCTCTTTCTTGCCGGCCGGCTCCTACCATTCCCGAGCCTTGCGCTCGAGGTCGCCGGACGCGTCCTCCTGTGGCTGGCCTTCCCGTTCGCGCTGATCGCCCTGGGGAACTTCGACAGGGCGGAGCTGGCCGCCCTGACGCGCTTCATTCGGGGCCACAGGCCCTCGCCGCCGGATCAGGCGGACACGACCCACTGACGGACGCAAGACGACTATGGACAGACGAGGATTTCTCGGCTTCGCGGCCGGCTCGGCCTGGGATGGTGGGCTGGCCCGGGAAGAGCGGGTCTCGCCGCCGGCCGACGGCCGCGTCACGCGGGGCGCCACCGAGTATCTCGCGAATAACGCGGTGTTCAATGTGCTCGATTTCGGCGCCCGGAGGGACGGCTCGGACGACGGGCCCGCGATCCGGCGCGCGCTGGACGCCGCGAGTGCCGCGCAGGGTACGCTGCTCTTCCCCCCGGGCGCCTACAGCTACGGCGAGTCTCCCAACTTCGCACGGGACGACCTGGAGATCCTGGGTCAGGGCCGGGTCACGTTGCGTCACACCGGCCGTGGGGTCGGGTTCCTCGTGGACGGCTGGGCTCGTCGCGCGTCGCGCCGCAGGGTGTGGAACATGCGGATCGAGAACCTGGCGCTCGAGGGGAATGCGCAGACCACGATCGGCTTCCTCTTTCGTTCGGTTCATCACGGACGATTCTCCCGGCTCCGGGTCATCGGGGGAGCGCCGGATGGAGAAGGATTCAGAACCGAGTTCTTCGTGGCGAACTACTGTGAGGGCTGGGGCGTGACCGCCAACGAGCGGGTCGTGGGCGCGCTCCCCGGCACCGGAATCACCCTGTCGTCTCTCGCGGCCCCCAGGGAAACCCAGACCACGGTGGATTGCACGCTGATGAACTGCATCGTGGAAGGCTGCGCCCAGATCGGAGTGCACGTCGACCGCGCGCACAACAACCTGATACGGGGCGGCACGTTCGAAGATTGCACCACCGGTACCGGACTCTTGCTCGGCGAGAGCGCGAGCGGCAACGTGGTGGATGGCGTATTTCTGGAGAGCAACAGGCTGCACATCGATTGCCGCGGCCCGCAGAATCAGTTCGTCGCCATCTCTGCCCAGAAGGGTCTGAGCCGGTTTCACGGCAGCGCCAATTTTACCCGCCTCATCGGGGGTCGATATGCCAACCTGTCGATCGAGGACGGCGTACGGGATGTGAAGCTGCTGGGTATCGCCGTGCAGCGGGTCGTCGACCACGGTCTTCGGACCCAGCGGGTCTGCTGCCACGATGTCGCCACCGACCTGCCACTTTCGGACGCCGGTGGCGGTGAAGCCCTACCGAGTCGATGGCAGGCGCCGGACCTCGCGGTTCCATGGGCCAATGCGGGTGGGGACGCGACACCTGCCGGATACATGCGCGATGCCGAAGGCTCGATCCGGCTTCGCGGGCAGCTCACGCGTGTGCCCGGTGGCCAAGTCGAGAAGCGCCGGCCTCCGCTCGTCGTGTTCACCCTGCCAGCCGGCTACCGCCCGGCATACCGTCACCGGGTCCCGGTCCTGTCCCGCGGAAAGCTTGGCATTCTGGAGGTCGAGGCCGGCGGAGACGTGGTGCTCGTCAAAGGGGCGGTGGAGGACCTTTCGCTCGACGGAATCGTGCTTGCGGAGGAGCGGCCGGCGTGATTCGGCGGGACTTCATCGATTGGGTGCTTGGCGCGGAGGCCGACTTCCCGGTCACCTCGTGGAAGGTCCGCGGGATCCATGTCTGGCCCCTCATCCGTCTCTCGCTCTCCGTTTCAACCTTGCATCTGGGATCGCCTGCGCACTCGCTTGGCGCGGGGTGGCGCCGCCTCGGGAGCAACGTGGCCCACGGACTCGCTCGGTGGGCCAAGACGTATGTGACCGATGCCCGCGCCAACCGGCGGCCCTGGGAGACCGCAGACGCCGTCTTTCTGGCCAGCTCGATCGGCCGCCGTCCCTTGGTGGATGGCAAGCGATACGACGTGCGCTCCGGCCCCTACGTGGAGCTGCTCACCCGGTTCGGCGCCCGGCCGCTGGTGTGGGAGACCAGCGTCTTCGGGGACTACAGCGTCCCTCGCCACACCCCGTCGTTCCTGCTGCAGCCGCATCTGATCGTGCTGCGCGCGGCGTGTCAGGTACTCCCGCTCGGAGAAGACCGAGTGGCACTGGAAGGCTACGACGGCTTTCTCGCGCGTGTGCGCGAGATGGGTCTGCGCTTCGCCCACGCCGACGTCCTCCGCATCCGACGCGATGTGCTCTACCTCCGCCGGCTGGCGGACAAGTTCGCCGACTGGCTTCGGCGTTCACGGCCGCGACTAGGCTTCGTGGCGAGCGCCGGATTGCCGGAACAGGCGTTCTGCCTTGCCTGTCGCGAGCTGGGTATCACGTCGGTCGAAGTCCAGCATGGCGTGCAGGGGGATCTCCATCCCAGCTACGGTTCGTGGTCCGCGGTCCCGTCGGAAGGGTGGGAGACTCGCGCCCGGGTATTCTGGAGCTGGGACGAGGAGAGCGCCGCCGCGATCAACCGGTGGGCCGTGCGTGCATCCGACCATCACGTCGCGATCATCGGCGGCGACCCTTGGCGTGAGATGGGGACGGGGGGCGGCGGCGACTCGGGCCGCCGCACCGAACAGCTCATCGCGGAGCGCAAACAGGCCGCCGGCGGTGAGCGACACATCCTGGTGACGCTGACCTCCCACGGCGACGCGGTTCCGCCCGCCGTCCTGGAGGCGGTTCGCGCCTCGCCCGCCACATGGCGCTACTGGTTCCGCTTGCATCCGGTGAACCAGGCTGCGCGAGGGCGGGAAGCTCGACGAATCCTCCGTCCGCTCGGGGTGGATCTGGAGCTTCTCGAGTTCGCGACCGAGGCCCCCCTGCACGCGCTCCTCCGGCAGATGGACGGTCATCTCTCGGTGAGCTTGTCGACCGTGGTGACCGAGGCGGCCGCGCTCGGGGTTGCGTCGATCGCCTGTGGGTCGGAGGCGCCGGATTTCTATCCCGCGGAGATGGCATCCGGCATGCTGCTGGTCGCCACCACCACATCCGAGATTCTGGCGGCGCTGCACCGGGTGTTGGATTCGGGCCGGAAGCCGGTGACGGCGGAGCCCCCGAGGGCGCCGGCGGCCATGCGGCGACTGCTCGCGGGCGATCTCACGGCCGCGCCGGTCGCCCCTTCGCTCCGCTCCGGATGAGCAGCGCGCTCGATCGCGGCACCGATTCGGCCGGGCCGGTGACCGAGGCGATATTTGCCCCGAGTCGTCGTCGGCGTTCGACCCCCCCAATGGATCGGCAGGCGGCCATCAGATCATCGCGCGACGAGACCTCGAGCACCGAATCCGGCCGGCAGGCATGGAGGCGGCCACGGTGACGCGAAGAAAGGGTATCGTGCTCGCCGGCGG
Source organism: uncultured Gemmatimonadales bacterium (assembly GCA_963846545.1). Lineage (GTDB taxonomy): Bacteria > Gemmatimonadota > Gemmatimonadetes > Gemmatimonadales > GWC2-71-9 > CAVVWJ01. Next base: position 1,948,463 of record CAWJWG010000001.1, on the reverse strand, counting down.
CTCCGGCACTCGCCTCTATCCCGCGACGCGGGCGCTGAGCAAACAGCTGGTGCCGGTGTTCGACAAGCCGATGATCTACTACCCGCTCTCCACGCTCATGGTGAGCGGTATCCGGGACCTCCTCATCATCACGACGCCGCAGGACCGCGCCGCCTTCGAGCACCTGCTGGGCGACGGCTCGCAATGGGGACTGCACCTCACCTACGCGGTCCAGGTGTCTCCGGACGGACTGGCGCAGGCCTTCATCATCGGTCGCGACTTCGTGGGCGCCGAGTCCTGTGCCCTCGTGCTGGGCGACAACCTGTTCTACGGGCACGACCTGAGCACCACGCTTCAGCGGGCCGCGGCCCGCGAGTCGGGGGCCGTGATCTTCGGCTATCACGTGCAGAACCCGCAGGCCTACGGGGTAGTCGAGTTCGACGGGCACGGGCGGGCGGTGAGCATCGAGGAGAAGCCCGTCGCCCCGCGCTCGAACTATGCCGTCACCGGTCTGTATTTCTACGACAATCGTGTGGTGGACGTCGCCCGGGAGCTCCGTCCCTCGGCCCGGGGGGAGCTCGAGATCACCGACGTGAATTCCTGGTACCTCCGCCGGGGCCAGCTCGATGTCGAGCTGTTGGGCCGGGGCACCGCATGGCTGGACACGGGAACTCACGACGCGCTGCTCCAGGCGAGCCTCTTCGTCCAGACCATCGAGCAGCGCCAGGGTCTCAAGATCGCGTGTCTGGAGGAGATCGCGTACCGGATGGGCTACATCGGCGCGGCCGACGTCGAGCGCCTGGCGGAGCCGCTCAGGAAGACGGCGTACGGGGAATACCTCCTCCGGATCCTGCGTGAGGGCACACCGCTGTGAAGTTCACTCCCACCGCGATCCCGGACGTGGTCGTCGTGGAGCCGGTGGTGCACGGCGACCATCGCGGCTTCTTCATGGAGACGTGGCACGCCCCGAAATTCCGGGCGGCCGGGCTCGATCCCGAGTTCGTGCAGGACAATCACAGCCGGTCGGTGCGCAACACGATTCGCGGACTCCACTACCAGATCGAGCACGCGCAGGGCAAGCTGGTCCGGGTGGTTGCCGGTGAGGTCTTCGACGTGGCGGTGGATCTCCGGCGCTCGTCTCCGACCTACGGGCAGTGGGTGGGCCATATCCTCTCGGCCGCCAACCGGCTTCAGCTCTGGATCCCGGAGGGGTTCGCACACGGCTTCTACGTAACCGTTGACGGCGCCGAAGTAGTGTACAAGTGCACCGACCTCTACTACGAGCAACACGAACGCACCCTGCGGTGGGACGACCCGGCGATCGGGATCTCCTGGCCGCTCGGCTCCGACCCCCCGCTCGTTTCCGCGAAGGATGCCGCGGGCCTCTCCTTTCAGGCGCTCCCCACATTTGCGTGACGGGTAACCGATGCGCGTGCTGATCGCCGGTGCCGAGGGACAGATCGGGCGGGCGGTGACCGCCGCTGCCCCCCCAGGCGCCGAGGTTCGAGCGCTGGGTCGGGCCCAACTCGACCTCACTCGGCCGGCCGAGGTAGCGCACGCCGTGCGCGCCTTCCGGCCGGATCTGGTGGTGAACGCCGCCGGCTACACCGCGGTGGATCGGGCAGAGGCGGACTCCGCCGCGGCACGCGCCGTGAACGAGGAAGGTGCCTGCCACCTGGCCGAAGCCGCGGCCGAGATCGGGGCTCGGATGCTCCACTTCTCGACGGATTACGTCTTCGACGGCAGCCAGGGGCGGCCGTACACGCCCGACGACCGTCCGAACCCGGTCAACATCTACGGCATGTCCAAGTTGGCAGGGGAGCGAGCGGTGTTGGGCACACTGGGAGACCGGGCGGTCGTAGTGCGCACGGCCTGGGTCTACGCCGCCGCCGGCCATAACTTCCTTCGCACCATGTCGCGACTCCTGGACCAACGCGAGCAGGTCACGGTCGTCTCCGATCAGTATGGAACTCCGACTTCCGCGCCCTCGGTCGCACGTGCGACGTGGGCCCTCGTGGACCGTCCGGAGGTCCATGGAGTCGCGCATTGGACCGACGGCGGCGTCGCCAGCTGGTACGACTTCGCGGTGGCGATTCGGGAGGACAGCCTGGCGATGGGGCTGCTCCGACGCGCCGCCGAGATCCTGCCCATCACGACGGCGGAGTACCCCACTCCGGCCCGCCGCCCCGGTTACAGTGTGCTGGATTGCTCGGCGGCCCAAGCCGCGCTCGGCACGGCTCCCCACCATTGGCGCGCCGAGCTGCGGCACGTTCTCGGAATGACCGCCGATGTCTGATTCCAGGATGATCACCTCGCTCGCCCGCATCGACCGAGGCACGCCGGCCGAGTGCCTCGTGGTGCTCTACATCGTCCTGGCGATCCTCAACTCGCTGGTCCCGACGCCCATCCCCAGGCGGTTGCTGGTCGCGGTCGGCGTGTTGCTGCTGGTCTACGAAGCAATCGGCTTTCGCTCGATGAAGTATGAGCAGTACTTCCTGTACGTCGTGGGAGCGTGGATCGCGGCGGCAGTGACCCTGAACGGTGCCCTGTTCGGAGAGTGGCTGCAGGAGAGCGTCTATCTCCCGGGCAACATCGGCGTGGCGTTGGCACTCTGCCGGGGCCATCTGGGGCGCCGGGCCACGACGATCCTGTTCTACGGAGCAGCGGCCTACTTCGGCTACCGCTTGCTGAGCGTTCGCAATCCGGCCGCCATTCAGCAGATCCTGCTGAGCGGGAGCGCCAACGGGATCTCGGCCCTGATGATCATCCTGTGCGGACTCCACTTTGCCGTGTCGCGTGCCGAAGGCGCGCCGATCCGGGTGATGCCCGCGGTCGCCTGTCTTCTCGTCAGCGCGCTTGCCTTGGGGCGATCCGGCATGGCCTCGGCCGCCTTCCTGCTGGCGGGAGTCGCCACACGGGACCTGGTGATCGAGCGAAACCGGCGACGGCTCGTGGCGAAGTCCGTCATCTACGCCGGCCTCGCCATAGCGGCGGCCGTCGTCGTGCTTCCGCGGCTGGACCTGATCTCGTTCGTGTTCGAACGGTTCTCCGACTTCGGGCTGGAGTCGGAAGGACGGGACCGGATCTGGCAATCCTACGGTGAGAGTCTTGGCGGACCGGCGGTCCTGGTCGGCCACGGCCGCGAGGAGGCCTTCGCGGGTCTCACCAACGTTCACAACTCCTACATCCTGTGGCACAAGTCCATGGGTGTGATGGCTATCCCGCTCTACCTGCTGGCGGCGCTCGCGCTGGTCCGCGCGCTGGTGCGCGACTGGATACTCTTCGTCATCCTGGCCGCCCTGCTGCTCCGCTCTTTTTTCGACGAAGTGATTCTGCCGTTCAGGCTGCACGACTATCTCTTCTTCTACCTGGTGTGCACCGCCTTGATCACGGTCCCGACCCGACGGCAGGCGTATCGGCTGGCGCGCCCGGCGGAGGCCTGAATGGCGACCCTCCTCGTCACCGGCGGAGCCGGCTTCATCGGCGCCAACTTCGTCGAGTACTGGCTCGACACACACTCCGACGACCGAGTGGTCGCGCTCGACGCGCTCACCTACGCGGGGAATCGCGCGAGCCTTCAGCCGGTGGAAGGGCGCCACGGATTCGAGTTCGTGCAGGGCGACATCTGTGACGGCGAGCTGGTGGGGGAGCTGATTCGCGGCAGGGACATCTCGACCATCGTGCACTTCGCCGCCGAGTCTCACGTCGATCGGTCGATCGCGGGCCCGGAGGACTTCATCCGGACCAACGTGGTCGGCACCCAGTCATTGCTGCAGGCGGCACGAGCCGCCTGGGCTCGGGGCGACGGTATCAAGAGCGGGGTACGATTCCACCACATCTCGACCGACGAGGTCTACGGTTCGCTCGAGCCGGACGAGCCGGCGTTCACCGAGACCACCGCGTACGCACCCAACTCACCGTACGCGGCGAGCAAGGCCGCCTCCGACCACCTGGTGCGGGCGTACCATCACACCTACGGACTGCCGGTCACCACCAGCAATTGCTCCAACAACTACGGACCGTACCAGTTCCCCGAGAAGCTGATTCCGCTGATGATCGTCAACGCGCTGGAGGGGAAACCGCTCCCGGTGTATGGCGACGGCGGCAACGTGCGGGACTGGCTCTATGTCACCGATCACTGCCGGGCGATCGAGCGGGTGTTGCTCCATGGACGGGTGGGCGAGACGTATAACGTCGGTGGAGGCAACGAGTGGCGGAACGTGGACCTGGTGCACCTGTTGTGCGGTGTGCTTGACCAGGCCTTCGCGGCCGATGGGGCCCTGGCGACCCGATTTCCCAGGAGTCCGGCCGCGCAGGGACGGTCAACGTCCGAGCTCGTGACTTTCGTCAGGGACCGCCCGGGGCACGACCGCCGTTACGCCGTGAACAGCGCCAAGCTCGAGCGCGAGCTGGCCGTCACCCCGGCGGAGAGCTTCGAGAGCGGTCTCCGAAAGACCGTCGCCTGGTACCTGGATCACGAGGAGTGGTGGCGCGGGGTGATGGACGGCAGCTATCGCGACTGGGTGCGACGCCAGTATGGCGCGGGTCTCACCGCGCGGCCAGCGGGCGCCCCGTCAGCGACAGACTGATCGCGGGATGGATCGAGCTCCAGCGGCCAGTCTCTCCGTGGGCGTCGTCGTCTACCATTCGGACCTGACACTCCTCTCCGAGACCCTGTCGTCGCTCGCCACCGCCGTGGGGCACGCTCGCGAGGACGGGGACCTGGGCGAGGTCGCCGTGACCGTGGTGGACAACGGCTCTTCCGATGCGGGGTTGCTGGACCACACCGTCACATCCGCGCTGCCGGAGGACGAGGGAATCCGCGTCATCATTCGACGCGGCCACGGCAACGTGGGCTACGGCCGGGGGCACAATATCGCCATCGAGCCGTCGGCGATGACATACCACCTCATCCTGAACCCGGACGCCATTCTGGAACCCTCGGCGATCCAGGAGTCCGTCCGATTCCTCGCCGCCAATACCGACGTGGGCATGCTCGCACCTGACGTGCGGGGGAACAGTGGCGAGAGGCAGTACCTCTGCCGGCGCTATCCCAGTGTGTTGGTCCTTCTGCTGCGCGGTTTCGCGCCGTCCTGGGTCAGGCGCCGCTTCACGCGGCTGCTCGAGAGCTACGAGCTGCGCGACCGGATGGATGCCGACGTCGTCCGTGACGTGCCGCTGGCCAGCGGCTGCTTCATGTTCGCGCGCCGGGATGTCCTCGACGCGGTGGGCGGATTCTCCCCGGAGTACTTCCTGTACTTCGAGGACTACGATCTCAGCATGCGGATACGCAGGACTTCCCAGATCGCCTACGTGAGCCGGGTGCGAATCATCCATCACGGCGGCGAGGCGGCCAGGAAAGGAAAGACTCACGTGCGGCTGTTTCTGGCGTCCGCCCTCCGCTTCTTCCGGACCCACGGATGGAAGTTTGCCTGAAGCCGGGGCTCGATCCCTGGCCGGGCAGACGATCCTGGTCACTGGCTCGACGGGGTTCATTGGCCGGCCGGTCTGCAGGACCCTGCTGGAGGCGGGGGCTATGGTGCGCGGCGCGTCCCGCCAGGGCGGCCCGCATCCGGTCGACGGTGCCGAACTCGTCCGCGTGGCAGACGGTCTCGACCCGGACCAGGTGCGATCCGCGGTGGCGGGGGCTGACGCGGTCGTACACCTGGCCGCCCGGGTCCACATCATGCGCGAGCACGCCGCCGACCCGCTCGCCGAGTTCCGCCGGGCGAACGTCGAGAGCACCGCGCTCCTGGCCGATGCGGCGGCGAGCACGGGCGCGCGGTTCATTCTGGCGAGCACGGTGAAAGCCGTGGGGGAGGGGAACTCCGTCGCCTGGACGGAGGAGACGCCGCCCGCGCCGGTGGACCCATACGGCGTGAGCAAGCTCGAGGCCGAGCGCGTGGTGCGGGACGTGGCAGGGAAGCACGGCACGCGGGCCGCCGTGCTGCGGTTTCCGCTGGTCTACGGACCGGGCGTCAAGGGAAACATGCTCCGGCTCATCAGGCTGGTGGACCGTGGCGTGCCGCTTCCCTTCGGATCGGTGGCGAACCGGAGGAGCATGCTCTACGTGGGCAACCTGGTCGCGGCGGTCCGCTCCGTGCTCGAGCAACCGGCCGCCGGTGCGGGGACGTTCTTCGTGAGCGATGGCAGGGACGTGTCGCTCCCTGAGCTGATCCGGATGATCGGCGAAGCGCTGGGCAAGCGCGCGCGGCTGCTGCCCGCTCCGACGAGCTTGCTGCGCCTGATGCTGCCCGCCGCGGAGGCGGAGCGGCTGATCGGTTCTCTCACTGTGGATGGCTCCAGGCTCTGCCGCAGAATCGGATACCATGCTCCCCATTCGGTCGAGACAGGGCTGCGTGCCACCGCCGACTGGTACCACACGAGCAAGGGACGCGAGCCCCGATGACCGTCGCGATCGCCGTGTTCCTCGGCGCCCTCCTCGGCTCCTGGCTCCTCACCGGCGCCGTGCGCCGATATGCGCTGCGCTCGGACCTGATGGACGTACCCAACGAGCGGAGCCTGCACCGGACGCCGATCCCGCGAGGCGGCGGTGCGGCCATCGCGCTGGTGACGCTCGGGGGCCTCGGGATCGCCGCGCTCCTCGGAGAGATCCCGCCCGAGGTCTTCTGGCCGCTGGGCGTCGGGGGCGCGCTCGTGGCCGGTGTGGGGTGGCTCGACGATCGTCGGGGGGTACGGGCGTCGGTCCGCGCCGTGGTCCACGCGGCGGCGGCGTGCTGGGCCGCCTACTGGATCTGGGGCGAGTTCACCCCCGGCGCGATCGCCGGCGTGGTCTGCCTCATCTGGGCGATCAACCTCTACAACTTCATGGACGGCATCGACGGGCTCGCCGGGGGGGAAGCGGCCTCCGTGGGCCTCATCGCCGGCGCCCTCTTCCTCGCGGCGGGCCACCGCGACCTCGCGCTGGCCGCCTTCCTCGTGGCCGGCGCCGCCGCCGGATTCCTCGTTTGGAATTGGCCGCCCGCCCGGATCTTCATGGGTGACGTGGGCTCCGGCTTCCTCGGCTTCACGTTCGGTGTGCTGTCACTGATCGCGGGCCGCTCGGGCGCGCTGTCGCTCGCGTTGGGACTGCTGCTGGCGGGGGTCTTCGCCTTCGATGCAACCGTGACGGTGGTGCGACGGATGGCCCGTGGCGAACGCTGGTACCAGGCACACCGCTCTCACGCCTACCAACGGCTGGTGCAGTCGGGGAGCACGCACGGGGAGGTCAGTGGCGGCGTGGTGCTCCTCAACCTCGGGCTCGGCTCGCTGGCTTGGCTCGCGCAGTCGGGCCGACTGTCTATCGCGGCGGCCGTGCTTGCGGGGATCGTCGTGCTCACGGTACTCTACCTTGCCATCGAGCGGCGCCGGCCGATGTACCCCGACACCCCCGTCCGCCCCACGCTCCCATGAACATTGCCGCGAGGCCCCGATGACAGGCGACACTCAGGAGACGACCGTGCGCCGGCCTGGTGGGGGAGACGCCGCCGACTCCGAGATTTCCCTGATCCGGCTCCTCAACATCGTGCTGGCGCACCGGACATTGGTGGCCTCCTGCGCGCTGCTGCTGTTTCTGGTCGTCGTGGTGGCCACCCTGCTCCTGCCGCGCACGTACACCGTCACCTCGTCTTTCACCCCGCAATCCGAGCGTCTCGCCTCCAACCTGGCCGGCATCGCCGCCCAGTTCGGGGTCCCGCTGCCGTCCGCCGACGCCGGGGCCAGCCCGGATTTCTATGTCGAGCTGCTCGCGTCCCGGCGTATCCTCGGCGAGACGATCAAGACGCGCTACACGTTTCCAAGCGACACGGGGCAAGTCAGCGGGACACTGATGGACATCTTCGAGATCGAGGGAGAGACAGAGGCCGAGCGGGAGGAGCTGACCCTCCGCCGCATGCGGGGCTTGATCACCCCGGACCTGGATCGACCGAGCGGGGTGGTCACTTTCGACGTCGAGACCGACAACGCCGAGCTCTCGGCCCAGATCGCCAAGCGGTTGCTCGACCTACTCAACCGGTTCAACCTGGAGACCCGACAGTCCCAGGCTTCGGCCGAGCGCCGATTCACCGAGGTCCGGCTGGCGGAGGCCAAGGAGGAGCTGCTCCAGGCCGAGAACCAGCTCCAGGCATTTCTCGAGGTCAACCGGGACCTGGGGACCTCGCCCTTGCTGCGTTTCCGGCAGGACCGGCTGGAGCGCGAAGTCAGTGTCCGCCAAGCGGTCGTGAGCGCGCTGGCCCAGAATTTCGAGCAGGCCCGGATCGACGAGGTGCGGGACATCCCGGTGATCACCGTGGTCGAGGCGCCCTTGCCGCCGGCCCTCCCGGACCGGCGGATGCTCCTGCTGAAGGGCGTTCTATCCCTGGTCGCGGGGGCGCTGCTGGGGTCGCTCCTCGCCTTCGTTCTGGCCTTCGTCCGGGCGAGCCGGACCGACCCGGCCGACGAGCTCGACGAGTTCCGCCAGCTCCGGCGGGACACGGCTCGGGACATCCGCCGCCCCTGGCGGCTCCTCGGGTTCGGCCGAAGGTAGACCCAGACCAGTCTCAGGGTTTCCCCTCACCCGCCGTTCCTCTCTCTCCAGCTCCCAACACCCGTGCGGTCCTACCGGCCCCATCCGGGCACGGAGGTTGCACTTACGCCATTCCAGAGTTTCTGTTGTGGCCGGCTCGGGGCCTGATTTTCCGTCAGTTGCGACGGCGGGCTCAGCCGATCGCGAGGCACCGTGGTGACGCCGGCAGTGCGATGTGGGTCCGTGAGATACACGTTTCGGGCTATCGGACTCCCGTCACAGCGCCAGATGAACGAATCATCAAGATTTGCACGGCCTCGGCGGCCGAGTACTCGCTGACGCCGGTGACACCGATTGTCGCGGAACGACGCGACCGAGCCTTTGCCCAGGAAGACCGCATGAGTCTTGACATGTCTACTAACTCTCTATCTGGTAATAGCTTGACCTATAATTTCGGCACCGCTATTCCTTGACCTCACCATGAGCCTCCACCTCCCGCGCCATCTCCGGAATCGCCACCTGTTCATGCTCGACGCGTACCTGCTCGGGCTGTGTACCCTGGTGGCGTACCTGGTGCGCTTCGAAGGCTTCGATTGGGGCGCGGCCCATCTCTACACCGCGCTCGCGTACATCCTCGTCACGGTCCCTCTCAAGCTGGGCGTGCTGCTCTACGTCGGGCTCTACCGCCGCCTCTGGCGGTTCGCCGGCGTGGCTGAGCTCGAGCACATCCTGGTTGCGACGGCGATTTCGGCCTCGATCTCCAGCCTGGTGGGAGCGGCGCTCCTGCCGGGACTCGGGATCACGCCGTATCGCGTTCCCCTCTCGGTGCTCTTCATCGACGCGTGCCTCAGCGCGGGTGCCGTCGCCCTACCGCGCCTCTTCATCCGCCTGCTCGGCCGCCGGACCCAGTGGCGGAAGCTCGAGGCGGCGCGCCGGGTGCTCATCGTCGGCGCCGGCGCCGCGGGCGAGATCATCGTGAAGGAGCTGCTCAGCCATCCGACGCTGGGGCTCAACCCGATCGGCTTCGTGGACGACGACCGGAGCAAGCACGGTCACCGGCTGGCCGACCTGCCGGTGCTCGGCAGCCTCGCGTCGATCAAGGACCTGGTGCTGCGGTATGACGTGGAGGAGGTCATCATCGCGATGCCCCGCGCGACCGGTGCCGTCGTGCGCCAGGTCGTGAAGGCCGCGATGGAAGCCGGGGTCCAGACGCGCACCGTGCCCGGCATCTTCGACATCATCTCGGGACGCGTGGCCGTCGCATCGCTCCGCGAGGTCGAGATCCAGGACCTGCTTCGTCGCGAACCGATCCAGACCGACCTGGAGCAGGTGCGGGTGCTCGCCACGGGCGAGACCGTCCTGGTGACCGGGGCCGGCGGCTCCATCGGCAGCGAGCTCTGCCGCCAGCTCGCGCGGCTGGAGCCGGCGCAGGTGCTGGTGATGGGCCACGGCGAGAACTCGATCTTCGACGTGATGGCGGAGCTCACCGAGCGCTACCCGAACCTCGACGCGGTGCCCATCATCGGCGACGTGCGGGACCGGGAGCGGATGCGCCTCATCTTCGAGCGGTACCGGCCCTACGCGGTCTTCCACGCGGCGGCGCACAAGCACGTGCCGCTCATGGAGGAGAACGTCGCCGAGGCGATCACCAACAACGTGCTCGGCACCAGGAACGTGGCGGAGCTGAGCGCGGAGTACGGCGCCGAGCACTTCGTGCTGATCTCGACCGACAAGGCCGTCCGCCCGACCAACGTGATGGGGGCGACGAAGCGGGTCGCCGAGCAGATCGTCCAGGAGATCGCGGAGACCACCGGCCGGAACTTCGTCGCGGTGCGCTTCGGCAACGTGCTGGGCAGCCGGGGCAGCGTGGTCCCGACCTTCCTGCGCCAGATCCAGACCGGGGGGCCGGTCACGGTGACGCACCCCGAGATGCGCCGGTACTTCATGACGATTCCGGAGGCGGTGCAGCTGGTGCTGCAGGCGGGAGCGATCGGGAAGGGTGGCGAGGTGTTCGTGCTCGACATGGGCGAGCCGGTCAGAATCCTCGATCTCGCTACCGACCTGATCCGGCTGTCAGGCCTCGAGGTCGGCTCCGACATCGAAATCCACTTCAGTGGGACGCGGCCGGGTGAGAAGCTCTACGAGGAGCTGTTCTTCGATTCGGAGAGCGCCCTCCCGACGGACCACCCGAAGGTGCTCCGCGCCCGGAACGGGGTGCTGCCGATCGGGATGACCACGGTGGTGGACCTGCTGGTGGATGGCGCCCGGCACGGCTGGCCCGACGAGCAGCTCCGCTTGATCCTGGTGCGACTGGTGCCCGAGTTCCGGGCCAGGGAGATCGAGGAGGAAGTCGAGGTCGAGGTGGCCCGGGTGTGAACAGCGGGGTCGCGACTCAGCGAGTCGCGACCACCACGATCGTCGTCAGCACGCCCAGCACCTGCGCCACCGTCGCCAGCACGCCAGGCAGGGTGCTGGGACTATCCTGAATGACCTTGGCCGGAACGTAGATCACGGCCCCCGGCTTGGGCCGAGGCACTCGGTCGGCCAGCAGCGGCTTCCGCTTCACCCCTTCCCGTTCCCCATTCGGCTGGGTCACGTACGCATGTCCCTGGTCGCCCGTCTGGGTGTACCCGCCCGCCCGATCCACGTACCAGTCCAGGTTCTTGCCCGGCTCGTAGGCCACCGGCCCCGGTGAGTTCACCGAGCCGCGCACCATGATCACGGGATCGAACTCCGGAATGTGGATCGAGTCGCCGCCCGCGAGCACGACGTTGTCGCGGAATCCCGGGTCGTCGAGCACCTTCGGCAGGTCGATCCCCACCCGCTCGGGGACGCTCCGCCGCACCGAGTCGCGCCCGCCAACCGCGAGGTAAGGTCGCGGCTGGGCCAGAATCGGCGAGAGAGGATCGCCGCCGGTGGGCCGGCCGGCGGTGTAGGAGCGGTAGAACTGCACCCCCTCGGCATACGCCTCTTTCGTCAGGCCACCCGCTCGCGCGACGAGTTCGCTCACCTTGTCGGTCTTGGAGAGCAGGGAATAGCGGCCCGGGAAGCGCACCTGGCCGGTGATGGCCACGCTGCGCTGCAGCTCCCACCCCGGCTGCCGCATGACCAGGAGGTTGTCGTACGGCTGGAGCTCGGTGTCGGGCGCACCGGAGGCCGGCGCGGGCAGGCCCGGCGGGCCGCCATAGGTGTCGCCCGGGCGCCGGCCGAAGACGTACGACGAATCGAGGGGCACCCGGATGGTTCGCGCCAGCGAGCCGGGCGTGGAATCCTGGGCCAGTCGCGCGATCTCGGCCTCGCCGAGCCAGGCGTCGGGCGTGAGGCCGTCGGCCAGCAGCACCGCGTCGCGCACCGTCATGCCTTCACGATAGGGAACTCGTCCCGGCTTCCGCACGGCCCCCACGATGGCGACATAGCGCTCGGCGCGGAAGGTGGACCGGGAGAAGACCCGGATCTCGTCCTCCTCGTCCAGCACGATGTCGTCCGTCACCGCGCCGGTCGAATCGCGGAAGGACGACCGCAGCTGGATCATGCTCGAGTCGTCGCGCACCCGGGTGACCAGAATGCGGTCGAGGTACACGTCGGGCTTGGGTCCGCCCGCGAGCCGGATCGCGTCGCTCAGTTTCATGCCGGGGTTGTGGCCGACTTCGCCTTCCACCCAGACATTGCCTTTCACCGTCACGAAGCTCCGGATCCTGTCGGCCACGCCATAGACGGTGACCGAGTCCCCCGGTGCCATGGGCAGGGCGGGAGCTTCACCGGTCTCGAACTGGTCGGCGCCCACCGCGATCACGACCCGCGCCCGGCCGCCCGAGCCGCGAGTGGCTGGAGGCAGGACCCGGTGGATGGTGACGCGCGCCTGATACGCGGTGGGGTCGAATCCACCCGCGTATCGGACCAGGTCGCGCAGCGTCTCATCGGGGCGAAGCTCGTAGATGGCGGGCCGCTGTACCTTGCCGGCGACCTTGGCCAATCCGCCGTGCACCGGCACGAACACCACGTCGCCGCTCTGCAGCCGCAGCGCGGTCGGGTTGATCCCCTGCGTCAGGTAGTCGTAGACGTCCACGCTGTCCACCAGCTTGCCGCCCCGGCGGATGTCGATCCGCCGAAAGCTGCCGTTGGTCGTGGGACCGCCCGCCGCGTACAGCGCGTTGAGCACGGTGCCCGCGGCCGAGACCTGATAGGAACCGGGGCGGACGACGTCGCCCACGACGTAGATCTGCAGCTTCCTGAGCTTGGCGAGCGAGAGCTGGAACTGCGTTCGCGCGTCGGCGCCGCGGCGCACGCCGGAGTACACCTTGCCCAGGCGGGCGTAGAGCTGGTCCTCCATCTGGCGCATCGTCAGGTTGGCCACGTGGAGCTGGCCGACCTGGGGAATGACCACGAAGCCCTCGCGGGTGACCTCGAGCATGTGGGCCTGCTCGATGTCACCAGTGAGGATGAGGATAAGCACGTCGCCCGGGCCGAGCTGGTAGTTCTCGTCCACCGGTCCGGCGTCCATCGGCTCGAACTGGGTGGAGAGCCGCCGGAAGGTCTCGACGCCGAACACCTTGAGGCCGGCCGGCTGGATCGCCTCCAGCGAGTCAGCGAGCGAGTCGGCGCGGAGCGAGTCGAGATGCCGGTACCGAAGGGAGTCGAGCAGCTGGCGGATTGAATCCGACATCGCGAACAGCGAGTCCTGCGTCTGCAGCGAGTCGGCTTCCTGCGGCGAGAGGATCCCGAGCGCGGTCACGGCGTCGAGCGTCCGCGGCCCCGGCCGCACCATACGCGACGTGTCGGCGCCCGTGAGGTAGTCGTCGAGGAAAGTCTCGGGATAGCCGGCCGCACGCAGCCGCGCGCGCACCTGGTCCTGCGACAGCCCCGACTGCTCGAGCTTGTCGCGGAGCTGGCGGACCAGATCGGGCTGGTTCTGGAGCAGGTCCCTGGCCTGATCGGGATTGGGGAGCTGCTGGCCCGGCCGCACCTGCACCGGCACCTGCGCGGCGAGGGAGCTGGTGGCAATGGTGAGGAGGAGCGCGAGCGTGCTACCTGACCGCAGGGCGCGAACGAGTCGCGAGGCGCTGATGGGCATGGGGCCTGAAGTTCGCTCGTAAGTTACAGGAAGTCAACCGGTTGCAGCGACGGCGCCGCGCCAGAATTCGAGAGTCTTTCCGGCGATGGCGGCGTCGGTGAAATCGCTCATCACCCGCCGCCGTCCCTCGGCCGCAAGTCGCTGGCGCTCGGCGGGCTGGTCATGGAGCCGCTGGAGTGCGTCCGCGATGGCGCCCACGTCCTCCTCGGCGACGATGATGCCGGCGCGGCCGAGCACCTCGGGCAGCGCCCCGGCCGCGCTCGCGATCACGGGCACGCCGTTCGCCATCGCCTCCATCGCGGCCCGAGGCACGGCCTCGACCCACCGCGGCGCGGTACGGGACGGCAGCACGACGCAGTCCAGCCGCGGCCACACCTCGTCCACCCGCTGCCGTGGCAGCGCCCCCAGCCAGGTGACCCGTCCAGCGATGCCGAGGCGCTCGGCCAGGCCCTCGAGCTCCTCTTGTGCCGGACCGGTGCCGACCACGGTGATGGTCCAGCGGCCCACCAGCTTCACGCAGGCGCGGAAGAGCAGATCGAGGCCCTTTTCCGGGATCAGCCGGCCGAGGAACCCGATGGTGAGACCGGCCGGATCCCGCTGGGCCGTCTGGAGCGGCAGTCCCACGCCGAGCTGCGGGATGACCTGGTGCGGGAGCGCGGGATGCTGCCGGACCGCGAGCTTCTCGGCCAGCTCGTTGACCGCGAGGACCGCCCTGGCCCCGCCCAGGACCCTCGAGCGGCGAAGGCGGCCGATGGTCCCGTGGCTCCCCGAGAGGCTCTCACGGGTGAGCACGACGTAGGGCACTCGCAGACGGCGGGCCAGCGCCGCGGCGGTCCCCGCGGCGCGAGTCCACGGCTCTTCCTCGATCTGAATCAGCTCGGGCCGGAAGTCGGTGAAGAGCTGCCGCAGCGCCCTGCGGTTCCAGGCGGGGTCGGCACCGGCTGCCGTGTTGCCTTTGACGGAGATGGGGACGGTGCGCACGCCGCCTTCGTCGCCCCACATGGTCTGCTTCTCGGCGCCGAGTCCGACGGGCGACCAGCGGTCGGGCACCGCGGCGGCCACCGAGACGCCCAGGCCCGCCAACGCCTTGAGCTTGCCCCGGGTCGCCGGGTCGGCGTAGGTGCGGGAGACGACGATGGCCCGCAACTCAGCGCACCAGCGGCGCCAACGCCGATACGATGCGATCCGCCGCGTCGCCCGAGCCGTACGCGGTCCGCTCCCAACCGCCGCCAGTGCTCCATCGGCGGCGGTGGTCGGCGATCGCGCGGCTGAGCGCGGCCGGATCGGCTGGGTCGATCGGGATGTTGGCACCCTGCTCGACCGTTTCGATCCATTCCGTCTCGCGTCGCAGAGTGACGCACGGTGTCCCCATCCAGTACGCCTCCCGCTGGAGCCCCCCGGAGTCGGTGAAGACCATTTCCGCCGCTTTCGCGAGGGCCAGACTCTCCAGGTAGCCCACGGGAGGCACCACGCTGAGTCCGCCCTGGAATCGCGGCGCGATTCCCGCGGCGTCCAGGGCCGCGCGGGTCCGGGGGTGCAAGGCGAGCAGCACGGGCCGGTCGAGCGAGTCCAGCGCCTCGAGGACGCCGCGGAGGACGGCGGGTCGGTCGGTCAGCTCGGCGCGGTGCACGGTGGCGAAGCAGAAGGGCCCGGTCGTGCCGGCGGGTCGGGGAGGCTCCGGGAGACGGTCGGTCCGGGAGAGCAGGGAGTCGTAGGCGACATCGCCCGTCTCCGCGATCACGGCGTCCTGGCGCTCCCGCTCCACCCGGCGGGTCGCGCGGGCGGACGGGGTGCAGAGCACGTGGG
Source organism: uncultured Gemmatimonadales bacterium (assembly GCA_963846545.1). GTDB lineage: Bacteria > Gemmatimonadota > Gemmatimonadetes > Gemmatimonadales > GWC2-71-9 > CAVVWJ01. Next base: position 1,933,104 of record CAWJWG010000001.1, on the reverse strand, counting down.
AGATCGCGTCCACCACCCGTCGGTTGATCTCCTCAGGCATGAGCGCGTCATCGGCGCGGAGCCCGGCCTCCACATGCACCACGGGGATGCGGAGCTTGGTCGCGGCGAGCGCACAGCCCAGGGTGGAGTTGGTGTCCCCGATGACGACGACCACCTGGGGCCGGTGCTCCTGCAGGACCCTCTCCGCGCGCACCAGCACCGACGCGGTCTGGTCCGCGTGACCCGCCGACCCGACGTCGAGAATCGCATCGGGGGCACGGACCCCGAGCTGCTCGTACAGCAGCGCGTTGAGCTCGTAGTCGTAGTGCTGCCCGGTATCCATGGCCACGACCGCGTATTGCGCCTCCAGCCGCGCCCGCAGCAGGGCGGCCTTGATGACTTGCGGGCGCGTGCCGTAGCAGAGCGCGATCTGAGTGCGTGGCATGCGTATGGGGGTCAGAGGCAGCCGCGAGCGAGGACCGGGGTGCCGTAATCTGTCGCGGGGGGCCGTCCCGACCAAGGGGCGGCGTTGACACCGGTTGGCGTCCATAGTGAACTTGGCAAAACTCCGATGCGCATACTTCATCTCGCGAAGTACTATTGGCCCCGATCCGGTGGCATGGAGCGCGTGGTGCAGTCGCTCGCCGAGGGGGCCGCGAACCTGGGACACCAGGTCGAGGTCGTCGCGGTGGAGACGGTCGGCCGCGCGGGAACCTCCGCGCGGCAGCGCTCGTCGGTGACCCGCGCCTTTTCGCTGGCAGCGCTGGGGACGCAGGAGATCGCGCCGGGGTACATCGCCGCGGCATGGAAGCGCGCCGATATCATCCACGTCCATCACCCGCATCCTCTCGCCGACGTCGCCTGCCTCCTGCGGGCGCGGCGCACACCCATCGTCGTCACCCAGCATGCGGACTCGCGGCGGTCGGCCTATCGGCCGGTCACACGCCTCGTGCTTCGCCGCGCCGCGGCCGTGGTCGTGCCGAGCCGGGCGCACCTGGCACTCTCCAACGAGCTGATCGGATTCGAGTCCAAGGTGGAGGTGATTCCCTTCGGCATCGATCAGGCGCGGTGGGAAATGGTTCCGCCGCCGCCGCCGGGAGCGGCGCCCCGCGCGATCTTCATCGGCCGGCTGGTGAGCTACAAGGGGCTCGACATCCTGCTGCGCGCGCTCGAGCGGGTGCCCGAGCTGCGGCTCGACATCGTCGGGTCGGGACCCGAGGGTCCCCGGCTTCGGACGCTGGCGCAGGCACTCGCGATCACCGACCGGGTCCGCTGGTATGGCGAGTATCCCGACGAGGACCTGCCGCGCCGCATGGCGGACGCGGATTTCCTGGTGCTGCCGTCGGTGACGGTGGAGGAGATGTTCGGGCTGGTGGCGCTGGAGGCGATGGCGGCAGGGCGTCCGGTGATCACCACCGCGCTGCCGAGCGCGGTGCGCGAGGTGAACGTGCCGGGTGAGACGGGGCTGGAGGTGCCGCTCAGAGACGTCGGCGCCCTGGCCCAGGCGCTCGACCGGCTGTCACACGATGCGGCACTCCGGAAGTCCATGGGCGAGGCCGGCCGGAAGCGGGTCGTCAGCCGGTTCACCCAGGGCGCGATGGCCGAGAAGCACATCAAGCTCTACGAGCGGATCCGCTCCGAGCGGAAGTAGGGCTACCGCGGTCGGGCTCGCCCCGCGGGCCGACGAACGGGCCGCGTTCATCGACTCGATGTCGACCGGCTGGTACGATGACCGGCCGCCGCGAGACGAAACCCACGCCATGATATCCCGGTCCCCTGCGCCCCGCTGGTCGGAACCGGACCTCCAATCCCCTACTTGATCGCGCCCTCGTGCCCGGTGAGCCGGCGGAGCAGCGCGGTCTGTCCGGTGTGGTACGCCTGGTGGAACATCACGGTCGTGATCAGCGTGCGCATCGTCTCGCTCGGGTTGCCGGTCGGGCTCTTTACCGGCTCGTCCAGCCCCTCCGGCGCGAGCCCGGCGAGCCCGGCGTCCACCCGCTCGCTGGCCTGGCTCCAGGCCGTCACCAGCTTCTCGAAGTCGAGCGCTTCGCCCGGGTTGGTGATCGGCTCGGCGCCACGAGCGTAGTGCTTGAGGGTGGCGGTGCCGAGCACCTGCTGCTGACCCAGCAGGGGCAGGAAACCGTCATAGGTGGCGAGCAGGTGTCCGAGGACCCAATTGAGGCAGTTCCCGGCGGGCTGGGGCTGCACCAGGCTCTCCTCGTGCGTCAGGCCGCGCATGTTTATTCCGGTCACGTCATGCACCATGCGGGCCTGCTGGCGCCACTGATCGATCTCGGCCGATACGGTCGCTGTTCTGGTCATGTGGGTCTCCTGATGGCGGTGTCGCGGCGAGAATGCCCGCGACGAATGGTACGAAAGCGTAGTATGTCCGGCCAATATTTCAGCCGGGACCGGCCGTGTCAAGGGGCGGTGACGGCTGCTGGTCGGACGTCGTATATTCCGAAGTCGTAGCACATCCTGGTCCCCCGGTTCCGAGTCCGCCATGGCCCTCGACTTCCTGAGCCCGCTCCACAAGGCGTCCCGCCAGCTCTCGGTCCATCTCGAATCGCAGATGCAGGACCTGGGCGTGAGCCCGTCCGAGGGGCACATCCTCACCTATCTCCGCCGCTACGCCCCGGCGCCGATCGGCGAGCTGGTGCGGGTGTTCGGCATCAAGCAGTCCACCTTCACCAGCCTGCTCGACCGGCTGGAGCGTGCCGGGCTGGTTCGGCGCACGGTGAATCCCGACGATCGACGGTCCTTCCTGATTCACATCACGCCGGCCGGCGTCGACCTCACCAATCGGGTCAACCGCGTGCTGGAGGCGCTGGAGCGCGACCTCAGGTCCCGGTTGAGCCCGCGGAGCGTGCAGGGGTTCCGCGCGGTGATGGCGGCCGTGGAGGAGATGACGCGCGTGCGGCTCCGCGAGTGACACCGGGATCGAGGCCGGGGCTCGACCGGGTGGCCGGCGACGCGGCGCCCTTCATCGGGCGCCTCGCGCGGCTCGGTTTCGGGGCCAAGGGACTGGTGACGATGCTGGTGGGCGTGCTCGCCTTCCGCTTCGCGCTCGGCCGCGGCGGCGAGATGACCGGCATGGGGGGCGCGCTTCGCTCACTGCTGGACGCGCCGTTCGGCAAGGCGACGCTCGCGGTGCTGACCGCCGGCCTGGCGAGTCATGCGCTGTGGATGTTCGTCACGGCGCTCCTGGATGTCGACCGCAAGGGATCCGGGGTGCAAGGCATCGCGGAGCGATTCGGGTTCCTCGTCACCGGTATCGGGTACGTGTTGCTCGCATACGGCACGATCCGGCTGCTGGTGGGCTGGCGAAGCGGAGGCGGCACCGATCTCGACCAGCTCGCCGCGCAGGTGCTGACGCCGCGAGTCGGACGGTGGCTGGTGGGCCTGGTCGGCGCGATCGTGATGGTCGCGGGCCTCCTCCAGCTTCGACTCGCGATCACGGCGGGCTTCCGGCGCTCGTTCCGCCCAGGGGTGCCCGGGTGGGTGCGGCGCGTGCTCGTGATTTCCGGGAGAGCGGGGTATGCCACGCTGAGCCTGCTGTCGCTGCTGGTCGGACACTCGCTGGTGCGGGTGGCGATCGAGTACGATCCGTCCGAGGCCGGCGGGTGGGATCAGGCCCTCCGCCTCCTGTCCAGTCTTGGTGAGGGACGATGGCCCCTGGCCGCGGCGGGGCTCGGCCTCATGTCGTATGGATTCTTCTTCGTGCTGATGGGGCGATATCGCGCGCTGTAGCCCGGCATGCGCCGACTTGTCGCGGCCGAAGGTCGTCGGCATGTTTCGCGCGACCGGGCCCTTAGCTCAGTTGGTTAGAGCAGCGGACTCATAATCCGTAGGTCGTTGGTTCGAATCCAACAGGGCCCATCGCACGCTCCTCGCTTGACAATTGTGACGCAGATCACAATTCTCCTGCAGCGCAGGCCTCCGGTCAACGAGATGAACACCGCCCCGGTGCTCATTCCGCTGCGCCCTGCTCGACTAGCTCGCTAGTCCCAGCCCACCCCGCACTCCCCCACATTCCTCTTGGCCACCGAGTCGAGGCAACACGCCTTGTCTCTATGAGGCCCTTGCGACATGTCACCGCTCCTAGCTCGCCGGGCGACCGGCTTTCGGGATTGGCACGCCGCCGTGCTGCTCGCCGGCGTAGCGCTCGCCGGCTGCGATCACGCCCAATCCTTCCATCCGGACGGGGTCCCTCCGGAGCCGATCGTCGGCGCGGCTCGGATGGCCGATGGGTCGACGGCCGCCGCCGGCTTCGCCGGTGGGATTCCCTTCGGAATGTTTGCCCAGCCCCTCGGCCTGTACGGCGAGCCGTACAGCGGCGGTCACCGCAACATTCCGCCCGCCGACCTGCTCAACTCGCTCCAGACGATCCAGAGCCAGGGCGGCAAGGTCGTGCTCATGTTCGCCGGCAGCCAGTCTTTCTACAAGGACGCCGACGGCCACTTCAGCCTGAGCCTGTGGCAGGGCCGGGTGGATCGCTATCGCGGGGTGGACTTCTCGTCGTACATCGCCGACGGCACCGTCATCGCCCACTACCTCGTGGACGAGCCGGACGATCGCGCCAACTGGAACAACCAGCCGATTCCGGGCGCGACGTTGGAGGCCATGGCGCAATACAGCAAGCAGCTCTGGCCCGGCATGGCCACGGTGGTGCGGGTCGAGCCGGGCTATCTCGCCCAAGGGAGCGTGGACTACCAGTACCTCGATGCCGCCTGGGCCCAGCATGTCGAGCGCAAAGGCGCGGTCGGGGAGTACATCGGCCGGAACGTGGCGGATGCCAAAGCGCTGGGGCTCGAGCTGATCGTCGGCCTCAACCTGTTGAAGGGCGGGCCGTCGCTCGCCCCGTTGACCGCGAGTCAGCTCCAGGACAGAGGCTCGGTGTTGCTGAGCGACCCGTACCCATGCGCCTTCATCAACTGGCAGTACGACGCGACCTACCTCGCGGGGACCGGCATCGCCGAGGCGATGGATTCGCTGCGGGGCCTGGCCCGGAACCGGAGCTTCAAGAGTTGCGCCGCCTCGACGCCGGCGCCACCGCCGGACCCCGACCCGCCGGCCCCCACGACCACCACGATCTCCGCCGCGGATCCCGATCCCTCGAGCCCGGGTCAGACCATCACGGTCGCCGTCACCGTGGCTGCGGACGCGAGTACGCCGGAAGGAACCGTGGCCGTGAGCGCGGTGGGTGGGACCGAGTCCTGCGAAGTGACCTTGAGCGACGGTGCCGGCGCCTGCTCGCTGGCCCTGACGGAGACGGGAGACCGCACGCTTCGGGCGAGCTTCGACGGCGGGGCAAGCTTCGGCGCCAGCTCGGACACCGAGCCGCACGAGGTGCGGGCCGCCCGACAGAGCGTCACCATCAACTGGTCAGCGCCACAGGACATCACCTATGGCACCGCCCTCGGCGCGGCGCAGCTCAACGCGGCCGCGTCGTCCGCCGGAGTGTCGGTGCCCGGGTCGTACAGCTATGAGCCGGCGGCAGGTACGGTGCTCAACGCCGGCGCCACACAACCGCTGCGGGTCACCTTCACGCCCACCGATGGAGTCCGCTACGAAGGTGGGAGTGCCGCGGTGGACATCGATGTCGCACCCAGGGCGCCGACCGTCGTCTGGACCGTCCCGTCGTTCACGTCGGTGGGACCGCTCAACGTGGCGGTTCTGAACGCCACCGCAACGGGCGTCGCGGGCGCCGCGGTGCCGGGCACCTTTACCTACACACCGGCGGCGGGGCAGGTGCTCGACGCCCGGACCTCGCAAACCCTCTCGGTCGCGTTCCAGCCTTCGGGGAGCAACTACACTGCGGCCACGAAGACCGTGTCGCTGGCGGTGCGGTATCCGTGGAGCGGCTTCTTCGATCCGGTGGACAACCCCGGGCGTCTCAATACCGCAAAGGCCGGCGTGGCGATTCCCGTGCGGTTCAGCCTGGGCGGGAACCGGCCGGCACCGGTGGTGGCCTCGGGATCGCCGGAGTCGCGTACCGTATCCTGTCCGTCGTGGCCCACGGACGCCATCGAGCAGACCGTGTCGGCGTCGAGCAGCAGTATCCGATACGACGCGCCTACCGGCCGGTACATCTATACCTGGAAGAGCAGCACCAGCTGGGCCAACAGCTGCCGGAAGCTGATCATTACCCTGAAGGACGGCACCGTTCACGAAGCGACGTTCCGATTCTCACGCTAGGCCGCGATCCCTCGACTCCCGCCTCGTGATCGCCCTGCTGTCCGAGACTACCACCGCCCGTGTCCCCGCCGAGCCCATGGAGCCCGGCGAGGGCGAGGTGCACGTCTGGCACGCCGGCCTGGACGTCGAGGCCGGGCGACGGGGTGTGCTCGCGAGTGCGCTCGACCCCGGCGAAGTGACTCGTGCGGCTCGCTTCCGCTCCGACCGCCACAGAGACCGGTTCGTAGCGGGCCATGGGATCGTGCGGGAGATCCTTGGGCGGTATCTGGGAGTGCCCGCCGGGTCTCTGCGGTTCGGCTATTCCCGCAAGGGTAAGCCGTTTCTCCTGCCGCGCTCACCAGTGCAGTTCAACCTCTCGCACGCCGCGGCTCGCCTGGTCGTGGCGGTTGCCTTCGATCGCCGCGTGGGCGTGGATCTGGAGAGGCATCCTTCCCTCGAGACGGTGGATGCCGTCTCCAGTGTTGTGTTCTCGGAGGGAGAGCTCGCGGCGCTCCGAAGGTTCGGCAGATCGCAGCAGCCAGCGGTGTTTACGCGCCTGTGGACCCGGAAGGAGGCCTACATCAAGGCCGACGGACGAGGCCTCACGGGTCGCTTGCATCGCGTCGACGTCGAGACCCTGCCACACAGGGTGCGGCTCCTGGACGAGGCGTCCGGGGAGTGGATGGAAGAACCACGTTGGACACTGCGCGCGCTGGACGTGGAGCCTTCCTTCGCGGGCTGTGTTGCGGTCGAGGGGGAGGGGTGGGACCTGGTCTCCAGGGCCTGGACATCGGGCCTCGAGACACCGACCTAGGCGCGCTTGCCGCGGGCAGATCCCAGATATAGGTTCCCGCTCCCTGAGAGCCGGGCGATTAGCTCAGCTGGTTAGAGCGCGCGCCTCACATGCGCGAGGTCGGGGGTTCGATCCCCTCATCGCCCATCGCACAGAAGCCAGAGTCCCGTGAACTCGCGGGGCTCTGGCTCTTTCGCAGCAGACCGGCAACCCGAGACCTTCGGGCACGAATCACTGCCCTCTCCGGAGCCCCCGTGACCCCCGAGCAGCTCCGCGCGGCGGCAATCGGTCTAGCACTCCTCACGGTCGTGTTGCTGGGCCTCGCCGCGAAGGACTGGCTGGCCCCCACGACCGGTAAAGAGTCCGACTCGGTGGAGCGAAGCGGCTGCCAGGGTGGGCTCATCCTCTTCCTGGTGTCCATCCTGCTCGTCGGCGCGATCCTGGTGACAGCGGACCTGGCAGGCTGGAACCGTGACCGCGCCATGTGGATCAGTATGGGAGCCTTCCTGGCTGCCCTGACCGTGGCCCGGCCCTGGTGGTTCTGGGAGAACTACAGGGCGCGTTGGCTCCGGGGCATCATCGGGGATGAAGCCACCGCGGTGCTATACCTCCTCCTGGCGGGAACCTGCCTCTGGGTCGGCCTCAACACGAACTGGACATTCGGCCGGCACCGGTGAAACCGACAGGTGGGCGCACGCCCACCTGATACGAGCAACTTCCGGCCTTGCACAATCCCTGTACAAAGTCGTCTGGACCACGGGGTCAACTTGCGTTCAGATAAGCCGTAAGCCGTTGCGGTTTTGCGCGTTGTATCGGGCCAGCAGGAAGGCGGCATGGCTGTTGCCTTACGGTGCTCCGTCTGGCGTCAAGGGCCGCCGCTCGCTCGCTTTTTCCTCGGAGGGTTCATGCAGGGCCGCAAGGGCTTTACCCTGATCGAGCTGTTGATCGTGGTCGTGATCATCGGCATCCTGGCCGCGATCGCGATTCCGAAATTCGCGAACACGAAGGAGAAGGCAGTCGTGGCGTCGATGAAGTCGGACCTGCGCAACCTCGTCACCGCGCAGGAGAGCTTCTTCTCCGACAACCAGGACTACGCCGGTTCGGTGGATCCGACCACGCAGACCAACGGCGCCGCGGGCGCGGGCAAGGTCGCGTTCGGCTCGTCCGCCGGCAACGTGCTGGCGGTGAAGTACGGCAGCGCGGCTGGCTGGTCGGCCACGGTGACCAACCCGGCCGTGAAGAGCGTCACCAGCGACCAGTGCGGTATCTTCGTCGGAACCGCCGCGGCGCCGAATGTCGCCGTCAAGACCGAAGGCGCGCCGGCCTGCTACTGATTCAGCCTGAACTCGCGCGGCCCTCCGCGCTGCCCTAGCCCTCAGCCCCTGAAGAGCCTCGGCGCCCAGCGCCGCGGCTCTTCATTTTCGTTTTACCCTGCCGCGAACTCACGCACCGCCGGTATCTTACGCACGGCGGTGACGTGCCTCACTCCGGCACCTCGTCCCCAACTCTAGCTTCTCCCTAACGCTCGCTTACGCCGATCAGGGAGACCACGTGCCGAAATCGCCGCAGCCCCCCTATGTGACCGTTCTCGTCGTCGACGACGAACGGATCTCCCGCCACGTCGCCTCCCGGATGCTGCGCGAACTGGGACTGCGGGTCCTCGAGGCTGACGGCGCGGAGGAGGCCCTGGACGTATTCCGGATCACCCAACACCCGATCGACCTGGTCCTGCTGGACGTCGTCATGCCGGAGACGGACGGCGTCGAGCTGGCGGAGCAGATCCTGGCCCTGCGGCCGGCGCAGAGGATCATCTTCATGTCGGCCCACCCCGCCGAGGTGTTGGCGGAGCACGGCATGGACAACCTCGAAGTGCTTTTCCTTGCGAAGCCATACACTATGGAAGAGCTGCGGACGAGGGTGGGGCAGGCCATGGAACGGCACGTAGCGAAGTGAGTATCTGCTCCGGCTGCGTGGTGGCGATTGATGGTTCATCCCTTTAGACTGCCCTATGCTTGCCTGCCTGTTGATCCCCTCCCCTGAGATTGACTGGTGATGAAAGCCTTGCCAAATCGGCAGGGGTGGCCAACATATAGGGTGAATACCCGGCCTTGGCTGGGCGGTCGCGGCGCGGTCATCGTGTCCCCGCTCGCCAGCCGTTGGCCTGAGTTCGCAACCGAACCAGGGGTCGCATCGTGACGACGCAGACTCTCGACTTCGGCTCGTCGGCGCTCACACTTGCCGATCGGGTCGCCGCCGATCTGTCCGGCTTTGCCGGCGGGCTCGGCCACCCCGATTTTCCGTGTCTCTCTCGGGCCCACAACCCCTCGAGCTGCGTCCCGTGCGCCGACTTTTCGCCGTGGCTGCGGGAGCGGGTCCGTCGGCGCGATGCGGACGCGATCGGCGAGTACCTGTGGCGCATCCGTGAGGCGAACCCCGGCGTCGGCGACTCCCAGGAGGAGTTCAGACGCCGGTTCCGGGACCTGGCCCTATCCATCCTGGACGCTCCGCTGGAGACATACCTGCGTCAGGGCACCGAGGAGAGCTACGTCGACCTCCAGGTCGCGCTGATTCTGCTCGCGGCGCACGAGGGGTTCTCGGGATTCATCATGACGGGGGAAGCGGCGGATTTCCTCGCGGCCGCCGTCAGCCCGCACGCGTTCACCCTCGCGTGTACCGAGCGCCTGGTCGAGCTTCGCAACGACTTCGTCCAACGCATGGCCAGCGAGATGAGCTACTGGTCCACCTGGCCCCCGCTGACCGCCGACACGATCCACCCGCTGAGCCCACCCCCCGATCCCCATCTGACTGCCTTGCTCGCCCTGCTGACGCCTTTGCCGCTCGGCGTCCGGGCCCATGCCACCGACGTGCTCCGCCACCTCATCGCGGATCCAACCGTGCCCCGAACCCTGGCCAGCCTGAGCCGCTATGAGACGAGGAAGCGGGGACTCGACGTCGCCGATTCGACCCGCCTCATCATGGACACCGGTCTGGTGGTTCCTGCAACGGAGTTGAAAGGCTGGCTGTCGGGATGGACCCGGCGGGACCTGCTGGGGTTTCTGGCTCACTGCGGGGTCCGGCCCCGGAACTCATGGAGCAAGGAACGCCTGGCCGAGGTAGCCGAGGCGGAGTGTGCTGAGCATCTGCGCCAGCGGATGAGCGAATCGGGGGTCGTGGAGATCAACCCCACATATACCGAAGGCGCCCGTCAGCTCCGCGGCTATCTCGACGGGGTTAAGGAGACGTGGCGTGTCTGGCTGGGGTTCGGCACCGGGATCAGCAGCTAGATCGCCCCACCCCGGCGCAACCTGCCGATCTGATCGAACCGCTCTTCGTGCACGGCGAGCACCTCCTCCGGCGTCACGGTGGACACCCCCGGCTTTCCCACCTCGACCCCCGCGGCGTAGTTCGCGAGCTGGGCCGCCTCCGGCAGCGAGGCTCCCGCGGCCAGCGCGGTTCCCATCCAGGCCGTCACCGTATCTCCCGCACCTGAGACGTCGTAGACCTGCCGCGCGATGCTCGGGATCCGGAGCGAGCTGCCGTCCTTCGTCACCAGCAGCATCCCGTCCGCTCCCAGGGTCACCAGCAGGTTGTCCACCTTGAGCCGGGTCAGCACCTCGGGCATCGCGTTCCGATTCTGCAAGTCCACCGACGCGCCGAGGGCGGACTCCAACTCCCGTCGGTTGGGCTTGAACACCGTGGCCCCGGCGTACTCGAAGAACTGACGGTACTTGGGGTCCACCACCACGGGGATGCCCCGCCGGCGGGCCACCTCCATCGCCGCGGCGATGAGCTTGGGGGCGAGCGCGCCCTTGTTGTAGTCCTCGAGCAGGAGCGCGTCGGCGTCGGCCAGCGCCTCGCGCGCCGCCCGGATCACGCGGTCCAGGTCCTCGCCTTCGAGGAGGGCGTCCACCTCGTCGTCGATGCGGACGATCTGCTGCGAGCGGGCGATGATGCGGGTCTTGCAGGTGGTGGGCCGGCCGGCCACCGTCACCACATACTTCCCGTCGAGCCGCGCCATCACCAGATCCTGCCGGATGGTGGCGCCGTCCCCGTCGTCTCCCACGGTTCCGACCAGGAGGCAGCTCGCGCCCATCGAAGCCACGTTGGCCGCGACGTTCGCCGCGCCGCCCAGCTTGGCCTGCCGCTCGCGCACCGTCACCACCGGGACGGGCGCCTCGGGTGAGAGCCGGTCGGTATCGCCGTAGAGGTATCGGTCGATCATGATGTCGCCGATCACGACCACTCGGCTGTTTTTCATGCGCTGAATCAGGTCCAGGACCCGGTCACGGCTCAGCGGCGGCGGATGCGTCACGGGATCACTCCCCGGCGGCTCAGGCCCAACGTCGCCTGCAGCCGGCCCTCGAAGCGGTTCTCGGTGTTGCCTGCCAGGTTGCCGGCGTTCACCACATGATGCAGACCCGCCGATGCGCGCAGGTCGAGCGGTCCCTGCCGGCCCGAAACCCCGACCGCGGCGCGCCAGGTGCGCTCCACCACCCCGATGAAGAGCTGGGGAAGAGCTCCCGCCTCCGCGGGTGACGCGGGAAAGGGATCGTTGATGTCGCCCTCTCCCTGGCGTTGGAGCGTGAGCTCGGGCGTGACCAGCCACTTGAGGCCGACCGGCATGGTGACGATCACCGTGACCCGGTCCATGTCGGCGAAGTTCCGTCCCAGGCCCACGCCGCCGTCGGTGAGATTCTCGAATCGATCGAGGGTTCGGAAGGCGAGGCTGGAGGCCTGCGTGTACAGGGCGCGCCACCCCAGCCGCGAGCCGGCCGGACCGTGAGCCGCCAGCGTGAAGGCCCAGCGATTGGGATAGCGATCCTCACCCGCGGTGTTCTCGTACTGAATGTCGTCGAGCCCGACCTGTGCCTCGACCGTGGTGCCCTTGCCGATCCGGTAGGCCGCGTCGAGGCCGAAGAGGACGTTGCCATCCGCGCCCAGCCCGTACTGGTTGGCGAGCAGGAGGAGGCTCAGCGGATTCCGGTAGCGGCCGTCGAACTCCCGATCCACACCCGCGAGCACCGTGGTCTCCCAAAGGCCGAGGCGGAGCCGATCGCCCAGCCGGACGCCGAGCCGGTGCGCGAAGAAGTAGCGATGGACGCGCGCCCCCGTGCTGTCGCGGGCGTCCTCGAGCGCGCGGGCCAGTGCCACCAGCCTGACCGCATCCACTCCGATCTCGACGGCGAGCTCCGGGTCGTTGTACCCGTAGTCGCTGAGCCCGATGCCCTCGATGCCCGCCGGCCCCCAGTTACGATCCATCTGTCCGTAGAACACGCTGCCGTACTTGAACTGCGCGCTGGCGTATCCCTCGGTCATGCGCCAGGCCAGCTCCAGGTCGCGGCGGCCCGGCCATTCGGGGTCGTCGGTGATCCGAGGCTCGGCGGCCGGCCGGCTCACCAGGGCGAACGGACCCAGCACCGCCTCGCCGGCCAGCTCGCCGTACGGCCGGGCGCCGTCCGGGCCGAGCGGGTGGAGCACGTCGCGGCGGATATGGCTGTAGGCCTGGACACCCACCCGCACGCCCACGGCCCAGCGCTGCGAGTCGGCCGGCTCCTCGAACCCCAGTCGGAGGTCGCGGATCAGCGCGGCCGAGGCCTCGCCACTGGTGTCCGCGCCGGCGAGTGCACGCAGCGCGTCGGCGCGGCGGAATGGCCGCACCATCGGCGAGGGGTCGGCGATATCGCCGCGGGCGATGAGATGCTCGAGCAGGGGCAGGCGCGGATCGTCGAGCGGGAGGTACGGAGAAGCCTGTGCCGCGCCGCGCGCGGGAGCGACGACGCCTAGGAGCACCGCGGCGAGCCAGAGGTATTGGAGGCGGGGCATCGGCCCGGAAAGGAACAGGGTCGCGGCGCGAGAGTCAAAGGCGATGGCAGGTTATCTTCTCCCGGATGGCGAAACAAGACAGCCTCGACCCGCAGACGCGCGATCTCGTGCGCTTCGCCGCCGCCATCGCGCAGGGGTACGAGCCCGAGCTGCGCGAGCGCATCGGGCCGCTCCGGGCGTCCCAGGTGCCGGCCCCGTGGGTCGAGGAGCTGCTGCTTCAATCGGTTCTCATGGTCGGGTATCCGAGGGCGCTCATCGCCTTCGCCGTCTGGCGGAAGTTCAGTGCCCTGTCCGCGCCCGATACCGACGAGGGCCAGGACTACGGCCAGGTGCACGAATGGACCCGCCGGGGCGAGGAGGTCTGCGCCCGGGTGTACGGCGAGAACTACTCCAAGCTCCGCGACAGCGTCCGCTCGCTCCATCCCGCCATCGACGCCTGGATGATCACCGAGGGCTACGGCCGCACCATGGGCCGGCCCGGACTCGATCTGCTGCGCCGCGAACTGTGCACCGTGGCCCAGACGGCCGTGCTGGAGGCCCCCAAGCAGCTGCACTCCCACCTTCGCGGCGCGCTCAATGCCGGGGCATCGTTCGGCCAGATCGACGGTGTCCTCTCCATCGTGAACCCGCTGCTCTCGTTCGACCAGTGGAAGAAGATCAAGGAGCTGTGGCGCAGCGTCCGTGAGGGGTGGTCGCCGGCCAACTGATGTTCATCGATCGGGCGATCGTTCGGGTGACGGCGGGTACCGGCGGGTCGGGAGCGAGCTCCTTCGCCAGGTTCAAGTACAAGCCCAAGGGCGGTCCCGACGGCGGCGACGGCGGCCACGGCGGGAGCGTCTTCGTGCGCGGCGACGCCAACCTCGCCACGCTGCTCGACTACCGCTACCGCAACGCGTGGAAGGCCGAGCGCGGCGATCACGGCCGGGGCAAGACGCAGACCGGCGCTTCGTCGGCCGACGTCTACCTGCCGGTGCCCCCGGGTACCATCGTGCGCGATGCCGAGACGGCCGAAGTGCTGGGGGAAGTGCTTCGCGCGGGGGACACGATCCCGGTGGCGAAGGGCGGGCGGGGCGGGCGGGGCAACGCACGGTTCGCCACCTCCACCCACCAGGCACCACGCGAGTGGGAGCCAGGCGAAGAGGGCGAAGACCGCTCCATCGAGCTGGTGCTCAAGCTCATCGCCGACGTCGGCCTGGTCGGCGAGCCCAACGCCGGCAAGAGCACGCTCCTGTCGGTCGTCTCCGCCGCCCGCCCGAAGATTGCCGACTATCCGTTCACCACGCTCGAGCCGAACCTCGGTGTCGTTGGCCTCTCGGGCCACCGGAGCTTCGTGCTCGCCGACATCCCCGGCATCATCGAAGGGGCGCACGAGGGCAAGGGACTTGGCCTCCGCTTTCTCCAGCACGTCGAGCGGACTCGCGTGCTCGCCTACCTCGTTCCGCTGGACAGCGCCGACCTCGATGCGGTCTACCGCGGCCTTCGCCATGAGATCCGCGAGTACAGCGCGGCACTCGCTGGCAAGCCGCACGTCGTTCTGCTGACCAAGCGCGATCTGTTGCCGGCGGAGGCGACTGTCCCGTCGCTCGACGCGCCCGAGTCCGCGGGAATTCTCTCCGTCTCGAGCGCTTCGGGCGCGGGGGTGGAGGAGGTCACCGAGTATCTCTGGCGTTTCGTCGAACAGGCCAAAGCGGAGGAGGCGCCGGTGGAGGCGTGGCGAGAGGAGGAGCAGGAGTAGTGGAGCCGGAACGCGCCGCCTACCTGGCGCTGGCGTTGACGCCGGGCATCGGCCCGAGTCGACTCCAGGCCATTCTCGATGTCTGTCACACCGCAACCGGCGCCCTTTCGGCGCCGTTCGCATTTTTACGAACCATTCCCGGAATCAGCGCGGCCGCTGCGACGGCCATCGCCGCCACCAACCCCGCGGCCGGCGTGCGGGCGGTCGAGGCGGCCCAACGGCTCGGCGGTCGCACGCTCATCGCCGCGGACCCGGAGTATCCCGAGCTGCTGCGCCAGATCCCGGATCCTCCGCCGCTGTTGTTCGCCCTGGGGGATCTGTCGCTGCTCGGGCGCCCCGCCGTGGCCATCGTCGGGAGCCGGGACCACACGACGTACGGGGCCGAGGTGGCCCGGGCGTTGGCATGGGGACTCGGGTCCGGCGGCATCGTGGTGGTGAGCGGAATGGCGCGGGGGCTCGATGCGGTGGCGCACACGGGCGCGCTCGACGGGGGTGGGGCAACCATCGGCGTGCTGGGCAACGGATTAGGCGTCGTCTACCCTGCGGCCAACCGCACGCTGTACCAGCGAGTGGCGGAACGGGGGCTGCTGCTGACCGAGTTCCCACCCGGCGAGAAGCCCACCGCGGGAAGCTTTCCCCGCCGCAACCGTCTCATCAGCGGGCTCGCGAGGGTGACGGTCGTGGTGGAAGCGGCGGAGGGCTCGGGCGCTCTGATCACCGCCGGCACCGCGCTCGACCAGGGGCGGGAGGTGATGGCGGTCCCGGGACCCATCAGCTCGCCTTCATCCGTCGGCGCGAATCGGCTGATCCGTGACGGCGCCGAGCCGCTGCTCTCTTCCGACGATCTCCTGGCACACTACCCCGAGGCGGTGCGGCCCACCGAGGGGTTCGCCTCGCTGCCGTCCGTGCCACGGGCGCTGCCCGACGGGCTCGGGGAGGCCGAGCGAGCCGTCGCTGGGCTGCTCGGGTCCGACGCGCTGCCGCTCGACGAGATCATCGGCCGCTCGGGCCGCTCGCCGCAGGACCTGATCGCGGCGCTCTCGGCGCTGGAGATCGCGGGCGTCGTAGAGCAGCGGCCGGGGAGGGCGTTTCGCAGGATATGAGGTGTCCGCGCGCGGCTAGATTCTCCGCGTGCACATATACGTCCACGTCCCCTTCTGCGCCCGGCGCTGCAGCTACTGCGACTTCGCCATTGCCGTGCGCCGGGAGGTTCCTTCGACGGCCTACGTGGAGGCCCTGCTCCGCGAATGGGGGCACTGGCAGGGCCACGCCATCTGGGGCGCCTCGGCCGATCCGCGCTCCGCGGTGGTGGAGACGCTGTACTTCGGCGGCGGCACGCCCTCGCTGCTGGACCCCGGGGGGATCGCCCGGATCGTGGCGCAGGTGGCCGCGGACCGCACGGTCGCGCCCGAGGCGGAGGTGACGCTCGAGGCCAACCCCGACGACGTCACGGCCGAAGCGGCGCGAGCCTGGCGCGCGGCCGGCATCACCCGTGTCTCGCTCGGCGCGCAGTCGTTCGATGCCGGCGTGCTCGCATGGATGCATCGCACCCACCGTGCCGAACAGATCGCCGTGGCGGCCGAGCGGCTCCGCGCGGCGGGGATCGACCGGCTGTCGCTGGATCTGATCTTCGGCCTGCCCGCCGCGCTCGGGCGCGATTGGACGGCCGACCTCAGCCGCGCGCGGGCGCTCGACCCCGCCCATCTCTCGCTCTACGGGCTCACGGTGGAAGACCATACTCCGCTGGCGCGCTGGACCGCCCGCGGCGAGGTGGCCCCAGTGGACGAGGAGCGGTACGCCGCCGAGTTCCTCGAGGCCGACGCATCGCTGAGCGACGCTGGGTACGAGCACTACGAGGTATCGAACTACGCGCGGCCAGGACACCGTGCCAGGCACAACAGTGCCTACTGGCGCCGGGCGCCATTCCTCGGCCTCGGCCCGTCGGCGCACAGCGCGTGGGGCCTCACGCGGCGATGGAATCTGCGGGAGTGGTCCGCCTACGAGCGTGCGGTCGGCGAAGGGGAGGTTCCCATGGCCGGCACCGAGCAGCTCGACCCGGCCGCCGTGGCGTTGGAGGAGCTCTACCTTGGGCTCCGGACGAGCGATGGCGTCCCGCTCGATCGGTTGGCACCGGAGACCGTGCGTCTCTGGAGTGAGGCCGGTTGGGCCACGGTGTCGACGGGAAACCTGACACTCACGCCCGAAGGGTGGCTCCGCCTCGATGCCCTCACTTCGGCCGTAAGCTGAGGCGTCCCAGCTCCTCCCCGCTCGGACGCGGGTCAGCCGGCGGCGTGTGGCTCGCCCGCCCGACGAGCTACGCCGTCCGGGCTAAGTCTGCTAAATTCCGTGCGATGCCAGCCCAGGAACAACTCACGGAGCGAGAGCTCCGCGTCCTCGAAGCGGTCGTCCAGACCTACATCGAGACCGCGGAGCCGGCGGGCAGCCAGACCATAGCCCGTCGGTTCGGGCTGGGCGTGTCATCCGCCACCATCCGCAGCACGATGAGCGACTTGGAGGAGAAGGGGTTCCTCTTCCACCCGCACACCTCCGCCGGCCGGATACCGACCGACCGGGCCTACCGCATCTATGTCAACAAGTTGATGCGGCTGGCTCCCCCGACCGACGAGGCCCGGCACACACTCCGGACCGAGCTGTCGGGCAGCCGGAACGCGGTGGAGGAGATCGTCCGCCGGGCCGCCCAGGTGCTCGGCGTCCTGACCCAGGAGCTCGGGGTGGCGGTGGCGCCGGCGCTGGACGAGCTGATCCTGGAGCGGCTGGAGCTGGTCCCGGTTTCGAGCGAGCGGCTGCTCCTGGTGTTCAATCTCCGAAGCGGCGTGCTGCGCACCATCTTCGTGGAGGTCCCGGCCCGGGTCTCCGCGGCTCAGGTGCAGGAGGTGGCTCGGATCCTCAACGAGCGCCTGGCCGGACTCAGCCTGTTCCGCATCCGGGAGACCATCGGCGAGCGGCTGCGGGACGCGACGGGTCCCCACGGCGAGGCCGAGTTGCTCAACATCTTCGTGGCGGAGCGGGAGGAAATCTTCGATCTGAGCACCGATACCGGATCCGTGGTGCTCGGCAGCGCGCAGATGCTGGCCGACCAGCCCGAGTTCGCCTCCAACAGCCGGATGCGTGACCTCCTCCGGCTGACCGAGGGCCACGACCTGCTGAAGCAGGCCCTGGCGAGCCGGCGCCGGCTGGGTCTCTCGATCACCATCGGCACCGAGAACCCCGATTCGCGGCTCAACGAGTTCACCCTCGTCACGTCGTCCTACCAGGCGGGCGAGCTCAAGGGAGTCATCGGCGTGATGGGCCCGACCCGGATGCCCTACGACAAGATCATCGGGCTGGTGGAGCACACCAGCCGCATGGTGGAAGGATTGCTGGAGTGAGCGAGTTCTACGACCTGCTCGGGCTGGCGCGCGACTGCTCCGAGGCCGATGTGAAGAAGGCCTACCGGAAGCTCGCAATGGAATTCCATCCCGACCGGAACTCTTCGCCCGACGCCGAGGCGAAGTTCAAGGAGATCACCGAAGCGTACGAGGTGCTCAAGGACCCGCAGAAGCGTGCGGCGTACGACCGGTACGGGAAGGCAGGCACCAGCGGAAGCCAGGGCGGCTTCGGGTTCCATCACGTGGACCTGTCCGAAGCGCTCAACATCTTCATGCGCGACTTCGGCGGGATGGGCGGGTTCGAGTCCATCTTCGGCGGGGGCGCGCGGCAGGACCCCCGTCGCGGGCAGGACGTGCGCGTGACCGTGAGGCTCGCGCTCACCGACGTCGCCACCGGCGTAAAGAAGTCGGTGCGCCTCAAGACGCTGGAGCGCTGCGCCACGTGCGCCGGCAGCGGCGCCAAGGCCGGGAGCCAGCCGGTGCGCTGCACCACGTGCGCCGGGAGCGGGGAAGTCCGCCGCGCCACGCGAAGCATGTTCGGCCAGTTCGTGTCGGTGTCCGCGTGCCCCACGTGCGCGGGCGAGGGTCAGGTCGTTCGCGAAGCGTGCGAGGTGTGCCGGGGCGAGGGCCGCGTGAAGGGCGAGCGGACCGTGCAGGTGGAGATTCCCGCCGGCGTGTCGTCCAACAACTACCTCACGCTCCGCGGGCAAGGCGCCGCCGGGCCGCGCAACGGCCCCACCGGTGACCTGCTGGTGATGCTCGAAGTGAAGGACGACGACCGGTTCGAGCGCCAGGGCGACGATCTGGTGTTCGATCTGCCGCTCTCGTTCTCCCAGGCGGCCCTCGGCTCCCAGACCGTCGTTCCCACGCCTTATGGCGACGAGGAGATCCGCATCCCGCCCGGCACCCAGCCGGAGACCGTGCTCCGTCTTCGAGGCAAGGGGCTGCCGATGCTGGGGCAGGCCACCAAGGGCGATCTCCTCATCCGGGTGCACGTGTGGACCCCGGAAAAGCTCACCGACGAACAGCAACGGCTCTTTCAGGAGCTGTCCAAGCTCGAGGGAGATCCGCCCAAGCGCTCGCCCGGTTTCTGGTCGAAGCTGAAGGAGGCGCTCGGCGCATGACCTGGTGGGCGATCGACGTCCGCACGCCGCCCGACGCGCGCGAGCGGCTGGGCGCGTGGCTCGTGGCACGAACGGGGCAGGCGGTCGAGGAGCGGGACGACGGAACGCTGGTCACGTTTGCGCCCGACGAGCAGGCGGCGGAGGACTTGATCGCCGAGATCGCGCGAACAGCCGAAGGGGTCGCACCGGAGACGACGCGGCGGAAGATCGATCCGGTCGACTGGACCACGCGGTGGCGCGACGGACTGGGCGCCCGCCGGTTCGGTCGGCTGACCGTCACCCCTTCGTGGGCCGCCGAGCCCGCGGACGCCGCGGGGCCCATCGTCATCCTCGATCCGGAGACCGCGTTCGGCAGCGGCGAGCACGGCTCCACCCGTGTCGCGCTCACGCTGCTGGAGCATCTGGTCCGTCCGGGCCACACCGTGCTCGACCTCGGCAGCGGCAGCGGCATCCTCGCCATCGCGGCCGCGAAGCTCGGTGCCTGCCGCGCGATCGGCATCGAGGTGGATGCCGAGGCCAACGTGGTCGCCGGCCGGAACGCGGCGCGCAACGGCGTGGAGTCCGCGGTCGAGTTCCTCGACGGCGATGCCCGTGACCTCGCGCCGCTGCTCGGCCCGGTCGACCTGGTGCTCTCCAACATCCTCCGCTCCGCCAACACCGCGCTGCTTCCCGCGATCGCGGACGCGCTTCGTCCCGCCGGCCTGGCCATCTTCTCGGGGATGGAGGTCGCCGAGGCGCGTCTCTTTCTGCCCGCGCTCGCCTCCAGCGGGTTCGCCGCGATCCACGAGCGCACCGATACCGGCTGGTGGGGTGTGGCCGCGCGGCGGGAATGATCCGCGTGCTGGTCGCGCCCGGCGGGGGCGCCGAAGGGACGCGCCTCCCGCTGCGGGACGAGGAGTCGCACCACCTGCGCGTGCGGCGCGGCGCAGATGGCGAGACGGTCGAGCTCCGGGACGGTGAGGGGTTCGTGGGCCTGGGCCGGCTGGTCGAGACCGGGAAGCGGTGGGAGGTGGAAGTCACCCGCTCTGAACGCTCAGTGCCTCCCGCCGAGCTGACGCTCGCGGTGGGAGCAGGCGACCGCGACCGGTTCGGCTGGCTCGCCGAGAAAGCGACCGAGCTCGCGGTGACCGCGGTGATTCCGCTGGAGACCGAGCGGACGACCCCGGTCGCGACGCGGGTCCGCCCGCAGAACCTCGAGCGGCTCCGGCGGCACGCGCTCGAGGCGGTGAAGCAGAGTGGTGCGGCGTGGGCCGCTCGGGTGGAGGAGCCCGTCACTCTGAGCGAGCTGGCGGCGCGGCCTCTGGCGGGCGGAGGATGGGTGGCGGATGTCGCGGGCGCCGTGGTGCCGGCGGTGGTCGAGTCCACGCCGTTGATCGTGGTGATCGGCCCTGAGGGCGGCCTGACCGCAGACGAAATCGAGCGCCTGCACGGCGCCGGATACCAGAGTGTGAGCCTCGGGCCGCACACGCTGCGGTTCGAGACGGCGGCGATCGCAGCGGCTGCGGCCGCGAGTGCCGGGCGACGACGGAGGAGCCATGGCTGACTGTCTGTTCTGCAGGATCGTGGCGGGTGAGGTCCCGGCGACGATGGTGAAGCGCACGGCCGATGCGGTCGCGTTCCGGGACATCGATGCCCGGGCGCCGACCCACGTGCTGGTGATCCCCACCCGACACGTCGCGGCGGTGCGAGACGCTTCCGGGCCGGACGGCGAGCGGCTGCTCGGCGGGCTGCTCCGGTTTGCCGCCGACGTGGCCGGGGAGCTGGGGCTCGACGCCGGGGGCTACCGGATCGTCACGAACACCGGGAAGGACGCGGGGCAAAGCGTGGATCACCTTCACCTTCACGTCCTCGGGGGCCGCAAGCTGACGTGGCCGCCGGGGTGAGGAAAGGGGGAAGCCTGCCGCCGCCCTTCCGCCCTCCTTGCCTCCACTCCCGCAACGGTCTAAATTCCCACTGCTCTAACGTTTACGCCCATTTGGGCCGAGAGGGGTGATACACTGCATGCCGGAAGTCATCATTCACGATGACGAGAGCTTCGAGCGGGCGCTCAAGCGCTTCAAGAAGAAGTGCGAGAAGGCCGGAATTCTGTCCGACCTCCGCAAACATCGTCACTTCGAGAAGCCGAGCGAGAAGCGGAAGCGGAAGATGAACGCCGCCGTCCGCAAGAACCGCCGAGGCCCCCGTGTCCCCCGCGGCTAACGCCAGTGAGACCCTCCGGGCGGCGCTCAACGCCGCCCGGAAGGCGCAGGACAAGGACCGCACCCTCGTGCTCGGCACCATCCTGGCGAACCTCAAGAATCGTGAGATCGACCTGCGCCGACCGGCCACCGACGACGAGGTGGTCGAGGTGCTCCGCAAGGGCATCAAGATCCGCCGCGAGGCGATCGAGCAGTACACTTCCGGCGGTCGGACCGATCTCGTCGCAAACGAGGAGTCGCAGATCGCCGTGCTGGAGGAGTTCCTGCCGCCGGCCGTGGACCCCGCCGAAATACGGGCCGCGGTACGCGAGGTGATCGCGGGCGGCGCCAAGGACGTGGGCAAGGTCATGGGCCAGATCGTGCCACGGTACAAGGGCCGGGCCGACGGGAAGGTCATCAACCAGATCGTGCGCGAGGAGTTGCAGGCGGGGTGATGGCTCTGCTGG
This sequence comes from uncultured Gemmatimonadales bacterium, assembly GCA_963846545.1. Classification (GTDB taxonomy): domain Bacteria; phylum Gemmatimonadota; class Gemmatimonadetes; order Gemmatimonadales; family GWC2-71-9; genus CAVVWJ01. The sequence continues at coordinate 1,911,440 of CAWJWG010000001.1, read as the reverse complement.
AGCGTTCTTCCATCGACGGGGTGCCGACCGACTCAGAGGCCGGCACCCCGTCGCCTTTGCCACCCGACCGATCGGACGATGGGCTGGAGACGGTCGAGTTCGGCGCCGTGCTCGGTTTGGTGGCCGGCTACGCGGCAGGGCCGCTCGGCGCCGCGCGTGTGCGTGCCAGACGGCCGACGCTGGACCTCGACTGGGTCCGGCTCGAGCTCGCGCGGGTGGGCGAGGTGGCGGCACTGATCCGCCGTGGCGACGCGTTGCTGAGCGAGGCGGTGCCCGACGTCTCTCGCGCCCTCTCCCGACTCCGGATCGAGGGGAGTGTCCTCGAGGGCAGCGATCTGGTCGCCATCCTGCGGGTGCTCGGCGTCGCCCGGCGCATCCAAGCCGACCTCCGGCGGGTCGCCGACACCGCGCCGCTCGCCGCGGCGCTCTCGCACCCGCTCACCGACAAGTCCATCGAGCGCAGGCTGGAACAGTCGCTCGATGCCGACGGCAGCCTGCTCGACACCGCCAGTCCCGCACTCGCGGCGGCGCGGCGTGGCGTGCAGCAGGCGCGTCAGCGATTGCTCCGTCGCCTGGACTCGCTGCTCCGCTCGCTCGACTCGACGGTGGCGTCGGGCGACGCGTCGGTGACCGTGCGAGGCGGGCGCTACGTGATCCCGGTCCGCCGGGATTCGCGGAGTCGTCCTGCGGGCATCATCCACGACGAGTCCGGCAGCGCGGGCACCCTGTTCGTCGAGCCCACGGAAGCGATCGAGCTGGGGAACGCGCTCCGGGAGGCCGAGGTCGAGGAGGAGCGGGAGACCCTGCGGGTGCTACGCGAGCTCACCGGGCTGCTCCGGCCCGAGCTGCCCGTGCTCCGCGGCGGCGTGGAGATGTGCGTGGCGGTGGACGATCTCGTCGCCCGGGCCCGGTACGCGGTGGCCGCGGAGGGTGAGGTACCCGAAGTGGTGGAGGCACCCGCGTCGCTCAAGGTGGTGCATGGCCGGCATCCGCTGCTGCTGGCTGGTGCCGAGCCGGTGGTGCCGTTCGACCTGGAGATGGACCCCTCCGAGCGCACGCTGCTCATCAGCGGGCCGAACACCGGTGGCAAGACGGTGCTGCTCAAGGCGGTCGCGCTCGCCTCGTCCATGGTGCAGAGCGGCATCGTGCCGCCCGTAGGTGGGGGCAGTCGGCTGCCGGCATTCGGCGGCTTCTACGCCGACATCGGTGACCGCCAGTCCATCGCGGCGAGTCTCTCCACGTTCAGCGCGCATGTCGTGATGCTCCGCCGTGTCCTGGCGGAGGCCGACGCCGGCTCGCTGGTCCTGCTCGACGAGGTAGGGAGCGGGACCGATCCCGCCGAAGGCGCCGCGCTCGCCGCGGCGATCCTCGCGTCGCTCACCGCGCGCGGCGCGCTCACGCTCGCCACCACGCACCTGGGCGCGCTCAAGGACCTGGCGAGCCACACGCCGGGCGTGGTCAACGCCTCGCTGCAGTTCGACGCCGCGACGCTCACGCCGACCTACCGCTTGGTGAAGGGTGTACCGGGCCGGTCGTATGGGCTGGCTATCGCGCGGCGCCTGGGTGTGGACGCCGAGGTGTTGGCCGATGCCGAAACGCGAGTACCCGACGCGGAGCGAAACCTCGACGCGCTGCTCGCCGCCGTGGAAGAGCGAGCCCGCGAAGTGCGAGACACCCAGGCCCGGCTGGAGGAGCGCGACGCGGAGCTGTCGGGGCTTGGGGCGCGGCTCGCCGCGCAGGACGAGGCACAGCGCGCGCGCGAGGCCGAGCTCAAGCGACGGGAGAAGGACGCGGATCGCGCCGGACGCCGTCAGGCCAAGCAGTACCTGATGGACGCGCGCCGCCTGATCGAGGAGGCCCTCGGCGCGGCCCGGGTGGCGGGTGAGGACGCCGCCGCACGCGAGGCCCGGCGGATGGTGGAGGAGGGGATCCGGGAGCAGGCGGAGCAGCTGGATGACGCGGAACGCGAGGACGCGTCTGCCGCGAGCCGCGAGGCGGTCCCCACTCTCGAAGCCAAGATGCGCGTGCGGCTGCCGAGCGGAGGCAGGGGCCAGGTGCTCGAGGTGCGGTCGGACGGCACCGCCGTGGTGGCGATGGGATCCATGAAGGTGGTGCTCGACGCCGCGCTCCTCACGCCGTTGCCCGGCTCCGATCGTGAGGAGCGCAGGGCACGCGAGTCCACCGCGGGCTCGGGTGAGCGGTCGGGCGAGAGCGCGTCGCTCGAGGTGGACCTGCGCGGCCTCACGGGCGACGAGGCCGAGCAGGCGACGATCGCCGCGGTGGATGCCGCCGTGTTGGCGGAACAGCCATTCCTGCGCATCATCCATGGCATGGGAACCGGCGTGGTGCGAGAGCGGGTGCGGCGAGTCGTCTCGGGCGACCGCCGGGTGGCCCGCTTCGCCTTCGCGCCGCGCAACCAGGGCGGCTCCGGCGTCACGATCGTGGAGTTCTCGGCATGAGCATGATCCCCGACGAGACGGTGGACCAGGTCCGCGAGAGCGCGGATCTCGTCGGCCTCATCGGCGAGGCGGTCGAGCTCAAGCGCACGGGCTCCGACTATCGCGGCCCGTGCCCGTTCCACGGCGGCACCCACCGCAACTTCTCCGTCATCCCGAAGAAGAATCGCTACTACTGCTTCGTCTGCCACGAGTCGGGGGACGTCTTCTCCTGGCTGATGAAGCGCTTCGGCATGGACTATCCCACGGCGGTCCGCGAGGCGGCGCGCCGCACGGGCATCGTGATTCCCGAGGGGCCCGGGCGCTCGGGCCCCGATCCCCGCGAGCCGCTGTTCGAGGCGGTGGCGGTGGCGCAGGACTGGTTCACCCGGCAACTCCTCGAGTCGGCCGATGCGGCGGGAGCGCGTGAGTATCTCGCGGGCCGCGACGTGGCTCTGGACGTGGCCGGGCAGCACGGCCTCGGCTTCGCGCCGGCCGGCCGCGCGTTCCTGGCGGCGATGAAGGAGCTGGGCGTCGACGACAGGATCCTGCTCGAGGCCGGGCTCAGCGCGGCGCGCGACGACGGCAAGGTGATCCCACGGTTCCGCTCGAGGCTCCTGTTCCCGATCCACGATCTTCGCGGCCGCGCCGTGGGATTCGGGGGAAGGCTGCTGGTGCCCGGGGAGCCCAAGTACCTCAACTCGCCCGAGACGCCGATCTTTCACAAGGGCAAGCAGCTGTACAACCTGCACCAGGCCAAGTCGGCGATCAGGAAAGAGGAGTCGGTCATCCTGGTGGAGGGATACTTCGACGTCTTCCGGCTGGTGCTCGCGGGCGTCGAGAACGTCGTGGCACCGCTCGGCACATCGCTCACCGCCGATCAGGCCGGGCTGCTGCGCCGATTCGCGCCCACGGCCACACTGCTGTACGACAGCGACTCGGCGGGGCTCCGCGCGACGTTCCGGGCCGGTGACGAGCTGCTGCGCCACGGAGTCCGAGTGCGTGTGGCCACGATGCCCGAGGGTGAGGACCCCGATACCCTGGTTCGAAAGGGTGGCGCGGAGGCACTCCGGCCGATCATCGAGGACGGCATGGACGTGCTGGAGCGGAAGATCCAGCTCCTCGAGCGCAAAGGGTGGTTCGAAGGGGTGGAGCATCAGCGCGAGGCGCTCGACCGCCTGCTGCCGACCCTCCGGGCCGTGGCCGATCCCATCACCCGCGACCTTTACCTCAAGACGGTATCGGAGCGCACCGGGGTGACACGGGAGGTCCTGCGGGAGCAGGCGGCCGCGCGGCCCTCCTCGCCCGCGATGGCGCCGCCTCCGTCCGAGGCGCCGCGCGGAAGGCCCGTCGCCCCAGCGCGCGTGGCGCGGCGGCGGCGGCACGAGGACCTCGCAGCCGAGCGCGACCTGCTGCGGGTGCTGATGAAGGAGCCGGGCTGGCTCGCCCGGGCGGCGACCGAGGTACCGGCCGAGTGGTTCGAGATCGCCGCGCTGCGCGAAGTGTACGAGGCGCTGCTCCGCAGTCCCGAAAACGCCGGGGCAGGAATATTCTTGGAGCAATTGTCGCCCGAGGGACGGCGAGCGTGGGGATGGCTCGACGGGCTGGAGGCGAAGTACGGCACGCCCGAGCCGGATGCCACGTACGTCGCGGCACTTCGAGCGCTCGAAGTCCGGCCCTTCCGGCGGGAGCTCGCGGCGCTGAAGGGGCGCAAGCCGGAAGGCGAGCTCACTTCGGAGGAATACGACACGTTGGTTCGCGAACGTCAACGGCTCACGCGGGAGATCTTTTCGCGGTATCCCGAAGAGCTGCTCAAGCGCAAAATGCGACGGGGAGATGTCGATGCACGCTGATCTGGTCAAGCTGCTCGATCTGCAGGCGAAGGATACCGCGGTGACGGAGGTGGAGCGGCGATTGGCGGCATTGCAGTTGGAGTCGGGCGCGCTGGATCAGGAGTTGAATCGCGCGCGGCAGGTGCTGGAGACCGCGCGACGGGCGGCGGCCGAAGCGGCCAAACGCCGGGACGAGCTGGAGGCCAAGATCGAGAGCTACCGCGTGCTGCAGGAACGCCGGAACCAGCGGCTGGAGCACGTGCGGAACCCGAAGGAGGCCTCCACCCTGATGGCCGAGCTCGACCTGGCGAGGTCGGTGGTGGCGAAGGAGGAAAACGATTGGGTCCGAAGCTCCGATGCGGTGACGCAGGCGCAGTTCAAGGCGGCGGAGGAGGAGCGCAACCTGACCGTGGTGGCGGAGGGCCAGACCCCCGCGCGCGACCGCCTGGCCGCTCGCCGGTCCGAGCTCGACGGGGAGCTCGACGCGGCACGGCAGATTCGCGAGGGAACCGCCTCCCAGCTCGACCGCGGGCTCCGGCTCCGCTACGAGCGCCTGCGCAAGGCGCGCTCGGGCGACGTGATCGTGCCGCTGGAGGGCGGCTCCTGCGGGTCCTGCCACACCTCCATCCCGCTCAATCGCCGCACTCAGATCCGGACCGGGGCCATCGTGGACGGCTGCGAGGTGTGCGGCGCGATCCTGTACCCGCCCGAGAGCGCGAGCCGGGCGGGATGACGCGCCCCGGAGTTACCCTGTCGTGGTGAGCGTCGCACAGGCACCCCTCTTCCGCTGGGTCGTCGCCCCACGGCCCGACCGGGCCGAGGTGGCGTCGCTGGCGGAGCGCCTGCACCTGCCCGAAGCGCTCGCCGCCCTCCTGTTGCAGCGCGGGCAGGGCGACGTCGAGGTCGCCCGGAAATACCTCCGGCCGTCGCTCAACGATCTCTCCGACCCCTACGCGCTCGCGGGGATGGCGGCCGCGGTGGATGCGATCGTCGGGGTGGTGCGTGCGGGCGGCACCATCATGGTGCACGGCGATTACGACGTGGACGGCCAGTGCGGCACGACGGTGCTCACGCGGGCCCTGCGAGCCGCGGGCGCGCACGTGGTGCCCTTCGTGCCGCACCGGCTTCGTGACGGGTACGACTTCGGTCCCGCCGGTCTCGCGGCCGCTCGCGCCGCGGGGGCCACGCTGGTGATCACCTGCGACTGCGGCATCACCGCGGTGGACACCGTCCGAGACGCCAACGCGGCCGGCGTCGGCGTCGTCATCACGGACCACCACCTGCCGGGCGACGTGCTGCCGCCCGCCATCGCGGTGGTGGACCCACAGCGCCCCGACGATACGTCCGGCATGGGCCATCTCTGCGGCACCGGCATCGCGTTCAAGCTGGTACAGGCGCTGGTCCCGGCCCTGGGACTTCCGGTCAACCTCCCCTACTACCTGCTCGATCTGGTCGCGCTGGCCACGGTGGCCGACGTGGTGCCCCTGCACGGCGAGAACCGGATCATGGTCAAGCACGGGCTCCGGCTGCTCGCCGAGAGCAACTGGCACGGCGTGCGGGCCCTGGTCGAGGCGAGCGGGCTCACGGGCAAAGAGGTCCGTGCGGCCCACCTGGGCTTCATTCTCGGTCCCCGGCTCAACGCCGCGGGGCGGATCGGCGACGCGGCGGACGGCCTGCGTCTCCTGCTGAGCGACGATATGGACGAGGCGGGCGGGATGGCGCGCCGGCTCGAGGGACTCAACGTCGAGCGGCAGACCATCGACCAGCGCATCCTCGACGAGGCGCTGGGCCAGGTGGAGCTGGCCGATCTCGACCGCGACTCGAGCTTCGTTCTGGCGGGCGACGACTGGCACCCGGGTGTCGTGGGGATCGTGGCCTCGCGCGTGGTGGAGCGCTACGGCCGTCCCGCGTTCCTCATCGCGTTCGAGGGCGACGTCGGCCGGGGGTCGGGCCGCAGCATCTCCCGCTTCGATCTCCACTCGGCGCTCCTCGCCTGTGGCGATCTCCTGGAGCGGTACGGCGGCCACCACATGGCGGCGGGTCTCACGATTCGGCGGGAGAATCTGGACGCCTTCCGCCAGCGCTTCGGCGGGATCGCGCGAGACTCGCTCGCTCCCGAGGATCTCGGCCCCGAGCAGCGGGTTGACCTCGAGCTGAGCCTGCACGAGGTGACGTACGAGCTGGAGCGTCTCTGCCGCTACCTCGAGCCCTGCGGCAGCGGCAACGCCAGCCCCGTGTTCGGCGTGCGAGGTGTCCGCTTCGCGGGTCGGGCCGTGGTCGGTCAGGGCCATCTCAAGGGCACGCTCGACGACGGCACGCACCGCTTGCCGGCGATCGGCTTCCAGTGGGCGGACCGGGTCCCCTGGCTTACGGATGAGCCGGTGGACGCGGCCTTCCGGCTGGAGCTGAACGAGTGGAACGGTCAACTGAGTCTCCAGGCGAGGCTCTGCGCGCTGAGCCCGCATCGGACGGTCGCCTGACGCGGCGACCCTTTCCTCCCCTCGACCGCAGCGGAGGGGGCGCGACCCGACGTCGGCCTCACTCGCTCCGGTCGGCGTGAGGCGGGTCCGTGCGCATCGTCGGCGGCGAATTCGGCGGACGCCGGCTCGCCACGCCCAAGGACGGCCGGGTTCGTCCCACCGCGGACCGGGTGCGGGAGGCGTGGATGAGCATCCTGGGCACCGAGCTGGCCGACGCGCGGGTGCTCGATCTCTTCGCGGGGAGCGGCGCCCTGGGACTGGAGGCGCTGTCGCGGGGAGCGGCCACCACCACGTTCGTCGAGCTCCACCCGGCGTCGCTGGACGCGCTCCGCGCCAACATCGCCACGCTGGGCGTGGACGACCGGGTGAAGGTCCATCGGGGCGACGCGCTCCGCTTCGCCGGCGGCCTCCAATCCGGTGCGTTCGACGTCGCCTTTGCCGATCCCCCCTACAGCACCGACGCTGCCGATCGCGTGGTGGCGCTCTTCCGCCGCCAGCCGTTCGCGCGCATTCTTTCCGTCGAGCATCCGGCCGACCGGCCGGTGGCCGGCGACGAAACCCGCCGGTACGGCGATACCGCCGTCTCCTTCTGCCGCGCCACGTGACCACGACATGACCAGGATCGCCCTGTACCCGGGCTCGTTCGATCCGCCGACGAAGGGGCACGAGGATCTGGTGCGCCGGAGTCTCGCGCTGGCCGACCGGGTCATCGTGGCCATCGCCAGCAACGGCGCCAAGCAGCCGCTCTTCACGGTGGAGGAACGGCTCGCCATGCTGCGCACCACCGTGGGGCGCGACGAGCGGGTGTCCATCCAGTCCTTCGACGGGCTGCTGGTGGAGTTCGCCAAGCGTGAGGGGGCGTCGATGATCGTGCGCGGGTTGCGGGCGGTGAGCGACTTCGAGTACGAGTTCCAGATGGCGCTCATGAACCGGCGGCTCCATCCATCGCTCGAGACCGTCTTCCTGGTACCCGCGGTGGATCTCACGTATCTCAGCTCGAGCCTCGTGCGCGAGGTGGCCCGCTTCGGCGGCGACGTGAGCGGGCTGGTCCACCCGGACGTGGCCGCGGCACTGGCCGGGCGGTTCAGGCGATGACCTTTCGAGCCGAGCTGCTGGCCCGGGCACGCGCCCGGAAGGCGCGCATCGTCCTCTGCGAGGGCGAGGACCCGCGGGTGCGTACCGCCGGCGAGCGCCTCCGGAAGGAGGGGATCGCGGAGCCCATCATCCTCGGAGAAGGGGGATTGTCGCCGTCCAGGGATCCCCGGCTCGGGCGCATCGCGACGTACCTTCGGGAGCGGCGGCCCGACGAGATCAGGGACGGCGTCCATGCGCTCGACATCGCCGCGGACCCGGCGACCTTCGGCGCCGCGCTGGTCGCTCTCGGGGAGGCCGAGGGGGCGGTGGCTGGCGCGGTGCTCACGACGCGCGAGGTGCTGCGGGCCGCGCTCTGGGGTATCGGGACCGCGCCCGGGATCAAGCAGGTGAGCTCGTCGTTCTACATGGTGTTTCCCAGCGACCTGGTGCTCACCTTCACCGACTGCGCGGTGGTGCCGGAGCCGACCGCGGAGGAGCTGGCAGGCATCGCGCTCGCCGCGGCCCGGGACCGCACCCGGCTGGTGGGCGACTCGCCGCGGGTCGCATTCCTCTCCTACAGTACCAAGGGGAGCGCCGACGGGCCGCGGGTCCGCCGGATCCGCGAGGCGGCGGCCCTGTTCCGGACGCTCGCGCCCGGCATCCCGTCCGACGGCGAGCTGCAGGGAGACGCCGCCCTCGTGGCCGACGTCGCGGAGCGAAAGGCTCCCGGCTCCCCGGTGGCGGGGAGCGCGAACGTGCTGGTGTTTCCCGATCTCGACGCCGGCAACATCGCCTACAAGCTGACCCAGCGGCTGGGCGGCGCGGTGGCCATCGGCCCCATCCTGCAGGGACTGGCGCGGCCGATGGCCGACCTGTCGCGGGGGGCCACGGCCGACGATATTGTCGAGGTGGCGGCGATGGTGGCACTTCAGAGCGATACGACGACTTGACGGAGCGACCGATGGGCTTCAATCAGACCAAGGACCAGAGCGGCGTGGCGGTGGTGCAGGTGGAGGGGCAGCTGATCGTGGGGAACCGCCAGGAGCTCAAGGACCTGGTCCAGGCGGCCCTCGACAGCGGCGAGCGCCGGCTCCTGATCGACTTCTCCCAGACCGGCTACATCGACTCTTCGGGACTCGGCGCCCTGGTGTCCATCTCCAAGCGGATCCGCGAGGCCGGCGGCGATCTCCGGCTCTCCGGTCTCAACGAGGATCTGCGGTCGCTGTTCGAGCTCACCAAGCTGGACACGCTCTTCGCCATCGCCGACACCCCCCAGCAGGCCCTGGCCAGCTTCTAGCGATCCACGAGAATGACGTCGCCCCTTCGCCTCTGTGTCCGCCGGTCGCCGGCACCGGATGCCGAGGGCGCCGCGACACTCGTCACGCTGCGGGTGCCGAGTGACGTGGGATGTATCGAGGAGGCGGTCGAGCTGGTCACGCGCCATTGCCTGGCCGGCCACGCCGCCACCCGCACCATCCGGTTCCGGCTTCAGGTAGTCCTGTCCGAGGCGCTCGCCAACGCGATCCTGCGCGGCAACCGCGAGGCGCTCGACAAGTACGTGGACGTGCGCGCCGAGCTGCGCGCAGAGCTGATCCGCGTCGATGTGACCGACGAGGGTCCCGGCTTCGATCCGACCGCGATCCCCGAGCCGATCGAGCCCGACCAGATCGACGAGGCCGGAGGCCGAGGGCTCTTTCTCATCCGCCAGCTCGTGGACACCGTCCGATTCAACGAGCAGGGGAACTCCATCTGCATGATCCTGCGCCGTCACTAGGACGGCTCGGTCCGGTGCTCGAGAGTCTCGGCGCGCTCGTGAAGGGGCGCGTGCGCCTGTGGCGCTTCGACGGTCGCGGGCTCAAGCTCGCGGGCGGCGGCGACGTGGGGTGGAGCCCGACGGTTCCCCGCGGCTCGGGGCCGGTGCCCACGCCATCCGGCAGCGTCTGGCTGGCGCGGATCGGCGACATCGAGGGGTTCTGGCTCGAGGTGGATACCGGCGACGAGGAGGGCTCCCGCGCCGCGGCCGACCGGATCGTGCCCATCGTCTCGGCGATGCTCGACACCGAGCGGCAGCGGGGCGTCATCGCCGAAGAGCTGGCGAACCGCTACCAGGAGATCGACCTCCTCTACGCTATCAGCGAGATCCTGGGCCAGACGGTGCGGCTGGAGGAGGCCACCCGCACCATCGTGCGGGAAGTGAGCACGGTCGTCGGGGCCAAGCGCGCGTCCATCATGGTGCACGACGAGGCAGCCCACGTGCTCCGGACCGTGGCCGCCCGCGGGTTCGACCTCGACGGCCTGAGCCCGGTCAGCGTGGACGACGAATGCTCGGTCGCGGCGCGGGTCTACCGCGAACAGCGGACCATCGTGCACGCGCCCGATGAGATGGCCGAGCTGTCCGCCGACTGCGGCGTGGACCGGGGCTACCGGGGACGGGCGTACCTGAGTGTGCCGATCTGTTATGGCGCCGCCGGCTTGCCGCTCCGCTGCATCGGCGTCATCAATCTCACCGACCGCATCGGCGGCGACCTCTTCACCCCGGGGGACCGGAAGCTGGTCGCCGCCGTCGCGAACCAGATCGGCGCCGCGGTGGAGAACGCGAAGCTGGTCGAGCGCGACCTGAACCAGCAGCAGCTTCGCCGTGAGCTGGAGCTGGCGCACGATCTGCAGCTCAAGCTCCTCCCCTTGCCCTCGGTGCTGCATGGCGACGCGGAAGTCGCCGCGCGATGCCTTCCCGCGGAATCCGTGGGCGGCGACTTCTACACCTTCTCCCGCCTGGGCCGCGGTCGCGTGGGCGTGATGCTGGGCGACGTGGCCTCGCATGGATTCTCCGCCGCGCTGGTGATGGCGCTGGTCCTCTCGGCGGCCGGCATCCACGCCGCGGCCTCGGTCACGCCGGACGAGACGCTGAGCGCGCTGCTCGACAGCCTCTCCACCGAGCTGGCCGAAACGGAGATGTACTTCAGCGTGTTCTACGGGGTGCTCGACCCCCTCGGCGGCCGGCTCGCTTACGCCAGCGCGGGGCACCCCTACGCGTTCCGCGTGCCGCGCTTCGGCGAGCCCGAACGCCTGGAGGCGACCGCGCCTCCGCTCGGCCTCGCCACGGCCGGGAGCATCCAGCGCCGGCAGCTGCCCTGGAGCGTGGGCCACGATCTCCTGGTGCTCTGGACCGACGGGTTGGTGGACGCGCGGAACGACGACGGGGAGCCGTTCGGCGAGCAGCGCCTGCTGGACGAAGTGTGCGCGCGCCGGAACGAGTCGCCCGAAGCGATCGTGCAGGCGGTCCTGGCCAAGGCCGAGGAGTTCGGCAGCCGCCCGATCGACGACCGCACCATCCTGGTCCTTCGGATGTGAGGTGACGAGGCCCAAGCGACGCCTCGCCCAGCACTTCCTGTCCGATCCCCGGCTGCTCGAGCGCATCGCCGACGCGCTCGAGGCCTCCACCGCGGACACGGTGCTCGAGATCGGTCCCGGGCCCGGCGGATTGACCGCGGCGCTGGCGGCGCGCGCGGGGCGTCTGGTGGCGATCGAGAAGGATCCCGAGCTGGTCCCGGGCCTGCGCGAGCGCTTCCCCGAGGCGGAGATCATCGAAGCCGACGCGATCGAGGCCGATTGGCATGCCGCCGGGGGCATTGGCGCCCTGGTCGCCGGCAACATCCCCTACAACATCACCTCGCCCCTCATCGACAAGGCGCTGCAGCCGCCGCGTCCGCGGAGGATCGTGTTCCTGGTGCAGAAGGAAGTGGCCGACCGGGTCGGCGCGCGGCCGGGGACCGAGGCGTACGGGGCGTTGAGCGTTGGGGTTCAGGCGGTGGCCCGGGCGGAGCGGCTCTTCACCGTGCCGGCCGGTGCATTTCATCCCCGGCCCAAGGTGGATTCGGCCGTGCTCCGGCTGACGCCGCTCGCCGAGCCGGTGGTGAGCGATGCGGAGGTGGAGCCCTTCCGCCGCCTCGTGGTCGGGCTCTTCGGGTTCCGGCGCAAGCAGCTCACGCGCGGCTTGCGCGAGCTCACGGGGTGGGACGCCGCCCGGGTGGGGGAGGCGCTGGCGAAGGCCAGGCTCGAGCCGACCGCGCGGCCGGAGACGGTGTCACCCGAGCGGTTCGCCCTGCTGCTCCGGGCGCTCGTTGACGGGGGGTGGCAGCCGCGGTAAGTTTGTGAAATGTTTCACAAAAATCCGCAGCATGCCTAAGGTCGCCGAATCCACCGTTCGCAGGCTGTCGCTCTACCTGCGCTTTCTCGAGGAGTTCGAGGGGCAGGGGATCGCCACCGTGAGCTCGGGCGCACTTGCGTCGCGGGGCGGGACGACCTCCGCGCAGGTGCGGAAGGACCTGTCGTTCTTCGGCTCGTTCGGCAAGCGCGGCCTGGGCTATCCGGTCCCCGAGCTGGCGGACCAGCTGCGGGAGATCCTCGGCCTCAAGCGGCGGTATCGCGTGGGGATGATCGGGGCGGGCAAGATCGGCAGTGCCCTGGTGCAGTACCGCGGCTTCCGCCAGCGCGGGTTCGACATCATCGCCATCTTCGACAGCGACACGAGCAAGATCGGCCGGCAGTGGAACGGGCTCACCGTGCTCGACATCAGCTCGCTGGAGCGGGAGCTGACCAAGAATCCGATCGATATGGCGGTGCTGGTGACGCCGGCGGAGGCCGCCCAGCCGGTGGCGGATCGGCTGGTGGCGCTCGGCGTGAAGGCGATCCTGAATTTCGCGCCCGTGCAGCTCTCGCTGCCGGACGACGTGGTGGTGAAGACGGTGAACCTGGCGCTCGAGCTGGAGACTCTCAGCTATGCCCTGGCGAGCCGATAACGGGTAACCCCGGCTCCCGAGGCCTTCGATGCGCCTGACCGCACTCCTGCTGGTGCTCGTCCCTGCCGTCTCCCTGTCCGCTCAATCTCCCGTCTTCGATCTCGTCATCAAGAACGGCCACATCGTGGACGGCACCGGCTCGCCCTGGTATGCGGGGGACATCGGGATCCGCGGCGGCCGCATCGCCGCGATCGGACGGCTCGACGGGGCCAAGGCCACGCGAACCGTGGACGCGGCGGGTGCCGTCGTGGCCCCGGGCTTCATCGACATGCTCGGCCAGTCGGATCTGAGCATCCTGGCGAACCCGAGGCTGCCCTCGAAGGTCTTCCAGGGGATCACCACCGAGATCACCGGCGAGGGGGGATCGCCCGCGCCGCTCAACGACGCGATCATCGCCTCCGACCAGGCGGGCTACGATCAGGTCGGCGTGACGCCCGACTGGCGGACGCTGGCGCAGTACTACGCCCGGCTCGAGCGCCAGGGGATGGGCCTCAACATGGCGACATACGTCGGAGCGACGCAGGTACGGCGCATGGTGCTGGGGGACGACGACAAGGATCCGACGCCGGCCCAGCTCGACCGGATGCGCGGCCTGGTCCGCCAGGCGATGCGCGAGGGCGCGGTCGGCGTCTCCACCTCGCTGCAGTATCCGCCGGCTCCCTACGCGGAGACGCCGGAGCTGATCGCCCTCGCGGCGGAGGCGGCCAAGCTGGGCGGAGTGTACGCGACGCACATGCGGTCGGAGAGCGAGGAGATCCTCCCCGCCATCGACGAGGCGATCCGGATCGGTCGCGAGGCGGGCATTCCGGTCGAGATCTGGCACCTCAAGGCCGCGGGCAAGAGGAACTGGGGCCGGATGCCGGAGATCGTCGCCAAGATCGACTCGGCGCGGCGCGCCGGCGTGGACATCGCGGCCGACACCTACGCCTACCCGGCGTGGTTCAACTCATTCTCGTCGTTCATCCCGCCGTGGGCCCACGACGGCGGCACGGCGAAGCTGCTGGAGCGCATGCGTGAGCCGGAGTCGCGGAAGCGGATCCGGAACGACATCGAGCACAACGCCGACTGGGAGAACACCTGGCTCGAGGTCCCCGGGCCGGAGGCGATCCTGATCGGCGCGGTCCACAACCCCGCGCTCCGCCAGTTCCAGGGCAAGACGCTCGCCGAGGTCGCCAAGGCGCGCGGCGGGGACGCGATCGACGCGATGCTCGACTTCCTCATCGAGGACCAGGCCTACACCTTCGTCGCCGTGTTCGGGATGCAGGAGGAGGACGTGGCACTGGCGCTGGAACAGCCGTGGGTCTCGATCAACTGCGACTCCGAGGGCTCGGCCCCGGAGGGCATCCTGTCCAAGACCCATCCCCATCCGCGGGCGTACGGCACCTTCCCCCGCATCCTGCGCAAGTACGTGCGGGAGGAGAAGCGGCTCACGCTGGAGGATGCGATCCGCAAATTCAGCGCGCTGCCCGCGCAGCGCATGCGCATCGGCGACCGGGGCGTGCTCAAGGTCGGGATGTGGGCGGACGTCGTCGTGTTCGATCCGGAGACCGTGACGGACAAGGCGACGTTCGCGCAGCCGCATCAGCTCGCCGAGGGGATGCGCTGGGTGCTGGTGAACGGCGTGCCGGTCATCGCGGACGGCAAGGCGACCGGCAAGCTGCCGGGCAAGGTCATTCGGGGGCCGGGCTATCGGCGGTGAGGGTCGTGCGGGGACCGCTCACCGCCGAGATCCGAAGGTGGGTGTAGCGCCGGAGAGGAGTCCCGGTCCCCACTACAAGGCGCCCGTCCCCACGCCTACCTTGAGCGCATGCCCGTAGAAGTCACCTCCGAGATCGGTCCCCTCAAGACCGTGCTGGTCCACACCCCCGGCCCCGAGCTGGAGGCGGTCACGCCCGGCAACCGGGAGGACTTCCTCTACGACGACATCATCGATCTCGAGATCGCGCAGCGCGAGCACCGGCAGTTCGTCTCGGTCCTGCGCCGCTTCGCGAAGGTGGTCCAGGTGCGGGAGCTGCTCGCGGAGATCCTGGAGCAGCCCGAAGCGCGTGAGTTCCTGATCTCCAAGACCATGGACGTCGTACCGTCCGACGATCTGGCGCAGCAGATGAGTATCATGCCGCCCTCGCAGATCGTGGAGATGCTGATCCAGGGGACCCGGGAGGAGAGCGGGCCCATCACCTCCGCGCTCAACGAGGAAGGCTTCGCGTTTCCTCCGCTCCCGAACCTGTTCTTCCCCCGGGACATCGGGATGGTGATCGGCCGCCACGCGGTGGTCGGCTCGATGCGCTACGGGGTGCGGTGGACCGAGGAGCTGCTGATCAAGTCGCTGTTCCTGTTCCACCCCGAGCTGGCGAACGAGGGCCTCCTGTACGACGGCTCGGAGGAGAAGCGGAGCAACTACACGCTCGAGGGCGGCGACGTGCACTACCTCCGGCCCGACCTGCTCGTCCTCGGGTTCAGTGAGCGCACGTCGCCGGAGGCGCTCGACCGGCTCTGTGACGTCGTGTTCGAGCGGGGACTCGCCACCGACGTGCTGGTGGTCGTCATGCCCAAGGCGCCGACCGCGATCCATCTCGACATGATCTTCAGCCACGTGGACCAGGACCTGTGCGTGGTCTACCCGCCCTACTTCGTGGGCCCCGAGCGTCTCGCGGTCCTGCACCGTCGGAAAGGCGTCGAGGGCGTGCGGGAGATGCCCAATTTCTTCACCGCCGCGAAGGAGCTGGGTCTGCCGCTGCAGCCCATCTTCGCCGGGGGCAACAACCGGACGCGCCAGGAGCGGGAGCAGTGGAGCTCCGCCTGCAATTTTCTCGCGCTTCGCCCGGGCACGATCATCAGCTACCGGCGCAACGACGCCACGCTCTGTGAGCTGGAGCAGGCGGGCTTCCGCCTGGTCCCGGCCGTCAACTTCCTCGCCTTCGACGACTGGCGCGACGCCAAGCACCGCACCGTGATCACGGTCGAGGGCTCCGAGCTGGCGCGTGGCGGGGGTGGGCCGAGATGCATGTCCCTACCGCTCCGGCGGGCAATCCTGTGAGCGGGCTCCTGACCCATCCCACCACCACGCTGGTCGAGCGGGTGCACGGCGTGCTCCGCACCGGCCCACAGCCGTCGGCCATGCTGTGCCGCGACGTCCTCGGCCTCAGCAGCGCACCGCTGGTCATCTGTGACCGGATCGCCGTGGCGCTGCTCGGCTCGGACCCGCGGATCCGGCGGCTCACCGACGGCCGGTGGGGCCTGGTGCCCGAGGTGCAGGATTCGCCGCTGCTCGACGAGTGCGCCTTCGCGGTGGTTGACGTCGAGACGACGGGGGCACGCGCCACGGCCGGCGACCGGATCACCGAGGTGGCGATCGTCGTGGTGTGCGGCGGACGGCGCGAGGTCGTCTTCGAGTCGCTGGTGAATCCGGGCCGCCCCATTCCGGCGGCGATCTGCGCGATCACCAACATCAGCAACGACATGGTCCGGTCGGCGCCGACCTTCGCCGAAGTGGCGGACCGGGTGGTGGCCGCACTCGCGGGACGCATCTTCGTGGCCCACAACGCGCGGTTCGACTGGAACTTCCTCTGTGCCGAGATCCGGCGGGCGAGCGACCTCGCGCTCGACGGGCCGCGGCTCTGCACCGTGCGGCTCGCGCGGAGGCTGGTGAAGGGCATCACCTCCTGCGGACTCGACAGCCTCACCCACTGGTTCGGGTTCACCAATCCCGCCCGACACCGCGCCGGCGGGGACGCGCTCGTCACCGCGGAGCTGCTCGGCCG
This sequence comes from uncultured Gemmatimonadales bacterium, assembly GCA_963846545.1. Classification (GTDB taxonomy): domain Bacteria; phylum Gemmatimonadota; class Gemmatimonadetes; order Gemmatimonadales; family GWC2-71-9; genus CAVVWJ01. The sequence goes on along the minus strand of CAWJWG010000001.1, from coordinate 1,895,059 downwards.
CCTCCTCGTGCTGGCCCGCGACGAGGGCGCGCGCACGCTGCAGGATCTGGCGGCCATCGAGTCGCGGCGCGCGCTGCGCCGGCCGCGCCGGCGCCGCCGCGCGATGCCGACGGCGCCGTTGGAAGACTCGGCCCCGGGGCTGCTCGCATGACTCTCGCCCGCACGATGCAGGTGGGTGGGCTCCGGTGCCACACGCTGGAAGCCGGTGGGCAGCGGCTCGACGGCGGCGCCATGTTCGGCGTGGTGCCCTATACGCTGTGGACCAGGCGGGTGCAGCACGACGACCGCCACCGCATCCCGCTCGCCATGCGCTGTCTTCTCGTCGAGCATCCCGATGGGCTCGTGCTGATCGACACCGGGCTCGGCAACAAGGAGGACGCCAAGTTCCTCGACATCTACGGTGTCGAGAACCAGGGGCTGGAAGGCGCGACCCAGCTGGAGGACGCCCTCGCGGCGGCGGGCCATTTGCCGCGCGACGTGCGGTGGGTCATCAATACGCACCTCCACTTCGACCACGCGGGGGGCAACACCACGCTGGACCCCGAGCTGGAGGACGACCCGCGGCGTCACGTCCGGGCCACCTTCCCCAACGCGACCTACGTGGTGCAGAAGGGGGAGCTCGAGTTCGCCCGGCGGGCCAACGAGCGCACTCGCGCGAGCTATCTCCCCCACAACTACGAGCCGATCGCGGCCGCCGAGCGCTGGCGGCTGCTCGAGGGCGACGGGGAGGTCCTGCCCGGGATCTCCGTCCGTCTCACGCCGGGCCACGTGCCCTTCCATCAGATGGTCCTGGTGCAGGACAGGGGCGAGACTCTCGCGTTCATCGCCGACCTCATTCCCACCACCGCGCACCTGCCGCTCCCCTGGATCATGGGGTACGACCTGGAGCCGCTCCGGACGCTGGAGAGCAAGCGCGCGTTCCTGGCGGAAGCCGAGCGGGAGGGGTGGCGCATCGTCTTCGAGCACGACCCGTCGACCGCCGCCGGCACCCTGGGGCGGGAAGGGAAGGACCTGGTGCTGCGGGATATGGTCTCGGCCCCACCGGCAGCTGCTGCCGGAAGTGTCGCCCTGAGCGCAGTGAAGGGGGCATGACCCCAAGGCGATACGTTGACTGGCCCTCCCGCACCCGCTAGCTTGCCCGGTTCGTCAAGTGGGGAGGAAACTCCTCCACCCTGAGCCTGCGGGTTTGAGCCGCAGCGCAACCGGGTCCTAGGCTTCCCAGACCGACAGGCCGGCCTCGCGCCGGAGCGGTCCGGGCGTCGCGGGCACCCGGATTCGTTCCAGGGTGCCCGTTTTTCTATTTCGTCGGAGGCACGCACACTGTCCACGAACGAGCGCGAAAAGCGAACCCGCATCAATCGAATGATTCGCATCAGTCCGGTGCGGGTCATCGGCCCCGAAGGCGAGCAACTCGGCGTCCTGCCCGTAGAGGAGGCGCTGGCCGCCGCCCAGGAACGCGGGTTGGACCTCGTGGAAGTGGCTCCGACCGCCCGTCCCCCCGTCGTCAAGATCATGGACTACGGGAAGTTCAAGTTCGAAGAGGCGAAGGCGGCGCGGGCGGCGAAGAAGAAGCAGCACATCATCCAGCTCAAGGAAGTGAAGTACCGGCCCGGCATCGACGACCACGACTTCGAGTTCAAGACCCGGCACGCCCGGGAGTTCCTGGGCGAGGGCAACAAGGTCAAGGTCACCATGATGTACCGCGGCAGGCAGATCGCGCATCTGGAGCTGGGCAAGGCGGTGCTCGATCGGGTGGCCGCGAGCCTCGCCGACATCGGCAAGATCGAAGCCGATGCGAAGCTGGAAGGCCGCAACATGACGATGGTTCTCGCGCCGAAGTAACGAGGAAGACCACGATGCCAAAGCAGAAGACCAAGCGCGCCGCGATGAAGCGGTTCAAGCGAACCGGCACCGGCAAGCTCAAGCGGTGGCACGCGAACCACAGCCACATCCTGACGAAGAAGACGCGCAAGCGGAAGAACCGGCTCAAGAAGGGTGACCTCGTGAGCTCGGCCGACTTCCCCCGCGTCAGCCGTCTCCTCCAGGCGTAAGGAGCCCACCATGCCTCGAGTGAAGAGTGGTGTCGCCCACCACGCCCGGAAGAAGAAGATCATGCAGGCCGCGAAGGGTGCTCGCGGGGGCCGGAGCAAGCTCTACAAGGCCGCCAAGGAGACCGTCGAGCGCGGCATGCGGTACGCGTACCGCGACCGGCGCAAGAAGAAGGGCGAGTTCCGCGCGCTCTGGATCACCCGCATCAACGCGGCGGCGCGGATCCACGGCCTGAGCTACAGCCGGCTCGTCGCCGGGCTCAAGAAGGGCGGCGTCGAGATCAACCGGAAGATCCTCGCGGATCTCGCCGTGCGCGACGCCGATGCCTTCGGCAAGCTGGCCGAGGTCGCCAAGAACAATCAGTAGGCAGTCGCCCGTGACGCAGTCGCCCGGTGGGGCCGTTCGCGCTCGCGGGCGGCCCCACTGACGCATCGGTCACCCGTGCCCACGAGCTCCGTGTCCATGTCCACCGGCTATCCCGATCTCGATGCACTCCTCCCTCGCCAGGAGGCGATTCCGTCCCTCGACGCCGGCGCGCTCGAGGCGGAGGAGATCGCCATCTTGGGGCGCAAGAGCGGCGTGCTCACCGCCGCGCTCAAGCGCGTCGCGTCGCTCCCAGTGGAGGAGCGGAAGCGGTTCGGGGCCGCCGTGAATCAGCTCAAGGTCGGGTTCGAGGCCGCCTTCGCCGAGCGCCGAACGGCCCTCGACACGGAGCGGGCGCAACGGGCGCAGTCTGGAATCGATCTCACGATGCCGGCGCGCCGGCGCTGGGTCGGGGCCGAGCACCCGGTGACCAAAGTGGTGGACGAGATCGTGGAGATCTTCCGCGGCATCGGCTTCACGGTCGCGGTCGGCCCCGAGGTGGAGACCGAGTGGTACAACTTCCTCGCGCTCAACTTCCCGGCCGACCATCCGGCGATGGACATGCACGACACGCTCTACCTCGACGCCCCGCCGGCCGAGGGGGAGCCCGCGGGGCGGCTGCTGCTCCGCACCCACACCTCGCCGGTCCAGATCCGGACGCTGGTCGAGTCACCGCCGCCGGTTCGAGTGGTGATTCCGGGCATGGTCTACCGGAATGACGCGTTCGATCCTTCGCACTCACCCGCCTTCTCGCAGATCGAAGGGCTCGCGGTAGACGAGGGGATCTCGTTCGTGGATCTCAAGGCGACGCTGATCCACTTCGCGCGCCGGTTCTTCGGGCCGTCCACCCGGACCCGCTTCCGCCCGTCGTTCTTCCCGTTCACCGAGCCGTCGGCCGAGATGGACGTGGAGTGTCAGCTCTGCCACGGGAGCGGCTGCCCCGCGTGCAAGGGCACCGGGTGGATGGAGATCCTCGGTTGCGGGATGGTCCACCCCGCGGTGCTGGAGAACTGCCAGGTGGATGCGGAGCGCTACACCGGCTGGGCCTTCGGCATGGGCCCTCACCGGATCGCGATGCTGCGCTACGGCATTCCGGACATCAGGCTGCTGCTCGAGGGTGACATGCGGTTCCTCCAGCGGGTCGCGGGGCACGCATGAACATCTCCATCCGCTGGCTCGAGGCGTTCCTCCGCCGACCGCTCGACCCGGCCGACGTGGCGCAGCGACTCACGATGCTCGGCGCGCCGGTGGACGCGGTCGAGCCGCTCCACACCGATCTCAGCGAGCTGGTGATCGGCCTGGTGGAAGAGGTCCGCCCGCACCCGAACGCCGACCGGCTGCGCGTGTGCCGGGTGGACGACGGGAGCGCCGAGCGGCGGAGCGTGGTCTGCGGCGCGCCCAACGTGACCGCGGGGAAGAAGTACCCCTTCGCCCGCATCGGGACGACCGTCCCTCATGGCAAGGGCGGCGCCCCGATGACGATCGAGCGGGCCAAGCTGAGGGGTGAGGTATCCGAGGGGATGCTTTGCTCCGCCCGCGAGCTGGGGCTCGGGCAGGAGCACGACGGCATCCTGGAGCTGGACACCGACGCCGCGCCGGGCACCCCGCTGCTGGAGGCGGTGCCGCTCGCCGACCACCGGCTGATCGTGGACGTGACGCCGAATCGTCCGGATCTCCTGGCCCACAAGGGCGTCGCACGGGAGCTGGCGGCTTCGTATCAGACGCCTTTCCGCCTCCCCACAGTGCCCGGCACCGAGCGCCTCGACATTCCGCCCGCTCGTCGGGAGGGCGCGAGCGGCCGCGCCGGGTCCATCGCCATCCGGATCGTGGATACGGCGGCCTGCCCGCGGTTCCATGCGGCGTTCGTGCGCGGGACCCGGGTCGGGTCCTCGCCGGCATGGCTGCGCCAGCGGCTCGAGGCCGTCGGCGTGCGGTCGATCAACAACGTGGTGGACGCGACCAACTACGTGATGCTCGAGCTCAACCAGCCGATGCACGCGTACGACGCGGGCACGCTGGGCGGCAACGAGCTGGTGGTGCGCCGCGCCCGCGCCGGTGAGCGGCTCGTCACCCTCGACGACGAGGAGCGCACACTCGACGCCGAGATGGTGGCCATCGCCGATGGGAACGGCGTCATTGGGCTCGCGGGGGTCATGGGCGGCGCCTCCACCGAGGTGAGTCTCGAGACGCGCGACGTCCTGCTGGAGGCCGCCTTCTGGGACCCGCCCCGAATCCGCCGGACCCGCCGCACGTTGGGGATGAGCACCGAGGCGAGCTACCGCTTCGAGCGGACCATCGACCGGTGGGGCGGAGGCGACGCGATGCGCCGCTGCATCGAGCTGATCCTCGCCACCGGCGGCGGCGAGCTGGCGGAGCCGCCGCTCGACCTGTGGCCCGAGCCATCGCACCCGCCACGGATCTTCCTGCGGCCGGCGCGCGTCACCCAGGTGCTGGGCGTCGAGGTGCCGTGGAATGCGATCGAGCAGTACCTGGTTGCCATCGGCGCGACGGTGGTCTCCAAGCCCGACGACGGCCGGATCGCGGTGGACGTACCGGGCTGGCGGCCCGACCTGGTGCGGGAGGTGGACCTCATCGAAGAGATCGCCCGCCTCCACGGGTACGACACGTTCCCCTCCGAGCTCCGCCCGTTCCGGATGGGGTCGCTGGCCGAGGCGCGCGAGGAAGCGGCCGTCGCCGCGGTGCGTCGAGGGATGGTGGAGCAGGGGCTGTACGAGGTGTCCCGGCTGCCGCTCGGACCCGCCGACGGCGACGAGAGCGTCAAGCTGCTGAATCCCCTCTCCGCCGACGATGCTTGGCTCCGGCGCCGGCTGCTGCCGGGTCTGGTGCGGCTGGTCGAGGCCAACTGGGCCAACCACGTGGAGGACGTGCGCCTCTTCGAGGTCGGTACCGCGTTCGCCGCGTCGCCGCCGGGCCGGCGTCCGGTGGAGGAGCGCCGCGTCGCCGCCGTGCTGACAGGACGGCGTGACACGGCCCACTGGACCGGGACGGGCGAGGACCGATTCGACCTCTGGGACCTGAAGGGTCGATTCGAGGCCGCCCTCGCTCTGGCCTTTCCTGGGGGTGTGGTGCAAGTTGAACGCAACGCGTGGGTTGCCCGGGCCGCCGACGGCCGGATCGTGGGTGAAGCAGGGCCTCTCGCCGCCGACGCGCCGCCCTGGGCCGCTCCGTTGTACGGCTTCGAGCTGCTGCTCGATACCTCGCCCCGCCGGCCGCCCCAGTTCACGCCGCTGCCCGCCACACCCGCCAGCGTTCGGGTGCTCGCGCTGCTGCTGCCCGACGGGGTCACCGTGGCTCAGGCGGAACGCATCTTGGTGGCGGCCGGAGGAGCGCTGCTCGAGCGGGTGGACATCGAGAGCGACTACCGGGGGAGTGGGCTGCCGCCGGGCGTGCGAAGCGTCGCGTTCCGATTGACGTTCCGGGCTCCCGACCGGACGCTGCGCGACGCCGAAGTGGACCAGACCGAGACGCGGCTTCTTGCCGCGCTCGAGGACGAGCTAGACGTGCGCCGGCGGGATGGCAGCGCCGCCCGCGGGGGAGAGTGACGTGGCCTATACCTACGATCGTCCCGATGCAAAGGCGCTGGCCGACCTCGAGCAGCTGCTCAAGCACCTGACCGAGGAGCTGGCGGGGTGGCGCCGGCGGACGCTGCGCGCGGAGGCCGAGCTCGCCGAGGCGGAGTCGCGCGGTGGGAAGGTGGCGGGGCCGGAGCTCAAGGAAGCCCGCCGCCGGGTGACCGAACTGGAGACCGAGAACCAGGCGCTCCGCCACCGGATCGAGGCGGCTCGCGAGCGGCTGAAGGCCCTGGCTGGGCGGCTCTCGTTCCTCGAGCAGCACGGGGGAGGAAACGCGGCGTGACCACTGCGACCAAGAATGCCGTCCGCGTCACCATCGGCGGCGAGGAATACACCGTCCGCTCCGAGCTGCCGCCCGAGTACACCCGGGAGGTCGCCGCCTATTTCGACGCCGCGCTCAAGCGTGTGCGTGACTCCCTGCCCGCGGTCGAGAGCCACAAGATCGCGATCCTGGCCGGGCTCGCGATCACCGACGAGCTGTTCCAGGCCCGGCGAGGCGACCGGGACATCGCCACCCGCGTCACCGCCCTCGCCGACGAGCTGGCCCGCCTTCTCCCTCCGGCCAAGCGCGGCAAGCGCGCGGCCGCGACGTAGGCCCGTCCCTCATGTGGCAGTCCCTTCTCCTCCCAGCGCTCGCGGGGGTGGCCGTCGGCTTGGCCATCGGCCTGGTCGCGATGCTGATCCAGCGCCGCAGTCAGCAGCGCGAGGGCGCCGGCATCCTGGAGACCGCTCGGCGCGACGCCGACATGCTCCGGGGGGAAATGACGCGGGAGATCGAGAAGGTCCGCACCGACACCGCGCGCGAGGCCGAGGCGACCAGGAGCGAGGTCCTCCTGGCCGCCAAGATGGATACGCTGAAGGCGCGCGAGGAGCTCGACCGGGAGCACCAGCGCAAGCGCGAGGAGTGGGAGCGGATCGAGCGGCGCGCCGACGAGCGCTCCCGCGAGCAGGACCGGAAGGCCGAGGAGACGAGCAACCGCGCGCGCGGGATCGACAAGCGCGAAGAAGGGCTGGCGCAGAAGGAGCTGGCTCTTCGGGCGCGCGAGGGCGAGGCCGACAAGCTGGCGCAGGAGCAGCGCCTCCGGCTGGAGCGGATCGCCGGACTCACCGCCGAGGACGCGCGCCGCGAGATTCTGCAGCGGGTGGAGGACGAGGCCCGGGGCCAGGCCGCGGCGCTGGTGCGCGATATCAAGGAGCAGGCCAAGAAGAACGCGGACCGCGACGCCCGCCGCATCATCGCCATCGCCACCCAGCGGCTCGCGGCGGAGACCACTGCGGAGAGCACGGTGGCCGCCGTTCCTCTCCCCAGCGACGAGATGAAGGGCCGTATCATCGGCCGCGAAGGTCGGAACATCCGGGCCTTCGAGACCGCGACCGGCGTGGACGTGATCATCGACGACACGCCCGACACCGTCATCGTCTCCTGCTTCGATCCGATCCGCCGGGAGGTCGCGCGACGGTCGCTCGAGGCGCTGATCCAGGACGGCCGGATCCATCCCGGCCGGATCGAGGAGATTGTCGTCAAGGTGCAGAAGGAGCTGGAGGTGCAGCTGGTCGAGCTGGGCGAGCAGGCGGCCTACGACACCGGCATCCACGGCCTTCACGCCGAGCTGATCAAGCTGATCGGGCGGATGCGGTATCGCACGTCCTACGGCCAGAACATCTACGAGCACTCGAAGGAAGTCGCCTGGCTCGCGGGGATGATGGCGGCCGAGCTCCACCTGGACGTGCAGCTGGCCAAGCGGGGTGGACTGCTGCACGACGTGGGCAAGGTGCTGACCCACGACAACGAGGGCACCCACGTCGAGCTCGGGGTCGAGGTCGCGCGGCGTTACGGTGAGAGCGCGGCCGTCATCAACTGCATCCAGGCGCACCACGACGACGTGGCGCACGAGTCCGCCGAGTCGGTCCTGGTGCAGGCGGCCGACGCCATCAGCGGCTCGCGGCCGGGCGCTCGGCGCGAGGCGTTCGAGACCTACGTGAAGCGGCTGACCCGGCTGGAGGAGATCGCCAACGGGTTCCCCGGTGTAGAGAAGTGCAACGTCATTCAAGCGGGCCGCGAGGTGCGGGTGGTGGTGACGCCCGACCGTATCGACGACAGCGCCGCCACCCAGCTCTCGGAGACGATCGCCCGCAAGATCGAGAACGAGCTGCAGTATCCGGGGCAGATCAAGGTGGTCGTAATCAGGGAGACGAGAGCCGTGGACTACGCCCGATGAGCGCGAAGATTCTGGATGGGGTGGCGCTGGGCAAGACGATCCGCGCCGAAGTGGCGGCGACGGTGGCGAAGCTGGCGGGCGATGGGCGGAAGCCGGGACTCGCGGCCGTGCTGGTCGGCGAGGATGCCGCCAGCGCGGTGTACGTGCGCGCGAAGGGCAAGGCGACCGAGGAAGCCGGCATGTACTCCGAGACCATTCGCCAGCCGGCGACGATCTCGGAGGCCGACCTGCTGGCGATCGTGGACCGGCTCAATGCCGACCCGAAGATCCACGGGATTCTGGTGCAGCTCCCGCTGCCGAAGCACATCGACAGCGAGAAGGTGCTGCGGCGGATCGACCCGGCCAAGGACGTGGACGGCTTTCACCCGGTGAACGTGGGCAAGCTGGTCACCGGCGATGCCGCCGCCTTCCGGCCGGCTACACCCTATGGCGTGCAGCAGATGCTGATCCGCTCGGGGATCGAGACCAAGGGCGCCCATGCGGTGATCGTGGGGCGCTCGAACATCGTGGGCAAGCCGATGGCGAACCTGCTCATACAACAGGGGCCCGGCGGCGACGCCACGGTGACGGTCTGCCATTCGCGCACCAAGGACCTGCCCGCCATGGCCCGGAGTGCCGACATCCTGATCGCGGCGATCGGCAAGGCCGAGTTCGTCACCGCCGACATGGTGAGGCCCGGCGCGGTGGTGATCGACGTGGGCATCAACCGGGTGGATGACGCCACCCACGCGAAGGGGTACCGCCTGGTCGGCGACGTGGCGTACGCGCCGGTGGCGGAGAAGGCCTCGTGGATCACCCCGGTCCCCGGCGGCGTTGGACCGATGACGATCGCCATGCTGCTGCAGAACACCTTGCAGGCCTGGCGCCAGATCGAATCGCGTTGATCGAAGCTCGTTGATCGAGCTCGTTGATCGAAGCGCATTGCTCGTCGTGACACCGCGGCCCACATCACCATGACCTACTCACTTCCGCTCTCCTCCACCACCCCCACCGACGACGCCTGGTCGGTGAGCAAGCTCGTCTCCGCCGCCAAGCGGCTGGTCGAGGGAGAGCTCCTCCCGGTGTGGGTCCGGGGCGAGGTGGTGGGGCTCAAGGCGTGGTCGAGCGGCCACTGGTACTTCAGCCTGCGCGACCGGTCGTGTCAGGTGCGCTGCTGCATGTGGAGCCGGTACGCGCAGTCCGCCGGAGAGCCGCCCAAGGAGGGCACCGAGGTGTTCGTGCTCGCCCGCCCGGGGATCTACGAGGCCAAGGGCGAGTTCCAGCTCAACGTCACCCGCCTGATCCCGACCTCGGCCCTCGGTGCGGCCCAGCGTGAGCTGGAGCGGGTGAAGGAAGCCCTCCACCGGGACGGCCTCTTCGACCCCGCCCGCAAGCGGCCCATCCCCGCGCTCGCCACCACCGTCGTAATGGTCACCAGCACCGCGGGCGCCGCGATGCGCGACGTGATCACGGTGATGGGCAAGCGCTGGCCCTGCTGCCGGCTTCTGATCGTGAACGCGCGGGTGCAGGGCGACGGCGCGGTCGGCGCGCTGGTGCGGGCGCTCAAGCTGGTGAACCGCATACCGGACGTGGAGCTCTGCATCGTGGGCCGCGGCGGCGGTGGCCGGGAGGACCTGGCCGCCTTCAACAGCGAGAAGGTCTGCCGCGCGCTCGCGGACGTGCGCGTTCCCACCATCTCCGCGGTGGGACACGAGACCGACATCTCGCTCACCGACCTGGTGGCCGACCTGCGCGCGGCCACGCCCTCGGCGGCCGCCGAGATGGCGGTGGCCGATCGGCGGGAGGTGGCCCGGCAGCTCGACGACCTGGCGGCGCGGCTGGCGGGCGGGCTCTCCGGCCGCACCAGGCTCGGCGCCGAGCGACTGGCGCGGACCGGCGACCGCCTGCAGGCCTCGGTCCACGCGCTGCTCCGGCGTGAGCGCCACCGCGCCGACCGCCTCGGCGCGCAGCTCGACGCGCTGAGCCCGCTCCGGATTCTCGACCGCGGCTATGCCGTGCCCGTGGATCGCGACGGACACGTCCTCAAGCGCCGGGCGGAGTTCCCGCCGGGCACGGCCTTTCGTCTGCGGGTGGCCGACGGCGACGTCCCCGCCCGGGTGGAGTCGTCATGAGCATCGCCCAGGATCTGAGCCGGCTGGAGGAGATCGTCCGGAGGCTCGAGGCGGACGACGTCGAGCTCGACGCCGCGCTCGCGCTCTTCGAGGAGGGCGTCGCCCGGCTCCGTGCCGCCCGAGAGCGCCTCGGCGCGGCGGAGGTGAAAGTGCAGACGGTGCTCGAAGAGGCCAATGGCGACCTCCGTCTCACCGACCTCGATGGCTGATACCGCGGCGCGATCGGCCGTGCACCTCCTCACCGAGGCCCGCGAGCTGACCGACCGCATTCTCGATCAGTGGGCGGCACGGCTCCGTGGCGAAGTGTCCGGCCGGGACAGCGACGCGCTCGCGTACGCCCTCGCCACTCCCGGCAAGCGGGTGCGCGCGGCGCTCCTCCTCGCCTCGTACCGGGCGGTAGGCGGCACGTCGCCGGCCGTGGCCGGTGTGGCGGCGGCGGTGGAGACGGTGCACACCTACTCGCTGGTGCACGACGATCTCCCCTGCATGGACGATGACGATCTCCGGCGCGGTCGCCCGACGACGCACCGGCGGTTCGACGTGCCGATTGCGACGCGCGCCGGCTACCTGCTGGTGCCGGTCGCCGCCCGAGTCCTCGCGGCGGCCGCCGAGGAGCTGAGGCTTCCCTCCGCTGCGCTCGGCCGGATGGCGGTGGAGCTCTTTCGCGCTGGCGGCATCGAGGGGATGGTCGGCGGGCAATGGCTCGACCTCGAGGCCGAGGGGCGCGCGCTCGCGTTGGACGACCTGATCGCGGTGCATCGCGGCAAGACCGGCGCGCTCATCCGCTCCGCCTGCACCCTCGGCGCCATCGCGGCCGAGGCGGCGCCCGCCGAAGTCGCGGCGCTCACCGCCTATGGCGAGGAGATCGGCCTGGCGTTCCAGGTGGCCGACGACGTGCTCGACGCCACCGGCACCAGCGAGGAACTGGGGAAGACGGCGGGGCGCGACGTCCAGCTCGCCAAGTCCACCTATGTCAGCGTCTTGGGGGTCGAGGGCGCCCGGGCGGAGGCCGATCGGCTGGCCCGGAGCGCGGTCGCTCACCTCGACGCCGGCGGGCGTGCCGAGCGGGGCGTTGGGGGCGCTGGCGGGGTATATTGTGACGCGTAACTCCTGATTGTCGCCTGAGCGTAGCGAAGGGGACCATGCCGGCATGGGCCCCTTCACGCCGTTCAGGGTGACACCCAAGACGCACAGCCGAGTTTCCATGACGACCCTGCTCTCGACCATCCATTCCCCCGCCGACCTCAAGCGCCTGAAGCGCGAGCAGCTCCCCCAGCTCGCCCAGGAGATCCGGGACCGCCTGATCGAGTGCTGCTCCATCACCGGCGGCCACATCGGGGCGAGCCTCGGCGTGATCGAGTTGACCATCGCGCTGCTCTACGAGTTCGATTCGCCGACCGACAGGGTCGTGTGGGATGTAGGGCACCAGGCCTACGCCTGGAAGCTGCTCACCGGCCGCAACGACCGCTTTCCGACCCTGCGCCAGCGCGACGGCATCTCCGGCTTCCTGAAGCGCGACGAGAGCGAGCACGATCAGTTCGGCGCGGGGCACGCCGGCACGGCCGTGTCGGCCGCGTTCGGGATGGCCACCGCCCGCGACCTCAAGGGCGAGTCGCACAAGGTGGTGGCGATCGTGGGCGATGGCGCGCTCACCTGCGGCCTCTCCTACGAGGGGATGAACAACGCGGGCCACTCCGACCGCGACATCATCCTGATCGTGAACGACAACGGGATGTCCATCTCTCCCAACGTCGGCGCGGTCAGCAAGACACTCGGCCGGGTCGTGGCCGACCCCCGTACCAATCGCCTGCGCGAGAAGATCAAGGGGATGACCGTCGCCCTCGGCGGCGTGTTCGGCGAGGGGGTCGTGGACTTCGCCAAGAACGTGGAGGAGAGCGTCAAGAATCTCTTCTCGCCCGGCATGCTGTTCGAGGAGCTCGGCTTCCGCTATTTCGGCCCGATCGACGGGCACGACCTGCCCAAGCTCTGCGATACGCTGCAGTTCGTGCGCGGCATGCACGGGCCCCGGGTCCTCCATGTGATGACGCAGAAGGGGAAGGGGTTCTCCTACGCCGAGGCGAACCAGGAGAAGTGGCACGGGCTCGCGGCGTACGACCCGATCACCGGTGAGGCCCGGAAGAAGGCGAGCGGCCCCCCGACCTGGACCCAGGTATTCGGCGATGCGCTCGCCGCGCTCGCGGACGAGCATCCGGACCTCGTGACGATCACCGCCGCGATGCCCTCGGGCACGGGCACCAACATCTTCCAGAAGAAGCACCCCCAGCGCTTCTTCGACGTCGGGATCGCCGAGGGCCACGCGGTCACCTTCGCGGGCGGGCTGGCCACGCAAGGCATCCGGCCGGTGGTGGCGATCTACAGCACCTTCCTCCAGCGCGCCTACGACAACGTCATCCACGACATCGCGGTCCAGCGGCTGCCGGTGATCTTCTGCATGGACCGCGCGGGGCTGGTGGGCGAGGACGGCCAGACTCACATGGGTCTGTACGACATCGCCTACATGCTGGCGGTGCCCGGCATGACCGTCACCGCGCCCAAGGACGGGGACGAGCTGGTCGGCCTGCTGCGCGCGGGACTGGCGCACGCGGGCGGACCGTTCTGCACCCGCTATCCCCGCGACAAGGCGCCGGCGGATCCGAGACCAGCGGCCGAGATCCCGGCGGTATCATACGGCAGCTGGGAGCAGCTCCGGGAGGCCAAGTCGGACGTCGCCATCCTCGCGGTCGGCACGATGGTGGCGCCCGCGGTGGCCGCGGCGGAGCTGCTCGCGGCCGACGGCGTGGACTGCGCGGTGGTGAACTGCCGCTTCCTCAAGCCGCTCGACTCGGCGATGCTCGAGTCGCTGGTGCAGCGCCACCGGATCCTGGTGACCGTCGAGGAGGGCACCATCGTGAACGGCTTCGGTGCCTACCTGGCGGAGACCCTCCAGACCACCCACTCCGAGATCCGGGTCGTGGCGCTCGGCGTCCCCGACCGCCTGATCGAGCAGGCGCCGCGGGCCGAGCAGCTCGAGACCTTCGGCCTGACCGCCGCCGGCATCGCCCGGCGCATCACAGCGCTGCAGCACGAGGAGAGCCTCGAGGCGCGATGAAGGTCGGAGTCGTCGGCAACCCGAGGTACGGCGACCTCAAGTCCGTCCTGGAATACATCGGCCGCCAGGCGCCCTCGCGAGGCATGACGCTCCTCGCGGAGGAGTCGCTCGCCCCCTTCTGGAGCGGCGAGCTGGTGTCGATCCCCACCGTCGAGCTCGACGCGCTCCTCACGTTTGGCGGCGACGGCACACTGCTCCGCGGCGCCCGCCTCCTCGGCGGACGCGAGACCCCTATCCTCGGCGTCAACTTCGGCCGGCTCGGCTTCCTCACCACCGCCACGCGAGACGGACTCGACGATGCCCTCGAGTGCCTCGTCGCCGGCCGCTACGTCACCGAGCGCCGCCAGGTCCTGCAGGCGGCGATCAACGGTCCCGATGACACGCGGCGCTCGGTGCAGATGGCGGTGAACGACGTCGCCGTTCACAAGGGCGGGGTGGCGCGTGTGATGCGCGTCAACGTCTTCATCAACGGCGAGAACGTGGGCCCCTACAGCGCCGACGGCATCATCGTCGCGACGCCCACCGGCTCCACGGCGTACTCGCTGAGCGCGGGCGGACCCATCGTGGTGCCGGGCGTCGAGGCGATGGTGGTCACCCCGATCGCCGCGCACACGCTGGCGGTGCGGCCGCTCGTCGTGCCCGCCACCTATCGCATCGTGATCGAGCCGATGGAAGGGTGGGCGGACGACCTCCTCGTCTCCTTCGACGGCCAGACCGGCACCACGCTCGCACCGGGCGAGTCGGTGGACGTGCGGCGCGCGGACCACCGCGTGTGCCTCATCCGGCTCGGCGGCGAAGGCTTCTTCGCGCGCATGCGGCAGAAGCTCCACTGGGGCGATCTGTCCGACCGGGAGGCGGTGCGCTGACGTGATCAGCGAGCTCCGCGTCCGCGACCTCGCGACCATCGCCGATGTCACCCTGCCGCTCGGCCCCGGCCTCAACGTCCTCACCGGCGAGACCGGCGCCGGCAAGTCGATGCTGGTGGACGCGCTCGCCCTCCTGCTCGGCGAGCGCGCCACCAGCGGCAGCGTCAGGCCGGGCGCCGCGAAGACCATCGTCGAGGGTGCGTTCGAGGGCGTGGACCAGGTTGCCCGCGCCCAGATCGAGGCGCTGGGCCTCGACCTCGACGACGGGCGGCTGGTGGTGCGGCGGGAAGTCTCGGCCGAGGGGCGTTCGCGCGCGTGGGTGAACGGCAGCCCCACCACCGCCACCGTGCTGGCCCGGCTGGGCACCTTCCTGGTGGACCTGCACGGCCAGCATGAGACCCAGTCATTGCTCCGCACCGAAGCTCAGCGCGACATCCTCGACGCCTTTGCCCACGCCGAGAAGGAGGCCGCGGCCGTGAGCGAGGCGCACGGGACGCTACGCGCGCTCCGGGCCGAGGAGACTGCGCTGGTGGCCCGGCGGGACGAGGTCCGTCGGAGGGCCGACTATCTCCGGCATGTCGTGGACGAGATCGACGGGGCCCGGCTCAGGCCGGGCGAGGATGAGTCACTGCAGGTCGAGGCGCGCCGGCTGAGCCAGGCGGGCGCCCTGGCCGAGCAGGGCCAGCGGATCGCCGACGCGCTCGAGGGCGACGAGGGCAACGCGCTCGGCGCCGTGACCGTCGCCGACCGTGCGCTGACGGGGCTGGAGAAAGTGGACCCGTCCGTGGCCGGGTGGCGGGAGCTGCTCGATGCCGCCTACGCCAACCTGTCCGAGCTGGCCCGGCTGGCCTCGGCGTACGCCGGCGACATCCAGGAGGATCCCAAGCGTCTCGCTGAAGTCGAGCGGCGCCGCGACCAGCTCTTCCGATTGACCCAGAAGTACGGCGCGAACGTCGAAGCGGTGCTCGCCACGCGAGCGACGTCGGCGGCCGAGCTGGATGTCCTCGACACGGCTGATGTGGACCTCCGGGCCCTCGCCTCCCGACGCGCCGGTGCCGAGCGTGCGCTGGCCGGCGCGGCGGACGCGCTCTCCGAGAAGCGGACGGCCGCGGCCGAGCGGCTGGCGCGCGCGGTGAACCGGCTCCTGCCGCAGCTCGGCCTTCCCGGGGGCAAGGTGGGCGTGGATCTGCTTCGCTTGAACGAGCCGGACTCGCACGGGTGGGAGACGGTGCAGCTCTCCGTGCGGCTCAACGTCGGGCTCGACGCCAAGCCGCTCGCGCGGGTGGCCTCGGGCGGCGAGCTGTCGCGGCTGATGCTCGCGCTCAAGGTGGTGCTCGCGCGACACGACGCGATCGCGTCGCTGGTATTCGACGAGGTGGACCAGGGGATCGGCGGCG
Organism: uncultured Gemmatimonadales bacterium; assembly: GCA_963846545.1. GTDB lineage: Bacteria > Gemmatimonadota > Gemmatimonadetes > Gemmatimonadales > GWC2-71-9 > CAVVWJ01. Next base: position 1,879,352 of record CAWJWG010000001.1, on the reverse strand, counting down.
AGGTCGGGGCCCAGGTCGGCGGCGCGCTGGCGGAGGTGGCCGAGCGGCACCAGGTGCTGGTCATCACCCACCTCCCACAGATCGCGGCGCGGGCGGACCGGCACCTGGTGGTGTCCAAGCGGGCGCGGGAGGGGATCGCCACGAGTGACGTGCAGACGATCCACGGTGAGGATCGGGTGGGGGAGATCGCGCGGATGCTGGGGGACGGCGAAGGGGAGGCGGCGCGCCGACACGCCCAGGCATTGCTAAGGAAGGAGCGCGCCGCTCATCGCTAGGTACCCGGGCTACTGGGTCGAGACTGTTGCCAGGTGAGCGCGAACAGCATGCCGGTCAAGTTCGCGCCGGAGCACACCGCACCCGCGATGATGAGGTAACGGGCCATCCACCGCAGTATCGTGAGGCTGTCGATCGTCACCGCGACGAGCAGCAGCTTCACGCTCAAGAGCGCGGCCGCGGTCGAGAAGAGCAGCAGCTGCACCAGCAGGAGCGGCCGGTAGCCCATCCCCGCATACATCCAGTAGAGCGCGAGCCCGACCAGCAGCCACGCCAGCATCGCAGTCCGCGTGCTCCGACCCAGCCCCGGCAGGTCGCTCAGCAGCGGCGCCACGATGAGACCGAGCGCGGCGAGCATCAGGAGCAGGATGAGGACGGAGCGCCGGAGCTCGCCGGGGGTGGCGTCTTCGGCGGTGTGTTCGGCAGGGCCGCGGAGGTTCATCGTGTCCTCATTCGGCGGCTGAGTGCGATCCGGCGGCGGCGGCCTGTGGACGGAGCGAGCGCACCGCCAGACCGAGGCCACCGGCCAGGAGACCGAGGATCACCAGCGTGTCGAACCCCTGCGATTGGGATCATCCCCCGAATAGTACGCAGGAAACGCCCCGATGGAACGGTCTCCCGGCGCCTGATCCTCACCAGACGTTGAAATAGAGCCGGAGTCGGGCCCGGACGCGGTGGACGTCGGGAACGATCCCAGCCGACGCCGAGACCACGCGCTCGTAGGTCCACCCCGCATCCACAGGCAGACCGGTGCCCCCGGGTCGGAGCGCGCCCGGGTTGGAGTAGGTGACCCCGACACTGACCACCGTGGCGGTGACGTCGGTGCCCAGGGCAAGCACGGAAGGCTCCACTCCGGCGATGGCATCGGCGTCGCTGGCGTACTCCACCGCGTCGACGCCCTTGGACCAGCGCTCGAGCGAGCCGATCAGGGCGAGGCTGCGCGCCAGGCGAAAAAAGGGACGGATGGCGAGCGTGGTCACATCGCCCGGATCCAGCCGCACGTTGGTGAGCAGCGACCGCGCCGGAAACGCCTGGGTCGGCGGCGCCACGCGCGTGGCCACGTCGGCGGCGAGCTGGCGGTTGTAGCCTCCTTCGAGCCGGACGCCCAGGTTGCCCGAGCCGAGGTCCACGGTGCCGCGGACCTCGACGTCGGTCTGACCGTCCCCCGTACCGATGGCGAACGCGCGGTCGGTGCGGGCGCGGACGCCAGTGGGAAAGCGGATCAGCCCCTCGGCGGCGGCACGGAATCCGCCCCGCCTGGTGCCGACGTCCCAGCGGTCGGCGAGGGTAATCGCCAGACCGGCCTCGGTGTCGCCCCGGTACATGACTTCGGACTCACCGGTCTGAATCCCGATCGGACCGGTTGGATCGCTCAGCAGCGCTTCGAGGTCGGCGCCGGCGATCGTCTCGGTGGGGAGAGCGGGTCCGGTCACGAACCCACCGACTCCCAGGCCGGTCGCCAGCGTAGTCTGGAGGGTGGAGATCCGGGAGTCGATCGCGGTACCGACGTCGCTGCCGCCGGTGGGAATCAGGGCCGACGCGGTGGCAGGGTCGCCGAGCAGGGTGAACAGGTCGTCGAAGACGGCGTTGCCGTCGGCCAGCGTCGCATCGGCGAGGGCGCGGCGGGCGGGATCGCCATCGTAGGTGCCGGCCTCGATCTGGGTCTGCAGCGTGGTCAGCGCCGCGTCGAACTGGGCGAAGAAGGGATCCTGCGCGGCGGTGCCGGGATTGACGCCGGCGTTCCCGCCGGCGCCGAGATCGATGTCGCTCTGGACCCGGGCGCGGGAGAGCGGAAGCCGGCCGAACACGGCGATGTTGCGGGTGACTCCGAGCGTGAGGCCCAGGATCGCGGTTGCGACGTCGGCCTGCGCGTCGGTCGTCAGCGTGCCTAGATTGAGTCGCGCGGTGCCGAGCCTGGTGACCCGCTGTAGGATCGCGTCGTAGGTCGCGAACGGGAGCAGATCGCCGCCCAGCGCGGAGCTGGTGAAGGCCGCGCCGAGGCCCTCCTTGCTGCCATCGCGAAACCGCTTGTCCCAGGAGTCGAAGGCGCCGTCGAGCTCGAAGCGGAGCACGCCGGGCGGGGCCCCCACCGGCGCGAGCTGCGCGCGCGCCGCGGCCGGCACCGCCAGACACACCAACGCCCCCAGGCACCGCGCCCCATAGCCCACAGTACCTCCGAGAAATGGCGACCCTGTGCCGCGACTGTCGTCCGTAAGGCTCGCAAGTTCGCTGTTCGAGTCCTCGTTTTCCAGCCGTCCCGCCGTGGTCGCGACCGCGCCCGGGCGGGTGAACCTGATCGGGGAGCACACCGACTACAACGGTGGTCCGGTGCTGCCGCTTGCGCTGGAGCGCCGGACGGCGGTCGCCGCCGCGCTGGAGGACGGTTGGTTCCTGGTGTCGGGCCTCGACGGCACGGTGCGCGGGATCGAGGTGGACCGGCCGCTCCGAAGCGACTGGACCGCCTACCTCGTGGGCGTGGTGCGTGAGCTGCGCGCGATCGGGGCCGCCCCGTCGGGCGCCCGCGTCGCGGTGGCGACGACGGTGCCGGTGGGAGCGGGGCTCTCCTCGTCGGCCGCGCTCACGGTGTCGGCGGCGAAGGCGCTGAGCCTGCTCGCGGGCCGGCGGCTCTCACCCGCGCAGCTGGTCGAGGTGGCGTGGCGCGCCGAGCACGAGCAGGTGGGCGTCAAGTGCGGACGGATGGACCAGACGATCGCCGCGCACGGCAGCGCCGGCACCGCGCTCCTGATCGAAACGGCGAGCGGTGCGATGCAACGGGTGCCGCTGCCCGGTCGCGTGTGGGTGGTGGAGACGGGTGTCGCCCACCAGCTCACCGGCGGCGCGCTCAACCAGCGCCGTCGCGAGTGCGAAGCGGCCCTGGAGCGGTGTCGCGCGATCTGGCCGGGGCTGGGACACCTGGCCGACCTCGCCACGGACGATCTCCCGACGGTCGCCGCGCGGCTGCCGACGGAGCTGGCGGCGCGGGCGCGCCACGTGGTCACCGAGACGTTCAGGACGCGGATGGCGGCGGACGCGCTGGCGCGCGGGGACCTGCAGCAGGTGGGTTGGCTCCTGGTGCAGGGGCACGAATCGCTGCGGACGGACTACCAGTCCACCGTGCCCGAGGCGGACGCGATCGTGGAGCTGGCGATGGAGCAGGGGGCCCACGGCGCTCGGCTCACCGGCGCCGGATGGGGAGGATGTGTCGTCGTGCTGACGCCGGACGACAAGAGTGCGCGGGTGCTGGCCGAGATCGCGCGCGGATTCAAGGAGCGTTTCGGGCGGGAGCCCGTCGCCTGGAGCTCGCGGGCGGCGTCCGGCGTGCGGCGGGAGACGGTCGGAGGGTAGGGGAGCGGTATATTCCAAGAGCTTCCCGCCCGGGTGGCGAAACTGGTAGACGCTTGGGACTTAAAATCCTCTGGGGGCAACCCCGTCCGGGTTCGAATCCCGGCCCGGGCACTGCATTCACGCGATCCGCCGCGAGGCCAACGAGAAAGTGGAAGCGGGATACGAGTCGGATGGCGCGAGTCGCGGAGTCTCCAGCTCGATGTCGCCGCCGATTGACGAGAGCCCGCACTTGCAGCCTCGGGGTGCCTGGGTCGCCGCGCTCGTTCTCGGAACTGCGTTAACGCCTGCAGGCGTGCTACTCGGCTGGCTGCTTCCGCGTCCCCTCGATGCCGTCGTGGCGTTGCCGCTCGTTCTGCTGGACGTGGGGGCCGCGCACACGCGAGTCCTCGAGTCCCCCCTCGCTCGTGTGGCCCTTCTGGTGCTCGGCATCGCGCTGACATGGGTGTTCTACGTGCTCTTGGCGCGCCTGCTTCTCTGGCGAATGGCACGGCGAGCGGACTGACGGTTCGTGCTCCGGTAACGTAGGTTGGCTGATGCTCGCGACGGCCATGTTCCTCCTCGCCGTCGGCGCGACGACCGGGCGAGTCCAGGTCGCGACGCCGGCCCCGATCGATTGGTCGGAAGACGATTCCGCACGAGTCGCCTTCCTGATGGGCCACGGCCGATCGATCGCGCGACCTCCGGTCATGGTGTGGGCACCGGTGGATTCGCTCGACCCTCACTGGCTCGCGCCTTTCACCGATTCGCTCGCGACCGCCGTGAAGCAGCTCAGGGCACTCATCGGCGGCCCCTTCAGCTGGCAGCGGCTCGGATCCCGTTCCGTCCGGTTCTATCTCAGTCCGGGGCGCTTCATCTCCCATGCCGACGGTCGCGGCGGGGTCTTCATCTCGCTCAGCCGGGTCCGGCAGCGTGACGCGCCCTACCTCCACGAAGCGGCCCATGAGCTGCTGGTCCCGTCTCCGCCATTCTACCCCTTCGAGTATCCGGATTCTCTCGCTGAGGAGCGGGCCGCGGCGCGCTTTCCCTTCTGGCTGAGCGAGGGCCTGCCGGACTACCTCGCGCAGACTGTGGCGGCCGCGACCGGCGTGCACGAGGGCGATGTGTTCGCGGTCGGAGGACTGGGGAAGGTCGACAGCGCGTGTGCCGCCCGGCTCGTCGGCAGCAAGCGCCGGGATGAGATTCGCGATCGGGTGGGTCGTCCGGGGCGGCTGGAGGCGCTGTTCACCAGCGACCGACCGGAGGTGGCTCCGGTGTACTACGCCTGCAGCCAGTCCTTCACCAAGCACGTCGTGGCGCGGCTCGGGCTGCCGGCCGTGGTCGGGCTCTTCCCCCGGATTCCGTCGGGCACCTGGGAGAGTGCGCTCGAGGCCGCGGCGGGCATGCCGGTGGAGGATCTGCGTGCCGCGTGGCTGAAGGCGCTGGGCCTCACCGCACTCTGAGCGACTCTTCGGCGCTCCCGTCCCTCCACATCTCGACGAGCTTTACGGCTTGTCGCCGGCCGTCGCCGACGAATCGCACCCGGATCGTCGGATCCCCCTCGACCTCGAACAGAGCCTCGGCCATCGGCATGAGCGGGGACTCCGGCCTCCCACCGCCGGAGTAATGGAGACGACCCCGCCGCAGCGCGACGACCCGCTCCCGATACTCCCCGGCATAGGTCTCGAGCGTTTTCTCCGGCACGTGAACCGCTCGCGCGCGCGCGCTGGCTCGTTCTTCGGCCCACCGGCTCAGGCGCTCCGCCTCGCCGTCGTCGTCTCCCAGCGTCTCCGCTCGACGGTACGCGGCGATCGCGGACGGGAAGTCACCGGACGACTCATAGGCCTCACCGAGCGCGAGGTGGACAGTCGCCGAGTCGGGCGCATCCGTGACGGCGGCACGGAGCACCTCGATAGAGAGCGGCGCGAGGTGCCGTCCCGCGAGAAACGTGGCGAGCTCGAGCGTGCGGTCGAGCGTGGGACGGCTCGCGGTGTCGGCGCGGATCGCGAGATAGCGTTCGCGCGCGGCGTCGCTCCCGCGCTCCACCGCCGCCCGCTGGACCGACCGCAGGGCGACCAGCCGCGGGTCATCCGAACGGTCGTAGTCGGCCCGGTTGAGCGCGGGACGATCGTCGCCGAATACGCGAGAGGACAACGCCTCGACGAGCGACGTCCCGTTCGACGCGTTGGTGAAGTAGACCAGCCCTAGCCCGCGCGCGACGTCGCCGGTCATGTAGCCGGTAAAGCGCCGTCCGTTGTTGCCGCTGTGGTAGAACACGCGGCGGGTCGCCTCGCCTTCCACTCGGATGCCGAGGCCCACTGAGAGTCCCGGGCTCGATTCACGCACCGGTGTGAGGTAGGCCTTCCAAGTGCTGGGAGCGAGCCCGCGTCCGGTCAGCACCGCCGCGACGAATTTCGCGTAGTCGGTCGCCGTCGTCAGCAGCGACGCGGCGGCGTTGGCCTCGGTGTAGCGAATGGGCGGTGCGACTCGCCAGAGCCAGTCCTTGCCGTAGGCGGCGTGACCCTCGAAACGCTTCTGCCACACGTAGCCCGAGCGCGTCATGCCGAGCGGCCGGAACACCTCGCGTCGAGCGATCGCGTCGAGCGGGCGGCCGGTGGTGTGCTCGAGCACCTTCTGCAGGTAGACGAACGCTTCGCCGGAGTACCCGTACGCGCTCCCCGGCTCGAACCGCAGCGTCAGCCGCTCGCCACCCCAGTTGGGGAGACCGGTGCCGTGGGAGAGGACCATCCGCGCGGTGATCCGCTTGTACCGATCGTCATGCGCGAGTCGCGGGTAGGGGAGCAGATCGGACAGCGGACGGTCGAGATCGAACTCTCCCCGGTCGACCAGCCGCATGACGAGGTAGGCGAAGACCGGCTTGCTGAGGGAGGCGGCCTCGAAGATCGTCTCGGTGTCGAGCGGCGTCTGGGCGCTGTCGTTGACCGTGCCGAAGGCGCGAGCCCAGACCACGCGCCCGTTTCGGACCACCGCCATGGAGAGACCGGGTATGTCGGCGTCCTGGATCAGCCGCGGAATGTCCCGCGCCAGGGCCCTGGTATCGGACTCCACTCGGGTGGGACCATCGGTGCCGGCGGCGGGTTCAGCCGATGGAGAACCCCCTCGCAGCGCCGGCCCGCAGGCGAACACGGTGGTCATTGCGAGGAGCCCCGCGAGCTGCAGGAGCGGCCTGCTCGAGTATCGTCCGTCGAAGTAGCGCATCGTCTTTCCAAGGGCCATGTTCCGTAAGCTACGCGGATCGGCGGCCGGCGAGGTACACCGGCGCGCGTGGGTGCGGCCCTCCAGCCGGGAGTTCCCGTGAATCGTGCCATGCTGTCCGTACTCGGAGCCCTGGGCATCCTGGCCGCTGGTAGCTGCGCCACCGACGCCTGTGGCTGCAGTCCGACCGTCACCTCTGCGATCGTGAGCGGCAGCGTCGTCGACGGCGCAGGGGCTCCGGTCCGCTTGGCCCGGGTGCAGGCATACAGCGCGCCGGCCGCCGGCTGCCACTCGTTGGAGAGCGCCTTCGGATCCACCTTCGCGGAGTCCGACGGGGGGTTCAGCTTGGGAATTGCCTCCAGCGAGTTCCAGGACAGCGTGTGCGTCCTGGTGTTCGCGGACTCGCCATTCGGCTCCGGCGCGCTGGGCGTCTCGGACACGGCCCTCCTGGTCATGGATTTCGACGAGTTCGACCCTGGCCAGGCACAGGTCGAGCTCGTCCTGGGCGCGAGGTAGGAAAACGGGGTACCATTCAGATCCGGGCTCTTCACGGCAGCTTCCCCCGGAGCAGCCTTCCTGACAGCCAGAAAGCAGGTCCCTTATGACGGCCCACATGGCGCTGATCGAGCGCTCGAACCGGAAGGACCTCAAGAACGTGGAGGTCCAGGTGACCATCACGGACCTGAGCTCGGGGCGACAGTCCTGGCGCGGGGAGTTCGTGGCGCGTAGCGCGGATGGCATTCTCCCCAACGAGCGGCTTGCCGTCACGTTCGATACCGGGCAGAAGGGCACCGCGCGTGTCAACACGACTCAGTTCGACAGCCGGAGTCCGGAGACCACCCTGGTGCACTTTTCCGGGACCGGGCCGCTGGCCTAGGTCCAGCTCAGGTTTTCGAGGCCCGGAGAGCGACAGCTGAAGATCTGGATCGACGCGGATGCGGCTCCGCGAGACGTGAAGGAGCTCGTGTTCCGCTCGGCGAAACGGCTGGCCATCGAAGTCGTGCTGGTGGCCAACCAGCGCATGCAGACCCCGCCAGGCATTCCACTCGTGACCGCGGTCCGGGTGGATGGGGGCGCCGATGTGGCCGATCAGTACATCGCGGCGCACGCCGCAGCCGGTGATCTGGTGGTCACTCAGGACGTGCCGCTCGCAGCGCTCCTGGTGCCCAAGAACGTCGCCGTGCTGGATCCACGTGGCGACGAGCACACCGCCGAGACGATCGGAGAGCGCCTCTCGGTCCGAGACTTCATGGACCAGGCCCGGCTGTCCGGAATCGTCACCGGAGGCCCCCCGCCGTACGATGCCCGCGCCAAGCAGGCGTTCGCCGCCGCACTGGACCGCACGCTGACCCGTCTGCGCCCCAGATCGTGATGCGACCGGAATCCGGAGTCAGGACGTGAGTCGGCAGGCCCCGCAACACCCCCCCCCGCGCTCGGCACGGTCGCCTCTCGAGGGCTCGAGCCCGATTCGGGGACCGGTGAGTTGACGGGACTGACGGAGCAGATGGCGATCATCATCGCGGACGGGAAGCATTCGTACGCTTTCGACCATGCGCTCTCTGCGGCGACCTGAGCGGAGGCCGGGCCCGAGCCGGGCGGTCCTGCTCGGCTCGGTCACCCTGGCGCTCCTTGGGCCCGCCTCGCGCCTGCCATGGACCGGCCAGCTCCAGGCGCAGGGCGCGCCGGCCGAAGCAACGCCGGTGCCGCCGCACGAGTCGTTCACCGTTTCCTCCCGGGCGCTCGGCGAGCCGCGGCGGCTCAACGTGTATCTGCCCCCGGGCTATCGGAAGTCGGCCACGCTACGGTTTCCCACGCTGTACATGCCGGACGGCGGTCTGGATGAGGACTTTCCGCGGGTGGCGACCACGGTCGACTCGCTCGTCGCGGCGGGGGCCATCCGGCCTCTCATCCTCGTGGGCATCCCCAATACCGAGCGGCGACGCGACCTCACGGGTCCGACGAGGGTTGCTTCGGACAGCACGATCGCGCCTCGGGTGGGCGGATCGGCCGCCTTCCGCCGCTTTCTCCGAAGCGAGCTGCTGCCCGCCGTAGAGGTCCGCTACCGCACCACCGGCGAGCGAGCGATCATGGGCGAGTCCCTCGCCGGGCTGTTCGTGGTGGAGACGTTCCTGGCCGACCCGTCGCTCTTCGACCACTACATCGCACTGGATCCCAGCCTCTGGTGGAACGGCGGCGCGCTGGTGGCCTCGGCCTCGGCGCGTCTGGCGGGGTCGGACGCGAGGCCGCGGACCCTGTACTTCGCGAGCTCCGACGTTCCCGACATCACGGCCGGCACGGCACGGCTGGCGACGTTGCTCCGCGAAACCGCCCGGCCGGGACTTCGCTGGGAGTACGTCCCGCGGCCGGACCTCACGCACGCAACGATCTTCCGCGCGCTCGGGCCGGCGGCACTCACTCACGTGCTCCGTTCGCCGAGCGGGGCCGGCGCAACGCAATGATCCAGTCAACGTGACGATGCGGCCCCAGCTCTTCCTCCTCGCCGGCTGGGCGCTGATCGCCGTGGCGGCGATGCTGGCGGTCGCCATGCATCGGGCGGACCGCCGCATGCAGACCTTCCGCGCTCCCGGTCAGCCCGCGGGCTCCTACGGGATGGTGCCTCTGCGCTGGAAGCGAGCCCTGTACACCGCGGACGGACAGAAGCTCGTGGGGAGGGCGTGGAGACTGACGGTGCTCATGTACGCCGTCGCGTTGGCGGGAATGATCTTGCTCACCCAGGGCGTCGACGCACTGCCGTAACTCCGACAGGGCGCCCTCGCTCGGGCCCTGCACCCTCTCGAACGCACCGCCAAAGGAGCTCATGAGCGACGATCGCACGGTTCGGCTGCTGGAGGAGATTCGCGATCTCCAACGCCAGCACATGGAGCGGTACGGGGAGGCACTCCGCAACCAGCAGGAGTCGATTCGCCTGCAGCAGGCGGCAATGAAGCGGGTGCGGGTCATCCTCGCGATGGCGACGATCGCGGTGATCCTCGCCGTGTCCATGCTCGTCCTGTTGCTGCTACGCGTGGTCGCCCGCCTGCCCTAGCCGGGTCCGGCACTGCCAGGCCGGTGCGGGACCGAGCCGGCTCGATCGGCCTGGCCCTTGCGCAGCGGCAAAACGCGGGGAACGTTGGTCGGTCTCGAAAACATTCCACCGCGGAGTCGCGGGCACCTCCGCGCCGCCCACACCAGTGCTACGGGAAGAGGACGGTCTGAGAATCTGGATCGATGCCGATGCGGCGTCTCGCCGCGTGATGGAGTTGGCCTTTCGGAAGGCCAAGCTGCTCGCGGTCGAAGTGGTTCTGGTCGCCTCCCGCCGACTGCGCACCCCCCCGGGCAATCCCATGGTGAGCTCGGTGCGAGTCGAAGGCGGAGCCGCTGGAGCGGACCAGTACATCGCCAGTCAGGCTGTGGCCGGCGACTTGGTCGTGACCCAGGATATCCCGCTGGCGGCGCGCCTGACCCCGCAGGGCATCACGGTACTCGATCCCCGCGGCCAGGACCACCCGGCGGAGCGCGCCACTCCGACCCGGGCCAGGGAGGCGTTCGCGGCGGCATTGGAGGCGGCCCTGATGCGGCTGCGTCGCTGGCGCTGACTTACCCTGATCGTCTGACACGGGGCAGGGCTGGAAACCGGTCCCCTTGACGCCCCCCAACCGCGCCGGAATATTCGACCGAACCTCCCTCTTTCGCGGCTCCGTCGTTTCGGCGGCGGGGCCGCGGTTCGTTTCCCGACCGTCGCCGGAGAACCCCCGCTCATGAGGAGTCGTCTCGCCCGCTTCGCGCTGGCCGTCGCCTGCCTGGCCGCGGCCCGGCCGGGGCATGCACAGGCCCCAGGCTACGGTCCCGCGCCCGCCCCGGCCCGAGCCACCCGCTCGATCGCCGACACCTCCTGGGTCGCCCGCAGCGCGCTCTACGAGGTGTTCGTGCAGGATTTCTCGCCCGAGGGCACGATTCGCGGTGTGACCGATGGCCTCGACCGGATCCAGGCCTCCGGGGCGAACGTCGTCTGGGTGATGCCTATCCACCCGATCGGCGTGAGCGACCGGAAAGGCACCCTCGGCTCGCCCTACGCCGCGAGGGACTACCGCGCGGTCAATCCCGCCTACGGCACGGCAGCGGACTTCCGCGCGCTGGTGCAGGCGGCCCATGCGAAGGGCATGAAGGTGATTCTGGATTGGGTGCCCGACCACACCTCCACGGATCACGCCTGGGTGAAGCAACACCCCGAGTACTACATCCGTGACGCACAAGGAAAGCCCCGTCCGCCGCGGGGCCCCGACGGCAAGCTGACCGACTGGACCGACGTGGCGCAGCTCGACTTCGCGAATCCTCAAGTCCGGCGCGAGATGATCGCCACGATGCGCTGGTGGCTCACCGAGTTCGGGATCGACGGATACCGGGTGGACGTGGCCGGCTACATCCCCGCCGACTTCTGGCGCGAGGCCGTGCCGGCGATCCGGGCGGCGGTTCCACGGCGGATTCTGCTGCTCGCCGAGTGGGACGATCCCGAGCTGCACCGGATCGGATACGACCTCACCTACGGGTGGGAATCGTACAAACGCGCCAAAGCGATCTGGCGCGGGGGCTCGGCGGCCGACTTCGTGGCGCAGGAAATGGCCGACCGGAAGCTCATGGGAAATGCGGCGGGCCGCATGCGTTTCACCACCAATCACGACGAGACCGCGTGGGACGACACCCCGCTCGCGATCTTCGGCGGCCCGTCGCCGGCCCGGGCGGCGTACGTGGCGGTGGCGCTGCTGCCGGGGCGGCCGCTGCTCTACAACGGACAGGAGATCGAGAGCCCGCAGAAGCTCGCGCTCTTCGAGCGCGGGCCGATCGCGTGGAACCAGCCTCACGCCGACGAGGCGCGCGCCTTCTACCGTCGCGTGGTGGAGCTGGCGCGGACCGAGCCGTCGCTGGTCGGGACCGAGATCCAGCCGGTGACGACCAGCGCTCCCAGGGACGCCATCGCGTATCGGCGGGGCGAGGTGGTCGTGCTCGTCAATCCGCGCGCCCGGGAGCTCCGCCTCACGCTGACCGGAACGAAGGTGAACGGCGCGAAGGACCTGCTGACCGGTCACACCCTCACGGGTGAGACCGTCGTGCTGCCGCCGCATGGCGCGATGGTTCTCAAGGGCGGGCGCTAGCGGGTCGATGGCCTCCCTGATTCGAGCAGCGGCACTCGTCGCGGCGCTCGCGGCCGGCCCGATGCCGGCGTTCGCGCAGACTGGCGGCGCCACCGCTGGGGCGCGGGAGGTGTACCTCGACGGGAGTGGCGTCGTCCGCTGGCGGGACGACCGTCGCGAGGTCTCCCTGTTCGGCGCGAACTATGTGGTGACGACCGCCTCCGACTACCGGGCGGCCGGCTACCTGCACGCCGACCGGAAGCGCATGATCGAGGAGGACATGGCCCATTTCGCCCGGATGGGCTGGGATGGGATGCGCCTCACCTTCTGGGGCGACTGGGAGGCCGCCGACAGCGGGGGCAACCTGATCGCCAACGACCACCTGGACCTGCTGGACTGGCTGGTTGCCCGCGCGCGCGAGCGGGGCATCTACATGCTGTTCAGCCCGATCCAGCTCTACGGCTCCAACTGGCCCGATGCCATCGCCGACACCTCTGCGCCCGGTTTCGGACGGCGCTACCCGCGCGACCGGATGGGCGTGGACCCCGCCGCCATCGCCGCGCAAGCGAACTACCTTCGCCAGATCCTGCGGCACGTGAACCCGTACACCGGCGTCGCGCTCAAGGATGAGCCGGCGATTCTCTTCGTCGAGCTGGTGAACGAGCCGGTGCACCACCCCGAGGACCTGGCGGGCTCGGTGCGGTACATCGACACGCTCACCGACGCGGTGCGCTCCACCGGCTGCCGCAAGCTCGTGTTCTACAATGTGAGCCAGGATTTCCGGATCGCTCCGGCGATCGCGCGATCGAAGGCGCAGGGGGTGACGTTCGGCTGGTATCCCTCCGGCCTCAACGCCGGGTACGAGCTGACCGGCAACTACCTGCGCGCGGTGGACGCCTTCCCCGACATGCGGCGGGCCGAGATGTCGCGCCTGCCGCGCATCGTGTACGAGTTCGACACGCCCGACCTGCGCACCGGCACGCTGTATCCCGCGATGGCGCGGACGTTCCGTGAGGTCGGCACCCAGTTCGCGGCGATGTTCGCCTACGACATGCTGGCGACCGCCTCGCGCAACCTCGGCTGGCAGACGCACTACCTGAACCTGGTCTATACGCCGCGGAAGGCGATGAGCGCCGTGATCGCCGCGGAGGCCATGCGACGCCTGCCGCGGCTGCGCTCGTATGGCTCCTACCCCCAGAACACCAGGTTCGGCGACTTTCGTGTCTCCGCCGAGGAGAATCTTGCCGAGCTGGTGGCCGCCGATGCGTTTCTCTATGCCGGCTCCACCCCCTCCCGCCCGCCGGACCCGGCGGCGCTCCGACGGATCGCCGGCTACGGCTCGTCACCCACGGTGCGCTACGAGGGCGAGGGGACGTATTTCCTGGACCGGGTGCGTCCGGGAGTCTGGCGACTCGAGGTGTATCCGGACGCCGTGCCTGTGCGCGATCCGTTCGAGGCGCCGAGCCCCGACAAGATCGTGACCCGGGCGATCCACCGTGCCTGGTCGATGCGAGTGGCACTGCCCGACCTGGGCGACGGGTTCACGGTGCAGCCGATCGCCGCGGGCAATCGAGGCAGCGTGACGGCGGCGCGGGGCGCCTTCACGGTGACGCCCGGCGTGTACGTGTTGAGTGCCGCTGGACCGGTCGATCTCAAGGACCTGCCGACGAGGATCGGGCCCCTCGGGTTCGTGGAGTACCACGCGCCGGCCGCCGAGGTGCTGCCGCCATCCGTCGTGCCGCTCACGGCACCGTCCTATCTCACGTCCCGGGACGCCCAGCTCCGCGTGCGTGTGGCCGACAGCACACCGCCCGATTCGGTCTCGCTCTTCATTCGATCGGCGACCGGCGGTGGCTATCGCGGTTTCCCGATGCGCACCTCCGGCGGCTACGCCTACACCGCGACGATTCCGGGCGGCGCGCTTCGCGAAGGCCCCTACCGCTTCGCCGTCACGCTCTTCCGCGGCGACTCATCCGTGACATTCCCCGGGGGAGTCGGCCGACAGCCGACTGACTGGAACTACGTGAATGGCGGCGAGTGGACGCTGGACGCCGCCGGCGCTGCGACGCCGCTCCGCCTGTTCGATCCGGGGACTGACGCGGAGCGGCTCGCCTTCACCCGGATCGGAGATGCCGGCCGTCGGGGGCTCTTTCACGTGGGCCTGTCCGGAGCCACGGGGCAGCCGGTCTTTCACCTCGCGCTGCCGGTCGACTCGAGCGGACATGGCCCCTCGCATTACGCGGCCTCGCTGTCCGTCACCGACCGGATGGGCGGTCGAGGTGTCGCCGCCACTGCCGCGGATGCCGTGCACCTTCGTCTGCGCGGGCTGGGCCCGCGTCAGACGCTGCATCTGACGTTGATGGAGCAGGACGGCACCGCGTGGACCACTGCGGTGCCGGTAGCAGACGCCTGGCGCGAGGTGTCGGTCCCGCTGTCGTCGCTCACCGCCGGGCGCGGGGTGAGCCTGCCCCAGGGCTTCCCCGGTGAGTGGAACTACTGGATCGGGCCCGCGCACGGTCGGGGAGGCAAGGGAGACCGGCTCCGCGTGGGTCGCGTCGAGCGCCTGCAGCTCGCGCTCCGGCGGGAGCAGGGCGCGACGGTGAAGCCGGACGGTTACGGCGTCGAGGTGGAGTGGGTGACGCTGAGTTTCGGCGTCGCAGGGGGCGCCGCCGCGCGGTGAGTCGGCTACTGCCGGAGCGTGACGGTGCTGTTGAAGATCTGTGGCATCACCTGGAAATCCACGATCGTCCCCGGCGCGAGCAGGAGCGGGCCGGAGCGGAACGGCCGGCTGACGCCGGAGGCCTCGGCGCGCAGCTCCACCGCACCCGACCTGACGATGTTCTGCGGGATGGCGAACCGACCCGACATACCGGGGTGGACGGTGCCCAGCCGCTGGCTGATTCCGGAGCCCGCCGCGTAGATCTCGACGGGGAGCGCGTAGTTGTTGGTGACTTCCACGCGCACCGGGCTGTCGTCGGGTTGGGGCGTGTCCTCGCCGCCTCCCTTCGCGCACGCGGGGACAGTCAGCATCAGACAGATGACGAGCGTCAGCCAGCCGCGCATGGCGTGCCCTCCCATCGGCCGGTCGTGTGGCCCTCGAGTCGAGTGACTCATGACGTCGCATCGCGCACCGGAAGTGCGCATCGAAGTATGGGCACCGACGCGAGGCGGCGCCAGCAGGTGAGGCGATGACTCAGCATCTCGAGGTGGAATCGCATGCAGCGTAGGACGTTCATCGGCGGGATGGCGGTCGCGGCCTCGACCGCGGCGCTGGGCCGGGACCCGTGGCCCGCGGGCTGGGCCGCTGCCGGCCGCCGCGTGACGCGGCTGGACGCCGGTTGGAGGTTCCTGCGGGACGATCCCGCAGGTGCCGAGCGCGCAGACTTCGACGACCGGTCGTGGACGGAAGTCACGCTGCCGCACACGGCGCGCATCGAGCCGCTGGTGACCGGAAAGGCAGGGTCACCGGAGGCGCAGTGGCAGGGCATCTGCTGGTACCGCCGACGGCTCGAGCTGGATGCGGCCGATGCCGGCGATCAGGTGCTGCTCCGCTTCGAGGGGGCCATGAACGTGGCCGAGGTATGGCTCGACGGCGAGCGCATCGGCGGCCACCTGGGCGGCTATCTGCCCTTCGTGTTCGATCTCGGCCGCCGGCTCAGTCCGGGTCGCCCCCACGCGCTGGCGGTGCGGCTGGACAATCGCGACAACCCGACGACCGGTCCCAAGCCGCTCGCTCAGCTCGATTTCAACGTGTACCACGGGCTCTATAGGCCGGTGTACCTGGTACAGAAGGACCGGCTGGCGATCACCGACCCGGTGCTGGCGGACCGTCCCGCCAGTGGCGGGGTCATGGTCACCTACCCGGCGGTCTCGCGCGAGGCCGCCACCGTGCGGGTGCAGAGCCACGTCCGGAACGACGGCGCGGGGTCGCGCACCTTTCAGATGCGGGCATCCCTGCGAGGCGCCGATGGCCGGGTCGCTGTCATGGCGCTCTCGCCACCCGTGACGCTCGAGGCCGGAGCGGACCGGGACCTGGTACAGGAGCTCGAGGTGGGAGCCCCTCGGCTCTGGAGTCCACCTGCTCCACACCTCTACCGCCTCACGTGCGAGGTGCTGGATGGAGCGATGGTGGTGGATGCCGAGACCCATCGGATCGGCATCCGACACCTGGCGATCGGACCCGAGGGTTTCCGCATCAACGGTGACACGATGTTTCTCCGCGGTGCGAACCGGCATCAGGAGCACCCCTACATCGGATACGCGCTGCCGGACGCCGCCCAGTACCGCGACGCCCGTCGCATCAAGCAGGCGGGCTTCGACTACGTCCGCCTGTCGCACTACCCGCAGTCACCCGCGTTCATGGACGCCTGCGACGAGCTCGGCCTGGTCGTGATGAACTGCATCCCGGGGTGGCAATACTTCAATCCGGACCCGGCGTTCGTGGCCCTGCAATACCAGAGCTGCCGCGACCTCGTGCGCCGGGATCGCAACCACCCGTGCGTAGGGCTGTGGGAGGTGTCGCTCAACGAATCGCCGATGCCACCGGAGTTCGTCGCCCGAACCCACGCGATCGCGCACGAGGAGTATCCCGGCGACCAGTGTGTCACCGCGGGATGGGTCCACGGCTACGATGTCTACCTTCACGCGCGGCAGCACGGCGGCTGCCGGCGCGAGGCGGACCGTCCGTGCATCGTGAGCGAGTACGGCGACTGGGAGTACTATGCGATGAACGCGGGGCTGGATCAGGGCACGTGGAAAAATTTGACGCCGGCCGAGAGCAACAGCCGACAGCTTCGATGGCAGGGGGAGCGCGCGATGCTCCAACAGGCCACGAACTTTCAAGAGGCGCACAACGACAACGTGGGATCGCTCGCTATCGCCGATGGACTCTGGGCGATGTACGACTACAACCGGGGGTACGCGCCCGACGTGGAGGCGTCCGGGTGCATGGATCTGTTCCGGCTGCCCAAGTTCTCGTACCACTTCTTCCGAAGCCAGCGCTCACCCGCCGCGGGCCCGATGGTCTTTATCGCCAGCCACTGGACGCCGGGCTCGGCCACCGATGTGCGCGTATTCAGCAATTGCGACGAGATCGAGCTCAGTCTGGACGGCCGCCTGCTGGGTCGCAGGGCGCCCGACCGCGACCGCCTGAGCACCCGGCTGGCCCATCCCCCGTTCACGTTCAGCCTCGGGCAGTTCCGTCCGGGAACGCTGCTGGCGGCGGGATACATCGCCGGCCGCGAGGTGGCCCGGCATGCGGTGCGGACTCCGGGCCCGATCGAGCGCCTGACCATCACCCTGGATCTCGCGGGTCGCCCCGTGGACCGGAGCCGCCCCGACCTGCTCTTTTGCCACGCATCGCTCCGGGATGCGGAGGGGACGGTCGTGCCGGATGCCTGGGAGAACGTGGCGTTCGGGGTGAGCGGTCACGCCGTGGTGATCGGGAACAACCCGTCGTCCAGTGAGGCGGGGATCGCCAGCATTCTCCTGGCGACGCAGCCGGGGCCGGGGACGGCGGTCCACGCGGTGGCCGCCGTGCCCGCCGGCGGCCGCGTCCGTATTCTCGGCGCCTCACGCGGCATCGAAGGCCGGATGCGCAGACACGAGCTTCGCTACACTACCGACGGGACGGAGCCCGGGCCGGCGGCCCGCGGATACCGGGATCCGGTCGGCGCGGATGCCCGACTTCGCGCGGGCCTGCTCGTCGAGGGCCGTCTCGTCACGTCGCTCGCACTCGACACACCCAAGTTTCGCATCCCGGCCGGCGCGCCGCCGGAGAAGCGTGAAGAGTTCCCCGGCTAGCTGGCCGAAGGTCCCGGCCGGTCTTACCTTCACCTTCGGCCCCACCGAGGCTCGTCTGCCAATCCAGACCTCAGGACATCGTCTCATGCGCCGGCCGTCCGGCTTTCTGCTGCTCCGTCTCGCCGCGGCCGCCCTCGCGGCCTCCCTCGCGGTCACTACACCGCTCCGTGCCCAGGTTCGAGTCGCCTCGCCCGACGGCCGCACCGAGGTCACGGTCGAGGTCCGCGACGGGCGGCTCACCTATGCGCTCTCGCGCGACCGGCGGCCGCTGATCCTGCCGTCGGCACTCGGCTTCGAGCTCAGCGGCGCCGCACGCCTGCGTGACGGCCTCCGGATCACCGACACCACGCGGCAGTCGCACGACGAGTGGTGGACCCAGCCCTGGGGCGAGGTGTCGCGGGTGCGCGACCATCACAACGAGCTGGCCGTCTCGGTGGAGGAGACGGGGGCTCCCGGCCGCAAGCTGGTCTTCCGGGTGCGCACCTTCGACGATGGTGTCGGGTTCCGCTACGAGCTGCCGCAACAGCCGGGTCTCGGCGAGTTCCGCATCACGGAGGAACTGACCGAGTTCGCCCTGGCCGACAACGCGCGCGCCTGGTGGATTCCCTCGAACTTCGCGCGCAAGGACCGCTCGGAGATGCTCTACTCCTCCGGGCCGGTGAGCGTGGTGGACAGCGTGCAGACCCCGCTCACGATGCGGACGCAGGACGGGCGCACCTTCCTGGTGATCCACGAGGCGAACCTGGTGGACTACGCCCGCATGGGCCTTCGCGGCACCCGGAGCGAGAGCCGCGTGCTGACCGCCGCGCTCGCGCCGATGGCTGACGGGATCAAGGTGCGGGCACGCACGCCGTTCGCCACACCGTGGCGCACCATTCAACTGGCCGACAAGGCCACCGGCCTCGCCCCCTCGGTGCTGGGCCTCAATCTCAATCCGCCGAACGTGCTCGCGACGACCGACTGGATCCACCCGATGAAGTACGTGGGCATCTGGTGGGGAATGCACATCGGCACCATGACCTGGAGCTCGGGTCCGAAACACGGCGCTACCACGGAGAACACCCGGCGCTACATCGATTTCGCCGCCGCCAACGGGCTCGGCGGGGTGCTGGTCGAGGGGTGGAACGTGGGGTGGGACGGCGACTGGATCGCCAACCGCGAGGCCTTCTCCTTCACCCAGGCCTACCCCGACTACGATCTCAAGGCCGTGGCCGCGTACGCCAAGGAGAAGGGCGTGCGGCTCATCGTGCACAACGAGACGTCCGGCGGCATCCAGAACTACGAGCGCCAGCTCGACAGCGCGTTCGCCCTGTATCAGTCGCTCGGTCTCGATGCGATCAAGTCGGGATATGTCACCGACCTCACCAGCGAAGGGCACTCCCACTACTCGCAGTATATGGTGCGCCACTACCGCCGGGTGATCGAGGCCGCGGCCAGGCACCAGATCATGCTCGACGTGCACGAGCCGATGCACGACACCGGCGAGCGGCGCACCTATCCCAACATGATGAGCCGAGAGGGCGCGCGGGGTCAGGAATACAACGCCTGGAGCGGGGACGGCGGCAACCCGCCGGAACACGAGACCATCCTCTTCTTCACCCGGCTTCTGGCCGGACCGATGGACTTCACGCCCGGTGTCTTCGACCTGCTGCTCGAGCGCAGCGGCAAAGCCCGCCGGCCCGACGAGCCGCGCGTCCGGACCACGCTGGCGAAGCAGCTCGCGCTCTACGTGGTGCTCTATTCACCGTTGCAGATGGCGGCCGATCTGCCGGAGAGCTACGAGAAGCAGCCCGCCTTCCAGTTCATCCGCGACGTCGCGGTGGACTGGGACACCACGCGCGTGATCGACGGCCCGCATCGGCGACTACGTGGCGGTGGCGCGGCGCGAGCGGGGAGGACAGAGCTGGTTCGTGGGTGCCATCACGGACGAGGAGGCCCGGACACTCGATCTCCCGCTCGGCTTCCTCACGCCGGGCCGGCGCTACGTCGCCGAGATCTATGCCGACGGTCCCAAGGCCCACTGGCTCGACAACCCCCTGCCGGTGGCCATCTCCCGGCGGGCGGTGACGTCAGCGACCCGGCTCCGCGCCGCGCTGGCCCCGGGCGGCGGTCAGGCGATTCGCATCCGCCCGAGTGACTGAGGTGTCATGTTGAGCGCAGCGAAGGAGCCATGCCCCGACGCATGTCCCCTTCCCTCCGCTCAGGGTGACATTCCCTAAGCCTGAGGCCCAGCTACACCATGGCATCACACAGCGCCGCTCCCGCGCTCGCCGTCCGCTCGAAGCCGCGCCTGTCGTTCTGGGAAATCTGGAACATGAGCTTCGGGTTTCTCGGGATTCAGATCGGGTTCGCGTTGCAGAACGCGAACGTGAGCCGGATCTTCGAGACGCTGGGCGCCAAAGTGGAGGACATCCCGATTCTCTGGATCGCCGCGCCGACGACCGGCCTGCTGGTCCAGCCGATCGTGGGCTACCTGAGCGATCGCACTTGGGGCCGGCTGGGGCGGAGGCGCCCCTACTTCCTGGCCGGGGCCATTCTCGCCTCACTCGCGCTGCTCGCCATGCCCAACTCTCCGACGCTCTGGGTGGCGGCCGGCATGCTGTGGATCATGGATGCGTCGATCAACATCTCGATGGAGCCGTTCCGGGCGTTCGTGGGCGACAATCTGCCGTCGGAGCAGCGCACGACCGGATTCGCGATGCAGAGCTTCCTCATCGGTACCGGTGCCGTCCTGGCGTCGATGCTGCCCTGGCTGCTCACCACACAGTTCGGCGTGAGCAACGAGGCCCCCGCGCACACGATCCCCGACTCCGTCCGCCTCTCGTTCTACTTCGGGGCGGCGGTGTTCTTCCTGGCGGTGCTGTGGACGGTGCTCCGGTCGCGGGAGTACGCGCCCGCGGAGCTCGCGTCGTTTACCGAGAACCGGGCCCGGGAGCGGGTTCTCCCCGAGCGGCGCACGGCCGAGGCGTTCGCGCAGAACGGGGCGCGACAGATCAGGCTAGGCGCGATCCTCGTCCTCATCGGCGCGGCGTCGAGCGGCTGGCTGGCCAGCGCCGGGGTCAAGCAGGTGCTGATTCTCTCGATCGGTGTAGGCGTCGTGGGGCTGCTGCTGGTCGCCAGCGGCCTGCTCCAGCGGTCGGGCCGCTACGAGAACGGCTTCGTCACCATCCTGAACGACTTCCAGGACATGCCGGCCACCATGAAGCAGCTGGCCTGGGTCCAGTTCTTCTCCTGGTTCGCGCTGTTCGCGATGTGGATCTACACCACGCCGGCCGTCACCAGCCGTATCTACGGCGCCACCGACACCAGCTCCACCCTGTATAACGAAGGCGCCAACTGGGTGGGGGTCGGATTCGGCACCTATAACGGCGTCGCGGCGGTCGTGGCCTTCGGGATACCCCTGCTGGCGCGGCGCACCAGCCGCAAGGTGGCCCACGCGATCTGTCTCGTCTGCGGCGCTCTGGGCCTGCTCTCGATCCTCGTCCTCAAGGACCCGCAGTACCTGCTGGTGAGCATGGTCGGCGTCGGGGTCGCGTGGGCCAGCATCCTCGCCATGCCGTACGCCATTCTGACCGGCTCGCTGCCTCCGTCGAAGATGGGGTACTACATGGGGGTCTTCAATTTCTTCATCGTGATTCCGCAGATCGTCGCGGCGGCGCTGCTCGGCTTCCTGGTCGGGCGTTTCTTCGGCGGCGAGGCGATCTACGCCCTCGCCATCGGCGGAGGATCGCTCCTGCTCGCGGCCGCGCTGACCCTCCGCGTGCGCGACCAGGACGACGGCGAGCCGGCGACATGGCATCCAGGCTTTCCCTCCTCGGTCTGATCGGCCTCGTCGGCACGCTCGGCCCGGCGTGCCGGAGCGCCGGCCCGTCCGAGAGCGTCCGTCCGGCTGCCACGACGCGTGCTCCGTCGGCGCCCGACGCGGCGGTGTACTGGAACGCTGCCACGATCTACTTCCTGCTTCTCGACCGCTTCCGCAACGGCGATTCCACGAACGATCTCGCGCTGGGCCGCGCGCGCGATGGCGCCCTGCTTCGGACCTACCAGGGTGGAGATCTCGCCGGCGTGTTGCGGGCGATCGAGGAAGGGTATTTCGACAGTCTGGGCGTGAATGCCATCTGGATGACGCCGTTCGTCGAGCAGATCCACGGCAGCGTGGACGAAGGCACCGGCAAGACGTACGGGTTTCACGGCTACTGGACGCGGGACTGGACCGCGGTGGACCCTGCCCTTGGCAGCGCCGACGAGCTTCGCGCCGTCGTGGCTGCCGCGCACCGGCGCGGCATCCGGGTGATCATGGACGCGGTGATCAATCACACGGGGCCGCCGACCGCTCAGGACCCCGCGTGGCCCGAGGACTGGGTTCGCACCGCGCCGAACTGTGCCTACCGGGACTACGCCACCACGGTGAATTGCACCCTCGTGGCGACGCTCCCCGATATCCGTACCGAGCGGGATGAGCCGGTGTCGCTCCCCCCCGCCTTGCTCGAGAAGTGGGAGCGGGAGGGCCGCCGTGAGCGAGAGGTGGCGGAGCTCGACGCATACTTTGAGCGCACCGGGCACCCGCGGGCTCCGAGGTACTACATCATCAAGTGGCTGACCGACTGGGTGCGTGAGCTCGGGTTCGACGGGTACCGGATCGACACGGCGAAGCACTTCGGCGAGACGGTCGCCACCGAGCTCAAGCGCGAGGCCGAAGCCGCGCTCGCCGAGTGGCGGCGAGGGCATCCGGGGCAGGGCAGGGATGACCTGCCGTTCTACATGGTGGGAGAGGTCTACGGCTGGGAGCCCGGAAACGGCCGGGAGTACGACTTCGGCGACCGGAAGGTGGACTACTTCGCGCACGGGTACGACGCGCTCATCAACTTCGGGTTCAAGCGCGAGGCGGCGGGCTCGCTGGATGGCCTGTTCGCGGGCTACGCCCGCCGACTCCACGGGCCGGCACTGAGCGGCGCCGCGATTCTCAACTACATGAGCTCGCACGACGACGGCTCGCCCTACGACGCCGAGCGCAGGGATCCCCTGGGCGCGGGCACCCGTCTCCTGCTCGCCCCGGGTGGCGCGCAGATCTACTACGGCGACGAAGTCGCCCGCCCGCTGCGGGTCGCGGGCGCCGAAGGCGATGCCAACCTTCGCTCGAGCATGAGCTGGACGCCGCTCGATCGCGGCCTCGCTGCCGTGCTCGAACACTGGCGGAAGCTGGGGCGCTTCCGCCACGCGCATCCGGCGGTGGGCGCCGGGGTGCACCGGACGCTGCGGGCCGAGCCCTACATCTTCAGCCGGAGCCTCGAGTCCGGCGGACGCGCGGACCGCGTACTGGTGGCGATGGACCAGGGCGAAGGGGCGAGGACGATCCCGGTGTTCGGCGTCTTCCCGGACGGGACCGAGCTCGTGGACGAGTATTCGGGTGCGGCGGGGGTCGTGACGGCGGGGGCAGTCTCACTCTCCAGCGGCTCGGACCTGGTTCTCCTCGCTCCGCGGCGCTAGCGTCCCGAGCTCAACGGCTTCGCTGGTGCTCCTGACAACGATCCGGCAGCGAACGTCACTCCGCGCCCGCTCGAATCCACACTACGGCGTGCTGAGGCGGAATGCTCAGGCCGAGCTCGCCGTTCGTAGCGGTCGCGGTTTCGCCAAGCGGATAGGCGGATCGATAGCTTCCCTCCGCCTTCACCGACGCCTTCGCCGCCGCGTTCGACAGGTTGAACGCCACGATGGCCCGCTGATCGCCCAGGGCGCGCTCGTACGCGAGCAGTTGGCGAGCGTCGTCCATGACGAGCCACTTCAGGGTGCCGTCCGCAAACAGCCGTGCGTGCTGTTTCCGGATGCCGATCAGGTCGCGGTAGACGCGGAACAGCGCGGTATCGGGCGCCACCCGGTCGCGATGCCGCTTCCGGCCGAACGGGTGCATCTCCTCGTCGTCGTATCGCAGGTCCGACCAGACCATCGGCTTCCGCTCGTCGGGATCGTCCGCTCCCCACATGCCCACCTCGTCGCCGTTCCAGATGTGCGGTGCCCCCACGTAGGTGAACTGCTGCACCAGGATCATCTCCTGAACCCTGCGGGTGCGCTCGTCCGGCCGATCGATCCGGTAGGTGGAGTCCTCCCGGGGCGAGTTCAGGTACTTGTACCGCCCGGGATTGTAGATGGAGGTACCGAATCGAGGCGTGTCGTGACTTGCCGTCAGGTTCATCATCGCCTTGAGATGCGGCTGACCGATGCCGGCGGTGAGGGAATCGAGACTCGCGGCGTATCCCGAGGCGGTCAGCTCAGGTTCGGTCGCCGCGAAGTACCCGCGCGTCGGCATGAACCAGCGATAGTTCATCACCGCGTCGAAGACGTCCCCCTGGAGCCACGGCGCGGGGTCCCAGATCCGGTCCGGCCATTCCCGCCACCAGACCTCACCCACCAGATACGCCTGCGGATTGATGCCTCGGACGAAGAGCCGGTAGTCGCGCCAGAATCCGAGCGGGACCATTTCGGCGACGTCGAGCCGGAAGCCGTCTACCCCATCCGACGGATCACCGTTCCCGTCGGGGTCCATCCACCGCCGCGTGACGTGAAAGACGTGGTCCCGCACGCCCGGCATGAGATTGCCGTCGATCGGTCCGTGGGTCTCTCCCTCCGGGCGGCCCACCTTCTTCCATTCCGGAAGCCAGGGCACGCCGACCCATCCGCGGTAGCGGAACTCGTTGGTGTCGGAGGTGGCGGGATCGTCGAACTGCTCCACGGCGTACCAGTCGGCGAACTTGGACGAGCGCTGATGCTCCAGCAGGTCACGCCAGGCCCAGAACGCGATCCCGGTGTGATTCCACGAGTAGTCCATGATGACGCGCATCCCGCGCCGGTGAACCTCCTTCACTAGCGCGAGGAAGAGGCTGTCGGCCGCCGTCCACTTCCACGTGGCCGGATCGGTGGGATTCTCGGCGGCCATCAGCGCTTCGTCTCCGCGCGGGTCGGGCCCGAAGTTGCGGTCGATGTGGTGATAGTTCCGGGCGTCGTACTTGTGGAGCGAGGGTGCGTCGTTGAGCGGATTGAGATACAGTGCCGTCACCCCGAGATCCTGCAGGTAGTCGAGGCGGTCCAGCACGCCCTGCAGGTCCCCGCCGTAGCGCCGGAACTGGACCGCGCCGTAGAAATCCTTGCCCGAGGCCGTGGCCCAGGGATCCGGCCGGTACCAATCCTGTGACCAGGGCGTCGTTCGCCAGCCGGACGGGGGCGCCTGGTCGGTCACGTGCTCGATGTCATGGGATGTGGGGTCGTTCGCCGGATCGCCGTTGCGGAAGCGCTCGACGAAGATCTGGTACCAGATCGCGTCGGCCGACCACGCGGGTACGCCCAGCGCGATCTCCGCCTTCGGCGGAACGGCGTCCGGCCCGCACCCGCACGCGGCGAGCAGGACCCACAGGTGACGAATCTTCATCGGGGCCTCGGGGCGAACATGAAGGTCAGCGCGTCGCCGACCCGGGCCCGCCAGGACGCTTCGTTGTGCGTCGCACCGGGATAACTGCGGATGACGAAATCCCGACCCTCGACCCGTCCCTGGGCCAGGAGCCAGTTCCGCACCGCGGCGTGCGATGGGGCGTAGGCGGAATCCAGGCTGAGCGTGCCGTAGTCGAACCAGTAGCGCGCCCCCGGCGGGGCGCGGAGCCCCCCGCGGATGTCCCGGATCACGTACGGAGTGGTATCGGGGACCGCCGAAGCCTTGAAACGCGGGAAGTTGGCCGCGGCCACCGCCTCGGAGAGCGGAAAGTGAGTGCTGATGCAGCCGCACGAGCCGAACACATCGGGGTGACGGGTCACCAGGAAGAACGAGAGGAGCCCGCCCATGGAGGATCCCATCGCTGCGGTGTTGGCCGGCCCCGTGCGCGTGCGGAACTCCCGGTTGACCCGTGGCATGAGCTCCTCGATGAGGAACCGGGCATACGCGGGCGCATGGTCCCAGGGCGAGTACTCCTCGCTTCGCGCGTCGGTGCTCCACGCGCCGACCACGATGATCGGCGGGATGACCCCCCGCTTCACGAGCCTGACCACTGCCTCGTCCACGCCCCAGTCCACTCCGGTGTTCGCGATGCGGGGGTCGAAGAGGTTCTGCCCGTCGTGCACGTACAGCACAGGATAACGGACGGCGGTGTCCTCGTCGTAGCCAGGGGGCAGCCACACCTCGACGTGCCGCGCCGGCTCGAGAAACTTCGACCGAACGTCGGTCCAGTAGACCAGCCGGCCGAGCACGCCCGAGCCGCGCCACGAGACGATGTACGCTCGCGGATCCGGCTTGAACTGTGCGACGCGGTGCGACACGGTGGTGTCGCTCGACACCAGGAGCCGGTAGCCGCTCGGGATGGTGCCGGTAGCGGTGAGCGCCTCACGGTTCCATGCCCCTAGAGTGAACTTGTACTCGAAGTCGGTGCCCCGGGGCACGGTGACACGGAGCGTGCGCTCGGCCCCCGTGCCGCCCATGCGGCGCGCATCGGGATGCCACGGTCCGAGCTCGGGCAGGTTGCCGGCCAGGTAGACGGCGCCGCTGCCCTCGGGCACGCGCGCACGGATCGTCACCGTGCAGCACTGGGACGCGAACGCCGCGGCGGACGACGCCGACGGGTGGCTCACGGCGAGGACCAGTGTGGCGATGGCGATCGGCTTGAGCAGCATGGCTCTCCTCGGCGAGCGGCGAGCGGCGAGACGCGGGGCTCGGTGGGGCGAGCCTCGATGCTGCGACGGCTGCGATCAAGGTGCTGGCGGCTTCATCCTGCGGCAAGACGACGCCGGTTGACGGCCTCCGGCACTCATGATAGCCTCCCCGGGCATGCAAGCCATGAACACGCTCCGCGGCAACGTCGCGCTGGTCGCCGGTGCCACGCGCGGGGCCGGACGAGGGATCGCCGTCGAGCTGGGGGCAGCGGGGGCGATCGTTTACGTGACCGGCCGAACCACCCGCGGGCGGCCCTCCGAATACGCTCGACCGGAGACCATCGAAGAGACGGCCGAGCTGGTGTCGGCGGCCGGTGGGACCGGGATCGCCGTACGGGTCGACCACCTCGTTGCCGACGAGGTTCGGCGGCTGGTCGACCGGATTCGGGAGGAGCAGGGTCGCCTGGACGTGCTGGTGAACGATGTGTGGGGCGGCGAGAACCTGAAGGAATGGGACAAGGCCGTCTGGGAGCACGATCTGGAGAACGGATTGCGGCTCCTCGATCTCGGTGTCCGGACACACCTGATCACGGCCCACGTCGCGCTCCCGCTCCTGATCGAGCGGCCCGGCGGATTGCTGGTCGAGGTCACGGACGGGACCGAGGAGTACAATGCCACGCACTATCGCATTAACCCTTTCTACGATCTGGCCAAGGTCTCGGTGACGCGGATGGCGTGGGCCCACGCGCAGGACCTGGCGCGGCACGGTGCGACGGCCGTTTCGATCACGCCCGGATGGCTCCGATCGGAGCTGATGCTCGAGACGTTCAAGGTCACCGAGGACACCTGGCGGGACGCCACGAAAACCGTCCCCCACTTCGTGATCTCGGAGACGCCGCGGTTCGTCGGCCGCGCGGTGGCGGCCCTGGCGGGAGATCCCGAGCGTGCCCGCTGGAACGGAAAGTCGCTTTCCAGCGGCGACCTGGCCAAGGTGTACGGATTCACCGATGTAGACGGTTCGCAGCCGGATGCGTGGCGCTACCTCCACGAGGTGCAGGAGCCGGGCCGGCCGGCAGACGCGACGGGATACCGCTAGTCTGCAGAGGAGCGCACATGGAATGGACCTCCCCGCCCGCCCTGCTGGTGATCGACGTGCAGCAGGGACTGGACGATCCGAGGTGGGGCCAGCGCAACAACCCCGACGCGGAGTCTCGCATCGCCAGGCTGCTGGCCGGCTGGCGCGAAGCGGGGTGGCCAGTGATTCACGTGCAGCACATGTCGCAGGTCCTCGACTCACCGCTGCGTCCGGAGCTGCCCGGCAACGCCATCAAGCCCGAGGCCATGCCCAGCGCGGGCGAGCCCGTGTTCCAGAAGACCGTCAACAGCGCCTTCATCGGAACGACGCTCGAGGGCCACCTCCGCCGCGAGGGCATCAGCGCGCTCGTCGTCGCCGGGCTCACCACCGATCACTGCGTCTCCACCACCGTCCGCATGGCCGGCAATCTGGGCTTCGAGGTGGTGCTGGTGGGCGACGCGACCGCCACGTTCGAGCGTACCGGACCCGACGGCGTGCACTACGACGCCGACCAGATGCACCGGATCGCCCTGGCCAGCCTGCACGGCGAGTTCGCCGAGGTTCGGACCGCGGATGAGGTCCTGGCGATCATGGCCGTAGAAGGCCGATGACCCAACGCGCGATCATGGCCGACAGCCAAGCCGCCATCTGCTCCTCCATCCTCGACGCCTGGCGCACGGCCAGCCGGGTGACGTCGTTCCTCATCGAGCGGATCCCGCTCGCGCTCTGGTCCTCGGCCGTCCCCGGGGCCCCCCGCCGCACCATCCGCTCGATCGCCGTCCATCTCCACAACAGCAGGTGCCGGTGGACCCGAACCCTTGGTGCCGAGCATGGGATCGCGGTGCCCGCGCAGGTGAGTCGCGCGGACAGCGGCCGCCGTGAGCTCGTCGCCGCGTTGCGACGCAGCAGCGGCGGCATCTCGGCGCTGCTCAGCCTCGGCTGCCGGGAGGGAGGCAGCATACCGCCGACGTCGGCTTACGTCTGGCGCAACCTGCCTCTGGACGTGGGGCACGTGCTGGCGTATTTCGTGGCACATGAGGCGCACCACCGCGGCCAGATCGTGCTGGCGGCTCGCGCGCTCGGCCAGCGGCTGCCGCCGGAGACCGTCAACGGGATCTGGCAGTGGCGACTCGCCAGGTCCCGAACTTGACGGCCCGGACCGGGCCCCTCGTGAGCTCGGAGCGCGAGCTCATGCTCGGGGGCGAACCGTACGATCCACGCGACCCCGAGCTCGAGGCGGCACGCGCCCGGGCGCGCGGCCTGCTGGCCCGCCTGAACGCGCCCGCCGATCCGGGTGGCCGCGACCGGCCCGCGCTGCTGCGTGAGCTGTTGGGCGCCGTCGGGGTAGGCTGCTGGATCGAGCCGCCCTTCTTCTGCGACTACGGCTCCAATATCACACTCGGTGATCGGGTGTTTCTGAACTTCAACTGCGTCGTGCTCGACCCCGCCTCGGTCCACATCGGAGACGACGTCATGCTCGGTCCCTCCGTGCAGCTGCTCACCGCAACCCACCCGATCTCCGCCGCGGCGCGACGACGGGGCAGGGAGGCGGCGCATCCGATTACCATCGAGTCCGACGTCTGGCTGGGCGGCGGTGCCATCGTGCTTCCCGGCGTGCGGATCGGGCGCGGAGCCGTGATCGGTGCGGGCAGCGTCGTGACGCGAGACGTACCTCAGGGGGTCGTCGCCGCAGGTAACCCGTGCCGCGTCCTGCGGCCGATCCCCACGGACGACGTGGATCCTCGAGACCACCAATGAGCGATCTCCAGCGTACGCGCGTCGTGAAGCCTAGTCTCCCATGACGGTCACGGTGTCCCCGGCGAGCCCGGATGAGATCGACGTCGTGCTGAGCCTGGTGCATCGCCTGCTGGTCGAGCTCTCGGACGACCCGTCGGAATTCTCCGGGTGGGATGCCGGCCAGGTCCGGCTCGCCATCCAGGACGCCGGCGACCGCTTCATGGCCTATCTGGCCCGGACCGAGAGTGGGGATCCGGTCGGTGTCGCGACTCTCACCGAAGCGGTGGCCGCTTACGCGCAGGGACGGTATGGGATCATCTCGGAGCTGTTCGTCGCGCCCGGGTATCGCAGCAGCGGGGTAGGGCACCGGTTGCTCGAAGCGGTGAAGGCGCTGGCTCGCGAGCGCGGCTGGCGAAGGGTGGACGTCACGGCGCCGCCCGAAGCGCGATGGCAGCGGACGGTCGACTTTTATCGTGCTCAGGGGTTCGTATTCACGGGACCGAAGCTTCGGTGGGATGTCACGCGGGATGCGCGTTAGGTTTGGAGAGTCGTCTCGGGCTGGAGATGTTCCCACGTTCGACCATCATCGATTCAGGAGGTCATATGGCTGCCAAGAAGTCCTCGTCTCGCAAGTCGAGCAAGGGCAAGTACGGGAAGGCGGCGTCGAAGCGGGTCGAGAGCGCCATGAAGCGTCGCAAGAAGGGAACGCTGCGGAGCGGAAAGGGTGGTCGGGGCGGCAAGGTCAAGAGCAGGAGGCAGGCGATCGCCATCGGACTGTCGGAGGCGCGGAAGAAGGGCGCCAAAGTCCCGGCCAAGAAGTCCAAGTCGGCGGCCCGGCGCAAGAGCACGAGCTCACGCAAGAAGCGCTCGAGCTGACGTCCGTCACTCGGGAGTCTTCTCGGCTTCGCCGGCTCCCTTTGCGGGACGCGGAGTTCGCCACCATCGCTGGCAACGTAACGCCCTTCCTCCGCTGACGGCGAAGCGCGGGAATCGGTATCTTCAGGCAGTCAATGCATCGCACAGGACCCACATGATCAGGACCGGCCGCGCCCTCGCCGCGCGGGAGAAGGTCGGCGGCCTCCACCAGCGGGTCCATCCGGGGCTGTCGCTCCGGCTCCGCCCGTGAGCGAGACGAACGGGAGTGTACCGGGAGTGGATCTGGCCCGGGTGTTCACCGCCCGTCCCGACGCGGTGTTCGATGCGTGGATCATTCCCGAGGTCATGCGACGCTGGCTCTTCAAGAGCCCGAGCAACGAGATCCTCGAGCCCGAGGTCGATGCGCGGGCCGGGGGAAAGTTTTCGATCCTCGAGCGTGCCGGCGGCGAGGAGATCGACCATTTCGGCACCTTCGAGAGGGTGGACCGGCCGCGCCGTCTGATCTTCACCCTCGAAGTGCCCAAGCATTTTCCCGGCGTGAGCCGGGTGACGGTGGATCTCGAGCCCACCACCGACGGCGCGCTCATGCGATTCACTCAGACCGGTGTGGAGCGCGAGGTCACCGAGGGCGCCTGGCGGGACATGTTCGAGGCGCTCGCGCGCGAGGTCAATGCGCTCCGCGAGCCGGAGGCGGCGGAAGGCAACGCCGGCGAGGCCGGAGGTCCTGATCCGGAGGCGCGCCGTCCCGACCCACGCATCGACGAGCTGATCGAGCGCTGTCACGCCTGGGACCGCGCGATGATCGGCAACGACGCCGACGCCATCGGCCGCTACATGTCGGACGACTGGACGATCGTCGGTTCGGATGGCAGGGTGAGCGACAAGGCCTCGTTTCTGCCCTTGATCCGGTCCGGCGTCCTCGCCCACGACGTGATGCAGTCGGAGGATCTCGATGTTCGGATCCATGGAGACACCGGCGTGGTGACGGCCCGGGGAATCTCCGCCGGCACCTATCACGGGCGAAGGTTCAGGGAAGTCGAGCGCTCGTCGAACGTGTTCGTGCGACAGGGCGGGACCTGGGTATGCGTGTTGACCCACCTCTCCCGCCTCGACGATCCGGCCGGTCGCTGACCAGTCGGGCCTATCGCGGAGACTCCGTGCGGTGATGCGCCGTAGCGCGCGCGGCACCGGCGGGCCCCACCGCCGCGCACCGCGATCGAGGGCAGCCCGAGTAGCTCGTCCCGCAATTCGCCGATTCTTCCAGACAGAGGTGCCAGCCGTGCCCTTCGACATCATCACCTTCACCGTGATTCACGTCCTGCTGAGCATGGCCGGTATTGTCGCGGGCCTGGTGGTCGCCGGGGGTCTCGTGGCGGGTCGCCGGCTCGCCGGCTGGACCGGCCTCTACTTGTGAAGGGGTTCCGAGCGGACGCCGCCCGGGCAGCCGGATGACCGACATCTGCGAGCGTTCATCGCGACGCCGCGGAGATCATGCTCCTGAGTCTCGACGGCTACCGGAAGCCCGATCTGCGCGACCGGCGGCCGTCGGGACTCTGGGATGCGTACATCCGGACCGACGGCGTCTAGGCGCTCTGGCCATGTCGAGAACCGGAGGGCAGCTCCGACTTCTCTGTACAAGCGCCGTAGACGGCGCCCAACTCTAGAGGAGACGGACCCCATGCGATTCATGCTGATGATGCACGCGCCCCGCGGCACCGGTGACTACCAGGCTTCCCAGTGGTCGCCCGAGGACTTCAAGGCCCACATCGCCTTCATGCACAAGTTCAATCAGGACCTCACCGAGGCCGGCGAGCTCGTGGGCGCCGAAGGGCTGGCGCCTCCCGGCCAGGCCAGGATCGTGCGCGCGGGGAAGGGGGGAGTGCCCGCGGTGACCGACGGCCCCTTTCCCGAGGCCAAGGAGTTCCTGGCCGGATACTGGATCGTCGAGGTGGACCGTCCCGAGCGCGCGGACGAGCTCGCGGCCAAGGTGTCGGCGGCACCCGGACCAGGCGGCAAGCCGATCGGCATTCCGGTCGAGGTGCGTCAGGTCATGGCGGGTCCGCCGGACGCATGAGCCCGCAGTCCCCGACATCCACCCTCGGGCACCTGCTGCGCGACCTCGCGCCGCAGGTGCTCGGTGCGGTGGCTCGGCGCCACCGGGACTTCGCGGCGGCGGAAGATGCGGTGCAGGAGGCGCTGATCGCGGCGTCTTCCCAGTGGCCGAGTGAAGGCGTCCCCGAGAATCCGCGGGGATGGCTCTTTCGAGTCGCGATCCGGCGGCTGACCGACCACCTGCGCGGAGAGACCGCACGCCGCAAACGCGAGGAGGCGGTGGCCGGCGAGCGGGCTCGGGACTGCACGCGGCAGGCGGAAGTGAGCGACGAGCTTGTCGTGGACCAGGACGACACGCTCGCGCTGGTGTACATGTGCTGCCATCCGGCCCTCACACCCTCCTCGGCGATCGCGCTCACGCTCAGGGCGGTGGGAGGACTGACCACCGCGGAGATCGCGCGCGCGTTTCTGGTGCCCGAGGCCACGATGGCGCAGCGCGTCAGCCGGGCCAAACAGAGTATCAAGGCGTCGGAGATTCCGTTCGGCATGCCCGCCCCCGGTGAGAGGGAGGAGCGGCGCCGGGCGGTGCTCCACGTGCTCTATCTCATCTTCAACGAAGGGTACGCTACCAGCAGCGGCAGCTCGCTCCAGCGCGCCGACCTGTCGAACGAGGCGATCCGGCTCACCCGGCTGATGCACACGCTGGCGCCGGAAGACGGAGAGGTGATGGGCCTCCTCGCCCTCATGGTGCTGACCGACGCGCGGCGCGCGGCGCGCACCGGACCCGCCGGTGAGCTCATACCGCTGGACGAGCAGGATCGCACGCAGTGGGACAGGGAGTTGATCACAGAAGGCACGGCGCTCGTCTCCGCCGCGCTGTCCGCCGGGTCGGTCGGCTCGTACCAGCTCCAGGCGGCGATCGCGGCGCTCCACGACGAGGCCGCGCGCGTGGAGGACACCGATTGGCCCCAGATTCTCGCGCTCTACGGGTTGCTGGCACGGATGTCCGACAACCCGATGGTCGCGCTGAACCACGCCATCGCCGTGGCGATGGTGCAAGGGCCGTCCGCGGGACTGACGCTGGTGGAGTCGCTCGATACCGAAGGGGTCCTGCGCGGCCACTATCGTCTGAATGCCGTGCGCGGGCACCTGCTCGAAATGGCCGGCGACCGGCAGGGGGCTATCGCGCGGTTCCGGGCCGCTGCGGAAGGCACGGCGAGCATCCCCGAGCGCGACTACCTCACGACGAAGGCGGCCCGCCTGGCCGCGACCTCGCGCGAGAAGGAGACCGTCGGATGAGAGTATGTCTGGGATACGCGTTGCTGGGGGCGGTGCTGTCGTGTGGCGGCCAGGAACGTCCCGCGACGCCGCCGGAGGGAGAGCGAGCGCGGGACAGCGTCATCGGCGCGTCTCGGCTGCCTGGTGCCGGCGGAGTGAGCGGCGCGTTGCGGGCGTCGGACTCCGCGGGCGCTCGTCGGGTGCGCGAAGACTCCGCGAACCTGGTGCCGTGACGCCGAACGATCTCAGTCGCCGCCGTTCGGCTCCGGCCGGGGCCGCGGGCCTCCGCGAGGGCTGGGTGCGGTCGAGCGCGCGTAGACGTAGCTGACCTGCTCGACACGCTCGTTCGCAACGAGCACCTGGGCGGTCATCGTCACGCAGGGATCGAGGGCCGCATACCAGGTGTCGGAGCGTGGCTGGTCGCCGTATCGAGCCCGTCCCGGCGGCACCCGCCTCACCGCCGAAGGCGGACGCGACTTCGGCGCCGAGTGGACGCCTGATGGCCTCGAGCTGATCTACATCAGCGAGCATCCCTTCTTCGATCTCTATCGTGTCGCGCGAGGGACGCCTCTGCACCTTCGTGCTCAGCAGGTCGGGCGGTACCGAGCTCTGGACCGTGGCCCTCCAGGGAGAGCCCGATCCCAAGCGGTATCTGCGCAACGGATTCAATCTCGCGCACCCGGTGCTGTCGCCCGACGGCCGCTGGATGGCGTACGACTCCGACGAAGCGGGGCGCGTGGAAGTGTTCGCGCAGTCGTACCCCGACCCGAATCGCAAGCGCTGGTGGGTGTCGCTCGCGCACGGATCAGAACCGATGTGGACCCGCGGTGACCGCGAGCTGGTCTACCGCAACGGCGATAGCGTGATGGCGGGGACGATCGATCCGGAGAACGGACTGAGCGGTCAGCCGAAGGCGCTGTTCGCGGGCCGTATCCGGACAATCCGGGCTGGACCCGGCCTCGGAGCTACGACGTCTCAGCCGATGGCGAGCGCTTCCTGCTGATTCGTCTGCCGGACGACGCGCCGCCACACCGGGTCGAGATGGTGGTAAATTGGTTTGACGAGTTCCGCGCGAAAATGACTGTAAAATAACGAGATGCGGCGATATCATGAGAAAGTTTCTAGCCATCTCCTCCGCCATCGGCCGGCTCAAGGCCGCCCGTCCCGAACAGTGGTTTCTGGTCGGTTTCGTGATCCTCTTCCTCGCATTCGCGGTGGTGCTGGTGGTACAGCCGTCCGCCGTGGGGCGCGGTGGCCGGTAGGCCCGGGGGTTGAGCTGTGCCTCAGGCCTTCTTCCGGCGGCCGCTCGCCCGCTTCGCGAGTCGACGCCGCGTCGCCGGCGCGGTGAGACCGCGGAGGGCATCCTTGCCCAGCCAGCGCGCCGATGGGTGGTCGGAAGTCGCGAGGCGCCCTGCGAGCTCGGCGGCGGCGGCGTGCAGAGGAGCGCTCCGCCCCCCGATGCTCCGGAGCGCCCAGCTGACGCCCTTCTTCACGAAGTTGCGATCGTCGGTCGACGCCCGCTCGACCAGCGGAAGCGAGCGGAGGAAGGCGGTCTCGGGCGCGACCTTGTCGTGCAGCGCGAGGGAGGCGAGCAGCGCGAACCCCGCGCGCCGGACGAACTCCTCCCGCCGGCCACACCACGGCGCCACCTTGCTCCACGCGTGGGGGGCGCGGTCGAACAGCTTGAAGCAGACCGTGTCGCAGATGCCCCAGTTGTCGAAGTCTCGGGCCCACCGGTCCATCTGCGCCGAGGTGACCCGCTCCGGCTCGTCCACGAAGGCGGCGAGGATCCGGGCCTCGTACCACTCCGTCGCCCACAGCGCGGCCGCCAGCCCGTGGTCTCGTCCCAGCCGCTTGGCCAGCTGCTGGATCGTCGCCACCGACACCCCGAATGATCTGGGCGCGGTGATGCCATACCGAGTGCGCATCTCGTCGCGCGTGCGCTTCGAGCCGCGGCGCTCGAGCCAGGCGAGCGCCTCCTGCACGCGGGTGGGAGTGTCGGTCATGCGGCTGCCCTTCGGCTCAGATGATCTCGTAGGCCAGCAGGCCGCCGCCGCCGACCATGACGGCCAGGCCGAGCAGGAACACCACGTCCGCCATGCGCTCCAGCCGCCGGCGTGGTCGCGCCGCCTCGGCGCGCAGCGCGAGATACGCCAGGACACACGCGATCAGGAAGAGCAACGCGTCCAAGGCGAGGAGATTGTCCGCGACGCTGTGGACCTCCTGGGAGCGGATGACCACCCGGAAGAGGCCGATGACGGTGAGACAGACTCCCACGAGCCCGGCCGACACGGAGAAGATGTGGGCACTGAGCTGGATATCGGTGCCGCTGGGCTGCTCAGTGCCGTGCATCGCTTTCGCTCCGGGGTGGGTTGGGTTCAAGATGGCTGATTGTTGCGGCTCCCGCACGGCGTGACCATGGGCATCTTCATCGCATCGCCGCTGCTCGCCCTGGCACCCGCCGCCCTGTTCTTCTGGGTCCACCGGATCCGCCGGCGTCCGGTCGTGCTCGCGGCCGCGGTGCTCTGGCTCCTCTACGCCGGGTATGAGCTGGCGATGCAACGGAGGTGGCTCTGCACCGGGGAGTGCAATATCCGAGTGGACCTCCTCCTGATCTATCCGGTGCTGGCCCTCCTCTCTCTTGCCGCCCTCGTCTCCGCGTTCCGCTCGGGCGGAGCCGCGGCTCGGACCCGCTGATCACCGACCGGACGAAACAGCCACCTCGGACAGACCGAGCGCTTGCGGGCTTGAAATTACCTGACTAAAGTCAGAGAATGGACGATGTCGCCAGGGTCCGCCGATTCAACCGCGCCGTCACCCGCGAGATCGGCGCGCTGGACACCCGCTTTCTCGGGCGCGACCGTTCGCTCGGCGCCTGCCGGCTGCTCTTCGAGATCGGTCTCGACGGGGCCGAGATCCGGGCGCTGCGCGAGCGGCTCGGCCTCGACTCCGGCTATCTCAGCCGGCTGCTCCGCTCGCTGGAGCGCGAGGGTCTGATCGGGACCACCAGGACGACGCGCGACGGACGGGTGGGCCGCGTGCGATTGACCGGGCCCGGTCGAAAGGAGCTCGCGGTCCTCAACCGGCTCTCCGACGAGTCCGCCGCCTCGCTGGTGGCGCCGTTGAGCGCTCGCCAGCGAGGCGATCTCCTGACGGCCATGGACGCGGTGGAGCGTTTGCTGCAGGCGAGCGCCGTGCGCGTCGACGTGGAAGACCCGGCCGGTGCGCCGGCCCAGGAGTGCCTGACGCAATACTTCGCGGAGCTCGGCCGGCGCTTCGAGGCGGGGTTCGACCCGGGGCGCAGCATCTCCGCCGCGACGGAGGAGATGCGCCCACCTCGCGGGTACTTCGTCCTGGCCACGCTGGAGGGCGAGGCGGTGGGCTGCGGAGTATTGAAGTGCCATGCCCGCTACGGCGAGATCAAGCGCATGTGGGTGCGAGGCAGCCGACGAGGTCTCGGCATCGGCACCCGGATCCTCGATCTCCTCGAGACCCTTGCCCGGAAGCGCCGAGTTCCACTGCTGCGCCTCGAGACGAACAAGGCGCTGGAGGAGGCCCAGAGACTCTACCGGAGCCGCGGCTACCGCGAGGTTCCGGCGTTCAACGACGAGCCCTACGCCCACCATTGGTTCGAGAAGACCCTTTGAGATCCCGCCGCGGGCCTGGGGGAACGGGATGGAGTACAGCGTACTCCTGATCGCCGTGCTGCTCGCGCAGGCCTGGGCGGCTCCCGCGCAGGCCCGGGAGGAGTGACCCCGACGTCGTGAGGCCGCGACCCGCTTGACGAGTGTCGTTCCGGGGGCCATCTCTTACCGGTCGAACCCTAGCGTCCCTTCGTGCACCCGACGGCCTGCTCCGATGGAGGCCCGAACGATAGAGATCCCCGTGCGGCAAGGCTTCTTCGGGCGCTCATTGCCCTTCGCACCGGCAGCGCTGGTGCTCTCCATCGCGTGCGACCCGGGCACCTCCCTGTCGCCCGACCAGTCTGCCGTCTCCACCGGCCTCACCGCTGCTCCCACCTCTCACTTCGCCGCCGAGCTGTCCAGCTATTTCCCGCCCTCCGAGGCCGCCGGCGGGTGGCGCATGACCACCGACCCCGCTCAGATCTCCGCATTGGGTGTGGACGCCGCGAGGCTCGCCGAGCTGGGGGCGTTTCTGACCTCGCTGCCCTACGAGAATTACGCCACGGGCGTGAGCGGGTACAACGCATCGAACAAGGCGGTCATCGTCATCAAGGACGGCTGGATCGTCGGCGAGTACTACAACCAGCCCAGCGCCATCACCGGCGTGTACTATCTGGCGTCGAACGGCAAGAGCATAGCCATGATGTTGCTCGGGCGGGTGGCGCGGGACTACCCGCAGCTGGGATTCGGGCTGACCAGCAAGCTCTACGACACCCGCTGGCTGCCGCAGGGCTTCCCTCTCACCGACGCGCGCAAGGCGGACATCACGCTCGATCAGGTGTTTCGGCACGCCTCGGGGATCGTGCCGGAGGTGCAAGCCACCATCGCATCATCGGCGGTCCAGTCCCAGTCCAACTGGAACTTCGCGCCCTTTACGGTGGGTACCGATCCGGACTATCCCGTGAGCGCGCCCCTCTACTATACCCCGGGGCGTCCCACGGAGTACGCCAAGGACAGCACCTACTCGAGCGTGGCGTTCAACCACTTCAGCCTGGTCCTGCGGAACATCACCGGGCAGGAGGCGAGCGCGTACCTCCGGCAGGCCATGCTCGATCCGATCGGGGTGGGGCGGATGGCGTACAAGGTGACTGGAGGCATGGGTGACGACGTCTGGGCCACCGCGGGCAATGGGCTCAGCAGCGCCAGGGACTTCGCCCGGATCGGCTACCTCATGCTGCACGAGGGACAGTGGAACGGCCTCGAGATCTTCCAGCCCGGCTGGATCCGCCAGTTCACCACGTCGGCAGCATACAAGAACATCCGCTCCAATGTCGATTGTCGCTGGGGGGCGAAGTATCCGAGTGACATGTACCGCACGACGGGCTCGGGGCAGAACTGGGCCCTGGTGGTGCCTTCGCTCGACCTGCTCCTGACTTTCAACGGCCGCACCCCCAAGACTCAGGCGACGTCGATCGAGATCAACTCCCTCGCCAAGCTCTTCGCGGCGGTGACCGAGCGCTACGTCGCCTGCGACGGGACGGTCGTCAATGAGATCCCGCCGCCGTCCAACGACCCGCCCTCCGCCGACTTCGGGTACGGCTGCGCCGGTCTCGGGTGCGATTTTACCGACGGCAGCACCGACTCCGATGGCACGGTGGTGGCGTGGGAATGGTCGTTCGGGGATGGCGAGATCTCGGACCTGGCGAGCCCGAGCCACGTCTATGCCGGACCGGGCGCCTATACGGTGTCACTTGGCGTAACCGATGACGGAGGCACGACGACCTCGACCTCGCAGCAGGTAACCGTCTCGCTGCCGCCGGGAAACTCGGCGCCTGCCGCGGGGTTCACCTCGAGCTGCGTCCTCCTGGTATGCACCTTTACCGATACGAGCACCGACACGGACGGCAGCGTGAGCGGCTGGAGCTGGATCTTCGGTGATGGCGCCACTTCGACCGCCCGGAATCCGAGCCGCACCTACGCCGCGGCCGGTACCTATGCGGTGACACTCACCGTGACCGACGACGACGGAGCGTCGCACCAGCACGCCGCCAGCGTGACAGTGACCGCGCCCGCCGCGATCACGCTCACCGCCACGAAACGGGAGGATGCGACCAAGCAGTACATGATCCTGCGGTGGACCGGGGCGAGGTCGACCCTGGTCGACATCTGGCGCAATGGTGTGAAGGTCGTCAGCAAGACCCCGAACGACGGGCGCCAGACGATCAGCCGCAAGTTCACCCAGGCGGCGACCTACCAGATCAAGGTCTGCGAGGCGGGAACCACGACCTGCTCCAATACGGTGAAGCTGGTCTTCAACTAGCCCACCTGCATCCACCACCCGCACAAGGACGACCCATGGTATCAGCGCACGACGCGCTGCAGCGCCTCCGCGACGGCAACGGCCGGTTCGCTTCGAACATCTCCGGTTCGGCTCCCCTGCTGAACGACGCGCGTCGCGCAGAGCTGGCGAGCGGACAGCAGCCCTTCGCGATCATCCTCGGGTGCTCGGACTCGCGGGTGCCCGCCGAGATCGTCTTCGACCAGGGACTGGGCGACCTGTTCGTCATCCGCGTGGCCGGCAACATCGTCGCCCCCTCGCAGATCGGCAGCGTGGAGTTCGCGGCCGCTCGCTACGAGTCGCGCCTCGTGGTGGTGCTGGGCCACTCGCAGTGCGGCGCCGTGGTGGCCACACTGGAGGAGCTGCGCCGTCCCTCCGAGAATCAATCCCGGAACCTGCGGGCGATCGTGGATCGAATCCGGCCTTCCGTCGAGGGGCTGCTGGCGACGGATCTCCGACGGGACCCCGGGGCGCTCGTGAGCCACGGGGTCCGGGCCAACATCCGCAGCTCCGTCAATCACCTCCGCCACGGGTCCCAGCTCCTGGAGCAACTCATTCAGGATGAAGGTCTCCGCGTGGTCGGCGCGGAGTACTCCCTGGAGACCGGCGTGGTGGAATTCCTCGATGAGGTCGCCTTCCCCTGATGCAAACGGTGGCAGCCGTCGTCGCTGCCGCCACTGGCATGAGAGTCGCATTTCCCTCCGTTGCACGGGCAATCTGCCGATCCCCGGTAACTCACATACGAGGCCTCGGACCGCGTAGAGCCGCCCGTGCGCCAGGCTCCCGCTCAAGACTGCAACGGTCAGCATCGTCCGACTCGCACCTAGGGTCGGCGCAGTCAGGGAGCTTGGCATCTTCCAGACGGGGGCAATTCGATGAGCTGCAGGAACCTGACTCGTGGGCTCGGTCTGTGTGCGACGCTGTGGCTCCTTGGCTGTAGCGACGACTCTACGGCACCGCGTGCCGAGAGCATGTCCTCACAGCCGGAGACGGCAGCCGCGACCGCGGAGGTTGCCGCGCTGGCCGCCGAAGTACGACTGCTCGCGGCTGCCGCCGGCGTGACCCCGTTGCCCGGCCCGGCGCCTGTGCGTTCTCAGCTCAATCTGCTCGGCCAGGCCCTCGCCTTCGACAAGATCCTGAGCGGCAACCGCGATATCTCGTGCATGACGTGCCACCTGACGCGCAGCGGGACCGTGGACACCCGCAGCATTCCGATCGGCCAGGGGGGTACCGGCCTCGGCGCTTCGCGGACCCATCCCCAGAACAAGTTCATCCACCGGAACGCGCCGCCGCTGTTCAACCTGCACGCGACGAAAATGCTCACCTGGGACGGCCGGGTATTCACCAATCCCCAGGGCATCATTCGCACCCCGGGCGCGACCCTGCTGGCCAGCCAGCGCTCGGTCCTGGAATGCGGGGTCGCGTCGGCGCTCCCGATGTTCCCCGTGCTCTCCAGGTCGGAGATGCGCGGTGAAAGCGGCAACGAGCTCGCTGCGGTCGCCGACAACAAGCACCAGGACACGTGGAAATTCCTGATGCGGCGGCTGGGCGAGATCCCCGAGTACCGCACGATGTTCGAGAGCGCGTATCCGGGCGTGCTCTTCGATAGCATGAGCTTCGCCCATGCGGGCAACGCGATGGGCTGCTGGGTCACCGCGGTCTTCGCGGCGAACAACACGCCCTGGGACCGGATGCTGGGCGGCAACGACGACGCGATGACCGAGGCGCAGCTCCGCGGCGCGAAGCTGTTCTTCGGAGGGGCCAAGTGCTCGCTGTGCCACAATGGGCCGCTCTTCACCGACGGCAAGTTCCATAACGTGGCGGTGCCCCAGGTGGGACCGGGCTTCGGCAACGGGCCTGATGGGCGCGACGACTTCGGCCGCTTCCGTCAGACCGGCAACCCGGCTCACCGCTACGCCTTCAAGACACCGCCCCTGCGCAACGTCGAGCTGACCGGGCCCTACGGTCACGACGGCGCGATGCCCGACCTGCGGTCCTGGGTGGACCACTACAGCCAGTCCGACGTCAAGTTGCGCGCGTACGATCCCAATCAGCTCGAGCCGCTGCTGCGGGGCACGCTGCTGCCGACGACCAACGACATCCTGCTGACGCGCGACAACAAGCTCAAGAAGCTGGTGCTCTTGCCGACGACGGTGGACGACATCACCGAGTTCCTGAAGGCGCTGACCGATGCCCGGTCGCGCAATCTGACCGGCACGGTACCGCTCCGCGTGCCGAGCGGCCTGACGATCGACGCTCCGTAGCGCTACGCGCCGCCGCTCGGACGGCGCCAAGGAGCCACCCCCGAAACGATCGAGCCGGCCCGTGCAGCACCGGGCCGGCTCGATCGTTTGTCGCCGAACGACATGTGA
Source organism: uncultured Gemmatimonadales bacterium (assembly GCA_963846545.1). Classification (GTDB taxonomy): domain Bacteria; phylum Gemmatimonadota; class Gemmatimonadetes; order Gemmatimonadales; family GWC2-71-9; genus CAVVWJ01. The sequence goes on along the minus strand of CAWJWG010000001.1, from coordinate 1,837,632 downwards.
CGCTAGCCCGAGCGGGCTGCCTCGCGCTACGATTCCACCGGTTCGGAGAGGACGGTCAGGACAGCCTCGACGGTGGCCGCCAGTCGGCCATCGGCTATCACCTCGACCGCGCCGAAGTGGAGTGTGCGACGGGTGCGGACCTGGGCTCGCAGCTCGAGCGACGACATGGACGGGGTGACGGGAGCGTGGAACGAGGCGCTGGTGCGCACCAGCCGTGGCCGGCCGCGATGGCCCTGCGCCCAGGCCCAGAGCGCGACGGCTTGGCCGGCGGCCTCGATGACGAGGGCCCCGGGGAAGATCGGATCGCCGGGAAAGTGCTGGTGGTAGACCCAGTGCTCCGGACCGAGGTCCACGATGGCGGTGAGGCCGCTCCCCTCGACCGCGGTGACGCGGGAGACCTGTCGCATCTGACCGACGGGCAGGAAGGTGGCATCGATGTCGAGCAGGCTATCGGGTACCGCGATCACGGCAGACGTCATGTGAGGAACCCCGCGTGGCGAGAAGGTCGAGACGTGATGTCTTCCGATGTACGCCGCTGGCCAGCGCCCGGATGTCCGTGACCGTCCGCGACACCGCGGGTGGAGCGATGCGGATGAGACCTGGCCTCGAGCCGGACCGGGGCGTGCTGCGCACGGGGCCGGCGAGACACTTCATTGAGACGAAAGGAGCTCCGGGGACGTGACCACACGTGAGCACGACCGCCGAATCGATTACATCGAGTTTTCTGTAAGTGACGTCGCCGCCGCCAAGCGCTTCTACTCGACGGCCTTCGGCTGGAAGTTCACCGACTACGGCCCCGACTACGCCGCGTTCGAGGACGGACGTCTCACCGGCGGCTTCCACGGTGGAGGGGCCGCCCGTCCGGGTGGCCCTCTGGTCGTGATCTATGCGGTTGACTTGGAAGCCGTCCAGCGGTCGGTCGAGGCCGCGGGTGGGCGCATCACCACTCCCACATTCGACTTTCCAGGTGGACGCCGGTTTCACTTCCACGATCCCAACGGTCACGAGCTGGCGGTCTGGTCGGATCCACGCGCGTGACAGACCTCCGCATCGCGGCCGCGCTCTCAGCCGCCCTCGGGTCGACGCGGGCATCCGTCTTCTCGGTCCCCGAGCCGCGAGGTCACGCTCTTCCGTTAGCGCGCTGACGCTCTTGCGCCCCTCTCGTGAGAGGGCGATCCTGCGGTGCGAACGTCCGCGCTATCCGAGGCCCCGTCATGCCCACGTACGGCGAATACCTGAAAGTCGATGAGCTACTCGCACTCCAGCGCCCCGCGTCCGAGGGCCCGGAGCACGACGAGATGCTCTTCATCGTCATACACCAGGTCTACGAGCTCTGGTTCAAGCAGGTGCTGCACGAGCTCGGCTACCTGGAGCGACTGCTCGACCGCAACGACGGTGCGCGGGCGCGTCACACGCTCAAGCGGGTGCTGACGATCCTCAAGGTGCTGGTGGCGCAGCTCGATATTCTCGAGACCATGACGCCACTGGAGTTCCTCAGTTTTCGCGACCGGCTCGACTCCGGGAGCGGGTTCCAGTCACATCAGTTCCGCGAGCTCGAGTTCTCGCTGGGTTTGAAGGACCCCCGCGTGCTGCAGCGGTATCCGGCCGACAGCGAGGCGCGCCGGCGGCTGGAGCAGCGGCTGGCAGCGGGGACCCTGTGGGACGCGTTCCTGCGTCACCTCGCGCTCAACGGGATCGCGGTCCCGCGCGCCGAGCTGGAGCGCGACGTGACCGGAAAGGTCGAGCCGTCGGCCGAGCTCCGGGTCGCGCTGGTGGACATCTACCGGCACCACCCCGACCTGGCGGATCTGTGCGAGCGGCTGGTGGACCTCGACGAGGGGTTGATGGAGTGGCGCTATCGCCACGTGAAGATGGTGCAGCGGACGATCGGCACTCGCCGCGGCACCGGTGGCAGCAGCGGCGCCGAATATCTGAAGACCACGCTCAGCGAGCCGCTCTTTCCCGATCTCTGGGCCATCCGCACCGAGCTGTAACGCGTCTCCCTCCGCGGTCGAGGCCCATGGATCCCAATCCACTCGCGGGACACTACAGTAGGTTCGCCGTCGCGGACCGACTGCTGCTCACCGGCCACTCCCACCAGGCGTGGCCCGACGTCGGGTTCGACGCGCAGCTCGCGGCGTGGACCGACGCGGCTCGATATGTGGACGACAAGTGGGACCGGGCGTTCGCGGAAGCGGAGCGGGTCCGCGCGGGGTTCGGTCGCCTGGTGGGCGATGCCGGCGGCGGGATTGCCCTGGGCGTGAACACGCACGAGCTGATCGTGCGCCTCCTGTCGGCCATGCCTCTCAGGTCGCGGCCTCGGCTGGTCACTACCGACGGCGAGTTCCACACCATCCGGCGCCAGCTGGACCGTCTGGCCGAAGAGGGAGTGGCGGTGGTCCGGGTGCCGGAATCGCCCCTGGAATCCGTGGCCGAGCGGCTCGCGGCGGCGGTGGACGATCGGACCTCGCTGGTCCTGGTGTCCGCCGTCTTCTTCGATACCGGGCGGATCGCTCGTGGGCTGCGTGCGGTCGCCGAGGCGTGTCGGCGCCGTGGAGCGAGCCTGCTGGTGGACGCCTACCACGCCCTCAACGTGGTGCCACTGTTCCTGGAGGAAGAGGATCTGACCGATGTCTTCGTAGTCGGCGGCGGTTACAAGTACTGCCAGTTGGGCGAGGGCAACTGCTTTCTGCGCCTGCCGAAGGATACCGAGCTGCGGCCCATCGTAACCGGCTGGTTCAGCGAGTTCACCGCCCTGGCCGACGCGCAGCGCCCCGATCGCGTGGTGTACGGGCAGGGCGCGGACCGGTTCGCCGGCGCCACCTACGATCCGACCAGTCATTATCGGGCGGCGGCGGTCTTCGACTTCTTCCGCGACCAGGGTCTCTCGGCCGAGTCGTTACGCGAGGTGAGTCAGCACCAGATCCGGCTGCTCGCGACCGCCTTCGACGACCTCGATCTGGATCCGGCCGTGATCGCCCGCGATCGTGGCGCCGCTGTGAAGGAGCTGGGAGGATTCCTGGCGCTTCGCTCCCCGATCGCCGGAGACCTGGTGCGACGACTGCGCACCCGCGGCATGCTCACGGACGCCCGCGGTGACGTCCTGCGCCTCGGACCCGCGCCCTACCTCTCCGATCGCCAGTTGAAGGATGCTGTGGCGCTGTTGGGCGAAGCCGTGCGCGCCAACGCGTGAGCCTCGCCGGCGTTGAACACGACTGAAGTCCATCTCGGGTACGTCGCTTACGCGCGGGACCTGTCCCGACGGAGCGGGCAGGACATGCGCACCGTCGATCGGGCACTCTGGCAGTACTCCAAGGCGCGCCGACGCTGATGGAGCCGAAACGTTACGACGGATGGGAGCGGTGGGCACGCATGGCGCTCACGGTGGTTCTGGCGCTGTACGGCTGGGTATGTCTCCGGACGCCGGGCACCTACCGCTGGCTCGACGACCTCGATCTCGCGATCCACGAGACGGGGCATCTGGTGTTCGCCTTCGGCGGCGAGACGCTCACGCTGCTGGGTGGGACGCTGTTCCAGCTCCTGGTCCCCATCGTGTTCATCGTGGCGCTGTGGCGGCAGGGGGACCGCCACGGCGCGACGGTACCGCTCTGGTGGCTGGGTCAGAACTGCTGGAACATCGCTGTATACGTGAAGGACGCCCGTGCCCAGGAGCTGCCGCTGGTCGGGGGTGGGGAACACGACTGGGCGATTCTGCTGGCTGAGTTCGACTGGCTGCAACGGGATCACGCGATCGGCGGAGGGATCTTCCTCCTGGGCGGCCTGCTGTACCTCGTCGCCGTCGTCTACGGATGGTTGGCAGCGACCGGAACACCAGGTGGGGAAGGGGCAGGTGATTCGTAAGCTGGCGTCGAGCGTCGCGGCTGGCGAGTGGGACGTCAGCCCCCCGCCATCGCCCCGACCACGAGCAACGGCTCGGTTCCCTGTTCGACGGCCTTGGGGAGCGGCGCGTCGGGCGATTCGTGCGACAGGTCCTGCGCGCACGCGAAGAATCGCAGGAACGGCCGCCGCCGGTCGTCGCTGTGCCCACGGATGGTTCCCCGGAGGACCGGATACCGGCCTTCGAGGGCATCGAGCACGGTCCGGACCGTCACCGGCCCGTTCACCAGCAGCACCACCTCTTCTTCCCCGACACGGGCGAGGGTTCGCAGGTGTTGCGGCAGCACGACCCGGATCATGACAGCGTCTGAACCTCGACGCTCAACACCGGCGGCAGGTCGCGGACAATGGGCGTCCAGTGGTCGCCACTGTCGGGCGACACGTACACCTGGCCGCCGGTCGTCCCGAAGTACACCCCGCACGTGTCCAGCCGATCGACCGCCATCGCGTCCCGGAGCACGTTGACGTAGCAGTCGCGCTGTGGCAGCCCACGGGTCAGCGGCTCCCAGTCGTTACCGCCCGTCCGGCTCCGGTACACCCGCAGCTTGCCCTCCGGCGGGAAGTGCTCGGAGTCGCTCTTGATCGGCACCACGAAGATCGTGTCCGGCTCGTGGGCATGGACATCGATAGGAAAGCCGAAATCGCTGGGCAGGTCACCGCTCACCTCGTGCCACGACTCACCTGCATCGTCGCTGCGCATCACGTCCCAGTGCTTCTGCATGAACAGCACCTCCGGCCGTGATGGGTGCTGCGCGATCCGATGGACGCAGTGGCCCACTTCGGCAGTCTCCTCGGGGATACCCTGCGAGCGGAGCCCGCGGTTGATCGGCCGCCAGCTCACGCCGCCGTCGTCGGAGCGGAACGCGCCGGCGGCCGAGATGGCGATGAACAGCCGTTCCGGCCGGCTGGGGTCCTGCACGATGGTGTGGAGGCACAGTCCACCCGCGCCGGGCTGCCAGTGGGGGCCCGACCCGTGGCCGCGCAGGCCAGAGAGCTCAGCCCAGCTCTTGCCACCGTCGGTGGAGCGGAACAGCGCTGCGTCCTCCACCCCGGCGTACACCATGTCGGGGTCGGCGAGGGAAGGCTCCAGGTGCCAGACACGCTTGAATTCCCACGGATGGGGCGTGCCGTCGTACCACTGGTGGGTGCCCGGAACCCCGTCATAGGCGAACTCGTTGCCCACGGCCGCCCAGGTGCGCCCTCCGTCGTCGGATCGCTGGATCACCTGGCCGAACCAGCCGCTGGACTGGGAGGCGTAGATCCGTTCCGGGTCGGCCGGCGAGCCCTTCAGGTGATAGATCTCCCATCCCGCGAAGTGGGGTCCGCTCACGTCCCACCGCTCGCGCTTCCCGTCGGCGGTGAGCACGAACGCGCCCTTTCGCGTGCCGACCAGGACTCGTACGCCGCTCATGCGTTTCTCCTTGGCTCGAGGTTCGTCTCGCTGGTCATGCCCGGGCAATCTAGCCCAGGGAGGGACGCCGTTGGCGACCCCTGTCGATTTCCGGCCTCCCCGTTCGACGCTGGAATGTGGGGCAGGCACACACACTCCATACGGAGAACCGGGCCCCATGCGATTCATGATCGACATCTTGCCTGTCGAGGTGAAGCTGGCGTGATTGGGAGCCGTGACGGCTCCCGATACTCATCGTGCGATCGACGCGGTCTGGCGCATCGAATCGGCGCGCTTGATCGCCGCCCTCGTCCGCCTCGTCGGCGACATCGGCCTCGCCGAAGACCTCGCCCAGGACGCGCTGGTCGCCGCCGTCGAGCGCTGGCCCGAGACCGGCGTTCCGGACAATCCAGGCGCCTGGCTGATGGCGACCGCCAAGCACCGCGGCATCGACCAGCTCCGCCGCGGAGCCATGCAGCAGCGCAAACACGACCTGATCGGCTACGAGCTCGAGGCTCAGCAGGAGACCAGTGTGGCCGACCTCGATGCGGCCCTCGACGACGATGTCGGTGACGATCTCCTGCGCCTCATGTTCACGGCCTGCCATCCGGTGCTGGCCACGGAGGCGCGCGTCGCCCTGACGCTCCGGCTGCTGGGGGGCCTGACGACCGAGGAGATCGCCAGAGCCTTCCTGGTGCCCACCGCGACGGTGGCACAGCGGATCGTGCGGGCCAAGCGCACCCTGGCGGAGGCGGGCGTGCCGTTCGAGGTGCCACGTGGTTCCGAGCTCGCAGCGCGGCTCGACTCGGTGCTCGAGGTCATCTACCTCGTGTTCAACGAGGGGTACTCCGCGACGGCGGGCGACGACTGGATGCGACCGGCGCTGTGCGAGGAGGCGATGCGGCTCGGACGAATCCTCGCCGGACTCGCCCCCGGCGAGCCGGAGGTGCATGGCCTGGTGGCGCTGATGGAGATTCAAGCGTCGCGCTCGAGGGCCCGGGTCGGACCGTCGGGCGAGCCGATCCTGCTGCTGGACCAGGATCGCGGGCGGTGGGACCAGCTCCTGATCCGCCGCGGGCTGACATCGTTGGGTCGTGCGGAAGCGCTGGGAGGCGCGGACGGGCGTTACGCCCTGCAGGCCGCCATCGCCGCCTGCCACGGGCGAGCGGGCGCACCGGAGAACACGGACTGGAGCCGCATCGCGGGGCTCTACGAAAGGCTGAGCCGGATCAATCCGTCTCCCGTCGTCGAGCTCAACCGCGCCGTTGCCCTCGGCATGGCGTTCGGTCCGGCGGCGGGGCTGGAGCTCGCCGACGCGCTGCGCGCCGAGCCGGCGCTCAAGGCGTATCATCACCTGCCCGCCGTTCGCGGCGATCTGCTCGACAAGCTGGGACGCTTCCAGGAAGCCAAGGCGGAGTTCGAGCGCGCGGCGGAGCTGACCCGCAACGTCCGCGAGCGCGAGGTGATGCTCGCGCGGGCTGCTCGAATCGGAGGCGGGCCGCATGCCTCGTCTCCCGGATGACGGCGCGGGCCAAACGTCTATGCCGGCGCGGCCGGTTCGTCTCCTGCTGCATGCCTCCTGAATCCCGCTCCCGGGCCATCTACGCCATGGTCCTTCTGTGCGCGCTCGGCTGCAGCGCCGATGACCGGGTCGCACCCGACCCCAGCACTCTCGTCATTGCCAAACCGGCGGAGGCCAGCGGCGATGAGCAGATCGGTATCGCCGGCCGGCCCCTGCCGGAGAGCCTCCGCGTCGTGGTCACCCGGGACGGGGCTCCGGTCCCCGGGGTCACGGTGCTCTGGGCGACGAACGAGGGCTCGGTGTCGCCCACCAGCGTCGAGACCGACGCGGCCGGCACGGCGGCGACGTCCTGGACGACCCAGGATCTGTTCGCCCAGCAATTCGCCTCGGCGCAGGTCGATGGCGGGGGCACGGTCATCGGCTTCCTCGCCCGTACCACGCCGGATCCCGCCGCGAACAATACGATCCTGGTCCTGAGCGAGGGCGGCAGCCGGTTCGATCCCGCCCAGTACACTGTCCCGGTGGGCGGCACCGTCAACTGGTTCTGGCCGGAGGGGAGCACGGGGCACAACATCGTACCCGACGATGGGGATTCGCCTCCCCAGTCCGGCCCCCCGACAGACTATCCCAAGTTCCACGTGTTCCGGTTCACCAAGCCCGGTGTCTTCCGCTATCACTGTTCCATTCACGGTGGACCCGGCGGGGTGGGGATGTCCGGCGTCGTCACCGTGGTGCCTCCGGTGAACGAGTAGCGCGTGGTCGCCTACGAGATCACCGCCGTCGTGGAGCCCCACCTGGCCGAAGCCTACGAGCACTTCATGCGGCGCGAGCACATTCCCCACCTCATGGCGACCGGCTGCTTCGTCAGCGCATCGCTCGCGCGCTCCTCCGCCGGGCGCTATCGCATCCGCTACGAGGCCGAGAGCCAGGCCGAGCTCGATCGCTACCTGGCGACGCACGCCGCGCACCTGCGAGGCGAGTTCAACCGACACTTCCCGGCGGGTGTGACTCTCGCTCGCGAGGTGTGGGCGGCCCTCGAGCGCTGGGCCCCGCCAGGCTAGGCCATCGGGATCGGCCCGGACTCGCGGTGTAGATTACGGAATCCAGCGACTCAGGGGCATCAACCGTGGTCACCAAGATCAACCTCGCCGAGAAGTTTTCCCGGTTCCAGGACCAGTGGAGCCCAAAAATCATCGCGGATCTGAACGACTGTCACGTCAAGCTCGCCAAGGTGCAGGGCGAGTTCGTCTGGCATCAGCACGCGGACGAAGATGAGCTGTTCATCGTCATCCGCGGCCGACTGACGATCCAGCTGCGCGACGGCGAGGTGGCCCTCGGCCCCGGCGAGGTCGTCGTGATCCCCAAGGGGGTCGAGCACCGGCCGGTCGCCTCGGACGAGGTCGAGCTGATGCTGATCGAGCCCAAGGCGATCCGGCATACCGGCGACGTCGTGTCCGAGCGCACCGTGCACGAGCTCGCCCGCATATGAGGGCTCCCGAAGAGCCCTGGCCTGGGTCCGACGACGCGCCATCCGACGACGAGACCCCCAACGACATGGCATCGGACGAGCTCGCGGCCTTCGATAGCGAGGCCGACGTGACGTGCCCGCATTGCGGCGAGACCGTTACCATCGGACTCGATCCCGGCGGCGGGGAGGATCAGACCTACGTCGAGGACTGCCAGGTCTGCTGCCAGCCGTGGCGTGTTCATCTGCGGTACGATGCCGGCGGGGTCGCGACGCTGGAGCTGGAGGGGCTGTGACGGACGGATGCATGAGAGACAGGTCGTGGCACACTACCTGGTGACGGCGGCACCGCGCGCGGACCTGCTGGTCGAGCTGGAGAAACGGCTCAGCCGCGAGGAGTTCGTCAGCCTCCGCCCGTTCGGAAAGGCGCTGTCGGGCTCGCTCCTGCGGGCCCGCGTTCTGCCGAACGGAAAGGCGATGTGGGAGGAGGAGGATTACTGCAGCCCACCGCTGGCGCAGGAGCGGGAGTCGGTGCTCGACCGGTACTTCGACGGCCTGTCGGTCGAGCCCGTCGTGGAGGGCACGGGCTGGGCGCTGATCGACGGCTTTCCGGCATTGTTCCCCGGTCTCGCGAAGCGCTGAGGAGTCTCCACGCCCGGCTTGCGCGGGTGCCTTCCGTCGCCGCACACTTGCACCAGTCCAACCCCACGCCCACCGGAGACGTCATGGAAAAGCAGGCTCTCGGGATGATGCTGATTGGAGGAGGCGCGTGTGCGGGCCGGCACCACCTGGCCCAGTCCGGATACACGCTGCCCGCGGTCCTCAATTTCGGCGACACGCTGGGTCAGGGTCGCTCGTCGGGATGTTTCCGGAGCCAGGCCTGCACATAGGGGCAGGTCGCGATCACACGCTGACCCTGCTCGCGGGCGAACGCGAGTGCCGCGCGCACGAGCGCGTCCCCGACGCCGTGGCCGGCGGCGGAGCGAGGCACCTCGGTGTGCATCAGCTCCAGCACGGTCTCGTTGAACGGTCCATAGATCAGCTCGGCATCACCGGCCGGGAGCGGAACGTAGAAACGGGAGCGCTCCGGATCGTGGAGGACGGTGGGAGCGTCCCGGTCGGGTTCAGTCGGCACGTGGTGGGAGGCCAGTCATATGAGGAAGCTCTCCGGGCGGACGGCGAGTGACAAGCGGATCCGGGCCTCTCTTCTCGTCGTCGGGCTGATCGGCGTGCTCCCCGGATCGCTCGCCGCCCGGCACCACACACCGGACATCACGAGCGAGCTCCCAACGATCTTCGTGAGCAGGAGGACCCATGATCGCCAATGGCGTCGCCAGTCGTGCTTCGTCTGCTCGACCCGGAGGCACCGTCCGCGTGAAGCTGGGCGCGGGCAAGGACGGCTCCGGCCTCCTGCTCGCCAACGACGCCAACGAGCCGGGCGTCCACATCCTCGCCAAGGACAGCGGTAGCAGCCTACCACCCCAGTCACGAGGGCAGCCATGGCCAGCTATGAGTACGCGCTCCTGATCGGCCGCGACGCCGCCGGTGGCGCGGGCGGTGTGACCTGGTACGTCAACGGCATCGGCAAGCCGGTCGGCTCCGATCTCCCCGCGATCCTGAACGACCTCGGCGCCCAGGGGTGGCGGGTCGTCGGTGTCGGCGATCTCGGGTTCGACGTGCGCACCGAGATCATCCTCATGCGCGACTCCGCGTGACCGGTCCAGCCCGGGCCCCACGATGAGCTGGTGGCGGAACCTGTTCGGCGGCGACCGCGCCCACTCCGTCGTCTCCGAAGTGCGTCGGGTCCAACAGCGGATGCGAGGGGCGTGATCCCGGGGCCTGGCCACATTGCATGGGTCGCCTTGGGGGTGGCCGCTCTCGCTTCCGCGTGTGACGGTGGCGGCCGCGAGCCGGCGTCGCCCGGATCCACCGTCCGCGCCGACGTCACCCGGGCCATGGAGCGCTACGTCGCGGCCGTTCGGGCGGCCGATCCCGACTCGATCTCGGCCCATTTCGCCCCCGCCGCGCTTCTGCTGGAGCCCGGCATCGCCCCCATCCGCACACGCGATTCGATCCGCGCCTTCCTCGCGGCGTTCGACGGCCTGCGAGTGGACTCCGCCAGCGTCACGGCCGACACGATCCAGGTGCTCGAGGGCAGCGCCATCTACTGGGGCGCGTATTTCGAGCGGGCCACGTTTCCCGGCCAGCCGGAGAGCAGCCAGCACGGCATGCTGGTGGCCGACTGGATCCAGCAGGACGACGGAACCTGGCTCATGCAGCGCCTGCTTCGCGTGCCCCTGCCGGATCCCGCCGGCGCCGTTTCTCCGTAGCGTCGCCACCGTCTCGCGAGAGGGGAACACCCGTGGCGGCCCCTGACGACCAGGACCTGCTCGACCGTCTGCGCCGGCTCGAGCGCGAGTCTCGCCCGCTGGAGCCCGGCGTGAGCCGCCGCCGCCGGCTGCGCGATGCGGTCGTCGCCTCCTCCGAGCGCTTCCTTCGCCGAATCGCCACGGCCAAAGGCTTCGACGACGTCGCCAGCAAGGGCAGCGGGCTCCTCGAGTTTCCGATCGGTGAGCGCGGGATCTCCATCGGCGCCGCGATCGAGCTGCTGGAGCGCGACGTCGTCCGGCCCGGAGCGACCACCGCCTCGGGGCGGCACCTGGCGTACATCCCGGGCGGGGGGATCTACCATGCCGCGCTGGGCGATTTCCTGGCCGCGGTCACCAACAAGTACTCCGGTGTGTTCTTCACCGGTCCGGGGCCGGTGCGGATGGAGAACATGGTCGTGCGGTGGGTCGCCGACCTCGTGGGATATCCCGCGGCCGCGGCGGGCAGCATCGCCTCCGGCGGCAGCATCGCGAATCTCACGGCGATCGTCACCGCGCGCGACTCCCATCGGCTCGCTGCCGCGCAGTACGCCTCGGCGGTGGTCTATCTGACCGAGCAGGCCCACCACTGCCTGGAGAAGGCGCTCCGGATCGCGGGCATGGCCGAGACGCGGCTGCACCGGGTCGAGATGGACGACGGCTACCGCATGCGGCCCGAGGCGCTGGCGCGCGCCATCGCCGCCGATCGCGCGCAGGGCCTGCGTCCCTGGATGATCGTGGCGGCGGCGGGCACCACGGATGTCGGTGCGGTGGACCCGCTCGACGCCATCGCGACCGTCGCCGAGCGTGAGCGCTGCTGGCTCCACGTGGATGCCGCGTACGGGGGCTTCTTCCTGCTCACCGAGGAAGGGCGAGCGAAGCTGCGGGGCATCGAGCGGTCCGACTCGGTCGTGCTCGATCCGCACAAGGGCCTGTTCCTCCCGTACGGCTCGGGGGTGGTGGTGGTCCGCGACGGCGCGGCGCTGGTCGCGAGCCATGACTACTTCGGCAGCTATATGCAGGATGCGCGGCGGGAGCCGAGCGAGGTGTCGCCGGCGGACGTGTCGCCGGAGCTGTCCCGGCATTTCCGCGCCCTCCGGATGTGGCTGCCGCTCGTGCTTCTGGGAACGCGGCCGTTCGCGGCGGCGCTGGAGGAGAAGCTGCTGCTCGCGCGCTATTTCCGGCGTGAGATCGCCGCCGCGGGATACGAGGTGGGGCCGGAGCCCGACCTGTCGATCGTCACCTACCGCTGGGCGCCGGCCAGCGCGAGCCTGGAGCACGCCAATATGCTGAACCAGGAGATCGTCGACGGCTCCCGCCGCGACGGCCGGGTCTTCCTCTCTTCCACCATGCTCGACGGACGGTTCACCCTGAGGATGGCGGCGCTCGCGTTCCGCACCCACCGGGCGACGATCGACCTCGCGGTCCGGGTACTGCGCGAGCAGGCGGCTTCGGTGAGCCGTGCCTGAGCGGGTCGGTTACGTCGCGTTGCTCCGTGCGGTCAATCTCGGCGCCTACAACAAGGTGGGGATGGCGGATCTGCGGGACTTGCTGGGCCGCATGGGTTTCGAGGACGTCCGATCGCTGCTTCAGAGCGGAAACCTGGTCTTTCGCTCCGCTCGGCAGCCGGCGGCGAGTCTCGAGGCGCGGCTCGCCGCGGAGACCGGTCGAGCGCTCGGCGTCCACACGGAATATGTCGTGCGCACGGCGAGGGAGTGGCGGGCGCTGATCGCGGCCAATCCATTCCCCGACGACGCGCTGCGAGACCCGAGCCATCTGATCGTGATGTGCTGCCGGAGCGTCGCGCGGGGCGAGCTGGTGAAGGCCCTGGACGCCGCGCTCTCCTCCGGGCCGGAGCGTGTCGCGGTCCGGGGCAAGCAGGCGTACATCGTGTACCCCGACGGCATCGGCCACTCGCGCGTTACCACGGCATTGCTCGAGCGCGCGCTGGACACGCGAGGGACGGGACGGAACTGGAACACGGTGCAGAAGCTCGCGGCGCTCCTGTCGGGGTAGACGCCCTGCCGAGCCGGCGTCTCCGGTCACTTTCGCCCGGCGGCTGGACTGCGTAGCATCCAGATACTCCATCCCATGCGCCCCTTCCGCCTCGTGTTTCTGCTGTGGCTGCTGCCGGCCAGTGCCGGGGCACAGAGCGCGCCGCCCCGCTGGCAGCTCGCCACCGCCTTCGTCAAGCGGGACTCGGTCCTGCTGCGGCGCTATCTCGCGCCGGACGTGATGATCTGGCCTCCCTCGCCCGACACCGCTCGGCGCGGCAGTGCGGCCATCGCGTATTTCATGCGGCTCGCGTTGGCCTCGCAGGTCTCGCGATCCGAGTTCCGTCCCAGCTCCGTCAGGACGGACGGCGCCTACGTGATCGAGGAGGGCATGTGGAGCTTCACCCACCGCCGAACGAAGGTGAAAGCGCGCTACGACCTGCGCTGGCGGGAGACCGCGGGCCGCTGGCAGGTGAGCTTTCTCAAGTGGGATCTCTTTCGCTGACCGGACGCGGACCATCACGAGGCGCGGTGTGAGCCCGGCGTGGCTGGGCCGGATCGAGATGCTCGGCACCACGGCCGTCGTGCTGTTGGTGGGTAGCATGATGTTGTGGCACGAAGCGATCGAACGCGGGCGCTGGCTCACGATCACGATCGGCAGCGCGCTCCTGCTGTACTCGGCGATGGTGGTCTTCCTCGCCAGTCGCTCCGACCCGTCGCGGGTGGCCTGGTGGCCCTTCGCCGCGGCAGGTGCGGTCACGGGGGCCGTCGCCGCGCTGATCAACGCGAAGTTTCTCGTGACGCGAGAGCTGTTCGTCGCGGCCGTCACCGGACTCGTGATCGGCACCGCCCAGTGGGCCGCCCTCCGTGTCTGGATCCGCCTGTCGGCACGCCACCCCGCGTAGCGGAGGACGCATGGCCAACGAGGTCGTCGCGCACTACCTGGACGGTCGAGTGGTGAAGGGCATCAGCCTCGACGTGGACCCGGCCAGGCCCAAATGCCACATCCGTTCCCCCGGCCAGGGCCCGGTCGAGGTGCAGCTCAGTGAGCTCAAGGCGCTGTTCTTCGTGAAGGACCTGGTGGGGAACTCCGGCCGCAACGACATTCTCGAGCTGGAGCCGAGCGATGGACGGGCGCGGGGATCCTTCCCGATCGAGGTGGAGTTCATGGACGGCGAGCGCCTGGTCGGCTTGACGGTGAGGTACCCGCCCATCCGGCCTTTTTTCTTCATCCTGCCGGCCGACGCCCGAAGCAACAACGTTCGCGTGCTGGTGAATCGCGCCGCGGTGAAGCGCATGTCCCAGCCGACCCCGCCGCCGCCGGCGGCCTAGGCATGCAAGAGGCGCCGGACGCCGGCAACGTCCTCACGATCCAGCGGTTCTACGCGGCCTTCGGCCGCCAGGACCACCGGGTCATGGCGGCGAGCTACGCGCCGGACGCGAGCTTCCGGGATCCGGTCTTTCAGGAGCTCGCCGGGGCGCGCATCGGCACGATGTGGCGGATGCTGTGCGAGCGGGCCAACGACCTCAGGATCGAATGCGGACCCGTGCGGGCGACCACCCGAGCGGCCGCATGTGAATGGCAGGCCTGGTACACCTATAGCGCGACCGGCCGTCCGGTGCACAACCGGATCGCGGCCACGTTCGAGCTTCGCGACGGTCTGATCGTCCGCCACGACGACGCGTTCGATCTCTACCGGTGGGCCCGGCAGGCGCTCGGCACGGCCGGTCTGTTGTTCGGCTGGAGCCCGCCCGTGCGACGGGCGATCCGGGCCGGCGCGGCCCGTTCGCTCGACGCATTCGAGCGCCGGGCGGCCGAAGCCGCGCGGCGTTAGGCCCGTGGATCAGGCCGGCCGGGGCGGAACGTTGTAGAAGAACTGCTCCCGCACCACCTTGCCGTCCTTGACCGTGTAGAGCGCCATCTCGGCCAGTGTGAAGCGATGGCCGTTGGGCTTGTGCGTGACGTCGTAGACGTAATGGACCGCGAATTGATCGCCGCCAACGAAGGGCCCGATCACGTCGGCCTTGTGGGTGGTGTGGTTGTCGAACCACCACTTGTTCTTCTCCCGAATGGCGTCGATCCCGCTGATCTCCGCGGGCCTGGTCGCGTTGCCCATGGGCTCGACACTCACGATCTGGGGCGAGTAAAGTTTGGAGATGGCGTCCTGGTTGCGGCCGGTGCGGCAGAGGGCAACGAGCTCGTTGGCGACCGTGTGGGTGGAGGCAGAGGTGGTGGCGGTCATGGGCTCTCCTGGGTCAGTGTTCTATCCCTCATATTACGTACGGATTCCCCGAAAAGGCACCACTCGAGGAGCGAGTCATGAGCGCGTTGTCCATCCCCCGGCCCGGTCCGGACGAGACGTCCCACTACTACCATGGTTACATCGCCCAGGTCCCGGGCGAGCACATCGGGAACTACCTCGCGGAGCAGGTTCCCGAGCTCGAGCGACTCCTCTCCCACCTGGACGATGCCGCGGCCCGGTCGGCCTACGCGCCGGGCAAGTGGAGCGTCAAGGAGGTGGTGGGACATCTGAGCGACGTCGAGCAGATCTTTGCCTATCGCCTGCTCCGGATCGCACGCGGCGACGCGACGCCGCTGCCCGGATTCGACGAGAACGCCTACGTCCCCGCCGGCCGCTTCGACGAGCGCCCACTCGGCGCGCTGCTGGACGGCCTGCGGGCGATGCGGGCCGGTACCATCGCGCTGGCGCAGGGCGTGCCCGCCGACGCGTGGAATCGTCGCGGCACCGCGAGCAATGCGCCGTTCAGCGCGCGCGCGCTGGTCTACATCATCGTCGGACACACCACGCACCACGCGCGCGTGCTCCGGGAGCGCTACCTCGCGGCGTCCGCATCCGGCGCGCCGGTGACCGCGCGATGATCCTCCGGATCTGCGACAACGGCCACGAGCATGTCGTGCCCGCCTCCAGCGCGCTGGTGGAGCAGGTGTTCGCGCCGGACGCTGCCATCGCGGACGGCACCGAGATCACGGTGGCCGACGGCGACCGCTGGCTCGCGGCTCTGGCGGTCGGCACGCCGGGCGCCACGGGCGAATTCCTGCTCTCCGGTGCGGTGGGCGAACGGGCGACCGTGTCGGGCCAGGCCGCCCGAGGCGACGCCCTGCGGCGGTTCAGGGAGTTTCTCGACGGGACCGCCCGATGACCTCGCCATGACGGCCGGGGCCCCGATCGAGCTGGTCGTAGACACCTCGGTGCTGCTGGCGGTCCTCACGGGAGAGCCGACCCGCGACCGGCTGATCGCGCGAACCCAGGGTGCGCAGCTCCTGGCGCCCGGCTCGGTCCACTGGGAGATCGGCAACGCGCTGTCGGCGCTGCTCAAGCGTCGGAAGCTCAAACTGGCCGAGGCGCAGGCGGCGCTGGCCGCGTATGCGTCCATCCCGATACGTCTGGTGGAGATCGAGCTGGGTGTCGCGCTGGAGCTGGCGGACCGCTTCGGGGTGTATGCGCACGACGCCTGTCTTCTCGCCTGCGCCCGGAGTCGCGGCGCCGCGCTGCTCACGCTCGACCCCCGGCTCGGACGGGTTGCGCACGAGGCGGGTGTCCGGGTGCTCGAGGTCGGTTCATGAAGGAGTTCACGGCCGCTCAGGCGCGCCAGCGGCTGGCGGGTGTGCTCGACCGCGCTGTGGCGGACGGAGCCGTGCGCATCCGCCGGAAGGATGGGCAGGCATTCGTGCTCAGGCCGGAGCGTCAGGCCACCTCACCCCTCGACGTGGTCGCGCTGGAGGCGGGACTCAGCCGGGAGGTGATCCTGGAAGCCATTCGAGAGGGCCGACGTCCCACATGAGCCTGATCTCCGCTGGAGCGAGTGTGCCATTGCGCCGAGCGCTGACCGGCTGGATCGTCATCGCTGTGCTGATGATCGCCCTGGGCCTCGGCGCGGTGTTCGGGGCTCGATCGGCCCAGGTCCGCGAGCTTCCGCCGGGCGCCATCGAGCACTGGCGGCAGTACGCCGGCGAGGTAGAGCGGGGCGTGCGCACACCCTCCGCTGCCACCACCCGACTTCTGACCGAGACCGCCATCGCGCAGCAGGCGCATGCCCGGTCCGCGCTCAATCTCTTGTGGCTGGTCGGGGTGGGGATCGCGCTGCTGGGCGTCTTTCTCGCCGTCGACCTGGTCCGCTACCGCGCCCGACACGACAGAGACGCACCAGCGCCGTGAACGCGCCGGCGCCGGTGTCCGGCGGCACCGGTTACCTCGGTCGCGCTGATCGATGCGCTCCGCACCGATCCTACCTCCCGGGCCTGCAGCCGACGGACACGCCGGTCCACCTCGTCGGCACATCCCGGCCGAGCCCAGTGAACGCCGCGTCGTTTCGATCGGTGGACTGGCGAGCATCGAGGCCGCCACCAACGAGATGCGCTACGGAGAACCGCTGTGAGCCCCACCGATGTCATTGCCACCATCGGCTACGAGGCGGCGACCGTCCGCACGTTCCTCGAGGCACTCACCGAGCATCGGGTGAAGCTGCTGGTGGATGTGCGTGCGGTGGCGAGCTCCCGCCGTCCGGGATTCGCCAAGACCGCGCTGGCCGCGAATCTCCACGGCGCGGACATCGAGTACCTGCACCTGCGCGGGCTGGGAACGCCGGCGCCAGGTCGCGCGGCGGCGCGGGCGGGACGCCACGCGGAGATGCGGCGCATCTTCCTCGGGCACCTGGAGTCGGAGGAGGCGCAGGCCGACCTCGACGTGCTCGCGGATATCGTGCGCTCCGGCCGCCGTGCGTGTCTTCTCTGTCTCGAGGCCGAGCCGACGCACTGTCATCGAAGCCTGGTTGCGGAGGCGCTTCGCGCGCTGATGCCGGTTCGAGTGTTGCACCTGTCACCGGGCGTGCCTTCAGCGATCCGCGAGGAGCCGGGACGGAGCGGTGATCGTCGGACGGAGAAGCGTTAGGTTTTAGCTCGTCTCGTGACGACGAGTTCCCCCGAACCACGCCCGGAGAGATCCCTCGTGATATGCACCTTCCACTCGAGCTCGGCGCGCGTCGCCGCGGCCGGCCTGTTTTGCCTGGCGCTTGCCTGTTCACCCAAGCCCCCATCGGCCGACCAGCCGCCGTCCGCCTTTTCTGACACGTCGCCCCCGCCCTCCTCCGGCGCGGGCCTGCCGCTCGACGAGCGGGAGTGGAATCTGGTGGCGCTGGGTGATGCCGCCGCGCCGGCGGGCGCGGGCGGGAGGCCCGCCACGATTCAATTCGACATGGCGAACGGCCGCGCGTCGGGATTCGCCGGCTGTAATCGCTACAGCGCATCATTCACCCTCGAGGGTGACCGGCTCACCTTCGGCCCCGCGATGTCGACGAAGATGGCGTGCCAGGATGGCGACGACCTCGAGCGGCGCTACCTGGTGATCCTGCCCGATGTGACCGGGTACGAGCAGTCGGATTCGACCCTCTCGCTCGTCGGTGCCGGCGGCTCCCTGGCCCGATTCCGAGGGCAGTGATCGTCGCTCGCGCGGGCCGGGGCGTCCTCGCGCTCGCGCTCCTGGTCTCGGGTTGCCAGGAGCGGACCGGGAAGCTTCCCGCAGCGCAAGAGAGCCGCGTCGCCGAGGAGGGCGTCGTCCGCCGGGCGGAGGACCTCGTCTTTCGCTTCACCCGCGATCCCGGCGGACGCCGGGAGGCGCGAGAGAACCGGCTGGCGTCCGTGGTGGTGACGCGGAGCAGCGTCCTGATCCACAAGAACGACAAGATCGGTCTCGAGATCACGCCTCGCAGCCGGCGATTCTACGCGGTCGAGCGCGAGCGGGACCGGGTGCGATTGCGCTCGGGCGACGGCCGGAACCAGGAAGTCTGGTCCTTCGCGCCGCCGGACGATCCAGCGGGGTGGGTGACCGACATCCGGGCTGTGATCCGCGCATCCAAGAGCAACGCGAATCCATAGGTCCCACCATCAGCGTCGGCAACCGGAGAATGCATGTCTGATCATATCTACAAGACCATCGAGCTGGTCGGCTCTTCCACCTCGGGTGTCGAGGACGCGGTTCGGACCGCCGTGGCCAAGGCGGCCGAGACCGTGCGGAATCTGCGCTGGTTCCAGGTGACGGAGACGCGGGGGCATATCGAGGGCGGCCGGGTGGCACACTGGCAGGTGACGCTCAAGATCGGCTTCACACTCGAAGACAACGCATGATCTCCGCCGTGCGCCTCGCCGGGTGTCTCGCGGTCGCCGGCCTCGCGGCGCCGGCACTCGCACGGGCGCAGGACGGCTGGCCGCTTCACGGTCTTGATCTCCGCGGGTCGCGGTTCTCTCCGCTCTCGGCGGTGGACACCGCCAACGTGTCGGGTCTGCATCCGGTCTGGACCTACCACAGCGGAGTGTCGGCAACCTTTCAGGCGACGCCGATCGTGGTGGACACCACCATGTTCGTCTCCCTGCCGTTCAGCAGCGTGGCTGCGCTCGACGCGCGGACAGGTAGCGAGCGGTGGCGCTACAACCACCGGTCGCGCGTGGAGAAGATCTGCTGCGGGCCGGCGAACCGGGGCGTGGCTGTGGACGGAGGTCGTGTCTACCTCGGCACCGTGGACGGCAGGCTGATCGCGCTGGATGCCGGAACCGGTGCCGTCGTCTGGGACGTGACGGTGGCGGAGTACCATGGCACCACCGAGGCGACCAGCCAGCTTCGCGCCGATGATCCTCTCGGCCGGGTCGGCGCGACCGGCTCCACCGGCGTCGGGATCAGCGCCGCGCCGCTGGTGTATGGCGGCCGGGTGTTCGTTGGAATCGCGGGCGTGGGATATGGACTGCATCCCGACCAGGGTCTGGCGGTGGTAGGCGTCGCCGGCCAGTACGGCCGTCCGGGACTCATGGCCGCCTTCGACGCCCGGACCGGACGAGCGCTCTGGCAGTTCGACGTGACCGGTCGGGGATGGGAGGGCACCTACCGCACGACCACACCCGATGGGGTCCGCCTCGGCCGTGACGTGGGCCGCGAGCGCGCCGACGCGGCGCGGCACCCGGACGCGTGGAAATACGGAGGTGGGTCCATCTATGCCACGCCGGTCGTGGATGCCGAGCGCGGGCTGCTCATCTTCGGCACGGGAAATCCGTCGCCGCAGATGGCGGATGCTTCGCGGCCCGGGGACAACCTCTACACCTCGTCGCTCGTCGCGCTCGACCTGCGGACCGGGCGACGAGTGTGGCATTTCCAGCAGGTTCCGCATGACCGCTGGGGGTACGACGCCGCCGGCGCGCCGATCCTGCTCGACGCCAGGGCCGGCGGACGTACGGTTCCAGCCGTCGCGCAGGCGGGGAAGACCGGTTGGGTCTACGTCCTCGACCGGCGGAATGGCCGTCTGCTCTTTCGGTCCGAGGCCTTCGTGCCGCAGCGCAATCTGTTCACGCCCCCGCGGCCTGACAGCGGGGTCGTCGTGGCGCCCGGCATCGCGGGCGGGGCGAACTGGTCGCCCTCCGCTTACGACCCGCACAGACATCTCTTCTATGTCGCCGCCCTACATCTGCCGACACGCTACATCGCGCACGAGGCGCGGCGCCCCGACGGCAGTGTGCTGGAGTACGCCAGCACCCAGAACACCGAGGAGTCCTGGGGTACGCTGACCGCACTCGATCTGTCCGACCGCGGGCGCATCCGCTGGCAGGTCAAGGCCGACGAGCCGCTGGTGGGCGGCGTCCTCGCGACCGCAGGCGGTCTGGTGTTCTCCGGGGCGGGGAAGGGCGTTTTCGCGGCCTACCATGCGGGAACTGGTGCGGCCCTCTGGTCCCACCAGTGCGAGGCCGGGGTGAACGCGCCGCCGGTCACGTACAGCACCGGTGGACGACAATACGTGGCGGTCGCGGTGGGTGGGAACGCACTCTTCGGCTTCAAGCAGGGGGACGCGGTCATGGCCTTTGCGCTGGGTACGCGATAACGTGGCCCCCTCGACAACGAGCCGCCTCGGCGGATCGGTCTGTCGGGACTCGGAAGGCAACCTCGTCGGGTTGATGAGCGAGGTGCGTCCCGGCACCTCCGGGTGAAGGCCCCGCCCAAGCGGCCGACGCGGGCCGAGCTTCTCGCCGCGGTGGACCGCACCGTGCCGGATCTGGTGGCCCCCGGTCTCAAGGTCCTTTTCTGCGGCATCAATCCCGGTCTGTACTCGGCAGCCATCGGACACCATTTCGCGCGTCCAGGCAACCGGTTCTGGCCGGCCCTCCACCAATCCGGCTTCACTCGCCGCCGGATCGAGCCGTGGGAGGAGAAGAGACTGCTCGGTCGCGGATACGGGATCACGAATCTGGTGGCCCGGACGACCGCGGTCGCCACCGAGCTCGAGCCCGCCGAGCTGGTCGCGGGCCGCAGACGGCTTCAGCGAATCGCCCGCCGCTACCGTCCCGCCTGGATCGCGGTGCTGGGCGTCGGGGCGTATCGTATCGCCTTCGGCCGGCCCCACGCGACGCTCGGCCGTCAGGCGGAGAGCCTGGGCAGCAGCGGCCTCTGGGTGCTGCCGAACCCGAGCGGTCTCAATGCCCACTATCAGCTCCCCGAGCTGGCGCGTGTCTTCGCCGCGCTGCGCCGGGAGGCGTCGAGGGCGCGCGCGTCATCGAGCGGTTAGTCTTCACCTGAACCGACAACCTCTGGAGTCTGTATGCTCCGCCATCATGACCCCGAGAGCCCGCCTGCCCCGATCGCCGACCCCGTCGCCGAGCGGCTGCTGCGAGCCCGGACCATCATCATCAGCAGCGAGATCACGCAGCAGCTGGCCGCCACCGTCTCGGGGCAGCTGCTGGCCCTGGCCGCGGAGTCCGAAGCCGACATCACTATCTTCATCAATTCGCAGGGCGGTCACGTCGAGGCGGGTGACACGATACATGACCTGCTGCGCTTCATCCGTCCGCGCGTCCGGATGATCGGCACCGGCTGGGTCGCGAGCGCGGGCGCGCTGATCTACGTCGCGGCGCCGCGCGAGCAGCGGTTCTGTCTGCCGAACACTCGCTTTCTGCTGCACCAGCCCTCCGGCGGATCCGGCGGCACGGCCAGCGACATCGACATCGAAGCGCGGGAGATCCTGCGGATGCGGGACCGGCTGAATCGCATCTTTTCCCGCGAAACCGGTCAGCCGCTCGAGCGCATCGAAGAGGACACCCACCGGAACTTCTGGCTGAGCGCAGAAGCCGCCCTGCGCTACGGTCTCGTCGGCCGCATCATCGAGCGCGTCGACGACCTCGACAGCTAGCGCTCCGCATGGCCCTGCGCGAAGAGTTCGAGGCCACCGGCATCTGGCTCTTCCATCGGCGCGGGTATCTCCCGCTGCTACTGTTCCCCCTGCTGTTCGTGGCCGCCCGGCAGTCTTCCTGGCTGTTGGTCGACCACCGTCGCGCGCTGGCCTGGGAGGCGGGCTGCCTGGCTCTCGCGCTCGCGGGGCTCGCTATCCGTGCGCTCACCGCCGGGTTTGTGCCCACCGGCACGTCCGGCCGGAGCACCACCCGACAGCAGGCGGGCACCCTCAACACGCTCGGCCTCTATTCCGTGGTCCGACACCCGTTGTATCTCGGGAACGCGCTCATGTGGCTCGGCGTGGCACTTTTCCCCGGGGTCTGGTGGGCCCCCGTCATCGTGAGCCTGATCTACTGGCTGTATTACGAGCGGATCATGTTCGCGGAGGAGGAGTTCCTGCGACGGCAATTCGGGCAGGAGTTCGTGGCCTGGGCCGAGGTCACGCCGGCGTTTCTTCCGCGCCTGTCGGGGTGGCGCCCGGCAACCACGAGCTTCAGCCCGCTGACGGTGCTGCGGAGGGAGCATGCCAGTCTGTTGGCCCTCGTCGCATCGCTCACCGCGCTCGACGCGGTGAGCGACCACGCGACGACCGGCCGGCTCGAGCTGGATCCGCTCTGGGGCGCGGCGCTCGGCGTGACGCTCGTCCTCTGTCTGACCATTCGGCTGGTGAAGCACCGGACCCGGCTCCTGCACGTCGAAGGCCGGTGAGCGCCACCATGGCCAGCGCCTGGTTTCGCGTCGCGGGTGATGCCGACATCGCGCAATTGCTCGACTTCATGGCCGCCCTGTACGCCGAGGACGGCACGACGCCGTTCGTCCGCGCGCCGGTGGAGCAGGCCCTCGTCTGCCTGCTCCGCGAGCCGGAGCGCGGCCGCGTGTGGCTGATCGAGCAAGCCGGCGTGCCGGCCGGGTACCTGGTGGTGACCTGGGGATTCAGCCTCGAGTTCCACGGGCGTGACGCGTACATCGACGAGCTGTACGTCGCTCCCGCGCACCGAGGCGTCGGCCTGGGTGGCGAGGCCATCGCGCTGGCCGAGGACGTCTGCCGTGGGCAGGGAGTGTTGGCGCTTCATCTCGAGGTCGATCTGGACAACGAGCGGGCGCACGCGTTCTACGGGCGGAATGGATTCGCGGAGCGGGGACACCGGCTCATGACGAAGCAGATCGTCCCTGCCAACGGCGCCCCTCGATGAAGGCGAGAGCCGCCACCGCATGAGCGTCAGTGGCGGCTACCGCGAGTTCGTGCTCGAGCAGCTTGGCCGCTCGATACCGGATCTCCGGGCACGGGCCATGTTCGGCGGGATAGGCATCTACGCCGGCGACCTGTTCTTCGGGGTGCTGGACGACGACACCACCTACTTCAAGGTGGATGGGTCGAATCGACCCCGGTTCGAGGCTCTCGGCATGGGGCCGTTCAGGCCCTCGGGCGAGGGGGGCGAGGTCATGCAGTACTACGAGGTTCCGGCCGACGTGCTCGAGGATCCCGAGGTGCTCGGCGAGTGGGCCGGGACCGCCGTCGCGGTGGCGAGGACAGCGCGACGGAAGCGGGGGAAGGGCGGGGCAAAGTGAGGCCGTCGGCGGCCCGGAACGGGGGTGTCCTCGTACCCCCGACCTTGTTACAGTTCTTCCTTCCCACACAGGATATCAGACGTGAACGGTAGGGGTGAAGGCTCGACGGGGGTGGGAGTGCGCCCGGTCGAGGATCGCGAGGATGTGCTGGTCGTGGACGACGAGCCCGCGGTTCGCCGGTTCGCGGCGCGCGTGCTTCGCGAGGAGGGCTACGCCGTCCGGGAGGCCCGCGATGGCGCGGAAGCGCTGGAGCTGATCCGCGTCGGCGCGGACCAGCTCGGCCTGGTGCTGTCGGACATCGTGATGCCTCGGTTGAACGGCGTCCAGCTCCTCGAGTCGATCTCCGCGTTGCGCCCCGGCCTTCCCGTCATCCTCATGTCCGGCTACGGGTCCGAGCAGCTTGCCGAGCGGGGCATCGCGTCGCCCTGTGGCGTGCTGAGCAAGCCGTTCCCCGCCGACCTTCTTCTGTCCGAAGTCCGCCGCTGTATCCGGAGCCAGCTCACGTAGCTCGATGTCGGCGATCGCCCGACCCCAGCGTACCCGTTCCCGCACGCCATGAGCCACCCGTCGGTCCGCCCGGCCACGCCAGGAGATGCCCCCGCCCTCGCGCGGCTGCGCTACGAGTTCCGCGAGGCTATCGGTGCCACGACCGAGTCACTCTCCGCCTTCGAGCGTCGGTGCATTCCCTGGATGCGGGAGCGGCTGGCGGGGAACGGTTGGCGATCCTGGATCGCGGGGGATCGGGGTGCGGTGGTGGGCACCGCGTGGCTGCAGGTGATCGAGAAGCTGCCGAACCCCATCTCGGAGCGGGAGTGGCACGGGTACGTGAGCAGCCTCTACGTCCGCCCCGGACTGCGCGGCCATGGACTCGGGGGCGAGCTCCTCCTGCAGTGTGTGAGGGAGTGCGAGCGGCGTCAGGTGGATGTCATCATTCTCTGGCCGACACCGGCCAGCCGCGGTCTCTACACCCGCCACGGCTTCGCCGCGGCCGACGATCTCCTGGCGCGGCGCCTCGGCGAGCCGATGACTTCGGGAGCATCATGATCGAGCGGACCCACACGGACGAGGAAGGAAGGACGTGGACGTTCCGCCGCCGCCCCGAGGTCCGGCAGGGTGAGGCGGCGACGCACGTCACGCTCGTCGCGGAGACGCCCGGCGCGGCACGCGTTGTTTCCTGCCTCCGTGCGGAATGGGAGAGCGAGACCCCCGATCTCGCCGGTCTCCTGGCCCGGGCCGTGCCGGCCGGGGCGTCGCGCGGCGTGGGCGGCGATCACCCGGCTTCTCCCGACTCCTAGGGCGGCGGCGGCGAGGGCCAGGCGCCAGCCGTGCCGCGCGGAAGCTTCCGACGAATACGAGCTCTGCCGCGATGATGTCGACCAGGTAGACGCAGAGCTCGCTCACCCGCCACACGAGAGGCACCATGCCGGAGACACCGGGCTGGATCGTCTGGGCGCTCCTGTCCGCCTTTTTCGCCGCGCTCACCGCGGTGTTCGCCAAAGTCGGCCTCGACGGGGTGGACTCCGACTTCGCGACCCTGATCCGCACGGGAGTCATTCTCGTCGTGCTGAGCGCCCTGGTCGTGGGGCTGGGAAAATGGCGCGATCCGACGGCCCTGCCCGGTCGGAGTCTGGTCTTTCTCACGCTGTCGGGCCTGGCTACCGGCGCCTCCTGGGTCTGTTATTTCCGCGCGCTCAAGGCGGGCGATGCCTCGCAAGTAGCTCCGGTGGATAAGCTGAGTGTCGTTCTGGTCGCGCTCTTCGCTGCCGCCTTCCTCGGTGAGCGGCCATCGGTCCGCGAGTGGATCGGCATCGGGAGCGTCGGCTTCGGCGTGGTCCTGTTGAGCCTGCGGCGATGAGCTCCCGGCGGGATCTCGTTCCCTTCGACGCGAAGCACTACGAGAAGCTCGCGCGCGTGGAGGGATCACCCGGGTCGCGCGAGATCTTCCAGGACATCTACAGGCGTCATCACTGGTCGGGCAGTGCCTCGGCATCGGGAGCGGGGGCCGCACCCGAGCAGACCCGTACCCTGGCCCAGGGGCTCCCCGTCCTGCTGCGCGACCTCGGGGTGGCCACGCTGCTCGACCTTCCCTGCGGCGACTACGGCTGGATGCGCACGGTGGAATTACCGCTTCGCCGGTACATCGGCGGCGACCTGCTGCCGGAGCTGGTCGCCCCGCTTGCGGAAAGGTTCGGCGATGAACGACACGAGTTCCGGGTGCTGGATCTGACCCAGGATGCCCTGCCGCCCGCCGACCTCCTCCTCTGTCGCGATTGTCTCGTCCACCTGTCCTACACCGACATCCGCCGGGCCTTCGTCAACGTGGTGCGGAGCGGAATCCCATGGCTGCTCACGACGACCTTCCCCGATGCCGAGCCGAACGAGGACATCGTGACCGGTGACTGGCGCGCGCTGGACCTCGAGCGCGAGCCTTTCCACCTCCCTCCTCCCGCGCGTATCCTGAACGAGGGCTGCACGGAGGGTGGCGGAGCGTTCGCCGACAAGAGCCTCGCGCTGTGGAGCGTGGCGGATCTGCGTAGGCTCCCGTTTCTTGTCGAGTGAGCGCGGTCGCTGCGGTGCGAAGACTGGAGGCCCAACTCAACGTCGGAGGTCGGAATGGCCAGGTCGCCGGTCGGCCTGCTTGCGGAGGCGATCCAGCCGCGGTCGGGAAGGCAGGGTTGGCATGGAGGACCGACGCCCCTCGGCGCGCTGCGCGGCGTCACCGCTGCGCAGGCGCGGTGGCGGCCGTCGTCGCGCCGAAAGAGCATCTGGATGTTCACCCTCCACATCGCCTACTGGACGTATGCCGTACGCCGCCTGCTCGACGGCAGCGGCCGCGCCGGCTTCCCGCGTCGCCCATCCAATTGGCCCGCTCCGCCGGAACCGGCGGACGAGCGGAGTTGGGCGGCCGACGTCGCGCTGCTTCGGACCGAGCGCGATCGCCTCGCGCGGGCGGCTGCCGCAGTGGATCCGGCCGTCCTATACCGCCGTCCGCCTACGTCGAAGCGATGGACCTACGGGGAGCTGCTGGTGGGGATCGCCATGCACGACGCCTACCACACCGGACAAATTCAGCTGCTGAAGCGGCTCTGGCAGGAGCGGTGACCGGGAAGGAGATCGCCCGCACGGCATTCGGGCTGGCCTTCGTGTTTGCGGGAGCCATGCACTTCGTGGTTCCCACGTACTATCGCGCGATCGTGCCGCCTGGGCTGCCCTCTCCCCGTCTGCTGGTGGCGGTGAGCGGCGTGGGCGAGGTGCTCGGCGGGCTTGGTCTCCTGGTGCCACGGTGGCGCTCGGCGGCGGGCATCGGACTCATCGCCCTGCTGGTCGCCGTCTTTCCAGCGAACGTCGAGATGCTGCGCCAGGCGCGCGTGCGCGACGTATCGCCCGGAGTCGAGCTGCTGCTCTGGCTCCGCCTCCCGCTGCAGGCCGTATTCATCTGGTGGGCGTGGCGCCTCAGCCGCCCACCTCGATCCGCGACAGGAGAGCTCTCCGCATGACTGAAGCCGACGCCCAGGAGTTCGCGCTCGAGTGGATCGAATCGTGGAACAGCCACGACCTGGACCGGATCCTGAGCCATTACTCGGACGATGTCGAGGTCACGTCGCCATTGATCGAGACCGTGCTGGGGCCAGGACACACGTCCGTGCGCGGGAAGAAGGCGCTGCGGGCCTACTGGGGACCGGCGCTCGAGCGGTATCCCGATCTCCGGTTCGTGCTGTTCCGGGCCTATGCCGGACCGCAGAGCCTGGTGTTGCACTACCAGAGCGTCCAGGGCCTGGTGGGCGCGGAGTGCATGGAGTTCAACCAGGGGGGCGCCGTCTGCCGGGTGCTGGCCCACTACGCGCTGGGCGCTGATCCCGTAGCGGCGTAAATACGAGCGCGGCCCGCACCACTCTCGTGGGCGGGCCGCGCCGGACTCCGGATGGCTGCAGTCGTGCGGGCTAGGAGTCGCGCGCCCGCCGCTGTCTGCGTCGTGCCGC
Organism: uncultured Gemmatimonadales bacterium; assembly: GCA_963846545.1. GTDB lineage: Bacteria > Gemmatimonadota > Gemmatimonadetes > Gemmatimonadales > GWC2-71-9 > CAVVWJ01. Next base: position 1,810,228 of record CAWJWG010000001.1, on the reverse strand, counting down.
GGCCGCCTTCAGCTGGCGGGCCGCACTCGGCTTCACGTAGTGGCGGCGCTGGCGAAGCTCCTTCAGCAATCCGGCCTTCTGGACCTTTCGCTTGAAGAGTTTCAGGGCGTGCTCCAGGCGGTCGCTCTCGTCGAGCCGTACTTCGATCACGCTGCCCTCCCCGCTGGTTGTTCCGTGCGGCCCATGAAAGAGGGGCCCGCGCATGTCCCGGGCCCCCGGCCGCTTCGGAATGCCCTCGTGATGCGAGGGCGATGCACGCCAAGCTTACCCACCCCGTCGCCGGACGGCAACGGCCATCGGCCGGAGAAGCGCACGGTGGCCGGTCACTGCGGCACGCCGCAGTCGACGTCCGTTTCGGCCTCGAGTTCGTGCGCCGGCTCAGAGACCGAGTCTGCGCTAACGGACGGCTCAGAGAACGGAGGCCAGGGTCCCCCAGGCGAGCAGCAGCGCTGCAGTCCCGGCCCACCGGGCCCGGGCTCGATACGCGGCGCCGTCCGACGAGGAGTGGGGCGAGCCCGGCAGTCGGGGCACGAGGTGCCGGAAACTGGCGGCCAGGTCGGCGCGTCCCGCCTCCCAGTAGCAGTAAAACGCGTAGAGACCGAGGGTCACCGCCCCGGTCAGGCAAGCCTGCAACACTGGTGTGGTCATCCGCCCTTCCCAAACAGATACAGGCATGGTCCGGAACAGATACAGGCATGGTCCGGCAACGGGCGGGGCGGCCAGTGCGATGCAATCTGCCGCACCGAATACGCCCCTTCGCCGGGAAAACCGGCGAAGTCCCCGTCCCTGCACGAGCCGGGCCATTCGCCCGGGCGGGCTTGATCGCCGGGGTCTCGGGGGCATCTTCCGTGGTGGAGGCTCGTCCAGATACCCAGGATCGGGAGCTGCCGCTGTCCGCCCACACGGTTCTCTGGCGCAGGTTGGATCTCCCCGGACACGAGGCCGCCCGTCTCGTGCACCACGCCCCGTTCTGGCAACTGGGGGGCACGGCCGTGTTTCTGGAGGAGGGCAGGACCTGCCGGCTGGAGTACCAGGTGGTCTGCGATGCGGGCTGGCGGACCCTGCACGCGAAGGTGGTAGGCTGGCTGGGCACCGACCCGGTGAAGGTCGAGATCTACACGGATACCGCGCGACGGTGGATCGTGAACGGCCGCGAGGCGCCCGAGGTGGCCGGTTGCGTGGACATCGACTTCGCCTTCAGCCCCTCGACCAACACGCTTCCGATCAGACGCCTGGCCCTCAATCGCGGCGAGCGGGCGGAGGTGCGGGCCGCGTGGCTACGCGTGCCCGCCCTCATCCTCGAGCCGCTCACACAGACCTTCGCCCGCACCGACGATTCCACGTATCGGTATGAGGCGCTGGGTGGTGAGTTCACCGCGGATCTGCGGGTGGACGACGCCGGCTTCGTCCTCCACTACCCCCCGCTCTGGGAGGCCGAGGCCGGCGCCTGAGCTACTTCCGGAACACCAGGGTCGTCTTCCCATCCTCGAGCTGCACGGTCAGAACGCCGTCGCTGGACACGGTTCCGGTCTTGAGGTCATCCACGTCCACATCGTGACCCAGCCCCCAATCCCGGTCATCGTCCCCGTCGTCATGGAATCGGATCGCCCCCCCATCACGACTGTACTGTCCGCCTTCGGTCTCCGACTCCTGCTCGGACCGGTCGCCGCAGACCTCGCGGACCGCGAGATGGAGGGTCCAGAGGCTATCCGCACCAAGCGCCAAGGTGCCTTTCGTCACTTCCTCCCGGCAGTTCCCATCCTTCTCGACCACGGCGGGCAGCGGGGCACCTGCGATCGTGACGAGCCGGTACCGCTCGTCGGTCAGAACCGGGCCCTTCGGCTCGGGACCCGTCGCGGGACCCTGTGCCTGAACGGCGCTCGGCGCCGCCGCCAACAGAAGCGCCAGGGCAATCGTGCAAGTCGTGGGGCGGTCAGTCATCGTCATGCTCCTCCAGCTCATGGCGCGGGTTCAACCGCAGCCGGCTGATATAGGTGTCGTACGCCTCGCGTTGAGACGGTGTGAGCAGTGTGCGGATCGTATTGCGGCTCGAATCGAGCAGCAGCTCCATCCGGGGCAGCTGCGCGTCCCAGTAGACTTCGAGCCGTGCCTCTCGGGCCTGGAGCGCCCGGGCTACTCCCTCCCGCTGGCTGGCCGTCAGATCCAGCTTCTTCAGAATGGCCTCTTCACTCTCGTCGTCATCGTCGTGGTCCGCCGTGAACACGGCATCCTCGACTGCGTCGGCGAGGTCTTCGATCAGCGCGCCACCAGCCACACCGGCCACGAACACCATGGCCAGGGCCAGCGCCGCCCTCCACCGCGGCTGCACCGCGGACCAACGGGGAAGTCCCATCACCGGGCGCTCCGGGACCGAATGGCGATCAGGAGCTCCGTGCCGGTCGGCCGCTGGCCCCGGGCGAGCGAGTTGTCGGTGAGCAGGGCCAGCCGTCTGGCTTCGGACGCTCGGCCGAGCGCGGCATGCCTGCTCGAGACCGCCGATCCGGCTGCGCCGAGCACGGCCGCCAGCACCGCCGCCGCCGCGACAAGCGGACGGAACCAGTTGCCGACCACGTCGAGCACACCCGGCGTCGGGAGCCGACCGGACAGGGCGGCGTGAACGCGAGCGCGGGTCGCCCCCACCACCCGAGCCCAGCGCAGCTGGTCGCGGGCGGGATCGAGCGGGCTGAGATCGAGACCATCGGGGTCCATCATGCGTCCATGTCTCCCTTGTCCAGCAGCTGTCGAAGTCGGCGCCGGGCATGATGCAGGTGCGAGCGGACCGTTCCCTCGGGAAGCCCCAGGCGCTCGCCGATCTCCCGGTGTTTCCATCCTTCCAGGTCGTGCAGCAGAACGACTTCCCGGTGCTGCTCCGGAATCTCCGCCAGCGCGCGAAGAAGCTGCTCCGCGAGCTCTCCTCGCTCCACGTCCTCGCTCGGCGAGCTCAGCCGGGAGGGGGTGGTATCCTCCAGCACGACCGTACGGCGGCTCCCATATGCGCGGAGGACGTTGCGAGCCCGGTTGCGGACGATCTGCAGCAGCCAGCTGCCGAACTTCTCCGGCTCCCGACAGTCGTCGATCCGCTCGATGGCCGCGACGAACGCCTCCTGGCAGACATCATCGGCGTCGGCTTCATCGCCGGTGACGGCGAGCGCGACCGCCCGGCTGGCCCGGAGATATCGCTCGAGCAGTCGGTCCGCGGCGTGTCGGTCGTGTTGCCGCACGGCACGCACCAGATCGGCATCCGTCTCGTCCATGGCTACCCAGAGGACACGCGTGGAGAGGAAAACGTTGAGGTCCGAGTCTACCCGCACCACGTCGGTCGTGCATGAACCGGAGGGTCGGTGACGCGACCCCTGTCCGAGCTCGCCGCGGTCCTCGACGGTGGCTCCCTGGCCGCGCGACTGCCTGACATCCCGCGGTGGGTCGAGCTTCGCGCCGACTTGTTGTCGGGCCGGGCTCAGGCGTACGGCGCAGACGAGGATGGCTTCGTTGCTCTGGATCCCGTGGTGCGATTCGGATACGTCGTCGGCCGGCCATCACCATCGCTGATTCAGTCCCTGGGCGCTGCATGCGACGAGGTACTCGCCCCGCCCGAGACGGCTCACTGGGCGAGCGCCGCGCTTCCGGACTGGCGCGCCGAGCTGGCCACGGTGCACGTCCTGTCCGACCCCGGCACCCTGCCCGCCGTGCCGAGCGACCGGGTGCGGCTGGTGGGTCGAGAGGACGTGGAGCGCATGGCCCACCTCCCCGCCGATCTGAGGGAGGAGATGCGGACCGAGCTGCGGAGGGGCGGGGAGATCTGCGCGGCCTTCGCGGGTGATCGCGCCGTCTCGTTCTGCTATGCGGGGCCGGTGACGGAGCGGTGGTGGGACATCTCGATCGACACGCTGGATTCCCACCGCCGCCAGGGTTTCGCCACGGCGTGCGTCGTGGCGGAGATCGTGAGACGCCGGGCAATGGGTCTCGATCCCGTGTGGGGTGCGCTCGCCGGCAACCTCGCGTCGTTCCGGCTCGCGGCCCGCCTCGGCTTCGTGCCGCACGATGCCGTGGTGGTCCTGGAGCCGGACCCATCTTCCCCCGGCGACGCGACCTGAGTATGGTCGGACGCTGCCATTCCACGCCGAACCGACCGACGAGAGCACCATGCTGAACACCGAGGCCGACCCGAGGGTCTACTTCGCTGCCGAGCGGACCCTGCTGGCCTGGATCCGCACCGGCATCACGATCATGGCGTTCGGGTTCGTCGTCGCACGATTCGGACTCTTCCTCCGCCTGCTGCGCGCGGAGAACGGACAGCCGGTGACCAATGGGGGCATCTCGCCCTACCTCGGTGCGGCGCTCGTTCTCATCGGCGTCATCGCGGTTTCCGCCGGCACCAAGCGATACCGGGAGTTCTGCCGCCGCCTCGGGCCATCCGCGCTCCCATCGCCCCACGCGGAGGTCCTGCCCCTCGTCCTCGGCTGGTCGCTCGTGGTGCTGGGAGTGGTCCTGGTGGGTGTTCTCCTCACGTGACGCGCGCGCCGATCTTCACCAAGCGATTCGCCGTCCCGGCCGACGCGATCGACGTGCAGGGGCACGTCAACAACCTCGCGTACGTGAGCTGGATGCAGGACGTCGCCATCGAACACTCGAGCACGGTCGGATGGCCCATGAGCCGGTATCTCGAGCTGGGAGCGGGCTGGGTCGTCCGCTCGCACTCCATCGAGTACCTCCGGCCGGCGTTCCTCGGCGAGCAGATGAGCGTGCACACGTGGGTGCCGCGGTTCGACCAGCGCTCGACTCCACGCCGCTACCTGTTCGTGCGAGACGACGATCGCACCGTGCTGGCGCAGGCGGAGACCGTGTGGGTGTTCGTCGATCTCGCCTCCGGGCGCCGCCGGCCGATCCCGCCCGAGCTGCTGGCCTCGTTCGACCCCGTCCCCGAGGACACCTACGTACGGAAGAGTCTCGGCCTCGCGAGCTGAGCCGCAGAGCGCCGCGTTCACACCCTGAGCGGAGGAAAGATGCCCCAGCCCAGCCTGGCCAACGAAGTCGCCAACCTGCACGCCACGCTGCAGGCACTCGAGTCGCGCATGGCCGGCGGGGAGCTGCCGGTGGAAGGCCTGGCGGAGTTCAAGAGCTCGGTGGACGATCTCCGGCTCAAGCTGTGGGGCTTGATGAGCGCGGGCAGCGCGAACGACTATCGGGCGTTCCAGGAGCGCTTCAGGCTCCGCCGCACGCGGGAGATCTGCGAAGGAGTAGCGGCGGAGCTGCGGGCGGGGACACTGAATAGCCGGCACGAGGAGCTCAAGCCCCTGGCGGAGGCCGCGGGAGACCTCGCCCGCGCGATCGTAAGCTCGAAGCGACCGCCGGCCTGACGGACGGCCAGGCGATGCGCGGTGCCGTGGCAGCGGTCGCGCTCGGCTGCGCGGCGTGTCGCGGCGAGCCGCCGAGGGTCGCGCTCGACACGACCTGTCCGGCGTCGGTGACGAGCGCCGGTGGGCTGAGCGCGGAGCTCACGCTTCGCGGTGTGCCCGGGCCGCCCGAGACGATGGTGTTCGATCTCGAGGACGCGAAGATCCTGGTGGCGTGGAAGAACCTGCTGAGCGGGCGCGCGCTGACGCTGAGCTGCGCCTATCGACCGGGGGGCGAGGCATGGAAGCTGGTGCGCGCTCGGATGGACGAGGGTGTGTACGGACTCACGGTGTCGGCCAGGGCGAAACCGCCGGCGGTCATCTACCGCGATGCGGCAGGTAGGGTGATCGAGGAGCTGGGATTGGACGCCGCGCGGTGACCGCGCGGAAGATCAGTCGAGGAGCCGGCCGGACGCAGTCGAAGCGGCGGGAGTCATGCCGGAGGTCGCCTGGCTCGCGGCCCAGCTCTCCCAGGTCAGCGGGCAGCCGTTGCCGAACGGCGGGCTTGGGTGGCCGCTCCGACGCATGAGATCGTGGAGCATCTCGTGGCGGACGACCATCTCATGGTGAGTCCAGTCCGACGCGATGTAGATCTTGTGGCCGGGGTCCCAGTGGCCGACGCACTCTCCGCTGGAGCAGGCAAAGCTCTCACCCGGCACGATCATCCACTCGACGCGGTCGAAATTGCCGGTCAGCCCGGAGCAGGCTTCGGTCTTCGCCCACCACGCCCGGTAGACGGCGGGCGGCTCGACCACCTCACTCCCTGCTGGATCGAGACCGCAGGCCATAAGGAGTGTGGCAACGGCCACGAGCGGGAGGTGGAAGCGGTGTCGCACGCGCGCGGAAAGGGCAATGCGCGTGCCGGTCGAGCGCTCGCTCGCAAGCCGTTATCTCGCAACGGGCGAGCAGGTGTGGCCGGGCGCCACTGAGCCGTCCCCCTGTCGAGTTGCAATGCGCTTCCGCAGGCCCCAACAGGCCTCCGACCGAGGGCTGACGAGCTGTTTGCAGCTGAAACAGCTCGCGCTCTGGCCTGACGCCCCGGCTCTGACGAACTTCCATGCGACGCAGTACACGCTCCGGATTCGCCCTGGAGGTGCAAGATGTGGCACCGCCGTCATACCCTCCCGATCTCGCTGATCCTCTCGCTCTCGGCAATTCCTGCCGCCGCCCAGGTCGAGGTGACCGTGCATGGTGGCCTGCATCTCGGCGGACCGGCCGGCTACAGGGCGGGCCTGGATCAACCGGCCCGCACGCCGGGCCCGAGCCGACTGCTGGGCGAGGCGACGACCGCGGGGGCGCGGCTCGGTGTCGGACTGTCGGACCGCTGGCAGCTCGACGGCGGGCTCGCCTGGTCGCGCAGCAGCAACTGGGAGGGTGCGGTCAGCCGCTCGCTGCCGTCGTTCGAGGCGCAGACGCTCTTCCTCAGCAGCACGGTGCAGGGTTGGCTCACTCAGCCGGGATCGCGATTCGGCGTGATCGCCGGCGTGGGCCCGGCGCTGATCGTTCAGCGAGACCACGCCACCTCGCCGGCGCAGCACACCAACCTCGGTGGCGTGCTCAGCTTCGGCGGCGTGATGCGACTCGACAGCCAGTTCTCCATGCGGATCGATGCCCAGCAGTACCTGTTCAGCAGTGCTTTCGACGACTCCTACACCCCCCACCTCGGCACGGCGCCCAGGCCCGACGCTCGGCTCCGGCACGACTTCGTCGTGCTCGCCGGCTTTTCCTGGCGGAGCGACTAGGCTGACGACGATTCGGCGCGCGAGACCGGCGGACGCCGGCGCGCTGACGGCGCTCGGCGCCCGGACGTTTCGGGACACGTTCGCAGCGGACAACACCCCCGACGACATGGCGCTGTATCTCGCGTCGAGCTACAGTCCCGAGCTGCAGACCGCGGAGCTGGCCAACCCCGGCATCGTCACGCTGGTCGCCGAGGTCGACGGGCGGCTTGCGGGTTTCGCGCAGCTTCGCGACGGGCCACCGCCGCCGGGTGTGGACGGCGCGCAGCCGATCGAGCTCTGGCGATTCTACGTGGAGCGCGCGTGGCAGGGACGAGGCGTGGCCCAGGCGCTGATGCGCGCCACGCTCGATGCCGCCGTCGAGCGCGGGGCGGGCACGCTCTGGCTCTGCGTCTGGGAGCGGAATCACCGGGCCCAGGCTTTCTATCGCAAGATCGGTTTCGAGGACCGCGGCTCGAAGGAGTTCATCCTCGGCCGGGACCGGCAGACCGATCGCGTCATGGCTCGGGCACTGCCCGCCGCCTGATCCCCCCAACACCAAACGAAAGTGTTCAGATGCGCGCGCTGATGGCTGGTCTGCTCGGGGTGATGTCGTCGGCCCCGGTCATGGCACAGGCGCCTTCGGCCGCGGCGCGGCTCGACGCCTTCAAGACCGAGGCGGCGGCATCCGTGGACGCGAAGGCCGACATGGTGCAGCGGACGGTGGACCAGCTCTTCAGCTACGGCGAGCTCGGGTTCCAGGAGGTGGAGACCTCACGCTACCTGGTCGCCCTCCTCCGGCGCGAAGGCTTCTCGGTGGATACCGGCGTCGCCGGAATTCCCACGGCGTGGGTCGCGCGCTGGGGACGTGGACGGCCGGTGATCGCACTCGGCTCCGACATCGACGGCATTCCCCAAGCGTCCCAGGTACCCGGAGTCGCCTGCCGGATGCCGCTGGTCGCCGGAGCCCCCGGACACGGAGAGGGTCACAACTCGGGCCAGGCGGTGAACATCTCGGCCGCGCTGGCGGTGAAGCGGATCATGGAGCGCGAGAAGCTGCCTGGCACGATCATGCTCTGGCCCGGCGTGGCGGAGGAACAGCTCTCCGGCAAGCCGTTCCTGGTGCGCGCCGGCGTCTTCCGCGACGTGGACGCGGTGCTGTTCTCCCACGTCGGAACGGAGTTCGCGACGTCCTGGGGCGCCACCTCGGGCTCGGGGCTCGTGTCCGTGCTGTACCAGTTCAGCGGCAAGGCGGCACACGCGGGCGGGCGCCCCTGGGCCGGGCGCAGCGCGCTGGACGCGGTCGAGCTGATGGACATCGGCTGGAACTTCCGCCGCGAGCACCTGCCGCTGAAGCAGCGGTCGCACTCGGTGATCGTGGACGGCGGCGACCAGCCGAACGTGGTGCCGCAGACGGCCTCGGTGTGGTATTACCTGCGAGAGATCGAGTACAAGGGGATTCGCGAGCTGTGGGCGGTGGCGGACTCCGTGGCGCAGGGTGCCGCGCTGATGACCGGCACGACTCTGCTGCCGACTCGCGTGCTCGGCGCCGCCTGGCCGAGGCACTACAACCGCCCGATGGCCGAGGCGATGGCCGCCAACATCGAGCGCGTCGGCATGCCGGCGTGGACCGCCGACGACCAGGAGTTCGCCCGCGCGGTCCAGCGGTCGGTGGGGCAGCCGGACTCGGGGCTCAAGCGCATCGTGGATTCGCTGGACCCGCCGGTGGATCCGGCGCGGAACATGGGCGGACCGTCGGACGACATCGGCGATGTCTCCTGGACGGTCCCCACGGTCGTGCTCTACTATCCGGCCAACGTGGCCGGACTGCCGGGCCATCACTGGTCGAGTGCCATGGCGATGGCGACGCCCATCGCGCACAAGGGGTCCGTCGCGGGGGCCAAGGCCGCGGCGATGACGCTGCTCGATCTCCTGTTGCGACCGCCGCTGGTGGACAGCGCCCGCGCGTACTTTCGTGACGTGCAGACGCGCGACATCAAGTACCAGCCGCTGATCCGGCCGGAGGACCAGCCGCCGGTCGAGCTCAACCGCGAGATTCTGGAGAAGTATCGGCCCGCCATGCGACCCTTCTATTTCGATCCCCGGCGGCATCGTACGTACCTCGAGCAGCTCGGGATCACGTATCCCTCTCTGCCCGACAGCAGCGGGGAGTGTCAGGTTCACGTCAAACAGCCGGCGCCGGTGCGATGAGCCGCGCGGTTGACCTCCCGAGCCTCGACCGCGATGGGTGGCGGGCGTTGGGGGGACGGACCGGTGTGGCGCTTGGAGCCACACCGGACGGCCGATCACCCTAGAGGAGGTGAGCGATGTCGGCTTACGTGATCGTCAACGTCACCGTTCGCGACCCCGTGCGCTACGAGGAATACCGGCGTCTCGCCACGCCGACGGTAGGGGCCTACGATGGCAAGTACGTGGCCCGCGGGGGCGCGGTGGAGGTGAAGGAGGGAGGCTGGGCCCCCTCGCGGCTCGTCATCCTCGAGTTCCCCACGGTCGAGCGCGCGCAGGCCTGGTGGGCATCGCCCGAGTACGCGCCGGCCAAGGCGCTGCGGCAGAGCTGTGCCGACAGCCAGCTCATCATCACGGAGGGAGTTCCCGGCTAGGCCCGGATGGTCGGCCCGCCTACCTTACCGCTCCATTCCTCATCCTGGAGGCAGGCATGCTCTCGGTCACGACTCCGGCGATCGACGGCCGGCGCGTCACCCGAACCATCGGCATCGTCACCGGCGAGGCCATTCTCGGCGCCAACATCTTCCGTGACTTCTTCGCCGGTATTCGCGACATCGTCGGTGGACGCTCCGCGGCCTACGAGCAGGAGCTGCGCAAGGCCAAGGAGATCGCGCTTCACGAAATGGAGCAGCAGGCCGAGGAGCAGGGCGCCAATGCGGTGCTGTCGGTGGACCTCGACTACGAGACGATCCAGGTGGGCGCGGGCGGCGGCATGCTGATGGTCAGTGCGAGCGGCACCGCGGTGGTTCTGGGGTGAGCGCGATGGAGCCGCAGCGCGGGATCACCCTCCGGTTTCTGGCCGAGCCCACCGATGTGAACTTCGGCGGCAAGGTGCACGGTGGCGCGGTCATGAAGTGGATCGACCAGGCCGGGTACACCTGCGCCGCCGGCTGGACCGGCACCTACTGCGTCACGGTCTACCTCGGCGGACTCCACTTCCTCGGGCCGATTCGCGTGGGTGAGCTGGTGGAGCTGCGCGCGCTCGTGATCCGCACCGGACGGACCAGCCTCGATATCGCGATCGACGTCTATGCGGGAGACCCGAAGAGCCCGGAGCGCCGGCGCACCGGACACTGCGTCGTCGTGTTCGTGGCCATCGGCCCCGACGGGCGGCCGGCCGCGGTACGGAAATGGACGCCCGAGACGGAGGTGGATCGCGCCCTCAGCGGCTATGCGGTGCGGCTGTCGGCGCTTCGGAAGCAGATGGACGAGGAGATGGAGGCGCAACTCGGGGCAGCGCCGGAGAGCGTGCAGCCGCCGAGCTGAACTGCCGAGTCCTCCACGTCTGGTGGGTCGCGCCGACGCGCGACATCTTCCGGCGTCAGTCGTTACTGCGGAGGGATGGACCAGAAGATCTCTTCGCCCGGCCGCGCGGTAAATGGTTCGCTCACGACCGCGCGCCCAGCCTCGCGAAAGGGGCGGGCCTCGAGATAGAACGACGCGGCTCCCGATACCATGCCGCGCGCGAGGGTGAAGTCCACCGTCTCCGAGGCGGGAACGAAGCCGAGCCTGATGGGCCGCGCCAGCGCCGGGCGGACGTAGATATCCACGTCGGATGAGGTCCGGTTCTCAATCCGAACCTTCCGCGTATTGTCCGGCGAGGGCTCATCGCCCGTGGACTTGCTCGCGCAGCCGAGGGTTCCGATCAGCAGGCCGAGCAGGGAGAGTTGGAGGAGAGAGCGCATGGGTGCACCTCGTGGGAAGCGATATCACCGGTACCTGATCAAGCATATCGCGGCCGCCGCGCTGGCGCTCTCGGGAATCTGCGTCCTCCCCTGCGCCGCACAAGTCGAGGCGGGGACGCTCCCGGACTCCGCCGCACCGGTGAGATCGGACAGCGGTGGGCCGAGCGCGGGGGCGTCGGACAGCGTGGGGCAGAGGGCGGCGAGACCGGACAGCGTCTCGAAAGCTGGCGCGGTCCAACCGGCTCCGCCGCCGGTGGACAGCGTGCTCGCGGCTGCGTGCGGGGACGGGCGAGGCTCTACCAGCGATCTATTGATCGTCTCCTTCCGGTCCACCAGCACGTCCGCGGAGCGCGCGGCGGTGGCGCGCGAGGTCGGGGGAACGCTGCTGGGTATGACCGTCCACACCACCCCGCCGGGGTGGTTCCTGCACGTCCCCGGGAGCGCCAACGATCGCTCCGTGGCGGATCGACTGATCACGCTTGCGCCGGTGCTCGGCGTCTCCACGACTCGATGCCCCTCTTGATGGATCGCGTTACCTCCTCGCCACCGAGGATCCCATGCTCAGATCGACTCGACCCGTGAGCCCGCGGCGAGTGTGCCGCGCGGTGACCGCCGCGGTGCTCATCGCGGCTTGCGACGGTCCCCCTCCGCCTCCACCGCCACTCGATTTCGTGCCCGTGGCCGGTAACCCGTCACTACCGTTCTCGGCGGCCGTGCGGGTCGGCGACATCCTCTATCTCTCGGGACAGATCGGAACCGATAGCACCGGTGCGCTCGTCCCGGGCGGCATCGGTCCGGAGACGCGGCAGACGATGGACAACATCCGCGCCGTCGTCGAGCGGCAGGGCGCCACCATGAATCGGGTGGTGAAGTGCCTGGTGATGTTGGCGGATATGCGTGAATGGGGGGCGATGAACGCGATATACGTCACCTACTTCCAGCGGCATCTCCCGGCGCGGAGCGCGATGGGCGCGAACGGTCTGGCCCTGGGAGCTCGCGTGGAAATCGAGTGCATCGCGGTCGTCGGAGAGGACGGACCCGACACGGGTTCACGCTAAAGTAACTTATCAGCAACTATATCTAAGTTACTGCTATTGAACATATTACATGGTGTAGTATCGTCTTGTGTCGAGCCGGCTAACGCGAGGTCGCTCTCTCGCCCCATGTCGCGCAGCCGCGTCGAACGGGTCGGCTGGAGCAACGGCCGATCGAGAGCTAGCTTGTAGAACCCTCACCCGGAGCACCTCGTGCGCTACTCGCTCGCGCTCTCATGCGCCGCATTGTCCGCTGGCGCTTTCGCGTCTTCCACTACCCAAGTGGCCAAACCCTGCGACGGTTCGACCGCCGTGGCCGGCCTCGAAGGCATGCTTCCGCTGGCGCGTGTCGCCCTCCGCATTCCCGGTACCGATCAGGTCGCGGTGGATGCCACCGGCCGGTGCATCGGAATTCAGGTGCGCACGCAGGGCACGGCGCGGCTGGTCAAGCTGCTCCTGCGCGGTGTCAACATTCCGCGCGAGGCGGTGGACCTGCGAGTGGTGGAGACGACGCCGGCGCAGGGCGCATAGCGGACGGCCCCTCGGCAGCGCGGCCCGTCCCTCGAGAGTGGCGGGCCCGGCGCCACCGGCGAACCGTGGGGCGCGACCGTCCCATTGATCCGCCACCCGAGGAGCCGATGCGTCTCTTCATCCTTGCCCTGCTCGCACTCACCGCGTGTCTCTCCTCGCCGCCGGACCATGCGGCGGACCGCGCGGAGCTGCTCCGCATGCACGACATGGCTCGCGCCGACCATCTGGAGAAGCGGGCGGACCGACTGGTCTCGTCGTTCGCGGACAGCATGCGCTCGGTATCCGCCGGGCGAGTCACCATCGCTCCGAACGCCGAGACCCAGGCCCGATTGCAGGCGTACTTCGATCGGTCCACCTTTCAGGCATGGGACGACATCGCTCCGCCATTCCTCGAGATCTCGCCCGATGGGCGCATGGCGTACAAGATCGTCCAGAAGCGGGTGCGTCTCACCGCGCCCGACAGCACGGGACGCACGGTGGCCGAGGACGTCGTCTACGCCTGGGTCGAGATCTACCGCAAGCCTGCCGACCGCTGGACCCTCGTCGCCGTCGCGTCGACGGACCGACCCGGCCCTCCCTGACGCTCGCGGGCTGGTGATCGGTGCGCGCCTTCGCCGATCACTTCTCGCCCCTGGCCGCACGGTATGCGACGTACCGGCCCGGCTACCCGACCGGGCTGTTCGCCGCGATCGCCGCGGCATCGCCCCATCGCGGCCGGGCCTGGGACTGCGCGACGGGATCCGGCCAGGCCGCCGTGGGCTTGGCCGCGCACTTCGAGCGCGTGATTGCCAGCGATGCCAGCCGGCGCCAGGTTAGCGTCGCGCCGATCCACGATCGCATCCGCTATTTGGTCGCCCGCGCCGAGGCGGTGCCGCTCCAGGATGCCTCGGTGGACGCCGTGACCGTCGCCCAGGCGTTGCATTGGCTCGAACTGCCGGTGTTCTATGCCGAAGCGCGCCGTGTGCTGCGGCCTGGCGGGCTGGTGGTGGTCTGGACCTACGCCAACCACCGCGTGGATGACGGGGAGGTCGACGCCGCCGTGGATCACTTCTACCATCATGTCATCGGCCCCTACTGGGCTCCCGAGCGGCGCTGGGTGGAAACCGGCTACCGGACGCTGCGGTTTCCCTTTCAGCCGGTCTCGATCGACGCGCCGCCGATGGTCGAGACGTGGACTCTGGAGCAGGTCCTGGGATACATCGGCACCTGGTCCGCGGTCGCGCGGTACCGTGCGGTCACGGGGAGCGATGCGATGGTGATCCTGGATCAAGCGGCTGCGGCAGTGCTGGGGCGACCCGGCGGTCCCCCGGCGGATCGAGTGGCCACTCAGCGTGCGAGCCGGCCGATGAGCGGCGATGAGCGAGGAGGCGCGATGTTGGTAGCGGCGGTGGCGGCGATTCTCGAGCGCGACCTGGAGACCCTCGCGCGCGAGGTGAAGGCGTATCCCGATGACGCCGCGCTCTGGCATCTGCCCGAGGGGCTGACCAACTCGGCGGGCACGCTGATCCTCCATCTCACCGGGAACATTCAGCACTTCCTCGGGGCCAGGCTCGCCGAGACGGGCTACGTTCGCGATCGCGCGGTGGAGTTCTCCGCTCGATCAGTCCCGCGCACCACCCTCCTTCGGCAGATCGAAGCCGCCATCGCGGCCGTGCGTGCGGCGGCCGGCAAGGTGGACGCCGACGGGCTGGCACGGGACTATCCCGAGGTGGTGGGCGGGGTGCGCGTGGCGACGGGAGAGTACCTGGTCCATCTGGTGGATCACTTCGGGTACCACCTGGGTCAGGTGGACTACCACCGTCGCATGGTGACCCGAGACCCGCGTGGGGTCGACGCGGTCCGGGCCGCCGAGCTGTCGACGGCTCGCCCGGCCGCTGACTGACGATGCGCTGGAGTCCGAAGGCGCGGCGGTTCTGGCCGCTGTTCCTGCTCGTGCTGCTGGCCGACTGTGCCACCAAGCGGGCCGCGGAGATGCACCTCCTCCCGGCCTACGTCCCGCACGAGCTCCTGGGCGAGCTGGTCCGTCTCACGCTGGCTTACAACCCCGGGGCGGCCATGAGCATCTCGCTCGGGGCGCATTCCCGGCTGGGTTTCTCCATTCTGGCGCTCGGGGCCTTGGTCGTGCTCGGGCATCTCTATCGGCGGACATCGCCGGGCGATGGGCTCGCGGCCGCCGGACTCGCTCTCATCGCGAGCGGGGCGCTGGGCAACCTGCTCGACCGACTCCGCTCGCCCCGCGGAGTGGTGGACTTCATCGATGTCGGTGTCGGCAATCTCCGCTTCTGGACCTTCAATCTCGCCGACGTCGGCATCACCTGTGGCGCGGTGCTCCTCGTCCTGTCGTTTCAGCGCTCGGCGGAGCGCGAGGGTCTCCCGCTGGAGGGCTCAACAGCTGGTGACGGGACCTGACGCCAAGACCTCGAAGTCGTTGCCCCGCACCCTGACGTCGCTGAGCTGTTCCAGCGCATCTTCCCACCCCGGATCCGCAGTGCCCGTCACATACCACCCGCTGCCCTGATCGGCCAGGATCAATCCGTACCGCTTCATCGCCGTCAGGATCACCAGCGCGTCCCCGCTGTAGTCGTCCAGCGGGAAGCTCGCCTTGAGCCGCACGCGCGTGCCGTAGGGTGGCAGCGCGTCGTCGTCGTGCGCGCCACAGTGACTGGCCGGAGCGGTGTAGGCCCGGCGCACCCGTGGGATGGTGAATCGAAGCGCGTGGTGCAGCCGGTCCGCGGACACCTCGTCGTACTTGAGGAGACCCGGGAGGATCGGCAGCCCGGCCGCGTCGGCGGAGGTCCAGCCGGCGGGGCGCGTATGGTTGGTCGTGAGATCCCACACGGCGGATGAGCTCACCTGGAAGCCTCCGCCCGACCGGACGCTGTTGTAGAGCTCGAAAAGCCGGCAGTCGCCCTGGCGGATAACCAGCACGTGGCGGTCACCCGAGCCGGGGTTCGGGTCCTCGCTGCTGCCGCCCTCGATGTGCACGTCGAGAGGGATCGGCATCGGCCCGGGATCGCTCTCGTCCGAGTAATCGGCCCCGCTGGTGCCGAACGTGATGGGAACCAGTGGCTGGTTCGCCGGGACGACGGTGTAAGGAATCCCGTAATACTCCTCGCTCACGCCGAGATCGAGGTGAATCGAGTTACCGGGTTCCATCTCTGCGAGGAGCGCGGCCGAGTTCGGATGGACCGGGTCGGCGCTCACGTCGCGATTCCAAGCATTGTCCGCCGGAAAAATCTGACACCCGCCGATGCTCGGCAGCTGACCGATCGGGGCCGGTCCCGGCGGCACCGGCGGGTTCCCCACTGGGGGATTGCCGACCGGCGGATCCTCGCCGGGTCCGGCAGGCTCTTGCGTGCTGCCGCAGGCTGCGAGTGCAAAGGCGAGCAGAGCCAGGACGTGGCGCATGGAACCCTCGACGGGAGCGGATCGTAAACGGGGCATTGGAGAGACGGGCGCGGCCCTAGGTGAGCGAAAGGCAAATTCCGTGCGCCCGGCCGCGGTGACGCTGCATCGGCCTGCAGCCGGGGTGGAATTTGGCCAACGCCCCTCATACCATCAGATCATGCCGCCCAAGTCGCAGACCTACGAGGGAAGGGAGGTGACGGTCACCTTCGATCCCACCCGCTGCATCCACTCCCGCCGTTGCGTCCAGGGCCTGCCCGCGGTCTTCGACATCGCGCGAAAGCGCTGGATCCGGCCGGACAACGCCTCCGCGGCTGAGGTCGTCGCGGCCGTCGCACGGTGTCCTTCCGGTGCGCTCCGCGTGACCGGGCCGGCAGCGGAGGCCTCGGCTCAGTATTCCGAGGAGACCGTCGTCACGGTGTCGGCGGAAGGGCCGTTGCTGCTGCGTGGACGCCTGCGTCTCGTGGAGGCGAGCGGCGAGACCATCGCCACCGCTGATGCCGCGGCGCTCTGCCGATGCGGTGCGACGGCGAATCCGCCTTTCTGCGACGGGAGCCATCTCCGTATCGGCTTCGGCCGCCCCTGATCTACCCCACCAGGAAGCGACTCGTGTTCTCACGATTTCTGGCCTCGCAGGTCCAGCTCGCGCACGACGGCCCGACATGGCACGGGGCGTCGCTCGCCGAGAACCTCCGCGGCATCGACGCCCAGCGGGCCGCGGCCCGCCCGATTCCCGAGGCTCACTCCATCTGGGAGGTCGTGCTGCACGTGACCGGCTGGACCGGCGAGGTCGCTCGCCGACTGCGCGAGCGCGATCCCCGGCTGCCGGAGTCGGGTGACTGGCCCGACGTGGGGCCTGTATCCGACGCAGCGTGGAGCAAGGCGCTGTCTGCGCTCGAGGCTTCGCATCGCCGGCTGGCGGAGGCGGTGGAGCGCTTCGCCGAGGACCGGTGGTCCGAGCCGGTGGGCAGCGCGCGCGACGCGCCGCTCGGCACCGGCGTCAGCTTCGCGGCGATGGTCGCCGGGCTGGTGCAGCACGACGCCTACCACGGCGGACAGATCGGCCTCCTGCGCAAGGCGCTCGGTCTCTGAATCCGGCGGGTGACCACGCGCGTAGGGCGCGGACACCGATCGCAGGGCCGGGCACAACTCTACGGAGGCGGACCGATGAAGTGGTCGAGGATGAAGTGGTCGGGACTGCGCTGGGCGGCGCTAGGCGTGATCGCGGTATGCGGTAGCGAGACCGCGGGAGCCCAGGGCCCTCGCGCGACGGAGCGCGAGATTCAATCCATGCTGGACGAATCGGCGGCCAGCTGGAATCGGGGCGATCTCGACGGCCACCTCGCCGACAACGCCGACTCCATCTCCTTCATGACCCGGAACGGTCCTATCGTCGGCAAGAACAAGACTGCGGATGCGCTGCGGCGAAGCTTCTTCAAGGACGGCAAACCGGTCCAACAGCTTCGCTTCGAGCAGGTCACCATTCGTCGCCTCGGCCAGGGGCACGCGCTCGTGGTCGGCCGCTTCATTCTGTTCGGGGGAGGGCAGGCCGAGCAGAGCGGATGGTTTTCGACCATCTGGGAGCGGCAGGGCGCGGGGTGGCGAGTCATCCACGACCATTCGAGCTGAAGCGACCCCCGGGCGTGTGAGCCCGACGGGAGGGATCGGCGTCCCCAGAAGCGGTGGCGGACCGTCGCCGCCACTGTGGCCGACCCTCCCGCTTCCTGCACGGGGACGTCCCATGATTCTGAGACTCCGTCACACGCTCCTCCGCCTGCTCCTGGTCGGGGCGGTCGGCGCTTGCGGCTCGACCAGCGGTCCGCTCCCGGACGACGGCCTGTCCGTGCTGTTCGTGGGCAACAGCCTGACCGGCACCAACGATCTGCCCGGCATGGTCGCGGCGCTTGCCGGCGCAGCGGGCATCGACCGCTTCCGATACGACGAAGTGAGCCTCGGCGGTGCCAGCCTGGAGGACCACTGGAACGACGGCGGCGCGGTGGAGGCGATCGAGGCGGCCCGGTGGGATATCGTGGTGCTCCAGCAGGGCCCCTCCTCGCTGGAAAGCAGCAGGCTCAACCTGATCGAGAACGCGGAGCGTTTCGCCGAGAAGATTCGCGCACGGGGCGCCCGACCGGCGCTCTACATGGTCTGGCCGCCGGTCGGCGGAGACTGGGATGCGGTGACCCGCTCGTACACCGACGCGGCGGTGGCCGTGGACGGACGGCTCTTCCCGGCCGGAGAGGCGCTGCGCGAGATCTACACCGGCGAGCCGGCACTCCCGGTGTTCGCGGCGGACGAGTTCCACCCGAGCAGGGTGGGGACGTACATCGCCGCTCTGGTCATCATCGGCGCGCTGTCCGAGCGTTCCACCGAAGGCCTCTCCCTCCTGCGTCACATCGTAGACCTCCCCCCGACCGAGACCCTCAAGCTCGAGCGTGCCGCCGACCGCGCCAACCACGACTTCGGGATTCCCTGACTGGGGGTGGGCTTGCCGCACGGTTCCGGGTTGGGTTTCGTATACCATCGCCGTCCCCTTCCGTCCCGGAGACTCGATGCGGCTCGTGTTTCTTCTCCTCGCCTTTCTTGGTGTCGTCGGGATCGCGTTCGGCATCCTGGATGTCGTCGCCGGTGCCGCGGGCCCTCATGGCACGCCCTTCACCTTCGAGAACTACGGCGGTCCCGGCTCGGTCATCGCGGGTTTGATGCTCATCGCCGGGGCCCTCTACCTGCGGTCCATCTGGCCGGAGCGCCCGTAGTCGCCCCACGAGCTCGCAGCACAATCGCAGGCCGCGGTCCGCAGTCCTCCATCGAACGGATTACCACCCGCGCTGTGCGAGGTACGGACGTGACGCCGCTCATTCGCCGCCTTCTGACCCAGCTGGATGAGCTCCGCCGGTACCACCGGCGGCGCCTGTCGTTCCTGAACCCGCCGCTCGAGCGGCGGCGGCCCCGCATCCTCATGGAGGACTACGCGGCCCGTCACTCGATCGAGCACACGCTCGACCGGAAGGCTGAGCTCCGCCGCATGGCGCCCTCGCGGCCGGACGCGGCGGCGCGTTACCACCAGCTCCTGACCTACGAGCTCGAGGGTCTGCGCGAAGTGGTCAGAACGCTCCGGACGACGACCGGCGGGCGGGACCTGCACGAATGTCTGGCGGAGAACAAGCTGGAGATCGAGCGACTGGAGATCGAGGTCGCGTGGTGCGCGGAGCTGCTCGCCCCGACGCCGGCCGTGCCGCGGGCATGACGCGCGAGCTCCTGCTGCTCATCGGGGCCGCTCTCGCGGTCGACGTCCTGTTCATCGTCGGATACTTCGCCTTCCGCTTACACGCCGCGTCGGACGGCGCCAAGATCGGCTACGCCGCGGCGTGGACGGTGGTCACGCTGCTGGTCGTGCTGCGCGGGCTCGCGCGCATCCGGGCGCTGCGCGGACGCGGAGGCGGACAGATGCCACCATGAGGGCGAGCAATCGTGTGACGGCGGTCACGCGCGTGAGTCGGTCGAGGGGGTAGTGGGTCGCAACTGAAAGCTTTACGTTGCCACTCATGGAACGCCATCGTGCGGTCGAACGCGATCCGGACCGTACGCTACCCCACCTGGTCGTGAGTGGCATCGCGCCGGCCGTCCGCGAGGGCCGGTACGCCGTGAAGCGCCTGGTGGGCGACCAGCTGCGGATCGGCGCCGACATCTTCACCGACGGCCATGACACACTCGCCGCCCGCGCCCTGGTTCGGGCGCCTGGCGAGCGGCGGTCGCACGCCGTCCCCATGACCTACTCGTTCGAGGACGACCGGTGGTACGCCACCGTCCCGCTCGATCGCGTGGGGGAGTGGCAATTCACGGTCGAGGGATGGGTGGATCGGTTCGCCACCTGGCGCGGCGAGCTGGAAAAGAAGTCGGACGCCGGACACGACGTCACCTCGGAGTTGCTCGAAGGTTCCGAGCAGGTGCGGGAGGCCGAGCCGCACGCGAGGGGAGCCGACCACGGACGGCTGGCCCATTTTGCGGCAGCCCTGGCGGACGCATCGGCCGCGCAGGGGGGCCGGGTGGTGGCGGGCCTCTCCCCCGAACTCCAGGCCTTGATGGCCGCACACGGTCAACCGTACGGCCTCACGCGAGCCGACGGCGAGTTCCCGGTGCGGGCCGACCGCCGCGAGGCCGGCTTCGCCGCCTGGTACGAATTCTTCCCCCGGTCCTCGACCTCCGATCCCGCGGGCCACGCCACGTTTCGCGACGCCGAGCAGGCGCTGCAGCGGATCGCCTCGCTCGGCTTCGACGTCGTCTACCTGCCCCCGATCCATCCCATCGGCCACACGCACCGCAAGGGCCCCAACAACTCGCTCGTGGCCGGGAAGGGCGATCCGGGCAGCCCCTGGGCGATCGGCAACGAGGATGGCGGTCACACCGCGGTGAATCCCGCGCTCGGCACGCTCGCCGACTTCCGCCGGTTCGTCGAGGCGGCGCGAGGGCACGGGATGGAGGTGGCGCTCGACTACGCCCTGCAGTGCTCCCCCGACCATCCCTGGGTGCGCGAGCACCCGGACTGGTTCTTCATTCGTCCCGACGGAACCATCAAGTATGCCGAGAACCCGCCGAAGAAGTACGAGGACATCTACCCGATCAACTTCTGGTGCGACGAGCGGGCGGCGCTGTGGGACGCCTGCCGCGACATCTTCCTGTTCTGGATCGCCCAAGGCGTGCGCACCTTCCGGGTGGACAACCCCCACACCAAGCCGTTCGCGTTCTGGGAATGGGTGATCGGGGAGGTACAGCGGGAGCATCCGGACACCGTCTTCCTCGCCGAGGCATTCACCCGCCCCAAGCGGATGCACACCCTCGCCCAGCTCGGCTTCACTCAGTCGTACACCTATTTTACCTGGCGGAATACCGCGACCGAGCTTGCCGAGTACCTGACCGAGCTGAGCGACCCCATGATCGCGGACTTCTTCCGCGGCAACTTCTTCGCCAACACGCCGGACATCCTGCACGAGTATCTCCAGCACGGCGGCCGGCCCGCGTTTCGTACGCGGCTCCTCCTCGCGGGGACACTCTCGCCGGTCTACGGGATCTACAGCGGGTACGAGCTGTCCGAAAACGTGCCGCTGCGCGAGGGGAGCGAAGAGTACCTCGACTCCGAGAAATACCAGGTGCGGGTGCGCGACTGGGCCGCGCCCGGCAACCTCGACGCCGATATCGCCCGTCTCAATCGAATCCGCCGCGAAGAGCCCGCCCTTCAGACGGTGACCAACGTGAGCTTTCACGAGAGCGGGCATCCGGACGTGCTCTGTTACCTGAAGGGCGCGTGGGGGCGGGACCTGGTCTGCGCGGTGTCGCTCAATCCGCGCGACATCGTGGAGGCGACCCTGGAGCTGCCGCTGGAGCGTCTGGGGCTCGCCGGGGGGGCGAGCGTCGAGGTGGAGGACCTGCTGACCGGCGAACGGCGGAGCTGGCAGGGCGCGCGCCAGTCGGTCGTCTTCGATCCCTCCAAGCAGGCGGGATTCATCTGGCGGGTGGTGCACGGGGGGAGCAACCGGTGACGGACTCGGGGTGGTATCGCGACGCGATCATCTATCAACTGCACATCCGCGCGTTCCGCGACAGCGACGCGGACGGGATCGGCGACTTCGGCGGCCTCACCGAGAAGCTCGACTATCTCAAGGACCTGGGCGTCACCGCCGTCTGGCTGCTGCCGTTCTACCCCAGCCCGCTGCGGGACGACGGCTACGACATCGCCGACTACAACGACGTCAACCCGTCGTACGGTACGCTGCAGGACTTCAGGGTCTTCCTGCGGGAGGCGCACAGGCGGGACCTGAAGGTGATCACCGAGCTCGTCATCAACCACACGTCGGATCAGCACCCCTGGTTCCAGCGCGCCCGACGCGCCCGGGCCGGATCGCGCGCCCGCGAGTTCTACGTGTGGAGTCCGACGGTCGAGCGCTACACCGACGCGCGGATCATCTTCAAGGACTTCGAGCGGTCGAACTGGACGTGGGACAGTGAAGCGGGCGCGTATTACTGGCATCGGTTCTACTCGCACCAGCCCGACCTCAACTTCGACAACCCCACGGTCCAGAAGGCGACCTTCGCCGCGCTCGATTTCTGGCTCAAGATGGGCGTGGACGGACTCCGGCTCGACGCGGTCCCCTACCTCTACGAGCGCGAGGGCACCAGCTGCGAGAACCTCCCCGAGACGCACGCGTTTCTGAAGGAGCTCCGGCGACGGCTCGACGCCAAGTACCGCAACCGGATGCTGCTCGCCGAGGCGAACCAGTGGCCCGAGGACGCGGTGGCCTACTTCGGCGCGGGCGATGAATGCCACATGGCGTTCCACTTCCCGGTCATGCCACGCCTCTTCATGGCGGTGCAGATGGAGGATCGCTTTCCCATCGTGGACATCCTGCAGCAGACGCCGCCGATCCCGGAGACCTCGCAGTGGGCGATCTTCCTTCGGAACCACGATGAGCTGACGCTGGAGATGGTGACCGACGAGGATCGGGACTACATGTATCGGGTCTACGCAAGCGACCCGCAGGCTCGCATCAACCTCGGCATCCGCCGCCGGCTGGCACCGCTGATGGGCAACGATCGGCGGCGCATCGAGCTGATGAATGCGCTCCTGTTCTCGCTCCCCGGCACGCCGGTCGTCTACTATGGCGACGAGATCGGGATGGGCGACAACATCTATCTCGGCGACCGGAACGGGGTGCGGACGCCGATGCAGTGGAGCCCCGACCGGAACGCGGGCTTCTCCCAATCCAACCCGCAGAAGCTCTACTCGCCCGTCATCATCGACCCCGAGTACCACTACGAGGCGCTGAACGTCGACGCCCAGCAGAACAACCCACATTCGCTGCTCTGGTGGATGAAGCACATCATCGGCCTCCGCCGGCAGTACCGGGCGTTCGGCCGGGGCACCTTGCGCTTCCTCCTGCCCGACAACGGCCGGGTGCTCGCGTTCGTGCGGGAGCACGAGGACGAGCGCATTCTGGTCGTCGCCAACCTGTCCCGGTACGCCCAGGCGGTCCAGCTCGATCTCACCGACATGCAGGGCGTGACACCGCTCGAGATGTTCGGACGGACGCCGTTCCCCCAGATCGGCGCGACCCCGTATCCCGTCACCCTCAGTCCCTACGCGTTCTACTGGTTCCTGCTGCCGAGCCCGACCGCGGGAGGCCGGCGCGACACCCGGGAGTCAAAGGTTCCGGCCGTCGCGTTCTCGGGGGACTGGGAGGATCTGGTGCGGGGCCCGGAGAGTGAATTGCTCGAGGCCGTGCTGCCGTCCTACTTGCAGAGCGTACGCTGGTTCCGCGGGAAGGCGCGGAAGATCGCCTCGGCAGAAGTGGTCCGCGCCGTGCCGATCCCTGTTGGCTCGCGCGACGTCCTGGTGACACTGGTGGAGGTCCGCTACCTCGACGCGGACGCGGAGGTCTACGTCCTGCCGCTCGCCTACGCCGAGGGCGATCGCGCTCGCGACATCACGGTCGGCTCGCCCAATGCCATTCTCCTCGCACGTCAGGGCGGGGGCGTGCTGTACGACGCGATGGCGGACGACGAGTTCGTCAATACGCTGGTCGAGGGCATGGGGCGGAAGAAGCACTGGCGCGCGGGGCGGGGCGAGTTGGTCGGCAGCCGCACCCGGGCCTACTCCCAGCTCCGAGGTGACGAGGAGACGCTCCGCGCCTCGGTCCTGCGCGGCGAGCAGACGAACACCTCGGTCAACTTGGGAGACCGGCTGCTGTTCAAGCTGTTCCGCAAGGCGGAGCCGGGCCTCAATCCCGACCTGGAGTTGGGGCGCTACCTGACCGACGAGACGGATTTCCGCCGGGTGCCGATGCTCGCGGGGGGCCTGGAGCTGCGTACCAGGAACGGCGAGCCGATCACGCTCGGCGTCCTCCATCAGTTCGTCCCCAGTGAAGGCGATGCGTGGACGTTCACGCTGAATGCCCTCAGCCGGTTCTTCGAGCGGGCGCTGGTGTCGCCGACCCAGCCACCCGTGGCCGAATGCGAGACGGCGGCATTGATCGAGCTCGCCAGCCAGGCGCCGCCCCAGATCGTGGAGGCGACGGCAGGTGGCTACATGGCGCATGCCCGTCTGCTGGGCCAGCGCACCGCCGAGTTCCATCTGGCGCTCGCGGGCGCGCGCGACAACGCCGCCTTCCTCCCCGAGCCCTTCACCGGCCTCTACCGCCGATCCATCTACCAGTCGCTCCGGTCCAGCGCCCGCACGACCTTCGATCTCCTCCGCCGGCGGCTCCCCACGCTCCCCGAGCCGGTCCGCGAGGAAGCCCGGCTGGTGCTCGGCCTGGAGGACTCGCTGCTGCGCCAGGCGCGCGCGGTGGTGGAACGGAAGATCCCGATGGCCCGCTTCCGCGTCCACGGCGACTATCACCTGGGTCAGGTCCTGTTCACCGGCAAGGACTTCGTGATCGTGGACCTCGAGGGTGAGCCCAGTCGCAGCCTCAACGAGCGACGGTTCAAGCGGTCGCCCATGCGGGACCTTGCCGGCATGATGCGCTCGTTCGAGTATGCCGCGGCGTACGCGATCCGGCACGGCCCCATGCGGAGCGAGGACGTGCCGGCCCTCATTCCCTGGTCCCGGCTCTGGCGCCGCTGGGCCTCGGCGAGCTTCCTCGGCGGCTACTTCGCCGGCGTCGGAGATGCGAAGTTCCTGCCGCCGGGCACCGAGCCGTTCGCCGCGATGCTGGACTTCTATCTCCTCGACAAGTCCATCTATGAGCTCCGCTACGAGCTCAACAACCGACCGGACTGGGTGGACATCCCGCTCGAGGGCATTCTGCGCCGTGTCGAGCCCGAGGCGGACCGCGCCGTGGGGATCGTCCGGTGACGCGGGCCGCACCGCGCCCCGTTGCGCTGGGCGATCCCGCGGAGCTTGCCCGTCTGGTGGCGGGCACGCATCACGACCCGCACGGCGTGCTCGGCGCCCACCCGGTGCCGGAGGGATTGATCGTCCGGGCGTATCACCCCGACGCGACACTGGCGGAGTGCGTCATGTCGGAGGAGCCGCCCGTGGCGATGATGCCGCTCGGCGTGCGCGGAACGTTCGGAGTCCTGTTGAAGGGCAAGTCACTCCCGCTGCGCTACCGGCTCCGCTTCCACTTCGCCGGCGGTGGCGTGTGGGAGCAGGACGACCCGTATCGCTTTCTGCCGTCGCTCGGCGAGATGGACATCTACCTGATCTCCGAGGGCACGCATCGCCGTCTGTGGGATGTGATGGGCGCTCACCCGCGCCAGCTCGACGGAGTGGACGGGGTCGCGTTCGCCGTGTGGGCGCCGAATGCGCAAGGGGTGAGCGTGGTAGGCGACTTCTGCCGTTGGGACGCGCGGCGACTGCCGATGCGGATGCTGGGTGCGTCCGGTGTGTTCGAGCTCTTCCTGCCGGGCATCTCCGCCGGCGCGCTCTACAAGTACCGGATTCTGGGCCCGCACGGGGAGGTCCGGCTCAAGGCCGACCCGTTCGCCGCGAGCATGGAGCTGCCGCCCAGCACCGCTTCGCGTGTGGCCGCCTCCTCCTACCAGTGGGGGGATGGCCAGTGGATGGTGGAGCGGCGCGAGCGCGACCCGCGCCGCTCACCGCTCGCGGTGTACGAGGTCCACCTCGGCTCCTGGGCACGAGTGCTCGAGGAGGGCCACCGCTCGCTCACCTACCGCGAGATCGCCCCGCGGCTGATCGACCACGTGAAGCGCCTGGGCTTCAGCCACGTCGAGGTCATGCCGTTGGCCGAGCACCCGTTCACCGGGTCGTGGGGCTACCAGGTGAGCGCGTACTTCGCGCCGACCGCGCGATACGGCACGCCGGACGACCTCCGCTATCTCATCGACGCGTGTCACACCGCGGGCATCGGCGTCATCATGGACTGGGTCCCGGCGCACTTCCCCAAGGATGACTTCGCCCTCCGGCTGTTCGACGGCACGGCGCTCTACGAGCACGCCGATCCCCGGCGGGGTGAGCACCCGGAGTGGGGCACGCTGATTTTCAACTACGGCCGGCGCGAGGTGCGAAACTTCCTGGTGGCCAATGCGCTCTACTGGCTGGAGGAGTTCCACATCGACGGACTCAGGGTGGATGCGGTCGCGTCGATGCTGTACCTCGACTACAGCCGTGAAGCGGGGCAGTGGGTGCCGAACCAGTACGGCGGGCGGGAGGACCTCGAGGCCGTGGAGTTCCTGAAGAGCCTGAACGCCACGCTGGCCGATGAGCACCCCGGCTGTTTCACCGTGGCCGAGGAGTCCACCAGCTGGCCTCGCGTGACCGGTCCCCTGGCCGAGGGCGGGCTGGGCTTCACGTTCAAGTGGAACATGGGGTGGATGCACGACACGTTGGACTACTTCGCGATGGACCCCATCCACCGCCGCTACCATCACGAGCTGCTCACCTTCAGCATGATGTACGAGTACAGCGAGCACTTCATCATGCCGCTCTCGCACGATGAGGTGGTGCACGGCAAAGGCACGCTGCTCGCCAAGATGCCGGGTGACGATTGGCAGAAGTTCGCCAACCTGCGCGCGCTCTTCGCCTATCAGTACACCCGCCCCGGCAAGCCGCTCCTCTTCATGGGGAGCGAGATCGGCGTGCGCCGGGAGTGGGATCACGACAGCAGCGTCGACTGGCACCTCGAGAGCGAGCCGCTCCACGCGGGGCTCGAGCGCTTTCTCGAGGACCTCGGTGCCGTGTACCGCGGGCGCTCCGAGCTGTGGCGAACCGACCCCGATCTCGCGGGGTTCAGATGGCTCGACGCCGACGACCGGGATCATTCGATCTACTCCTACATCCGCCGCGACGGCGACCGGATCGTGGTGGTGCTGCTCAACCTGACGCCCGTGCCGCGCCACGACCACCTGAGCGGCGCGCCGAACGCGGGGCGATACACCATGCTCCTCTCCAGCGACGACCCGAAGTACGGCGGCGGCGGGTTCGGGCTCGTGCCCGAGGTCATCGCCGACGCGACCGCGTGGCAGAATCAACCCGCGTCATTCCGCATCGGTCTGCCGCCGCTCGGTGCCGTGCTGCTGGCGTACGACCCGCCGTCGAACACCTGAGCTCCCCCCTCCCGATGCGAACGCTGGAGCGCGGCGCCCTCCCTCAGGCCGACGGGAGCACTCGATTCGCCGTCTGGGCGCCCGTCGCCAATGCCGTCGAGGTCGTGGTGCAGCGCGATGGACGTCCCGAGTCCCATCTCCTGCAGCGGGACGCCGACGGGCTGCATCACGGCACGATTCGGCGCATGCCATCCGGCACCGACTACCACTACCGTCTCGACGGGGGCGCCGAGCGACCGGACCCGGTGAGCCGGTGGCGGCCCGCGGGAGTGCACGGCCCGACGCGGATCGTGGACCCCGCCGCGTTCCAGTGGAGCGACGCCGCGTGGGGTGGAATCGAGACGGCCGATCTCGTCATCTACGAGCTGCACGTGGGGACGTTCACTCCCGCCGGCACGTTCGATGGAGTCATCGAGCGCGTTCCCGCGCTCCGCGAGCTGGGCGTGACCGCAATCGAGATCATGCCGGTGGCCGAATTCCCCGGCGGCCGCAACTGGGGCTACGACGGCGTGTCGCTTTATGCGGTGCAGAGCACGTACGGCGGCCCGAACGGGCTCAAGCGGCTGGTGGATGCGGCGCACCGCGCCGGACTCGCGGTGCTGCTCGACGTGGTGTACAACCATCTCGGTCCCGAGGGGAACTACCTGTCCGCCTTCGGTCCCTACTTCTCCGACCGCTACAAGACGGCGTGGGGCGAGGGGTTCAACCTCGATGGTCCCGACAGCGACGAAGTGCGGCGTTACCTGGTGGATAACGCGGTCCACTGGGTCACCGAGTACCATCTCGACGGTCTCCGGCTCGACGCGGCGGATCGCATCGTGGACCTGAGTCCGGTGCACCTGGCCGAGGAGATCGGCGAGGCGGTGCACTCGCAGGGGGAGGCGATGGGACGTCGGACGCTGGTGATCGCGGAGATCGACGCGAACGATCCCCGCTGGGTGCGCGACCGTTCGGTCGGCGGCTTCGGGCTCGACGCCCACTGGTCCGACGACTTTCATCACGCGGTCCACGTGGCGCTCACCGGTGAGCGCGCCGGCTACTACGCCGACTTCGACGGTATCGAGGCGGTCGCCAAGGCGATCGGTGAGCGCTACGTGAACGACGGGCGCTACTCCCCCCACCGCCGCCGCCGGCACGGGCGTCCGGCGGTGGACGTACCGGGCGACCGATTCGTCGTCTGCCTCCAGAACCACGACCAGACCGGGAACCGGGCCGGTGGCGAGCGTCTCGCGGCGCTGGTCCCGGCCGGGGCGCTGCGAGTCGCGGCCGCGCTGTTGCTGCTCTCGCCCTACGTCCCGCTCCTGTTCATGGGGGAGGAGCATGGCGAGGCCAACCCATTCCTCTACTTCGTGAGTCACGGCGACCCCGATCTGGTCGCGGCGGTGCGCGACGGCCGACGCCGGGAGTTCGAGAAGTTCGCGTGGGGCGGGGAAGTGCCCGATCCCCAGGCGGAGGCGACCTTCGAGGCATCCCGCCCGCAGTGGCAGCAGGCGGAGACGAATGACGGCGTCCGTCTCAGGGCGTTGTATCGCGACCTGCTCCGCCTCCGGCGGGCCGAGCCGGCGCTCCGGCCCGGGGGAGCAGCGGTCCGTGCCAAGGCGAACGCGGACGGCCGAACGATCACGGTGGACTTCGAAGGGGAGGGTGAGGTGCTGCAGGGAGTTTTCAACCTGTCGCCCGAATCGGCGGTGGTCGCGATCGGCGCGGCGGGGGAATGGAGCGTGATATTGTCGACCGCGGACCAGGGCTACGGTGGATCGGGCACGCCTCGTCTCGACGGCGGGGCGCTCGCGGTCCCCGGTCACACGGCCGCGCTGTTGCGCCGGAGAAGCGCATGAGGATCTGGCCCGGTGCCCCGGCTCCGCTCGGTGCCACGTGGGACGGGGAAGGCACCAACTTCGCGGTCTTCTCCGAGCACGCGACGGCGGTGGATCTGTGCCTCTTCGCCGGTCCCGAAGACGGACAGGAGTCGGGGCGGGTCCGACTTCGAGAGCGCACCGACCAGATCTGGCACGCGTACCTGCCGGAGGTGCGGCCCGGTCAGCTCTACGGCTACCGGGTGCACGGCCCGTACGCGCCGGAGGAGGGCCACCGCTTCAACCCGGCCAAGCTGTTGCTCGATCCCTACGCCAAGGCGGTGAGCGGGACCATTCGCTGGAGCGACGCGCTCTCGGGCTACTCCATGGATCAGCCGATGGAGGTCCGCGACCTGGTGCCCGATCCGAGCGACAGTGCCGCGGGGATGCCGAAGTGCGTGGTGGTCGAGTCCGCCTTCAGCTGGGGCGACGACAAGAATCCGCGCACGCCGTGGAACCGCACGGTCATCTACGAGGCGCACGTGAAGGGGATGACGATGCTGCATCCCGACATCCCCGAGGAGATCCGGGGCACCTATCTCGGCCTCGCCACCGATCCGATCATCGATCATCTCCTCGCACTGGGAGTGACCGCCATCGAGCTCCTGCCGGTGCACCACTTCGCCACCGAGCGCCGCCTGGCCGAGATGGGGCTCGTGAATTACTGGGGGTACGGCACGATCGGGTTCTTCGCGCCCGACGTCCGCTACGCCACCGGCCGGCTGGGCCAGCAGGTGGCCGAGTTCAAGTCGATGGTCAAGCGGTTCCACCGCGCCGGGATCGAGGTCATCCTCGACGTGGTCTACAACCACACCGCGGAAGGGAACCACCTGGGTCCGACGCTCAGCTTCCGCGGCCTCGACAACTCCGCCTACTACCGCCTCGATCCGGGCGGCCGCCGCTACTACACGGACTACACCGGCTGCGGCAACACCGTAGACATCCGGAACTCCCGCACCATGCAGCTGGTGATGGACAGTCTGCGCTACTGGGTCGAGGCGATGCACGTGGACGGATTCCGCTTCGATCTCGCGCCCGTGCTGGCACGGGGCGACGTGGACGTGAGCCCGTTCGCGGAGTTCTTCGACGTAGTGCGCCAGGACCCTCTCGTGTCTCGAGTAAAGCTCATCGCGGAGCCGTGGGACCTCGGTCCCGGCGGCTATCAGGTGGGGCGATTCCCGATCGGCTGGGGAGAGTGGAACGGCAAGTACCGCGACACCATGCGAAAGTTCTGGCGCGGCGACCCGGGCCAGGTCGGGGAATTCGCCTCCCGGCTCGCGGGCAGCAGTGACCTGTTCGAGGCCAGCCAGCGGAGCCCCCAGGCGAGCGTCAACTTCGTGACCTGCCACGACGGCTTCACCCTGCACGACCTGGTGAGCTACGAGAGCAAGCACAACGAGGCGAACGGGGAAGCCAACCGCGACGGCACCGACGACAACCAGAGCCGCAACTGGGGCGTGGAGGGTCCCACGGAGGCGGTGCACGTGGTCCGGATGCGCGAGCGGATCAAGCGGAACTTCCTCGCGACGCTCGCGTTCTCACAGGGCGTGCCGATGATCTCCCACGGCGACGAGCTCGGCCGCACCCAGATGGGCAACAACAACGCCTACTGCCAGGACGGGCCGCTCACGTGGGTCGACTGGCGCATCACGCCGATGGAGCGACAGCTTCTCGCCTTCGCCCGGGCCGCGTTCGCCATCCGCGCCGCCAACCCGGTCCTCCGCCGGCGCAACTACTTCCGGCACGAGGCGCATGAGCCGGGCGGCGCCAAGGATCTCACCTGGCTCCGCCCCGACGGACAGGAGATGACGCCCGCCGACTGGTCCGACAGCGGCAATCATGTGCTGGGCATGCTCATTCTGGGGGAGGCGACCGACGAGATCGACGAGCGAGGCCGCCGCCTGCGGGGCGAGGCGATCCTTCTGCTGACCAACGGCGGCGCGCGCTCGCGGCCGTTCACCCTCCCGATCATGGCGTCGCCGGGCGGTTGGACCGAGATCCTCAACACCGCGCACCCGGTTCCCCGGGTGGTGCGCCAGGGCAAGGTCAGCGTCGTGGCCCACTCGCTGATGCTGCTCCGCTACGAGCGGCCGAGGTGATCGCGTGCCGCCGATCCGTGCCACGTACCGGCTGCAGCTGCACGCCGGATTTACCCTCTCGGCCGCCCGCGACCTCGTCCCCTACCTGAGTCGTCTCGGCGTCAGCCACCTCCACTGCTCGCCGATGCTCGTGGCGCGGCGCGGCAGCACGCACGGGTACGATGTGGTGGATCCGACACGCCTCAACCCCGAGCTCGGCACCGAGGCAGATCTCGAGGCGCTGCATGGGGAGCTCAGCGCGCACGGCATGGGGATCGTACTGGACATCGTCCCCAACCACATGGCCGCGTCCAGCCAGAACCCGGCGTGGGACGACGTGCTGATGCATGGGCCCGCCTCGGCGTTCGCCGTGTGGTTCGACATCGACTGGCGGGCCACGGAGCGCGAGCTCCGGCGTCGCGTCCTGCTTCCGATCCTCGGCCATCGCCTCCCGGAGGTCGTGCGCCGAGGTGAGGTCTGCATCGAGGCAGCCGACGGTGTGCCCCGGCTCCGCTACTTCGACCATGACCTGCCGCTCGATCCCTCCACGCTGCCGCCGATGCTGGCCGACGCATTGGCGTCCTGCCACCTGGCACTCCATCCCGACCACCCTGCCTGCACCGAGCTGGGCGAGATCGTGGCCGCGCTCAGGCGGCTGCCGCGCCGCAACGCGCGGCATCCCGCGGCCCTGGCTCGGCGGCGAGCAACGGCGCCCGCGGTGCTCGACCGCCTGCGCGCACTCTCCTTGCGGTCGCCCGAATTCGCGACGGCGTTGAACCAGGCCGCCGGGTCCTACCCGGCGGGCGAGGCCGGCGAACGCCGGTTGCACCGACTGCTCGAGTCCCAGGTCTACCGGCTGGCCCACTGGCGGCGTGCCGCGCGGGAGATCAACTACCGACGCTTCTTCGACGTGAACGACCTCGTGGCACTCCATATGGAGGACCCGGAGGTCTTCGCCCAAACCCACGCCAAGGTGCTCGACTGGCTCCGTCGCGGATGGATCGACGGCTTCCGGATCGATCACCCCGATGGGCTCCTGGACCCCGCCGGGTACTTCGAGCGCCTGGCCGCTGCGGCCTTCCCCGACCGCTCGGACCCACCGGTCTACATCGAGAAGATCCTCACGCCGGGAGAAGCGCTCCGCGAAGAGTGGGCCGTAGCCGGGACCACGGGCTACGACTTCCTCAACCAGGCGGAGGCGCTGTTCATCCACCCAGCGGGCCATGCGGCGCTGGAGGCCGAGTATCGCCGGGTGATCAGGCGGCCGCTCGAATTCACCGCGGTCGCGCGCCAGGGTAAGCGCCTGGTGCTGGAGACCGCGCTGGCCGCGGGCGTGCGCCGCCTGGCCGACCGCCTGCTCAAGCGCGCGGGGACCGGGCATCCGCTCCCTGCCGTCGCTCGTGGTGACCTGGTGCGGGCCATCGTCGAGACCATCGTGGCGCTGCCGGTCTATCGGACGTACGTGGACAGCCGCCGTCCGGTCGCCACCGGCGAGGACCGCCGCCTGCTCGAGGCGGCGCTCGCCGACGCGCGCGCACGGGGCCGCAGCTCGGCTGCCGCGCTCGATCTCCTCGCCGATGCGCTGCTCCGCGGCGGATCCGGCGAAGGTGTGGAGCTCGAGCGGTTCCGGCTGCGGTTCGTCGAGCGCTTCCAGCAGCTCAGCGGGCCCGCCACCGCGAAGGGGGTCGAGGATACCGCCTTCTACGCCTACGCACCGCTGCTCTCCCGGAACGAGGTCGGAGGCGGACCCGAGACGGCGCTCGATGACGCCGTGGACGTCTTCCATGCGACGAACGCTCGCCGCGCCGCGGCGTGGCCCGGCGGGATGCTCGCCGTCACGACGCACGACACCAAGCGCACGGCCGACGTGCGCGCCCGTCTCGACGTGCTGAGTGAGCTCCCCGACGAGTGGGCCGAGCGGGTCCAGGTCTGGCGCACGCTCAACGTCGCCAACAAGCAGACTGTGCGCGGCCGCCGCGTGCCCGATCCCGGCACGGTCCACCACATCATGCAGGCGCTCGTCGGCATCTGGCCGCTCGTGCCGCTCGGCGTGGGTGACCTCGACGTTCTCCGGGAGCGGATGGCCGAGTACATGATGAAGGCGGTCCGGGAGGCGAAGCTTCACACGACGTGGACCGACCCGGACGAAGAGTTCGAAGCGGCGCTCCAGGCCAACGTCGCGGCCCTGCTGTCTCCCGAGCGCTCGCCCCGATTCCTCGACGACCTCGAGCGTTTCGCGGCCCGCATCGCGCCGGCGGGGCTGTGGAACGCGCTGGCGCGCACGGTGGTCCACCTCGCCTCGCCCGGCATCCCCGACGTCTACATGGGCGACGAGCTGTGGACCTTCGCTCTGGTGGACCCCGACAATCGCCGGCCGGTGGACTACGACTGCCGGCGCCGCGTGCTGGGCGAGGTCGAGCGGGGCACCGCGGGCGAGCCGGCGGGCAGGGAGGCGTTCCTTCGGGAGCTGGCGCGGGCGCCGGAGGACGGGCGGCTCAAGCTCCACCTGATCCGGGCGGCGCTGGCCGCGCGGGCGTCGCGTCCGGCGGCCTTCGGCTCGCGGGCCTACACGCCGCTCGCCGCCTCCGGCCCGGCAACCACGCACGTCGTCGCATTCGGGCGCGGCGAGGGTACGGAACGCCTCGTGGCCGTGGTGCCCCGTCTAGTCGCCGGCACGCTGCGCGCCGGTGGAGATCTCACCCGGCCCGGGCTGTGGGCAGACACCCGATTGCCGCTCGGAGCCGAGTGGCCCCGCCGCTGGACCTGCGCGCTCAGCGGACGGCGTCTGCAGTGCGATCCGGACGGCGGGTTGCGGGTCGCCGAGCTCTTCGGCATCCTCCCCGTCGCCCTGCTGCTGGCTGACCACGAGGGCTGACCCATTGGAGCACCGCATGCGCCTTACGCCGGTCGCCCCCGGCACGTCGCCTCCGCTGGATGACGGCGACGCCCGGCTGCCCGAGGATCAGGTTCTCCCCAAGTCCGATGGCAAGACGGAGCTCGCGCGGCTCACGGACCTGATCGATGCCCGGCAGCGCGCGCTCCATGCGGAGGGCCAACGCGCCCTGCTGATCGTCCTGCAGGGCCGCGACGCCGCTGGGAAGGACGGCACCATCCGTCACGTCTTCGGACCGCTCGATCCGCTTGGCCTCAACGCGACCAGCTTCAAGGTGCCAAGCGAGCTCGAGCTGCGGCACGATTTCCTCTGGCGGGTGCACGCGGCCGCCCCGGCTCGCGGGACGGTCGGCATCTTCAATCGGTCGCACTACGAGGATGTGCTCGTCGTGCGGGTGCGGCGGCTGGTCCCGGAGTCGGTCTGGCGTCCGCGCTACGAGCATATCAATCAGTTCGAGCGGATGCTGAGCGAGAACGGGACGGTAATCCTCAAGTTCATGCTGCACATCTCGCGCGAGGAGCAGCGCGAGCGGCTGTCGGCGCGGCTGGAGGATCCGGAGAAGTACTGGAAGTTCAACGCGGGGGACTTGAAGGAGCGCGAGCTGTGGGAGGGCTACACCGAGGCCTATCGTGAGATGCTGGCGCGGACCAGCACGCAGGTCGCACCGTGGTACGTGGTTCCGGCGGACAGCAAGCGGGTCCGTGATCTCCTGGTGGCCCGGACCGTGGCCGACACCCTGGAGCGCATGGACCCGCGCTATCCCGGCCCGCCGCCGGAGCTCGCGGCCCTGAAGGCCGCGCTGGCGGGCTAGTGCCTAGATTCTCCCGTCCGGCCCCACGATCACGAAGGTGAGCGTCCCACCCACAACGAAGAAGGGCGCCTTGCCGCCGAGGTTGTCCTGGAGCGCCTTCATGAGGCGTGCGTTGGTCGAGCTCACGACCACGCCGAGCTGCATCGACCCGCTGGTCCCGCCGTTCGCCGGCACGAAGTTATCCCAGTCCAGCCGATACTCCGGCTTCGAGAACGAGAACCCGACCGGCAGGTAGGTGGCCAAGCCCGGTGGGACCACGCCGCCCGCCACTTCGGCCGGCCATACGCCGTGCTCGTACCACGAGCTGTAGGCCGCAAGCCGGACGGCCTGGAGATCGGCCGTGGCACTCGCCGACAGGGCGCGATGCTTCAGGTCGATGTACCGGAGGATGGCCAGGCTCGCCAGGATCGACAGAACCAGGACGACGACCAGGACCTCGATGAAGGTGAACCCGCGGCGCAGACGGCTCACGGCCGTCTCCGGGAGATGAGGTCGTAGCTGCGACCGATAAACGCGGCCAGCGGCTGCTGGGAGGTGAGCGTCAGCTCGAGGGTCCCGTTGGCGCCGGTGAGGTGCCAGGTCGTGTCGATCGGCTGATAGCTGACGCCATCCACCTGGGTGCCGGCGTCGGCGAGCGTCGCGGGCAATCGGCCGGTGCGCTTGCGATACTGCTCGATGTGCTGGGCGACGTTCGCCATCCCGATCCGAAGGCTGGCCTCCTGCACGGCGGTGCTCTCGGGGGTCGCGGCCCTGGGGAAGAGCCACTCGGGCCGGTCCATGTACAGGTAGCCGCACAGCACGAGCACCAGGATGGCAAAGACGGCGACCGCGGGACCGACGCCCTTGTGCTTGCTCGCCAGCTCGGCCTCCCGATGCTCAGCCTCTCGCTCTTCGGCCTGGGTCTTGATGACGGTATCGAACGCGGCGAGCAGCGCCTGCTTCTGCGGCGAGGCGCCGGTGCTCTGCGGAGGTGTGGCGGTGTCCTTGGTCATAGCTACCGTGCCATGCGCTGAGGTTTGCGTGGGCATCACTGCGAGATGGTTTCTCCGGCGAGCGCACGCGTCACGGCCTCGGGAAAGCTCCGAATGTCGATCGGCTTGGTGATGTAGCCGTCGAACCCGGCCTGCAGCGCGCGCTCCCGGTCGCCGCTCATCGCGTGGGCAGTCAGTGCCAGGACGCGCAGGCCGCTGTGGGCCGATCGGCGGATCTCCTCCAGCAGCGCGAATCCGTCTTTGCCCGGCAGCTGGATGTCCATGAGGACCAGCTCGGGCCCGGTCCGGACGATCGTATCCAGCAAGCCCTCGCCCCCCGGCAACCCCGTCACGTCGTGACCCTTCAGGGTCAGCAGCGTGCGGAAGAGCTTCATGTTGTCCGGGCTGTCTTCTACGATCAGCAGTCTCGCCACGATTTGCACTCCGAAGGCAAAATCCACGCCACCCAGACGGTTTTTCGCGCACGCCGGGCGGCCCAGGGCCGCTCGTCGGGCGGCTGTAACATGCTACTAATCAGGAGCTTGCGCGCTTGAGGACAGCCCGTACCCGCGCCACGAGCGAGCGGGTCTGGACCGGCTTGCTGAGGAAGTCGTTGGCCCCGAGATCCAACGCCTTTAGCTCGGTCTCGCCGTGCTGTGCGGTCAATACGATGACCGGCAGACAGGCGGTCCTCACCTGCGCCCGCAGCTCCTCCAGGACGCCGAGGCCGTCCAGGCGCGGCATATCCACGTCCAGGATGACCAGGTCGACACCCTTTTCGGCCGCTTCCAGAGCATCGAGCCCATCGCCCGCTTCCACGACTTCGAACCCGTCGCGCTGGAGCACCCCGCGAATCAAGCGGCGCATCTGGGGATCGTCGTCCGCAACCAAGACCTTGGGCGGCCCGGCTGGAGCCGCCGGCGCGGCCGCCGGTAGCACGGGGGCCGCGATCGGGGCGGTCGGGCCCGCCGCCGCGGAGGCAGCAGCGGCGCTCAGCGAGCGCGTCGCGATGTCGGACGGTCGCAGCGCGGGCTCGGGAATCGTGGCGCCGTCCTCCTGCACGCGCTCACCCAGCACGCGAATGACTTCCTCGAGCGAGGTCAGGCCGTCCCATACGCGGTTGAGCCCGCTCTCCCACAGGCTGTACATCCCGATCCGTCGAGCCGCGGCGATCAGCGCATCGGGCATCGCGCCCGTGTCGATCAGGCGTGCGACGGTCTCGTCCACCGGCATGATCTCCAGGATCGCCGCGCGTCCGCGGTAGCCGCGTCCCTCGCAGGCTCGGCAGCCCACCGCCCGGCGGATCACCGCGCCGGTGTGGCTGGCGGGCGGCCTGGCGTCGGGCGGCAGTGTGTCGACCGGGACGGTCTCGGCGCACGCCTGGCAGAGCTTCCGCACCAGCCGCTGCGCCACGACGCCCTTGAGCACGGTCGCGACCTTGAAAGCGTCGATGCCCATGTCGCGCATGCGGACCACGGCCGACGGCGCGTCGTTCGTATGCAGCGTGGACAGGACGAAGTGGCCCGAGAAACCGGCCTGGACCGCGGTGGTCGCGGTCTCGAGGTCACGGATCTCGCCGACCAGCACGATGTCCGGGTCCTGCCGCAGCACGGAGCGCAGGGCCTTGGCGAAGGTGAGCCCCTGGACCTCGTTCACCTGGATCTGGGAGATGCCCGCGACATCGTACTCGACCGGGTCTTCGACCGTGACGATGTTGACCTTGCCGGTCTTGAGCTCGTTGAGCGCGGCGTAGAGCGTCGTCGTCTTGCCGCTGCCCGTCGGACCGGTGACGAGCACCATGCCCTCGCGGTTCCCCAGCAGCCGGCGCATCACGTCGAGCTCCCGCGGGGGCAGGCCGATGTCGTTCAGGGTGCCGCGCAGGTTGGTCTTGTCCAGCACGCGGATGACGACCTTCTCGCCGCGCCGGGCCACCGGAATGGTGGAGACGCGCAGGTCCACCACCTGGGTCCCGACGCGCGCCGTGGCGCGGCCGTCGTGCGGACGCAGCGGGTCGGTCACGTCGAGCTTCGCCCACACCTTCACCCGGCGGACCAGCGCCGCGCCGGCCGAGGCGGGGAGGCGCATGACCTCGCGGAGCACCCCGTCCACCCGGTAGCGCACCACCACGCCGCCCTCGGTGGGCTCGGCGTGGATGTCGCTCGCGCCTTCGCGGACGCCGTCGCTGATCATCGCGTCCACCAGCTTCGCCACCGGCGCGTCCAGGGTGCCCTCGGCGGCCGACTGCAGCGCCGCGGCGTCCACGGCTTCGATCCGCGCCGGCTGGAGGCCGCCGAGGATGCGCTCGATGGCGCGCTCCGGCCGGTACAACTCGTCGAGCTTCTGCGCGATGGCGGCAGGCGCGGCGATCTCGAAGACCACGTCGCGTCCGGTCACGAAGCGCAGGGTCTGCTCGATATCGAGGTCGCGCGGGTCGGCGGTGGCGATCCGGATCACGCGGTCGTCGGCCCACATCGGCACCACCTGGTGCTTGCGGGCGAGACTCTCCGGCAGCAGTGTCGTCGTGCGGCTGTCCGCCCCGGCCAGATCCGCCGGGGTCACCCGATAGGCACGCGCCACCGCCGCGACGATGGCTTCGTCGCTGGCCCCGTCATCCACGGCGACGGACCACAGGGTCCGGCCCTCCGGCGCGCCGAGTCGCTCGGCCTGCCGGGGCGTGAGCACGCCGTGCGCGACGAGGACTGACCGGAGCCAGCTGTCGTCGGCGGGTGCGCGATGGGTCCGTGGAGCGCGTTGAGAATCGATTGCCATGTCAGTACAATGAGGCCTGTTGTCGGGTCGTTTCACGGCGGCCGCGGCCGCCTCATTCGGGGCGGTCGCCCATGCGCGGCGTGTCGAACTCCTCCAGCCACCAGCCTGCGCACCCGTCCTCGCTGGCCGTCATCGGCCTGGGTGCAATCGGTGGATCGCTCGCCTGGCAGTCCCGCCTCGCGGGTGTCGCCCGCGTGGTCGGCTGCTCCCTCTCGCGGGGCGAGGCGGTCGCTGCCCTCAAGGCC
Source organism: uncultured Gemmatimonadales bacterium (assembly GCA_963846545.1). Classification (GTDB taxonomy): domain Bacteria; phylum Gemmatimonadota; class Gemmatimonadetes; order Gemmatimonadales; family GWC2-71-9; genus CAVVWJ01. The sequence goes on along the minus strand of CAWJWG010000001.1, from coordinate 1,771,531 downwards.
GGTGCGGTCACCGAGATCGCCGACAGTCCCGCCAAGGCGATCCGGGGGGCGGACATGGTGGTTCTCGCCGTCCCGCCTTCTCCGACCCTGGAACTTATCGGCCGTTTGGCCCCATCTCTTGAGCCCGACGCCATCCTGACCGACGTTTGCAGCCTCAAGGCCCCGGTGATGGCCCGGGCCCGGGAGTGTGGCCTGGATGAGCGGTTTGCCGGGTCGCACCCCTTGGCCGGCACCCACGAATCCGGATTCGTCGCCGCCCGGCCCGACCGTCTGCGCGGCTGCGTGGTCTACGTCTGCGAGGGGTCCGGACCCGACGCGCCCCGCACCGGTCGCGCCGTCATGCGCTTCTGGGAGGACGTCCTCGAGGCGCAGCCGATCCTCATCGATTCCGCGGCGCACGACCGGCAACTTGCGTGGACCAGCCACCTGCCGCAGGCCGTCGCGTACGCGCTGGCCAAGGCCTTGGCCGATCGGCGGTTAGGTGGGGTGTCTTACGGGACCGGGGCGCGGGACTCGACTCGCCTGGCCGGGAGCAATCCCGACATGTGGCTGGACATCCTGCTGCAAAACCGAGACCCACTGGTGGAGGCCCTCTCCAGCGTCGAGAGCGGGCTGGCGGATTTGCGAGACCTGATCCATACGGGCGATCGGCAAGGGCTCGAGCGCTATCTCGAGACGGCCCGCCAGTTTCGCCGCGGTCTGGACCGATGAAAGTGAGCGGGACGGTCCGCGTCCCGGGCGACAAGAGCATCACGCACCGGGCGCTGCTGTTTGGCGCCCTGGCGCGCGGGACGAGCCACGTGGGCGGGGCGCTCACCTCTCTGGATGCGCGGTCGAGCGCTCGTGTGCTCCGCCAGCTTGGCGCGGAGGTCTCGCCCCTCCGGCAGGGGAGCGTGTTGGTCGTGCGCGGGCGCGGTCGCCTGCGCCGCTCCAGCCGGACGCTCGACTGCGGCAACTCGGGTACGACCACGCGACTGCTGCTCGGCCTGTTGGCCGGCTGCCGGTTCCGCGCCACGCTGACGGGCGATGCCTCCCTGCGCCGGCGTCCGATGCGACGAGTCACCGTCCCGCTGGCGCAGATGGGCGCGCGCTTCGAGGAGCAGGGCGGCGATGGGCTTCCGCTCACGATTCAGGGCGGCGGACTCAAGCCACTCCGCTACGCGATGCCGGTCTCGAGCGCGCAGATCAAGAGCGCGCTGCTGCTCGCGGGCATGGTGGGTGAGGTCGCGGTGGACGTGCTCGAGCCGGCCGGGCGCTCGCGCGACCACACCGAGCGGATGCTGCGCGCCTTCGGCTACGGTGTGGCCGAGCGCGCTGGATGGATCGAATTTCGTCCGGGAGGACGCATCGAGCCCTTCGAGATCCAGGTACCCGGAGATCCGTCATCCGCGGCGTTCCTGGTCGGCGCGGCCGTGCTCGCCGAGGGCGGCGAGCTCCGCGTGGCCCAGGTCGGAGTCAACCCGACAAGAATTGGATTTCTCGGCGTGCTCCAGCGCATGGGAGCCTCGGTGGCCCTGGAAGCCGCCACCGACACGTTTGGCGAGCCGGTGGCCGATCTCGTCGCGCATCCATCCGATCTGCGGTCGGCCGAGGTCGCGTCCGGCGAGATCCCCGCGCTGATCGACGAGATCCCGCTGCTCGCCGTCCTCGCCACCCGCGCGCGGGGTGAGACGGTCTTCCGGGGTGTGGGCGAGCTGCGGGTGAAGGAGAGCGACCGGCTGGAGCTGATGGCCACGAACATTCGGGCGGTGGGCGGCCACGCCGAGGTGCTGGGAGACGATCTCCACGTGCGGGGGACCGATGTGCCGCCGAGGGGACGGGTCCGGTCTGCCGCCGACCACCGGGTCGCGATGGCCTTCGCGGTGCTGGGGACGCTCCCCGGCGCCCGAGTCGTGGTGGACGATATGGCCTGTGCGGCGGTGAGCTTCCCCGGATTTCCAGCGGCGCTCCGCGGCATCGCCCGCCGGGGTGCCGCGTGAAGGGCGGCGTCATCGCCATAGACGGCCCGTCCGCCTCTGGGAAGTCCACCACCGCGCGCGCTGTCGCCGAGGCCCTCGGGTTCTCGCATCTGGACTCGGGGTCGCTCTACCGGGGCGTGACGCTGGTGGGGATTCGCGAGGCGGCGCGGCGGGATCGGAGCGGGGGCGACCCGCTCGTCGCGGTCGGGGCCGAGGCGGTGCTGCGGGCCGCCGAGGACCGGGGGCTCATGCTTCAGCCCGACGGTGCGGGGTTCGCCGCCTACCTGGAGGGCGAGCCGGTAGATGCCGAGATCCGGGGGCCACAGGTGACCTCGCTGGTCTCGGCTGTTTCCGCGGTCCCGGTCGTGCGCGAGTGGATCAACACCCGGCTCCGGGCCATGGTGCGGGCGGGGCGCGACGTGGTCGTGGACGGGCGCGACATCGGCACCGTGGTGTTCCCCGATGCCGAGCTCAAGATCTTCCTCACGGCGACGCCCGAGGCGCGCGCGGGGCGCCGGATCAGCCAGCGCGGCAATCCGGTGGGTGCCGGCGGGCTCGAGGAGGAGGCCGCCGCACTCGCCGCCCGGGATCAGGCCGACTCGACGCGCCCCGTGGCGCCGCTTCAGGCCGCTCCCGACGCGGTTCCGCTCGATACCACCACCATGGCATTCCCGGATCAGGTGCGCTTCATCGTGGAGCTGGCCCGCCCCATCTTCGGCTCTCGCTAACCGATTCCCGTACCTTGCGTTGGCTCGCAGCCGACGCTATCCTTATCGGCTGCCTAGCGAACACTTCCGCTCGCCAGGTGCACAACCCCAGCCCGTGGCCTCCATCGCGCGGCGCACAACTCCAGGACGGTATTCTCCGCATGCTCGATCAACTTCAACCCACGACCGAACAGTTCGCCCCCCCCAGCGGCCTCCGCGTCCGCCAAGACCTCTACGACGAAGACTACTCCGACGAAGATTACGAACAGATGCTCTCGATGTACGAGGGCACGATGTCGCAGATCGTCGAAGGCGAGATCGTCAAGTCGAAGGTCCTCCGCGTCACCGAGAACGCTGTCATCCTCGATGTCGGCTTCAAGTCGGAGGGGTCGGTCCCCCTCGACGAATTCAAGGACCCCCAGTCGCTCAAGGAAGGCGACGAGGTGGAGGTCTTCCTGGAACACCTGGAAGACCAGGAGGGCGCCGTCGTCCTCTCCAAGAAGAAGGCCGACTTCATGCGGGTCTGGGAAAAGATCCGCGTGGCCCACGAGAGCGATCAGCCGGTCGAAGGCACCCTGGTCAAGAAGATCAAGGGTGGCGTCGTGGTGAACCTGATGGGCGTGGACGCGTTCCTGCCGGGCAGCCAGATCGCCCTGCGCCGTGTCCCCAACATCGACGAGCTGCTGGGTCAGACCTACGAGTTCAAGATCATCAAGCTGAACAAGCGCCGGCGGAACATCGTCGTCAGCCGCCGGGTGATCCTGGAGAACGAGCGGGCCCACAAGCGCGAGCACCTCATGAAGGAGCTCGCGGTCGGCCAGGTGCGGAAGGGCGTGGTCAAGAACATCACCGACTTCGGCGCCTTCATCGACCTCGGCGGCGTGGACGGCCTGCTCCACATCACCGACATGTCCTACGGGCGCGTCTCGCACCCCACCGAGATGGTCGCGATCGGCCGCGAGGTCGAGGTCAAGATCCTCGACATCGACTGGCAGCGTGAGCGCATCAGCCTCGGCATGAAGCAGCTCCAGTCCTACCCCTGGCAGAACGTGGCGGCCAAGTATCCGGTCGGCACCCGGGTGCAGGGCAAGGTCGTCTCGATCACCAACTACGGCGCGTTCGTCGAGATCGAGCCGGGGATCGAGGGTCTGGTCCACATCTCGGAGATGAGCTGGACCCGCAACGTCCGGCACCCGTCCAAGATCGTGAGCATCGGCGAGACTATAGAGGCCGTCGTGCTCAAGGTGGACGAGGCGGAAGAGAAGATCTCGCTGGGCATGAAGCAGACCGAGCAGGATCCCTGGATGGTGCTGCCGCTCAAGTATCCGGTGGGCACCCGCATTCAGGGCAAGGTCCGCAACCTGACCAGCTTCGGGGCCTTCGTGGAGATCGAGCCGGGCATCGACGGACTGATCCACATCTCCGACATGTCGTGGACCAAGCGCGTCCAGCACCCGTCGGAAGTGGTCAAGAAGGGCGACGGGGTCGATGTCGTCATCCTGAACATCGACGCGGAGAACAAGCGCATCTCCCTCGGCCTCAAGCAGGCGGAGGAAGATCCCTGGCTCCGGATCGGTGAGGCCTATCCCATCGGGATGGAGCTCAGGGGCCGCGTGGTGCGCCTGATGGACAAGGGCGTCGTCGTGGACCTGGGGAACGACATCGAAGGGTTCGTGCCGATGTCGCAGCTGGGGATTCCGAACCTGGAGAACCCGGGCGACGCGGTGAAGGAAGGACAGCCGGTCGACCTCAAGGTGCTCGAGGTGGATCCCATCCACCACCGCATCGTGCTGATGGTCACCAACTATCCCGACGAGCCGATCATCCCGCCGGTGCGTCCGGTGCCCGAGGAAGAGGTCACCACGGGGCAGTAGATAGCTATGAGCTATGAGCTATGAGCCAATGAGCTTCAAGCTCATAGCTCATAGCCCACCGCTTCTACAGATCCAGGTCCTTCTTCAGCGAGAAGCGAAGCGTCGTGCCGTCTTCGACTTCGCGGCCCGACTTGTCCAGCAGGCCCCAGGCGAGACCACCGCCCGCGCCCACGACCGCACCTTCCAGCACACCCGCCCCGGTCACCGCGCCCACCACCGCTCCGGCCGCCGCGCCCACAGCGGTCTTCTCGGCGGTGCCGAGCCCACTGCGATCGGTATCGGGTTTGGCGACATCGGCACTCACGCCGCGCATGTCGCCGTCCACGTGCACTTTCGCGAGGCGGAGCGTGGCCGATTCCGATTTCGCCTCGCTGCGCACCAGCTTCACCTGCGCCGGTGAGCCGGCCACGATGACCACTTCTCCCTTCACTTCGACATCGCGCGTCACATGGGCTTCGAAGGTGTCGCCCACGCGGCTGCGCTCGACCGGAATGTCCTCGTCCAGCGTGATCGGGATGTCGGTGCCCTTCGGGATCGTCAGAATGGTGCTGCTCGCCAGCGCGGCGAGCGTGACGCCGATTGTTCGGAACATGGTGCCTCCTCGTCGGTTCGTCGAACCGACTCGATATAGCATCGACCGTGCCCAAGCTCGCCGATACAGATCGCATGCCATCCGTGCCGTGTCTCACCCAGAGGTCCGATGCTCTGGCGGTGCCGTGGCTTAGCGCGGCAGTCCGGATGTGTGACCGCGGTCACCCCGCAGGCGGTCGTGGCGCTGCCCCCATTTCGCATGCCGCACTATCTTCCCTCCCCATGCCGGATCCCCGGGAACTTCTCGAGCAGCTCCATCACCGCCAGTCACTCGCGGAGCAGGGCGGGGGAGCGGCGCGCATCGCGCAGCAGCACAAGAAGGGCAAGCTCACCGCCCGCGAGCGTCTCGATCTGCTGCTCGACGAGGGCAGCTTCGTCGAGCTCGACCGCTTCGTCACCCACCGCTCCACCGATTTCGGGCTGGATCAGCAGGTCGTTCCCGGCGACGGCGTCGTCACCGGCTACGGTCGCGTGGACGGGCGACTGGTGTACGTGTTCTCCCAGGATTTCACGGTGTTCGGCGGGTCGCTGAGCGAAGCCCACGCGGAAAAGATCTGCAAGGTGATGGATCTCGCGGTCCGGAACGGCGCGCCGGTGGTGGGACTGAACGACTCGGGCGGCGCGCGGATCCAGGAGGGGGTGGCGTCGCTCGGCGGCTACGCCGACATCTTTCTCCGCAACACGCTCGCGTCGGGGGTGGTCCCCCAGATCTCGGCCATTCTGGGACCCTGCGCCGGCGGCGCCGTCTACAGTCCGGCCATCACCGATTTCGTCTTCATGGTTCGCGGGGTCAGCTACATGTTCGTGACCGGCCCGAACGTGGTGAAGACCGTGACGCACGAAGAGGTGACGTTCGACGCGCTGGGAGGCGCGGACGTCCACGGCGGCACCTCGGGGATCGCGCATTTCGTCCACGACTCCGAGCCGGAGTGCCTGCAGAACATCCGCCGCCTGCTCGGGTTCCTGCCGCTCAACAACCTCGACGACCCGCCGGTCCGTGCCACGGACGACCCGTCCGACCGCCGGGACGAAGGGCTGCTGGATCTCATCCCGGACAGCGCCAACAAGCCGTACGACATGCACGAGGTGATTGCCCGCGTGGTGGACGCCGGCGAGTTCCTCGAGGTGCAGCGGGGCTATGCGGAGAACATCCTGACCGGCTTCGCCCGCCTGGGCGGACGCCCGGTCGGCGTGGTGGCCAACCAGCCCGCGGTCCTGGCCGGCGTGCTCGACATCAACGCTTCTCTCAAGGCGGCCCGCTTCATCCGATTCTGTGACTGCTTCAACCTGCCGGTCATCACATTCGTCGACGTACCCGGGTTCCTGCCCGGTGTGACGCAGGAACACGGGGGGATCATCAAGCACGGGGCCAAGCTGTTGTATGCCTACTGCGAGGCGACGGTGCCCAAGCTGACCGTGATCACCCGCAAGGCCTACGGCGGCGCGTACGACGTCATGAGCTCGAAGCACATCCGGGGCGACCTCAACCTCGCCTGGCCGTCCGCCGAGATCGCGGTGATGGGGCCGAAGGGGGCGGTGGAGATCCTGTTCAAGGACGAGATCGCGAAGTCGGACGACCCTGCGGCCGCGACGGCGCGTTTGATCGAGGAATACACCGCCAAGTTCGCGCATCCCTACGCCGCCGCGGCCCGGGGCTATATCGACGACGTGATCGACCCCAGGGACACACGCCCACGCCTGATCGACGCGCTTCGAACCCTCCGGACCAAGCGAGTCCGGAACCCGTCCAGGAAGCACGGGAACATCCCGCTCTAAGCGCGCTCCATGGGCCGGCGGCCCGTGCCGCGGGCGGGGCCTCGCTCGTCTCCCCCAGCACCGGGGTTCCGGCCTCCGGCCGGCTCCCCTAGCCAACGGGTAGCGGGCATATCATCTTGAGACGTCCATGGACCAGCAAGTCCGGCCCTCCGTAGCCACTTCGCCAGCCCGTTCGCTGGGGCTCCGCTGTGCGTTTGCCGCGGGGCTTTTCGTGTCCCTGGGTGGCGGCTCGTCGGCGTACGCCCAAGGGGCGATCGACCCCAACGTGGCCCCCAGAGCCGCGGCGCTCGAGCGCGAGGGCGAGCGCCAGATGGCCATCGACCTGCTGGGGCGCTACCTCGCCACCGCACCCGACGACGGCCGTGCCTGGCTGCAGCTCGGACGCTTCTATCTGTACGACGCCCGCGATTGGCATACGCACGGCCACCGTGGCGAGCCCGACGGTCCGCTCTACCTAGATTTCGCCGCCACGGCGCTGGAGCAGTCCATCCGGCTGTCGGTGGACTCGGGCGTCATCTTCCGGGGCATCGCGGAGGTGGAGCGCTCGCTGGTGGTCGTGGAAGAGCTGGGGTGGACCGCGGCCCGTGCATCCGCCGGGCGCGAGCGAGCGCCTCGAATGCCGGCATTCGTGCTCGAGCTCGGCGAGAACCTGCTCGCCTCGTGTCCGGCGGGCGGCGTCCTCCTCACCGGCAACGAGCTCGAAGCGCTCTCGGTGTGGTACGGCAGCATGGAACGCCCTTCCCTCGACGTCCTTCCCATCCGACCCGACCTCTACGCCACCGACTCCCTCTACCGCCACCGGATGGCGCAGGCCATGGGGGTGGATCCGGGGCTTCCGGTCCAGCGTGCCCTGGGTGATGTCGCGCCGCGCCGGCCGCTCTGCCTCAGCCCCGGCACCGACAGCGCCGCTGTCCCCGCGCTGGCCTGGGTGCCCTACCGCCTGGTGCGGGTGAGCCGCCCGGCGGCGCCCGGCCCCGAGGCGATGAGCATCAACGAACTGATGAAGGCCGTGCGCCAAAACCCGTCCCCGTGGGTGGTGGCCGTCCGCGGCGTCTACGATCGGGCCGCGAGCCACAACCTGCTTCTCTGCAGCAGCCTCCTCCTCCTCTTCGGAGATACGCCCCCGCCCGCCTGCCAGCCGTGAAGCGGGTGCTCGTCGCCAACCGCGGGGAGATCGCCCTCCGCGTCATTCGCGCATGCCATGAAGAAGGGATCGAGGCGGTGGCGGTCTACTCGACGGCCGATCGCTCCGCCGCGCACGTGCGTGCGGCCGACCGCGCGGTCGAGATCGGGGCGCCGCCGCCCGGTGAGAGCTATCTCCGGATCGACCGCCTGGTGCAGGCGGCGCTCGACACCGGCGCCGAAGCCATCCATCCGGGCTACGGCTTTCTCGCCGAGCGCGCCGCCTTCGCGCAGGCGGTGGACGACGCGGGGCTCATCTTCGTGGGTCCGCCGGCCTCCGCCATCAGGGCGATGGGGGACAAGACCGAGGCGAGACGCCGCATGCGCGAGGCCGGCGTGCCGGTGGTGCCCGGCGCCCAGGAAGCCGTCACCGACCTCGACGTCGCGCGCGAGCTGGCGGCGTCGCTCGGGTATCCGGTGCTGGTGAAGGCGGCGGCCGGCGGCGGCGGGAAGGGAATGCGGGTCGTGCGTGCGGAAGGAGAACTGGCCGCGGCCCTCGAGTCGGCTGGGTCGGAGGCGGCCAAGGCGTTCGGCGACGCGAGTGTGTATCTGGAGAAGCTCATCGAGCGGCCGCGGCACGTCGAGATCCAGATTCTCGCGGACCGCGAGCGCACCGTGCACCTCGGCGAGCGTGAGTGCTCGATCCAGCGGCGGCACCAGAAGCTGGTCGAGGAGGCCCCGTCGACCGCGGTGAACCCGGAGCTGCGGGAATGGATGGGGTCGGCCGCGGTCGCCGCCGCGCAGGCCGTGGGCTATCTCGGGGCCGGCACTTGCGAGTTCCTCCTGTCGGCCGACCGGTCGTTCTACTTCCTCGAGATGAACACCCGCATCCAGGTCGAGCATCCCGTCACCGAGCTGGTCTACGGTGTGGACCTCGTGCGCGAGCAGCTCCGAATCGCGGCCGGTGAGACGATGCGGGTGCCCGACCGGTGGCTCGAGCCGCGCGGGTGGGCGATGGAGTGCCGGATCACGAGCGAGGATCCCGCGAACGGCTTCCTCCCATCCACCGGACGAATCGAGTATCTCCGACTGCCGGGCGGACCCGGCGTGCGCTGGGATGGCGGTGTCGAGTCCGGCGACGAGGTGACGCTGTACTACGACTCGCTTCTCGCCAAGCTGATCGTGTGGGCCCCCGACCGCACCCAGGCCATGGACCGCATGGCGCGCGCGCTCGACGAGTTGGTGATCGAAGGCGTCGCGACCAATCAGGCCTTTCACCGGCGGCTGATGGCGGACGTCGAGTTTCGCGAGGGCGACATCGACATCCAGTTCCTCGAGCGGCGGCCGGAGCTGGCGGCGCCCAGCGCCGAGCCGGAACAGGCGATCGCGCTTGCCGTGGCCGCCGCGCTCGCCGAGGACGACGCGCGAGCGCGTCGCCGGCCGTCGGTATCCGATGCCGAGGCCGTCGAGTCCCGGTGGCTCGGCCGCGCGCGCCACGAGGGGTTGCAGTGACCGCCGTGCGGATCCTCCGGCTCGCGACCGGCGGTGACGGTGTCGGGAAGCTGGACGATGGGCGCACGGTCTTCGTCCCCCGCACTGCACCCGGCGATCTGGTGGAGCTGGCCGAGGTGAAGCTCCTCCGCCGATACGCCCGCGCGCGGGCCGGCCGCCTGATGGAGCCGTCCATCCTCAGGGTCGAGCCCAGATGCCCGCATTACGTGGCGGACGACTGCGGTGGATGCCAGCTCCAGCATCTGGAGCCCGGCGCCCAGCGCGAAGCTCGCCGCGGGTTCGTGGGGGATGCGCTCCGTCGGATCGGGCGGCTCGATGTGGCCGACCCCGAGATCGTGCCACCCGCCGCCGAATTCGAGTACCGCACCAAGATCACGCTGGCGGTCGAGGCGGATGGCGGACGCATCGGTCTCCATCCGCTGGAGCGGCCCGACCAGGTGTTCGACCTCGTCCGCTGCCACATCACCACCGCCGAGCTGATGGACCTGTGGACCGAGGTGCGCGCGCTGCGGCAGGCGCTGCCGCAGTCGGTGCGCCAGGTCGTCCTGCGTCTCGACCGCGCGGGCGGACTGCACCTGGTCCTCGTCGGCGTGCCCTCCTCCTGGGATGGCGCCGAGCCCTTGCGGGCCGCGCTGGGCGCGCGCGGGGCGTCCGTGACCGTGTGGGTCCAGGATGAGCGCGGAGAGAGCGTGGCCGCCGCCGGCCACGCGGCGCCGTTCCCGGCGACCGTGTTCGAGCAGGTGCACCCGGCGATGGGAGACCGTGTTCGCCAAGCGGCGATCGCCGCCCTCGGCCCGGTGGCCGGACGCCGGGTGTGGGACCTCTACGCCGGCATCGGCGAGACGACCGCCGCGCTGACCGAGGCCGGCGCCATGGTCGAGAGCGTCGAGAGCGATCCGCTGGCCGTGGCGGAGGCGGAGACGCGAGGCCCGCCGGCGCACCGTCACGCTGGCCGGGTGGAGATGGTGCTCGGCCGGCTCGCTCGCCCGGATCTGGTGGTCACCAACCCGCCGCGCGTCGGCATGGAGGAGCGGGTGACGATGGGGCTCGAGCGCGCCGCGCCAACGCGGATCGTCTACGTCTCCTGCGATCCGGCCACATTGGCGCGGGACCTGACCCGGCTGCCCGGATATCGCCTCACCTCCGTGACCGCCTTCGACCTGTTTCCCCAGACGGCGCATGTCGAGACCGTCGCGGTGCTGGACCGGGCCTCGTGAAGTACATCGTGAGCGTCGCCGGCCGCGACATCGAGATCGAGGTGGACGGCGAGCGGGTGACGGTGAACGGGAAGGTCCGGACAAGCACCCTGCGCCCCATTCCCGGCACGCCGATGCGGCAGCTCATGATCGACGGGCGGCCTACGATGCTGGCCATGCGGAGTGGCGGGCGGGGGCAGTGGAGTCTGGGGATTCGCGGCGAGCGGTGGGAAGTCGAGGTGGTGGACGAGCGGACCCGGCACATCCGGAGCCTCACGGCGGGGTCGGACCGCCCTCGGGGTCCGGTGGTGCTGCGGGCGCCGATGCCAGGGCTGGTCGTCAGAGTCGCCACCAAGGCCGGCGAGCCGGTCGCGGCGGGTGCCGGGCTCGTGGTCCTGGAGGCGATGAAGATGGAGAACGAGCTCAAGGCCCCGGCCGCGGGTGTGGTGGCCGCCGTCCGAGTCGAGGCGGGCCAGGCGGTGGAGAAGGGGCAGGTGCTCGTGGAATTTCGGTCGCCCGCCGGCTAGACCGCTCGCGAAGCTCGTTCCCCTTGACCCTCCCCTAGACCGCGGGCTATCTTGTGAGTCTGTTTCGGTTTGACCCTGCTCGGGATGCACCGCCGATCCGAGCCAACCGCTCAAGATGGCAGCGCTCATGAAGACCTACACCGCCACGCCCGACGACATCACCCACGAGTGGCATATCGTGGATGCGTCGGGCGTGCCGCTCGGTCGTCTGGCCAGTGTCGTGGCCCAGCTGATCCGCGGCAAGCACAAGCCGACGTACACGCCGCACATGGACGGCGGCGATTTCGTCATCGTCATCAACGCGTCGAAGGTGCGGGTGACCGGTCGGAAGGAGGAGCAGAAGACGTACTTCTCGCCACACCGGCTACATGGGCCACGAGCGGCACACGCCGGCGCGCGATCTCCTGGCGAAGCATCCGGAGCGCGTCATCGAGAAGGCCGTCTTCGGCATGCTGCCCAAGACCTCACTCGCGCGGCAGAAGCTGCGCGGCAAGCTCCACGTCTATGGCGGCGCCGAGCATCCGCACGCCGCGCAGCAGCCCAAGCAGTTCTCCGTCACTCCGTCCAAGGCCAGCGCATGACCGCGACTCCCGAATTCCGCTGGCAGGCCGTCGGCCGCCGCAAGACCAGCGTGGCGCGGGTGTACCTGACGCCTGGTACGGGCAAGTGGGACATCAACGGCCGCACGCTCGGTGACTACTTCCCGCGTCCGTCGCTGGTGCAGCACATCCAGCAGCCGTTCACCGCGACCGACACGCTCGGGCGCGTTCGACGTGAAGGCGCACGTGGACGGCGGCGGGCAGGCGGGGCAGGCCGGGCGCGCTTCGCCTCGCGCGTCGCCCGCGCGCTCGTGAAGGTCGACGAGCCAGCACCGGACCAAGCTGCGGACGGCGGGCCTGCTGACGCGCGATGCGCGCGCGGTCGAGCGCAAGAAGCCGGGTCGTCCGGGGGCGCGGAAGCGCTTCCAGTTCAGCAAGCGGTAGTACCGGGCGGATTCGTCCGCCGCCATCGCCTCACACCGGCGGATTCCGGGCCCGGTGCCCCTTCGGGGGTCGGCTCGGGAGATGAACGCCGGTGCGATGAACAACCACTCGAACGGAAGGCACGTCGCACCCGCATGGCACAGCCGCAACTCGAGGACCTGCTCGAGGCCGGTGTCCATTTCGGCCACCAGACCCGCCGGTGGAACCCGAAGATGCGCCGTTTCATCTTCGCCGAGCGCAACGGGCATCCACATCATCGACCTCCAGAAGACCCTCCGGCAGATTCAGAAGGCGCCAGAAGCTGCTGCGCGAGCGTGGTCCTCGAGCGGCGAGAGCGTCCTCTTCGTCTGCACCAAGAAGCAGCTCAGGCCGTCGTGCAGGCTGGAGGCGCAGAACGCCGGTGCCTTCTACGTCACCGAGCGCTGGCTCGGCGGCATGCTCACCAACTTCCAGACGGTGAAGAAGCAGATCCGCCGCCTGAAGGAGCTCGAGCAGGGCGCCGCCGACGGCGACTTCGAGAACTACACCAAGAAGGAGAAGCTGCTCTTCGAGCGCGAGCGGGAGAAGCTGAGCCGCAACCTCGAGGGCATCAAGATGCTCGGCCGGCTGCCCGGCGCGCTGTTCATCGTCGACGCGAAGAAGGAAAAGATCGCCGTCGCCGAAGCCAACAAGCTCGGCATTCCGATGGTCGCCATCGTCGACACCAACGCCGACCCGGACCTCATCACCGTGCCGATGCCGGGCAACGACGACGCCATCCGCTCGGTCTCGCTCATCACCGCCGCGCTGTCCGACGTGATCAAGGAAGCCCGCGCGCAGATGCCGATGCGCGAGGCGGCCGAGGACATGGAGGCGGAGACGTACAGCACCGACGCCGGCTCCGAAGGCGACACCGACGCCGACCGCAAGCGCCGCCGCCCCCGCCGCAAGCGCCGGCCGAAGCCGGAGGCCATCGCGGCCAGGCTCAAGACGGACGGCGAAGGCGCCACCGAAGCCCCGGCCCCGGCCGGGGCAGGCGAGGCCGGCGCGTAGCGAGGCGGACCTGTTCCCGAGAGAGCCTCCGCCGCTCCTGGCCCGTGCGGGCCGCGAGCGGCGGTCTTACTATTCAGCCCGAGAGCGATCAGAGGAAGCCATGGCAAGCGTGACGATCTCCCCCAAGGACGTGAGCGAGCTGCGTGCGCGCACCGGCGCCGGCATGATGGACTGCAAGCGGGCGCTGGAAGAGGCCGGTGGCGACATGGAGAAGGCCTCGGAGATCCTGCGGAAGAAGGGGATCGCCAAGGCCGAGAAGCGCGTCGGACGGGTCGCGTCGCAGGGGTTGGTGGTGAGCTACATCCACCACAACCAGCAGGTGGGCGTGCTGCTGGAGCTCAACTCGGAGACCGACTTCGTCGCCCGCAACGAGGCCTTCGGCCAGCTCGCGCGCGACATCGCGCTCCACGTGGCCTCGGCCGACCCCCTGGGCGTGAACCCGGAGGACGTGCCGGCCGAGCTGGTGGAGCGCGAGCGCCGCATCGCCGAGGAGCAGGTCGCCGCCGAAGGCAAGCCGGAGCAGATCCGGGCCAAGATCGTCGAGGGCAAGCTCAAGAAGTTCGTGGCGGAGCGGACGCTGCTGGAGCAGCCGTACGTCCGCAACGACAAGATCACCGTCGGGGAGTTGATCAAGGAGGCGTCCGCCAGGCTGGGCGAGGCCATGTCGGTCCGTCGCTTCGCCCGGTTCCAGATCGGGGCCGTCTGATGGCCCTGGCCTACACCCGCGCCTTGCTCAAGCTGTCGGGCGAGGCGCTGGCGGGGGAGCGGGGAAGCGGCCTCGACTTCCATGTGGTCGAGGCCTTCGCGGAGGAGATCAAGGCGGTGCATGCCCTCGGCGTGCACCTCTCGCTCGTGGTCGGCGGCGGCAACATCATCCGCGGCGCCACGGCCAGCCGGGAAGGTCTCGACCGGGTGTCGGCCGACTACATGGGCATGCTGGCGACGGTGATCAACGCGCTGGCGCTGCAGGACGTGCTGGAAAAGATCGGCGTGGACACCCGGGTCATGACCGCGGTGCGCATGGAGTCCGTGGCCGAGCCGTACATCCGGCGCCGCGCCATCCGGCACCTGGAGAAGGGCCGGATGGTGATCTTCGCCGCCGGCACCGGCAATCCCTTCTTCTCCACCGACACCGCCGGCGTGCTGCGCGCCCTCGAGATCGAGGCGCAGGTGATCCTCAAGGCCACCAACGTGGACGGCATCTACACCGGCGATCCCAAGACGGATCCGAACGCCATGTTCATCCGCGAGCTCACCTACCAGGAAGCCATCGTCAAGAACTACGCGGTCATGGACGCCAACGCCTTCGGGCTCTGCAAGGCCAATCAGCTTCCCATCGTGGTCTTCAACATCAACCGTCCCGGTGCCATCCGGCGAGTGCTGGAAGGCGACCCGGACATCGGAACCATCGTCCGATGAGCACCATACCCGAACTGGTCAAGCACGCGCGGGAGTCCATGCACAAGGCGGTCGAGAACACCAAGCGGGAGTTCTCCGGGATCCGGAGCGACAAGGCCAGCCCGTCGCTGCTCGATCTGGTGCGGGTCGAGGCGTACGGCAATCCCGTTCCCCTCAACCAGGTCGCGATGGTCGCGGCGCCCGAGCCGCGACTGATCACGGTGCAGCCGTTCGACAAGTCGCTCACCCAGGCCGTCGAAAAGGCGATCCGGGACGCGGGTCTCGGGCTCAACCCGGCGACGCAAGGCAACCTGATCCGGGTGCCGCTGCCGGTGTTGTCCGAGGAGCGGCGCAAGGAGCTGGTGAAGGTGATCCACAAGTTGGCCGAAGAGGGCCGCATCGCCGTGCGCCATGCGCGCACCGACGCCCTCTCGCGGGTGAAGAAGCTCGAGCACATCTCGGGCGACGATAAGACGCGGGCGGAGAAGGACGTCCAGAAGCTCACCGACGAGCATATCAAGCAGATCGACGGCCTGATACACGCCAAAGAGGCCGAGATCATGGAAGTCTGACGGATGAGCGACGAGCTGCTCCAGCGGGTGCGGGTGCACGGCGTTGTCCCGGCGCACATCGCGATCATCATGGACGGCAACGGACGCTGGGCCGCGGGCCGGGCGCTGCCCCGGCCGCTGGGACACCACGCCGGCATGAGCTCCGTCCGCGAGGTGGTCGAGGGCTGTCTGGAGGCGGGCGTCTCGGTGCTCACGCTGTTCGCCTTCAGCCAGGAGAACTGGCAGCGGCCCGCGGGCGAGATCGAAGCCCTCATGAGCCTGCTCGAGGAGTACATCGCCCGTGAGATGAGCGAGCTGCGCTCGCAGGGCGTGACGGTGCGGATCCTGGGCGACGTCGACCGGCTGGCTTCCGGCGCACGGCGCGCAGTGGACCGGATCGTGGCCGAGACCAAGGGCGGGACCAGGCTCGCGCTCAATCTCTGTATCTCCTACGGCTCGCGCGCCGAGATCGCCCGCGCCGCCCGGCTCCTCGCCGAGGACGCCGCGGCCGGACGACTCGATCCCGCCGCCATCGATGAGGAGGCGTTCGCCCGCCGGCTGTACACCGCCGATTGGCCCGACCCCGACCTGCTGATCCGGACCTCGGGCGAGATGCGGATCTCCAACTTCCTGCTCTGGCAGCTGGCCTACGCCGAACTGTACGTCACCCCGGTGCTCTGGCCCGACTTCACGCGGCGCCATCTCTACGAGGCCATCCTGGAGTTCCAGCGGCGCGACCGGCGGTTCGGCCGCGTCCCCGCCTGATGTCATCCGAGCTGGTGCGGCGGGTCGGCTTCGCGCTGGTCGCGATCCCGCTCGCGCTCCTGATCGTCTGGTACGGCGGCATGCCGCTGGTGGCCCTGCTGGCGGCGGCGGCCGCGCTCGGCGCCGGCGAGCTGTTCGGCCTGGCGGAGCGGACCGGCATCCGGCCGGCCCGCGCCGCCGGCATGGTGACGGCTGCATCGCTGCCCGTGATCGGCTACTTCATGTTGCTGGCGCCCTCCCGCAATCCGGCGGCTCCGGAGCTTCTGCTCTACGCCGCGGCGTTGGCACTGGTGGCGCTCCTCACATGGGCGCTGGCCGCTCGCGCGCCGGCGGACCGGCCGCTCGAGGCGGTCGCGGTGACCGTGCTCGGCGTGGTGTACACCGGCGGGCTTCCCACTTTCCTTCTCGCCATCCGCCACGGGAACCTGCCGCTGCAGAGCTGGGCCGGCGCGTGGCTGGTCTTCTTCCCACTGGTCGTGACCTGGGCCTGCGACACCGCCGCGATGTTCGCCGGCCGCACGTTCGGCGGGCCCAAGCTGGCACCCACGGTGAGTCCGGGTAAGACGAGGTCCGGCACCGCGGCCGGCGTGCTGGGCGCGCTCGCGATCGCGCCGATCTTCTCGGCCTGGGTGTTTCCTCGCGTCGGCGTGGAGGTGAGTCTCGCGCAGGCGCTGACCGTCGCCGGCGTGCTCTCGGTGGTGGGCCAGGTGGGCGATCTCGCCGAGTCGCTGTTCAAGCGGGCCGCGGGCGTGAAGGACTCCAGCCGCCTCATCCCGGGGCACGGCGGCGTGCTCGACCGCCTCGACTCGCTGTACTTCGTGGTGCCGGTGACCGCCGCGATGTACCGGTTGTTCGGGGTGATCTAGTGAGCGACGGCCGGCGAGGTGTGGCGGTGCTGGGATCGACGGGGTCCATCGGGCGGAGTGCGCTGGATGTCCTCCGGCGCCAGCGCGATCACTTCACCGTCGTGGCGCTCACCTGCGGCCGGAACCGCGAGGAATTCGAGCGCCAGGTGGCGGAGTGGCACCCCGCCTTCGCGGGACTCGCCGTGGCCGGGGCGGACGACCGCTGGCCCTGCGGGCCCGACGTACTCACCGAAGCGGCGACGCACCCCGACGTGGACATCGTAGTCAACGCTGTGGTCGGCGCCGCGGGGCTCGACGCCACCCTCGCCGCGCTCGGGGCGGGGAAGCGGGTCGCGCTGGCGAACAAGGAAAGCCTGGTCATGGCCGGCGACCTGGTCGTCCAGGCGGCGTGCACCGGCGGCGGCGAGCTGGTCCCGGTAGACTCCGAGCACAGCGCGGTGCTCCAGTGCGTCGCGGGTCGCGACGCCGAGCTGGGACGGCTGATCCTCACCTGCTCGGGCGGGCCGTTCCGGGAATGGCCGCTCGAGCGGATTCGGGGCGCCACCGTCGAGGAGGCGCTCCGGCACCCGACCTGGCGCATGGGGCAGAAGATCACGGTGGACAGCGCCACGCTCGCCAACAAGGCGCTCGAGGTGATCGAGGCGCACTATCTGTTCGGGCTGCCGTACGATGCGCTCGACGTAGTGGTGCACCCGCAAAGCATCATCCACGCCTTCGTGGAGTTCTGCGACGGCAGCGTGATCGCCCAGCTGGGCTTCCCCTCGATGGAGCTGCCGATTCTGTACGCGCTGACCCATCCCGGCCGGCTTCCCGACACCGGGGTCCGCCGTCTGGACCCGGTGGCGGCCGGTCCGTTCACGTTCGAGCCGGTCCGTCGGGCGGTGTTTCGCGCGCTCGAGGCCGGGATGGCGGCTGGACGGGCGGCGGGCACCGCTCCGGCGGTGTTCAACGCCGCCAACGAGGTGGCCGTCGCCGCGTTCCTGGACGGGGCGATCCCGTTCGGCCGCATCAGTGAAATCATCGAGCAGGTGCTCGACACCCACCTGCCCGCCCCCGCGACCGCCGTCGAAGCGGTTCGCGAGGCCGACCGATGGGCGCGCGCTCGCGCCCGTGAGTTCGTGAGGACCCCGTGATGACCACCCTGCTCGCTCTCATCGTCGTTCTCGGCGTGCTGATCTTCATCCACGAGGCCGGCCATTTCCTGGCCGCCAAGTGGGCCGGGATTTACGTGCACCGCTTCTCCCTCGGCCTGGGCTCGCCCATTCCGTGGCTCACCTTCCGCCGCGGTGAGACCGAGTATTCGATATCGTGGCTCCCGCTGGGCGGCTACGTGAAGATGGCCAGCATAGAGGAAGACGTGACCAGCTCCGCGCTCGAGGGCGGCAACGTCGAGGCGGCGGTGCCTCCGGACCGGGTGTTCGAAGCGAAGCCGGTGTGGAAGCGCATCATCGTGATCCTCGCGGGCGTCACCATGAACGCGCTCTTCGCCTGGATGGCGTTCTCCTTCCTGGCCGCCAAGAACGGACGGCAGATCGATCCGTCCACCACCGTCGGGCGCGCGATCGAGGAGATGATCCCGGAGGGGGCGGAGGGTCTGCGCGAGATCCCGGTCGGATCCCGCATCACCAGCATCAACGGCCGCCCGGTGACGTCGTGGAACGACGTCACGGACGGGATCGCGAACGCCCCGGAGCCCGAGATCCGCATCGGCCTCGCGGGCGGGGAGTCGGTCGTGCTTCCGATCCACCAGGACGCACTGGAACAGCGCCTCAAGGCCTCGCAGGCACTCCAGCCGTTCCGGCCCGCGGTAGTGGGCCAGGTGCTGCCGGGACGTCCCGCCGCGCGTGCAGGCTTCCAGGCGGGGGACACCATCGTCGCCATCAACGGCAAGCCGATCGCCCAGTGGTACGACGTGCTGGAGCTGTTGCAGGCGAACAGCGGAACGCCCCTGGCGATCGAGGTGGCGGGGACCACCGGCCGCCGCACGCTCCAGGTGCGGCCGGACGTGGAGACGGTCGAAGGCCTCGATGGCAAGCCGCGGAAGGTCGGCCGCGTGGGGATCTCGGTCCAGCTGGACCTGCGTGCCGAGCCGCTCGGCATCGGTGCCGCGCTGGTGGAGGGGTTCAACGCCACGGTGGGCGCCTCGACCCAGATCGTGCGTACCGTCCGAGGACTCTTCAGCGGCCGGATCTCGCGGCGCGAGGTGGGCGGCCCGATCATGATCGGCCAGCTGGCCGGCGAGACCGCCCGGATGGGCCTCGACCCCTTTCTCGCCTTCATGGCCCTGATCTCGATCAACCTGGCGATCCTCAACCTGCTGCCGGTCCCGGTCCTGGACGGCGGGCAGCTGATCTTCCTGCTGGCCGAGGCCGTGATCCGAAGGCCGCTCCCCCTCAAGCTTCGGGAGCGTCTGACGGCGGTCGGCATGGTGCTGATCGTCCTCCTCATGGGGCTGGCGTTCAGCAACGACATCCGGCGCCTCTTCGGCGGGTGAGCGCACCCCGCCGGGGCCTTGCACGGGGGGCTCAAACCGGGTTATTCTTCGCAGCTACAACGGATTACGGCAACGGCGGAACCTCTTTCGGAATGGCTGCATGAGCTTCGACAAGCAGGGCACGATGGCCAAGCACCAGGCCCACGGCACGGATACCGGGTCCACCAAGGTGCAGGTCGCCCTTCTCACCGAGCGGATCAACTCGCTCACCGATCACTTCCGGACACATCCCAAGGACCACCACGGCCGACGGGGTCTTCTGAAGATGGTCGGCACGCGTCGCCGGCTCCTGACCTACCTCAAGCGCAGCGATCTCCAGACCTACAGGGCGTTGATCGAGCAGCTTGGCCTCCGCCACTAACCGCCGCGCAATCCAGAGGGCGTCCCGATCGCAAGGTCGGGACGCCCTCTCTGTATGACGTTCCCCCACATCGAAGTCTTCCGGCAGCAAAGAAACCAGAGCCCACAAGAGAGAGAGAAGGCAGTGACAGCACATCGGATCGAGACCCAGTTCGCGGGCCGCCAGCTCGTGATCGAGACCGGCCGCCTGGCGAAGCAGGCCGCCGGTCGCGCGCTCGTCACGGTATCGGCGACACGATGGTCCTCGCCGCGGTGACGGTGTCCCGCGACATCTCCAGAGCCCCTCCCGTTCTTCCCGCTCACGGTCGAGTACCGCGAGAAGACCTACGCCGCGGGCAAGATCCCCGGCGGCTTCATCAAGCGCGAGGGACGGCCCCGCGACGACGAGATCCTCGCCTGCCGCGCATCATCGACCGCTCGATCCGTCCGCTCTTCCCGGAGGGGTTCAAGAACGAAGTCCAGGTCTTCGTCTACGTGCATCTCCGCCGACCAGGAGAACGACGCCGACGTGCTCGGCGCTCGTCGCCGCGTCGTCCGCGCTGAACGCCTGTCGAAGATCCCGTTCGCACGGTCCGATCGCCGGCGTGCGCGTCGGCCGCGTCCAGGGCAACTGGGTCCTCAACCCGACCTTCCAGCAGCTCGAGTTCTGCGACATGGAGCTCGTCGTGGCCGGCTCGCCGGACTCGATCGTGATGGTCGAGGGCGGCGCGCTCGAGGTGTCGCGAGGACGACGTCGTCGAGGCGCTCAAGGTCGCGCAGACGGCGGCATCCGGAGCTGATCGGATCTCGAGAAGCAGCTGCATGGGCAAGGTCGGCAGCGGCCCGAAGATGGCCGTGGACGAAGGCCGCGATCGACGCCGAGCATGTCAGGGTCGGCGCCAAGGACGCCGCCGAGGGCGACGATCGCGCGAGGCGATCAACCCGAAGGACAAGCCGCACGCGCATGCAGGCGGTCGAAGGGCGTCAAGGACAAGGTCATGGCCGCAGCTGCTGCGCGGAGTTCCCGGACAGCGGCCGAGAGATCTCGGCGCGATCTCGGCGACGTCGAGTACAACGCGCTGCGCGACGCAGGTGCTCGACAAGAGCGAGCGCGTCGACGGCCGCAAGCCGACACGAGTCCGCGCCGATCTCGATCGACACCGGCGTGCTGCCGCGCGCCCACGGCTCGGCGCTGTTCACGCGCGGCCAGACGCAGGCGCTCGTCGCCGTCACGCTCGGCACCGCGAAGGACGTGCAGCGCCTCGACTCGATCGACGAGGCCGGCGAGACGACCAAGTCGTTCATGCTGCACTACAACTTCCCGCCGTTCTCCACGGGCGAAGTGCGCCGATGCGCGGCACGTAGCCGTCGCGAGATCGGCCACGGCAACCTGGCCGAGCGCGCGCTGCAGCGCGTGCTGCCGCCGTTCGAGGACTTCCCGTACACGATCCGCATCGTCTCCGACGTCCTCGAGTCGAACGGCTCGTCGTCGATGGCGTCGGTGTGCGGCGGCTCGCTCGCGCTGTTCGACGCCGGCGTGCCGATGCAGGCGCCGTGCGCCGGCGTGGCGATGGGGCTGATCAAGGAAGGCGACACGAGTACGCGATCCTCACCGACATCCTCGGCACCGAGGACCACCTCGGCGACATGGACTTCAAGGTCGCCGGCACGCGAGAAGGGCATCACCTCGATCCAGATGGACATCAAGATCGAGGGCCTCGACCTCAAGATCATGGAGCAGGCGCTGGAGCAGGCGCGCGAAGGCCGCCTGCACATCCTCGGCGAGATGGACAAGGCGCTCGCCGCGACCGCGCACCGAGCTCTCGCCAGTACGCGCCGCGCATCGTCACGATGCAGATCAACCCGGAGAAGATCGGCGACCTGATCGGGCCGAAGGGCAAGACGATCCGCGGCATCCAGGACGAGACGGGCGCCGAGATCAGCGGTCGACGACACGCGGCATCGTCACCATCGCCGCCGTCGGCGGCGAGGCGATGGAGCGCGCGCGCAGATGGTCGCGGCCATCACCGCCGAGCCGATCGTCGGCGAGCACCTACGAGGGCACGGTCAAGAGCACGACCGCGTTCGGCGCGTTCGTCGAGATCATGCCGGGCACCGAGGGCCTGCTGCACATCTCCGAGATGCAGCACGGCCGCATCGAGAAGACCGAGGACGTGGTCAAGAAGGGCGACCGCGTCAAGGTCAAGCTCCTCGAGCGCGACGAGCGTGGCCGCATGCGGCTGTCCCGGAAGGCGCTCCTGCCGAAGGAGTAGCCCGCCCGTGGATACGGTTCGACGCGACGAAGGGCTCCACCGCACCGACGGCGCCGAACGGAGTCGTGGTCGTACTCCGAATCGCTGCCCGGCGTGCGGTCGGTTGCCGTCGGCATCTGGGTCCGGACGGCCAGTGCGCACGAGCGGCCCGAGCAGATGGGCGTCTCGCACCTGCTCGAGCACATGGTGTTCAAGGGCACCGAGCGGCGCAGCGCGCGCGACCTCGCGCTGGAGCTCGAGACGCTGGGCGGCTCGCTCGACGCCTACACGACGCGCGAGCACACCGCTATCAGGCGCGCGTGCTCGACGAGCACCTGCCGTTGGCGGTCGACGTCCTCGGCGACCTCGTGTTCCGCCCGCTGCTGCGCGAGAGCGATCTGGAGCTCGAGCGCAACGTGATGCTCGAGGAGATCAGCGTGGTGGAGGACACGCCGGACGATCTCGTGTTCGAGCTGCACGCGGCCACGCTGTGGGGCGACCACCCGTACGGCTACTCGATCCTCGGCACGCGCGACACGGTGGCCGCGCTCTCGGCCGCCGACCTGCGCGCGCTGCACGCAGCGCGGCTACCACCCGGGGAACTGCGTCGTCGTCGGCGGCCGGGCAACGTCGAGCACGACCGCGCTGCTCGAGGCGCTCGACCGCGGAGGGATGGTTCGCCGACGGCGAGCGTGGCCGCGCGACGCGCACCGTTCCTGGCACCGCCGCGGCGCGCGGACGTCGCCACGGCGCGAGAACCGCGAGACCGCGCAGACGCACGTCGTGTTCGGCGCCGACACGTTTCCGCACGAGCGATCCGCGCCGCTTCGCGCTGGCGCTCCTGACGCATCGTCTTCGGCGGCGGCATGTCAGCTCGCGCTCTTCCAGCGGGTGCGCGAGGAGCTGGGGCTCGCCTACGCCGTGTACGCCTTCCAGAGCTTCCACGCCGACGTCCGGCATGCACGGCGTCTACGTCGGCAGCCAGACCGCCGAGACGGCGCGACCAGGCGGTCGACGCGATCCGCGAGGAGCTGCGACGCGCCTGGCGCGCGAGGGCCTGCCGGCCGACGAGCTGGCCGATGGGCAAGCAGCAGCTCAAGGGCCAGATCATGCTGTCGCTCGAGAGCCCGCTGGCGCGGATGTACCGGCGCGGCCGGCGTCGAGCTGTACGACGAGCCGTATCGCCCGCTCGACGACGCTGCTCGCCGAGATCGACGCCGTCGACCGCCGACGACAGTCGCGGCCGTGGCCGCGGAGTTCTTCCCGCCGGAGCGGCAGACCGTCGTCCGACTGGGACCGTCCGTGTCCCCTGAGCGCAGCGAAGGGCGCCTGATCCGGCACCAGCCCCTTCACTTCGTTCAGCGTGACAGTCACCTCAGCACGCATTCCAAGCTCGAGGCTCCATGCTGATCGGCGTTCCGAAGGAGATCAAGACCAACGAGAATCGCATCGCGCTCGTGCCCGCCGGCGCCGAGGCGCTGACCGCCGCGGGCCACCGGTGCTTCGTCGAGACAGGGCGGCGGACTGGGGAGCGGCTTCTCCGGACGAGGCCTACACCGCCGTCGGGGCGAAGATCGCTGCCCGACGCCGACGACGGTGTGGGGCAGGCCGACATGATCATGAAGGTGAAGGAGCCGATCGCGGTCGAGTGGCCGCGCATGCGGCGCGGCCAGATCGATCTTCACCTACTTCCACTTCGCGGCCGACGAGGAGCTGACCACGCGCGCGTGATCGACTCGCGGCGCGATCGCGTCGCGTACGAGACGGTGGAGCTGCCGGCAGCGGCGAGCTGCCGCTGCTGACGCCGATGTCGGAGGTGGCGGGCCGCATGGCGGTGCAGGAGGGCGCCAAGTACCTCGAGAAGCTCTACGGCGGGCGCGGCGTGCTGCTCGGCGGCGTGCCGGGCGTGGCGCCGGCCAAGGTCGTGATCCTCGGCGGCGGCATCGTCGGCATCAACGCGGCGAAGATGGCGGCCGGGCATGGGCGCGCAAGGTCGTCATCCTCGACATCTCGCTCGACCGGCTGCGCTACCTGTCCGACGTGCATGCCGGCGAACGTGCAGCCGATCTACTCGAACCGGCACAACATCCTCGAGCAGATCGCGACGGCCGACCTCGTCGTCGGCGCGGTGCTGATCCCGGGCGCCAAGGCGCCGCAGCTGGTGCAGCGCGGCGGACCTCAAGACGCATGCAGCCCGGCTCGGTGATCGTGGACGTGGCGGTCGACCAGGGCGGCTGCGTCGAGACGATCAAGCCGACCACGCACGAGAACCCGACCTACGTCGTCGACGGCATCATCCACTACGGCGTGGCGAACATGCCGGGCGGCGTGCCGCGCACCGTCGACGCTGGCGCTGACCAACGCCACGCTGCCGTACGCGCTTCAGCTCGCGAACAAGGGCTGGCGGCAGGCCTGCAAGCCGATCCGGCGCTGCCGGCTCGGCCTGAACGTGGTCGAGGGCAAGGTGACCTACCCCGGCGTCGCCGAGGCGTTCCAGCTCCCCCTGACCGACGTGGGCAGCGTCCTCTGATCCAGGTTCTGCTGACTCGCCTGGCCCATGGTGAGGGGCTGCCTCTACCGAGCCGCGCGACACCCGGCTCGGCGGGCTACGACCTTGCAAGCGCCGAGGACGGAGTGCTGGCGCCGCTCGAGCGGAGGGCGTTCGCGACCGGTCTCGCGATCGCGGTGCCCGAGGGCTACGAGTGTCAGATCCGCCCCCGGTCGGGACTCGCGCTCAAGCATGGCATCACCCTGCCCAACACGCCCGCGACGATCGACAGCGACTATCGCGGCGAGCTGAAGGTGATTCTGGCCAATCTGGGAACGGAGCCGTTCGAGGTGACCCGCGGGATGCGGATCGCGCAGATGGTGATCGCGCGGGTCGAGCGGGTCGAGTTCGAGGCGGTGGCGGAGCTGCCGGCCTCATCACGCGGCGCAGGAGGGTTCGGCAGCACCGGTCGCTAGCGGGACGTCCACTCCCTTGAATGCGGAGACGGCCATTCGTTACCTTGTGAGCCATGCTTCCAGCATCTTCTCGATGAAGCTTCCTTCTTTGAACTTTACGTCGTGGCTGCCCGCGAACGAAATCGCGGTCGACCTCGGCACGGCCAACACGCTGATCTACGTGAAGGGCGAAGGCATCGTCCTGAACGAGCCCTCCGTCGTCGCGCATCGACGAAAGCCACGGGCAAGATCAAGGGCGTCGGCCTCGAGGCGAAGCGGATGCTCGGGCGCACGCCCGACGGCATCATCGCGGTGCGGCCGATGAAGGACGGCGTGATCGCCGACTTCGACGTGACCGAGAAGATGCTGCGCTACTTCCTCAAGACGATCATCGACAAGCACGTCTTCAAGGTGAAGCCGCGCGTGATCGTGTGCGTGCCGTCGGGCATCACCGAGGTGGAGCGGCGCGCCGTGCGCGACTCGGCGCTAGACGCCGGCGCGAAGGAGGTGTTCATGGTGGCGGAGCCGATGGCGGCGGCGATCGGCGTCGGCCTGCCGGTCGAGACGCCGACCGGCAACATGGTGATCGACATCGGCGGCGGCACCACCGAGATCGCGGTCATCGCGCTCTCCGGCATCGTCTGCGACACGTCGATCCGCACCGGCGGCGACGAGCTCGACAAGGCGATCGTGCAGTTCATGCGCAAGAACTACAACCTGCTGATCGGCGAGCCGACGGCCGAGCAGATCAAGATCAAGATCGGCTCCGCCGCGCCCATCGGCGACGAGCGCGAGATGGAAGTGAAGGGGCGCGACCTCGTCTCCGGCATTCCCGAAGACGGTGCGCGTGCACTCGACCGAGATCCGCGAGGCGATCCAGGAGCCGATCCAGCAGATCGTCGACGCCGTGCGCCGCGCGCTCGAGATCACGCCGCCGGAGCTCGCCAGCGACATCGTCGATCGCGGCATCGTGATGACCGGCGGCGGCGCGCTGATCCGCGGTCTCGACATCCTGCTCGCGCCAGGAGACCGGGCTGCCGATCCACGTCGACGAGGATCCGCTCACCTGCGTCGTGCGCGGCACCGGCCGCATCCTGGACGACGACGAGAAATATCGCAGCGTCCTCTCCGCCTAACACATGGCCAGCGCGTCGGAACGCTCGTACACGCGCCGTGACACCGTCATGCTCTTCGCCTGCCTCGGCCTCTCCCTGGTCGGGCTCTTCGCGCCCGACAAATGGGGGCAGACCATCTCGGACGGCCTCCGCGGCACTGTCCTGGCTCCGCTCGTGTGGCTGCAGGCGCGGGCCGAGGAAGGCCGGACCAGCCGGGCCCGCCTCAAGGCCATCACCGTGCAACGCGATTCGACGGCCTATCTCGCCCAGGGCATTCCCGCGCTCACGGCCGAGAACGCGCGGCTCCGCCAGCTCCTGGCGCTGAAGAACCGACTCAGCTCCCCGTACGTCGCCGCCGAGGTGCTGCACCAATCGCTCGCGACGGATGGCCGCACGCTTCTGATCGACGTAGGTACGAAGGATCTGGTCTCTCCCTTCGACCCGGTGGTCGCCCCCGAGGGCCTGATCGGCATGGTGGTCAGTGCGGCACCCCGCAGCGGCGTGGTCATGACCTGGGCCCACCCGGAGTTTCGCGTCACGGCCACCACCGCGAGCGGCAGCGCCAGCGGCATCGCCGCGCCGGCGCTCTCGGGCCTGGGTGGGGAAGGGGCGCTCGAGCTGCGCGGGGTGCCCTACCGCGACTCGATTCCCGCCGGCACCCTGGTGCTCTCCTCCGGACTCGGTGGCGTGTACCCCCGGGGCATTCCGATCGGGACGGTGACCGGCGTGGTCCGGGAGCAGGCCGGCTGGGAGCGGGTGTACCGGCTTCTTCCCGCCGCCAACCCCGGCGTGGTGGCGCACGTGCTGGTGCTGGTCTCGCCGGGCACCGGCATGGAGCGCGCCTTTCCCAGCGATAGCGCGCTGCGGGCGGAGCGGCTGGATTCGATCGCGCGGGTGCGCCTTGCCGACTCCATCGCCGCGGCGAAGGACTCCGCCCGATGAGCGCCTCGCGCGCCAACCGGATCCAGCTCGCGCTGGTGATGGCGCTGCTGGTGCTGCTGCACTTCTATCTCCGGCCGCGGCTCTGGAGCGCCCGGGTGAGTCCCGATTTCCTGCTGATCGGCCTGGTATTCTTCGCCATGCGGGCGGGGCCCGGCGCGGGCGCGGTCGCGGGATTCATCGTCGGCGTGGTGAACGACTCGCTCACGCCGGCCGCGTTCGGCGCCGGAGCGCTGGCTCACACGCTGGTGGGGTATCTCGCCGCCTGGGGCCGCGCGGTGTTCTTTGCCGACAACGTCCTGGTGAACGCGGGCTTCGTGGCCGTAGCCCTCTGGGTCCGGGATCTCATCCTGCTCCTCGCCAGTGGCACGGCGCAGGGACGACTCCTGCTGGAGCTCACGCTGAGCAGTCCGCTGCAGGCCCTCAGCACCGCGGTCTTCGCCCTGCTCGTGCTCGCGGCGTTCCGCGAGTGGTTCGCCATCCGGCTCGACGTATGAACAGGGTCGCATGAACGGCTTCGATTCCTATCGGGTACGCGAGCGGGCCGACATCGCACAGATGGTGCTGGTCGCCACCTTCGTGCTGCTGAGCGGCGCGTTCTTCCGGACCCAGGTCATCCAGCACGAGAAGTTCCAGCTGCGCGCCGAGACCAACCGCCTCCGGCCGATCTCCCTCACGGCGCCGCGAGGAACGATCTTCGACCGGAAGGGCCGGGTCATCGCCGAGAACGTGCCGGGCTACTCGGTCAAGGTGCTCGCTACGTCGGTGGATTCGCTGCGCGCCACGATCGGCCGGATCAGCCAGTTCGTCCCGGTGGACACGGCGGACATCGAGGAGATCGTCCAGCGCTTCCGCGCGGCCCGCTACCAGCCGGCGGTCGTGTTCGGCGACGCCACCTTCGAGACCATCGCGCGGCTGGAAGAGCATCGCGCCGCGCTGCCCGGCCTGGTCATTCAGTCGGAGCCCAAGCGGCTCTATCCCGCCGGCAAGGCCGTCGCGCACCTGGTCGGCTACGTCTCCGAGGTCACCGAGCGCGACCTGAGCACCCAGCGCTTCCCCGGTGCCGAGCTCGGCACCATCGTGGGGAAGGCCGGGCTCGAGAAGCAGTACGACGACTCGCTCCGCGGTACCGAGGGCGTCCGCTACATGGAGGTCAACGCCCGCGGCCGGCTGGTGCGCGAGGACGCGGGTGGCGCCTCACTGCTGGCGACCGCGGGGCAGCCGATCTTCACCACCATCGACCTCGAGCTGCAGCGCTACATCGACAGTATCTGGCCTCCCGGCGTGCGCGGGGCGATGGTGGCGATGACTCCGGGCGGCCAGATCCGGGCGCTCTACTCGGCGCCGTCCTACGATCCCAACGTCTTCGTGGGCGGGATCTCGCGCTCCAACTGGCGCGCGCTGAACGACGACGAGGCTCGCCCGCTCCTCAACCGCGCGATCCAGACCCGGTATCCGCCGGCGTCACCGTTCAAGCTCGCGATCGGGGCCATGGCGCTGAAGCGCGGGCTCATCGGATTCGACACCCACATGCCCACCCCCTGCAGGGGCGGGATGCGGCTCGGCAATCGCGTGTTCCGCTGCTGGAAGAAGGAGGGGCACGGCTCCCTCGACCTCATCGGCGCGGTCGCCAAGAGCTGCGATGTCTACTTCTACCAGGTCGGGCTCCGGCTCGGGCTCAAGGCGATCATGGAGGACGGCGTCCTCATGGGGTTCCGCGACCCGAGCGGGATCGACCTGGAGAACGAGAAGACGCCGATCTGGCCCGCGTCCACCGCCTACTTCGACAAGCTCTACGGTCCCCGGCACTGGAGCCCGCCGGCCACTACGCTGAACTTCTCGATCGGTCAGGGTGAGATCACCGAGACCCTGATCAACATGATGAAGTTCTACGAGGGATTGGCGAGCGAGGGCGTCTCGTCCACCCCGTACATCGTGCGGCCCAGCAACGTGCCGCCGGTGGATCTCGGGCTGGACGCCGGGCAGCTCGACGGGCTCCGGCGGTCCCTGGTGGCGGTGGTCGAGGGAGGCACGGCGGCCGCGAGCCGGCGGAAGGACCTCAAGCTGGCGGGGAAGACCGGCACGGCGCAGAACTCGCACGGCAAGGACCACGGCTGGTTCATCGGGTTCGCGCCCTACGACAAGCCCGAACTGATCATCGGCGCGATCATGGAGTTCGCCGAGCACGGCTCCAGCGTGGCACCCTACGTCGCGCGCACCATGCAGCGGCAGCTCCTGGGGCCCGACTCCGTGGGGACGATCAAGATCAAGGTGCTGCTGGATGAGACGGTGCCACAGGATACCGCCCCACGGCCGGTGGAGCTCAACCCGGACTCCGCCGCGGTGCGCGCGATCGAGGACTCGATCCGCCGCGCGGCCGGGGCCCGCGAGGCCCAGGACTCGATCCAGCGCGCGAGGGATGAGCCGTGAGGGCCCCCACCGTCGACCGGCAGCTGCTCCTGGTGAGCGTCGGTCTCATCATCTTCGGACTGCTGACACTGTATTCCGCCGGCCAGACCGACGTGCCGACGCGCGCGGCAGGCGTCTGGCACCGGCAGTTCGTCTGGGTTGGGATCGGCATCGTCGCGGCGACCGTGGTCTTCCACGTGTCTCCCCGGCTGCTCGAGTGGCTCGCGCCGGTGCTCTACTCCGTGAGCATTTTTCTCCTGGTGCTGGTGCTGCTGGTAGGCACCGGCGCCGGGACGGCGCAGAGCAGCAGCAGCTGGCTCTCCATCGGCGGCCACCAGATCGGGCAGCCGTCCGAGCTGGCCAAGGTCGCCACCGTACTCATGCTGGCACGCTACCTGTCCAGCCGGCGGGAGCCGCCCCGATCCCTCCGCGACCTGCTGGTGCCGGGGATCATCGTCGGGATCCCGTTCCTCCTCGTGCTCAAGCAGCCGGACCTGGGCAGCGCCATCGTGTTCGTGGGGATCGCGTTCGCCATGCTGTTCTGGGCCGGGGTCCGCCCCCGGCTCCTCTTCCTGCTCGCCTCGCCCGGATTGAGCCTCCTGCTGGCCTTCAACGACTGGTCCTGGGGCGCCTGGATGGTGTTCCTCACGGGACTCCTGTTCGTCTGGCGGCCCTACATGTCCGACGCGCTGGTGGTGTGGTTCCTCAACGTGGCCATGGGAGCGATCGCGCTGCCGCTCTGGAAGAAGCTCGCTCCGTATCAGCAGAACCGCCTCCTCACCTTCCTCAACCCCGAGGTGGATCCGAGGGCGGCCGGGTACCACGCGATTCAGTCGCGCGTGGCCATCGGTTCGGGGGGTTGGTTCGGGACGGGATACACCGAGGGCCCGCAGAAACGGCTCGCGTTCCTGCCCGAGCAGCACACCGACTTCGTCTTTCCCATCGTGGGCGAGGAGCTGGGGTTCGTCGGGGTAGCGGTGGCGCTGGCCCTGTTCCTGGCGCTCTTCCTCACGCTCCTCCGCATCTCCCGCCGGGCCACCGACTCGTTCAGCAGCCTGTTGATCTTCGGGATCCTGGGCCTGCTCTTCACCCACGTCTACGAAAACGTCGGCATGACGGTCAACCTCATGCCGATCACCGGCATTCCCCTCCCGTTCTTTTCCTACGGCGGGTCGTTCTTCGTCATCTGCTGCCTCTGTCTCGGACTGGCGTTCCGGGTGGCGAACGACTCGCGCCAGTCCGGCTATCCTGATATATGACAAGTACTTACAAGATAGGCCCTAGCGCGCAGGGGCGGGACCGCAGAGATTCCATCGGTTCCGGATGCCCACTATCCCCTCTGTCCGGGTGACCCCCTTCCTCCTATGGCCGTGATGGCATGGTTTAAGAAGGAACGAAAGCCACGCACCTCGCAGCGCGAGCGGTTGGAAATTCCGCCCGATGCGTGGGAGAAGTGTGACGGCTGCGGGCACATCGACTTGCGGGAAAAGTTCGAGAAGGCGCTGAACGTCTGCCCGGAGTGCGGGCGGCACCGGCGCATCTCGGCCGAGGAGTACATCGACATCCTCGCGGATGCCGGGACCTGGCGCGAGCTGTATGGCGACCTGCGCTCGGTGGATCCCCTCCACTTCGAGCACTATACCGAGCGGCTGGCCGCGGCCCGGAAGAAGGCGGGGCGGGCCGACGCCATCTACACCGGCACCGCCAAGATCGACGGACTGCCCTTCAACCTCGGGGTCATGAACTTCGCCTTCATGGGCGGGTCCATGGGCTCGGTGGTCGGAGAGAAGATCGCCCGGCTGGCCCGGCGCTCGCACGAGAAGAAGCTGCCGCTCATCATCGTGTCCACCTCGGGTGGCGCGCGGATGCAGGAGGGCGTGCTCTCGCTCATGCAGATGGCCAAGACCAGTGCGGCCATCGCCCAACTGCACCGCGACTCGATCCCCTACATCTCGATCCTCACCGATCCCACCACGGGCGGCGTCTCCGCGTCCTTCGCCATGCAGGGCGACGTGATCCTGGCCGAGCCTGGCGCGGTGATCGGCTTCGCCGGTCAGCGGGTGATCAAGCAGACGATCGGGCAGGACCTCCCCGAGGGCTTTCAGACGGCGGAATTCCTGGTGGACCACGGGCAGATCGACGACGTGGTTCCTCGCGGCTCGCTCCGCGATACCGCGGCCAGGCTCCTGCGCCACATGCAGGGCCAGCGACCGCTTGCGGAGCACGCCGAGCTGAGCTGACGGGGGAGCGATCGCACGCTCCGGCGCCCCACCCGCGGCCAACGTTGGGTGGGGCGCCGCTGTTTTTCACGACCACCTTGTCCACCGGGACACGATGTCGTTGACCTACGACCAGGCGCTCGACTTCCTCTTCCCCCGCACCACGACCATCAAGTTCGGGCTGGCGACGACGCGCGCCCTGCTCAAGTCGTTGGGAAACCCGGATCAGGTGGTGCCGACGATCCACATCGGCGGCACCAACGGCAAGGGGAGCGTGTGCACCCTGGTTGCCGCGGCACTCCGGGAGGCCGGGTGGAGGGTCGGCCTGTACACCTCGCCCCATCTGGTGTCCTTCCGCGAGCGGATCCGGGTGGACGGCGTGCCCATCACCGAAGAGGCGGTGGCCATGTGGACCGACCGCCTCCGGCCGTTGATCCTGGAGCGGCGCGCCACGTTCTTCGAGGCCACCACCGCCATCGCCTTGGCGGACTTCGCCGCCCGTGGCGCCGAGATCGCGGTGGTGGAGGTGGGCCTCGGCGGCCGGCTCGACAGCACCAACGTCGTGCGCCCGCTGGTGAGCGCCGTGACCAAGATCGAGCGCGACCACATGAAGTACCTGGGCGACACGCTGGAGAAGATCGCCGGTGAGAAGGCGGGGATCGCCAAGCCGGGTGTGCCCTTCGTGATCGGCGAGCGCGAGCCCGCCCTGGTAGACGTGCTGCGGCGGGAGGCCCATCGGGCCGTGGCGCGGATGGCCCCCGGGGCCGGGGCCGACGTGAGGGTACTGCCTCCGGCCTACGAGTGGACCGGTCCGCTGGCCCTCGCCGGCCCACACCAGCGGCGCAACGCCGCGGTCGCCTACGGGATCCTGATGGCCCTGCCCACGCCCTGGCGGCCCGATCCCGCCGCGGTGGAGCGCGGCTTCGCGGAGGCCTGGATTCCGGGTCGCCTCGACCGGCGCGGCAAGTGGTTGTTCGATGTCGCCCACAACCCGGACGGGATCCGCTCGCTGGTTCGAGCGATCGACGCGCTCCGCCCCCCGCGCCCGATCCACGGCCTGGTCTCGATTCTGGGGGACAAGGAGTGGCCCGACATGCTGGTACAGCTCGATCGCGCGATCGATCGGGGGGTGCTGACGGTCGCGCCGACGGCGGCGAGCCGAGGATGGGATGCGGCGTGGCTCCGACGCTGGCTGAGTGACGCCGCGCGCCCGCCGGCTCGGGCCTCGTGGAGCCTGATTCCGGATTTCCAGGCTGCGCTACAGGAGGTGCAGCGCGGCGCGGGGACGATTCTCGTGACCGGCTCGTTTCACACGGTGGGTGACGTGATGGGTGAGCTCGGATTGTAGGCGCTCGCTCGTATCGGGGCCCTCCACTATTATCCTGCCCATGCAACCTCAGGCCCTGCCGGGATTTCGCGATTTCTATCCCGCTGAGCTCGCCCTCCGGGACCACATGTTCCGAACCTGGCGGCAGGTGGCGGCGCGCTACGGCTTCGAGGAGTACGATGGGCCGCCGCTGGAGCCGCTGGAGCTCTACACGGCGAAGAGCGGGGAGGAGATCGTCGGGCAGCTCTACAACTTCACCGACAAGGGCGGGCGCGAGGTGTCGCTCCGTCCCGAGATGACCCCGACGCTCGCGCGCATGGTGGCGGCGCGCGCGACCGGGTTCAAGAAACCCATCCGCTGGTTCTCCATCCCGCAGCTGTTCCGCTACGAGCGGCAGCAGCGGGGGCGGTTGCGGGAGCACTTCCAGCTCAACTGCGACCTGATCGGCGAGAGCGGTCCGCTCGCCGACGCGGAGATCATCGCCCTCGCGATCGACTCGGTGCGGGCCTTCGGCCTGGGCGCGGGCGACGTTCGCGTTCGCGTCTCGGATCGCCGGCTGCTCACGGCGATGCTCTCGGCGCTCGGGGTCGGCGAGGCCCAGCTGCCGGTGGTGTACCAGGTCCTCGACAAGATCCGCCGGTCGCCGGAGTCCACGTCGGTCGCGCGCCTGGCCGAAGCCGGCATCGCCTCCGGGGCCATCGATCGGTTGCTGCAGATGACGCGCGCCAGGTCGTGGGCGGAGCTCGAGGCGCTGGGACACGGAGGCCACGCCGCGCTCCGGCAGGGCGATGGCCTCAGGCAGGCGCTCGAGGCACTGTCGTCGATGGGCTTCGGCGAGTACGTGGATCTCGATCTCGGCATCGTGCGCGGGCTGGCCTACTACACCGGCACGGTGTTCGAGCTGTTCGATGCCGGCGGCGAACTCCGGGCCATCTGCGGCGGTGGCCGGTACGACAACCTTCTCGAGTCGCTCGGTGGTGTGGACCTCCCCGCGCTGGGCTTCGGGATGGGCGACGTGGTGCTGGGCGAGCTGCTCCGGGACCGGGGTCTGGCTCCGGCCGAGGCGGCGGGCATCGAGGTCTTCCTGGCCGGCATCACGCCGGACGACGTGCCGCACATACTGGCGCTCGCCCGGGAGCTCCGGGAGGCCGACTTCCGCGTCGAGTACTCGCTGGGAACGCAGGCGGTGGGCAAGCAGCTCCAGCTGGCCAACACCCGCCGCGCGCGATTCGCGGTCGTGGTGGGACCCGACGATCGCGCCCGCGGCGAGGTGATGCTGAAGGACCTGCGGGGCAAGGAACAGAGCGCGGTCGCCCGGGAGGCGCTGCGTGAGCGGTTGACCAGTCTCTTGCGGTAGCGCAGGGCCGAACGGCGGCCGCGCGCCGTGACGGCATTCGAGTTGAAAGGATGAGGGATGGCGGATTCGAAGGCGTTGACCACCCGCGCCGCGGACTTCAGTGCCTGGTACAACGAGCTGATCGCGAAGGCGGAGCTGGCCGACTACTCCCCGGTGCGCGGCTGCATGGTCATCCGGCCGAACGGCTACGCGATCTGGGAGCAGATGCAGCGTGCCCTCGACGAGATGTTCAAGGACACCGGGCACCAGAACGCCTACTTCCCGCTGTTCATCCCGCAGAGCTTCCTGAATCGCGAGGCGGAGCACGTCGAGGGGTTCGCGCCCGAGACCGCGGTCGTCACGCACGGCGGCGGCAAGGAGCTGGAGGAGCCGCTGGTCGTCCGGCCCACGTCGGAGACGATCATCTACGCGATGTTCGCCAAGTGGATCCAGAGCTACCGCGACCTGCCGCTGCTGATCAACCAGTGGGCCAACGTGGTGCGCTGGGAGATGCGCACGCGACTCTTCCTGCGCACCATGGAATTTCTCTGGCAGGAGGGCCACACGGCGCACGCCACCGAAGCCGAGGCCGAGGAGGAGACGCGGCGCATGCTCGGCGTCTATCGCACGTTCATGGAGGAATGGATGGCGATGCCGGTCGTGACCGGCCGGAAGACCGACAGCGAGCGGTTCGCCGGTGCGCTCCGCACGTACTGCTGCGAGGCGATGATGCAGGACAACAAGGCGCTGCAGGCGGGGACGTCCCACAACCTCGGCCAGAACTTCGCGCGCGCGTTCGAACTGACGTTCCAGACCGCGTCCGGCGACGTGGACCACGTCTGGAACACGTCCTGGGGCGTCTCCACGCGCCTGGTGGGCGCGCTCATCATGATGCACGGCGACGATGCGGGGCTGATCTGTCCTCCCCGCCTGGCGCAGTACCAGGTGGTCATCGTACCGATCTACAAGAGCGACGAGGAGCGCACGTCGGTGCTCGACGCCGCCAATCTGGTCAAGAAGGAGCTCGTTGCCGCGGGCGTGCGCGTGCATCTCGACGCGCGTGAGGGGATCAAGCCGGGTGCCAAGTACTACGAGTGGGAAGGCCGGGGCGTCCCGCTCAGGCTCGAGATTGGACCCCGGGACGTCGCCGCGGGCAGCGTGATGCTCGCCCGTCGGACCGGGGGCAAGAAGGAGAGCCTGCCGGTCGCGGGCCTCGCGGCCACGCTCACCTCGGCGATGGAGACGATGCAGCGCGAAATGCTCGAGGGCGCTCGTGCACGGCGCGAGGCCAACAGCATCCGCGGGGCGAGCAAGGAGCAGTTCCTCGCCCAGCTCGAAGGCGCGGGCGGATTCATCTACAGCGGATTCTGCGGCCGCGGGGAATGCGAGGCGGAGATCAAGGAGAAGACCAAGGCGACCATCCGCGTGCTGCCGGACCCCGAGTTCCGCTCGCCCGAGGTGCCGGCGAGGTGCATGTGGTGCGGTCAGCCCACCGTATCGGAGGCCGTGTGGGCGAGAGCGTACTGACCGGCGAGGCGCCGCCGCCGCTCTTCGCCGACGCCGGCCTCGAGCGGGCCGGGGACACCCTGCAGCTCGCGGGCGTGGCGCTCACGGCGATCGCGGACGGCGTGGGCACTCCCGCCTACGTCTACAACGCCGACGTGATCCGGCGCCAGTTTCACGCGCTGGATCAGGCCCTGGCGCCCGTGCCGCACCGGATCGCCTACGCGGTGAAGGCGAACGCCAACCTGGCCGTGCTGCGCGTCCTCCGCGACCTGGGCGCCGGGGCCGACATCGTCTCCGGCGGCGAGCTCGCCCGGGCGCTCGCGGCCGGATTCGATCCCGACCGCGTCGTCTTCAGCGGGGTAGGGAAGACCGACGCGGAGCTTGCGGCCGCGGTAGAGGCCGGGATCGGACACGTGCACCTGGAGTCCACCGCCGAGCTCGCCGCGCTCGGCCGGATCGCGACCGAAGCCCGGAAGCCGATGCGCGTCGGCATCAGGGTCAATCCCGACGTCACCGCGGACACGCACCCCTTCATCGCGACCGGCCAGGGCGGGATCAAGTTCGGCGTCCCGGTGGACCAGGTGGTGCCGCTCGCCCTGGCGGTGCGCGAGCACCCGCTGCTCACGCTCGACACCATCGCCATGCACATCGGCAGCCAGCTGCTCGATCCCAGGCCGTACGCCGAGGGCATCACCCGGCTGCTCGAATTGGTGGCGCGCCTGCGCGAGGCGGGGGTGGACACGCTGCGCACGATGGACGTGGGTGGCGGCATCGGTATCCGCTATCGAGACGAGCGGCCGCTCCGTCCGGCGACGCTGGCCGAGACGATCGTCCCGCTGGTTCGCCGGAGCGGACTGACACTGGTGATGGAGCCGGGACGCTACCTGGTCGGCAGCGCCGGCGTACTGCTGACCACCGTGCTCTCCCGCAAGCACTCGGGCGGCAAGGACCTCGTGATCGTGGACGCCGGGATGAACGACCTCGTCCGGCCGAGCCACTACATGGCGTACCACGAGATGGCGGAGGTGGAGCTGCGCGGCCGTCCCGAGTCCGAGGTGGACGTGGTCGGTCCGGTCTGCGAGACCGGGGACTTCCTCGCCCGGGACCGCGTGCTCCCCGGGCTCGACCGCGGTGAGCGGCTCGCGGTGCTCGGCGCCGGGGCCTACGGGTTCGTGATGGCATCCAACTACAACACGCGGCCCCGGCCGGTTGAAGTCATCGTGGACGGCGGACGCTGGTGGGTGTCACGCCCCCGGGAGCGGCTGGAGGAGCTGTACCACACGGAGCGGGCATCGGCGGCGTCCTGAACTGGAGCACAACCTCGAGTGGCATCCCACCACGACGGCATCCTGATCATCGATTTCGGCTCGCAGTACACCCAGCTCATCGCGCGCCGGGTGCGCGAAGCCCACGTGTACTGCGAGATCCATCCCCCCTCACGAACTGTCGCATGGATCCGCGACTGGAGGCCGAAAGGCATCATCCTGTCGGGCGGACCCAACTCGGTGTATGGGGAGAGCGTGCCTACCGCGGATCCCGAGCTGCTGCGGCTGGGGACCCCGGTGCTGGGTCTCTGCTACGGGATGCAGCTCCTGGCGCACCTGTCCGGCGGGAGCGTGACCCGGGCCGACCGGCGGGAGTACGGCCGGGCGAGCGTGACGGTGGACGGCGGGCGGCTGTTCCGCGGATTCGGTCCGGGCGAGGAGACCCCCGTGTGGATGAGTCACGGGGACCACGTGGACACGCCGCCGCCGGGCTACATAGTCACCGCCCGAAGCGACAACTCCCCGATCGCGGCGATCGAGCACACCCAGCTGCCGCTGTTCGGCGTGCAGTTCCATCCCGAGGTGGCGCACACGCCGCGGGGCGGGGAGATCCTCAACAACTTCCTGTTCGAGGTCTGCGAGTGCACGCCCGACTGGACGCCGGGGCACTTCGTCGAGAACGAGATCGCGCGCGTCCGTGAGCTGGTCGGTCCCACGCAGCGGGTGATCTGCGGCCTCTCGGGCGGCGTGGACAGCTCGGTGGCCGCGGTGCTGGTCCACCGCGCGGTGGGCGACCGGCTCACCTGCATCTTCGTGGATCACGGCCTGCTCCGCCTCCACGAGCGGGAGCAGGTGGAAGCCACCTTCCGCCGCCACCTCGGCATCGACCTGCGTGTGGTGGACGCGAGCCAGCAGTTTCTCGAGCGCCTGGCGGGAGTGGCCGACCCGGAGGAGAAGCGGCGGCGTATCGGGCACACGTTCATCGACGTGTTCGAGGTGGAGGCCAAGGCGGTGGGCAAGGACGTCGGCTTCCTGGTGCAAGGCACGCTCTATCCCGACGTCATCGAATCGATCTCGCCCCAGGGCGGCCCCTCGGTCACGATCAAGACGCACCACAACGTCGGTGGACTGCCGGAGCGCCTCCCGTTCAAGCTGCTCGAGCCCTTGCGCGAGCTGTTCAAGGACGAGGTGCGGCAGGTCGGCCGCGAGCTGGGACTGCCGGAGGAGATGGTCGGCAGACACCCGTTCCCCGGCCCCGGACTCGCCATCCGGATCCTCGGGGAGGTATCGCCGGAGAATCTCGAGGTGCTCCGGCGTGCGGACCACATCTACATCGAGGAGATCCGCGCCGCCGGACTGTACGACGACATCTGGCAGGCTTTCGCCGTGCTGCTGCCCATCCGGTCGGTGGGCGTGCAGGGCGATTTCCGAACCTACGATCAGGTCATCGCCCTGCGCGCGGTCACCAGCCGCGACGGCATGACCGCGGACTGGTACGCCTTCCCGCCCGAGGTGCTGGCTCGCATCTCGAACCGGATCGCGAACGAGGTGGACGGCGTGAACCGCGTCGTCTACGACGTCAGCTCGAAGCCGCCCGCCACGATCGAGTGGGAGTAGGAGAGCCCTACAGCGACTGAAGGAACGCGATCAGGGCATCCCGGTCCCGTCTCCGCAGCCGCTTCACCGCGTCGCGCGCCCGCGACGCCTCCCCGCCGTGCCACATCACCGCCTCCAGCAGCGAACGCGCCCGGCCGTCGTGCAGGAAATTGGTGTGGCCGTTCACCGTCTCCACCAGACCGATGCCCCAGAGGGGCGGCGTGCGCCACTCGTTGCCGGACGCCTGGAAGTCGGGTCGGCCGTCGGCCAGCCCGGGGCCCATGTCGTGCACCAGGAGGTCGGTGTAGGGGTGAATGGTCTGATTCGACACTTCCGGCACACCGCGGAGTACCCCGGTGCGAAGCGTCGGGGTGTGGCACCCGGCGCACCCAGCCGCGTAGAACACCAGCTCGCCGCGCTGATTCACCGGATCGTCGAGATCCCGGCGAGCCGGAACCGCGAGAGTCTGGGTGTACAGTGCGACATCGGCGACCGTCTGCTTGTCGATGTCAGGCGCATGTCGGGCGCAGCCCGGGTGCTGTCCCTCGCACGGCTCGGCGGCGAAGAGATCCGTGGTGATGCCCATGTCGCCGTTGTAGGCCCCCGCGGACTGCTGGAACAGGTTCGGCGCGTTGGCCTTCCATCCGAAACGGCCCAGCGCCGGCCGCCCTTTCACGGCGTCCCACACGTAGTTCGGCCGTCCGGAGATCCCGTCGCGGTTCCGGTCGCGCGGGTCGGCCCGCGCCAGAACCTGCCATTCGGGGACGGCCTCGAGCAGGCCGAGACCGAACACGGCGGGCGCTGCGCGAGGCGAGAACAGCACGCCTGCCGGCAGCTGCGCGTAGACGCCGGTCAGTGTATACGTCGGGACCCGCAGCTGGAAGCGCGTCCCGTCGGAGAACCTCCCGTGGTTTTCGACGTACGAGATGAGCGCGGAGATCTCGGCCTGGTACGCCGGCAGGGAGCGCATCTGCAGCTGGCCGCCGAATCCGGGAACGGCCTTGGGCCCGCCGTTGCTGCCGAGCCCCGCGACGCTCGAGCGGAAGAGCATGCTGCTGAACGGCTCCGCTCCGGCCGGTGGCCGGCCCCGCCCGTCGCCCGGATGACACGACTCGCACGAGGTGTTGTCGAACACCGGACCGAGACCGCCGTTGAGGGCTCCGGTGCCTTCCACGTGCTCCATGGCGAAAGCGACATCGCCCAGCTCGTGTCGCTCGATGTTCTCGCCCTGCAGGTTGGGCGCCTCGGTACCGAACGCCTCCGCGGATTCGTCGAAGATGGTGGTGGCGCCGCCGGAGAGCGCGGTGCGCGCTCCGTGACGCGATTCGGCGAGCTCGAGATCGGTCTCGAGCTCCATGTCCGACGCGCCCTCCTCGAGCGTGACCGCGTCGGGATTCTCCTGCGGCGCGTCGATCGGGTCGTTCTGGTCGGTACAGGCGAAAACGAACGCCAAGAGCACGGCGAGACGCGCGCGAGACATGGCGCCTCCTGGTCAGAGGATGCAGACCGTCGGCGGCTGCGCGACGTGAGCGTCGGGCAGAGCGGGCAGGATCCGGCTACGCCAGTTCACCCCGCGCCAATACGGCGCAAGGCGTAGCGGGCCCCGGTGGGGGCGACGGTCGGTTGGGTTGTCGGGGGGTGGTAAAGCCGGAACTCGGCAGTTCGCGATGGAATGTCCGCCGCGATGGCGTCATCTCGTTATCGTGCGCTCGCGAACGCCCACACGATGGAACAGTGCCCGCGTCTTGTCAAGACTCTCGTCGGACAACGCGGAATTCACGCCGCCGAGCGACCGTGCTGCCGTCCGGTGCACGGATCTGCACCTCCACCAGATAGCGGCCCGTCTTGAGGCGCGCGAGCTGCAGCACGCGCTGCGACCGGAGCCGCTCGCCCGGAGCGCGCTCGTCGAATCCGAGGGTTACGACCGGCCGCCGCTCGGCGATGGCGGGGTCCCCCTTGAGGCGATAGACCGCGATCTCGTGGCGGTAGTCCGCACCACGCCCGGCGCCCGCGGCCTCGTAGTACAGCTCCACCTCGGAGCCCTCACGGAAAAGATCGAACGGTGTCAGCAGGACCGTGTCGCCCGGCGTCGGCTCCCAGCGGGCGCTGGCCTCGCGCACGCCGAGCGCGAGGTCGCTGAGTGACAGCGCTCCCGCAGTCAGTCCAGCCACGCGCACGGTGTCTCTCGGGAGAACCAC
The DNA here is from genome assembly GCA_963846545.1 of uncultured Gemmatimonadales bacterium. Taxonomy (GTDB): domain Bacteria; phylum Gemmatimonadota; class Gemmatimonadetes; order Gemmatimonadales; family GWC2-71-9; genus CAVVWJ01. Next base: position 1,730,735 of record CAWJWG010000001.1, on the reverse strand, counting down.
ACCGCTGCTGTCGCCCACCTGCACGGCCGCTCGCCAATTCCAGAGGCCGGGCGGCAGCGGCAGCTCGACCCGTCCGATGAGATACTGGCTGCGCCGGAGCGGCGTCCGAGGGCGGAACACGACGGTGGTATCCACGTCGGCGAGCGGCCGATCCTCGCTGTCGCTGGCTACGGCGCGTACCCGGACCGCATAGCGTATCCTGCCATCCGCCGAGTCCGGGGTGGTGCCCGGCTCCGCCACGGCGAAGATGAGATGGCCCAGCGGCGTGGCGTCCCTCTCGCCGACCACCACCAGGTCCGCCACGGCGCCGAGCGCGCGGGCGAAGCGAAGCTCGTGGCTGTCCGTCGTCGTGCCGATGACGATGCTCGCCTGGCCGATCCCGCGCTCGCGCGAGCGAGCGCGAGCCGCGCCGAACCGTCCCCAGTTGAGCATGCGACCGTACACCGGCGAGACGGCTTGCCGGGAGAGCATGAGCTGGTCCTCGGGCGCCTCCGCGGCGCCGCGCAGGTCCAGGACGCTCTCGACCAGCCGGTAGTCGTAGAGGTCGCCGCCTCCGTTGGTGTCCCAGCCGGAGCTGAAGTGAAAGAGCAGATCGCCCTCCGACCGCCCGAATCTCCACGACTCGTTGGGCATCAGACCGAACACGAACGGCCGGAGCCTGGTCGAGGGCTCGCCGTGGCGCACGTAGATCACGCCGCGGTCGTCGATCTCCATGCCGCCCGCACGGTAGGCGTCCGCCGGCCCATAGAACCGCCGGCTCACCGTCAGCGCGAAGTGTCGCCGGGCGTAGAGAAGGCGTCGGTAGTGCTCCCGGAGCCGCTCGCCGGGTGCCCGCATGTCGAGCCGGTCTCGATCGATCCAGAACCGGCGGAGAAATGCGGCGCGCGCCGGTCCGCGGCTCGCGTCGAGCTCCACGAGCTCGGCGAGTCGAGCCACCGGGACGAGGTCGGCACGATACCCGGCGACGGAGGCGGGGTCGTCGAGCTCGGCGCCCGCGTAGTACGAGGCTGCCGCGCCGGAGTCGCCGGCGGCCAGAGCCGTTCGGGCCAGCTCCAGCAATCCGACGCCTCGGTTGCCGCCCGCGCCGAGATATCGCTGGAAGGCGACCACCGCGGAATCCGCCTCCGCCGCGCGCTCGACCCGTCCCCACTCGAGGAGGACGTCGGCCGGTGGGGAGCCGGTCGAGGCCGCGCGCCGGAGCGCCGCCACGGTGTTCGCCAGCCTCGCGGTATCACGGAGGCCCAACGTCAGCTCGGCGAGGGCGAGGGCGGCCGGCGCGTACGTGGGATCGGCCTCGAGCGCTCGCCGGTGCCGATCAGCGGCGCGCTCCAGTGTGCCGAGCCCGACCCGGCTGCCGAGCGCGAGGCTGTCGCGCTGCTCCCACTCGGCGCGCAGGGCTTCGGCTCGCCCCAACGAGTACCACGCGACCGGCCAGTTCGGCTGCTGCTCGGCGGCCCGGCGAAACGCGCGGACCGCGTCGCGCGCGTCGGGGCTCGCGTTCAGCTCGGCGAGCCGGAGCGCCAGCATTCCCATGCGGAGTCCGCCGACCGCGTCGTCGGGGTGGCGGCGGAGCGACTCGCGGAGCGCACGCTGGCGTATCCGGAGGGCGATCGTGTCGGCGGAGGTGTCGAGCGAATCGGCGAAGCTGGAGAGGGCGAATCGATCCGCGGCTGCCTGCGAAGCGAGTGGCGTGGTCGGCGGCGCGACCACGAGAAAGAGGAGGAGGGAGAGCAGTCGCCCGATCCCACGGTTCACGAGCTACACTCCCTTCTCCTCCAGCAGCAGGAGAAAATCCTCGGGGCGGGTGAGGGCCGCCAGCCGATCGGGCACATCCGGCTCCTTGGCGAACTGGGCAATGCGGCCCAGGACGGGCAGATACTGGTTCGAAATCTCGAGCGGCGGCGCCACGATGAGAAACAGGTGATGGACCGGTTTGCCGTCGATCGCCTGGAACGGGATGCCCGCCCTGGAGAATCCATACCCGAGCCGAAGCCGATTGGCCACCAGGGAGCGACAGTGGGGGATCGCGATGCCGCGGCCCATCCCGGTGGATCCCAGGCTCTCACGACGCTGGAGGACGCGGAGGAGGGTCTCGCCGGCGCGCGCGTCGACGCCCAGCAGGCGGACCAGGTCGGCGAGAGCCGCGTCCTTGTCCGTCGCCTGGAGACCGAAGTCGATCGAACCGGGGGTGAAGAAATCCCTGAGACGCATGGGGCCGCGAGAACGTAATCCGCCCCGGGAGCCGAGTCAAAGCCGCAGGCGCAGCACCACCGGTCGCTTGAGTGAATCGGGCGCCGCCACGCGACCGTCTTCCCCGAATCGCTCCCACTGCGCATTGCCCACATAGTACAGCTCGCCGGCGACCAGCACGCCGAGTGTCGGCTCGTCATAGCGGGGGTGCGCCCGCTCCAGCACCTGCTGGCGGGTCAACCGCCGTCCGGTCCGGTCGAAGGTGTAGCGCGTCACGCGATGCGGCTCGACGCCGTTCTGAATACCGATCAGCGCGCCGCGATGGAAGTACAGACCGTCGATCCCCAGCGCGAGCACGGAGTCGGCGGTCTCGATTCGGGAGACGCGCCGCGAGGCGAGGTCCACACGGAGCATCCCCCGCGAGTAATCCGCGACGTAGAGCGTGTGCTGGTCGCGGTCGAAGTCGAGTCCCTGGGCTGACAGCAAGAGTGGGGACTCGACGAAGCGCTCCAGCGAGTCGGCTCCCGAGGCCACCCGGTAGATCACGGGCGCCCGGCTGTCGCTCCCATACACCTCACCGCCGCGCGATACGACCACGTCGCCGATGGCGTGCTGAGCGCCGTCGGGGGGCACATCGTACCGGCCCGTGAGGCGCCCGGTCCTGAGGTCGAAGCGAAAAATCCCGCTCCGGCCGAGATCCCCGGGGGAGTATCCGGACGTTTGGGGGAGGGCGGTGGCCGCGACCCAGAGAACTCGGCGGTCGGGGTCCACTCGCATGCCCAGCGGCGCCCATTTGTCGGGCATCTCCGCCACGAACGTGCTGGTGCGGCCTTCGGGCGTGACCCGCAGGATCTTCCCGTGGTGGACGCTCCCCACGTAGAAGACGTTCTCCCGGACGTCGTGGGCGATGCCCTCGGTGAGGAGGTCGGTTTCGGGCAACTCGAAGGCGATGCTGCTGGAAATGATCTCGGTGCGATTCCGCTCCAGCCGGCGGGCCACTCCGGCATAGCCACGGCTTCCGCGGAGGGCGACGAAGTCGGAGTCCGCCGCGAGATCGGCCGAATAGCCGAGCGCTGCGAAGTTCCCCAGGGTCCCGATCGCCCCGGCAGTGTCGCCGTTCAGGGCCTGTGCGGAGGCGAGCGCGTAGATCACGCCGCCGTGGGCGGGCCGGAGTGCCTGGGCCCGCCGGGCGTGCTCCAGGAAGGCCGGCAGGTTCTTCGCCTCGTAGGCTTCGACCGCGGCCCGGTACTCGCTCCGTGACTCGACCACGGAGTCGGACTGGGCGGTGGCGGCAGCGGGCAGCAGGAGGGTGGCCAGCAGGGCGGTGCGCACGGGGGTCATGGGGCCTGGGGGATGGGGGGGAAAGGAGCCTCCTACAGCGGTACGGGCCTACCGCCGTGGAGGTTACACCGCGGCCCCCGCGGGCGCATTGCCGAGGGTCGGAGCGCCAAGTATTTTCCGGCCATGCAGTTGCCCTTCCCGAGCGCACACAGGTTTCCTCTCATCCTCGCACCCATGGCCGGCGTCTCCGAGGCGCCGTACCGGCAGGTGTGCAGGGCGATGGGCGCGGACGTCGTCCTGTCGGAGTTCCTGTCGTCGGAGGCCATCCGGCGCCGGATCCGGACGACGCTGGAGGGGGCCGAGTTCGAGCCGGTCGAGCGGCCGATCGGAATCCAGATCTACGGCGCCGACCCGACCGCCATGGCCGAGGCCACCCGTCTCATCACCGAGCATTACCGCCCCGAGTTCATCGACATCAACTTCGGCTGCCCGGTCAAGAAAGTCGTGCAGCGGAATGGCGGGTCGGGCTGCCTCCGGGACCTGGACCTGGTGGATCGAATCATCCGCGCCGTGATCGGCGCGACCCACCTCCCGGTGACGGCCAAGACGCGGAGCGGCTGGAGCGACCCGTCGCGCGACGCGGTCGGCATCGCCCTTCGGATGCAGGACGCCGGCGTGCGCGCGTTCACGCTGCACGCGCGCACCCGGACCCAGATGTTCTCCGGACGTGCCGACTGGGACGAGATCGCTCGCGTGGTCGAGGCCCTCGACATTCCCGTGTTCGGCAACGGCGACGTGGCCACGGCCAGCGACATCGTGCGGATGCGCGATCACACCCGCTGCGCGGGCGTGATGATCGGGCGGGGCGCCTTCGGGAATCCGTGGCTCTTCCGCGACGGACGGGCACTGCTCGCGGGCCAGCCGCTTCCGGCGTCGCCGGACGCCCGCGAGCGCTTCGCCGTCGCCCTGGCGCACGCGCGGCTGGCCCAGCGGCTGCAGGGCGACACCCGCAAGACCGTGATCGAGTTCCGCAAGCATTTCGGGTGGTATACCAAGGGCCTCCACGGCGCGAGCGACCTGCGCCAGCGGCTCTTTCAAGTGGAGTCGATGGCCGAAGCGGAGTCGATCTTCCTCGACTACCTCGAACCTGTCGCCCACGTGGCGTGAAAGCCGAGCAGCTCGAGAGCCTGCTCGCCGAAGTCGCGGCCGGACGCCTGGCGCCCGCGGCGGCGCTCGACCGGTTGCGCCATCTCCCCTTCGAAGATCTCCCCTTCGCCCGGATCGATCACCACCGCGCCCTGCGCCAGGGTCAGCCGGAGGTGGTCTTCTGCGAGGGGAAGACCCCGGATCAGGTGGTCGCGATCTGCCAGCGCCTCGCGGCGATGACCGGCTCCTTCCTCGGCACCCGGTGCTCGGAGGCGCACGTGGGCGCCCTCCGAGAGGCCTTTCCGCGGGCCGTGTGGACCCCGCTGGCACGGACGGTCCATCTGATGCCCGACCGCCCCGCCGAGGCCCCCGCGGATGCAGGAACCATCCTGGTCGTCTCCGCCGGGACGAGCGACCTGCCCGTGGCCGAGGAGGCCGCCGTGGTGGCCGAGGTCTTCGGCCACCGGGTCGAGCGCCTGGTGGATGTGGGCGTCGCCGGCATCCACCGCCTCCTGGCGTCGGGAGACCGGCTGCACGAGGCGGACGTGGTGATCGTGGTCGCCGGCATGGAGGGGGCGCTCCCCAGCGTGATCGGCGGCCTCGTGGCCGGCCCCGTCATCGCCGTTCCCACGAGCGTCGGGTACGGCGCCTCCTTCGGCGGACTGGCGGCGCTCCTCGGCATGCTCAACTCGTGTGCGGCCGGCGTGACGGTGGTGAACATCGACAACGGGTTCGGCGCGGCGGCCGCGGCCAGCCGGATCTGCCGCCGATGACCATTCGCACCGTGGTGGAGAAGTCCGAGCCGCGCTTCATCTGGCTCGACGCCGTGGATCCCACCGCCGAGGAGCTCGCGGAGCTGGGGGCGGACTATGGGCTGCACCCGCTCGCGGTCAACGACTGCCTGGATCCCGAGCATCTCCCCAAGTACGAGGCGTTCGAGAATCACGCGTTCGTGATTCTCCGCGCCATCGACGAAACCGCGGACCGCACCGCCGACTCGGTCCAGGCCCTCACCCGCAAGATCGCGGTGTTCTACGGGTCCGGGTTCCTCATCACGATCCACCGGAAGGATCAGGCGTGGCTCACGGCCCTGCAGCAGCGCTGTCTGGTCGGCCTGCCCAACAAGCAGGCGATGCGCAGCGAAGGCGTACAGGCCCACCTCCTCACGCAGCTTTTCAACGCAGCCCTCGACACCTACCTGCGGCCTCTGGAGGCGGTGGAGGGACGCCTCGATCTATTCGACGCCAAGGTCTTCGAAGGCCAGAACGATCCGGGGCCCACGTTCCGCTCGGACCTGCGCGAGATTCACCTGGCGAAGCGACAGGTGACGCTCTGCAAGCGACTGTTGTGGCGGACGGTGGACGTCACCCAACGGATGGTGCCGGCGGCGGGGCGTGCCGCCACGCTGTTCCGCGACGTCCAGGAGAATGCTGAGAGCTATCACTTCTACGCCGATGAGCTGCTGGACGACGCCAACACACTGCTCAACGTCCAGCTCGCCCTCGCCTCGCACCGCACCAGTGAAGTCATGCGGGTGCTCACCGTGTTCTCGGTCTTCTTCCTGCCGCTCACGTTCATCGTGGGCGTGTATGGCATGAACTTCGACTACATGCCCGAGCTGCGACATCATTTCGGATACCCCGGAGTCCTCGGGTTTATGCTGGTGGTGACGGCGGTGATCTACCGCTGGTTCCATCGCCGCGGCTGGCTCAGGCGATGAGCGTCTGGACGCTCCTGCTCGGGTCGCTCCTAGGCGCCGGTGCGGCGTGGTTCTTCCTGCGCCGTGCCCGCTCGCCCGGCGTGGCACCCGGGGTCTCTCCCCATCTGCTGCCCGATCCCGCGCTGGAGTGGCTGCGGCGGGCGCACGGCGCGGCCGGCGTCTGGGTGGCCGAGATGGACATCCGCGACGCGGAGCCGCATGCCGAGCGCGTGGTGGACGCGGAGCGGCTGTCGGTGGCGCAGATCGTCGCGGTGGACCGGCGGCTCGAGCGCGCGCGGGACCAGGAGCAGAGCGGTGCGGAACGCATGGAGGGCGGCACCCTTGTTTTCCACGCCGCCGCGGGTGTGGCGGTGGGCCTGCTCATGCCGGGCGGGGCGGATGCGGCCCGGCTGGAGGCGGCGGAGGGCGACCTGCGCCGGCTGGCCGACGGGGTGCGCCGGCGGCCCCAAATCGTGCAGCTGGCCCAGGCGAGCACCCAGGAAGCGTCGCTCGAATCGGTGGGCAGCGTCGGCCTCCGGCTCGCCTACCAGCTCGAGCGGATGCTGGACGCGCAGGTCGTCGTCGCGGCGTTCGAGGCGGGCGATCCAGCAGCGGACGGCAGCGGCGACTTCGCGGGGACCGTGCGGGTCATCGGAGTCTCCGGCCGCGGCGACCGGCGGCTGCTCGACTCGATGCTGCCGGCGGACAGTGACCTCGCCCGCGTGTGCCGCGGCGATCTCGACTCGATCTTCTTCGAGGGCGATCCGCTCGGCGGCGTAGTGCCCGACCGCCGGCAGAACCCCGGCGCGGTGCTGGTCCTTCCGATGCGCGCCGGCGAGCGGTTCGTGGGCGGCGTGGCGCTGTGGCCGCCGGGCGGGCGCGAGCCCGCGGGAGGTGCCAGGACCGAGATCATGGCGGCGCTGGCCAACGCCGGGCCGCGGGTGGTGACGGCGCTCGAGGCCGACAAGCTCAAGGAGAAGACCCGGCTCGATCCTCTCACGGGCCTGCTCAACCGCCGCGGGCTCGATGCCCTGCTCAACCGGGTGGACGTGGGCGAGGGCTCGGTCATCTACGCCGATCTCGACCGATTCAAGGATGTGAACGACAAGCTGGGTCATCCCGCCGGCGACGCCGCGCTGATGCACTTCGCCCGCATCATCCGGGAGCAGGTCCGCAACGGGGACATCGGTGCCCGCATCGGGGGCGAGGAGTTCGCCATCTGGCTGCCGGCGGCCCGGCTCGACGTGGGCTACCGGATCGCGGAGCGGATACGGATCAAGCTCAACACCACGCCGTGGGATTGGCGGGGCAGGGCGTGGCCACTCAGTGCCAGCTTCGGCGTGGCGGCCTGTCCCGAGACGAGCCGGGATATCGCTGACCTGATTCCGCAGGCCGACGCGGCCCTTTACGTCGCCAAGAACAGCGGCCGAAACCGGGTCGAGCGAGCGGGGGCGAGGTAGGGCGGAAGGACGGAAGGAGGGAAGGTATGTCGATATGGGCCTGCAAGTTACAATAGTCACTGCCGTCCTTTCGTCCGTCCGGCTTTCCGCCCACTTCCGCCACCGACTATCTTTCAGGACTGTCGGGGGCGACTGGCTTCGACGGGTATGAAGAAGAAATTGCAGCGTGCCCAGGTCCAGACTCCTGGTAAAACCATCTGGAACGTTTCAACTGCCAACACTGAACTGGCACTGGCCGCGTAAGCTGAGCTAAGCTCGCTTGATGCGCCTTCGGCAGACGAAGCCCGCCCGGGGCGTCGTCGGTCGAATCGAAAATCCGGGCTGGCCGAGCGCGTCGCTCCGGCGCGCGAGGCGAGACTTCAGGAGCTTGGCCGAGGGGAGGTCGGTTCGGCACCGACCCGAGGCGACGGTATAGAGACGAGCCTACGCACGTAGACGCAGTTTCGGGCGCTTACTCGGACCAGGGTTCGATTCCCTGCGCCTCCATCACAACGACAACGGCGGGCGAGACCAACCGGTCTCGCCCGCCGTCGTTTGTCCCCCTGCAACCTTTCAGCGCGCCCGGAGACTCAGCTCCCCCGGTTGGCGCAGAAGTGGCCGCCGGACTCCTCCGTGGCCACGCCGCTCCGCCAGGTTCCCGCGAAGCCCTTGTCGGTGACCTGCCGGACCTGTAGCGCCGTGTAGGCTCCGTCGAAGCGACGCACACCCGTCCGGTTGGCCTCGGAGCCCAGACGCAGGAGGACGCCGGTCGAGCTCTCGATCACCAGCACGCCCGGCGCCGCCGGATCGTCGGAGCCGAGTTCGCCGGGCGCGGTAGCGCCCACCGAGGCGAGGTCGACCTCCGCCGTGCCATAGAGCGGGAACGTGTAGGTCGTGCTGGTCCTGCCGTCGGGCAGCAGGACATGCTTACGCGCGCTGTCGTGCGCCGTGAGGTGTACCGTGCCGCCGCTGGTGGCTCCGCGCTTGGCACCCGACGTCGCCACCAGGCGCAGCGAGTAGTCGCCGGCCATCCCATCCGCGTTGAGCGTGCCGTCCGCGGCGGCCTCGAGCGGCGCGCACGCCTCCGGATCGGAGCCGCTCGAGTTGCCGCCGCCGCATGCCGCGAGCGCCATGAGGGCGCCCATTCTCCATTGGCCGGTCATCGCCGAATCACTCCGACCACGCGCCCGCTCGCGTCGATCCGTCGAATGGGGTCGCTGATCACGTCGTTGATGAGCTGCCGGCCGCGCCGCTGTCCAGCGATGCGGATCGCCGGTGCCAGGGTGAACGGATCGGCCTGGGAGACATCCACGGTGTAGCCGAGATCGGCCAGCGACTGGACGCTGACCTCACTCAGCGGGTTGAATCCGTCGCTCAGGAAGCCGGTCATGATCTCGGGATCGAAGACTTCGTCGCGCCAGTGGCTGTTGATGGTGCCGGCGCCCCCCACGTCCATCACGGGGACTTTCTCTCCCGAATAGGTGGTCCCGCCGGCCGCGTCGAAGGCGGCCAGCGCGAGCGGCCCCGTGAAGTGGGGATCCTCTAGGGCGGGCGTGTCCGGGTCGGCCGGGTCCACCAGCAGGTCCGCGGCCTGTGGCCCCCAGAGCGTGCCGAATCCGAGCACGTGCCCCATCTCGTGCAGGATGACGGCCTGCAGCGACCCCTCGCCTTCGAGCAGCTCCATGTCGGCTTCGTCGAACTGCATCCGGCCGATGACGGTCAGGTCGCCCGGAACCCGCACGAAGCAAGGCCCCGCCTGGCCGAGGACGCCGAACGGTCCATCGATCGGCTCGATGGTCACGAAGATCGTGAGATCGTCGAAGGGGCCGTCGGTCGCGGGATTGTCGCCACAGGAGTTGGCCGGCAGATTGTCGTTGACGTCCGCCAGGTCGCCGGTGATGATGCTCTCCCACCGGAGCTCGGCCTCGGCAAAGGCGAGTAGCTGGGCGTTGGTGATGTCGCCGAGGTACCGCACCGTGATATTGTAGCCGCCCGCGTTCGCCGTGGTCGCCAGAAACTCGACCGGCTCGCCGTTGATCTCGGCGCCGTCAACGCTGGCGGTCAAGGTATTGATGCCTGAGCCGCCGAGGCGCCAGGAGCCCACGCGGGCGATGCCGTCGGCGCCGGTGGTCTGGACCTCACCGGTCACCGACCCGCTTGCACTGCCGACGGTGAAACGGACCCGAACGTTGGCCACCGGCGCGTTGGACCCGTCGCGCACCTCGACGGCCGGCGCCGTGGGCACTGCGGTGTTGACGGGCGCCGTCTGGCCGTTGCCCTCGAGCAGCTGCATCGAAGCGGTGGACTCCACGATCACCTCCGCCGAGCTGGTGACCTCGCCTGCCGTGGCGGTCACCTGGGCGGTGCCAGGCCCTTGCCCGGTCAGTAGCCCGGTCGCAGTCACGGCTACGATGGCCACGTCGCTCGACTCCCAGTTGACGGTTGCGTCCGGCAGCGGATCGCCGTCCGCGTCCACCACGGTGGCGGTCAGCTGGAAGATCTGTCCTTCAGCGTCCAGCGTGACGTCGGAGGAGTTGAGGGTGATCTCGGCGGGAATCTGCGGGTCGGACCCTCCATCGCCGCCGCACCCCGCGGCGCCGAAGAGCACGACCAGCGTCCCGCCGCTGAACCATTGCCGGCGCCATGGCCAAGATGACATTGGGTACTCGCATAGATGGTGAGGAGGGCAGCGTCCCGTAGGCGCAGCAAAGCTAAGGAGGGGGTGGGTGCGCTCGCCAGTTGCCGGGCCTGAACCCATGCGCGTCCGCCGGGAGGCCGCGGAATAGCCGGTCAAGCTACGATAGCATAACGTGTTATTCTTAGGACAATTACGCAGTATACATGAACCGATTTATCAACCACTACCATGGTTCCAGCTCGAGGTCTCATGCATCCCTCCGTGGCAGCGCCGGACCAGGCCGCCGTCCTCGCGACCGACGGCATTCGCGCGCAGTTCCCGGCTCTCGGCCGGCGGCACAATGGGACCCCGGTAGCCTACTTCGATGGTCCCGGTGGCACCCAGGTCCCCCGCGCGGTAGTGGACGCGATGACCAGCTATCTCCTCGAGCACAACGCCAACACCCACTGGCGCTATCCCACCAGTCGCGAGACCGACGCGATCATCGATGAGGCCCGCCGCGCCCTGGCCGACTTCCTCGGTGCCGACCGTTCGGAGGTGGCGTTCGGCGCCAACATGACGACGCTCACCTTCCACCTCGCCCGCGGCCTCGGGCGCGGGTGGGGGACGGACGACGAGATCGTGATCACCGAGCTGGACCACCATGCCAACGTGGCGCCGTGGCGCGCCCTCGAGCGCGAGCGTGGCGTCCGGGTGACGATGGTGCCGATCGTACCGGAGTCCGGGCAGGTGGATTGGCCGGCCCTGGAGCAGGCACTCGCGCGGAAGCCGAAGCTGCTGGCGATCGGTGCCGCGTCCAATGCCCTCGGCACGATCACCGATGTGGGGCGGGCGGCGAAGCTCGCCCGCGAAGCGGGAGCCCTCACCTTCGTGGACGCGGTGCACTACGCGCCGCATCGGCTGGTGGACGTCCGGGCGATCGGCTGCGATTTCCTCGCCTGCTCGGCCTACAAGTTCTACGGGCCGCACGTCGGCGTGCTCTACGGCCGCGGCGAGCGACTCGCGGCGGTGGACATTCCGAAGCTCCAGCCCGCTCCCGAGAGCGCGCCCGAGCGTCTGGAGACGGGCACGCTCAATCACGAGGGGATCGCCGGCGCGGCAGCGGCCGTGGCATTCCTGGCGTCCCTCGCCTCGGGCGACGACCGCCGGGGGCGTCTGCGAGCGTCGCTCGGCGAGCTGCACCGGCGGGGCCAGGCGCTGGTGGAGCGGGTGCTGACCGGACTCGCGGCGATCGACGGCGTCCAGGTCTACGGGCCGCCCGCATCGGCGCCGCGGACACCGACCGTGAGCTTCACCGTTGGCGACCGCCACGCCGACGAGATCGCCGACGCCCTCGCCGAGGAGGCGGTGTTCGTGTCCACCGGGGATTTCTATGCGACGAGCGTGGTCGAACGGTATGGCCTGGCGGGGCGAGGCGGCCTCATCCGCGCGGGGTGCGCGGCGTACACGACGGCCGACGAAGTGAACCGGCTGGTGGACGGCGTCGCGCGCGTGGCACGACGCCGCCCGAGCTAGCTCAGCTGGCGGCCCTTACCGGGATGGACACCTTGGTCTTCTCCCAGGTGAGCACCAGTCGCTGGGTCTCGCCCGTCGCCGGGTCGGCCGCGATGGTGAAGGTATCGACCGGCGCGCTGCCCGCTTCGGCGGTGACCTTGCCCCGGCCGACCTCCTGCGCCTTCACCTCCGGGGTGTAGGTGCTCTCGTGCCCCCACTGCGAGGTGGACTTGTTCACGATCACTTCCCACTGCTTCGCGCCGGGCACCGTGTAGATCGAGTACTTGCCCGGGGCGACCGTGACCCCCGCGATGGTGAGCGCCACCGGCGTGAAGATCACGGTGGGCTCGTTGGCGCCGGTGCGCCACAGCTTGCCGAAGGGGACGGCCTCACCACCGAGCATGGTGCGTCCCTTCGCGCTGGGACGTCCGTAGCAGAGCTTGACCGTCTGTTTGGCGACCGTGAACGTGAGCGAGTCGAGCGGGCTCTGCCGGCCCTGCACGGGGACATCGTTGGGCAGAAGGACGGGGCACGCGCTGTCCGCGACCACGGGGGCCACGGGCGCGGCGAGCGTCAGGAGTGCGAGAGCGACGAGCGTCATGCGGGACTACTCCGTGTGAATGGGTGAGGCGACCAGGGCGTCCCTCGCCTTCAACGCGAGGGCGAGCGCACGGTCGGGATCGTCGGCCAGGCAATTCAGGTGACCCATCTTCCGCCCGGGCCGGGGCTCCGTCTTGCCGTACAGGTGCAGTCGCACGCCCGGCAGCCGAAGCGCATCGGCCCACCGTGGCGTGCCATCATTCCAGACATCGCCGAGCAGATTCACCATCGCCACCGGCGACAGCAGTCTCGGCTCGGCCAGGGGCAGGCCGCAGAGTGCGCGCAGCTGCTGCTCGAACTGATCGGTGCTGCAGGCATCCAGCGTATAGTGGCCGCTGTTGTGGGGCCGGGGTGCGATCTCGTTGACGTAGATCCCACCCCCGTTGGCGACGAACATCTCCACGCCCAGCACACCGACATACTCGAGGGCCGTGGCCACCCGCCGAGCCACCGCCTCGGCTTCCGCCGCCACCGCGGCCGGCACCCGAGCCGGTACCACCGTCGTCTCCAGGATTCCGTCGCGGTGTCTGTTCTCTCCGACCGGAAAGGCGGCCACGGCTCCGTCGTCCCCCCGTGCCAACACTACGGACACTTCGCTCTCCAGTGCCAGCCGCTCCTCCAGCACGCACGCCACCCCTCCGAGACGCTCGAAGGCTGGCGCCGCGTCCGCCGCCGTCTCCACGGCGATCTGGCCCTTACCGTCGTAGCCCAGCCGGCTGGTCTTGAGCAAGGCAGGGAGGCGGATCCGTGCGACGGCGCCGCCCAGCTCGGCCTGGTCACGAACGGCGAAGAAAGGGGCGGTGGGGAAACCGCCACGCTCCAGAAAGCCCTTCTCCCGGATCCGGTCCTGCGCGATCGCGACGGCCTCGACCGACGGACGCACTCGGCAGCCGAGCGCCAGACGCTCGAGCGCCTCCGCGGGCACGTTCTCGAATTCGGTGGTGACCGCGTCGCAGGCGCGCGCGAGCTGGTCGAGCGCGTCCGGGTCGGTGTAGGCGGCGCGCAGGTGGGTGTCGGCGATCCGGCCGGCGGGACTCACGGGATCGGGGTCGAGCACGACGACGCGGTAACCCATGGTCCGGGCGCGGATGGCGAACATCCGGCCCAGTTGCCCCCCGCCCAGGACGCCGACCGTGGCGCCCGGCAGGATCACGAGCGCTCCCGGGGCAGCTGGAGATCGATGACGCGGCGGGTCTGTTCCCGGCGGAGCTTGTCGAGCCGCTGGGCGAGCTCCGCGTCGTTGAGGGCGAGGATCGCGGCCGCGCACAGGGCCGCGTTCTGTGCGCCGGCGGCACCGATCGCGAAAGTGGCGACCGGGACGCCGGCGGGCATCTGGACGATGGAGAGGAGGGAATCGAGGCCCTGCAGGTGCTTGGAGGGCACCGGGACGCCCAACACGGGCAGCGCGGTCTTGGCGGCGAGCATCCCCGGAAGGTGCGCGGCGCCGCCGGCGCCGGCGATGATGCACCTGAGCCCGCGCCCCGCCGCTTCTTCGGCGTAGCGGAACATCAGGTCGGGCGTCCGGTGGGCGGACACCACGCGGGTCTCGAACGGCACGCCGAGCTCCTCCAGCCGGCGCACCGCGTGCTGCATCGTCTCCCAGTCGGAGTCGCTGCCCATCACGACGCCCACGACGGGGTCGGCCATGAAGATGGTCCCCTTCCTCAGACGGTGGCGCGGGTGCGGTCCATGGTGCCGCGCGCGGCGAGCGCCGCCTGCGCCGCGGCCAGCCGCGCGATCGGAACCCGGAACGGCGAGCAGCTGACGTAGTTCATGCCCAGGCGGTCGCAGAAGGCGACCGCTCCCGGCTCACCGCCATGCTCGCCGCAGATGCCCAGCTTGAGATCGTTCCGGGTGCGCCGGCCGAGGTCGCAGGCGAGCTGGATCAGCTTGCCCACGCCGGCCTGGTCCAGCACCTGGAACGGATCCGCCTCGATCACTCCATGCTCGAGATAGTACGGCAGGAAGTGACCCGCGTCGTCCCGGCTCAGGCCCCAGGTGGTCTGGGTGAGGTCATTGGTGCCGAAGGAGAAGAACTGTGCCTCGCGGGCCAGCTCGTCCGCGGTGACGCAGGCGCGCGGCAGCTCGATCATGGTGCCGAGGAGGAACGGGACCGTGATCTGCCGCTCGCGGAACACCTCTTCGGCGACCTGGCGCACGATGAACGCCTGTTTCCGGAATTCGACGACGCTCGCGGTGAGCGGGATCATCACCTCCGGCATCACCCGGCCCTTCCGCACCGCGACGGTGCACGCGGCCTCGAAGATGGCCCGGACCTGCATCGCCGTGATCTCCGGATAGATGATGCCGAGGCGACAGCCGCGCAGGCCGAGCATCGGATTCACTTCCTGGAGCCGGTCGATGAGCACCTGCAGCCGCTCGACCGGCATCTCGAGCTCGGCGGCCAGCCCGGCGATCTCGCCCTCGTCGTGGGGAAGGAACTCGTGCAGCGGCGGGTCGAGCAGCCGGATCGTGACCGGATAGCCCTCCATCGCGCGGAAGATCGCTTCGAAGTCGGCTCGCTGCATCGGCAGCAGCTTGGCCAGGGCACGCTCGCGCCCGGCCGTGTCGGCCGCGACGATCATCTCGCGCATCGCGGACAGCCGCTCCCCGTCGAAGAACATGTGTTCCGTGCGGCAGAGCCCGATCCCCTCGGCGCCGAAGTCCCGCCCGCGGTGTGCGTCGGCGGGTGTGTCGGCGTTGACCCGGACCCGGAGCTGCCGGATCCGATCGGCCCACTGCATCAGCCGGAGGAAGTTGCCGCTCGGCTCGGGCATCACCAGCGCGGCCTGGCCGGCGAACACCTTACCGCTCCCACCGTCCACCGTGATCCAGTCGCCTTCGGCGATGCTGCGGCCGTCCACCGAGAAGCGCGCGTTCTTCTCGTCCACCACCATCTGCTGGGCGCCGGCCACGCAGGGCTTCCCCATGCCGCGGGCGACGACGGCCGCGTGGGACGTCATGCCGCCGCGCGCGGTCAGGATCGCCTTGGCCATCACCATGCCGTGGAAATCCTCGGGCGAGGTCTCCCGCCGCACCAGGATCGCGGGCTGTCCGGCGCGACCCATCTTCTCCGCGCGGTCGGCGTCGAACACCACCGTGCCGCACGCCGCGCCCGGGCTCGCCGGGAGGCCGGTGGTGAGGAGGTCGAGCTTGCTCGTGGGATCGATGGTGGGATGGAGGAGCTGATTCAGGTCGTGGGGGGGAATCCGGGCGACCGCCTCCTCCTCCGAGATGAGCCCCTCGTCCACCATGCTGCAGGCGACCTGCACCGCGGCCTGTCCCGAGCGCTGTCCCCGCCGGGTCTGCAGCATGTACAGGACGCCGCGCTCGATGGTGAACTCCATGTCCTGGAGGTCGCGGAAATGCCGCTCCAGCGTCCGGGCGACGCGCTCGAGCTCCTGGTAGGCGTGGGGCATCTTCTCCCGGAGCGCGGTGATCGGCAGCGGCGTCCGGCTGCCGGAGACCACGTCCTCGCCCTGGGCGTTGAGCAGGAACTCGCCGTACAGGCTCGGGTCGCCGGTGGAGGGATCGCGGCTGAACGTCACGCCCGTGCCGGAGTCCTCTCCCAGGTTGCCGAAGACCATGGCGACCACGTTGACCGCGGTGCCCATGGTGTCCGGGATGTCGTGCAGCTTCCGGTAGTCGATCGCGCGGCGCGTGTTCCAGCTCTCGAACACCGCCGCGATCGCGCCCCAGAGCTGGCGCACCGGATCGTCGGGGAACTCACGGCCGGTCTCGGTGCGGATCAGCTCCTTGAACTGGCGCACCAGCGCCTGGACGTCCTCCAGCGGCAGGTCGATGTCGCGCTCGACCCCGCACCGGTTGCGGGCCTCCTCCAGCAGGTGCTCGAACGGCCGCTTGGAGAGGTCGAACACGACGCTGCCGTACATCTGGACGAATCGCCGATAGGAGTCCCAGGCGAAGTGGGCATTCTCGCTCTGTCTGGTGAGCCCTTCGACGGTGACGTCGTTGAGCCCCAGGTTGAGGATCGTCTCCATCATTCCGGGCATCGACACGGCCGCGCCGGAGCGTACCGACACCAGCAGCGGATTGTCCCCGTCGCCGAAATGCTTTCCCGTGGCCGACTCGAGCCGCTGGAGGGTGTTCTCCACCTCCACCCGGAGGCGCTTGGGGAACTGATTGCTTTCGAGGTAGTGGAGACAGAGGCTGCTGGCGATGGTGAAGCCGGGAGGGACGGGGATGCCGATGGTGGTCATCTCGGCGAGCCCCGCGCCCTTGCCGCCGAGAATTTCCTTCATGGCCGCTGTTCCATCGGCGCGGCCCTGGCCGAAGAAATAGACCAGCGGCTGGGTGTAGGGGCCGCTCATGCGCCGGTGGCGATGAGGGGGGACGCGTGGCGCAGCTGCACCATATCCTCCGGAACCGGCGTGGGGTACTGGCCCGAGAAACAGGCGTGGCAGAAGCCGGAGTGGTTCCCCGCCGCCCGCAGCATCCCCTCGAGCGACAGATAGCCCAGCGAGTCCACGGCGAGGAACTCGCGGATCTCCTCGATCGAATGGCTCGACGCGATCAGCTCCTCCCGCGTCGGGGTATCGATCCCGTAGTGGCAGGGGCCGGTGATCGGGGGCGACGCGAGCCGCAGGTGCACCTCGCGCGCGCCGGCGGCCCGGATCATCCGCACCAGGCTCCGGCTGGTGTTGCCGCGGACCAGGCTGTCGTCCACCACGACGCAGGACTTGCCGTGGATCACGTCGCGCACCGGATTGAACTTGATCTTCACCTTCTCCACCCGGTGGTTCTGGGTCGGATTGATGAAGGTGCGGCCGACGTAGTGATTGCGAATCAACCCATGCTCGAGCTCGATGCCCGATACCTCGGAAAAGCCGAGTGCCATGGCGTTCGAGCTGTCGGGGACGCTGAAGACCACGTCGCCGGTGGCCGGATGCTCCCGGGCCAGCTCCCGGCCCAGGTCGCGGCGGACCCGATCCACCGATTCGCCGAACACCGTGCTGTCGGGCCGGGCGAAGTACACCAGCTCGAACACACAGCGCGTCACCGGCCGGGGCGAGAGCCGCGGAAGCTCGGTGACCTGGCCGTCGTCGATCTTCACGAAGTCGCCCGGCTCGAGCTCGCACGCCATGCTCGCGCCGACCAGGTCGAGCGCGCAGGTCTCCGACGCCACCACCATGCCGGCGCCGAGTCGCCCGAGCACGAGCGGCCGGAAGCCGCGGCTGTCCACCACCGCGTAGAGCGAGCGGCCGGCGGTGATGACCAGGCTGTAGGCGCCCTCCACCTGTTCCAGCGCGTCGCGGATCTGACCTTCGACCGTGTTCGCATCGGAGCGGGCGATCAGGTGCACCAGCACCTCGGTGTCGCTCGAGCTGGTGAAGATCGCGCCCTTCTCGACCAGCTCGCGCTTGAGCTCCGCCGCGTTGGTCAGGTTGCCGTTGTGCGCGATGGCCAGCGGGCCGCAGCGGGTGTTGACGCTGCAGGGCTGGGCGTTCGCCAGGACCGTGCTGCCGGTGGTCGAGTAGCGCGTGTGACCCACCGCGACGTCGCCGGGGAGGCGGTCGAGCGTGGCGTCGTTGAAGTTCTCCGACACCAGGCCCATGCCGCGATGCGAGCGGGCCACGCCCTCCCGGTCGATCGCGACGATGCCCGCGCTCTCCTGCCCCCGGTGCTGCAGAGCGTAGAGACCGAGATAGGTGAGTCGGGCCGCGTCCGAGATGCCGGAGACGCCGAAGATGCCGCACATTGCCGTCTATTCTCCCGCTGAGCGTTCCGCGTCGGCGTGCTGCATGCGCCGCGGGATCGCGTCGAAGTATGTCCGTCTGAGGCCGGCTACGTCCCAGTTGAACAGGCGGGACCCGGCGCGCAGTTCCAGCGCCCGGCCCCCGGTCACGCCCGCCCGGGAGATCGGCACCCGGTGAGCCGCCGCCAGCGCGGTGAGCGCGGCGCCATTGGCCGGGTCGGCCGACACCACCACGCGGCCGGCATCCTCCCCGTAGAGCAGTGCGTCCAGTGCCACGCCGTCGGCATACCGCTCCAGATCCAGCGTGGCGCCAATACCTGCCGCGGCGTAGGCGCCGCCCATCGCGGCCTCGGCGAGCGCCACCAGCAAGCCGCCCTCGGAGGCGTCATGGGCGCTCCGGCAGGAGGCGCTGCCCGGCGGCCTCGACCAGCAGGTTCTGGAGCCGGCGCTCCGCGTCCAGATCCACCGGCGGCGTGCGGCCCCCGACGAAGCCGCGCAGCTCCGCCCAATAGGCCGACCCGCCCAGCTCGCCCCGGGTCGCGCCAAGGAGGTACACCTCGTCGCCCTCGGCCGCGAAATGGCTCGGCACCCGGCGGTCCACCTCCTCCAGCAGGCCGACCATGCCGATCGTCGGCGTGGGATCGATCGCCGCCCGTGGGACTCTCGTTGTAGAACGAGACGTTGCCGCCGGTCACCGGCGTCCCGAACGCCCGGCATGCGTCGGCGATGCCCCGGCACGCCTCGCGAAACTGGAAGAACACCTCCGGCTTCTCCGGGTTCCCGAAGTTGAGGCAGTCGGTGATGCCGAGCGGACGGGCGCCGGTGCAGGCGACGTTGCGCGCCGCCTCGGCGACCGCGGCCTTGCCGCCCTCGTAGGGGTCGAGCGCCACGCAGTCGGGCGTTGCAGTCCACGTGACGGCGAGCCCGAAGCTCGTGCCGGGCACGCGGAGCACGCCGGCGTCGCCGCCGGGGCCGAGGATCGTGGAGCGCTGCACCGTGGAGTCGTACTGCTCGTAGACCCACCGCTTGCTGGCGAGGTTCGGGCTGTCGAGTAGCAGCTCGAGCGCCTGGTCGAGGTCGGCCTCCGGCTTCCGGGTGGGTGCGGCCGCACGGCGGGCGCGGGCTTCGTCGCTCTCACGCGCCTCCGGATGGTAGATCGGACAGTCGTTCACCAGGCGCTGACCCGGAATGGCCGCGACGGTCACTCCGTGGTGCTTGACCCGGAAGATGCCGTCATCGGTGACCTGGCCGATCGGAGTGGCCGACAGCTCCCACTTGGCGCAGACCCGCTGGACATCCTCCACCCGCTCCGGGGTCGCCACGACGAGCATCCGCTCCTGCGATTCCGACAGAGCAGGATCTCGTACGGCGTCATCCCCTCCTCGCGGGTGGGGACCGAGACCGGTGTCGATCGTCCACGCCGACGTCGCCGCGGGCCGCCATCTCGGCGCTCGAGCTGGTGAGCCCCGCGGCGCCCATGTCCTGGATCGCGACGATGTGGTCCGGTGGTGATCAGCTCGAGGCTGGCCTCGAGCAGGAGCTTCTCGGTGAACGGGTCGCCGACCTGCACCTGCGGCCGCCGCGCCTCGCTCTGCGCCGACAGCTCCTCGGATGCGAAGATCGCGCCGTGGATGCCGTCGCGCCCGGTCCGCGCGCCGACCGCGAGATCGGACGTTGCCGACGCCTTCGGCGGCGGCGCGAATCAGATCCGTCCTCCCGCAGGAGGCCGACGCACATCGCGTTGACCAGCGGATTGCCGGTGTACGGCGGGTCGAACGCGACCTCGCCGCCGACGCGTCGGCATGCCGACGCAGTTGCCGTAGTCGCCGACGCCCGGACGACGCCGGCGAAGAGGTAGCGATTCCGCGGCTGGTCGAGCGAGCCGAACCGGAGGGTGTTGAGCATCGCGATCGGCCGGGCGCCCATCGTGAACACGTCGCGCAGGATGCCGCCGACGCCGGTGGCCGCGCCCTGGTACGGCTCGACCGCCGACGGATGGTTGTGCGACTCGATCTTGAACGCGACCGCCCATGCCGTCGCCGCAGTCGCAGCACGCCGGCGTTCTCCCCCGGGCCCTGGAGCACCTGCGGGCCCGTGGTCGGGAAGGTCTTGAGGACGGGCTGCGAATGCTTGTAGCGAGCAGTGCTCCGTCCAGAGCGCGCGAGACGACGCCCAGCTCGGTCAGCGTGGGCTTGCGGCCGAGCATGTCGAGGATCCGCTCGTACTCGAGCGCGTTGAGGTTGTGCTCGCGCACCACCTCGTCGGTGACCGGACGCTCGCCCGGGAAGCGGGAGGCGTCCGTGGTGCCCGCGACCGCCGAACCGGTCACTTGCCGGATCCGGGCTTCTTCCCCGAGCCGCGGAACGCGCTCAGCGCCTCGCTCAGGACCCGCGTCATCAGCGCCGGCCGATCCTCGTGGGAGATGACTTCCAGCTCGCCGGCGTCCAGCCACATCCCGCCGCAGTGCGGGCAGGTCTCGATCTGGACGCCGTGGAACTCTCCGCTGTCGAGGTCGTACCCGTCCTTGGGACACTTCATGTAGTGCGACTTGCGCTCGGCTTCGACGGCGGTCGCCTCGATCTTCTCGCGCTGCTTCTGGAGCAGCTCGGCGTTCTGCTGGGCGAAGTACTCGTCTTCGTTCCGGCTGGGCTTTTCGATGGTCATCGGCTGAGCACCTTCGTAGTGGAGGGCCGCGGCATCCCCGCGACCATGGAAGTGAAGAATCCGCGGCCGTCGGTCAGGCCGAGCGCAGGCTCGTCGGCGCGCTCGGGGTGGGGCATGATGCCGACCACGTTGCCCGCGGCGTTCCGGATGCCGGCGATGTGCGCGGCGGACCCGTTCGGATTGGGTTGGTACGGCGAACCCTCGGAGTCGGCGACATAGCGAAGCACGACCCGCCCCTCGGCCTCGAGCATGCGCAGGGTGTCGGCGCTCGCGAGGTACCGGCCCTCGCCGTGAGCCACGGGCAGCCGCAGCCGTTGGCCGAGGGCGTAGTCGGTGGTGAACGGCGTGTCGATCCGCTCGACGGTCACGTCCACCGGCTTCGACACGAAGTGGAGGCCGGCGTTGCGCATCAGGGCGCCGGGGAGCAGGTGCGCCTCGCAGAGAATCTGGAATCCGTTGCAGATGCCCGAGCACCGGCCCGCCGTCGGCCGCGTGCCGCTGCACCGCCTGCATCACCGGGCTGAAACGCGCGATGGCGCCCGAGCGCAGATAGTCGCCGTAGCTGAACCCGCCCGGGAGCACCACCACGTCGGCGCCCGGCGAGGTCGGTATCGCGATGCCAGACGAAGTAGCTCGTGGCGCCCACCGCTTCCGCCGACGCGCAGCGCGTCGAAGTCGCAGTTGCTGCCGGGGAACCGCACCACCGCCACGCGCGGCATCAGCGCTCCTCGATGGCCACGAGGTAGTCCTCGGTGACCGGGTTGGCCAGCAGCTTGTCGCACATCTGGCGGGCGCGCGACTCGGCCTCCGCCCGGGATGGCGCCGCCACCTCCAGCTCGATCGCCCGGCCGATCCGCACGCCGGCCGCCTCGGCGAAGCCGAGGGCGGAGAGCGCATGCTCGACCGCCTGTCCCTGCGGGTCGAGAAGGCCGAGCCGGGGCATCACCCGCACGTGTACGCGGTAGGTCATCAGTCCTCGGGCATCTGTCGGCGGTCGCGCCATGCGCCACGCCGCTCGTGGGTAACCGGCGGCGCCTCGGGCTCTCCACCGTCGGAGATCCGCTCCTCCACCGGCTGATTCCCCTCGGGTCTCTCCATGAGGCCGAGGATCGTCGCGCGGACGATGCCGTAGGAGACGTAGAACAGGCCGAGCGGAAACAAAAAATACTCGGGCGCGAGAATTCCGCCGAGCAGGATGGTCAGGTGGACCGCGAGGCCGAAGAGCCCCTTGGCGGAGCGAAGCCCGATCTGGGGGAACTTGGGATACTTCACGTTGCTCACCATCAGGACGGCGAGCAGGAGCATCAGCACGACCAGGCCCTGGTGCTGCAGGTCGAGATAGGCCAGCGACACGCGATACCACTCGGTCTGGCTGAACGGGTAATAGACCGCCAGCGTGGTGCCGGCTGCGGGCGAGGGAAGGCCGGTGAACCAGCCGGTCGACGGCTTGCCCGCCGAGAGCACGTTGAACCTGGCCAGCCGGAGCGCGACGGCGGTCACGTAGATGTAGCAGAGGATCCAGGCGAAGCGCCCGGCGTTGGAGAAGTCCAGGAAGTAGATCAAGAGGGCGGGCGCGACGCCGAAGGAGATGACGTCCACCAGGGAATCGAGCTCGGCGCCGAAGCGGGTCCCCGTGTTCGAGAGCCGTGCCACCCGGCCGTCGAGCGCGTCGAGGATGCCGGCGAACACGATGAACCAGCCCGCCCACCGGAAATTCCCGTTGAAGGCGGAGACGATCGCCCAGAAGCCGAAGAAGAGGTTGCCGAGGGTGAACGCGCTCGGCATCACCACGACGACCTGGCGCATGGTGCGTCGGCGGACTCCCTCCTGCCGGACCTGCTGTCTCGGGATCAGCTCCATTCGGCCACCACCGTCACCCCCGCGATGGTCGAGTCACCGATGTGGACCAGGGGCTTCGTCCCCACCGGGAGGAACACGTCGACGCGAGAGCCGAAGCGGATCATGCCGAGGCGCTCGCCTTGCTTCACCGCGGTGCCGACGGAGTGGTCGGTGACGATCCGCCGCGCCACCAGGCCCGCGATCTGCCGGATCAGCACCTTGCCGCGCGCCGCCGCCACTCCGACCGACGACTGCTCGTTGTCGAGGCTCGACTTCTCCGCCGCCGCATGACCGAACTTGCCCGGGTTGTACTGCCGGTAGGCCACGGTGCCGGCCACGGGATACCGGTTCACGTGGCAGTCGAACACGTTCATGAAGATGGAGATGCGGAGTGCCGGGCCCCCGTGGTACGCCGGCTCATCGATCTCGACGATGCTCACGACCTTGCCGTCGGCCGGTGCCACTACCACGCGCTCGCTGATGGACCACGCCCGCTCGGGATCGCGGAAGAAGGCGATGACCCAGATCGCGATCGCGAGCCATGCCGCCGCCACGACCCACCAGACGACGGAGTCCGACCGCGCGGCGGTCACGAACAGCAGGATCGCGATGACCCACGCGCCGACGATGAACCAGCGTCCCTCGGGTGCGGTCCGGATCACGCCTCCGTCTCCAGCTCGCGGCCGGTGATCAGGCCGTAGGCCTCCAGATACCGGCGGCTGGTGGCTTCCACCACCTCGTCAGGGAGCGTCGGGGGCGGTGCCTCGCCGTCCCAGAGGCCCTCGCGCCTGAGCCCGGCGAGGTAGTCCCGCAGCGGCTGCTTGTCGAAGCTGGGCTGCCCCTGTCCCGGCCGGTAGTGATCCGCCGGCCAGAAGCGGGACGAGTCCGGCGTCATCACCTCGTCGATCAGCAGCAGCGCGCCCCCCGCGTCGAGCCCGAACTCGAACTTCGTGTCGGCGATGATGATCCCGTTGCGGGCCGCATGGTCCCGGCCGGCGGTGTACACGGCGAAGCTCGAATCACGCAGTCGCTCGGCCAGCTCGGGGCCGAGCGCATCGGTCACCGCCGAGAACGTCACGTTGAGATCGTGCCCCGACGCCGCCTTGGTGGCGGGCGAGAAGAGGGGCGGATCGAGCGGCGCGCTCTCCACCAGGCCGGAGGGCAGCGGCTCGCCGGCAAGCGTGCCCGCGCCCCGGTACTCCATCCAGGCCGAGCCCGAGAGGTAGCCCCGGACCACGCACTCGAACGGCACCGGCTGAGTGCGCCGGACCAGCATCGAGCGCCCGGCGATCTGATCCTCGTGGCTCCGGAGCGCTGGGAAGCGATCGAGGATCTCCTCGGTCCGGGCGGTGACGAAGTGTGAGGGCACCACGCCGGCGAGCCGCTCGAACCAGAACGCGCTGGTCTGGGTGAGCACGGCGCCCTTCCGGGGGATCGGCTCGCGCATCACGATGTCGAACGCGCTGACGCGGTCGCTGGTGACCATGAGGAGATGGTCCGCGTCCACTTCGTACACTTCGCGCACCTTGCCGCGGCGGAAGAGCGGCAGCGGCAGCCGGCTCTCAGTGAGGGGACGGGCGGTCATACCCGCACCTCGGAGCTTCCCGCCTCCGCCGCGAGCGGGCGCGCGCGCGCGAGCAGTGGGCGGAGGTATTCCTCGAGGAACTCGGTCACCTGCGCGGCGGCGCGGCCGGTGTAGTTGGCGGGCTCCACCTGCCCCTGGAGCTCGGCCGCCGGCACCCCGGCGAACGCGGGATCGGCGGCGAGCCGCTCGAGCAGGTTGTTGGGCCCGCCGCGCCCGACCGCCTCCGCGACCGCCAGACTGTGGCGACGAATCACCTCGTGCAGCGCCTGCCGGTCGCCGCCTGCCGCCACCCCGACCAGCAGCCAGCGCTCGGTGGCCATGAACGGCATCTGCTCGGCGACGTTCTTGCGCACCACATCCTCCCGCACCTCGAGTCCGGCCGCGATGTTGGTGGCGAGGACCAGAATGGCATCCGTGCCGAGAAACGCCTCGGGCAGGGTGAGCCGGCGGTTGGCGCTGTCGTCCAGCGTCCGCTCGAGCCACTGCGACGCGGCGGTGTGCGCCGCGTTGGCCTGGAGCGAGATCACGAACCGCGCGAGCCCCGAGATCCGCTCCGCCCGCATCGGATTGCGCTTGTAGGCCATCGCGCTCGATCCGATCTGCTCGGACTCGAACGGCTCGAGCAGCTCGCCCTCGTGCTGCAACAGGCGCAGGTCGCCCGCCATCTTCGCGGCCGACTGGGCCACACCACTCAGAACGTCGAGCACCGCGCTGTCGGTCTTTCGAGGGTAGGTCTGTCCCGTCACCGCAAACTGCTCGTGGAACCCGAGCTTGGCCGTCACCCGGCGCTCGAGGTCGCGCACCTTCGAGTCATCGCCGCCGAAGAGCTCCAGGAACGAGGCCTGGGTTCCGGTGGTTCCCTGGCACCCGCGGAATCGCAGCGTCTCGATCCGGTGGCAGAGCTCCTCCGCGTCGAGCGCGAAGTCCTGCATCCAGAGCGTGGCACGCTTGCCGACCGTGGTGAGCTGGGCCGGCTGGAAGTGGGTGTAGGCGAGGCAGGGGAGGTGCGCCGTGCGGGCGGCGAAGCCCTCCAGCGCCGACAGCACCGCCACGACGCGGCCCAGCAGCAGCCGCAGCCCGTCGCGCATGACGACGAGGTCGGCGTTGTCGGTCACGAACGCGCTGGTGGCGCCCAGATGGAGGTAGGGGCGAGCGGCGGCCGCCTGGTCGGCGAAGGCGTGGACGTGGGCCATGACGTCGTGGCGGAATCGGCGCTCGTAGCGCGCCGCGGCGGCCAGGTCGGCGTCGTCGAGGTGCTCGCGCATCTGGGCCAGGGCCTGGTCCGGAATGGGGAGGCCGAGCTCGCGCTCCGCTTCCGCCAACGCGAGCCAGAGCCGCCGCCAGAGCCCGATGCGATGCGGCTCGCCCCAGAGCAGCTGCATCGCGGGCGACGCGTAGCGCGTGCCGAGGGGCGAGGTCCAGCGCTCGTCGCTCACCGGAAGACCAAGTCGGTGTAGGTGATCTGTCCCTCCCGCTCGAGATACAGGCGGACGACTTCACCCGGCCGGACGTTGAGCAGGTCGCTCACCTGGGACGCGGCGCTCACCGCGGTGCGGTTGATCGCAAGGATGACGTCGCCGTCCCGGAGGCCGGTCGCCTCGCTCACGGTCGGCGAGATGCGGAAGATGAGGACGCCCTGCTCGCTGCGCAGTGCTCGCTCGGCCCGGACCGCCGCCGTCACGTTGACCAGCTCGAGGTCCTCGAGCAGGCGGTACTTCTCGGCGGTGACCGTGGGCAGGTCGCCGGTGACCACCCGGCGCCGTGAGGTCTGCGCTCCGCTTCGCACCGAGAGGTCCACCCCATCGCCCACGTGCAGGTCGAGCTTGACCGCCTCCCAGTCGAGATAGTTGCGGAGCGGCCGACCGTTCGCCTCGGTGAGCACGTCGCCTTTGCGAAGCGTGGCCTTGGCCGCGGGCCCCCCCGGGGCCACGCTCGACACCGTGACGCCACCCGCGGTCTTCCACCCTCGCATCGCCCCGGGGCCCTCCACCTCGAGGCCGACCCAGGCGCGGCGCACGGTGCCGTGCTGAATGATCTCGTCGGCCACGCGCAGCGCCCGCTCGATGGGGATCGCGAAGCCGAGCCCGACGGAGCCGCCGGTGCTGCTGAAGATCGACGAGTTCACCCCCACTACCTCGCCCAATGCATTGGTGAGCGGACCGCCCGAGTTGCCGGGGTTGATCGAGGCGTCGGTCTGGATCATGTCGAAGTAGAGGCCGGTCTGCTCGCCGCTCGGCAGGATGTTGCGGTTGGTCCCGCTCACGACGCCTACCGTGACCGTCGGCTCGGCGTTGCCGAGCAGGTACGCGTAGGGGTTGCCCAGGGCCACCACCCACTCGCCGATCATCAAGTCGGTGCTGCGGCCGGCGCTCACGGTGGGCAGGTTCTGTCGCTTCACCTGGAGTACCGCGATGTCCGTCAGCGGATCCTCTCCCAGGACGTTGGCGGGCAAGTCGGTGCCGTCGGAGAGCGTCACCACGACCCGGTCCGCGTTCGCGACGACATGCTGGTTGGTGACGATGATCCCGGACGGCCGTATCACGAATCCGGTGCCATAGCCCTCGACCACGCGGGACCGCTCAGGCACGAAGAAAAAGTCCCAGCGCGAGCGTGCCCGGGCGGACTGGCGCGCGACCGCGTTGATCGAGACCACCGCCCGTGAGGCGCGCTCCGCCGCCGTGACGAGCGCGGTCCGACGGGAGACGTCGATCCCCGCCTGGCGTACCGATCGGTCGGCTGCCGCCGTCTGCCGCGGCGCGGCCCGGGGGGCGGCAGCCTGTGCGCCGGCCGAGCTGACCTGAACGCCGGAGGCCGGCGCGGGCGACTCGCAGGCGCTCAACACAAGGAGCGCCGCGGCGCTACACCCGATCCGCGCCCGCATGGGCCTCCTCTGATTCTTCGGCAAACACGCTCTCGGCATACGTCGCACCGACGAAGTAGAGTCCCTGCGGAGGGGCGGGCGGGCTCGTTTCCGCGTTGTCGCCGCGCTCGAGCAGCTGCTCGATGTCCGAGAGCGGACGCCGGCCCAGGCCGATGTCCACCATCGTCCCCACCAGCATCCGCACCATGTGATGGAGGAACCGGTCGGCTTCGACGTGGTAGCTGACGCCACGGCCGTCGTGGCGAGCTGCCCACGCGGAGCGATCCAGCCGGCTCCGGTAGTGCGGCTTGGGCTCGCCCTTGATGGCGAACGCCTGAAAGTCGTGCCGGCCGAGCAGGAGCGTGGCGGCCGAGCGCAACGCGGGCAGGTCGAGCTCGCGTCCCAGCGCCCATTCGTAGGGCCGGCGGAACGGGGAAGCCGAGCCGTCGTCGGTCCCGATGTCGTAGCGATACCTGCGGGTGACGGCGCTCTTCCGCGCGTGGAAGCCGTCCTGCATGAGGTGGACCGACTCGACCCAGCAGTCCTTCGGCAGGAGTGCGTTGAGCCCGCGGCGGAGCGCGGCGGTGGTCCAGGTGTCGGGAGCGGGGAAGCTGACGGCGAGGCCGGTGGCGTGCACTCCGGCGTCGGTTCGGCCCGCCGCATGGGCGGCCACGGGGTGGGTGAAGAGCCGGTCCAGCGTGCGCTCGAACTCACCCTGCACCGACCGTCCCGCGGGCTGGCGCTGCCACCCCACGAACGCGGTGCCGTCGAAGTGCAATCTCGCGAGGAAGGTCCGGCTCATCTGCCCAGAATCTAGCGGCGACCCGACCCCCGAGCAAGCCGCGCAAATCCTTGTCCCATTTGACAAAAGCACGGTTTCTCGGGTACGTTTTTTCGACTCGCCCGCTCCCCCGAACCAGTCCGCCGCCCGTGACCCAGGACGCCCCGTTGCGCCATGCCGTCGAGGAGCTCGCCCGAGGGGCCTCGCTCTCCGGCGGAGCCACGTCGGCGGCCTTCTCGGCGCTCATGCGCGGGGAGGCCACGCCGGTCCAAACCGCGGCCCTGCTGATGGGCCTTCGCGCCAAGGGCGAGACCCCCGAAGAGGTCGCCGGAGCGGTCACCGCACTGCGCCAGGCGATGGTGCGGGTGACGGTCGAGCGGCCCGACGCCCTGGTGGACACCTGCGGAACCGGCGGCGGTCGGGTCGGGACGCTCAACATCTCCACCGCGGCGGCATTCCTGGTGGCGGGTGCCGGAGTGCCCGTCGCCAAGCACGGGAATCGCAGCTTCACCTCGCGCTCGGGGTCGGCCGATGTGCTCGAGGCGCTGGGCGTGCACATCGACCTCACGGCCGAAGGGGCCGCGACGGTCCTGCGCGAGGCCGGCATCGTCTTTCTCTTCGCGCCGAACTTCCATCCCGCGATGCGTCACGTGGCGGCGGTACGGAAGGAGCTGGGCGTCCCTACCATCATGAATCTTCTCGGGCCACTGGTGAACCCGGCCGGCGTGTCGCGGCAGGTCATCGGCGTGGCCGACGGAACGCGCGCACCGCTGATGGCCGCGGCGCTGGCGCGACTCGGGGCGACTCACGCGCTCGTGCTCCACGCCGAGGTCGGCATGGACGAAGTGAGCCCCTGCGGCCCCACGCACGTGTGGGAGGTGCGGGCGGGAGAGGTGGGAGAGTGGACCATCGAGCCGCGGGACCTCGGGCTCGAGTGCGACGATCTGGACGATCTCGCGGGCGGCGACCCGGCGGAGAACGCCGAGCGGATCGCTCGTCTCCTGAGCGGTGATCAGACGGCGCCCGCGGTGCGTTGCGCGGTGCTGCTGAACGCGGCGGCGGGTCTCTATGTTTCGGGGCAGGGATGGAGCTTCGAAGAGTCGGCGGCGCGTGCGGCCGACGCACTGGTGCGGGGTGATGCGCGCGCCGCGCTGGACCGATTGCGCCGGGCGAGCCCGCGGCGCCAGGAGGCCCCGGCGGGCTCGGCTCGAGCAGCGGCGGCCGGCTAGTACTTCCGGATCACGCCGACGACCACGCCTTGTATCAGCACGTCACGCTCCTGAAAGCGCATCGGCTGCATGGTGGCGTTGGCCGGCTGCAGCCGGATCCACCCCCCGGCTTCGCGATAGAACTTCTTGACGGTGGCCTCGCTGCCGTTGACCAGCGCGATGACCATCTCGCCGTTCTCGGCGCTCTGTTTGCCGTGCACCACGACGACGTCGCCATCGAGGATGTGCTCGTCGATCATCGAGGCACCCTGGACCCGGAGCGCGTAGTTGGGGCCCCGGCGCGGCAGCATCTGATCGGGGACGGCGATGCTCTCCTGGTGCATCAGCGACTCGATCGGCGTGCCCGCGGCGACCTTGCCGAGCAACGGAATCTCGGTGGCGGCCGATGTGCCGCGCGGTGGCAGCACCTCGATGGAGCGGCTCTCGTTGTATGAGCGCCGGATGTAGCCCTTGCGCTCGAGATTGGTGAGATGCTCATGCACGGTGGCGAGAGACTGAAAGCCGAATTGCTCCGCGATCTCCTCGAAGCTGGGAGCGTATCCCTGGTCCTGGATGTGCCCCTGCAGGTAGCTGAGGATTTCACTTTGACGCTTGGTCAGCGGCATCGCGCCATCTCCGTGGGGTGGGAATTCCGGTACGACCGAACAGAGCCCGAATAACTATACCCGAAGAGTGGCCGAAGGACAAGATGGCCGTTTCCCTGACCGACATCCTCGCCAGCACTCGTCGCGGATTGCCTCATCTCCGCGAGCGCCGCCACGCGCTCGAACGCGCCGCCGCTGACTGCGCTGCCCCCCCTCACTGCGAGGGGCCCTCCGCCGGAGTACGGTCGGGGTGATCGCCGAGGTGAAGCGACGCTCGCCTTCGGCGGGGGTCATTCGCGAGGACCTCGATCCGGTCCAGCGGGCGACCAGCTATGCGCGGGACGGGGCCGCCGCGATCTCGGTGCTCACGGATGGGCCCCACTTCGGCGGATCGGTGGAGGACCTGGCCGCGGCGGTGAAGTCGGTGGACCTGCCGGTCATCCGGAAGGATTTCATTCTCGACGAGCTCCAGATCGTCGAGGCGCGTGCCGCCGGTGCGGCCGCCGTGCTGCTGATCGTCCGCGCCCTCACCCACGACCGGCTCTCCGTGCTCCTCGGGGCGACCCGTGCCGCCGGCATGGAGGCGCTGGTGGAGGTGCACACCGCCGGCGAGCTGGACCGCGCGCTCGCCGCCGGAGCCGAGATCGTGGGGGTCAACAGTCGGGATCTCGACACCTTTCGCATCGACGTCGCTTCGGCGTGGGCGCTGCTCGATCGGATACCGGCCGACCGGATCGCGGTGGCCGAAAGCGGCATGCACCGGCCGGACGATGTCGCGCGGGCGGCCGCCGCCGGCGCCGATGCCGTCCTGATCGGTACCGCGCTCTCCGCGTCCGCGGATCCCGGCGCGCTGCTGCGTGGGCTCTCCGCGATCCGCCGCCATGATCGCTAGGGTCAAGATCTGCGGATTGACGCGTCCCGCCGACGCCGCCTACGCGGCGGGCGCGGGTGCGTCGTACTTGGGCGTCGTTCTTGCTGACGGGCCAAGGCGGGTGGATGTCGCAGCGGCCGCCGCGGTGGTCGCGGCTTCGCGCGGTGTTCCCGTCCTCGGGGTATTCACCCATCACCCGGTGGAAGAGATCCTGAGCGTCTCCCGTCGAATCGGCCTCAGCGGCGCGCAGCTCCATGGTGCCTACTCGCGCGACGACGCGGTGCGGCTTCGCGAGGCCGGCCTCCTCGTCTGGCGGGTCGTGCGAGTCGCGACCGGTGCCGACCTCGACCGCCTCGCCGAACACGCGGACGATGCGGATGCCGTTCTGGTGGAGCCTCGCGTGCCCCATGCCGAGGGCGGCGCCGGTGTCGCGCTCGATCTGGGATGGGCCGCGCAGGCGCGCGAAAGGCTCGCCGGAACGCCGATGGTCCTCGCGGGTGGTCTGACCCCCGAGACGGTGGGAGCCGCGGTGGCTCTCGTTCGGCCGGAGGTGGCCGATGTAAGTTCAGGGGTGGAAAGCCTTCCCGGTATCAAGGACCACGAGCGGATCGCCCGATTCCTGGAGGCGGTGCTTGGACGCAGCCCTACTGTCGGCTGAGCGCGCGGCCGGCGGGCGATTCGGCCCGTACGGCGGCCGCTACGTCCCCGAGACCCTCGTCGCCGCGCTCGACGACCTGACCGTCCTCTACGAGGCGGCCAAGTCCGACGCGGCGTTCTGGGCCGAGCTCGATGCGCTGCTCGCCGAGTTCGTGGGACGTCCCTCGCCCATCTCCGTCGCCCCTCGTCTCTCCGCCGAGGTCGGCGCTTCCGTGCTGCTCAAGCGCGAGGACCTGAACCACACCGGCGCCCACAAGATCAACAACACCGTCGGCCAGGTTCTTCTCGCGCGCCGCATGGGCAAGCGTCGCATCATCGCCGAGACCGGCGCCGGCCAGCACGGCGTGGCGACGGCGACGGTCTGCGCGCGGTTCGGCCTCGAGTGCGTGGTCTACATGGGCGCGGAGGACGTGGCCCGCCAGGCGCTCAACGTGTACCGCATGCGGCTGCTCGGCGCCACGGTGGTACCGGTGGAATCGGGGACGCGCACCCTCAAGGACGCGACCAACGAGGCGCTGCGCGATTGGGTGACCAACGTGCCGACTACGCACTACATCATCGGCTCGGTGGTCGGGCCCGACCCGTACCCGCGCATGGTTCGCGATTTCCAGGCGGTGATCGGCCGCGAGGCGCGCGAGCAGATGCTGCAGCGCTTCGGACGCCTGCCGGCGACGGTGGTGGCGTGCGTCGGCGGCGGGTCCAACGCGATCGGGATCTTCACCGCGTTCCTCGACGACCGAGGTGGAGCTGGTGGGTGTGGAGGCCGCCGGCCACGGGATCGGCTCCGGGCGACACAGCGCGACGCTGAGCGCGGGGACGCCGGGTGTGCTTCACGGAAGTCTGAGCTATCTGCTGCAGGACGAGGACGGCCAGGTCAGCCCGGCACATTCGGTCTCGGCCGGGCTCGACTATCCCGGTGTGGGTCCCGAGCACAGCTGGCTGCACGATCGGAAGCGGGTGCGCTACGAGTCGGCCACCGATGCGGAAGCGCTCGACGCCTTCCAGGGGTTGGCTCGCCTCGAGGGCATCATTCCCGCCCTCGAGACCGCCCACGCGCTCGCGTGGGTGCGTCGCTCCGCCGGGCGGTGGACCGCCGAACAGCCGGTGCTCGTCTGCCTCAGTGGCCGCGGCGACAAGGACGTCGCGCACGTGGCCGCGCTCCTCGGGACGCCCGTGTGACCGCCGGTCCGCACGCGGATCTCCTGCCGGCTTCCCAGGTCGCGGAGCTGATCACCGGCCTCGGGAAGGCGCTGCGCGCCTTCCATATGTATCTGCCGAACAACCCGATCCACCACCGCGCCACCGAGAACCTGCGCACCGCCTTCGCCCCGATCTGGGCGGTGCTCGGCGAGCTGGTCCTCACCATCGCCGAGACCGATTTCGTCTGGGAAGAGCAGGTGGTCTACCACCAGCCCAACAAGAGCGAGAGCCTGGCGTGGGGCTTGTTCAAGGACGGGATGCGCTCGCTCACGATCAAGCGCGGCGGCGAAGTCGAGGAGCTGCCCCGGCTGCTCGAGGCGATCAACCGGGCGCGCTATCTGCCCGCGGACGCGGGTGACGACCTGCTCACCCTGCTCTGGGAGCAGGAGTTCCTGCTCATCCAGTACCAGTTCGTCGAGTTCTTCGGTGAGGGCGGCGGGTCGATGCCGGAGCAGACCGGGAACTATCCCAGCGGCAGCGAAGACCCGAACGCCGCGCGGCAGAGGCAGGCTGCGGTAGCGGAGGAGGCGCCCGCCCGCCCCAAGGGCGTGGTGGACGTCGAGGACTTCGACTCCACGCTCTACTTCCTGGACGAGAACGAGATCCATGAGGTGGCACGGCAGGTCGAGGACGAGTACCGGCGCGACGTGCGCACCTCGTCCCTCAACATCCTCTTCGACCTGTTCGAGACCGAGGGCGATCCCGCGATCCGCGCCGAGATCATCGACACGCTGGAGCAGCTGTTTCCGAATCTGCTCAACGCGCGTGACTTCCGGACGGCCGCCATCGTGCTGCGCGAGAGCAAGTCGCTGAGCACCCGGACCCAGGGACTTCTGCCGGAGCAGCGCGAGCGTCTCGATGGGTTCGTCGCCAAGCTGAGCGAGCCTGCCATCGTGAGCCAGCTCCTGCAGTCGCTGGACGAGTCGCCCGCGCTCGCCGGCGAGGCGGAGGTGGCCGAGGTGCTGCGCGAGCTTCGCGCGACGGCGCTGGAGCCGGTGCTGAGCTGGATCCCCAACCTGTCGTCGCCCGCGCTCAAGACGGTGCTGGAGGGCGTGGCCGACCGCCTGGCCGCCTCGAACACCGACGAAGTGCTTCGGATTCTCCGCTCGCGCGACTCGGAGGCGCTCGCATCGGTGGTCGCGCTCTGCGGGCGGCTGGCGTTGCATCAGGTGGTGCCCGGCCTGGCCGACACCGTGGTCCACAAGGATCCCGCGGTGCGTCTCGCCTCGGTACAGACGCTGACGCAGCTCGGCACACCGGCGGCGCTCGGGCTCATCGACAAGGCGATCGAGGACGAGGACCGGGGGGTCCGGCTGGCCGCGGTCCGCGCGGCGGGGGGCCGAGGCTACAAGGGCGCGCTCAAGCGGGTGGAAGCGGTGGTGCTGGGGAAGGGTCTCAAGGACATGGACCTGACCGAGAAGATGGCGTTCTTCGAGGCATACGGGGCGATCGCCGGCGCCGCCGGCCTCAAGGCGCTGAGCGGCATCCTCCTTCCGCGCGGACTGCTCAAGTTCAAGGAAGCGCCCGAGACCCGCGCGTGCGCCGCGATCGCCATCGGCAAGATCCGCACGGCGGAAGCGCGTGAGATCCTCGGACGGGTCGCGGACGAGAAGGACCCGGTGGTCCGGAACGCGGTGAACCGCGCGATGCGGGAGAGCGGCGCGTGACCCAGCCGGCCGACGCGGCACTCCGCTCCGGCTCCGATGGCCAGCTCCGGCAAGGGGGCCGCGCGCTCCTGCTCGCCTTCTACACCGCGCTCCGGAGCCTCAAGCTCTACCCGGTGGAGAACGCCACCGTCCAGAAGGCGCTCGACGATCTGGATGCTACCGCCCGCGCGCTGCTCGCCGTCGAGAATGATCTGGAGCTGCGTCTCGCAGGTGACTTCATCTTCGTCAATGCCACCCGGCTCCGCCTCGAGCTCGACAACTACGCCTCGTTCAGCCACATCCTCGCCGTGCTCCGCACGTTCGAGGTGGGTGCGCTCCGCATCCACGGCAGTGACCGTCGCGAGTGGCAGATCCTGCTGAGCCTGCTGCTCAGCCTGTCCGAGCGGGGCAGCCCGATGAGCGCTTCGACCAGCTCGCCGAGCGGATGGGCGCCGGCGGCGTGGCGGGCCTCGAGATCGAGCGGGCGAGCCACCACGAGCATGCGGAGTCGGAGCAGGCCAAGCAGGCGGCCAAGCGGGTCTACTCACAAGGCGTGGCGGTGACCAAGGAGGTCATCACCAGCGTGCGGATGGGCCGCGCCACGAGCGTCAAGCGGGTGAAACGCGCGGTCCAGCTCATCGTGGACCAGGTGCTCAACAACGAGACCTCGGTCGTCGGCCTCACCACGATTCGCGACTACGACGAATACACGTTCACCCATTCGGTGAACGTCTGCATCTTCTCGGTGGCGCTGGGCAAGAAGCTCGGACTCTCGCGGCTGCAGCTCTACGATCTGGGAATGACCGCGCTGCTGCACGACGTGGGGAAGGCGCGGGTGCCGGTGGACATCCTCAACAAGACCACCGGCCTCGACGATCGCGAGTGGCGGATCATGCAGGCGCATCCGTGGCTCGGCGCCCTCACGCTCTTCACCATGCGCACCTACGACGAGACGCCCTACCGGGCGATCCTGACGGCGCACGAGCACCACATGAAGACCGACTTCAGCGGCTACCCGCGGACCGTGCGGCCCGCGGGAGCTGGGGATCTTCTCCCGCATCGTGGCGGTCGCCGACGGGTTCGACGCGGCGACGACGCGACGCAGCTACCAGACCGTGCCGATCGAGCCCGACCAGGTGCTGCGCGAGATGTGGCAGAACCCGAAGCGGGGCTACGACACCATCCTGGTGAAGGCGCTGATCAACCTGATCGGCATCTATCCGGTCGGCACCTGCGTCATTCTCGACACCTTCGAGGTGGCGATCGTCTCCGGGGCCGACCCCGAGGGACAGCAGCTCAACCGCCCGCTCGTCCGCATCGCGGTGGAGGCCGACGGCGGCACGGTGCCGCCGCCGGGCACACTGATGGCGTTAACCGAGCGGGACGAGGCGGGCAACTACCGCCGCTCCATCGTCAAGGTGACCAATCCGTCGCGCTATGGGCTCACGGTCGGCGACTATTTTGTCTGAGTCGCCGCTGTCGCAGGCGTTCGCGGCGCTCCGCACGCGCGGACGCACCGCGTTGATCCCCTACCTCACGGCGGGCTATCCCGATCTCCGCGCCAGCGCGGACGCGCTCCGCGCGGCCGACGAGGTGGGCGACATCCTGGAAGTCGGCGTTCCGTTCAGCGATCCCCTGGCCGACGGTCCCACCATCCAGCGCTCCACCTTCCGGGCGCTGGAGCAGGGCATGACGCTGGCCGGCACGCTCGACCTCATCGCCCGGTGCACGCTGACCCGGCCGACGGTCGTGTTCAGCTACCTCAATCCGATTCTGCGATACGGGCTCGATCGCTTCCTGCGCGATGCCGGCTCACTCGGCGTGGCGGGGCTGCTGCTGACGGATCTGCCGGCGGGAGGAGATCCGGCGGTCGAAGATGCCGTCGCGCGGAGCCCGCTCGATCTCATCCGCCTGGTCGCGCCCACGACCCGCCCCGAGCGACTGGCCACGGCGGTGCAGGGCGCGGAGGGATTCATCTACCTGGTCTCGCGGCTCGGCGTCACCGGCGCGAGCAGCTCGCTGGCGGACGACCTGGCGCCTTCCATCGCGCGGGTGCGGGAGGCCACGCGGCTTCCGGTCGCCGTAGGCTTCGGCATCTCCACCGCCGATCAGGCGGCCGCGGTCGGTCGCCTCGCGGACGGCGTGGTGGTCGGGAGCGCGCTGGTGGACGTGCTCGGGACCGATGGCGTGCCCGCCGCGCGGCGATTCCTCGCTGAACTCAGGGCCGGTCTCGACCTGGCCCCGGCCGTGGCATGAGTACCGACGTCGGCGTGATCCTCGACCGCTACGCCCGGGTGCTCGCGGCGGGTGGCGTGGTCATCACCCTGGCCGCGCTTGCGTGGGACCTGCGCTGGGTGGACCAGCCGATCGCCGTGCTGCTGCTCACGGGCATGGTCTTCGCCCTGCGCGCCGCGCCGATTCGCCTCAGCAAGTACTCCTACCTGACCCAGACCGGGATCCCGGTGCTGGTGGGGGCGGTGGCGGTGGGCCCGACACCGGTCGTGCTCGCCCTCTACCTCGGCGTGCTCGGCTCCGACGTGGCGTGGCTTCGAAAGCTCCCTCGCGCCGGGTTCATCAACGCGGGCCGTGAGGTCGTCGGCTTCGTCGCGGCCTTCGGGCCCTACGCCGCGGTCCATCACCTGAGCGGATCGCCCTCCCTCTCGGTGGATTTTCTTCCCTCGGCGGCGATCCTGGTCTGCCTCTACTTCTTCGCGACTCGCGCGCTGTTCTACTTCACCCTCCTGGTCCGTGACAAGCTCGAGTATGCCGAGAAGATCCTCATCCTGCGATGGGAGATCATCTCCTATCTGCTCACGCTGATCGCCACCGTCGTCGCGGTCGCCGCGATCCAGGCGCTGGCCCCGGTCGGGTGGGTGGCCGTCAGCCTCGCGCTCGGTGTGCTCGGCGCGCTGACCCGCAAGATCATCGAGGAGGCCATCGGCGCCGAGGACCTCAACAAGGTCCACCTCATGGAGACGGCGATCGCGAGCAACGCGACGTTGCAGGGGTCGTTCGACCAGATCGAGCGCCTCGCGCACCGGCTGCTCGACTGGGGAGATTTCCGGGTCTATCGGCTGGAGGGGAACGATCTGAATCTTGCCTACCGCGGCTCCCACGGCCGCCCCGACCGCGGCGACATCCCGCCCGAGCTGGGCGAGCTTCGGCGCGAGGCGCTCGCTTCGGGCGAGCCGGTCCAGGTGCGAGACATCCGTCGCGATCCGCGGATCGCCAATGCGCTGCAAGGCGTCGGAAGCACGGTGGTGCATCCGATCCGTTTCGGCGACGAGTTCCTCGGCGTGGTCGAGATCGACCACCCGAAGCGCCACGCGTACGGCGCGAAGGACATGGTCGCGCTCGGCACGCTGGCCAACCAGATGGCGACGGCGATCCACATCGCCGAGCTGCGCCGGCCGCTGTTGAGCACCGTGGGGCAGATCGGCGAGCAGGTCACCGCGCTGGCGCGAGTGACCGAATCGCTCCGCGGGTCCGCCACCGCGCTGGCCGACGTGTCGCGCGGCATGCGGCAGGGAACGGCCGACCTGGAGCGATTCGTGACGGGCGGGCTTCGCTCCACCGAGGCCCTCTCCACGGCGACGCGCGCCATGGCGGCGCAGGGCGCGCAGGCGGCGGAGGCCAGCGGAACGGCGGCGGCGGTGGCCAGCCGGAACCGGGTCGTGATCGGGCAGGCGATCGAGCGGCTGATCGGGCTCAAGGGATTCGTGTCGGGCAGCGTGGAGCAGGTGGCCGAGCTCGGTGCGCTCACCACGCGGATCAGTGGGTTCATCGGCACCATCCGCGAGATCGCGGACCTGACCAATCTCATCGCGCTCAACGCGGCCATCGAAGCGGCCCGCGCAGGGCAGGAAGGGCGCGGATTCGCGGTCGTCGCGGACGAGGTGCGCGACCTGGCCGCGCAGAGTCTGCACGCGGCGCGCAAGGCTCGCGGACTGCTGGAGGAGATCGGCACCCAGGTCTCCACCGTGTCGGACCAGATGCAGCTCGGGCGCGAGGCCGTGGCGGGTGTAGAGGAGCTGAGTGCCAACGCGGCGCAGGCGCTCGACGCCATCGTCGGCACGACCAGCGACGCCGGTCGGCACGCGCAGGCCATCGCGACCACGGCGTCCGAGCAGCTCGGCGCGGTGACCGGTTTGAGCGAGCAGATCGAGCGCGTCGCCGCCGGATCGGCCCGCACCCGGATCGAGACCGACCAGCTCGCCCAGCGCGCCGAAGACGCCGCGGCAGGGCAGGCCGAGCTGGAGCGCACCATCCGCCAGCTCAGCGACGTCGCCAGCGATCTCCAGCGCATCGCCCGGCACTTCGCCGTCGAGGTGTGAGGCCGGGTGAGCGCGCGGGAGCGGGCATACGTCGCCCTGGGGAGCAATCTGGGCGACCGCGCCGAGCACCTGGCCGCCGCCCGCGCGGCACTGGCCGCCCTCCCTGCCACGGCGGTGGTGGCCGTCTCCGCGGTCGAGGAGACCGCGCCCCTCGCCGCCATGGACCAGCCCCCGTACCTCAATCAGATGCTGCTGCTGGAGACCGGACTCGAGCCCCACGCCCTGCTCGCCGCCTGCCAGGCGATCGAGCGGAGCCGGGGTCGGGTCCGCACCGAGCGGTGGGCCGCGCGCACGCTGGACCTCGACATCGTCCGCTACGGCCATCGCCGGATCGCAGACCCCGACCTTATCATTCCCCATCCCGAGCTGTCCCACCGCGACTTCTGGATGCGAGAGCTGGCCGAGCTGGAGGCCCATGACCGCTGACGCGCGCCCCCGAAACGTCCTCGACCTCGCCGCCGCGAAGGCCGAGGGACGCCGGCTGGTGATGCTGACCTGCTACGACGCGGCCTTCGCGCGGCTCCTGGAGCGCGCGGAGGTGGACGTGCTGCTCGTGGGTGACTCCCTCAACCAGGTGATCGCCGGGCAGGAGACCACGCTCAGCGCCACGCTCGACCAGATGATCTATCACGCGGCCGCGGTTCGCCGCGGCGCGCCCGCCACGCTGCTGTTCGTGGATATGCCGTTCCTCACCTATCAGGTGTCGGTCGCCGAGGCGATCCGGAACGCGGGACGCGTGCTGCAGGAGACCGACGCGGCGGGTGTGAAGCTCGAGGGCGGGCGCCACATGGTCGAGACGGTGGGCGCGCTGGTGGAGCGAGGCATTCCGGTGATGGGACACCTCGGGCTCACCCCCCAGTCGGTGCACGCCCTCGGCGGCTACAAGGTTCAGGGCCGCGACTCCACCGCGGCCGACCGGCTGGTCGAGGACGCCAAGGCGCTCGCCGAGGCTGGCGCCTGCGCCGTGGTGCTGGAGCTGGTGCCGGCGGCGGTCGCCCGGCGCGTGACCGAGGCGATCGCGATTCCCACCATCGGCATCGGGGCCGGCGTGCACTGCGACGGGCAGGTCTTGGTGCTGCACGACATGCTGGGGCTCAACGAGAGCTTCTCTCCCAAGTTCCTCAAGCGGTTCGCCGAGCTCGGCGCCGCGGTCCGTGCCGCGGTGCAGGCGTATGCCACAGACGTGCGCGGAGGGCGCTATCCGGGCAAAGAGCACAGCTTCGACTGAGGGCGAGCGGGACGCCGCGCCGTCCCGCGTGGTCGAGCTCACGACCATCCCCGACCTCAAGGGCTGGGTGCGGGGGCGCCGGCGCGAGGGCAAGCGCATCGGTCTGGTGCCCACGATGGGCTATCTCCACGAAGGGCACCTCGCGCTGGTGGACGAGGCGCATCGACGCGCGGACGTCGTGCTGCTCACCATCTTCGTCAATCCGCTCCAGTTCGGCCCCACCGAAGACCTCGCCCGCTACCCTCGCGATCTCCCGCGCGACCGCCAGCTCGCCGAGGCACGAGGCGTCCACGCGCTCTTCGTGCCGACCGAGGCCTCGATGTACCCGCCGGGCTCCGAGATCCGCGTCATGCCCGGGCGCTCGGCCGATCGCTGGGAGGGCGCGGCCCGGCCCGGACACTTCGCGGGCGTGCTCACCGTGGTGGCGAAGCTCTTTCATCTGGCCGAGCCGGACGTGGTCTGCTTCGGCCGGAAGGACGTGCAGCAGACGGTGCTGATCCGGCAGATGGTCCGCGATCTGGACTGGCCGGTCGAGCTCGCGATCGTCCCCACGGTTCGCGAGCCCGACGGCCTCGCGCTCAGCAGCCGGAACGCCTACCTCGATCCCGAGCAGCGGCGGCGGGCCACGGTGTTGAGCGGCGCGCTCCAGGAGGCGCACGTGGCATGGCGTGGCGGTGAGCGGAGCGCCAAGGCGATCGAGGCGCGCATGCGGGGGCTCCTCGACACCCATTCCGATGTGCAGGTGGAGTACATCGCGGTCGCTGAGCCCGATGCGCTCGCGCCCGTCACCCAGGTCCAGGGCACCACGGTGGTGGCACTCGCCGCGCGGGTCGGACTCACCCGGCTGATCGACAACATCGTGCTGGGCGAAGGAGTCGTCTGATGGGGGAAGTCAGCGCCGCCGGCCTGCGACCCACCCTGCCGTCCTGGGCCCTGGTCTCGCCGGCGCGGCGGGAACACATCGAGCGGGTGGCGGAGCTCGCGGGCCGCTGGGCGCTCGAGATGGGCGTACCGGACAGCGAGCGGAACCGCTGGCTCCGGGCGGTGTGGCTGCACGACGCGCTGCGGGATGCGCCCGAGGAGGAGCTCATGCGCTGGGCGCCGTCCACGCCCGGCCCCTCCGAGCTCCGCCACGGCCCCGCCAGCGCCGCGCGCGCCAAGTCCGAGGGTGAGACCGACCGCGGC
The DNA here is from genome assembly GCA_963846545.1 of uncultured Gemmatimonadales bacterium. GTDB lineage: Bacteria > Gemmatimonadota > Gemmatimonadetes > Gemmatimonadales > GWC2-71-9 > CAVVWJ01. The sequence goes on along the minus strand of CAWJWG010000001.1, from coordinate 1,689,869 downwards.
GTGCTGGACGCGGTGCGCTACCACTCCATCGGCCTGGCGGAATGGGACATGGTCGGGCGGATGCTCTACTGTGCCGACTACCTCGAGCCCGGCCGCAAGCACGAGCGCGAGTGGCGGGCCGAGCTCGCGGCGCGGTTACCCTCGCAGCCCGCGCTGGCCCTGCGCCAGGTGGCCCGCGCCCGCGTCGGCCACATGGTGAGCTCCGGCCGCGTGCTCCTCGAACCTACGGTCCGCTTCTGGAACAGCCTCGTCGCCGAGCCGTCCGCCTCGTCCTGATCGGTGTGCTCGCGGCCGGGCTACTGGTGGCCGTCCGCATCCTGGTCCCGCCGCCACCGGCCGCGCGGCGGCCGGCGGCCGCCATCCCGTCTCCCGGTCACCGGATCACCGTGGAAGTACTGAACGGCAGCCGCCGAGCCGGCGTCGCGCGCGCGGCCACGCGCCTGCTGCGCCGACAGGGCCTCGACGTGGTCACCTTCGGCAACGCGGACAGCGCGTCGGATTCGACCCGGGTGATCGTCCGGCGAGGCGACCCGGGGCGGGGAAGGGACGTACGCCGTGCACTGGGGGCTGGGAGTATCGCCGTGGAGCCCGATTCGCTCCGGCGGGTGGATGTGAGCGTGATCCTCGGCGCCGACTTTCAGGTGCGCTCGCTCGAGCCCTGACGTCGGGGCCGGCTAAGGCGTGATGCCGATGACCACGTCCATCACGTTGGTTCCGGTGAGGCCGGGACGCAGGAGCACGCCGGCGGCACCGAGCGCATGATAGGCATCGTGCGCGGCGAGATCGCGCGCGGGGTCGCGGCCGGCATTCCGGATCGCGCGCCAGGTGGTGCCGTCCACGATCGCTCCCGCGGCGTCGGTTGGACCGTCTCGTCCGTCGGTGCCGGCGGCGAGGAGCGCGATGCCGGCCGGCGCGCCGTCGAGCGCGCGCGCCGCGGCGAGGGCCAGCTCCTGGCATCGACCGCCCAGCCCGGTTGAGGTCTCGCCCAGCGTCACCGTCGTCTCCCCCCCCCAGATGAAGCAGCGCCTGCGATCCGGTTGCGGGATGTCCGGGCCGGAATAATCTTGCAACAGTGTAGCGGCTACACTCGCCCCGGCCACCGCCGCCTCCCCGGCGAGCGGTGCGTCCGCCACCACCGGCGCGAGGCCCAACTCTGCCGCCCGCTTGGCTGCCGCTTCCAGAGCCAGGCCGTTACTCGCGATCAGCTCGAGAGTCACGCGCGCGAACGCTTGGTCTCCGGGCTTCGGCGTTTCGGCCATTGTGCCGGCCTCGGCGGCCTGCACCTGGCGGCGGGGGGCATCGGGAATGCGGGACCAGAGGCCGGCCTCGACCAGGAGCGCGCGCACCTCGGACGCGGTGGCCGGATCGGCCACGCACGGACCCGAGCCGATGGAGGCGAAGTCGTCGCCGATCACGTCCGACACGACGTATACGCGAACCCTGGCCGGGGCGAGCGCGAGCGCGAGTCGGCCGGCACCCCAGCGGGAGAATCGCTTGCGGATCCGGTTCATCGCGGTGATGTCGAGGCCGCTGCCCAGCAGCAGGGCGTAGAGCCGGGTCAAGTCGCCGGTCGTGATGCCATCCACCGGCGCGCCGAGCAGGCTGCTGGTGCCGCCCGAGAGCAGGACCCATACGTCCGCGCCGGACGCGGCGCGCGCGGCCGTGTCGGCGAGCGCTTTCGCGGCGGCGAGCGATCCGGGGCCCGGCTCGGGGTGGTCGCCGGCGACCACCGGGAGCGCAGGGTGGGGTGCGGGCGCGGGAGCAGGGGCGACCACCAATCCGCCGGCCGGCTCGAGGCTCCGTTCGCGGAGCACCGCCACGGCGGCCTTCGCCATCGGCACCGCCGCCTTGCCCAGGGCGATGATCCAGGGCGGGCGCCCGTCGGAAGGCACGGCACGCTGGAGCCGATGGGCTAACGCCGGCCCCGGATCCACCGCTGCGGTCGCGACTGCGTAGAGATCGGCCAGGAGTGCGGCGGGCGTGGACGAGGGGTCGGGCAGGGGCCGCTCCAGGGCTTGTGAAAAAAGGTGCAAAGTGATAAATATGGTGCCGGCGCATGAATATTCAGTGCCAGCGCCTCCAATGTAGCCGCTTCCGGTGGGGGCGACCCGCTCTCGCCAGGCCTTCATTCCCTGACCGAGGTTCCGCGCATGGCCGGCCGCAACTTCCTCCTCGTCCCCGGGCCAACCAACACGCCCGACCGTATCCTCCGCGCCATGCATCGCGCGATGGAGGACCACCGCTCGTCCGATTTTCCCAGCCTCGCCGCGCCGGTCCTCGAGGATCTCAAGAAGATCTTCAAGACCACCACGGGCCAGGCGTTCGTCTTCCCCGCCAGCGGCACCGGGGCCTGGGAGGCATCGCTCAGCAATACGCTGTCCCCGGGCGACAGCGTCCTCGCGTCGCGCTTCGGCATGTTCAGCCACCTCTGGATCGACATGGCCCAGCGATTGGGGCTGCAGGTCGAGGTGCTCGACGCGGAGTGGGGCGAGGGCGCGCCGATCGAGCGCTACCGGGACGCGCTCGCGGCCGACAAGGCGGGCCGGATCAAGGCGGTGCTGTTCACCCACAACGAGACGGCCACCGGCGTCACCAGCGACGTCGCGGGCATCCGGCAGGCGCTGCGTGAGACCAAGCACGACGCGCTGCTGATGGTGGACGGTGTCAGCTCCATCGCGAGCATCGATTTCCGGATGGACGAGTGGGGCGTCGACCTCGCCGTCACCGGGTCGCAGAAGGGGCTCATGCTTCCGGCGGGCCTCGGCATCGTCTGCGCCAGCCCGAAGGCGCTCTCCAGGACGGAGCAGGCCAAGCTGCCGCGCTGCTTCTTCGACTTCGGCGACATGCGGAAGGCGAACGCCACCGGCTATTTCCCCTACACGCCGTCGCTGCCCATGCTCTACGGCTTGCGCGAGTCGCTCGCCATGCTGTTCGAGGAGGGTCTGGAGAACGTCTTCGCCCGCCACCATCGGTTGGCCGAGGGCACCCGCGCGGCGGTGAAGGCGTGGGGACTCGAGCTCTGCGCCCGGCAGCCGAAGTGGAACTCCGACACGGTGAGCGCCATCATGGTCCCGGCCGGTGTCAACGGAGCGGAGATCATCGACATCGCGTACCGCCGCTACAATCTCGCGCTCGGCGCGGGCCTGGCTCGGATGGCGGGGCGCCTCTTCCGCATCGGCCACCTCGGCGATCTGAACGAGCTCATGCTGCTCGGCGGCATCGCCGGCGCGGAGATGGCCATGCGCGACGTGGGCATGAAGATCACGCTGGGCAGCGGCGTGGGCGCCGCCGCCGAATATTGGCAGGGGAGCGCCACGCCGCTGCCGAAGCGCGAGCTCCCGCCGCGCGCGCCGGACGCGCAGCCCGCAGCACCAGCCGGCAAGGAGAAGGCGACCGCGGGCGCGGCTCGATGAGCCACACCCGCTACGAGCCCGCCCGCCAGCGGTTGCAGCGCAGCGAGCTGGCGGTGCCGGGCTCGCAGCCGGCGATGTTCCGGAAGGCGCTCGAGAGCTCGGTGGACTACGTCTTCCTCGATCTCGAGGACGCCGTGGCGCCGGGCGACAAGGAGCAGGCTCGTCTGAACGTCATCCAGGGCCTGCTCGAGTACGACTGGCGCGGGGCGGGGAAGACGATCTCGGTCCGCATCAATGGGATCGACACCCATTACATGTATCGGGACGTGGTGGACGTGGTGGAGCAGGCCGGCCACCGGCTCGACACGGTACTCATCCCCAAGGTGGGGGTGCCGGCCGACGTCTACCTCGTGGACGCGCTGCTCACCCAGATCGAGGAGGCGAAAGGCATCGAGCATCGGATCGGCATCGACGTGCTGATCGAGACCGCGCTCGGCATGGCGAACGTGGAGGCGATCGCGCAGTCGAGCCGTCGGCTCGAAGCGATGCACTTCGGCGTGGCGGACTACGCCGCGAGCTGCCGGGCCCGCACGGTGAGTATCGGCGGCCTCAACCCCGACTATCCCGGAGACCAGTGGCACGCCGCGCTCTCGCGCATGGTGGTGGCCTGCCGCGCCTACGGCCTCCGTGCGATCGACGGGCCGTTCGGCGACTTCAAGGATCCGGACGGCTACATCCTCGGGGCCAAGCGCGGAGCCGCGCTCGGCATCGAAGGGAAGTGGGCGATCCATCCGAGTCAGATCGCGCTGGCGAACGAGGTGTTCACGCCCCCGCCGACCGAAGTGGACCGGGCCAAGCGGATTCTCCTCGCGCTGGAGGAGGCCGCACGCGAGGGCCGCGGGGCGGCGCAGCTCGACGGACGGATGATCGACGCGGCGTCGGCGCGGATGGCGCAGAACGTGGTCAAGATGGCGGACGCGATCGGGGCGGGAGGGCGGCCGGACGGGCGGAAGGACGGGCGGGCGGAAGGACACACGGGCGCGACATAGGGAGCGACGCGAGCGGGCTTCGATGGGGTGAGTCTACCGCCCCTCCGCCCCTCCACCCGTCCGCCGAACATCACTCCAACAGGAGTCCCGCAGTGGATATCCACGAGTACCAGGCGAAAGAGCTGCTGGCCGGCTTCGGCGTCGCGATTCCCCGCGGCGGCGTCGCCTATAGTCCCGAGCAGGCGGTCTACCGCGCCTCCGAGATCGGCGGCTCGCGGTGGGCGGTCAAGGCGCAGATCCACTCGGGCGCACGCGGCAAGGCCGGCGGCATCAAGCTCTGCTCCAACGAGGACGAGGTTCGGGCGGCGGCCAAGGCGCTGCTGGGCAAGCGCCTGGTGACGCTGCAGACCGGCCCCGAGGGACGGGTGGTGCACCGGCTCTACGTCGAAGCCGCGGTCCCGATCGAGCGGGAGATCTACCTCGGCCTCGTGCTCGACCGGAAGAGCGAGCGGATCATGGTGGTGGCGTCGGCGCAGGGCGGGATGGAGATCGAGGAGATCGCGCATAACTCGCCCGACACGATCGTGCGCGAAGTGGTCGAGCCGGCCGTGGGGATGACCGCCTTCCAGGCGCGGGAGATCGCCTTCGGCCTCGGCCTCACGCCGGCGCAGGTGAGCCGCGCCGTCACCACGCTGCTCGGCGCGTACCGCGCGTTCCGCGACCTCGACGCGACCATGGTGGAGATCAATCCGCTGGTGGTCACCAGCGACGGGTCGATTCTCGCGCTCGACGCCAAGATGACCTTCGACGACAACGCCATGTTCCGGCGGCCGAACGTGAGCGAGCTGCGGGACTACGCCGAAGAGGACCCGCGCGAGGCGCAGGCGGCGGAGCACGGGCTCAACTACGTGGCGCTCGACGGCAACATCGGCTGCATCATCAACGGCGCCGGCCTCGCCATGGCCACGATGGACATGATCAAGCACGCCGGCGGCACCCCGGCCAACTTCCTCGACGTCGGGGGCGGCGCTTCGCCCGAGCGGGTGGCGGCGGCGTTCCGGCTGGTGCTGTCGGACAGCAACATCCAGGCGATGCTGGTCAACATCTTCGCGGGCATCAACCGGTGCGACTGGGTCGCGCAGGGCGTGGTGCAGGCCACCCGCGAGACCGAGCTCAAGATTCCGCTCGTCGTCCGGCTGGCGGGAACGAACGTGGAGGAAGGCCGCCGGATCCTGAAGGAGAGCGGGTTGCCGATCATCACCGCTGACACGCTGTCCGAAGCGGCGGAGCGGGTCGTCGGCGCCCTCAAGACCACGGGGAAGGGACCGTCATGAGCATCCTGATCGACGAGACCACCAAGGTCCTGGTGCAGGGCTTCACCGGGGACAAGGCGACCTTTCACGCCCGCGAGATGATCGCGTACGGCACCAACGTGGTGGGCGGCGTGACACCGGGCAAAGGCGGCAACCGGCACCTCGATCGGCCGGTGTTCAACACGGTGAAGGAAGCCGTCCGGCAGACCGGGGCCACGGCGAGCATCATCTTCGTGCCCGCCGCCTTCTGCGCCGACTCGATCATGGAAGCGGCGGACGCGGGGATCCGGTTCATCGTCACCATCACCGACGGGATCCCGGCGCAGGACATGATGATGGTCAAGCGGTATCTCTTCCGCTTCCCGCGCGAGCGCCGCTCCACCCTGGTGGGCCCCAACTGCGCCGGGGTGATCAGCCCGGGCAAGGCGATGCTCGGCATCATGCCGGGCCAGATCTACATGCGTGGCAACGTCGGCCTGATCACGCGCTCGGGCACGCTGGGCTACGAGGCGGCCGCGCAGATGAAGGAGCTGGGGATCGGCATCACGACCAGCGTGGGCATCGGCGGCGACCCGATCAACGGCAGCTCGTTCCTGGACCATCTCAAGACGTTCGAGCAGGATCCCGAAACCGACGCGGTCATGATCATCGGGGAGATCGGCGGTCCCCAGGAGGCCGAGGCGGCGCTCTTCGCCAAGGAGAACATGAAGAAGCCGGTCATCGGGTACGTGGCCGGTCTGACCGCGCCCAAGGGCCGGCGGATGGGGCACGCGGGCGCGATCATCAGCGCCTTCGGCGACACCGCGGCCGAGAAGGCCGAGATGATGCTCGCGGCGGGGCTCACCGTGGCGGCCAGCGCGGCGGAGCTTGGCTCCACCGTCAAGGCCGCGCTGGCCAAGCGCGGCGCGCGGACCACGGCCGCACGATGAGCGCCCGTCCCACCGTCGTGGTGACGCGCCGGCTGCCCGAGGAGGTGGAGCGGGAGCTGGCCAAGGACTTCGACGCCAGGCTCAACGCGGACGATCGGCCGCTGGGTCCCGATGGCCTGAAGGCCGCGCTGGGGAGCGCCGACGCGCTGCTCTGCACCGTGACCGACCGCCTCACCGCCGATGTGCTGTCGGTCGAGCCGCGCCGTGCGCGTCTGCTCGCGAATTTCGGCGTGGGCTTCAATCACATCGACGTCGAGGCCGCCAAGGCGCGCGGGCTCGCGGTGTCGAACACGCCCGACGTGCTCACCGACGCCACCGCCGACATCGCGATGACGCTGCTCCTCACGGTGACGCGCCGCGCGGGCGAGGGGGAGCGGCATCTGCGCGCTGGAGCGTGGACCGGCTGGCGGCCCACCCACATGCTCGGGACCCAGGTGAGCGGCAAGACCCTCGGCCTCGTGGGCATGGGACGCATCGCGCGCGCGGTCGCGCAGCGGGCGCATCGCGGGTTCGGCATGAAGATCATCTTCCACGACCCCTTCCCGCCGCCGGCCGACGTGGCCGCGTCACTCGGCGCGGAGCCGCGCGAGCGGCTCGAGCAGGTGCTGGAGGAGGCGGACTTCGTGTCGCTCCACTGTCCCGCCACCCCCGAGACGCGCCACCTGATGAACGCGGAGCGGCTGAGCCGCCTCAAGCCGGGCGCGTTCCTCATCAACACCGCCCGCGGCGACGTGGTGGACGAGGCCGCGCTGGTCGCGGCCCTCCGCGGCGGGCGGCTCGCCGGGGCGGGGCTGGACGTGTTCGAGCGTGAGCCCCAGGTGTCGCCCGAGCTCGTGGCGATGGAGAACGTGGTCCTGTTGCCGCACCTCGGCAGCGCGACGACCGAGACCCGGGTGGCGATGGGGATGCGGGCGCTGGACAACCTCCGGCTCTTCTTCCGCGGCGCACCGCTCCGGGACAAGGTCGTGTGACCCAGGCGGCGCCGGCGCCGTTCGCCGCGACCTCCCTGCCGGAGTCGCTCGATCCGGCCGCGGCGAGCGCCGCGGCGTACGCCACCGAGGTGGTCGAGCTCCTCTCCGGCCTTCTGCTGGAGCTGGTGCACGAGCGCTATCCGGACATCGAGCCGGTGCTGCGTGGCGAGCGCGAGGTGACGGAGCTGAGCCCCGAGGTCCTGGCGCAGACGCTCCAGGTGCAGGGGATCTGGTTTCAGCTGTTGAGTATCGCCGAGCAGAACGCGGCCATGCGGCGGCGACGGCAAGTCGAAGCCGAGCGTGGCTACGAGCAGCTGCGCGGCACCTTCGCGCAGGTGATCTCCTTTGCCGCCGCGAGCGGCGTCCCCGCGGCCGATGTCCGCAAGATGCTCGGCACCCTGCGCGTGCGGCCCGTGATCACGGCCCACCCCACCGAGGCCAAGCGCGTCACGGTGCTGGAGAAGCACCGGCGCATCTACCGCCGCCTGGTCGAGCTGGAGTCCCCGCGCTGGACCCCCCGCGAGCGCCAGGCGCTGGTGGACGGGCTCCGGAACGACATCGAGCTCCTCTGGCTCACCGGCGAGCTCCGCCTCGCGAAGCCCACCGTGCCCCAGGAGGTCTACTGGGGGCTCCACTTCTTCAACGAGACGCTCTTCGAGGCGGTGCCCGACCTGCTGGACAAGGTCGAGCGCGCCCTGGAGCACTCGTATCCCGGCGAAGCCTTCGAGGTGCCGACCTTCTTCCAGTTCGGATCCTGGATCGGGGGCGATCGCGACGGGAATCCGTTCGTCACCAACGACGTGACCCGGAGCACGCTGCTGGAGAACAGGCTCACCGGGCTCCGCCGATACCACCGCCGCCTGGGCGACCTGGTGCAGGCGCTCAGCATCACCGAGCGCTCGATCCCGCCGTCTGACCGGTTCCGCCAGGCGCTCGACCGCGCGCTCGCCTCCTCGGGGGATGGCGAGAGCATCGCCAGCCGCAACCCGGGCGAAATCTTCCGCCAGTACCTCGCGACCATGCTGCGGCGACTGCAGGTCATGATCCGCGCCACCGACCGCGGCGACACCCGGCCGGATCCCGCGGGCTACGCCTCGGCCGACACGCTGGTGACCGATCTCAAGCTGATCGAGACCGAGCTGACCGAGTCCGGCCGCCGCGCCATCGCCGATTCGCTGGTGGTGCCGGTGCGGCGGGAGGTGGAGGCCTTCCGATTCAGCACCGTCCGCCTCGACGTCCGCGAGAACACCACGAAGCTCAGCGCGGCCCTTCGCGTGCTCCACGCGGTGGGCGCGGCAGGCGCCGAGCCGCCGTCCGACACCGAAGGGTGGCGCAAGTGGGTCGCGGGTGAGCTGGCTCGCCCGCTCACGGCCGGCGCCGAGACCCCGTCGCTCTCCGACGACACCGCCGAGACACTGGGGATGTTCGCGCTGGTGCGTACGCTGCGCGACGAGATCGACCGCGAGGCGTTCGGCTGCTTCGTGTTGAGCATGACCCGGAACGTGGGCGACGTGCTGGGAGCCTACCTGCTGGCGAAGGTCGCCGGACTGTACGCCGACGCGCCGGGCGTCGAGAGCTGTACCCTCCCGATCGTCCCGCTGTTCGAGACCATCGACGACCTGCAACGCGCGCCGGCGATCATGAAGGACCTCCTCACCGTGCCCCTGGTGCGCCGGAGCGTCCGGGCCCAGGGCGGCGTGCAGGAGGTGATGATCGGCTACTCCGACTCCAACAAGGACGGCGGATTCCTCGCCTCCAACTGGGAGCTCTACAAGGCGCAGATCAAGCTGACCCGGGTGGGCAAGGAGGCGGGAGTCCCGATCGCGTTCTTCCACGGGCGCGGCGGATCGGTCAGCCGGGGCGGTGCCCCGACCGGCCGCGCGATCGCCGCGCAGCCCGCCGGCTCCATCGGCGGACGCATGCGCATCACCGAGCAGGGCGAGGTCGTCTCGTTCAAGTATGCCAACCGGGGCACCGCGCAGTACCAGATCGAGCTGCTCGCCGCGAGCGTGGTGGAGCACACGCTCAAGTCCGAGCGGGAAGAGGCCCTGGTGCCCACCGCCGAAGGCGACGAGGCGATGGAGGCCCTGTCGGGCGCGTCGATGGCGGCCTACCGGCGCCTGATCGACGACCCCAACCTGCTGCCGTACTACCAGTCGGCGAGCCCGCTCGAGGAGCTGACGCTGCTCAACATGGGCTCGCGCCCGGCCCGCCGTTTCGGGGCGCAGTCGCTGAGCGACCTGCGCGCGATCCCGTGGGTGTTCGCCTGGTCGCAGAACCGCCACTTCGTCCCGGGCTGGTACGGTGTCGGCAGCGGCGTCCTCACCTTCCTTCAGGTGCGGGGCCAGCGCGGCTCGGCTCTCCTGGCGCGGATGTACAGCGACTCCCGGCTATTCCGCCTGATCGTGGACGAAGCGGAGAAGACGCTCTCGTACGTGGATCTGGAGCTGGCCCGGGAGTACGCCGACCTGGTGCCCGACCGGGCGGTGCGGGACGCGATCTTCCCGCTGATCGAGGAGGAGTATCAGAGGTCGGTCGAAGGGGTGCTGCGGATCAGCGGCGGCTCGATGCTCGCGGAGCGGTTCCCCCGCTTCCGGCGGAAGCTCGCGCGGCGGATGCCGACGCTGAATCTGGTCTCCCGGCAGCAGATCGAGCTGCTGCGGCGGTTTCGCGAGTCGGGCGGGGATCGCACGCAGGAGGAGCAGCTGTCGGCCCTGCTGCTGTCCATCAACACCATCGCCGCGGGCTTCGGCGCGACGGGGTGAGCGGTGATGGTCAGGGTGACACCTGGGACGAGCTTTCAGCCTCCCTGACCCGTTTACGCTCCGTCTCCACCCGCAGTTGACCGCACGCCGCGTTGATGTCGAGCCCGCGACTCCGGCGCACCGTCGCCTCGATGCCCTGATTTCGCAGCCGGTCGGCGAACCGGCGGATGGCGTGACCTGCGGTCGGAGTCAGGTCGGGCGCGCCGCCGGGATGCAGCGGCAGAATGTTGACCAGCGCGCCGAGGCGGCGCGCGAGCTTGGCCAACCGGTCGGCGTCGGCGTCGGCATCGTTCACTCCGGCGATCATCACGTACTCGAACGTCACCCGCTTCCGAAACGTCTCCGCAGCTTTCAACACGGCCTCGAGATCGTACTTCTTCTGGATCGGCATGATGGAGAGCCGCTGCGCGGCCGTGGTGGCGTGGAGCGAGATCGCGAGCCGGAACTGCTCCGGTCGTCGGGCGAGTTCGGCCATACCCGGAAGAATGCCCACCGTGGACACGGTGATGTGGCGGGCCCCGATCCCCATCCCCTCCTCCGCATTCAGGGTGCTGAGCGCGACATCCACCGCCGACCAGTTGAGGAGCGGCTCGCCCATGCCCATGAACACGACGTTGGTGGGTTTGTCGTCGGGGGTACGGAGCACGATCTCCCGCACCTGGCCGGTGATCTCGAAGGGCGTGAGGTTCCTGCGGTAGCCCATCAGGCCGGTGGCGCAGAAGGCGCAGCGCAGGGCGCAGCCGGCCTGGGACGAGATGCAGAGCGTGCGCCGCGAGCCGCTCGGGATGAGGACCGACTCGACCGCCTCGCCGTCAGCCAGCCGCCAGAGATACTTCCGGGTGCCGTCCGACGACTGCTGAACCACGTCGGGCTCGAGGCGGGGGAGGGGCAGCGCCTGATCCAGCTCCGCCCGAAGCCCGGACGGTAACTCGGTGGCGTCGCCCCAGCGGCCGACGGGAGCCACCCAGAGCCGGCGGAGGAGCTGGTCGGCCCGGTACCGGGGCAGGCCTCTGGCCGACACCCACGATTCCAGCGTGCTGCGGGCTTGAGCCGGGGTGAGGTCGAGCAGGGTGGGGTAGGGCGACGGAAGCGCCATCAACTGGCGAAGATAGCCCCGATGACGGTGGCCGGATAGGCCGGGCTGAAGGGCTAAACGCATGGCGGGATTTGCATTGCTCCCCCCCTCCGCGACGGTTACGTTTGTCCAATGCCCCCCCGCTCCGTGTCGTGCTGCTTACCGAGCTGCTGACTCCGGACCGGCTCGTGGTGCCGATGGCCGCGCGCGACAAGCGCGGGGCCATCGCGGAGCTGACCCGGCATCTGGTGGCGCAGGCCGGGGGTGACTTCGATCAGGTGCTCGGCGCCGTGGAGGAGCGCGAGTCGGTGCTGACCACCGGCATCGGCTTCGGGGTGGCGATACCGCATGCCCGGTCCTCGGCCGTCAAGGAACTGACCATCGTCGGCGGCGTCAGCGGGGCGGCCGTGCCGTACGACTCGATCGACGGCGAACCGGTCCGCCTGTTTTTTCTTATCGTGGGCCCCGATGCATCCGCAGGGCTCCACGTCAAGATCCTGAGTCGCATCGCCCGGTTGGTACGGAGGGAGAACGTCCGCCAGCGGCTGGTCGACGCCCGGACCCCAGATGAGTTCTATCGCATCCTCGTCGACGCCGAAGCGCGCTAAGCCCGCCGCGACCGCCTTCCGCACCCACCTCGCCGGCAGCCTCACCCGAGCCGATGTCGGCCGGGAGGTCCGCCTGGGCGGGTGGGTGCATCGCCGCAGGGACCTGGGCGGCCTCGTCTTCATCGACCTCCGCGACCGGGCCGGCCTGGTCCAGCTGTCGTGCAACCCCGCGTGGACGGCGCCCGAGGTGATGGAGCGGGCCGCGGGGCTCGGCGCGGAGACCGTCGTGCTCGCGCGCGGTGTGGTCGAGCTCCGGCCCGAGCCGTCGCGCGATCAGTCGCTGGGGTCGCGCGAGGTGGAGCTGCACGTCACCGCGCTCGAGGTCGTGGGACCGGCGCAGACGCCGCCCATTCCGGTCGCGCGGAAGGAGAAGGAAGACCTGCCCGCGGAGGAGCTTCGTCTTCGGCACCGCGTGCTCGACCTGCGGCGTCCGGAGCTGCAGCGGAATCTCGTGCTGCGCCATCGCCTGATGCAGGCCACGCGGCGCTACTTCGACCAGCTCGGCTTTCTCGAGATCGAGACGCCGATCCTGACCAAGCCGACGCCGGAAGGCGCGCGCGACTATCTGGTGCCGAGCCGGGTGCATCGCGGCGAGTTCTTCGCGCTGCCGCAGTCACCCCAGCTCTACAAGCAGCTCTTCATGGTCGCGGGGCTCGACCGCTACTTCCAGATCGCGCGGTGCTTCCGCGACGAGGATCTCCGGGCCGACCGGCAGCCCGAGTTCACCCAGATCGACGTCGAGGCGTCATTCGTCGGTGTCGAAGACGTGCTGGGGTTCGGTGAGGGGATGGTCGAAGCGATCTGGACCGAGGCGGGCGTCACGGTGGAGACGCCGATCGAGCGGATGAAGTACGCCGACGCGCTCGAGCGCTATGGGAGCGACAAGCCGGACCTCCGCTTCGGGCTCGAGATCTTCGACGCGAGCGAGGCCTTTCGCCCGGCCGACTTCGCCATCACCCGGAGCGCTCTGGATGGCGGCGGACGGGTGCGCGGCATTCGCGTGCCGGGTGGCGCCGCGCTCACCCGAAAGCAGGTGGACGAGGTCGAGGCCGCGGCCAAGACGCTCGGGGCCGCGGGTGTCCTTCGGCTCAAGCGGACCGGCGGCGCGCTGGAGGGCGGACCGGCCAAGTATCTCGGCGCCGGCGCCGCGGACGCGCTCGGACTCGCCGACGGCGACCTCGCGCTGTTCGTGGCCGGACCGGATCACGTGAGCAGCCCGTCGCTCGACCGCGTGCGCCACGAGGTGGCGCAGAGGATGAACCTCGTCCCCGATGGCGTGAATCGCTTCGTGTGGATCGTGGACTTTCCGCTCTTCGCGCGGGACCCGTCGAGCGGGTCACTGGGATCGGTGAATCATCCGTTCACCGCGCCGCACCCGGACGATCTCCACCTGCTGGACACGGCCCCCGAGCGGGCCCGCGCGCTCGCCTACGACATGGTGCTCAACGGCACCGAGCTCGGCGGCGGGAGCATCCGCATCGCCGACCCGGCGCTCCAGCACCGCGTCTTCGGGTTGTTGGGTATCGCGGAAGACGTGGCGGAGCAGCGCTTCGGCTTCCTGCTCGAGGGGCTCCGCGCGGGCGCGCCGCCGCACGGGGGATTCGCATTCGGCATGGACCGCATCGTGATGCTGCTGTCCGACGCCGACTCGCTCAGGGACGTGATCGCATTTCCCAAGACCACGGCCCAGCGAGCACTGTTCGAGGGCGCGCCGTCGCCGGTGGATCCCGCCGATCTCGACGCGCTGCATCTGAGGTTGAAGGAGCCATCCTGAGCCTATGGCCGACGACATCCAGCACCGCATCTCCGCCGAAGGGGCGGACCCGCTGCTCTTCGCGGGCGTCAACGACGGCAATCTCCTGGAGCTGCAGCGCACGCTAGGCGTGCGCATCTCGTTCCGCGGGGACGCCGTGACGGTGTCGGGGACGGCGGAGCAGGTGGAGCGCGCGGCGCCGGTCGTGGCCGGGCTGATCGATCTCGCCCGCATCGGCGAGCCGGTGACGCCGGACGACGTGTACCGTCTCGCGGCTGACGTTCCCACGGCCGAGGCCGTCGCCGCGGGCGAGGGCAAGATCGTCCTTCCCGGCCTCCGGCGCGCCATCGCACCCAAGACCCAGGGCCAGCGCGAGTATCTCCAGGCGATCGCCAACCACGACATCGTGGTGGGGATCGGGCCCGCGGGCACGGGCAAGACCTACCTCGCGGTGGCCAAGGCGGTCGAGGCCCTCGCGCGCAAGCGGGTCAAGCGCATCATCCTCGCGCGCCCCGCGGTGGAAGCGGGTGAATCCCTCGGCTTTCTCCCGGGCGATCTGCAGGCCAAGGTGGATCCCTACCTCCGGCCGCTGTACGACGCGCTCGAGGACATGATGCCGCACGACCGCGTGCAGCGTGCACTCGAGACCCGCACGATCGAGATCGCGCCGCTGGCGTACATGCGGGGACGCACGCTGGCCGATGCGTTCATCATTCTGGACGAGGCGCAGAACGCGACCGGCGCCCAGATGAAGATGTTCCTCACCCGCCTGGGCGTGAACAGCAAGACGGTCGTCACCGGCGACAAGACGCAGATCGACCTGCCGCGGCGGGAGGAGTCCGGCCTGGTCCAGGTCGAGCGGGTGCTGCCGGGCATCGAGGGGATCGCCTTCTGCTACCTGCACGAGACGGACGTGGTCCGCCACCGCCTGGTGCGCGAGATCATCCGGGCCTATGCCGAAGATCAGAGCGGCTGATGTCACCCGATGAGCGCCCGTCGAGCTCGCGGTCGGACGTCCGGCGCGGTCTCGTGGGCTCGGTAAGGTTCCACGCGCTCCGGTGGCTGCCTCTGGTCGGGGCGGCGGTAGTCGGGTACATCCTCTTCCCGCCGCCGGCCGTGCTCGTCCACCGTCTGCCCGAGCCGGGCGCGCGGGCGGACCGCACGGTGGTCGCGCCCTTCCAGTTCGAGACACCCAAGTCGCCGGAAGAGATCAACGCGGAGGGCGAATCGCGCGCCTTCAGCGTGCGGCCGGTCTATCGCTACAGCCCGACGGCGTATGACTCGTCGCTCGCCTCGGCGCGCTCGTTCTTCGCCGAGCTCGAGCGCGCCGATGCGCAGGGCCCCGACCTGGTCCGGGCGGTGGCGGCCACGCGGGTCACGCTGAGACCGGCCGAGGCCGAGTATCTGAGCAAGGAAGCGCAACGACGCCAGGTGCAGGGAGTCGTCACCCACTTCCTGGCCGAGCTGCTGTCGCGGGGCGTGGCGGACGCCGGGGTCCTTCGCGGCGAGCCGAGCCGCCAGGTCAGTCTGCGTCGCGCAGACATCGAGCACGTGGTCGCGCGCGATTCCATTCTCAGCTTCGCCGACCTGACGGAGCGAGCAGAGGCCGCGGCCAGCGCGGTCGAGAGCCCCGTGGGACAGCGGGTGATCCGGCGGCTGGTGGCGGCCTTCTACCAACCGACCGTGGTGCCGGATCTGGTGCTCACCTCGTCGCGGCGCGAGCAGCTGCGCGCGAGCGTGGATCCGGTGAAGTACTACGTGAATGCCGGCGAGCGCCTCACCACCGTGGGCCAGCCCGTCAGCGAGGTCACCCGGGAGAAACTGGCGGGCCTGCAGGCCGAGGTGGTGCGGAGAGGCAGCGGCCACCCGTACCTCAGGGGCGCGGCCGGCGCGTTGCTCTACAACGGGGTCGTGATGGCGACGTTCTGGCTGCTGATGCTGTTCTACCGCCGGGAGACCTACGACCGCCTGCGGGAGATGGTGTTCTTCGGCGTGCTGTTCTCCGTCGTGCTGCTGTTCACCGCCGGCCTCCACTGGGCATTCCCCGGCCGCCCCGAGCTGGTGCCGATCCCCTTCGCGGCCATCGTCGTCACGTTGCTTTACAATGGCCGCATCGGCGTGGTGGCCGCGCTGACGCTGGCCGTGCTGCTGGACGGACAATGGAACCTGCGCGGGACCTCCATTCTCTTCTTCGGCCTGGTGGGTGGCGTGGCCGCCGCGGTGGCCATCCGCGTGGTCCGGCGGCGCCGGCACCTGTATCTCACCATCGGCGTGATGGCGGCCGCCTCGGTGCTGGCGTCGGTGACGGTGGGGCTCATTCAGGGCTGGACCCCTACGATGATCGTGGCCAGCGCCGCCCTCGGCGTCCTCATGGCACCGGCGAGCGCATCGCTGGCGATGATCGTCACGCCGCTGGCCGAGTCGGCGACGCGGATCACGACGGATCTCACGCTGCTCGAGCTGTCGGACCTCGGCCGCCCGCTGCTGCGCCGGCTGGCCCTGGAGGCGCCCGGCACCTGGGCGCACAGTCTCGCCATGGCGAGCCTCTGCGAGTCGGCCTGCAACATCATCGGGGCCAATGGACTCCTGGCGCGAGTCGGCTGCTACTATCACGACGTGGGCAAGCTCTCCAATCCGCGCTTCTTCATGGAGAACCAGGCCGGTGGCCCCAACCCGCACGACGATCTCAATCCGACCGAGTCGGCCAAGATCATCCGCAAGCACGTGCTCGACGGGATCATTCTGGCGGAAGAAGCCGCTTTACCTGAGGTCGTGAAAGCCTTTATCCCAGAACATCATGGGACAACCGAGATAACCCATTTTCTCACCCGGGCCCGGATGCTCGACCCCGACGGTCCAGTCGCCATCGGCGACTTCCGCTACCCCGGTCCGAGGCCGCAGTCGGTGGAGACCGCGGTGGCGATGCTCGCCGACTCGGCCGAGGCGGTGGTGCGCGTGCTGGACGACCGTCGCCCCGACCTGGTGCGCGAGGCGATCGAGCAGCTCGTCGCGCAGAAGCTCGCGTCGGGTCAGCTGGACGAGGCGCCGCTCAGCCTGGTGGACATCGATCGCATCAAGCGGGAATTCGCCCGGGTCATGTCCGGCACCTACCACAAGCGCATCGGGTACACCCGCGCGGTCGGTGCGTCGCCCGAGCTCGAGATCGCCGAGCGCGCGTGAGGGCGAGCGCGCCTGCGGGGGTGCCTGAGGTGGTGGTGAGCGGTCGCCGGCAGCCGCTGCCGACGTCGCTGGTCCGCCGTGTGGTATCCCGGGTGCTGGAGGGCGAGCGCCAGCCCGCCCTCGTGTCGGTGACCTTCCTCGGGCGCGATGCGATGCGCCGCCTCAACGCCACGCACAAGGGCAAGGATCGGCCCACGGACGTGCTCGCCTTCGCGATGAGCGATGGCGCGGGCCGCACGGTGGGCGACGTGTACGTCTGTCCCTGGGTCGCGGAGCGCGAGGCGGAGGCGCGCGGCGTGCCGCTGCGCGAGGAGCTGGTGCGGCTGGTGGTGCACGGGACGCTGCACGCGCTCGGACAGTCCCACCCCGAGGGGCCGTCCCGCACGCGCTCGGCCATGTGGCGCCGGCAGGAGCGCTACGTGGAGGCGCTCGGGTGATCGCCTTCTTCCAGCTCTTCCTCGCCCCCTTGGTGGCCGCCGGGCTCACGCTCTGGGCCGCGTGGCTCGCGCTGGCCGCGGAGTCGGACGCCGACCTGCCCCGCGCGCTCGGCGGCGACGACACGCAGGAGGTGGAGGGCGGGTCGCTCTCGAGGCATCTCCACGTCGCGCATCTCGGTCTCCTGGTGCTCGCGGGCGCCGCATCGGGCGCGGCGGTGGCGTGGTGGGCGCGCTCGCCGATGGGCGGACTCATCCGTCTCGTGCCGGCCATCGGACTGGTGTGGATCGTGGGCGACCTGTTGCCCCGTCTCGTGGCCGCCGTCGCACCCGAGCTCACGCGCCCCGCCCGCAAGGGCGCCGCGGCCACACTCGCGCCGCTGCGCCCGCTGCTCCGGCTCGCCGGCTGGGCCGACGCGCGCGCCCGCAACCGCATCCCCACCAACCCCGCCGGCAACGCCGGTCCCGCCGAGCGCGACATGCTGCTCGGCGTGTTCTCGCTGGCGGACACGACCGTCGCGGAAGTGATGACCCCGCGCATCGACATCATCGCGGTGGACTCGTCCTCCAGCCGGGACGAGGTGATCGCGATCCTGCGGCGCTCGGAGCACGCGCGGCTCCTGGTGTACGACGGACACCCCGACGCGGTCTCGGGCGTCATCTACGCCAAGGACATCCTCGCCGGGGCCGACGGCGGCGCGCCGTGGACCGCGGTCATCCGGCCGGCCGCGTTCGTGCCCGAAGGAAAGACGCTGGATCGCCAGCTGCGCGATTTCCAGCGCGGCCCGAGCCACCTGGCGGTCGTGGTGGATGAGTTCGGCGGCACCGCCGGGCTCGTCACGCTGGAGGACATTCTCGAGCAGATCGTGGGCGAGATCCAGGACGAGTACGACACCGACGAGGTCACCCCGATCCAGATGGTGGACAGCGATCACTTCCGGGTCGAAGGCGGCGTCGCGCTCTCCGAGCTCGAGGGCGTGCTGGGGCACAGCTTCGCGCGGGAGGACGTGAGCACGGTGGGCGGGCTGGTACTCGCGGAGTTCGGCCGGGTCCCCAGGGCGGGGGAGAGCATCGACCTCCAGGGCTATCGGCTGAGCGTGGACCAGGTGGTCCGCCGGCGGGTGCGCAGGGTCGGCGTCGAGCGCATCGTCGAGATGGCGCCGGTCGGCGACGTGGAGCGGGCCGCGCCGTGATCTGGCTCGTAGTGGCCACCGGGCTCGCGATCGCCGTGTTCGGCGCGACCGCCGGCGCGGCCCTCATCACGGTGAGCCGGGCGGAGCTCACGCGTGCCGTCGGCCGCCGGCTTCGGGGCGCCACCCCCTCGCTCAACTGGCTGGCGGAAGTGGACGCCGACCTCACCGCGGCATCCGCCACCACCTCGCTCGGCGTGCTGATCGTCGGAGCGGCGCTGCCCGCGCTGCTGGCGGGATCGACCAGCCGGCTCCCCGTGGCGGTGCTCGCGCTGGTGGGCGTGCCGCTGGTGCTCCTCGCCGCGTATCTCGTCCCCCGATGGCTCACGCTCCCCCGGGCCCAGGGCGTGGCCGACCGGGTGATCCCGGTGCTCCGGCCCTGGAGCCGCGTGCTCGCGCTGGTGCTGCCGGCGCGGGTGGCCAAGCGGCCCACCGATCTCCGCTCGATCTGGCGCGAAGGCGCCGCGGTGGGTCTCCGCGCGGATGACGAGCTGGTGATGGTGGGTGGCGTGATGGCGTTCAGCGTGCGGCCGGTGCGCGAGGTGATGACGCCGCGGACCGACCTGGTGGCGATCGACGAGCACGCGGCGCTCGAGGACATCCGCCTCGTCTTCGCGCAGAGCGGCTACAGCCGGATCCCGGTGTACCGGGGCACGCTCGACGAGATCGTCGGGATGCTGCACGCCTTCGACCTGTTCAAGCTGCGACCGGGCGACCCGCTCCCGGTGCGTCCCGTCGCCGTGACGCCGGCCAGCCGCACCTGCGGTGATCTCCTGCTCGACATGCAGCGCGAGCGGCGCCACCTCGCGGTCGTGCTCGACGAATTCGGCGGCACGCTGGGGATCGCGACGCTCGAGGATCTGCTGGAGGAGCTGGTCGGCGAGATCTTCGACGAGCACGACGACGAGGTGCGTGCCGAGCCCGCCGCCGGCCCCGCGGTCCTGGAGACCGACGGGAACCTGTCGCCCGAGGCGATCGAAGAGCGCTTCGGCGTCGTGCTGCCGGCGGGGCAGTCCACCACGGTGGGCGGGAGGATCGTGGAGTGGGCGGGGCGGATCCCCAATCCGGGCGAGCGCTTCGTGGTCCGCGGGCTCGAGCTCGACATTCTCGACGCCTCTCCCACGCGTATCGAGCGCCTCGTCATCCGTCCCGCCGGCGCGCCGACGGTGGTGCTGCCCGCCGGGAGCCCCACGCCATGAGCGCCTCACCCGATCGCGTCGAGTGGATGGTCGATCTCGTCCGGAACGACGAGATCCCCGTCTTCGTGCGTCGGGCCCACGACTTCGAGCCGGCCGACCTGGCCGACGTGCTCGCCGCGCTGGACGACGACGAGCGCCTCCTCGTGGTGCAGGCGCTGCCTCCCGAGCTGTCCAGCCAGGCGCTCGCCGAGATGTCCGAGGACGCCCACCCCGAGGAGACGCTGGCGGCGCTGAGCCCCGAGCGCGCGGCCGAGATCGTCGAGGAGCTGGAGGACGACGACGCGGCGGACATCCTCCGCGAGATGGAGCCCGAGACGCAGGAGCGGATCCTCCAGGAGGTGGACGACCGCGCCGAAGTCGAGCGGCTGCTGCTGTACGACGAGGAGACGGCCGGCGGACGGATGACCACGCACCTCGTCAGCGTGCGCGACACCGACACGGCCGCCCAGGCACTCGATCAGATCCGTCGGCAATCGGAGGAAGTCGAGGAGTTCTACCAGGTCTTCGTGGTGGACGGGGACCGGCGACTGGTCGGAATTCTTCCCTTCAAGAGCCTGGTGGTGAGCCGGCCCGACCGGCCGGTCAGCGAGTTCATGACCGATTCGGACATCTCGGTTCAGCCCGAGCTCGACCAGGAAGAGGTCGCGCGCCTCATGGCGCGCTACAACCTGCCGAGCGTGGCCGTGGTGGACGACACCGGCCGGCTGCTCGGACGGGTCACCTTCGACGACGTGATCGACGTGGTCGAGGCCGAGACCACGGAAGACCTCCTCAAGTTCGGTGGCGTCTCGCCGGACGAAGAGCTGGCGGCGGAATGGACGGCCTCGGTGCGGAGCCGTCTCCCCTGGCTCTACGTCAACCTGGTGACCGCATTCCTCGCGGGTGGCGTGGTCTACCTGTTCCAGGAGACGCTGCAGCGCACGGTGATGCTCGCCGTCTGGATGCCGATCATCGCCGGCATGGGGGGCAACGCGGGTACGCAGGCCCTCGCCGTCACGGTCCGGCGGCTCGCGCTAGGCCTCGTGCCCCAGCAGCGCTCGGCGCGCGTGGTGGGCAAGGAGGTCCTGGTCGGGATGACCAACGGGCTCGCGATCGGTCTCGTGGTGGGAGGGATCGCCGCCCTCATGGGGGACCAGCCCATGCTCGGCCTGGTGGTGTTCATGGCGATGGCGGTCAACCTGCTCGTGGCCGGCTTCGCCGGCGCCTTCATCCCCATCGTGCTCGAGCGGGTCGGCGTGGACCCCGCGATCGCCTCATCCATCTTCGTGACCACCTTCACCGATACGATCGGGTTCCTCCTCCTCCTCGGCCTGGCGGGATGGCTGCTGCTCTGACGCCGCGCTGACATGCGGCTCCTCGTCGTCTTCACCCGGCTGTTCCCGTTCGTCCTCGCCTTCCTCTGGGATCGTCGCCGGTTCATCCTGTTCGGCCGCCCGCCGAAGCGAAACGACGAGCGGCATCGCCGCCGCGCGGCGCGACTCACGCGCACCGTGGCCGATCTCGGCCCCGCCTTCATCAAGCTGGCGCAGGTGTTCGCGGCGCGCGCGGACATCCTGCCGGAGCCGTACCTCTCCTCCATCGGCACCTTGACCGACCAGGTGCCGCCGCTCCCGCCGGGCGCGGCGGAGACGGTGATCCGGGAAGAGCTGGACGCCGACGCGAGTGCCGTGTTCGACCGCTTCGACTCCGAGCCGCTGGCCGCGGCGTCGCTGGGCCAGGTGCACCGGGCGTCGTATCGCGGGATGGAGGTGGTGGTCAAGGTGTTGCGGCCGGGCGTCGAGGAGGTGGTCCGGCGTGATATCGACATCTCGTTCCGGATCCTCTTCCTGCTGAACGTCCTGTTTCCCGGGCACCAGGTTCGCGCCATCACGGCGATCGTGAGCGAGTTCTCCAAGCGCATCGCCGACGAGCTCGACTTCCGTGAGGAGGCGCGGAACGCGGCCATCCTGAAGCGCAATTTCAGCGCCGAGCCCAAGGTGGTCGTGCCGGGCGTGGTGACCGACCTGGTGCGGCGCCGGGTGGTGGTGCTCGAATACGTGGAGGGCACCCGGATCGATCGGCTGCAGCCGCGGCTGGACGCGGGCGACCTGCGTCTCGACGCGCTGATGGCGACGCTCGCCGAGATGTACATCAAGATGATGCTGGAGGACGGCGTCTTTCACGCGGATCCGCACGCCGGGAACCTGCTGGTGGATGCGCAGGGCCGCCTGGTGCTGCTCGACTTCGGCATGGTGCTGCAGGTGGAGCGGGAGACCCGGCGTCGCCTGATCGAGGCGGTGCTGGCCGCGGCGCGCCAGGACGTGGATGGGCTCATCAACGCGTTCTACGAGCTGGGGATCCTCGATCCGGACGTGGACCGCGCGACCGTGCGCGACGCCGCCCGCAGCCTGATGGCGATCACGATCCGCCACGACGTCTCTTCCCGCCAGATCCAGCAGCTGGTCGAGCAGGTGCTGCAGACGTTCTACGAGTGGCCCCTGGTGCTGCCGTCCAACCTCGTGTACTTCGGCCGGGCCGCGGTGCTGGTCGAGGGGATCGGACTCCGCTACGACCCGGAGTTCAACGCGCTCGCCACCGCCCGCCCCGTGGTGGCGCGCTCGGCGCAGCGACTCATGCAGGGCGTGCTGGAGCAGGACCCGCGCGCGCGTCTGACCGACTGGACCCAGGAGGCGCTGAGCGCGCTGCGCACGGTGCGCGACCTGGTCCGGCGCGTCGAGCGCGACGAGCTGCGGGTGCGCTCTCACCCCCGCGATGCGCTCGAGCTTCAGCGCTTCCTCGCGCAGCAAGTCAGGCGCGCGCTCCTCGCGCTGTTTGCGTTCACCGTCGCGGTGATCACCAGCGTGCTCTACCTCGCCACCCGGCGCCTCGCCATCCTGGTCCCCGGGCTGCTGATCGCGTTCGGCATGTTTCTGGTCATCTTCGTGCTCCCCGCGCACCTGTTCCAGAATCCGCTCCGGTTCCGCCGCAAGTGGCCGGGCCCCTGAGCGGCCGGTCCGTGTTCGTCCCCAAGCTCGTCACCACGCTCCGGACCTACGACCGCGCGCAGCTCGCGGCCGACGTCGGCGCGGGCGTCATCGTCGGCATCGTCGCCCTGCCGCTCGCGATCGCGTTCGCCATCGCGAGCGGGGTGACACCCGACCGCGGCCTCTACACCGCGGTGATCGCCGGATTCCTGATCTCGGCACTGGGGGGATCCCGGGTGCAGGTCGGCGGCCCAACCGGGGCGTTCGTGGTGATCGTGTACGGCATCGTCCAGCAACACGGGCTCGACGGGCTGCTGGCCGCGACCATGATGGCCGGCGTGATTCTCATCGCCCTGGGCCTCGGCAAATTCGGCGGGGCGATCAAGTTCATTCCGTATCCGGTGGTGCTCGGCTTCACCGCCGCCATCGGCGCGCTGATCATGGTTCAGCAGCTCCGCGACGCGCTCGGACTCCGGATGCCCGACCCGCCGGCCGACCTGGCGGGTCGCATCGCGGCGTACGGCGAGCACATCGGGACGGCGAACCCCTACGCCCTCGGCGTGACCCTGTTCACCGTCGTGCTGCTGGCGTTCTGGCCCCGGGTGAGCCGTCGGGTGCCGGCGCCACTGGTGGCGCTGCTGGCGGTCACCGCCGCGGCTCAGCTGCTGGCGCTGCCGCTGGAGACCATCGGCAGCCGCTTCGGCGCCATTCCCGCGACGCTGCCGCGAGCCGCGCTTCCCTCGGTGTCCCTGGGCGAGCTGCGCGAGCTCGTCGGTCCCGCGTTCGCCATCGCCGCGCTCGGGGCCATCGAGAGCCTCCTCTCCGCGGTGGTCGCGGACGGAATGATCGGCGGGCGACACCGCTCCAACATGGAGCTGGTGGCGCAGGGTATCGCGAACATCGCGTCGCCGCTCTTCGGCGGCATGCCGGCCACCGGCGCGATCGCGCGCACCGCGACCAACATCAAGAGCGGCGCGCGCACGCCGGTGGCGGGGATCGTCCACGCACTGACGCTCTTTCTCATCACCCTCTTCTTCGGGCGCTGGGCCGAGCTGATTCCGCTCGCCGTCCTGGCGGCGATCGTGCTGGTGGTGGCGTATCGGCTGAGCGAGTGGCGGGTGTGCTTCCACGAGCTTCGCGCCCCGCGGAGCGACGCGCTCGTCATGATCGCCACGTTCCTGCTCACGCTGCTGGTGGACCTCACCGTCGGCATCGGCGTCGGCATGGTGCTGGCCGCGTTCCTGTTCATGAAGCGCATGGCCGAGATCACCAACATCACCCTGGTGCGGCAGGAGCTCGACGAGAGCGCGGCGCCCTCGGCCAACGATGGCGGCGCCATCTATCGGCGCCGCATCCCCGCCGGCGTCGAGGTCTACGAGATCAACGGGCCGTTCTTCTTCGGCGCGGCCGAGAAGTTCAAGGCCGCCCTGGGCGAGGTGTCCCGCCGGCCGAAGGTGCTGGTCATTCGCATGCGGAACGTGCCGGCCATCGACTCCAGCGCGATGCACGCGTTGAACGATCTGGTGACCCGGACCCGGCGGGAGGGGACGCTGGTGCTGTTGAGCGACGTGGGTCCCCAGCCGCTGGCCGCGCTGGAGCGGTCCAGACTGCTGGACCAGATCGGGCGGGAGCACCTGTTCGGCGACGTGGACCAGGCGCTGGAGGCGGCGCGCAGGCATTTGCATCCGCCCGCCGCGTGATGGCGGCTCCGCTTGCCTCCCTCCGGGCGGGGGGCGACCTTTCGTCTATGGATCCGGATCTTCTGCTCGCGGACCTCGCGGCCGGCAAGACGGCCGCGGTGGCGCGGGCGATCTCGGTGGTCGAGAACGGCCGTCCGGGGTTCGAGCGGCTGCTCGCGGGGGTCCACCGCTCCCTCGGTCGGGCGCGGCGCATCGGGATAACCGGCCCTCCCGGGGCCGGGAAATCCACCCTGGTGGAGCGCCTCGTCCTCGCCTATCGCTCGTCGGGTCTCCGCGTCGGAGTCGTCGCCGTAGATCCGACCAGCCCGTTCACCGGCGGTGCCCTCCTGGGCGACCGCATCCGTATGGAATCCGTGGCGCTCGACGAGGGCGTCTACATCCGCTCCATGGCGACCCGTGGCTCGCTCGGCGGCCTCGCCACCACCACGCGCGAAGTCTGCGATCTCCTCGACGCCGCCGGATTCGACCGCATCGTAGTGGAGACCGTCGGCGTGGGTCAGTCGGAGCTGGACGTCGCCCGCATGGCGGACTCGACCGTGCTCGTGCTGGTGCCCGAGTCGGGCGACGGGATCCAGACGCTCAAGTCCGGGGTGATGGAGGCGGCCGACATCTTCTGCGTGAACAAGGCCGACCGGCCCGGCGCCGACAAGCTGCGACACGAGATCGAGATCACGCTCGGTATCCGGCGTGGCAATGCGTATCGGAACGTCCCGGCGCACCATGGGTATCGGGCGTCGGGGCGAGCGGGCAAGCGCGCGGAGCCCGCGGCGGTGTCGTCCGACCCGCCCGTCTGGGAGCACCCGGTGGTGCTGACCGTGGCCGCCAAGGGCGACGGGGTCCCCGAGCTGATCGATGCGCTCGACCGCCATCACGAGTACCTGGGGCGGTCCGGAACGCTCGAGGAGCGCCGCCGCCGCCGCATGCTGGAGCGGACGCGCGAGGTGGTGGATCGCGCGACGCGGCGGTGGATGTGGGGCGAGAGCGGCGCCGAGCAGCTGATCAGCGACCGGCTCGCTCAGGTGGTGGATGGACGGCTGAGCCCGTACGACGTGGCGACCGAAGTGCTGGACGGACTCAAACAGGGTGCCCGCCTATGACGACGTGGGGAATCGAGCTGGAGCGCGAGGTCGAGCGCCTGCGGGCCGAGGTGGCCGCCTGGCGGGCGCTCGCGGCCAAGCTGCCGGTGCGCACCGACACCGAGTTCACGTCCGTGTCGGGCCGCGACGTGGAGCCGCTCTACACTCCCCTCGATCTGCCGGCGGACCCCAGGACCGCGCTCGGCCTGCCCGGTGAGTTCCCCTACACCCGCGGCATCCATCCCACGGGGTACCGCGGGAAGCTCTGGACCATGCGGCAGTTCGCCGGGTTCGGAACGGCGGAGGACACCAACCTCCGCTACAAGTTCCTGCTCGAGCGGGGACAGACCGGACTCAGCGTCGCCTTCGACTTCCCCACGCTCATGGGATACGACTCCGACCATCCGCGCTCGGAGGGCGAGGTAGGCAAGTGCGGCGTCGCGATCTCCAGCCTCGCCGACATGGAGACGCTGTTCGACGGGATTCCGCTCGACAAGGTCTCCACCTCGATGACGATCAACGGTCCGGCCGCGATGCTGTTCTGCTTCTACGTCGCCGCCGCGGAGAAGCAGGGCGTTCCGATCGATCGGCTCCAGGGGACGATCCAGAACGACATCCTCAAGGAGTACATGGCGCAGCACGCCTGGATCTATCCGATCGAGCCGGCGCTCAAGATCATCGTGGATCTCTTCGAGTGGGCCGCCGAGCACACGCCGAAGTGGAATACGATCTCCATCTCGGGGTATCACATCCGCGAGGCCGGGGCCACCGCGGCGCAGGAGCTCGCGTTCACGCTGGCCAACGGCTTCTCCTACGTGGAGCACGGGCTGGCGCGCGGGCTGCACGTGGACGCATTCGCCCCGCGGCTCTCGTTCTTCTGGGACGTGCACAACGATTTCTTCGAGGAGATCGCCAAGCTGCGTGCGGCACGGCGGATCTGGGCGCGGCACCTGCGCGAGCGCTACGGCGCCGCGGATGCTCGCAGCTGGAAGATGCGCTTCCACTGCCAGACGGCCGGCGTGACGCTCACGGCGCAGCAGCCGCAGAACAACATCGTGCGCGTGGCGTATCAGGCGCTGGCCGCCGTGCTGGGCGGCACGCAGTCGCTGCACACCAACTCGCTGGACGAGACGCTGGCCCTTCCCACCGAGGAGTCGGTGCAGGTGGCGCTCCGGACGCAGCAGATTCTGGCCTACGAGACCGGCGTGCCCAACGTAGCCGATCCGCTGGGCGGCTCGTACTACATCGAGGCGCTCACCGACGCGCTGGAGCGCGAGGCCGAGGGCCTCTTCGCCGAGATCGAGGCGCAGGGCGGCGTGGTGCGGGCGATCGAGACCGGCTGGTTCCAGCGCCAGATCGCCCATTCGTCCATGCAGTTCCAGGCGTCGGTGGAGCAGGGGCGGCACACGGTGGTGGGGGTCAACGAATTCGTGGAGGAGGAGGAGCCGCCGGTCGAGATCCTCAGGGTGGGCGATGCCGCCGAGCGTACGCAGCGTGAGCGGCTCAAACGACTCAAGGCCCGCCGTGACGACACCCTGGTCGCCGAGCGGCTGGAAACACTTCGCGCCGCCGCGGCGGCAGACCAGAACATCATACCCGCGATGCTGGATTGCGCGCGTGCCTACTGCACGCTGTTCGAGATCCGGCACGTGCTCGAGGGCATATATGGCAACTATCGCGAGCCGGTATTCTTCTGACCGGGCGCGGGGCGACGGCGCCACCGAACGCGAGCGGATCCAGCGGCTCGGGGCCGTGAACGCGGGCAGGCACCGGGTGGTGACCTGCTACCAGAAGCTGGAGCCGCGCGATCGCAGCCGCGGCAAGTACCTCATCAAGCTCAAGAACCGGGTGCGCGAGGTGATCCAGGCCCTGCCGCGCCTCGGACTCGACCGCGCGGCGTCCGAGGAAGTCGGGCGCGACCTCGAGCGCATCCAGACCTATCTGCGCACGCCGGGCAACCTCCCGTCTACCCAGGGCATCGCCATCTTCGCCTGCGGCCCCGCGGGGCTGTTCGAGGCGATCCCGCTGCCGTTCGTCTACCGCTCGCGGCTCGCGGTGGACAGCTCGCCGCTGGTCCGCGAGCTCGCCTCGGTCGAAGACGAGTTCGGCCGACTGCTCACCGTGGTGGTGGATCGCACCGCGGCTCGTTTCTTCGAGGTCACCGCCTACGAGGCCCGCGAGCTGCCGAGTCTGCGGGCCGACTCCACGCGGGGCAAGCGGTTCCATGGCGCTGATGACGGGCCGTCCGGCTGGGGCGAGCACACCTACAACAACCGGATCCGCGAGGAGAAGCAGCGTCACTACGAGGCGATCGCGCGCGAGCTCTTCACCATCGACCGGCGTCAGCCCGCGCACGGCATCGTGCTCGCGGGCACCGGCACCGAGGCCGCCGCGGTCGAGCCGTTCCTGCACAACTATCTCGTCGAGCGCGTGCTGGGTACCGCGCGGCTCAATCCCAAGGAAGTGACGCCGGCACTGGTGCATCAATCCACGCTGGCGGTTCGGGAAGCCTGGGAGCGCGACTCCGAGCGGGCGCTGGTGGCGGAGATGCGCGAGGCGCTGGGAGGCGGCTGGTCGGTGAACGGGATGACCGCCACTCTCCGCGCGCTCTCGCGCGGCCAGGTGCGGGCGCTGCTGATCCATGCCGACGCCGGCGAGCCGGGGTTCCGCTGCGCCGACTCGGGGCGGCTCGCGCTCACCGAGCGCGACTGCCGGGCGGAGGGCGAGCCGGTCCCCGTGCTCGACGTGGTGGACGACGCCATCGAGGAAGCGCTGCGCCAGGGGGTGGACGTGAACGTCGTGTACGAGCCCGAGGCGCGCGACGCCATCGAAGGGCTCGCCGGACTCCTGCGGTTCCGCTGAGCGCCTCCGTACCTTCGCCGGCGTCGTTGCGGGCGGTCCTCTTCGACGCCGGCAACACGCTGCTCTTCCTCGATCACGACCGGATGGCCGCGGCCGTCGGCGCCGCCCTCGGCACGCCGCTGACGGCGGAGCGCCTGGCCGGCGCGGCGCCCGAAGCGGCTCGGGCCGCCGAGGAAGCGCGCGGCGTGGACCGCGACCGCGCGCGGGTCTATCTCGAGGCGCTCTTTGCCGGCGCCGGGGTGCCCGCACGGCGGATGGACGAAGTCGGGGACTGCCTTCGCGCGCTGCACGCGGAGGGACATCTCTGGTGCCGGCTCGAGCCGGGAACCCGCGAGGCCCTCGACCGCCTGCGAAGCGGGGGATTGCGCCTCGCCGTAGTCTCCAACAGCGACGGCCGGGTCGAGGAGGCGCTCGCGGCGGCCGATCTCCGCGACTACTTCGACGTCGTGCTCGATTCGGCGCTGGTGGGTGTGGAAAAACCGGATCCCGCTATCTTCCGGGCCGCGCTGGATGCCCTCGGCGTCGCGCCGAGCCAGGCGCTGTATGTCGGCGATCTCTACGACGTGGATGTGGTAGGCGCACGCGCGGCCGGAATGGACGCGGTGCTGCTGTTGCCGGGAGCGGCGAGCGGTGTGCACGACTGCCGGACCTTCGACTCGCTGCCCGCGCTGGCCGACGACCTGCTGACCGGAGGACGCTCCTGACGATGCCGGGTCCTGAACGCTCGCTGCCTCGCCCGATCCGCGTGCTCGTCGCGAAGCCGGGCCTCGACGGCCACGACCGCGGCGCCAAGGTCGTCGCCGCCGCGCTGCGCGATGCCGGGATGGAAGTGATCTACACCGGGCTGCATCAGACGCCGGAGATGATCGCCACCGCGGCGGTGCAGGAGGACGTCGACGTCGTCGGCCTGTCCATCCTCTCCGGCGCGCACATGACGCTGTTCCCGCGAGTCCGCCAGCTCCTCGTC
The DNA here is from genome assembly GCA_963846545.1 of uncultured Gemmatimonadales bacterium. Taxonomy (GTDB): domain Bacteria; phylum Gemmatimonadota; class Gemmatimonadetes; order Gemmatimonadales; family GWC2-71-9; genus CAVVWJ01. The sequence continues at coordinate 1,660,542 of CAWJWG010000001.1, read as the reverse complement.
GAATCGGGCCGCGACGACGTCCTGGTCACCGGCGGCGGCATCATCCCGGACGAGGACATGGACGCGCTGCAGGCGCAGGGCATCGGAAAGCTGTTCGGGCCCGGCACGCCCACCTCCGATCTCATCGAGTACATCGAGTCGTGGGCGGCCGAGCACCTCGAGCCGTGAAGCGCACGCCCGTGGCCGCGCCCTCCCCCGCCAAGGACAGCCGCCTCCGGCAGCTCAGCGAGGAGTACGCCCAGCTCGAAGCGCGCCTGCGCGAGGGCGGCGGCGCGGCGCGCGTCGCCAAGCAGCACCAGCAGGGAAAGCTGACGGCGCGCGAGCGCGTGCGCGGCCTGCTCGACCCCGGGGCACGCCTGGCTCGAGATCGGGCTCCTCGTCGCCTACGACCAGTACGACGGCCAGGCGCCGGGCGCCGGCGTCGTCACCGGGGTCGGTCGTGGTCGACGGGCGCGAGGTGGTCGTCGTCGCCAACGACGCGACGGTGAAGGCCGGCTCGTGGTGGCCGGAGACGATCCGGAAGATCCTGCGCGCGCAGGAAGATCGCGATGCGCTGCCGGATGCCGATCGTCTACCTCGTGGACTCGCGCCGGCGTGAACCTGCCGTACCAGGGCGGCGTCTTCCCCGGGCAGTACGGCGCGGCGCGCATCTTCTACTACAACTCGATCATGCGGCGGTACCTCCACGTGCCGCAGCTCGCCGCCGTCATGGGGCAGCTGCATCGCCGGCGGCGCGTACCTGCCCGCGCTCTCCGACGTCATCGTCATGGTCGAAGGGCACGTCGCTTCATGGGGCTCGGCGGCCCGAACCTCGTGAAGGGCGCCACCGGCCAGACGATCGACGCCGAGACGCTCGGCGGCGCGCGCACGCACACCGAGCTGAGCGGCGTCGCGCACTACGCGCGGCCAACGACGACCGAGTGCCTGGGCCGGAGCTGCGGGAGTTCGTCGCCCGGCTGCCGCGGGCCGAAGGCGTGAGCCACCGCATCGTGCCGAGTCGCGCGCCCGCCCGCGAGCCCACCGACCTCTACGACATCCTGCCTGCCGATCATCGCATGTCCTACGACATGCACGCAGGTGCTCGCGCTGCCTGCTCGACGACGGCGAGCTCGACGAGTTCCAGCCCGACGCTCGCGAAGGAGATGATCTGCGGCGACGCGCGCATCGAGGGATGGCCGGTCGGCGTGATCGCCAACCAGCGCGGCCTGATCAAGGGCCGCGCCGGGCGAGCGCCCGCGCTTCGGCGGCATCCTCTACGCCGAGAGCGCGGAGAAGGTCGCGTACTTCATCGAGCCGCGCGACCGCCAGCGGCATCCCGCTGCTCTTCGTGCAGGACGTGTCGCGGCTTCATGGTCGGCCCCGAGGCGGAGCACGAGGGGATCATCCGCGCCGGCGCGCGCTTCGTCGAGGCGATGGCCACGGCGCGCGTGCCGAAGATCGTGCTCACGGTGAACCACGCCTCAGGCGCCGGCTACTACGCGATGGCGGGGCAGGGCTTCGATCCCGACTTCATCTTCTCGTGGCCCACCGGCCGCATGGGCGTGATGGAGGGCGAAGCGGCCGTGCAGGCGGTGCACGGCCCCGAGATCGAGCGGGCCAAGAGCGAGGAGCGCGAGGTCGCGCCCGAGGTGCAGCAGGCCGTGACCGCGATGCGCGCGGACTACGAGACTCAGCTCGACGCGCGGCTACGCCGCGGCGCGCGGCTTACCTCGACGCCATCGTGACGCCGGAAGAGACCCGCGACCAGCTCGCCTTCGCGCTCCGGATCTCCGCCAACTACGCCGGTCCGCATCTCGGCCCGTTCGTGCTGCCGCCGATGGACGCGGCGGACCCCCGATGAGCGACCGCGTCGTTCGCGTCGCGGCGGGCCAGGGCTTCTGGGGCGACTGGCTCGAGGCGCCAGTGCGCCAGGTGCGAGGGCGGACCGATCGACTACCTGATGCTCGACTACCTGGCCGAAGTCACGATGTCCATCCTGCAGAAGCAGAAGGAGCGCGACCCGAAGGTGGGCTACGCGCGCGACTTCGTCGGCGCGATGGAGAGCATCCTGCCCGACATCGTGCGAGCGCGGAATCAAGGTGATCGTCGAACGCCGGCGGCGTGAACCCGCGCGGCTGCGCCGAGGCGGTGCTCGAGTCGGCGCGGAAGCTGGGTCTCGGCGGGCGGCTGAAGGTCGGGGTCGTGACCGGCGACGATCTCCTGGAGCGGCTCGACGAGCTGATCGCCGCGGGGCCACGCGCTGGCGGACATGGAGACGGGCGAGCCGCTGAGCGACGTGCGCGACCGGGTGCTCTCCGCCAACGCCTACATCGGCATCGGCGCCGATCGTCGAGGCGCTGCGCGGCGGCGCCGACGTCGTCGTCACCGGGCGGGTCGACCGACACCGGCGCTCACGATGGCGCCGATCTGCCACGAGTTCGGCTGGTCGCCGGAGGACTGGGACCAGCTCGCGGCCGGCACGTGGCGGGTCACATCATCGAGTGCGGCGCGCAGGCGTCGGGCGGCAACTGCTCAAGGACTGGCGCTCGGTGACGGGCTGGCCGATCCGGGCTTCCCCATCGTCGAGGCGCTCGCCGGACGGCACGCTTCGTCATCACCAAGCACGATGGCACCGGCGGCGTGGTGTCGGTGCCGTCGGTGACCGAGCAGCTGGTCTACGAGATGGGCGATCCGCGAGAGCTACATCACGCCCGACGTCGTCGCCGACTTCACGACCATCCAGCCTCGAGGAAGGCGGGACGGACCGCGTCCGGGTGAGCGGCATCCGCGGCCGCCCGCGCACGCCGATGCTCAAGGTCTCGATCGCCTACCTCGATGGCTACAAGGCGGTCGGGCACGCTGGTCTACTCCTGGCCCGACGCGCTACGACAAGGCCAAGGCCGCCGATCGGATCCTGCGCGAGCGGCTGACGGATCTCGGCCTCGAGTTCGAGCAGATCCTCACCGAGTTCGTCGGCGTGGACTCGACCCACGGGCGGCTGAGCGGGCCGCCGAATCCCGAGGCGCCCGAGGTGCAGCTCCGGATCGGCGTGCGCGCGCGGGAGAAGGCGCCGGTCGAGCGGTTCACCCGCGAGATCGCGCCGCTGGTGCTCAACGGGCCGCCGAGCGTCACCGGTTTCGCCGGCGGCCGGCCGAAGGTCGAGGAAATCGTCGCCTACTGGCCCGCGCTGATCGACCGGCGCGAGATCGAGCGCCACGTCCGAGTGGAGATCCTGAGCGCATGAGCACGAGCCGGCGCGGTTCGAGAACGAAGAGCGCCAAGCCGTGTCGAAGGCCACGGGCGCGCGCCGGGTCCAGCTGCGCTACCTCGCTCACGCGCGCTCGGGCGACAAGGGCGACACCGCCAACGTCGGGCTGATCGCGCTGGAGCCGGAGTTTTATCCGCTCCTGGTGCGCGAAGTCACCGTGGCCCGGGTGGCCCGCCACTTCAAGGGCATGGTGAACGGCGTGGACCGGTACGAGCTCCCCAATCTGAACGCGCTCAACTTCCTGCTGCACGAGGCCCTCGACGGCGGCGGCACGCTCTCGCTCAAGACCGACGCGCAGGGCAAGGTGTACTCCACGGCGCTGCTCAGGATGGAGATCCCGGTGCCGGCGGACGTCGCCCGGAAGGTGGCGCGCGGATGACGGCCTCGCCGCTCGCCGTCTCGCGCGACGGCGCCGTCCTCACCCTCACGCTCGACCGCCCGGACAAGCGCAACGCACTCAGCTCCGCGCTGGTCGAGGCGCTGCATCAAGCGCTCGACGCCGCGGACCTCGACCCGGCAGTGCGCGTCGTGGTTCTGGCCGGCGCGGGCAAGGACTTCTGCGCCGGTGCCGACCTCGAGGAGCTGCTCGCCTCGGCCGACGCGCCGCCCGAGGCGAGCGAGGCCTCGGCGCTCCGGCTCGGCGGGGTGTTCACGCGCATGCGCCAGCTCCCCAAGCCGGTGGTGGCCGTGGTCCAGGGCCGCGCGCTCGCCGGCGGTGCGGGACTGATGACGGCCTGCGACATCGTGCTCGCGGGGGCGGGGGCACAGGTCGGGTATCCCGAGGTCCTCCGAGGGTTCGTCCCGGCGATGGTGATGACGATGCTCAGGCGGCTGGTGGGCGAGAAGGTGGCACTCGACCTGGTGCTCACCGGCCGTCTTCTCGGCGCCGCCGAGGCGCAGGTGTGCGGGCTGGTGTCGCGCGTGGTACCCGATGCCGATCTTCGGCGCGAGGCGGACGGGGTCGCCCGGACGCTGGCAGAGACACCGGCGTCGGCCCTCGCGCTGACCAAGCAGCTCTTCCATCAGCTCGATGGCCGCTCCTTCGACGAGGGGATCGCGCTGGGGGCCCGGGTCAACGTGATTGCCCGTCAGACCCCGGACTTCCGGGACGCGATCGCCCGGTTCCTGGCCCGCACGTGAGCATCGGTCAGGCGCGGCTCGCGCTGTCCCTGGCGGGCATGGTGGTGGCGGTCCTCGCGATCATGCTGGAGGACCGCCGGATCGTCTGGGGGGCCATCGCGCTGCTGGCGGTGTCGCTGGCCCTCAAGCTGGCGGGCCGACGCCGGCCACCGCCTGCCGGGGGAGAAGGCGAATTGTGACCTGGATCACACGCGCCGGAGGGCGACCTTAGCTAGCTTCCCGTCGCAACGTTGTTTACCGGATTTCACACCAGGGAACACAGGAGACACGAGATATGAGCGCGATCAGAAGTGTGGTGTTGGGCGCGGCCTTGATGGCGTCCGTCGGGGCGGCGCCGGCGGTCGCTCAGGGCGGCGCGAAGTTCTCCCTCGGGGGCGGACTGACCCTGCCGTTGGGAGACTTCGGGGACGCGGCAAGCACCGGGTTTCATGGTCTCGCGGCGGTCTCGTTCCAGCCGAACAACCTCCCGATAGGCATTCAGGTCGATGGGATGTTCCATCGCCTCGGCGTGGACCAAAGCAATGTCGACGCGAACTTCCAGGTCATCCAGGGCACGGCCAACGCGGTCTACCGGTTCGCCAACTCGGCCGAGACCAAGGTCCGCCCGTATCTGATCGGCGGCGTCGGCCTGTACAACTCCAAGCTGACCGGGGACGACGTGCCGGACAATGTCGATGGGAGTACCGACTTCGGCATCAACGCGGGCGCCGGCTTCGACTTCCAGGCGGGTGCCGTCGCGCTGTTCGTCGAGGGACGGTTCCACAACGTCTTCAGCGACGGCAGCAACACCAACTTCATTCCGGTTACCCTGGGCGTGCGGCTCGGCGGCAGCTGAGACCGAGGTCGGTCCGATGGCGAGGCGGCGCACCCCAGGGTGCGCCGCTTCTTTTTTACCAGCATCAATGCCGGTGCGCGAATACTTCGGGGCCGTGCCGCGTCCGGGTGATGCCGGGACGGCCACGGATGTGGCGCATCGTGCCGCATGCGACCGACCATGGCACAGGCCCGTGCACTGCTCCGGCGGCATTTCGGCTACGACGACTTCAGGCCCGCCCAGGCGCCGGTCGTACGAACCGTGCTTGCCGGGACCGATACGCTGGCGGTACTCCCCACCGGCGCCGGCAAGTCTGTCTGCTTCCAGATCCCCGCCATGGCGCTCGGCGGGCTCACGGTCGTGGTGAGCCCGCTCATCTCGCTGATGCAGGATCAGGTCGCCGCCGCAGAAGGGCGCGGGATCCCCGCCGCCTGCCTCACCAGCGGCCTCACGGCCGACGAGCAGGCATCCGTGCGCCGGCGCGTGCTCGACGGAGCGCTGCGGCTTCTCTACCTCTCCCCCGAACGGCTGGAGCGCTTCGCGCCGGAGCTCCGCGCCGCCGGTGTCAGGCCCTCGCTCCTCGCGGTGGACGAGGCTCACTGCATCGCCGAATGGGGCCACGACTTCCGGCCCAGCTACCGCGCCCTCCTCGCCGCCCGCTACCGTCTCGGCCGGCCCCCGGCGGTCGCGCTCACCGGCAGCGCCACCCCGGACGTGCGCGCCGAGATCGCGCGGGCGCTGGGATTCTCGTCGGCGAGTGCCGCTCAGCATCTGGGATCGTTCGACCGGGACAACCTCTGGTTCGGGGTCGTGAAGGTGGGGAGCGACCGCGAGCGGCTGGAGGCGTTGCGCCGCCTCATCGCGGGCGACGATCGGATGGCGATCGTGTACGCGCCGACCAGGAGCGTCACCGAAGGCGTGGCCCGCGCGCTCGGTGCGGCGGGGCATCGCGCCGCGCCGTACCACGCGGGGCTGGACCGCGCCCGGCGCGCCGCGATTCTCGACGCGTTCCTGGACGATCGCCTCGACGTCGTGGTCGCGACGTGCGCCTTCGGCATGGGCATCGACAAGCCCACCGTGCGGCTCGTGGTCCACTGGACGCTGCCACCGACCCCGGAGTCGTACTACCAGGAGGCGGGACGCGCGGGGCGCGATGGTGAGTTCGCGCGGTGCGTGCTCCTCTGGAATTCGAACGACGCCGCACTCCACCGCCGGCAGCTCGACGTCACCTTCCCTCCGCGCCGCCTGGTGGAGCGGATCTGGCGAGAGGGCTCCGCGGTCACCGGCGTTCCGGCCAACGTGCGTGAATCGGCGGCTCGGCTCGCCAAGGAGCTGCGGCCCGATGGGGGACCGGTGGATTGGGAGCCGGTGGCGCGGCGGCGGCGGCGCGCCGAGGCGCGGCTTCGCGCCATGGACCAGTATGCCCGAGGCGCCTCGTGCAGACGGCGGGCGCTGGTCGGCTACTTCGGCGAGCGCCTGGGAAACTGCGCAGGCTGCGATCGCTGCCGCAGCGAGCCGGCAGCGCGACCGCTGCTCCCGGCCGTCGGGGCGAGGCTGACCCGTCTGCGCCAGGCGCTCGGCGGCAAGGCGGGGCCGTGGGGCGGCTGCCTGCTGGAGCCTGATGTCCTCCTCCGCCTGGCCCGCAATCCGCCCGCCAGCGCGGGTGCCCTTGCCGACGTCCCCGGCGTCGGGCCGTCGGTCGCCGAACGGTACGGGGCGATCATCCTCGGCGCGCTGGACGTGCCGAGGCTGCAGGGGAATGGTGCACGGCGTGGAGAGAAGCCGTGTCCGGGGGTCGAGAGCGCGGCGGCCGAGCGCGCGCTCGAGGAGTGGCGCGCGGCGGTCGCGCGCGAGATGGGTGTGCCGGCCTACGTGGTGCTGGGCGACAGAGCGCTGGCCCAGCTCGCCGCCGGCACGGGGGGCGCCGCCGGAGGCTCTGAGGCCGCCGGTAAGCGTCTCCCACCGTCCGGCCCCAGGTTCCGCGCGAAATTCGATGCCGAGCTCAAGCGCCTGCTCGACCGGCTGGGGCCCCCCGAGCCTACTTCCCCTTCGACGCCAGCTCCTTGAGGTCGATGTCCTCGACGATCTTCTTCGCCGACCCCTCGCCCAGTCCACGGGTCTCGGCCTTGACGATGAACCGCTCGCCCACCAGCACGACCACCTCGCTGTTCCCGTCCTTGTTCCACTTCTCGAACGCGGGGTACCCGTCGACCTTGATGCTTCGCTCGTACCCGGTGGTGCTCTCGGTGGACACGTTCATGTTGAGCATCATGGTGAACGGCACGTAGAGGAACGGGATGTGGGCGTAGTCGAAGATCCCCACGTCCGCGTGCTGCTTCCGGTCCTCACTGTAAAAGTCCACCTCGGCCGACGAGTATTGCCAGTTGCCCGCCGTCGTGGTCTCGCCCTTGGGCTCCTCGCCCTTGAGGCTCCCCATCCGCTTGGGCAGGAAACCGATCAGGTCGCGGAAGGCCACCGGGGGCACCGGCTTCTTGTTGGTGGCGAACCCCTCGGCGGCCTTCTGCATCTGGGTTGCGGCCGCGGTGATCTGGGCGAACGGGTTGTTGGGGTCGGGCTTGTCGTTGCCGCAGGCGGGGACGACCCCGGCCAGGGCCAGCGCGAGAAGGACGTCCGTCCTGCGGGGCATGGAACCTCCGGGCTCGGTGTGCGTCGGGCCGGCCAGGGGCCGGATGTCGGGGAACATTCGAAGATTGGGCGCGGGGGCAGACCGCGCAAGCACCGACCGGCTATATTCTGATCCGACCTAAATCCCGCGCCCGCCTCCATCTGGAACCGGCATGGACGACGCCCTCTACTTCACCGAGCAGCACCACCAGGTCCGCGAAATGGTCCGGGACTTCTCCCGCACCCATATCGCCCCCGTGGCGCGCGACTTCGACCGCAGCTCCGCCTTCCCCTGGGACAACATCAAGGCCATGGGGGAGCTGGGCCTCCTCGGCGTCCCCTGGAGCGAGGAGCTGGGGGGCACCGGGATGGACCAGCTCTCCTACTACATCACCATCCACGAGATGGCCAAGGTGGATGCCAGCCACGCCCTCACCATCAGCGCGCACACCAACCTGGGCACCTCGCCGATCGTGGAGTTCGGCACCGAGGAGCAGAAGCGGCGTTACGTGCCGCTGCTCGCGTCGGGACGGGTGCTGGGCGGGTTCGGCCTGACCGAGACCGGGGCCGGGAGCGACGCCGGCGGCACGGCCACCACCGCGGTGGACAAGGGCGATCACTACCTGCTCAACGGCTCCAAGGTGTTCATCACCCACGCGGGTGTGGGCGAGATCTTCGTTGTCACGGCGCGCACCGAGGCGGGGAAGGGCAGCAAGGGCATCACCAGCTTCATCGTCACCAAGGATTCGGTGGACCTCGACGAGTGCAAGCGGGTGGGCGTGGGACACGCCGCGGATCTGCCGAAGACCAAGGGCGTCCGCGCGGGGAAGAAGGAGGAGAAGATGGGCTGGCGCGCGAGCGACACGCGCGAGCTGATCTTCGAGGACGCCGTGGTGCCCAAGGAGAACGTGCTGGGCAAGCCGGGCGTCGGCTTCATCAACTTCCTCAAGACGCTGGACGGCGGCCGCATCGGCATCGCCGCCCTCTCGCTCGGCATCGCCGAGGGCGCCTACGAGGAGGCCCTGCGGTACGCCGGCGTGCGCAAGCAGTTCGGCCGCTTCATCGGCAGCTTCCAGGCGGTGAGCTTCCAGCTCGCGGACATGGCGATGGAGATCGAGGCGGGCACGCATCTGCTCTACCACGCCGCGTGGCTCAAGCAGAACGGCAAGCCGTTCAAGAAGGAGGCGGCCATGGCCAAGCTCTATTGCTCCGAGCTGGCCATGCGCACCACCACCAAGGCGGTGCAGGTGTTCGGCGGGTACGGCTACACCACCGAGTACCCGGTGGAGCGGATGATGCGGGACGCCAAGGTGTGCGAGATCGGCGAAGGGACCAGCGAGATCCAGCGGCTGGTGATCGCGCGGCAGATCCTGGGCGAGGTGGTGGACTAGTGGGCGCGCGATACCCGGAACCCTCCTCAGAGGCAGGGCTGCTTGAAGCGTGAGATCCTGATCAACGGAAGCCAGCGCGAGACCCGCGTGGCGATCCTCGAGGACGACCGGCTGGTGGAGCTGCTGGTGGACCGGCCCGATCACCGGCGCACGGTCGGCGACATCTATCTCGGCCGGGTGGAGGCGGTGCTCCCCGGCATTCAGGCCGCGTTCGTGGACATCGGGCAGGAGAAGAGCGCCTTCCTCCACGCATCCGACCTGCTCGAGCCCGACGAGGACGAGGAGCCCGACGACGAGGCCGAAGGCGAGGAGGAGGTCGAGGCGGAGCCGGTCGAGGGACAGGTGGAGCCCGCGGGCGCCGAAGAGGGAGCGGCCGACCGACGAACCGGATGGCGCGGCGGCCGCGATCGTCGCCGGCGGGGTCGAGGCAACGGCGGGCAGGGGAACGGCGGATCGAGTGGGGGCGGTGAGGGCCGCCAGCGAGAGATCTCTTCCCGCAGGGCGATTCCCAGCATCCAGGACATCCTCAAGAAGGGCCAGACCCTCCCCGTCCAGGTGACCAAGGAGCCCATCGGCACCAAGGGGTGCCGGGTCACGGCCCAGATCTCCCTCCCCGGCCGGTTCCTGGTCTACATGCCGTACGCGTCGAAGGTGGGCGTGAGTCGGAAGATCGAGAGCCGGGAGCAGCGCTCGAAGTTGCGTGAGATGGTCAGCAAGCTCCTGCCAAAGGACGCCGGCGGCGTCATCGTCCGGACCGTGGCCGAGGGGGTCACCGAGGACCATTTCCGCCGCGAGATCGAGTCGCTCCTGCAGTTGTGGCGCAAGATCAACCGCAAGAAGACCTTCGTTCGGCGCGCGCCGGCCCTGCTGCAGCGGGAGACCAGTCTCACCAGGGGCATCATCCGCGATCTGTTCAGCGCCAAGGTGGACGCGCTGAACGTGGACTCGAAGGAGCTGTACAACGAGATCGAGCAATACCTCAACCAGATCGATCCCGAGCTGATGGGCCGGGTGCACATGTACGCCGAGGCCACGCCGCTGTTCGACAAGTTCGACATCGAGTCCGAAATCCGCGACCTGTTCAAGGCCCGGGTCGAGCTACCCACCGGCGGGTCGCTCATCATCCAGCCCACCGAGGCGCTGATCAGCATCGACGTCAACACCGGCCGCTACACCGGCAAGAAGGACCCCGAGAAGACGATCCTGCGCACCAACCTCGAGGCCTCGCGCGAGATCGCCCGGCAGATCCGGTTGCGCGACATCGGCGGCATCATCGTCTGCGACTTCATCGACATGGAGACGCGGTCGAACCGGGAGAAGGTGCTGCAGGAGCTGAGGACCCACCTGGGGCGGGACCGGGCCCGGACCAAGGCGCTGGCGGTGTCCGAGCTGGGGCTGGTGGAGATGACGCGCCAGCGGGTGCGGCCATCGCTCTGGCACTCGATGACGACAGACTGCCCGACCTGCGCGGCGAGCGGCCGGGTGTTCACGCCCGAGGTGGTGGCGCGGCGGCTGGAGCGGGCGCTCAAGCGGGCGGGGCACGAGCACCGCGAGCGGGAGCTCACGGTGCGGCTGCATCCCGAGGTGGCGCTCTACCTGCTGGAAGAGGAGCCGCGGCTGCTGCAGACGCTGTCCAAGCTCACCACGCTGGATCTCGAGCTGCGGGACGATCCGATGATGCGGCTGGACGAGTTCCGGCTGATGAGCCGGCCCGCGGGGCGGGACGTGACGGAGCTGTACGCCGTGGCCTGAGAGCCGCCGTCAGGTTGCTGACCCGATCCCAGGTCTCGGTTGTCGAGCATCGGATGTCGGGGCGCCGGGAATAGAGCGGACTCGCGGGGGACCAGAGGCTTCTGGTCCCCCGCTGCCGTTGGTGACGCTTGGTTGACCATTTCGATGCATGATGCGGCTTGACACAGGGGGGCGAGTTGCTATCTTTGCGGCCAGTGCTTTAGCACTCCGAAGGCCTGAGTGCTAACCTGATACGAGCAAACAACTTACAATCAACACCGCACGTGGAGGTTCCACAGATGGCGACTGCGACCAAAGCGAAGACCAGTCTCAAGATCCAGCCGTTGGAGGATCGGGTGGTCATCGCGCCGGCCGACGAGAGCGAGTCGATGCGCGGCGGGCTGTACATCCCCGATACCGCCAAGGAAAAGCCGACCCAGGGCGAAGTGATCGCCGTCGGTCCCGGCCGGTTCGAGAAGGGCGCCCGCGTCCCCATGGAGGTGAAGGTGGGCGACCAGGTGATCTACGGAAAGTACAGCGGCACGCCGTACACGCTCGATGGTGAGGAGTACGTCATCATCAAGGGCTCCGACGTGCTCGCCAAGCTCAGCTGATTTCGGTCGGTCGCATTTATACCAAGGAGATCTACAGATGGCTGCAAAGGAACTGCTGTTCAACACCGACGCCCGCTCGAAGCTCAAGAGGGGCGTCGATCAACTCGCCGAGGCGGTGAAGGTCACCCTCGGCCCCAAGGGCCGGAACGTCGTCATCGACAAGAAGTTCGGCTCCCCGACCGTGACCAAGGACGGCGTCACGGTGGCCAAGGAAGTCGAGCTCTCGGATCCGATCGAGAACATGGGCGCGCAGATGGTGAAGGAGGTCGCCACCAAGACCTCCGACCTCGCCGGCGACGGCACCACCACCGCCACCGTGCTGGCCCAGGCGATCTTCCGTGAGGGCCTGAAGAACGTCACTGCCGGTGCGAACCCGATGGAGCTGAAGCGCGGCATCGACAAGGCGGTCGAGGCCGTCGTCGAGCAGCTTCGCACCCTCTCGGCCCCGTCGGCCGGCAAGAAGGAGATCGCCCAGGTCGGTACCATCTCCGCGAACAACGACAAGGAGATCGGCAACCTGATCGCCGAGGCGATGGAGAAGGTGGGCAAGGACGGCGTGATCACGGTCGAGGAAGCCCGTGGCCTCGAGACCACGCTGGAGACCGTGGACGGCATGCAGTTCGACCGCGGCTACCTGTCGCCCTACTTCGTGACCGACCCGGAGAAGATGGAGGCGGTGCTGGAGGACGCGTACCTCCTCATCCACGACAAGAAGATCTCGGCGATGAAGGAGCTCCTCCCGATTCTCGAGAAGGTGGCCCAGAGCGGGCGTCCGCTGGTGATCATCGCCGAGGACGTCGACGGCGAGGCGCTGGCCACGCTGGTGGTGAACAAGCTCCGCGGCACCCTCAAGGTCGCGGCGGTGAAGGCCCCCGGCTTCGGTGACCGCCGCAAGGAGATGCTCCGCGACATCGCGGTGCTCACCGGCGGCCAGGTGATCTCCGAGGAAGTCGGCTTCAAGCTCGAGAACGCCACGCTCAACGATCTGGGCCGGGCCAAGCGGATCGTGGTCGACAAGGACAACACCACGATCGTGGACGGCAAGGGCAAGGAAGGCGACATCCAGGGCCGGATCAACGAGATCAAGGCGGCGATCGAGAAGACCACCAGCGACTACGACCAGGAGAAGCTCCAGGAGCGGCTGGCCAAGCTCTCCGGCGGTGTGGCGGTGATCAACGTCGGCGCGGCGACCGAGACCGAGATGAAGGAGAAGAAGGCTCGGGTCGAGGACGCGCTGCACGCCACCCGCGCGGCGGTCGAAGAGGGCGTCGTGGCCGGCGGCGGCGTCGCGCTGATCCGGGCGCAGAGCGCGCTGGACAAGATCCGCGGCAGCGAGGACGAGAAGATCGGCGTGGAGATCGTGCGCCGGGCGCTCGAGGAGCCCATCCGGATGATCGCCCAGAACGCGGGCGCCGAGGGCTCGATCGTCGTCGCCAAGGTCAAGGAGTCGAAGGACAAGAACTTCGGGTACAACGCCGCCACCGACACCTACGAGGATCTGGTGAAGGCCGGCGTCATCGACCCGACCAAGGTCACCCGCACCGCGCTGCAGAACGCGGCGTCGATCGCGGGGCTGCTCCTCACCACGGAGTGCGTGGTGGTGGAGAAGAAGGAAGACAAGCCGGCGCCGGCGGGCGGTCCTCCGGGCGGCGGCATGGGCGGGATGTACTAGGCTCGCCAGGCTGCAATAGTGCAGGGAAGCGCCCCGGGTCTCGACCCGGGGCGCTGTTTTTTTCCGCCCCTGAGCGCGCTGCTCTTTCTCTACCGCAACGTCATCGGGCGGTCGCTCGAGGAGCTGGGACCGCTCCCCAGAGGGCGCGTGCGACGACCCTGCCCGTGGTCCTCACCCGTGCCGAGGTGGATCGCGTCCTGGGTCAGTTGCGGGGGACCCACCGTCTGGTGGGCATGCTCCTCTACGGCAGCGGCCTGCGGGTGACCGAGTGCCTGCAGCTCCGCATCAAGGACGTGGACCTGGAGCGGCGGGAGCTGCTGATCCGGCGGGGCAAGGGCGGCAAGGACCGGGTGACGGTGCTTCCGGGGCGCCTGCGCGGTGGCCCTGGCAATGGGTGTTCCCGGCCCGCCGTACGTATCGGGATCCCGAAAGCGGGAGGGTGAGGCGTCATCACCTGCATGAGTCGGTGGTGCAGCGGGGCCATGACCGCCGCCGTGCGTAGCAGCGGGATCGGGAAGCGGGCCAGCTGCCATACGCTGCGGCATTCGTTTGCCACCCACCTGCTGCAGGCGGGGTATGACATTCGGACGGTGCAAGAGCTGCTCGGCCACCGGGACGTGGCGACGACGATGATCTACACGCACGTGCTGAACCGGGGAGGGCGGGGAGTACGGAGCCCGATGGACACCCTAGGGTCTGACCCTGATACGGGAATGGCGAATTGAATGGCATTGGGTATCGTTGTGCGGGATAAAGGGTGGGGAGAGTCAGTCCACATACTAGTTAGACAGCAGCAAAGGAGATCGTCGTGAACATTCGGCCTCTCCGGCAAGCGGCGGTCGCGCTTGTCGCGCCCTTACTGTTAGGGGCCTGTGAGTTCGGCGGCTGTACTCTGAGTGCTGAGTTCGCCGTGCACGTCACTGTACGGGATTCAGCATCGGACTCGCTCCTGGTCGATGGGGTGCGAGGCAGCATCAGGGAGGGCTTGTTCATCGACTCGCTGCGGCTCCATTCTAGTTTTCCGGCTGTCTTTGCCGCCGGTTATGAGCGCGGCGGCCGATACACGGTGCAAGTCGAGATGCCCGGATACATGCCTTGGACGGCGCGGGACGTGGTGGCTGAGGAGTCGGCGTGCTTCGTGCACACAGCAGAGCTCGTGGCTCGGTTGCAGCAGCAGAGCTAGCTTCGGCCGCGCTGCTGTCTAACCCGCGCATGCAGCCGACGGGCCGGAGCGGCACGGAACTCCGCTCGGGCGGCGCCCTCCGGTGGCGCCGCTAAGGAAGCGTAGGATTGTGCGGGCGCGGGCACGGGGCCTGCAGCTGATGCGCAAGACGTTAGGCGGCCGGCACGAGGACCGGAAGACCAAGGAGATCCGGTGGACGACCGTTTGGAACGCAACAAGCGAGCGGTGGCGGCGTTCTACGACCTCATGTTCAACCAATCGAGGCCGGCTGAGGCGGTCGAGCGCTACGTCGGGGCGAGTTATACCCAGCACAATCCAATGGTCGCTGACGGGAAGGCAGCGTTCATTGCATACTTCGAGCGGATGGCGCGGGAGTACCCGGGAAAGCGCGTGGAGTTCAAGCGGGTGATCGCGGAAGGTGATTACGTGGTCCTGCACTGCTACCAGCAATGGCCGGGCGACCGCAACTGGGCGGGCATTGACATCTTCCGCCTCGATTCGGAAGGAAAGGTAGTCGAGCACTGGGACGTGCTGCAACCAATGCCCGCGAACTCGGCGAACGACAATTCGATGTTTTGAGAGGGACTTGGATCGCGCGGGCCGCCGCCTAACCCGCAAATGCAGCCGACAGGCCGGACCATCCCGAACTCCGTTCGGGCGCTGCTCGCCGGTGGCGATCAGCGGAACGTAGAGTTGTGCGGCCGCGGGCTCGACCGCCTGCAGCTGATTTGCAAGCCGTTAGGCGGACTCGCCATTGAGTTCCAGGAGGGCCAGCGTGACTAGCTCAGACTCAGGCAGGCCCGAGGACAGGGAGGTGGAGCTCCTCCAGTCCACGGAGCGTGAGCGGCTGCGTGCGCTGGTCTCTGGTGATGTTGGACGAGCAGCCCAATTACACGCTGACGATTTTCAGCTGATTAACCCATTAGGCGGTGCGCTGTCGAAGGACCAATACCTCGGCGGCATCAGCTCTGGTCAGATCCATTATTTGTACTGGGAGCCCGAAGCCATCACGGTTCGGATCTATGGCAGCGCCGCGGTGATGCGCTACCAGTCAGAGCTTGAGATCGTCGTTCAGGGTCGTCACATCCTCGACAGCGGTACTGGCACACAGATCTCTATGAACGGCGCGGCTCGGCATGGCAAGTTGTGTGGTCCCATGCGACCGCAGCCTCCTGATCCAGAACATGCGCGCGGCTCGCCGCCTAACCCGCGCATGCAGCCGACAGGCCGAGGTGGGCCAGGGTTCCGCTCGGGCGTAGCCCTCCGGAGAGGCCAATCAGAGGAAGCGTAGGCTTGTGCGGGCGCTGGGATGATCGCCTGCAGCTGATGCGCAAGTCGTTAGGCGGACGCACCCGCTCACCTGAAGCGTTAGGAATTTGCTCCTTCGGCAATGAGGTACTCCATGGCCAACAAGCGTCAGGTTAGCGCAGGCGAGGCGCGGAACGTTGGCGCATCGCTGGGCATCGATTGGACGAAGATCGACCTTGAGCAGTTCCGGCGTGGCCTCGAAGTAGAGTTGGAGCATGGTGCGCGGGATCCCGAGACCAACGTGACAAATGATGATCTCAGCCTCACGGGGAAGATTGCCTGGGCGCACCTCAAGGAGTTCCCGGACTACTACACGCGCCTGGACAAGCTCGAAGCCGAGGCGGACGCCTATTGGGCGTCACGTCGCTGATGGCGCCGCCTAACCCGCTAATGCAGCCGACAAACGCGGGCGGCACGGTGCTCCGCCCACCGCTGCCCGCCGATGGCGGACAGTGGAACGTAAGTTCTCACAGGTCGTTTGCAGCTGATTAGCATTTCGTTAGGCCACATCCACCGAGATCACAACTTGGCCCCGTTCCAAGTCAAAGCGACCGAGCACGTACGTGAAGAGGAACTGCAAGCATTTGCGTCCAAGTTGCGCCCGCAGTTCGCAGTTACGGTCGACGAGAGCCGGGCCTTTTTCAAGTCTGTCACGGCACCTTCATGGGTCCACGTTCTCCAGACGCCCGAATTCTGGCTTCAGACGCTGGCTGGCAACATCGCCTGGGATGCGGTCAAGACAGCTATAAGGGATCGAGCGAAGATCCGCGAGCACATCCGGAGCACGGTCAGCGCCACAGTTCTGGACTTTTCAGTGGCGCTCGCCCTGTTGCGTGACAGAGTAGCCAACGAGACCGCGATCTGGATCGGTTGCCCTGTACCGAACGATTGGTTTAGCACATTGATGCTTGTCAAAACTGGAGTCGCCGAAGATATCGCGGCGGATCTGACCCTTTTCCTGCTCCACCTCCCGGCCCTTGAGAAGTTCTATCTTGATCATGAGGACGACCTTGCTGGTCAGGTGACACTGACACTGACCGCTGACGGAGACATGGTGGTTGACTGGATGGATGAGGAAACGCTGACGCCTCAGCGCTCTCGGTTCCCGCTGCAGGATGTGGCCTAACCCGCAAATGCAGCCGCCAGGCGGGGCGGGCCGGAACTCCGAGTGGGCGCGGGGTTCCTCGAGGCCAGACAAAAGAACGTTCATTTGTGCGGGCGGTAGGATGATCGCCTGCAGCTGATTTGCAAGTCGTTAGGCAGCAACATCAACCTTCGCGGAGGCCGACTGTGGCTCGCATTGAAGCGAAGCTTGAGGCGCTCGGTCTAGTTCTGCCGGCGCCGCTTCAGGTCCCGCCGGATATGTCAATGCCGTTTAGTTGGGTGCGCGTGCGTGGGAACCGAGCCTACATTTCCGGACACATCGCCCAGAACCCCGACGGCTCGATCGCCCAGCCCCTCGGCAGAGTGGGCGCAGAGGTCACCATCGAGCAGGGCTATCAGTCCGCCCGTCTCGTGGCGCTGGCCCACCTCGGCAGCCTGAAGCGCGCGCTGGGCGACCTAGACCGAGTGAGCGCCTGGCTACGCGTTTTCGCGATGGTGAACGTCGCCCCCGGTTTCAATCAGACGCCGCGGGTGACCAATGGGTATTCCGATCTCATACTAGAGCTGTACGGGCCGGATGCAGGCGCTCATGCACGCAGTTCCATCGGCATGTTTATACCACTCAATGCGCCAGTCAATTGCGAGGCTGAGGTTGAGATAACACCGTAGTCGCGCGTCGCTGCCTAACCCGCGCATGCAGGCGACGGGCCGGAGGGGCGCGTGGCGCCGCTCGGGCGGCACCTTCCGCTGGTGCCGCTGAGGAAGCGTAGGTTCGTGCGGGCGCTGGCACGAGGGCCCGCAGCTGATGCGCAAGTCGTTAGGCCGCGCCACCTAAAATCAATGGACTCGGGTGGTCAGTGTCGGATCTTCACTACCGTCTGAATCGGCACGATCAGATCTCTTCGGTCAACGAGGAGTGGCTTTCCTTCGCGGAAGCGAACGAGGGAAGAACCCTGCTACCACCTGAGATCCTTGGCCGCCCACTCTGGGATTTCATCGGGGACCTGGAGACCCAGCACATTTACAAGGCGCTTCATGGCCGCGTCCGTATGCTAGGTGTGCCGGTACGGCTCTCGTTTCGCTGTGACGGACCTGAACGTCGCCGCCTCTTGCAGCTCGACATCGTAGCGGGAGAAGGCCAAGAGCTAATCTACCGCGTGCGGACCCTTAAGCAGGAGTTCCGCCTACCGGTGCCGCTTCTGGATCCGCAGCGTCCCCGCTCAGAGAGCTTCGTGACCATGTGCGGGTGGTGTAAGCGGGTCGCGGCACCACCGCGGAGATGGCTAGAGGTCGAGGAAGCCGTTGCAGCACTGGCGCTCTTCGCTGAGCCGCGTCCCCCGCAACTGACACATGGTATCTGCGAGGAGTGCAGTGAGAGCCTTCATCAAGCACTAGACGGACACCGTGACAACCCTGTCCTCGGCGGGTTCTAGCCCGCCGGGCGCAGCCTAACCCGCGCATGCAGCCGACAGGCCGGAGAGGCGCGGAGCCCCGCTCGGGCGGCAAGTTCCTCGCGCGCGCGGTGGAACGAAGGATTGTGCCTGCACCGGCAGGATCGCCCGCGGCTGATGCGCCAGTCGTTAGGTGGCAGGACGTAGTCTGTCGATTGTCCGAGTGTCCGGAGGATGGCATGCACGGTCGTGTGGTCCAGCTGCACCTCAAGCCCCGTGAAGGCCGGGGTCGCGGGCTCCCAAAGCGAGCCGTGCCGCACCTTACCATCACGTCGGAGGGGGTCCAGGGCGATTTCAACCGTTGGCGAACCGAGGAAGCGAACGGAGACCCCGACCAGGCAGTGCTCCTGATCAGCTCGGAAGTTCTGGCCGACCTGCGGGCGGAACACTGGCCCGTCGTGCCCGGCGAGCTGGGCGAGAACCTGACACTGGCGGGGCTCCCATCGCACGCGTTGCAGCCTGGGGCGCGGGTGCAGCTCGGTGAGGTGGTGCTGGAGGTGAGCAAGCCCTGTGATCCGTGCACCGTGCTCTATACGCTTCCCTACGTCGGCCTCGAGCGGGGGCCTGCATTCCTTCGTACGCTTCACGGGCGGCGGGGGTGGTTCGCCCGAGTTCTCCGCGGTGGGGCGGTCTCCCTGGACACCCCGGTTGAGGTAGCGCATCCAAGTCACCCGGAGCCTGCCACCTAACAAGCGCATGCAGCCGACAAGCGCGTCCGAGCTAAGCTCAGTCGAGAGCACACCTCCGATGGCGGTTCAGTGGAACGTAGGTTAGTGCAAGGCGAGTGGGTCGCTTGCAGCTGATGCGCCGGTCGTTAGGCAGACGCCAGCCACCGCTGTACCCTTAGGGAATGTCCTCGACGGAGTTTCCCCGTGACCTGGTTTGATAGTTGGAACAGTTTGGGCCGCGTCGCCGGTACTACAGCGATGGCCTATGCGACCTTGATCTTGTTTCTCCGGCTCTCTGGTAAGCGTACCCTTTCCAAGCTGAATGCGTTCGACCTGGTCGTGACCGTTGCCCTCGGCTCCACCCTCGCGACCGTGATTCTCTCGAAGGACATCGCGTTGATGGATGGGCTGCTCGCGCTGGCATTGCTGATCGGCCTGCAATATGCCGTGGCATGGTTCGGGGTACGGGCGCCGGCCTTTTACAGACTGGTCAAGAACGAGCCGACCTTACTCTTCTACGAGGGCACCTTCCTCGAGGGTGCCTTGCGCCGTGCGCGGGTAACACGCGACGAGGTACTCGCAGCGATCCGCAGCCAGGGCGTCGAGGGGTTGACCGACCTTCGGGCGGTGGTGCTTGAAACGGATGGTAGCCTCAGCGTAGTTCGTGCTCGTGGGCCGCGCCCACTCGAGTCGGCCTTGTCCCCGGTGGCAGAGCCCTCGGGGAGCGCTGTCTAGTCCGCGCATGCAGCCGACAGGCCGGAGTGGGCGCCGCCCTCCGCTCGGGCGCGTTCCTCCCGGTGGCCAATCAGCGGAAGCATAGGTTTGTGCGGGCGCGGGCTTTGAGAGCCTGCAGCTGATTTGCATTCCGTTAGGCAGCGCCGGGCGATCTTTTCTTAAGGGGCCATGCATGAGAGTCCACGAAATCGCGTTGCTTGGATTACTCGCCAGTGCTTCGCCCTTAGCCTCCCAGGCGCCCGCCGTGGTCGACACTACCCCTGTTGGCGTCGTGCGGCGATTTTTTTGTGGACGGTGCGAATGCGCGCGACCTGGCCCTCATGATGTCGGCCGTTGCACCGGACGCTGTGTTCGCCCCGCTGCCGGACGGCGCGTCACTGGCGGTGGGCCGCGATAGCGTCCAAGCGTATTATCGACGCGTGCTGTCGACCCTTCCGGCAACCTCCCGGGTGACGGTCGAGGCTCGCATGAGCGACGGCGCGTCGTGGTGGATCGCGAGCATTTCACCGACCCCGGAGCGCAGCGACGCGATCATGCTACCTGGATTTATCAAGTCAGCGGCGGGCTCATTCGACGGGCGTGGGTGCTCCGGTAGGACAGCCGTATTCGACGTCCGGCTTCTGCGCTGCCTAACCCGCGCATGCAGCCGACAGGCCGGGGTGGGCCGGCGTTCCGCTCGGGCGCGGTGCTTCTCGAGACCAAACAGCGGAAGCGTAGGTTTGTGCGGGCGGTAGGATGATGGTCTGCAGCTGATGCGCAAGTCGTTAGGCAACACCATCGCGCTCTTGCGTCCAGGCCACTAGGTGAGGTGGGAGGCAGTTGAGCATGAACGACTCCTCACGAGCGGACGCACACTGGGGGGCCCTTGCCTTCCTGCTGGTTGGCACCGGAGCCGCAGCGCTCACCGGCGCGATTGCATCGGCTCGAGCCGGTGAGTTCTATCAAGAGCTCTCAAGGCCAACGTGGGCCCCGCCAGCTCACGTCTTCGGCCCGGTGTGGAGCGTACTCTATGTGCTCATGGCGGCCGCGGCGTGGCTCGTGGTCCGCGAGTGGGGATGGCCGCGGGCTCGCCCAGCCATCGCGCTGTACGGGCTCCAGTTGGTGCTCAACGCGCTCTGGACTTGGCTCTTCTTTCGATGGCGCCTAGGATGGGCCGCATTTGTGGAGATCCTCGCTCTCTGGACGCTTCTACTGCTCACTGTCTGGACGTTCTGGCGCGTACGTCGCCTGGCGGGCGGACTCCTGCTGCCGTACCTGGCTTGGGTGACCTTTGCGGCAGCATTGACCTATGTCGTCTGGCGTCAGAATCCAGGAGTGCTGTAGGGAAGGAGGTCGGCTTGGCGTTGCCTAACCCGCGCATGCAGCCGAGGGGCCGGAATGGGCGCCACCCTCCGCTCGGCCACAGCGCGCCTCGAGCGCGCTGTGGAACGTAGGTTGGTGCGTGGGCCGGCTTGAGGGCCCGCAGCTGATGCGCAAGTCGTTAGACGGCTGCCGAAGTCTGGTCACCCCCCTACTTCCTGGTGCCGGACGTGTCGGCCGCCGGCACATACTATCAGGAGGTCCTTGGGTTTCGGTGTGAATACGCCGCCGGCGACCCTCCGGAGTTCGCCATTTACAGCCGCTGTACACCACGTGGTAATCGCCCTGGCGAACGCGATAGTGCTCGAGGCCTGACAGCTTCTCGCAGCCGTGCGGCCGAGGTTCCGTGGCAAGGCTTTGAATCCGGGTGATGATTCTGCGTCGGTCTTTGGTGGGGAGCGCCTCCAGCTCTTGGATGGCTGAAGGCTTGATCAGCAGGCTATAGCTTGCCACGCCGCTTCAAGTCCTTGAGGACGTCCGCAAATGCGAGGCTGGGCTCACCTGCGCGGGCCTCGAAGGCGGCGAGATCTTCGCTGTCCTCGACAAGGCTCTGACGGACGGCAGCGTTCACGAGCTCCGACAGGGAGCGCTCGGTCTCCGCCGCCTTTACCCGGAGGGCTTTGTGCAGGCCCGGATCGAGGTACACCCTGGCCCGCCTGGGGGCGCGCTTGCGGGTAGGCATGCCCGCAATGTGACGTCATGACGTCATGACGTCAAAGCGGCGGCAGCGGCCTAACCGGCGCATGCAGCCGACGGGCATGAAGTGCAATCCACCAGTCACCTCCCCGAGGCAGCGATGGCGCTGGCGGCGATCCTGTGTTGGTACCTGGTCATTGGCGTGCTGGCGGCCATCGGGTCGGTGACGATCAGCCGCTCGCGGTTCTCGCCGCGCGTGGAACACATCTTCTTCGCGCTGCTGCTCGTTCTAATCGCCGCGATGTACCTGGCCTTCGTCGGGTACTTCGGCGACTACTCGACGCTCCGGACCGAGGCCTGGGCGGTGGCAGTATTCGCGCTGCTTGGGCTCCTGGGCCTCCGGTTGCCCGCGCTCCTCGTGCTGGGCTACGCGCTCCACGGCGGGTGGGACCTGGCGCACGAGATCTGGGTGCACCTCGGCGTCGGGGGCGACGGCGCGCGGCCGCTCACGGACATACCTCTCGCGTACGGGATCTTCTGCACGGCGTACGACTGGTACATGGCAGGGTATTTCTTCACTAGACGGGCGGCGTGGTCGCAGTGAGCCCGGCCTGGATCGCAAATTGGTTCTGATAGCCAGCCGCTCCTTGTTTCAGGGCTGACCATTCAGCCCTCGAGCGGGCCGTGGCCTAATCCGCAAATGCGGCCGACAAGCCCGGGCGGGCCGGAACTCCGCTCGGGCGTGAAGCTCCTCGAAGCCGGACAGCGGAGGTTCGGCCGGCTCCCATAACAGATGTGGTAATGGCGTTTCGTTGAGGAGGGCGAAACATGCGCAGCTTCCTCGCCACGGTCTTGCGGTGGAGTGCCGCCGGTGCCGGGTTGGGCCTGGCCTGCGGAGTGGTTCTCCTGCTGGTCAGCGTCCTTGGTGGGGGCCACACCTGGGCGGGGATGCTGTTGTTGGCTGGTGTTCTCTCGTGGCCAGCCGGCCTGTGGATCTTTGATGCGCTGCCTCGGGCGATGCAGACGGGTATCCGAGGCATCGAGCTGATCTCCCTGATAGCCGGCCCGCTGGCGAATGGGGCGGTGCTTGGTGGTCTCCTCGGCTGCTTAGCATGGTTTGCCGGACCGCGAGGAGGTCCACCTTCGGCTGAGTCGCAAGGCACCGCCTAACCCGCGCATGCAGCCGACGGGCCGGAGGGGGCGCGCGGTGGAACGTAGGTTTGTACGCGGGCGGCCATGATGGCCCGCAGCTGATCCGCAGTCGTAAGGCCGACCGCCGACCATCTCCTTACCGTGGGGACTGAGCGATGCTTGCCATCCTACTTGCATTGAGCGCGGCAACGAGCGATCCCTTGCCACCACCCGCGCTATCTGAGGAGCCTGACAGCGTTGCTTTGGAAGGAGCACTCAAGGCCTTCAGCACCGCGTTCGTCAGGGCTGACGCGGGGGTACTCGACACGTTTCTCGTGGCCGATTACCTACACACGAATGGCGGTACCGGAGCGGTCCTGAACAAGGCGCAATGGCTCGACTATGTTCGAAGCCGGCGCAGCGACCTCCAGAGTGGGCGGCTGAGCGTCGAGCGCTACGAGACGGTTGGGCTGGTGATCCGCTGGTATCCGTCGGCGGCAGTGGTGAGCAGCCAGGTCCTGGCCGAAGGCAGGGAGGACGGCATTCCGTTTGCGAGCCGGCTGCAGGTCACGCAGGTATGGATCCGGGTAGGAGAACGCTGGCGGAGAGCCGCGTTCCACGACTCGCGGACCCCAGGCCCGTAGCTCCTGCATACCTGACGGCATAACCCGCGCATACAGACGACAGGCCGGGAAGGCGCGCAACTCCACGCGGACGGCAGAACTACTTCATCGCGATCACGTGCTCCACGAACTGATCGACGGCGATCTCGGTGCCCTGCTGAAAGCCCGACGTTGTGTTTTTCTCGAGGTCCGCTTCATCCCGGTGCAGCGCCGTGAAGACGTAGCGGGTGCCGGTTCCCACGGGTTCCATCGTAATGATGGCGGTGATCGGAATGTCGTCAAAGACAGCGGGACGATAGCCGGGGAACAACATGGAGGTCCAGACAAGTCGCTCCATCGGAATGACTTCCAGGAAACAGCCGAGGTTGGGAGACTCCTGGCCGTCTCCCATTGCGATGTCGATGCTGAAGATGCCGCCCGGTCGCACGTCCATTTCGGTTCGCGACACACGCCCCCAGGGCTTGGGCATGTACCACTCCTTGAGATGCTCCGGTGTCGTCAACGCTTCCCAGACGAGCCGCGTGGGAGCGTCGATGAACCGTTCGATAGAGAAATCAAGTTTCGGATCGAGTCGTGAATGGCTTGCTCATGATTCTGCTTCCTTCTCCTTGAGATGTTTGACGTATTGGTCGAACCGGTCCAGTCGAGCTTCCCACAACTGACGGCGCGCGGTCAGCCAGTCTTCAAGGACCTCGAACCGTTCGGGTACGATCTCATACGTCCGCACTCGCCCGCGCTTTGTCGACCTCACCAGTCGGCTCTGTTCGAGCACCGTGAGGTGCTGCACGAATGACGGGAGTTGCATGTCGAACGGTGCGGCCAGTTCGCTGACGGTGGCTGGTCCGACAGACAGTCGCTCCAGGACTTTCCGCCGAGTCGGGTTGGATAAGGCGTGAAAAACTTCGTCAGCGGCTGCGGATTGAACCATTCCGACACCATCCAAATGCTCGGGTTATCGATCTGCCCGAGGAGTCTACACCCTGGTAATACTTTTGTAAATACCTAAGTATTGGCCATCTGGGCGGCCCCTCACACGGGAGACAAGAACTCCGGACGACGGTTTCTCTTACATCGACCCGACTGCGGCCTTTGCTGTCCGGGTGGCCTAACGAACGCTGAAGCTGACGAGCGATCTTTGGCGTTGCGCGGGCCGCGCCCGCGCTCTCATGTGACTCGCTCGCATCTTAGCGCGGCGTCAGGCCGCACCATCCAAGGATGCTTTCATGCGAAAGATTGTACGAGCGTTGACTCCCCTCTGGCCTGTGTGCGTCGCTCTTTGTTGGCCGCTGAGCATATCAGGCCAGCTGCCGCCCGGCGATCCGGCCGACGTTGGCACGATCGAAGCCATCGTTCATGCCTATTATGACGTGATCAATGGCCCACCAGGCGCACCCCGCCAGTGGCGACGGGACAGCACGCTGTACATGCCAGGTGCGATGTTTGTGGCGATGAGCGAGCGGAATGGCAAGCCCATTCCCAAGGTCATGACGCCCGAGGCCTTTCGCCGGGCCGTGGATCGGGAGTTCGTTGCCCAGGGGTTCGTGGAGACCGAGATCGGCCACCGGATCGAGCGCTTCGGCAATGTCGCCCAGGTCCGAAGTGTGTATGAAACCCGACACGCGGCGGATGCGCCTTTGTTGGGCCGAGGTGTGAACTACCTGCTGTTGTACTGGGACGGAAGCCGGTGGTGGATCACCGGAGCGGTATGGGATGAGGAACGACCGGGGAACGAGCTGTCCGACCGCTGGACCGGTCGTGAGGAGCGAGTCCCTTAGGAGGAACCGAGCGGCATCATGAAATCGGCTCGTCGGTTGCCTGATGGACTCCTCACTGGCCCTGGCGCTGCACGTCATTCCCGCTGTACGGTTCCTTCATGAGCGCTCCCCGATGAGCCTTGGCGCGCCCGGTCCCACTCGGGATGAAGTGGTAGCTTCGACTCGCACATGGATAGAGCAGGCGGTCATTGGCCTGAACCTCTGTCCATTCGCGAAGGCCGCCTACGACAAGGACCAGATTCGCTACGCGGTGAGCGGCGCACACACCGCCGGGGCGCTGCGCGATGATCTCGCGCAGGAGCTGCGCACCCTTGCTCAGGCTGTGCCGGCTGCCATGGATACCACGTTGCTGATCCACCCGCATGTCCTGACCGAGTTCGATGACTACAACGCCTTTCTCGACGTCGCCGATGCCACGGTGAAGGGCCTCGACCTCGCGGGCGTGCTTCAAGTCGCGACCTTTCATCCGGGATATCAGTTTGCCGGCACCACACCGGACGACGTTACGAACAATACCAACCGCTCGCCATACCCGATGCTCCACTTGCTGCGCGAAGCCAGTATGGACCTGGCGGTTGCAGCATTTCCGGAAGCCAGGATGATCTATCAAAGGAACATGGCAACGATGCGCCGCCTCGGGGTCGCCGGTTGGGCGGCGCTGGGGCTCACCGCCCCTCAGAACCGGCCACCAGAACCGCGTTCGGAGGTGCGCGACGAGCGGCACGCGTAGGAATCGTCGCAGGTCGCTGTCTAACAAGCGCCTGCCGCCGGCAGCTGAGGCGCAGTCGTCCGGTGGCGGAAGGCAGCTGCCCCAACACTACCGCGCGGCGAATGTGCTCGGAGGAGGCTCTTATTGTGGACGGCGCACCAGGCCCGAGATCGCACGCCGGCGGTCCCCTCTTTGTCATCAAAACAGCCCACACGATCATTTGGGCATTCTTCGTTGGCTCAATTGTCGGGATGCCGATCAGCGCCCATGCCGGCCGCTTCGATTGGGCCATGGTCTTCGCCGGGATAGTGTTCGTAGAGGTCCTGGTCCTCGCTTTCAACCAATGGTACTGCCCATTGACGGCGATTGCAGCACGCTACACTCTCGATCGGCGCCCCAATTTTGATATCTACCTGCCTGAATGGCTTGCCAAGCGCAACAAAGAGATCTTCGGTTCTCTGTTTGTACTCGGGCTGCTATTCACAGCGGCACGGTGGCTGGGCTGGCTGGGCTGATGCCACCGCACTCACATCCTCGGCCCCCTACAACTTCGTGGCCGCTGGGATCGGGGCCGTTCTCTACGTCGTGGCAGGGCTCGTGAGCGGAGGACCTCAGCCATGAACAACGCCACACCCCACCTTCACGGCCACGACACCGACCCGCGCGCTGGCCGCGGGCCGCATGCGGAGCACGGGCATGCATCCACGGAACACGCAAGCCACGACCAGCACGCGGGGCACAGTCCAGCGATGTTTCGCGACAAGTTCTGGCTCTCGTTGGCCCTGACCGGTCCGGTGGTCTTCTGGTCGGCGCACATCCAGGAGCTTCTGGGGTACCGTGCGCCGGTCTTCACCGGTGCGGCCTGGATTCCCGCGGTGCTGGCAACTGTAGTGTTTCTCTACGGTGGCTTGGTCTTTCTGAGAGGTGCGTGGCGGGAACTGGAGGCCCGCCTGCCCGGAATGATGACGCTGATCTCCCTCGCCATCACCGTGGCCTTCGTCTTTTCGTGGGTCGTGCAACTCGGGCTACTCACGGCGGACGCGTTGTGGTGGGAGCTCGCGACCCTCGTCACCATCATGCTGCTCGGCCACTGGATCGAGATGCGTTCGATCCTGCAGGCCCAGGGCGCGCTCCAGGAGCTGGCGAAGCTTCTGCCGGACACCGCGACCCGCGTCACCGGCGAGATCGAGGAAACGGTGCCCGTCAGCCAGCTCCAGAATGGTGACCTCATTCTGGTCCGTCCCGGCGAGCGCGTGCCGGCGGATGGGGTGGTGCGAAAAGGAGAGAGCGATCTCAACGAGTCGATGATCACCGGGGAATCCAACCCAGTGAGGAAGAAGGAGGGCGACCCGGTCATCGGCGCGACCATCAACGGCCAGGGATCACTGCGGGTCGAGGTCACGGGCACTGGGGACAAAACCAAGCTCTCTGGCATTATGCGACTCGTGGCGGACGCCCAGAGGTCCAAGTCGAGGGCGCAGCATCTGGCCGACCGCGCGGCGCAGATGCTGACCGGAGTGGCCATCCTGTCCGGCGTTCTCACGCTCATCGTCTGGCAGGTGCTGGGCGCGGGCATCGATTTCTCGATCGTGCGGGTCGTGACCGTGCTGGTTATCGCGTGCCCGCATGCACTCGGTCTGGCCGTGCCTTTGGTCGTCGCCATCTCGACCACGATGGGCGCACAGAACGGTCTCCTCGTGCGCGATCGGCGGGGCCTGGAGGAGGCGCGGAATGTGAACACCGTGATCTTCGACAAGACGGGAACACTGACCCTCGGGGAGTTCCGCGTGGTAGAGATGGCCGTTGCGGACGGTGGGTCGGAAGACGACGCGCTGAAGATCGCGGCAGCCGTGGAGGCGGAGTCCGAGCATCCCATCGCACGGGGGATCGTGAAGACGGCGGAGGACCGGAAGCTCGACATAGCGGGCGCGGACGGATTCCGTGCGCTGACCGGCAAGGGTGTCGCCGCAACGGTCGGCGGCGCGGAGTATCACATGGGTGGGCCGGCGCTGTTGAAGGAAGAGAGCGCGCAGGTACCGGACGCGCTTCGCACGGCAGCCGCGGCAGCGGCCAGCCGAGGGCAGGCTGCCATCTATCTGATCCGGGACGGCAAGGCCCTGGCAGTCTTCGCTGTGGCCGATGCCATCCGCGAAGAAAGTCGCGAAGCGATCAAGGCCCTGCACGAGCGCGGGCTCGAGGTGGCGATGATCACCGGCGACGCGCAGGCGGTGGCGGACGCGGTCGCTGCTGAGTTGGGCATCGACACCGTGTTCGCCCAGGTGCTCCCCGAAGACAAGGCGTCCAAGGTGAAGGCACTCCAGGCGCAGGGAAAGAAGGTGGCGATGGTCGGCGACGGCGTGAACGATGCACCGGCCCTCGCCACGGCCGACATCGGGATCGCGATTGGCGCGGGCACCGACGTGGCCGTGGAAGCGGGACACATCGTGCTGGTGCGCTCCGACCCGCGCGACATTCCCCGGATCATCACGCTGTCCGCCGCCACCTATCGCAAGATGCTCCAGAATCTGTGGTGGGCGGCGGGATACAACATCGTCGCCATACCCCTCGCCGCCGGGGTGCTCGCCGCGTGGGGTATTCTTCTAACCCCAGCCGTGGGTGCGGTCCTGATGTCGGCGAGCACGGTCGTCGTGGCGATCAACGCCCAGCTTCTCAAGCGGGTGCAACTGTGACGACTCTCGCACGCCGACCATCTCCTTACCGTGGGAACTGAGCGATGCTTGCCATCCTACTCGCATGGAGTGCGGCAACGAGCGTCCTTGGGGGCGGCGGTGGCGGTGGGAGTCTGTCCGTGCCGGATCCGAGAGGAGCCGCTCACCGGCCCATGCTGTCCGGGGCCGCCACTAGGCTGTCTGCATACCCCGGCATCGAATCTGACTGGGGGGAGGTCGAATCCGTGGGCGGCACCGTTCTTCTCCGTGGGGGCTCGAGGCCGACGCCCGAATCCGCGGCTGGAATGATGTACCGGGGATCCAGCTTGGTGTCCACCGGAATCTGCAGCAGGAAGAACAGGGCGATCAAGTCCTCTCGCGCACTAGAGTCTGAGCGGGCCAGTGCCGTGATGACGCGGTCGCGTGCGCTGAGCACGGTGGCGTAGTTCTCGGGAAGCGAGCCACGTTCGATCCCGTAATTCCGGATTCCGTCGAACACTCCGGACACCACGCTGCGGGCGCTGTCGTAATTTCCGTACTCCGCCTCGATGGCGGCGATTCCAAGGCGGCTGGTCAGAACCTGGAGCTTCAGGGCGCTTTGGGTCTGCTGAAGGGTTTCGTCGTTCGACCGTATCCGAAGGTACAGCCAGGTGCCAGCCGCGAGGGCGACGACGAGCACGAGGAGCGCCAGCATCATTCTTCCCGTTCCGCTGCGTGCCGGTGCCGTGTCCATGGCTGTTCCTTGGGGGCGTTGAGGGAGCTCGGGCCGAACGCCTGGTGGCGCTGCCTCGTCCAGTGGAATCTACTGCTCAATGCGCTCACCGCGAGCGCTGATGGGGTCAGCGGGGCCGGCCTGGCGGGCTGTCAGCCGCGGGCGATAATCGTCCAGGTGACCGCCGCCCCTGGGGTGCGATCCACATCACAGCGGCCGGGCCGGCCTTTGCGTATTCCTGCGTCGGGTGCAGAGTGGCCGCGTGGCCGCCGGGCGTCCGGCATCGCGGCGACATCCCTCTTGGAGGCCTTCTACGACATCCGCTCCCTCGGTCCGTGGGACTGAGATCGGCCCCACTCCCCAGTCCGGAATGGACCGGTTGGTGGAGACCGCCCTCGCAGGTGGCGGCCACATGGGCGCGCTCATGCGCGCCCTCGACTGGTCCCGCACGCCGGTCGGCCCGGTCGAGGGCTGGCCCCAGAGTCTCCGTACCGCCCTCAGCATCCTCCTCGATTCGCGCTACCCCATGTACATCGCCTGGGGCCGCGAATTCACCCAGTTCTACAACGACGGGTATCGGCCCATTCTCGGCGCCACCAAGCACCCGGCGGCCCTGGGACAGGGCACTCCGGAGTGCTTCGCCGAGATCTGGGACTTCATTGGCCCCATGTTCGAGCGGGTGCTGCGCGAAGGCGAGGCGACGTACCTGGTGGATCAGCTCCTCCCGCTCGATCGGAACGGGTACGTCGAGGAGTGCTACTTCACCTGCTGTTACAGCGCGATCCGGGAAGAGTCGGGCCGGCCAGGCGGGGTGTTCGTCACCGTCATAGAGACCACCGACCGGGTGCTGAGCGAGCGCCGGCTGCGCACCTTGCGCGAGCTCGCCCTCGCGGCCGGACGCGACCAGGATGACGTCACCGCCTGCCGGGCGGCGGGCCGGGTGCTGGAGGGCAACCCGGAGGACCTGCCGTTCGCCGCGATCTATCTCTTCGACGAGCGCCGGACAACGGCCCGGCGGACCGGAACCAGCGGCCTTCCGCCGGGTGACCTCGCCTGGGCGGCGCTGCCGGCCCAGGTGTCGCTCGCAGGGCCAGACGCCTGGCCGCTCACGGCCGCGGCGCTGAGCCAGACGACCACGAAGCTACGCGCCGCCGACCTCGAAATCGAGAAGCTTCCCGGTGTCGCGGTGTGGGGCGCCGCCACCGAGGAGCTGGTGATCATTCCGCTCCTCGGCCCCGGTCAATCCATGCCGGTCGGGCTCCTGGTCGCGGGCGTCAATCCCCGCAAGCGCCTGGACGAGCAGTACGAGTCGTTCCTCGACCTCGTGGCGGGCCAGGTCGCCGGCGCGATCGCAGATGCTCGGGCGTTCGAGGAGGAGCGCCGCCGAGCCGAGGCACTGGCCGCGCTCGACCGGGCCAAGACGGCGTTCTTCAGCAACGTGAGCCACGAGTTCCGGACCCCGGTCACCCTGCTGCTCGGCCCGCTCGAGGATGCGCTGGAGGACCGGTCGGCGCCGCTCGCGAGCGCCCAGCGGGAGCGGATCGAGGTGGCGCACCGGAACAGCCTGCGGCTGCTCAAGCTGGTCAACACGCTGCTCGACTTCTCCCGGATCGAGGCCGGCCGGGTGCAGGCCACCTACCAGCCCACCGATCTCGCCGGCTTCACCGCCGACCTCGCGAGCGTCTTTCGCTCCGCCATCGAACGGGCCGGGCTCCGTCTGGTGGTGGACTGCGAGCCGCCGCGCGATCCGGTGTACGTGGACCGCGACATGTGGGAGAAGATCGTCCTCAACCTGCTGAGCAACGCGCTCAAGTTCACCCTCGAGGGCGAGATCGCGGTTGCCCTGTGTCAGACGGACGAGGCCGTGCAGCTCACGGTCACGGATACCGGCATCGGGATCCCCTCCGAGGAGCTGCCCCGCGTGTTCGAGCGGTTCCACCGGGTACGGAGCGCCAGGGGGCGTACCCACGAGGGGACGGGCATCGGACTCTCGCTGGCGCAGGAGCTGGTCCGGCTGCACGGCGGCACGATCGAAGTGACGAGCGAAGTGAACCAAGGGACGCGCTTCACCGTTACGATCCCCACCGGGATGGCCCACCTTCCGCCCGGGCAGATCGGCGCGTCCACCACCCTGGCCTCAACCGCATTGGGTGCAGCCCCCTTCATCGAGGAGGCGCAGCGTTGGCTGCCGAGCGCGACGGAACACCCGTCGTCTTCCGACGGGCCGGACCCGGATGAGCTCGGGGTGGGAGCGGCGGCGGGGGCCCAAGGCGGCCTGCGGACGGAACCGGCCGCGAGCATCCTGATCGTGGACGACAATGCGGACATGCGGGACTACATCCGCCGGCTGCTCAGCCCCCGGTGGGCGACCCTTGTGGCATCCGATGGCCGGCAGGCGCTGGCCGAGGCACTGACCCACCCTCCCGATCTGATCATCAGCGATATCATGATGCCGGGGCTGGACGGGTTCGAGCTGCTGGCTCGGCTTCGGGCCGAGCCCCGCACCCGGACCGTTCCCATCATCCTCCTGTCCGCGCGCGCTGGAGAAGAGGCCCGCATCGAGGGACTCGAAGCGGGCGCCGACGACTACCTGGTGAAGCCGTTCTCCGCCCGGGAGCTGAGCGCGCGGGTCGAGGGGGCGCTCGCGCTCGCCCGCAGCCGGCGGGACGCGGAGGCGATCCTGCGGGAGAACGAGGAACGGTATCGGCTGGCGCTGCGGGCGGCGCAAGGCGTGGTGTGCGACTGGAACGTCGCCAACGGCGAAGTGCTCTGGAGCGAGGGCCTCCAGCGTTTCTTCGGATTCGACCCGGCGGAGGCGGGCGCCGACATCGCGCAGGCCATGGACTGGTGGCTGGCCCATATTCATCCCGAGGACCGCCCCACTGTCCGCGACTCGTTCGACGCCTTCGTCCAGAGCCGGGACGAGGCCTGGAGCATGGAGTACCGGTTCGCCCGCGCCGACGGCCGCTGGGCGGTAGTGCGCAATTACGTCTCCGCGGCCCGGGCCGACGACGGGCGCCCCCATCGGGTGATCGGTTCGCTGCTCGACATCACCGATCTGAAAGCGGTGGAGGAACGCCTGCGCCAGTCGTCGAAGATGGAGGCGGTCGGCCGCCTGGCGGGCGGGATGGCGCACGATTTCAACAACCAGCTCCATGCGCTCGCCGGGTTCGCGGCGTTCGTCGCACGGGACGGCGGGTTGTCGAGCAGCGCGCGGCAGGACTTGGTGGAGATTCAGCGGGCGGCGGACCGGATGGCCAGTCTCACCCGGCAGCTGCTCGCGTTCAGCCGCCAGCAGGTCCTCACGCCCGAGACTCTCGATCTCAACCAGGCGCTGGCCGATACCCAGTCGCTGCTCCAGCGGCTGATCGGGACCAACATCGAGGTCAGCCTGGAGTTGGCGCCGGGGCCGCTCTGGGTCCAGGTCGACCGGGCCCAGCTGACCCAGGTCACCCTCAACCTCGCCGTCAACGCCCGCGACGCGATGCCGGAAGGCGGCCGCTTCGCGCTGCGGACCGGCACGCGCCGGATCGACGCGGGCAGCCCCGGCGTGCCGGCCGAGGTCGCCACGGAATCGGCGAGCTATGCCCAACTCACCATCAGCGACTCGGGGACGGGGATTCAGCCGCAGCATCTGCCGCAGGTCTTCGAGCCGTTCTTTACCACCAAAGAGGTGGGCAAGGGCACCGGCCTGGGATTGGCGACGGTGCAGGGGATCGTCGCCCAGAGCGGGGGCCACATCTGGGTGGAGAGCGAGCTCGGGCACGGCACGACCTTCACCCTCCTGCTGCCGTTGGCGCCCGAGCCCCGGCCCTCACCCGAGCCGCCCGGGCCCGGTCGCTCGAGCCCACGGCAGCGGAGCCGCCTCCTGGTGGTGGAAGACGAGGAAACGGTCCGTGCCACCGTGGTCCGCACCCTCACCGAGGAGAACTACGAGGTGCTGCAGGCGGCGAACGGAACCGAGGCGCTCGAGTGCCTGGAGCGGGCCGCGGTGGACCTGGTCCTCAGTGACGTGGTGATGCCCGGGTTGGCCGGCGCGAGGTTCGCCGCGGAGCTCGCGGAGCGCTACCCGGCACTGCCGGTGGTGTGGATGTCCGGCTACCCCAGGGAAGCGGCCTTCGCGGGCCAGGAGCCGGGCGAGGCGAGTTGGTTCCTGCAGAAGCCGATCCATCCCGACCACCTGGCGGCCACGGTCGCCCGCGCGGTGAACCGCCGGGCTGTTTCCGGCGACCCTTCAAGCCAGGGGTAAGGGCTCGCCGAGGTACCGGGCCTCGTGGGTCCCGGACTTCGTCTGCTTCTTTCTCCCTGTTTCCCTCCTCGCTCTCCGCCCTACCTTCTGGGTATCGCGGTCCCCGGTAGGGAGACCGGCCGGGGGTACCTCACCACGGCTGCTGCCCTGGCTGCCGGATGGGATATACAAAGGGAAGATGGATCACCTGCTCGAGGCGATTCGGAGCGACCTGCTGAACCCGACAACCCTGATCGGGGCACTCTTCTATGGCTTGGTATTATCGGGCTCGCAACCACCTTGGCCGCCGGCATCCGCAGGATCGCTCGCCGAGTCGAGCCACGCCTGTCAGACGTCACCGGCCTTCGTTTCGTCAGTGCATTCGCGCAGCTACTGGCGTATCTGGTCGGCTTTGTGCTGTATGCCCATCTTATCCCTGAACTGCGCGCCTTGGGGACCGCATTACTCGCGGGGGTCAGCGTCGTTTCAGTCGTCGTGGGACTCGCGGCCCAGAACACGCTCGGCAATCTGATCGCCGGCTTGTCACTGGTGCCTTACCGGCCCATTCGTGTCGGCGACAGCGTTCAACTCAACTCACCCAAAGGATTGGTCACCGCCACGGTCGAGCTCGTCTCCCTTGGCTTCACTGTCCTTCGCGATGCCGAGAAGAACGAGATTATCGTTCCCAATAGCGTGATGGTGGGCAGCATAGTGATTCGGCTCGGACAGGCTGGCGTGTCCCCCGGCCGAGCCGAAAACGCACCGCCAGCTGAGGCCGCGCAATGACGAGGGTCATTCGGACCACTTGGGCCTTGTTCATGTTGACGAGCGCCTGCTCGAGTGAGGGTGCGCTCCCGGTACAGCCGGGTGCTGGCGATCTCAACAAGACAGGCGTGGAAGGAACCGTTCGTCGAGGCCCGATCCAGCCCGTCTGTCGGGAGGGTGAACCGTGTGACGCGCCCCTCCGAGCCGGGTTTACTCTCCAACAGGCAGATCGCGTCGTCGCCCGCTTTGCCAGTGATAGCGGTGGGCATTTTCTGGTTTACGTCGCGCGGGGGACATACGTGGTGGTGCCAGATGAACCTATCGGCATCGGACCGCAGGCTCTGGAGGTGACTGTAGCGCGTGGCGGGCTCACTCACGTAGATCTGACGTTCGACACCGGGATCCGCTAGCGCTGGTGCGGGTTGGCGCCCAACCCGCAAATGCTTCCGACAAACACGGGCTGGCCGGGCAACAAACGCGAGCTCCTTACTCATAGATCGCCTACCCTTTGAGTTTCCGGTGAATGTGGGTGGTGGTTCCATGTCACTGGAAGAGTTCGCCTATCCTCCGCTAAGGCGCCCGCGTCGTTAGACGGTCCGGACACAGGTCTCGGGTCACCCACACTGCACGGATTCTACAGGGCCCTCATGCACTACGTGCTTGACCTGCTGGGTGTCGGGGTGTTCGCCATCAGCGGCGTGCTGGCCGCCGGACGCAAGAGCCTGGACGTGCTAGGCGTCGCGGTGATTGCCGTAGTGACAGCGATCGGGGGTGGGACGTTGCGCGACGTCCTCCTTGATCGCCACCCGATCTTCTGGATCGCCGATTCCAC
This sequence comes from uncultured Gemmatimonadales bacterium, assembly GCA_963846545.1. GTDB lineage: Bacteria > Gemmatimonadota > Gemmatimonadetes > Gemmatimonadales > GWC2-71-9 > CAVVWJ01. Next base: position 1,625,420 of record CAWJWG010000001.1, on the reverse strand, counting down.
GTACCTGTGGGTGATCCTGGGTGCGACCGGAATCACGCTTGGCTATCTGCGGTTCTGGATCGCCTCGCGACGTGCCCTCCTCGTCGCCGATGCTTTGGGCTTGGCGTTCTTCACCATCGGTGGCGTACAGATCACGCAACAGGCAGGGCACTCCGATCCGATTGCGCTTCTCATGGGAACAATCACAGGCGTCGCCGGGGGAGTGCTGCGGGACGTGCTCACCGCCGAGATCCCGCTCATCTTGCGCCCCGGCCGGCTGTATGCCACGGCGGCTCTGGCGGGGGCCGGGCTTTGTGTGCTGCTGGCGGGGCGCGGAGTCTCGATGGATGCGGCGGCGCTCGCCGGTATGGGAGCCACGGCGGGCCTGCGGTTGGCCGCGATCTTCTGGCGGCTCGAGCTGCCCGCGGTCCGACTCCCGGAAGACGGGCCTCAGTGACGGCCTGCCGGCCGAGGGGCCGCAGCTGATGGGCAAGATGACGTGGCACCCCAGGGTCATGAGATCCTGCTGAATGCGGCGGTACTCGAAGCTGTGGCTCCCCTTATGCATTGCCGCGCGCCGTCTAACAGCAAACGCGGCTCCAGGTCTTGTGTTGGCCCCGAGACGACGGCAATTCAAGCCGTGCAGAAACAGGCAGGACCGAGCGCCCCGTCAGTTGCCGGGGCGCTTCTGTACGAGGGAGATCATCGAGGGCGCACTCGCCGCCCAGACGTCGCGGCAGCTGGCGCCGGGCGTGGTGGCGTTGCCGCTGGTGGAGACCGGCACCCCGAGCGTGGAGATGACGATGAACGCGGACCATATCGTCTAGCTGGAGTCGAGCGGGTGCCGTAGAGGCGCTTGCCTGCCGGACGCAGCACGAAGTGTCAAAGTGAGTCGGCTCAGAGGGTTGACGCGCTGCTTGACGGGGATTTCGCAGCCGAATCCTAGCATTCACCTGCCAGCTGGAGGTGCGGTTACGCGTCGATCACCCACGGAGGTACCATGCCGACATCCATCCGGAAACCCACCACCGTGCTCGCCGCACTGCTCCTCGTGCCGGCCATCGCGACCGCCCAGCTTCAGCGGCGGGAGGGGGCGCCGGTGGTCCACGACCCGGGCGCCAACAGGATCCTTCAAACCGCGCCGCCGCCTCCGGCCGGCCCTCCACCGCAGGGCATCCGGTTCGAGCCCTCGGCGACGTACGGGATCTTCGCCAGGGTCGCCTGGAATCCAGCCCCCAACGTCACGAGCTACGAGGTCAGCCGCGGCAAGCGTGACGATGCAACCTGCTGCAACGCGAGCTCGGGCCGCCTTCCCGCGGCCAGTACTGCGTGGTCCGACGTGGGGCTCTTCAGGCCGGGATACTACTCGTACACCATCACGGTGAATTACGCCGACGGCTCGGTGGGCAGAGGGGGTGTCGATCTCCTCCTGCAGCAGGGGGCGACTCCCGCATCCGTCAGGGTGACGGAGATGAACCGGGGCCAGGTTCGCCTCGAGTGGAATGCGGGGGTACCCGGCACCTGCTGCGTCAAGGTGATGGGGCCCGGGCTCGGCCCGACGGGGGAAAAGCTGGTCGTGGGCGGCGGCCCGCTCGACCTCCCCATCCTGCCCGCGGGGAGCCATACCTGGAAGGTGGCCGGCGCCTACGACGCCGAACGCCTGCCGGTGCAGCCGGCCACGAACTACGGCGTCACGGCCGCGTATGGCGGCAACTACGTCGTCCTGGCACCGCCCTCCGAATGGGCCGAAGTCTCCCACACCATCACGTACGGCTCCGGACGCTACCGGATCTCGCTCGAGGGGATCAAGGCGATCAGCGTCACGGCCGAGGACCCGTTCCGCCACGACGGCCGCGGGGACGAGGTGTTCGTCACCACCCAGGTGAGCGAGTACGGGAGAAACGGATCGTTCCTGTCCACCCGGATGGTGAGGACGCCGACACTCGGCGACCGGCACAATTTTCCCGCCCGGGTTCAGGCCGGATCGGCATCGCCCGACGGCGGACTCATGCCGAGTGATCGGTACCCGGTGGAAGCCAAGTCCATCGCCCAGATGCAGCCATCCACCACCAACAATCTTCCGTATCTGCTCTGGGAGGGCGAGCTGACCGAGATCGACAACGCGGTGATCCTCTCACCGGCGATCTGGGAATCCGATGAAGGCGATGAGCTGGTCGCCCATTACGCGGCCTTCCAGCACAACGTGGCGCCGGGCGTGGGGCAGCGCGAAGGGTTGAGCCGCTACATGCCGAACAGCTACGGGAGATTGGAGCTCGACACGTGGAATCCCCAGAAGAGCTGTCCGTCCTGGATGAGCCAGCCCGGCTCGGGGTGTGCCTTCGCGTTCGTGCCCCCGATCAGGGGCTGGCGGGACGAGCCGATGGACATGAACGCGGATCACAGCCACAGCCCGACGTACGTCGCGATCAACTGGAGGATGGCCAGAGGCATGACTCAGGTGAACCCGGCTTCGGTGCTCGAGATTCCGTTCAAGAACAGCCAGACGAACTGGGAGTACAAGCTGTACGTCCGGATCGAGAAGGTGTCGCCGGCGCCGCAGGCGGTCCCTGCGATGGCACCCAGATCGACCCGCCGCGTCGCGGGGCAATGACATGATCGGTGTCGATGGCCGTACCGAGCGGCTGGTCCCGGCACTCCTGGTACTCCTTTCGGCGACAGTGGCGCTCGCGGGTCGAGAGCAACCGTCCCTCGACCCGCGACCGCCACTCATCCCCTCGCTCCCCGCACGGCCGGTGCAACTGGCCGCGCCGAGCGCCGACGGCTGCCCGCTGTCGTTCGCCCAGCAGCTCAAAGCGGTGGACGCCTTCAGCAAGATGCTGCCGGTGTTCCGCCACCCCCGCTGCCGCAACTGCCATGGCGGAATGGACGTGCTGTCGGAGCAGCACCCGGGAGCGAGCCAGCTGGAGGACGCCCAGCCGGATCCGCGGGCGCCGATGAACCCGGCGCAGCGCGACTCCGTGAGCGAGCAGAAGTGCATGGATTGCCACGACAACATCCGGCGGTTGAACCATCCGTCGGGGAAGGGCGGGTGGATGATCCCGCCGCGACCGATGTTCTTCGTCAACGACGACGGGAGCGACAAGAGTGACGAGGAGCTCTGCAAGCTGATGAAGGCCCAGGAAACCACCGGGGAGAAGTTCGTCTCCCACATCCGCGACGACCACGAAACCATTCAGTTCATCGAGGCGGGCTTCGCCGGCGACCGGGCGCTCGGCGAGGGCTTGAAGGACAACGGCCTCGAGGCCGAACCGCCACCGGGGACCCAGGGAGAGCTGACCGAGAAGGCCAAGAAGTGGGTCGACGGCATGGGTGAAGGGTACGAGAGCTCGCCGGACTGCGGGTGCGTCAAGCCCGAGGTGGAGCTCACCATGAAATCGGATCTCAAGGGCATCTCTCAGGGCCAGGCGATGACGGCGCAGGTGACATCGACCGTCAGGCTCGCCCGAGACAGCTCCGGACTGCTCTACTACGGCCAGGCGCCTCTGGAGCACGGCGCGTACACCATGCCGCCGTTGCCGCCCGGGTGCCGGGTCGCGTTTGCTCCGTCCGGAGGGACGCTGGACGTGAAGGAGGCGCGTTTCGACGTGCCCGAGGACGGGCCCCTGACCATCCAGCTCGCGGTGCAGCCGACGAACAGCGGCGGGACGATGACGCTGACCTGCCCGAGGATTCCGCCGACCACGATGCCGGCGTTCATTTCCGCCCAGGAATGGCGCTTCGTGCACGAGCCCGACCGCAAGGACCAGCATTACTACTTCGACCAGTTCGAGGTGCCGACAGGCGGCGGCACCGGCCGGACACTCATCGGGCGCAAGAACGTGACGCGCACGGTCGAGCGGGAGGGCGTCACCGTCACGGCTACGACCACGTTCGAGCTCTGGTCGGTGCCGCGGGAGTAGGTCGGGGGTGCAAAGCCCGGTGGATGCCCTCGGGGATCGACGGATCCGGGAATGGCGGATTGAAGGGCGTTGAGTAACGTTGATACGTGCTGACCATGTACCGCAGTTCCACGTCGGTGCGGTATGGGACCCGGCGCGCTATTCCGATCTGATCACCGGCCAGGTCGACTCGCGTAGGTGGCGAAAGGGGGGGAGGACGATGCCGCTGTATCTATCCAGGTTCAGCTACACGCCAGAGACATGGGCCAGGCTCATCCGCAAACCGGAGGACCGCCGAAAGGCTGCTCAAGCCTACATCGAGTCGGTCGGCGGCAAGCTCCATGGGTTCTGGTATGCCTTCGGCACGCACGATGGCTACAATCTGTGGGAAGCCCCTGACAACGTGTCCATGGCTGCGGTTGCGCTCGCGATTGGTGGCGGCGGTGCGCTGAGCTCGTTCGAAACGACAGTCCTCCTGAGCGTCGACGAAACCTTGGCCGCCCTGCGCAAAGCCGAGCAAGTCCAGTACCGAGCGCCTGGCGCGTAGCGGCGCTCGGGCGGCGCTTCCGTGAGCCACGGTGACGCGCCTGGTGGAGGAAGCGGACCTCGTGGAGCTCGAGTAGAATCTGGACACCGCCGAACCCTTCGGCTCCGGCCCCAAGGCCACGCCCGCAGCAGTGGCGCACCTGGGCTATTTGCAGATTGACACCATCTACGTCATCGAGCGCAGCCACCACCACGTCCTCCACACGCGCATCCCTTCGTATCGGCGCGCGCATCTGCATCAGGCACAGAGCATCGACAAGACGGTGTTCGAGTATTGGACGCACGCCCTTTCGTACCTGCCGACAGAGACGCTGCGGTTTCATGTGCGCCACATGCGCCGGGATTGGCAACGGCACGTCGCCTGGTTCGGCAAGGTGTCGGAGGGCGACCTGCGCAGAGTGCCCGGTTCTAATCGGGGATCGAATCGTTGCCGCCCTGGACCTCAAGACCGACCGCCAGCGGCAAAAACTTCTGGTGCAGCGCTGGAACTGGGTCGGCCGGGGCGCGTCACGCGCCCATCAGCACCGGGTGGAAGCCGCCCTGCACGAGTTCGAGCGGTTTCAGCTGAGTCGGACCTGAGGAGGTCGTCGCGTACCAGGGCACCTTTGTCAGACGCATCCTTTTCGTCATGCGGCCGCTGGATGCGCCGCACCCAGGAGGATCCATGCCGGCACCACAGCTCCGAATGAATCCCGCCACGAGCGCGTTCAGGCTGCTCTCGCCTTGCCTGCTGTTGATCGGCGCCCTGACGCGGTCGGAGGCGCCCGATGACCCTTGCGCGCTCTTCACCCAGGCTGAGATCAAGACACTGATCGGGGTCCCCGTGGGCGCGGGGAGCCCGTCCATCGCCGGCTGCCAGTGGGCCTCTGCGGACTCCGAGTCCTATGCGCAGATCCAGGTCCTCGCCGACACGAGCTACTACGAGCCGCACGAGGGAGCCAAAGGGTACCAGGAGCTCACCGGCGTGGGACTCTATGGCTGGAGCGGATACGAGCTCGGCAGCTGGATCGCCTCATCCAATACGGGTCGATTCGTGCTGGTGACGATGGTCACGAGCGCGAAGTCCGACCGGGACACCGCGATCAAATTCCTCGGTATGCTCGTGGAGCGGGCGAAATAGAATGGTGCGACACGGTGGGGTGCGCCCGCTTCTGCCGCCGTGCCGCGGAGGGCCGTGATACGGGCACGACCCTTGTCGGCGATCCCGCGCAGCTCGCGGTCGCAACCTAGGTACAGAGCCTCGGCCTGCTCGTAGTGCTGCCGCGCGACCTTCGGCTGCGAGCACCGCTCCGCCAATCCCACCCTGGCTTCCAGCCGCACCACCTCCGCCAGATGGCGCCCGGCCTCGGGTGTCCAGGCGAGTCGCGCCCATACCGCCCGAACGCTTCCAGCGGCGGCGGCTGCCGTCGTGGCCGGGGCATAGCCCCTCCTCCCGTTTCCAGCTCCCCGAAGCAGTGTGTCAACTCGAAGGGGCATCGCTGTTTGACAGCGTTCTTGACGGTGCTTTCTCGGGCGCGAAGTAGACTCGGATCGCACTGTTGAATACCGGTCCCGGCTCGGATCGAGGCGGACGCTCTCGTCGAAGGAGAACATCATGACCGCTCGCTTGCTCCCGCGATCCTTGAGGGTCGCTGCCGGAGGGCTCTGTCTGGCGCTGGGTCTCCCTGCCGCAGACGCCGATGCCCAGTGGACAATCGCCATGCGGGTCATGCGCACGCCGCTACCACTCGGACAGTGCAGCTACGTGGAGATCGTGGTGAAGGACGCTCAAGGCCGCCCGGGTCCCCCGAGGCCGGATGGCAAGCAGGTCAGCGGCTGGGACTTCGACTTCGCGATCGCATCGTCGGCGCCCGACGCCTTCCGGCTGCAGAACGACGATCCGACCCGGCCCTTCATCTGTGCCCAGACGCCGACCGCGCCGTCCGCGACGTTCATCGCTCACTACCCCGGCCGGCAGCTCAAGCCGAACCAGGTGGTTCCCGGCGTGGAGCTGCAGCAATCGATCGAAGTGGTTATGGAGGGCGTGCCGTCTGCGTCTGCTCCGCAGACGGAGGGCGGCTATCAGGCGCCCACCTATCCGGCGGGCACTCCGGCACCTGGTGGTCACGCCGGCGGCGGGTACCCGCAGGCTGATCCCGCCGCTTCGGCGACCAACGGGTATCCGCAGGCGCCCGGGTACCAGCAGCCGAACGGGTACCAGCAGCCGAACGGTACCTCTCAGGGCGCCCCACCGCCCCAGCCGACGAGCTATCCCCAGTCCTCCGGCTACCCCGAGAGCGCTGCTCCGCCCCACGGGCAGCCCGTCGGAGCTGCGATGCCCCCGGCCGTCCCGGATCCGGGAGTCAAGACCGGAACGCAGTTCATCGAGCGCATCACCAGCCACGCCAAGCGGAAGGCGAGCGAAGTCGCGACCAACACCACCACCGGGGTGGCAGACGCCACCGGGGATGTCATCGGTACTACCCTGGAAGCGGGTGGCAGCGTGGTGAAATCCGGGGCCGGTGCCGTCACCGGTGCGGCGAGCGAGGAAGTGGAGGGCGCGGGCAGAGCGCTGGGGGCCACGTCGGACCCCAAGGATCCCGCGGACGTCGCGGCCGCGTTGGCCGAGGGACGGGCCGTGCTGCGAGGCGTCCGCTTCGGCGACGGCACGGCGATACTGGATCCCTCGTCGGGTCCGCTCATCAGCCAGATCGCCGGCGCTTTGGCTCGGACCCCGGGGCAGTTCCTCATCGAGGCTCACCTGGATGGAAAGCACGGGGCGCCGGCACAGGCGCTGTCCGAGCAGCGCGCCGCGGCGGTGAAGGCCGCCCTGGTGGCCGCGGGGAGCTCTCCGATGCAGCTCGCCGCGGTCGGCTATGGGGCCTCGCGTCCCGTGGCGGGGGCCCGGTCCAGTGCCCGGATCGAGATCGCACGCACGCAGTGACGACAACCGCACACGACTGGAGTCTTCATATGAGAATCGCGATCCTGCTCGGCCTGACGCTGCCCACGACACTCACGGCGCAGTCCGAACGCATCCGCCGGGCCGAACTCCCCGTCGGTGTGGTGGACAGATCCCTGTCCGCGGCGGGCTCGAACACGCTGTCCCAGCCGACCAACCTGGCCGCACTCACCACGCCGCTGTCGGTTCGACTGTCCTGGTCGCCCGTTGGCGGAGCCACCGGGTATCTGGTCTATCGATCCGCGAGCGCCTCGGGTCCTTGGGTCCAGATCACCAGGCTTCCGATCCCGGACACGAGCTTCGCGGACAACCCGGTTCTTCCGAGCACGACCTTCGTATACCAGGTCTCGTCCGTTCGGATGCAGACCGCCGACGCTCCACCGCTTCGTCCCGCCGGAGCACCGATCAACGCCAGAACGGTGGGAGCTCCAGCGGCCGCGGCAACCCTGGTCGTACCAGGTGCACCGATCACTGCTACGACGCCCGGGGCCTCGACAGTCACGGGGATCAACGCCAGCCCGGCGGGGGCTAACCAGCTCCTGGTGCGATGGAACGCGGTCGAGGGAGCGCATCACTATTTCGTCGCTCAGCCCAGGAGGCAGGCCTGTCCGCCAAACACGAATTACAACGCGGAGGGGCTGAGCCAGCTCGTTACCAGGACCACCTGGGGGCCCAGCTGCGCCGGGCCGATCTTGGTACACGCCGTGTTTCGGCTGTCCCGTTTCCCCACCGAGCGCGACACCACCGATCATATCGGCCCGGGGGCAATGGTCGGCGCAAACTAGCTGTTCGGTGTCGGGTTCGGCGTCCGCGCTGCGATCAACCAGTACAAGGCAATGGCACCGATGCCGCCCGACCACCGTTTCCGAGAGGCCACGATGACGATCCGCATCCCCCGACATCCGCGCTGGAGGCTGGGCGCCGTGCTCGTCACACTGTTCGCCGCGGCCGGTTGCGGCCCCGACGGCGGCACCGCGATGGCGCCGGCCGGTCCGGATGCGCCCGACCCGGGCACTTTCGGGATCGAGCTGCAGGTGGATCTCGCCACCGGTCGGGTGGGGGTCAGCAGCCCGCCCCTAGCGAGCTCCTCCACTTCCGCGATGGCGTCCGCCATGGTGGGCAGAAACGAGCTGCTGCTCACCGGCAGCAACATGACCCGGTCGGCGGTGGGCGCCTTTCTGCCCAACAAGGTGCGCGTGCGTTTCGATCTCGCGCTGACCAACCGGCTCACGGGAGCCGCGATGGTGCCGCCTAGCTTCCCGGCGTTGGCCTCGCCGAACACCAAGCTGGCATTGTTTCCCTTCCAGACCGCCGTCGTCGTCGGCACCGGCAAGGTGGCACCGAGCACCGATTGGAACACCGCGCCTCGGAGTTTCTTCAACGACGCCGGGTGCCCGGCGCCAGGCAAGTCCGACTGCTATCGGTCGGAGCCCTATCCCTCGCCACTCCACCCGGCGGCCACCACCGCTCCGCGGACCGTCGGCTTCGATGTCGATCCGGGCGTGCAGTCGTTCACCGCCATCCTGGTGCTCGCGGCCGATCTGGTGAACCCGGGTCGGGTACAGGGCCGGGTGACCGCGGGCGACGTGGGCCTCGAGGGGGTGACGATCACCGCCACACCGGGACCGGCCAGTGCGGTCACCCAATCCGGAAGGGCCGCCGGGTCCTATGCGCTCGATCTGGCGCCGGGCACTTATGTGCTGGCCCTGTCCGGCCTGCCCGCGCAGTGCGCAAATCCAGGCGCGCAGAGCGCCACCGTGACGTCCGGCGGCGCGGTCCAGGTGTCCTTCGCGGTCACATGCACCTGAGGGACACCGCCGTGATCCTTCCACGCAGGGCGAAGCGCCCCGGCCCCGGCCGGGGCGCTTCGTCTGTGGAGATGTCGGGAAGTGTCGCGTTCCTGCGATTCAGGAGGTAGGAGGCGGCTGCCCACTCGAATCCTCCGCGGAGATGACTCCATGCACCCACGATCCCTGATCGGTCCGCACCTGATCCGTCTGATGCTCCTCGTCGGCGGCGCCGCCCTGGCAGCCAGCTGCGGTGGCGGGGGCGATGTTACCGGTCCGCCGGATCCTCCTCCGCCCCCAGCCGTCGGATCGGTGGAGCTCGAGCCGGGCACGGTCAATCTGGCGGTGAGACAGACCTCCCAGCTCGTCGCCACGGTCCGAGCCGCCGATGGGGCCGCCTTGACCGGGCGCACGGTCTCCTGGACCACCGCGGATGCCGCCATTGCCACCGTCGGCGAATCGGGCCTGGTCACGGCGATCGCCCCGGGCGAAGTGCAGGTGACGGCGACCAGCGAGGGCAAGGCCGCCAGCGCAGCCGTCACCGTGAGCGCGGAGCCGGTGGCGACCGTGGAGGTGACACCCAGCCCCGCCAGCGTCGCGGTCGGGCAGACCGGTCAGCTCGCCGCGGTCGCGAAGTCCGCCGGCGGCGTCGAGCTGGTGGGACGCCCCGTGTCGTGGGCGACCGGCGATCCCGCGCTCGCCATCGTGAGCCAGACCGGTGTCGTCACCGGCATGGCGGTCGGCGAGGTCACGATCACGGCGACGAGCGAAGGCAAGAGCGGCTCGTCCCGGGTCACCGTGAGCGCGGTCTCGGTCGCCACCGTCGCGGTCACGCCCGCGACGTCCTCGATCGCGACGGGCGCCACCGTCGAGCTGACGGCGACCGCCAAGGACGCCGATGGAGCGACACTGGCCGGACGTGCGCCCACCTGGTCCACCAGCAACGCGGCGGTCGCCACGGTGAGCACCGCCGGCAAGGTGACGGGTGCGGGCCCGGGCACGGCGACGATCACCGCCACGATCGAGGGCAAGACCGGCACGGCGAGCATCACGGTCACCCAGGCGGCTGTGGCCAGCGTAACGATCGCGCCGAGCGCCCCGACCGTGACGGTGGGGCAGAGGGTACAGCTCACCGCCACGGTGAAGGATGCCCAGGGCGCGGTGCTCAATGGCAGGACCGTGACCTGGACCACCAGTGCCGCGGGTGTGGCGACGGTGAGCGGCAGCGGTCTCGTCTCCGCCGTCGCCGTCGGCACCGCCACCGTCACCGCGACGAGCGAAGGCGTGAGTGGCACGACCACCGTCACCGTGACGGCCGCCGTCGGCATCGTGCGGACGTGGAAGGGCGGTGCCAGCGGCAGGGCTACCGATTGGTCCGCTGCAGGCAACTGGAATCCGTCGGGCGTCCCGATTCCGCTGGACACCGTCCGAGTGCCGGCGACAACGGCGGGGCCCGTGCTCAAGGGCGACGTGCAGATCGCGCGTCTGATCCTCGCCGGGGGGCGGCTTCGGACCGCCGGGTTCCGGCTGCATGTCCGCGGACGGTAGGCAAGGTATTCCCACCTTCAATTTCAAGGATGCAACCGATGACCGGCCTCGCTCGAAAGATCGCCGTGGCATCGCTGTCGCTGATGCTCGCCATGATGTTCATGGTTGGCGCCGCCGCCGCGCAGACCTCGCTTTTCGAAGTCGAGAACAGCGAGGGCACGAAACTCGTCCAGGTGGGCCAGGACGCCGGCTTCGTGGTGAAGGGCACGCTTGACGCAGGGACCATCCCTGCCACCGGCGAAGGTGCACGCCTCATGTGGTACCCGACAAAGGCGGCGTTGCGCGCGGGCTGGGTCGGCGGGGACGGCTGGGACGATCAGAATATCGGTGCCTTCTCCATGGCGTTCGGCTCCAACACTACCGCCAGCGGATCGTATGCCACGGCTCTGGGCGTCGGGACAATCTCCAGCGGCCCGAACTCCACGGCGCTGGGCACAGGGAGCCGGGCCGTCGGCAACTTCTCCACTGCTCTCGGGACTAGAGTTGAGGCGAGCGGCACCTACTCCACAGCCATAGGCCTGGAATCGAAGGCGGTCGGCAGCTACTCCACCGCGCTGGGGTTTCAGACATCGGCGACAGGTAGCGGGTCCACGGCGACCGGCGTGGGTACGACCGCAAGCGCCGACTATGCGACGGCGATGGGCGGCAGTTCCATCGCGAGTGCAAACTCCTCGACCGCCATGGGTCAAGCCACTGTCGCCGGCGGCGACTACGCGACCGCGATGGGCTTTCAGACCCAGGCCTCCGGCATCAGCTCGACCGCCATGGGCGCGGCATCGATCGCGGCCGGGCTTGCCTCGGTGGCGATGGGCACCCGCGCAATCGCGAATGGAGCCGGGAGCTTCGTCTTCGCCGACCGCTCGAGCACGGCGACCCATACCGCGGCCGAGAATCAGTTCATGGTGCGTGCCCACGGCGGGATCGGCCTCAACTCCGGGACCAACATCGGCTGCGACCTGCCGGCGGGCGTAGGGGCCTGGGCGTGTACCTCGAGCCGTCATGCCAAAGAGGGCTTCGAGGACGTCGACGGCGAAACCGTGTTGGCCAAGCTCTCCCGCATCCGGATACAGCGCTGGCACTACCTCGGGACGCCATCCGCGCACGTGGGTCCCACCGCCGAGGACTTCCATGGTGCCTTCGGCCTGGGCGAGGGGCCGACCACGATCACCACGGTCGATGCGGATGGCATCGCGCTGCTCGGCGTCCAGACACTCGAACGCCGGACGACCGACCTTCGGACGGAGCTGCGGGCCGAGGTCGCGGCGCTGCGCGCCGAGCTGGCGGCGGTTCGGCAAGAGATGTGGGCGGCGGAAGAACGATCGAGGATGGGCGGCGGGGATCGTGCAGGGTCGCGGTTGGATAGCCAGTCTGACTGACTTGTTCGGCTCGCCGCCCGGGGGTTGTCGCCCGGCCACCTGAGGAAGCATCCATGACGCCCGTTTCCAGCATCGTCGCCTCCGCCCCGCTGCTCGTGCTGATCTCCGTTGCGCTTCCCGCGAGTGCGGCAGCGCAGGCGCCCCTGTTCGAGGTGGAGGACGGGGCGGCCGGGAAGCTCTTGCAGGTCAATCCGGACGGAGGGTTCGTCGCGCGCGGCGCCCTCGACGCCGGGGCCATCCCCGCCACCGGCAACGGCGCCCGACTCATGTGGTATCCCAAGAAAGCAGCCTTCCGGGTCGGGTATGTGGACGGACAGGAGTGGGACGACGCCAGCATTGGCCGCTTCTCGATCGCATTCGGAGAAGGCCCGAGGGCCAGCGGCGACCACTCGCTTGCGTTCGGTGGCCAGAGCAGGAGCACCGTTGCCAGCGGCAAGACGTCGATCGCACTTGGTGACGGAGCCCAGGCAACGGCCGACAATACGACCGCGATCGGCACAGCGGCGGCCGCGGAGGGGTTGGCCGCGACCGCGATCGGGGTACAGACCCGTGCGCTCGGGTCATACTCCGCCGCGGTCGGGTTTCGTGTGGTGGCCAGCGGAGAACGAGCGTCCGCGTTGGGCTCCGACAACGAGGCGAGCGGCTTCGCCGCTACCGCCATGGGCATCAGCACGAAAGCCAGCGCCTATGCCGCCACGGCGACAGGGTCCCTGACCACCGCGAGTGGAACCGCGGCGATCGCCCTGGGCGGCCGAACGGTCGCGGCCGGCGACTACTCCACCGCCATGGGCTCTGAAACTCGGGCCTCGGGAGCCGCCGCGGTCGCCATGGGGAGCGGCTCGCTTGCGACTGGCGACGGCTCGCTCGCGTCCGGTTACCAGTCCCAGGCCTCGGGCACCAGCTCGATCGCGGTGGGCTCCCTGGCGCATGCGGCCGGCACGGGCTCGGTGGCGCTGGGCACGCGCGCCGTCGCCCAAGGCGAGGGCAGCTTCGTGTTTGCCGACCGCTCGAGCACCACCCAACCCCACACCGCCGGCACCAACGAATTTCTCGTGCGTGCCCACGGCGGGATCGGCTTCAACTCCGGCACCAACATCGGTTGTGACCTGCCGGCTGGGGTCGGTGCCTGGGCCTGCACCTCGAGCCGGCACGCCAAGGAGGGCTTCGCCCCCGTGGACGGCGAGGCGGTCCTGGCCAAACTGGCGCGGATTCCGATCCAGCGCTGGACCTATCTCGCCACCCGGGCGTTACACGTCGGTCCGACGGCGGAAGACTTTTTCGATGCCTTCGGTCTGGGTGAGGGGCCGACCACGATCACGACCGTGGATGCCGATGGCATCGCCCTCCTCGGGGTGCAGAGCCTCGAGCGGAGGACGACCGAGCTGCGCGCCGAGCTGGCCGCGTTACGTGCCGAGCTGGCTGCAATGCGCCATGAGATGTCGGCAGGGAAGGACCAACCCCAATGACCCCGGCTCTACGCGCCGCGCTGCTCGGACTCGCGGTCCTCGCGTCACACGCCGCCGCGGCCACCGCGCAGACCCCGCTCTTCGAAGTCGAAAAGGGGAGCACCAAGCTCCTGCGGGTGAACGACGACGCCAGCCTCCTGGTGGCCGGCACTCGCGGCGTCGGGACGATACCGGCCACCGGGGAGGGAATCAGGCTGATGTGGTACCCCGGCAAGGCCGCGTTCCGGGCGGGCGTTGCCGAGGAGGCGGAGTGGGACGACCCGAGTGTAGGGTTTGGTTCCGTGGGCTTCGGTCAGAACAACGTGGCCTCCGGAGAGTCTTCGATGGCCATCGGTCTCAATAACAGTGCGACTGGGGCCTTGTCGCTTGCCGCAGGCTCCGGTACCACGGCGGGCGGCCAGAATGCGGTCGCGATCGGGAACGGCACGATCGCGAGTGGCGCCCACGCTCTGGCCACCGGCAGCGGCGCGCGGGCGAGTGGCACCGCGGCCCTGGCGGCCGGCGTCAGCACCGAAGCCAGCGGCACTGGGGCGTTGGCCACTGGATCCAGCTCGGTGGCCCGGGGCCACAGCTCACTGGCGAGCGGTCTCTCGGCGACCGCCGAGGGTGTGGCGTCGGTGGCCCTTGGCTCGGGAGCGGTCGCGCAAGGAGACGGCAGCTTTGTCTTTGCCGACCGGTCGAGCCCTGCGCTGTACGCCGCGTCGGCCAACCAGTTCGTGGTCCGCGCCCACGGCGGCATCGGCCTCAACTCCGGCACCAACATCGGCTGCGATTTGCTGGCGGGCGTGGGGACCTGGTCGTGTACCTCGAGTCGGCTCGCCAAGGAGGGCTTCGAGGACGTCGACGGAGAATGGGTGCTGGGCAAGCTTGCGGCGATCCGGATTCAGCGCTGGTACTACCTTGGTACCCCGGCACCGCATCTGGGTCCCACCGCGGAGGACTTTCAGGCGGCGTTCGGCCTGGGCGAGAGCTCGACCAAGATCGCCACGGTGGACGCGGACGGCATCGCGCTCCGCGCGGTGCAGGCCCTGGAGCAGCGGACTGCCACATCGCGTCGGGAGACCGCCGTGCTGCAGGACCGAATAGCCGCCCTGGAGGCGGACCTCGCCGGCACCCGATCGCAGCTGGCCGAGCTGCGGGCCCGGGTGGAAGCCCTAGCCGACCGACAGGCCGTTCCGCTCCGCTGACTTTGACGCCTACTACGCCGGGTCGTATGTTCTCCAACGGCATCAATTTCCGTTCCCCAACCCCGCGCCCAGGCGACGTCCGTGGATGTGGCGATCGGCGAGCTCATCCGCACGGCCGAGGCCGGGGACGGAGCCGCCGCAAGCGAGCTGTTTGCCGTGCTCTACCGCGAGCTCCACGCGGTGGCGGAGCGCCAGCTCCGCCGGGGTGGCGCCCAGCTCACCCTGGGCACGACGACGCTCCTGCACGAGGCCTATCTCAACATCTCGGCTCGCGAAGGTGTTCACTTCCCCGACCGGGCCCACTTCCTCGCCTACGCCTCGCGCGCGATGCGGGGCCTGATGATCGACTACGCCAGGCGACGCTGCGCCCAGAAGCGGGGCGGGGAATTCCACATCACCTCCTCGGGCGCGGACGAGGTCGGCGACGCGGTCGCGCAGTCCGAGCCACTGGAGGAGCTGGCGGCCGCATTGGATACCCTGGCCGAGGTGGACCCTCAGCTCGCCCAGCTGGTGGACCTTCATTTCTTCTGCGGGTTCTCCTTCGTCGAGCTGGCCGAGTTGCGCGGCGTGTCGGAGCGGACGGTCCAGCGCGACTGGCGGGCGGCGCGCCTGCTCCTCCATCGCACCCTGCAGGAACCGTAGCCGGCCTTCCCCTCGCCGTGGAACCATGACGACTCCCACGACTCAGCTTCTGGCGTCGCTCCACCGGCTGCTGAATCAGGCCTTCGATCTGACGCCGGCTGACCGGGCGGAGTGGTTGGCCCGTTTCCGCGTGGAAGAGCCTGGCCTCGCGCCGGAGCTCGAGGCGCTGCTGGCGCGGGAGATCGACCTCGACGCAAGCGGGTTTCTCGGGGAGGCCTGGGGCGACCTGGTGCGGCCGGCCGTATCGCTCCGAGGGCACCGCCTGGGTGCCTACACCCTCGAACAACCGATCGGCCAGGGTGGAATGGGCACCGTCTGGCTGGCTCGGCGGAGCGACGGCCGCTTCGAGGGCGAGGTCGCGGTCAAGCTGCTCAACCTGGCCCTGCTCGATCCGATCGGCAGCGAGCGATTCCGGCGGGAAGGCACCACACTCTCCCGGGTACCCCACCCCAACATCGCGCGGCTGATCGATGCGGGGGTGACCTCGACGGGGCAGCCGTACCTCGTGCTGGAGCACGTGGACGGCACCCGCATCGATCGGTATTGCGATGAGCACCACCTCTCTCAACAGCAACGGATCGAGCTGTTCGAGCAGGTGCTCGCGGCCGTGGCGCATGCCCACGCCAATCTCGTCGTGCATCGCGACCTCAAGCCCTCCAATATCCTCGTCACCGCCGCCGGAGTCGTGAAGCTGCTCGATTTCGGCATTGCCAAGCTGCTGAGTGAGGAGGCCGGATCAGCCGACCGGACCGAGCTCACGGAGGCCGGTGGTCTGCCGTTCACGCCCGAGTACGCGGCGCCGGAGCAGGTCGCCGGCGGCGTCATCACCACCGCGACCGACGTCTATGCGCTGGGGGTTCTGCTCTTTCTGCTTCTCGCCGGGCGCCATCCCACCGGACCGGCCGGACTCACCTCGGCCGCGCGCATGCGCGCGATCCTGGATACCGAGCCGTCTCGTCTCAGCGCGGCGCTGCCGGGGGCGGGCGACCTCGACAACATTCTGGCGAAGGCACTGGAAAAGGACGCCCAGCGGCGCTATCCCACCGTCGCCGCATTCGCCGACGATCTCCGCCGATACCTCCGGCACGAGCCGGTGCAGGCGCGCACCGCCTCCCTCGGATATCGGGCGGGGAAGTTCGTGCGACGGAACCGGGCGGCGGTCGCCGCGGCGGGCGTGATCGTGGCGACGCTGCTCGGGGCCACCGCGTTCTCCACCGTCCAGATGCGGGAGGCGCGGCGGCAGCGGGACGCCGCGGTGTACGAGCAGAAGCGCGCCGATGCCCAGGTGGAGTTTCAGTCCCTGATGCTCTCCAGCATCGGCACCGAACGCGTCACCATGCGGGAGATCATCGACCAGGGGCGGGTCCTGCTCGACCAGGAGTTCTCCGGCCAGCCTCGCCTCGCCGCCAGCATCGCGCTTTCGCTGGGCAAGGCGTACGAGGAGCTGGGGGAGCACCAAGCCACGCTGGAGATGACGGTGCGGGCGGAGTCGCTGGCCGCCGCCGGGAACGCGCCCGAGATGCTGGCCTTGAGCCGCTGCGCCCGCGCGGCCAATCTGGCCGCCCGGAATCTCGGCGCGCAGGCGTCGGCGCTGGCGGACAGCCTGCGCGCCGCTATCGGGACGCTCGAGCCCGGGGAGGCCGCGACGTGCCTGGAAAACCTCGCCGAGATCGAGCTCCGAGGTGAGCGATTCGACAGTGCGGCGGCGCTCGCGAGCCGCGCCGCCGCGCTGCTGGAGAGCGCCGGGGACACGACGGGGGTGGATTACATCGACGTGCTCAACATCGTGGCCAACGCGCTGGAGAACCAGAAGCGCCGCCGCGAGGCGCTCGGCATCTACCAGCGACTCGCCGCCATGATGGACAGCACGGGTCGCGGCCAGACGCTGTACCGCAACATCATTCGCAACAATGTGGGGATCGCGCTGTCGAATCTGGGGGAGATGACGGCCGCGGAGCCGATCCTTCGCGAGACGCTGGAGACCTTCCGTCGCGGCGATCCTGGCGGCGACGTGCACCCCGCGATTCTGGTCAACTACTGCCGGACCGTGCTTTTCCTGCAACGGCTGGATACCGCGGCCGTGTGGTATCATCATCTGTATGCCAGGGCCTCCGCGCGGAAAGAGACCGACATGGCGGCCGACGCGGCGTACGGGATGGCCCAGGTCGAGCTGGCGCGAGGCCGTCTCGACGAGGCGGCGCGATGGATTGCGGAGGAGCGACGCACGCGTGGGCTCGGCCCGGGATCCCGGACCGGCATGGGCCTGGCGCTGGAAGCCGAGCTGGCGCATCGCCGGGGCGAATTGCCGGCCGCGAATGCGGGCTTCACCGACGCCCTGCGCAGGATGGGCTACTTCGACGGCACGCGGATCTACCAGATGCGCTCGGTGCTGATCCGGGGAGCCGAGGCCGCGCGGGATGGTGGCGATCCGGCCAGGGCCACCTCGTACGCGCGCGCCGCCGCAGACATCGCCACCTCGGACTCCCTGAGCGAGACGCGCAGTGCCTACGTGGGGGAGGCGCGGCTCATCGAAGGCACCGCCCTGGTCGCGCTGGGCGACAGTACCGCGGCGCGGGCCGTGATCACTCGGGCCGTGCGGGCTCTCACCTCGGGCGTCGGTCCCAGTCACTCGCGGACCCGACAGGCCGAGCGATTGCTTGCGGACCTGGGCCGCTAGGACTTTCTCCGGTCCTGCTCCAGGTAATGCCGGAGGCCGGCCCGGCGCAGCCCGGAGCTGAGCGCCAGTCGTTGGGCAGCCTGTACTTCCTCCACCAACCTCCTGCCACTGCGTATCCATTGTAGCCTGCCGGCGCTTCGACCCGTACGGAGGCACAGGTATACCAAAGCGTCTCCGCCGTGCCTCATACCTTTACAAAGGGCATCCGATGAAGCGGTCGTCCTTCCCGGTGCTGCTCGTCCTCGCCTGCAGCGCCGCCACGCCACCCGAGCGCTACGGCTTCGTGGCCGTACTCGGAAGCGACACCGTGTCGGTCGAGCGCATCTCGCGCTCGCCCACGCGGCTGGTCACGGACGGGGTGGACCGATGGCCGCTCGTGCGACAGCGCCACACCGAATTCGATCTGGCCACCGATGGCACCATCCGACGGATGGTGATGGACGTGCGAACGCCGAACGGTGGATCGCCGGCGGAACGCGGACGTCGGGTCACAGCCGACTTCTCCCGCGATCGCGTGACGATCTCGGTCCGCGACAGCAGCGGCGTGCGGGACACCTCGTTCGCCACGGGCGGAGCGATCACCGTGCCGCACGTGTCGATGATGTACAGCGTCATCGAGCTGGAGATCGCCACGGCGCTCCACCGGGCTACCGCCGGAGGGTTGGCGGCAGGCGACAGCGTGCTGTTCCGGCAGTTCTATCCCGATCGGGACGTCGGACCGACCTTCACCTTGCACCGGGGGTTCGTGCACCCGCTTGCCGGGGGCAAGGTGGAGCTGCGACACAACTGGCTGTCCGGGACCGGTGACGTGACGGTCGACAGCGGCGGGCGGATGCTGACCTACTCGGGGATGCGGAGCACCTACAAGGTCGCCGTTACGCGGACGGCCACAGCGCCCGACGTCGAGTCGATCGGGGCTCGTCTCGCGGCGGCTGAACGGGGCACGGGCCCGTCGCAGCTCAGCGTGCGCGATACCACGCGAGCCACCATCGGCGCCGCCTCTCTCTCAGTGGACTACGGTCGTCCCCTGGCGAGGGGGCGCGCGCTGCTGGGCAACGTGATCGGCTATGACCGTGTCTGGCGCACAGGGGCGAACGCCGCGACCCAGCTCACGACCTCGGCGCCGATCTCGCTCGCGGGATTGTCGCTGCCCGCAGGGACGTACACCCTGTGGACCGTTCCGCACGTGAGTGGCGTCGAGCTCGTCGTGAACAAGCAGACCGGGCAATGGGGGACGGAATACCGCCGGAGCGAGGATCTGGGCAAGGCGCCGATGGCCTCGGACAGCGTGGACCCTCCGGTGGAAAAGTTCACCATCTCGATCGAGCCGACCGGCGGCAGACGCGGCACCCTCGCCATGGCCTGGGGCACGTTTCAGTGGACGGTGCCCATCGTGGTTCGGTAGGTCAGGATCGCACGTGCCATCGCCGCGTTGCCGTGGAAACCTGCCCAGGCGCCGCGCGCGACCAGGAAGTCGGCCAGGCCGTTGCCCCGGGTCCGCCGTCGGTGGGCTGGAAGTGAGGTGATGTCGGTTGTCGCGCACGCCGGGACGTTAGCAAGCGGAGACATGACCGTCGAGACGAAGGGGGACTTGACTTGATGACCCCCGTCCGTCGCTGCAGCTTACTCGGATCCTTGGTAACACCCGCCCACTGTCGTGCCAGTCGTTGACGGAGAGGAGGAGCCTGATGGCTTCGATTTCCACCGCCGCGCCGCAGTTCCTCGTAGATCGGCTCGACGACGCCCTGGCCTTCTACCAGGAGCGCCTCGGCTTTGAACGCGACTTCGTCTACGAGGACTTCTACGCCAGCGTCTCACGCGATGGTGCCGTGATCCATCTGAAGTGTGCTCCGAAGCTGCCGGCAGAGCGTGCGCACCGACGGTCCGAAGAACATCTCGACGCATACCTTGCCGTCTCCGGCGTCCGCGCGCTGTACGACGAGTTCGTCGGTCGCGGCGCTCCCATCGTCAAGCCACTGGGGCAGCGGCCCTGGGGCCACAGCGACTTCTACGTAGAGGATCCGGACGGGTATATCCTCTGCTTCTCGGAACCGGTCTGACACGACGCGGAGCCAAGCCATGGATCTAGGCCTACGAGGAAAATCAGCAGTGGTGACCGGTGCCAGCCGGGGGATCGGGCGAGCGATCGCACTCCGCCTGGCTGAGGAGGGAGCTGCCGTTGCGATCTGCGCCCGAGGCGAGCCGGCGTTGCGCGAGGTCGAGGCCGAATTGCGTGCCCGATCGGTCCCCGTCTACGCGGCGGTGTGTGACGTGGGGAATTCCGAAGCACTCGACGGCTTTCTCGACGCGGTGCGGACAAGCCTGGGACGGGTCGATATCCTGGTGAATAATCCCAGCGGCTTCGCGTTCGCCGACGATCCCGGCGCATGGGAGTCCACATTGAACGTGGACCTCATGGCCGCGGTGCGGGCCAGCGGGAAGGTGGCACCATGGATGACCGCCACCGGCGGTGGGGTGATCGTCCATATCTCGTCGATCGCCGGTCTGGAGGCGGCCGGCTTCCCCGCGTCCTATGGGGCGGCCAAGGCCGCGCTGGTCAGTCACGCGAAATCGCTCGCGGTTGCGCTCGGCCCGCAGAAGATCCGAGTCAACAGTGTGGCACCGGGCTCTATCGAGTTTGCCGGCGGGCTATGGGAGCAAGTGAAGCACGGCAATCCCGACCTCTACGCTGCCGTGCTCAATACGATCCCTTGGAAGCGGATGGGCAGGCCGGAGGAAGTCGCTGACGTGGTGGCATTCCTGGCGTCCGAGCGGGCGAGCTGGGTCACGGGAGCATGCATCATCGTCGATGGCGCGCAACACAAGGGGAACCTATGAGCGCCTGGGCCCTCCGTAAGACTTGACTTTCCCGCGCACCATTACGCAGTTTGCGGGCGCGAGGCATACGGCAAAGAGATGGCGCTCATTCCGGCGCCCTTCGCTCGCTCTGGGGTCGCACTCCCGTTCGTCCCAGCGAACACACTACGACACAACCACAGGCCGGCCCCGACTCGACGCGTGCGCGCCGAGTTTCACGTTGCTGTGCGTCCGGGTCTCCCGACGAGCCAGCGTGCTGGCCGAGCCGCACGCCGGCCCCTGGCCTGGCGCGCCGACTAGACAGGACCATATCCATAGGAATTCACGTCATGAAACGCATACTCATAGCCCTACGCGCGAGCATCCCGCTCGTCGCCGCGCTCGCCGCCGCTTCGTGCGACGAGGCTGATCCTCCCAGCTCCCCGGAAGAGCCCTCGGCCGCAGGCACGAGCCCGGTTTCCACCGCCTCGGCGGACGCTCCGGACCCGCTCGCGGCGGTGAGCCATAGCGGCATTCCCTACGGTCCCTACGGACTGTACGCGAACACGACCGAGTTCGAGTGGGGCCCGGCGCCCTTCAGCGCGAGCCTCGACAACTCCGGCTTCCCGAAAGCCATAGTGAAGCGCATAGACGCGGCGAGACAGAAGCGCCATCGGCTCGTGCTGGCAATGACGGCCGACAGGGCCGACTACATCACCCGCGGCAAGTTCGACCTGGGGAAGTGGAAGGCCCAGATGGACGAGCTCAACACCGCGGCGATCAGGAAGGCCGTGGCCGATGGCGTGGCGGACGGGACGATCGTCGCCAACAAGCTCCTGGACGAGCCCGAGTCTCCCCAGTGGGGCGGCGTGATGACGAAGTCCTTGATCGATCAGATGGCGACGTACGCGAAGAAGATCTTTCCGACGCTGCCGATGGGTGTCACCTTCGGCGCGCCGGGATTGCATTGGCGCACGGGCGAGCGATACAAGGTGGTCGACTGGGTGGGCGCCCAATATGTGTGGAACTACAACCAGGGCAACGTCACCGCGTGGCGTGAGGCCATCCTCGGGTGGGCCCGTCGCGAGGGGGTGACGCCGGTGTTCAGCCTGAACATTCTGGACGGTGGCGTCCGCGACAAGGCCGGCGGCTGGGATTGCCCGGGCACGGGCGGGAAGGGCACCAGGTCGGGATACTGTCGCATGACCCCCGACCAGGTGCGGACCTACGGCCGGGCGCTCGGCCCGTCTGGTTGCGCGATGCTCATGTGGCGCTACGACGATGCGTTCATGTCGAAATCCGCCAACAAATCGGCCTTCCAGGACGTCGCGTCCCTGCTCAACTCGAAGCCGCGGCGCAGCTGCCGGCGGCCCTGAGGCGCCGGCCCTACTGCCGACAGGACGTCTTGGCGTGATTCCGGGCCTTGGTGGAGAGCGCCTGCATCACTCCCTTCACGTCGGCGCGACCGTAGTATGCGGCGCTGTAGCGCCACATCGAGAAGGCACAGACATAGGTCTGAGCGAGCAGGGCCGAGCCGTAGCGGTCCAGCTCGCTCGCACTCATGGCCCAGGTGCGGGGCTGGGTGCCCTTGATCCCGCTGGAGCCGTCGCCCCCGTCCAGCACGTTCAACCCGGCGACGAGGCCCAGACCCTTGGCCTTGGCCCGTTTGGTCTGCTGGTTGATCCAGTCGGTGGGTGACGAGCTGGTCTTGGCACGGTACATCGCCCAGGCCGCATCGAGGTTGACGTAGGTGACCGGGGCCGAGGCGAGCCAGCTCGCCGGAGCGTTGACCAGGGTCGGAAGTGACGGCCAGCGCAGCTTACTGTGCTTCGCCGCGGCCTCGATCGTCGCCTGGGGGATCTCGTGGTCGCCCCAGCGGCCGGCGAAATTCGGCTCGTCCACCAGGAAGTGGCCGATGATGGTCCCGTCGGCGATGTAGGAGCTGATGTTGATCCCGCTGAAGCGATCCACCTGGCTCTTCCACTTCTCCAGGTTGAAGGTGCCGTCGGCGTTCTTGTGGCTGGTGACGCCGCCGCCGAACTTGATCAGCACCCGTCCTCCCCGGGAGCGAAGCTGGGAGAGAAAACTGAGCAGGTTGGAGGGCGTCGGCGCCTCCACCAGACCGGTGTGCACCGCGTTGACCTGAGAGACCGTGAGGAAGGAGGAGGAGAAGACGATCCCTGGGAGCGCGACCGCCGCGGCTTCCGGCCCGGCGAGCGGGCCCGCCTCGACCGGCCCGGTGGGCTCGACCTCGGCGCAGGCGCCGGCGAGCAGGAGCGAGGAACAGACGAGAGCGGCACGGATCGACATAGCACTACCTCACCTGACAACTGGAACGGGGCCGGGCGCTCCGCCCGGCGGGGGCGGTAACATTCGGCAGGGCGATTGGTGAAGTCAACCGTGGTGGAGGCGTACCGGACGGGATGCGGATAGACTCCGGAGACGTCGTCGAGAGCAACTGAGGAATTCGCCATGGACCAGCGCGTCACCTTGCTGCACCCCGACGTGCGCTCCCCGGACGTGCGGGCGGTCTCGACCCTCCCGGCCGACCTCCTCGAGCAGGTCCGAGACCGCCTGGGACTGCTCGCGCTCCTGATGCTGCTCGCCTTCGCGATCGACCCGCTCCTCTTCTTCGGAGGTTGGGCGGTCAGGGCGCTCAATGGGGACGCCACCCCCGGCGATGTCCTGCGAGATGCCTCGTTCTACTGGAGCGACCTCGGCGTCGTCGCCGCCTCCATCGCCATCTGGTGGATCGCGCGCGTTCGCCGAATTCCCACGGCCCGGCTCTACCTCCTCGGGCTGCTGTACGAGGTGACGATCTGCTTCGTCATCGCACTCCGCACCTACTGGGAGTACTACCGGGACGTCGGCATCCTGCCCAACCTGACCTGGGCGCCCGCCGTGATCATTCTCTTTCCGCTGGTTCTGCCCGCACCGCCCCGGACCATGCTCGCCGCCGCCTTCACCGCCGCGGGGATGCCGCTGGCCGCCCTCTACCTGTTGAGCTCGTGGGGTCAGATCAGTGTCCAAGGCTCCTACTATTTCAATACGGCGGTCAGCTCGGTGATCGCGGTGGGATTCGCCTACATGGGATCGCGCGTGGTCTACGGCCTCGGCCGAGCCGTCGTGGCCGCACGGGAGCTGGGGAGCTATCACCTGGAGGAGAAGCTGGGCGAAGGCGGCATGGGTGAAGTCTGGCGCGCTCGCCATCGCCTGCTCGCTCGGCCCGCCGCCATCAAGCTGATCCGGCCGTCGCTCACCCGGGACGGGCGGTCCGGCGCGTCCCAGGAAGCCATCCGCCGCTTCGAGCGCGAGGCCCAGGTCATCGCCGGCCTTCGCTCGCCCCACACCGTCGATCTCTTCGATTTCGGCGTCTCCAACGACGGCGCCTTCTACTATGTCATGGAGCTGCTCGACGGGCTGGACGCGGAGCAGTTGGTGCGCCGGTTTGGTCCCGTTCCCGCCGAGCGGGTGGTGTATCTCCTCCGCCAGGTCTGCCACTCGCTGTCGGAAGCCGACTCCCGCGGGCTGGTGCACCGCGATATCAAACCGGCGAACGTCTTCCTGTGCCGGTACGGCGAGGAGCACGACTTCGTCAAGCTGCTGGATTTCGGGATCGTGAAGGGCGCGGATGAAGCGGGGCCTCAAGCGCCGGCGGAGACGGGTGAGAATGCGATCCACGGAACGCCGGCGTTCATCGCGCCGGAGCAGGCGCTCGGCGAAGTGCCCCTGGACGGGCGGGCGGACATCTATGCCACCGGCTGTGTGGCGTACTGGCTGCTGACGGGCAAGCTGGTGTTCACGGCCGACACCGCGATGGGGCTGCTGCTGCACCATGCCCAGACGCTGCCGGCGGCCCCGTCCAGCCGTTCCGAGCTGCCGATCCCTGCCGCGCTCGACAGCCTGATCCTCTCGTGCCTGGCGAAGGATCCGGCCGCCCGGCCGCAATCGGCGCGCGAGCTGTCGCGGCGACTCGCCGGGATCGAGGGTCTCGGCATCTGGACGGAGGATCACGCCAGGGAGTGGTGGACCAGGCAGTTTCCCGCGGGGAGCCTCACCCGTCCTGACCCCGTTTCACGTCCAGCCCCCACCGATTGACGCCAGGAGCTCCCCATGGGAGTGCCAGAGGGCCTGTGCGACTCGCGGAGCGTGCCAGCAGCTCGCCCCACGCCGGACGTCGCTCGTCTCGACCGCGGCCTCGCCCCGACTCTCGGCCGTGCGATCGGCGCGGCGCTGGTCCTGAGCGTGGGCCTGTTCCTCCAACCGAGCCACACCGCCGAAGCTCAGGCATCACCCGACAGCGCCAGCCGGGTCGTGCTGACGGGGCTCACGGTGTTCGATGGAACCGGTCGGCAAGCGCGGGCGAACCAGACAGTGGTGATCGAAGGCGAGCGCTTCGCCGCGATCGGTCCGGCCGGGTCTCACCCCATGCCACCAGGTGCCCGGATCTACAACCTGCGCGGCCGCTACCTGATCCCGGGCCTGATCGACACGCACGTCCACGTCGCGACGGAGCCCTCAGGTGAAGACTCCCGCGCGCGAACCGAGGGTCGCCTGCGCGGTGCCCTGCTGGGTGGCGTCACCGCGGTGCGTGACATGGCCGGCGACGTGCGTGCACTCGCCTCGCTGCAGCGCGACGCGTTGCTCGGCGAGATTGCCAGCCCCGACATCTACTATGCGGCGCTCTTCGCCGGTCCAGCCTTCTTTGCCGACCCCCGCACCCAGGCCGCCAGCCGGGGATTGATACCGGGGCAGGTGCCCTGGATGCGGGCGATCACCGACACCACCGACCTTCATCAAGCAGTGGCGGAAGCGCGAGGCACGGGAGCGACCGCGATCAAGCTCTACGCCGACCTGAGCGGCGATCTGGCCCGCCGAATCACCACCGAGGCACATGCGCAGGGTCTCAAGGTGTGGGCCCATGCGGCACTCCGGCCGGCTCGCCCGGTCGAAGTGGTGGCGGCGGGTGTCGACGCCGTCTCCCACGCCAACCTGGTTGCCCTCGCGATGGACTCGGCTCGGCGCGCAACCGCACTGCATGCACGGGCGAACGAGCCCCTCGACCTCGAGGACGCCGGCATTGACAGTCTGTTCTCTCTGATGGCGCGACGTCACGTCGTGCTCGAGCCGACCCTGCTGATCTTCGCCGATAACCCTGCCGCGCTCCGCCTCGCGGGCGCACTCGCGAAGATGGCGCATCGGGGGGGCGTGACCATCGTCGCCGGCACCGACACCTTGGGTGTGGCCGGTTCCGATACGCTCACATCGCCCAACCTGCACCGGGAGCTGGAGCTGCTGGTGACCCTGGCAGGCTTGAGCGCGGCGGAAGCCCTGGAGAGCGCGACCCGCGATGCGGCTGTCGTGCTCGGTGCTCAGCGCGATCGAGGGACGATCGAAGTGGGAAAACTGGCCGATGCGGTGATCCTGGGATCCGATCCGCTGCGCGATATCCGAAACACGCGCTCGATTCAGTTCGTGATGAAGCGAGGGCGAGTGTACCCGCGGCCATGACTCGCCTCGCGACCATTCATCTCCCCCTGCCCGGCGGAAAGCCCCTCATCGTGCCCGTGCCGACCGAGGTCGGGGGCCGGCATCGATCCCGGTCCGCAGCCGCTCGAGCGCATATCGCATCAGCTCGTCCACGGCCCCCGGCTCGCGCAGCTGGCCATCGATGCCGAGCATGGCCACGCCATGCACCACGGCCCAGATGAACCTCGCCATCCGCACGGTGTCGTCGTCATGCACCACCCCATCGCGCTGCAGCGCGGCGAGCGCGTCCACCAGCGCCTGAAAGGCGCCCGCCGCCTCGGCGGCCAGCTCAGGCTCGCTCGTCTTCGGATCCACGAAGCCGCCGAACATGACCCGGTAGTGCGACGGGTTGGCGATCGCGAACCCGACGTAAGCCACTCCCATCGCATCGAACGCGGCCCGTCCCCGTCCCCCCACCTCCCACGCCGTGATGAGCTCCTGGCGGAGTATACGGAACCCCTCGGTCGCGACGGCGCGGAGCAGCGCCCCCTTGTCGGCAAAGTGCCGGTAGAGCGCCGTGCGGGAGACCCCGAGCCGCGCCCCGATCTCGCGCAAGGTCAGGCCGTCGACACCTTCGGTACGGATAATGGCGATCGCTTCGTCGAGGAGCGCGCGGCGCAGGTTGCCGTGGTGGTAGGGGCGGCGGCGGCTGTGTGGTCGGGTGGCGCGGGACGTAGGTGCCATGCCACCTCCAACGGCGGGGGCAGTGTTGACAGCCTTGGGATCTGACCCTAAGCTATGTTGACGACGTCAACATGACAAGGAGTGTAGGCATGGAGTCCACGGGCTATACTGGTTCGACCCGGGCGGGGACTGGAGTGGGGGCGATGCTCGACCGACTGTGGCGCGGGAGCCCACCGCTCACCGTGGTGGGGCTGCTGATGCTGGTCGTGGCGATCCCCTCGGCGGTAGGAGTCTTCGCCGACCCCCGGATCATCACCGGTGCCCCTGCCTGGCTCAAGCCGTTCAAGTTCGCCATCTCCACCGCGATCTACAGCCTGACGCTCGCCTGGGTGTTCGGCTACCTCTCGGACTGGCCGCGCGTCCGCCGCGTCGTCGCCTGGACGACCGCGATCGTGTTCGTGCTCGAGGTGGCCATCATCGACATGCAGGCGTGGCGCGGCACCAGCAGCCACTTCAACGCCTCCACGACGCTCGATCAAGTGCTGTTCATGGTGATGGGCTCCGCGATCCTGCTGCAGGCATTCGTGAGCGTGGCGGTCGCCGTCGTGCTATGGCGGCAGCGATTCGCCGACCGATCGCTCGGGTGGGCCCTGCGTCTCGGCATGACGCTCACCATCGCCGGCGCGCTGACCGGCCCCATGATGACGCGCCCCACCGGGGCACAGCTCGAGAAAGCCCGCGCGGGTGAGGGCTTGGCCACGATCGGCGCCCATTCGGTCGGCGGTGTGGATGGCGGTCCCGGTGTGCCGGTGACAGGCTGGAGCCGCGAGCACGGCGATATCCGCGTGCCGCACTTCATCGGCCTGCATGCGCTCCAGGTCCTCGCGCTCGTCGCGGTCGGCATGCGTCGCTGGCGGCGGCCCGAGGCCGTCCGCCTCAAAGTGGTGCTGGTTGCCGGAGTGAGCTACTCCGCGCTCTTTCTTCTGCTGCTCAGGCAGGCGTTGCGTGGGCAGAGTGTGGTCGCGACCGACGCGACAGCGCTCACGCCGATCGCGCTCTGGGCGGCGGTGACCGCGCTCGTCCTGGGATGGATCGCGGTCGTCTCACGAGGTAGCTCGCCCGAAGGCGTGGAGAGGATGGCCATATGACTGCCGAACAGGTGTTCTCGACGCTGAACATGATCACCATGGCGGCGTGGCTGCCGCTGGTGTTCCTCCCGCGGGCGCGCTGGGCGACGGCGGTCGTCCCAGTGGTGATGCCGTGCGTGCTCGCGGCCGTCTACGTGGTGCTGGTGGTGATTGCGCTGCCGGGAAGCGAGGGCGGGTTCTCGTCGCTCGCGGGCGTGAGGGCGCTGTTCGAGAGTGACTGGGGGCTGCTGGCCGGGTGGACCCACTATCTGGCCTTCGACCTGTTCATCGGCGGGTGGGTCGTGCGCGACTCGCGGCAGCGCGGCATCTCGCACCTGCTGGTCGTGCCAGTGTTGGTGCTGACGTTCCTCTTTGGGCCGGCGGGGCTGCTGATCTATCTGGCGATCCGATGGCTGGGACGGTCCATGCCGGCTGAACCGGGTGCCGTCGCGGAGTCGATGGCTCCAGGCGTCTAACTGCTGCCGCGATCTCATTTGGCCTGGCGCTCGTCGTTGCCTGTTCAACCGAGCCCGACTCCGATGTTCTCGTCGGCAGTTGGAGAGGCCCGACACTGGGCCTGACCGCCACGGCACGACAGGTTCAGATTGATTCGCGATGCGGCGCTCGTGCTCGCCTTCGCCGACCAGTACATGTGGACCAAGTGGGCCCAATTCAGTGTATGGGGCCGCGCGACCCAGCTCTACAGCAGTTTTCCTGGTCGAGATCCGCGGGCAGGTACCGGGAACCGCTCTGAACGCGACCGTCACGAAGAGATTCAAGGAAGGCGGCGAGTTCATAACCCCGGAGGTGCATGCAATGCTGATGACAGCGCTCTCGCCAGCGACTGGACGGATGTGGGTTCTCCTTTCCCTGCTTCTCGTCCCGCTGACCCTCGCTGAGGCGCAGCAAACCGCCCCCCGCTTCATCGACCCCGCCGGGCTGGCCAAGCCGTCGGGCTACACCCACGTCGTCGTGTCGGCCGACGGCCGCACTGCCTACATCGCGGGGCAGGTCGCGTTCGACAGCACCGGGCAGGTGGTGGGGGTGGGCGATTTCCGGGCGCAGGCGGAGAAGGTCTTCACGAACCTGCGCCTGGCGCTCGCCAGCGTGGGGGCCTCGTTCGGCGACGTGTTGAAGACGACCACGTACGTCACCGACGCGAAAGACCTCGCCGCCTTGCGGGAGACACGAGGACGCTATCTCGACCCGGCGCATCCGCCGGCGAACACGCTGCTCATCGTCGCGGGGCTCGCACGTCCGGAGCTGATGCTCGAGATCGAGGCAGTCGTCCAGCTCCGGGCTCGCTGAACGAACATCCGCGCCCCTCCGGGGACGGAGATCCGATGCCAGCCACCCCTGACGTCCTCATCGACACGTTCCACCCGGATGACCAGCCGGCGTTCGAAGCCTTGAACCGTGCCTGGCTCGAGGAGCACGGGCTGATCGAGGACCCCGATGAGCGACAGCTCAGGGATCCCATCGGACAGATCGTCGCGCCCGGCGGCCAGATCTTCGTGGCGAGGCGCCGGGGTGAGGTCATCGGGACCTGCGCGGTGATGCCACACGGGCAGGATGTGCTGGAGCTGGTGAAGCTCACCGTCGCTCCGGATGCGCAGGGGCTCGGTCTCGGACGTCGGTTGGTGGAGACTTGCCTCGCCTTCGCGGGGCAGCGGCGCGCGCGACGCCTGGTACTGCTGTCGAGCTCGAAACTGGACACCGCCCTTCACCTGTACGAGCGGCTCGGCTTTCGACGCGCACCCATCCCGTCCGACGCCCTCTATCTGACCGCTGATGTCTACATGGAGCTCGATCTCCCGAGCCCACAACCCGACTCCGCCTGATCGTCGGCAGGCGGACAAGCCATTTGATGTGACAGTTGAGTTCAATCGCGTAAACATATACCAGATAGTTTGTTATAGGCTTGACGGAAAGGGCGGGTGACATGCTGCGCTCGCTCGGGGTGATCGCCTGCACCGTGCTCTCGCTCGCCGGCGCCAGCGAGGCGCGAGCGCAGATGCCTCCGTCTCGCCCCCGCTGGTTCGGCGCTTTTCGACCCCGGCGTTCGAGGACCGCTCGCACCGCACGGTCTCCGAGAGACGGCGGATACGCTCCATCGGGATATCGGCCCGACGTACTGGCAAGAAGGAGCGCTCATCGGCGCCGGAGTCGGCGCGCTCGGCGGGTTGCTGGTCGGCCAGTTTATCTGCGAGCAATCCGAGAGCCGGAGCTGCGGGACGGCGAGAGTGACGGCCGTGCTGGTGAGTGCCGCGTTGTTGGCCCTTCCGGGAGCATTGATCGGGGGTCAGTTTTCCAAGCATGAGCGATAGGGCCGATACCACGAACGGAGGTCCGATGGCCGAGAAGACCCGCTGGCCTCGCAAAGTGAGGGAGCTGCACAATCACCACTTCGACTCCACCATCTGGAACGAGCTGGCATTCCGGGACGATGACATCGTCATCGCGACATACGCCAAGTCCGGCACCACGTGGATGCAGCAGATCATCGCGCAGCTTCTGTTCAGGGGGGATGCCGACAAGGAAGTGGCGGAGATGTCTCCCTGGCTCGATCTCCGGGTTCCGCCCAAAGCAGTCAAACTTCCCCTGGTCGAGGCCCAGACGCACCGGCGCTTCCTGAAGACTCACCTGCCGGTGGATGCGCTCGTCTTCTCCCCGGAGGCGAAATACCTCTACATCGGGCGCGACGCGCGCGACGTGGTGTGGAGCATGTACAACCACCACGTCAACGCCAACCAGACCTGGTATGCCGCGCTCAACGATACGCCGGGTCGAGTCGGCCCACCCATCGTGCCGCCGCCGGACGACATTCGGACCTACTGGCGCGAGTGGATCGAGCGCGACGGGTATCCCTTCTGGCCGTTCTGGGAGAACGTGCGGAGCTGGTGGGAGATTCGCGATCTGCCGAACGTCAAGCTGGTCCACTTCGCCAACCTCAAGCGCGATATGGCGGGTCAGATCCGGGAGATCGCGGCGTTTCTCGAGATTCCCATCCGCGAGTCGGACTGGGACGCCATCCTTCGACACTGCTCGTTCGAGTGGATGAAGCGAAACGCCACGAAGAGCGTGCCCCTGGGCGGCGCCTTCTGGGATGCCGGTGCGGAGGTCTTCATCAACAAGGGCATCGATGGGCGTTGGACGGACACGCTCACGGCCGAGGAGAACGCGCGGTATCTCGCGATGGCCAGGTCCGAGCTAGGCGAGGAATGCACGACGTGGCTCACGACCGGAGAGCTCGCCGCCCCGTGACCGCTCCGCCTGCAGCGTTGTGTGCACGTTCTCGGAACCGCCCTTAGAGCACGGAAGCCGTCGGAGGCAACCGTACTGTGTTCCCCCCGGACGAGGGACGCCCGAAGTCGCGTGGTCGAGATCTTGTGGTGAAGCGTCGGTGAGAGTGCCTATCCCAGCATAGGAGGCGCAAATTGTCCCAGGATTCCCCGATCTCCCGTCGCGACCTGCTTGGTGTCGGCGCGGGTGCGGCCGCCGGCCTCGTCGCCAAGCGACTCGGGGCCGAAGCGGCGTCGCCCGCCGCCTGCGGCGAGGCGACCGCGGCGCAGACGGCCGGTCCATACTACCCGACACACGACCGAGAGGACGAGAATCCCGATCTGACGCAGGTCCGCGGGCGACCTGGCCGCGCCGCGGGAGACGTTGTCGTTGTCCACGGGCGGGTGCTGGACGAGGCGTGTCGGCCGGTGGCGGGGACGCTGGTCGAGATCTGGCAAGCCAACAAGTGGGGCCGGTATGACCACGAGAAGGATGCCGCCAATCCTCGGCCGCTCGATCCCAACTTCCAGTACTGGGCCGAGATGCTCACCGACGCCGAGGGTCGGTTTCGCTTCAGGACCATCAAGCCCGGCGCCTATCCGGCCGACGACAACGGCTGGGTGCGTCCGCCGCACATCCATTTCCGGCTGTCCCGCCGCGGCTATCACGAGCTGGTGACCCAGATGTATTTCGCCGGTGAAGAGCTGAACGACGCGGACCTGATCCGGCAGGAGCTCAGCCCCAACGAGCGGGACAGCGTAACGGTCGCGCTGCAGCCGGCCGCCGAGGAGCGGGATCCCATCGCTCGAACGGCCCAGTTCGACATCACCCTTCGACAAGTCGGTTGAACGGTGCGATCCGCCTAGTCCGCAAGCCGATCGATGCGGGCGATGAAACAGCCGGCAACGCGGCCGGATCGGTGAACGGCTGGTAGGTGAAGAGCAATCGTGTATCCGCGCCCACCCGGAACGTCTGGAGACACAATCGGCACGGGCCATAGCCGGTCGCCGTTTCGACGTGGGCGGGGTGACCGTACTGGGGCGACTTCATGGATCGCCTCGCGGCGGTCGCGATACTTTCCGGAATGCCCTGAATGCGGTACGCGCTCATGGTTCCGTCTCGGTAGAGGTGCGGCCATCATAGTGACGAACCGCGGCCCCGGCACTCCGATTCTTGCGATTGAATCTCCGCCTCGCTCGCCGAGGCTCTAGGATGAGGATCCCGAGGGCAGCATGTCTTCATGCTACCTACGTTCCGCGCCGTCGAGTTGCTGCGCGGCAGAGCTCACCTCAAGGAGGAACCGTGCGCAAGCTACTTGGATCGCTGGCCCTGCTCATCGCTTCGGCGGCGTGCAGCGGCACTGGTGGTGCTCCCAGGACGGGCACTGCCACGGTCGACTCCACCGCGCACCTGGCGCATGCGGCCTACACCACGGCCATCAACTCGAACAACCTCGACTCGATCATGGGGGTGATGGCCGAGGATGTAGTCTTCCTCGCGGCGCACTCGCCCCCGATGGTGGGGAAGGCCGCGGTTCGCCCCTGGGTGGAGGGATATCTCCAGGCCTTCACGACTCACTGGGACAAGGAAGCGCTCGAGTTCGAGGTGGCCGGAGAGTGGGCCTTCGAGCGCTACAGCTACAAATCCACCGACACCCCGCGGGCTGGAGGGGAGCCGGTGAAGGACTCCGGGTGGGGGCTCGTGGTGTATCATCATGATCCCGACGGCAGGTGGCGCGTCGCCCGCGACGCATTCGCCACCGATCAGCCGTTGCCGACCAAGTAGGAAGCGACCACGCTGCTGATGTCCCACGCGGAGTGTTGGGAAAACGCCCTGCTGCCTCAGGTGCTGTTGGAGGCCTCACCGCCGACAAGGGACCGCCACAAGACGCAGAGGATTGAATGAGACTCGACGTCTATCTCAACTACAACGGCAACTGCGAGCAGGCGTTTCGCTTCTACGAACAGCAACTCGGTGGCAGAATCACGATGATGCGGAGGCATGGTGAGCTGCCGAGTCAGCCCAACATTCCGGCCGATTGGACGAACGCGATCCTCCACGCCAGGATCGAGATCGGCCAGACCGTCCTGATGGGAGCCGACATTCCCAACGCCGAGCCCATGCGAAGCGCCTATCTGACCCTCATGCTCGACAGCTCCGGAGAGGCGGAGCGCTTGTACGCTCTGCTGAGTGATGGGGGACAGGTCTTCATGAGGATGGAGGAGACCTTCTTCGCGTCTCGCTTCGCGATGCTTCGGGACAGGTTCGGCACGTCCTGGATGCTCCTCCACGAGCGGAGCTGACGTCATGGGCTCGCTCCTTGGCTGGGTTGGTGCAGCGACTGGAGGTGCTCTCGGCTGGTGGGCGGGTGCTCAAGGAGGTCTGTTCGCGGCCTTCTTCCTGAGCGTCCTGGGCACGGGCCTGGGGCTCCACTTCGGGCGCTGGGTGGCGGAGCGGCTCCTGGACTAGTTCGGGCCCTCGCGGATCATTGGGCGGCTTGGGGCAACGGCAGTGGCGCCGAGGGAGGATCGGCTGTCTTGCGGCTCGACGGAATCCGCTACTTTCCAAGCCGACCTGCAGGAATGTCCGTGAGTACACACGGCGAGTGATGGTCGGTCACCGACAGTCGAGGTTTTCATGGATCCAGGCGTGCTCGCACCACTGATTCCGATCGCCGCCATCGTGGCCTGGGGAGTCGTGAAGGTCGCGAAGATCAAGGCGCAGGGTGGCACCCTCGACGTTCCCGACGCCGGGGGGCGGCTGGACGCCCTCGAACACGAGGTGGGATCGCTCCGGCACGAACTGAACGAGACGCAGGAGCGGCTGGACTTCGCGGAGCGGCTATTGGCTCAACCGCCGGACACGCGGCGGGTCGGACCGGATAGCTAGCGGCCCCCGCAGGTCGCCGTGGGAACGTCGCCGAGGCCCCGGAATCTTTCGGGGCCTCTTCCTTGTCCCCTAGGTCCCCACTCCTGCCCAACCCCCCACCACCCCCCAACCCGCCCCCGCGTTACCAAATCACGACACCATATGCGGTTGACATGGCCGTTGACGCCGGGCTGCGCCTCGGACCCTATCGTGGCGTCGTCTCGATGAGCGATGGAGCGTGATGGCGACGAGCGATCCAGTACAGACGGCCTCCGAGGCCGGGCAGTTCGAGTACTTCATGCTTCGTGTCCACCGGGCCGAAGAGCGCCCGGAGGCGATCGCGGGCCAGGTCGAGCGGCTCGGCACTGGTGAGAAGCGCCGGTTCGATACCGCGGGCGAGCTGCTGGCGCTCGTCGAACGGTGGCCCGTCCCAATCAATGGAGAGGACCGATGAGTCCGACGCTCTGGACAACCCTGGCTGTGGCGGCGCTCGGCGCCAGGAAGAACCCGACCCTACCGGAGATCCCCATGCGCACGATCCGCATCGCCACCCTTGTCGGCCTCCTGGCCGGAGCGCTCTGTGGCACCGGGCAGGCCCAGGCAGCCCAGTCCGAGGCCCGCGTCACCCCCCCCACGGCCGCTGCGGCCGAGTCGTCTGCTGCGGACGTGTCGTCGGCGGATGTGGCCGCGGCGCCGGCGGATTCCACACCCGCCGACAGCATGCCGGTGAAGAAGGGCGGCGGGCTGTTCGGGAAGGTGAAAAGGGTGGCGAAGAACAAGGTGGTGCAGCAGGTCGCCAAGACGGCCGCGTGCACCATGCTGCCTGGCGGTCAGATCGTGGCGAGCGCGATCGATGCTGCCGGTGACAAGAGTGCCGTTGGCGCCGCGGCCGGCGCCGCGACCGGCACCAGCTGCATGCCGGGGATGGGTGGGGCCGGCGGAGCGGCGGCCGCGGCGGCGATGGGCGGCGGTGCGTTGCCTGGTGCCATCGTGCCCGGAGCGGCAATGGACGCGGCGGCCCTCGCTGCCTACCAGGCGCAGATGATGGCGATGATGCCGCCGTCTCAGGGCCAAATGGGGCCGATGCCGGGCGGTCCGGGCACCGTCCCCGGTGCCGCGATGCCCGAAGGCTCCGGGCAACCGCTCGAGGTCGCCTCCGACCTCGCCGCCCAGCTACGGAAGGGCAAGACCGCCGTGCGTCACATCGGTTGGGTGGCCGGCGGCGTCGGGCTCACGGAGCAGGGCACCACCGCGTTCACCGCGGCCGCGGCCGACATCGTGGCGGCAATGCGCGCTGCCGGCGGGCGTTACCGCCTCGACCTCTACATGGACAAGACCTATCAGGACGCCGCCGCCAAGATGCTCGGCCCACAGCGTCTCTCGACGGTGCAGACCATGCTCGTTCACGCGAGTGGCGGCGACGTCTCGGCGGCGCCTCAGATCGGCAAGGTGAAACGCGACGGCGACCCGCGCCTCGAGATCGTCAAGGTCGACTGAGGCGGCGCCGGGCGTCCACCACCGCGGGCAGCAGTGAATCGACCTCACCAGCCCACTGCGTCAGGAATCGTTCGTAGCGCACCCGTGCGCGATCTGGCCGGCCGGCGTCTTCCCACGCTCGGCCCGCCAGGTATGTGCCGGTCTCGATGACGACGTGGCCGTCCCAATCGACGCCCCGGTCAGCCGCGAGGGAGTCGTACCGCTGCGCGGCGAGTGCCGAGGCGCCGCCGAGCCGGGCGGCGTACGCGGCGGACTCCTTGGCTTCGGTGGTCGTCTCCAGCGCCAGCGCTTCCTCCAGCGCGCGCCGTCCCTCAGCTGTCCGGCCCTCCGCCAGCAGCACTTCCCCTCGTGCAACCAGCAGCCGCGCCCGAGCCGCCGCGGAGACCGCCGTGGTCTGCGCCTCGAGCCGGCGGAGGAGCGTGGCGGCTCGCGCCGGCCGGCCCGCCCGAGCGAGCAGTTTTACCCCGTGGGCGACGATCTCGTAGGGAAGTGGTCTCGCGGCGGCCCAGCGCTCGAGTGCCGCGAGGTCGCTCTGGGCCGCGAGCGTGTCGCCGGCGCCGAGCGCGACGTCCGCCCGCAGCACGTGGCCGATCGCGCTGCCCAGGGTATCCGAGTCGACGCCGCTCGCGGTCACGGCGTCGTCCAGCAGCTCTCGCGCGCGGGCGAATCGGCCGAGGTGGGCTTCCAGCAGCGCCATGGAGCGCAACGCCCCGGCTCGCTCCTCCGGCGTCCCCGTCATCCGGTCGGCGTACGCCGCCTGGGCTTCCGCCACCCGCCCCAGCCGCACCAGAGCGGCGCCGTACTCGTGGTTGATGAAGGGATGGCGACGCACCGCCGGATCGGCGACGAACGCCTTCTCGTACTCCGCGACGGCGTCGGCCACCCGTCCGGGGATTCGTGTGATCACCGTCGCGTAGTTGATCAGCAGCGTCACCGGCGGTGGGCCGACCGTCTGAGCCAGGGCGCTGTCGTACGCCTCGACCGAGGCGGCGAACCGGCGGTCGAAGTACAGGAGCTGCCCCAGGGTGTGCCAGGGAACCGGGTTGTTCGGATCCAGCTCGATCAGGGCGCGGGCGCACTCGATGGCCGTGGGCCAGTTCTCCAGCGCGTTGTGGGCATCGATACTCGCCTTCAGGCTCTCGACCGGCGCCAGTCCGCCGAGCGACTTCAGCGCTTCCAGGGCGTACCGCTCGGCCGACTTCTGGTCGTACTCGAACCACGCCATGTAGGCGAGCGAAGATTTCGCCGAGCCGAACGTGGAGTCGATCGCGATCGCCCGCGCCAGCATCTTCTGGCCGGCACCGTCACCGGCGTTGCTGAGTCGGCTGCCCGATGCGTACGCCCGGAGCGCGTCGATCGACGCGGTCGTCACCCACGGCAGGGCATCGGGTGCCGGCACCTCATGCGCCGACTCGGCGACGTCGCGCTCCACCTCGCGCACCAGCCCGGCCGACAACGCCGCCGCCGCGGCCGTGTCGGCGCCTTCTCGCTCGCGAGCCCGAAGCACCGCGCCGGTGAGGGTGTTCTCGATCCGGTATCCTGCCGACAGCCGGCCATCGCCGCGGATCAGCGTCGGGGTGAGCAGCAGACGGACCCCGACCCTCTCGGCGATCTCACGACCAGTCGCGCGGTCGCCCATCGACAGGGTGTCGCGCCGGCGCATGCGCGCGAGGGCGCCGTGGATCAGGGAGGGCGGCGGCATCCGGGTCACCAGGGCGCGGCCGAGGCCCGCAGCCAGCGTGCGCGCCGCCGCGGTGTCCGATGATGACGCATTCGGGGCGAGGTCCGGCGGCACGATCAGTACCTGGCGCGGGTTGGGTGGCGCCGCCGGGGCCGGCCTGTTGCTCTCGCGGATGGCGGCGACTGCCACCGCGCCCAGCACCGCCACAGCCACGCCCGTCAAGGCGAGTCGCCGTCCCCATGACATCCGCCCGTCAGCGGCCTCGACCGGTGCTTCTCGCGCGTGTCGTGCGGCCTCGTCGAGGAGCGCGCGCCGGACCAGCTGGTGATGGAATTGGTAGCCGCTCCGGGGCGGCGGTGCTTTGCGCAACAGACGCCGCGCAACCAGCTCGTCCCGACCTGCGTCGAATCGCTCGGCCGAGAGGCCGGCCTTCGAGCGCACGGCCAGATCGTCGGCTGTCGGGTCGAGTCGGGCCACCGCTTCGCCCACTCGCCGGGCGTCCGTGCTCAAGCCGGCCGTGCGGCGCTCCATCATCGTCCTGATCCCGCCGGACATCGGCAGCGACCATTGCTCCGGATTGACCAGCGTCCACGAGCCCCGGTCGCCCACCGCCAAGGCTCCCTCGTCCACGAGCGCGGCCGCCAGCTCGATCGTGTAGAGGGGATTGCCGCCTCCCTCGTCGTGCAATCGCGCGGCGAGCGTGTGCCGCTCCGGCCCCGGAAGCACCAGCATCGAGGCGACCAGGGCCTCGACTTCGGCCGGGCTCAATGGCGGCAGCTTGAGCCGCCGAACCGGCATACCCGCTCCGAGCTCGGCGGGCATGCCAGTGCCGGCGTCGGTGCCGACGGCGAGAACCATCTGAATGCGGCCTCGGCATGCGCGGCCGATGGCCGCGAGGGTCGCCAGCGTGGGCGGATCCGCGCGCTCCAGGTCGTCGACGAAGAGGAGGACGGGCCGCTCCTCGGCCACCGCCGACATCGCTTCAGCCGCCAGGCCGGCGGTGTTGGTGTGAGACTCGGCCGTGGCGGAAGCGGCCGGGATGGCCGGGTAGCGCTCGCGAAGCGACGGCACCAGTGTGGCGATGGCGGCGAGCGTGCTGGGCGACGCACCACCGAGTCCGGGCGCGCTCGCGAGCTGGGTCAGGATGACGTCAGCCAGGGCGAAGGTTGCGACAGAGCCGGGGCCGGGCGCGGCCCGGAGCACCACTGCCGCGCCGCCCGTATCCACTTGCCGTGCGAACTCGTCCACGAGTCTGGTCTTGCCGATCCCGGTCTCGCCGGTCACCACGACCATTGTGGGGGTCCCGTCCCGAGCGGCCGCCCACCCGGCGTTGAGCTCCGCGAGTGCTCCGGCGCGCCCCACGAGATCCGGTGTGAAGAGCGCCGCGGATCCGGGCCGATGGGACGAGGAGGGGCGGGCGAGGTCGCGGGCAATGCGCTGGCCTAGCGCCTGAACCGTCGCCGGGGGATCGCCCTCGAGCTCCGACCGAAGGCGCGCGAGGAACGACGCATGCCGTACCTGCGCCTCGGATGCCCGGCCGGCGAGGCAGAGCGACTCCACCAGGCGGGTGTGAGCTCGCTCGTCGTAGGGGAGATGGTCGGTCCAGCGGCTGGCCCAGTCGACGGCCATGTCCCAGTCCCCCTGTTCCGCGGCAGCCGACGACAACCGCTCGAGCGCGAGGTAGAGCGACCGCCGCAGCGACTCGCGCTCCACCTCGATCCACACGCGAAGCGACTCGCCGCCCGCTTCCTCCATCCCCTCCAGGAAGTCGCCTGACCAGAGCTCCACCGCGTCGGCCAGCCGGCCCCCCGCGATCGCGGTCTCGAACAATCTGGCGTCCAGCTCCAGCGCGCCCCGATCCAGCCGGACCTGGTCCGACTCGGCCGACAAGCCCTCGCCCACCACGCGGCGGAGCCCCAGGAGAGCCTGACGCAGGGATTGCCGGGACCGGGCCTCGTCCCGGTCCTCCCACAGCAGGTCCGCGAGCTCGGCTCGCGACACCGCTCTCGGAGATCGGCGGGCCAGGTAGGCCAGGAGGGCGAGGTCCTTCCGCCGACCGCCCAGGTCGGTAGTCGCCCCCTCGAGGCGGACCGTGCCAAGAGTTCTCAGCCGCATGGCGTGATTTCGCTAACCCCAGAGAGGCCAGTGGTTTGACGCGCGCATTGACAGTGGGCTGCTAGCCGGAGGATAGGTTGGCCGCACTTCTCGTCCCCACGGACATGGCCGGCTCGCCCGGTGAACATGGCGGGCGGCCGAGACCTCGGCAAGCACCACGACCCGATCGCTGGAGACCGAGCATGCGTCCCCCACCGCCCGCGCTCGCCGCCGCGCTGCTTCATCGCCGGGCGTTGAGCAACAGTTCCGAGCCTGACCGCGCGGCCGAGCCGGGGCGGCGCGAGACCGCTGCGCCGTCAGTGAGAAGAAACCCGGACGAGCCGCGTCTCTCGCACGACACCATCACTCACCCCCATCGCCCCCGAGGGCACGGAGCCTGACCATGTTCGCTCGATTTGCCGCGGGTCCCAGCCTTTTCGCCGCGATCACCGCCCTCCTCCTGGGCGCTGCGCCGGCCGAGGCCCAGCGTCTGTCCATCTCGCCTACGATCGGTGTCTACATCCCCACGAGCGAGCTGGTGAAGGCGAGTCAGGGGGCAGAGTTCAAGCAGGAGATCGCCCTCTCGGTCGGAGGCCGTCTCGGCATCACGCTGAGCCCGCGCTTCGGCTTGGAGACCTCGGTCAGCTACGTGCCGAGCAATCTCCGCTTCACCTTCGACGAGACCGAGACCACGACAGACGCGAACCTGCTGCTCGGCACCGTGCGCGCCACGTTCCACGCGATTCCGATGACGAGCCCGGTGTGGCTGAGCCTCAACGGTGGTGTCAGCATGATCCGCCGGGGTGGGGAAGCGTACGAGAATGCCGAGGACAACAGCGACGTGGGTGGTGTGGTGGGGGCTACCGTCGGCTTCCGGCTCGGCAGCATGCTCAGTTTCTACGTGGCCGCCGAGGACTACATCTACGGCTCCCGCGTGGAGAGCCTCGACGCTCTGGAAGACAGCCGGACTCAGAACGACGTGCAGATCGCTTTCGGGTTCGGGTTCCCGGTCGGACGCTGACACCGCCTCGAAGAGCGCCGGAGCGGGCGTCGTGCCGCTTCCGCTCCAGCGGCTGCTTCAGGAGACGGAAGGGCCGGCGTAGCGATGCTTGGTTGGCACGGAATCCGCTGTTAGACTGCGGCGGTTCTCGAACCGACATCCGCTCCGTCATCCGCGGGGGACATGTGAGGTTGAGTTGGATCCTGGCAGGGACGATTCTGGTCGCCCCGTCCGTTGGTGCGGCGCAGCAGGCGCCGATTCTGGGGACGTGGAAGTTCGACCTGAAACAGGGAGACAAGAAGCCCGGGCCGCGCACGGTGATCGTGCGATCCGACAGCAGCGCGAGCTACGGGGCCGAGACGGTACGGTGGCGTGTCGTAGGCGACAGCCTCGCGCTGGCGCTTGGCGGGGAGTGGGTGAATTACCGGCTGAAGGTGAAGGGCAAGCGGCTCACGCTGTCCGGCGGGGACCTGACCGAGCCCGTCACCTTCGACCTGATCGGCCCTCCGACGCCGCGTCCCGATACGGTGAGCGTCCCACCAGATCCCGACACCGAGCCCATCTGACCGCAGGTCTTCAGAGCGCCAGGTCGAACTGAATCCCGGCCGAGCGAACCACGGAAATGGGACCGAGCGGCTGGTCCTGATCGGCCACGTGGAGCTCGCCATTGAACCCCGCCCGCCGCAACGCCGGGGCGATCGCCGCGCGCGCGTCGGCCGCGGTATTGCACTGCCGGCTCAGGTGGGCGAGGACGACGACGCCCAGCCCGGGATGATGTACTTCGGTCAGGAGTCGCGCCGCGGCGCGATTGCTGAGGTGGCCGGTCGAGCCGGCGATGCGGCGCTGGACGACCGGAGGATAGTGGCTGGTTCGGAGCAGCACGTCGTCGTGATTGGCCTCGAGAACGATGGCACTGAGGTCGCGCAGCAGGTAGCGTACGGCGGTCGTCACGCGGCCCAGATCATAGGCCACGCCAATCCGCACGCCGTCCGGCGTCTCCACCGCCAACGCGAGCGGCTCGGCCGCATCGTGACTGGTGGGGCAGGCGGTCACCACGAACGGTCCGACTTCCACCCGGCTGCAGAGGCCGAGCGCGCGGTGCTCCGCGTGGCGCATCCGCGGCGCGAGATGGGTCCACGTGCCAGGCGCGGTGAGCACGGGAACACCGAATCGGCGAGCCAGCCGGGCGGCGCCGCGCGAGTGATCGTGATGCTCGTGGGTGAGGACGATCGCACCGAGCGTGCCCAGCGGCAGGCCGATGGTGGCCGCGCGCCGCTCGATCTCGCGCGGGCTGAAGCCCACGTCGATGAGGATCGTGGTGCCGTCATGCTGGACCGCGCAGCAGTTGCCTCGCGAGCCCGATCCCAGAACGTAGAGCGACGTCATCCCGGGCGGCTCCGGGCGTAGGTCCGGCGCAGCGACTCCTGCCGTGCGTCCGACCAGGCCACGTCCCGCCGGGCCAATACGCGCCGCGCCACGGTGAGGAACCCGTCTTCCGAGAGACGCTCACCGCTCGATCCCCAGGCGAAGGCGGGCACGTACTTCGGCGCGGGCGCGGCACCGAACACGTTGGCGCCGGCTCCCACGACCGCTCCGGTCGGCATCATGGTGCCGATCGCGGTCTTGGCGTGGTCACCGAACAAGCTGCCCAGGTTGGTGCGGCCGGTCTCGATCCTGGTCCCGTTCACGTCCAGCCGCACGGGTCCATAGGTGTTCTTGAGGTTCGAAGTGGTCGTGCCCGCGCCGAGGTTCACCCAGTGTCCCACCACGCTGTGGCCGACGAAGCCGTCGTGCGCCTTGTTGCCGTAGCCCAGGAAAACGCTGGCGGCGATTTCGCCGCGCACCCGGCACTCCGGACCGAACACCGATCCGCGCACGAAGCCACCGAGCACGCGCGTGCCGCTTCCCACGTAGGTCGGGCCCTCGATCCGGGTGCCGCTCCGAATCTCCGCTCCCTCCTCGATGACGACCGGCCCGGCGCGCACGTCGAACACCACGCCGGGCTCCACCACCGCCCGCAGGCTGATCACGTCGGCCGGATCCCCGATCACGATGCTGC
The DNA here is from genome assembly GCA_963846545.1 of uncultured Gemmatimonadales bacterium. Lineage (GTDB taxonomy): Bacteria > Gemmatimonadota > Gemmatimonadetes > Gemmatimonadales > GWC2-71-9 > CAVVWJ01. Next base: position 1,582,815 of record CAWJWG010000001.1, on the reverse strand, counting down.
CCTCCGGAACTCCCGCCGATGGTGCCGCGCGGAAATCGGCGCAATCGGCGGTGAGCAGCCGCTCCAGCGCGGTCACCAGGTCGTAGGCGCCGCGGAGCAGCACCCCGTCGATCTCGAGGCCCGGACCGTCGTCGGTCGGCCGGGACCAGTGCTCGCCGGCGGGGATCACCCAGCCTACGGTGGTGCCGCCGTGGGTGAGGCGGCGCACCGGCGCGGTGGATTCGATCGGTGCCCCGGACGGCGCGAACCAGGAGGCGGCGATGATGGCCGGCCCCTCGATCGGCATCATCGAGCGCGAGGGTGGCTCGTCGAACTCGGTGAAGCCCACGGCGTGGGTGCCCAGGATGGCGGTGGTGTCGCGCTGGAGCGCACCCTCCCAGCGCTCGCGGATCCGCCACAGTCCGGCGCGCAGCTCCGCGATCGGCCTGACGCCCGCGAACGGGGCCCACGCGGCTCCCGCCGGCTCGGGTTCCAGGAGGTACAGGGACGTCATGGCCCGATGTCGCGGGTGGCGGGGGGCAGGGCGTCGAGCAGGTGCTTCATCGAGGCCGCGCGGTCGGTCGGCATCACCAGCGTGCGCCCGTTGGCGTGCACGACCACCAGCTCCTGCACGCCGTAGAGGACGATCGGATCGCCGTCGGTCCAGACCACGCAGTCCTGGCACTCGTGCAGTACCGCGTTGCCGACCACGACGTTGCCCATCGGGTCCTTGGGCCGAACCCGCGCGAGCGCCTGCCATGTGCCCACGTCGTCCCACGCGAAGTCGCCGCGCATCACGGCGACCGCACGGCTCCGCTCCAGGAGCCCGACATCGATCGAGACCGGCTCCACCTCGCGGAAAAATCGGGGGACATCGCCCGCGGAGAGCGCCGGCAACGCGCGAGCCACCTCGGGCGTGTGCTCCTTCACCTCGGCCAGGAGGCGCGCGGCGGTCCAGGCGAACAGCCCGCTGTTCCACAGCGCTCCCGCGGCCATCAGGTCCAGCGCCGTCGCGGCGTCGGGCTTCTCGGAGAAGCGGGCCACGCTCCGCGCCACATCGTCGAGCGGCGGCCCCGGGACGATGTAGCCGTAGCCCGTCTCCGGCCGCGAAGGCACCATCCCGACCGTCACCAGCCGGTCGTGGCGCCGCGCGGTGCCGAGCGCCGTGTCGGCCGTCTCACGGAAGGCCGCCGCGTCGCCCACCACCCAATCGGCGTGGAGCGAAAGCACCTCGGCGTCGGGATCGCGGCGCTGCGCCTCCCATGTGGCCCAGATCAGCGCCGGCGCGGTGGAGGCCGCGCGCGGCTCGATCAGCATGTTCTCGGCGGGGAGCCCGAGTCGTTCCTGCAGCCGCTGGCCCAGACTGGCGCCGGCCACCACCAGCGTGCGCTCGCGGGGGATCAGACCCGTCAGCCGATCCACCGCGTCCTCGGCGCTGGAGCGCGAGCCGGCGAGCGGAAGCAGTTGTTTGGGATTCGCGGGAGTGCTGAGCGGCCAGAAGCGGGTGCCGGACCCGCCGGCGAGAAGCACGGCCCACCTCATCGGCGCATCACAGGAGCCCGGCCAGAGCCGGATGATGGTGACGCAGGTCGTAGAGCAAAGGTCCGATGTCGGTGCCGGGCTTCGCGAGGACGGCGACCCAATCCTCGCTGCTCGCCTGCGAGAGGATCACGGCCCCTCCCGCGAAGTCGAGGACCGCGGTCCGGAGTTGGCCGAGCGCCGCGCCTTGGCCGAGCTTGGCGGCGTACTGCGCGAGTGTGGCCGCCAGCGCGGCCACCGTCTCCGCTTCGAAGGGACCCGCCGCGGCATGGTCGATCGGCAGGCCTTCGCCGCTCAACAGCAGCGCGGCCTGCACGCCCTCGCGCGCGGCCAGACCGCGCAAGACATCGGCCAAACCGGCCATTCGAAGCACTCCATCGCGCGGGGGAAAAAGGTGAGCGCAACGTAGAAGTCGCCTCGGGCGAAGTCAAGAAACCACGCGCGGTTGACCCGACTCGAATCCGCTCTTAACCTTCCCCTTCTATGCCGACAATCCGCCGTCTCCTTCCGCTCCTCGCGCTGTCGGCTGCCGCCGCGTGCGGCAACAACGACAACCTGCCCGATCCGACCGACGAAAACCTCGTCGACACGGTCACGGTGGGCTCCCTCACCGATACCCCGATCACCACGGCCAGCGGGTTCTCCGTCAGCCTGGGTGCCATCCGCACGGACCTCAGCCCCGACTTCGACTTCGCCTACGACATCCAGGGCGAGCCTGCAACCGGGACGAGCGTCATCCTTCCGCGTGCCGCGTTGGGGATCGTCTCCAGCGGCTCGGCCGAGCCCGGCGTCCTGCCGCGCACCGACACGTTCGACGAGATCGAGGCGGCGCCGAGCAACGGATACATTACCGGGGAAGCCGTGCCGGTGGCCCTGGGCAACGTCTACATCGTCCGGTCGCGGGTAGTGTGCAACATCGGTGTGCCAATCTACGCCAAGGTCGAGGTCATCGGCCTCGAGGACAATTCGCTCACCCTCAAGGTCCTGGGCAACACGAATTGCGGTTACCGGGAGCTCCTGCCCGGCCTCCCCGACCGCTGACACTCTCGTGATCGATCTCAAGCGCCTGCGCCAGGACCCCGAGGGCAGTCGCGCCAGCCTCCTTCGTCGGCGGGATGCGACCGTGGGCGCATCGCTGGATGCGCTGCTCGGGCTCGACCGCGAGCGGCGCGACATCCTGGTGCGGGTCGAGGCGATCAAGGCCGATCGCAACGCGGCCAGCCAGGACGTGGCCCGCCGGAAGCGGGCCGGAGAGCCGGCCGACGATCTGATGGCGGCGCTCAAGACCTCGGGCGAGCAAGTGAAGGCGCTGGATGTCCGGCTCCGCGAGGTCGAGACCGAGCTGGAGCGTCACGCCCTCGCGCTGCCGAACTTCCCGGCGGACGGTGTTGCCGACGGCGATGCGTCGGCCAACCGGGTGGTGCGGACCTGGGGCACGCCGCCCACCTTCGATTTCCAGCCCAAGCCGCACTGGGACATTCCTGCGGCGCAGGGGCTGCTCGACCTGCCGGCGGGTGCCAAGCTGACGGGCTCGGGCTTCCCGGTATTCCGCGGGATGGGCGCCAGACTGGTGCGCGCGTTGGCGAGCTTCATGCTGGACCTCCACACCCGTGAGCATGGGTACGTGGAGATCGCGCCGCCCTACGTGGTCAATCGCGCCACGCTCACCGGCACGGGGCAGCTTCCCAAGTTCGAGGAGGATCTCTACGCCATCACCGCCGACGACCTCTTCCTGATACCCACCGCGGAAGTGCCGGTCACCAATCTCCACCGGGACGACATTCTCGAGGCCGCCGACCTGCCCCGCGGCTACGTGGCGCACACGCCCTGCTTCCGCCGCGAAGCGGGCGCACACGGCAAGGACACCCGCGGGCTGATCCGGGTGCATCAGTTCGACAAGGTCGAGCTGGTCCGATTCGCGAAGCCCGAAGAGTCCGACGCCGAGCATCAGCGGATGACCGGCCACGCGGAGGAAGTGCTTCGCCGGCTGGAGATCCCCTACCGCGTGGTCGAGCTGGCCGCGGGGGACACCGGCTTCGCCAGCGCACGTACCTACGATCTCGAAGTCTGGGCCGCGGGCGTAGACACGTGGCTCGAGGCATCGAGCTCGAGCACGTTCACCGATTTTCAGGCCCGCCGCGCGAACATCCGCTATCGTCCCGAGCCGCGCGCCAAGCCCGAGTTCGTCCACACCCTCAATGCGTCGGGCGTCGCGTTCCCGCGCACGATCATCGCGTTGCTCGAAAACAACCAGGCGGCCGACGGGTCGGTGCGCGTGCCGACGGCGCTGGTGCCGTACCTCGGTGTCGAGCAGCTGGCGCCCGCCTAAGGAGCGGCTGGAGCGCCTCGCTCCGAGCGTCGCGGTGATGCTCGTCGCCGTGCTGGCCGGGCTCAGCCTCGGCACCGGCCTCCTCATCATCCGGCACTTCAAGGCCGACGCCACCGCCACCAGCCGGCTCTACTCCGGCGTGTTCGGCGGGCTCAACGACCCCGACCCAGGATCCGAGGCCGAGGCGCTGCTCCGCCTGGGCGAGGAGGTCCGCGCGCTCGGCCTTCCGCTGGTGATCACCGACGGCAGCGGGCGCGTCACCGCGGCGGCGAACCTCCCCTTCGAGGCCCCGCTCGACGATCCCCGCGTCCTCGCCTACGCCCGGAAGCTGGACCGGCAGAACCCGCCCATCGTGGATGCCATCGGCACCGTGCACTACGGACCTCTCCCGGCGCAGCGCAACATCACGGCCCTCGCGATCCTCCAGGCGCTCACGATCGTGGTGATGGTCTCGGTGGCCGTGTTCGCCTACCGCAGTGCCATGGCCGCGCAGCGCGACCGCCTGTGGGTGGCGATGGCGCGCGAGGCGGCGCATCAGATGGGCACGCCGCTCACCAGTCTCCAGGGATGGATCGAGCGAGTGCGCTCGCGACCGACCCCGCCGCCCGATCTGGCCGACCACCTCGCGGCCGACGCCGAGCGGCTGGACCGCGTGGCCCGCCGGTTCGAGCGCATCGGCAATCCGGCCAAGCGCGAGCCGATCGGGCTCGGCGCGCTGGCGGACCGAGTGGGCGGCTACTTTCGCCCTCGCTTGCCGAAGCGGGCGAATCCGATCGAGCTCAAGCTGGAAGCGCCGGGCGCCGGCCCCACGGTGGTGGGCGATCCCGTGCTTCTGGAGTGGGCGCTGGAATCGCTGGTGAAGAACGCCATCGACGCGCTGCAGGGACGTAGCGGGACGATTATTCTGCGAGTCGGAGCCAATGAAGGTATGGGTGAGATCCGGGTGATGGACGACGGCCCGGGCGTGCCCAAGGAGATCCGCCGTACCCTCTTCGAGCCCGGTATCACCACCAAGCGCGGGGGCTGGGGCATCGGCCTCGCGCTCTCGCGGCGCGTGGTCGAGGACGCACACCGCGGCGCGCTGGTGCTGGAGAACTCGGAGAAGGGGTCCTGTTTCCTGATGCGCATTCCGCTGGACCGGCCGACCGGATGATCGACACGTCTCCCCCCGAGCTGCCGCACGCCCTCAATCCCGCCCAGCAGGAGGCGGTGGAGCACGTGCATGGTCCCATGCTCGTCCTCGCGGGCGCGGGGTCGGGCAAGACGCGGGTACTCACCACCCGGATCGCCGCGCTCATCGAGCGGCACGGCGTGCCGCCCGATCGGATCTTCGCGGTCACCTTCACCAACAAGGCCGCCGGGGAGATGAAGCACCGGATCGGGCGGCTGCTGGGCCGCGATCCGTCGGGACTCTGGATCGGCACGTTCCACTCGCTGTCCGCGCGGCTGCTGCGGCGCGAAGCCGAGCTGCTGGGGTTCACTCGTCGGTTCACCATCTATGACGAGGACGACCGGCTCAGCCTGATCAAGCGGCTGATGGACCAGCGGGGCCATTCACCCAAGATGTTCCCGCCGCGCGCGGTGCAGTCACTGATCTCGGCGGCGAAGAACCGGATGGTCCCGCCGGAAGGGCTTGCCTCGGGCTCGCCGTTCGACCGGCTCGCGGCGGTGGCCGCGGAGATCTACGCGGCGTTGGGGCCGGCGCTCAAGGCGGCGAACGCCATGGACTTCGACGACCTGATGCTGCACCCGCTGACCCTGTTTCGCGAGCACCCCGACCGGCTCCGGATGTACCAGCAGCGGTTCAGCTTCCTTCTGGTGGACGAGTTTCAGGACACCAACCGTGCGCAGTATGCTCTGATCCGGCTGCTCGGCGCCCACGGGAACGTCTGCGCCGTGGGTGACGACGACCAGTCCATCTACGGCTGGCGCGGCGCCGACGTGCGGAACATGCAGGAGTTTCTGTCCGACTTTCCCGGGGCCAAGCTGGTTCGGCTGGAGGAGAATTACCGATCCACCCAGATCGTGCTGGACGCTGCGAACGGGGTCATCGCGGAGAACGTCGGCCGGATCGGTAAGACGCTGACGACGCGGCGCAGCGGCGGCGAGATGGTCACCCTACTTGCTGCCGCGGACGAGCGGGATGAGGCCGAGTGGGTGGTGCGCGAGCTGCAGAGCCGGAGAGCCGCCGGCGACTGGCCCTACGCCGAGATGGCGGTCCTCTACCGCACCAACTCGCAGAGCCGCGCGCTGGAGGAGGCGTTCCGTCGGGCCGGGGTGCCCTACCGGCTCATCGGCGCCATCAGCTTCTACGAGCGCCGGGAGGTCAAGGACCTGCTCGCATACCTGCGTCTCGTCGCGAATCCGTCGGACGACGAAGCGTTCCTCCGCGCGGTCGGGGTGCCGCGGCGCGGCCTCGGCGAGACGAGTCTCGGGATCCTCGGGCAGACGGCTCGCCAGTGGGCCAAGCCCCTGCTCGCCACCGCGCGCGGCGCCGACCAGATCACCGATCTCCGACCCAACGTGCGCGAGGCGTTCCGCACCTTCGCCGGGTTCCTGGACGGGCTCATCGAGCGTGGGGCGACGATGACCCCGGCCGACGCGCTGGAGCATCTCATCCGCGCGATCGACTACGAGGCGCTGCTCCACGCCGAAGGTCCGGAGGGAGCCGACCGCTGGGAGAACGTGCGTGAGCTCGTCGCCAGCGCGGCCGACTGGTCGGAGGAAGTGCCCGACGATCCCGAGTCCGGCACGCCGCTCGAGCGGTTCCTGGCCGAGGCCGCGCTCCTCTCGTCCGCCGAGACGGTCACCGGCAACGAGGAGGGCGTGACGCTCATGACGCTCCACACGGCCAAGGGCCTCGAGTGGCCGGTGGTGGTGCTGACCGGTCTCGAGCACGGGCTGTTTCCTCTTGCGCGGGCCGAGGAGCACCCGGATGGGCTCGAGGAAGAGCGGCGGCTCTGCTACGTGGGGCTCACGCGGGCCAAGGACAAGCTCTATCTCACCTGGGCCCGGGCGCGCCGCCGGGGCGGGGAGCTGCGGCCGGGCATCCCGTCGCGCTTCCTCAAGGCACTGCCTCCCGCCATCGTGGAGGAGCGGCGCACGACCTCGCTGTGGGCGCCGGATTGGACGACCGGACAGGCTGGACGCCGTGGGTCGGGGCAGGGCACCTGGACCCGGACCCGCGTCTCCACCTACACCAACACGCCCGCCGCACCGGTCGCCGATGCGGCGGCGGAGGAGTCGCAGGACGCCCCCCGCTACGTGAAGGGCGAGCGGGTGCGCCATCGTCGCTTCGGCAGCGGCACGATCCGCGGGCTCACCGGGGTCGGGCGCGACCTCAAGGTGTCGGTGGCCTTCGACGACGAGGAAGTGGGCGAGAAACAACTGCTCGTGGCCTACGCCGGTCTCGAGCGCGAATGGGAGAGTGCATGAGCATCGGACGGAACGACGTGCTGCACGTGGCTCGACTCGCCGAGCTGGCGGTTCGGGAGGACGAGCTGGACCGCCTGGTGGAACAGCTCAACCGCATCGTGGACTACGTCGCGCAGCTGGACCGGGTGCCGGCCGACCGGATGGCCGCGCCGTTCCTCCCGGGGCCGAAGCACCTGGCTCTGCGGGAGGATGTGCCGGGGCCGGTGCCCCTCGCGCGGCCCCCCGCACAGCTGGCGCCGGAGTTCCGTGACGGGTTCTTCCTCGTGCCCCGTCACGGCGCCATGGAGGAGGGGTGAGCGCATCCGCGGTCGCGCGCGAGACCGGGAAGCGCCTCACGGGCGCGGCCTCGCTCAATGCGACGCTGCACTGGTCGCAGGAGGTGCTCGACGCCGAGGCCGCCCGGGTGGATGCGATGCCCGTGCCGGGCGCGCTCGCCGCGCTGCCGGTGGCGCTCAAGGACAACATCGTCACCATCGAGCAGCCGACGACCTGTGCGTCACGGATACTCGACGGCTACACCTCCCCGTTCACCGCGACGGCGGTGAACCGTCTCCGCGATGCCGGAGCGATGGTCGCGGCCAAGGCGAACATGGACGAGTTCGCCATGGGCTCATCCACCGAGCACTCGGCGTTCGGACGCGTGCTCCATCCGATCGATCCGACGCGCGTGCCGGGAGGATCTTCCGGCGGCTCGGCCGCGCTGGTGGCGGCCGGCGTAGTGCCCGTGGCGCTCGGCTCGGAGACCGGTGGATCGGTGCGCCAGCCGGCGAGCTTCTGCGGAGTGGTGGGGATGAAGCCGAGCTACGGCCGGGTGAGCCGTTACGGGCTCGTGGCCTTCGGCAGCTCGCTCGACTGCATCTCCATCTTCAGCCGCACGGTGAGCGACGCGGGACGGATGCTGAGCGTGATCAGCGGCCACGACCCCCTGGACGCGACCACCGTGGCTCAGCCGCCGATGCCGGTGCCTGGGGCGCTCACCGATCTAAAGGGTCTGCGGATCGGCTTGCCGCGCGAGTACTACCCGGAGGACCTGCACGCCGGCGTGAGGTCGGCGCTCGGGCGGACGCGCGAGGCGATCCAGGATCTGGGCGGGCAGGTCTGTGAGGTCTCGCTGCCCCATTCGCCCTACGCCGTCCCTACCTACTACATCGTCGCCCCGGCGGAGGCGGCCGCCAACCTGGCCCGCTACGACGGCGTGCGATACGGTCCCCGAAAGGCTCCGCCCGACGGCGACATTCACGCCCTCTACCAGGCGACTCGCGGGCAGGGGTTCGGTGCCGAAGTGCAACGGAGGATCCTGGTGGGCACCTACGTGCTCAGCGCGGGCTACTATGACGCCTACTACAGAAAGGCGCAACGGGTGCGCGCGCTCATCGCCGAGGATTTCCGCCAGGTGTTTGCGTCGGGCGTGGATCTCCTGCTCACGCCTACCACGCCGACACCGGCGTTCCGCGCGGGAGAGAAGACCGAGGATCCGGTCGCGATGTATCTGGCGGACATCTTCGTATGCGCGATCTCGCTGGCGGGACTGCCCGCGCTGAGCATCCCCGTCGGTCGGACCGAGGGACTCCCGGTGGGCGCGCAGCTCATCGCGCCGTACTTCGAGGACGAGCGCCTGCTCGCGGCGGCCGCCGCCATCGAGCGCGCGGTGCCGGCCGATGCGGAGGTCGGCGCATGACCTGGGAAACGGTGATCGGTCTGGAGGTCCACGTGCAGCTCAGTACGCGGACCAAGATGTTCTGCGCCTGCCGCACGACGTTCGGCGATCCGCCCAACACCAACGTGTGCCCGGTGTGCCTCGGCTTGCCGGGTGCCTTGCCGGTGCCGAACGCCGAGGCGGTGCGGCTCGGCACCGCCGCGGCGCTGGCGCTCGGCTGCACCGTCCATCTCACGAGCGTGTTCGCGCGCAAGAACTATTTCTATCCCGATCTGCCGAAGGGCTATCAGATCTCGCAGTTCGACCAGCCGCTCGCGACCGGCGGCCGCGTGACGTTCGAATCGCCGGAGCGGGGGCGGATGCAGGCCGGGGTCACCCGTCTGCATCTGGAGGAGGACGCGGGCAAGCTGCTGCACGACCGGTTCCCGGGGAGAACCGCGGTGGATCTCAACCGCGCCGGTGTGCCGCTTGCCGAGATCGTGAGCGAGCCGGACCTGCGGTCGCCGGGAGAGGCCCGCGCGTACCTGGTGACGCTCCGGCAGATCCTCATCTATGCCGGCGCGAGCGAATGCAGCATGGAGCAGGGCAGCCTCCGGGTGGACGCGAACATCTCCATTCGCCGCCCGGGTGACGGCCAGCTCGGCACCAAGGCGGAGGTGAAGAACCTGAACTCGTTCGCCAACGTCGAGCGCGCCCTGGAGGCGGAGAGGACGCGGCAGGTGGCGCTGCTGGAGAGCGGCGGACGCGTGGCGCAGGTGACCCTGCTGTTCAACGCGGGCACGGGTCAGGTGAAGCAGCTGCGCTCGAAGGAGGAGAGCCACGACTATCGCTACTTCCCCGATCCCGACCTGCCGCCGCTGGTCCTGAACGACGCCTGGATCGCCGAGCGGCGCGAGAGCCTGCCGGAGCTGCCCGAGGCTCGACGCAGCAGGCTCGAGATGGCACTCGGCATTCCGGCGTACGATGCGCGGGTGCTGACGAGCGAGGTGCCCCTCGCCGACTATTTCGAGTCGGTGGTCGCGGCGGGTGTGGAGCCGAAGACGGCGGCGAACTGGGTGATGGGCGACGTGATCGCGACCTTCAACGAGACCGGCGCCTTTCCGGTGACCGCCGCGCGCCTTGCGTCACTCGTGGAACTGGTGCGCGCGGGCACGCTGAGCCACCAGGCGGCCAAGCGCGTGTACGCGGAGATGGCACAGGCTCCCGACGGCGAGCCCGCGGCCGTCGCGGAGCGTCTCGGTCTGGTCCAGGTGAGCGACCAGGGTGCGCTGGGCACCTGGGTGGACGAAGTGCTCGCCGCACATCCCGCGGAGGTGGCGCGGTTTAAGGGCGGCGAGACCAAGCTGATGGCGTTCTTCGTCGGGCAAGTCATGAAGAAGAGCAAGGGCAAGGCCGATCCGAAGGGCGTGCAGCCGGTGCTCCACGAGAAGCTCCAGTAGATGCCGCTCGCCGCCGCGCCCCGAGGAGCTCACGGGCGCTCGGTCCACGGCGGCTCCGCGGTCCCTCCCAGTCGGACCAGTGTCATCGGATCGATCGAGGCCGCGCCGTATCGCATGATCCAGTGCAGGTGCGGCCCGGTCACCCGGCCGGTCCGCCCGACGGACCCGATCCTCGTTCCCGCCGCCACCGTGTCTCCCTGCGCCACCGCCACCTGACTCAGATGGAAGTACCCGGTCACCAGACCGGCTCCGTGGTCCAGGTACACGGCCCGCCCAGCCAGGTAGAAGTCGGCCACCAGCGCGACCACGCCACGCGCCGCGGCCGTCACCGGCGTGCCGACTGCGCCGGCGAAGTCGGTGCCGGTGTGTCGGCTCGTCACCTGCCCGTTGTATTCGCGCGCGCCGCCGTAGGGACTCGTGATCCGGCTGTCCCGCGGCAACCGGAGCGGAAGCGTCCAGAGCCGCGGCGTCGCATGCGAGCCGCGCGAGACCTCGCGCGCCTGGGCCAGCTCCGCTTCGACCCGAAGTCGCGTCGCGCTGTCGTAGGTGACCATCCGCGGTGCGACAGTGAGACTCTCCCGCGGATAGGCCGGCTGCCGCACCGGGAGGCTCAGCATCAGTGAATCGGTCCGGCCCTGCCGTGACAGCCTGAGCGCGATCGCGAGCGTGTCGTTCCCCTCGACCGGTACGCCGATCAGGGCGGTGAAGCCGCGCTCGACCGGCTCGAAGTGGAGCGGCTCCCCCGCCGCCTCCCCCTCCACCCCGGTGATACGGTCCTGATCGTTGCGCGAGGGATCGTTGTCGACGGTGAGCCAGACGGCGCTGCCGCGGACGGGAGTCTCCGGAGAGGTGCGCACGACGGCGGAGGGTGCCGCGAACTGTGCGGCCGCGATCCTCGCGATCAGGAGCAGCGAAGCCGCCAGCCAGCCCGTGCGCACGAGCGCTCTCACCGGCTCAAGCGCCGGATGAGGTCCTCCTGCTCGGGATACGACCGCACGAGCGCGTCCGCGGTCCCCATCTCGAAATCCGCGAAGTCGAAGCCCGGCGCGACGGTGCAGCCGCAGAGCACTGCGTCGCTCTCGGGCTCCGCGGCCTGCCACACCCCGGCGGGCACCACCGCCTGCGGATCGGAGCAGTCGAGCCGCCGGCTTTCGGTGCCGAGCACGTGGAGTCGGAGCGCGCCGCCGTCGTAATGATGCCAGACCTCGTCCGAGGCGACGCGGTGCCACGCGCTCCGCGTCCCGGGCAACAGCAGATAGTGGATGGCGGTAGAGGCGGGTCGGCGGCGGCCGTCGGGGAGCTCCAGCGTCACCGGGCTACGGAAGGTCTCGCGGTAGTAGCCGCCCTCGGGATGGGGAACGAGACCGAGCCGGCGGATCGTGTCGTCAGCGTCCATCGGCGACGGGCGGGGGCTAGCGCTGCCCGTTGACCAGCGCCTTGGGCGAGGGCGCCGCTCCTTCGGGCGCGCCCCACGGCAGCTTCTGGGGAATGCGAACCCAGTGCTCGAGCGCGCGCTCCGGCAGGCCGAAGTGCTCCTGCGCCTCGTCGCGGAGGCGCGCCCGGTTGCGCCGGCCGGAGGCACGCAGCACCCGGCGGCGGAGCTCCTTGGCGGTCTTGAGCGGGCGCTCGCCCGACGGGTCCAGCTGGTGCGCGCTGGCGCCGCGGCCGCCGAGCAGCTCGATCATGTAGTCGAAGGAGAGTCCGAGGTGCCGCTCGACGTCCTGGTCAGCCAGGGTCCAGCGGCTGTACTCCCGCGCCACCTGACTCGCCCGTTGCCAGCTGCTGGTGTCGGTCAGGCGCACCATACCGCGGAAGAGCCGCCGGTTGGTGCGGACGCTGAAGATCGTGGGGGCGATCAGCCGGTCGAGATGCGCGTCGGCCTCGGAGTGATCCAGCAGGATGACGTCTTTGGCGGCGCGGGCGTAGGCATCGCCCAGGTGTGCCTCCACCCTCGTCTCCCAGTACGAGTGCCCCACGGCCGCGGTGCTGCTGGTGACCATGAGCTGCCGCGGCACGAAGTAGTTGTGCGCGATGGTGTCGGCGGACAGATGGCAGAGATAGCCGAGGCCGAAGGCGCGCATCGCATCCGACTGGGCCAAATCGTGGATCTCCTGACCCACGTGCCAGAAGTGGCAGTGACGTCCCAGCGGAGCGTAGTGCTTGGCGATAGATGAATCGGCCGCGATGTTGCCGTAGAGAAAATCGAAGGGGTATGCGCGGAGCAGATCGGCGATCACGACGGGGAGGACCGGCAGGTTCGCCAGCACCGATTCGCCGAGATAGATGTGGGTGCCGGGTGTCCAGGCGTGCGCCGAGTCCGGCGCGACGAGCAGGAAGAGTCCGACGACGATCACCGCCCCCAGCAGGCGGCCGGCGCTCACCGGTGGCTCGGCACCAGCATGCGCCGCACCCGGCCGAGCATGCCGTGACCCTGGCGCGAGGTGCGCAGCGCCGCGGCGACGTCGAGGGCGGTGTCCTCGACCTCGTCGTGCACCAGATCGTACAGCGTCTCCAGGTCGGTCAGCTTGGCCTCGATGCTGTCCACGCCCCGCGTGAGCTTCCGCCGGATCCGGCGACTGGTCTGGGTGAAGGCGCCGATCTCCTGCCGGAGGACCACGAGCAGGTCCTGACCTTGCTCGGTCAGCCGGCGCGCGCCCGCCAGCGCCTGGGTCACATCCTCCTGATGACCCTGGATCATGCTGCCGAGCTTCCGGGTCTCCTGGGCGATGCGAAGCGCGGCCACCGCGACCACGGCGGCCCCGCCGACCAGCGCCAGCGCAATCACCACGAGCGAGATCGCGACCGTCGGCCCCACCCATTCGGGTGTGGTTCCGACCTGTACGAGCGCGAGTGTCGTCATGCGTCCCTCACCGTCCGAAAGTGCCGGGAAGCCCCGGGTGCGATGTCGCACCCGTGAAAACAATGGGGTCGCGGAGCCACCGCAACCCCCTGACGCCGCTTGACGCGTGCAACCGGCCTCGGCAGCTTTGGCCATGCCTCCTCGTTTCCTCGTTCGCGGTGGTCGTCCGCTGCGCGGCACAGTCCGTCCCGCGGGCAACAAGAACGCCGCTCTGCCGATCCTGGCCGCCACGGTTCTGGCCGACGGTCCCGTCGAGCTCGACAACATTCCCCGCATTCGCGACGTCGAGACCATGCTTGCCCTCCTGGTGGATCTGGGCGCGCAGGCCGAATGGACCGCCGCGAATACCGTGCGACTCGATACCCGCTCGCTCAAGCCCAAGCCGCTCGATCCGGCGCTCTGCGCCAAGATCCGCGCCTCGATCCTGCTGGCCGGACCGATGCTGGCGCGCTTCGGCTCGGTGACGCTGCCGCCGCCCGGTGGCGACGTGATCGGCCGACGGCGTGTGGATACCCACTTCCTGGCGCTGGAGCAGCTCGGGGCGTCGGTGATGGTGGGCGACCGCTACGAGCTCGAGGCGAAGTCGCTCACCGGCAGCGACATCTTCCTCGACGAGCCGAGCGTCACCGGCACCGAGAACGCGCTGATGGCGGCGGTCATGGCCAAGGGCCGTACCGTGCTTCGAAACGCAGCGTGCGAGCCGCACGTGCAGGATCTCGCCCGCGCGCTGGTGGCGATGGGCGCGCAGATCGAGGGGATCGGCTCGAACATCTACACCATCGAGGGCGGACGGCCGCTCGGTGGCGCGAGCTACGCGATCGGGCCCGACCACATCGAGATCGGCAGCTTCATCGGACTCGCCGCGGTGACCAACGGCGAGGTCACGATCGATCCGGTGCGGCCCGAGGACCTGCGCAGCACCCTGCTCGGCTTCGAGCGACTGGGCATCCGGCCGCGCATCGAGGGCACCCGGTTGACGGTGCTGCCCGACCAGGAGCGCCGCATCCGTCCCGATCTCGGCGGACACGTGCCCAAGCTCGAGGACGGCCCCTGGCCCGCGTTCCCCGCGGACGTGATGTCCACCACGATCGTCACCGCGACCCAGTGCTCGGGCATGCTGCTCGTCTTCGAGAAGATGTTCGAGTCCCGCCTCTTCTTCGTGGACAAGCTGATCGGCATGGGCGCGCGCATCGTGCTCTGCGATCCTCACCGCGCCGTCATCTCGGGTCCCGCGCCGCTCAAGGGCGGGACGGTCGAGTCGCCCGACATTCGCGCCGGGATGGCGATGCTGCTCGCGGCCCTCGCGGCCGAGGGCTCGAGCACGATTCACAACGTGGGGCAGATCGAGCGAGGTTACGAGCGCATCGACGAGCGCCTCCGGGCACTCGGGGCCGAGATCGAACGAGCGGATGGGTAGCGCCAGTCCCTCGTCGGACCGTCGCGCACCATCCGTCCTTCCCGAAACGCCATCCGCCCACCTGCCGGCGCGGTTCGATCTTCCCTCATGGCGCGACGAGCACGGCCTGGTCGCCGGCATCACCGGCCGCGGCGACGAGCCCGGCCGCGGCTTCGATCTGGGGCTCTGGAGCGACGCGCCGGTCGGCGAGACGATGAGCCGGTGGCGGGTGTTCCGTCGGTCGTTCACGGGATTCGACACCGTGGTATTGGGGAACCAGGTCCACGGCATCGAGGTGCGGTCCGTCGGCCGGGCGGGGGGGTGGGTGCAGGTCGAGGGTGTGGACGGCTGGGTCACCACCGAGCCCGGCGTGCTGCTCACGGTGACGGTGGCGGACTGCATTCCGGTCTACCTCGCGGCCCCGGGGCGGGGGGTCGCGCTGCTGCATGCGGGCTGGCGCGGGACTGCGGGCGGGATCCTGGAGCGCGGGGTGGAGCGGTTGAGCGCCGCGACAGGAGTTGCGGCGAGTGGTGTTGTAATGCATTGCGGGATAGGTATTTGTGGTACTTGCTATGAAGTTGGTTCTGAGGTCATGGCGGGCTGTGGGCTGGCCCGCGACGGAGCCGGCCCGTGGCACGTGGATCTCCGATCGGTATTGGCTGACCGCGCCGCTCGGCTCGGCGTCGGCCGGGTGAGCGTCTCGCCACATTGTTCCGCGCACGACAGGCCTACCTTTTATAGTCACCGGGCATCCCGGGGGTCCGACGGCCGAATGGTGGCCTATCTCGGGTGGCCCGCGCCGGGTGGGAATCCGGTCGCATCACGTTGACTCTCCACGGATTCGGCGCTAATATCCCGTCGCTGTTCGGGGGCGCTGGTATGGGCCGACTGTCGATGTGGGGGAGTTCCCCCACATTTTTTTTCCGCCTCGATGTCTGTTGACGCGCTGCTCCTCCCGATTCGCGATCATCTCGATGGCCTCGGCTTCGAGCTGGTGGATCTCCGGCGAACGGGCACGATGCAGCGCCCCATCCTGCAGGTACGGGTGGACCGCCCGGACAGCCGACCCGGCCAGGGTGTGACGGCCGACGACTGTGCGGGGATCAGCCGGTCCCTCGAGCGATTCCTGGAATCCAGGGCCATGGTCGGCCCCCGCTACGTGCTCGAGGTGTCGTCGCCGGGCGTCGAGCGCCCGCTGCGCTGGCCGGAGCACTGGCGCCGGTTCATCGGGCAGCGCGCTCGGGTCCGGGCGCACGCGCTCGGTGGGCGGCGAGTGATGGAGATCGT
Source organism: uncultured Gemmatimonadales bacterium (assembly GCA_963846545.1). Classification (GTDB taxonomy): domain Bacteria; phylum Gemmatimonadota; class Gemmatimonadetes; order Gemmatimonadales; family GWC2-71-9; genus CAVVWJ01. Next base: position 1,566,894 of record CAWJWG010000001.1, on the reverse strand, counting down.
CGCGGTGCCCGACGACGAGCACGTCGTCCTCCGCTCCGAACAGGGCGAGGAGACGACGCTGGCTCTCGAGGCGATCAGCGACGCGACGCTGCTGGTGGACTGGGCTGCCCTCGGGAAGCGACGGCGCCCCGATTCCTTGGAGTAACACGATGGCAGGTTCGACCGAGATGTTGGCCGCGTTCCGCGAGCTGACGACCGCGAAACAACTCGAGCGCTCCGATCTCCTGGAGCTCCTGCGCGACGGCATTCAGGCCGCGCTGGTCCGGAAGTTCGGCCCGAACGTCAAGTTCGAGCTCAACGTGGACGAGATGCAGGGGACCATCAAGGTCGTCCGGCTCCGCCAGGTGGTCGAGGCGGTGGAGGACCCGAGCTGGCAGATCACGCTGGAGGAGGCTCAGTACGAGGACCCCGACTTCGCGCTCGGCGACATGCTCGAAGAGGAGGTGCCGTTCGTGGACTTCGGCCGGCTGGCGGTGCAGGCGGCCAAGCAGCGGATCATCCAGCGGGTGCGCGAAGGCGAGCGGGCCCGGATCCGCGAGGAGTTCACCTCCAAGGTGGGCGAGCTGCTCTCGGGCGAGGTCCAGCAGATCGAGCGGGGCAAGCTGGTCATCATGCTGAACAAGTTCCGCGAGGCGGAGGCGATCATCCCCTACCGCGAGCAGAACCATCGGGAGCACTTCCACCAGGGCGACACGATCCGGGCGGTGCTGAAGAAGCTGGAGGAGACGCCCAAGGGTCCGCGCCTCATCCTCTCGCGCGGCGACCCGCTGTTCGTGAAGGCGCTGTTCAAGCTCGAGGTGCCCGAGATCCAGCAGCAGATCGTCGAGATCCGGGCGATCGCGCGCGAGGTCGGCAGCCGGACCAAGGTGGCGGTGATCTCGCGCGACGACTCCATCGACCCGGTCGGCGCCTGCGTCGGGCTCAAGGGTTCGCGGGTCCAGGCGGTGGTCAACGAGCTGGGCGGGGAGCGCATCGACATCGTCCCCTGGTCGCCGGATCCCGAGCGCTTCGCCCGGCTCGCGCTGGCGCCGGCCCGGGTGGCCAAGGTGTTCTCCGATCCCGAGGCGAAGACGATTCAGGCGGTGGTGGACGAGGACCAGCTCTCCCTCGCGATCGGCCGCAACGGTCAGAACGTGCGGCTCGCATCCGAGCTGACCGGCTGGAAGATCGATCTCTACTCCAGCCGCGAGTGGCTCGAGCGCGGCGGTGAAGGGCCGCTCTTCGCCCCCCTGCCGCCCGAAGAGGAGATGGCGTCCCAGGTGCCGCTCAGCGAGCTGCAGGGCCTGTCGCCCGAGCTGACGACGATTCTGGAGAGCGCGGGCTACAAGATGCTCAACGACATTCTCGACCTCGAGCGCGAGGACATCGCCCGCATCCCGGGCATGAGTCCCGAGGCGGCCGACCAGCTGATGACGTTCATGGCCGAGCTGACCGACGAAGATGGCGGTGAGGAGGCGGCCCCGCCCCCCGCATGAGTGGGCTCCTGGGCCTGATCGGCCTGGGGCACCGCGCGCGCAATGTCGCGGTGGGTGTGGAGGCGGTTCGGAAGGAATTGCAGGCAGGGAAGTGCCGATGCGTGGTCGTGGCGGTGGACGCCAGCCCGCGTGCCGTGGACAAAGTGGTCCGGCTGGCCGCCGCCAAGGGTGTGCCGTTGCTGACCGGACCAGGCGCCGCCGCGATCGGCGCGCAGTTGGGGAAGCCGCCCGTGATGGCGGTCGGTGTGCGGGACCGCGCGTTGGCCAGCGGCATGGTGCAGCTGGCGCCCGCACGCACCTGATGGAGGCTTGAAGTGGTCAAGACGAGAGTGCACGATCTCGCGGCGGAGTTTGGCGTTCCCCCTGAGCAGTTGCTCGGCATGCTCAAGGACATGAACATCTTCGTCCGCAGCCATCTCTCCGCCCTGGAAAACGACCAGGTGTCGGCGATCCGGGTGCGCTGGGAGCGGGAGAAGCGGAAGAGCGCCGAGGAGCCGACCGCCAAGAAGGGCCGCCGCAAGGCGGTGAAGGCGGTCGAGCCTCCGCCACCGCCGGTCGAAGCGCGGCCCGCCAAGCGCCGCCGCACTGCGGCCGAAGTGGCCGTCGCCGAGGCGCAGGCGCAATCGGAGCGCGATGCTGAGCTCGCAGCCCTCGAGCTCGAGCGCCCTGTCGTCGTGCACGAGCTGGAGGAGACGGTGCCGGCCCAGAGCCTCGAGGAGCGCGCCCGCGCGCTCTTCAAGGACCTGCCGACCGCCCCCGCCGAGCCGTATACCGACGGCGCGCCCACCACCACCGAGGAAGCGGTCGCTCGCACGGCCGAGCCCCCGGCGCCACCTCCGCGCCGCGTCACGCCGTCCGATGCACCGCGCGCGCCGTTCATTCCGCCCCGCATCCAGCGTCCGCCGGCCAGCCCACGTGGTGGCCCCAAGCCGGTGTTCAGCAGCAGCGCCCCGGCGGCACCGGGCCGGTCGGGACCGCCGAGCGCGCGTCCCGGCCAGTCCGGCCCGCCGGCCCGCACCTTCGGCCCCGATGCCGAGAAGGGCGGAGGCCGGAAGAAGGGGAAGAAGGGCAAGCGGTCGATGGTGGATCAGGATGCCGTGCAGGCCAACATCCTGCGCACGCTGCAGGGGATGAAGGGCCCGGCCGGCCGCAAGGGCCGCCGGCCCGACGAGCCCTCCTTCCGCGAGGTGCAGGCCGGCCGGATCGCCGAGGAAAAGGAAAGGGAAAAGACCCGCATCCGGGTGAACGAGTTCATCTCGGTCTCGGAGCTCGCGGCCGCGATGAAGGTGCCCGCCACCCAGATCGTCCAGTTCGCCTTCAAGGAGCTGGGCCTGATGGTGACGGTGAACCAGCGACTGGATTTCGACCAGATCGACCTGATCGCGTCCGCCTTCGGGTTCGAGGCGGTGCGTGAGGACGAGTACGCCGCCCAGGCCGAGGCCGAGGCGGTGGAGGAGAGTCCGGAACAGCTCACCTCGCGGCCGCCGGTCGTCACCATCATGGGCCACGTGGACCACGGCAAGACGTCGCTGCTCGACCACGTCCGCAAGGCCAACGTGGTCGCGGGCGAGGCCGGCGGCATCACCCAGCATATCGGCGCGTACAGCGTCACGCTGCCGGGCGATCGCGAGATCACGTTCCTCGACACGCCGGGCCACCAGGCCTTCACCGCCATGCGGGCGCGCGGCGCACAGGTCACCGACATCGTCGTGCTGGTGGTCGCGGCCGACGACCAGGTGATGCCGCAGACCATCGAGGCGATCAGCCACGCCAAGAACGCCGGCGTGCCGATGATCGTCGCCATCAACAAGATCGATCTGCCCAGCGCCAACGTCCCCAAGGTCAAGCAGGACCTGCTGCAGCACAACGTCGTGCTGGAGGAGTTCGGCGGCAACACCCTCGCCGCCCCGATCTCGGCCAAGAAGGGCACCGGGGTCGACACGCTGCTCGAGCAGATCCTGCTCCAGGCGGAAATCCTCGATCTCAAGGCCAATCCCCAGGGCAAGGTGCAGGGCACCGTGCTCGAGGCCACCCTCGACCCCGGCAAGGGGCCGCTGGCCACGATCCTGGTGCAGAAGGGCACCCTGCGGGTGGGCGACAACTTCATCTGCGGCAAGTTCTCCGGCCGCGTGCGCGCGCTCTACGACGAGCGCGGCAAGACGGTGAAGGAGGCGGGACCCTCCACCCCGGTGCAGATCCTCGGCTTCGAGGGTGTGCCGGCCGCTGGTGATACGTTCGCCGTGGTCACCGATGCCGTCGAGGCGCGCGAGATCGCGCAGAAGCGGCAGCGGCTCGAGCGCGAGGCGCAGAACCGTCGCACCGCGCGTGGTGGGACGCTGGAGGACTTCAGCCGAGCCCTCAAGGAAGGCGAAGTCTCCACCCTCCGCATCATCATCAAGGCGGACCAGGGCGGCCCGGCCGAAGCGCTGGCCGACGCGCTCGCGCAGCTGGGAACCGGCGAAGTCCGGGTGGACGTGGTCCATCGCGGCGTCGGCGCCATCACCGAGAGCGACATCCTGCTCGCCAAAGCGTCCGGCGCCATCGTGCTCGGCTTCCACGTGCGGCCGGACTCGAACGCCCGGGCCGCGGCCGAGCGGGAGCAGGTGGACGTGCGGACCTACCGCATCATCTACGAGGCGGTCGAGGACGTCCGGAACGCGCTCGAGGGCCTGCTCAAGCCGGAGGAGAAGGAGACGGTGCTGGGCGAGGCCGAAGTGCTGCAGCTCTTCAAGGTGAGCAAGGTCGGCACCATCGCGGGCTGCATGGTGCGCGGCGGCATCATCCAGCGCACGGCGAAGGGGCGCGTCATCCGCGACGGTGTGTCGGTCTACACCGGCACGCTGTCGAGCCTCAAGCGCTTCAAGGACGACGTCCGCGAGGTGCGTGAGGGGCTGGAGTGCGGCATCGGGATCGAGAATTTCAACGACCTCAAGGTCGGCGACCGGATCGAGTCGTACCGCATGGAAGAGGTCAAGCGCACGCTGTCGGCCAGCGCCGCCAGCGGGGCATCGGCCTGATCGGCGCGATAGCGCCGGCGAGTCGCCCATGGTGGTCGCGATCCAGACCTGGGAGCTGCATCTCCCGAACTGCCACTCCCTGAAGGAGAAGCGCGGCGTGCTGAAGCCGCTCACCGTGGGGTTGCGCCGGAGCCTGAACGTCTCGGTGTCCGAGACGGGTCACCAGGATCTCTGGCAGCGGGCCGAGATCGCCTGCGCGGTCGTGGGAACGGCCCGGCCGGTGGTCGAGGAGACCCTGCGAGCGGCGGATCGCGCCGTGGAAGAGACCGATGGCGTCCGGATCGTGGATACGGTGACCGAGTTCCGGTGAGGTCCTCCCGACGTCCCGAGCAGGTGGCCGGCACGATCCGGCAGATCATCACCGACGCGCTCGCCCGCGAGGTGCGCGACAAGCGCGTCGGGTTCGTCACCGTCACCGGGGTGCTCGTCACCAACGATCTCTCCCACGCCCGTGTGATGGTGAGCGTGCCCGGCGACGAGGCGGCGAAGGCCCGGGCGCTCGAGGGCCTGCAGAGCGCCTCCGGGTTTCTGCGCAGCCGGGCCGCCAAGGCGCTCACCACCCGTACGGTGCCCGAGCTCCACTTCGAGCTCGACCAGGGCGTCTCGCACGCGGCGAGGATCGAGGAGCTGCTGTCGGCCATCCGGCGGGAGGAGCAGGGCTGATCGGCGCGCTACTGGTCGACAAGCCGGCGGGGATCACCTCTCACGATGCGGTCCAGCGGGTCCGCCGGCTGCTCGGCGTCCGCTCGGTGGGTCACACCGGCACGCTGGATCCCTTCGCGACGGGACTGCTGGTCATGCTCGTGGGGCGCGCCACCCGGCTCGCGCGGTTCGTCGAGTCCGAGGCCAAGACCTACGTCGCCACGGTGCGGCTCGGTGTGCGGACCGCCACCGACGATCTCACCGGCGCCCCGGTCGCGGAGCACCCGGTCGACGGGCTCACCAGCGAGCGGGTGGTCGAAGCGCTGGCGGGGTTCGCGGGCGAGCAGATGCAGCGCGCCCCGGCATTCTCGGCCAAGCACATCGATGGGGAGCGAAGCCATCGGCTGGCGCGGCGCGGTGCCGCGGTCGCGGCGCCCGAGAGCATGGTGCGGGTGCACCGCATCGAAGCGCTCGACTGGAGTCTGCCGCTGCTGACGTTTCGCGCCACGGTGAGTGCCGGCACCTACCTCCGGGCGATCGGCCGGGATCTGGGTGACCGGCTCGGGGTCGGTGGCCATCTGACGGCGCTCCGGCGCGAGGCGATCGGCTCGCTCCGGATCGAGGAGGCCGCGCCACTGGACAGCGTCACGGCGGCACTGATTCGGCCTGCCTCGGCGGTCCTTGGCCACCTTCCGGCCGTCGCGCTCGACGCGGAGGCTCGCGCGGCGGTGATGCACGGGCGGGCGGTCGCGGATCGGGAGGGCTCCGGGCGCGAGGCCGATACGGCGGTGGCGCTGATGGAGGGAACCGAGCTGGTGGCCGTGGCGCGGGCGCACGGCGGGTGGCTCAAGCCCACGGTCGTGCTGGGGACCGGGTGAGCGACCGGCTCGGCGATGTGTCGTGGGTGGTCGGGCGCTCGGCCCACGGGACGGTGGTCACCGTGGGGTCCTTCGACGGCGTCCACCTCGGTCACCAGGCGGTGCTCCAGGAGATCGCGGCGCGGGCCGAGGCGGCAGGGCGGGCGAGCGTGCTGGTGACGTTCGAGCCCCATCCGCTCGAGGTCGTGAACCCGCAGATGGCGCCGCCGCTGCTGACCACGGGCCCGGAGCGGCGCGAAGTGCTCGCGCAGACGCCGCTCGACGTCGCCTATTTTCTGCGCTTCGACCGGCAGGTCGCCGCCATGACGCCCGAGGCGTTCGTGCGGCGGGTGCTGCTGGAGCGATGCGGCATGCGGGAGCTGGTGATCGGGCACGACCACGGATTCGGGCGCGGTCGCAGTGGTGACGTGGACACGCTGCGCCATCTGGGCGCGATCCACGGCTTCGCGGTGGACGTGGTGCCCCCGGTGGATTTCGCCGACCAGCACGTCTCCAGCTCGCGGGTGCGGCGCGCGGTGGGCGGCGGCGATCTGGGCAACGCGGCCCGAATGCTCGGCCGACCCTACAGCGTGAGCGGCCTGGTGGGACACGGCGAGCATCGCGGGCGGCAGATCGGCGTGCCGACGATCAACCTGGTGGACGTGCCGCCGCAGAAGCTGCTGCCGCCCGACGGGGTGTACGCCGTCCGGGTGGAATGGCGCGGAGGGCGCGCCGACGGAATGATGAATCAGGGACCCAAGCCCACCTTCGCGGATGGGCGTCGCTCACTCGAGGCGCATCTCTTCGAGTTCGACGGCGATCTGTACGGCGAGTGGGTGCGAATCGAGTGGGTGGAGCGGCTCCGGGACATCGAGCGTTTCGCCTCCGTGGAGCAGTTGAAGGCCCAGTTGGACCGCGATCGCGTGCGTGCCCGGGCGGTGCTGGCCGGCACGCGCGCAGACCCTAACCGCGTGACCCACGCCTGAGCGCCGACCGACGATGTCTATTCGCACTCGCCTCCTCGTCATCCTGGGACTCATCGCCCTCAGCGTCTTCTATCTCGTGCCGCGCACCATCACCGTGCGCGAGCGCGACCTGAACACCGGGGTCATCACCGACCGGACCGAGAAGCGCATCCCCCTCAAGCTGGGCCTCGATCTGCAGGGCGGCATGCACCTGGCCCTCGAGCTCGATCAGGTGAAGCAGGTGTCCGCCGACCCCAGGCGCGATCTCGATCTCGCCCTGACCGTGCTCCGGAAGCGGATCGACGAGTTCGGCGTGTCCGAGCCCGTGATCCAGAAGGTGGGTGAAGAGCGGCTCGTGGTGGAGCTGCCGGGCATCGACGATCCGGCGCGCGCCAAGGCGATCGTGCAGCGGAGCGCGTTCCTCGAGTTCCGCATCACCGACGAGACCAACGCGCTGGAGAAGGCGCTGCCGGCCATGGACCGCGCGCTCCGGGGACTGGGCATCCGCGGCGAAGGTCCCGCCGGGCGGCCGTCGGCCGTGGAGCAGCTGCTGGGTGGCGACAGCGCCTCGAAGGGCGCGCGCGATTCGGCCGGCGCCACGGGTGCCGCAGCCGCGAAAGGCAAGACGGCGGCGCCCGCCGGGAAGACGCCGGCGGCGAAGGACACCGCGGCCAGGGATACGGCCGCCGACACCACCGCCTCGACGGGCGGCATCCTCGCCGGCCTGATCCAGCCTTCGGCCGCCGGCGGCGGTGGCGCTCCGGGCGAATACATGGTGCCCGAGACCGCGTTCCCGCGGGTGGACAGCCTGATCAACATCCCCGCGGTGGCTCGGCAGGTCCCTCGGGGTGTCACCCTCCGGTGGGCCGCGACGCCGACCAGCGTGGGGGTGGAGTCGTATCGCTTCCTTTACGCACTCGACGATCGGCCGATCATCACCGGCAGCAGTCTCGAGGACGCGCAGGCCCAGATCGATCCACTGACCAATGGTCCGATCGTGACCTTCCAGCTCGATCGCGCGGGGGGACGAAAGTTCGGCGAGGAGACCGCGCGCCACGTGGGCGACTACATGGCGATCCTGCTCGACGGGCGCGCCCAGGGCCGACCGCCGGTGATCCAGAGCCGCATCGGCCGGAACGGGCAGATCACGCTCTCGGGCCGGACGCTGCAGGAAGCCCAGGACCTGGCGCTGACGCTGAAGGCGGGCGCGCTCCCCATCCCACTCAGGATCGTGGAGGAGAGGCAGGTGGGACCGAGCCTCGGACAAGACGCGATCCGCTCGGGTATGGTCTCCGGCGTCATCGGCACCATTTTCGTCGTCCTGCTCATGGTGCTGTACTACCGCATGGCCGGCGTGCTCGCCATCGCCGCCCTCACGCTCTACCTCCTCTTCACGCTCGGCGGCCTCTCCATGCTGGACGCCACGCTCACTCTCCCGGGCCTGGCGGGCTTGGTGTTATCCATCGGTATCGCCGTGGACGCCAACGTGCTGATCTTCGAGCGAATACGGGAGGAGCTGGCGGCCGGCAAGACCGTGCGTCTCGCAGTGGACGAGGGCTTCAAGCACGCGATGAGCGCGATCATCGACTCCAACGTGACGACCGTCCTCACCGCGCTGTTCCTCTTTCAGTTCGGCACCGGCCCGGTCAAGGGGTTCGCGGTGACACTGGTGCTGGGCACCGCCGCGTCGATGGTGACCGCCATCTTCGTGACGCGCACGCTGTTCCTGATCTGGCTGGACCGTAAGCCCACCATGGCCACGCTGAGCATCTGATCCCATGAGACTCTTCGCCAACGCGAACTACGACTTCCTCCGCCAGCGGACCTGGGCCTACGGCATCTCGATCGCGTTCTCGCTGATCGGTCTGACCGTGATGGCGATCCGTGGCGTCAACTACAGCGTCGAATTCACCGGCGGCACCATCATCCAGGTGGAGACCGCCAAGGCCGCCGACGTCGGCGCGCTCCGAAACGCGCTCCAGGCGCGCGGCATCAATGGTGCCGAGATCCAGACGTTCGGCAGCGACCGGGAGATCGTGGTTCGTGCCCGGGTGGCCCGCGCGGGCACGGACGCCAACGACACGCAGGCGACCGCGGAGGCGGTGGGTCAGGCGCTCGATGCGACACTGGGCGCGGGGGCCTACAAGATTCAGCGCACCGAGGCGGTCGGCCCGAAGGTCGGCGGAGAGCTCCGGGAGCAGGCCGTGTTCGCCATCCTGCTCTCCTTCGTGGCGGTCCTCGCCTATCTCGCCTACCGCTTCGAGTGGCGTTTCGGCGTCGCCGCGGTGGTGGCCACGGCGCACGACGTGATCGCGGCGATCGCCTTCATCTCCCTCGCGCGCCTCGAGGTCAGCCTGTTCGTGGTGGCCGGGCTCCTGACCATCGTCGGGTACTCGCTCAACGACACGATCGTGATCTTCGACCGGATTCGGGAGAACCTCCATCGCAGGAAGCGCGAGGGTTTCGAGACCATCCTCAACCGGTCCATCAACGAGACCCTGCCGCGAACCTTCTTCACCGGCACGACCGCGCTCGGCAGCCTCACGGCCCTGAGCCTGCTCGGGGGCGACGTGGTCCGTCCGTTCGCGCTGCTGATGCTCTTCGGCGTGGCCGTCGGCACGTTCTCCTCCATCTACATCGCGTCGCCGGTGCTCCTGGCCATCGAGCAGCGCTGGCCGGGGCCGGACGCCCGCGGGCACCTCGGCCCCAAGAGCACCACCCCGTCCGGCGCGAGCCGCAAGCCGCAGCCGGTAGGGTGAGGGCGCGGTCACTCTGAGCGACAGGACAGTGTCACCCTGAGCGAAGCGAAGGGGACCATCTCGGCATGGTCTCCTTCGCTGCGCTTGGGATCACACGCCCCATCCGTCCCATGCTGATCGATACCCACTGCCACCTCGCCGATCCGGCGTACGACGCGGATCGGCCCGCCGTGCTGGACCGAGCCTGGGGCGCCGGTCTCGCCGGGGTCGTCGTAATCGGCGAATCCCCCGCCGCGTCGGATCGCGCCCTCGCCCTGGCCGCCACCGACGACCGGCTCGCCACCACCGCCGGCGTTCATCCCCACGATGCCGGCGGCTGGACCGCGGAGACCGAGGCGTGGCTCGGGGACCGGCTCCGCCACCCCCGGGTCGTCGCCGCGGGCGAGATGGGGCTCGACTACCACTACGATCACTCGCCCCGCGACCGCCAGCGCGCCGCCTTCGAGGCCCAGCTCGCGCTGGCCGGCGCGGCGGGGAAGCCGGCCGTGATCCACGCCCGCGAGGCCGACGACGACGTCGCCGAGGTCCTGCGCAACCAGCCCGGCGTCACCGCCATCCTGCACTCGTTCAGCAGCGGCCCTGGGCTCTTGCGAGCGGGGCTGGGTCTCCACCACTATGTGTCGTTCAGCGGAATGGTCACCTTCAAGAGCTGGGCGCTGGACGATGCCATCCGGGAGACGCCGCTCGACCGGCTGCTGCTGGAGACGGACGGCCCCTATCTCGCGCCGGTGCCCCACCGCGGGAAGCGGAACGAGCCGGCGTTCGTGCGCCAGGTGGCGGAGCGCATCGCGGCGGTCCGGGGTCTCGACCCCGGCGAGCTGATCGCCCACACCGGCGCGAACGCGGCCCGCGTCTTCGGTCTACACTCACTCAGTCTCGGGGGCATCGCCCAGTGACCACGGTTCCGTCCGACATCGACATCGCGCAGGCGGCGAAGCTACGCCCGATCGCCGAAGTGGCGGCGGAAATCGGCCTCGGCCCCGACGAGATCCTGACCCTACGGGAAGCTACAAGGCCAAGATCGCGGCGGAGGCGATCGCCAAGCGGACAGCCCAAGGGTCGGCTCGTGCTCGTCACCGCGATCAACCCGACCCCGGCCGGCGAGGGCAAGAGCACGGTCACGGTCGGCCTGAGCCAGGCCCTGCGCCGTCTAGGCAAGAAGGTGGTGCTCTGCATCCGGGAGCCGAGCCTCGGCCCGGTCTTCGGGGTCAAGGGCGGCGCCGCGGGCGGCGGCTACGCGCAGGTCGTCCCCATGGACGACATCAACCTGCATTTCACGGGCGACTTCCACGCCATCACGTCGGCCCACAACCTGCTGTCGGCGATGCTCGACAACCACCTGCACCAGGGCAACGCGCTCGGCATCGACCCGCGCCGGATCACCTGGCCGCGCACGATCGACATGAACGACCGCGCGCTCCGGTCCATGCGTCATCGGCCTGGGTGGCGATCGACGACGGGGTCGTGCGCGAGGAGCGCTGCGTCATCGTCCCGGCGCAGCGAGATCATGGCGATCCTGGCGCTCGCCACCGATCTCTGCGGACCTCGAGACGCCGCTCGGCCGCATCATCGTCGGGCCTCACGGCGCGACCGGAAGCCGGTCACCGCGGCGCGACCTCAAGGCGGCCGGCGCCATGACGCTGCTGCTGAAGGACGCCATTCGCCCCAACCTCGTGCAGACGCTCGAGGGCGGGCCCGCGCTCGTGCACTGCGGCCCGTTCGGCAACATCGCCCACGGCTGCAACTCCATCCTCGCCACGAGCTGCGGCCTCGCGCTCGGCGACGATCGTGCGTCACCGAGGCGGGCTTCGGCTCCGACCTCGGCGCCGAGAAGTTCTTCGACATCAAGTGCGCGGTTCGGCGGCCTCAATCCCGAAGCGGCGGTCGCTCGTGGCCACGGTGCGCGCGCTCAAGATGAACGGCGGCGTGAAGAAGGACGCCCTCGGCACCGAGAACGTGGGCGCGCTGCGAGCAAGGGTCTGGCCAACCTCGAGGCCCACGTGAAGAACGTGCAGCAGTTCGGCGTGCCGGTGGTCGTCGCCCTCAACCGCTTCACCTCGGACTCCGACGCCGAACTCAAGACCGTGCTCGACGCCGCCAAGCGGATGGGGCGCGCGGGTCGCGCTGAGCGAGGTGTGGTCCAAGGGTGGGGAGGGGGGCGAGCTGGTCGCGCGCGAGGTGCTCGCCCTGCTCGACGAGAAGAAGGCCGCCTTCAAGCCGCTCTACGACGTGGCGCAGCCGATCAAGGCCAAGATCGAGATCATCGCCCGCGAGATCTACGGCGCGCGACGGCGTGGACTACGCGCCCCCGGCGGAGAAGAACATCGCGTACCTGCGAGGCGATGGGACTCGGCGATACCCCGGTCTGCATCGCCAAGACCCAATACTCGTTCTCCGACGATCCGACCAAGCTGGGCCGGCCCACCGGATTCCGGCTCACCATCCGCGACGTCTATCCGTCGGCCGGCGCCGGGTTCGTCGTCGCGCTCGCGGGCGACATCATGACCATGCCGGGCCTGCCCAAGGTGCCGGCCGCGGAGGCGATCCGCGTCCTTCCCGACGGGACCATCGAGGGGCTCTTCTAATGCCGAGCACCACCGTCTCCACGCCGGGCGCGCCCCGCGCCATCGGACCCTACAGCCAGGGCATCAAGGCCAACGGATTCCTGTTCACGGCGGGGCAGGTCGGATTCGACCCCGAGAGCGGTGAGCTGGTGGACGGAGGCATCGCGGAGCAGACCCAGCGGGTGCTGCAGAACCTGAAGGCGATCCTGCGCGCGGGCGGCACCGACCTGGCGGCCGTAGTGAAAACCACCGTGTTCCTGGTCGATATGGCGGATTTCGCGCTGATGAACGAGGTCTACGCCGAGGTGTTCGGGGACCACCGGCCGGCGCGGTCTACCGTCGCGGTGGCCGCACTGCCGCGCGGGGCCCGGGTGGAGATCGAGGCGATCGCGACACTGGCCTAGAGCCATTGGGCGATCCTACATTATTGTCCGAACCGCCGGTTCCCACCGTGCGATGCGTGCCTCTTGACGGTGCTATATCCGGCCGGGATATTGGTCTACGATCGGTGCTCGGCCACCATCCCAGGCGCAGAGGCTCTCGCGCCTGCCTCAAAGCCGTAAGCATTCCTGCAGACTACACGAGACAACAAATGGTCCGCCCCGACGGGATGTCCTCCCATCTATGACCATGACGACCGCTCTCAGCAACGGCTCCGGCTTCGTCGCGCCGTGGCCGTTGCCGAAGCAGCCGGTCTTAGCGCTTGCCGTCACGCTGCTCCACCTGCCGGTTTTCGAAAGGATCCACCTCTCATGAAAGTGCTACGGTACGGTCTTGGCCTCCTGCTCACTGCGGTCTGGCTCGTCCCGCTTCCGGCACAGCAGACCACCGGGACGGTTCGCGGGCGCGTGACCGATGAATCGTCCCAACTCCCGCTCCAGGGGGCAACGGTCAGGGCGGGGAGCCAGAGCGGCACGACCCGCGCCGACGGCGGCTACCAGCTGACCGGGGTGCCGGATGGAACGGACAGCCTCAGGGTAACGATGATCGGCTACGCTCCCGTAGCCCGGGCCATTACGGTCGCAGCCGGCGAAACGGTGGACATGGATGTCGGACTCGCGCCCCAGGCGACTGAGCTGGCCGAGCTGGTGGTGGTGGGCTACGGCGAGCAGCGGCAGGGAAACGTCACCGGCGCGCTCACCAACGTGACTTCGCAGGAGTTCAACAAGGGCCGCGTCGTCACTCCTACCGAGCTGATCCAGAACAAGGTGGCCGGCGTACAGGTCGTGGAGAATACCGAGCCGGGCGGGAAGACGTCCATCCGGATTCGCGGTGGCACATCCACCAGCGCGAGCAACGAGCCGCTCTACGTCGTGGACGGACAGCCGCTGGGGACCGACGCGGGCGGCGGTGTGACCTCCGGACGCGATCCGCTCAACTTCATCAATCCCGAGGACATCGCCAGCATGACGGTGCTGCGCGATGCCGGGGCCGCGGCGATCTACGGCACCAACGCGGCCAACGGCGTCGTCCTGATCACCACCAAGCGGGGCCAGGCGGGCCAGCCCATGAAGATCGAGTACACCGGCTCGGTGTCGGCGTCTACCGTCACCCGGGTGCCCTCGATGCTCAACGCCCAGCAGTTCCGCTCGGTCGTCGAGCAGTTCGCGCCGGCGAACGCCGCGCAGCTGCAGAACGAGAATACCGACTGGTTCGGCGCCATCGACCGGACCGGATTCGGTCAGGAGCACAACGTCGCGGTGTCCGGCGGTGCGAAGTCCATGGACTATCGCGTCTCGCTCAACTTCCTCGACCAGCGTGGCATCATCAACGCCAATAGCGCCCGGCGCTTCGGCCTGGGGCTGAACTACAATCAGCGGCTCGCGGACGATCGACTGAACCTGCGCTTCAGCGTGCGAGGCTCACGCACCGACGACCGGTTCACCCCGCTCGGCGTGCTCTCCGCTGCGGCGCAGTATGGCCCGACTCAGCCGATCACCGACCCCGCCTCGCCGACCGGGTTCTACGAGTGGCCCGGCAACAACTCGACCTCGGCCGACAATCCGGTGGCAATCCTGGATCTCGCCGAAGAGAAGGCCGAGACCTACCGCGCCATCGGTAACTTGCAGACCGAATACCGGTTGCCGTGGGTGGACGGGCTCCGCGCCAACGTCACCCTCGGCTTCGACGCGAGCGATGGCGTGCGAAGGAACTTTCGCCCGAGCGTGCTGCACCGGGAGCAGGTCGACGGCCGAGGCGGCCAGCAGACGCGTTACAATCCGCAGCAGACCAGCACTGTCCTGGAGACCTACCTGGCGTACACCACGCCGCGTCCACTGGGTCCCGGCACGCTGGACCTGACCGGCGGCTATTCCTGGACCAAGACCCACATCGACTCGATCTACTACGAGGGCAACGGTCTCTCCAGCGACGCGGGGGGCACCGACCAGATCGTACGCGCGGCGACCACGCACGAACATCGTGTTCGAACAGCAGAGCAAGCTGATCTCGTTCTTCGGCCGGTTCAACTACAACATCAACGACAAGTACATCCTCGCCGCCACCCTTCGGCACGACGGCTCATCGCGGTTCGGGGCGGGGAACGACTACGGCACCTTCCCGTCCGTGTCCGTCGCGTGGCGGCTTTCCCAGGAGCCGTTCCTGCGGGGGGCCGGTGGGCTGTCGGATCTCAAGCTGCAGGGCATCCTGGGCGAAGACCGGCAATCAGTCGTTCGGCAACTACCTGGCGTACTCCGCCTATCAGCTGGGCGACAACACGAGTACCTATCAGTTCGGCGACACCATCTTCACGACCAGCCGCCCCAGTGCCGTGGACCCGAACATCAAGTGGGAGCAGACCCGGGCAGTCAACCTCGGCCTCGACTTCGGATTCGCGGATCAGCGGATCACCGGCGCGATCGACTTCTACGACAAGCTGACCAGCGACCTGCTCTTTACCGTGCCCGTCGCGGCCTTCAGCAACCTGTCGAACTTCGTCACCACCAACATCGGCAGCATGCGGAACTACGGCGTCGAGCTCAGCCTCGGCGCCCGGATCCTGGACGGCGGGGAGACCGGCCTGAGCTGGCAGGCCGACTTCACCGCCGCCCGCAACAAGAACAACCTCAGGTCCATCACCCCGTTCGGTGGCTCAGCGCTGCGGATTCTGGTGGGCGACGTGTCGGGCGGCGTGGGAACGAGGATTCAGGTCCTGTCGCCGGATAACCCGGTGAACTCGTTCTACGTCTACGAGCACATCCGTGAGAACGGGAAGCCGATCTACCGGGACGTGAACGGAGAGCGGGTCGACGGCCTGCCGAACGGCACCATCAACGATCAGGACCTGTACGTGGACCAGAACGGTGACGGCATCATCAATCAGGGCGACCTCCGGCCGTTCAAGGATCCCGCCCCGAAGTGGATCCTGGGCCATTCGTCCTACTTCGCGTGGGGCAAACTCGATCTCGGGCTTCACCGCTTCGGTCGTACCTTGGGAACTACGTCTACAACAATGTGGCGTCCGCCAACGGCGACTTCCGGGAGCTCTCAGCAGGGCTCGCCCTACAACCTGCACACCTCCGTGCTCGAGACCCAGTTCGCCACCCAGCAGCTGCAGTCGGACTTCTACGTGCAGGACGCGTCGTTCCTGCGCATGGACAACTGACGCTCGGCTACACCTTCAATCTGCGGGGTCAGACGGCCCGGGTCTTCGGCACGATCCAGAACCTCTTCACCATCACCGGCTATGACGGCGTGGATCCGAGCCTCGAACATCGCGCGGCGAGCCCGACCACGTCGTCGGTGAACGGCATCGACAACAACATCTATCCGCGCTCCCGCACGTTCAGCGCGGGCCTGAGCCTGACGCTGTAAGCCATGACTACCGGACTCACGACACCCGAGAAGGGACCGAGCCATGAACCGCAATCCGCGTCGTGCGCTTGTCGTCGGCCGCGCTGCTGATCGCTCGGGGCGGCGGCTGCACGGATACGACGGAGCTGCCGACGAGCACGATCACCGACACCAACTACTTCGACGATCCCAGCTCGTACCGCGCCTTCCTGGCCAAGATCTACGCCGGCCTCGCGGTCAGCGGCCAGCGGGGGCCCGCGGGGAACGGGGATATCCAAGGGCATCGACGAGGGGTTCTCCCAATACCTGCGTCTCTACTGGGAAGCGCAGGAGCTGCCGACCGACGAGGCAGTGATCGCCTGGGGCGACGTCGGGCTCCCGGAGATGAACACCCAGCTCTGGGCGTCGTCCAACTCGTTCGTCGTCTCCATGTACTATCGGGTCGCCTTCCAGGTCAGCATGGCGAACGAGTTCCTCCGGCAGACCACCGAAGCCAAGCTGGCCGAGCGGAACGTCTCGCCCGCAGCTCGCAGGCCGACATCCAGATCTTCCGCGCCGAGGCCCGCTTCCTCCGGGCGCTCAGCCTACTGGCACGGGATCGACCTCTTCGGCAACATCCCGCTGGTCACCGAGGAAGACCCGGTCGGCCCGACGGCGCCGCTCCAGAGCACCCGGCAGGAGATCTTCGATTTCGCTGGTGAGCGAGCTGAGCGCCATCCAGGCCGATCTGCCGGCCGCCGCCGGCCGCGGCACCTATGGACGCGCCACCAAGGAAGCGGCGGCGATGCTGCTGGCCAAGCTGTACCTGAATGCCGAGGTGTACACCGGGACGCCGCAGTACGCCCAGGCGCTGGCCGCGGCGCAGCAGGTGATCGCGGGGCCGTTCAGCTCGACCCCAGCTATCGGCACCTGTTCCAGGCGGACAACCATACGTCGCCCGAGATCATCTTCCCGATCATTCAGGATGGCCTAAGCCACCCAGACCTTCGGCGGCACGACGTTCCTGATCCACGCCGCGTGCGGCGGCGAGCATGAACCCCGGCGACCACGGGCGTCGATGGCTGCTGGTTCGGCCTGCGGCTCAAGGCGGAGGCCTACAACCGGTTTCTGTCCCGACGGCCGACCCCAGGGGCGTCGTTCTTCTGGACCGACGGCCAGACCGTGGACGTGGTCAGCATCAGCAACTTCAACGACGGCATCCCGGCGCCCAAGTTCACGAACAAGACCAGCACCGGTGCCAACGGGTCCGACCTCGAGCATCCCGGACACCGACTTCCCGATGTTCCGGCTGGGTGATGCCTATCTCATCTACGCCGAGGCCCACCTCCGGGGCGGCGGCGGCGACCGGGCGCAGGCCCTGGCGTACGTGAATGCCCTTCGGGAGCGTGCCGTATGGCGAACACCAGCGCGCAATATCACCGACCCCGAGCTCACGCTGCAGTTCATCCTGGACGAGCGGGGGCGTGAGCTGCTCTGGGAAGCGCACCGCCGGACCGACCTGGTCCGATACGGCCTGTTCACCGGCGGCGACTACCTGTGGCAGTGGAAGGGCGGTGCGCCGGCTGGCGTGGCAACCGAGCCGTACCGGGACCTCTACCCGCTCCCGGCGTCCGAGCTCACCACCAACCCGAACCTGACGCAGAACCCGGGGTACTGAGCTGACGTCAGCTGCCTGACGCGCTGTCATTCGAAAGGCGGTGAAGGGGGACCATGCGCAATGGCCCCCCTTCGCTTCGCCCAGGATGACCAGCGCTTCTCCCCGGTCTCCCCTCTCGCTACGATTCGGCGTGCCTCCCACAGGCGCGAGGGGGCGGATCGGGCCTGGTGGTCCGGCCGGTCTTCAAAACCGCGATGGAGACGCCTACGGCGGCTCCGGTGGGTTCGATTCCCACGCGCTCCCGCCACCGCCTTCCGTTCTCCTCCTGACGCCGGAGCGCCATACCGCGTGACCCCGACCCGCGCTGCGACGGTCCTTGGCCTGCTCCTCTCCGCGGGCGCCTGGGCGACTCCCCTTCACGGGCAGGACACGACGGCGACCGACACGGTCGCCGTGCCTCAGGTGGCGGCGCCGGATTCGGTGGCCGTCCGTCCCATTCGACCGATCAACGCCTTCTGGCGCTCCTTCCTGCTGCCGGGCTGGGGCCAGGCCCG
The DNA here is from genome assembly GCA_963846545.1 of uncultured Gemmatimonadales bacterium. Classification (GTDB taxonomy): domain Bacteria; phylum Gemmatimonadota; class Gemmatimonadetes; order Gemmatimonadales; family GWC2-71-9; genus CAVVWJ01. Next base: position 1,548,672 of record CAWJWG010000001.1, on the reverse strand, counting down.
CCTGAATCGAAAGCTGACCGGCGGTATCTTCGTCGCCTGGGAGGGCGTGACCCTCGGCATGAGTCTCAAGACCCGCCACGAGCTGGCCTACCTCCGCCGCACCCGGTCGGCCCGGGGCGACAACAAGAGGCGGGAACACGAGGACTGGATCGTCCTGCTCGCCTTCAACCATCTCTTCTCCGGGCTCGAGGCCTACGTCGGCGCCCATCTGGCCGACTTTCCGGGCGATCTCCAGATCCAGGCGGTGCCCGGCGGCGTCGGCGCCTCCGTCGCGGTTCCCATCCGTCTCCGATGAATCGCTCACCCATCGGCATCTTCGATTCGGGGATCGGCGGCCTCACCGTGGCCCGCGCCATCTTCGAGCGCCTGCCCGGTGAGTCCACGGTCTACTTCGGCGATACGGCGCGAGTGCCCTACGGGCCCAAGTCGCCCGAGACCGTGCGGCGCTATAGCCTGGAGATCCTGCACTGGCTCCTGGCCCAGCAGGTGAAGGCGGTGGTCGTAGCCTGCAACACGAGCACCGCGCACGCGCTGGAGACGCTGCAGGCCGAGTCGCCGGTGCCGGTGATCGGTGTGATCGAGCCCGGCGCGGGGGCGGCGGCCGCGGTCGGCGGCGACCGGCCCATCGGGGTGATCGGCACCGCGGGCACCATCGCGAGCAACGCCTACGCCAAGGCGATCCGGCGCTCGCGGCCTGAGGCTCGCGTGGAGCAGCGGGCCTGTCCGCTGTTCGTGCCGCTGGTCGAGGAGGGGTGGTTCGAGCATCCGGCCGCGGAGCTGATCGCCCGCGAATATCTGGCGCCGCTCACGGCGGCGGGGATCGGGGCGCTCGTACTGGGCTGCACCCACTATCCGCTGATGAAGCCGCTGCTTCAGCGCGTGCTGGGGCCCGACGTTCGGTTGATCGACAGCGGCGAGGAGACCGCGCGGGTGGTGGTGTCGTCCATCCGCGACCGCGGTCTCGAGGCGCCCGCCGGCGAGCCGGCAACGCACCGGTTCGTGGTGAGCGACGACGAGGCGCGGTTTCGCCAGGTCGGCGCCCGGTTCATCGGTGACCGCCTGTCGCGGGCCGAAGTGGTGCCGCTGGGGTGAACCGCAGAAGCTCCGCGCCGTCCTCGGTCACGATCGCGTAGCGCCATCCCTCGAACCACGCTCCAGGATTGAGATAGGTGCCCGCTGGTGTGCGGGTGAGCTCGGCGCGGTGGGTGTGCCCCATGATTACCATGCCGAGTCCCGGCTCCCGCGCGAAGAGACCCTCGGCCCACTCCCGCTGCCGGGTGGCCGCCGCCGCGAGCGTCGCCTCGTCCATGCTGTGACTGCCGAGGCGCGGGCTCAGCAGCTCGACCAGGCGGACGCCGAGATCGGGATGCAGGGCACGGTAGACCGCGGACGTGATCCGGTGGTTGATGAGGCGGTGGACCAGGACGGCGCGGCGCCCCGGCTCGGTGAGACCGTCCCCGTGGATGGCGGCGACCTGGAGCCGGCCGATCTGGAAGTCCAGCCGGTGCGGGTCGAACCTGAGACCGAGGTCGCGGCTCCAGAGATCGCCGCCCCAGCGGTCGTGGTTGCCGCCGACCATCAGGACCGGGAGCCGCCGCGCGAGGCGGGCCAGGGCTGCCGCCACCTGAAAACCGCGGCGGGGCACGACCCGGGCGTAGCTGAACCAGAAATCGAAGAGGTCGCCGTTGACGAGCAGGCAGTCGCCCAGGGTCGGCACGTCGTCCAGGAAGGCGAGGAGCGCCTCTTCGACGGCGGGTGGCGTCACGCCGAGATGGGCGTCGGAAACGACGACGAGAGTCTGCCCCAGCACGGGGGGGAAGATGGGTCCCGCCCGGAGACGCCGCAACGGGGCCGGCCCGAGCTGTCACTTTCACGGTGCCCCGAGCGTCTACCTCCCGTGAAGCCCCCCGTGGTCGCCCCCGACGTATCGGAGACGTTGGTACGGGTGAACTATTCCGAGACCGACCAGATGGGCGTGGTCTACCATGCCCGGTATCTCGTCTGGCTCGACGTGGCCCGGACCGAGCATCTCCGCCTCGCGGGGATGAGCTACCGGGAGCTCGAGGCGGCGGGTCTTCGCCTCGTCGTGGGCGAGGTCGCCATCCGGTATCGGCAGCCCGCGCGGTACGACGATCGCGTTCGAGTGCGCTGCTGGGTGCGGGACTTGGCCTCCCGGCGGATTGACTTCGGCTACGCGGTGGAGCGCGTGGACGACGACCATCTTCTCGCCACGGCGTTCACCGCGCTGCTGGCGCTGGATCACACCATGAACTTCACCCGGCTGCCTGAGCCGGTTCGCCAGGCGATGCATCCAATTCCCGATCCCGTGCCCCTGCATCTCGCCGCCGGTCCGCGGAAGCCGTCCACGCATGGCCGCTGACCCTCGCTCGCCGGCCCGGGTCGCGCTGGGCCTGCTCCTGGCCCTCGCGGCCGGCCCGCAGATAGCGGCCGCGTGGGCACAGCAGGGAGCGTCGGTCGAGCAGCTCGCCGGCGTCCTCGCGGCGGAAGACGCCCGCAACTTCCAGCCCGTGCTGTTCCGGAGTGCGCTCGTGGCGCCGGACTCCTTCGTGCGGCGGGTGGCAGCGGTCGCGGCCGGGCGGATCCGCGATCCGCGCGCGACTCAGCTGCTGGTGCCGCTGCTCTCCGACCCCGACTCCACCGTGCGGGTGAGCGCGGCGTTCGCGCTCGGCCTCGTGGGAGATTCGGCAGGCGCTCGTCCGCTCATGGACCGCATCACCGGGCTTCCGGCCCTCGATGGCCCCACCGCGCTCGAGGCGGTCACGGCGCTCGCGAAGATCGGCGGCCCGGCGGTCGGGCGTTTCTTCGACGGCGTGATCGGCGGCAGCGTCGTGGCCACCGCGGAGAATCGCCGTGCGCTCGTGACCCAGATCGTGCTCGAGTCCTGGCGACTGGGACCCGATGCGCCGGTCGTGGCGCTGCTGCCTTACCTCGAGGACTCCACGGCGACCCTGCGCTGGCGGGCGGCCTACACCCTGGGTCGACTCCGCGCGCCGGCCGCCGCGAACCGACTCACCGTCGCGCTCCGCGATCCCGAGGCCATCGTGCGAGCGATGGCCGCCCGCGGACTCGTGCGCGGCTACGCGGACACCGCCGGCCTCGCGCTGAAGGCCGTAGCCGAGCTGCTGGCCCGCTCGGCGGCCGATCCCAACGTTCAGGTGCGCATCAATGCGCTGCGGTCCCTCGGCGGGTACCGCGATTCGTCGCTCGCGTCGGAGATCGTGCCTCTGCTCGACGACCCGACACCGAACGTGCAGGTTCAGGCGGCGCAGACCGCGGGCGAGCTGGGCGGCGCGGAGGCGGCCCGTGCGTTGGCCCGCGTCGCCGGAGGCAAAGGGGTCTTCGGTGTACGGAGGGAAGCGCTGGTCGCGTTGGGGCAGGTGGACAGCGCGGCGTTCGAGGCCGCCTCGGCCAAATGGCGCAGCAGCGGCGACTGGCGCGAGCGCGCTGCCGCGGCGGAAGGCTCGGCGGCCGCGGGTCCGGGCGCCCGCCCGTGGTTCCTGTCGGATCGCGATCCGCGCGTGGTGGCCGCGGGCATACAGGCCTGGAGCGCGGCGGTCGAGGGGCCCGATGCCGATCTGGTCGCCGCCGCCCGGGGATTGATGCAGCACGCCGATGCCGCCGTGAGGAGCGTGGCGGCCGACGCGGTGGGACGGGCCGCCAGATCCGACGACCTGGGCCTCCTCATCACCGCCTTCCGCCGGACCACGCGCGACTCGTTCCCCGACGCGGCGCTCGCGGCACTAGGCGCCATCCTCGCGATCCGCGGCGGATCACCGGAGGCGCAGGCGCGCGTGGATCGCGAGTTCGTGGCGTCCGCCCCGCGGCCCGATGACTATGTGATCCGCCGCTGGGCCGAGGAGAACTGGCCCCAGCTCGCGGCTCGCTGGGGCCGCTCCTCGCCGATTGCCACGGGGCGGAGTGCCCAGGACTACCGCGACCTGGTGGGCCGGTACCTGCTGGCGCCCGATTCGGTGGCCCGCCCGAAGGTCGTCATCGAGACCGATCAGCGTGGGCCGATCGAGATCGAGCTGTTCGGCCCCGATGCCCCCACGACCGTGGCCAACTTCGTACGACTGGTCGAGCGGCGTTTCTTCGACGGCAACCGGTGGCACCGCGTGGTGCCCAACTTCGTGGTCCAGGATGGCGACCCTCGGGGCGATGGATTCGGGGGACCCGGCGGCGCCATCCGCGACGAGCTCAATCGGAACCGCTACGATGGGCCCATGCTCGGCATGGCCCTCTCCGGACCGGACACCGGCGGCAGCCAGTGGTTCATCAATCTCAGTCCTCAGCCGCATCTCGACGGCACCTACACGATCTTCGGCCGGGTAACCACCGGACTGCCCACTCTGGCCCGGATCACCCAGGGTGACCTGATCCGGACGATCAGGATGAAGTGAGGCGGACCATGTCTGTGCTGTCGCGATCGATCGCGGTTCTCCTGCTCGCCGGCCTGTTCGCCGCTCTCACGCCGCGGCCGGCCGACGCGCAGTTCTTCAGCTTCGGCCAGAACAAGATCCAGTACCGTAAGCTGAACTGGCGCATCCTCCGCGGCCCGCATGTGGACCTCTACTACTATCCCGCGGAAGCCGAGCTTGCCCCCGCGGCCCTGGCCCATGCGGAGGCCAGCTACGACACCCTGGCCGTCCAGTTCGGTCACGACGTGGCCGAGCGGGTGCCGCTCGTGGTCTATGCGTCGCATACGGACTTCGAGCAGACCAACATCCTGCCGTTCACGCCGCCGGAAGGGTTGCTCGGCGCTACCGACTTCCTCAAGCGTCGGGTCTCCCTTCCGTTTCGCGGGAACTTCGCCGAGTTCCGGCACACGCTCCGGCACGAGATGGTGCACGTGTTCCAGCTCGACCTGTTGAGCGAGGCGTATCTCCAGGCCCCCCGCCACGGCCGTTTCGATTTCCCGCTGTGGTGGACCGAAGGTCTGGCCGAGCTGTGGTCCGGAGGTCAGGACGCGCGGGACGAGATGGTGATGCGCGACCTGACGCTCAGCGGCCGGCTGCCCGCGCTGCGCCAGCTCACCTATGTAACCAGTGGGATCGTCTATCCGATCGGCGGTCAGATCCACCGCTGGCTCGCCGACACGTATGGCGACTGGCGCGTGGCGACCATGTACAAGGAGCAGAACCGCCACGACACCTTCGAGGCTGCCATCCGCGGCGTGTACGGCCGCACCCTCGATCAGCTGAGCGACGAGTTCCAGCTGGCCTTGCGGCGGCGCTACTACCCGTCGGTGGACAGCCTCGCCCCGCTCAGCGCCCTGGCCCGCGAGGTCGCCAGGCTCGCGGTGAAGCCGACGTTTCTGCCCACCACCGCCGACGAGGGCGGCGAGGTAGCGTACCTCTCGCCCGCGACCGGCTACGTCGCCATCTACCGCCGCGGTCTCGACAGCGGGCGGACCCGCACGATCGTGACCGGCGGCCGCAGCGCGGAGATGGAATCGTTCCATCCCTTCGATTCCAAGATGGATGGGTCGCGGCCCGGCCTTCTCCTCTTCGTCGCGCGCTACGGTGATCGGGACGCGGTGATCGTGTGGGACCTGGAGAAGAACGACGTGCGCGGCCGCTACCAGTTCACCGAGCTGGTGTCGCTGCTTTCGCCCCAGTGGATGCCGGATGGCCGGAGCATCGTGGTGAGCGGGCTGTCGGAGAGCGGAGTGTCCGATCTCTACAGGATCCGGTTGCCCGAGGGTACGCTCGAGCCGCTGACCGCGGATCGGTACCAGGATCTCGATCCGATCCCGGCGTCCGACGGGCGTCGCATCGTCTTCGCCTCGGATCGGGCGGCGGATGGCCTGGCCGGGGCCGTCAACCTGTTCGTGCTCGACCTGGACAGCGCGCGGATCGCGCCGATTACGGCGGGGGCGTGGAGGGACGAGGCGCCTTCATGGGGGCCGGACGGGCGGGTCTACTTCACCTCGGATCGAGACGGCGTCCTCAACGTGTTCTCCGTGGACACGCTGGGCGAGGGTCGCCGGGAGACCTCCGCGTGGAGCGGCGCGTTCGATGGGGTGCCGTTGCCCGATGGATCCGGGCTCCTGGTGGGCGGATTCCACGACCTGAGCTGGAACCTCTACCGCTACCCGGTGGACACCACCGCGCGGAAGGAGCGGTTCGCCCTGGAGCCGGGTGACTCGGCGAGTGGGTGGACCTGGCTCGCCGAAGGGGACACCGTCGGTAGCGTGTCGGCCCGGCGCGAGCCGTATCGCTCCCGGCTGACGCTGGATTTCGCCGCCGGCGACGCGGTCATCATCCCCGGCTACGGCGGCGCCCAGGGCGCGTTCTTCGTCATGAGCGATCTGCTCTCCGACAACCTCCTCTTCGGCTCGATCGGATCGTTCCAGGGCCGCCGGCTCGGCAGCATCATCTCGAACATCAACGCCAGCGCGGTCTACCTCAATCGGTCGCGCCGGGTGAACTGGGGCGTGGGCGCGTTCCGGACCAAGGGACGAAACTTCGAGGGCGACCGGGTCGTCGCCTACGACGAGACCGCCTACGGCGCGCTCGGCATCATCCGCTATCCGCTCAGCCGGTTCAGCCGCATCGAAGGAACCTTCATCGCGGAGCACTCGGACCGGGTGGACTTCACCCTGCCGGTGGATCAGCCACGGCGCGTGGGCTGGATCGCCACCCACTTCCTGAGCTACGTCCACGACAACTCGCTGTGGATCAACAGCGGGCCGATCGACGGCGGGCGGCTCAGCCTCACCGCGGGTCTCTCGAACGACTTCAGCAACAGCCGATTCGACAGCTACCTGGTGAGCGGCGACGTCCGGCGCTACCTGCGGCTCGGCAGCCGGAGCGCCTGGGCGCTTCGGGCGTACGGGTTCTACAGCGGTGGCGACAGGCCGCGGCGCACGAACATCGGCGGCACGACCGCGCTGCGCGGCTACCCGCAGTTCGGATACATCCTCGGATCGAGCGCGTGGATGGCCAACCAGGAAGTGCGTTTCCCGCTGCTCACCCACCTCACGCTGGGAACCCCGCTCGGCGATCTCGACTTCCCCGAGATCCAGGGCGCGTTCTTCACCGACGTCGGGAAGGCCGCGTTCGAGAGCTCGGACAATCGCGCGGTCCTGGGCAGCTATGGCATTAGCTTCCGGCTGGCACTGGGTCCGCTCGCCGTGCTGCGCTTCGACGTGGGGCGGCGATTCAGCAGCGACAACTATCGGGGCTACGGCCTGGCGCCCAACCAGCGGGACGCCGGTTTCGTGAGTTTCTTCTTCGGGCATAACTACTGATGGGGCAATGTCTTTTGATTGACCGGCCGGCGCGGCTTGCATATCTTGGCTGGGCGCTGGTCGGATTCGGCTGCGGCGGCTCCCCGGGGTCCGTCGTTCCCTCGGCCGCGGCACCGGTGAGCGGTGAGCAGGTGGCGGAATGGGTGAGCGGCACGCTCCCGTCCGAGCATCGGCTGCATCGCTTCAAGTGGCTGTTCCGCGACGACAGGTCGAGTGCCGGGGGCAGGGGCAGCGCCCGAGTCGCCCCGCCCGACTCCATGCGATTCGATGTCGCCGGGCCGTTCGGATCGGGAGCCGCCTCGGCCGCGGTAGTCGGCGAGCACCCGCTCTGGACCGAGCCACCGGACGCCATCAGGAAGATGGTGCCGAACTATCCGCTGATGTGGGGCATGTTCGGCGTGGCACGGCCGCCCGCGAACGGGGCCGATCTGCGAGGCCTGGCGGAGGGCAGCGTCACCGCGTGGCGCTACGCCGAGGCGAGCGATACGATCGAGTACGTGCGCACGGCTGGTCGGCCCACCAGGATGGTCACCGTCGTGCGCCGCGCGGGCGAGCTGGTCGGCCGGGCGGAGGCGACCCTGGATTCGACCGGCACACCGCTCACCGCGCGGCTCACCGTACCGAGCGTTCCGGCCCGGCTGGACATCACCTTCCTCTCGACCACGCAGGCCGACTTTGCGCCTGAGATCTGGGTTTCTCGCAAGCCTTAGCACGCTCGCCCTCACCGGATGCCTCTACGGGTTCGCCGGTGGCGGGCTGCCGCCCAACATCAAGACCGTGGCCGTGCTGCCGTTCGACAACCAGACACCCGAGCCCACACTCACGCAGGAGATCTCGGTCGCCGTGCGCGAGGCGGTCGAGGGACGGCTCGGCCTGCGGCAGGCGAGCGAGCGTCAGGCCGACGCGGTGGTGCGCGGGACGATCACCCGCTACGAGCCCGATCTCCCCGTCGCCTACACCGGCAACGAAAATGGCGGTGCCGTCACGGTGACGCGGCGTCTGGTGCAGATCAACGTCTCGGTCGAGATTCTGGATCAGGCCGGCGGGAAGCCGCTCTGGCAGCGCAGCGGTCTGCTGCTCGAAGGCGACTACGATCCGGGGCAGGAAGCCCAGGGACGGCGGAAGGCGCTGGACAAGCTGGTGACCAACATCGTGGAGGGCGCGCAGTCGCAATGGTAGCGCACGCGCGGAGCCGTCGAGGCGGGAGCACGCTGGGCTGCCTGTTCAGCCTGGTGCTCTTCGTCGCGGCACTCTACTACGGCGTGCACATCGGCGAGGTCTACCTGCGATACTACCGGCTGCTCGACGCGATGCGATTTCAGGCCCAGATCGCCCCGACCATTCGGGACGACAACGTGATCGATCGCCGGTTGATGGCCGCGGCCGACTCCATTCTCGGCCAGGTCCCCCGATTCAACATCTATCGCAGCCCCAGCCGGATCACCATCCAGACCCAATACAGCGAGCGTGTCGATCTTCCGTTCTTCAAGCACGTCTTCCTCCTCCATCCCCGCGCCGAAGCCGCGCTGTAGTCTCATGGGACGCCGGCAGGGACGCCGGCGCCTCCGGGCCGTCGCCGTCGGCCTGGCCGCCATGCCGCTGGTCGCGGCCGCGGAGGGCCTCGACGTCGCGCGCTTCTTCCTGATACTGGCCGCGATTCTGGTCGGGGCCAAGGTCCTTGGGGAGCTGGCCGAGCGGATCGGGCAGCCGGCCGTCCTGGGCGAGCTGCTCGCCGGCGTGGTGCTCGGCGGCAGCGCCCTGGGTGTCGTGCCTACCGGTGGCGTCGAAGCCGACCTCATCCACCTGCTGGCCGAGCTGGGCGTGGCGCTGCTCCTGTTCGAGATCGGGCTGGAGACCGATCTGCGGGAGATGTTCCGGGTCGGTCCGGCGGCCCTCGCCGTGGCGCTGGTGGGGGTCGTCCTGCCGTTTGCCTTCGGCTACCTCTTCTGGCGCTACGCCCCTCATGCGGCGTCGGGCACGGGTGAGCTGAATACCGCGGCCGTCTTCATCGGCGCGACCCTCACCGCCACCTCGGTCGGCATCACCGCCCGGGTCCTCTCCGATCTCGGTCGAATGAGCACGCCGGAGGCTCGCATCATCGTCGGCGCGGCGGTGATCGACGATGTGCTGGGGCTCGTCATCCTCAGCGTGGTGGCCGGACTGGCGGCGGGCGCGAGCATTACGGTGCTGGGTGTGTTGCGGACGCTCGTGGTCGCGGTCGGGTTCCTGGTGGTGGCGGTGGTGCTGGGGCGTTTCGTCGCCCCACTGCTGTTCGACGTGATCGATCGCATGCGGGTGCGCTACGTCCTCCTCGTCGCCGCGATCGCGTTCGCGCTGGGCCTTGCCGCGCTGGCGGGACTGGCCGGCTCCGCCTTGATCATCGGAGCCTTCGCCGCCGGCTTGTGTCTGTCGGGCACCAATCAGTTCGACACCATCGAGCATGAGGTCAAGCCGGTGGCATCGGTCTTCACCCCCATCTTCTTCGTCAGCGTCGGCTCGTCGGTGGACCTGAGCCTTCTCGATCCGACGTCGCCGGCCGCCCGGGCGACCCTGGCCGTCGCCGGTATCCTCATCGTCCTGGCCGTGGTCGGGAAGGTCGCCGCCGGCTGGGCCGCGCCCTGGGTGTCGTTTCGCCGCCTGGTGGTCGGCGTCGGCATGGTGCCGCGCGGGGAAGTCGGCCTGATCTTCGCCGACATCGGCCGGCGCGCCGAACTGATCGGGAACGAGGTGTTCGGGGCGGTGCTGCTGACCGTCATGGTCACCACGTTCATCGCCCCGCCGGCGCTCAAGGCCCTCTTCTCGGGCGACAAGGGCGCCAAGGACCCTTGAGTACCGCTGCCAAGGTTCGCGACCTGCCGTCGGCAGTCGCGTGGCGCCGGCAAGTCACCGGTCCCGTCGTCTTCACCAACGGGGTGTTCGACCTCCTGCATCCGGGCCACGTGGACCTGCTCGAGTCGGCCTGTCGCGAAGGTGTGGCCCTCGTCGTGGGCCTCAACACCGACGCCTCGGCTCGGCGCCTCGCCAAGGGCCCCATGCGTCCGGTCGTGCCCGAGGCGGCGCGGGCACGCGTCCTCGCCGCCCTCGCTGCCGTGGACTGCGTCGTCCTCTTCGACGAGGACACGCCACTCGACCTCATTCACGCGCTCGAGCCCGACGTCCTGGTGAAGGGCGCCGACTACGCCCGGCCCGACATCGTCGGCGGCGACTTCGTCGAGGGGCGCGGCGGGCGAGTCGTTCGCGTCCCGCTCATCAGCGGCTTTTCCACCACCGCCCTCGTGGAGCGTCTCCGTGCCCCGTCCTGATGGCCGTGCCAACGACCAGCTTCGCCCGCTCGTGCTGGAGCGCAAGTCAAACCCATACGCCGAAGGATCCTGTCTCATCCGCATGGGCGGGACCTTGGTCCACTGCACCGCCAGCGTCGAGACCGGCGTCCCCGGGTTCAAGAAGGGGAGCGGGGAGGGGTGGGTGACCGCGGAATACGCCATGCTGCCTCGCGCGACCGTCGAGCGCACCCAGCGCGAGCGCAACGGGCCGGGAGGGCGCACACAGGAGATCCAGCGCCTGATCGGACGCTCCCTGCGCGCCGCGATGGCGACGATGGCGTTCGGCGAGTACACCATCCGGGTCGACTGCGACGTGCTCCAGGCCGACGGGGGAACCCGCACGGCCGGTATCACCGGTGGCTGCGTGGCCCTGGCCGATGCCTGTGCCTGGCTCGCGGCGAAGACCGGCGGGCCGTCGCCGTTCGGCAGCCTGGTCGCGGCGATCTCCGTGGGCGTGGTGGATGGCGAGGAGCGGCTCGATCTCGCGTATCTCGAGGACCGCGATGCCGGCGTGGACGCCAACATCGTCATGCTGCAGCCGGCCAGCTACGTCGAGGTGCAGGGCACCGGGGAGCACGGCACCTTCTCGCGAGGCCAGCTCGAGACGCTGCTCGATCTGGGCGAGCGCGGGATCACCCAGCTCTTCGCGGCGCAGAAGCAGGTGCTCGGCTGGTGAAGCTCCTCGCCGCGACCCGCAGCTCGGGGAAGCAGCCCGAGTTCCGCCGGCTTCTCGAGCCTGCTGGCTTCGAGGTCGTGTTCCCCGACGACGTGGGGGTCGATCCGACGGCGGCGGAAGAGCTGCTCGAGGCCGGCACGTCGTTCGAGTCCAACGCCCGACGGAAGGCTGAGCACTTCGCCCGATTGACCGGCTTGCCGACCGTGGCGGACGACTCCGGCCTGGAGGTGCTCTCCCTCGGCGGGGCGCCCGGCGTGCGCTCGCGGCGATGGGCCGGCGCCACGGGCACGGACCCCGAGGTGGACGCCGCCAACAATGCCGAGCTGGTCCGCCGGCTGGCCGGCGCGGCCGAGTCCCGCCGGGGAGCGCGGTATCGTTGCGTTCTGGTGTACCTGCCCACCGTTGGCGCCGTTCCCCGCGTGTTCGAGGGCGTCAGTGCCGGTCGCATTCTGGAGACGCCGAGGGGCAAGGGTGGCTTCGGCTACGATCCGTTCTTTTTCAGCGACGAGCTCGGCCTCACGTTCGGTGAAGCCAGCCCGGAGGAGAAGGACCGCGTCAGTCATCGGGGCAGGGCGCTGCGCCAGCTCGCGGACGCGCTCAACGAGGCGCCACCGGCAACGCCTCACCCGTGAATCGAGGTCATACCGCGGGGAGGGTCGTCTGGGCTCTGCTTCGCGACACGTCGATCGCTTTCGGCGTGTCGCTGGCTGTGCTGCTTGTGCTGGAAGTTCTCCTTCGAGTGGCCTGGCCACAGGTGCTGAGAGGACACTCTCTGAGCGGTGGGCAGTTCTCCCGCAGAGACAGTGCTTTGGGCATGAGCTACATGCCGGGCGCGGTCTGGCGGTTCCAACATCCGGAATACACGGTGGACTATGCCATCAATGCGGATGGATTCCGCGATGCCAACGTTCGGTCTCCAGGCAAGCCGACCGGAACGATTCGCGTATTGTTGCTTGGCGATTCGTTCACGTTCGGCTACGGAGTGGACTACGAGAGTATCTGGCCGGTAGTGGCCGAGCGAGAGCTGCGGCATGGTGGGTACTCGGTGGATCTGGTGAAGGCCGGAGTCGAGGGCATGGACACTCGCTCCGAGCTCGTGCTTCTTCGCCGGCTCCTGCAGCGCTACGAGCCGAATGCGGTCGTCGTCGGCTTCTTGATCAACGACCTGTACTCCAACCGCCCCGCTTCCGACACCGCTACGGGATCTCCGCCTCCCAGGCGGCGGCGGAGCTTCGCCTCTCGCTTCACGACACTGCATCTCGTCATCCTGGCCCGACGGCTGGTCACCGCATCCGATGCCGGCTACGCGCTGCTCTACATGGCAGCGCCGCAGAGGGGCGAGTTCCTGCGCGTCCCTCTCTCATCGGCGGCGGAGCGCCAGCGCCGAATCACCGAGGACCTCCTGCGCCAGTTGGACCGGGTGTGCGACTCGGCGGGCATCCCGCTCTCCGTGCTCTCCATACCGCAGCAATTTCAGGTGCTCTACGGACGCTCCACTCGCGGCGACGACAACGTGGACGTCCGGTTCTACGATCGGCAGTTCGGCCAGCTGGCCGCGCGAGAGAAATTCGTCTGGGTGCCCGCCCTCGACGCGTTCCGGACCATGCCCTCCGAGGAGGAGCTGTTCTATCGCCTGGACGGCCATCTCACACCGGCCGGGAACCAGGTTGTGGCTCGCGTGTTCGTTCAGGACGTAGTGCCCGATCTCCTCAGGCGGCTCCCCGGCGCTGCCGCAGGCCGGTCCGCTCATTAGCTCAGCGGGGCCCGCTTCGCGAGATCGGACGGCAGGTCGAGCACACTCCGCTTTCCAGCGGGGTAGCTAGCCTCTAAGTTGTTGTCGCATCACAACGGGGTGTGGCGCAGTCCGGTAGCGCGCCTGCTTTGGGAGCAGGAGGTCCCGGGTTCGAATCCCGGCGCCCCGATGGAAGTCTCGAGCAGCCCCGACGGCATTGGCCGTTGGGGCTGCGTTCAAGTTCCCTGCGCGGCGCGCGAAATTCTGCTCCTCCGGCTCGGGCGGTCGTCCCCACGTCTCCGCGGTCACCCGGGCGGCCCCAAGAGACGTGGGCTCCGCCGGCCGAGTTGCGCCCCGCCGATTCGGAGCGATAGAGTAACGAACAGGCCGAAGCCGCATCGGAGTCCGGTTGGACCGGGATCGAGGGATCGGGAACCTACATGGTGGTCATAGCATCCTACCGCTGGGTCCCACCGCTGCTGTCGGTGGCCCTGGTCGGCTGGGCCTACTGGAAGGCCGGCGCACACCGTTCCCGGCCCGGCCGTGTCCAGGCTGGTGGGAATGCGCACGGAAACGGGGAGCGAGCGCATCAGCTGCTCCGCGAGGCAGAGCTTCCGCAGCTGGGCGGCACGCTGATCGCCGCGTGGCCGCGGGGTGGGGAAGGACCAGGCCGGGGCGAGCCCGAATGGCGCCTCCGCATCGACCTGCCGGCCCCCGATCCTCGGACTAGCCGAGTGGTGCGGGAGTGGAAGGCGTCCGAGGCGCGCGAGCTGCTCACGGACTTGCGTCGGGCCGTGGAGCACCTGCGGGCGCTGGACGGAGAGGCGACGACAGCGGGGATGCAGTCCTTCGGGGAGTTCCTCGACTTGGAGTCGAAGTCGGGGATTACGTCGCTCGTGTTCGGGCTCAACGGCCTTGGGTTCAGACTCCAACGACGCTTCTCGCTGCCCGAGGCAGAGGCCCTGGTCCACGCCTGGGGCCGTCTCGACGCGAAGGGCGAGCAGATGACCGCCAAGCTGGACGACCTGGACGCGACTTGACCGGCAGCGCGGGACCGACCTTGTTATTGGCAACCCGCGCCTGTAGCTCAACTGGATAGAGCACCGGCCTTCTAAGCCGGTGGTTGGGGGTTCGATTCCCTCCAGGCGCGCTCTTTAGCGTCGGAACGACTCAGGCCATGCACGAGCTCACTACACCATCCGAGCCCTCCGAAAAGTCCCGCGGCGTCGCCACGGCGCTGGCCGCCCTGCTCGGCCCGTTCGGCGCCCATCGCTTTTACGTCGGCAAGACTAACAGCGGTGTCCTCATGGCCGTGACCATTGGCGGGCTCGGCCTCTGGTGGCTCTACGATCTGATCGTCGTTGTCGCGGGCGACTTTCGTGACGCGGACGGTCGGCGCGTGAGCCGGTGGGACCCGGAAATGCCCAGCGCCATCGGCAACACCGAGGCGCTGGAGCAGGACGTGGATGCCTTGCGCGCGGAAGTCGCCGAGCTGGCGGAGCGCCTCGACTTCGCGGAGCGGCTGCTCGCGCAGCCGCGCGACCTTCCCCCCACCTCCCCCTCCCGGCGCACTTGAGATGAGCGTGACCGCCTCACCCGCCGGTCGGCTGCTGCCCCGGCGGGAGGATCTGCGTGCCATGCTGCGGCTGGCCACCCCGGTCGTGCTCATCCAGGTCGGGATGATGTTGATGGGCGTGGTGGACACCATCCTCGTCGGACATATCTCCGCCGTGGCACTGGCCGCGGTGGCGCTGGGCAACCTCTACTTCTTCAGTCTCGGCGTGTTCGGGATGGGCACGCTGATGGTGCTGGACCCGGTCGTTGCCCAGGCGGTCGGCGCCCGCGACGACCCTGCGGTCGCGCGCGGCATTCAGCGCGGCGTCGTCGTCGCTCTGATGCTCGCGACTCCCGCAACCATGCTGCTGCTCCTCGCCGAGCCGTTCATGATGCTGGCGCGCCAGCCGGCCGACGTGATCCCTTCGGCCGCCGCGTATGCCGTGCGTCTGGCGCCCGGCGTGCTGCCCTTCTTCCTCTTCGTGGTGCTCCGGCAGAGCCTCCAGTCCATGCATCGCACCGCGCCGATCATGGTCACGATCGTCGTGGGCAACCTGGTGAACGCCGCCCTCAACTGGGTCCTCATCTTCGGCCATCTCGGCGCTCCGCCGCTCGGCGTGATCGGCGCGGCCTGGGCGACGACCATCAGCCGGTGGCTCCTGGCGGCCATGCTCCTGGCGCTGACCTGGCCGCAGTTGCGCCCGTACCTGCGCCCGATTCGGCCGGAGGTGTGGCGCCGGGAGCCGCTCTCGCGCATGCTCCGGCTCGGCCTCCCCATCGGTTGCCAGTACACGCTCGAGTTCGGGGCCTTCGCCTTCGTCGCGCTGATGATGGGATGGATGGGCACGCTGCCGATGGCCGGCCACCAGGTCGCCATCAACCTCGCGTCGCTCACCTTCATGGTGCCGCTGGGTGTCGCGGACGCCGCGTCGATCCTGGTGGGCCACGCCGTGGGGCGGGGAGACGTGCCCGGGACACGGGGCGCGGCGCGGGCGGCTCTGCTCTGCGGTGTAGGGTTCATGAGCTGCACGGCCGTCGCGTTCCTGGCGCTCCCCTGGCCGCTCGCGCGTCTCTACACCACCGAGGCCGCCGTGGTCGCCGTGGCGGTGAGTCTCATTCCCCTCGCCGGGATCTTTCAGGTCTTCGACGGCACGCAGGTCGTGGCAGGCGGCATTCTCCGCGGCCTCGGCGAGACCAAGGTCGCGATGCTGGTAAATCTGGTGGGGTATTGGTTCTTCGGACTGCCGGTGAGCTACCTGCTGGGATTCGAGCTCGGCCTCGGTCCAGTGGGTCTCTGGTACGGCTTGGTGCTCGGGCTCGTCGCGGTCGCGACCGTGCTGCTGGTCCGGGTGCGGATGGCGCTGGCTCGCGAGCGCCGCCGGGTACTCATCGATCATCCCCCGCTCGGGGCGGCGATCGAGTCGTGACCGCGTGGCTTCCGCGCCTCGTGCGCACCGGCGACCTCCCATGGCGATGCGGCCGATGACGCCTCCAAGCTGATATGCAGACGACGCTGACCGCTCTGGCGGTCATCACGGTGGGCTACATCTTCGCCTACCTCGTCTTCGACCGTCTTCGCGACCGTTTCGGTTATGTGGGCGGGGCCGAGTACGTGGTGATCGGCTTTCTCCTGGGGCCACGAGTGACCGGCCTGATGGATGCCGGCCAGGTGCAGGACCTCACGCCGATCGTCAGTCTCGCGCTCGGCTGGCTTGGCATGCTGCTGGGCACGTACTTCCGTCTGCCCATGATGGCGTTGATCGACGGCGACCACCTGCGCATCGCTTTCGCGGAGGCGGTCACGACCTTCGCCGTCGCGCTCGCGGCGCTGCTCGCCCTGCTGCGGTACGTGGCGGGGGTGCCGGCGCCCGAATCGGTAGTCCTCGCCGTCACGCTCGCCGGAGTCGCCACGCTCAGCTCCCCGATCGCGGTGGACGCCGTGGTGGACCGGGTCCGCGTCCGATCCCGGGTGCCCTCCGTCCTGCAGCTGACCGCGCGCATCGATGCGCTGGTCGCGGTGGTCGCCTTCGGGCTGGTCCTGGCCATCTTCCATCAGGGCGACGTCGCGCCCGGCGTGCGCCCGCCGACCGCGACCGAGTGGTCGGTCATCAACCTGGCCGTCGGCGTCGCCTCCGGCGTCCTCTTCCATCTGTTCCTCGGTCCCCGGGGGCATCTCGATGAGGGGCGGCTCTTCGTGGCGCTCGCGGGTGCCATCGTGGTCGCGAGCGGGGCCAGCTACTACCTGAACCTGTCGCCCATTTTCACCAACCTGGTCCTCGGCTTCATCCTGGCGAACAGCGGCAGCGCCCATCGTGACGTCACCCGCCTCCTGCTCGCCACCGAGCGCCCCGTCTATCTCGCCCTGCTGCTGTTCGCGGGAGCCGCGTGGAGTCCCGGGTCGGTGGACCTGCTGTTCATCGCCCCGCTCTTCGTAATCATCCGGGTGGCCGCGCGCTTTCTGGGGGGCTGGGTGGCCGGCGGGTACGTCGCGCCGACCGAGCTGCGTGCGCCAGGGCTGGGGCGGGGCCTGCTCCCACTGGGTGGGATCGCCGTGGCCCTCGCACTCAACTATGGCCAGGTCTACCCCGATTTCCACCCGCGCCTGGTGGTGACCGCGACGTTGCTGTCCGTGCTCCTCTTCGAGATCATCGCGAGCCGCGAGGCATCCGCCTTCATCCTGTTGCTGGAGGAGGGCAGGGTCCCGTCGGAGGACGACCAGGCGCCGCCGCCCGAGGTCGAGGCGCCATGATCCGGCGGCTCGTGGTGCTGCTGCTGCTGGTCGGCGGCGCGGTGCTGCTGGAACCTCTGCGCGTTCCGACCGAAGGCGTCATCGCTCCGCGGTCACTGTTTCTCTTCGGCATACTCCTCCTCACCGCGGACACGTTCGGAGCCTTGGCTCACGATCTGGGGATTCCCCGCCTGGTGGGGTATCTGCTGGCCGGGGTGGCGCTGGGGCCTTCGGTGCTGAATATCGTGCCGCCCGGGGTCCTGCAGGATCTGTCCATGATGCAGCAGCTCGCGGTCGGGCTGATCGCGCTGCTCGCGGGGGCGGAGTTCAAGATCCGTGATCTGGCCGAGCGGTACCGGGCGATCGTCTGGATCGTTGGGCTCCAGACGGTGATCGGCCTGGCCGGCCTGACCCTTCTGACCGTCATGCTTCGCCCCTGGGTTCCATTCCTGGATGGCCTCGAGGCACTGCCGCTGGTCTTCGCGTCACTGCTGTTCGCCGCGACGCTCACGGTCAACTCGCCCATGGTGACCCTCGCGATGCTGACCGAGACGGAGGCCTCCGGACCGCTCGCCAAGACGACGCTCGGCGTGGTCCTCCTCGCGGACGTGGTGATCATCCTGGTCTTCACCGCCGCGTTCAGCCTCGCGCAGGCCAGCCTCGGCGGAGGGGCCGAGAGCGCTCCCGCGGTGCTGACCCGCCTGCTGCGGGAGGTGATCGGCTCGGTACTGGCGGGCACGTTGGTCGGGGGGATCCTGACGCTGTACCTGCGATTCGTGCGTCGGGAGCTGGTGGTTTTCGCCGTCGTGCTGGTCTTCGCCACGGCGGCGGCCGCCGCGGCCCTCCACTTCGAGCTGCTGCTGTGCCTGCTGGTGGCCGGGTTTCTCGTCGAGAACGTGGCGCCGGTGCGCGCCGAGCCGCTGGTGGAGACGCTCCACCTCATGGCGGTGCCCGTCTTCGTCGTGTTCTTCGCCATGGCGGGAGCGGATTTCCGACTGGGGACGTTCGCCACGCTGTGGCCCCTGATGCTGGCCGTCGCCGTGGGACGCACGGGGCTGATTTACCTCGGTGCCCGAGTCGGGGCCCGGCTGGGCGGGGGTGAGCCGGCTGTGGTGCAGTACGCCTGGACTGGCTTGATCTCCCAGGCAGGCGTCGCGCTGGGCCTGGCGACGATCATCGTGGACCGCCTGCCGGTGATCGGCGCGGCGATGCAGACGGTGATCGTGGGCATCATCGCGCTCAATCAGTCGGTGGGTCCGGTCCTGTTCCGCTACGGGCTCGACCGGGCCGGGGAGATCCGGGTGCGCTGAGCGCATGACGAACCTTGACGTATCCGTGGCAGTGTCATAGGTTTTCGGCCCGCTTCGAAACCGGATCGCAGCTGGA